>CAXXUJ010000002.1:0-780384 GCA_963677695.2 Sphaerochaetaceae bacterium | reverse complement strand
GCTCAGGTGCTGATGGTGGAGACTTACCTGTTCAGTATTCGGAAAAAGAATTACCAGAGCCTTCTCAGGGGTGACCCGTTCTCGATCGGAACGATCCTCAGCTATTTCTTCCTCTCTGAGCAGCAGGACAGCGTTGTGAAGAGGCTCCTCTATGGAATTCAGTATGAACTTGAAAGTGATATAATCAGGGGGCGAAGACAATGAATGTATTCACTGTAAAAATGACCCTGCTCACAGCAGTTGTCCTGAAAGAGGATGCTGCGCAGGTGAAGAAGAAACTCCTCAGCCTCGGTCTCGTAGACTTTACCGAAATCGAAGCCTCCTCTTCTGCTTCCCTGACCCATGCCGAGAGGGACAGACGTATCGAGCAGGTGGAATCCCTTCTTCAGCAGGTGGAATCTCTCTACCGCCAGATAGAGAGGTCCCTCCCTATCCTTTCCCAGGGCGATATAGACAGGGAATCAGTCATTGACCTCGATTCCGCTGTTGATTTCCTGGAAAGGCTGAACCGTTCTCTGGCCTCCCTGAGGGATGAACAGAAGAAGGTAACCACCGATATAACTCGGTACAGTGAACTTTCAGGGTACCTGAAGGCATCGAAACATGAGTACCTCGACCTCCACATCGGGAGAATCGGGAAGGAATCGTATGAATCCCTTGAGGCCCGTCTGGCATCCCATTCCCATGTGCTGTTAAAGAGTGAGACTTCAGATGTTCACCTCCTCCTTACCCTCTCGAGGGAGAGGCCGGGAGTGAATCCCGTTCTCGATGCCTTCTCCTGGAGCGAGTCTGTCGGCTCTCATACGACAGAAGAGGCTCACAGACTGCTCATGGCCGAAACTTCCCGTCTGATTGAACAGAAGAAGAGTGAAAACCAGAAGATCATAGCGAACATCAGGGAAACAATAGGGGAGAAGGTTGAAAAGATAGAGACGATATACCGCGAAGCGAGAGTGTATCAGCTCCTCGGCTATATCTCGGGCCATTTCAGTTCCACCCGTAACACCACGATATTTTCGGGGTGGATCCCCTCTGAAAAGAGCGGCACGTTTGAAGAGGAACTGAAGAAGGTCACGAACAACGCCTGCGTGATAGAGTACACTGACGAGAAACAGTTCGATAGGAGCACCATCCCTGTCGCACTTGATGACCTGAAACCTCTCAAGCCTTTCCAGTCTCTGGTGAAAAACTATTCGACACCCCAGTACGGTACGATCAACCCCACCATATTTGTCGCCATATCCTATCTGGTGATGTTCGGTCTGATGTTCGCCGATACCGGGCAGGGCATCATTATTCTCCTTGTCGGTCTGATTGGGACCAAGAGGAACAGAGACTCCTCTTTGCTCCCTCTTCTCATCTACCTCGGCATCTCTTCGATTATCTCGGGACTGCTTTTCGGTTCCTTCTTCGGCTTTGAGCTCATCCCTCCTCTCTGGTTCAATTACCATGAGGCTGTGTACGCCCACGGGGAGACCCTCTGGGATGTCTACAGAATCCTCGGTCTGACCCTGAAATTCGGTATCGTGGTGATCTATGTAGGTATCATCCTCAACTGGATCAATCTGGTGAAACGGAAGAAATGGCTTCATCTCGTCTTTGACAGGAACGGGATCATCGGTGCATTCCTCTTCGCGATCGGCATCTACTTCTCCTACGGTTTCATCCAGAGCGGTTACACGCAGTTTCCTTCGGCAACGTGGCTTACGGTTTCCGTACTTGTTTCTGTCATCCTTCTCTACTTCCGTGTTCCCCTGGAACACTTTTTAGAGAAGAAAGGGGGTCCCTTCCTCTTCGATTCCATTACCGAATGGCTCCTCACGGTCTTTGAGATCTTTACAGGGTTCCTTTCAAATACCCTCTCCTTCATGCGAGTAGCGGGGCTCGGAATCGCCCATGTAGCTCTCATGGCCACCTTCCGGGAGCTTTCAGCTCTCCCGGGCAATGCGGTGGGAGCAGTTCTGGTCCTGGTTGCAGGTAACATACTTGTCATTGGCCTTGAAGGACTCAGTGCGGCGATCCAGTCGCTCAGGCTGAATTACTATGAATTTTTCACCAAGTTCTTCGTTGGTGACGGAAAGGAATATAGACCGATCAATCTGAAGACGAATTCAGACGGTCTGAGACATAGAGAACATACAGTGTGATAGGGAGGAAACTATCGTGAATGTGGAAAGTTTTAAATTGAAAGTGAAGATTTCTGTTGCAGGACTCGTGCTGGCTATGCTGATCGCCTCTGCGATCTTCGCACCACTGAGTGCGGCCACGCCGGCTGAAGCAGCTGCCCCCGCAACCTCGGCTCTCAGCTGGGTTGTCATTGCGGCGGCACTTGCCTTCGGACTCGGAGCACTGGGAGCAGGAATTGCCATCGCGAATGTCGGTGCCGCAGCCATGGGCGCCATCAGCGAGAAACCCGAGCTTGCCTCGCAGGCACTGATTTTCATCGCCCTTGCTGAAGGACTTGTCGTGTTCGGCTTTATCACAGCTCTGCTGATTCTGGGTAAGGCATAACGATACATTATGCGTTATTTTGTTATCGGAGATGAAGACACCGTTCTCGGCTTCTCTTTAGTCGGGACCAGCGGTCGTGTGGCTGTCACAGCTTCAGAAGCTGCTGCCGCACTTGCGTATGCTCTTGAGCATAAGGAGTACGGAATCATCATCATCACCCAGAGTACGGCTGACCTGATACGGACGGAAGTCGACCGCTATATCTTCAGCGAGACCTTTCCTCTCATTGTTGAGATCCCTGACAAGGCTCATGATTTTGCCAGCAGGGATCTGAGGAAGCTGGTCAATGAGGCAATAGGAGTTGCTCTATGAATGAATCTGTTGTGCTGTTCGACGGTATCCTCGAAAGCGCCCGTGAAGAGGCGAAAGCTGTCGAAGCGGAAAACAAGAGAGAGATGGAGAAGCTCAGGGAAAGCTATGAGGCCAAGAGCCTGAGAGCCCAAGGGCAGGAAAAGCAGTTTCTCGATCAGAGGAAGGCTGAAAACAGCCGCCTCCTCGATGCACAGAAGACCCAGATCAGCCGTGACAGTGAAGTGGCGGTTATGAAGGAGCTTCGTAGTGCGGCAGAGAGTTCGGTCTTCGATCATATGGCGAAGATCACAGAGAGCGAAGAGTATAAGAATGCGCTTGTCTTCTGGATTGCCGAGGGTGTGATCTCCCTTGATAAGGATGAATGTGTCGTATCGAGAGGAAAGAGTGATCCGGTGACTGAACAGACGCTTGAGAAAGCTTCTGACGTTGTGGAAAAGCTTATTTCAAAACGGGTGAAGCTTTCCCTGAGTGATCAGTTCCTGAGTTCCCAGGGGATCGTTGTCTCTTCGACAGATAACAGAATCGCCTACACCAATCTTGTGAAGACCCGTCTGAGCCGGGCCCGCTCTGATTTTGAGAACCTGTTGGAAGGTGCATTATGCAGCAGAAAATAATTGGATATGTGAAACGGGTGAACGGCCCGGTCGTAACAGTGGGAGGTCTCACAGATGCCATGATGATGGAACTCGTCTATATCGGTTCCTTTCATCTCATCGGTGAGATCGTCAAACTCGACGGTGACACGGCTGTCGTTCAGGTCTATGAGGACACCACCGGCGTAACGCCGGGGGAGAATGTCTACGGTTCTTCCATGCCTCTCAGTGTTGAGCTCGGTCCCGGCCTGATCGGAACGATCTATGACGGTATTCAGCGCCCACTCTCCGCACTCCGGAGCCTGAGCGGGGACTATATCGCAAAGGGCGTCTCAAGCGAACCGGTGGACAGGAAGAAGAAGTGGACATTCACCCCGCTTAAGAAAGCGGGAGAGAGTGTATCTGTCGGTGAGATCTATGCTCATGTCCCCGAAACCTCCCATATCACCCACAAGCTCCTCATCCCTGTCTCCCTGAAGGAGAAAGGAGATACGTTCACTATTCTTTCGATCGTGGAGGAGGGGGAGTACCTTCCGAGCGACGAGGTGTGTGTTCTCAAAGACGATACAGGTGAAACCCACTCCCTTACCATGGTCGCCCGGTGGGCGATCAGAAAACCACGTCCGGTAAAGCAGAGAAAACCCCTCTCGGTTCCTCTTATCACGGGACAGAGAGTCATCGATATGCTCTTCCCCTTAGCAAAAGGCGGTACTGTCGCGATACCCGGAGGGTTCGGGACGGGAAAGACGATGACGCAGCACGCAGTGGCACGCCACTGTGATGCCGATATCATCGTCTACATCGGATGCGGTGAGAGAGGGAACGAGATGACCGATGTACTTCGCGAATTTCCCAAGCTGATCGACCCCCATACGGGCAAGTCCCTCATGGAGAGAACGATCCTCATCGCGAATACCTCGAACATGCCGGTAAGTGCCCGTGAAGCAAGTATCTACACGGGAATCACAATGGCAGAGTACTACCGCGATCAGGGCTACCACGTAGCACTGATGGCTGACTCGACAAGCCGATGGGCTGAAGCGCTCAGAGAGCTGAGCGGAAGAATGGAGGAGATGCCCGCTGAAGAGGGTTTCCCTGCCTACCTTCCCACCCGTATCGCAGAATTCTACGAAAGGGCCGGAAGGGTAGAGGCTCTCAGCAAGGAAGAGGGTTCTGTCTCTATTATCGGAGCGGTATCCCCTCCCGGAGGAGATTTCTCGGAGCCTGTCACCCAGCACACCAAACGTTTCGTCCGCTGTTTCTGGGGGCTCGATAAATCCCTTGCCTCTGCACGCCATTACCCGGCGATCAGCTGGCTCGATTCGTACAGTGAGTATGTGGAGGATGTGGCTGACTGGTGGGAGGCCAAGGGCGAAGGTCACTGGAAAGAGCAGCGGCAGCAGATCATGGACCTGCTGCACCGTGAGGTGCGACTGGAACAGATTGTGAAACTGGTCGGTCCCGATGCACTTCCCGATTCCCAGAATTTTATTCTCGAAGTGTGTACGCTCTTCAAGAACGCCTTTTTACAGCAGAATGCCTTTGATGAGAATGACAGGTACAGCAATATCGAGAAACAGCTCGGTATGCTTCATGTGATTCTTACCTACTGGGAACTCGGTTCCGCGGCGATCAGCAGCGGACTCCCTTTAGTGAGGGTGAAGAAGATGAAGGTTGTGCAGGAGATATCACGCATGCGCTTCAATATACACGAGGGCAATGTAGATGAACTCGACCGCCTGACTGTGAGACTTGAGCGTCAGATTCACCGCCTTGGAGAGATGTATGAAACGTAAGGAAGAAATGAACGAGCTTGAACAGGATCTCCTGAAAGGGAGAGAATATATCGGGGTGAATAAGATCGAGGGACCTCTCGTGTACGTCCACAATACTCATCCCGTCGGCTATGGAGAGCTCGTGGAAGTTCACGATAAGTCTGGCAACACCCGTCTCGGACAGGTCCTCGACACCTCCGATGAGGTTGTGGTTGTGCAGTTGTTCGAAGGAACCGACGGACTGACTCTCCCCTCCACCAAGGTGAAGTTCATGGGTGAGTCGTTCACCCTCCCGGTCTCCACCGGTATGCTCGGACGAGTCATGAACGGGCTCGGACGCCCGATTGATGATGCCCCCCTCCCGAAGGGGGAGGAGATCATGAGTATCAACGGTCTTCCGATCAACCCGACCAGCCGGGAATATCCTCAGGACTTCATCCAGACCGGAGTGAGTGTGCTCGACGGACTGACGACACTCATTCAGGGACAGAAACTCCCCATATTCAGCGGAAACGGCCTTCCACACAACCGCCTTGCGGCTCAGATCGCAAACCAGGCGAAGGTCCCCGGAAGAGAGAAAGAGACGGTGATTGTCTTTGCAGCCATGGGCGTTAAATACGATGTCGCACGCTATTTCATCGATTCGTTCACCAACAGCGGAGTTCTTTCCTCTGTCGCCTTCTTTCTCTCTCTGGCTGACGATCCGTCGATCGAACGAACGATCACTCCCCGTTCAGCTCTCACCTTAGCTGAGCACCTTGCCTTCAACAAAGGGTATCAGGTGCTGGTCATCATGACCGACATGACAAACTACTGTGAGTCCTTACGAGAGATCAGTACACTGCGCGGTGAAATTCCCTCGAGAAAGGGGTACCCGGGGTATCTGTACAGCAACCTCTCCGAACTCTATGAGAGAAGCGGAAAAATACTTGGGCGAAGCGGCTCTATTACACAGCTTCCCATCCTCACCATGCCCAATGACGACATCTCCCATCCGATCCCCGACCTCACCGGTTACATCACAGAGGGACAGATCGTCTTTGAACGTGAAATGCACTCTCAGGGCGTCTATCCTCCCGTCAACGGCCTTCCAAGTCTATCGAGACTGATGAAGGATGGTATCGGAGAGGGGATGACCAGGGCAGACCACCCCCACCTCGCCAACCAGCTCTTCGCCTCCTACTCACATGTGAAGGATGTACGGAACCTGGCATCAGTCATCGGGGAAGAGGAACTGACAACTCTTGACCACCAATACCTCGAATTCGGAACAGCCTTCGAGAAAAATTTCGTCAACCAGGCCGACAACGAGAACCGCGATATAGAAGAGACCCTGGACAGGGGCTGGAAGGCCCTCGAAAACCTTCCACCCGAGGAGTTGAGCAGAGTCAGTGAAGAAGAACTGGAGACCTATTACAAGGGGTAGAGATGGCGAATATGATCGCTCCGACCAGGAGCAACCTGCTGAGACTGAAGGATGAACTCTCGTTTGCACAGCTCGGGTACGAGCTGCTCGATCAGAAACGTTCCATCCTCGTTGTCGAGCTGCTCACCCTTGTAGACCAGGCGGTAGAGTACCAGAACAGGGTCGATGCCGCCCTCTCTGAATCCCATTCCTCACTGCAGCAGACGGTGCTTCAGATGGGACGGCTGAAAGTGAACAATGTCTTCCCCTCAGTAACGACCGAGAGTTCGATGAATATCAGGGAGAGGAAGGTCATGGGAGTCCACCTGCCGAGGGTCGAGACTTCCTTCATCGACAAGGGCCCCTATTTCTCCCCGGAAGGGACCACCCTCAATGTCGAGGATTCTCTGGAAAAGTTCAGGGAAACTCTCAAACTCATGGGGCGCCTTGCCGAGCTGAAGGTCTCCATTATGAGACTCGCAAGGGAAGTGAAAAAAACGATTAGAAAAGTAAATGCCCTGGAAAAGATAGTGATTCCGGGGCTTGAAGAGGACCTCAGATTCACGAAACAGAGAATTGAAGAGGCTGAACGTGAATCATTCATGATACTCAAGCAGGTGAAACAACGGCTTGATGCATCGAAGAGTTAGGAAAGGAGGGAAATGATGGGACAGATGTTCAGAAAACTGCTGGTATATCTTGACGGGTCGGAAGACTCAATGAGTGCGGCAATGGCGTCCATCGTTCTGGCCAGGCAGTTGAATGCCTCTCTCACTGCGATCTACGTGGTGAATACGAAGGCCCTTCAGGATCTGGTGAAGGCACATATTTTTCTCGATATTGAGCAGCAGGAGTACCAGAGAGACATTGAGGGAGATGCTCAGCGCCATTTGAACCATGTGAAGAAGCTTGGAAAGAAAAAAGGCTTGGATGTCACATGCATACGGGGTGAAGGTGAGGTTACCAAGGAAGTGAAGGCTTGCATAGCCGATAACGAAATTGATATCCTGATCCTGGGCGGACTGAGCGAGATTCATTCACGACGTGATGAGCTGCTCAGCGATACCGACCGGATGATGAGAAGTGCCACCCTTCCCGTCTTCGTTGTCAAGGACAATGACGATGTGTGGGATATGTACGAATCTCTCGAAGATGCAGGCGGGGAGGAGATGTATGAATCTAGGTGATGTATTGCATATGGATCTGGTGAAAGTGCCGCTTACCGGCACGAGTAAGAAAGAGATCATTGAAGAACTTGTGGATCTCCTTGTGAAACGGAGGCAGCTGACCAACGGGGATGAGATCCTGAAGGCCGTTCTTGACAGGGAACAGCTGGGTTCAACGGGACTGGTCGACGGAATTGCGATTCCCCATGCGAAAAGCGATGCGGTGAGCGAAGTGTACGTTGTTGTCGGTATTTCAGGTGATCCCGTACCGTTCGATGCTCAGGATGGAGAGGACTGTTCCTACTTCTTCCTTGTCCTTGCTCCGAGCGATCATGCGAGCGCCCACATTGAGATTCTCTCAGCCATCGCCCGCACAACAAGCAGTTCTTCTTTTAAAAGAATCCTCAAGGGTGTGAAGACCCCTGAGGAACTGTACGAACTCTTTACCGACTAGGGCCGGGTGGGTGAGGACTCTAATACCCGAGTTCCTCACCTACGATGATCACGTGAATTCTCTGAGCAAATTTCTGGTGGCCGAGAACAAGGTATGAGGAACATATCCCCTCAGGGCATGCTCCTGGGGGAGTGACCATCAGATTGTCATCACTGAAATCGGGAGCCATGCAGGCGCCCTTGAGTGAGCAATGGGTATCCTTGGAAAGCCTCACCGCATTCGCCGGAGCGGCAACCTGTTTCACCCTGAGAGCGGCTTCTCTCAAGTTTCTCACGAGCTTGTTCACTCCCACAACAACATAGACCTTCTTCGGTCCGAACAGGAGAGCTGCAAGACGGTTGTTCGATCCATCCACACAGTAGAGTTCCCCGTGCTCTGTGACAGCGTTCGCGCTGCTCAGGTAGATATCTGCATCCACATGCTTTCTCGTTCTTGCCATAGACTCTTCTCGTGAAATGCCTGCCTCGTACCGGTCGAGATAGGTATAGTTCCCATTCTTGACCAGTTCGATCACTCCTGTTTCGTTCAAGGTCACTGAACCGCCTGAGCCTATCACACTTCCCTCGGGAATCAGAGACGAGAGAAGGGAGACCACTCCCTCCCTGTCTGGAACGTACGAAACTCCGTAGTTATTCTTCTCCAGGTTCGCCATAGCCTTCTTCACGTGCAGCCGCACGATCTTTTCCTTGTGCACATCCATTATCAGCCCTCCATTAAGAATGGATTATAAAATACTTTTTATGGACAATAAAGCGGTAGGGAAGTATTCTTATCGTATGAACATTACATTTTATGGTGCTGCACAAACTGTTACCGGCAGCTGCACCCTCATCGAGTGTGCAGGAACCCGGATTCTCGTCGACTGCGGTCTCCCGCAGGGAGCAGATGAGAAGAAGCTCGGGACTGACTTTCAGTTCAATCCCGAATTAATCGATTTTATCCTTCTTACCCATGCCCATATCGATCACTCGGGGAGAATCCCGATGGCGGTGAAAGAAGGTTTTCACGGTTCGATCCACTCTACGAGTGCCTCTGAGGATCTCTGTTCCATCATGCTCGTCGATTCGGGCCATATCCAGGAGATGGAGGCTGAATGGGACAACAGGAAGAGACGTCGTGACGGTAAAAGGGAAATCGAACCGATCTACACCGTTGAGGATGCACAGAGGGCGATGGAGTACTTCATTCCCCACGAGTACGGTGAAGAGTTCAATCTGACTGATTCCATCCAGGTCACCTTCACCGATGCCGGTCATATCCTCGGTTCCTCCTCGATACGAATCAAGATGAAAGAGGGGGATGAGTCCAAGACGATCGTCTTCTCCGGTGATATCGGGAATACCGACCAGCCGATCATCAACAACCCCGTCTTCCTTGATGATGCCGATTTCGTCGTGATGGAATCGACCTACGGTGACCGGCAGCATCCGATTCCCGATCACCCGACCCAGCGGGAGAATACCGTCGACAGAGCCCACCAGCTTGCCGATATGATAGGGCGCACCTTCAAAAGGGGCGGCAATGTGATCATCCCCGCCTTCGCAGTGGGACGTACACAGGAGATCCTCTACCTTATCAGACACATCCTTGATCATGACCTCCTCCCTGACATTCCCAATATCCCTGTCTTCCTTGACTCACCGCTCGCGATCGAGGCAACCAGGATCTTCAACCGGAATATCGAAGGCTACTTTGATGAAGAGGCTATGGAAATTATCGAAAGCGGAGAGAATCCTCTCAGATTCCCTTCCTTGAAGATGAGCCTTACAAGTGATGAGTCAAAAAAGATCAATGAGCTGAATGAAAGTGCCGTGATTATCAGCGCAAGCGGTATGTGTGAAGCAGGCAGGATAAAACACCACCTCAAACACAATATCTGGTCACCGAAGAATACTGTGATCTTCAGCGGCTATCAGGCGAAGGGAACACTCGGAAGAAGCATTCTCGACGGTGCGAAGAAGGTAAAGATCTTCGGTGAGAATATTGAAGTGAAAGCAGAGATCACCCGCCTGATGGGAATGAGCGGCCATGCCGACAGGGGAGGGCTGATCCGGTGGGTCAGCAACTTCTCCCCTCAGCTCAAGCAGGTCTTCGTCGTTCACGGAGACGAGAGGGTGAGCCGTCACTTTGCCGGTCTCCTCTGTCATTCCCTCAACCTTCCTGCCTGGCCCCCCTCAGTGGGTGAGAGCTTTGACCTTCTTGGAGAGGATTTCCCTCAGGCAGAGGAGATGAGTATCTGGCTGCAGACGAAGCAGGAACTGCGCTCTTCCATTGCAGAACTCGAAGTCGCCTTTGAGGGTACTGCTCACCTCCTTGAGAGGATGAAGAGCCATGCCGACTCCATCATGACCGAAGAACACACGAAGGACGCGCTGCGCCTCTCACGTGCAATGGATCGTCTCACCGAGACCATTGAGGACCTCAATTCACGCTGGGGAGCACAGAATGGGGATTAAGATACTTGCAGTCGGTGCCCACCCTGATGATGTGGAAATCGGAGCATTCGGCACCCTCGATACCTGCGTGAAGCGGGGAGATCAGGTAATCGTCTGTTCCATCTCCAATGGGAATATGGGAAGTACAACGATTCCCAGGAAGGAACTGGAACGAGTCCGCCTCATAGAGGCGGCGAAGGCGAGTAACGTTATCGGAGCCCATTATACATGTCTTCTTTTCGATGATACGACCCTCAGTGCGGACAATGATGAACAGGTGAAGAAACTCACAGAACTGATAAGATCGATCCGTCCCGAGGTGATCATAACGCACGGGGAAGATGATATGCATCCAGACCACGGGCAGGCCAATCGTCTTGTCCTCAAGAGTGCCGTTCTCTCCTGCCTCGCACACTATGAGTGTGACTCACCCCCTCTTTCTGTCATGCCGTCTATCTACTACATGGAAAGTGTTGAAGGAAGGGAGATGAGACCCGATATCTATGTCGATATCTCATCTTCCTTTGAAAACAAGATCAAGGCTCTCGGCGAACATGCAAGTCAGCTCAATTTCATGGCAGATGAGAAAGCGAGAGACTTATTCCACTTCATTGAAGTGCTCGGCGGCTACCGCGGATGGCAGTGCGGGGTCAGAGTGGCTGAAGCGTTCACCCACTGTCCGCTTCTGACGAAACCTACCAGACGTCTTCTCCCATAGCTTTCTGGAGACGGAGGATGGTCAGCGGAGCTGAACCCTCGAAATGATTATTCACGGCAACATAGATCTGCCTCTCATTCGAGAGGCGCTCTATTGCCGCTCCTATTCTTGTGATATCACGTGAACGGTCGAACACGATCCTGTTCCAGGTATTTCCTGTCGCCTCTTCGATATCTTGCCTGTTCTCCCCGTGCAGCCTGATAGCCATCACCGGAGGGAAGGCCTCTTCATACCGATTGATGGTATCGACAATATCATCCATCCAGTAACCGCTAAGCAGGACCGGTGAGATATTATGATCACGGAGGGTGGAGAAATAGGAGTAGGAAAGATAGCGGGGGTTACGTATCTCAATACCGATGGGCACCTCCAAGGGGATCTGATCAGTAAATGAGGTGACTGTTTTCAAAAACTCCTTCACGGAAGTGAACATTGTCGTGTTGAGATACCCGAACTGCAGCATGTGAAGTCCTATTTTCCCTTTAAGCCTTTCCAGTGTTGCAAGGTATTCGCTCATCAGCTCCCTCGATAAAAAGAACCTGTTCTTCTCTCCCGTTATAGGATTGAAGGGGAGGGTGAGGGCATTGGGACATTTTATAATGAACCTGAATTCATCTGGGGTCGATTCATCGTACTCTCTGACGGTTTTCTCCTCCGGCAGTCCTGCGCTCTCCTTTCCAAGCGACCAGAACCAGCGATCGATTTCCACCATGGGAAACTGTTTCGCATACTCGCTCAAGGGGTGTTCAGGGGCAGCGGAGGAGTAGACCAGATGTTCCCAGGAAGGGTAGATGAAGGAAGATGTGCCGAAAAGGACAGAGTTCATACTGATAAGGATACTCACACTCTTCTCTCTTGGCAAACCCCTTTTCTTATGTACAATGGAAGTATGGATAGAACAAGCGACACACCTGTCCAGCAGAGCTTCCTCTCCAAACTGTACGAGTCCCTCTTCTACGCCAACCAGAAACTGGGGGTGATCAACCCGAAGGAGAACCTGGAATCGTTCCTTGAAGGGAAGAGAGCGTATCAGGCGAAACCCTATGCGCTTCCACGCCTGCTGATGCTTCATTCGACCATGACCCTTGAGATGATAGAAGGAATGCCGACAGTCATCTTCAGCCCGAAATCGGGAGAAGCCGAAAAGTTCATGATCTACTTTCATGGCGGAGCCTATGTCGATGATCCCTCTCCCCTCCATTTCCATTTCATCGATTCCATGCTTAAACACATTCCCCTCACTGTGTATATGCCGGTCTACCCGAAAACACCAACCTACACGGCAACAGATCTTTTCCCTCGGATGGAAAAAGTAATGAAGGATATCATGGGACGGGAGCATGAACAGATGATCATAGCCGGCGACAGCGCCGGCGGAGGACTTGCTCTGGCTATCACCTCACTGATGAACCTCAAGCCCGTGCAGCTGATTCTCATCTCCCCCTGGCTTGACCTCCACCTGATGAATCCCGAGATCGTTGAACTGGAAGACCAGGACCCCCTTCTCAGCAGGGAATATCTCAGGGCGATCGGCGCCCTCTATAAAGGATATCTTGCATGGGATGATCCTCATGTATCACCGAAGGATGTAACGATAGAGAAAGGCATAGAGCTCACCCTCTTTGTCGGAACACACGAGATCTTCCTAGCCGATGTACGGGCATTCGCCATGAGGATGAAGAAGGAGGGTTTTTGTGTTCATTACGTCGAGAAGAAGGGGATGAATCATGATTATGCCCTCTTTCCTATGAAAGAGGGGAGTGAAGCACTGCTGAGGATCGTTAGGATTATAACGTGAAACGGGAGCAGATGATCTTTCGTGCTGCAATGAAACCGCTGAGGATATACAGAGAGGTGAGAATGAAGACACCCTCGAACCCTATGATTGCTGCCACTGCACCTGACGCTATGGGGAATACGATATTCATGATCGATCCTGCACCGGAGAGTCCGGCATAGACAGAACGGTTCTCATCTGTCGATATCTCAAGCAGTATTCCAGGCTGTAAGATTTTGTAGAGCTGCACACTCGCTCCGGTAAAGAGGAAGAGGAACATGTAGGTAGCGGAAGAGCTGCCCAGCAGGAGAGCGAGAAGGGGAGTCGATGCCGCAACTACGATGAAAAGATAGAGAAGAGGGCGGTAGTGCTCTTTTTTGTAGAAGAGGTTAAGCAGTGTCGTGGTTGCCAGCCCTCCCGCCATCTGGAAGAGAAGGAATGTTCCTGCCGTTGATCCGGTAACTTCGAACTGAGTTCCTCCGTACATGATGAGGAAGGGTATCGTCGAGAGGATGACACCGCTCAGGTTGATCCACAGCAGGTAGAATCTAAGATTTCTGTCCTCTTTCAGTGCAGAGATGAACATCGAAAGTGAACTCTTCCTTTTCAGCTGAACTGTCGCCGCTGCAACAGGTTCCTTAATCATCCAGAACCCGATCGTTCCTGCCAGGAGGAGTGAAGAGCCGATAATGAACAGGTAGGAATAGTTCACGGGGTAGGAGTAGTAGGAAAGGATCAGTTTCACGAGAATAGAGGAGACGATAATGCCTATGCTGCTGATCAGCTCCTTCTTCATCAACAGAGCCTTTCGTCTCTCCGCTGCGATCGATCTTCCCATCAGATCTGTATAGCTAATGTTCGCAAATGATCCGCTGAACGAGAACATCGTCATCAGGAGAATGACTGCCCAGATCTTCCACACTGCTTCGGTGCCTAGATTGAGGAGGAAGAAACCGAGAACCATGAGGGCTGTCACTCTCAGGTAGATTCCCACGAGCAGTGCAGGTTTCTTCTTCGGCAGATGGGCTATGAATCCTGCGAAGATCAGCTGCATGAAGGAGGTTCCTCCCACCATGATTGCCGAGAGCAGTCCCAGGTGGAAGGCACTCCCTCCGAGTGATCCGATCATCGATGGCACGACGGTATTCACGTCAATGAAATTCATCGTGAGTGCTAAAAAGAGAGCATGAATGAGGAATCCGGTATAATTGCGTTTCTGTGTCGAGTTTTGCATAGTGTTATCCTTGAGATCGAAGAAACAATACTCACGATAGAGCAGAGAGGTCAAGTGATGTTGTCACATCACAGAAAAGAGTCACGTGAAGGTATAGAGACCTGTATCAGCCAGTTACTGCCCCTTCCAGACCGATTTCCTTCGCAACTGTTCTCATCCCCTCAATAGAGAGCTGAATCACCTCGTTTCTTTCTATGCCGAGCATATCACATCCCTTCTGAATCAGATCCCGGTCCACCCCTGCGCTGAATCCCTTGGTTTTCCACTTCTTGTTAACCGACTTGACCGTGAGGTCATGAAGCGATTTCGACGGACGCATCAGGGCTGTGGCTGTGATAAGTCCGGTGAGTTCATCGATCGTGTAGAGTACTTTCTCGACATTCTCGATCGGCTCCACATCAGCGCAGATACCCCAGCCGTGGGAAACTATTGCACGTATCATCTTCTCGTCCACACCCCCGTCTTTAAGGAGTTCGGGTGCCTTCTGACAGTGCTGATCGGGGTACATTTCATAGTCTATATCGTGCAGGAGACCGATCAGTCCCCAGTACTCCTCGTCTTCTCCGAAGTGATCTGCAAAACGTCTCATCACCGCCTCTACACTGAGTGCATGATTGATAAGATTCTCCGCCTTATTGTATTTTTTCAGCAGTGCAAGTGCCTCATTCCTCTCTAACATAGCATTTCTCCCTCTTCATATGTGAAAATAGTGTGAAACCTCTTTTTATCACTGTAGCGATATGATACTATACACAAAGGGTTTTCGTCACCCTATAATCTTATTCGTCAGGAGGAACCAGATGTCTAGCACAGACGATGGTGGTAGTAGACGCTATCAGGCACCCATTTCAGACACAGACTCTCCTGACCATTTATCATACACCAGTTAGAGATGAACGGTCCTTCGGGAGAGACCAGGAGGAACCATGATCACAATCAGAAACACAATCGGAAAAAGTCCTGCCGGACCGTACGGCAGCGAAATGAACTACACATGGGTCGATGCACGGGAAGTGTCCCGTGACGATATCACACAGCTTCAGGAAGATTATCCCATCGAATCGGAACTTCTTGCTGACATTATGGACATGGATGAGCAGGCACGTATCGAGAAAGAGGATGACTATGTCGCCCTGATCGTCCGTATTCCCGCCTTCAGCGATGATGCCCATGGAATCAATCAGTACTGTGTCCCTCTGGGAATAGTGATGATGGAGAATACGATCATCACCATCTGCCAGAGCGATTCAGTCATTCTTGAAGACTTCGCCCGTAACAGATTCCGTCATTATCCGGTGGATACGATGGAGGGGTTTGTCATCTCCATCATGGGGCGTGCCGCCCTTGTCTACATCAGGCTTCTGAAGTACCTGAACAGGCAGAAGAACCTTGTGGAAGAGGAACTCCACCGTTCGGTAAGGAACGATGAGCTTATCCAGCTCCTTTCGATCCAGAAATCGCTGGTCTACTTCACCACCTCCCTTGCAACCAATGAAATTCTTCTTGAAAAGCTTCAGAAGTCGCCGTACTTCCGGAATCTCGATGAAGACGAGAAGGAATTTCTCGAGGATGTCATCATCGACAACAAGCAGGCCATTGAGATGGCCAATATCTATTCATCAATTCTGACAGGGACGATGGACGCCTTCGCCTCGGTTATCAGCAACAACCTCAGCTTTATCATGCGTCGTCTGACCGTCATTTCAATCGCCTTCATGTTTCCCACCTTCCTTGTGGGGTATTACGGGATGAATATAGCTCTCCCGTTCCAGAGCCTTCCTTCAATGATGTACATCGTCCTTGGAGTCTCTCTCTTTGCCGCTCTTGCCAGCACCTTCATTCTCAGTGACAAGAAACGATTTCTGAGAGGAAAGAACAAGCAGGATTATGCGACACGAAAGAAAGAGAAGAAGAAAAGGATAAGAAGCCAGAAAGTGATTGATTAGACTTCTCTCTTCCCTCCATGCCTGGAATCTGCTTAGATATAAGGAATCCAGAATATTCCGGAAAGTTTGCATCAACGGCTGTACCTCAGTACATGATGTGTTACTCCGAATACGCTCATGAGGGAATTGCCTATGTCCTCCAGTGAATTCCTCTCTAAGATTGTATGAGGCCTGAGCGGAATTGACAGGAATGCACTGTCACGTACCGCTTACCTCTCCTCAACTGGTCGAACACATCGGTCGAATTTCATTGGAACACCTTGATCACTTGTGCACCACTCTCAAGGAAATGTGCGGTTGTTCTGTCCATCATTTGTCATAACAAGAGGTATGACATGGAGAATCCAATTGATATATTTTTAAAAATATAGATAAAAAAATGCAGGAATAGCTTGAGATGACATATGTGTTGTTGTTAGTGGAAAATTATAAAATATTATAATATAAATAAATAAAAGGAATATGAATAATAAATAGGAATTATTCTAAATATAATATATTTTATATTGACATAAGTACTAGGTGGGTATATCTTATAGATATAGTTATCCGATAAGGAGGGTAGAGTATATGAAGAAGACTCTCTTAGTCATAGTAGTTCTTTTTGCTTCAGTTGCTTGTATCGCAGCAGAGGACCTAGCAAATGATACATTAACGGTGTATGGAAAGATCGCACCAAGTCCTGTGTCCTTCTTAGCCGAACAGGATAATACAGTCAAGGTCAATCTCATGACCGAGGCTCTGGTTCAGCCGGGTGGTAATGGGTATCTTATCGGTAGCTGGACGTTCGGAGTGGAGAATGCCGGTAGTGTAGTGGGCTATGAAGTCACGTATGATTATGGTGTATTGTACAGTGTCGCAGTAGATACTGAGATTGAATATGAGCTGCTTGTAAACGATGGTACCGAAGGTGCAATTGAGTCGAAGGCTAATGGAGGTACCACTGCCTTTGATAATGACACAGGTAACTTTGAATTAACCCATAATGTATACTTCCGTCTTACTTCTAATGGTGTTGCTGATATTGAAGCTGGCGCTCCTGCAAGTGAGAACTACACAGATACTGTTACACTGACGCTTTCCACAACATAGTGTGAACACACATGATCTGAAAAAGGCCCTTTGTCGGGGCCTTTTTTCATGTGCCCGGGTTATCTGATCATTCCGGGAAAGAAGTTCCATGAGAGCTTATGCCTATTTCGTTATAGAAATATCAAAAT
This sequence comes from Sphaerochaetaceae bacterium, assembly GCA_963677695.2. Classification (GTDB taxonomy): domain Bacteria; phylum Spirochaetota; class Spirochaetia; order Sphaerochaetales; family Sphaerochaetaceae; genus SABI01. Next base: position 762,838 of record CAXXUJ010000002.1, on the reverse strand, counting down.
ATGTTTGACTCATGCATATTCAGCCTTTATTCTGATAACAATAATATCTACTAATATGAATAAGGATGAACACATGAAACACACTGATGTATTGGTCATCGGAGGGAGCGCCACAGGCCTCGTCGCAGCAATGACAGCAAAGTCCGACAACCCGGATAAGAGCGTTACAGTGATCAGGAAAGAGGAGATCGTGATGATCCCCTGCGGTATTCCCTATATCTACGGAACGACACAGAGCAGTGACAACAATGTCCTCCCCGATGCCGGGCTTATCAAGCTCGGAGTTGAAATCATCGTGGATGAAGTGACCGATATCGACGGTGAGAAAAAATCATGTACGACCGCGAAAGGGGAAACCGTCACATTTGACAAGCTCATTCTCGGAACAGGTTCAGAACCTGTTATTCCAGGCTGGCTCAAAGGAACAGACCTTGAAAACGTCTTCACGATCCCGAAAGACAAGAATTACCTGGACGGATTGCAGAAGAGACTGGAAGGCCTGCAGAAAGTTGTTGTAGTAGGAGCCGGGTTCATCGGCGTCGAAACCTCTGACGAACTTAAAAAAGCAGGCAAGGACGTCACTCTTGTAGAGATTCTCCCCTATATCCTCGGTGCAACCTTTGATGATGAATTCGCAGGTGCGGCACAGGCGCTACTTGAAAGCAGGGGAGTCGTTGTGAAATCTGATCTTGGGATCACGAGCATCAACGGTACGGGAAAGGTAGAATCTGTCTCCTTCAATAACGGCGAGAGCCTTTCCGCTGATGCCGTTATCCTCTCACTCGGATATAAGCCGAACATTGAACTTGCACAGAAGATGGGACTCGGAATCAACGACTTTGGATTCATAAAAGCTGACCAGTACAGAAGAACCTCCATGGCCGATATCTATGCCGCAGGCGATTGCGCAAGCAAACTTGACTTCGCTACCGGACGTCTCAGTAAGATCATGCTCGCTTCCACCGCCTGTACCGAAGCCCGCATCGCGGCTCTCAACCTCTTTGAACTCAATACCTATACCGTGTTCAGGGGGACAGTCGGAATCTACTCCACCTGTATCGGTGATACAGCCTACGGAGTTGCAGGACTGATAGAAAAGAATGCTCAGAAAGAGGGTTTCAAGATTGTCACAGGAACATTTACCGGAGTAAACCGTCACCCTGGCAAAATTGAAGACGCTCACCAGGAGACTGTGAAACTGATCATCTCCCAGAGGTCCGGAGTTATTCTCGGCGGGGAAGTGATGGGAGGCAAATGTATCGGTCAGCTGATCAATGCAATCGGTATTGCTATCCAGAACCATATGACTGTGCATGACCTTCTGATCACCCAGATCGGTACTCAGCCGCTCCTTACAGCGTCCCCTGCGGGCTTCCCCCTGATCAAGGCGGCGGAGATAGCAGCAAAAGCACTCCGATAAGAACTCAAGTCCTTAACATCACAGACCTTTTCCTGAATCAGTATGTTCTGCAAGGGAGAAGGTTTTTTTTATATCCCTGACTTTGGGCGGGTTCGATAGGTGAGTGTATCACAGGGTCTGTATGTGATTATGCTCACGCTTCGGTTCTGAGCTCTATTATTCAAAAGATGTATCCGAATTAATAGCATTGCGTTGTTTCTGCTAAAAATGACCTTTTCTCTTGACATGAAAGGTTAATATGGGTTAATAATAAATATCTTTTGTGAGAGGAGAGGTGACGTATATGAGACTATCTGAAGGTCAAGTACATTCAACCTACACCGTTTCGGGTATTGATGCGAAAGAGAGTGGTATGGAAGAGTTCCTGTTCACTCTGGGATGTTATCCCGGAGAACCGGTTACAATAATCAGCCATCTGAAACAGAACATGATCATTACCGTCAAGGATTCCAGATATAGTATCGATACGAATCTCGCTCTGGCAATCTGCGTATAGCTGATCGATAGGAGATATAGGATGAAAATAGCAATAGCAGGAAACCCGAACAGCGGGAAGACTACGTTGTTCAATGCACTTAGCGGAAAGATCGAACATGTGGGTAACTGGCCGGGTGTTACGGTTGAGAGGAAAGAGGGAAGAGTGAGAAAGGCCCTCTGCGAGAAGAATGAGATGATGACTATAGTTGATCTTCCGGGTGCCTATTCGATGTCACCTTACACCGAGGAAGAATCGATCACGCAGGAGTTTGTGCAGAAAGAGAAACCTGATGTGATAATTAATGTTGTCGATGCGACGAATCTCTCCCGGTCACTCTTTTTTTCCACTCAGTTAATGGAACTTGGTATACCAGTAGTGGTTGCCCTGAATAAGGCGGATCTCATATCAGCGAGAGGAATCGTCCTTGACACAGCTCTGCTGAGCGAGCGGCTTTCCTGTCCCGTTATTGAGACTGTGGCGACCAGCGGAGGGGTAGGGCGAAGCCTGACTTCCCTTGTTGATACCGTGAGAGAGGTGCAGGGAAAGAAACAGAAAGCTGCATTAACACTCCATGTGAGTGATGCTCATTCACGTGAAGAAGCAAAGCAGCTTGAAGTGCGTCGCTATGAGAAAGTGAATGAAATTGTTTCAAGTGTCGAACGGAGGTCAGTGAGCTCTCACAAGCAGACGGCTCAGGATGCCATTGACCGCGTTGTTGCTCATAAATGGCTGGGAATTCCTATCTTCGTCGGAGTCATCTACCTGGTGTTCTCTATTTCCCAGTCCTGGGTAGGCCCCTATCTTGCTGATATCTTCGTCGGCTGGATTGATATGCTCTACGTATTTATAGAATCTCTTCTTCCGGAAGATGTCTCGCCCGTTCTCTCTTCGCTGCTGCTTGATGGTGTCATAGGAGGTGTCGGAGCCGTAATCGGATTCCTCCCCCTTATCATGGTGCTCTTCTTTACTTTGGCGATTCTTGAAGATGTGGGCTACATGGCCCGGGTTGCAGTGGTCATGGACCGTTTCTTCAAGAAGATCGGACTCAGCGGGAAATCAATCATTCCCATGATCGTCTCGACCGGGTGTGCTATACCTGGTGTCATGGCTACAAGAACAATCAGAAACCTTCGCCAGCGAAGAACAACGGCAATGCTCAGTCCGTTTATGCCGTGTGGAGCAAAACTGCCTATCATTGCGCTGTTCAGCGGGATATTCTTCAAGGATGCGTCCTGGGTCGGGACAAGTATGTATCTGCTTGCTATCGCAGTTGTCATTCTCAGTGGACTTATCATCAGGAAGATAACAGGAGATACCAGTCAGACTTATTTTATTATGGAACTTCCTGAATACCGGATCCCTTCTCTGAAACGTGCAACTGTGAGTATGCTTCATCGAGGAAAGGCCTTCATCATGAAAGCTGGAACCATCATTCTGATTTGTAATGCTGTAGTTCAAATTCTTCAGACTTTCACCTGGGATTTTTCCGTAGTCCTTGAAAGTGCACAGGAGACGAGTATCCTTGCAACAATCGCCTCTCCTGTAGCTCTTCTCTTCATTCCCTTGGGTTTCGGCCTCTGGCAGTTTGCGGCGGCGGCAATCACAGGGTTTATTGCAAAAGAGAATGTTGTGGGTACGCTTGCCGTCACCTTTGCAGTGACCAATTTTATCTCGGTGGATGAGCTTGCACTGGTCTCAGACGGATCTCAGGTGATCGGTGTCTTCGGTATCGGTGCGGTAGCAGCCCTCAGTTACCTGGTATTCAACCTTTTCACTCCCCCTTGTTTCGCAGCCATCGGTGCGATGAATGCTGAACTGGATTCAAAGAAGTGGCTCTTCGGTGCCATAGGATACCAGCTGGGAACCGGGTATGTGCTTTCGTTCCTTATCTACCAGATCGGAACGTTCATCACCACAGGCTCCCTCGGTCTGGGGTTCATCGGTGGTCTCCTCGCAGTTTCTGTCTTCATAGCTTTCATCATCTATTTGATCAGAAAGCCGAAAGGACATATCGTTTCAGCTCAAAAAATCAGGGTAAAGGCATAGGAGTTCAGTATGGTCGCAAATATAATCATAGCAGTCACAGTCGCAGGGATCATCTTTCTCGCATTCTTAAAGCTGTATCGGGATAAGAAAAGAGGGAAGGGCTGTACAAGCTGCTCTTCCTGTCCAGTGAACTCTGGATGCAGTTCGAGCTCATATGATTTTATGAAAGAAAAGAACTAAGGAGATGGGGATTAACATTCCCTCCTCTGCGCCAGATTCAAGATAGTCCTTGTCTCGGTGCACTTGATGTTACATATTTCTGCGTCGACTTTATGAGGCTCTCCACCAGGGAGAGTCTCAGTTGTTTCATACGATGCCGCTGACAGGGCACTGTTTCGAGCATAGATGGAGGTAATAGAGGCTGCTGTGAAGGCTTTCCTAAGGAAAACACAAGGAACAGCGATGATGATGAAATCAATTCAGCACTTTATGAGGGAGAACCGATAGCTGTTTGATGTGTTAAATGTTCTCCAGATGGATGATAGTTCTGTCATTTTCCACATTCCCGGTATTGAGTGTACCCTTCGGTTCGAACATGAGCACCTGTACTTCCTGTTCAGCGACCGGCATATGCTCCATTCCCCTGGGAATGACACACATTTCGCCTTCCTGCAGTTCAATATCTTCCTCTTCTGTTTTGATCACAAGCTTCCCCTTGATGACCATGAAGAGTTCATCTTCACTATCATGGTGATGCCACACGAATTCACCTTTCAGTTTCGCAAGCTTCACGTACTGACCGTTCAATTCCCCGATAATCTTGGGATCCCATTGCGTGTGTATGAGATTGAATTTTTCCTTCAGATTCACTTTTTCCACAATCAGCTTCTCCTTTCTCTATATCCGTATATCCCTTTGGAATAATACCATGGGTTTCAATATTGCGGTCACTGATTCAATGTACAAGCAGAAGGGGTGTGTGCATATTGGGGCACTTCCTCTATCATTGGATAGAGATCAATACTTGGTCAGTGTTGCTTGATCTCTTTGGAATTCTTTCCTCGTGTACCTTGATCCCTGTGGTATAATCATGGCAAGAGGAGGCTGTGTGAGACTGAATTCAGGAAGGACAGTGCCTAAAGGCGTGATACTCTCTTTACTGATCATCATTCTGCTTACCTGCGGAACGGTCGGCTATATGGTGATAAGCGGACTTTCAGTTTTAGATGCCTTCTATATGACTATGATCACCATTTCGACTGTAGGGTTCAGAGAGATCATCGAACTTGATGCAGCTGGGAAACTTTTTACCATATTTCTCATCATCGCAGGAATTTCTCTCGTGTCGTATGCAGTGTTTCAACTGGCATCCTTTCTTCTTGAAGGTGGTGTAAGACAGATTATAAGGAGGCGGACGATGAACAACAGGATAGCTGCCCTTCAGGATCATATTATTGTCTGCGGAGCAGGCCAGACCGGTTTGAGTGTTATAGAACAGTTCAAGCTTGCTCAGACTGCGTTTGTTGTCATTGAGATAGATGAGGAAAGGATACGGGAAATCAATGACCATTCGATTCTCATTGTCAATGGAGATGCGACACACGAAGATGTGCTTGAAGAGGCGGGGATTAAAAGAGCAAAAGGTGTTGTCTGTTGTCTGGAATCTGATGTAGACAATGTGTATGCCGTACTCACTGCACGAGGAATGAACTCGAAACTTCATATCGTCTCCAGAGCGATAGAGAGAGGTTCTGCCGAAAAGCTGAAACGGGCAGGGGCAGATAAGACGATTTCTCCGAACGAGCTAGGAGGAGCAAGGATGGCTTATATGATGCTTCGTCCCCATGTCGTCTCCTTCCTTGATATTGTTACCCGCTTCGATAATGACCTAAATTTCGATAATCTTCTCACTACAACCTAAAATTTCACATCTCAGAAAGTATAAATTCTTCTTATAAAAACAGTTGAACATCTTGCGCTATTCAAAATGTAGTGATAATATAATAACTACAGAGGTGCAAGATGGCAATAATTAGGCAGAAAAACAAGCAATCCGGTATCGAATATGTCTTCCTTTCAGTCAGCAGACGGGTTCCAGACAAGAAATGGCCTGTTTCAGACCGTACTTCCCTCGGTCATTTCGACCTCGACGGCGATTTCATCCCTAGTGCCAGCTTCCTGGCTCTCGATGAAAAGCAGCAGCTTGCCACCGGATTGGTCGATGAACCATTTGTCCGAAGGAGTGCTGACAAGGCAGTACTTATGAGGAAACGATGCGGGTTCGATCTTCTGTTTTCACACGTTGCACATCAAACCAAAATAGATAAGATCCTTCGGGCGATCTTCCCGACAGACTGGAAAGCGTTATTGTCCGTAGTGTATTTCAATCTTGCAGAACCTGATCTGCCTATGTTTCGATTCAGCAGGTTCGATAGAAATAATCTTCATCCGTACGGGCAGAATGTTCACAAGGATATGATTACTGCTCTCCTTCGTCTGGTAGACGAGGAATCCCGTTCTCTTACATTCGCACGTCTTCGTGAAGCGAACAGTTCAAAAAATGCTACCCTGCTTGCATTGGACAGCACCTCTATTGCAGCCTTGGGAGAACTTCTCTATCGGGCAAGTCGTGGCTTCAGTAAAGAGGGTATACGGGACGAGGATCAGATTGAGATGCTGACTGTGTATGATCTGAACAGCAGGATTCCGATCTATTACCGTACTCTGGAAGGAAAGATTGCTGATGTTTCCACACTAGAGAATACTGCAAAAGATCTCAGCAGGGACGGTATAGATCCGAAGAAGTCTGTATTTGTCCTCGATCGTGGTTTCTACAGTGATGAGAATGTTCGCAAGATGCTCAAAGCTCGCTACAAGTTTGTCTGTGCGATCGATATCAAGAAGAATACGTTTGTAAGCGATGCTGTTTTAGCTACCGGATTGTCTGTTCAGTGTGCTGACAACTTCATTGAGGACAGGAACCTGTACTGTACCCGTCTTGCCCATAGGATCGAGATTCCCCGTCGGGGGCGGGGAGAGAACAGCAAAGATCTTGCTCTGGATGTCTGTTACAATCCACTCAGGGCTGAAAGAGAACAGAAGTTGCTCTCTAAGAAGCTTAAAAAGATGCGTGCTGTTCTGGAATCTGGCAAGGCAAAGCTTGAACCAAAGAGTGAATACAGCCGATTCTTCGAAGCAGTGAAGAAAAAAATATATGGCAAAGGAACCGTTACCACCTATGAGGTGAAACCCGAGCAGGAACAGATGGAACGATCTCTGTGTGGTTTCTTTGCCTATCTGTCAGATGGTTCTCTCACAAAAGAAGAAGTTGTTGATGCATATGCTGAGAGAATGATGATTGAGTGTTCCTTCAAGAATTTCAAGGAACGATACAGTCGACCTCTTCACAGTGATGATCAAGGAGTTGACGGTGAGATTTATGTCACCTTCCTGACCGTAGTGTTGGAAAGCTGGATTCGGGAACGAATGAAGCAGCAGGAGCTTAATAAAAAGTACACGATGCGATCCATGTTTGATGAGATTGAAGGGATCGAATGCTCGTTCCCCTCTGACAAACCGAAGAGCAGAGTCTACTCTGAGATCACGAACAAGGCTGGTATGATTCTCTACCAGATGGGAGTGAAGATGCCTGAAGAGACCTGGCCCATCAAAGTTCAGCAGGCAGTTGCAAGGGACCGGAAGCTGGCGGCAAAGTCAGCTGGCTGACCGGCAGATTCCTGTAGTGCGAAAATTATAGAAATATAGGTAATGAAGTACTCGATCTCGGTGAGATCGTAGTTGAACAGGGCTCGCAGCTCGCTGACTCTATGTTGAAGGATGCCCAGCTTCCTGAGAAGACAGGTCTTATTATCATTGCAATGAGGAAACCGAGAGGAAAGCTTCGGTTCAACCCGGGGCCGAAGGAAGTTATGAGTGCAGGAAGCAGTGTGCTCGTCCTGGGGAAGGTGGATCAGATAGAAGAGGTGAAGAAGATGGCATTGGGACCTCAGAACATAACAACGGTTGAGAATGTGTAGTCAGAGAACATAGTACATGCATTGAATAGAGTCCTTCACTGAGGAACAACATCAGGAAGGAGAGGTTGTCCAGTCTTCATGATATAATTTCGGAACCCTGGAAAATTCCTTCGTATTATTGGTGACGAGGATTCCGTTGTGGGCCATTACTGTTGATGCTATCACTAGATCATTTCTTCCGATTGGTTCACCCTTTCGTTCAAGGAACGCCCTTATATCAGCATACACGATACTTGAAGCATCATCAAAAGGGATAATCTCCATATTCTTTAGAAATTCATTCACCTTGGAGAGTGTCTCTTCTTTGTTCTTGCTCTTATTTGCACCTAGAAGAAGTTCAGCCTTCACCATAGCCGGTATCGCCACCCGATGTTTGTCTAGAGAGCTTAACCTTTCATGAATTGAGAGATATGTTCCTTTAAGAAAATAGATGCATGTGTTCGTATCCAGCATATATCTCATAGCTTCTGCCTTTCAGTATCCTGGTCACTCACCGCATCCTCCGGCCTTACAAATGATTCATCCTTTATTGAACCAAAAAGAGAGAGGAATGATTGTGGCCATGTATATTCAAATTTTTCATGTAGAACCGAAGCGACATATTTGGATATCGATACCTTGGCCGCTTTTGCTTCCGCTTCTACCTTTTCTAGTGTTTGTGCATCCACGTATAATGAAATCTGAGGCATAACAACCTCCTTTAACCAAGTATACTTAAAAGTATACTTTATCCCTGTAGATCCGTCAATTATCATACAACCTCCTCATGATGCGGTATAGATCTCTACTTTCTTGAGGTAATTGGTGGCATGTTTGATTTGAAAACGGATGAATGTAAGAAAAGAAGTTCACTGAATTATGGATATAGACTCTTCGAAGCATCGGTACCGACTCACGCTATCATCTGTGCTATTGCCAGTGAATACCCATATGTGTCTTGAGCGATTAAAATCGGAATAGAATCCAATAATATTCGAGGATTATTGGAATAGAATCCGATAATGTCATGTATTGTTGTAATGGCTGTAAGAAGTTGGTTCACATCTGGAAAAGTCCGTACAGATGTCAGCAGAGTTCCCCTGACACAGGGAAATAACACTGAAGTATCATATGTGTGTCGTGAGAAGGTGAATTGTAAATACTAATGTGGTAAATACATGTGTATCTAGTTTGATGAAAATGACTTCAGAAGTCTTTCGGTACATATACCATCTGACAACTATTCTGTTCTGAATAATCGGTCGTTTTTCCTATTGTGACAGAGGAGGTTATTACGGAGAGGGTAAAAATTTGATATTTTCTAGTAAAAAATCAAACCTGTGACTTTTTTTGTAATAACAGTTTTTGCCAGTTTTTTCCTTATAACTTTTTTTGTAAGAAGTTCCTAATGTACGAAATAAGTATGCACAGATGTCAGGCGAACAGACCTGACATAGGAAGTTTTCTAGGAGTTGTAGGAAATGTGATCGAAGATTGAAAATATGTAAAAGCATTAATTGAAACATTTTATATGATATGTATTGTTTCTCTCTGTATCTCTGAGTCGACTGTCACTTATTCCATCTGACATAGAATGCGTAGCTCTTTCTTATCCGTTTTATTCTATTGTGACAGACCATGATTTAAAAAATAGAGTAAATAATTGACTTTTATGAGTAAATAATAAAACCTGTGACTTTTTTTGTAGACCGTTGAATCTTCTTACAAAAACTCTGCGATTTCTTCTTCGGAATATATTGACTCAGACCCTCTCTTTTCTCTATATTCTCTCCATTCTTCATATTGTTATGGATGATAACAGAATTGGATATCATGCAAAGAATTCCGTCAATATTCCACACGAACGGAATGGTCCAGCGGGCGATGAATCTCTTACAGACCTATGACGAATTGGAAACAGCTTCCGATTCCTTCACCGACCGCTTTTCACTTACGTGTCCCGCTGCCTGCGGGACCTGCTGTGAGCATTTCACTCCCGCTATATCGGGAGAGGAAGCTCTTCTTCTTGCACTCTATCTCCTCTATGAGAAAAGGGATCAGCGTCTTTTTGATGCATTGTACAGACCGGACAAAGGTGAAGCCTGTCCTCTGTATGACCCTGAGGATCCTCATCATTGTCAGGTATATCCTGTGCGGCCGTTTGTATGCCGTTCCTTCAATTCGCTCCCTTCACGTGATAAAAATGGTATGTTCAAGTTCAGGAGCTGCCGGTTCACTGCCGAAGGATATGAGAAAAGGGTACTGAACCATGAAGAGATTGTCAGTGAGTTCCCGTTGATGAGGAGTATGAGTGATTTCGGGTCACAGGCTGTTGTGGAGAATGCTTCAGGCGACGCTTCTTCGCTTCCCGAGATGGTGATTCAGGTGATAGCCCGGCTTCTGCTCATTGAGAAGTACGCTGAAGATGAAATATCGGCTCCCGTCAATCCCGAAGGTCCTCAGAGCTCACCCGATGACGATGATGTTCCACCCATTGCTGTGTAAGCAGGATATTTCTTCCGTATGATCAGAAGGATGATAATGAGGAGCATGGGATAGACCGCACCTGCAAGGAATCCGCTTTTCAGGGCAGCCCCTGCCCCCATTGCTATATTCGCTTCCGATACCGCTCCCACGATATAAGGACCAACACCTGCCCCCGTGTCTCCTGCGGCGGCGAGGAGGGCGAACATCCCCGCTGATGCGTGAGGGAAGGCTCTGTGTGAAAGGACGATTGAACCCGGCCAGAGGAGGGCAACTCCCAGGCCGCTGAGCATACAGGCTACGAGTGATACCATTGGGAACGGTGAGATGCTCACTGTCAGGTAGCTTGCCAGGGCGAGGATTGATCCGGCAAACATCACGGTCCAGATCTGTTCTTCTTTTCCTCTCGTTCCGAACAGATGCCTTCCGATCCCTAGGAAGAGGGCGAACATAAGGACGCCGCCAAGGTCACCCGCCTGCTTTGAAAGTCCCAGAGAGGTTTCCGCAAAGGTGGAAGCCCACTGACTCATGGTCACTTCCGTGGCTCCTCCGAGTGCGATGACGAGGATCATGAGAAGGAAGAATGGACTCTTGAGAAGAGCTCTGAAACGTATTCTCTCATGATGGCTGACCATCGGAGCGAGGAGGACTTTCAGAAAGAGGAAGAAATTGAACAATGGCACGACTGACCAGATGACTGGAAGAAGATACCATCTTTCCCGGCCGAAAAGTTCAAGCAGACCGGTTGTGACAAGGACGACGAAGATAAATCCCCAGGCATAGAACGAATGAAGAAGGCTCATCGCCTTCGCTTTCTCATCGCCCGGGATCGCCGAAACGATCGCGCTGAGGAGAAGTTCCAGGATTCCACCGCCATAGCTGAATATGATCGTGGCGATGATCATCCAGGGGTAGGGATTTCCATCACCGAGCATAGGCGAGAGGGAAAGGAGGATAAAGCCTACCACCACAAGCAGATGACCAGAGGTGATGAAGGGTCTCACACCGTACCTGTCTACCAGATGGGAGTGTATGATGTCGCTTGCGATCTGAGTCGCGAAATTGATAAGAACCAGCAGTCCTACCTGCTCAAAGGAGAGACCGTAGGAGTGCATGAAGGTGACGAAAAGGAGTGGTGAAAGGTTCACCACCAGAGCTCCCACCAGGTTCCCTATATATGTCGCGATGATTGTCCCTCTATACATGAAAAAGAGTATAGAATCCTCTAGAAGCGATGGCAAGAGCCCCGTATAATAAATCGCATGAAAGAGGCAAAAGAAATCAAGGCAGTCCTGTTCGACCTCGATGGGACTCTGGTAGACACCATTGAGGATATCACGGCATCGATCAATGTCGCCCTCGAAACGATATCGGTCCCGCCGATTGACCTGGAAACCGGAAAGTCGGTTGTAGGTCGAGGGTTGAAGAACGCTCTGAAAGGAGCAGCCAAGGCTCAGGGAAAGGAACTGACAGATGAAGAAGTGGAAACTCTGATTCCAACTCTGCGAAAGTACTACGCAGCCAATCCCTACACGTATGCATCGCTCTATCCGGGAGTGAGAGAATTCGTCGACTTATGCAGGGACCGAGCGTACCACATGGGTGTGCTCAGCAATAAGGATCACTCCCTGACCCTCCCGATTATTGAACACCTCTTCCCTGACAGCCCGTTCAGTTTCGTTCTGGGAGCATCTGATGCCTATCCTTTGAAACCCGATACGGCATCGACCTCGGCCTTTCTATCTCAGCACAATGTCGACCCCTCCGAGCTCCTTCTCATAGGCGATACTGAGGTGGATGGGCTGACGGCTCAGAATATCGGCTGTAGATGTGCTCTTGTAAGCTGGGGTTTTCGTGGTAAAATGGAACTGGTTTCATCCGGCCTGTCAGCCGTCTATGATTCGTTTGAACAACTCTCACAGGAGGAACTATGAAGAGTACCGAAGAATTGAAAGAGATCTATGCGAAAGCGGAAGAATATATCAGGAACGAGAAGGACGACCATTTCAGAGAAGAGGTGGCACTTCCGTTTGATGAACATGCCGATGAGGATCTTTACGACCGTTTTTACACTGCTCTCGCTTTCGGTACAGCCGGCATGCGCGGAGTGATCGGGGGCGGAACAAACAGGATTAATCCCTTCATGGTACGGAAAGTGACTCAGGGTCTGGCCGAATACCTTCTCACCCAGGAAAGTGCTCCCACTCTCACCATAGCCTTTGATTCAAGAAACTACTCAGAACTGTTCGCTAAAACCGCTGCGCTCACCCTCTGTGCCAACGGAGTGAAGGTCTACCTCTATGACTCTCTCCAGCCGGTACCGGTTCTCTCGTTTGCCGTCCAGCATCTCGGTACCACTGCAGGAATCGTCATCACTGCAAGCCATAACCCTGCGAAGTACAACGGCTACAAAGTCTACTATTCTGATGGTGGGCAGGTGACTCCTCCCCATGACATCGGTATTGCCGACAAAGTCAATTCACTCGATATCTCAAGAATCAAGGAGATGAGTGAAGAGGATGCACGCTCTTCAGGTCTGCTTGTAGATGTTCCCTCCGAGGTAGATGATGCCTATGATGAAATGGTACTCTCCTCCATCCTTAGAAAGGATGTGATTGCACAGCAGAAGGTCTCTGTTGCCTATACACCGCTTCATGGAGCGGGAAACAAGCCGGTGAGACGTATGCTGGAAAGGCTCTCTCTCGAATGTCACGTAGTCGAGGAGCAGGTGGAGCCGAACGGCGACTTTCCCACCGTCTCCATGCCTAACCCGGAGGATCCTGAAGCAATGCGTCTGGTGCTGAAGAAGGCTCGGGAAGTGAAAGCAGATATCGTGCTGGGCACCGACCCTGATTCAGACAGACTCGGTATAGCGATCCCCTCCACCCCCGATAAGAGTGAATACACCCTTTTAAGCGGGAACCAGATTGCCGTCCTCCTTACCGATTACCTGATCGAACGGTACAAGGACCTTGGTTATACGCCGAAGAAACCTCTGGTGGTTAAATCATTTGTGACAACCGACCTCGTTCGTTCCATCACCGAAGCGAACGGCGGCCGATGTGTGGATGTCCTTACCGGGTTCAAATATATTGCTGAACAGATTGTTGAGGTTGAGACATCAGACTCAGAATTCTATCTCTTCGGCTGTGAAGAGAGTTTCGGCTACAACGCGCTCAAGGGAGTGAGAGACAAGGATGCCGTCTCCTCTGCTGTTCTCGCAGTTGAGATGATGAGTTATTACGCTTCACTTGGAAAGACTCTGCAGGACCGTCTCGATGAGATCTACGCCACCTACGGTTTCTATACAGAAAAAGTCCTCTCCTTCGCCTATGAAGGGGCGACGGGGAAAGAGAAAATGAAGAATATCATGAACTCTTTCCGTCAGAAGAAGGCGGGCGATATGTTCGCTGAACTGACCATTGATTCGGTCCTCGACCTTGCTTCATCAGAAGATACCGGATTCCCGAAAAGCGATGTCGTAATCCTTTCTTTCACTGACGGTACACGGATGGTCATTCGTCCCAGCGGTACCGAGCCGAAAATAAAATATTATTTCTTCTTCAGAACAGATGAGAAGGATTACCGATCCTATCTTGCTTCCCTTGATGCGAAGATCGCTTCTATCAAGGCCTATCTCTAGGAGAACGGCATGAAGTACTGCTACCTGCTCACCCTTGCATCCAAGGAGACTCTCTATATCTCTCCTTTCACCGATCCCCGGGCGATTTCGTCATGGGAGGAGGGGGATCCTCTGAAAGTCTACAGCGGGACCACGGTGACGCAGGAACAGCGTGATGAAGTGCATACCACCCTCTATAACCAGGTGGATCGTGGTGTTGACCGATGGGTTCAGGACACAAGGTATCTACCTCGTCTCTTCATCGGAGGGCTGGTCTTCCTTATCACCTACTTTATCTTCTCCCTCGCTGTACGGGATCCTATCCCGATGGTGGATGAACTGGTCATCGCCTCGGTCTTGACGCTCATATCCATCAACGTGATGATACGTCGGGACAGAAAGAGTTCCCTCGCTCTCAAGCAGCGTCTGATTTTGAAAAATCAGGTGAGTGAGTGCGCGTTCAAGCTCGATGATGAACTCAAAGCGCTTGAGAATCATCTCTATGAACTTCACCATGCAGATCCCATTGAACTGGCAGAGAAGATCGCCGCTGGCGACGTCAGCTTCCCGTGCGACCTGAGAGGGGGAAACCTTGAGTACTTCCGCTCCCAGTTCCTCACCTGGGTTGCGTTCAAGGGAAAGAACATGACATCACTTCTCAGGCAGCTTGAAAAGATCGGGGATGACAAGGCACGGCAGGAGACCTTCAGTGGAAGGCTGCTCAGGCTCTCGATGAACGGGTCACTCGACCTGGCACTTTTTGCACTCACTGTAAACCTGACGAAGTAACACTCACCTTTTTCCCGTACTTTCCTCGTATGGGCTATATTACTGTTCTCATCTCCATTCTCATCACTCATGCCTGGATAACCGTCCATCCTCCTGCCATGCTCCTTGTGATCACGCTGTTTTTTCTTCACCTTTCTGTTCTGATGGTGTTTCATGAGGTCTCCTGGCCTCTTATTTCCCTGGTTTCCCTCTTTCTTTCTCTATCGGTCACAGCAATCGATTCAGCTTCTGCAGATCGAGGTCTTCTGCCTCTTGTTCCTCAATCGGTCATTTCCTGCACCTTTGTCGTGCTTGAAGACAGTAATCTCTCAGATTACGGGGCATACATGAGCGAGGTGACTATCACTTCAATTTCAGATGTACGGGGAGTGAGAGCAACATGCTGCTATCAGGGGCTTCTGTTTTCCGATAGGTTCCTGTTCCAGGGAGAGAAGGGAGAGAGCCTGTCGGCACGGGTGAAACAGGAGGATGGGTGTATATTCGTATCGGCAAGGGAAGTCGTTATGGAAGATCCTCCTGTTCTTATATCCTTCAGATCTCTGATGAAAGAGAAGATTCATTCTTTACTCTCACCTCTGAAGGAAGAGAGGAGAGGCTGCATTGAGCTCCTGTTGTTCTCCTATCCCTCTGAGTGGGGAAATGCGATGGTTGAAAAGGGGAGGGCTAAAGGAGTTTCTCATTTGTTCGTCCTCTCCGGGTTTCACCTTCAACTGATCGTCCGTCTCATTGAACTGCTTACGGGGAAGGGGAAAAGCAATGTAATCATCCTTGTGCTAGCACATCTTTTCGTAGCGGTAGCAGGGTACACACCATCCCTGACGCGCGCTCTTATTTCTATGACACTGTGCAGGAGTGCATCCTTCACACTCTCTCCAATTTCCCTCATCACTACTCTGATTATTCACGGCCTTCTTTTTCCGCACCATCTTTTCTCCTTTTCTGCAGCCTTATCGTATACGGCAGTCGGAGCAATCATCCTAATCTACCCGAAAGTACAGGCCCTTCTGTTTCCTCTTCTGCCTCTCTTCATTCTTTCACCCATATCTCTATCCCTCTCTGCCTTCAGCGCAGCTTCCCTTGTCTCCTTCCCTCTCTTTGGAGAACTCCACCCCGAAGGGATACTTTACACGCTGTTCCTGTCACCACTGATCCTTCCACTCTTCGCACTCACAGGAATGCTCATGCTTCTCCCCTTCAGGCCGATACTATTTCTTCAAGCAGAGTTGTTCGAAGCCGTCTCTTATATCCTCAGTCTTCCCGATATTCCACCTCTAACCACCCTCACTCCTCTGATAACGGCATCATGCCTCTTCTTGACCTGTTTTCTCCTTCAGTGGTACTGTAGCAGCATCGCTCACAAGAGGAGTATCAAGAGCTATGAGCTGGACATTTCCCTACGACTCGCCTTCAGAAATCCATCGCCTTCTGGAAGAGAATTCTCTCGCAATGAGTAAGAAATTCGGTCAGAATTTCCTTCTTTCATCAGAGACAAGGAACAGGATAGTCGATCATATCCTCTCAGAAGGGGCGAAAAAAGTATGGGAGATAGGTCCCGGTATAGGAAATATCACCTCGGTGCTTCTCGAAAGGGGAATAGATGTCACTGCCTTCGAAATCGATCGGGGATTCATCTCTTTACTCAAGGAACAGGCTTTCAAGGATGAACGTTCCTTCCGCCTAATCGAAGGGGACTTCCTTAAGACCTGGAAGAGTGAATGGGAGAAAGGAGATACTGTCGATGCGATAGCGGGGAATCTTCCCTATAATGTCGGTTCAGTCATTCTCGCCCGTCTTCTTGAAAACCAGGTAGGAGTGAAGGTGATGGTGTTCACCCTCCAGAAGGAAGTGATCGATAGGATATGCTCTCCCCACGGATCGAAGATGTTTTCCACCCTCTCCATTCTTGCCCAGGTCGATTACCATGTAGAGAAGGTGATGACGATCAAAGCTGGTGCCTTTTACCCCCCTCCAAATGTCGATTCAGCATTGGTGAAACTGACAAGGAGGGAAACCTCCCTTGTTCCCGATGATCTCAGAGAAATATTCTTCCAGATAGTGAAGGATCTGTTCGCTTCCCGTAGAAAAACTGTAAGGAATAATCTGATGAAGGGAATGACGGGTAAGATCCTCTCAGGAGAGGAAGTCGAGCTTGCGCTCGGCGATGCAGGCATCTCACCTCAGGAGAGGGGAGAGAAACTTTCCATTGAACAGCTCAGAATTCTTTCAGAGGCAGTGAAGAACCGAATTGGAGCGAAATAGAAGGGAATTTTCCTACTCAGCGTGTTTCTTTTCCCAGAACTCTATCCATGATCCCGTGCGGTAGCGGTAGAAGTTCAGCGACCCCCGTACCACCAGGTCAGCCACCATACACACCCAGAGAACTGTCAGAGTGCCTCCGAAGAAAGTGACGATGATGAATGCAGGGAACAGTCTTACCAGCCACATCCCTATGACCGAATAGATGAACGGCCAGCGTGTATCACCGGCGCCGCGGAGAATGCCGCTGATGACGATGCTCATGGCAAAGAACGGCTGAGCGAACGCCTCGATTCTCAGTACCCTCCCTCCCAGACGTATCACCTGTTCATCGGGTGTAAACACTGAAAGAAGATGATAGGAGAAGATGAACAGGAGAACCCCTGTCATGCTCATCAGTAGAATCCCTCCAGTCAGTACCCGTTTTGCAAAATCCCGTGCCATCTCCTTTTTCCCCGCACCCAGAGACTGAGCGACCAGAGTCGCCGCAGCAAGGGAGAATCCGCTTACAGGCATGAAGGTGATCGATTCGGCAGTGATAGCAAGGTGGTGGGCGGCAAGTGAGGCCGTGCCGAGAGAAGTGGCAAGGGTGGTAAGGACTATCTGCCCGGTAGACAATGTCGCCCTCTCTGCTGCCATGGGAAGTGCGATAGTCACTACCTGACGGGTGTAGGCTCTATCGAAACGGAAAGAGAAGTCCTTGAAGGATATTCTTATATCACTGTTCTTGAAGAGCATGACCGACAGAAGGATGAGGGCACTGACGATTCGTGATACGAGTGTCGCTATCGCAGCTCCCTCGACACCCATTCCTGCCCCCCAGATATCAAACGTTCCTGAGCCGATATGAATCGACCGGGAAGGGAAGATCAGAAAGAAGTTCCCAATGACATTGAGTATATTGGTGAATATGTTGCTGAGAAGGGGAGTCTTCGTGTCGCCAGAAGTCCGTATGATATTCGAGAAGAACACAAAGGTGATAAAGAAGGGAAAGGAGTAGCTGACGATGGAGAGGTAGGCAATGCTCATCGGAGCCACTTCCTGATCGACCCCGAGCCAGAGTGGGAGATGGGAACTTATGCCCCTTACCAGGCTCGTTATGAGAATGGAGATGAGCACGATTGCAAGCAGTGACTGCTGCACCCCTTTTGTGATCTTCTCCCTGTCCTGAGCTCCAATCGATCGGGCGATGAGGACGGCATAGGAAGCGCCGAAGGCGTACATGATTCCCATGAGAAGCCACATGGTACTTGCCGTGACAGCAACGCTTGCAGTGGCCGCCGCACCGAGAGATCCCACCATAGCCGTATCGATGTACTGCATGAGGGTATTGAATGTCTGGTCGAGAATGACAGGCCATGAGAGGGAGAAAATAACTCTGTTCGGTGACCTCGAGCCGTCAATGAGTGACGGAAGGGGTTGTTTTACTGCCATGAAATTCCTATAGGGGAAGAGAAGGCCACTCACGCTTCATACGTGAATGGCCTTTCATCAACTCTGTTGAATCAGAAATCAGTTCTGAGAAAGGGTGATTGCGCTTGTAACGACGATATCTTCGACACTGCAGCCTCTGGAAAGGTCACTGACAGGCTTTGCGAAACCCTGGAGGATCGGTCCGTAGGCTTCAGCACCTGCAAGGCGCTGGACAAGCTTGTAACCGATGTTTCCTGCCTGAAGGTCAGGGAAGATGAGGGTGTTGGCCTTGCCTGCTACAGAAGAGCCGGGAGCTTTGGAGGAACCGACTTTCGCGATGATTGCCGCATCGAGCTGCAGTTCACCGTCTGCCTTCAGTTCAGGAGCCTTTTCCTTGACCATTGCCGTTGCCTGGACAACCTTGTCGACCAGTTCACCAGTTGCCGATCCCTTGGTTGAGTAGCTCAGCATGGCAACCACGGGTTCAGCTTCGAGGTAGGTGGCGCAGCTTTCAGCGGAAGCGAGAGCAATCTCACAGAGCTGTTCAGCTGTCGGGTTCGGGATAGTAGCACAGTCACTGAAGATGAAAGAGCCGTCAACACCGAGATCCTTCATGGGAGTTTCCATGACGAAACATGAAGAAGCGCTTTTAATCCCCGGCTTTGTTTTGATGATCTGGAATGATGCCCTGAGCACATCACCGGTAGTGTTCTCTGCACCAGCGACCATAGCATCGGCATCGCCGAGTCGGGTCATCATCGCTCCGAACTTGAG
This sequence comes from Sphaerochaetaceae bacterium, assembly GCA_963677695.2. Classification (GTDB taxonomy): domain Bacteria; phylum Spirochaetota; class Spirochaetia; order Sphaerochaetales; family Sphaerochaetaceae; genus SABI01. The sequence continues at coordinate 743,600 of CAXXUJ010000002.1, read as the reverse complement.
CGGTTCAGCAATCTGTTCGAATGCCTGCTCTTCGGTCATCCCCTTTGCCTTACGCAGTTCGTAGTACTCTGTCGCGTACGCTTTTCTCTTGTCGCTTGTTGCGGGATCCACAACGGTCACACCGTCAAGCGATACTGAGAGTTCAGCTGCGAGAGCCGTCACTGCATCAGCGGGTCCGAGAAGGACGACGTCCTTGGCAAGCTTCTCATCGATGATCTGTCTTGCTGCCGTCACGGTTCTCTTTTCGGTTCCTTCGGGAAGAACAAGAGTCTTCTGCAAGGCAATTGCCTTCTCTTTCATCTTTTGTGAAAATGACATGGTTCTATACCTCTGTTTGTAAAGTAATTTCGCTATTCAATATATCACATCAAACGAATGTATCCTACACCCTCGAAGCGATTCCTGACAGATTGTCTGATAGATTGAAAATGTGCTAAGGTAGGTCGATATGAAAACAGGCGTATTCGGATTAGGAAGATTCGGAAGATTCTGGGCTGAACAGCTCGCGACGAAACTTCCGGTCGTTGCATATAACAGAACAAAGAGAGATATCACACTGAAGAATGTCGAGATTGTAGAATTCGAAGAATTCGTTGAATGCGATGTGATCTTCATCTGTACGGCTATCAGCTCACTTCATGATGTCCTCTCCCACATAGCTCCCCACCTTAAGAAAGATACACTCATTATCGACACCTGTTCGGTGAAGGTCTATCCGAAGCAGGTGATGGAGGAGATCTTCCCGCAAAACATCTCTCTCATTGCCACTCACCCGATGTTCGGTCCCGATTCAGGGAAGAACGGAGTTCAAGGACTCCCGATCATGATTGATCCCTTCCGCTGTTCTCCCGAGACAGGCGATTTCTGGATCGACACGTTCAAGGGGATGGGATTAGATGTCCTTCCCATGAGCTGTGAACAGCACGACAGGGAAGCTGCCTACTCACAGGGAGTGACCCACTTCGTAGGACGAATGCTCGATGAACTTGACCTCAAGCAGACTCGGATTGCCACTCTCGGGTACACGAAACTGCTTGAGATCGTTGAACAGACCTGTAATGACCCTTTCCAGCTCTTTCTCGACCTCCAGCGCTATAATCCCTATGCTCAGCAGATGCATACAGATCTCAAGAACGCCATCGACAAAATCCTTGCACTCCTGACGAGGATGGATAATGCTCCGATGGAGGATCTATGAAGGTACGGGTCTATACACTCGGGTGCAAGCTGAATCAGTGCGAGAGCGAAGCGATAGCCGATGCCTTTTCCCACCAGGGATTCGATCTGGTCACCAAAGACGAAGAGGCTGATATCTATATCATAAACACCTGTACTGTCACCTCAAAAGCGGAACAGAAGGCGAGGAGAATGGCACGCCTCTACAATAATCTCAACAGGGATGCGGTCATCATCATCACCGGCTGCTATGCGCAGATGGAGCGCACGATGCTCGAAGCGCTGAGCGAGAGGGTGGTCGTCGTATCCCTTGATGACAAACCCAATCTGCTGACTCTACCTGAAAAGCTGAGTAAGCGCCTGATTGCCCATTTCGATCTGGTCGAGGCGGTGAAGGATTCATTCAGTGACGCAGAAGGGAAGGACCACAGCTTCGATTACGATGCAGCGAGCTTCTCGTTCCATTCGAGAGCCTTTCTCAAGATTCAGGATGGGTGTGACAATGAGTGCGCCTACTGCCGAGTGACCATTGCACGGGGCGACAGCCGCTCCCTGAGTTCAGAAGAAGTTATTGAAAGATCACTGAACCTTGTTGAAGCAGGCTACCGGGAGATAGTTCTCACCGGAGTGAACATCAGTGCCTATAGGGATAAAGATATCCGCCTGGAACATCTTCTCCAGCTTCTCCTTGAAAAACTAGATGACAAGGTACGAATCCGCCTCAGTTCTCTCGAACCCGATATGTTCTCGCCCCTGTTTTATGAAGTGCTCTCAGATGAGAGGATCCAGCCTCATTTCCACCTTCCGCTCCAGTCCCTTTCGGACAAGGTACTGAAGAGAGTGAACAGACACTACACCTTTGACGTGGTGAAGGATGTCGTTGAGAACCTGAACAAAGTGAAGGATGCTCCCTTCATCGCAGCCGATATCATCACGGGCCTCCCCTCGGAAGAGGATGAGGACTTTGATCTGACCTATGACCGCCTGAAGGAGATCAACGTCACTCAGCTCCATGTCTTTCCTTTCTCTCCCCGTCCGGGAACCGCCCTCGAAGGGGCTAAGGACAGGGTTCCCGAGTACAAGAGGGATGAGAGGGCGAAGAAACTCAGGGATCTTTCAAACATCCACTACAGACGCTACATGAACTCCCAGGTAGGGAGAACGGTGGAAGTTCTGGTAGAGAGGGAAAAGAAAGGGAAGCTTACCGGTATATGTGACAATTACCTCAAGGTAGAGATCTCAGAGGCTCCGGCAGCTGTGGGTCCAGGAACCCTGATCGAGGCACAGCTGATTGGAAGCCCCCTTTCTTCTGCTGCCGTGAGTGCACGGTACTCAAAGACTATTCTATCCTAGACACCCGAGTAGGCGTTGAAGCCTCCGTCGACGGGGATAAGTACTCCGGTAACGAAACCGCTTGCCTCGGGGTCGACAAGGTAGGTGACCGTTCCCAGCAGATCCTCTGGAACACCGAATCTTCCCATGGGGGTTCCGTTCAGTATCTTAGCGCTGCGTTCTGTCGGATTTCCCTGTTCGTCGAACAGGAGAGACCTGTTCTGTTTCGTGCTGAAGAACCCTGGTGCGACCGCATTGACTCTCACTCCCGTGTGAGAGAAATGGACAGCGAGCCACTGCGTGAGATTGTTCACCGCAGCCTTTGCTGCCGAATAGCCGAGCACCTTCGTGAGAGGCCTGTAGCTTGCCATAGAGGTGACATTCAAAATAGAACATCCCGTTCTGCCCACCATATCGGAAACGAATTCCTTGGAAGGGATCAGTGTTCCCATGAAGTTGAGTTCGAACACATCGGAGATACTTGAGATATCGAGATCGAAGAATGATCTCACCGATTCATCGAGCTTCATCTCATGGTATTCATTCCCCGTATTCGCAGCAGCCATATTGCCGCCTGCTCCGTTGACGAGAATATCAACCGGACCGAAATCCTTTCCGATCGCTTCATGGACAGCAGCAAGCTTTGCAGCATCAAGTACATCCACCTGATACGCTTTCGCCGTCAACCTTCTGCCCGTCAGTTCCTTCTCTATGGCTTCTATCTTCTCTGCTGAACGGTTCAGAAGAGCGACCTTCGCTCCGAGAGCCGCATAATGGCGGGCGAATTCACTGCACAGCACTCCGCCTGCTCCTGTAACAACAATCACCTTGCCTTCAAGGACACGATCCATATTTCACTTCCCCCTCTCTGATTATCTGCAATTCATCATAGCAGAGAACGGGGAGGGGAGAAAGAAATGTTTAGAGAATCAATAAAAAAATTGGAAAGGAACAAGAAAATTAGCACAATATGGTCCTTAGTTACTAATTTATGAGATATTTTTCCTTCTCTGCTTTACTATTTCGATTGCGGGATTTATGATGAACGTTAAGAGTCATGAAGACACGTAAAACCAATGGGAAATGAGAGATTGATACAATGAGTGAAGAGCCGAAATTCAAGGTGCCTGAAAATCTGAATCTCGTACAGATCGAGAGAGAGTATGAAATTGAGAGCGAAATTCTCCATGCCATCAAGTGGGGAAATCCCTATCAGGTAGAGGAAGTCCTCTCCTATAGAAGGGGGAGCGCCGGGCGCATGTGCTGTGACGGGAATACCGTCGCCTCGAAAGCTCTCAGGTGCTGCAAGAACCACCTTATCTCATTCAATGCCCTGTGCTGCCATGCAGCACGTCAGGGCGGTCTTCAGAGTCTCTATCTCTATACCATGGAGAGCAAGTTCCTTCTCATGATCGAACACGCGGTGTCGGTCGATTACCTTGACGGGGTACTCTACAGCAAGATCGCCCTTGAGTACGCGAAATCGGTACTCGAGTTCTCAGTCTCCTCCTATTCCCCCATGATACGTGATATCGTCACCTACCTGACAGTCCACCTCAGTGAAGACGTGAAGATTGACGACCTCGGGCGCATGCACAGTGCCCACATCTCCCATATCTCCAGGAAATTCAAGAAGGAGACGGGAATGAGTATTCCCGAGTATGTCTCAAGGCAGAGGATGGCTCTTGCGAAACTGTACTTTGAGGGGGGGGAGATCTCAGTGAAGGAAGTTGCCCGACGCCTCGGCTTCGGCGACAGCAACTACTTCTCCAAGGTATTCAAACGGTACTGCCTCCAGACTCCCACTGAATATATTCACATGATACATCAGCGCTGAGCTTTCTTCGTCCTCTCCCGTATGATCGTTCTCGGATCCTCATTCTGTACAAATGAATAGGATGGAATGTCGTTATGCACCCATGCACTCGAACCGATGATAGAGTGCTCACCGATTGTTATATCACCGAGAATCGTCGCATTCGCATAGACCGTCACATAGTCTCCCACCGTAGGATGGCGCTTTGCACCCTTGATTAGGGCACCGCAGCTGTCTTTCGGGAATGAGAGGGCACCGAGGGTGACCCCCTGATAGATCTTTACATGGTCACCGATCACCGTGGTCTCTCCGATGACTACTCCGGTACCGTGGTCGATGAACAGAGATCGTCCGATCGTCGCACCGGGATGGATATCGATTCCCGTCTGGGTGTGGATGATCTCCCCGATCATGCGGGGGATGAGAGGGACCTTCTTCTCAAAGAGGAAGTGGCTGATCCTGTGCATCGTCAGTGCGCAGACACCGGGGTAGGCGAGAATGATCTCATGAATGGATCGAGCTGCCGGGTCTCCGTCAAGTGCTGCTTCCGCATCTTCTTTCATCATGATTCTCAGGTCAGGAAGGTTTTCCAGGAGAGCCGTGATCGTATCCTTAGCCAGTTCCGAGTACTCGTGAGTCTGATCATCATTCAGACCGAGAGGGTTTTCATAGAACCATGCGAGGAAGAGCTGCTCTTCAAGCTCAATGGCCACTTTTTCCATCAATGATGTGATCACTTCCACGACAGAGTGCCTGTTGAGCACTCCCGTGCCCGAGCGTCCGGGAAAGAGGAGTTCAAAGATATCAGAGATGATGGAGACGAGAACCTCCCGCTGGGGAGCGGGGCGGAAGGATACGAACGCCGATTTCTCGAACCGTTCAAAACTTTTCAGGTACCCGGGTATATATGATGTAATGTCGAAATGTTTTCTTTTCATGGAGAAAGCATACCTTTCAGGGAGATTTTACACAAGATGGCGAGTATCTCTTGAAACTCTATTGACCTTATCTGTATAGTGCAAAGGCACGTACTCCTGAATACATCAGGAGAGAATTGAATGCTTTGGAGACTGGTATGTATCAGCAGGTAAAAGAATATTGGAAGAATCTTCTCGAAGATCAGCTTCGTCTGATGGCATCAGAGAAGGGTATGGAAGGCGATGTGGTACAGACGGCAGGAGAGCTTGTTGTGAACACTCCTCCCAACCCTGAAATGGGAGACCTCGCTTTCCCTCTCTTCCCCTACGCGAAGGTGATGAGAAACTCTCCCCAGAATATCGTGAAGGAACTCGCAGAGAAACTCAACGCACTTGATACAGTCCCAGAGGGAGCCGTGCTCCCCTCCGGACCCTACCTGAATGTCTTCATCGATACTACCTCTCTTGCCTCCTCGCTGAAAGAGAAGGTGGATGCTCAGAAAGAGAGCTACGGTCATACCGAAACCCTGTCGGGCAGACGCATGATGGTAGAGTTCAGCTGCCCCAACACCAACAAGCCGCTTCACCTCGGTCATCTGAGAAACGATGCGATCGGAGAGAGTATCTCCCATATCCTGAAGGCGAACGGCGCTGACGTTCAGAAGGTGAACCTGATCAATAACCGAGGTATACACATCTGCAAGTCGATGCTCGCCTACCAGAAGTTCGGAGAGGGGGAGACTCCTGATAGCTCCGGCATCAAGGGCGACCATCTGGTAGGTAAGTACTATGTCCGCTATGCGGCGTGGGAGAAGGAAGACCCCACTGCACTGTCCCAGGCTCAGGAGATGCTGAGAAAATGGGAAGACGGTGATGAGGAAGTGCTGAGGCTGTGGAAGCTGATGAACACCTGGACGATCGATGGGATCGAAGAGACCTATAAGAATACCGGGGTGAGCTTTGATACCTATTATTATGAGAGCGATACCTACATGCTCGGCAAGGACAAGATCCTCAAGGGACTTGAAGATGGGGTATTCTACCGGGAAGAGGATTCCTCAATCTGGATCGATCTCGAAGAGATCAACCTCGACAAGAAGGTCCTCCTGAGAAAGGACGGCACCAGCCTCTACCTCACTCAGGATATCGGGACAGCGATCCAGCGTCACGAGAAGTGGCCGTTCGATTCCCTGATCTATGTCGTTGCAAGCGAGCAGGCCTACCATTTCAAGGTCCTCTTCCATGTGCTCGGCAAACTCGGATATCAGTGGGCCGAGAACCTCTATCACCTCTCCTACGGTATGGTGAACCTCCCTGAAGGGAAGATGAAAAGCAGAGAGGGGACAGTTGTCGATGCAGATGACCTGTTCGCATCTCTCACTTCTCTTGCAAAGGAAGAGATCATCGCAAAGAACAGGGAAGCGGAAGTGGGCGATATTGATGATGTGAGTGAAAAGATCGCACGCGGTGCGCTCAGCTACTACCTCCTTCAGCCCTCTCCGATGAAGGATATGGTGTTCAACCCGGCAGACTCAATCTCCTTCAACGGCAATACCGGACCCTATCTTCAGTACATGGGTGCGAGAATAAGCAGCATGCTGGCAAAATGGGAAGAGATGAAGAGTGATTTTACCGACATTGATTTCGACGCTTCCCACCTCACTGTCAGAGATGAGAGAGAACTGATAAAGATGATCGCCCTTTACCCCTCTTTAGTTGCTCAGGCGGCTGTAGAGTATAATCCCTCGGTGATCACAAGTTTCCTCTATGACCTTTCCAGAACCTTCAGCAGGTATTATCATGACCATGCGGTTCTGAAGGCGGAGAAGAAGGAGCAGATCGTGGCAAGGGTAGCCCTTGTGACCATGGTTCTGCAGGTTTTGAAGAATGCATATGGACTTGTAGGAATTCCTTTCCTGCAGTCAATGTAAAAGAGCAGTAGAGCACTTGTAATAATTAATCTTGTGTGATATAAGAGACACTGCATATTTTTGATAAGGATGTATTAACATGTACGCACTGGTAGAGATTAAAGGAAAGCAGTATAAAGCTCAGGAAGGAGAAACCCTCCAGGTAGACCAGCTCGGTGTCGAGAGTGGTGATGAGCTTACCTTTGACACGGTTGTAGCCGTGGGCGATGGTGAAAATTCAAAGTTCGGAACTCCCTATGTGGATGGCGCGCAGGTCGTTGTCACCGTGAATGATATCGTGAAAGGGAAGAAGATCAAGGTATTCAAGTTCAACAGACGTAAGGGATACCGCAGAACTCAGGGCCATCGCCAGAAGTATTCGATGATCACTGTGAAGAAGATCAACGCGTAAGGAGTTTTGAGATGGCACATAAGAAAGGTGGCGGTAGCAGTAAGAACGGTCGAGACTCAAGAAGTCAGAGACTTGGTGTGAAGAGATTCGGTGGTCAGACAGTTAAAGCTGGTGAGATCATCGTAAGACAGCACGGAAACACATTCCACGCAGGCGACGAAGTCGGATGTGGAAGAGATTATACCCTGTTCGCAAAGGCTGCAGGCAAGGTTGATTTCCATACACGCAATAATCGCAAGTATGTGAGAATCATCGCAGAGTAATCTTTCCCGATTTCTCAGGCGTCAGAGACGATACATGTTTGGATTTTCAGATGAAACCTATATAGAAGTTGCCTCCGGAAACGGAGGCAACGGTTGTGTTTCCTTCCGTAGAGAGAAATATATCCCGAAGGGTGGTCCCGACGGGGGAGACGGAGGGAAAGGCGGAGATGTTATCTTTGTTGTAAAAGATAATCTCCGTACCCTTGCTCACCTTAAAAAGATCCGTTCCTTTAAGGCCGAAAACGGTCACCCTGGAAGAGGTGTACGCTGCTTCGGGCGTGACGGTGATGATATGATCATTCCCGTACCCCCAGGTACCGTTCTCAAGGATCCTCAGACGGGACGTATTATCAAGGACCTTACCGGACTTGATACCTATACGCTTCTCAAAGGTGGAAGGGGAGGCCAGGGCAACTGGCACTTCAAAACCTCGACACGACAGACTCCACGTTTTGCTCAGCCCGGCGAGTCGGGTCATGAGCTCAGGATCGGGGTCGAACTCCTCATTATTGCCGATATCGGATTCGTAGGATTCCCGAATGCGGGGAAGTCATCACTTCTCAACAATCTGACGAATGCTAGAACCAAGGTTGCTGGATACCCGTTCACTACCCGTATCCCTCAGCTCGGTATGCTCCGGTACGGTGATAAAGACATCGTCCTCGCCGACATCCCTGGGATCATTGAGGGGGCAAGTGAAGGGAAGGGGATGGGCTTCAAGTTCCTCCGCCATATTTCACGTACCACTGCCCTTGCCTTCTTCATCGACCTGAGTGACGATGATGCCCTTTCTCATTACAAAACGCTCCGTCATGAACTCGATAATTATGCTCCTGAACTGAATGAGAAACCTCACATCGTTATCGGAACCAAGACCGATATCCCAGAAACCGAAGATGCTTTCAGGGAACTGAAGGATTCCATCACGGATGCCATGGTGCTTCCTCTGTCAAACATGACCGGGGACGGACTGCAAGCGGTGAAGGAAGCTTTCATCAGGATAGCGGAGAAAAAAGAGGACGAGGTTGACACCGGGTTCACCACCACAGTGAATACTGATGCGGAATACAGGACCGAGGCGTGAAGAAAACTCTCATTTTCGGGGGAACTTTCAACCCGATGCATCTTGGTCACCTCTACATGATTCATACGATAGCTGAACGGACAGAGTATGAGAGAATCATTATTCTCCCATCCAAAGCTCCCGTTCATAAAAGTTATCAGAAAGAAATCACAAATGAACAGCGTCTCGACCTCCTTCACCTCGGTCTCGAGGACTATCGTTCCTTTTATCCCGAAGACAGGGAAATGGAGATCGTTGTCGATACCTGTGAACTGACACGGGAAAGTGAAAGCTATACCTACATGAGTGTTGTCGATATCTACCAGAGATATGATATCGACGGAACGCTTGCCATTGTTGTCGGTGATGATCTTGTAGAAGACCTGCACACCTGGTACCGCGCCGAAGACCTCTTTCCCCTTGTTCATATTCTCGTGGTCACACGAAACAGAGGAAAGGCCTTCCCTGAAGGTGTGGACGGCGAGTGGATTGATGTGGAGCCTGTCGAGTGCTCTTCCACATACATACGAGAAGTGCTACACTCCCCAAAAGGAGATATTCAGGAACTTCAGATGCTCCTGAGTGACGGAGTGCTCGATTATATTCTTGACTATGAGCTGTATAAAGAACGTTAAACAACAGGGAAAGAAAAGACTCTCTAAGAAGCGCTACAGTCATTCCAAAAGCTGTGCGGCCATGGCTCTCACAATTTCCGACCACTATAAACTCTTCGATGAGAAGGGAAATAACCGTCTCACACTCGCTTCCCTCTATCACGATATGTTCCGTGAAGTGCCCGAAAAAAAACTCATCACCCATGCTGAAACTATTTCCATCCCCCTTCTTGAAGAAGAGAAGAAATGGCCTTCACTCCTTCACGCTCCTGTTGCAGCTCACCATGCAAGTGCCCATGAATGCCTCGGCGCTGATGATATCGTGAGTGCAATCAGATGGCATACCCTTGCATCCCCTGATATGGGACTGATGGGAGCGATTCTCTATTGCGCCGACTACATGGAGCTTGAGAGGAACTACATGGATAAGAAGAAGGTGAAAAAGCTCCTTTCAGCAGGTGATATAGAACACCTCCTGAAGAGAGTCCTTGAGGACCACTTCGAACACTCGGAGAAGAAGAAAAGAGACGTAGCCGGAACAACCTTCGACACCTATCGGTTCATCATCGACGGTGGAACATTCAGGTGAGAGCAAGAGTTCTCCTTCTCTTAAGTGTTATAGTACTTCTCCTTTCCTCCTGTACCCGATCAGAAGATGTGACTACCCTTTGTATCATAAGCGACGAGTATGCAACGACAGCAGTCATTGATACAGATAAGGCCTACGTCCTGGTCGCTTCGATGCCTGTCACAGCTCTTGCCTCCTACAGGGGAGTCCTGTTGAGAGAAGGGATTTCATCAGATCCTTTCTCTGCCATGAGACGATTGACCGGTATTGATGCCGATATCGAAATCTCCGGAGATCAGAGTGCCTGGAACGCATTGTTTCAAGAAGGGAAGAGAGAGGTACTGGCTGACCGCCTCACCTATCTTAAGCAGGGGACAGTTGAAGATATCTCTTCAGCCATGAAAGAGCTGTCGATTGAAGGTGTTGCGAAAGGTAAAGTGGATGACCTCTTGAGTTTTTACAGAGAATCAGAGTATGTTCTGAGGGTGTATCAGATGTCCACCTTCTTCACAGGGAGAGGGGAGAGCGCTCTTTTAGAACGGAACATACAGGAGTGGATGATACGTACACGTGAAGAAATAGAATTGAGGAGTACTGAATAGATGATAGATAAGGATAGAGAAGCGATCATACAGGAGATAGCCCGTTTCGTCACCGACCACAAGGGTGAAGATACTGTCGTTCTCGATGTGAGTGAAGTGAGCGGATGGGCGGATGCCTTTATTATCTCCACTGTCAACTCACTCGGACACCTTCGAGGTGTCGCTCGTGAGCTGTGGGATTTTCTGAATGAAAGAGGTGTCACCGTCATCAACCGCCACAAGCAGGTGGGGGACGATGGCTGGGAACTTATCGACTGCGGTGATATTGTGATCCACCTGATGGGACGTGAACTGAGAGAGTTCTACAACCTTGAAAAACTGTGGTCGACAGCAGGCAAGGTCGAGTTCCTCGAAAAGATCGAACACAACTGATAGAGGTGTAGAACACCGAAAAAGGAAGGGTTTCAGTGCAGAACTGGAACCCTTCGTATTTTCTTAAGGGTGTTTAGTCGAGGAATCATCATTGTTCCTGAGAGTCTCTTGTTGATAGCACGTATTGAGTATGATATAATTACACGTGTAAGGAGATGCGTATGATCAAAAAGCTGACACTCACCGTTGACGATACAGTCATTGTCAAAGCAAAGGAATATGCGGCAGCTCGAAATGAATCATTGTCGAAGATGGTTGAAAATTATTTCAGAGTGCTGATACGTTCTGATAATACGGATGATCGACTTTCAGAGACTGTGTCTCAACTGATGGGCAGTATACATGTACCGGAGGACTTTGATTACGAAACAGCAAAGCTCGAATATCTGAAAGAGCGGTACGAGAATGACTAAACTCTTCATTGATTCCGACATCTTGTTAGATCTGTTGACTGAAAGGAATGACTATAAAGCTGCTGCGGCTCTGTTCACCATGATTGAGCGGGGAGAGTTTCAAGGATTCACATCTCCTATCGTGCTGGCGAACGTTCATTACATCATGAGTAAGTATGCAGGGAAGGAACGGTTGCTCAGAAATCTGAACATGATTCGAAAGATACTCTCCGTGATCTCGATAGATGAAACAGTCATTGATGAAGCTCTGGCTGCGGGTGAAAGAGATTTCGAGGATTCCATACAGTTCATAGCAGCATATAAACATGGTATTGATATCATCATTACCAGAAATAAACGAGATTACACAGGCAGCAGGCTGCCTGTTCTCTCCGCCTCAGAAATTGTAGCGGCTCAGCTGAAGGATTAGGAGTCTGCGAGGAGACTCCTCCCTTCAGATCTGTACTGTGCTGAGCAGTTCAGGACAGAAGATCCTCGTCTGAGGTGTAATCCCTGTTCTTGATCGATTTGAACATCTCGACAAGTCGAGGCACGGTAAGGTTCTTTTTCTCCTCTTCCTTGAGGTCGAGAATGATATTCCCTTCGTCCATCATGATGAGACGATTTCCGTAATCGATCGCATGCTGCATGTTGTGCGTGACCATCAGTGCCGTCAGTTTATATTTCTTTATGAACTGGGTCGTGAGATCCATAACGATCTGTGCGTTTCTCGGGTCGAGTGCCGCAGTATGTTCGTCAAGGAGGAGGAGCTGAGGTCTGCTGAGTACGGTCATCAGGAGGGTGAGAGCCTGCCGCTGTCCTCCGCTAAGGAGACCAACATTGTCCTTGAGGCGCTCCTCCAGTCCCATGGATAGCTGCTGCAGTTCCTTCTTGAACAGTTCCCGTTTTGCGTTGTTGAGGCTGAACACGAGTCCCTTCATCCCTTTTTTGAAGGCTGTGATCATGTTGTCTTCAATCGACATGGCTGCCGCCGTTCCAACGGTGGGATCCTGGAAGATCCGTCCTATAGTGAACGCTCTCTTGTATTCGGGCTTGCCCGTCACATCCTTCCCGTTGAGTATGATCTTCCCTCCGGTTACGGGGAAAGTTCCTCCGATCAGATTGAAGAGGGTCGATTTCCCTGAACCGTTCGAACCTACCACAGTGACGAAATCTCCCTCTGCAACATCGAGATTGATATAATCGAGGGCTGTCTTCTCATTGACGGTTCCCGGGTAGAATACCTTGGATATCTGTTCTATCTTAAGCATGATCTGTTTCTCCCTTCTTCGGGGAATCTCTGAGGGCTTTATTCTTCTTCATTGCCTTCTTTCGTGCATCCGCGCTGCTCGCGGCATTACGTGATTTCGCAATGATAAGTGATATGATGACCAGAATACCGGTAAGCAGTTTCAGGTCACTCGGAGTGAGATTGATATAGTAGCCGTAATAGCGTCCGAAGAACATCAGACCCTTATAGATGATGGCACCGAACACAACACGGAGGGTAATAAGATATATCTTGTTCGTGTTGAAGAGGAATTCACCTATCATGATGGCCGCAAGTCCCTGGACAACCATACCGACACCGAGGTTTGCATCTGCAAATCCCTGGTACTGGGCTAATAGCCCGCCCGATAGGGCGATAAGACCATTGCTCACTGCGATACCGATCACCTTCAGAACTCTGGGATTGATTCCCATAGAGACAATCATCTGTTCATTGCTTCCCAGAGCGCCGATCGAGATTCCGAGATCTGTCTTGAAAAAGAGATCTAGGATGCTTTTCACAATGAATACAATGATCAGTGTTCCTAAAAGGAACGCCCACGGTTCAGAGAGGAAACTTAAGGTCTCAGGTATTCTCGTATAAATCGTTTCAATTCTCAGAAGTGGGACGTTGGCTCTTCCACCAAGAATCCTGATATTGATCGAGTAGAGCATCGTCATAGTGAGAATTCCTGCAAGGAGGCCGGGTACCTTGAGATGGTTATGGATCGTTGCTGTCACCACACCGGCTGCTGCACCTGCGAGGGTGGCAAGGAGAATGGCGGGAAGGAGTCCCCAGCCGTTCACTATCGAAATCGTCGCGACAGCTGCGCCGGTCGCGAACGAACCGTCAGTCGTCAGATCCGGAAAGTCGAGGATTCTATAGGTGATCAGTACACCGAGAACCATGATGGAAAAGATCAGTCCATCAACAAAAATACCTTCAATCATGAAATGCTATACCTGCTACGTTTTTTTCTTGAACCCATTCTCTGTGATAACAGATCCTTCGTCAAGGATAGAATAGGGGAGAATAACAAGAGCGGTGCACGAGGCACCGCTCCGATACTCATTCGTTCAGCTGCTATTCTTCGTCAAGAACGACTGCCACATCAAGATACTTCTGAGGTATCGTGATACCGAGTTTCTTTGCTACACCGAGGTTGAACCAGAGTTCGAACTCAGCTGGATCGGTAGAGAAGAGGGTTCCCACTTCACCTGCAGTTTTGCTGCCGCTGAGTACTTCTGCAACAGCTACACCGGTCTTTCGTCCGTGGGTGTAGTAATCGAAACCCCAGACCATGAAGTAATCAAGGCCTTCGGCACTTGTCGGGTCGGCAGTGAACATCGGGATACCTGCCTGGGCAGCCACATCGCTGATACCTGTGATAGCTGAGACGACAGTGTTGTCTGTTCCTACATAGATACCGTCAACTCTTGGAGCGAGTGCAAGTGCAGCAGACTTGACTTCACTTGAGTTGCTGATGCCGCTTGCTACGAAACCGAGACCGAGCTGACCTGCAGCCTCTTCCACCATATCCTTGAGCTGGACACCGTTTGCTTCTCCGCTGGTATAGATGATACCGATACTCTTGAGGCCGGTGATCTCGGCAAAGGTCTTCACCTGATCATAGACCGGGTTCTTGTCGCTTGCTCCGCCTACATTACCGTCATTGGGTTCATAGGAGGGAACCAAGCCTGCTGCAAGGGGATCGGTCACTCCGCCGAAGATTACCGGCGTGGTGTCGAATACATTGGCAAGGGCCTGAGCGGTAGGAGTTGCAATACCGACAACAAGGTCAACCTTGTCAGCCTTGAACTTCTGTGCGATCTGCGCAGCTGCTGTGATATCACCGTTTGCGTTCTGTACGTCATAGGTGATCTCATAACCCTGTTCTGCAAGGTAGTCTTTCATTCCCTGTTCGATCGCATCAAGAGCAGGGTGGGCAACTATCTTAGATACGCCGATTGTAGTGATTCCGTCATCTTTCGCTTCTACCTGTCCCTGAGCAAACAGAGGAGAGATAAGAAGGGCGATCATGGAAACAATAAGAATTGTCTTTGTGAATCTCATGGTGATTCCCCCTTGAATAACGTGTAATGATCGAACTATAACGCATCGACATGTTTCTGTAAATAGAAACAGTGAAAATTGTTTCTATGGGTAGAAACTTTTTTTAAATTATTTGGATGAGATGGTATCGAGAACACTCTCGTGCTGAATGTTCTTCACATCGAAGCGAAGAAATCTGAAGGTGAATTGAAGGATGAATCCGATTCCGAATGCCGATATCACAGTACCGAGACCGATTTTAGCGCCGAGCAGCCATCCGATCAGGAGTACCGTTCCTTCTATCATTCCCCTGATCACACCGATAGGGACACGAGGCATCCTTTTCCCGAGAGCGACCATGAGGGCATCGCGAGGACCGCAGCCGAGGGATGCTCCGATATAATAGAAACTTCCGATCGAGATGACCAGCTGACCGGCGAGTATCATGATGATTCCCAGGTAGAAATTGGTCATCAGGGGGATGATCGCAGTAGATTGAATGAGGTCGACAAATTTCCCAATCAGAATCGCATTGAGGATTGTTCCGAACCCTATCTTCTCTTTCAGAATATAATCAGCGAGAATGATGACAAGTCCAGAAATGACGATGATATTACCGAACGATATTCCTGTCTTATATGCCACGCCCATGCTGAAGGCATCCCAGGGAGAGAGGCCCACATTTGCCTGAATACTGAGCGATATTCCCAGAGCGAAGAGAAAGAGGCCGAAGACAAGACGGAGGGTTTTCTGAATATATCTGATCATTGTGATCACCTCGCTATTCGTGGTAGAGCAGCATGAGTATCTGCGCTTCGTTTTCATTTGGATTTCTGTAGGTATGAGAACAGTCTGCAAGGAACTGTATTGCCTCCCCCTCTGTCAAATCGTATGAATCATTTCCTATATCAACAGTGAACGAGCCCCGGGTACAGAAGATATACTCTCTCAGTCCCGATTCATGGCGTTCTGATTTCCTTTCAGCATGCGGGTCAATGACATGGCGGAATATTTCAAACTTCTTGTCAGGGTCGAACTCGAACATGACGAACAGTTCAAACCCTTCCCATGCAGAATAGTGTTTTACTGTATCGAGTGTCGCAACTGATACCTGAGGTGTCTTCGTGTGGGTGAGCTGGGCCAGGGGGATGTTGATTCCATTGCAGATCTTTTCCAGTACCGAAATCGTCGGACTCTTCGAACACCGCTCGATTTCACTGAGCATGCTCTTACTGACCCCACTCAGATCGGCAAGAGCATCCAACGTCATATTCCTTTCCTGCCGTATTCTTTTCAGGTTCCTGCTTATTGTCTCATTTGCTGAAGTCATACGCACCTCGAAATTACTATAGAAAATTAATTATACTATAGTGGATATTCGTATGAATATGAAATGTTGTCAACAAGGCATGAAAGGGTCTTTGTGACTTTGTTCCTTTACTCATCTCAGGATCGGTACTATATTTGCCTCAATAGGAGTCAAACTATGGAATTATTAACAACCGAAACATTTAAAGAAAAAGTATTCAACTGGGATAACGGCACTGAATGGAAATTCGAAGGTGAACTTCCCTGTATCATAGATTTCTACGCAGATTGGTGCGGTCCCTGTAAGATGGTCGCTCCGATCCTCGAACAGCTTTCAAAAGAATACGAGGGAAAAGTGAATATCTACAAAGTGGACACAGAAGATCAGCAGGAGCTGGCAGGTATGTTCGGAATTCAGAGTATTCCTTCCATCCTTTTCTGCCCGACCGAAGGTCAGCCTCAGATGGCTATGGGAGCACTCCCGAAAGCATCCTTTGAAAGCGCTATTGCTGATGTGCTCCAGGTAAAATAAGACAATCGCATACTGCTCCCTAGGTAGCAATTGTATGAAATTTCAGCCGGAACCGTATGGATTCCGGCTGAGAATCATGCATGAACCATTTCAGGTTATTGACGAATTGCTATTCACATATCAGACAAGGAACAGCTTGTCTATATCGATAGTCAACCCTTTGAAAGTAATCGACGTAGCAAATTCTCCCATCTTGAAAACCCATTGATCCTGCAGCTGCCTCTCTTCAAAATGATAGATGAATAAAACCTGTGCTTCGGTATCGACTATCCAGTATTCTTTGATACCGCTGGTCATGTAGAGCTGTGTCTTGATGATGATATCCTTTGATTTCGTTGAAGGGGAGAGTACTTCGATCACAAGATCAGGTATTCCCTGATAGATTCCGTTTTCATCTATATTCTCTGTATCACACATAATAAGAATATCCGGTTGTACGACATTGGGGTTATCTTCAAAGCATTCGGCTTCTCCATAAAGTTTTACATCCAACGGCGAAACGAATGGCTCACATGGCTTATCTGCAAAGTAATGGGAAATGGTGCTGATAAGCCTGGTCACAGCCTTCTGGTGAGGAACTCTCGGTCCGGCAAGCATATAAATCTTCCCGTCGATCAGCTCGTATTGGCAGGTATTGTCTTCTCTATCGGCTATTTCCAGGAATTCTGCATAGGAATAGCGTGATTTTGCCTTATATTCTACCGCTTCCTCTCTTAGAAACCACCTTTCTTCATCACTGAGACCTTTCAGGATGGCAACGGGCTGATTGTTCTTCTCTACATAGATCGGGGTGCCGTCAATTGCCATTTTCAGATACTTCCCGAAGGAATTCTGTAAGACTGAAGTTGCTATTCTCATAATCGCCTCCTTGTTTTAGCTAAAATAAAATGTATATCAGCTGGTAAGACATGAATTATGATATCACAGAATTAGCAGAAATATATGACATAATGGGTATAAAAATAAAAATATTAACGTGATAATAATCGGTGGAATAAGAAGGCGTTCCAGGATATCTTTATTGAATTTGTTGCTATATAGCTGTTTATTGTGGTGGAGTTGGTCTCGTTCTTACCGTACTCCCATAAAACCGAGATTTTATGTACAGCCTCGAAAGTGAAGCAGGTTTTATGTTTACTTCAATCTGAATGCATGGTAAGTTTATGTATACATTAAAGCAAGGACTACCATATGAAAAAGATTACCTTCTCTATTGGTATTGCACTCCTGCTTATACTTCCCTGTTTTACTTCATGCAATATTTCAGCATTTGAAGAAAGCGCTGCCTCTACGACAAGAGCACCTGACACTGAATCCAGTAACGGGCATATGTATGGCATCGGGAATGGGAATGCCTACGGAAACGCTCAGGGGAACGGCCATTCCTACGGTTACGGCAATGGGTACTCACATTCTCCAATAGATATGTCAATGCCTGTCCATATTTCGGGTGGATACGAGCATACTTCAGTCTTATTGGCAGACAGTTCGGTATGGACCTTCGGGGATAATTCTTTCGGTCAACTTGGAATCGGGAATACTGTTGATTCCAATATCCCTCATAAAATAATGGATGGAGGATATCAGGTTTCCAGCGGTCCTCATCATACTGAAGTATATCTTCGTGATGGTAGTATCTGGGGCTTCGGAGAAAATATATACGGACAGCTTGGAGTAGGGGATTTTCTAGAACATACAGTTCCCACTCTTGTTTCCTCTATCTCTGATGTAAAACAGCTTGAAGCAGCTTTTCTGCACACTATGTACCTGAAAAACGATGGAACAATATGGGTAACTGGAAATAATATCAACGATAATATGCATGTCGACATCGAAGGACATGTTGACACTCCTGTATATCTTGAACACCTGAATATCTGCACGATGGTTGCCTACGGAGAAGGTCACCTGCTGACCCTTCATTCGGATGGTACTGTTGAGGCTACAGGTGGTAACTATTATGGCCAGTTAGGATTGAATCAGGGAATTAGTAATACATTGTATCCAATTCAAATACCGGGTATAGAACGCGCGATGAAGGTTGCTGCTGGGGGATGGTCTTCGTTTATTCTCCTCGAAGATGGATCAGTTTTAGCGTTTGGTGAAAACTTCAATGGAAAACTCGGAATCGGAAGCACAGATTGGCGCGTATATCAGCCGACTATTATTCAGAATATTCCTGAAATTGCCGATATAGCATCAGGTTATAATCACACTCTTCTTCTTGATTCCTCAGGAAAGGTCTGGGTTGCCGGTGACAACAGCTTCGGTCAGTTGGGAATTCCTGATCTCACGAGTAGTACAACTCCTGTTCAGCTTGATCTGGAGCATGTGACTGACATTGCCTGCGGCGCATACCATTCTATCGTTGTATGTGAGGATGGTTCGGTATATACATTCGGAAATAACAGCTCGGGACAGCTGGGGCTCGGTCATTTCGAGGATACGTTTGAACCCGCCCTGGTGACTTTCTGATTTTTCATTATCTGCGTGAGTAGAATTTGTCATTGTAAGAGAGTGACAGAACAGAAGAAAGGATATGCCTGTCTGCAGACAGGCATATGGGTATATCAGTAGTCGAAATCTTCGTCATCGTTGTCGTCTTCGAAGTAGAAGTCGTCGTCATCATCGTCATCGACAACTTCAGTCTCGTCAGACTCGTCAAGGAAGAAATCATCGATATCGTCTTCCTCATTTTCATCGTCAAACCCGTCATAATCATCATCTTCGCGGTATTCATCGGGGTCGAAGTAGTCTTCTATCTGGTCTGAACCATCAGAATATTCATCTTCGTAGATCTCATCATCGTAGTCTTCATCATCACTGTATTTCATTGTACCTCCTCCCCAGAAAATGGTAATTCTAATTAAACATTATGATGATAGAATTGAGTTGTCAATAAGATTTTCTCATCAAAATGAGCCTATGTTATCCCGTTTCAGGCGGTGTATAGCATACATGTATTCTCTATAACCCGCTTGCTCCAACAGAGGGACCTTGGTATAGTTTTATACGAAGAGAGGTTGCTATGGAAAAAAACCGTAACAGGTGTGTAGCGGTACCGATGGGAGATCCTTCCGGAATCGGACCTGAAATTGTAATCAAGGCACTGAAAAGTGATCAGCTCAAGGACAAACGTGTTGTCGTGAGCGGTGATGAGAAGGTATTCAGAGGACTCTGTGCCCTGTATTCCATGGAATTTCCTTTCGATGCGGTTTCTCATGATGTTGCGTCAGTAAGAAAGGCACTGGAGGACGGAGCATACCATGTTCTCTACTCTGAGGACCTCGTAGACCTTGATACCTTTGAATTCGGAAAGATCCTTGCCAACAGCGGAGCAGCGGCATATAGATCCATTCAGCTGGCAGTAGACCTTGCCCAGGCCGGTATCGCCGATGCGCTTGCTACGACCTCCATTCAGAAAGAGGCCCTGAAAGCCGCAGGTATCAAGGCGATCGGTCATACCGAGATTCTGGGAGAAATGACAGAGAGTGCTCACCCTGTCACGATGTTCGAAACCCTCGGACTCGATATTTTCTTCATGACCAGGCATCTGTCACTTCGTGATGCATGTGATGCGGTGACCGAGGAATCACTCCTCTCTTTCATCCATAAGGTGGAGAAGATAACCTCCTCCAACAATTTCAATAAAGAACTGCCCCTTGCCGTAGCCGCTCTCAATCCCCACGGAGGGGAGCATGGTCTTTTCGGTACTGAGGAGATGGAGCATATCGAACCTGCAGTAAAACGGGCTCAGGCTGAGGGAATCAACATTGTCGGTCCTATCGGAGCCGATTCGGTGTTCCACCTGGCAAAGATCGGAAGGTACAAGGCAGTGTTGAGTCTCTATCATGATCAGGGGCATATCGCTGCGAAGACGCTCGATTTCGAGCGGACGATCAGTGTAACGTGGAATCTTCCCTTCATCAGAACGAGTGTCGACCACGGTACCGCCTTTGATATCGCGGGGAAGAATAAGGCAAGTGAAGTGTCGATGGTCGAAGCGATACTTGTCGCCTTCAGGTATATTGAAGAGAGGAAATAAGAAAATGAAAACAAAGATATATGGAATGATACTGACTGTTCTCCTTGCCATGGTATTTCTCAGTTCCTGTGCGACTCGGGTCTCGATGAGCTATATGGTTCCTGCCGAGTATGATATGTCCGGGTACAGGGCGCTTGCCATTGCCGAGACAGAACCCTACAGGTTCCGTCCCTTCGAGCTTCCTTCTCCCTATGTGAAGGATATGAGCGCTACGTCGCCCATCATCATCTACTCGGGGAGCAGGATAGGGATTGAGAAGCAGCTTGCTTCGTATGTGAACGAACGAGTATTCAGTGAGGCTCGCGATACCGGGTACTTCACCCTTGCATCCTCTGGTGTTGCCGATACCTACCTCGATCACCCTTCCCGCCTCACAATCAAGGGGTATGATGCCTACATGAGGGTGTGGAACGAGGACCTTGAAATAGATGAATATATCTATGCTCAGGAAGAGACTGTAAAGGTCCCCTCATTGAATGACCCTACAGTACTTGTCGAATCCACCACGCTTGCCTACTACGTAAAACAGGAAGTGAGAGCGGTATTCGAATGGGAGATCAGGGCAACTGCCAATGATGCACTCCTCGCCTCTGACTCGTACAGTTCCTCACGCACACGGACAACGGAAATCGATCTTGAAGGGGATACGGTTCAGTCCGCTCCTTCGGTACTCCCTCTTCTTCGCGATATCGGTTCGAGGTTCACCTCCACGATATTCTCCCAGGTCGTGCCGACAACGAAGACTGTATCCTTCGCTCTCATGAAAAATGACCCGAAGAACTATCGCTCTGAAAGCGCCTACGAAGCAGTGAAGGACGGCAACCTTGTCGAAGCACTCGATATCTTCGAGAAGGAGTGGAAAAGAAGAGATCATATCCCCTCCCTCTATAACGCAGCGCTGATCATGGAAGCTCTTGGAGACCGTGATGAAGGAATAGAGTTGCTTGAAGACGGATACAAGGATACAGGGAACACCAAGGTGCGTGATCTTCTTGAGTCGATGAAGAACAGAAAGAGTTCAACTGAAGAAGCACAGGAGCAGTTATGAGTGTTCATCCGCTTATTCTGACCTTCACCGGAGAAGGGAAGGGGAAGACTACCGCCGCTCTCGGTATGCTGATCCGCCTTCTCGGTCACCATCAGAAGGGAGCTGTCCTTCAGTTTATCAAGAGTGAGAACCAGAGGACCGGAGAGAAACTGTTTGCTCAGGAACACGGCATCGTGTTCGAGCAGTACGGAGTGGGTTTCACCTGGCAGCACAGTGAACAAGAGAACAGGGAAAGCTGCGAGAAGGGATTTGCCCGTGCACGTGATGTGATCGACAGCAATGAGTATGACCTTGTGATCCTGGATGAGTTCACCTATCCTCTCTCCCTCGGTTTTCTTGAAAAGGACATGGTACTTTCCTATCTTTCGGAAGTGAAAACGAGAGAGAAAAGACCCCATATCGTGATCACAGGAAGGGACGCCCTTCCTGAATTGATAGCCTTGAGCGACCTTGTCAGTTCCATAGCAATGATAAAGCATCCGTTTGAGGAAGAAATTCCTCCTCAGAAAGTAATTGAGTACTAGAAAATGCCCCCATTCTGCATTTAGGTGATAAAAACCTGTACCAAAGCACCGCTTTAGGATATAATGCCCCCAAAGGATACAATATGGGTTTAATTGAAATACACTCCCATCTTCTTCCGTATGTAGATGATGGAGTTTCTTCACAGGAAGAGTCTCTTTCAATGCTTGATGCGTATGCACAGGCTGGCTTTACCCGAATTATTGTGACTCCTCACCTCTATAATCCGTATGTCACGACGCATGTGAAAAACATCAGAGAGATGTTCAGCTGGTTTGCCGAAGAGGCAGAGAAGCGCGGAATAACTGCGGAACTTGGAAGTGAGACATTCATAGGGAGCGCACGTGAACCGAAGACAATCCCCTTCGGTGACGGGTTTGTGCTCATCGAAGTTGAGACGAGAGTCGAGCCTCTCTACCTTGTGAGATTCGTGAAATCGAAGGTGGAGGAGGGGAAGACCGTGATACTCGCTCATATCGAGCGGTACAACTGGCTCACTCCGAATCATCCGACCATTTTCAAGCTCAGGGAACTGGGAGTGCTGTTCCAGAGCAACTGCAAGGCGATAAAAACCGGTCAGGTAGAAAAGTACCTGGAAAAAGACCTTGTAGACATTATTGCAGGTGATAATCATGGAGATCCTGATACACCCGCACTGCTACGCGATACACTTGCCGAGAACCCGAGGGTTCTCAGTATCATGAACCGTTTGTTCAATATGTCATGAACGGTACCATAGGGGGAACTGTATGATTTTGGATCTGACTATTTCCAATTTCCGTTCGGTGCAGAGTCCGCAGACAATCTCTTTCGAGGCCATACGAGACAACAGGCTGAGAGGGGAGAAGATTGTCGAAGTCGACGAGAAACTGAATGTGATCAAAACGTGTGCCATTATCGGACCCAACGGGGCTGGAAAGAGTACATTTATTCGTGCGCTTGAATCGCTCAAGGCGATTGTGACTGCTCCTGTAGAGATGGAGTGTCCGGTTCAGTATCTTGCCGGTACCTCTTTTGCATATACCGACCAGAAGGGTCAGCCTGCCCAGATCGTTCTCAACATTCTCATGGGAAAGGATGAGGAGACAGGCAAGACCCTTACCGGCCGCTATACCATTGTCGCGACCAGAGAGAAGGTGTATGAGGAATCCTACCACCTCTTCGTCGGCCGTTCGAGAAAGATGATGTTTGAACGGAAGCTCACTGGTGCCGACTCAGAAGGAACTGACACCTACTCATTCCGCTGGGGAAAATATTACAGAGGCGAGAAGAAGAGGGTGTCCAAAAAGATTCTTCCCGGCCAGACCTTTCTCGCCCTTGCAGCGGCAAAGGAATCACAGACCCTTGCCCCTCTGTATGATTGGTTCAGTAACACGTTGAACATCCTCCCCTTCGGTCTTTCAGCTACCAGCGAGAAACAGATCGTTGATGCTCTTACCCTCCATCCCGAATGGAAGAAGGAACTGATCAATTTCTTCTGGTCTATCGATATCACAGATATCAGGGACCTGAGAATCCAGGAAGAGAGACTGATCTATGTCCACACGAACGTGAAGCAGCATTACGCTTCCTACTTCTCCAACGAATCGCTCTCTCTCCGCCGTCTGACTTCAATAGCAATAGCGATGTTCGAAGGATTCATCAGTGAGAAGTTCCTCGTGGTCGATGACTTCGGAATGCTCCTGCATCCCGATGCGCTCGAACACCTTGTGAACATCTTCGAGGCATCGAACAGGATGAATTCACAGATGCTCGTGGTTGACTGCAACCCCGGACTTCTCAAGGACGGCGTGCTGAGAAGAGATGCCGTCTGGTTTGCTCAGAAATCAAGTGCCAGCGCAACAGAGTATTACTCCCTGTCAGATTTCAGATTCACAAAGAGCAAGAAGGATATGGCACGACAGCTCTATATCAACGGCTCCTATGGTGCTCTCCCGATTACAAGTGAGTACACCTTCAATGCACTGCCGGGAAAAGGAGATGAAGCATGAAACGGAAACGAATGAAAGAATCTCCCAGACAGACAATTCTCCTGGTCACCTCTACTGAGGCCGAATCGCTTTACTTCTCCCAGATGAGAAAGGACTGCCGTTATACAAACCTGACGGTGATGATGGCTGAAGAGGTCTCCACTCTGGAAGAGATGATCAGATTCGCTGCGAAAATGAGACTGAAGGGTCACTTTGATCTCGTCTGGTGCGTGTTCAGCACGAAGAAGATGAACGTCAATGCAGATAACATCGCAGAGGTGAATGAGCTTGCAGATAAGAAGAAGGTGAAACTGGCATGGAATGCTCCAGACCTCGCCCTCTGGTACCTGCTTCACCTGCAGTCCCCTTCACAGCCGATTGAGGATGTTTCCGTGATCACCAGCGCTCTCGGCGGGGTACTTCCGAAGTTCTCTCCTGAACCCGAATACCTCCTGAGTGATGGCGCGTCGCTTCACCTGAAGCTTTTCAATGCGAAGGCCCAGGCTGTGGTGAATGCTTCGAGCTACAACGCAATGGTGAGTTCTCGCGGAGTGAGGATGCAGCCGGTCAATATGACAAAGCTTCTCAACGATATCACACAGGTGTGCGGTGCCGCGGATATGAGTCATAACCAGAAACTGATCGGTCTCAAGAACGGGTAACCAATGTTTTTTCAGGGTCTCATTCTCCTGCTCTACATTTTCGCATTTGCCGCAGGCTGTATGGCTCTCGTCCTCTCAGTGGTCTTCCATCTCAGGGAGACCTATGAGTGGACCAAGTACGTGATACTGTTCGAGTCATCGCTACTTGTTGTGATCGTACTGCAGGTATTCATCGTGTTTCTGAGGGTCTTTGCGAGTGAGCTGGTGATGGTGATATTCACTTACATCATCGAACCTGTGATCATTCTCGATGTGGCATTCCTCATCGTGTTTCTTCCCTATTTCATCACCTGGATATTCGCACTGCCTTGGCGTACTCCGTTCGCCGTCATCGCCTACATCCTGAGCGGGTGTTATGTGGCATTGAGTGTCCTCTCTCTCGTGTTTCCCCATATCGCGATATTCGCTCCCCTGGGAGCCACCGTCTTTGTCATCTCTCTCTTTGTCGCTCTCACGCAGCCCTTGATGAACCTGAAGGATATCACGAACAGGCGTGCGAGGATCATGGCGAAGGTGATCGTGATCATCTCTCTCACCATGATACCCCTTGTCATTCTGGCTATGTTCCTCCCGTTCCTCCTCGATATCCTCTATGCCGCCTATTACCTCGCGTTCAATGTGATGATGATCGTCTTCCTCTTCATCTACTTCAGAAAGATCCCGCAGCAGGGAGTGAAGGAGCTCACACTTGAAGAAGTGAAGCAGTTCAAGATAACAGAGAGGGAATTTTCAGTGATCCTCCTGATACGGGAGGGGAACACAAACAAGGAGATTGCCGACGAACTCGGGATATCGGTCAACACAGTGAACAATCATGTGGCCAACATTTTCAGCAAGACGAATGTGAGGAGCAGGATCGACCTGTTGAATCTATTGCAGTAGGAGGGAAGAGGGATGAGTACAGAAGTAAGAATATGTGCGCGGCCGATAGTACGGCGTCACAAGGACAAAGCAAAGCGTGCCGTCATCGGCTACCATGGCTACATGGGCTACGCGGGAGAGCTTTTTCTTCCCCTTGATCTCCTGTATCAGGAGGGATTCGACGTATTCTCTCCCCGCTACCCGGGGCATGGCACGAGCGGTGAAGATTTTATGAGCACCGATGTCTCAATGTGGGTGGAAGAAGCTGAAAACGCCTACCGCTCCATCATGGATGAATACGAAGAGATCTATCTCATCGGTCACTCCATGGGAGGCCTCATGGCAGCCCATGTCGCCCATACCTTCGATGTCCCCAAGATGGTCCTCTATGCGCCGGCCTTTGTCCTGAAACAGAATATCCCCGCTGCATTCCTCTCCTTTCTCTCCCTGTTCGTGAAGAGAAAGAGGATTCCCTGGCAGGCCGACCCGGCCTTCCCACTCTACGGAGAAAGAGGAGAGGGGGATGATGTGTACCTGGGAGGTGAGTACTGGTCCTACATCTACTACCGGCAGACTGCAGGTCTCGAGCGCCTTCGCAGAAAAATCCTTCCACTCCTTCCTGAGATGCGCACCGAAACTCTTGTGTTCACCGGAGGTGAGGATGCGGTGATCAGCGAGGAAACCGGAGCTCTGGTAGAGAAGGGTATGAAGGGAGAAAACAACAGGTGGGTTCACCTTCAAAGAGCTACACATCTCATTCCCTACGATAAAGATGATGCTTCAAGAGATCAGGCGATGCAGGAGACGATTCTCTTTCTCTCCACCTGAGTTTCTTCCTTTAGAAAAGCCCCTTTCCCTCTATAGATTATCCTGTGAGAAATGAAGGTAGATGTTGCTACTTTTGCCGATTTACGGTACAAATGGACAGTGGTATGTCATCAACATACAATTTCACGACAGGTGGTTACTATATGAGTGTCAGAGTACGCTATGCGCCGAGTCCCACAGGATTACAGCATATCGGCGGAGTCCGTACAGCATTGTTCAATTATTTCTTTGCCCGTGCAAACGGGGGATCGTTCATTCTCCGTATCGAAGATACAGACAGAGAGCGAAGCACAGACGAGAGTATTCAGGATCTCTACGATACCCTTGAATGGCTTGGTGTGGACTGGGATGAAGGTCCTGTTGTCGGCGGCGATTTCGGTCCCTATATCCAGAGCGAGAGGAGTGACCTCTATGCGAAGTACGCTCAGAAACTGATCGATGACGGAAAGGCCTACCGATGTTTCTGTACTCCCGAGCGTCTTGATCAACTCAGGAAGGAACAGGATGCCGCGAAGAGCAAGGAAAAAGGATACGACAGACATTGCCGTAACCTGAGTGATGAGGACGTGGCTCAGAAGCTTGCCGAAGGGGCTCCCTTCGTCGTACGTCTGAAAGTTCCCCGTGACGGGAAGACCTCCTTCGATGATGTACTCATGGGAACGATCACCCGAAAGAATAAGGATGTGAATCCCGACCCTGTCCTTCTGAAGAGCGACGGGTTCCCCACGTACCATCTCGCCAATGTCATTGACGACCATATGATGGGGATAACACATATCATGAGGGCTCAGGAATGGATCCCGAGCGGCCCCCTTCATATTCTCCTCTACGAAGCGTTCGGTTGGACTCCTCCGCTTTACTGTCACCTCCCCATGGTGATGGGTAAGGATGGACAGAAACTCTCCAAACGTCACGGATCAACAGCGGTGAAGGATTTTAGAGAGAAGGGATACCTTCCCGAGGCGCTGATGAACTATGTCTCGATGGTGGGCTGGTCCTATGATGACAAGAGAGAATTCTTTACGAAGGATGATTTCTGCGAGCTCTTCACCTTGGAGAAGATCAACAAGGCTCCCGGTGTGTTCGACTACAAGAAGCTTGAATGGTACAACGGTATGTATATCAGGGAGAAGAGCGATGAGGAACTTGCGTCTCTCCTTCTTCCCTACCTGCAGGCCGAAGGCTTTATTTCATCAGAGGTGAGGGATGAGGAGAAAGAGATGCTTTCTTCGATTATTCCTTTAGTCAAGGAACGTCTGAAAGTCCTCTCCGATGTCATTCCCATGACGCGATTCCTCTATGAAGAGGTGAGTGTTGAAGATGCGCAGAGTTTTGTTCCCAAGAAGCAGACGCTTGAGCAGAGCGCTAGGGCACTTGAGAGAGCATATGCCATCCTGAGAGAGGATGCAGGCAAAGATGATGAATTGATCGAAGAGAAACTGGTTGAGGTCTCAAAGGAGCTTGACCTGAAAGTGAACGGTGTGTTCATGCCGATCAGAGTCGCTGTGACGGGTTCACAGGTTTCCCCTCCGCTGTTCGATTCAATTCGGGCTCTCGGCTGGGAGAAAGCATTACAAAGAATAGAAAACAGCGTGAATATGCTGAAAAATGAGGTTGACCATGAGTGATACAACAATGGATAAGATTGTCTCTCTGTGTAAGAGAAGAGGGTTTATATTTCAGTCGAGTGAGATCTACGGCGGACTTACCGGTGCATGGGACTACGGTCCTCTCGGTGTAGAGCTGAAGAACAATATCAGGGACTTCTGGTGGAAGGAGATGACTCAGCTCCACGATAATATCGTGGGACTCGATGCATCGATCCTTATGCACCCCAATGTCTGGGTGGCCAGCGGTCACGTCTCCAACTTCACCGACCCCATGGTCGACTGCAAGCAGTGCAAGAGCCGCTTCCGTGCCGACCAGATCGACCTGGAAGCAGCCTGTCCGGTATGTGGAACCAAGGGTTCCTTCACTGAACCGAGAAACTTCAACCTGATGTTCGAAACCCACCTCGGCTCAGTCAAAGATGACTCCTCTGTCGTCTATCTCAGACCTGAGACTGCACAGGGTATCTATGCGGACTTCAAGAACGTGGTTCAGTCAAGCAGAGTGAAGATCCCCTTCGGGATCGCACAGGTCGGTAAGAGCTTCAGAAACGAAATCACCACCAAGAACTTCATCTTCCGCTCCTGCGAGTTTGAACAGATGGAGATGCAGTACTTCTGCGCACCCGGAGAAGATGAGAAATGGTTTGACTTCTGGAAGGACCAGAGAATGAAGTTCTACTCGAAGATGGGTATCAGGAGCAAGAACCTGAGATGGCACCAGCACGGGGAAGATGAACTCGCTTTCTATGCCAAGGATGCCTACGACATTGAATTCAACTTCCCGATGGGCTGGCAGGAACTCGAGGGTGTTCACAACAGAACAGACTATGACCTTACCCAGCACCAGACCCACTCGAAGAAAGATCTCACTTATCTCGATCAGGAGACGAAGGAACGGTATGTCCCCTATGTTGTCGAAACCTCAGCGGGTCTGACACGTAACGTCCTTATGGCTCTTGCCGATGCGTATGAAGACGAAACCCTTGAAGGCGGCGACGTGAGAACCGTTCTGCACTTCCATCCCTCCATCGCTCCTGTGACCGTAGCAGTCCTTCCCCTCGTGAAAAAGGATGGTATCGGGGAGTACGCACAGAACCTCGAGAAGGAACTGAGAGAAACATTCGCTACCTTCTACGACCAGTCCGGAGCTATCGGAAGAAGATACCGGAGAATGGACGAGATCGGCACCCCGTTCTGTATCACCGTAGACTACGATACACTCAGCGACGGGACTGTCACAGTACGTGACAGAGACACGATGGAACAGGAGAGAATTCCGGTTGAATCAATCGTGAGTGAACTCGGCAAGCGTATCAAGGCATACACAAGGGATTAGTTAATACGATGAATGCAGCATTACAGGTATTACAGGACCGCGGATTTATCCGCCAGTGTACAGGCTTGGAACAACTGAGTGATCTCATGGATAAGGAGAAGGTGACCTTTTACCTCGGAGTTGACCCGACAGGGAAGAGCATCCATATCGGTCACATGGTT
This sequence comes from Sphaerochaetaceae bacterium, assembly GCA_963677695.2. GTDB lineage: Bacteria > Spirochaetota > Spirochaetia > Sphaerochaetales > Sphaerochaetaceae > SABI01. The sequence goes on along the minus strand of CAXXUJ010000002.1, from coordinate 713,958 downwards.
CCCTTCTTTGCCATGCACCACCTCCAGCTCCATGGGCACAACCCCATCGCCCTCGTCGGCGGTGGAACAAGTCTGATCGGTGACCCGAGCGGCAAGACAGAGATGAGGAAGATGCTCACTGTCGAGCAGATCCAGGAAAACAGTGCATCCCTGAAGGATCAGCTCGGTACCGTTGTCGATTTCAGCGACCATGGCGATCCATCAAAGGGAAAAGCCATCATGCTTAACAACTATGACTGGCTCGGTCCCCTCAACTATATTGAATTCCTCAGAGACATTGGTAAACACTTCTCTGTCAATAGAATGCTTACCTTTGAATCGTACAAGCAGCGCCTTGAAAGAGGGCTGAGCTTCATTGAATTCAACTACCAGCTCCTGCAGTCATACGACTTCCTCGTCCTCAACCAGAAATATGGAGCAAAACTCCAGATCGGTGGTGATGACCAGTGGGGTAATATCGTGAGCGGTATCGATCTCATAAGAAAGATCGAAGGAAATGACTCCTACGGACTTACCTTCAACCTCATCACCCGTGCTGACGGTCAGAAGATGGGTAAGAGCGAAAAGGGAGCAGTCTTCCTTGATCCAGAGATGTTCAGTCCCTACGATTTCTTCCAGTACTGGAGAAACGTGAATGACGAGGATGTGATCAAGTTCATGAAACTCTTCACCTTCATGTCCCTTGAAGAGATCGCTGAATATGAGACGGAGGGAAGAAACGTGAACGAGGCGAAGGAACGACTCGCCTACGAACAGACCAGCATTATCCATGGAAAGGAAGAAGCTGATAAAGCTCTCTCAGCTGCGAAAGCGATGTTCTCAGCTGCAGGCGCAGCCTCGACAGAGTCTCTCCCTTCCATTACAATCGAAAGGGCGGTTCTTGAAGCGGGAATCCCCGTGATTGAGCTCTTTGCAATGACAGACCTGTGCAATAACAACAGCGAAGCAAGAAGACTGATTAATCAGGGCGGAGCAGTTGTTCAGGAGAAGAAGATTTCCGGAATCGATGTCGTGGTGGACGCAAGCTATCTCGATGGTGATTCTGTTCTTATTCTCAGGGCAGGAAAGAAACGGTTCTTCAAGATCATAGTTGAATAGCCGACGGAGGATACATATGAAACACCATACATTACGAACATTTACCATAGCGGCAGTGATGATGGCCACAGCCATGCTCATGCTTCCCGGTGAAGGAATGAAAGAACTCCACCAGGACAACATAGAGATGACTACGGTCAATCTCGGAGTCATGAAAGGACCTACAGGATTTGCGGTTGCCGAGATTGCAAAAGATGAAGGCGTTCTCTCCTCCGATTCCAACATCAACATCGTCGTCCACGCTTCCCCTCAGGAAGTGATCGCGAAAATGATCAACGGCGAACTCGATGCTGCGTTCCTTCCGAGCAATGTTGCAGCTACCCTCTATGCAAAGGGGGCTCCCATCTCAATGGCAGCAGTGACCGGTGAAGGTATGCTTCAGATGATCACCACCGATGCAACCATTGAATACATGGATGACCTCAGGGGTGTGAACATCGGTATTCCCGGAGAGGGAAGCACTCCCGATCAGCTCACCAAGATCATTTTCACAGCCTTCGGCATTGACCTGGAAGACCTTCTTACCCTCGATTACTCGGTCGCTTCCCCTGCACAGCTGACTCAGATGTATATCGCAGGGAAGATCTCGGTCGTGGTTCTTCCCGAACCCTTCCTATCCCTTGCGAAGGCGAAGAGGGATGATTCGATCATGCTCCTTGAATACCAGGCGATATGGAATGCTCTCACAGGCGTTTCCAACTATCCAATGACTGTTCTCGTTGTCAACAACGAATTTATCGCAGATAACACTGCAGTGTACCATTCCTTCCTCGAGGCGGTGCAGCAGTCAGTTGCATGGGTGAAAAACAATGTGGATGAAGCAGCTCAGGTGATCGAGGATATCGATCTGATGAGTGCATCGATCGCGAAGATGTCGATCCCCAATTTGAACCTTACCTTCATTCCTGCTGTCGAAGCAGCTGAAGCCGTAGATATGTACTATTCCATCCTCTATGGATTTGATTCAGCTTCTGTAGGCGGCGAAGTACCTGATGAAGCTTTCTACGCTGAATACTAAGGGCAAGCTCCTCTCGCGGGGAGCCGTTCTTCTTTCAGTCCTGCTGCTCATTTCAATCTGGCATGTGATGAGCATCAGGATGAACATTCCTATCATTCTCCCGACCCCGGCAGAGACCTTTTCTGAGCTCATCGGGATTATTACGGGGAAGGAATTTTTCATCCACGTTGCAACAACAGTGGTGAGGGGACTCGAGAGTTTCCTCATCATCTTTTTAAGTGCGACCGTGCTTGGCATCCTGAGCGGGATCTTCCCGATCCTCAGGTCGTTTCTTTCCCCCCTCCTTGTGATAAGCAAGGCCACCCCGGTCATGGCTATCATCCTTCTTGCATTCATATGGTTCACTTCAAAGACCGTTCCCATGTTCAGTGCCTTTCTCATGGCCTTCCCTGTGATGTTCACTACGGTTGAAAACGGGGTTCATCATGTATCGAAGGATCTTGTTGAGATGTCCAGAGTCTACCGGTTCAGCAGATTCAGTCGTCTCAGGTTCCTTCTCATCCCTTCCATCACCCCGTTCATCGTCACCGGTGCGAAGAGCTCACTCTCCATGATCTGGAAAGTCGTCATAGCAGCGGAGGTCCTCACGTCTCCTTCTCTCGGTATTGGGTCACGGATGCACAGTGCTCAGATCAATCTCGAAACAGCTCAGGTAATGAGCTGGACGGTTATTGCTGTCCTGCTGACAGCTGTGAGCGATTTCCTCTTTTCCCTGGTTCTTCATCAGATTGGAAAGGAAAGGGGAGGGCAAACAGCATGATAATAGAGAAGCTCAGTAAGAGCTACTGCCATGATGATCAGTGTATCGAGGTTCTCAAGGGATTTTCTCTCTCAGTCCCGTCTGATACGATCACAGCCCTTGTCGGACCTTCAGGCTGCGGGAAGACAACTCTTCTTCGCCTGATCAGCTCATTAGAGCCCACAGATGAGGGGAAGGTCATCTGGGAAGCAAAAGAGGTGGAAGGCCATGTCAGCTACCTCTTTCAGGAACCGCGTCTCCTTCCTTGGTCCACCCTTGTTCAGAATATTGCGATCCCTCTTGAACCTTTCATTCCCTCAAAAACTGAAAGGATAGAGAAGGCCGAGGAGTATCTGTCCCTCGTTGATCTGTATGAGTTCAGGAATTCCTACCCCTCACAGCTATCCGGAGGAATGAGACAGAGGGCGGCCATTGCCCGTTCATTCGCCTATCCTGCTCATATGATGCTGCTGGACGAACCGTTTCAGTCGCTCGATGCAGAGTTGAGATGGTCTTTAGTGAAAGCCTTCAGTACCCTCTTTGAAGATCATAAAAGGACGACGATCTTTGTCACCCACGATATCCAGGAGGCAATCCTTCTTGCTGACACGGTCGTACAGCTCTCGAAGCGTCCGATGGAAATTGTGGAAACTATTGATATAGCGATTCCGAGAAAAGAGAGATCGCTGAGAGACCCCGCGCTCCTTTCTCCATTCAGAGATTCCTACACATACCCCTGATCTATCATAGCGCTGGAGACCCTCAGGAAGCTTGCAATATTAGCACCGTCAGTGTAATTCCCTCTCATTCCGTACTGCTCTGCAGTTTCACTGATTGTGGAAAAGATATTTCTCATGATCTTCAGCAGTTCCTTATCAACTTTTTGAGGAGTCCATTGAAGTCGTGTACTGTTCTGAGCCATTTCCAGGCCACTTACCGCCACACCACCTGCGTTCGCAGCTTTGGAAGGGAGATAGATGATATCTCTGCTTTGAAGGATAGTCGTACCTGCTGCAGTTGTCGGCATGTTCGCGCCTTCGGCTATCAGTATGACTCCGTTGTCTGCCAGGTGTGCCGCATCGCTTTCTTCGATCTCATTCTGAGTTGCACAGGGAAAGGCGAGATCAGTCTTGAAATCCCAGAGGGGATTAAAAGAAGCTTCCTTCTCTCTGGGAAGGAAGAATGATGAAGGATACTTCACCACATATTCACTGATCCTTCCTCTGAGTACATTCTTCAAGTATTTCACGAATTCAAGTTTTTCAGCATTAATCCCTTCAGGGTCATAGATACATCCAGAAGTATCAGAAAAGGAGAGGGGCTTTGCCCCGAGATGTATCAGTTTTTCAGCAGTGAACTGAGCGACGTTTCCGCTGCCGCTGATCAGAGCAGTTTTTCCTTCAAGTGAGATACCTTCCGATTCAAGAGCGGCACCGGCTATATAGACTAAACCATACCCCGTTGCTTCGGGGCGTATGTAGGAGCCTCCCCACACAGGAGATTTCCCTGTCAAAGCACCGGTGAATTCGTTTTTCAGTCTCTTGTACTGCCCATACAGGTACCCGATCTCCCGTTTGCCGACACCGATATCTCCAGCAGGAACATCGGTATTTGGTCCGATGTGACGTTGCAGTTCACTCATAAAGCTCTGACAGAAACTCATCACCTCCGTATCACTCTTCCCCTTTGGGTCAAAATCACCTCCGCCTTTACCTCCTCCCATCGGTAATCCTGTGAGTGCATTCTTGAATACCTGCTCAAAGGCGAGGAATTTGATGGTATCGAGTTTTACGGAGGGATGGAACCTCAGTCCTCCCTTGTAGGGACCGAGTGCTGAATTCATCTGCACCCTGAATCCCCTGTTTACCTGAAGTATTCCTTTATCATCTTTCCATGGAACGCGGAAAAGGAGAGCTCTTTCCGGCTCTACCATCCTCTCGAGAACTTTCTGATGGATGACATCGGGAAAGCTCCCGATGATGGAATCAATGGTTGTGAGGAAAGATTCAACTGCCTGGTGGAATTCTATCTGGTGGGGATCGCGCTCTCTGACACTGTCGAGAATGATCTGTATCGACTCTTTCATACTCTCTTCTCCTTCATATCCGTTCTTCGGCGGAGAATGTCTACCTACAGTATAATGGAAGAGAGTTTGAGATTCAAACAGTTAAATGAAGCCTACACTGAGGAGAACGAAGGTAAAGAGGAAGAGGGTGATAATGCTGAGGAAGGTGGTGAATACGACAATCAGTCCTGCCAGTTCTCCGTCTCCGTTCATTTTTATCGCCATCGGGAAGGAAGAGACTGCAGTAGGGGAGGCAAACAGCGACACAAGTATCATGAGGCTTTCGTTTCTGAAGCCGAGGAGTACCGCTAGAGTAATACCGATGAGAGGTGAGAACAGGAGTTTTCCTATAGTGCCGATGGCAAGCTGTTTTTTATTGGAATCTACGTGGGTGAAGCTTACCGAACCTCCCAGCACGATGAGTGCAAGGGGGGTCGCTATCGAGGCGATCTCATCGACAAAGGAGAAAGCGAACTGAGGGAGCTGTATTCCCGCAAGTTTCATAAGGAGGGCACCGACAGCTGCCATGATGATAGGATTCACCATGATCCCTTTGATTGTCTTTGCCAGTGAGAAGGTGGTGCTCCGGAAGGTTTCAAGGGCGATCACCGAGAGCACATTGATGAGAGGAACAACAATGGCGACAACGATACTTGTGAGGGAGTCTGTTGCCTCCCCGTAGAGGTTGTGTGCGACCGCTGTGCCGAATATGATGAAGTTGCTTCTGCTTATCGCCTGGATCAGGACTCCCCGTTTCGCGTTTTCCTTTTCCATCTTCGGGATGACGATCATCAGGAAGGTGAAGAGGGTGATGAGAGCACCTGCTGCAAAAAGAATGAGAGGGACATTGATATCTCTTTCAAGATTGCTCAGGTATATATTCCTGAACAGAAGAGCAGGGAGAAAGATCGAGAAAATCAGTGAGTTGAATTCTACGAATGCGTTCTTGGAGAGCAGTCCGAACCGTCTGATTGAGTACCCGAGCCCCAATTTAAGTGCAAGGGGCAGGACAACACCGAGGCTGGTAAGCAGTAATTCCATGCGTTATCCTATCTGTTCTTTCAGGGCTGCGATAGCCTTGTCAAAAGGCGGGTAGAGCACACCCTTTTCAGTGATGAGTCCTGTTACGTGTTCGTGGGGTGTGACGTCGAAGGCTGGATTGTAGACTTCCATTCCCTCTGGTGCGACCTGTACTCCCTGTATGTGTGTTACTTCATTTCCATCCCTCTCTTCAATAGGAATTTCTGCCCCTGAAGCAATGGAGAAATCGATTGTGGAGACAGGGAAGGCAGAATAAAAGGGAACATGGTACATCTTGCACAGCGCGCTGAGCATGAAGGTCCCTATCTTGTTGCATACATCTCCGTTGGCGGCTACCCTGTCGGCTCCGAGAATGACAAGGTCGATCTTTCCGTCTCTAATGAGTGTCGCAGCGACCGAGTCGCTGATGAGTTTGCTCGGGATTCCTTCCATCTTCAGCTCCCACGCAGTGAGGCGGGCACCCTGGAGGCGGGGACGGGTTTCGTCTGCGTAGACGAAGATGTTCTTATCCTGATGAAATGCTGTTTTTATCACACCGAGTGCCGTTCCCCAGCCTGCTGTCGCGAGAGCCCCGGTATTGCAGTGGGTGAGAATGGTGGCTCCCTCTGGAACCACTTCAGCACCGCGGGCGCTGAGTCTCTTATTGATCTGGACATCCTCTTCCGTTATGAAATCGGCAAGGGAAAGGAGGGAGGAAAGTACCGTATCAACCGACTTTCCCCGTACGCTCCTGTAATGCTTTTCCATCCTCTCTATCGCCCACCCGAGATTGACAGCAGTAGGGCGTGCATTGAAAAGAAAACGGTTTGTCTTAAAGAAGGTCTCTTCAAAGGCTGCAGTGTTATCAGGATCATAAAGGGGAGCTGCTTCTGCGGCAGCGAAATAGACGCCGTAGGCCGCTGTTGCACCAATTGCCGGAGCTCCGCGAACCACCATATCACGTATGGCGAATTCCACATCGCCGCTTGTTCTGCATATAAAGTATGCAACTTGTGTAGGCAGAATTCTCTGATCAATCAGTGACAGTTCACCGTCTGAGTATTTCAAAGTATAGAATGCATCACTCATACTGTATCGCTCCTTGTAGCAGAGACCCGCTCTTTCATATCTTCCCATCGGCTGATCAATGTCTTTCTAATCGCATCGACGTCAATTTCGGTAAACGATTTCTCATGGTACACCATCTTCCCCTGGATGAATACCGATGTGACATCTGAAGAGGCGAGGGTGTACACAAGAGCACTGTAGGGATCGTTGATCGGTGTGGTGTGGATACCGCTGGTATCGACAAGAATGATATCGGCATCCTTGCCCGGTTCAATCGTACCGGTACTGTTTTTTCGGTTCAGGACATCGGCGGCGTTCACCGTAGCCATCTCTATGATTTCATAGGGAGAGATCTGTCTTCCCTGTGAAGCACTTATCATAGCGGCAAGACGCATCTCACGGAACATATCGAGGGTGTTGTTGCTCGAGGAGCCGTCGGTACCGAGAGCAACCCTGATCCCTTCATCGAGATAGGTGCGTACCGGTGCAATTCCGTTTGCCAGCTTGCAGTTGCTCGACGGGTTATGGAGAATTCCGATATTTCTCTGTTTCATCACCTCAAGATCGGCTTCATCGGTATGAACGACATGGGCGCAGGCTGAAAGGGGAGTGAGAGCTCCCAGGGAATCGAGATGCAGAACAGGGGATTTCCCTGTACTCCTTTTCGATTCCTCGACTTCGAAAAGAGATTCACTCATGTGAGTATGAAGGAGAAGCTTGTTATCTGCCGCAGCTTTCGCTGCCAGTTCATACGTCCCGTTTGTACAGGTATAGGGAGCGTGAGGAGCTATTGAAATATCGATTGCGCCATTGCTCTCTCCCTTTACCTGTAATAGAGATTCCAGGGACGTGTCGAGTCGTTTTTTCGTCTCTTCTTCATCACCGAAAAGGGTAAGGCCCACCGTCCCCTTCATATGAGTCTCTTTTAGAGCTCTGATCGTTTCGTTGACGGCAAAGTACATATCGTTGAAGCAGGTGGTTCCTCCTGCAATCATTTCAGCTATCGCTGCGAGAGTTCCCCAGTAGATATCTTCATCAACCATCTGGGCTTCATAGGTCCACACAGACTCAAGCCATGACTGTAAGCTCGTCTCCTCATCGTTGAAATTCTTGAAATACTGCATCGAAGCGTGGGTATGGGTATTGATCAGCCCGGGCAGAGCGATACAGGAGGACGCATCAATGACCTTATCAGCAACGAAGGATCGGGGAATATCTCCCACAGAATGGATGATGCCGTCTTCAATGGCTATCGAACCCTTTCTTTCTTCTCCTTTCCCTGTCATGGGAAGAATGAGAGCGTTTTGTATGAGAATCTTCATACCCGATACTCTACCACAGAAACACGAAATGGGTCATCAGAGTTTATAATTCTCTCTGGAAAAAATGGCAGATGACCCGATCGGGAATTAACGTATAGGGTGAAGTCCACCTGCAATGTTTCTTCCCATTCAGTGTCTGGCTTTTTGGAAATCTCTGTGTTAAGATAAAATTAGCTATAAAAGAATATATTAGCTAATATTGGAGGTGGAGTATGAAAGTTTCATCAACAAAGGTTCAGAATTCGTTTGGGAAGTACCTGGAGATGGCAAAGAAGGGGAAGTCGGTCTATATAGAAAAGAACGGGAAACCGATCGCGATTCTCAAAGGACTGAGTGAGGAAGAGAGATTCTATCTGAGCGAGGAAGCTGTCGCCTACAGGGCACAGAAAAAATATACCTATGAAGAATTTCTGGAGATTGCAGACAGGGAAGATAATGAGCATCAGTACGAACTGATAGATGGAGAGATCTATATGCTGTCAGCTCCGGCTTATCCTCATCAGGTTGCTGTTCAGGAAATAGCCGGGCAGTTTTACAACTGGTTCAAAGATAAAGAGTGTCGCTCTCTCTTTGCACCCTTCGATGTCAAGCTCTTTGGAGAGGCTGAAACGTTTGAGGATAATCCCAATGTTGTTCAGCCCGATATTCTCGTCCTTTGCGATGAGGAGAACATGAATGAGAAGGGCAAGTATGAAGGTATCCCGGTTCTTGTCGTGGAGGTGCTCTCCCCTTCTACAAGGAGCAAAGATATCATGACAAAAGCAAACCTCTACATGAGCAGCGGCGTAGCCGAGTACTGGATAGTTGATACCGATGCACAAAGGATTTCTCTCTATTATTTCAAGGAGAGGAAACTTGATGAACTGGTATTCATCGAACGGGGTGAGGATGCTGTTTCACGAGCGTGTGAAGGCTTGGCAGTACACACCGATGATATATTTCTTTCCTGATCTGGAAGATGCGCTTTTCAGAAGTGTGATCGTCTGTAGAGAGCATATCCTGCCCAGGCGATCACCGCCGTCCAGAGTAGAATGATAAAAACACCGCTTATCCAGTTTTTCTTCAGTTCAATGGGTTGTGAAGCGACTTGCTCCTGCGCTCTCTGTATCACCTCCGATGGTATGAGTTTCCACGCGGCAGTGAACAGGAGGGGCAGGATGATAAGGTCATCAAGGTAGCCGAGGACAGGGATGAAATCAGGTATGAGATCGACGGGACTCAAAGCGTAGGCAAGAGCGATGAGGGTTATCACCTTGGCAGCCATGGGAATGGCTGGATCACGAGATGCGTAGGTGAGCACCGCAATCTTTTCCTTAATTGTGTGAAGCGATTGCAGTGCTCTCTTTTTCAGTCCCTTTCTTCCCTGATTCATGGCAGGTTCAAGTATAGCGTGAGGGAGATGAAAAATTAACCTCTCCCGAGGTATTTCATATTCACAGGGAGTACCACGGCTTCGAGCATATTGGTACCTGCAGGAAGGGTTGCCATAAGGTGGGCTGTCCGTGCGATATCTTCTGAGGACATCATTTCTTCCGGTCCGTTATCTTTTCCAGTTCCCGGTCTTCCCGACGCTCTTCTTTCCACACTCGTATTTCCCGGATGGAGACAGCTTGCCGCAATGCCGAACTCTCTTCCTTCAAGGGCGATGGAATTGGTCATCGCTGAAACTGCGGCCTTGCAGACACTGTAGGCAGTGGCCTGTTCTCTTGGACGGAAAGCTGCAACGCTCCCGATATTGATGATTCTTCCGCCCCCTTGTTCCTTCATGATGCTGAAAGCTTCGCGGGAACAGTAGAAGGTGCCGTCAAGGCCGGCTGCCATCATCTGACGCCACTGATCATCTGTGATCTTATCGAACTCATTCCCCCCGAAGACACTCGCACTGTTAATGAGAATATCGAGTCTGCCGAACTCTACCACGACTCTCTTGAAGACAGAGGAGACCATGGAGGAGTCAGTGACATCCAGGGGAATAGGTACTACCGTACCTGTATTATTTTTCAATGCCTTTGCTGCATTCACAAGCTTTTCTGCATTCCTTCCGCAGATAACGACCGTACACCCTTCCGAGCTGAACAGATCAGCGATAGCTTTCCCGATTCCAGAGCCGCCTCCGGTAATCAATGCAACTTTTCCACTCAATGTTTCCATGTTCCTATCCTTTTATATTGCAAATTGTATACATGTAGTATACAATTTAGAACTAACAGTTGTCAATTATTACAATCAATCTGTCATAATCATACGATTATTCATATGGCTTTTGATATGATAGATGAAAATAGATAGTCCAGCCAGTGTCTGTAGGAGGTTCGCTGATGAAAGAGAAGTATGTCGTTGCATTCGAATTTGATCGTAGAGAGAAATATGAAAGGTACGGTGAGCAGATCGAACGTCTTGAGAAGGACGGTCGTTTCGAGTGTAGATATCTAAGGACTCCTGCTTCTCCTCCTTCTCACCACGTTTCTGCTGAAGAGCTGAAAGGTGTCGATTTCTATATCCTGATGGGACATCGGCACGTTGATGATGCTGCTCTTGAAGGTACAGATCTTACATGGATAGGAAGGTTCGGGGCAGGGTTCGAGAACGTAGATATCTCAGCCTGTACCCGTCATCATGTCCTCCTTTCCAATTCTCCAAATGCCTTGTGGGAATCTGTGGCTGAAACCGCTTTCACCTTCATGCTCGCACTGACAGTACGGCTCCCTTTCTTTACCCGTTACATTCAGGAGCACAAGTTTGAGGGGAAGGGACTTCACTCAACACGGTACCTGAAGGGTCAGACCCTAGGACTCCTCGCATCTGGTGGTATAGCACAGCGCCTTGCCTAGCTGGTAAAGCCTCTTGAGATGAACGTACAGGCATATGATCCCTATGCAGATGCCGAAAAAATGGCTGCTAAGGGAATTTCACTGGAAAGCTTTGAGACTGTGCTTAAAACCTCAGATTTCGTGAGCTGCCATATGCCTCTGACAGCTTCCACGAAAGGGATGCTTAAGAAAGAACATTTCACGATGATGAAACCAAGTGCGTACTTTATCAATACAAGTCGCGGAGGTATCTACCAGGACGCGGTCCTTGCAGAGGTCTTGAATGAAGGAATCATTGCAGGAGCGGCTGTTGATGTGTATGAGGAAGAACCGATCATCGATGATAATCCTCTCCTTCACTGCGAGAATGCGATATGTACTCCCCACATCGCGGGAGCTGACAACAATGTTGATGCTGTCATGGCGATCATCACATCCATAGTAGATTCACTCTTCTCCATGGCCGATGGTGGGCTTCCGAGTTCAATTCTCAATCCGGAGGCCGTGGAATACGAAATCCCCCAAGAGAATCTCTCTGCTTCTTTCAAACCGAAAGTATGACAAGTTGTTCAGCAGATAGCGAAATAGGAAATAGATACAGAAACAGGGCTGCCGGAAGGCAGCCCTGAATACGTGGTATCTCTCAATTATTTGTACTGACCGTACAGAGGTCCGTACGTTGCACAGGCACGGTAGTCAGAACCCTCAGGATCGCTTCCGAAGGCACTCCATGCATTCGGTCTGAAGATATCATCTTCACACACGTTGTGCATGCTCACAGGAATTCTCAGCATGGAACAGAGAGTGATGATATCTGCTCCGATATGACCGTAGCTGATTGCGCCGTGGTTTGCACCCCAGTTTGCCATGACGCTGTAGACATCCTTGAAGGGTTTGTTTTCAGGATCGAGGCGGGGAACGAACCAGGTGGTAGGCCAGGTGGGGTCTGTTCTCAGGTTGATCGTGTTGAATACCTCATCAGGAGTATCACAGGTCCACCCTTCTGCAAGCTGAAGGACGGGACCGATGCCCTTCACGATATTGATGCGTGTCATGGTGACAGGCATTTCACCGCGTGTGAGGAAGGTGGAAGAGTAGCCGCCTCCGCGGAAATATCCACCGTTACCGACACTGAATTCGCTGTTTGCAAGGACATTGTTCACATCGGTATCGGTAATATCCCAGAAATTCTTCATGATAGGATTTCCGCCTTCATCCTTCATCGCTCCGGTGGCATCAAGGGTGGTAGCACCTGAGTTGATCAGGTGGATGAATCCGTTTTCAGCTCTTCCGGTCGGTTTCCAGCCTGTTACTCTCTCAATAGCTTCAGGTGACCAGTAGGTTCTCACATCACTGAAGATCTGGGCAGTGTTGGTGAGAAGTTTTCCGAACAGCATCGAAATACCGTTGAGGTGGTCGTTTTCTGTTGCCATGATCATAGGTTCACGAATACCGTTCCAGTCGAAACTGGTGGTGAGCATTGTTTCCATGAAGTCGCCGTTGGGACGGAAGTCAGTCCACTGGCGCTGTCCCTGAAAACCTGCAGCAAGGGCATTGTGACCCATCGCCTCTTCACCGAACCCAAGATCTTTCAGTTTCGGATTACCGATCATCAGGTCACGACCGATCATCACCATCTTCACCACGTAATCCCAGTCCTTCTCTCTCTGCTCTGCTGAGCGCTGGTATTCAGGCGGATTTGCCGTATCAGGTGCTTCGGTAATGTTCTCAGATACCCACTTGCGGGCCATTTCATACTCTTCAGGATCGAAAATGTTCTCTTCTACTCTGCGTTCGAATTCGCTCATATCGACAACTTCGGTTCTCATGCCCAGGTAGGCAGCCAGGAATTCCTGATCAACGATCGACCCTGCGATACCCATCGACATGCCGCCGAGAGAGAGATAGGATTTACCCTTCATCGTTGCCGCTGCAAGTCCTGCGCGGGCGAAGCGGAGGATCTTTTCCTGAACATCTTCGGGAATGGTGGTGTCATCTGAATCCTGTACATCACGTCCGTAGATACCGAAGGCGGGGAGACCTTTCTGCGCATGCGCTGCAAGCACTGCTGCCAGGTAGACTGCACCCGGTCTCTCTGTTCCGTTGAAACCCCAGACAGCTTTCACTGTAAGAGGATCGTCATCGAAGGTTTCCGTACCGTAACACCAGCAGGGGGTGACGGTAAGGGTTACCGCGACATTCTCTCTCTTGAATTTGTCAGCACACTGAGCTGATTCGAGGACTCCTCCGATGGTTGAGTCTGCTATCACACACTCGACAGCGTCCCCGTTCGGATGTCTGATGTTATCACTTATAAGCGCAGCGGCGGCTTTTGCCATGTTCATTGTCTGATCTTCGAGGGATTCTCTCACCCCTCTCATTCTTCCATCGATAGTGGGTCTGATCCCTATTTTCGGTAAGGATCCTGCATACCATGATTCACCGGTATGAATCTTCATATTCTTGATTGCCATCAGAGACCTCCTGTGGTACGATTGTGGTTACGAATTGTAATCGTTTACATGTGATGTATAGTATCGCATGAGGGACGCGATTATGCAATTAAAAATTTAATTATGTGAGGTATCAGACATGCTGAAAAACATTCCTTCCATTCTTTCCCCGGACCTTCTTAAAATCATCATGGAAATGGGTCATGGAGATGAGATCGTCATAGGAGACGGGAATTTCCCGGCTGCGAACTACTCTCAGCGCCTTGTAAGACTTGACGGTCACGGAGTTCCAGAAATCCTGACAGCTCTTCTTGAGCTCTTTCCTCTGGACAGGTTCGAAGCAAATGCCTTCCTCATGGAAAAAGTTCCCGGGGATGAGACAAAGACTCCGATCTGGGAGACCTACAGAGATATAGCGAGCAAGGGTGATGTTCACTTCAAGGGATTCGACTTCATTGAACGCTTTGCTTTCTACGAAAGATCTAAGAAGGCTTACGCAATCATCGCGACAGGGGAATCTGCTCTCTATGCGAACATCATACTGAAAAAGGGCGTTATCGGGTAATCCTCATCGTTCTTTCAATCTATCGAAAGTTCTCTGGATTTTTCCCCTCTTGATCTTTCGGGTACTTGTCATCTCCATCGCCTCGGTGAGGATCGTTGTTCTCGAGATCCTCTCGTAGGGGTGGAGCTTTCTGTTCACTTCATCGATGATGGCGTGGACACGCTCGGATGGTACATGATTTTCAGGGTCACAGTAGATCAGCGCCTCTATCTGTTCGCTTTTTGTTCCCTTGTTCTCCACGTACATTCTCACCACGGCCTGTTCGATTTCGCTGTGAAGAAGGATCAGTTCCTCAATCTGTTCCGGATAGACGTTCTTTCCACCTTCGGTGACGATCAGGTTCTTTGCCCTTCCCTTGATATAGACATACCCTTCATGATCGAGTGATCCCAGGTCCCCTGTTCTCAAAAAACCGTCTTCTGTGAACAGCTCCTTCCTCGCGTTCTCATCTTTGTAATATCCTTGTGTGATGTTCGGACCTTTGACCTGTATTTCGCCGACACCGAGAAGATCGGGGTCTGCAATCCTCAACTCTACAAGAGGGAAGGGGATACCGACGCTCGCCGGTTTGATCTTCTTTCGTGGATTAAGAGTTATGATCGGAGCGGTTTCAGTAAGGCCGTATCCCTGCAGGAAGGTGATACCCATCGCCGCATAGAAATTGACGGTCTTTCCGCTGAGAGGTCCCCCTCCACAGATCACAAGTCGGGTGTCTGCAAATCCTATCTGCTTGAGAATGGAAGTGAACCACTTTCTCCCTACGTTGATACCGAGTGTTATTCTCAATGCAAGGGAGATAGAGAGCATGACAGAGATGAAAACATAAGCTGCTTTCCCTCTCTCTTTCACTTTCTTCAGTACTCCTTCCCTTATTTTATTGTACAGGAGAGGAATCCCGAGGATATTGGTCACATGCCCGTTCTGCATTTCTGTGATATTTCGGGAGATGAGGACTTTCGGGCTGAACAGCAGTTCACTCCCGTGAATGATCGATTCAAGAAAGACCGCTGTCATCGCATAGGAGTGGTGGAGTGGGAGAAGGCCGTAGAATATATCGGTTTCGTCGACTGTGAGGAAAAGGGGATCACACGCCTGGTAGGCGTCACTGATAAAATTTTCGTGGGTGAGCATGACCCCTTTCTCGTTACCAGTGGTTCCGCTTGTATACAGGATCGCTGCAAGCTGCTCGCTGCTCACATCGGGAAGTTTCTTCCTTCCATTTCCTTTCGGGATATCTCACAGGGAGATGTCGGTATCTCTGGTTTCTTCGAGTGAGATACGGAAGGTGAGACTCGCATCGAAAGGAGTCCCCTTCATTTTCTCAAGCCAGGACACGTCGGCTATCATACCCTTCACCGAACTGAACAGACCGAGAGCTTCTACTTTCTCCGGTGTGCTGAACACATCAAGGGGAACGACAACAGCGCCGATCGCCTGAATACTCAGGTAACCCGTAGCCCAGGCAGGGGAGTTTTTTCCAATAAGGAGAACCCTGTCTCCCTCCTCAACCCCGGCTTCTTGCATGTACAGCGCCGTGTTTCGAATATACCCGCTGACCTGCTCGTAAGTATATTCCCTTCTCTCTTTCCCTTCATAGATACTGAAAGCGATACGGGATGGAAAAGCTGCCGCTGAAGCATTGAATGCTTCGATGATTGAGGGCCACTTTCCCTCTTTTCTGACGCTGTCATAATATCCCTGATTCATGGCCTAAATCCTCTCTGGTTAATATTAACTAGTAAAGGTATAGTACACTGCGGCAGGACAGAATTCAACGATTATTCTCCATACCTCACCATCGATTATTCTCCATACCTCACCATCGATTATTCTCCATACCTCACCATCGATTATTCTCCATACCTCACCATCGATTATTCTCCATACCTCACCATCGTACGAAAAGGCGGTAAGGTGTGAGACCAGAAGGATAATACAATATGCGATTGAGGGTGCTCTAGTACGGATTTGCCAAAAAATTCACAGTAATTTGACATAAATTGTAATAAAATGCTACAATGCGAAAGGGTTGAGAATAAAACACTCTTTCTCAGGAGTATCTCCCCAGTGTCCGTATCTTCTAAATTGAGCTTTAGAATACAAACTACATACACCGATACCATCATCTCTTCCCGGATATGTGTGCTTAGGTCATGACAACATCATGTACCTGAAATTTTGCGTACACATCCCTTCAAGAAGGTGTATGACGGGTATACCTATACCCAAAGGATTTCTGTATGATTTATACCGAAAGACAACAGGATATTGCCGAAGCAATTGACAAATCAGCCGATAAAGCGAATTGGAAAAATTGGAAATGGCAGTTACGTCACAGTATCAACTCTCTCGAGCGACTCGAACAGATTCTTGGAATTCCCTTTGATGATAAGGAGCGAAGGAAACTTGAGGAAACTCTTGATACATTCCCGATGAGCATCACACCTTACTATCTCTCTCTCATTGATCATGATGATTACCGCAACGACCCGGTATATAGGCAGGCAGTGCCGCAACCGAGTGAACTCGTCATGAATTCCTGTGACATGGAAGACCCTCTTGCAGAAGATAAGGATTCTCCTGTTCCACACCTTACGCATAGGTATCCCGATAGAGTACTCCTTCATGCAAGTAATACCTGCTCGATGTACTGTCGTCACTGCACACGTAAACGGAAAGTAGGTGATAAAGAGAGAATTCCTGAACTGGAAGAACTTCAGCTGGCACTCGATTACATCAGAGATCATGAAGAGGTGAGGGATGTCCTTATCTCGGGCGGAGACCCGCTTATGTTGAGCGATACCGCACTTGATTCCCTTCTTGAGTCAATTACCAGTATTCCTCATGTACAGATTGTCCGAATAGGAACCCGAATGCCGGTGGTGCTTCCCTATCGGATAACCGATGAGTTGATTGAAATTCTCAAGAAATATAAACCGCTCTACGTGAATACTCATTTTAACCATCCAAGAGAAGTCACCAAGTCCTCCCGTATTGCTTTGGAGAAGCTCGCAGATGCGGGTATTGTCCTCGGTAACCAATCTGTCCTTCTTGCCGGCATCAATGACTGTCCTAGAATATTGAAATCTCTTTTTCATAGTCTGCTGGAAAACCGCGTTCGTCCCTATTATCTCTATCAGTGTGATCTATCTGAAGGGCTTTCCCATTTCCGTACTCCTGTCGGCAAGGGTATTGAGATTATGGAAAGCCTTATCGGCCATACCTCGGGTCTCGCTGTTCCCACCTACGTCATAGATGCTCCCGGGGGAGGAGGAAAAATTCCGGTGATGCCTCAATATCTTATTTCCTGGTCAACGAACAAGGTGGTATTGAGAAACTATGAAGGGGTGATTACCACCTACAGAGAGCCCGATTCGTATGAACAGGTATTCTGTGACAGGAAATGCGATGCATGTGATCTGCAACTTAAACTCGGAGGTGCCGTTGAATCTGAGACCATCGGTATACAGCAGCTTTTGAGCGACTATGATGATACCATATCTTTTACCCCGAGCGGGAATGACCGTATGGAGAGAAGGGATGAGTATGTGGGATAAACAGGAAATTATCCAGGGATCTCTTGTTCAGCACGGGAAGAGCAACGATAGAATCTATCTTATGCATCTTAATCCCGACAGGAAAGAAGAACTCGTACAGGATCTGATGGATCTCGCATCTACAGAGGGCTACGGAAAGATCTTTATCAAGATACCTGCAGGGGAGGAAGCGTTCTTCCTCTCACAGGGTTTTCGCCGGGAATCGATCATCCCTAACTATTTTTCTGAGGATGCTGCTGTTTTCATGGGATACTATCTGACCGAATCGAGAAAAAAGGTGTCAGAGGAGGATGAGCACCTCATACACAACGTGCTCGAATGTTCCTTCTCCTCTGTACAGGGAGAAAAACCGTTGCCGTCGGGGTGTTTCATACAACCCCTTTCAACTGAACACAGCGAATCCATTGCTGCATTGTATACGCAGGTCTTCAGCTCCTATCCATTCCCCATCCATGAAGCGTCATATATCAGGGAGACGATGGATTCACACATCTCCTATTTCGGTTGTTTTCTGGAAAATCAACTGATCGGTCTCTCTTCAGCTGAAGCGGATCATGGTACAGGTGCCGTTGAGATGACAGACTTTGCCGTTCTTCCTGCATACAGAGGGAAAGGACTTGCTCGCGCTCTCCTATCCCGCATGGAAAAGGAAGAAAGAGATAAAGGCAGGCATACGGCGTATACCATTGCCCGGGCAGTATCGTACGGGATGAATAAGACGTTCGCACAGGCAGGGTACTCCTTTGCGGGAACCCTTACGAACAATACACAGATCAGCGGATCAATAGAGAGTATGAATGTATGGTATATATCTCTTCAGGAGGGAGCGGAGGGTGCTCTGAAATGAAGACGGATTCCGGGCAGTACGAACTGCCCGGACTACCATGTCTCTTTTATGCAAAGATATACTGATTGATCATGTTGTTGATCAGTTCCTGCTTTCCGCTGGTCTTCGTATCAACGCTCTTCATACCGAGGGAGGCTAAGTCTTCCAGGTTGAATTTGCCCTCTTCGAAAGCCTTGCCATCGCCTGAATCGAAGGAGGAGTACCTGGAAGCTTTCATTGCATCCAGTTTTCCGTCATCGATCATCTTCTGTGCGATTGTGAGACCGAGAGCGAAGGTGTCCATGCCTCCGATATGAGAGATGAAGAGGTCTTCGAGGTCTGTGGAATTTCTTCTGCGCTTCGCATCGAAGTTGAGTCCACCGTCCTTGAATCCACCGTACTTCAGGATGACCGACATCGCTTCGGCAGCATCGTACACGTTCGTGGGGAATTCATCAGTGTCCCATCCGTTCTGGATATCACCCTGGTTTGCATCCACACTGCCTAAGAGTCCTTCCGAAGCACAGACGGTGAGGTCATGAGCGAAGGAGTGACCTGCGAGTGTCGCATGATTGTTCTCGATATTGCAGGAGAAGTCGTTCTCAAGACCATATTTTCGGATAAACCCGATCGTTGTCGCTGCATCGTAGTCGTACTGGTGCTTGCTCGGTTCCATCGGTTTCGGTTCGATATAGAATGAGCCGTTGAACCCGATCTTCCTACCGTAATCACGGGCTAGGGTCAGCACGGAACCGAGGTGGTCGATTTCTCTTCCCATATCGGTGTTCCACAGGCTCATATATCCTTCTCGTCCGCCCCAGAAGGTA
The DNA here is from genome assembly GCA_963677695.2 of Sphaerochaetaceae bacterium. Taxonomy (GTDB): domain Bacteria; phylum Spirochaetota; class Spirochaetia; order Sphaerochaetales; family Sphaerochaetaceae; genus SABI01. Next base: position 694,590 of record CAXXUJ010000002.1, on the reverse strand, counting down.
TAGCCTGAACCGCCGAGCATCACATTCACATCAAGTGAAGTCTTGATCTGAAGAGCTGCACGGGAGAGAACAGAGAATTCAGGATTTGTAATTCCTCCGTTCATATAACGGGGATTGCTGAAGAGATTGCTTGTGTTCCACAGCAGCTTGATTCCGGTAGCATCCTGCAGTTCCTTCAGTTTCGCTGCAACCTTGAGATAGTTGTCGACATATTCTGAAGTCGAACTTCCTTCTGGTGCGACATCCGCATCATGGAACGCATAGAAGGGAGTTCCGAGCTTGCTCATGAACTCGAAAGCGGCATCGGCTTTGTTCATAGCGTTCTTCATGGGATCGCTGTCGCTCCATGGGAATACCATGGTGGCGTTTCCGAACGGGTCTGTGCCGTCGGCACAGAAAGAGTGCCAGTAGGCAACGGAGAATCTCAAATGTTCCTCCATTGTTTTACCGCCTACGACTTTATCGCTCTGGTAGAACTTGAACGCGAGTGGATTGTCGCTCTTCGGTCCTTCAAACGGAATCTGTCCGATTCCTTTGAAATATTCTGTATCACCTACATACATGTTTCTCATGGTGTATCTCCTTCTATTCGTTATTGATATCTATCTTCCAATGTCCTATGACTTCTGAAGTGTTTAAATTCTGTACTAAGAATAGGTTGAAAAGAATAGACAAAATTGTACGTGCATATATATTATTGACATATGAAAATTTTAGACGCGGTATTCGTCTACCAGATGAAAAGCAGGAGTGAACTTCTCTGGCACGGAAGGGTCCACTCTCACGGTGAGAGAGAGTATGAAATTCATTACTTTCTTGATGGAGACGGAGTCTTCCAGAACGGGGCTACCCGTTATACGATCAATCCAGGGATGATGTTCATTTCGCTCCCGAACTCGGTTCATGCGATTAAGGCCACTGCCCATGACCCTGTCACCTATTATGCGATCCTGATGAGTCTGGAAGAAGCAGATAGTGAACTGAGAGATTTTCTCGATCACCAGATCGAATCCTCTCCACATAGGATCGGAACGAACTACAGGTTTTTCTTTGAAGAGGTGAAGGAGAAGGCACTGAGCGGTTCGTCCTCCCGTCACCTATCGGCATGCCATCAGATGGCATCGCTTCTCTACCAGGCCTCAGCCGGTGAATCGAGAGTTCAGGGAGGTCACGAATCAAGGCACTTAGAGCGGGCATTGAAGATCATGCAGAAGAATGTGTTCAACTACCTGACCCTCACAGATCTTGCCGAGCAGCTCAATTTGAGTGATTCCTATCTTGTCCGTCTGTTCCGGTCAAGAATGAAGCAGTCCCCGATGCGCTATTTCATGAAACTGAAAATCGAGGCGGCAAGTGCGATGCTCACCTGCACTGACATGTCGGTCAAGGAGATCGCTGCCCGTCTATCGTTCTCGAGTGAGTTCCACTTTTCCAAGCAGTTCAAGGCAAAGACGGGACTTTCTCCCTCCCATTACAGAACCAGATACCTGCAGGAGCTCGGTTCACAGGAGAAGAAGGGCGAAGATCGTACTTGAGATACCCGTGAAGAAGATAGCTACGGAGGAAAGGGCTCCATCCTCTTCGCTGTAATCGAACGCCTTCGTCGTACCGATAACGTGGGCCGAGATACCGAAAGCGGTTCCCCTGATGACCGGATCAGTTATCCTGAAGAGCTTGATGAGGATAGGATTGAACAGGACTCCTGCGAATCCGGTGATATAGACTCCAAGAATCGAGATCGAAACGTCCCCTCCCAGAAGATTCCCCAGTTCAATGGCTATGGCGGTAGTCACCGATTTTGGTATGAGCGATAGTGTGAGGTGATCTGAAAGCCCGAACAGCTTCCCAAGCACCAGAACACTGAGAATGTTCGTCAGCCCTCCCACGAACGTTCCCACCAGGATAGGGATGAAGTACTTTCTGAGGATCGGAAGGTTCAGATACATGGAGTAGGAGAGGGCGATGGTTGCAGGTACGATCATGAACTGAAGTGCCGCTGTGCTTTCAGAGAATGCATCGAACGGGATATCGAAAAGGGCGAGCACACCGAGGATGAGGATTGCCGTGACGATCACTTCATTGAAGAGTGGATTGCGCACTTTTCTCGATGCCGTTCTCGAGATGATAAAGAGGAGTATGGTGAGACCGATACCGAAGAATGGGGAGCGGAGGAACTGCTCCATTATCTGTTCCTCCTATTCATAAGGTAGATGGTGAACTTGATTGAGTAGGCGCTTGCTGTGAAGGTGATCAGCATGGCGAGTACCGATACAGAGAGGATAGGTATGATCGCATCATCGACCTTCGCAACTGCCGCTACCATCGATACCACCGGAGTGATGAAGAAGAGTCCCATGGTATGTACAAGGAAGGATGATACCTCAGATATTCTTTCTTTTCTGATTACACGGAAAAGAAGAAGTAGAAAGAGGATGACCATCGAGAGAATCGAAGACGGGAGGGAAACTGGAAGCAAGGCTGAAATGACGATTCCTGCAAGTGCGACTGCACAATATATGACTATCTGTAGAAGAATGTTCATAGGCTATGTATAAAGGAAAGGAGGTCTTTGTACAACTGACCTGAACGGGTTATTCAGGCATCACAGAGCAGTTCCACTATGATTCCTTCAGGTCCAATGCAGTAGGAGGTTTCTCTTCCGTACGTATTTACCTGGGTTTCGCTTGTGAAGGAATAGCCCGCATCTTCAACCTTTTTTCTCATTTCCTCCATGGAAGGGACGTCGAGTGCAAGGTGACGGAATCCGAGGAGGTTCATCGCAGTGTCACATCTTGATGCGGGACTGGGAGGAGTGATGTACTTCAGCAGTTCAATCCGTACAGGGGAATCGGGATGGGAGAGGGAAAGGTAGTCAGCCTCTGCACCGGTAAGAAGTGTCATTGTTTCAAGCCATTTCCCGGAAACCGTCATCTCTCTGTTTCTTATATACCCGAAGAGTGCGAAGAAATCTTCGTTCTCCTTCATGTTGTTCACTACGATATTGATATGATTCATGCACATGGTCTGTTCTCTCCTTTGGTATCCCATTATATCGGGGTAATCTGCATATTTGCTGACCTGTACACCATACCATGTGATTTCTCCTGCATGGAAGATCCTTTCATACATCGTTTCATATCCTGTAATTATGGTTGAATAAATAGACCATTTAACATTATGTGTAGATATTTTCAAAAATAATATATTTTTTACTTGCAATTGAAAGCAAAGTGAAATAATATCGAAAGCGAAAAGAAAATACTTCAAAAGAGAATTGAAAACAGATGGTAGGACTTTCCAACAGAGAACAGGATATACTCTCACTCATAGTAGCCGAAGGCGAAGTTGCTGTTTCATCCCTTTCCGACCGTATCGGCGTTTCAGCTGTGACGATCAGAAGTGATCTCCGTTCACTGGAAGCGAAGGGAATGATCATCCGATCACACGGTACAGCCACTTCAGCCTATAACCCCTATTTTCTTGAAAAACAGAACAGTAATACCGAATACAAGAACAAGATCGCCCAGATCGCTGCGAATATGGTGAGCGACGGGGAGAAGATCATGATCACGAACGGTACGACCAGTGCGCTGATCGCGAAGTATCTCTATGGAAAGAGAGATATACAGATCGTTACGAACTCGACACTCCTCCTTCCTTATATGCGAAGCAACCCCACCATCTCACTCACTGTCGTGGGTGGTGAGTTCCGTCCCTCTGCAGAGGCCCTTGTCGGTCCCATAGCACTCGGGCAGCTGGAACACTACCACGTCGGGATCACCTTCGCAGGTACTGACGGATTTTCTCTTACCCACGGTCTTACCACCCATCTGACCGAGAATGCCGAGATCGTGCGCCGCATGTGCGGCCAGGGTGCAAAGAGGGTGATTGTCGCCGACTCCTCGAAGTTCGATCAGGTCGGTTTTGTACGAATCTTCAATCTCGATGAGATTGATGTGATTATTACCGATGACAGGCTTCCCTCTGAAGCACGCCATCGGATAGAAGATATGAATATTGAGCTCTTGCTTGCTGAATAACTGATTCAAGGGAGAAAAAGATGGCTACTGAAGTAGTGATGCCCAAACAGGGCAACAGTGTAGAAGCATGTATTCTACTGGAATGGAAGGTAAAGGTCGGAGACACGGTCTCCACCGGTGACATCCTCTGTGAGGCTGAAACCGACAAGTCGACTATTGAAGTCGAATCAACTGCAGAAGGTACAGTCCTTGCACTCCTGTGGAATGAGGGGGATGAAGTTCCCGTCATGCAGCCTATCCTCGCTGTCGGTGACGCTGGTGAAAGCTATACGGCCGCAGCCGGTCCGGCACCTGCCGCAGAAGAAAAGAAAGCTGAACCTGCTTCAGCTCCTGCTCCTGAAGCGGCAGCGGCACCTGAAGCGGCCCCTGCAGTCACTGCAGAATCAGGCCTTGCAGCCTCTCCAAGAGCAAAGCAGCGTGCGACCAAAGAGGGGATCTCCCTTGACGGCATCGCTCCCACTGGACCGAAGGGTCGGATCATTGAACGTGATGTGATCTCTGCGGCAGCCCGTTCTGCTTCTGTATCTCCCGCAGCAAAGGAAGCGGCCCTTGCAACAGGCGCAGCTCTTCCTGAAACCGGAAGCGGTATCGGCGGCAGAATCCTGATGAAGGATCTTATCAGTCGCGGTGAAAGCCCCGCTCCCGCAGCAGCAGCTGCTGAGGTGACAGTCAAGCCTGTCAGAGGTGTCAGAAAGGTGACAGCTCAGAGAATGAAGGAATCACTCGATACCACAGCCCAGTTCACCCTCAATGCCTATGCCGATGCACGCGGCCTGCAGAATCTCAGAAATAAACTGAAGAACAGCAGGGAAGAGCTCGGCATGAACAGAGTGAGCATCAACGACATGGTGATGTTCGCAGTATCGAGAACTCTCAAAGAGTTCCCCTATATGAATGCCCACTTCTCCATGGAAGCAATCACCGAATTCCCCAATGTTCACCTCGGCTTTGCCTGTGATACACCCAAGGGACTCCTCGTTCCCGTTGTCTCCTATGCCGACGTAAGAAGCCTGAAAGAGCTCAGTGATGAGTCCAAGCGTCTTGCGGCGAAGGCTATCGAAGGAAAGGCTCAGGCAGAGGACCTTACAGGTTCCACCTTCACCGTTTCCAATGTAGGTGCCATGGGTGTCGATACCTTCACTCCCGTGATCAATATTCCCGAAGTCGCAATACTCGGCGTAGGTGAAATTGCCCTCAAACCGGTAGGAACCGGCGGTGACGATGTCACCTTCGTTCCACATATCGGACTCTCACTCACCATCAACCATATGGCGGTGGACGGAGCTCCCGGTGCACGGTTCCTCAAGGCCCTTTCTCAGAATATCGCAGATATCGAACTGATGATGGCACTGTAGGAGGATAGAATGGCACATTATGATCTTATAGTAGTCGGTTCCGGTCCCGGAGGATATGAAGCGGCCCACAAGGCCGGTCACCTCGGGAAGAAGGTCCTTATCATAGAGAAGGACGCTCTCGGCGGTGTATGTACCAACTGGGGATGTATCCCCACCAAGAGTCTTCTCAACTCAGCGAAACTGTATGAACATGCGCTCCACTCAGCCGAAAAGGGTGTGATCACAGGTGATGTCTCATTCGACCTCGCTGCAGCGATGAAGTGGAAGGGTGAGACTATCGATACCCTCCAGAAAGGTATCGCCTATCTGATGAAAAGCGCCAATGTTGATGTCGTCTTCGGCGAAGCCGTAGGAAACAAAGACAAGAGCGTCACCGTGAACGGTGAAACTTATACAAGTGATGCGATCATCATCGCAACCGGCTCCTCCTCAGCCATGATCCCGATCGAAGGGGCGAAACTTCCGCACGTCGTCACCAGCACCGAGATCCTTTCACTTGAGACCCTCCCCAAAAAACTCGCCGTCATCGGCGGCGGAGTCATCGGAGTGGAATTCGCAGCAGTGTTCTCAACTCTCGGAGTGAAAGTCACTGTTATCGAGATGACAGAAGAGATCATCCCGATGGCCGATGCACAGATCGCGAAGCTCCTGAGAAGGGAGATGAAGGATGTCGACTTCAAGCTTTCCTGCAGGGTGATGAAGATTGATGAGAAGGCAGTCACTTACACCGACAAGAATGGAAAGGAAGGACTGGCTGAAGCCGACCTGGTTCTGATGAGTACCGGAAGAATGCCGAACACGGCCTTTGCTGACCAGCTCGGGGTATTCATCGACCGTCGTGCAGTCGTTGTCGACGATGTGCTTAAGACCAATATTCCCGGCATCTACGCTATCGGTGATGTGAACGGAAAATCCCTTCTCGCTCACAGCGCATCACGCATGGCTGAAGTGGCAGTGAACAACCTCTACGGCAACAAAAAGCAGAGAATGCGTTATGACGCGATTCCCTGGGCGGTCTACACACAACCCGAGGTCGCAGGATGCGGACTCACAGAAGCCGAGGCTGTAAGCCGAGGGTATGCTGTGAAGACAGCTTCCCAGCAGATGAGATCGAACGGTCGTTTCCTCGCTGAGAACGGTAAAAAGGCAGCAGGGCTGTGCAAGGTCGTTGTCGATGAGGAGAGCCGTGTGGTTCTCGGTATCCAGATGATCGGACCCTATGCTTCAGAGATGATCTTCGCAGCTGCGATCATCATTGAGAGTGAACTGAGAATTGAAGAGATAAACGAAGTGGTCTTCCCTCACCCGAGTGTGTCGGAAGTATTGAAAGAGACTATCGTCTCTCTGATGTAAGAAAAAAATAACTCAATAAAGAGGTGAGATAAACAGTATGTCAAGACAGATATCATTTGACCCTATCAAAGTAAGAGAAAGTCAGGAAATGAAGATCAATGCCATTCCTGTGAACCAGTACAAGAGTGACATCAAGAAGGAACTCAAGACCTACGGTGAGAAGAGACTCAAGAAGGTCTACTACGACATGGTCGTCATCAGAGAGTTCGAGACGATGCTCGATGCCATCAAGAAAGAGGGTGTCTACGAAGGGATCTCCTACAACCACAAGGGACCCGCACACCTTTCCATCGGACAGGAGAGTGCAGCAGTCGGTCAGTCGATGAACCTCGACCCTGAAGACTTCATCTTCGGTTCCCACCGCTCCCACGGCGAGATCCTCGCCAAATGTCTCTCAGCCATCGATAAGATGGAGGATGCCGACATTGAAACCATCATCAAGGAATTCATGGAAGGCGATACCTACAAGGTGATCGATGCTCACTTCAAGGGAAAAGATGTGAAGGACACTGCAATCAACTTCATCATCTACGGAACCCTCGCTGAGATCTATGCGAAGGGAACCGGTTTCTCACGCGGTCTCGGCGGCTCGATGCACACCTTCTTCGCCCCCTTCGGTTCAATGCCCAACAACGCAATCGTCGGAGGAAGCGGTACCATCGCTTTCGGTTCAGCTCTCTACAAGAAAGTAAACCGCAAGAAGGGTATTGTCATTGCAAACATCGGTGACGGCTCACTCGCACGCGGACCGGTCTGGGAAGCTATGAACATGGCTGCCATGGACCAGTACAAAACCCTCTGGGATGAAAACAAAGGTGCACCTCCCTACATGATCAACGTCTTCAATAACTTCTACGGCATGGGCGGACAGCCTGTCGGTGAAACAAGCGGAGTCGGTATCCACGCACGTATCGGAAGCGGAGTGAACCCCTCTTCAATGCATGCAGAACGTGTCGACGGCTTCAACCCCCTTGCAGTCGCAGAAGCGACAGCACGTAAGAAGGAGATCCTTGTCAATGGTGACGGACCTGTCTTTATGGATACGATCACCTACCGTTTCAGCGGTCACTCACCTTCAGATGCCATGACCTACAGAACCAAGGAAGAAGTGGACGCATTCCGCGACCAGGACCCGATTATCGGGTACGGGGCGTACCTTGTAGAGAACAAGGTTGCCTCAGAGAAGGATCTCGAAGAGATGAGAAATGAAGTACTTGCAAAGATCAAGCAGGCACTTACCCTCACAGTCGACGATGAGATCTCTCCCATGGTTGATGGAGACTTCATCGAATCTGTCATGTTCAGCGAAGGTACTGTTGAAGCGTACGACGATGCAGAACCGGAACTCCTCGAGAAGGTTGAAGACAACGCACGAGTGAAGCAGATTGCACGAAGAAGCCGCTACGCCTACGATGAAAACGGAAAGGAACTCAGCGCATCACGTCAGTACCAGTACAGAGACGCTGTCTTCGAAGCCATGGTCTATCGTTTCACCAAGGACCCGACCATGGTAGCCTACGGTGAAGACCACAGAGACTGGGGCGGTGCATTCGCCTGTTACAGAGGTCTTACTGAACTCCTTCCGTACCATAGATTCTTCAACTCACCGATCAGTGAGTCAGGTATCGTCGGTTCCGGTGTCGGGTATGCTATGAGCGGTGGTAGAGCAGTTGTCGAACTGATGTACTGTGACTTCCTCGGCTGCGCCGGTGATGAAGTGTTCAACCAGATGCCCAAGTGGCAGAGCATGTCTGCAGGCGCTCTTACCATGCCTCTCGTACTGAGAGTATCGGTAGGTAATAAGTACGGTGCACAGCACTCACAGGAATGGACCAGCATGGTTGCTTCTGTCCCCGGTCTCAAGGCGATGTACCCGGCAACTCCCTATGATGTGAAGGGTATGCTCAACTATGCGCTGAGAGGAACCGACCCCGTTGTCTTCTTTGAAAGCCAGAAGCTCTACGGAATCGGTGAACAGTTCGAGAAAGCAGGTGTCCCTGAAGGCTACTATGAGATCCCTGAAGGTGAACCGGCAGTGAGAGTGGAAGGAACAGACCTTACCCTCATCGCACTCGGGCCGTCACTGTACACCTGTATGGCAGCTGAGAAAACCCTCCGCGAAGAGTACGGTATCAGCAGTGAAGTAATCGACCTGAGATGGATCAATCCCCTCAAGTACGAAAAGATTATTGAATCGATCAAGAAGACCGGTAAGGTTATCCTTGTCACAGACAGCAGCGAAAGAGGTTCCTACCTCCAGACCGTGTCGGCCAATATCTCACGTCTCGCATTCGACTACCTCGATGCACCTCCCGTTGTCGTAGGAAGCCGTAACTGGATCACTCCTCCTGCAGAGATGGAAGAACTCTACTTCCCGCAGGTTGATTCTATCGTGGATGCTCTCAACGAACAGATCCTCCCCATTGCGAACCGCAAGGCAGTGAAGAATATGAGTGACGGAGAATTCCTCAGACAGTCTCAGAAGGGGGTATGATGAGTATTCAAAACGCTGAACTGAAGATTAACAGTCCATCATACAGCGAACGGATACAGAGTGCTCAAGAGCTCAACTTACTCATCAGGGAGGGAACGGTAACGTTCCCTTCCCTTGCTGAAGTGAACAATCATGTGCACACCACCTATTCGTTCAGTCCCTACGAACCTGCCGCAGCCGTCTATCAGGCGAAGAAGGCAGGTCTCACTATCGTCGGTTCGGTCGATCATGATTCGATCAGTGCAGCCGATGAGACCAAGGAAGCGGCACAGATTCTCAATATCGCAGCGACAACAGGCTTCGAGCTGAGAGTCTCCTTCCTTGACACCCCCTTTGCCGATAAGAAGATCAACAACCCCGACTCACCCGGAATCGTCTACATGGTCGTCCATGGAGTGAAAAGCAGTGCCGTTGCCAAGGTAAAGGAATTCCTCGAACCTATCAGGAACGCTAGAATGAGCCGTAACCGTACTCAGGTGGCATCACTGAACGGCATTCTTTTAGAAGAGGGAATTGAACTCATCGACTTCGACACTGAAGTCATTCCGATCTCGAAATGGGAAGAGGGGGGAGAGATTACCGAACGCCATATTCTCTACGCCCTCGCGAAGAAACTGCAGAAGGCCTTCCCTTTGAAAGCGGACCTGGTAAGCTTCCTCACCACTTCCCTCAAGCTGGAACTGAAGGATACAATCAAGGGATTCCTCCTCGATGATACAAACCCTCACTACCTGTATGATCTGCTTGGAGTGATGAAGAGCGCCTTCCTTCCCCGTTTCTTTATCCAGCCGACAGGCGAAGAGATTCCAGATGTGAGAGATGTAGTGAACTTCGCCCTCTCCATCGATGCGATTCCCGCCTACGCCTACCTCGGAGATGTCGAGCAGAGCGTGACCGGTGACAAGAAGGCAGAGAAATTCGAAGACAGCTTCCTTGATGAACTCGTAGCTTTCCTGGCAGAAACCGGCTATCCGGCAATCACCTATATGCCGCCGAGAAACACGAAAGCGCAGATGGCCAGACTTCAGCAGCTGTGCAGAAAGCACAACCTTATGGAGATCAGCGGTGTCGATATCAACTCCTCGAGACAGTCATTCAACTGTCCTGAGCTACTCGAACCCGAAGCGGTTCACCTTGTCGATTCGGCCTGGGCGCTTGTCGCACATGAGATCCTTGTCGACAGAAATCCTTCATACAGCCTCTTTGCCCCCGATAACCCCGTGGCATCGACACTGAATGAGAGAATTGCACTGTACAGTGCCCTTGCACGGAAGATGGATGCAAGTGATACAGCTTCGCTGTTTTCCCTTGTTGAACAGGAAACAAAGAAAGGAGAGAAGAAATAATGAGTACTTCAATAGCACCTCTGCTTAGAGGATACTTCTTCAATGGAGAGTCCTCTCTCTTTGTGAAGAGCGTAAGCGGCATAGAATCAGAAGTGGTGTTTGACTCTTCAATAGTGGAAAAGACTGCTGCTGAGCAGGTGGACATGATCCACTCCGCCATGGATGCCTTTGTGAAGGAGAACGGAAGATTCCCTCTCAGTGCCTCTGTTGAAGGAACAACGGAAACCTACCGTTTCGGCTGTACCTACGATGAAGCTTCAACACCTGATACGTTTTCGAGAGCTGTTGATTACAAAGGATCTTCGAAGCGTGCCGATGTGATGAAAGGAAAGATCTCACTGGTCACCGGAGGTGCCCAGGGATTCGGTGCCGGCATGGTTGCCGGTCTCATTGAAGAGGGTGGTTTCGTTTTCATCGCTGATATGAACATCGACGGAGCGAAAGAGAGTGCTGACAAGCTCAATACAGAGTATGGTACAACCGTGGCTTATCCTCTGCAGGTGAATGTCGCTGACGAAGAATCTGTGAAAGCGATGATGGATGAGGTTGTCAGTGTAACAGGCGGTCTCGATATCTTCATCAGCAACGCAGGAGTCCTGAGAGCGGGAAGCGTGAAGGAGATGAGTCTGAAGGACTTCGAGTTCGTCACGACCGTTGACTACACAGGATTCTTCATCTGTACGAAGCATGCGGCACCCGTTCTCGCTGCGCAGAACAGCGGAGCGAAGGGTGCGTACATGAGTGATATCATCGCTATCAGTTCAAAGAGCGGTCTGGAAGGATCGAACAAGAACGGAGCATATGCCGGAGCGAAATTCGGTACGATCGGTCTCACCCAGTCATTCGCACTTGAGTTGATCACAGACAATATCAAGGTGAATGCTGTCTGTCCCGGTAATTTCCTTGACGGTCCTCTCTGGTCTGATCCGGTGAGAGGTCTGTTTGTGCAGTACTTCAATGCGAACAAGGTTCCCGGAGCCAAGAGCGTTGATGATGTGCGAAAATTTTATGAATCAAAAGTCCCCATCTCACGGGGATGTACAACTGAGGATGTAATGAGAGCAGTCTGTTACATCGTAGAACAGAAATATGAAACAGGGCAGGCTGTCCCCGTCACCGGCGGACAGGTCATGCTGAACTAGGAGGTTCGAAATGAAAACACGTGCAGTACGTTTATATGGAAAGAATGACCTGAGAATCGAGGAGTTTGAACTCCCCGCAATCACAAAAGATGAGATCCTTGCAAAGATCGTCACGAACAGCGTATGTATGAGTGACCACAAGGCAGCAGAACAGGGTGCAGATCACAAGAGAGTTCCCGATGACGTGGCTGATAACCCCATCATGCTCGGTCATGAATTCTGCGGTGAGATTCTTGAAGTAGGGGAAACCTGGAAGGATCAGTTCACAGTAGGGAACAAGTTCTCCATCCAGCCTGCGCTCAACTACAAAGGCACTCTCGATGCCCCCGGATACTCTTTCCAGTACATCGGCGGAGATGCTACCTATATCGTCATTCCCAAGGAAGTGATGGAAATGAACTGTCTTCTACAGTATGACGGTGATGCCTATTTCCTCGGCTCCCTTGCTGAGCCCGTTTCCTGTATCGTCGGTACCTACCATGCGATGTACCACACCAAGGGCGGTTCCTACGTACACCACATGGGTATCGTGGAAGGTGGAAACCTCGCCATCCTCGCCGGTGTCGGACCGATGGGTCTCGGTGCCATCGACTATGCTATCCACTGTGACAGAAAGCCCGGTCTCGTTGTCGTCACCGATATCGATGATGCCAGAATCGCCCGTGCAAAGAGTCTCTTCAGTGAAGAAGATGCAGCGAAAGAGGGTGTGAAGCTCGTATACCTTAATACAAAGGATACCAGTGATCCTATCCAGGCCCTGATGGACCTGACAGGAGGAGAAGGGTACAATGATGTCCTCGTCATGGCTCCTGTCGCACCCCTTGTGGAACAGGCTGACAAGATCCTGAGCAAGGACGGATGCCTTAACTTCTTCGCAGGTCCCAACAGAACAGACTTCTCTGCAACCATGAACTTCTATAATGTTCACTACGCGTCAACTCACATCGTGGGTACCAGCGGAGGAAACACGGATGACATGGTTGAATCCCTGAGAATGATGGAAAGCGGCAAGCTCTCACCGGCAAGCATGGTCACTCACGTCGGAGGACTGAACGCAGTTCCCCAGACAGTCATCGACCTTCCGAGCATTCCAGGCGGTAAGAAGCTGATGTACACTCACTACGAACTTCCTCTCACAGCTATTAGCGATTTTGCGGAGCTTGGAAAGGACAGTCCCTTCTATGCAGCACTTGCTGAGATCACCGAGCGTCACAACGGACTGTGGTCCCTTGAAGCTGAGCAGTACCTGCTTGCAAACGCTCCCAAAGCATAAACAAAAAGGAGAGAGGGATGAGTAAACATATAGCAATCGACCTGGGAGCCTCAAACGGGCGAGTGATAGTTGGAGACCTTGAATCTTTCGAGGTCGTCCACAGATTCATCACGCGGAACATTCGAGTTCTTGATACGACCTACTGGGATCTCCTCTATATCTACACGGAAATTAGGGAAGGTATTAAAAAGGCAGTGGAACTCTATGGATCGGATGTAGTCTCTATCGGAGTCGATACCTGGGGTGTTGATCATCTCCTTCTCGATGAAGGGAAGAATCCTCTGACGTTCGCCTATCACTACCGTGACGGGCGGACAGACGGAAAGATCGAGGAACTCTGTACAACTTATGGACGGAAACATATCTATCAGTCTACCGGAGTAGCGTTTCAGCCCTTCAATACCCTCTACCAGCTGCATGCACTGAACGAACAGCGCCCCGAGCTTGTGAGGACAGCGGAGTACTACCTGAGTATTCCCGATGTGATCACCTACTGGCTTACAGGGGTGATAAGCAATGAGACCACTCATGCATCCACGACCCAGCTCTTTGACCCCACAACGATGGAATGGAACCGCAAGTTCATCAGCGAGGTGGGGCTCAACCCCGATATCTTCCCGAAGGTCATTCCCAGCGGGACCGTTGTCGGCACGTTAGAACCTGTGATCAAGGCTGAACTCGGTCTTGCACACGATATTCAGGTTGTAGCAGTGGGTACGCATGATACGGCGAGCGCCGTTGCCGCAGTACCGGCTAAAGAAGGGGAGGATTTCCTCTATATCTCGAGCGGTACCTGGTCCCTTCTCGGTGTGGAAGCTGATGAACCGATCCTTACTGATGAAGCACTCGATGCAGGATTCACCAATGAGGTCGGGGTGAACGGAAAGATCCGTTTTCTTAAGAACATCATGGGCATGTGGATCCAACAGGAGTGCGTACGTCACTGGGAACGTCAGGGTGAGGTGATCGATTATAAGACACTCGATGAAGATACCCTTGCAGAGGCTACCTATGATGGCTATATCGACGTGATGGATGAGCTGTTCCTGAAACCGAACTCTCCCGATTCACTTATGGTGGACAGAGTCAAACAGAGCTGCAGGGCTCTCGGATTCAGAGCTCCTGAAACGCATGGGGAGATCATGGTTGCAATTTACCGCGGACTGGCGAAGGCCTACCATACCTCACTGAAGGAGATCGAGAAGATCACAGGTCAGTCCTTTACCAGGATTCACATCATCGGAGGAGGCTGCAAGAACGAGATTCTTGACAAGTGGACTGCCGAAGAGACCGGACGTGAAGTCGTTGCCGGTCCCGTGGAGGCCACAGCTCTCGGTAACCTTCTGGTGCAGATGAGTGCTATAGGGATGATCGCTTCCTTCCAGAAGGGAAGAGAGATCATTACCGAGAAACAGAAGGTGAAAGTCTTCACTCCGTAACTCACTTGTGTTGTATGAAGGGCCCTTCGGTATGAAGGGCCTTTCCACTCTCCTAAAGTCAAAGGGTGAGAATTTTACTCAACCGATACCATCTTCAATCTCTTCTCTCTTTCTCCTTGAATACTTCATCTTCTCTCTGGGCAAATCACCATGATTCATGTAAGATGGGGCAACCTCGTCAGTCGGGGCCTGGAGAAGAGTCTATTCTGTCAGGATAGGTACTGTGAACAGGAGAATCTACCGATTCCACTGTATCATCTGTTGCGTAATATGCACCCAAACCTTCAGAATTTCCTCTTTTCTGTATAAATATGTATAAATGGTTGCATAAACATACACTTATCTGTATAATGCAACAAATTTTTTGAATAACGCAACAATGTTTGTTGTGAAAACAGAAGGGGTGATTCTCTTGACCTACAGATATCTTATTCTTGAAGATGGAACGCTTTTCAAAGGAAAGCCGTTCGGTCATCCGACCGCCGGCACCGGAGAAGTCGTGTTCAATACCGCCTGCAACAGCTATCCGCAGGTGCTGACCGATAATTCCTATGCCGGTCAGATTGTTGTGATGACCTCCTCTCATATCGGTACGTACGGCTGCCGCCCTGAATTCTACCAGCACCTGAGTGAGAAACCTCTCATTGAGGGAATGATCGTCAAGAAACTCTATACCGGAGCCGTTCCCAACGGGACGATCTCTCTTGATGCACTGATGAAACAATGGGAAATCCCCGGAATCAAGGATGTCGATACCAGACGCCTGACTGTCCATATCAGAGAGTACGGGGCGATGTATGCGGCGATGATCGATACAGAGGTCGAACCTAATCACGATCTTATCGCACAGACCGTTGCCCGACTGAAGTCTCTCCCCTCCATGGCTGAGCGTGATTTCATCACCCCCTGTTCTCAACCCGGTTCATCCTTTTCCGAGAAGGGAAAGAGCAAGAGTGTCCTTGTCATTGATTACGGTGCGAAGAGGGAGATCATTGAATCAATCAAGCATCTTGATGTGACCGTCGATTCCTTGAGTGCCTCTGAATTCCTCGAAGCCGAGGAAGATTCCATTCTCGATTACGATTTCCTGTTCCTCTCCAACGGTCCCGGGGACCCGAGGTACCTTGTCGATCACGTGGAAAAGATCCGCTCTCTCATCGGAAAAATGGCGGTGAGAGGGATCTGTCTCGGACACCAGCTGATCAGCCTCGCTATGGGAGCTCAGGTCGATAAGATGAGCTACGGTCATCATGGATCGAATCATCCTGTCCTCAACAAGGAACGCAATACCGTTTGTATTACAAGTCAGAACCATACCTACACCGTAGAGGAATCCTCTCTTCCCGAGGGAAGCCGTGTGTGGTTCACGAATCTGAATGACGGCAGCGTGGAAGGTATGATCGCACCCGCACAGGATGTGATGTGTACCCAGTTCCACCCTGAATCGGCACCCGGAACACACGATGCCCTCTATGTGTTCGAAGATTTTCTGGCGTAAGGAGAGCACGCATGGCAGTACAGAAAGAGAAAAGTAAAATATTGATCATAGGAAGCGGCCCGATCGTCATCGGTCAGGGCTGTGAGTTCGACTATTCAGGTACGCAGGCTCTCATTGCCCTCAAAGAGAGAGGGTACGAAGCGATTGTCGTCAACCCGAACCCTGCGACAGTGATGAACTCCTCGATTCTCGGTGGCAAGATCTACATGGAACCTCTCGAAGTTCCCTACATCGAGGAGATCATCAAGAAAGAGAAGCCTACAGGACTGATTGGAACCTTCGGAGGTCAGACGGCACTCAACCTCACCATGGAACTTCATGAACAGGGAGTTTTGGAAAAGTACGGAGTGAAACTCCTCGGTGTCTCGGTAGAGGCGATCAAGAGGGGAGAGGACAGACAGGAGTTCAAGGACCTTGTCACCCGCCTCGGCTACAACTCCCCCCAGTCCCTCCTTGCCCACTCCCTGAGCGAAGCGAGAGAATTCCACAAGGACTTTGCCCTCCCTCTGATCCTTCGCCCTTCCTACACTCTCGGCGGTGTCGGAGGCGGTATCATAGAGAAGGAAGAATCATTCGATGCAATGGTGAATACAGCCCTTCAGGCTTCCACCGTCCATGAGGTTCTTGTTGAGCAGTCTCTCCTCGGCTGGGCCGAGTTCGAGATGGAAGTTATCGCAGATGCGACAGGGAACGCGATCGTTGTCTGTTCGATCGAGAATATCGACCCGATGGGAATCCACACAGGCGACTCGATCACCATGGCACCCGCGATCAATCTTCCCGACCAGGTCTACCAGAACATGAGAGATGCCTCACTCAACATCATCAGGGAAGTAGGAGTCACCTCCGGAGGAGTGAACGTACAGTTCGCAATCCATCCCGAAACCTACGAGATGATGGTCATTGAGATGAATCCCCGTGTGAGCAGATCCTCCGCACTGGCAAGTAAGGCGACCGGATACCCCATCGCCCGGGTATCTCTCCTCCTTGCTCTCGGTCATTCGCTTGACCAGGTCCAGAATGAGATCACCCATAAAACAAGTGCAGCTTTCGAGCCGACACTCGATTACATGGCAGTGAAAGTCCCCCGTTTCGAGCTCGAGAAGTTTCCTCTGGCAACCAGTACCCTCGGAACCCAGATGAGAAGCGTCGGTGAATCGCTCGCCCTCGGAAGAACCTTCATAGAAGCTCTGAACAAAGGTATCAGAGGATGTGAAGACGGTAGGGAAGGGCTTGTTCCCCTTACCTGTATTTCCGGGTACGGCGGAAGCAATGTCGCCTCTATCCTTTCTGTCCTCCACTCTCTTCACCCCTACAAGATCCACGCCCTCTACTCCTTCCTCGAGATGAGCGGGTACGGAGCATTCGAGAGTGCACGCCAGATCACCCAGTACCACCCATTCATCATTCAGGAAGTATGGGAACAGGTTGAGTTTGACATGGAACTCAAAGCTGCCGGTCTTGACAGCGATATGCTCCTTGCAGCAAAAGAGAGAGGTATGAGTTCGAAGAGAATCGGTCAGATTCTTTCGATGACGAAAGAAGAGATCGATGCAGCTCTCAAGGACTTCGGTATCAAGGCGAACATTCATGTCGTTGACACCTGTGCAGGTGAGTTCGAGGTATCGACTCCCTACTGTTACCTTACCTATAACGAATTCAATGAAACAAAGCCTGTCGGTCCCGGCAATACCCTTATCATTGCAAGCGGCCCGAACAGAGTCGGTCAGGGACTTGAGTTCGATACCTGCTGTACTCAGGCAGCTCTTGCCTACAAGCAGGCTGGACGAAAAGTCATCATGGTCAACAACAACCCCGAGACGGTGAGTACCGACTACACGATCAGCGACAGACTCTATATGGAGACGCTTTCAAGCGAGGAAGTGCTCACTATCATAGAGAAGGAAAAGATTGAACAGGTCGTTGTCCAGCTTGGCGGACAGACTCCTCTGAAGCTTCTCGGAGCACTGAAAAAGGCAGGAGTGAAGATCACCGGGACATCGTATGAGGGTATCGAGATCTGTGATGAGAGAAAGAAATTCTCTGAACTCCTGGATCGCCTCGATGTCAACACGACACCGAACCGCTCTGCGACCGATATCTCACAGGTACGTTCACTCGCAGAGGAAGTCACCTATCCTCTGATCGTACGTCCCTCACACGTCCTCGGCGGAGCGAGAATGGAAGTGCTCTACAATGATCACGACCTTGATGTCTACCTCTCTCAGCCTATGCTGATTGATGAAGATAATCCCCTTCTGATCGACTACTTCCTCGAAGACGCGTTCGAATATGATGTGGATGTCGTTTCCGACGGGAATTCCATCTATATCTGTGGAATCATGCAGCACATCGAAGCTGCGGGTATCCACTCGGGCGACTCGGCCGCTGTATTCCCCGCCTACCAGCTGAGTGACAACCTTCGCAGCGAAATGATCAGGATCGCAAAGAACCTGGCAACCACACTGCAGATAAAGGGACTGATGAATATTCAGTTCGCAAGCAAGAATGAAGCACTCTACGTGATCGAGGTCAACCCGAGAGCAAGTAGGACCATTCCATTCCTTTCAAAGAACAGCGATACCGATATCATCAACATGGCCGTCGGTGTATGGGAAGGAAAGAGTCTTGTGGACCAGGGCGTTGTCGAAAAAGCCGGGGACGTGGGCATGGGCGTATGTACCACAGGATGGGCAGTGAAGGAAGCAGTGTTCTCCTTCGGCAGGTTCAGTCACCTTGATCCTCTTCTCGGTCCCCAGATGAAATCGACCGGAGAAGTTGTCGGAGTGGGTCAGAGCTTCGGAGAAGCCTATTACAAGAGCCAGCTTGCGAGCGGAAACCCTCTTCCGATTTCAGGCAAGGTCTGTGTGAGTGTCACTTCTTCTGACCAGAAGAAGGTGGTACCCATCATCAGGGACCTGATGGATCTCGGATTCACCATCGCCGCAACGAAAGGAACGGCAGGTATTCTGTTCGACCACGGTATCATCTGTGAAGTGCTTCCCAAGGCAGGGGATGGACACCCGAACATCATCGACCAGCTTGAAAGCGGGATGATAGATCTCCTGATCAATACGCCGAAAGGTAAACGGGCACACGATACATCTATTTCATTACGTCAGGTCGCACTGATGCACAACATCCCTTATACGACAACTCTCTCGGCAGCGAAGGCCGCCGTCGAAGCCATCCGCTTCGCAAAAAGCGGTCTTATCCATATCACCGAAGTGTAGGAAACAGTATTTTACACAGGATAGGGGCAGCTGGAGCAATCCGGCTGCCTTTTCCCTTTTCTTATCTGTTATTTTTTTATGACAATTGAAAAAAACTTCTCCAGCAGTCTAGGTTAAGAGCTCTTCATTATGCTATAGTTGCGCAGCTATGATAAAAACAAACGACAATATAAGAAATATCGCGATCATCGCCCACGTTGACCATGGGAAGACGACACTGGTTGATGGTCTGTTTACGCAGAGCGGACTGCTTGCCTCAAGGGACGGGCAGGACCGTATCATGGATTCCGGAGCTCTCGAGAGGGAGAGAGGGATCACGATCAGTGCGAAGAACTGTGCGATCAACTGGAAGGGAGTGAAGATCAACATCATCGACACTCCGGGACACGCCGACTTTGGCGGAGAAGTGGAGAGGGGACTTTCCATGGTGAACGGTGTCGTTCTCTTAGTCGATGCGGCCGAAGGCCCGCTCCCTCAGACACGATTTGTCCTCCAGAAGGCGCTCAACCTTCACCTTGAGGTGATCATCGTCATCAATAAGGTTGACCGGCAGGACGCACGGCCTCAGGAAGTACTGGAGGAAGTGTATGACCTTCTCCTCGAGCTGCACCCTGATGAAGCGATGCTTGAAGTGCCTGTCCTCTACTGTATCGGAAGGGAAGGTACCTGCGGTACCGAACCTGATGCCCTCAATGGCGACCTGCATGCACTCCTCGATATGATGGTGAAACAGATTCCACCGCCCCAGTACGATGATGCAGAACCGTTCCAGATGCTCGTTTCCGATCTCGGGTACAGCGACTTCCTCGGACGCCTTGCCATCGGCAAGGTCGTAAACGGATCAGCTGACACGAATGATGCCCTCATCTGCCTCGGACCTGAGAACACGAAGGTCCCTCTGAGAGTCACAAGACTGCAGTGTTATGACGGACCCACCTTCAGGGACGCAGGACATGTCGATCCAGGTGATATCGTTGTCCTTTCAGGTGTTGAGAAGGTATCGATCGGAGATACGATCTGTAACCGGGAAGCACCGAAGGCCCTTCCCAGGATCACTGTTGATGAACCCACTGTTGCCATGAGATTCAGCAAGAACATCTCACCCCTTTCAGGAAAAGAGGGAAAGCACGTTCAGTCGACCAAGATCTATGAAAGACTGCAGAAGGAAGCTCTCCAGAATGTTTCAATCAGGGTCGAGAAGAGTACCAGTGACGATTCTGTGATAGTGAAGGGAAGGGGAGAGTTCCAGCTTGCCATCATCATTGAATCAATGAGACGTGAAGGCTTCGAACTCTGCGTCGGACGACCGACGATCATTTTCAAGGAAGATGAGAACGGAAAGAAGATAGAACCTATCGAATTTTTACGGATTGACTGTCCCGATGAGTTCAGCGGTGTTGTCATGGAGAAACTTGCAAAACGCAAGGGTCAGATGATGGATATCACCTATGATGTAGAAGGAAGAGTGACGATGCGTTTTGAGATCCCTTCTCGTGCCCTCATCGGCTACCGTGATGAATTCCTCACTGATACGAAGGGTAACGGTGTCATGAACGCACACCTGAAAGGATATGAAGAGTATCGTGGAGATTTCCCCGACCGCTTCAGCGGCTCCCTTATCGCAGACCGGGCCGGCAGCGCCGTCGCCTACGGTCTGTTCGGACTTGAACCGAGAGGGAAGCTCTTTGTCACCCCGGGAGATCCTGTGTACGAAGGAATGGTGATCGGTGAACACAACAGGGAAGTCGACCTTGCAGTGAATCCGACACGAACGAAGAAACTGACAAACATGAGAGCATCGGGAAAGGATGAAGCCGTGACGCTCACTCCCGTAGTTGCCATGACACTCGAACAGGCAATCCGTTTCATCAAGGACGATGAGATGGTTGAAGTGACTCCCTCCTCCATCAGACTCTGTAAACGGATCCTGAACGGAACACAGCGAAAAGTCTATGAAAGCAGAGGGTATATCCCCGAGTACCTGAACTGATCAGACCCTCAGAATATACGAAAGGAGCAGCCACCGGCTGCTCCTTGCTGTTGAATATGAATATCGGGCAGAGAGGATTTGAACCTCCGACCCCTTGGTCCCGAACCAAGTGCGCTAGCCCCTGCGCTACTGCCCGTCAAGAAGATACTATAGGGAAAGAACGGCCGCATGTCAACGACTCTGGCGAAGATAGTATCAGTCGTTGCGTTGACAGAATCAACGTCTGTATGCTACCTTTGCGAAGGTGTCTTTTCTACAAAGATTCCCCTATATTCATGAAAAAAGAGGTAATGCATGCCCTCCAAGGACTCGAATCAGAACGAACAGAATAAAGGAAAGGTTGTGAAGCTTTCATCCGGTCAGAAAAAGGAGACCGAAAAGAAGGCGCCTCAGTCTCTCTACTTTTCAAAAATCATTACGTATATCATTCTTGCTGTCATCTCGGTCGTCCTGATCGTCGGTATAGTCGTCCCTTCCCTCGGTTCAAGTTCGAGCAGTAATTCGATCACCTTCGGTTCTTATAACGGAGAGGATATCGTCTTCACACCCGGGAACTATTTCTATCGTCAGTACCAGGCACAGGCTCAGCAGTCTAGCGGAAGCGATGCGACAGCAGCCTACCAGATCTGGAACGGGGCCTACCAGGGAACAGTATTTCATACTGCAATGACCCAGATGGCTGACGAAGTCGGAATCGTCGTTGCTGAAGAGACGCTCAATCAGCAGATCATCGACAGCGGTGCCTATGATAAGGACGGCAAGTTCGACAACGCGACCTATGAAGCGACTTCAATCGAATCAAGAAATGCACTCCAGACCCAGATGGAAGATCTTATCCCCACAAGAATCATCATCGGTGATATGGCATCATCCCTTTCACCTGCAGGTGAAATTGAGTACATCAAGGCCCTCGGTGAAGCGAGCAAGGCATTTGAATATGTTGTGTTCGATGCATCGCTCTATCCTGATGACCTGACAAGAGAATTCGGAATGAACAATCCTTCTGAATTCACAATGATCGATATCTCAATCATCTCTGTAGCTACAGAGGCTGAAGCTCTTGATATCAAATCAAAGGTTGATGGCGGAGAGATGACATTTGCCGATGCTGCTGTACAGTATTCTCTCGACGCTCTTGCTGCAGACGGCGGTAAGGCAGGAGTCTACTACCTCCATGAAGTGAAGGGTAACTTCGCTAACGAAGAGGAAGTGAACGAACTCTACTCAGCAGCAGAGGGGACAGTGACACGTCCTTTCGAAACCGCTTCAGGCTTCGCCCTGTATCAGATAGATCAGAAACCCTTTGCAGCAGACTTCAACGATGCTGATGTACTCGATAACGTGAGGAGCTATATCCAGGACAATAACCCTGAACTTACCGACACGTATATCAAGAACGCAGGTGAGCAGTTCATTGCAGACATCAAAGGCGGTTCAAGCTTCGCAGATGCTTCTTCTGCACTCTCACTTGATACGAACAGTGTCAGTCTGACACCTGTTGATGTAAACTCTTCCTCTTTCCTGATCGGTTTCCAGTATACCGACCAGGGAGGGTATCTTAACTCCATCAGTTCAGAGATTGACTCAATGAAAGCTCTCTATTCGACAGAAGTCGGTGAAGTGAGTTCTCTCCTTGATGCGAACGGCTCCTACGTAGTCGCTACAGTCATCGAGAGCGCCCCTCTTGAAGGCTCCGCTGCCGATTACATCGGAATGCTGTATGACTATCTGCAGCCCCAGCAGGCTCAGCAGGAGCTGATCAGTTCAATCTTCTCATCAGATGACTTCACGGACAATTTCATGACCGTGTACCTGACTGAGATCATGAATGTCGGAAGTTCCAACTGATAGTATTTCTTACTCAGATAAACGGGGAGGCGAAAGCCTCCCTTTTTTAATTTGGTGTGAGACTTTCTCTTTCCAGTTGCCTTTTTAGCTTCCCCTTAGTACGATTACTCAATGAAATCACAGAAAGAACTTAATTTAGAACAGAAACTCCTGAAGATGCTCGATGAGTCGAGTAACGCTGGGAAGCTTTTAAAACTTCTCCTCACTGATGAAGAAGTACATCTCATGCAGGAATATGCAAACAGTGTTTCCATCGTCCGTCTCGGTTTCAATGACCATGGGCCGGTCCATATGAGACAGGTCACAATCAATGCGATCAAACTTTTCAACCTCCTTCAGAAACAGGGAATCAAAGGATCACTTGAACAGGACAATGTGGGGGAAGCTGATGATTCCCTCTGTGCTGTGCTCCTTTCAGGTTTCCTTCATGACCTCGGAATGGCAGTGGGGAGAGAAGACCACGAGCTTATGAGCTCCACTCTTGCCATGCCTGTCATCAACAGACTTTTAGAGAAGGTATACCCTGACGACCTATATAAACGGGTGGTGGTACGGTCCGTTGCTTTGGAGGGCATCGTAGGCCATATGGCAACGAGGAAGATCCATTCGGTCGAATCGGGTATCATACTTCTAGCCGACGGTTGTGATATGGAGAAGGGGCGTGCACGTATTCCTCTCGTCCTCTCCCACGGTGCAAAGGTGGGTGATATCCACAAATATTCTTCCAATGCGATTGAGAAAGTGAGAATTGTTCAGGGGAAGGAGAAGCCTATCGCGATCGAAGTGGATATGTCAGGTGAAGTAGGTTTCTTCCAGGTTGAGGAAGTACTGATACCGAAAATTAACATGTCGCCTATAAAGCCATATATTGAATTGTATGCTAGAATAGTTGGACAGGAATATAAACAATATCTGTAAAAAAGGAGAAATAATATGATCGGTTTTCTTGGTGAGGCTCTTATAGATTTTATTTCGGGTGATGTCCCCTCAGGCAGTGACCCTCTCTTCCATTATTATTGCGGAGGATCTACGCTGAATGCAGCGACGGCAGCTGCCCGCCTGGGAAGCGATGCTCTTTTTATAGGTAAACTGTCACAGGATATGTTCGGGCAGAAAATGAAGGAGTATTTCCTGGCGAATAATGTGAAGATACAGGACAACCTGGTTGATGTCCCTGAAAACTCGATGATAGGCTTTGCCAAGATTGATGATACCGGAGCAGCTTCCTATGTTTTCTATACCTCCGATACCAGTGTTACCTCCTTCTCTTCTGAGGAGATCGTTGAGACTATAGATCAGGCAGACAACCTTGATTATATCCTTATCGGTTCTGTTTCAGTTGCCCTGGAAGCAAGCGGCAGCCATATCCTCAAGGCTCTTCAGAGTGTGAAGAAGCTTCCTTTCGTCTTTTTTGATCCCAATGTAAGACCGACAGTCATAGAAGATTTTGACCGGTACCTGACAAGAATGAAAGAACTGGCATCCCTCTCTTCAGTGATCAAGCTTTCTCATGAAGACCTTGAATTCCTCTATCCTGAGCTCTCTGTTGAAGAGGGGCTTGCAAAGCTGATGGAAGGGAAGACTCAGGCTATCATCCTGACACTTGGTAAGGATGGTCTGAGGTGGATGGATAAGGCAGGGCGCATTATCGAAGTGCCCGCCATCGATAATCCGATCGTCGATACCGTCGGTGCGGGAGATACTGTCAGCGGAGCGGTGCTCACCTATCTGAGTGAGCATGAAGTGACCGATGCCGGTTCGCTGTCTGATGGTGATATCAAGGATATGCTGGAATTTGCGGTACAGGCTGCTGCCGTGACAACGAGCAGGAAAGGAGCAAACCCGCCGCTGCGCAGCGAGGTCGGCTCTATACTCTAGTCGAGACTGATTTCTCTGTAGGTGTAATCATCAAGTAAAGAGAACTCACCAGGGTGAGGGATGGAGGGAAGAGCTCCTTCCCTCATCACTGTGATATTACTTGCTCTGGAGGCTCTCTCCAGAGCCTCAGCGACATCTATTCCCTTGCTCCTGTTTGCTGCATAACACCCTATGAAGGTATCACCTGCGGCCGTGGTGTCCTTGACCGGGACCTCCCATACACCGCAGGAATGAATTTCACCGGCCCCCTGTTTCTGCAGGACCCCATCCTTTCCTAGGGTGATGAGAATTTCAGCTTCAGGATATTTCCTGCTGAGGATATCAAGAGAGATGAGGGGATCAGACTCCCCGCTCAGGCCTTCTGCCTCTGTTTCGTTCAGGACGAAGATATCGATAAGATCGAGAGGGAGATCCTTGATCTTATCATCATAGGGTGCAGGGTTGAAACAGATCTTCATTCCCCGTTTCTTCCCTTCTTCTATGACAAAATTGTTCAGGTTGATTTCGTTCTGCAGGAGGATCCAGTCTCCCTTACTCATGTAATCCATGACGGCAAGCACTTCAGGTTCTGTGAATGTCTGATTTCCTCCTCCGTACAGCACGATGGAGTTCTGCCCCTCCTCAGTCACCTGAATGAGGGCCTGACCTGTGGGAGTACCGCACTCTTTCAGATAGGAGACCTTCACCCCTTTCTCTTCAAGGAGGGGAGGGATGAAAAGTCCGTCATTCCCAATCTTTCCTACATGGTAGACAAGGGCTTCTCCCGCAAATGCTGCCCCTACAGACTGGTTTGCTCCCTTGCCGCCGACACTTCTCTCGAGAGATGAGGAAGGAATGGTCTCCCCGGGGCGGACAATATGGGTCACCTTGAAAATGATATCAATATTCGTAGATCCGAAATTATAAATCGCCATGAAAATATACCTTCCTCTTGCTTTTTCTATAGCAGCGTCACGCTGTGCTTTTGTGCTTCAGCATGAACTTCCTCAGGCCATACAGAGGCCTGAACCTCTCCGATATGAGCTTTTTTCAAAAGCAGCATACAGATACGGGACTGTCCTATTCCGCCCCCGATACTCTGAGGGAATTCTTCGTTCAGGAGTCGTTTGTGCCAGTATAATTCTTTCCTTTCTTCTTTACCAGTAATCTTCAGTTGTCGAAGAAGAGATTCGGCATCGACTCGGATTCCCATGCTTGAAAGTTCCAGAGAGTCCTCACGAACTTTATCCCATACGATGATATCACCATTGAGACCGGAATGAGAGGAGGAAGTCGGAGATGACCAGTCATCATAGTCGGGAGCGCGTCCCCCGTGTACGACACCATCTTCAAGAGCCTTGCCTATACCGATAAGGAACACAGCCCCGTATTCCTTGGCAAGAGCTTTTTCTCTCTCTGGGGGAGTGAGGTCAGGATATTTCTTCAATGCATCCTCAGAGTGGATGAAAGTGATCTCTTCGGGGAGGTAGGGAGCACACTGAGGGAACATCTCTCCTACAAGGAATTCAGTACGCTTGAGAGCACCGTAGATCTTCTTTACGATCGCTTTAAGGAATTCAAGATTCCTTGAACCCTCTGGCATCGCAAGTTCCCAGTCCCACTGGTCTACGTAGATGGAGTGAATCTCATCAATGTCATCATCGGGTCTGATAGCATTCATATCGGTATAGAGACCGGTCCCTTTTTCGAAGGTATAATCTGCGAGTGCCATTCTCTTCCACTTCGCGAGCGAGTGGACGATCTCCATGTTTCTGTTGTCGAGGTTCATCACCTGAAAACTCACCGGCCTTTCTATACCGTTCAGGTCGTCATTGATACCTGACCCTTTCGCTACGAACAGAGGACTTGTCACACGGGAAAGATAAAGCTCTCCACTCAGTTCTCTCTCGAATGTATCTTTTACAAACTTTACGGCTCTCTCTGTATGTCGAGCATCCATAAAAGGTGTGTATTCTTTAGGAAATTGATTTTTCATAAGTGATGTACTCCTTCTTACGTATACGTAATAATGACCTTTTTGTTCTGTAACGATATAAACCGGAGAGTTCCCTGTCAATGTTTTTTTATGAAAAAGAATGAAACCGCGCGCGGTAAGATGAAATGCACGCCGAAAGGCGAAAAGAAAAAGAAAGTCCCATGGGACTCTGTTACAATGGAATTACCACAAACCAAATGTAGCGAGGGAGCCATGGGACGAAACAAGCTTACCATAAAGGATCATGCACGTAATAGTCATTTCACCTGGGATCAGAGGGCAGAATTGCAAAGTTATTATGCGGGGACAAATGGGTACACCAAAATACGCTCGCCTTTACTGTTAGGAAAGATCTTCGGCAAGCATGAATCAACCATCCGCCGAGAACTGAAGAGAGGGATGGTGACCCATGTGGTTGAAGAGGAGCCTTTTGAAAGAACGGAATACAACGCAGAATATGCTCATATAGACGCTAAGAGCAAATATTCTGCCAAAGGACCTGACCTGAAGCTGGGGTACGACTGGCCTCTCGTGGAAGCAGTGACTCATCTGATTCGAGATAAAAAATATTCACCCTACGCCGTTATTGCTGAATTCGACAACAAAGGATGGCCCAGTGATACCAGAATCTGTGAGAAGACGCTGTATAACTATATTCAGTCGGGCTATATGGGAGATCTGAGTGAGAAAGATCTCCTGTTGGAGGGGAAACGCAGGAAACCGAAGGGGGAACCTAGAAAACATTCACGTGTAGCGGCTGCTGCAAAAAGTATATCAAAGCGTCCACAGGGAGCTGATGATCGTACTGAGTACGGACACTGGGAAGCTGATACGATTGTGAGTGGAACCGGTACTTCCTCTACGTGTCTGCTGACACTGACAGAGCGTAAGACCCGTTTCGAGATTACCCGCAGGATTGCCAACAGGACAGCTGCGGCTGTCAGGAAGGAACTTGCTGTGCTTGAGAGAGAACTGGGTCCTACACTCTTCAGAAAGCTGTTTAAAACGATTACAGCTGACAATGGAGGAGAGTTTTCAGATATAGAGGGAATCGAGACTTCTGCTCTTTCGAACAAGCATCGTGTTACGCTCTATTATGCTCATCCGTACAGCAGCTTCGAAAGAGGAACCAATGAGAATCATAACGGCATTATCAGACGTTTTATACCTAAGGGTTCAGATATCAGCAGATATACGAAGAATGTAGTGAGAAAGATACAGGACTGGATGAATTCCTATCCTCGTAAAATCCTGAAGGGGCTGACACCTCGGATGGCGCTTCAAGCAGAGTTCGGGCCCGAACTCTGCTTGCCTGGAATACTGGAGGTAAGAGGATGAGAAAGAAAAACGTGCATTTTACTTTACAAGGGACCGAAAAAGAATGAAACAGGAGGAGATCTGAATGATCCTGATTCCTTTCTGTCATGTTCAATTTCAGCTGCTCCCAGATAGGAAATCCTGGAAATCAGAGAAGTGAAACATACAATAGCTGTCATATACATACGCTATGAAATATGTGTTTAAAATATATTATACATACATTAAAACAATATAAAAATCATATAAAACATAACTGTTATGAAATACATTCTATACTGAATGATAGATAATGAGTGACGTGAATATTATATAAAAACAATGTAAACCAATACTGTTTTGCAGTGAAGTGCTATATATCTGTGTAGCTTATACCTTTCATGGTGTATAGTTAAATCGGAATATTGATAGGTATTGCTTGATTTCTGAAAGATCTGTTCCTATAATCAAATGATAAAGGTTCAACAGTATGAAAAAGACTATTTCATTCCACTTGCAGAAGGGAGGGGTGGGAAAGACCACTATTTCCGGAGCAGTTGCATGTGAGTCTGCCATGAGTGGGGTATCAACAATCCTTGTAGACCTGGATCCGCAGGGCAATACATCCTCATGGTTCTACACCGGGAAAGCGACCTATGAGGTGGCAGATGTTCTCAAGGGTGTCTGTTATGTCTGGGATGCAGTGAAGAGAGTGGAGACGATCGATAATCTCTATATTCTTCCCTCCTTCGGAATCGGAGGCGAGCTGAAAGAGTACGGCGAGCAGACGATTCAGAATGAACCCTATATCATTGCCGAGATGGTGGAACAGCTGTCGAAGCGGTTTGACAGGATCATTCTTGATCTTTCCCCGGGACTCGGGAACCTTGAACGGTCAGCGCTCATCGCAAGTGATGAGGTGATCACGCCTATGACACCTGAAATTTTCAGTCTTGATGGACTTGAGATATTTATATTTGAGTTGGAAAAACTCAAAAAGACATTTACAACGAAGGCTCTGCACAAGAGGGTGATCATCAATGGTTTTGATGGAAGGATACTGCAGCATAAGCAGATGCTGAGAGCAGCAGAGTCGGGACCCTATACCATTTACAGAGTCCCTGTTGATCCTGTGTTCAGGAAGTCTCAGGAATACCATCTTCCCCCCCAGAAATATTCTGAAAGGGGAAAGGGCTTGAAGAAGACGACGAAATCTGCAATCCGATCGATTGCAGATGAGATTTGGAGTTGAGTGATGGCATTAAAGAAAAAAGAGGGTCCCACAGATGCTTCCTTCGATAGTGTTGAGAAGGCGGAAAAGCTGTTCAAGCAGGCAAACAGGACTCAGAGAGAGAAGAAGATTCTCACTACCTTCTCTATAGAACCTTCCTTCAAGAAAGAACTGGAAGGAATGTTCCATGGCATGGGTCTCGGGTGGGCTGCAGGTATCAGGTTCGCACTGCGGGAATTCGTTAAAAAATATTCAGATTGAATATAGCTGCAGTATAAATACTGTACTGTTTTAGTATGGCTCTGACATAGGTATGATATGAAAATACAATTATATAGATACTGAAGTTATATAAAAAAGATATGTAAACTATAGAGAGAATGCCCTGTCATGCATTCTCTTTTTCTTTTTCATCAAGGACGGAAAGGAAAGATTTCAAGCGGTCCAAATGGTCTTCCTTGGTCATTTCTTTCGGTTCTTCTGGTTTCGCAAAGTGCATCTCTTCTATCTCAGAGAGGAATCGGGAGGGGAGGGACATAATCACTTCATTTCGTATTTTCCTCTGCTTCGCGTAACTAATGAACAGATGTTTCTGAGCTCGTGTGATAGCTACATAGAAGAGCCTGCGTTCCTCCTCAAGATTTCCGTCATTCTCTTCGACACTTCTTCGGTGCGGAATGATCTCATCCTCGATACCGGCAAGGAAGACGGTATGGAATTCAAGACCTTTCGATGCATGCATGGTCATCAGATTGACGGCCGCTTCCCCTTCATCCCGATCACTCTTTTCGCCTGATGTGAGAGTCAGGCGTCTCAGGTAATCATAGATGCTCTCATCTCCCGAACGCTCTTCCTCCCACTGTCTGAAGAATTTGATGTACTGGACAGCTGAGAGATATTTCGCCTGTGCCGTCTTCTCGTTCGCCGGGTACTCCCCGATGAGATATGAACGGTAGTGAATTTCATCAAGGAGGCGGCTGAGCACCCTGTGCTTTCCGTTCCTCTCCTTCATGAACAGTTCACTGTACTGGTCTATCAGATTGAGAAAATTGCTGAGAGCATCCTTCTGTCTCGAATGCTCTCCGTCATTATGATCAACGATGATCTTGATAGCATCGTAATAGGAAACACCGTGAGCGTCCTTCACCTTCCGCAACAGTTGGAGAGTAGTAAGGCCGATACGCCGTTTCGGTGTGTTGATGATTCTGAGCAATGCGATATCGTCGTTCTTATTGGCAAACAGCCTGATATAGGCAATGACGTCCTTCACTTCCCTCCGGTCGTAGAAGCTCATGCCGCCGCTCACCTGAACTTTCATCTGACGGTCCATGAGCTGCGTTTCAATGGTAGGAAGAAGATGGTTCGTGCGTACCAGAACTGCATAGTCACTGTACGGGCGTTGGTGAGTGAATGCATCCTGCCGTATTTTATCGGCTATAGTGGAAGCTTCCTTCTCATTGTCTTCACTCTCTATAAGGCTGATGGCTGTCCCCTGATCTTCCTGGGTCCAGAGGTTCTTCTTTTTACGTTCGCAGTTATTGAGGATCAACTGGTTCGCTGCTGAGAGGATCATCCCGGTGGAGCGGTAGTTTCTGTCGAGGAATATCTCGACTCTCTCGGGGAAATCGTGTTCAAACTGCAGGATATTTCCGTAGTCGGCTCCTCTCCAGGAGTAGATTGACTGATCATCATCACCGACGACCGCAAGATTCCTGTGTGTTTCTGACAGGAGGTGGACAATTCTGTACTGTTCCCGTGAGGTGTCCTGGAATTCGTCAACCATGATGTAGGTGAACTGCTTGCGGTAGATATCGAGAACATCTTCATGCTTCGTGAAAATCTCAAGGAGAAGATGGATGAGGTCATCGAAATCGAGTGCGTTATACCCTTTCTTATGCTCCTGATACGATTCACAGAGTTCTTTAGTAAGTCCTGTGTATTCGAGTTGTGCCTCCTTCTGTCCGCGCCTGTAGCGGCTGTAGACATCGAGAAGGTCCCGTGCATCAATTGCTGTGATGTCGACATCATGTTCTCTCATCACCTCTTTCATGAGCGATATCGTATCCTGTGTATCATAGATGGTGAAACGGTTCGTGTAACCGAGAAGATGGATCGTTTTCTTGAGAACCATCAGTGCAAAGGAGTGGAAGGTGGCTGTGACCGGAGCTTCCTTCTTTCCTTTGATCAGTTCTCCGATTCTCTCTGCCATTTCCTTTGCAGCCTTGTTGGTGAATGTAAGGGCAAGGATATGTTCAGGTTTCACCCCTGTTTCTATAAGATAGGCTATTCGGTGAGTGATCATTCGTGTTTTGCCGCTTCCTGCACCTGCGATGATGAGAAGAGGGCCTTCAGTCTGTTCTACACTTCTTCTCTGACTCTCGTTGAGAGAGGACAAAAGATGAGTACTCATAATGTCTCCTGTGTGCTTTACATATGCTTGATAAAAATTGAGTAGGTTCCCTCACCGGCAAGCAGAACCAGTGAGACGATCGTTGCTGATATGAAGACTCCCAGGGAGACCGCTAGGAAAGATTTTTTCCTGTTCATGCCGAACAGCCATGCACCGAGGGTTCCCGTATAGGCTCCCGTGATAGGGAGAGGAACGGCAACAAACAATGTAAGGCCGATGTATCCGTAGCGTGCTACCTTCTTTTCAATTTTCTTCTGAGTCGATCGTACGGAACGCTCGAAAATCGATGCATATAAACTCCATCTTTCATAAAAGAAATTATGAAAGAAATGGAGAAAGAACGTAAGAAGGGGAAAGACGAGAAGATTTACGGCCACCGCAAGAGCAGCCGCTGTCGGGAGGGAAAGTCCATGGTAATAGGCATAGGGAAGGGCACCTCGCAGTTCGCTTATCGGTGCTATTCCGAGAAATATGGTCATCAGAATATCGGATATGTTCATTCAATGCTCTCCCTGATCTTCAATCTGTATGGCATCTGCAGGGCAGACCTCGGCGCAGCAGTAGCATCGTATGCATGCTGAATAGTCTGCCTTGATATGTTTTTCAGAGTCAAACTGTAACGCTTTCCCAGGGCAGATTGCAATACATTTTCCACATGAGATGCACTTCTCAGAATCGAAAAGGGGCTTGGGCTTATGGCGTGCAACAAAGAATTTGAATCTTTTCGTGAAGAAAGGTCCTATCAAAGCTCTCAGCATTCGAATCTTCTGCTGAAGTGGTATTCTCTTGAAGTTCTCAATGATAAGTTCCCGAGCATCAAGAAGAGGGTAGGCAATATCATCGAGGCTTGAAGCTGGGGTGAGATTTCTTCTTGTCAGTTCTCTGCAGAGGGGCATCTGATCTATGGGATATCCCATAATTCCTGCCATCGCTATATCGAGTGCAGCTGCATCGGCAGATCCCATGAGGAGTCCGATATGTCTGATCTCACCGTTTGCCGGACCTGTCCCTTCCATGCCTATAATACCGTCAAGAATTGCGTAATCGGGTTTCGCTGCTGCATAGAGACCGGCTATCAGACGGGAAAAGGATTCTACTGTAGGGTAGAGCATATGGGAGCCGCTTTTATGCAAGCCCGGTATCAGGCCGAACATGTTCTTCACTGCCCCGGTATAATACATCAGCTGATGTGATTTCATCTTCGCCAGAGAAAAGATGAGATCCACTTCAGAGAGGATGGAGGGAAGGGGGAATTTCCTCCCGTAGGTGTAGGGGATTTTCGTCTGTACGGGACTATCTGAAAAATCGACCCAGTGAGCTCCTGTCTGCTCACATACATCAGCTATTCCCGATTTTTTGGGATTGAAGTGGTTTCCCTGAAGCCCCGGAGAATCACCTACATAGATGTTCTTTACTCCTCTCTCCTGCAGGATCAGGATCACGGCCTTAAGAACATCAGGATGGGTGGTGATCGCCTTATGGGGATCTGAATCTGAAAGGATGTTCGGTTTGAGAAGGATCGACTTACCTTTCACTTCCGGAAAATCAGTGGAATCGAAAACGGAACTGAGAACCTGTGTAAGCTCTGATATATCGTATGTCTTGCAGCTGCTGATCGCCACTTTCGGTTGGGTATGCATTTCTCTACTCCATTCTCTGGATCAAGGCGAAATAGAGCGGCCCAAGATTGTCTTCCCGGTCGGGGAGAATGATGGTCCCGGGAGAACATGCTTCCCCTCTGTCACGGGGCGTCTCTATGATTTGGTACCTGCCGCTTCTCTTTTTCTCTAATCTATGAATGATATCCTGATTCTCGTGTTCGTTGATGCTGCAGGTGCTGTACAGTATATATCCGTCCACTTTTACCGCCTCTAATGCACTCGCAAGCATGGCAAATTGAAGGGACTGGAGGTTTTTCGTCCGCCTCTCACTCCACTGAGCGAGGGCTGAAGGATCTCTGAGAACATGACGTTCGGAAGAGCATGGAGCATCAAGAAGTATTGCATCATATGCGTCCTGTTCATAGAGTCCCCATTTACTAGCATCATGACTGGTGACCGTTATCCTTGCTCTTAGCTGTGTATCTGTGTATTCATCAAGCACCCTGTGCAGGCGTGCTCTTCTCTGGCTCGATCGGTCATTGCATACGAGAGTTCCCTCTTCTCCGAGCCGGGAGGCGAGGACGAGAGATTTTCCGCCAGGGGCGGCACACATGTCAAGAAGCTGATCAGTAGGAGAGATAGGAAGTGTTTTTGCAGCGATGATGCTTGCTTCATCAAGGTAGTAGGGATTGTCACGTTCATCAAGGGCGACGGTTCGTGGATCGGCAAGAAGAGCCTGTGAGAGTACATCCCACCGTGATCCGTACATATCCCTGTAGTATGAATCAAATGTAACTTTCGTTCGTGTCTTTCCCATGAGCATACATTAGCTGAGTTTCCCCCCTCTGTCCACATCAGGCAAGGAAGTTGATAAGGAATCCGGCACTGAACATTGCTGAGGCTGCGGCACAGAAGAGATGCCATACGGCATGACCGTAAGGTATCTTCTTGAATGCATAGAAGATGACACCCAGGGTATAGGTGATGCCTCCAGCGAGGACGTATGAGAATATTCCTTCGGGCAGAGCCGTTACAATATCATTCCATAGAAATACGAGAGACCAACCCATGACAAGGTAAAGAATGACATGAAGGGGTTTCAGTTTTCCCCAGAACGTGATGGTGAAGAAACTTCCGGAAAAAAGGAAGAAGGTAAGAATGTAAAAGAGCATCCTTGCAGAGGAGGTACCGGTAAAGAACAGGACAGGGGTGTAGGTTCCCCATATCAGAAGGTATATGTTCAGGTGGTCCATGATCCTTCCCACTCTCTTCATGTTCTGATTTTTCACCCAGTGGTAAAAGGTACTAGAGGAGAAAAGAAGAAGCTGCGTGAGAGAAAAGATAATCATCGCTGTAAAACCGGAAGCATTTTGAAAACGGCTGTGGTTGAAGATGACGAAAAGAAGGTATCCAAGAGCTCCGATTGATGCTGCAAGGTGTGTCGCCGCATTTGCTTTTTCCTCTTTCAGAGAGGCATTGTTGTGAAGGGTGATATGGCTCTCGAGCCACTGTGTTGCATTGTTCATAGCCATATTAGAGCCCGAGAATTGATAAACATACAATAGTGACTTTGTACTAAAAGGTATGTAACAAGGAAGTCAATCTATACTGGTAAACCATTCACTGTGTGCTGTAAAAAAGAACACCTCAGGATTCACCCCAAGATGTTCTTGTCTGTATTCTGAAATTTCCTATAAGACATTCTTCAGGAAATTCTTCAGTTTCGGATGCTGAGGATTTTCGAACAGTTCCTTCGGAGCTCCTTCTTCAAGTATCATTCCGTCAGCCATAAAGACCACACGGTCTGCCACTTCCTTGGCAAAGCCCATTTCATGGGTTACACAGAGCATTGTCATTCCCTGCTTGGCAAGGTCACGCATAACAGCAAGAACTTCACCGACGAGCTCCGGGTCAAGGGCACTGGTCGGTTCGTCGAACAGCATAATCTCAGGTTCCATTGCAAGGGCGCGGGCGATAGCGACACGCTGCTGCTGGCCTCCTGAGAGCTTGCTCGGATAGACGTCGGTCTTGTCAGAAAGGCCTACACGCTCAATCAGTTTTGCTGCTGAAGCGACCGCTTCCGCTCTCGGTTTCTTTCTGATCAGCATCGGAGCGAGGATCAGGTTCTCGAGAACAGTCTTGTGGGGGAAGAGGTTGAAACGCTGAAAGACCATGCCCATTTCAAGCAGCATCGCCTTCTGCTCTTCAGCCGGGACCTTATGCACGGTCCTGTTGTGTTTTCTATGGAGGAAGAGCTGATCTTCAACGAAGATCTTACCGCTTGTGATCTGTTCAAGATGGTTCAGGGAACGGAGATAGGTAGATTTACCTGCTCCAGAGGGACCAATGATACAGATAACCTCTCCCTTCTTCACTGAAAGATCTACATCCTTGAGGACTTCAAGATGTCCGAAAGATTTACAGAGCTTCTCTGTCCTGATGAGGTGTTCATATTCGTGTGTGTCTGTATTGTTATTCATAGACAGATAACCTCTCTTCAACCTTGGAGAACATCCAGGTAAAAATCGCTGTGACGACCAGATAGATCATAAGAGCGGGTAAGAAAACAAGGTAGCTTCCCTCGCTTGTCATGATGGTTTTGGAAATGGTCGTTATATCCATCAGTGAGATAGCGAACACGAGTGATACATCCTTGATCATCATGATGAATTCATTTGAGAGGGGTGGTATCATTCTTCTCGTGGCCTGAGGGATGACGATGTGAGCCATGGTCTGCCCGTAACCGAGACCAAGAGCCTTCGCAGCTTCGTGCTGTCCCTTATCGATGGACTGGATTGCAGCTCGTACAATTTCAGCACAGTAGGCGGCTGAATTGAGAGAGAATGCGATAAGTGCGGCAAGAAATGCACCCTTGTACACAGCTTCCGGGTCTGTTGTGTCGAATAGCCCCCTCCAGGAGAATCCGAAGATTCCGGGAACGGAGAAATAGACGACAAAGAGCTGGATCAGAAGGGGAGTACCGCGGAAAAAGAAGATATAACCGCTGGAGATCTTGCTGATGACCTTGTTCGTCGATATCTTGCCGAGGGCAAGGAAGATGCTGAATATGAATCCGATAAAGATTGAGACGGTGGTGAGCAGCATCGTGAGTTTTACCCCGTGCAGCACATTCTGCCCGATACCGAGCATGCGGTAGGTATAGTTCACCATCTGGCCGGTGAATTTTCCGAATCCTTCATCTGCATGGAAGATCGATCCGGCAAATCCAACGTAGGATTCCTGGAATGCATTCGCGCCTGAGGTCGAGAACGAAAGATAGTTGATCACGCCAAGGTCATTGTACGTGATGGTGAGTCTCTTTCTTGAACTGTCTTTCTCATCATCTATCATCTGCTGAACCTGCTGTGAAGCCTGTTCCATCATTTCTGACTCTGAGACATTTGCAATAGAGAGGATAATCAACAAAAGAACAACTGCCATGACTATGATGGCAGTTGTCTTTGAAGATGTTTTCCAGTCTCTTACGTTAATAAGTTTTTTTAGGAAATTCTTCATGTGTGTCCTTATCAGGAACCGAACCAGTATTCAATGATTTCCTGGAAGAAACCTTCTGCTTTCATATCAGCGATAGCCTGGTTGATTGCATCCTGCAGAGCAGCATTGCCTTTCACCATTGCTACACCGAACTGTTCAGGTTCGCTCTTGTCGAGGTAGACGATCTTGTACTTGTCAGGGTACTTTCCAACCTGGCCGTCAGCAACAGTTGAGTCGACAACGACTGCATCGATTTCCTTGTTGTCAAGCTGAGTGAAACAGGTGATGACCTTCTCGTTCTGAGCAACGGTAGCTGTCAGAGAACCGGTTGAGATGTAGTCTGAGATCAGGATATCAGAGGTAGTCTCTTTCTGCACTGCAAGTGCGAGTCCGTCGAGATCGAGGAAACCGTCGACTGAGAGGTCAGAGTCAGTTCTGACTACGACAGCCTGGTAGTTATCGATGTAAGGATCTGAGAAATCCATGGTTTCTTTTCTTTCTTCTGTGATGGTGACTGCAGAGATGACAGCATCGTAGTTGACGCCGATTCCCTGGAAGATACCGTCCCAGGCGGTGTTGATGAACACAAGTTCTACACCGAGTTTAGCTGCAAGTTCGTTAGCGAAGTCGATGTCGTAACCGACGGGAGTCACTCCGTCCTGTGCGAAATCTTCGAAGGGAGGGTACCCGATCTCAATTCCGATTGTCAGTGTTCCAGGCTTCATCAGGTTGAGTGCGTTTGTTGTAGGCGCAGCCTCCTGAGTACCGGCAGCAAACACTGAGAAAAGGGATACCATGCAGAGCAATACAGCAATAATGCTTTTCTTCATACGTTAACTCCTGTAAATAATGAATTTTTATTCATTAAATATATCATAAATTTATGTTTATGCACCATAATAGTGAGGAAAAATATGGCTGAAACAAAAAAAAGAGAGAGTTTAACCGTTGAAAAAGGAAAACAATCTTACGTAGATGTAAATTCCAAACTGCAGTTCACTTTTTATTGATATGAATGTTTCTCGCCTTGTAAGCAATTACCCATTTTGAGGTTGGACTGAGATGGGAAAGAATCGACCGTTCCCTGTGTGCGGTCCAGAGGTTAAAGAACGAGTGTGACGATAATTCCGACAAGCAGTCCGAGGGTGAATCCACCGGTGACCTGTATGAGAGAGTGGCCTAGCATCGTTTTCAGATTCTCGGGAGTGAACTGACCCTCTTCGTGGATGCTCGCAAGAATCTTACTCCATTCGTTGATGATAGCGGCCTGTTTCCCTGCTGCACGTCTGATCCCCATGGCATCATGGATGGTTATCGTCGCGAAGGTAAGAGCAATGGCGAAGTAATAGTTCTGCCACCCTTCAAGGATGAAAAGGCTCGTACATAAGGCAACGACAGCTGCAGTATGTGAGGAGGGCATTCCTCCGGTTGAGATAAACAGGGACGGTGTAAACTTTTTCTCCACGGGAAAGAGAAGGAAAGGTTTCATAAACTGGGCAATGAATGCCGCCAGCACTGCACTTACCAGTGGGCGGTTAAGCAACAATTCTTCCATATGCACTTATTATTCACATTTTATAGGGAAATTCAACTATAGGTTTGTTAAGATTTGGGTAAAAATAACTATCAAGCGTTCCAATGGATTCTTCATGTCTCTTTATGGGTAAAGAATAAAATAACCTGAAAAGGGGGTTGTAACGTCTAGATCAACGCTATAGATTTCTTCGTATGATCAGAGGTGGAACAAAGCAGAATTCACAGGAGATGCTCTATCTCTCCCTTATCTCACTGACCGCCCAGGCGGCCATTGCGAGTGTAAATCTCGCACTGATCTATTTCCTCAGAGCATCGTTCAACCTCTCTTCGCAGATGATAGGGTTTTCTGCAGCGGCATACACGATCAGCTATTTCATCTTCTGTTCAATCGTTGATCCTGTCGCATCGAAGGTGCATCCTTCGACCTCCATCATCATCTCTATGATCGGTATGGCCGCAAGCACCTTCGCTGTACTCTATCTTCCAAAGGTGTGGATGATCTTTCCTGCTCTTATTCTCTATGGTTTCTTCATGGCATTCCTCTGGCCCCAGCTTGCCGGCTGGATAAGCAGGGGAAAGGAAGGACATGCACTAAGCAGGGCTACGGGTGCTTTCAACGTCTCCTGGTCGATCGGAGTTGCCCTCTCTCCCCTGATTACCGGTTTCCTAGTTGAAATCGATCCTTCTGCAGCCTTGAAGATATTCATTGCATCTTTCCTTTTCGTCGCAGTTATCACAGCTGTATTCACTACCATCACCCCTGAGATGAAACGGGCGGTGAGCGAGCATGCAAACAGGAAGAATCATAGGGGAGAAGACAACTCGACACCTTTAAGGTTCGCTTCATGGGTAGGGAATCTGACAGTGTATGTCGTGCTTGCTGTCATACTCACCATATTTCCCCTCTATGCTCTCGATTCTCTTCCCTATAGGACTGCAAGTGTGGGATTTCTTCTCTTCATACGTGGAGCTATAACGGTAGTCGTCTTCATCTTCATGGGTAGAACACGGTTCTGGCATTTCAAGGGTACTCTTGTCGCACTCACATTGATTGCCGCTTCGGTTCTCACCTTTACAGCCCGTTTCATCCATTCCCTTGCGGGTTATCTGATGTTCTTCGTGATGTTCGGGGCTCTCTTTGCAGCGATGTACTCGTTCAGTATTTTCCACGGATTCTCAGGGAGTATCAACCGGACACGAAGAATGCTCATTCATGAATCGCTTCTCACTGTCGGTACTGTAATAGGAAATACCTTCGGTGCAAGTCTCTATCAGTATTACGGTTTTTCTTCCGTACTCCTGTTCTGTTCAGTGCTGCTTCTTGTCCCTATTCCGCTTCTGTTTATCAGGGATCGGGTAAAAATAAGTCTCTAGGTCTGTACCATTTCCCGTTTTTCGACCATAATAGTGCTACTCTATGTACACAGGAGGAAATGAATGGGTTCTAACGTGACATACAAGATTCTCAA
Organism: Sphaerochaetaceae bacterium; assembly: GCA_963677695.2. Taxonomy (GTDB): domain Bacteria; phylum Spirochaetota; class Spirochaetia; order Sphaerochaetales; family Sphaerochaetaceae; genus SABI01. The sequence continues at coordinate 654,688 of CAXXUJ010000002.1, read as the reverse complement.
GGATCACCTTGTTGAAGGGACACTTGAGAAGGGAAACCCCGTTTCTATCAGAATTGACCAGACATTAACACAGGATGCCACAGGTACGATGGCATATCTTCAGTTCGAAGCTCTCGGCTTACCCAAGGTTCAGAATGAACTGGCCGTCAGCTACGTCGACCATAACACTGTTCAGGTCGGATTCGAGAACGCGGATGACCACGAATATCTCAAGACAGTTGCAGAGCGGTACAATATCGTATTCTCCCGCCCGGGAAACGGAATCTGCCACCAGGTCCACCTCGAACGTTTCGGCGCTCCCAGTAAGACACTCTTAGGAAGTGACTCTCATACACCGACAGGCGGCGGACTCTCCATGATCGCCATCGGCGCAGGCGGACTCGATATCGCAGTTGCCATGGCAGGAAAACCGTTCCAGATCATAGCTCCCAAAGTCGTGGGAATCAAACTCTCAAATGAACTGAGGGACTTCGTTAGTGCGAAGGATGTGATCCTCACAGTTCTTGAACGCTACGGTGTAAAAGGAAACGTCAATACTATCTTCGAGTACTTCGGAGAAGGCGTGAAGACTCTCAGTGTTCCTGAGCGTGCGACAATCTGTAACATGGGCGCTGAAGCGGGTGTTACCACTTCTCTGTTCCCGAGTGATTCTCTCACTCAGGAATTTCTTGCCAAGCACGGAAGGGGAGACCTATACAAAGAGCTGACAACCGATGGTGAAGATACCTATGACGAAATCTTCGAGATCGATCTTGCTAAGGTGACTCCGAAGACTGCAGCTCCCCACTCTCCCGGTAATATCGTGAATGTAAGCGAAGTTCAAGGAATGAAAGTCAATCAGGTGCTGATCGGTTCCTGTACGAACAGTTCGTATGAAGATATGAGACGTGCAGCACAGCTTCTGAAAGGAAAGACCGTCCACCCCGACGTTTCTCTCGGTATCGCACCCGGTTCCCGTGAAGTGCTTATGATGCTTTCCCAGGATGGTTCACTTGCCACCTTCATCGCAAGCGGTGCGAGAATTCTTGAATCGGCCTGTGGTTTCTGTATCGGAAATCACCAGTCACCTGGTTCAAATGCCGTTTCACTGAGAACGAACAACCGTAATTTCGAAGGAAGAAGCGGAACTAAGAGTGCTCAGGTCTACCTTGTCTCTCCTGAGACCGCAGCCCTCAGCGCGATCAAGGGTGAGTTCGTTGATCCTCTTTCAGACCACGGTATCCCCTATCCTGAAAAGGGCGGTCTGACTGACTTCATTGTCGATAACGAAATGTTCATCTTCCCTCCCGAAGATGGATCAGCTGTCGAAGTGAAAAGAGGCCCGAACATCGGGGATCCACCGAAAGGTACCCCCATCAAGTCATCTATTCAGGGAGAAGTCACTCTCAAGGTAGGAGACAAGATCACTACGGACCATATCATGCCTGCAGGACAGAGACTGAAATTCCGTTCAAATATCCCTGCCTATGCACATTACACCTTCGAACCGGTTGATCCCACCTTCCATGACCGCTGTCAGGCGAATCAGGGAAAAAGTGTAGCGAACATCATCATTGCAGGTGCAAGCTACGGTCAGGGTTCGAGCAGAGAGCATGCAGCGATCTGTCCGATGTATCTCGGTGTCGAAGCGATCATTTCCAAGGGATTCGAGAGAATTCATCACACCAATCTCTGCAACTTCGGAATCCTTCCTCTCGAGTTCGAAAACGAAGCTTCCTACGACGGCATTGATCAGGGCGATGAGATCGTGATTGAGGATGTGACTGATCAGCTTGATGCGTATCAGAAGAATGGTTCAGCCTTCACCGTGAAGAATGCGACGAAGAACACCGAGTTCACTTCCGTTGCACACCTCACCGATACCCAGATCGCTTACCTCAGAGAAGGCGGACTTCTCGAGTACATGAAACATTCCAATTAGACCATTTCATACACATCGAAAGTCCCTGTCGTAAGGCAGGGACTTTTTCACGGAACGGAAAAAGAAGGGGCTGCACACTGTGCAGCCCGAACTATTTTGTCTTGTGTTATCTCTCGTTGAGAGGAGGAACTTCTCTCTGAGTCGGTCCCATATAGACCTGGCGCGGTCGACCGATTTTCCCGTACGGATCCTTCTTCCATTCAAGCCAATGTGCTATCCACCCGGGTAGTCTTCCAATTGCGAACATCGCAGTGAACATATTTGTCGGTATGCCCATTCTTCTAAAGGTAAGTCCTGTGTAGAAATCGACATTGGGGTAGAGCCCGCGCTCGACGAAGTAGGGGTCGTGAGTAGCTTTTTCCTCAAGTTCGATAGCGATATCGAGAAGAGGGTCATGCTCTCCTCCCTCGCTGAGTACTTCCTTACACAGTTTTTTCGCGATCTTCGCTCTCGGATCGAAGGTCTTGTAGACTCTGTGTCCGAATCCCATCAGGCGAAAGGTAGAGTTCTTGTCCTTTGCCTTCTCTATCAGATCATCTACACTCCATTCGTTCAGGTATGCCTCTTCGAGCATCTCGATGACTGCCTGGTTCGCTCCTCCGTGCTTGAAACCCCAGAGGGCGGCGAGGCCTGCAGAGACTGAAGCATAGAGGTTTGCGCCGCTTGATGCGATCAGTCGTACTGCTGTTGTGGAGCAGTTCTGTTCATGGTCAGCATGAAGGATGAGCAGCTGGTTGAGTGCTTTTACATGCAAAGGATTGATCTGGTATTCATACACCGGAGATTTGAACATCATGTTCAGGAAATTCTCACAGTAGGAGAGCTTATAAGAGGGATTCACAAAATCCTCTCCCTTCATGTGTCTGTATTGGAAAGCGGTGATCGTTCTGATCTTGGAAACCAGGCGCGTCACAGCAAAGTCGACCTGCATTTCAGGGTCGATATCATCCATTTCAGGGTAGAACGCACTGAGTGATACGCTCATGGCAGCCAGGACCGACATCGGGTGGGCATCAAAGGGATAGCCTCTGAAGAAGCTCTGCATATCATAGTGGAGAAGAGATTCCTTGTTTAGAAGGTCTGCATATCTCTTTCTTTCCTTCGCATCGGGAAGTTCTCCCTTGATGAGAAGGTATGCAACTTCGACAAAGTCGCAGTTTTCAACAAGGTCTTCGATATCGTATCCGCGATAGCGAAGGATACCCTGTTCTCCGTTCACGTAACAGATACCGGAGTCACAGCTACCCGTGTTCACGAAACCAGGGTCGTAGGTGATATATCCCGTATCTCTTCTCAGAGCGTGGATATCAATCGCCTTCCCTCCCATCGTCCCTTCTATAACAGGGATCTGTACCGGCTCTTCTCTGTCCGGAAGTATTAACGTTGCAAATTCCTTTGTTTGTATGTCCATAGCGTCTCCTTTTTTTTTAACTAAACAGGTGAGTACTGTTGATTTCATCAAGCGCCTTAATCAGGGCCTGAGTACCAAGCGCTCCTCTATCAGAGGAAATCATGCTCTGAAACAGCTTTTCAACAAGCACGAGGACAGGAAGGTCAAGTCCCATCTGCTTCGCTTCATACAGAGCGATTCCCATATCTTTCACGAAGTGTGAGATCATGAACCCGGGAGCATAATCTCCCTTGGAAATTCTCGGTGCAAGGTTATCGAGTGTCCAGCAGCCTGCCGCTCCCTTTGAGAGGGTTGCTATAAGTGTGTCGATATCAAGCCCAGCCTTTCGTGCATAGAGGAGGGATTCGCATACTCCTGCAAGGGTTCCTGCAATCACGATCTGGTTAGCCATCTTTGTATGCTGTCCGCTCCCTGCTTTTCCCTGCAGTGCAGCTTTTCCCATCTTATCGAAGAAGGGGTTGATCGTATCGAACGTATCCTGATCTCCTCCGACCATGATGGAGAGGGTTCCGTTTCTTGCACCTACATCTCCCCCTGATACCGGGGCATCGAGTGAAGCGACACCGAGTTCTTTTCCCTTTTCATATATCTCAATGGCCAGTGAGGGTTCGGTGGTGGTCATATCAACAACTATCTGCCCCTTACGTGCCGAGGCGAATATTCCATTCTCTCCGAAATAGACTTCACGTACATCCTTCGGGTGTCCGATGATGGTGAAGATGATATCTGCCTGTTCGGCAATTTCCTTGGGGGTATCAAGTGCGACAGCTCCAAGTTCCTGCAGGTTTTCAGTTTTTGCTTTTGTACGGTTGTAGACCACGGTCTTATCAGCAAGTGCCATGACATGTGAGCACATGGAATTGCCCATAACACCTGTTCCGATCCATCCAACGGTATAAGACATACTTGAACTCCTTCTTTCTATTCTTGTATCCGAATAGGTATCTGCTTTTCAAGCAGGTTCCTATCTATTTCATACTTGTTTCATAATAGCAAGAAAGCTTCCCGGAAATGGATTCCGAGAAGCTCTCGCCTATGAAATGGTATATTTCTATTCCATTTCTTTCGCTTTGAGCCAGTAATGGTGCGCCTGGAGCCTGATTCCGTTGATGTTGATGAATCCCTTACAGTCAACCGGCTGATAGCCTCCGCTTACTTCCATCGATCCGAGCTTCTCATTATAGAGAGAATAGGGACTTGTTACACCTGCACTGATCATATTGCCTTTATAGATAGCAACTTTCGCAGTTCCGGTGATCAGTTCCTGACTCTTGTTGATCGCAGCTGAGAGGAAATCGAATTCAGGGCTGAACCAGTATCCATTGTAGATGATCTCTGCGAACTTCGGAATGAGAGAGTCCCTGAGGTGCATCACTTCCTTATCCATACAGATCCCTTCAAGATCTCTGTGAGCGAACCACAGGATAGTACCGCCAGGAGTTTCGTATACACCTCTGCTCTTGATTCCCACGTACCTGTTTTCAACCATGTCGACCCTGCCTACAGCATTGTCATGACCGATCTTGTTCATGTAGTTGAAGAGTTCGAGCGGTGTGTCGACGACAGTACCGTCATTCTCGTTTGTAACCTTCACAGGGATACCGTCTTCGAAATCGATGGCAAGTACAGTCTTCTCATCCGGAGCGTCCCAGGGGTGGACTGTGTGACTGAATACGTCATCGGGACAGCCGAGTGCGGGATCTTCAAGGATTCCTGCTTCGTGTGAGATATGAAGAAGGTTTTCGTCCTCGGAGTAGGGTTTCTTTGTCGATGCCTTTACCGGAATATCATATTTCTTCGCGTACTCGATCATCTGTGTTCTTCCCTCGAACTCGCTGAGCCACTCAGGATCCTTCCAGGGAGCGATGATCTTTACTTCGGGCATCAGTGCATAGAAGGCAAGTTCGAACCTTACCTGGTCATTTCCTTTGCCTGTAGCACCGTGAGCTACATAGAGTGTACCCTCTTTCTTCGCAATCTCAATGTGGCGCTTAGCGATGATCGGGCGGGCGATCGATGTACCGAGAAGGTACTTGCCTTCATAGAGAGCGTTTCCTTTGAGAGCGTGGAAGATGTAATCTGTAACGAGTTCTTCCTTGAGATCTTCGACATAGACTTTAGAGGCTCCAGTTGCAAGGGCTTTTTCCTTGATTGCCTCAAAATCTTCCTGCTGACCTACATCAGCAACATACGCGATGACTTCAAAACCCTTGTTTGCAAGCCACTTCAGGATGACTGATGTATCGAGTCCCCCGCTGTATGCTAAAATTACTTTCTGCTTTTCCATACTATATTCTCCGCCTTTATGGGTGTTTTTGTATATTGATTCTTGATAAATCGTCTTTACACCCTATATATTGCATATTAATAAATAATAATCAACCTTTTATTGTATAAATATACAAAAAAACTTTACCTTACCGAATATTCTGAAGAGTGGTTCTTCTCGTGATATCCAGCTCGTTCGGTGCGATGTCCTTTATACTCGAGGTAAGAAACGGGGTATTTTCCCCTTCCCGGGTCAGCTTGTATTCAAGGAGAAGAGAGGAGAAGTTGTCGGTTTCATCTGAAAGGTATCTCAGTGTGTAATTGACTGGGAATCTCTGAGGGTTCTTTATCTGCTGCGATACAATAAGAGTGTTCTCCTGGTCAGTACCTGATACCCCATACATATTGATCGTAAGGGTTACACGTGAGGGGAAATAGAGATTGTCAGGGTAGCTCACAATGCCGTCATGAATAGAGTAGGGAACCGGTGTGTCCGGAACAACAGCTTCCGAAGTAACAGAGCAGCCTGTGATAGAGAGAAGCAGAATTATGAATGCGATGGGGGAGAGCATTCTCTTCATACAAGTACTATACCGTAGAGAGAACAATTGATAAAGGTGGTTTGAACAGGAGAAAACGAGTTGGTGTGTATTTCGCTGGTATGTATCTGCAATAAATGGAATAAAGAATAAAATATACAGATAGTAATTTTATAATATATGTTAATATTTAGTTTACTATCTTATGAGATAACTATTTAACAACTTGAAATTTTGGTATATAATATCTGACAGAAGATCTTTTTTATAAAGGAATTCCTCCTGAATCTGGAGTCTATTTTTATATAATACAAGGATGTTCGAGTTACCAAGATCTGTCAAAAGATCAATAAACTTAGGAGATGTGTATGAATACGTATCAACACAGGTCTTATATCGAAGTACTGAGAGAGCATGGTGTCAGACCGCTGAATCACAGGGTGGCAGTGTATGAGTACCTTGCACAGCATCCGGTCCATCCGACTGCTGATGAGATCTATTCTGATCTTAAAAAGAATATGGCTTCGATATCAAGGACGACAGTCTACAATGTACTCCACCTGCTTGCACAGAAGAATGTCATCACACCTATCACTATCGATCCGAAGGAACTTCGATTCGATGCCAACACCACACCTCATGTTCATTTTCTCTGTGAATCGTGTCACCGGGTCTATGATCTTGAGACAGTAAACTCTGATGCAATCCTTTCAGTCCCTGAAGGGTTCAAGGTCAGCAGCGTCGCTCTGTATGCAAGCGGCACGTGCCCCGACTGCTCCGAATAATATCAGTTTTTACATTAAAAAAACCTTCAGGCGAGCTCCTGAAGGTTTTTTATTGGGTCTATGACCGGAGAGTTACTTAAGAACTTCCGGACCATATAATGTATCGAAATACTGCATATCAGTGGAAAGAACCTTGTCGAGTCCTGGAATTGCCTTCCTGTATGACTCAAGGGTTCTCCAGAGAGTGAAGAATTCAGGATCTGCTTCGTAGCTTCGAGCATAGATTCTCGTTGCTTCGGCATCAGCCTTACCTTTGATCTCCTCACTGGTCGCATACGCCTGAGAAAGGATAACTTTTTTATCGTTCTCTGTCTTACCGATCCACTTTGACATCTGTCCTTCACCGTATGAGCGGTAGGCCTCGGCGATCTGGTTTCTTTCCTTGATCATTCTCTGATAGACACTCTGTGTAAGGTCATCACTGTAACGGATCTGCCTGATAACGATATCGATGACTTCAATGCCGAATTCGTCAGTGAAATTGCTGGCCATCTCGAGCATTCTCTTGGAAAGCTCTTCACGACCGATATAGATCACTTCCTGCTGGGTTTCCGTGCGGGTCAGGTTTCTCAGCTGTTCCGCATCTTCAAGGTTCTCGACATTCTGAGCCTGATCCTCGATCTGAAGGTTGTTGATCTTATTCGTGTTACGTACCGCTTCATTGAGGTAGTTCTCACTTATGATCGTTCTGATCGTGGAATCGATGACATCATTGAGTCTGAGAAGAGCATTTGGAAGTGTATTGACTGACTGGTAGAAGATACTCGGATCGGAGATCTTCCAGCGAGCGGTGGTATCGACCCAGATGAACTGGTTTTCTTTTGTCGGGATTCTCTGTGCATCACCGTCCCAGCTCATGATCTTCTTCGGATACTTGATCACATTGTCTACAACGGGAACGCGGATCTTGAGTCCTGCATCCTGATGCGTATTGACGATTCGTCCGAATCTGGTGACAACTGCGATCTCGCCTTCCTCAAGAATGAAGAAAGGTCCTAACAGAAGGAAGATGACAAGAAGTACGAATACGATGACGCCGGCAGTTATAAGCTTTTTCATTTGACACCTCCCTGGCTCTGTACCTGAGAAATAGGCAGGAAGTTCTCAAGAGACTTATCAATAAGTGTAATGCTGCCGTCCGTGCTGGTAAGGATATTTTCAAGTGTTTCAATATAGAGACGCTGTGAAGTTATTTCCTTGCTCTCTTCGTACGCTGAACGAACCTGATTGAATCTTGCTACATCACCAGATGCATTGTTGACTCTCTCTGCAGCGTATCCTTCAGCAACCTGAATGACGCGGCTCGCTTCACCCTGTGCCTTCGGTATCTCTTCATTGTACGACTGCTTTCCTTCGTTGATGTACCTGTTCATGTCCTGAATGGCTTTGTTGACATCTTCGAACGCATCCTGTACTTCGCCTTCCGGAGGAACGATGTTCTGAAGCTTGACTGTTACGATTTTGACACCGAGTCCGTAGGAATCAAATGCTTTCTGCATTCTTTCCTGAGAATCGACTTCAATCGAAGTTCTTTCACTACTCATGATGGCGAGAATGGGAAGGTCTCCGACCAGCTGATTGATCACGCTCTGTGAGATATCACGGATGGTCTTGTCTCTTTCACGAACATTGAAGAGCCACGCAGCAGGATCCTCGATCTTATACTGAATGATCCACTGGACATCAACGATGTTAAGGTCCCCGGTCAGCATGATCGATTCTCCGGCTGAAGAGCCGGTAGGTGAGCTCATGAAATTTGATGAGAATGTTGATCCGGTTGTTCCCTGACCGAAAGTCATTGTCTGGACAATACGTGTGGGAACGTTGAAGTTCTTGTCAATTCCGAATGGCAGTTTTGTCTGCAGGCCAGGACCTACTGTCCTATTATACTTTCCGAGCCTGAGGACAACGGACTGTTCGCTCTGGTCCACAACAAAGAAGCTGCTCATGACAGTGACTATGAGAATCACGATCGCTATGATAGCTATAATAAGTTTTGGACTGAGGCGAAACTGTTCGCGGGGTGAACCCGAGTTTTCCATTTCTTTCCTCCTCAATGGATCCGGGATAGTCCCGGTCATAGTTCCAATGTAATAGTTCTCCACCTCAGGGTCAATGAAACAATGAAGGAATGATAGATTTCTTACTGTTTGGAGGGCCTGGATGGGCGGAATTATAGCAGATCAGTGATGACGTGGATCTCCTTAGACCTCAGAGTACTCATGATCTCAGTCTGCTGATCCTATGCCTGTATGGATTCATAGAATGGAAGGATGGAAAAACAGAAAGACCAGTCAAGAATATTTCTATACCTGACTGGCCTGGATATGGGAAAAATCAATCGTAAGAAAAAAAGTTTTACAACAATTGTCCCAATAGAATGTTATTTGTAGGAGATAATGACACCCTGACCATCTACGGTACCAACGATGTACATCTTGCTCCCATTACGTGCAAAACTGTATAACGTTCCTGTAACTGATTCGCCGAGAGGGTGGAAGGTCCCTTCGCTGCTGAAGGTGGCATCTAGCCCATCTTCCGTGTACCGCTGCATGACGGGAATCCCATCAGCTGATCCGATAAGGTACACTCCGGCGGCATCGGAGAAGACTGCCCCCATCCGTTCCGTGCCGAGAGAGCCATCGGTTCCGAAATCAGGATCAAGTACTCCGGAAGCATCGAAGTGCAGGAGCTCTGCTTTTACAACTGCGTTACTGTTCAGTGTATCTAACTCAACCATGACTGCATACAGTGTCCCGTCATTGGCGATGACAATCTGCCCGATACTTTTCTGATTCCCTTCAGCAGCGACCGAAGCATACATTCCATCAGTAAATTTTGAGGTCAGAAGCTCTGCGCTGGAATTCAGTGCAACTGCAAAACCGTAATTGGTGGAAGACACACTTGCCTGACCGGAACCGAGTAAGTTTCCCTCGGAATCAATGGTTAACGAGCTAAGATAGGCGGATGTATAACCTGCATCTGTGAAGACAGAGGAAAAAACAAACCCTGAATCTCCTCCCCAGACGGGATCAAAACCATCCTCCGTCAGCTTGAATAGAGTTCCATCAGAGATGCTGCTCGATAACAGAAGCCCGTCTTCTGAGGCGACAGGTCGAAAGAATACGCCATTGGTTTCGGTACTCTCCGATACTTCAGAGATATCAAAGATTCCATCAACGTAGAAAGAGGTGTCCGCTTCTCCGACAGCAGTCAATTTGAGTATAAATCCTACCTGCCCTGATTCTGTTGAACTGCCTGCACCGACAATGATGAGCGAACCGTCGCTGAGCCCATTAATACCTGAAATCCAAGTTCCACGGGATGACAAATCTGCTCCTGGAATATAGTCTGTGATATCAAGCTCTACTATACCGTCTGTTCCGAAAGATGTGACAGCGGAGCCGGTTGCATCAAACTTCTCAAGGTAATAGATTCCTGATTCAGAATTCATGCTCAATCCAAAGATACTTCCATCATCTGAGAGAAAAAGGTTTCTTCCTGAATCTCCTTGAAGAGTGACTACTCCGGCAGTTCCGAACTCAGGGTCCTTTGCGATATCGCTGCTGAGTTCTGTGCTCTCATTATTGCCTGTGTCGCTGTCTGTAGGATCAGAGTTCACGGAACATCCGACTGAGGTTAGTACGATCAAGATCGACAGCATGACGATTGAAAGTAGAGTAATGAGTTTGTGTTTAGTCATATTGACCTCCCTATTTCTCCGTCGCAGGAGATTATTCCTGCAGATCACCGGAGCGTTTTGTGCATATGATTTTAAAATTTTTTTAAAATCGGGTTATATGCTGTCGCTCAGTATGTCAGTCCCCATTGTTCAATACCATCGACACGGTTGCTAGATTTTCTACTACTCTGTGTGAAGCCCTGCGATACAAATGTAAGGAAGAATGATGAATAGAGTGTTGTTTGCTTGTTTTGTCATATTCTTGGTTGCTAGGGATGAGTAGACTTTCATATTGGGAACCGAAAAAATATTGAGAGGTTTCTTTACATGGATTTTCCTTCAACCTTATATATGAGTAAAACCATCAGTATATATCACCTCAAAAGGTCTGGACTGGATTCAGAAAATTTCTTCACATCGTGCTGATTGAAAAAGACGTTCACAGACTGTATAGTTACGGTATGAAAAAACGACTTGTAACCTCAGCGCTTCCGTATGTGAACAATATTCCTCATCTGGGAAACCTTCTTCAGGTTCTCTCAGCCGACTGTTTCGCCCGTTTCTGCCGTATGAAAGGGTATGAAACCCTCTATGTCTGCGGAACAGATGAATACGGAACTGCCAGTGAAACCCGTGCTCTCCAGGAAGGGGTGACCCCCAGAGAACTCTGTGACCGATACCATGTGATCCATCGTGATATTTACAAGTGGTTTGAGATCGATTTCGACCATTTCGGACGGACGAGCTCCCACTACCAGACTGAGATTGTGCAGGATATCTTCAAGAAGGTTGATGCCGCTGGTTATATCACAGAGCAGACGATCGAACAGCTCTACTGCGAGCATGATGACCGTTTCCTCGCTGACCGGTTCGTGACAGGGATTTGTCCGAAGTGCGGAGCCGAGGGTGCGAGAGGAGATCAGTGTGATTCCTGTCAGTCCCTCCTTGATCCATCGGAACTGATTAAGCCGACTTGTTCCGTGTGCGGAAACACTCCGGTGATGAAAAGTACGAAACACCTCTATATTGACCTGCCCAAGGCGCTCCCCCTCCTTCAGGAGTGGATGGACACTGCCTCAGTTGATGGTTTCTGGGCAAAGAACGCCATTCAGGTCACTAAGGGATGGATCCGTGACGGATTGAAGGAACGGGCGATCACCCGTGACCTTAAATGGGGTATTCCCGTACCGAAGGAAGGGTTTGAAGACAAGGTATTCTATGTCTGGTTTGATGCTCCCATCGGTTATATCTCCATCACAGCAGAATACACCGACCAGTGGAAGGATTGGTGGCATAACAACGATGATGTTGAACTGTTCCAGTTCATTGGAAAGGATAATATTCCATTCCATACCGTTATCTTCCCCTCATCCCTCCTAGCAACCGGCGACCCGTGGACGATGCTCCACCATATGAGTTCCTCAGAGTACCTCAACTACGAGGACGGGAAATTCTCCAAATCCCTCGGAGTCGGTATCTTCGGTAATGACGTACAGGATACAGGCATTCCTGCAGATGTGTGGCGCTTCTACCTTTTCTATAACAGACCTGAAAAGGCCGATGTCATGTTCACCTGGAAGGATTTCCAGGAGAAAGTGAACAAGGAACTGATCGGAAATATTTCAAACCTGGTGAACAGAACCCTCTCTTTTGTCGGTAAATTCTATGAAGGAGATCTCTCCGCTTACAGCGTCGATCCTGAACTGCTTTCACAGATTCAAGAACAGGAGAAGGTGATAGACAATGCATTCGAACATGCAGATCTCAGAGACGCACTTCGTGAAATCCTCGTCCTTTCCTCACTGGGCAATAAGGCGTTCCAGGATGGAGAGCCATGGAAGATGAGAAAAGAGAATCCGGAGGCTGCAGGAAGTCTGCTCAAGACCCTGCTCATTCTCATTCGTGATATCGGATTCCTCGTTCAGCCGTTCATGCCCGATGCATCGAGACGGATCCTCTCTTTCATCAGTGCTGAGAAAACAACCTATGATATGCTCGGTAGTGAGAGTGGAATAGGGGAGCTTAAGGAGATCGAACACCTGTTCACCAAGCTCGAGGATGAAAGAATCGAAGAATTAAGAAACACATATAAAGGAAAACAGGAAACGAAGATGGAAGTTGAAACAGAACAGCAGGTAAGTGTCGCACAGGATTTTGCAGACAGAGTATCCCTTATTGCAGGAAAGATCGTGGAGATCGAACAGCACCCGAAGGGTGAGTTCCTCTACATCATCCAGCTCGATACAGGTAAAGAGGAGAAGACTCAGATTGTCTCTTCAATTGTTCCTTATTATAAGAAGGAAGAACTGCTTGGTCGCAATATCATTCTCGTTGAAAACCTGAAACCTGCGAACTTCCGTTCGGTGAAGTCCCGAGGGATGCTTCTCGCTGCAAGCGATCCTGCCGCAGAACCCCACACGACCTGTGAGGTGATATTCGCAGATGATGTCGAACCAGGGACCCCCTTCCTTCCTGAAGGGACTGTGATGCCTGCTGAAAGAAAACAGCTCAAGGCTGATATCTTCTTTGATTTCGCCCTTGTCAGCGAAGATGGAATCGTGAAGATTGACGGTAAGCCGGTTGGAACCGAAGGTGCACCTCTGAAGGTTCACACCTACGTGAACGGCGAGATCGGCTGATGAGTGAAACTGTTCATCTCAAACCTATCAGGATAGATGAACTCCCTCATACAGGACACCCGCTGGCAGGTAGCCAGTGGGCTCACATAAAACAGATGAACGGATGGGATGCCCATCCGTTTTATCTATCCTCACGTCACACCTATCTTTTGGTTCTCTCAAAATCTTTCACCCTCTTCAGGATAGGGTATGTTCCTTATGCGGATCTGAGTGATGTTTCACCGGAAGAACTGAAGGAGATCACTGAAGAGGTAAGAAGACTGACAAGCCTTCATTTCCTTTTCATCAGGTATGAACTCTCCTACGGTTCGCACCTTCTCATCACCGATAAGGTGAGAGGGGTGCACAGGTGTGATTACTCCATACAGCCGAGTGCCACGGTCATGATTGATCTTCCTGAATTTTCTGAGGATGCTCGCTCATCATATGCCAAGAGGGCGAAACGTGCTCTCAGGAAAAGCCGCGAGGCCGGAGCCGATACGATCCTGTACCATGATGACCCTCCTGCATTTGACAGGTGGTATCAGCTGTACCAGGAAACTTCAGTGAGAGACGGATTCGGGGCAAGAAGTAAAGCATATATAGAAGGAGTGATGAAACAGGAGGGGGCGAACCTCTTTCTGGCACTCCATGAACATGAAATTGTCGGAGGGGTCATAACGCTGGAAAACGAGGATCACATGCTCTACCTCTTCGGTGCAACCGCCCGGGATCTTCCATTCTCTGCAGGATACCTTCTTCAGGATGCCGTGATCTCCTATGCCTGCGACGCAGGACTGAAGGTGTATGATCTTCACGGGATCGGGGAAGAGGGTCACCATCTCAGCAGCCTGAACCTATTCAAAACCTCTTTCGGAGGTCATATTGAAAAACGGGAGAAGAGTGTTGATGTTGTGTGCAATCCTCTCATGTACCCGCTGTACAGGAAGGCCGAAGAGATCAGGCTTTCCCGTGCAAGAGAGCATTGACGGATTCGATGAAGATATCTCCCCGCTCATCCGAGTTCGCAAAGAGAGAGAAGCTTGCAGCGGCAGGTGAAAGAATGACATCTATCGGGTCGATGCAGGGAGCGATCCTTCGTGCACACATGACAGCTTCATTCATAGAACCAAACGGACCGTGGTACCGTACCCCTTCATGCTGGAGTATAGGAATCATTCCCCTTGAGGTTGCCTCGCCTGAGAGAAGGATGACACTCACCGCCTCAAGAAAACTCTCTCTCAGTATCGCATAATCACAGTGTTTGTCCGAACCTCCGCAGATCAGTATGAAGGGACGATCATGACGGGAGAGCGTGAACAGCGTCGCTTCTGGAATAGTTGCCGCTGAATCATCATACCACGAAAGGTATCCGCTCATACCCACCAGGGAGTTCCTATGTGGGAGCATCTCCTTTTGTTCCGGTTCTTTCCTTCCGTACAATTGATAGAGTGATGAATAGACTGAAGCATCGGTATGGATGGGATAGTCGTACGAGGAAAGAAATGAAGAAGCCTGCTCACTTATATACAGGTGCGAATGATGGAGGGTGTAGAGGAGAAGCTTCTCTTCCACATACTCCTGAAAGGTTTCATAATAATCCTGATGGTCAGCATAGATCGAAGTGAGAAAAAGAGAAGTGAAATGGTATTCTTCCGGTGTTCCGTAGCAGAACAGGTCACGTATCTGAAAGGAAGAAAGCTCTAAAATCAGGATGCAGGGACCAGAGGTCCTCTGAAGTTGTGTGAGTGTTTCGAATCCGCTTATTCCAATATTTCCGCTTATGAATACCTTCTCTCCCATATCTGTATGGATCTGTTTAAGAGTATTCACTGAGGAACTTTTTCCCTTGGTTCCGCTCACCCCGATCAGCGTGATTTCAGGTCGGGATGAACAGTAGGAGAGCAGTTCGATGATATCTGTTGTGATGAGGTTATCCTGATGGGCAAGAAGGGGATGGGCGGGACTGACAGCGGGACTCTTTATGATCATATCTGCCCATTCAATATCTTCTCCTGTGTGTCCTCCCAGAGTATAAGAGATCGAGAGATCGGAAAGAGTATCAATCTGAGATTGAAGCTGCGAGGCGCTGTTCATGTCTGTTACGCAGACGGTGTCACCCTTTTGGGCATAATAACGGGCGGCTGAGGCCCCACCTCCATGGAGGCCAAGCCCGAAAATTAGAACATTCATAATTGAGAACAGTATACTGCTGCTTATCCATTTTTCATAGGTGCAATGATATATTTGGTCATGGAACCCCTGATATCGCTGATGTAAGAAGGAATATCATGAAACAATTTACCCATACCCTTGACGTTAATTGTTATTCACTCCATAATAGCGTTCGTAATTACAAAACTTATCGGTAAGGAGTCCTATTGTGCCTTGTGGTAGAAAAAGAAAAAGACATAAGATTGCAACACATAAGCGAAAGAAAAAGCTTAGAAAGAATAGACATAAGAACAAGAAATAATATTTCTTGAGCAATCTGAATCGCAAAACCGCCGGTCGCTCCGGCGGTTTTGTTTTGCCTTGACATTCACCTGACCTCCGTGTTAGGTTATCGTGACCTCTTTATCCACCGTGCGTGGATCATATAGTCCGTAAGGAGGAACTATGAGAAACTATGAATTCACCGTCATCTTGGATCCGTCTGAAGATGCTGCGGTAAAGGGACTTGAGAAAGTGAACGAAGAGTTCGCTGCAGCTCAGGTCGAAGTCACCAAGAGTGAAGATATGGGAGTGCGGAACCTCGCATACCAGATCAAGAAACAGGACAAAGGTCACTACCATTACATGGAACTGAGCGCAGACCCTGCCGTCATTGTGACGCTTGAACATGCCTTCAGACTCATGCAGCCGGTCATGAAATTCCTGTTTGTCGTAAAGGAAAAATAAATCCAAATCTAACAGGAGTATAACGTATGGCTAACGATATCAACAGCGTGGTCCTTGTCGGAAGACTTACTCGTGATATGGAGCTCAGATACCTTAACAGCGGAACGGCGGTAGGTCGTTTCTCTCTTGCAGTAAATCGTACGAAGAGGTCAGGCGATGCAAGAGAAGAGGAAGTGAGCTTTTTTGATGTCACCGTGTGGGGAAGACAGGGAGAAGTTCTCAATTCCTATCTCAGTAAAGGTCGTCAGGTTTGTGTGAGCGGTGAGCTCCGCCAGAGCCGGTGGGAGCAGGATGGTCAGAGCCGCAGTAGAATCGAGATTGTAGCCAATTCGATCCAGCTCCTGGGAGGCAACTCAGGGAATTCAAGTCAGAACGAACGCGGTTCCTATAACCAGAATGGAGGATACCAGACACAGTCGGCTCCCGCACCTTCAAACAGAAATGCGAGTGCTCCTTCCTCATTCCCCGGACCGGAACAGTTCGATGATGACATTCCGTTTTAACACTGCAAGAGGAGAATACATTACATGGCAGATGATAAAGAAAGAAATGTAAGCGGCCGTGACGGTCGTGATGACAGAGATGGCGGAAGAGGTGGTAACACCGGACGTCGTTTCAACAAGAGAGGACCTTTCAAGAAGAAGGTCTGTAAGTTCTGTACACAGGGTCTTGTCGCAGATTACAAGAACCCCGACATGCTGAGACGATATGTGACCGAGAGAGGAAAGATCCTCCCCAGCCGCATTACCGGTAACTGTGCTAAGCACCAGAGAGCACTTACCACCGAAATCAAGCGTGCACGTGTGCTCGCATACCTTCCTTTCGACAGAAAGTAAGAGTTTTCGGCGATGAAAGAGTTTGACAGCCGCCGTCTGCTGGTCGATCTGCTGTTACCTGCTGGGATCTCATTCGTGATCTATATGGTGACATCTTCAGGAGCGCTGAGCATTGTGCCTCTGCTTCTGATGAACGATAGGCTTGATGGCATGTGGAAGAAGAGTGTGATGGTGGGACTCGTAGTCCTTGCGGTCGCAATACTTCACACGATACAGCTGAACGGGCTTTTTCAGGATATGAGTACAGTAACGGGTGTACTGGTAGTCGGTCTGTTCATGCCGTTGTCACTGCTTATTTCGAGCGGGATATGGATGTTGACAAGCCACAGGCGCTATTTCATACGCCTGATCTACGCAGTATCTTTCGTTGTTGTAGCTGGTTTTTTTATAGTACTATGGTTACTTGGAGATAGTGAAAGCTCCAGGAACACCCTTGAGATGTATCAGCAGGTCCTTCAGTCAGTCGTTCAGATGCTGATGGGAACTCAGATGGCGTCAGCAGACATCGGGTCAATGACAGATTTCGTGAATGCGGTGATTATCCGCTTCGCACTCTTCATCTACCTTGTACAGTTCTCTGCAGCCGTCTACATCACGGAGCTGTTCCTTCACCGGAATTCACCCTCATTCGAACAGCGGATGTTGAGGTGGAGGGTCCCTTACGATACCGTGTGGGTCCTTCTCGGATCATTCACTCTCGTACTTGTAACGTTTTTTACCGATTCGACACTGTTGGAATGTGTCGCGTACAACATAAGCAGCGCTGTGGTTCTGCTCTATGCGGTACATGGAGTCTCGATAGCTGTCTATCTGCTGAAGAAGCGTCTGGGCGAACTCAGAGTTCTGAGAACGTTCAATCTCTCCCTCATGCTGATGGTGCTGCCGGGAATTAATGTGGTCGCATTTCTTGCCTTCTCATTACTGGGAATCAGCGAGACATGGGTCGCATATCGTAAAGATAATTAAGGAGAAATGGGAATTATGAAAATTATTTTAAATCAGGATGTTCATAATCTCGGAGAAGAAGGAGACGTCGTAGAAGTCAAGAACGGCTACGCACGGAATTACCTCCTTCCCAGAAATATTGCAGTTCTGTTCAACAAGGCTAATCAGGCTATGTTCGCCGGTAAGGCAAAGGCCATCGAGAAGAGAAAGGAAGATAAGAGACAGGCAGCGGCATCTCTCAAGGAGAAGCTCGATGCAATGACTCTCTCTCTTACTGTTTCTGCCGGTGAGACCGGAAAGCTGTTCGGTTCAGTGACCAACACCATGATCATGGAAGCACTGGCTGCAGAAGGCATCGAGATCGAAAAGAAGAGAATCGAAGTATCTTCTCACGATATCAAAGCTATCGGTACTTACAGTATCAAGATCCGCCTCTATGAAGGTGAGAGCGCAACAATGAAGATTGAAGTTCTCAGCGAGAAGGCAGTAAAGGATGCTGAAAAGGCTGAAGCCGAAGCAGCAGCAGTTGAAGAGACTGTTGAAGTTGTTGAAGAAGAAGTCATCGAAGAAGCAGCAGCTGAAGAAGTCGAAGAGACTGCAGCTGAGGAAGCTGAAGAAGACAAAGAGTAAGGGTTTTGCCCGTGGCAGATTTCGCAGGGGGGAGAATTCCTCCCCATAATATAGATGCAGAGAAAGCTGTACTGGGAGCGATCCTGTTAAGCTCTGATGCGTTTCATGAGGTTTCTCAGTCGTTGAGAAAGGATGATTTCTATTCTCCTGCTCATGCGGCCCTCTACGATGCCATACTCTCATTTCACAATGAACATAGTGGTCAGACGATCGATCTGATCACTATTACAGATTTTCTCAGGAGCCAGAAGCTCCTTGACCTGTGTGGCGGCATGGCGTATATCGCCGGCCTCACCAGTGATGTCCCCACAATCACAAACGCAATCTATTACGCGAAGATAGTGCAGTCTCTCTCCCTGAGACGTTCTCTTCTCACCCTTTCATCAAATCTCTATGACTCTGCATATGATGATTCCAAAGAGATCGATGAAATTCTAGACGAAGGTGAGCATAAACTGAGTGACCTTCAGATCTCCACTGAAATGTTCAGTGAGAGCTACAAGGATGGATCCACTCTTGTTCGATCAACCGTCGACCATCTGATGGAACGTGTTCAGCATGGAAATGTCGAAGGAGTCAAATGCGGTTTTTCCCGTCTTGATGATATGACCGGAGGGTTCAGACCCGGCGAGTATATCGTCATCGGAGCGAGACCCTCTGTAGGTAAGACAGCCTTTGCCATCTCGATGGCTATCGATATCGCTATCCACAGAAAAATACCGACAGGCTTCTTCTCAGCTGAAATGACAAGCATGGCAATCATGGAACGTATCCTGTCAGCCGAAGCCCATGTAGATTCAAAACGTATCCGTAATGCTATCTTGCGCTCTCAGGATACCAACGCCATCATCGATGCGGCAAGCAGAATCTATGAAGGAAAACTGATCATTCAGGATACTCCTAATATCAAACTGTTCGATCTGAGAAGTCAGGCAAGAAGGATGAAAAGGGAGAAGGACATTCAGATTCTCTTCATTGACTACCTTTCCCTCATCAACCCGGAAAGCGGACCGAACGTGCCACGTCATGAACAGGTTGCAGAGATTTCGAGGTCTATGAAATCGCTTGCCCGTGAGCTCAGGATCCCTATCGTCGCCCTTTCTCAGGTATCGCGTGATGCTGAAGGTAAGGAACCGAACCTTGCGAATATCAGGGAATCAGGTTCTGTCGAGCAGGATGCCGATGTCGTTCTCTTCCTCCACCGTGAACGTCTCAGCGAATACGATGAGAAGAACGGAGAAGGGAATGAGAATCAGGTGATGAT
The DNA here is from genome assembly GCA_963677695.2 of Sphaerochaetaceae bacterium. Taxonomy (GTDB): domain Bacteria; phylum Spirochaetota; class Spirochaetia; order Sphaerochaetales; family Sphaerochaetaceae; genus SABI01. Next base: position 634,888 of record CAXXUJ010000002.1, on the reverse strand, counting down.
GAACGGGTTCCCCGTTCAGGAAACAAAGATCATTCTCGCAAAACAGCGTAACGGTGAAACAGGTGTGTTCACCATGGGATTCCAGAAACAGCTTGTAAGGTTCGTAGAACTCGAGCAGTATTCCTAATCAAATATCTGAACTCTCTTCATGAGAGAAAGAATCTCGCATCGCTGAAAAGCACGAAAAGAATAAGCAGAGAAAGAATGACAAGACCCACTGACTGATACTTGATGTAGATTCCCACCGGGAGTCTTTTTCTCCGTACCCATTCAATGACCGATAAGACGATTGAACCACCGTCAAGAGCGGGAAGGGGAATGAGGTTTGCGATTCCCAGTGATATGCTCACCATAGCAAGGAGCTGAAGAAAACTTCTCATACCTGCTGAGAAGGTCGCTCCAATCACATAACTGATGCGCAAGGGACCTGCAAGTGAACTGCCTGCCTCCATCTTTCCTGTGACCAGCTGACTGAAGAGCTGCAGTGTCTCAGAAATCATGGACCCAGTCTCTCTCATAGCTGCTAAAACACCACTCGGCAATGAGAGTCCTTCATTGTACATTGTATCCCGCTTAAAAGTGATATGTGCAATGACATTTCCTTCCGTTGTCCGCTCAGGAATAAAGGAACAGATCTCTGTCGTGCCATCTTCATGCAGTACCTCAACCCTCATTTTTCCCGCGGCGTTCAGATAGGCGCTCAGAACGTCTGCCATGTAGGGTGTGGCCTTCTCATCTACGGAAAGGATGGTATCACCTGCTTTCATCCCTGCCATAGACTCTGGACTGATCGGATCAACTTCCGAGAGGATGGGTGTCAGGGCTGAAGATACTCCGAGAAGGTATCGGTTATCGGTTTTCTGAGGAAGGATGGAGAGTTCCAGGGTACTTCCGTCTCTCAGGACGTTCACTGCAATCGGTTCATGAGAATCATACGTTGTCATGAATGTTGAGATATCCTGAAAATTTCTCACTTCATGTCCGTCAAGAGAGAGGATCGTATCTCCCGATTTCATCCCTCCACGCTCTGCTGCATTCTCACTCTCTCCATAGATCAGGGGATACTCGCTTGAGACGATCACAGAAGAGGGATCGCTGAAAGAAGAGTAGGGAAGCATGAAAAAAGGAATAAAGAGAAGAGCAGCAAAGATAAGATTCATCAGTGGACCTGCAAGGTAGGTGAGAATTCTTTTAAGAGGGTGGGCTGCGAATATGGAACCGCTCGATACATGAACCATCTCGGATTCATGTCTCTCCTGGGATGCAATGAGATCTTCGGCACCCTTCAGTTTGCAGTAGCCTCCAAGAGGGAATATATTTATCCTGTACTCGATACCGTTCTTACGCCATCTCTTGATAGCCCTTCCCCATCCAATGGCAAAGGTTTCGACTGTGATGCCGCTGATGCGGGCTCCGAAGAAGTGCCCGGCCTCATGAACTGTAACCATTAGAGCGATTGATGCGATACCTATGAAAAAAGAGATGAAGGTGCTCACTTCATGAACCTGCGAGCAATCTTTTCAGCTCTTGATTTCACTGAAGCATCGATTTGTATGATATCGGATAACGAATGAGCAGAGGCAGAATAATCGCCCTGAAGCACGTCCTCTACGATATCTGCGATGGAAAGGAATCCAATCTTTCCGTTCAGGAAGAAATCAACTGCAACCTCGTTTGCCTGGTTGAAGGCTATGGGATAGGAGCCGCTCTCTTCAATCGATCGGTAGGCATGGGAAAGCATCGGGAACCGAAGGCCGTCCCACTGAGAAAAATGAAGATCCAGAGGGGAGAATTCAAGAGGGGGCACCACTTTTGACAGTGGATAGTTTCTTATATTGATCGCCTCCATGATCGGAAGGGCCATACTCGGAGGAGACATCTGTGAGTAGACCGCTCCGTTGATCAGTCGGACCATTGAGTGAACGATGGACTGCGGGTGGACAACAACCTCGATCTTATCTGAGGGAAGATTGAACAGATAAGAAGCTTCAATCACCTCAAGTCCTTTGTTTGCCAGTGTTGCCGAGTCGATGGAAATTTTCCTTCCCATTGACCAGGTAGGGTGGGCAAGGGCATCTTCAACACTCACATCCTTCATCTGATGAAGCGTGTGGTTCCTGAAAGGACCGCCACTCGCGGTAATGATGACTGAATCGATTGATTCCTTCCCATGTGCTCCGATCAGAGCGTTGATCGTCGAGTGTTCTGAGTCTACCGGGATGATAGCTGCACCGGTTTTCTCCGCTGCAGCAAACAGGAGATCACCTCCCATTACAACACTTTCTTTATTGGCAAGGGCAAGGTCTTTACCGGCAGTAAGGGAAGTGAACGAAGGAATCATACCTGCAGATCCGCTGATACCGTTAAGTACGACATCACATTCGACCTCTTCGATCATCTGTTTGAGACCTTCGGTACCCCGATAGATGATAGCCTCAATGGACGGGGCCTTGGCTGAGGTGTCGGTAATACAGAGATGCTTTACATCGAATCTGGTTGCCCACTGAACCATCTGATCTGTTTTCCCATGGCAGGAGAGACCGACGACCTCGAACAGGTCACGGTACTTTTCAAGTGAGGTGAGTGCAGTCGTTCCGATAGAACCTGTGGCTCCTAAAATGATAACCCGGATACGGTTTCTCATTATGCCCCCTGTTGTACAAAGAGAACGATATAGTAGAAAACAGGAGCGATGAACAGGAGAGAGTCTATTGAATCCATGAGGCCTCCACGGCCCATGATGATCTTTCCTGAATCCTTGATCCCCGCATTTCTCTTGAACATCGATTCAACGAGGTCACCGGCATCCCCGGCGATCGCAGAAGCGGTTGCAAGAAGAACCAGTGATACAGGAGAGAACATACCTGCAATGACCGGAGAGAAGAAGTAGTAGAGGAAGGATGCGATGATTGCTCCAATGATTCCTCCGATAAAACCAGCCATTGATTTATTGGGAGATACCTTCACGATATTCCTGTTGTTCTTCCCGAAGAGCATGCCGAACACATAGGCGAGAGAGTCATTGGCAAATACAAGGGAGAAAAGGAGGAGGAGAAGATTTCCCGGGTTCTGTAAAAAGAGGATTTCAGTCAGGTGAAGAGAAAGGATCGAAGGATAGGCAAGAAGGAGAAGATATTTTGCTACCTTCTCAATGCACCGTTCAAACTGATCATGTTCACCCCTGAAGATTTCAACGGCGAATATGATGAGGACGAGAAGTGCTCCGTACAGTGCTGTGATGGGATACGCTATGTCAAAATGTTTCTGAATATAGAGAATAAAAGGGAAGAGCGCATAGGCGCTGACCTGAAGTGGTCTCGGTTTGTTCCAGGGAACGAACATATGGTGCATCTCAACTGTTGCGATGGCCATGGCGGCTACGGTCAGAAGAGCGAAGGCCAGATGATCATATTGGGGGAGGAAGTACATGAAAAGAAGGAGCGCGGGTACTGAAGTGAATGTAAGAATCAGACGCTTTGCCACACTATTCATCAAGAACACCTCCAAACTTTCGAATACGTTTCACATATTCCTCACATGCTTCAACCAGGTTCTCATGTTTCCAGTCAGGCCAAAGTGTATCATAGAACATGAACTCTGCGTAGGCGGCTTCCCAGAGAAGGAAGTTGCTGATCCTTTTTTCGCCTGCTGTCCTTACAATGTAATCAACCACAGGAATTTCAGGGTGATCGAAGTAGGTTCTGACCTTGTCTATGTCCAGTTTTTCATTATCAGAGCGGACTGTGAGCCAGGAGTTCACTGCACGGACGATTTCATCCTGTCCACCGTAGTTGATTGCAAGGGCAACAGTAAGGCGAGTGTTGTGGGCAGTTGCCTCCTGTGTCACTTTCACAGCTTTTTTCACTGCTTCAGGGAATCGGGACATGTCGCCCCGTACAACAACCTTTGCACCGACCGAGTTATAGAAATCTATCTCACTGAAGATACGGGTAGAGAAGAGGTTCATCAGGTACTCAACTTCCTTGGGTGGTCGAGACCAGTTCTCAGTAGAGAAGGCGTAGTAGGTGAGATAGGGAATGTTGAGATCTGAGGCAGCTTTCACGATCCGTTTAGCAGCCTTCACTCCCTCAAAGTGTCCCATGGAACGGGGAAGTGAGCGTTTTTTCGCCCATCTCCCGTTTCCGTCCATGATGATCCCGATATGCTTTGGATATGTATCCTGGTTCGGTGCTTGAATGGTTCCCACGTATCAGATCTCCAGAATCTCTTTCTCTTTCTCGCTGGCGAGATCAGAGATGTTCTGGATGTAGGTATCTGTCATCTTCTGAATCTTTGTTTCTCCATCTTTCTGCTCATCTTCAGAAATTTCACTTGCCTTCTGCTTTTTCTTCAGCTCGTCGATTGCATCACGTCTTATGTTACGCACTGCTACCTTGTACTGCTCTGCAGTCTGCTTTGCTGATTTTGCAAGTTCCTTTCTTCTCTGTTCAGTGAGGGGAGGAAAATTGATTCTCAGGAGTTTTCCATCGTTGTTGGGGTTGAGTGAGAGTTCACTCTTCAGGATCGCTTTTTCGATAGGACCGAGTAAAGATTTATCCCAGGGCTGAATCACGACGAGTCGCGCTTCAGGTACAGAGACACTCGCAACCTGTGAAAGGGGAGTCTCCGCTCCGTAATAATCAACTTTGATCTTATCAAAGAGGGCGGCAGAGGCTCTGCCAGTGCGCAGGGCGCCGTATTCAGTTACGAGAGCACTTACACTCTTGTCCATTCTAGATTCACAAGTATCTAAAATATCTTTCATCATAGCCTCCAAAATGAGACCGTCGCTGCCGACGGCCTCATATAGTTCGTGTCAGATGTTACTGAGCAACACCGACCTTGTAGAATGCGTAATTGACAACCTTGAGTGAACCGCCGGCTGCCTTTCCGATTTCAGCAACTTTCTTCTCAACGCTCATGCTGTCATCTTTGACAAACGGCTGAAGAACGAAACAGATCTCTGAGAGGTGCTTGTTCATCTTACCCTGTACGATTCCTGCAAGAACCTTCTCGGGCTTGCCGAGGGAAGCTGCCTGCTTCATGAAGATTTCTGTGTTCTCTTCGATGTAAGAAGCATCTACGCTATCCTTAGAAAGGTAAGCGGGAGTGAAAGCAGCTACGTGGAGAGCGAGGTCATTGGCCAGCTCTGCAACTTCGGGCTTTGCAAGAACGCTTGTGTCGTCAGAAGAGAGGAATACCATGGTAGCGAGAGAACCTTCGTGGACGTATGATCCGACAATGGTATTCTCGTCGATATCCCATACCTGGAAGCGGCTGAGGGACATGTTTTCCTTGATTGTTGTGATCAGGTTCTTGACCTCTGCTTCAAGAGCGTCATTCTTTTCGGTGTAGCCGTTGTCGATGACCATATCGACAAGCTTTTCACCGAGAGCGATGAAGTCAGCGTTCTTTGCAACGAAGTCAGTCTCACATACCAGCTCGAGAAGAACGGCTTTGCCGTTTCTTGAACCTGCGAAGATCGCTCCGTTCTCAGTTGCTCTGTCTGCACGTTTTGCAACAGCAGCGAGACCCATTTCCTTGAGAAGCTTTTCAGCCTTTGCGAAGTCTCCGTCTGCTTCGACGAGGGCCTTCTTACAGTCCATCATACCTGCACCGGTAACTTCTCTCAGTTCTTTTACAATTTTTGCGCTAATAGCAGCCATAATTAAATACCTCTGTACTCTTAGTCTTCGTAGAGAATTTCTTCGTCTACTTCGATACCGCCTTCAGTCACCTTCACAGCTTTCACCTTTGAAGGAGCCTCTTCCTCTTCAACTGTCTCCTCGACTACTTCGTAATCTGAGAAGTCAGCATCTTCGTCGGTGGCGAATACGACGTGTTCTTCTTCGACAACTTCTTCAACTACTTCTTCTGCAGCTGCTTCTTCTTCGAGGTCGGGAAGAGTTTCGATGATTTCAAGGCCGCCTTCTGTATCAGCATCCTGAACAGCGTTCGCGATGACTTCTACGAAGAGAGAGATTGCTCTGATAGCATCATCGTTTCCGGGGATGGGGAAGTCGATGTTGGTGGGGTCACAGTTCGTATCAACGACTGCGATGACGGGGATACCAAGTCTTTTAGCTTCTGCGACAGCAATAGCTTCTTTCTTTGTATCGATGATAAAGATAGCACCGGGAAGCTCTTTCATTTCCTTGATACCGCCAAGGTTCTTTTCGAGCTTGCCCTTCTCTTTCATGTAGAGAGCGATTTCTTTTTTAGTATAGGACTGAAGAGTACCATCGAGCTCTTCTTTTTCGAGTTTTTTCAGTCTGTTGACTGACTTTTTGATGGTTTCAAAGTTTGTGAGCATACCACCGAGCCAGCGGTTGTTGATATAAGGCATACCGCAACGCTTTGCTTCATCTTCAATGGTCTGCTGAGCTTGTTTCTTTGTTCCGACAAACAGCACCTGCTTGCCGTCTTTGACTGTTGCACGTACTGCTTCGTAGGCTTCTACGATACATGCACTTGTCTTCTGTAAATCGATGATGTGAATCCCGTTTCTTTCTGAGAAGATGAAGCGGGCCATCTTGGGGTTCCAACGTTTGGTCTGGTGACCAAAGTGTACGCCTGATTCCAACAGGCTTTTCATTGTGACTACGGACACATTTCCTCCTAAGACAGGATCTTGATCCTGTCCCCTTCGCTATTTCTCACCATGTGGTGGATATTCCTCACTCACGAATGAGTCAGGTGAACTTAATATGGCAGAAATACGCTCCAATGGCAACCCCACTACGGTCGAGAAATGACCTTTTATCTCTTTGATGAGAGGAATTACCTGATTCTGGATGCGATAGGCACCGGCGCATGCATGATAATCGGTATGGTCGAGATGCAGGTGTATATCATCAGGGGAAAGGGGGTTGAAAAGGACTTCCGCTGTTTCGTATCCGCTGTAGAGTCTGCTGCCGTACAGGAGGGAGTAGGCACTGACGACAAGGTGACTGCTCCCGCTGAAACCTGATATGTATCTATAGGCTTCTTCAAAGGTGTCAGGTTTTCCAATGATCTCTCCCCGGTATTCAACGATCGTATCGCAGGTGATGACTGGTATAGAAGTCATGACGTTCTCTGCAAGGTATGCATCCATCTTCCGTTTCGCAAGGACGAGTGGAAACTGGAGGGGATCGGTATAGGAACAGTTCTCATCGCAATGGGTGGGTCTGGTGATAACTTCTATCCCTGTGCTTTCAAGCAGTTCTTTGCGTGCCGCTGACTGGGAAGCAAGAATGACCTGCGGGACTTGCTTGAGCGGCCAGGTCACTGAAGTGCCGCCTCTAGAGTCTCCATCTCTTCAGCTGTTTCAAGCCACTGCATCTCCATCTCATCCTTCTGCTCATCTAGATCATTCTTCTTTTCCACCAGAGCAGTGATCTTCTCAGCATCGCTGTAGTTTTCTTCCAGGGACATGAGATGAGACACTTCATTTATCTTTTCACCTATCTTCTCAACGTTTTCCATAAGCTGTTCCTGCTGTTTTACAAGGTTCTGCAGCCGGTTTTTCATCCTGTTGTATTCTTTTCTGTCCAGACTGCCGTTCTTTGATTTCTCCTGTTCCTTGACGGGAGTATCCTCTGCAGGTGCTTCATCCAGGGATTCGAGTGCTTCCTTCTGTTCCAATTTCCAGGAGAAATACTCGTAATCACCTTCGAACAGTTCCATGGTATGGTCGCTGATATAAAGAATGCGCTTTGAGAGCTGTTTAATAAAATGTGTATCGTGGGATACACAGATCACTGTCCCCTGATACTCTTCAAGGGCATTGAGGAGCATCTCCTTCGTGTTGATGTCCAAATGGTTGGTAGGTTCATCAAGGAGAAGGACATTGGCAGGGTGAAGGAGAATCTTCAAGAGGGCGAGCCTGCTTCTTTCCCCTCCGCTGAGTACGCCCACCTTCTTATCGATATCATCATTGCTGAACAAGAATGCCCCGAGAAGGTTTCTCAGGCGGGGGATATCGCCTGTAGATGCACTCGATTCTATCTCCTGATACACGGTGTGTTCATTATTGAGTGTCTTCTCGTTTTCCTGGGTATAGTACCCGATCTTTACTCCCTCTCCTGTGGTGACTCTTCCTTCGTGTTCTTTATCTGCTCCTGAGATGAGGTTCATGAGGGTGGTCTTTCCCGCTCCGTTCTGCCCTGTGATGGCAAGACGGTCCCCTTTGTTGATATAGAAAGAGAGGTCTTCGAAGACAGTGAGATTTCCGTACCTTTTGGTCAGGTTCTCAACAGTGAAGAGAAGAGAAGGGGCATGAGGGGGAGGGGGAAAATGGATCTTCATCTTCTTCAGGTGGGGAGGTATTTCCACTTCATCCATCTTTTCGAGCATCTTCACTCTGGACTGCACCTGTTTTGCTTTGCTGTCCTTGTACCTGAAGCGTTCAATGAATTTTTCTGTCTTTTCTCTCTCTTTCTTCTGTTTTTCCGCCTCTTTTTCGAGCTGTTCTATCTCCGCAAGTCTGGTAGCCACATATCGGGTGTAATTACCCTTGTAGCGGGTGAGTCTGCCGTTAAAGAGCTCGTAGACTTCACTCACTGTCTCATCAAGGAAGTCCTGATCGTGTGAAACGATAAGGACGGATCCGCGGAAGCGGTTGATGAAGTTTCTGAGCCAGATACGTGATTCGATATCGAGATAGTTGGTAGGTTCGTCAAGGAGGAGGACATCTGAGTTTTCCACAAGGATCTTCGCAAGGGCGATTCTCATCTGCCACCCGCCGCTGAAATGCTCACACATCCTGTCCATGTCTGAGGTGGTGAACCCGAGTCCCTTGATCACCTGTTCTATGATTGCATGGCGGCTGTAATAGGTCCCGGCAAGAAGTTCTTCCTGCTTCTGGTGAAGGTCAATAAGGTCAGCCTCATGCGAGGTCTCCTGGGAAGCATCGAGAAGTTTTTCCTCAAGCCTTCTGATGTCATCGAGGAGGGGTCTGTAATGGTCGAAACCTTTCATCACCTCATCACGCAAGGTTGATCCCTTGTGAGTGATTCCTGTCTGAGGAAGGTAGGAGATCCTGAGTCCTTTTGTGACCGATATCGTTCCTGAATCGAACTCGAACTGTGAAGCGATGATCTTCATCAGCGTCGTCTTGCCGCTTCCGTTACTGCCTGCGAGAGCGGAGACTGTTCCTTCCTGTAGTGTGAGAGATATGTCATCGAGAATCTGTCTGTCTCCGAAGGCGAGTGAAATATCTATGGCTTGGAGTGTTTTCATTACGGTAAGTAAACTCCCTGTTCAGGTGTTGAAGATTCTCAATTGAGTGAGTATGATAAACCCTATCATATTGGAAGATAGGGTTGCAAGGAGTCTTTCCTGTTACCTTCTGGAGGATTGTCCATTGATTTGTCTCGTATTGAACAAGAGTTCTCTCGCTGAGAACGTCGATCTTGTCAGGCGGAATCTGCCGTATATCGATATTGTCGAACTCAGGATAGATTACCTCACTGCTGAAGAAATTCTGAAAGCATCACTGTTTCCCTCAATGGTATCAGTCCCCGTCATACTTACCTGCAGACGAGTGAGCGATGGAGGAACCTACAAGGAAGAGGAAAGAACCCGGTTCTCTCTCATGGAAAAGGCTCTCGATGGCGATTTCTCCTATGTCGATATCGAAGAGGATGTAAAGCGGTCTGTGTGCGTGACAAAGGCGCAGAAGAAAGGGATCAAGGTGATCCGTTCATTGCACGATTTCAACGGTATCCCTGACGACCTTGTCCACCGTATGCTTCAGATAGCTCACAAGGGAAGTATTCCGAAGGCTGCTGTCATGCTTAACAGCATTCATGATGTGAAGCATCTCTTCGAGATAGCGAAGGCACTGCAGGAGGTTCCAGAAAAGATATTGCTCGGTATGGGACCCTTCGGTGTCCCGACGAGAATCCTCTATAGAAAACTCAATTCAATCCTCACCTTCACCAGTCCCGATGAGGTTGCTCCCGGACAGTTCTCTCCCCGTACACTGAAGGAAGTCTACCATGCAGACACCGTCGATGCGAAAACACATGTGTACGGAATCATAGGGAATCCTGTCCTCCACACCAAATCTCCTATGATCCATAACCCCGGCTTCGAGGGGATCCATTATAATGCGGTGTACGTCCCCTTTCAGGTGGATGCTGTCCGCCCCTTCTTCGCCCTTGCTGAAATGCTGCCGATCTACGGCTTCTCTGTCACAGTCCCCCATAAACAGGCTGTCCTTCCCTACCTGGGAAAGGTCTCTCGTGAAGTGAAGCAGATAGGTGCGTGCAATACGGTGGTCAGGAAAAAGAATCTCTGGTCGGGAACGAATACCGACTACTACGGATTCATACAACCGCTCATACATCCTATCCAGTCAGGTGAGATCAAGAGCGTTCTCGTTGTGGGAGCCGGCGGCGCTGCCCGCTCCTGTGTCTGGGCGCTGAAGAATTACGGTTGCCGGATCACGATTGTGAACAGAGATGTCGAGAAGGCTGAAAAGCTTGCAGAACTCACCTTGAACTCATTCGATTCGCTCGACAATGCCTACAGATATGCAGAAGTAGATGCGGTCATTCAGACGACGAATGTCGGTATGGGAAGCCTTGCAGGTGTTGATCCCATTCCTTCTTTTCCGTTCTCTGAGCGTCACCATGTCTACGAGCTTATCTATGCACCGAAGTACACCGCTCTCCTCAAAAGGGCGAAAAAGGCGGGAAGTAGCCTCTATTACGGATCACAGATGCTCATCGGGCAGGGTAAGCTCCAGTTCGAAGCCTTCACCGGATACCATTACCCGAAGCGGCTACCGATTAGCCTTGTTGACAAAGAAGATGCTTGAGGGAACTGTCTTCACCGCATAGAGGGTGCTCACCTTCCAATGCTCTTCCCTTCCATCTGGAATAGATCTCAGGAGAAGCATATCCTCATCTCCTTTCTTCGATAACGACAGGGGAGTCCCTATGGAACTCTCCAACTCTCCATATTCGGAAAACCACGAGATTTCAAGATGAAGTGAATGATCTTTCAGCGCGGAGCGGATGACAACAATTTTCCTTGAATAATCGAGACCGGACGCACTCAGTATCTTCAGCTCTTCACCGTTCGCGTGCATCTGATTCTCATCCACGATGATATGGTCTTTAATTCTGGAAGCAAGGAGAAGCTTCACATCCTTCGTGAAGGGTTTCGTTTCAAGGATTGCCAGCAATTGTTTCACCTGGTCCTCTAATTCCTGTTCAGAGATCTGTCCCGTTTTCTTTTCTGTAGATTCCGGGAGGTGAAGAGAAAGGATAGGGATGGAACAAAGGGGGATCTCCTCCGCCTCCAAGTAGGAAGGTGGATGTTTGTAGGCTAGGTGGGTGATCCCTACATCCTGTAGGATCTTTTTCCATTCCTTCATCTTTCTGTCATTCATCACAAACACACCGGGTGCCACCTTTTCAATGATGGAGGAGCTGAGTTCCTGGTGTGCTTCGAAGATCCTTTCCATTCTCTCATCTGTTTTCACTATGGTGCCGGGAATGACGGTCACCTGAGCATATTCACCATGGAGCAGCTTCAGCTGCGATTCCATGGAGGAAGGTATCCTCACCGACCATGCTTTCATATCTTCAAGGATATCTTCAGGGGTAAGAGAGAAGTCAAAGGCCTTGAACACCGCTTCCTTTGTCACTTCATAGCTGATCGTCGTATCGAAGCCGGTCAGCTCACTGTATATACAGTACCTTCCTTTTCCTGAATCCCTGTTTCCCCTGTGGATGGTGATCGTATGATCTGTATCGATCGTATCAGTGCCACCTTTCATCTCTTTTGAATAAGAGAGGATACCGAGAGAGAAGAGGTAATTGGTAAGAGAAAGGGTCTCCATAGAGGTGTAGGAGGAGATCATCTGAGTATAGCGTACCAGTTTCAATGCTCCTTGGTAGCCGCTCACAACAGAAGAGGTGATGATCGTCTTCAGAACTGAAAGAAACAACTGTATGCCGGTTTCATCAATAGGATAGGTATAGGGGAGGCTTTTTAGCAGAAACATGAAGGCTGCGGTCTCTGCATCGATCGCTAAAAGAGATTCCAGCTTCTCTGAATTCAAATTCACCCCGATGTCACCTATGATCGGATCATAGAGTGACCGATATGCCTTCCATTGATCAGGAAGCTTCCTGTTTTTACTTGTACTGTGAAGTGCGAGGGAGATGATCCCCCTCATGGTGAGATCAGTATTTGAGGCAAAGACGAGAGTATCACTGCCATCATCTTCTTGACTGAAGAGATGCGTGTTCTCACACTCTCCGTACAAAGGGGAAAAAAGAGGGTTCAGGATGAGGTGACCGGAGCGCAGCGGATCAGGAATGACGATCAGTTTCTGCTCGAGAAGCTGAAGGCAGTGAAGGGTATCGGGATAGGAGAAGGAGCCGGTAAGCAAAAAGATCAGGGAATCCTCACTCATGCTTTCGGTGATGAGAAGCGCCTGCACCATGTCACGTTCAATCTCATTCAATGCCGAGAACAGTTTGTTCCTGTACGATTCCTTCGAGAGCGTGGATGCCAGTACTCTGTTGAGTTCATGTTTATTGAAGGGGGTGGGAATCTTTCCGAGAAAACCCCTGAGAATCTGGAAGTAGGTGCCGTCATCGAGGGAGAGGAGAGAGGAACTGAACACATCAAAAGCGCCTTGTTCTATCAATCCCATACCTCCATTCTGTAATGGTAGCCCTGCTCACTGAGAAATTTCTGCCTGTTCGCTGCAAACTCCTCTTCACTGCTGAAGCGTGTGACGATGGAGTAGAAGTGGGAGTCCCTCTCCTTCGGGCGGAGGATCCTCCCCAGTCTCTGCGCCTCTTCCTGACGTGAACCGAATGCACCGCTTATCTGTATGGCGCAGGAAGCGTCTGGGAGATCAATCGCAAAGTTCGCGACCTTGGAGACTACAAGGACATGAATGTTTCCTTCCCTGAAGGACTGATAGAGCTCATCCCGCTTCAGGTTCGGTGTCGAACCTGTAATAAGGGGTGCGTTCAATTCCTTCGCTATCGTTTTCAGCTGAGAAAGGTACTGCCCGATGACAAGGATGAAATCTTCCCGGTGGTTTGCGACCAGCTGCTTCACGATATCGACTTTGCGTTCGTTTTCGCTGGCTATCCTGTATTTATCCCTTTTCCCAGCTATGGCATAGGGGAGTTCTTTGTCCAGGGATAGAGGTACTCTGATCTCAACGCATTCTGCCTGAGCTATCCATCCCTTCTTCTCGAGTTCGCTCCATGGGACGTCATAGCGCTTGGGACCGACAAGGGTGAATACCTCATCTTCCCTTCCGTCCTCCCTCACGAGGGTGGCTGTCAGGCCGACACGGTAAGAAGACTGCATCTCACTTGTTACTTTGAAGACAGGAGCAGGGAGCATATGAACTTCATCAAATATGATGAGACCCCAATTCTCCTGCCTGATTCTATCGAGATGGATGAAGGGTCCTTCCTTATCTTTCCTGTAGGTGAGCACCTGGTAGGTGCACACCGTGATATCTGTTATCTCTTTCCTCATACCGCTGTACTCGCCGATCTCAGTGCCTTGAACATCAAGTTTATCCTTGATCTCAGCAATCCACTGGTGAACGGCGGCTACATTGGTTGTGAGAATGAGGGTGGTCGTCTTGATGCGGCTCATCAGTTCCATGGCAACCACGGTCTTGCCGCTTCCGCAGGGAAGGACGATTGTTCCGTAGCCGCAGCCGGGGGAGAAATCTCCAAGGAGAGCATCTGCCGCTTCCTTCTGGTAATCGCGGATCGTAAGGGGAGTACCGTCTGAAGTACTCTCCTTCATGGTGACAGGTACATCCTTCCCACGCATGAGGGGAATGATATCGTCCACAGGATAGCCTGCCTTGATCAGACGGATCTTGATCTCTCCGCGGTGATAGCGGTAGATGTAGGTACGCGTTCCAGAGGGGATGATCAGTTTCATGATTTCCGGTCGGGAGAGAACCTCACGGGCCAATCGGTCATTGGCAAAGGTCAGTTCGTACAGTTCCTCTTCCTCGCAGGGAGCGAGGACAACCGCTCCATACCTATTCATCAGTTCCCGTACATTGAAGGAGACTGTTTCAGGAATATCATAACGGGAACGGCGTTCAAGCTTTTCAAGAATCACATCTGGAGTAAGACCGCTCGAGGCTGCGTTCCACAGACTCAGTGGAGATATCCTGTAGGTGTGAATGTGTTCAGGGGAACGGATCAATTCACAGAAAGGGATGATATCCTTTCTCGCTTTTTCAGCCTGCGGAGAATGGACATCCATGAGAAGGGTCATATCACTTTGTATGATGAGCGGCTTATCTTCCATACTGATCGTAATAGAGGGAGAGAATGGTCAGTGCGGCCATCGCTTCTATCACGGGTACGATCCTTACGACGATCGAAGGATCGTGTCTTCCCTTCACCACGATGGTCTGTTCATGTCCTTCAAGGTCTACGGTCTTCTGGGGAAGCTCGATCGAGGCGGTAGGTTTCACAGGGACACGGAAGAAGATATCTTCACCGTTGGTGATTCCACCGTTTATTCCACCTGCATGATTCGACTTGAAACCATCTGAACCTATCTCATCATTATGATCGGAACCTTTCATGTCAGCGGCATGGAAACCTTCTCCGAACTCGATTCCCTTTGTCGCACCGATTGAAAGGATAGCATGGGCAAGGAGCGCCTCAGTCTTCTGGAACACAGGTTCACCGAGGCCGACAGGACAGCCGGTGATCACACACTCGATGATACCTCCGATACTGTTCTTCTGCTCTCTCGCTGTATCGATGAGCTGTTCCATCTTCACAGCTGCATCGGCATCACAGCAGCTGACAAGGTTGTCTCGTACAATACTCAGGTTCTTCTTTTCAGCCTTTACATCACCGATCTGAGTTGTGTATGCCGTAATATTGACACCCTTGGAACGGAGAATCTGCATGGCGATAGCACCGGCAGCAAGGCGTGCTGCCGTCTCTCTTCCGCTGCTCCTTCCTCCTCCTCTCCAGTCTCTTATCCCGAATTTCTGCTGCCAGGTGTAATCGGCATGGCCGGGACGGAAAAAGGTTGAGATATCGGTATAGTCATGTGATCTCTGGTTGGTGTTTCTGATGATGATGGAAAGTGGTGTTCCTGTGGTCTTTCCTTCATAGATACCTGAAAGGATTTCAACGGCATCAGCCTCGTTCCTCTCGGTACCGAGTCGGTTGCCGCCGGGACGGCGGCGGGACATCTGATAGGAAAGGTCATCCATATCGATGACGAAATTGGATTCAAGTCCGTCTATGGTGACACCGAGAGCCGCACCGTGCGACTCTCCGTAGGTTGTTATTGTAAGGGAAGTTCCGAATGTATTTCCACCCATGGTGTACTCCTATAGTAGTTCTTTGATGAAAGCGGCCAGATTCACTCCGTTGAATTCAACGCTCTCGAAATCTGCTAATGCTACCACATAATCACAGAACTTTCTATAGAGGGTGTCCCTCTGAAGGAAGAGGGCATGGAAAGAGTCTTCAGGATCATCGCGATCGATGAAGGGGGGGAGCCCCTTTCTCTTGATTCTCTCCAGGAGAGTCTTCTCCTTCACTGCGAGATAGATGATCGTCCCTGTTTCTTTCATTTTCTGGATGAGGAAGTGATTGTCACAGGCACCGCCTCCGGTGGCCATGATAGTCAGGTGTGAAAAATCATGGCTTTCAAGAAAGCGTTCAAGGGCGGCTTCCTCAGCTTTCATGAATGCATCCTTTCCTTCGGAAATATAGAGGTCCCTGATGCTCTCATAGGGTATCTGCTCGAGAATAAGCTCATCCAGATCGACGAATGCAACTTTCGTATGCATGTTGAGGTGCTCTGCGCAGTAGCTTCCTACGTTGCTTTTTCCACTGTGTTTGATTCCTGTTAGGTATATCAGTGAATTTTTGGTGTTTTCAATGCTGGTCATAATAGGTGATCCACTTGACTGGATAACGATTTCCTCCTGTTTCCTCTGCGATGGAGACCTGTTGTATCCGGTTTCTCAGCTGTTTTAATCTGAATCGTTTATATTCTTTCTGCTGTATATAGCGTGCTTCATCAAGGTTCTTCTTCCTCTGTTCAAGGAATGTATGACGGGGTATGAGGATGCTGAGAATGAAATTGTGGAGAATGAGCATGAAGGACCAGAGGATGACAAGGATGAGGGGGACGATTTCTCTTACTGAATTGTCCGGGGAGATCTGTACCTGATAGCTTCCGTGGATCACCTGAGTCGCATTCATGACAAGGGGGGGAAGTGAGAGAAGGAAGAACAGGATAGTTATGATAAGGGGAAGTATCCAATAGACGCCTCTGGGCGTAAAGAGAAAGCGCGATGAGGCGATGAGGCAGAGAAAGAGGATAAAGGAAGTTGTTACCGCCACAAGTAGCATCAGCATGCGAAACATGATACCATTAAAGGCGATTGAAGGGAAGTGGAACTGTTTTGAAACACCTATGGAGGTTCTGATGAAAGATGTCTATACGAATCTGCTTGACGAAGCTGTGCTGACACGACGGCAGAATGAGAGAAAGAGCGATATCAGGAGCTCCTATTATCGTGATACCACGGCAATCATTCACTCCTCCCCGTTTAGGCGTCTCAAGCACAAAACCCAGGTCTTCTTCGCTCCGAGCAACGATCATATCTGTACCAGAATAGAGCACTCCCTCCATGTCGCCTCCATTGCCAGCACCCTCTCCAGAGGTCTCGGTCTCGACCATGAGCTTGCATGGGCAATCGGGATGGGTCATGATCTCGGTCACGCACCCTTCGGTCATGTAGGGGAGACCATCCTTGGAGAATTGCGAGAGAAGAGGGGAATGAGCCGTTTCGAGCATGAATTGAACTCCCTCAGGGTCGTTCAGTACCTTGCCGACAATGGAAAGGGATTGAACCTTACCTATGCAGTGAGAGACGGCATCGTCTCCCACAACGGAGAGACCTTCCTTCAGAGCATCGTTCCCACCCATGAAGAAAAGGACTTTTCAAAGATAACGACCCGTAAGGGGATTGTTCCTGCCACCTGGGAGGGGGCGGTCGTCCGCATCAGCGATCAGGTCGCCTACCTCGGACGCGATTTCGAGGACGCCTGCAGGCTGAATATCGTGAACACTGAAATGATGCCGCCCATAGCCGCCGAGCGGCTCGGGAATACCAACTCTTCCATCATCGATACACTGGTCCATGATCTATTGACCCATACCACTCCTGAGAAGGGGATATCGCTCTCAAACGGAGTCTATGAAGCGGTATTGGAGATGAAGAAATTTAACTATGAAAACATCTACCATTCTCCGATCCTGAAAGGATACCACCGCTATTTCCACCGCCTTCTTTCTCTCATTGTCACCTACCTGAGTGATATCTTTTCCGAGTATGAGCTCGATTACACCCGGTATCAGGAGGAGAAGAACATGCTTGCCGCAGGCTTCAGCAACTATGTGCACGATACGAGTGAAAGTTATCTGAAAAGGGAAGGGAACTACGAAAATCTGATCTTTGATTACGTTGCCGGTATGAGTGATACCTTCGCCCTTGACTGCGCCGATGAGATTCTCAAGCCGACCCATCTCAATGACGATATCGAACGTTCCCTTACCGGAAAGTGGTTCGATGTAAGATCTTAAAAGAAGACCCTGCAGGTATCTGCAGGGCTCTAATCAGTTCATGCTACAGATTGCTGATTTTATCCCGGTAGAACTCAACACCAGAGATCAGGCGGTCAAGGATCGCATCGACTCCCCATACCTTTTCTCTGATATCATGAGGGTAGGAGCGGGAATGGATGGTGGTGAAATTACCGATCCCCTGATGATACATCTTTGCCAGGACAGGATAGCCGTACGCTTCTGTACAACCCGCAAGGACAAGGAAATCAGCAAGCTCAGAAGCGAGAGCCGGATGATCCTTTCCTGAGGTATAGAGCCACTTGTAGAGGTCTGGATAGACATTGGCCATGACACCGTTGAATCCCTTCGCACCTGCTTTCATCGCATCCCATGCGATAGCCGCATTTGCATTTAAAATTGCCATACCGCTTCCTTCAGTGAGCTCTACTCTTCTCTTTACAGTCTCAAGATCACAGGAGACATCCTTAATGAAAGCGAATCTGCCTGTTTCGGCAAGAAATTTCATTTCGTTGTCACTGAGAAGACGTCTATAGGGTGCAGGGCATTCATAGATACCGAGGACAATATCCTCGGGAATGTGGGAAAGCAGCCATTTCAGGTTTCCTAGGAAAACCTCTTCTCCCTCATTCTTCGGATCGAGGTGGTTGGAAACAAGGACGAACGCGTCAGCACCTGAGGTACTTGCGATTTCGATCTGCTTCAGCTGTGAGACCGGATCATCACTCGTGTGACCTGAGACGACCACAGGAATGCGGCCGTTCACCTGCTGTACGACGAAGGTTGCAAGTTCGACCTTCTCCTGCTGGGAAAGGAACTGCATCTCACTCGACTGGCAGACAGCGAAAAGGCCGTCAGCACCTTTTTCGATATACCATTCAATCAATTTCTCAAGACTTGCGTAGTCGATGGTGTTTGTGTCAGTGAACGGAGTGATCATGACAGGGATAATCCCTTCAATATTCTTTTTCATGTGTGTTCCCTTATATTTCTGTGGCGGGGTTCCTTTTCCGCTTCAGGTGAGAATAGTGTGTGTGATAATGAGCTACTCAGAATAGTATACAGATTTGCTTATATGTTCAAAGAATGAAAGGATATCATTCGAGAATAAAATCGGGAAAAATGAGGAGGAATATGAAGAGAAGGGTTCTTAAATAAAGAGGGGAGTGAAATCAAAGACCGTGGTGTATCTTCTCAATTTCCTCAATGAATTTTTCAACCGTATCAAATGCACGGTACACCGAAGCGAATCGGACGTATGCAACCGCATCAACCTTGTACAGGTGCTTGAGCGCTATCTCCCCTATCGTGGTTGAAGGAATCTCCCGTTTTGTAGAGGACTTCAGCATGATCTCATCTTCGATAGTGAGCAGCATCTGTTCCAGCACTTCCTGAGGGATATGACGTTTTTCGGTAGTGATCTGAATTCCCCTCTCTATTTTCCTGATATCGAACGGTTCAACTCTCTTGTCCCGTTTGATAACCATGAGAGGTTTCTCTTCTATTCTTTCGTAACTTGTGAACCGGTAGCCGCAGTTCAGACATTCCCTTCTGCGTCGCACCATGGAACCACTGCTGTTCTGACGTGATTCAAGAACTCTGTCATCTGTATGGCTGCATTGCGGGCATAACACTCAAACATCCCCCCTTCCCTTGCGATCATAGTACCATAGCTTCCCGATGATGTATATTCAGAGGAGGAAAAGATGGATCTAGTGGGCGAAAAAGAACATAGGCGTTATGAAAGTGTTGTTATTGATAACAATATGTGCTTATAATAACAGAGGCGTTATCAAGGAGCGAACATGGAATCAGTAAGCAATTCTGTAAAACGGATTATCGACAGGACCCCTTTTCTTCACGAAATGCTGATCAGCGGAATTCTCAGTTACAGCAATTACGCTTCCTCGATTCATCCCCTTGTTGAGAAACTTCACGGGAAGGAGGTGAAGAACTCAGCCATAGTAATGGCTATCCGCCGGTACGGGGAAGAACTGAAGAAGAAAGAACTTGAACACAAGAGCGCTCCCCTTCATTACGAGATTGTGATGAAGACCAATATTTTCGATATCAACCTTGTACGAAGTGATTCCATCCTTGAAAAGTTCCGTGAACTATTCGATCTGGTGAATCCCTCCAGCGGTGACTTTCTCAATATTTCCGTCGGCTCACACGAAGTATCCCTTTCCATAAGCGAAAAATATATGAATCACGTCAAACCCCTTCTCTCAGGAGAAGAGGTGCTTCTTGAACAGGGTGACCTGGTTGCCCTTTCTCTTGTGTTCAGCGGTGATTTCATGTCCACTCCCGGTATCGTGTATGAAGCGGTGAGAAAGCTTGCATGGGAAGAGATCAATGTCAATGAGATCATATCAACGATGAACGAACTTACGTTCGTCATAGACAGGAAAGATTCAATGTCAGCTTTCAGTGTACTTCAGAGTTTCCTGAAAGGAGATCCGGTATGAAGCATAAGATCATATTCATCTCGGGAGAGAGGGACAGCGGAAAAACCAGCATGGCCTATTCTCTCTGTTCCAGACTCGATCTTGACGGTAAAAGCGTCGGAGGGGTGATGCAGGTGCTCTCTCTACCCGGAGAGGAAAAAACGACCTATACTCTCACTTCGGATGTGGACGGTTCCTCCATCATCATGCTCGACCGAGAAGAACACGAAGGCTGGGAAGCGTGCGGCAGATTTTTCTGCAACCCCGAGGCTTTCTTCTGGGCTGAATCCCAGTTCAATGCCTCCTACGATAAAGATGTCATGGTATTTGACGAAATTGGCAGATTCGAAATGGAGGGAAGGGGCTTCGATACCTCCTTCTCCGATGCCGTAGATTCCTACAAGGGCTACATTATGGCCATAGTCCGTGATGAATTCCTTGAGGCAGTATGTTCGCGGTATGCAATCGACCTGAATTCCTGTATAGTCATCGGGTCACACGATGACAAAGAAGACTCGTACACAAGGATACAGACACCATGAATGAAATTTTCTGGATCGGGATGCTCCTGATCAACTTCCTCCTTATCATGATCGCCTTCAGACTCTGGGGCCGACTCGGTTTATTTATCTGGATACCCATTTCCGTCATAGTCGCCAATATTCAGGTGACAAAGACTGTCAATCTCTTCGGATTGGAAGCGACGCTGGGAAATATCGTCTATGCGACCAGTTTCCTCGCAACCGACATCCTCAGTGAGTGTTATACGAAAAAGGATGCAAGACGCGCTGTCGGCATCGGCTTTTTCGCACTCCTTACCATGACGATCCTTATGAATGTCGCACTGATGTTCATTCCTGCCGAAAGCGATTTCGTCCAGGAGAGCATGGCAACTATCTTCGCCCTCATGCCCCGTATCGCAGGCGCATCACTCCTTGCCTACGGTGTCTCTCAGATGCATGACATCTTTGCCTACGGCTGGATAAAGAAAACTCTTCCCTCCAAGAAATTCCTGTGGGTGAGAAACAACGGTTCAACGCTGATCTCACAGCTGCTTGATTCCGTCATCTTCACCTTTGCCGCCTTCTTTGGAGTCTTCCCGATGGGCGTGTTGATGCAGATTCTTCTTTCAACCTACCTTCTCAAGGTCGTTGTGGCAGTGTTCGACACTCCGTTCATCTACCTTGCACGACACTGGTTCGAGAATAAGAAGATTCCTGAAGCTATCTGAAGATTGTTCTCATTTCAACAACGGCATCCTTCTGACCGCTCAGGAGGATGTCTTTGAAGGTCTTACGCTCAATGAGCATCTCATCAGTATAGGTGAAGGGACGTCCGTCCCGATATTCCACAGGAAAACCGGCCTTGCGCAGCAGCGCATGCGCTCCCGCGATATCCCATGCGAAGCAGGGGATACTGATCGATCCCTGGATGTTCGGATGAATAAGAGGAGCTATCATATGGATGATATTCGAGCCGAAGGCACGAATCTTTCCCTTGTAGTTCTTCAGATCGACAAAATGCTGCACGTGTGATCCCATCGCCACTTGTTCAACTCCCGAATAGGTTCTCTCAACATGAAACGGTTTTCCGTTCAGATGCATCTCTTCTCCCGGATAGAGGGTAAGGAGGAGTGAATCTTCCCCGCCTAATCCCCATCTCGGTGCGTGAACGATCGATGCAATGGGAGTGCGATCAGTGTCGAGAACTCCTACCGAAATACACCAGGAAGGCATTCCCTGAGAGTAGCTGTCGGTGCCGTCAATGGGATCGAGAATGAAGGTAAGGGGAGCTGAAGGATCGTAGGTGCTCTCCTGTTCCTCGGTGATGATGCATGCATCAGGGAACAGTTCCTCTATTTTCTGCTTCACATGAGTGTTGATGTAGGTGTCAGTTTGAGTCAGTACAGACCCGTCATCTTTATATGATACCTCAATTTTCTTCTGATTTTCAGCGGCGTAGACGCCCATCTCTTTGATAAACTCTGTAAGGCTGTGAAATGAATCCATTGAACACGTTCTCTCTTCTATGGTAGGGTATTTTCGGTTATGAAGCAGCATATACTTCAGCCTGTACAATCCTACCTGAAATCGAGCGAAGGATACAAGGCATTCAGAAAGAATCCAGACATTACCTCAGCTATCGAAGGCCTGAGCGGGTACCCTCTGGCAGTACTCCTTCATGTCTTTCAGAGTTATCTCGGCAAGAGGGTGTGGGTGATCTGTCCGACAGAGCAGCAGGCGACAGGGCTGTACAAGGATCTCAAGGTTACGAACATCCCATCGGTGATCATGAAGAGCGGTGGGAAAAAGCTCTACAGCACCCTCTCTGGTGACAATGATGAATACCTTCTTCTGAAGGACCTTCAGGAGCTGGACAGTGTGACTTCAGGTATCGTCTTCATCCCGATGAGAACATTTGTCTCTCCCGTCCCCGATTCCTCCCTGGTAGCCGACACGAAAAAAACGATACGCATACACGATTCGTTCGACCCGACTGAGCTGAGCCGTATGTTCAGCGATGCAGGGTATTACCGTTCCCCATCAACTACCGTTCCCGGTGAATTCTCCTCACACGGTGAAATATTTGATTTTTTCCCCTATGACGGGGAGATGCCGGTCAGAATTCACGGTGACTGGGATGAAGTGGAAAAGATCACTCACTATGATCCCGATACACAGGACCTGGTCAAATCGATCTCTTCTTTCACCTTTCATCTGATGAGCGAATCATCTTCAAAGGATTGGGGGAGCATTCGTCAGTACTTCCGTGACTCCGATTATTTTTTCATTCTCGGGAAGGAACGACTCGATACCTCCTTCCATTCGATGCAGGTGGAAGCGAAATCTCTTTACAGAGAAGCTTTCCAGATAGACAGAAACTCTCCGAAACCCCATGAGATCCTGTTCGACTATCCTGCGTTCATTGAAAAGGGACGGAGGATGTCTCTCCTCTATGATGTAAGGGGACAGCATGATGCACATCAGTTCGATGTGAGGGAAGGACACTCATACTTCGGCAATTTCTCCCTGTTCAAGGAAGATCTCACTTCCATGCTTTCAAATGGTTTTACTATCGTGATCTATGCGGGAAGCGAGCTTCAGAAACAGCGGCTCTCTTCCATGCTTCAGAATTTTCACGGTGTGAAGATTCTCGAAGATGAACTGAGCGGGGGATTTGTCCTCGAAGGGCAGAAACTTGCGGTCATCTGCGACCATGAGATCTTCGGAAGAAGGAAGGTCCTCAATAAGACATTGCACAAGGTGCAGAGTTCTCCTCTCGATTCCTTTGTCGATCTCAATGAAGGGGACTATGTCGTTCATATCAACTACGGTGTCGGTCAGTTCGAGAAGATCGACCGGGTTCATATCGCAGGGAGAGAGAGAGACTATATCAAGATCCTCTACGGCGGCAAGGAATACCTCTTTGTTCCAATCGAACAGGCGAACCTGATCCAGCGGTATATCGGATCGGAAGGGTCGGCCCCCAAACTCGATAACCTGAGCGGTCAGAGCTGGACTGCAAAGAAGGCAAAGGCGAGAAAGTCGGCTGAAAAACTGGCTGAACAGCTGATTGCCCTCTATGCGAAGCGGAAGAATTCAAAGGGGTATCCCTTCCCGAAGGATACCGACTGGCAGATGGAATTCGAGGCCTCCTTCCCCTATGACGAGACCGAGGATCAGCTTCAGTGTGTGGAAGATATCAAGGTCGATATGGAATCCCCTGTGGTAATGGACCGTCTTATCTGCGGAGATGTTGGGTACGGAAAGACCGAGATCGCCCTCAGGGCGGCTTTCAAGGCAGTCATGGCCGGAAAGCAGGTAGCTTTCCTCGCACCGACGACGATCCTTGCAGAGCAGCATTTTGAAACTCTCATTGAACGCCTCGGCACCTTTCCTGTCCAGGTCGAGGTGATGAGCCGTATCATAGATAAGAAGAAACAGAAAGAGATTCTCTCAAGGTGCGCAGCAGGCGATGTCGATATCCTTGTCGGGACTCACAGAATCCTTCAGAAGGATGTGATCTACAAGGACCTTGGTCTTCTTATCATCGATGAGGAACAGCGTTTCGGTGTCAAAGACAAAGAGAAGGTGAAGCAGCTCAAGACCAACATTGACTCCATAGCTCTTTCAGCTACTCCGATTCCCCGTACTCTCTACATGTCGCTGCTGAAGATCAGGGACATGTCTCTTCTGACAACGCCTCCCATACAGAGGCGTGCTATCAGGACCGTGATCGAGGAATATGACATTTACACAGTAAAGAAGGCGATCGAGCACGAAACAAAGAGGGGAGGGCAGGTATTCTACCTCCACAACCGGATCAATTCCCTCGATGAAGTTCTCAGTATTCTCCAGAAAGAACTTCCCCATCTCGTATTCGATGTCGTGCACGGACAGATGGATCCACGTCATATAGAGGACGTGATGCACCGGTTCGTCCACGAAGGAATCCAGGTCCTCATCTCCACAACCCTCATCGAGAACGGAATCGATATCCCGAACGTCAATACGATCATCATCGACCGTGCCGATCGGTACGGTGTTTCCCAGCTTTATCAGCTGAGAGGAAGAGTAGGGAGAGGTGACAAGGACGCATTCGCCTACCTGTTCTACCCCCAATCAGCACAGCTGTCGGAAGTTGCCATCAAACGGCTGAAAGTCATCAGCGACCATACCGAACTTGGCAGCGGATTCAAGATTGCGATGAAGGATATGGAAATCAGAGGGACAGGAAATCTCTTAGGCAGGGAACAGAGCGGACAGCTCTCCTCTGTCGGTCTCGATATGTACATCAGAATTCTTGATGAGGAGATCGCCCGCCTGACAAAGGAAGAGAAGAGTGTGGAAGAGGAAGTCTTCCTCGAGTTAGACTACAGCGGTTTCATCCCTGATGATTACATCAGTGAGCCTTCTGTGAAGTTTGAGATCTATAAGAAAATCTCTTCGATTAATAACGATGAATCGCTTCTTGCTCTAAACGGGGAACTGATTGAACGGTTCGGACCACTTCCCGAGGTGGTGTCGAACCTGATGTATATTGCGGAACTGAAGATCCTCTGTCGAAAACTATCCGTCTATCATCTCAAGGAGAGGAACGGATTGGTTGAAGTGACCTTCTCGAAAGTGAAGGATATCTCAATCGATAAGGTGATGGTGCTGATGCAGTTGAGGAAGAACAGCGTGAAACTCGATCCCAAGAGGATAAACGTGCTCATCCTGAAGACTGAAGCTATATCACTTAAGGACAAGTCCTTGTTCATACTCGAAATGCTCAAGAGGCTGTTATAGGAAAGGAAGAAGTCATGGATATAAAGAAGGGCAGGGTAGACCTGCTTGCGGAGAACGGAAAGAGGAACGTGAAGAGCTTCGTCCTGAGAACAGGAAAACTGAGACCGTACCAGGAAGAGGCTATTCAGCTCTACAGCGATCACTATGCGCTCCCGTTTTCCCCTGAACCAATCGATTACTCTACAGTGTTCAACAACGATCATCCTACCGTCATAGAAATCGGTTTCGGTATGGGCACCTCTACGAAGAGAATCGTCTCAGAACATCCTGACACGAACTACATCGGTATTGAAGTATTTCTGAGCGGTTTCACCAAACTGCTCTCAGCTGCAGGGAGGGAAAAGATAGAGAATCTTCGTCTTATCCGTTTCGATGCAGTGGAAGTGCTCCACCATATGATACCTGATGACTCCATTGCCGGTTTTCATATCTTCTTCCCCGACCCCTGGCCGAAAAAACGACATCATAAAAGAAGGCTCATTCAGAAGGAATTCGCTGAACTGCTTGCACGTAAACTGAAGAAGGGCGGGTACATCTACTGTGTGACCGACTGGGTGGAATATGCCGATCAGATGCTTGACGTCTTTGATTCCGTCAATTCCCTTACCAATCCCTCTGCCGGATTCTGTGATCCCATTCCCTGGAGACCTGGAACAGGCTTTGAAAGGAAGGGGATGGAAAAGAACCACGTGATCAATGAGGTCTGGGTGGAAAAGAAATAGGCCTTTCAAATTTCTTTATGTGAAAATAGAAAAATTAATTGACAAGAAGAACATATAATATATAATCTCACACATAACTGATTATCAATGATGATCAGATAAGAAGGAGTGCATAACCCAAATTCCCGACATTTTGTAACTAGGATAGAGGCGTGATGGTCTCGAAGGGATCCTGATCACCCTCATTAACCAGCTTCCCCTTCCAGGAATACTCAACACCGAAAAGGTCAAAGATAAGTCGTTGAGCCTTGGTCGGGACTGTATAGACATCACGATACGTGCCTCGGTAATGAACTTTCGAGTACGTATTCACTTTGTCCAGAATTTCCTTGTAATTCCAGTGCTTGCGTTGTTTCGCAGGAATGAGCTTGATGCGTTCCTTCAGAGCTGTGAGAATAATCAGGGTTATGAAATTAACGAAGAGCCGTCCCTGCATTACCTTGTCTGTGTGAACTCTCAAGCGATTACAATCAATAAGGTTCTTCATATCATCAAAGAGCAGTTCGATGTCATTTCTTTGTCTGTAGGCATTCAAAGCTTTAACTGGATCCTTTTCAGCATTGGTATAGAGAACCCAGAATCCACTCTGACCATTGATGTAAGCCTGAACTTCCTTATCCTTAAGGAAAACCTTTCTCCCTCTTTTCGGCGTATCTTTTATTTCAAAGTATCGATCATAATATGACTGGTTATTCTTGATCGGCTCATCTGCATCAAGCTCGACTTTGCACCTCTGCAGTCGCTCCATCAAACGGGCAACATCCCGCTCCTTTCTCGCAGCATCGTAATACACATGAGCCCACATCCTTCCGTGTTCAGTCTTCCTGATGGTCTTCAGACCATAGATAATGGCATCGGTATCATCGGCAGGAATAAGCGTGCCTGGACGCTGAATGGTATGGCGATGCTTCTCTATAAGCTCTCTTGCCCATGTAACGTTCGAAGGAACGGGTATGAGGAATTTGTGACCATGATCGCTCAGATGGGCGATGTTATCGACAGAACAGAATGCCCTATCTCCTATGATTACGGAGGAAGGAACCTTAAGTTTTTTCAACTGTTCGAGTACATATTGGAGAACTATAGAATCGTTCATACTTCCCGGCATCTCTGAGAACCAGAGAGGAAGATGAGTTTCATACGAACTGAGAAGACCGATATTGATCTGAGGGATCTTTTCCTTGTCTCGGTTATAACCTCGCTCTACATATGGATTATTCTTTGCATAGCTGGAGATACTGCTGATGTCAAACAGTAGATTCTTCTTTTTCATGTTCTTCTCTATCCAGGAAGAGAAGAACGTATTCTGAGAGTCTCTATCGAGTCTTTTCATAAGTTCAGTAATTCTCTGAGAAGAGAGTTTTGAGCCATCGAACCCTCTCTCATCGAGCCAGGTCTCAGCATAACTGAGCGGTCTGCCGGTACAGATTGAGTATTTCGCAAGTTCTAGAACAGAGATCGCATCCTGAGAACCTAATGTCTTTGAAAGAATACGCTTTAGTCCGATGCGTTTGATGATAGGATCAAGAAGGAGATTCTGACCGAGAAGGGTTGTCTTTGATACAACAGGTGCAGGAAGGTCTTTGACCTGATCACCTTGCTGCCGTGGAAGGTAGAATGAGTTATAGATGATCTGTCCATGAGAATCGAGCTTCCCGATACACTTACGGTTATGACGACCCTGCTTTTTCTCACTATCCCAATAAGGGGTGTCTTCATAGACATACGTGACATCAGCTTTCTTGTTGTGAACCTTAATTATTTTTACGGTATTCCCTGCATTCTTCATAGCCACAATTATAACTATGTTTAAGGGAATAATCAAGCCCTAAAGTGCTGTCAAGTATATATATTTTATGGATTTGAATATTCCTAGCTACAACTTATCGGGAATTTGGGTGCATAACATGCAGAAAAAAAGGATTTCAGTAAAGAGTGAAGAAAAATCAGTCGAGATGTTCCCTGGATTTTTCAGGACAACGCTTACCTATAATGATGAACTCATGCTCTGTCATTTTAAATTGAACAAGGGAGCACAGATTCCCCTTCACAACCATGACGCTGTCCAGAACGGATATCTTATCAGTGGAAGGGTGGAACTTCTTTCAAAAGAGGGTCCCTCTCAGGTGATCGAGGCAGGAACCTCCTACGTATTCGATTCCAATGAAGTACATGGAGCTGTCGCCCTTGAAGATTCCGAATATGTGGAAACCTTCTATCCGGTGAGACCGGAGTACTATCCTGAAGGATAATGGAATAGAAATTTTTCTTAAACCTACAAATCATGCATATACACAGAGAGCCGGGCACTCTAGCCCGGCTCTTACCTTTATGAGAATCTTGGTTTACTCAGCTTCGTGAGCTGCCTTCGCCTTTGCAATGACATCATCTGCGATTCGTCCGCTGATGGCTTCATAGTGGTCGAATTCGATTTCGAATGAACCGGTTCCGCTTGTCATGCTCTTCAAATCTATGGAGTAGGTGAGCATCTCAGGCTGGGGAACTTCTGCCTTTACGAGCGTGATTCCACCTCCGATGTCTTCCTGTCCGAGGACACGTCCTCTCTTACCGCTCAGGTCGGAAAGAATATCTCCAAGGTACTGATCGTTGATATAGACGGAGAGATTCATGAACGGTTCCAGAATGACTGGACCGGCCTTCTCGATTCCCGCTCTCATAGCTCCCTTTGCCGCAAGGCGGAAAGCCATTTCAGAGGAGTCGACCGGGTGCTCCTTACCGTCAACGATGGTGACACCGATATCAACGAGGGGATAGTGGGCAAGGAAGCCTTCTTCCATAGCATCGTGCAGTCCCTTTTCGATACCGGGCATATAACCCTTAGAGACACTTCCTCCCTTGATTGCATTGGTGAAGGAATACATTTCGCCTCTATCAAGAGGTTCGATCTCTATAAGGACCTTACCGTATTGGCCGTGACCGCCCGACTGTTTCTTGTGTGCATACTCGACGATACCGCTCTTTTTCGTGATGGTCTCTCTGTATGCTACTCTCGGTGTTTTTGTGTTGATGGATATCTTCTGTTTTTCCTTTATACGGTCAAGGATCATGTTGATATGGAGTTCACCCATGCCGCTGACAGTTGATTCCTTCGTTTCTTCGTTGAATGCAGTCTGGAAGGTGATATCCTCTTCAACCACACGGTGGAGAGCATCATTCATTTTGTCTTCAGATTTCTTGTCACCAGCTGAGATCGCAAGGGAATAGACCGGAGTCGGGAACCGTAAGGGATGGAAAACGAAACCCTGATCACCTGCTGAAAGGGTCGCATTGGTGTGAGCGATATTGCTCTTGGCAATGACGCCGATCTCTCCTGCAGAGAGGTCTGGAACTTCAACGAGTTTCTTTCCAATGAGGTGGTACACCTTGCCCGGTTTTTCTTTTTTCCCTACTGTCGGGTCCATAATTTCGGTATCACCGGTGAGGTGTCCCTGTACGACTTTGATATAGGAGAGTTTCCCGCTGAACTGGTCAATGGTGGTCTTGAATACATAGGCCGCTGTAGCGCCAGCTTCATTGACGTGAATCTTTTCCTCTTCTTCGCCGCGATAGATCTCATCGTCAGCGCCGAGAGGATTCACGAAGTTGTTCTTCACAAAGTGAAGGAGGGAGGAAATACCGCTTCCGAGTTCACCGCTTCCTGCGAAGACAGGAACGACTCTATTCTCTCTCAGACCTTCTCTCATACCTTCTCTGATCTCATCAGGGGTAAGAGTTCCCTCTTCGAAATATTTCTCGATCAGTTCGTCAGTACCTTCAGCGGCTGCCTCTATGAGCTGGAATTCGTACTCATCAACTATTTCCTTGTATTCAGCTGGAATTTCAATGATGGTTTCTTTTCCGTCAGCACCATATGTATATGCCTGCATCTCTATCAGGTTGATAACACCCTTGAAATCTTTTCCTGAGCCCATGGGAATGGTCACGGGAACGTAGGTGGCATCAATCTGTTCCTTCAGGGTTGCGAAGGATGAAAAGAAGTCTGCCCGGTCACGGTCACATCTGTTCATGAATACGACACGAGGTTTGTTTCTTGCATCGAGTCTTTTCCAAAGTTTGATGGTCTCGATCTGAGCACCGTCACGTGCATCGACGACCATGATAGCATTTTCACACGTTCTCAGTGCGGCAACCACTTCTCCGATGAAGTCGGCTGTTCCGGGAGTGTCGAGGAAGGTAAGGGTCTTTCCCTCATATTCTACCGGTGCCATAGCCGTATGGATCGACATCTCTCTTGAGATCTCTTCCTCGGTGAAGTCACTCACACTTTTCCCTGTCGCTACTTTCTCAGCCCGGGAAATCACTCCACATTGAAACAATATCTGCTCCAATAATGAGGTTTTCCCGGTACCGATGTGCCCGATGATAGCAATGTTCCTCAGGTCAGTACTGGATACGCTCATATGTCCTCCTTGTTTTACGAGTGTGCTGGACAGCACACTCAACAAGAAATATCGTATGACGCTCAAGGGCAGATGTCAAACAATTATTAGGAAACTGTTAACTTTTCGGTGCAAAATGGGAGAATTCCATTGAAAATGTCCCTCTTCCCTGAGTAGAACTTCTCAGTACCGTTGAGTAGCCGAACAGCTGAGCAAGAGGCGCTTTCGCTTCGATATGATCACCGCTGGTTCGCGAGTGCATTGAATTGATCAGTCCACCTCTCTGAGTGAGAGAGCTCATCACGTCCCCGACAAACTGGGTCGGAGCGATCAGGTCAACCTTCATCACGGGTTCGAGGAGGATCGGATCAGCATCACGTGCACCGGTTTCAAAACAGATGGCGCTTGCCGCTTCAAAGGCGAATTCACTTGCAGTAAGATCGTTGAAAGCCACACTCTTAAGGCGCACTTCGATATCGACCACTTCATACCCGAACTTGATGCCCGATTTCACTGAGTTCATGACACCGCGTTCAATCGCCTCAAGGAATTGGACAGGGAGTTCCCTTTTCGGTACATCAGTGACAAAGGTAACACCGCTTCCTGTATCCTTCGGAGAGATGGCAAAAGTGACAGTTGCCTGATGTTCCTTGCCTGCAAGGATTCTGCTATAGGTTTCAGTGACCTCAATCGGTTTTGTGATCGTTTCACGATAGGTGACCTGGGGATTACCCACTCTCGCTTCAACCTTCATCTCCTTCGTGAGGCGGGTGACTAGAACATCAAGGTGAAGTTCTCCCATTCCCTTGATGACAATCTGACCAGTATCATTGTCCTCATTCCAGGTGAAGGTGGGATCCTCCACACTCAGGAGGGTGAGAGCATTCTTCAGCTTATCCTGATCGCTCATCGTTTTCGGTTCGATTGCAACCGAGATAACCGGTTCAGGGAAGTGCATGCTTTCGAGGAGAATCTGATGGCCTTCAGAACCGATTGTATCACCTGTCTGTGCATTCTTGAAACCGATGATGACCCCGATATCGCCTGCGGCGAGGGAATCAAGAGCTTCCTGCTTGTTCGCATGCATTCTCACGATCCTGTTGACCCGTTCTTTCTTCTTTTTTGCTATATTTAAGATAGCTGTCCCTTTCTTGATAGCTCCGCTGTAGACACGGATGAAGCACAGAGGTCCGGCTTCCCGGTCATGCTGGATCTTGAAGATGAGGGCAAGGGGCTGACCGTTCGGGTCGTGTTTCACTTCAACTTCTTTTTCGTGTTTGACACTGATTCCCTTCATAGGAGGCAGGTCGAGAGGTGAGGGGAGGAGGGCTGTGATTCCGTTAAGGAGCGTCTGTACACCTATGTTCTTGAGTGCAGAACCGACAAATACCGGGTAAAGATTTCTGTGAATTGTTTCTTTTCTCAGAACCTCATAGATCATCTCTTCAGGTATCTCTTCCCCTGAGAAATAGAGTTCTGTGATTTCATCCGAGTAGGAAGCAACTGAGTCGATCAGATGTTCATACCACTGTTCCCTCACTTCCGCCTCTTCATCAGACAACGGGAATCGGTTCATCGTGGATCCGAAGGAGGATTTTTCGAATTCAATCCTGTCTCCCTTTATGACATCGATGATGCCGCTGAAATCACTTTCACTTCCTATAGGGAGGAACAGAGGGACGGCAGTGATGGAGAACTTAGTCTGAATCTCTTCAAGCGCTTCATAGAAATTTGCACCGAGACGGTCCATCTTGTTGATGAAGATGATTCTGGGAACATGGTAGGTATCAGCCTGACGCCATACAGTTTCCGTTTGAGGCTCGACACCGCTCACACCGCAGACGACGGCAACTGCGCCGTCAAGAACTCTCAGGGATCGTTCTACTTCTGCTGTGAAGTCCACATGTCCCGGAGTATCGATGATATTGATCTTATGGTCGTTCCAGTAACAGGTTGTGGCTGCTGAACTGATCGTGATCCCGCGGTCCTGCTCCTGTTCCATGAAATCCATGGAAGCTTCACCGTCATCGACCTCACCGATCCTGTAGTTTTCGCCTGTATAATAGAGTATGCGCTCTGTTGTAGTTGTCTTTCCTGCATCGATGTGAGCCATGATGCCTATATTTCTAATCAGTGTATCATCCATAAAAGAGTTCCTTATCTTACCCGGGATTTCAAGATCGCCCGAAACAGGGCAATAATATCATAAAAGAAGACAAGTTGAAAGAGAGATGAAACGTGAGAAAAACAAGGTCAACGGGGGGTAAGAAGGAGAATCTCGTAGGGACCGATGATCATTTCGTCATTCAGTCTGACCTGTTTTCCCTGAAGAAGTTCGCTCCAAAGCTGTGTCTTCACTGCGCTGTAGTCATGTTCTTTCAGGCTCATGTTTTTCTGGTGTTCACTGAAGTTTGCGAGGACCACCATGAGCTGGTTTTCGTCCTCCGGATGACGGGGGATGACAAGCATGCATACTACTGCAGGATCACTGGTATAGATACTCTTGAGAATATTGTTGTTTCCCATCATTGAATGCCCTTTTGCTGCTCTGATATACCTGTTAAGACGATAGAATATCTGTGAAGAGTAACGGGTAAGGTCATTGATAGAATCCGCTGCTTTCCAGTCAAAGCGTCCACGGTGGATAAAACGGCTGTCTCGTGCTTTATTGGGGTCCTGTGTATATGAATAGTCGTTCAGCTGACCTAGTTCATCACCACTGTACAGTACCGGAATACCGTTGGCTACAAAGGCGAATACCTGGAGGAGTATGATACGTTTTATTGCGAGTTCTCCCTGATATTCATCACGTTCCTCTATCGCCTTTTCCAGTCCGCACAGGGAAGCTGTTGTACCGCAGTTTCTCGCATCAAGAGTCCTCGGGTTCGATTCATACAGTTCACCACGTGCAAAGGAACCGGGGAAAGCGCCTAGATAGAAGGAGATAAGGAATCGTTTGTGAAAGAACGGGTCTTTACCGAGGCTTCGGGCATTCTCTTCGTTGAATCCCCATCCGATATCGTCATGACACCTGACGTAGTTCACCCAGCAGGCGCTGTCGGGTATGTTATCAGGGATCGTCTCGATCAGCTGGGAGAGCATTCTCGTATCGCGAGTGGCAAGGGAGTTCCAAAGTTCCACCATCATCGTTACATTGTACAGGAGGTGACACTCCGGGGCGTCATTCGTTCCGAAATAGGGTGCGACCTGATGAGGAGCCATGACCACTTCTCCCTTTATGATCGTCGCAGGAGCGGCAAGCTCTAATATGAGGCGGAAGATTCTGATGATCGTATGAACCTGGGGAAGGTTTCTTGAGGAGGTTCCCCATTCCTTCCAGATATAGGGAACGGCATCAAAACGGAAAATATCGACACCACGGTTGCACATCTGCAGCATTGCAGCGACCATTTCTCTCAGCACCTCAGGGTTCGTGTAATTGAGATCCCACTGGTAATGGTGAAACGTCGTAAGAATCCAGGAGGAGAGATCGGTACTATAGGTGAAATTTCCTGGAGCAAGGACAGGAAATACCTCGTTCACATGGTTCTCATATTCATCAGGCATACTTCGATCAGGGAAGATGAAGAATTTTTCCTGTGCATTCTTATCTCCCTCTTTTGCTTTCAGCGCCCATTCATGTTCATCACTTGTATGGTTAAGGACAAAGTCGATACATATGCTTATCCCGTTTCTATGGCAGGCTTCGGCGAAGATATTGAACTCTTCATCCGTCCCGAACCGGGGATCGATCTTCGTGAAATCACTCACTGCATACCCGCCGTCGTTTTCAGACTCAGGCATATCGAATACAGGCATGAGATGAAGATAGGTGACACCGAGACTTTTCAAATAGTCTATATGGGACGGCATGGTGGCGAAGGTCTCACTGAAGTTGTTGACATACATCATCATCCCGACCATCGTCGGGTCCTGATACCAGGTAGGGCAGGCGAGGCGCTGTTCATCAAGTTCGAGCATCTGCTCAGCCCTGCCTGAGAAGGATGTTCTTACTGTGCTGAGCAGCTTTTCAAATCCTTTGTCCCCATAGATAGATTCATAATATGATCTGATCTGAGGTTCTATGATTTCGAACCTTTTTTGAAAGCCTTCTCTGTGTCTGTCTGTTTTCTGCTGCATTATCTTTTTCATCGCCTATCACATGGAAACAGTTCCATAACGGCATAGTACTCGGTTCACTGCCGCCTTGCAAGATGGAATGATTCAGAATATGAAAAAAGGTTGAAGATGAGTTGACAAGGATAAAAAATCTATGTTAATTTCAAGTTCGTTATCGGGGGGTTAGCTCAGCGGGAGAGCGCCTGCCTTACAAGCAGGATGTCGCCAGTTCAATCCTGGCACTCCCCAACTTTAACAATCAATGAGTGGATCACCCACTCATTTTTTTGTAACATGGGATCCCCCTCCCGTTTATCATGGCTTATTATGAGATGACCCGGTTTCGTCCTTCCCGTTTCGCCCGATAGAGATTATCATCGGCGCGTTTGAACATAGAGTCAGCTGTATCACCGGGGGATACAACGGCAACGCCGATACTTACAGTAATTGCCTCTTCCCCGTTAACCTTCACTGACTGTTCTACCGCTGTCCTTATCATTTCAGCGTTCTGAAGAGAATGATCCATATCGGTGTCGATCAGGAGGATGGCGAATTCTTCTCCACCTATTCTGTATAAAAAATCTGTGGAGCTCAACTGAGATTTTACGACGTCAGAGAGAGAAATCAGCACCTTATCACCTGCAAGGTGACCGTAGGTGTCGTTTACTACCTTGAACCTGTCTATATCAAATATAAACAGAGAGAACGAATTTCCCTTCTTCTGGAAAGTGTCCAGAAGGATATCTCTTTTTTCATTGAAAGCTTTGCGGTTACCTATTCTTGTGAGTTCATCTGTGACTGACTGATCTCTGATCACTTCCATCGCATGTTTCAGTTCGGTATTGTCAACGGTGGTGACAAGGAAGTGATCTCTGTCAGGCATTAACGCTATGGAAGAGTTCAGCCATTTCCTGTTCCCCTTGAACGTTGTGCAGTATCTCTCAAAATTCTCATAGTGTCCTTTCTGAGCTGCTATATTGAATACTTTTATACTCTGCACTACGTCTGATGGATCTAGAAAATTCTGGCAGTCTGTCCCGATCAGGTCTTTCACCTCGCAATCAAGCATACGCGCCTGCTGCCCATTCGCTCTCGTGATATGCAGATTCCTGTCAGTAACTGCAATTCCTGTCATCGAAGTTTCAAGAATTGTTTCAAGCTCATCATGCTGACTCTGGATTTTCTGTTCATCCATTTTCTGCTGTGTGATATCCAGAATTGTACCGAGTACACGAATCGGTTTCCCCTGTGTATCAAAGTCATACTCTCCCCTGACTTCAATCCAGATGGTGTTCTACGGATCTACAATGAGTCTTACCCTGAGATGATACTCCCCGGTAACCGTTTCGGCTCTGATAATCGCATCGGCAAGAGAGTTTCTATCCTCCGGGTGGATGAGTTCCATGACAACTGGAAGGGATGGGATGAAGGTGTTTTTATCCTGTTTGAAGATATCATAGATTTCATCTGACCATTCCATCTTATCAAAGCTTCCCTGGATGACAAAAATTCCGAGATGTGTGATTTTCTTCGCCTTCTCAAGGTATTCCCTGTGCTGCTGGAGCAGTTGTTCATTCTCCTTCCTTTCAGAATTGTCCCGTACTATGGCAACAATCTGTGTGTTTCCTTCTGCTTCAACAGACCCTAGAGAGATCAGTGTATCGATTTCATGACCGTCTTTGTGTCTTCCAATAAGTTCCAGCCTGTTCTGCTGAACTTTCTTCGATCTGAATGCTGAAAATTCCGCCCTGAAGAGGTTTTTGTATCTCTGGGGAGCGAGGATGTCCAGAAGGTTCTTTCCAAGAGCTTCATCTCTTTTATATCCGAAAATCTTCTCTGCTGC
Organism: Sphaerochaetaceae bacterium; assembly: GCA_963677695.2. Lineage (GTDB taxonomy): Bacteria > Spirochaetota > Spirochaetia > Sphaerochaetales > Sphaerochaetaceae > SABI01. Next base: position 598,444 of record CAXXUJ010000002.1, on the reverse strand, counting down.
AGGATTCCAGAATAGGATTTCACCTTTCAGGCTGATCATGATGATCGCATCAGGACTTGTGTCGGTGATGATGGTGAGCTGTTCTTCTTTCTCCACGATTGTTGAAATATCCTGAACGGTACCGATCGCTGAAATCACATTCCCAGCATCATCATATTCAAAATGAACAACCGCATTGACATGAAGTACTGTCCCGTCATCTCTCAGCACTCTGTGACGGATTTCATAATTCTCTTTGTTCTGAATTGCTCTCTGGAAGGTGTTGTTCAAAGTATCTCTGTCATCAGGGTGAACGAAGTGCAGGAAAGCTTCGTATGTCGCTTCGAACGTATTCGGATCAGCACCGAAAATACGGTACATTTCGTCACTCCATGAGAGCTTGTTCCCGATAATATCCAATTCATAGACACCGACTTTAACGATGCGCTGGATTTTATTCAGGAGATGTTCATCTGCAAAAGAAGCCTTCATGTTCATGGAAAGAATGTAACACGAATCTGATAAAAGAACAAAGGAGAGTAGCATCGATTCACTATGATTCTGTAGGGATATATGCCAGGGCAATAGTATCTGGCTTCTGTAACAGCCTTTCATGTTCCCTTCCTCTGATAAGGAACAGGATATCTATTTATCAAACCTATGCTTTCTATTATACTGATTCTGAGTGAGGAGGCTTGTTTTCATGGAGTATACGATCGAAACACCGAGACTTATTCTCAGACCGTTCAGAATGGAGGATGCCGAAGCGGTATTCACCTGGGCCGGCGATCGGGAAGTTACCCGGTACCTCCGTTTTAAAACTCACACAGACATCAGCCAGACTGAGGAGTTCCTTTCGGCTGTCACTGGAAAGGAGACACTCCCTCACTCTGCCAACTTTATTATCACCCTGAGATCGACAGGTGAGTCTATCGGATCTATTGGACTTGATGTTGAGAATATCAATGATAAGAGGGGAGATGTGGGATATGCCCTGAAGAGAAGCGAGTGGGGAAAAGGGTATATGAGCGAAGCACTTCCACGTATCCTTCTGTTCGGTTTCCAGAAAATGAATCTTCACCGGATCGAGGCGACACACTGTGTCGATAACCCCGCAAGCGGGCGTGTTATGGTGAAATCGAATATGGTCAAAGAAGCGGAGTGTCTGAGACACTATGTGTGGAGCAATCAGGCAGGTTATATGGATTCAGCGCTCTATGCCGCCTTCAGCGATACCTACCAGCTTCCGTTCTGAGGAGATTATTGTTTAATGAAAGATGTGATTGCCGCAATCAGATATGAAATAGAAGAGGCGAAAAAAAGAGCCCGAAGAGATGACGAGGTCACTCTCGTTGCTGTCTCCAAGACCCATCCGTGGGAAAGCGTCCAGGAGGCACTTGATGCCGGTTTGACCGTCTTCGGTGAAAACCGGGTACAGGAACTCACCGGAAAATTCCCTCTTGAGAGGGAAGGGTATACTCTCCGTCTGATCGGTCATCTGCAGAGCAATAAGGTGAAGAGTGTGATCGGCTATGTTGATGCAATTGATTCCGTTGATTCACTGAAAATCCTCAAGGCGATCGATAAGGAATCTGCAGCTGCCGGCAAAGTGATGCCTGTACTCCTTCAGGTGAACACGAGCGGAGAAGCGTCCAAGAGCGGATTCTCCTCTCCCGATGATATCTATCGCTGCATAGATGCGTACAGCGACCTCTCTCATGTACGGATAGAAGGACTGATGACCATCGGTCCTCTCACTGATGAGGAAAAAGCTATTAGGGAGTCCTTCGCTTCCCTGAAAGCACTTTCAGAGGATCTTAAGGTGAGATACCCTGAGATACCTTTCAAAGAGCTTTCCATGGGGATGAGCTCAGATTACCTGCTTGCAATCGAGATGGGTTCGACTATGGTGCGCATCGGCTCTGCCATTTTCGGAGCGAGGGATGAGCGATGAAAAAGGGCGTGCTTCTCCTCTGTATTCTTGCGATACTCTCAACAACGCTATATGCCGAACCGCTGGAATATACTCAGGATGAATTTCCCCAGTGGGCTATAGAACTGAGAAGGGGAGAGACGATCTTCTTCGGCTCCCTTCCCCTTACATTCCTTGCATCCACTCTTATGTATGATGCATCCCTCTCTTTCGGGATGGATCCCTGGACCACAGATGATACGACCAAGACCCTCTATCTTCTCGGCTCAGCGGCGGCATTCTCCCTGACCATCGCTATCATAGACAACATCATGGGAAACGGAGAGTAGGTATGAGTGAAGTTGTGCATGAATACTCAGTATGTGTACATGAGGAAGGTCCTGTCGGTAAAAGAGTCGATGTCGCCTGCGTTCAGCTCGTTGACGGCTTCACCAGGGCATGCAGTTCTCACTCCAGTACCCGCTTTTTCGTGAATGGGAAGGAAGTGAAGAAATCAAAGAAGACCTCCCTCGGTGACGAACTGAAAGTTTCCTGGGTTGAAGAGGTCATCGATACTGTCATTCCACAGGATATTCCTCTCGATATCATCTATGAAGATGATGATATTCTTGTCATCAACAAGTCCGAGGGACTCAGCGTCCATCCCGGTGCCGGGGAAAGTGACGGCACCCTCGTCAATGCTCTCGCGCACTACCTTGGACCTGTTTTCTTAAGTGAAATGGACGATGAGAGGATAGAGAAGATGAGGCCGGGCATCGTTCATCGTCTCGATAAACCTACCAGCGGTACCCTTGTCATTGCAAAGACGAAAGAGAGCCTGTTCAGGCTGAAAAAGCAGTTCAAGAAACGTTCCCTCCAGAAATATTATATTGCCGTTGTTGAAGGAGACCTTCTCCCTCCTCTCGGAACCATAGAGAACTACATTGCAAGAGATGAACACCACAGAACCCGCTTCGCAGTCACAAGGGACGAAGAGAAGGGAAAATATGCTGTTACAGAGTATGAAGTGCTCAGACAGTATGCTTCGTGCGCACTGGTGCGCATCCACCTGGTAACAGGAAGAACTCACCAGATTCGCGTTCACATGGCTTCTCTGCAGAATCCCGTGGTGGGTGATACCACCTACGGAAAGAGAAGGAGCTCAGGTCCTTTACTTCTCCATGCCCTCTCTCTTACTCTGACACACCCGATCACTGGTGAAGAGCTGACCTTCACTTCACCTATGCCTGAACGTTTCAAAGAGTACCTGAACAAAAAAGGGTAGAGTTCGTATCTGAAGAACCTCAGGTCACGATGGAGGGATGGAAGACCTGATCAAGGTCTTCAGTGCTCGACGCATCAATCAGATCCATATTGAACAGTTTCTCTATCTTGATAGTCGAGAGAGTTCCGTGTCCGGGAAAGATGACGAAACGTTCATCTAAGGTGAGAAGCCTGTTCTTGATCCCCTTCAGCAGGAGTGCCTTTTCAAGGACACCTGCGGTGCTCCCTATCCTACCCGCGTGAAGCACATCTCCGGTGAACAGAGCATTTCCAATTTTGAACACGTACGAATCAATGGTGTGACCTGGAATCTGGATAGCTTCCACGCTGATCCCCGACAGATTAAAAATCATTTTGTCCTGAAGCGGTTTCACGTTCGTATGGTCAACCATGGAAGGGTTGCCCGCATAAACGACGGGGTTGTAGATTTTCTTCAATACCCCGAGTCCCTGGGTATGGGAGGGGTGACGGTGAGTGAGAAGCACATGGGCTACAGAGAAGTGATTCTTCTCTATCCTGTCAATGATCGACAGGTCGATATGACCGGGGTCTATCAGTATGGCGTCCCCGCCGTTCTCAGGTCCGACAAGATAGGTGTTTGAGAATTCGGTGAGTGAGAAATGGCTGAATATTTTCAGAACAGTGCCTCCTCATAGTTAGAATACTTGAAGGAGACATTGACTCTGGTTGAATAACGGAAATCGGTATTCTTCAAGTTGCAGTCAATGAAATTGGAATCGGAGAGAAATGCGTTGGAGAAGGTTGAATAGTAGAGATCGCTGGTGGAAAAATCACAGTCTCTCGCTTCAATACCCATGAAGTTGGTATGTATCATGATCGAGTCGGTGAAATTGCACCCGATCATCGTCGATCCCGCTACGACCGTATGACGCGAGTCGTTCTCAGTGAAATTGCAGTTCTCGAATAGACAGAAGTCAAAGAAGGTGCTGTTTATGATGCTATGGGAGAAGTCGACATTACGGAAGGTGCAGCGGGCGAAATTGCACATGTTGACGTTGGTGTGAGAGAAGTCCCTGTCTTCGAAGAGTACGTCGGTAATGAGAATATCTCTGTGTGCGTGCCGGTCACTGAGTGCCTTGTTGATGATATACATGATCGTCTCAGGGTCCTGAGAGTGTTCAAGACAGGTGTAATGGTCTTCAACAGCATATTTGGCACATCCTGGATGTGAGCAGGGTATCGATCTGAACATAGAAGAAATGTATCACTAACGAAGCAGTGCTGTAAAGTCGCCTGTTGAAATAAGAGGGAGAATAGAAGTATGGTAGAGCAATGGAAACAGAACGCGGAATAGTCATTCGTGGCATCAACAATATATATACTCTGATACCCTTCGGTGAAAACGGACCCGTCACTCCCTGGAGGACGCGATTGTGTCGTATCAAAGGGAAGGTTCTCCAGGGGATCGAGAAGGAGTACTCTCCCCTCGCCGTAGGCGATATCGTCTCCTATGTTCCCGTAGGAAGTGATGAAGGGATGATCACAGCACGGGAGGAGAGGCATAGCAGGTTCACCCGCTGGAATGCGAAGCGTCAGGAGAATCAGACCCTCTGTGCGAATATCGACCTTCTTGTCATCGTCGCAAGTGCCGATGCACCTCCGCTGAGACCACGTTTCATCGATCGTGCGATCGTGTGTACCTACGACTGTGACATGCTCATCATTCTCAACAAGTGCGACCTTCCCCTTACCGAAGAGGAGGATGAGCGTTTCCGTCTCTACGGAGAACTCGGATACAGGACGCTCCATATCTCAGCCTTCGATGAGAAGGGGATCGACCTGATAAGAAAAGAGATACAGGGAAAGACTGCCGCCTTCGTCGGACAGTCGGGAGTAGGGAAGTCAACGATCATCAACGCCCTGACAGGCGAAGAGGAACAGGTCACCGGTGATATAAGTACGAAATACAACAGGGGACGACATACGACCAACCATGCCGTAGCGATCCAGGTGGATGATTCTATCGTGATCGACACTCCCGGAGTGAGGGAGATACATATACCCCACACCTCTCCCCTTCATATCGTAGAATCTTTTCCTGAATTTAAAATATCTGCTGGTAAATGTGATTTTGTGGCATGTCTTCATGACCATGAACCGGGCTGCGATGTAAAACGAAGGGTCGAAGAAGGCCACATCCATCCAGACCGCTATGAGAGTTACCTACGCATGCTCGACTCGATCCAAAGCAGAGAGAGGCAGTACTGATGTCACATTACCTGAATGCTCACACACTTCGTGACCTTGAATATGATAGAGTGCTTGCGCTCTTCTTTCCCTTCACCCTGAGTGGTGAAGGAAAGAAAACCCTGAAGGAACTTCCCTTTTCCACCAGTGAAGAAGATATCACCATCACACAGAGAATGATACGGGAGATATCAAAGATACGGGAGACCTCTAGAATCGTTCCTGATTCCTTTCCCTCTCTTGATCAGATGGATGAACACCTGGCAGTGGGAGCTTTTTCCCTGACAGGGGAGCATCTGTTATCGATCAAGGAATACCTTGCCTCCATCGTGCAGTTCCAGCTCTTTTTACATTATACGAACCCTGCTGAAGAGCAGGAGAGAAGAAATCTCGTACAGGATCTGATCGATCCTCTCAGCGCAGAGATGGAGAAGTACAAGAGAGAGCTGGACCTTGCCATTGAATCCCCGGGGATCGTAAAAATGTCCCACCCCGCCATAGCTCCTCTGGTGAAGAAACTTGAGAGTAAAAAACGGGAAAGGGGTGCCTACGCTTCTTCTTTTCTGAAAGAACACGAATCGGCATCCCAGTCACTCACCCCCTCTTTCAGGGACAACCGTGTTGTCCTTCCCATCAGGAATGATCATAAAGGGGAAGTGGACGGTCTTCTCCATTCTGCAAGCGGGAGCGGACAGACACTCTATGTGGAACCCTATACCCTTGTTTCCTATAATAACTCAGTCGTACAGGCATCACAGGAGATCGAACGGGAGATAGCACGCATCCTGCGTGAACTCTCTGATACCTATCTTACCCTGGCCGATGAGTTTTCGTCGCTGCGTGATGCGGTGGGTAAAGCGGATGCACTCTATGCGAGAAGCCGTGCAATGGCTTCCTATGACCTTGTCTTTCCCTCCATCAGCTCTTCCATGGAATGCAGCGTAGCAGGTGCCCGTCACCTCCTGCTTGGAAAGCAGGCCATCCCCATCTCTCTCGAGATGGAACAGCCGGTACGTTCACTCCTGCTGAGCGGACCGAACGCTGGAGGAAAGACCGTTTCCATTAAAACGATCGGACTCCTTGTGCTAATGCATCAGTACCTTGCAGTCATACCTGCTGAAGAGGGAACGAAACTGCCCCTGTTCTCCACGGTCTTCACAGATATAGGGGACGAACAGTCGATCGAGAAATCGCTATCCACTTTCTCTGCTCATATGAGCAATATCGGGAACATACTGAACGATATTGATGAGAGATCCCTGATCATCCTCGATGAACTCGGAAGCGGTACAGATCCCGAAGAGGGATCGGCCATCGGGAAAAGCATACTCGAATACTGTATAGAAAAGGGAGGGCTTACCTTTGTCTCTTCCCACCATACCGCTTTGAAACAGTTCGCCTACACTCACGAAGCTCTCATCAATGCATCGATGGAGTTCAATAACGCCACACATCAGCCCACCTTCCGTATCATTTCCGGTCTTCCCGGCGATTCTCATGCCATTGATACCGCTCGGAAGATGAATCTTCCTCCCCAGGTGATAGCGAATGCCGAAGCCTATCTGGGTGAAGAGAACCTGAAGGCATCAGAGATCATCAAGCGTCTTGAGGAGAAGGAACGGGAAGAGGAGAAGAGGCTCCGAACCATCGAAGAGAAGGAGAAGGAGATCAGGGAAAAAATGCGTGCTCTTGACCTTACTGAGCTCTCACTTCGTCAAAAGGAGGTGCTGCTCAGGCAGGAGCAGATAGGAACCCTCTCTTCCTTCATAAGCGAAAAGCGCTCCGAGCTTGAAAATCTGGTAGCGGAATTGCGGCGCGGTGAGATCACCCGTGAGAAGACGAAGAAGATGAAATCGTTCCTTGACACCCTTGATGATAAGAAAGCGGAGAGTTCGAAGCACGTTGATTCTTTGAAAAAGAGCCTGAGACCTGCAGCGGATCAACCGCTCACAGCCGGTATGGATGTGCGTGTCGGATCTCAGAAAAGGGAAGGGACCATAGTCCGCATTGAGAAATCGGGAAAGGTTCAGGTTTCAGTGAATGGAATGAAATTCACGGTGAATGAGAGTGAACTCACTCCTCTTCCACCAAAAGAGACCAAGGCGAAGCCGAAAAAGAAGAAAGCTTCCCTGTCATTCCAGGTGAATAGAAATACAGCTCTCACCCTCGATGTGAGGGGAAAGACCCTTGCCGAAGCGATAGATATCGTCGATACCCAGATAGAACGTGCCCTTCTCAGCGGGATGCTCACCTTCTCCATCATTCATGGACTTGGAACCGGAGTTCTCATGAAAGGAATCACCGACCACCTGGCAACACTTCCCTATGTGAAAAGTTTCGCTTTCGCACGTCCCGAGGACGGAGGTCACGGAAAGACCTATGTGGAACTGAACAGCTGAAAACCATTGAAAAAGTAGCGTTCTCGCAGTATCGTTGAAAGGTAGCAGGAGGCGTGTATGACTGATTACATGGAAGGCCGCGGAGTACAGTATCATCTTCACATTAAAAAAGGTGATGTCGGACGGTATGTGATTCTTCCCGGCGACCCCAAGCGGTGCGAGAAGATAGCGGCGTACTTCGATGATGCAAAGTTCGTTGCTGATTCCAGAGAATTTGTCACCTACACCGGCTACCTCGAAGGCGAAAAGGTGAGTGTCACCTCAACCGGTATCGGAGGCCCCTCAGCCTCTATCGCAGTGGAAGAGCTGTTTGCCTGCGGTGCAGATACCTTTTTAAGAATGGGAACCTGCGGAGGGATCAGCCTCGATGTTGTCGGCGGAGATGTAGTCATTGCCACCGGAGCGGTCCGCAATGAGGGGACAAGCCGTGAGTATGCCCCTATCGAATTCCCTGCTGTCGCTGACTTCTCTGTGGTTCAGGCACTCAATCAGGCTGCAGCAGAACTTGGAAAAACAAGCCACACAGGTATCGTGCAGTGCAAGGACTCGTTCTACGGACAGCACTCACCTGAGATCAAACCGGTCAGCTATGAACTGCTCAACAAATGGGAGGCATGGAAACGACTCAATGTTCTCGCAAGCGAGATGGAATCTTCCACCCTCTTCGTCGTCGCCTCCTACCTGAAAGCCAGGGCAGGAAGCGTCTTCTTCGTTGTCGGTAATCAGGAGAGGGAGGCTCTCGGTATGGAGAACCCCATCTTCCATGACACCGATACCGCTATAGAGGTAGCAGTTCAGGGACTGAGAAACCTCATCCTCAGTGACCGTTCTCAGGGACTATAACATCTTTGTATGATGTTCCATTACGTAGCATAGGCAATGGCCTGCGTAGGACAGACTTCAGCGCACTTTCCACAGCTCAGGCAGAGAGCGGGATTGATGACCGCTTTCTTATCCACCATCGTGATGGCACCTGAGGGACATACCTTCACACACTTTGTACACCCGATACAGGTGTCGTGATCTACTGAATAGTGTTTCTTACTCTTCTTCCCCCCTGCTTTCAGTAAAATGGAGTAGGGACAGAGGTAGTTGTGCCAGATGGAACTTGAAAAGAAAAGGGTCCAGATGAAAGAAAGAACAACATAGATGATAAGGACAGGGACCTGTGCATGGAACGCTTTTTTTCCGATCAGCATCGTGGCAACTGCTGCGATGAGTGAAACGAAAGGGAGGTACCTGGTCAGTGTGCTGCTCAGGTTCGCAGGGGAGAGCTTCCCTTTTATCTTCTGTGAGACCGACATAACGGTATGCATCGGGCAGATGTAGGCGCAGTAGAACCGTCCGAAAACAAAGGAAAGAATGACCGAGACACCGTATACTGCAAGCCAGAGCACCATCTTTCCTTTCACCATGGCAAAGGTGAAGACGATGAGGGCGATGACCTGGGTGACTATCTGAAGAAGCTGTTTCTGTTTCATGTGAATCCTCCTGCTCTATCCTTAGCATGAGAGATTCCATAGAAATGTTGCATCGGCAACCAGGTGCGAGGAATTTGTAAAAAAATAAGGAATGACTTTGCACCCGCGGTGCAAAGAAAAAGGCGCGAATCTCTCCGCACCTTCTCCTTTCTTCCTATAGATATCTTAGAGGCTGTCGCCGAAATCCTCACGGAACTTGGCCATAAGCTTCTCAGGCCAGTCACCGATCGGCTTGAGACGTCCGACGAAGAATCTCAGAACCTCCGGTTCCTCATCCCATTCAAGACCGCCGACAAGTTCTCTGTTGTCATAGAGCCACTTAAGTCTGTCGATAGCGTATTCAACCTGAGAAAGGGTGAATACCCTTCTCGGGAAGGCAAGTCTCATCAGTTCGATATCTGCAAGAAGGTCACTGCCATCCTCGAGGCGTACTGAGGAGATCGTACCTCTTTCCATCCCTCTGATACCTGAAGTCAGGAAGAATGCGGCAACAAGAGCTCCTGCGGGATAGACTTCCTGGGGAAGGTGGGAAAGGAAGGAGCCGGCATCGATATGGGCACCGAGAGCTCCACCGGGAGTGACGACTGGAAGACCGAGGCTGTCAACCTTTCTTACAAAGTAGTCGATGAAAGAGGGGGACTGACTGATCATTGTGTTGTCGAGCGTTTCTTCAAGACCGACTGCCATTGCTTCTATTTCACGTACGGACATACCGCCGTAGGTGAGGAACCCTTCGTAGAGGGGAACGAGGTCTCTCATCTTATCATACAGATCGTGACGGGAAGTACAGATGATACCGCCGCGGCTGGAAGAGAGTTTTCGTGCAGAGAAGTAGACGAGATCGGAAAGGTCGGACATCTCTCCGATGATCTCTCCCATACCCTTGTCAGCATATCCAGCTTCACGCTGTTTGATGAACCATGCATTCTCTCCGATGAGGGAGGCATCAAGGACGATCATGATACCCGCTTCATCAGCTACCTTTCGTACCTCTCTCATATTCTCCATACTGAAAGGCTGTCCGCCGATAAGGTTTGTTGACGCTTCAAGACGGATGAAGGGGATATGGTCAGCACCATAGGTCTTGATCACATCATTCAGGCGGTTGATATCCATATTACCCTTGAACGGGTGATTGCTCTTCACTTTCAGCGCTTCATCAGTATAGATCTCATGAAGCGTTCCACCGTTGATCTCGAAGTGAGCTTTGGTTGTGGTGAAGTGATAGTTCATAGGAATCTGGTCACCTTCTGAAACGAAAGCCTGACCGACGATATTCTCGGCAGCACGTCCCTGGTGGACGGGGAGGATATATTCCTTTTTAAAGAGGGAGAGGACCTGCTTCTCCATTCTTTCATAGCTCTGGCTACCTGCATACGCATCGTCAGCCACCATCATTGCTGCAGTCTGTCTGTCGCTCATTGCATTACAGCCTGAGTCTGTCAGCATATCGAGGAAGGTCTCTCTCGTACTAAGGAGAAAACTGTTGTACCCTGCGCGCTGAATCGCCTGAAGTCTCTCTTCGATCGGAAGAAGGTGAAGTTTCTGAACAACTCGTACTTTATGAAGTTCTAACGGGAGTGATTCCCCGCTGTAGAATGTTACCATCTGGTTTGGTGTTAAGCCCTCGCTCATGTGGTTAGCTCCTTGATTTGTGTTTCACTGCTCTGTGACAGTGTTTTACATACTTTACAAGGAAAAACTTCATATATCAAACAAAATGTATATAAAGTGAATAATTATTGAATTGCGCATACTATCATGAGATTGCAAGTGCCGATTTTAACGTTCCAGCTTACATATAAATACTCACGAGTTGTGATGTGGTTATCATTATGTGTGAACCAGGATACATATTGATAATCTATTTTCCATTATATGAAATGGTATGGTATATTAACTGCGATCTGAGGGATATATTAAGTACCCGATTTTTATGATCTAAGTGTTGAAATAATGTGTTCAAAGAATTAAGATAGTCAACAATCAACGAAGTGGAGATTACCATGGAACTACAGATTCAAGACCTGATCGATTCTATCAAGAGCGATGGAATCCAGGAAGCTCAGAAACAGAAAGATGAAATTATCAAGAACGCGAACTCACAGGCTGAAGGTATCGTCAAAGATGCTGAAAAAGAAGCTACTGTGATTCTTGAGAAGGCCCGAAAAGAGGCTGCCGTTCTTGAAGTGAGTGGTAAGGAGGCTGTCAGACAGGCCTCTCGTGATGTAATCCTTTCTCTTAAGAAAAGTATCAATTCCACCATGGAAGGACTTCTCAAGACGAAGGTGACCAAGAGTTTTGATGAAAAACAGCTTGCACAGCTTGTCGTGGAAGTTGTGAAATCAGGAATCGCCGATTCATCTGCCAGCGCTGTCGAAGTGAAGAAGGGGAGTGTAAAGGCTCTTCAGGCTTCTCTTGCTCAGGACCTGGACAAGGAACTCAAGGGCGGACTGGTCATCAGGATGAACACTGAAGTTGAAAGCGGTTTCAGATATGCCGATGCGGAAGGAAAGAGCTACTACGATTTCAGCGATGAAGAGATCAGTGCACTTCTCATTCCCTACCTGAATGCGGCTGTTGCAGATATCCTGACAGGTAGCGATAAGACCTGAGTGAGGGATAGGTGAGTGGCAGTTTATTATTACATTTTATCCTCACTCCCCATGCTTCAGTTTTCCCAGAAGCTTCCCATCTCGTACGAAACCTTCATGGCTTCCTACTCAGAGAGCGTTACAGAACATGACGGGAAGCTGATAGGGGCATTGAATGATTCCTTTGTTTTCGAAGAGACAGAGAATTATCATGCTGCTGTTACATGGAACAGATTCGTCTATGATGTCACCAGTGAACTTGCTCACCTGAGAATTCTCAGGGCGCGTAAGGAGAGTGAGCATCATCAGCATGAGGATAAGGATATTTATTCAATGGTCCTTGACGGAGAGGTTGTGGAAGGTGTGAGGAATGTCTTTCAACAGGAAGACCCCCTTTCAAGCGAAATGGCTCTGCTGAAGCTCTACTGGGACAAGGCCGAGTCACTCAAGGATGGTCATGCGTTCGATTCCACCCTTCTGCTTGCTTACGCCATTCAGCTGAGAATACTTGAACGCAAGGAGCTGTTTGATATGACTGAGGGTAATCAGGAGTTCAGACGGCTGTTCCTAAATGTACAGACAACGATAAAGAGCATATAAACGGAGTAAAGAGTTATGGCTACGAATACTGGTCTTGTTACTGGCGTTAACGGCAACATGGTAACTGTTGCCTTTGACGGAAACATACTTCTCAATGAAGTCGGATACATCTTAATAGGTGAAGAAAGACTGAAGAGCGAAGTCATCAGGATATCAGGGAATACCGCATCGATGCAGGTTTTCGAAATGACCTCAGGGGTCAAAGTCGGGGACTCGGTCGAGTTTACCGGTGAACTTCTGAGCGTTGAACTCGGACCCGGATTGCTCACACAGATCTACGACGGTCTGCAGAACCCCCTTCCCGAGCTTGCCGAGCAGTGCGGATTCTTCCTTCAGAGAGGCGTCTATCTTCAGGCGATCCCCGAAGCCGACTGGGAATTCACACCAGCTGTGAAGAAGGGTGACACTGTCACTCCCGGTGAAGCGCTCGGTTCGGTTCCCGAAGGAATCTTCAACCACAAGATCATGGTTCCTTTCAGTTTCACTGAAGAGGCATGGAAAGTCGTTTCCATTGTCGAGAAGGGAACCTACAGCGTTCGCAGCGAGATCGCCGTTCTTGAAAACAGCAAGGGAAGAAAGGAATCTGTTTCCATGGTCTTCACCTGGCCTATCAAGCGCCCGATCACCATGTACAAGGAAAGGATGAAGCCGACAGAACCGATGATCACCCAGGTTCGTATCATCGACACCTTCCTTCCCGTTTCAAAGGGCGGAACCTACTGTATTCCTGGACCTTTCGGTGCAGGTAAGACTGTTCTTCAGCAGATGACCAGCCGTAACGCCGATGTAGATATCGTAATTGTCGCAGCCTGCGGTGAACGTGCAGGTGAGGTTGTAGAAACACTCAAAGAATTCCCTGAGTTGATCGACCCGAAGACAGGTAAAACACTGATGGAAAGAACGACCATCATCTGTAACACATCGAGTATGCCTGTTGCAGCCCGTGAAGCGTCGGTTTACACAGCTGTAACAATCGGTGAATATTACCGTCAGATGGGACTTGATGTCCTTCTCCTTGCCGACTCCACCAGCAGATGGGCACAGGCGATGAGAGAGATGAGCGGCCGACTCGAAGAGATTCCCGGTGAGGAAGCCTTCCCTGCCTACCTTGAGTCAACCATTGCAAGCTTCTATGAAAGAGCAGGTATTGTACGTCTGAAAGACGGTTCAACAGGATCGGTCACAATCGGCGGAACAGTTTCACCTGCCGGCGGTAACTTTGAAGAGCCTGTTACTCAGGCAACTCTTAAGGTTGTCGGTTCATTCCATGGTCTCTCAAGAGAGCGTAGTGATGCACGTAAGTATCCTGCCATCCATCCTCTCGAATCATGGACGAAGTATAAGAGCGTGATCAACGAGGAGAAAGTCGAGTACGCACGTGCCATTCTCTTCAGAGGGAATGAAGTTGCCCAGATGATGAAGGTTGTCGGTGAAGAAGGTACCAGCCTTGACGACTATACCACCTACCTGAAGAGCGACCTTCTCGACTCTGTCTATCTCCAGCAGAACTCCTTCGATCCCGTCGACTTTGCTGCTCCGATCGACAGACAGAAACTCGTGTTCGATACTCTCTTTGAGGTCCTCGCAAGCAATCTCAAACTTGAAGATAAAAAAGAAGCTCGCTCATTCATGAATGAAATGAGACAGGCCTTCGTTGACTGGAACGGAACAGTCAGAGAGAGTGATCGTTTCGACCAGTTCAAGAGTGAGATTTCAGAAGCTCTCAAGAAACGGTTCGAATCATACGATAAGAAAGCAATGAAGATCCTTCAGGCAAAGTAGGTGGTGAAAGATGCAGAAGATATACACGAAAATTGATTCCATTTCCGGTAACGTTATCAGTGTCAAAGCAGATAACGTAAGAAACGGAGACCTTGCGGTCGTTACAAGTAAACATGGTGAGTCTCTTGCAAACGTAATCAAGCTTGACAACGAGAGCGTCACACTTCAGGTGTTCGCCGGAGGCAGAGGTGTCTCCACCGGAGACAAGGTGAGATTCCTCGGTTATCCCATGAAAGTCTCCTACACGGAAGATCTTATGGGAAGAGTGTTCAGCGGTTCCGGTGTCCCCAGGGACAACGGTCCGAAACTTGAAGAGAACATGATTGAGATCGGCGGACCTTCGGTCAACCCTGCGAAGAGAATCATTCCCAGGAATATGATCAGAACAGGTATCCCGATGATCGACGTATTCAATACCCTCGTCGAGTCTCAGAAGCTTCCTATCTTCAGTGTATCGGGTGAACCGTACAATGAAGTGCTTGCACGAATCGCAATGCAGGCAGAAGTTGACCTGATCATTCTCGGAGGTATGGGACTAAAATACGACGACTACCTCTTCTTCAAAGATACACTCGAAGCATCAGGGGCCATGAGCAGAACGATCTTCTTCGTTCATACCGCAAGCGACCCTACCGTTGAGTGTCTCCTTGTTCCCGATATCTCCCTCGCTGTCGCAGAGAAGTTCGCCCTTGACGGGAAGAAGGTCCTTGTCCTCCTTACCGACATGACCAACTTCGCTGACGCTATGAAAGAAATCGCTATCACCATGGAACAGGTTCCCTCGAACCGAGGATATCCCGGTGACCTCTACAGCTCACTCGCCTCACGTTATGAAAAGGCGGTCGACTTCGAAGGCGCAGGTTCAGTGACCATCCTTGCAGTTACCACGATGCCAGGTGACGATGTCACCCACCCGGTACCTGACAATACAGGATATATCACAGAGGGACAGTACTATCTGAAGAACTCGAGAATCGAACCCTTCGGTTCACTCTCAAGACTGAAACAGCAGGTCAACAAGGATACCCGTGATGACCACAGAGCCCTGATGGACGGTATGATCAAACTCTACGCATCGTTCAAGGAATCGGTTGAAAAGAAATCGATGGGTTTCCAGATGTCTGAGTGGGATGACAAACTCCTCAAGTACGGTGATCTGTTCGAATCCAAGCTCATGGACCTGAGTGTGAATATCCCTCTTGAAGAGGCTCTTGACCTCGGCTGGGAGATCCTCAGTGACTGTTTTGATCCGAAAGAGACTGGTATGAGAAGTGAGCTCGTCCTCAAATACTGGCCTAAAGACAAATAAGGAGTCCCTATGGCCGGTGTGAAACTAACGAAGAACGAACAGAAGAAACAGAAGGATCAGCTCAAGCAGTTCCAGCGCTATCTTCCAACCCTGCAGCTCAAGAAACAGCAGCTGCAGATGGTGATCAGAAAGATAGAGGCGGAAGTGAAAGAGCTTGAAGCCCGACAGGCCAGGTTCGTTGACTCTCTGCAGCCCTGGGTCGCTGTCTTCCATGAGAACACTACGTTTTCAGAGGGACACGGACTCGAAGACTTTCTGAAGGTCGATAGAGTGGAGAGGGAGAAGGGGAATATTGCAGGTGTACCTATCCCTGTGTTCAAGACCCTTACCTTCCACCCGATCAGGTATGATTTCAGAGAATACCCTCTTTGGGTCGATACAGGTATTACAGTCCTTATGGAAGTTGCCCGTCTTGATGCGATGATCGCGACACTTGAGCAGCAGATTCATCTGCTCGCCCGTGAGCTTCGCGTCACCAGCCAGAGAGTGAACCTGTTTGAAAAGGTAAAGATACCCGAAACGAAAGAGAATATCAGAAAGATTCAGATATATCTTGGAGACCAGCAGACCTCTGCTGTTGTAAGGGGAAAGATCAGTAAGCGCAAGCTGCTGAAAAACGCCGAGGAGTCAGCATGATAGTAGGAATGAAACGAATCTCAATTGTTATGCGTACTCATGAGAAGGTGAATGCTCTCAGGGCACTCAGGAAGGCAGGTGTTGTCCACCTCGATCCTGTTGAAGTGCAGAGCGAGAACATTTCCTCACTCAATGAACGGCTCAGTGATTACGATACGATCTCAGCTATACTGAAAGAACGGGCAAAGAAGATAAAGCTTTCAAAGAATCCTCAGATTTTCTCAGCTGAAGAATTTTCTGTTGCCAGTGATCACCTTGTCGATCTCATCGATAAAGAGGAGTCACTGAAAGAAAATATCGCACAGCTGGAGAAGGAACGTGAGTTCCTCGCCCCCTACGGACAGATTGATCTTGGAGACCTGAAGACACTGAGAGAGAACGGGTATGAACTCTTCTTCTATGAAGTGGAGAAGAAATTCCTCGATACCGTAGAAGGTTCCTATATCCTCCTGAGAAAGAACGGCAAGAAGAGTGTACTCTTCGTCACTGTCAGGAAGGCGCTCGAAGATGCAGGAAAGGCAGAACAGGTTCACCTCCCTCACCATTCTCTTGAAGATATCAAGGTCATGGTTGAGCGCGATTCTGCGAAACTTGCCGAAGTAACTCAGGAAATTTCTGAAAACGTCTACCTCATCCCCTCCTATGCTCATCACATCCGTGTGGCACAGCAGGAGCTGGAATTTGAGAAGGTGCAGGAAGGAATGGAAGAATCTTCAGGAATGATCACCTGGCTCAGTGGATATATCCCTGAGGACAGACTTGATGATTTCAAGGCGTTCGCAGCAGCTGAGAAGGTCGGGTATTCACTCAGAGATCCTGATATCGAAGAAGCACCTCCAACCAAGGTGAAGAACAACAAGGTGATTTCTATCATTTCACCCGTCTTCGATCTTCTCGGAACTGTTCCCGGTTACCGCGAGTATGATATCAGCATGTGGTTCCTGATGTTCTTTGCAATCTTCTTTGCCATGATCATCGGTGACGGAGCCTACGGCCTTATCCTTCTCGGGATTGCCATCGCTGCACATGCAAAGACAAAGAAGGCGAACAACGGAATCGTTCTTCTCTATGTGATGAGTTCGACAAGTATCATATGGGGTGCGATCACAGGTGCCTGGTTCGGTTCTGCATGGATCATCCAGAATGTAGGCTTCCTGAATGCTCTCGTGATACCACCGATCTCGGCGTATCCCGAACTCTTCGGTATGGAAGCCACAGCGGCACAGAATACTGTCATGCAGCTCTGCTTCATCATCGGTACTCTGCAGCTGTCACTGGCATGTGTGATGAACGTACATAGAAAATTAGGGGAGAAGGACATCTCACTCGTATCAGACATCGGCTGGCTTATGATGATCGATGCTCTCTATTTCCTGGTTCTCATGCTTGTCATCGAGACTCCTGTAAACCTCAGTGTGATTACCACGGTTATCCTTTCCGGACTTTTCCTGGTTATCCTCTTCGGTGCACAGGGACCTGGTGTTCCCTTTGTCAAAGGCCTCCTCGGAGGACTGGCAGGACTCTTCACCACGTTCCTCGATTCAATCAGTACGTTCGGTAACATCATCAGTTACATCAGACTGTTTGCAGTCGGGATGGCCTCTCTTGCAATCGCACAGTCGTTCAACTCCATGGCTTCCATGATGATGCACGGCTTCGCAATCCCTGCGGGAATCCTTGTCCTCCTGCTTGGTCACTCTCTCAACTTTGTCATGGCTCTTCTTTCAGTGGTTGTCCACGGAGTCAGACTGAATCTTCTTGAATTTTCCGGGCAGCTCGGCATGGAGTGGACCGGTTATGCATACAATCCGTTCAAAGAAACGGTTGAACCCACATCACATACGTTGTGAGAAACAACGATAAGGAGCTAAAATATGAATATCGGATTAATAGCTATGGCAGCAGCGTTAGGTCTTTCAGCAGCAGGATCAGCACTGGGAACAGGAGCAGCTTCGCTCGCAGCGATCGGCGGTTGGAAGAAATGTTATGCGAACGGTAAGCCGGCACCATTCATCATGGTTGCTTTCTCCGGTGCTCCGCTGACTCAGACAATCTACGGTTTCCTTCTGATGAACTTCATCAGCGCCGCAGTTGCAGCAGGTCAGGATGGGATGAAAATTCTCGGAGCAGGAATTTTCGGTGGTCTCGCAATCGGTCTCTCAGCATGGATGCAGGGAAAAGCTGCAGCAGCTGCAAGTGATGCTTACGCAGAGACTGGAAAAGGTACAGCGAACTACTTCATCGTTATCGGTATCGTTGAAACTGTTGCACTGTTCACCCTCGTTTTCCTTCTCCTTCTTCTCCAGTAGTACGAATTTTTCTACTGCGATATACTGCCTCCTGCCTACCAGCAGGAGGTTGTTTGTATAGAGGCGAGGGAAGGTAAATCGTCTTCGGCTCTTTACTCAGCCAGTCTTATTCCTATAGACTCTTAGCAGTATATACAGACGAGGTAGAACAGAGTATGAATCGAAGAGAGACACGTGAAGTAACCATAGGCTCCCTTTCCATGGGATCGGGTCATCCGATAGCTGTCCAGACGATGTATGGTGATCCGCTGCTCACGAACGGCGATCCTCAGTGGTACCAGGACCTGTTGTTCACACTGAGATCGTGGGCGACCATGGGGTCTTCCCTTGTCAGATTCAGTTATCCCGATCATGATTTGAAAAATGTCTTCACTGCCATCTGTTCTGATTCCCCCGTTCCCGTTGTCGCTGATATCCATTTTGATTACAGTCTCGCCATAGAAGCGCTCCAATGCGGTGCCCAGAAAATCCGTATCAACCCGGGAAATATCGGGGCGGAGTGGAAGACGCGTGAAGTGGTGAAGGCGGCAAAGGATCATGGTGCAGCCATCAGGATAGGTTTGAATGGCGGTTCCCTTCCCAAAGGGAGCGAATCATCGGCCGCAGACCTCATGGCTTCCTCGGTGAGATCCTACCTCGACCTGTTCGAGAGTGAGAATTTTACCAACACGGTCGTCAGTGTCAAACATTCTGATGTCAACATTACCTATGATGCTTATAAGCAAGTTGCTGCGCTGTGCAATTACCCGCTCCATCTTGGAGTGACCGAAGCCGGTTCACTCGTTCCCTCTATCACACGAAGCACATGGACACTCGGAAGACTCCTCTCTGAAGGAATCGGTGATACAATCCGTATCAGCATAAGCGATGACAATTTCTATGAGATCAGTGCTGCCAAGGAACTTCTGAGAACCATTGGTATCGAAAAGGGTGGGGTTGAACTGATCAGCTGCCCCCGATGCGGAAGAGCCACCTTCGATTCTCAGGGTTTTGTCAAAAAGATTGAAAAAAAACTCCTCTCCTACGGTACACCCCTCAAGGTCGCGATCATGGGATGTCAGGTGAACGGACCGGGAGAAGCGAAACATGCCGATATTGCCATCACAGGAATAGGCAGAAAGGTATTTCTCTACATCCATGGAGAGATGGTAAAGGAAATTTCAGCCGAGGAGGCTGAAGATGAACTGTTCCGTTCTCTGGAGGAACTTTCCTGATGCATAACAAGCTCATCATTAAGGGTGCACGACAGCATAACCTGAAAAATATAGACCTCGAACTTGAAAAGGACTCTCTTATCGTCATTAGCGGTCTGAGCGGGAGTGGAAAATCTTCCCTTGCCTTTGACACGATCTTTGCCGAAGGTCAGAGACGATATGTGGAATCCCTCAGCGCCTATGCGCGTCAGTTCCTCGGTCGACTTGAGAAACCTGCTGTCGACAACATTGAAGGACTGAGTCCTTCCATCGCGATAGAGCAGAAGACAACGAATAAAAACCCCAGATCCATAGTCGGTACCGTATCTGAAATCTACGACTACTACAGGCTCCTGTGGGCGCGAATAGGGGTTCCCCACTGTCCTGAGTGTCATGAACCGATCACCGAACAGTCCATTGACCAGATTCTAGATGCGATCTACCGTCTCGAGGAAGGTTCCCGCCTCATGATACTTTCCCCGGTCGTTCTTGGAAGGAAGGGGGAGCATAAGAAGATATTCTCCTACGGAAAGGCTGAAGGGTATACACGATTCAGAATCGACGGAAAGATCTACCAGATAGATGAAGTGCCTTCTCTCAACAAGCAGGAGAAGCATACGATCGAGATTGTCATCGACAGACTCATTCTCTCTTCTGAAACGAGAAGCCGACTTGCCGATTCAATTGAACGGGCAGTGGAGATCTCTGAAGGACTCATCACTACACTGCATGTGAAAGCTGACAAGGAAGAGGAACTGACCACCTATTCGCAGCGCAACAGCTGCGTTCACTGCGGTATCTCCCTTCCCGACCTCGAACCGAGACTCTTCAGTTTCAACAGTCCCTTCGGTGCCTGTCCCGAGTGTACAGGACTCGGGTACAAGAGAGACTTCGACCCAGACAAACTGATCCCCGATTACAATAAATCGTTCAATGAACGTGCCATTGCCACCCACAACCCGGAAGCGACCCATTTCAGGGTCCCGATCGAGGCATTCGCCGACCACTATAAGTTCTCCCTCGATACCCCTTTCAAGGACCTCGACCCTTCTCTCATCGACAAGATCCTCTGGGGTGACAACGTCCCGTTGAAGAGGACTTATCACAGCAAGGACAGGAACTCCTCATATACCTCCAACAAACCGTTTGAAGGAATCATAAACGAACTTCACAGAAGGTACAGGGAAACGGGAAGTTCCTACATCCGTCAGTGGATGGAGACGTTCATGAATGAAACGACCTGTGATGTCTGTCACGGGATGAAACTCAACCCCTCTGCACTCTCAGTTCTCATACACGGAAAAACTATCTGGGAGATCACACAGCTCTCGGTCAAGGATTCTCTTCTCTTTTTCAACTCTCTTACTCTCAGTGAAACGGAAATGAAAATAGCAGAGCAGGTCCTCAAAGAGATCACAAGCAGGCTAACTTTCTTACGGAACGTCGGTCTTGATTACCTTACCCTCGACCGTTCAACCGGAACCTTAAGCGGGGGAGAGTCGCAGCGTATCAGACTCGCAACCCAGATTGGAAGCGCCCTCTCTGGAGTGATGTATGTTCTTGATGAACCTTCTATCGGTCTCCATCAGAAGGACAATTTCAAACTCATAGAGGCGATGAAGGCTCTCCGAGACCTCGGGAATACGCTCATTGTCGTAGAACACGATGAAATGACGATGAGAGAGGCAGACTGTATCGTCGACCTCGGTCCCGGTGCAGGTGCGTACGGCGGCTATGTGACTGCCGTAGGAACGGCAGATGAGATTATGAAGGTTCCTGAAAGCCTCACAGGTCAATATCTGGCTAAGACGATCTCTTTTCCTCCTGTGACTGAAAGAAGGAAAGGAAACGGAAAACAGATACACCTGAAGGGTGCGAAGAAAAACAACCTTCAGGATATAGATGTCTCCTTCCGTCTCGGTGCCATGAACGTCATTACCGGCGTATCGGGAAGCGGAAAATCGACACTCCTCCATGAGATTCTCATTCCAGCACTCACAAGGATCCTCGGCCGTCACCATGAAAATCATGACGGGTACCGGATGCTTGAGGGAGCAGAACATATCGACAAGGTGATAAGCATTGACCAGACACCTATCGGACGGACCCCGAGGAGCAACCCCGCCACCTATGTAGGTGCCTTCACCCCCATTCGTGACCTCTTCAGTCAGCTGCCTGAAGCAAAGATGAAAGGGTATAAACCGGGACGGTTCAGTTTCAATGTCTCCGGCGGACGATGTGAACACTGCAAGGGAGACGGATACAACAAGATCGAAATGAATTTCCTTCCCGATGTCTATGTGACCTGCGAGGTGTGTAAAGGGAAGCGGTTCAACAACGAGACACTGAGCGTCCACTACAAAGGAAAGAACATCTACGATGTACTTGAGATGAGTGTTGAAGAAGCGACTGAATTCTTTTCCGCCGTTCCTTCGATTCATCGCAAGCTCTCCACCCTCAATTCTGTAGGCCTCGGATATATAAAACTGGGACAGTCCGCCCTTACCTTGAGCGGAGGAGAGGCACAGAGGGTGAAACTCTCAAGTGAACTGGCGAAGATAGGGACAGGGAATACGCTCTATGTCCTTGATGAACCTACCACAGGACTGCACTTTGCCGATGTGAAGGTGCTCATGGAAGTGCTGAACAGAATCGTAGAGAAGGGAAATACCGTCATACTTGTTGAGCATAACCTTGATGTGATCATTCACAGCGACTATATCATAGACCTGGGCCCCGAAGGAGGCGATAAGGGGGGATTGCTGGTGACAAGCGGAACTCCGGAAGAGGTTTCCCTATGCAGGGAGTCTCACACCGGATATTATATACATCAGTCACTGTATGAAGATTCGTAATCTTGTTTTTATCCTCTTCTTCTCTCTCTTTCTCCTGTTGCCGTTGAGTGGCTCAGGCGAACTCAATGCGCTCCTCCTGGAAGGTCTTTCTGATATGCCCCTTTCCCTTTTAAATGAGAAAGGCACCTTCCTCGGACTTGAAACGTACGGTACCCGCGAAGATATCCTGAGCAGGATTTTTACCCATTACGGGTATACCCCCACTGATGAAGTGACTGTGACTGAGTCTGTTGAGGCTTCCATAACCCTCGAACATTCACACTACTATTTCATGGATCAGAGTAATCATTCTGTCATTCTTTCAGGCGGTGTGAAATTGACCGGGGAGACCTGGCATCTGAGTGCAGATATCATATTCTATGATACGCAGAGTGAAAAAGTGACAGCGGTCGGGAGTGTCTCCTTTGTTCAGGAAGAGCTTGATGTCACAGGTGAGGTGCTCACCTTTGATATCGTAGAGAACGATATCAGGATCAACAGAGGAAGTACTCAGATAGAACGCTCTTCTGCGGATGATGATCCCCTGACTCTCCTTTCTTCTGGGCTTTCGATGAGGATCACAAGCAATCCAAGCACGTACAGTGCCTTCGATACCTCGATCACCAGCAGTGTAGAGCACTCCTATTACACGATTGATGCTTCCGATGCCCTTTTTGTCGAGGGAAATGACGTATTCATTAAAAACGTCACACTGAAGATGGGACGGGTTCCGATTCTCTACCTCCCAGTGTTTTATTATCCCGGGAAGACACTCACCTTCAATCCTCTGTTCGGATATGATTCGGTCAAGGGTTCGTTTGTCACCCTGACCTATGAACTGTACGGGAGCAACCCCCTCAAGGATGCGAAAAGCTCAGATGAGAAGGGGACCTTTACAACGTTTTTTGCCGACGAGAGAGAACTTTCCCGAGAGGAGGGGTCTCTCACCTACGAGTATGTCTCTGAAGAACAGGAAACTTCACTGCAGAAATGGGCACGCGAGAGTTCTTCCTATTTCTCGATTTACGGTGATGCCTACGAAAACGAGGGAATTCATCTGGGAATCGACACCCATAACGTATACGGAGAAAAGGTTCTTACGGCCGACCTGGCCGGCGGTATAGCACTTGTTCCCCCCTCGTTCAATACTGCCGGTATTCCTGATACCCGTTACTATATCGAACCTGAGATCGACCTTAAAGTGGGAACGCTCGATCTTTCCTTCAGTTTTCCCTCCTATTCAGATACTCAGGTGAAAGAGGATTATCTGGTCAAAGAGAGGTTCGGAAACTATTTCAATTCATTCTTTTCTGATGAGTCATCACTGACAGGGGATTCACAGGTCACCTCCTACTCGTGGGAGGCCAAGGGTTCCTATACACTGAAACCATCTTTTTTCTCCCCTTTCATTCAGGAAATCAAATTAAGCAATATTGAAAGTTCAGTCTCATTTATTCGTAACTATGATACCTCCATAGGAGGGTTCATCATAGATTCCGAACAACCTCTTTCCTATTCAGCCTCTATGAGGGGAGAGCTTTTTTCCTTTTCGTTTACCAAGAAGGGGAGTGAACAGCAGCAGGCGGTTTCCTATGATAAGGCGATAATCGATGAACTGAATCGATTTGAACGGGAACCTGTCAGGTACGAAGGCAAGGCTGCAGGGTCTGATGCCCATACCTTCAAATCTTCACTCACCTATACGGTGAGCCAGAGTGGAGATTACACGACTGAGTATGTGAAGGGGGTAAAGGATGATGAGAACAGCAGAGCAACCAACAAGGCTGTGTTCAATCTCACTGAATCCTATCTTCCCGATTTCTTCAGCGGAAAACATACCCTTGAAAGCAATTACTCAGACACTGCCGAGGCCGCTGAGCGCTCCCGGCAGTATTCGCTTGTCTACTCTCACTCTGTTTCCATTCCAGCCATAGCCCTGACTCACACCTACAAACAGACCTTCTACGACTGGGAGAGCTTCACTGCGACAGATGGAACGGTGACTGAGGATGAACTGAAAGCCTCGTTTACTGAATCGTCCGTACTCACTCACACCATAGCCCTTGCACCTCGATTCACCTTCGGAACGTTAGCATTGACACCCTCGGTGACCTATCGTCTTCCCCCTTTCGATGGACTGATCACCGCTTCTGTAACTGCCCGGCAGAATAAACTCTCCTTCCTCTCCTCTCTTACTTTTGAAGATAACGGTGGCAACTATACGTTCACAAACACAAAATTCTCTGCAACATACAGCGGGGAAATCTTCACCACCTCCCATACCCTGAACACCGTTCCAGACGGACTTTCTATCCTTGACAGCTATACTGTCAGTTCTTCTGCATCGCTCTCCTTCGATTTCCTCGATATGACAGTAAAGGGTTCGAGTCTCTGGGATGGTGATGTGAATGCATTTGAAAAAGTGAACGGGGAACTTTCCACGAAATATGCCGGTGCAAAAATTACATATGAAGATGACGGAACGTATCTTACTCCATCCACCGGCCAAATAAGCATCTCAACCGGAGACCTGAATATCTCCCTCTGGCACGATAGAATCAACGCCGGGGTGAACATCCACGGAGAATACCATCATTCTTTCTATGACACCGCAGGTTCCTATCTCCTCTTTTCCCTTAATTTCACCTTCGATATATATAAATTCCTTTCAATTGAGATAGACCTTTCGAGTCAGAACAAGGGGCTGGACAGGTATTCGACCTGGGATGATGTGGTGAGTGATTTCCTCGATTCCTTCGATTTCTTCGGTACAGGAAGGTATACGACTCAGTTTGTGATGAATTCACTTGGCATAAGCATCGTCCACAAGATGGATGACTGGGACCTCGTAGGAACATATACCGGAAAGGTGACCTACAGTAATTCACGCTATGAGTGGACCCCTGTCGTGTCGATATACCTCAAATGGAAGGCAATACCCGAAATCAATATTGATAGAGAGCTTGAACTATGATTACAATGAGACGGTCAAAGGAGAACTATGAAACGTACTATCGTTTTTGATACAAGAGACCAGATGCGACTCGTATGCGGAGTGAATGACCGTAACGTCGGTTATATCGAACTCCTCCTCGGAGGAGAACTCAGTGTATACGGCAATTCTATCATATACAGCGCTCCTAACGATGGTTCAGCTGGTAAGGAGGAGATGTTCGTCTCCCTTATCAACAGGCTGAAAGGGAAGAGCGAAGCAATGGAAGAGCTCAGTGAACCTGATATCTTCATGGAGTACCAGGACCTTCAGAGCTCAGAAAGGAAGAGCGAACACGGCGATGTATCCATCGCTGTAGGACCGAAGCTTGTCTATCCTAAATCACTCCATCAGAAAAAATTCATGCAGCTGATGGAGAAGAAACAGCTCAACTTCGCTATTGGTCCGGCCGGTACCGGCAAGACGTTTCTTGCAATAGCTTTCGCCCTCAGAGAAGTGATAAGCGGAAAAAGGCAGAAAATTATCCTTACCAGACCCGTTGTCGAAGCGGGAGAGAATCTCGGTTTCCTCCCGGGAGACCTGAACCAGAAACTTTCTCCCTACCTTCTTCCCATCTATGATGCGATGGAATTTCTCGTCTCCCGTCCCGTCCTTAAACGGCTTGAAGAGAGCGGGGCGATAGAGAGCGCTCCTCTTGCCTACATGAGAGGACGCTCGTTCAACAACGCATGTGTCCTTCTCGACGAAGCTCAGAATACCACGAAAGAACAGATGAAGATGTTCCTCACCCGTATAGGGGAGCATACCTCAGCAGTTGTCACCGGTGATATCACACAGATAGATCTTCCGAGGAGGGAGCTCTCCGGTCTTGTGCATGCACGTTCAATTCTTCATACTGTACCAGATATAGGATTCATAGAATTTAGTGCATCAGACGTTGTCCGCTCCCGTCTGGTCCAGAGGATCATTAGCGCGTATGAACAGGAAAACCATGGCGACAGGAAATAAAACCTCCTCTTCAGCCATATATCGTGTTACTCTCTTTGTACTCATTGCCCTGGTCATTGTCCTCTCTGTCCTTATCCCTTCACTCTATTATGCAAATACGGAACTGCTCATCACACGCATTGAGCATCAGTTCGCCGCAGGGGAAATTGCTCCTGCCGATATAACGGCAACCCATACCTTCTTCTACCTTGATGAAGAGGCAACTCAGGCAGCCCGCGAGGCAGCGGTACAGGCCACTCTCCCTGTATTCTCCTTCAGTATGCGTGATACCGAACAGAATCTGCTCACTATACACGATGCTGTGGAATCAAAGATCATTTCGTCTATTACGGATAGAGGTGTGGCTGAAAAAGTCCGTTCTTTTCTTACGGAACTGACTGAGGATATCTTCACACAGGGGGTCTATGATGAAGGTGATCTGAACGGTGTCATGGCATTAGGGTATGAAGAGATCAGGGTGACACATCCCTCTCAGGCACCGCAGGGATTCGATGAAGAGATCGTCTCAATTGACTCACTGCTCACAAAAGAATCACTCTCTGAGTATGTGTACACCAGAGAGCAGCTGTACGACAGGATGGGGTATCTTTCTTTTGTGAATGAGTACCTTGTTCTCCTCGGCGGTATAGCGGGGGAAAGTGTCCATTACGACTCTCTCAATACCTCTTTAGAAAGAGAGCAGGCGGAGAATGAAGTAAAACCTGTCATGGTGAAGATAGAACAGGGGGAGCAGCTTATTCAGAAAAACTCCCTGGTCACCGAACAGATGATGAAAAGCGTGGAAGCTATGCAGCTCATAGTCCACCGCTTCTCAACCCAGCAGGTTCTCGGCAGAATTTTCTTCTCCCTTATCATAACCCTTGCGTCGATGTACTCAATCTCATTGACCTTCATGCATGAAAAACGAAGTCACCAGTATATTCTCCTGTTCGCCATAGGTATCATCGTAACCCTGCTTCTCACCTTCGTGATGATCTACTCCAGAATTGCACAGGAGATCAGTTTTCTCGACCCTATCATGCCCGTCTTCCTCATGCCGCTCTTTCTTTCAA
The DNA here is from genome assembly GCA_963677695.2 of Sphaerochaetaceae bacterium. GTDB lineage: Bacteria > Spirochaetota > Spirochaetia > Sphaerochaetales > Sphaerochaetaceae > SABI01. The sequence continues at coordinate 570,911 of CAXXUJ010000002.1, read as the reverse complement.
TCATGACAGGAAAGAAGAGAGCAGGGATGATATCGGCAGTGGCCATTGCCTCCTACATGAGCCTCTATGAATCAGCGAGTGTTATGACCTTCTTCTTCATCATTGCTGTAAGCTTCATCAGTGTCTATTTTATCCGCTATGTATCACGAAGACTCGATATGATCTTTCAGTGGATCATCACCATCGTATCCTCTGTAACTGTTCTTCTGATCCATATGATGGTTCAGGGTCTCTCGGTACAGGAAGTAGGTATATCGATAGGTATTCTGATCCTTAATATCACCTTCTCCTACCTTATCATCTCCTTCCTCCTGCCGCTCTTTGAACTTCTGTTCAATGCTCCCACTCCCTTCAGACTGAGAGAACTTGCAAACGGCGGTTCTCCTGTGCTTCAGGGCCTCGCCTCCCATGCTCCCGGTACCCATGCACACTCGCTCATCGTAGCTGAATATGCCCAGGCGGCGGCAAAGGCTATCGGAGCTGAAGACCTTCTCGCCTATGTGGGCGGTCTTTATCATGATATCGGGAAGCAGGAGCATCCTGAGTACTTCATAGAGAACCAGAGAGAAGAGAACAAACATGATGATCTCAAGGCATCGCTTTCGGTGGCTATCATAAAAAGCCATGTGAAGCTCGGGGTGGAGAAGGGGAGAGAAGCGAAACTTCCTCAGGAAGTGATAGATATCATCTATCAGCATCATGGTACCGATGTCATTCAGATTTTCTATCAGGAAGCAATGAAGGAAGCACAGGCTGACAAGAACTCCGCCCATGTCACCGAGCACGAGTATTCGTACAATAACGAGATACCGCAGACAAAAGAGGCTGCAATCGTTATGATTGCCGACAGTGTCGAGGCTGCAAGCAGGGCGGTAAAGAAACCGTCTCATAAACGGTATGAAACAGTGGTAAGAAATGTTGTGAATAACAAGATCGCGGGAGGGCAGCTAGCCGCCTCCCGTCTGACGATGAATGATCTTGAGCATATCACAGCTTCCCTTACTCATTCGATAACAGCGAAAAACCATAGCAGAATGCAGTATCCGAAGGATGCTGCAGAGGAATAGTATGATTGAATTGCATATAAACTACAGTGATGATGATATCCCTCCGGGAATGAATGAAGAACGTGTACGCACTATCTGCGCCCATGCTGCCCGACACACAGAGCAGGAGGGCGAAATAGATATCTCCTTCGTTACCCGAGATATCATGAAGGACCTGAATAGTACTTATAGAGGAAAAGATGACAGCACGGACATTCTTTCCTTTGCCACGTTCGATGACGAAGATGGGTTCCCTTCACCTGAGAGTGACAGCTATCTTGGTGAACTTATCATCTCAGCAGCCGACGTTCTCGACAATTGCTCCTATTTTTCAGTTGACCCTGACAACGAATTAATACGAATATTAGTGCATGGTCTTCTGCATCTCAAAGGATATGATCATGAGACGAGTGAAGAGACTGAACCTATGCTGGTCCTGCAGGAGCAGATTGTCGTTCAGATCGAGAAGGAGCTTGAGGTTTGAAACTGTCAGATAGAGTGAAATCCGCTTTCCTCCGCATGAAACAGGACCAGGATGAATCTACCATGATCGAGGAAAAACGTTCCATGATCGAAGGTATCGAGGAACTCGAAGAGACCACAGTGAAGGAAGTGATGGTTCCCCGTATCGATGTGCAGTTCATCGGTGAAGAGCTTACAAGAGAGGAACTGTTCACGATCATCAGGGAAGAGGGGTTCTCCCGTTACCCGGTGTATGTTGATACCATCGATAATGTAGTAGGGGTCCTCTATGCAAAAGATCTCATCACCATAGAGCAGGAAACACCTTTTGAAATCAGGAAACATATGAGAAAACCTTACTTCATACCTGAGAGCAAGAGGCTGGACGAACTCCTGAGAGAATTCAAGAAGAGAAAGGTTCACATAGCCATAGCCATTGATGAATACGGCGGAGTGAGCGGTATCGTTACCATGGAAGATATTCTTGAAGTGATCATCGGTGATATTCAGGATGAGTTTGATGATGAAGAAGATGAAGAGATCATCGAGATGAGTGACGGCATCTATCTGTGTGATGCCAGAGCAAGTATAGACGACATCAACGAACGTCTTGAGCTTGAACTGCCTGATGACGAGGCTGAAACCCTCGGTGGTTTCGTTTTTCTTCAGTTCGGACGCATCCCTGGAAATCAGGAAAAGGTAACCTACGAGGACATCGATTTCGTTGTACAGGAAATAGATGGACATAAAATCAACAGCGTAAAAATCGTAACGAAAAATCGATAAATTTATAATGAATACCAGGGGGTTCGTTGACTCTCACACGGTTTTATTATTATACTTACCGCGATATATACCTTATGGAGGATAAAATAAAAATGAAAATCGCTATTAACGGATTCGGAAGAATCGGCAGAAATGTGTTCAAGATCGCTTTCGAGGACAAAGACATCGAAATCATGGCAATCAATGACCTCACAAGTCCCAAGACACTTGCTCACCTTCTCAAGTACGACTCAACGTACGGCGTGTACAACAAGAGCGTCGAAGCTAAGGACGATGCAATCGTAGTTGATGGAAAAGAGATCAAGATTCTCGCAGTGAGAAGTCCTGCAGAGCTTCCCTGGAAGGAACTCGGTGTTGACATCGCTATCGAATCAACCGGTGTGTTCGCAACTGCTGAAGGTCCCAGAGGCGGTTACAAGGATCACATCACAGCCGGTGCTAAGAAAGTTATCCTTACTGTTCCTGCAAAGGACAAGATCGACCAGACAGTCGTTCTCGGAGTTAATGACGATCAGATTGACAAGTCACTCCTCGCGTTCTCGAATGCTTCATGTACTACCAACTGTCTCGCTCCCGTAGCGAAGGTCCTCAATGATTCTTTCGGTATCGAAAGAGGTCTCATGACCACAGTTCACGCATTCACCAATGACCAGGTCACTCTTGACCAGCCCCACTCAGACCTCAGAAGAGCAAGAGCAGCATCACTCTCAATCATTCCTACAACCACCGGTGCAGCACGTGCAGTATCACAGGTAATTCCCGCTCTCGAAGGCAAGCTCAACGGCGGCGCAATGCGCGTTCCTACTCCCACCGGAAGTATCGTTGACCTCACTGTTCTTCTCGAGAAGGACTGTTCTGTTGAAGAACTCAACGCTGCAATCAAGGCAGCTGCAGAAGGCCCGATGAAGGGAATTCTCGAGTACACTGAAGATCCTATCGTTTCAGCTGACATCAGAGGAAACTCACACTCTTCAGTTTTCGATGCAGCACTCACCATGAAGATGGGACCGAAGTTCTTCAAGATCATGAGCTGGTACGACAACGAAATGGGTTACTCAAACCGTGTTGTCGGTCTTGCAAAGAAGCTTGTTGACTAATCACATCTGGTTTTAATTGAAAGAAGCCAACGCACTCCCTCAGAAATGGGGAGTGCGTCTCATCGTTTAAAAGGAGTCTTCATGAATCTACAGACAGTTAAAGATCTTGATCTTTCACAGAAAAGAGTGCTCATCAGAGTTGATTTCAATGTCCCCCTGAAGGACGGAGTCGTCACTGATGATACGAGAATCAAAAGCGCACTCGATACCATCAATTATATTCTTGAACAGGAAGGGACTAAGGTCGTCGTCATGAGTCACTTCGGACGCCCGAAAGGGAAGAAGAGCAGTGAATTCAGCATGGCCCCCATTGCGAAAAAATTCTCTGAACTTCTCGGCAGAGAGGTGAAACTCGCTTCTGATGTCATCGGAGACGAGGTGAAGGCAGAAGTCGGGGCATTGAAGGCAGGAGAAGTTCTCCTTCTCGAAAATGTCCGTTTCTACGCTGAAGAAGAGAAGAACGATCCTGAATTCGCTAAGACCCTTGCCTCCTACGGAGATGTCTATGTGAACGATGCCTTCGGTACAGCTCACAGAGCTCATGCCTCCACAGAGGGTGTTGCCCATTATCTTCCGAGCGCTGCAGGTTTTCTGATCGAGAAGGAAGTGAAGTTCTTCGCTCCTCTTCTCAGTAATCCTGAGAAACCTTTCGTTGCCATCATCGGCGGTTCAAAGGTATCAAGTAAGATCACTGTTCTTGAATCACTCGTACAGACCTGTGATACGATCGTCATTGCCGGCGGTATGGCGTATACCTTCCTCAAGGTACAGGGACACACCATCGGTAAGTCACTCCTTGAAGAGGATTATATGGCTACTGCAGAATCCTTCCTTAAGAAGGCGGCAGAGAAGGGTGTTCAGGTCATTCTTCCTCTCGACCATGTGGGAGCGGAAAATTTTGACGAGAACGCGGCAGCTGTTGCAGTTGATGCAGTCGATATCCCTGACAACCTCATCGGTATGGATGTAGGGGAAAAGACTCTTGCCGCAGTCGAGAAAGAACTGTCGAAAGCGAAGAGCATTGTATGGAACGGCCCCATGGGCGTGTTCGAATTCGCTTCCTTCGCAAACGGAACAAAGAAAGTAGCCGCTATGGTAGCTGCCTGTGAAGGTACAACCGTTGTCGGCGGCGGAGACTCAGTTGCAGCAGTAAATACTTTCGGGTATGCTGGCAGCATTGATCATGTAAGTACCGGCGGTGGTGCTTCCCTTGAATTCCTCGAGGGAAAAGAACTGCCCGGAATCAAAACACTGGAGAAATAAGAATGAGAAACGTGTGTATTGCAGGAAACTGGAAGATGAACATGACCCCTTCAGAGGGTGTCGAGCTCGTAACAGGACTGATTGACGCAGCTAAGAACGCTGCTGCCAACGAGACTGTCGTTGTCGCTCCCCCGTTCATCACAATCCCTGCTGTTGTCGAAGCGGCAAAGGGTTCACCAATCAAAATTGCAGCTCAGAACATGAGCGATCAGGTAAGCGGTGCATTCACCGGTGAAGTATCAGCTGATATGCTTCTTGAAGCAGGAGTCACCTATGTGATCCTCGGTCACTCAGAGAGAAGAGCTCTCTACGGTGAAGATGATGCATTCATCAACGCTAAAGTGAAGTATGCTCTCGAGAAAGGACTGAAAGTCATTCTCTGTGTCGGTGAGACACTTGAAGAGAGAGAAGCAGGAAAGCTCGAAGCTGTTCTCAAGACTCAGGTCGTTGAAGGACTCAAGGATGTTTCTGCTGACCAGATGGCTGAAGTTATCATTGCATACGAACCTGTCTGGGCTATCGGTACAGGTAAGACAGCAACAGCGGACGATGCAAACAGCGCTCACGCATTTATCAGATCAGTTGTAAGCGATATTCTCTCTGAAGATGTTGCCAATAACCTCATAATACAGTATGGTGGTTCAGTGAAACCGGGCAATGTGAAATCTCTCATGGCTATGGAACACATTGACGGTGCACTTGTCGGCGGCGCTTCTCTGACTGTAGAGCTTTTTGCACCGATCGTACAATTCAACGACTAATTGGAGACCACAATGGGTATTGTAAGCATTATTCTTCTTGTTATTTTCGTCATCGCTGCACTCCTCCTGATCCTTCTCGTTGCTCTTCAGAGTGACGGAAGCTCCGGACTCGGCGGTGTATTCGGCGGCGGAAGTGATTCAACTTTCGGTGGACAGGGAAACAAGGTTCTCACCAAGATTACCGCGATTGTCGGTGGATCATTCCTTGTTATCGCTCTCCTTCTTGCTGTCATCAACAAGAGTCCTTCAACAGGAACTCTCCTTGACAGTGTGAGCAGCGACCAGGTTCAGACCACTACAGAATGGTGGGATGACAGCACAGAAACCACACAGGAATAGTGTACATCAAGACTTTCATGTAACCGCATAGTTCCTATGCGGTTTTGCTGTTGAAAGGGAGGTTATCATATGAAGGCAGTCGTTCTCTACGCGGACATCTCGACCAAGACAAAAGCGAAGGAAGTTGCTTCAGCTATAGCTCGCGGAATACAGCAGCAGGGTATAGACTGTGACCTCCTTGATGTGAAAAAAGAATCAGATAAACGAGTGGCGATGTATCAGTACATCGCCATTGTCACGACACCTGCAGGACTCTGGGGAGGATCAATTGATCCTTCTATTCAGCTCTACCTGAAACAGAACAGCGCCGTTGCAGGTAAACGGTGTGCCGCCTTTGTTACAAAGGGAGCTGTCAGAATGAATAAGACACTTCAAGCACTGTTCAAGGTGATGGAGGGGGAAGGTATGTACCTGACATATTCTGATATCCTGGCGAATGCCTCCCAGGCTCAGGCGACCGGTGCCCACCTTTCATTGGAATAATTCATAGGAGTTTCATGACCATGAAAAAATATTTGATCATCTGTATTGCGATGCTTATTGCTTTACCTTCTCTCTTTGCCGATACACAGACAGCAGCTACAGTACATCTTCTTCGTGACGAAGTGATCACAGTCAGTGATCTCGATTCTAAAGTTGAAGAAGAGAAGGCTCAGCTTATAGATGCAGGACAGGACCCTTCCACTGTAGATCCCATGAGCATCCTCGATATCATGATCAACGATGCTCTCGTCCTTCAGGGCGCTGAAAGAGACGGTTACCTTGTAAGTGACGCCCAGATAGATCAGGTCATCGCTCAGCAGAAGATATCAATTAAAAACCAGACAGGAAGGGACGTTACAGACGCTCAGTATGAACTCAGCATTATGAATGTCTATGGTGTTTCTTTAACAGAATTCAAAACCATGCTGAGAGACTCCAGTACCGTCGATCAGTATGTGAGAGCAACACAGCAGCAAGTCCTCACCTCCTACGGTACTCCGACCGATGAGGAAATCAGTGCCTTCTTCAGAACCAACCGTTCTCAGTTCATGAATCCTGAGCTTGTGAGAATATCACATATCTTCATGCCATTCACCGATGAGACAAAGGCAACGGTGAAGAAAGATATGGATAAGGTGGCACGGTATATCAAATACAACACCTACACCTTTGAGGAACTCGTTCCCAAGTATTCACAGGATACGGCGAGCATAGACCGTGGCGGTGATATCGGTTGGCTCGCTTTCGATGACACACAGATGAGAACGGCCCTCGGACCTGCTTTCTTTGATGCAGTATTCGAACTCAAGCTCGGTAAACCTTCAGGAGTCCTTGAATCCAATTCCGGGTACCATATTGTCAAAGTCGTGACCCACACTGAACCGAAGCTGCTTTCACTGACCGACAGGATCAACCCGGAAAGTGATACCACCGTGACTGACTATATAAGATCAACACTGACTGACCGGCTGCAGCAGCAGGCATACCTGAAGGGTATTGATGCTCTCGTTGCCGATCTGAGATCTCAGGCAACTATTGAGATCTCCTATACAGGAGAAACCGAACTGTGAGTAAGAGACATGAAGGGAGAGAGCTTGCTCTGACAACCCTTTACTCCCTTGATTTCAACGGAGAAATAGAGAAGGGAATCCTGCCTGATGCATTTCCAACAGTGAATGAAACAGAGCAGGACCAGATCGATACGGAAACAGCGCTGTTCGCACGGTATCTGATTGCCGGTACACTTGAAAACCTCGAGCAGATCGATCAGCAGATCAGCCGTTATTCAATCAACAGACCGATAGATAAGATCGATATTATTGATAGAAACATTCTCCGTCTCAGTGTATTCACTCTTCTTTTCGATCCGAAGATCCATTCGAGAGTCGTCATCACTGAAGCTGTGAAGTTGTCACAGGAATATTCGAGAGAAGTGAATTACAAATTCATTAACGGTATTCTCGATTCGATGGAAAAACATAGAACATGATACTTTTAAAAACGGAAGATCAGATAAAGCGTATCCATGAATCATGTCAGCTCCTTGCCCGTCTTCATGAGAAACTGGCTGAAGTCGTTACCAGCGGTATGACTACGAAGGAAGTGGACGATTACGCCTATGATTACATCATCAGGCATAAGGGAACTCCCGCCTTCCTTCATTACATGGGTTTTCCTGCCACCTGCTGTATCAGCATTAATGAAGAAGTCATCCACGGTATTCCCGGTGACAGAGTAATCAAGGACGGTGATATCGTTTCCCTTGACATCGGTATCAACCTGAATGGATATATCAGTGACGCTGCGCGTACACTCATGATAGGTAATGTACCGGAAAAGACACGCAAGCTTGTTAAGGTAACAGAAGAATCATTCTTCAAGGGTGTTGAACGTATTGAAAACGGCAAAGGTCGTATCCATGATATTTCCCGCGGTGTCTATACCCATGCAGTTCAGAACGGATTTACTGTTGTTCGTGATTACTGCGGTCATGGAGTAGGGCTTGAAGTTCATGAAGAACCTCAGATTCCCAACTATGTCTCTTCTTTCTCCGGTAACCCTAGAATAAGGGAAGGGATGGTCCTGGCGATAGAACCCATGGTCAACGAAGGTGGAGAAGATGTAAAACTTCTCTCAGATGGGTGGACGGTCGTCACCCGTGACGGGAAACCTTCCAGTCACTACGAGCACACCATAGCTGTCACTGCCAACGGTATCGAAATTCTTACACAACTTTAGGAGGTGAACATGAATAAGGAATTTATCAGCCCTGAAATGCAGAGAGATGCAGCGCTTAAACTCGTCAGCAAGATGCATAAGGATGACGGGTTTATTCCTGATATTATTTATGTCTCCCTCAGGGGCGGTGTATATATGGGAAATGTATTCAGTGAATACTATAAACTCATACGAAACCAGAATGGTCAGCGCCCGGTCTTCTATGCTGCTGTGGTAGCGCGTTCCTATGAGAACATGAGAATGGAAAATGAGGTACGTGTAGACGGATGGACCTATGCTCCAGAATATCTGAGAACCGGTGACAAAGTCCTGATCGTTGATGATATCTTCGATACCGGTAAAACTGTGAACGCACTTGTTTCCGTAATTCTCTCCAAGGGAATTCCCCGTGATGATATCAAAGTCGCGGTGTATGATTATAAAATCCCGGCATTCAAGAGTGAAGAACCGTTACCCATTCAGCCTGACTATTACTGCAGAAAGCATGTATTGACATCACCTCAGGATGAAGCATGGATCCATTACATGAACCATGAATTCATCGGCCTTACGAAGGAAGAGATTGATGAGCAGTACAGTGACCCTGAAGTAAGAAAGATACTCCACGAAGTACGCTGCGATTAAAAAGATCACATTATAGGAATATAAAACTCGACCTCAGAATGTCCTGCATCCTGAGGTCGATTTGTATTAGGGAATGTGTATCAATTGAAGGTTATTTCGATGATACCGTGCTCGATAGTACCAGCGAAATTGTTTCCAGCTCCATCAGTGATATAACTGATGATATCAACAGTAGTAAGTGTTGTCGCAATATCTGCTGCAGCTTCCACTGCTTCTCCTGTATCCATATCGATTGAATAGATCGCATTTTCTAGAATCTGCATATACACAGCATCTCCATTTGTAATGATAGGGAGAAATTCAATAATTTCATCAGTATCAGTAAGGGAAACAGAATATCCTGAATCTGCTGGTGCTACAGTCGTTGAAGTAACATCATCTGAGTGGTAGATGGTTCCATCGGAAAGGATGAATATACCCTGGTCAGTGGAATCAACGAAGAAAGCTCTTACTGCTGTTTCCGAACCTGAAATAACTTCATGACGCGTTACACCTTCAAACAGATAGGAAGTGTAGAGGTCAGTTGATGCGTTATACAAGGAAAGGAGGTATGTCGTATCATCCTGAGCAAGAATCCTCGCATCTGTGTAATCATCCTTGGAGAAAGTCCCGTCAGTTACAGCTGTTCCGGGTGAACTCACCACCTGTACTTCAAAGTTTGTACCGGTATCGACGACCATGATATCACCATGGAGTCCCATGGATTCCACATCATACAAAGTTGAGTAGGAATCAAAGGTGTCAGTATCCTTGGTGATTGAATAGATTGTATTGTTTTCACCTTCTCCTGCCTGTTCCCCAGCGTAGATATCACCATCTGCATCGGTAGCGAGGAGCGATGAGAGAATAGGTGATGTATTAGATACCGTTTCAGTAGGATAAGACCAGGAATCAGCTGTAGGGTTGTATACTCTTAATCCTGAAGATTTCGTGAGAGCAATAATATTTCCTGCATCATCGAAATCAATTACGGTCACAGCCCCTACATCAACAATGGGTTCTGAGAGGCTTGCACGATAGAAGATTCCATCGTTATCGAGATTGCAGGAGATTCCAAATGCAATGATTATTGTAACGACAGTGAATACTATTAAAAGTTTCTTCATTTCTTTTCTCCTACTGTCCTCGGTATGTCAGTGAAAGCGTGATCGGCATAAATCCTGCTATCGTAGACTGATCAGATCTATCGTCGGTATATATTTCAGGAATAACCTGTAAACCGCCTGAAACTGTTATTCCCCAGTTCTGTGTGAAATAGTAGGAAACCCCTGCTTCAACGGTTCCAAGAAAGCTCATAAAACTTGTTTCTTCATACGAATTATAGGCAGCACCGAGACCAACTGATATCGGTAATTCAATTGTCCCCTGTACCGGCAGCCAGGTAGCTTTTACCTGGAAGGGAACAGAAGTGAATAGATAACTTTGGTCATAGTCAAATACATATCCCAGTTCTCCGCCGAGAGCAAGGTAGGGATTGAGGAATCCTTGATAGCGTATCGCTCCGTACCCGCCTATTTTAAAGTGGGTTTCATCAAAGGTCAGCCACTGAGGATCAAGGTTCGATCTGAACATGAAGGCCGGAACAACCGGTCCGAACCTGAATGTGAAAATCTGGGAACCCTTCTCGTATTCTGTAGCCTGTGAGGTGTCTGTTGCGGCAAACATAGGCAAGGTGAGAACGAGGAGGATGAAAAGAATGAGAATTCGCTTCATTATGATGAGCACCTCTTAAAGAAAAATTTTCGTAAATCCTAGCTTATATCATACATGCTTTGTACTCTTTTGAAAACCGTATGAGTTCATTGCCCGATACTTACGTGTGTACATACTGAATAGATTTTTGCTATAACAGTACCTGATAAACCAACAAATCCATTGGGAGTTACGTCATGAAAGAACTAACTGGAAAAGAAGTCGCAGAATCTATATACGAGAACATACAAACCACTGTAGAAGCTATGGTGAACAAGGGTGGTCGCATGCCATCTCTCGCCGTTATTCTCGTCGGTGATGACCCTGCCAGCCAGGCCTATGTAGGCAGCAAACAGAGAATGTGTGAAAAACTCGGCTATGGTCATGAAGATATCAGAATGCCTGCAGAGACAACTCAGGAAGAACTGATGGAGAAGATCCACGCGCTCAACAATGATGATTCAATCGACGGTATTCTTGTTCAGCTTCCACTTCCGAAGCACCTTGATGAGACCGAGGCGATTACTTCAATCCTTCCCGAGAAGGATGTAGACGGACTCCATCCCTCCAACCTGGGTAAGCTCGTCAGAGAAGAAGAGACACTCTATTCCTGTACTCCTAACGGAATCTTTCAGATGCTGAAATACTATGGTATAGAAATCAGCGGTCAGCACGTCGTCGTGGTAGGCCGTTCAACACTCATGGGAAAACCGATGGCACTCCTTCTTGCACAGAAGGGCGTTGATGCAACAGTGACTATCTGTCACAGCAGAACAAAAAACCTCAAAGAGATCACTTCCCAGGCAGATATCCTCGTAGCCGCGATCGGCCGTCCCCACATGATTACTTCAGATATGGTGAAGGATGGCGCTGTAGTCATAGATGTAGGCATCAACAGAGTAGATGATCCTACATCGAAAAAGGGATACCGTCTTACCGGTGATGTTGATTTCGAAAATGTCAAGGAGAAGGCTTCTGCCATCACCCCGGTTCCCCGTGGTGTCGGTGTCATGACCATTGCCATGCTTATGGATAATACGCTCATCGCTTCAAGAAAGAGACAGGGTCTGTAAAAGGATGAAGAAGACTCATAACTCATACTGGATCGAGACCTACGGATGCCAGATGAATGTGGCCGAGAGCAACGCTCTTGAATTATCCCTAGAACAGTATGGACTTATAAAAGCTGAAAGTGATGAAACTGCCGATTGTGTCATTATCAATACCTGTTCTGTGAGAAAGACAGCAGAGAATAGAATATGGGGAAGGATAGGGCATTACAAACATCTCAAGGATACCCGTGATATCACCCTGATCATCACCGGCTGCATGGCCGAACGGCTCCATGACGAGATTATCGACATGGCACCTGCAGTTGATTATGTTGTCGGGACGAATGACAAGCACCGTATCGGAGCTATCCTCACCGGTGCCTCTGATGAAAGAAAAAGCGAATATACATTCACCCATTCCCATTATAAAAAGGGAGAGATCCGTTCCTACGTTCCTATCATGAATGGATGTAATAATTTCTGCGCCTACTGCATTGTTCCATATGTTCGCGGACGGGAGATCTCAAGAAGTGTTGATTCCATTCTTGAAGAGATCTCATCACTCGAACAGAAGGGTGTGAGAGAGATCACACTTCTCGGTCAGAACGTCAATTCCTATTCTTTCACCCATCAGGGAAAGCTGTTCAGATTCCCAGATCTTCTTGATACCATTACTTCACAGAACAGAGGCATTCACTGGTACCGCTATGAATCACCTCATCCCAAGGATTTTTCCTCTGATCTCATTCAACTGATCAGTGAAAGAGATGCGATACCAAACCATGTGCATCTTCCTCTCCAGAGCGGATCGAGTGCCGTATTACAGGCAATGGGAAGAAAATACAGCAGGGAAGGGTACCTTGAGCTGGTCTCCGAGATGAAATCAAGAGTGAATGGAATTACATTCACCAGTGACGTGATGGTCGGTTTCCCCGGTGAGACTGAACAGGATTTCCAGGATACCATCTCTCTTATGAATGAAGTGAAATTCATTGAATCCTTCATGTATTACTTCAATCCCAGGGAAGGGACAAAGGCGGTCTCTATGGAGAACCAGATTCCTATCAACGAGAGGATGAGACGACTCAAGCTCCTGATAGAGAATCAGAGAAAACTTTCAAGAGAACATAAAGCATCAAATGCTCACGGGATTGAAGATGTGATAGTAGAAGGAGTGAGTAAGAAGGATGCATCCATGCTTCTTTCCCATACTGCACATGATGAGATGGTCGTATTCACTCCCAAAGGATCGCTTCTTCCCGGTACGGTTGTTCAGGTTGAAAAAACGGGAATTACCGGCAACACCTATACTGGGGTGCAGATCTAAGCTCTCGCAACGAGAGCGGCTCTTCCTTGTTAGGAGAGCTGCTCCTCTTCAATGACATCGATATAGAGTTCATGATCTTCTTCATGGACTCCCACTATCGTGAACCCCAGTTCATAATCATGATAGATCTGATGGATCACAGCCTCGTGAATCTTTTCGCCCGGGATGATCTGAGGGAATCCCGGAGGATAAATGCACACCATATTCCCCGATACTTCACCTGCCGCCTCCCAGAGCGTTATCCTTTTCTTTTCAGCATAGAAGGCATCACGCGGAGTGAGGAAGAACTCCGGGAGTTCCTTCGGGTCCTCCCAGTCATCTGGTTCCTCAATCAGGCCGAAACCACGGTCGACAAGACGTTCGAGAGTCTCACTGAAATAGATCAAGTCCTCTCTTGTCTCCTCAACATCCTTCGCATCAGCAAGGGAAAGGGTAAGAAGCATGTGATTTTCATCGGCAAGTTCGATCTCGATCCCGTACTGTTCGGAAAGAATCACCTTGAGCTTCATGAGATTAAGGTAATCTTCACTTACCGCCATGAACAGAAGTTTCATGGCATCAAAACCGATGAAATTTCCTTTTTCCATTATTCCATCAGGAGGAGTGATCAGCTTGAAGTTTGTTGTGATCAGTTCCTTTCGCAGGCTCTTCAGCATCTCAAGCATCTTCCCGTACATATCACGTCCGAACCTGTTCGCTTCATCGAGAGCCGCATCCACACTCATGATCATCAGTGCGCTCGGACTTGTAGTCTGAAGCATGGAGAGCATGTTTGCTATCTTGTCTTCGTATTGGGGGAACGTGCCGGCCGAATGGACGAGTGCACTCTGGTAGAGTCCGCCGAGAGTCTTGTGCATTGACTGAACAGCAAAGTCAGCTCCCTGTCTCAGTGCAGGAGTAGGGAACCCGTCATGAAAAGAGAAATGGGTTCCATGAGCTTCATCAACAAAGAGAGGGACGTTATGAGCATGACAGATAGCAGAAAGCGCTTTCACATCGAGTGCAAGACCGTAATAGTTAGGACTTGTGACCATCGCCATCTTGATATCATGAGTGTTGAGGAGGGATTCCACTTTTTCAAGATCGACTGATCCATATGCATATTCGGGAAGATCGGGAACAGGTTCAAGATAGACAGGAATAGCACCGCTGTACACGAGTCCGAATAGAAGAGCTTTGTGGCACTGACGGTGTACAAGCACCTTTTCTCCAGGTTTGACAAGAGCACCGAGAATTGCATGGATACCGACGGAAGAACCGTTGACTAGGTACCATGAACGGTGGGCTCCCATGATTCTGGCAGCAGCTTCCTGAGCAACCTTGATACTCGTCCTGGGATAAGCTAGGACATCAGAACCTTTCACTTCAGTGATGTCGTATTCGAAGACCTGTTCTCCCCATAGTTCTTTGAGAAGCGCAGGAGCGCCTTTTCCCTGCTTATGCCCCGGCATGCAGTAAAACGATTTAGCATTCGTAACATATTCGCTCAGGTGAGTAGCGAAAGGTGTTATATTCTGGTCATCGTGCACGAAACAACCTCCTGTTATCTGGTAATACCTGGTACAGTTGAAACGCGGAAAGACCTGATTAATCTCAGAGTTCCTCTTTCTTTATGCGCTCACACACTTTGCATGAATCAGGGATTTTTTACAAGAACTAAATTGGAATTTGTCCCCCTTTTTTCCTTATGATGTTAGCATGAAATGATAATTCATTGAAAATTTTTATACACATGATTACATAACAATTGTATAATCTTACACTAAAGTAAGGATAACTATACGCTGATGTGTGGTTTTCCCATGTCATGGATACATATTTAGGAGGTTCTCGTGAAAAGAGAAAAGATTGATGGTAAAACTGTGGTCCTCGGACTTCAGCACACCTTTGTTATGTTCGGCGCTACGGTGCTCGTACCGATTCTTACCGGTCTAGATATCGCTGTAGCCCTGTTTGCCGCAGGTGTGGGTACTCTGATATTTCATGCCGTCACAAAATTCAAGGTGCCTGTCTTTCTGGGAAGTTCCTTTGCGTTCATCCCCGGTATCATCGCAGTGACAGCTGCTGAAGGGGATATAAGCTACGCACTCGGAGGTATATTCATTGCAGGATTCCTCTATATCATCGTAGCGATTATCTTCAAGTACGTGGGTGCCCATAAACTTCACGATATCCTTCCAGCTCATGTTACAGGACCTATGATTATCATGATCGGTCTCATCCTCGCTCCGGTTGCAATAAGCAATGCGAACGGAACGAACTCACCTGATATCTCAACGAATCTCGCATGGCTTATCGCCATCTTCACATTCGTCGCAGGGGTGTTTGTTAAAATATATTTCGAACGGTTCGGGTGGAAGTTCGCGAGCAATCTCCCTGTCCTTCTTTCCCTCATCGCAGGATATATTTTTGCAACAATTCTCGGGACAACAGATTTCACCGCCGTGAAGGACGCAGCCTGGTTCGGGCTCCCCGCCTTCCAGACTCCATCGTTCTCAGTGAAGGCAATTTCTATCATTCTTCCCATAGCAATCGTTACCATGGTTGAGCACTTCGGTGATATTCTTGCTATCAGTAATGTAGTGGAGAAGGACTTCATCGATGACCCGGGTATCCATAGAACACTTATCGGAGATGGTATCGCAACTTCCCTTTCAGCGTTCATCGGTGGACCAGCGAACACCACCTATTCAGAGAATACCGGAGCTGTAGCTCTGACCGGTGCGAAAAATCCTGTCATCATGAGAATAGCGGCGGTATTTGCGATCTGTCTCTCCCTTATTCCGAAGTTTACGGCACTCATTGCAACTATACCTGCACCCGTTATCGGCGGAATAAGTATTCTCCTCTTTGGAATGATTTCTTCAATCGGTATCAAGAACATGGTTGATGCGAAAGTGAACCTGTCCAATCCGAGAATGCTTATTATCAGCGCAGCTATGCTCGTACTCGGTCTCGGAGGCGCCTCGATTTCAATCGGTCCTATTGAACTCTCAGGTCTTGGTCTTGCAGCTCTCTTCGGTGTGATCCTGAATGCGATTCTCAAACCTCATAAGGTGAAGTAGCCTTACCCGGCAATACACTTCACCAGTACGTTTCTCGTCCTCGGTCCATCAAATTCTACAAGGTAGATTCCCTGCCAGATGCCGAGGACGATTTTTCCATCTTCTATAATGACGGTTGCTGATGAACCCATGGCGGAAGAGCGGGCATGGGCATGCGAATTCCCTTCCATATGACGGAATCTTCTATCTATAGGAAAGGCTTCTGAAAAGCTGATGCGCAGGTCGTGCTGCACATCAGGATCAGCATTCTCGTTCAGTGTAACGCCACAGGTCGTGTGCGGTGTGAATATGGTACAGATCCCTTCTGTTACATTCATTCCCCGTACAATTTTCTGAACTTTTTCCGTGATATCGGTAAACCCTTCTCTTTCTGTGTGTATCTGTAAAGTTATGTACATGGTCTCACTCTATCTAAAAGCTCTTCTGTACGCAACAGCGTTTTAACAGCGTATCTCTTCTTTTCTCTTCCGATTTTCTTTGTATATCTTGCTGTACGCCGCCTTTGATATCGTGTATCATGTATTTAAATAGAAAGGGGAGGATTGCATGAAAAGTACACAGAAAAGAATGTTCTTTATTCTCGTTATCATCGGCAGTATCATACCTATGATGCTGAGTGCAGCTGTCGGTAATACCACCATGGCCGGGACGACAGGTTCCATTGTTGTTCCTTCCGCTTCTCCTGTTGATACCCCGGAAAATCCTGCGGTCACAACAGGTTACAGTATCATGTACAGCAGTACGGGATTCTCTCATATTCCGTTCATGCAGATAGGATTTCTTGAAGATTTCGAGGGGGCCTTCGCAGCTGATATCGGAGCTGACGTAGATCTCATCCTTCAGGCCAAGTGGAGATTCCTTCAGACAGAGGGGACTGACTTTGGTTTCATCCTGAATGGACAGGCAATTGATCTCGATACGAGCGTTGATTGGGCCGGACAGGCCGGATTTGCCGGTACATTCGAATCAAGACTGCTTGATTATCCTACGAATACGACAGTGTATCTTGGATATACTTTTTCAAACCCACTCACCTCCAATGTCGATTTCGGAATGTCTTTCGAGACACCTCTTTTCTACGATAACCTCGGTGAGATGCTCTCGCTCGTCATCGATTTCGGTAATGTGAGTTATTCTGTTGATCCGAGCGGTGGTGATGCCACTGACCGTGGACTTCTCAATTTCGGATTAAGACTGCTCCCGATCGAGTTCATCAAAGATACCTATGTAATGGCAGACCTGAGAGTACTTGATATCTTCGATTCCTCCGGTCGTGCAGCAAGCCTTGGGGTCAATATTTCGTTCAGACCGTAAAGGGTATCAGATGGATCTTCTCGAACTTGAAACGCCTGCTCTCCTCATTGAAGAACATATCATGAGGATGAACATTCAGAACATGCAGAACCTTGCGAATGACTGGGGAGTGTTTCTGCGTCCCCATATCAAGACTCACAAGAGCACCTACATTGCACGTCAGCAGCGCAATGCAGGTGCAGTGGGATTGACTGTCGCAAAGGTAAGCGAAGCTGAAGTCTTCGCTGAAGACGGCTTTGATAACTTATTCATCTCAAGTGAGATCGTGACACCCAGAAACCTCGAAAAGATTGCCGCTCTTCAGGGAAATGGATGTAATATTAGCTTTGCCGTAGATTCTCTTGAAGGTTTAAAAGCAGCAGAGGTATTTTTCTCTGAAGCATCTCCTGCCCGTGTTCTTATCGAGATCGATACAGGGGACAACAGGACAGGTATCTGTGATGATGATATGTTTAAGATACTCGTCAACTATATCTCTTCATCACAGCATCTTTCACTGAAAGGGATCTTTTCCCATGAGGGGCATGCCTACCATGCGGAAACACAGGATGAGGTGATTGAGATTTTTCGTGACTCCCAATCTGTCATGGCTCAATATGTTTCCCTCGCTTCCTCTATGAATATGGAACTGGAAAGAGTGTCGATCGGATCGACCCCCTCAATCCTTGCCGCCGTTGCGAGAGGAGAGAAGCTTAACAAGGTTATAACTGAAATCAGACCTGGAACCTATGTCTATATGGATGTAGGGCAGGCCAAGGCTATTAATGACTGCAGCGTCTGCGCAGCAACAGTGCTCACCCACGTCATTTCAAAACCTTCTTCAAGCCGTGTTGTCGGTGACAGCGGTGCAAAAGCTCTTACACTCCAGAGTCGGGACACAGGTATCTGCAGGACCCCGGGACTTGGCTGTGTGTTTGGTATGGAAGATGTTCATATCACACAGCTGTATGATGAGCATGCAGTTATAGAACATGAAGAATTTGCCAGACAGATATCCGTAGGGGATATCTTCAGGGTTGTTCCAAACCATATCTGTCCCGTAGTGAATCTCTTTGACCATTTCTATATCGTGAACGGTATGCGTGTTATTCAGAAATTAAAGGTTGATGCTCGAGGCATGAGCAGTTAGGCAGCAACCACCCCGACAACAAGGTAGATGATATAACCAATATAGGTAAGGGTAAGGATACTTCCTTCCACCCGGTTTATCCTACCTATACCTTTTTTCCAGCTGTAACCGACAACGAACAGACTGAGGGTAAGAGCTCCCATCAGAATGAAATCCCTTGTAATAATCTCCTTATCGACCTCTATCGGTGCGATAGTTGAGGCCAGGCCGACAACAAGCAGTGAATTGAATATATAAGAGCCAATAATATTCCCCAATGCAATATCATCCTCTTTCTTTTTCACAGCAGATATGCAGCTTGCAAGTTCTGGAAGTGAGGTGCCGAAGGCGACGACAGTCAGACCCGTAACAACTTCTGAGACTTCGAGCGCAGTAGTGATCCTCACCGCTCCCCAGACAAGTATGCGTGAGGAAATAACAAGGAGGATACCGCCGAGAATGATGAAGAATAGAGATTTCTTCAGTCCTATCTCCTTATGTTCTGATTCAATTTCCTCAGCTACTGCATCATCCGGTTGTTTTTTCGCCTGATAAACGGTCCACATCATGAACAGGGAAAAAGCAGCGAGGAGGAGTATACCGTCTAGTCGTGAAATGAGTAGGTCACGGATGAGAAAGTACGAAAAGATGGTGATGAGGACGAGAAACGGCAGTTCCTTATGAAGAATCCTGCTTGAAAACAGGATTGGGGTCAAAATAGCGGTGAACCCGAGTATCAATGCGATATTCGCTATATTCGAGCCATAAGCATTTCCCAGCGCGATTCCCGGATTACCTCCGATAGCGGCGACAACCGATACCACCATTTCCGGGGCGGAGGACCCGAAGCCGACAATCACGATACCGATGATGAGTGGAGAGACCTTGAAGTGTTTGGCAGTACCGGAGGCTCCTTCAACGAAGATATCGGCTGAATAGAGGAGTATGAGAAGCCCAGCGAGAACTGCAAGTATTGAAAGAATCATAGGAAAACTGTAGACATGTTCCCTAGAATAATTCAAGCGGGTAAAGGGAAAAATTCATCAGGTAAGAAAGAATTACCCGGCAACACAGGTAGTCACCGGGCATGCAATTCAACTTGGAAGGGGAATCAGACTTCGATGAGTTCGTACTGCATGGTACCGATACCGATCTTCTCTCCATGTTCAAGTGCCGAGATCCAGTTGGTCTCTGGAGACACATCGGTGAAATGATCGCAGTGTGCATGACCATGCTTTTCAAGCACAGAGCCTGAAATGGTGGGCTGCGCATTCACTGCATCGGCACATGCCTTATCGAGTGCAATAGGGTCGAAAGATGCGTACATCCCTACATCGGGAACGATCGGGATATCATTCTCACTGTGACAGTCACAGTAGGGTGATACATCGATGACGAGGGAAATATGGAAGTGAGGTCTGTCCTGAATGACCGCTTTGGTGTACTCGGCAATCTTACAGTTCAGAATATCATTCGCTTCATCCCTTCCCGGCATGACAGCATCTGCCGGGCACACACCGATACATCGTCCGCAGCCGACACAGATATCATGATCGATGAACGCTTTCTTCTGAGTGAGGGTTATTGCGTCATGAGCACAGTTCTTTGCACACTTTGCACAGCCGATACAGAGCATCTGCTCAACATAGGGTTTTCCTGCACTGTGCATCTCCATCTTTCCGGCACGGGAACCGCTTCCCATCCCAAGATTCTTGAGGGCACCACCGAAGCCGGCCATCTCATGACCTTTGAAGTGGGTGAGGGAGATCACTATATCTGCATCCATGATAGCTGCCCCAATTTTCGCTTCGGTGACGTACACCCCGTTCTTCACCTTGACCAATGTTTCTGAAGTTCCCTTCAAACCGTCGGCGATAATAGTATGCACTCCTGTCTGGAACGGGTTATACCCATTGGCATAGGCGCTGTCCAGATGATCGAGAGCATTCTTTCTTCCTCCCACATAGAGCGTGGCACAGTCGGTGACAAAAGGTTTTCCTCCCAGTCGTTTCACATAATCAGCGACGACTTTTGAGTAGTTCGGTCTCAGGAAGGCAAGGTTGCCCGGTTCTCCGACATGCAGCTTGATCGCTACATACTTGTTGTCAAAGTCGATCGTATCGATTCCCGCTTTCTTGATGAGCCTTTCCAGTTTCTGAAGAAGGTTCATCTCTCCAGTGGTATGCATGTCCGTAACATAGACCTTAGATGTTCCCATGAGTCATTATCCTCCACACGTGTATACAATTGATTATAAAGAATGAAGAGCCTTTAAGAAACCTGATTATCATAATTTTCCCGATAAATTGTTTCATGTGCTGAGCATAAAAATAAATAAAGAAAATCTTATACAACTCTCACGTTATTTTAATGATCACCAATTATCCTTTCAGCATTCATACGTATGTCTGAACGTGGAGGCAGGAGAGTTTTGGTATCATCTGGAAACACAAGAGACTTCAGCAGATTATATCCCAATCCAGCTTACTCCCCAATCCTTGTGTTCCTGCTTCTCTACACCCTCGCCGTTTCCTCCAGCCTCTACAGTAATGAGCAAGTTCATGTTTCAGCAGGAACTTCCAATGATTCGATAACGCTTGGCTTCGGTGATAATGCAGATGATATCAGATCGTACGGTGTAGACCTCTCTTTCTTTCTCGATGATACATGGAAGGCAGAAATCGATCTTAATGGATTCACGCTCCGCGGGAACGAAACAGTGCTCACCGAAAGATACGATACACTTACAGCAATGCTTGGGTACCGTTTTTCATATCAATTGTTTGAAGATGTTCAGCTGAATACTTCAGCAGCTGCAGGAGGCACTGCGGTGGGAAATCTCGGTCTTCAGGACCTGCAGAACAGGTATCACGAAATGAGAAATATTCCTTTGGTGCTGCTTCCGTATGATTCTGCCTATACTAATGAGATCATGATGACGTATCAGGTATCGAACCATGTCGTCAGAGAAGTAGAATCCTTCTTCGTTGATTCGATCGTGTTTGATCAGAAATATAGATATATCGAAGGGTATGAGACTGCTGTTTCAGCGGGAATCTACCTGAGATCACCGTATAGTTTTATAGATATAGGTATCGGGTACAATCACATCTCTATTCATGATGATTCAATTCTCCATGGTATTACTGCGATATCTGAAAGTGGTATCTATTCAGATGTAAATATCCGAATGGGAATCATAGAGATGACGTGCCGCTATTTCCCTGAATCTCAGAGGAGCTGGGGCCGTATCGGTATCACAACTGATTCTTTCTCTACGAGCAAGAATGGTGAAGAACCCTTTCCTCTCTCATTCTCGTTATCCTTTTTACTTCCTTTGACCAGGTTCTCCATCTCCTTGAACTATGACCTGAATCAGGACATGAGTGTGGTCTTTACTGATTCCTTCTACAGCAGAATTATAAACGAACACTATAATATGAGGGAGAATACCGGCTCATGGCATGTAGGCATAGAATGGCATGGCCTCGATGAATCAGTGATGCTTATAAAACCTTTTGCTTCAATAAGTGCAGGTGTTCAGCACGTGGGAGTGTATCAGACAGCAGTGAATAGGATCGGTGTAAGAGATAAGGTGTACAGTAATCTGTTTCCAATCGTACACGTTGAAGGTGGAGGGAGATTCTCTCTTGGTGGGAACTCGGTATCGGACGGGTATATGTATTCTCTTGAAGCCGCAGGCGGCATCACTTACGCTTTTTTCATTTCAGAATCTGTTGGATGGGAACTCAGGTATCAGCATGCACTCGACCCCTATGTTCGAATCGGAGTGAATATCAAACCTGTCGGGTTGATATAAGAAAACCTGTCAATCCGGATAGGTATCCTTGGATAGACAGGTTCTCTTAAAGAAGTATTGGAGGTGGGGGGAGTCGAACCCCCGTCCTAACGGGCCACCCAATGGCTTCTACAGGCTTAGTTGCTGATCATGTGTTTCGAGAGTGGATCGGATCAGCAACATCCGTCACCATCTCTACACCGGTAAGATGTCCGCGTCCGCACCCGGTCGGCGAATACGTAAGCCCCAAAGTTTTACAGGTCATCACAGGTTAGGAGCCGCGCCGGTAATGCCTGTACGCTGTTACTTAAGCAGCAAGAGCGTATTCTGCGTCGTCAAAGACTTCGTCTTCTTTCTTGGCAGTTAAATTGTTTGCTAGTTTTAGGAGTTGGCGCTCCGCCTGCGACCACTGGCATGATCTGCCGCCAGTCGAAACCAATACACCCCCTTTCGGGGATCCAACAAGAATATACGTCTGTTGAGTAAAATAATCAAGAGCGTGAAACTTATCTGTTGTAATTCTTCATCTCTCTGCGCATTTCACGTTTCGTATCACGTTCTTTTATCGTGTTACGCTTGTCGTGGGCCTGCTTACCTCGACAGAGACTTACCTGGACTTTCACCAGGTTGCCTTTCAGGTAGATCTTGGTAGGAACAAGGGTCATTCCCTTTTCTTCTACCTTCCTTCGTATTCTTTTAATCTCATCCTTGTGGGCAAGAAGTCTTCTGTCCCGTTCGATCTCATGGTTCGCTATGGATGCATGGGAATAGGAACTGATATGGAGAGAGACAAGAATGAGAGAGCCGTTCACGATCTTCACATAGGAATCACCGAAACTGAATCTGTTCGCTCTCAGCGATTTAACTTCAGTCCCCTCTAGCGAGATTCCGCACTCGAGATCTTCAACGACTTCGTAGTTGAAATATGCTTTTTTATTCTTCTGTAGAAGATGATAGGTATCCTTAGCCATTACCACACAATCCTGAAACCGGCAGTGTCACTGCATTCGTCTTTTTTTATCAGACCTATGGTCGCCCGATCGATTGAATCTGAAGAGTTTACGTAACTTCCACCCTTCATGACGATCATCGTCCCATCGATATCGCTCTGTGGAGCATACCCGAGGTAGCGTTCAAGGGGAATGAAGGAATCAGAAGTCATTTCCCATACACCTCCGAACAGTCCTGATGGAGATGTTCCGTCGATGTAGGAGGTAATTGAATCAGCATAGGACGTGTTCCCCGCAACGGCGGCTGTAAACTGTGCTTCACTCAGAAGTGTAACTGTTTTTCCTGTCTTCTCACGTACCCAATCGGTAAAGGCAGTGGCTGCGTACCAGCTGATATTCCTGATCGGCGTAGCCGATACGAAACTCGTTGTGGGATATACTCCGTCAAGATAGGAGTCATCTACAAGACCTTCAGCTATCAGATTATCTTTGCTTTCCTTAGCCCAGGAAGGATTCTCTTCGAGGAAGAGAGCATAGAGATATTCACTTACTTCCGATTCACTGATAGTGAAGGAAGGGACGTCCACTGTTACAGAGGACTCCTGTACTCCCGGGTACACAGGATCAGTTACGTTTCGACCGATTGTCACCTTCTGAGAGGGGTAGGTGTACCCTTTGATAGGTTCTTCACCGAGATATATGATCTGAGAGGTATACGACGAACTGTTCTGGACTGAGAGAGAAGATGGTTTTTCTTCAGAAGAGTAGGTGAGCTTTTCCAGTTTTTCTTTGACAGCCTCAAGCTCACTTATGTTCACACCGCTGCTGTTTAGAAGATCAAGAGATGTAAGGTAATCTGCTCTCATCTCCTGAGAGGTGACAAACAGCGCACTCTCTTTCATGAATGATACGATCTTCTGTGAATCATTCCCTGCGAGAGCTGTCTGCACTGCAAAGGAGAAGATTGGGGGATAATGGTAGACATTGTCATATGATAGAATCGCTGAGTGAGCCACCACGTCGGTGAACATGGAATCGAGGTATAAACCGACCTGAGCATCATTGAGGAAGTAGGGGGAGCTCACTTCATATTTTTTGGGGAAGAGGTGAGTGAACACCACCTTATTCCTAACCTTGAAATCTATCTCTGTGGAAGCGATATCTCTGAAATCGAAGGAAAGGGTATGGTCCCCTGCCTGAACAAACTCGGTGATCGTTCCAGACCCGAGATATTCACCGTCGAGATAGATCGCTGAACCCTCTACGGGAGATGATATTGTATAGTACCTTCCGCTTTTTATTGCACCGGGAAGAATCGCGACAATAAAAAATACAGCAATGATGATCGCTGACCAGATGATAGTGAGATAAACAGGTGGTTCAAGATTCCACATGCGTTTCAGCTGTACCGGTTCCACCGGCGGAGCAGGATGCTCTTTCTTTTTTGCCATACCGTTAGAAACCTAACCCTTAGGTCTCTTATTGTCAATATAGATCTATTATGATACGTTGTCTTGCATGAAGAGTTATTCGCAGTGGATTGTCGGTTCTACCGAAAGGCTGCTCACAAGACGGAAACAGCGGAAAGCGGATGAGAAGGTTCTCAGGACACAGAAGAAGACCCTGAAAGGGGAGATCTTCAGCTGGGTCGACGCAATTGTTTTTGCTGTGATCGTGGTTCTTCTTTTGAACCAGTACCTTTTCCAGCTCTTCATGATCCCGACACCATCAATGGTGGACACGTTCCTTATAAAGGACAGGGTCTATGTAAGTAAGGTAAGCTACGGAATTGAAACATATCCCACAGGACCGAAGATCTTCTCGTCAAACATCCCCCTCCGTGATGATGTCATTGTTTTCTATAATCCTCAGTATGAATCCCGTGGTCCCGTGTATGATATCGTTGCACAGATGATCTATATGGCAACCTTCTCCCTTGTAAATATAGACAGGGATGATAACGGCAACCCCCGTGAACGTCTCTATGTGAAAAGGGCGGCTGGTATTTCAGGAGACATTGTCCGTTTTGATGAAGGAACAGCTCAGGTACAGGGGTTCGGGCAGTCCTCTTCCCTTCCCGATCCTGAGTTCCGAGAAGTGAACAACCTCAATACGGCACCCAAGCAGACGATCGATGCTACCCTGTATCCCGGGTTCAAGGCCTACGGCGAACTGCTTGCCTTCCAGGATTCCGGAATAACCTCACCTCCTTCCTACCTTCTGCAGGATTATAAGAGCATTCAGAACTATGTGGGACTGGTTGACTACTATGAAATAGATCATTCCACGAAACTGGCAGCTGCCGAACTCGACCCCGCTTCACTTGAAAAGAGGAGTCTTCTCGCTCAGAAGGAGAGGGGAATCTACGTTCCCGAAGGGTACACACTTCCCTGCGGTGACAACCGGGACAATTCACAGGACGGCCGTTACTTCGGACCGGTTATCAATGAAAACATCATAGGACGGGTCAAGTTCATCTTCTGGCCGTTCAACCGGATTGCCCCGATCAGCTGATCATGAGAGAAGCTTCAGGACTCTATATCCATATCCCGTTCTGTTTTTCCAGGTGCGGGTACTGTGCATTCTATTCCACAGCTGATGCCTCTGCTTCCCTGATCGATACGTATTCCCACGTTCTTATCGAAGAATTAGAGCTGCACGCCGAAAAGAGAACCTCTCCCTATACCACCGTATATATCGGGGGTGGAAATCCCGGCATGCTCTCTCCCGATACTCTCATGCAGATAGCAGACATCGTTTCAATACCTGGTAAGGTTGAAGAATTCACGATAGAAATGAATCCCGAGAGTCTCACTAAAGAGATGTTTTCGGTCTTCGACCATGGAATTAACAGATTGAGTGTAGGAATTCAGACCCTGAACGAAAAACATCTCGCAACACTCGAACGCTCTGCTTCCCTTGAAGCGACTCTCTCTGCCCTTCATCTGATGAAAAGGTTGTCAGATGAGAGACACGTAGAACTGAGTGCCGATCTGATGACCTGCATCCCATTTCAAAGCATTGCAGACTCCATATCAGATATCGAATATCTGACTGATAACCTGCCGCTCAACCACATCTCCCTCTATAACCTCACCTGGGAAGAAGGGACGAGACTCGTTCAGAAACGAAATCAGGGAACACTCGCTCCGTATGATGAAGAGAAAGAGCGGGACATCCTTTTCGCCCTCTGGAACCATCTCAGTGAGAAAGGATTCCAGCAGTATGAGATATCGAATTTTTCTCGAACGGGAGAAACAAGGTCCAAGCATAATCAGCTCTACTGGAGTGATGGACGGTATGAGGCAGTCGGTCCGTCTGCTGTCGGGGTGATTGAGAAGAACGGAACAGTCATCCGAACCACGGGAATAGCACACGTTGTTGAATATGTTTCGAAACCTACAGACACACGATATCATGAACAGCCGCTCAGCACACAGGAGAGACTCGAAGAGTACCTGATATCATCACTCAGGACCACCGACGGTATTGATATACCATATATGGAAAAAACCTTTGATGTTTCCTTTGCTGATGTGTTTACCGATGCTGTTATTTTTCTTGATTCCCATCTGCCCCATCATGCCCATTATAAGAATGACCGTTACTCGCTTACACAAGAGGGTCTGATGATGTGTGACTCTATTACCCGCCTCTTCCTCGAGCAGCTTCCGTAAGGTTAAGGTGCTCTCCTCCACCTATACCGGGGATACTTGACGGAAAAGAAAGGTGCATGTTAGGCTAAAGCGCTTTGTTTAAAACAAAAATCGATAACGAAAGAGGTACGTACAGGTATGTCCGGTCATAGTAAATGGGCAACAATCAAGCATAAGAAAGGGGCAGCTGACGCGAAACGCGGAGTGATGTTCTCAAAACTGATCAAGGAAATTTCCGTTGCAGCAAAAATGGGGGGGAGTGATCCCGATTCCAATGCACGGCTGAGAACCGCCATCCTCAAGGCAAGATCTGAGAATATGCCTAAAGATAATATTGAACGGGCAATCAAGAAGGGTGCAGGCGAACTCGGTGATGCCACCTACTACGAACTCACCTATGAAGGGTACGCTCCCGGCGGAGTTGCCATCATCATTGATACCCTTACAGACAACAAGAACAGAACTGCTGCTGATGTCCGTTCCACTCTCAGCAAACTCGGCGGCTCACTCGGCGCTACCGGTTCCGTTTCCTATATGTTCCAGACCAAAGGTATCATCACCTATGATGAAGCAGAATACTCAGAAGACCAGATCCTTGAAGCAGCTCTCGAGCTCGGTGCGGAAGATATTTCCACTGAAGACGGAGTGATCGAGGTTGTGACCGATCCCGGCGACTTCTCTACCGTTCTTGAAGGTATGCAGGAAGCTGAATACAAGGAAACAAGTGCAGAAGTGACAAAGATTGCCGATCAGATGGTCCTTCTTGATAACGAAAAAACACAGAAAGTCATGAAGATCATTGACAAGCTCGAAGACCTGGATGATGTCCAGAATGTCTCTTCGAACCTTGAGATTCCGGATGACTACGAAGATTCCGAGGCATAACAGGTGAGAATACTGGGCATTGATCCAGGACTTGCTCATACAGGCTGGGGCGTGATTGATGCTGTCAATCAACGTTACCGGCCTGTTTCTTATGGTGTGATACGCACTTCAGCTTCTGAGCTGAAAGAGAGCCGTATTATTGCCATAGCGAAGAAGGCTGCCGAGATCGCTGTACAGCACAAGGTAGATATCGCTTCGATGGAAGATATCTTCTTTGCCAAGAACGTCACCAGCGCCCTCTCTGTTGCCAAGGTCATCGGTGCGATGATCATGCAGCTCAATAATGTCGGGGTTGAAGTGAGACTCTTCACACCGCTTGAGATAAAGATGGCAGTATCAGGGATCGGGACAGCTCAGAAAGAACAGATACAGGAGATGGTTCGCCTCCTGCTTAACCTTGAGAAGCAGCCGAAGCCCGACCACGCCGCAGATGCTCTGGCAGCTGCCATCACCTGTGCCGCTAAGAACGGCAGCAGCAGGCTGAAACTTCATTGACCGGGAGGTTATGACCATGATTCATGCAATTATCGGGGAACTTGTTGAGTCTTCCCCCTCACATGCCGTGATTCTTACTTCAGGGGGAGTAGAGTACTCCCTCCTTATCAGCAATACTACCGCCTCAAGACTTTCTGCCCTTCAGGGTGCAGAGAAACGAGAGGTGAGACTTTTAACCTACCTTCAGCATCGTGAGGATTCAATGACCCTTTTCGGTTTTCTCGATACAAGAGAGAGGAGTATTTTCACAGAACTTCTGAAAGTGAACGGAATCGGAGCAAAACAGGCACTCAAGATACTGAGCGGAGTACAGATTGACGCATTCGTGAAAGCCCTTGATACCTCAGATGTCAAATTCATCTCCTCAGTACCCGGTATCGGACCGAAGACTTCACAGAAGATAATTCTCGCTCTCAGAGATACAATCGTCATTCAGGAGAGTACAGGAAGTTCCCGGAACGATATACGAGGTCTTGATGATGGATACCGCGACCTTGTTGCGGCCCTTTCTGATATGGGCTATGATAAACGACAGGTTGTACAGAGTCTTCAGGTTATCATTTCAGAGCATGAAGGAGAGCTGAAGAACATGAACGTGCATGAGAAAGAACAGTTCCTTTTCAAACAGGCCCTGATTCAATTAGGATAGGTGAGTGAACACAGAAGATCTAAACGAAACATCCTTTGTTTCGACCTCATTTCAGGAAGACAACGATTCTCATGAAAATATCCTCCGGCCTAAGATGCTGAAGGATTTTCAGGGACAGGATACGATGAAGGAAAACCTCGATATCTTTATCAAGGCTGCCCGTGAGAGAACCGATTCCCTAGACCATGTTTTCCTTATCGGTCCCCCGGGGCTCGGGAAAACGACCCTGGCATCCATTATCGCAAATGAGATGGGCTCTGAGATCCGTATGACTTCAGCGCCAGCCCTTGAGAAACCGAAGGACCTTGCCGGAATCCTTACCAATGTGACTGAGAACAGTATATTCTTTATAGATGAAATCCACCGGATGAGACCCGCTCTTGAAGAGATGCTCTATATCGCTATGGAAGACTATGAGATTGACTGGATCATAGGGCAGGGGCCTGCAGCCAGGACGATTCGTATTCCCATACCTAAGTTCACCCTCATCGGTGCCACGACCAAGGCAGGTCAGGTCTCCTCTCCCCTCTACTCCCGATTCGGCATCACCTGCAGAATCGAGTTCTACAGTGATGATGAGCTTTCAGCTATCATAAAGCGATCAAGCACTCTTCTGGATGTGAAGATTACTGATGAGGCGACAAAGATTCTTGCAAGAAGCTCACGGGGTACACCCCGTATCGCGAACAGACTGCTCAGGCGTCTGAGGGACTATGCAAGCGTCCTTGGAAATGGTGTCATCGATGAAGAGATCGTTCAGAGCAGTATGCAGCGCCTCGGAATCGACGGGAACGGACTTGAAGAACAGGACAGAAATATTCTCCGAGCGATCATCGATTATTACGGAGGAGGTCCTGTAGGTGCCGAAACCCTTGCCATCAGCGTCGGTGAAGCGATTGAATCCCTTGAGGATTTCTATGAACCCTATCTGATTCAGAAGGGGTACCTGAAAAGAACCCCGCGGGGAAGAATGGTGACACAGAAGGCATACGATCTATTAGGACACACTACAAAGGAAAGGAAAGATGGAAATCAGGGAATTCTCTTTTAATCTTCCCGAACATCTGATAGCCCAGTATCCTTCCGACAGGAGAGGTACGAGCCGTCTGCTTGTTCTAGACCGCAGTACAGGAAATCTTACCGATACATCAGTCGATGCTCTTTCTACATATCTTTCCGAAGGATCGGTTCTCGTTGTCAACAACTCAAAGGTGAGAAAGGCACGCGTGTACGGTAGAAGCGAAAACGGTGGAAAGGTGGAATTCCTATTCCTTAACCAGATCGACTCACTTCACTGGCTTGTCATGACCAGTAAATCAAAAAAACAGAAGATAGGTAAAACTTTCACGTTTACCGATGACACATCTGTCACCGGGGAGATTACAGGGGAGAATGAAGACGGAAAGGTGTTGAAGACGAATGTCCCGCTGGACGATACGTTTTTTGATTCCGTAGGTCATATCCCTCTCCCTCCTTATATCAGACGTGATGATGAATTCCTCGACGCATCACGGTATCAGACAGTGTATGCCGATACCAGCGGCTCGGTCGCCGCTCCGACAGCCGGTCTCCATTTCACTCAGGATATCCTCGATACTCTAACAACAAAGGGTATCACAGTTGCTCCTGTCACTCTGCATGTGGGACCTGGTACCTTCCTTCCGGTTCGCAGTGAACACCTTGAAGACCATATGATGCACACCGAGTACTACGAGATATCAGAAGAGACAGCGAAAGTGATCAATGATGCGAAAAAGAGCGGAAGGAAAGTGATTGCTGTCGGCACGACCAGCGTGAGAACGCTTGAAAGTGCCTGGAATGCTGAATCACAGACCCTGCAGACTGGAAAGGGCTCGACCAGATTATTTATTACCCCGGGATATACCTTTCAGGTGGTGGATCATCTCATGACCAATTTTCATACACCCGAATCAACCCTCCTTGTCCTTGTCTCTTCTTTTTCATCGAAAGAGCAGATCATGAAGGCATACGAGCACGCGGTGGAGAAGGAGTATCGGTTCTTCAGTTACGGAGATGCGATGCTGATCCTGTAGATCTACAGAAGTCCTTTATCTTTAAGTACAGATTCGATTTCCACTGTAATCTCTTCTATTGTTTTCCTTCCGTCGATCCTGATGAAATTCACCTCTTCAGGAAGCGTTGAAAAAGCCCTTTCATAAAATTCTCGTACTTTATTGAGATAGGAATGCTCCTCAAAGAGTTCAGTTTCCTCATTTCTCGTATAGATCCTTTCCATACATACGTCAGTCGGGGTGTCGATATAGAAGATGAAACGGGGGTAGGGGAAATCGTTGAGTTCTTCAACCTTCTCGTACCCACATTCGATGGACTGGTAGGCAAGGGAGGAAAAGAGGTACCTGTCACAGATGATGGTCTCCCCTTTCTCGATCATTCCTGTGATTCCGTGTACAGGATTGTGAAGATGATCTTCCCTGTCTGCGGCAAAGAGGTGCGCTAAGGCCAGGGGAGTTGTTACAATCTCCTTTTTCAGCACTGAACGGACAATTTTTCCGAACGGGGAACCCGTCGGTTCAAATGTCGCATGAACGGGAATTGACTGCATGTCGAATCTTTCAACAATTTCCTTCAGCTGTGTCGTAGTCCCGGACCCGTCAAGTCCTTCGAGTACAATAAAATTATCAAGAATACGCTTCATGCATACCTCCTCACCTGTGTCTTCCAAGTGTAATGAAAGTTGAGAGAGATGACAATTCATTCAGGTAAAAATGGAGAGAATCCCATCTGGAATGTCACCTCTGACGGTGTTATATGTTTTACCTCGTAAAAGGGTTTGTTGCTAAAAACAATTCCCGTTATACTTGAGGAACGTGAGTAAAAAAAGTCTGTTTCATGCAACCACATCAACCAGGATCATAGCTGGCTCGGTTCTTGCCGCTACACTGATCATTCTCTCTTTGTTTCCTCTTTCGACAATGTTTCTTGAACGTATCACCTCACGTGTCATTGAGTTCAGACAGAATGTCGAAGAGAGTCTCGATGTTCAGATTACTTTTGATTCCGTTGCATCAGATGTATTATCGAGGGTACATATTGATGGAATTCATGTGACCGATACTTCAGGACATGAAATGCTCTCCATAGATACCATCGAGATATCACAGCCCCTCTATGCCCTCCTTCCCAGATACCTGTTCTCTCGGTCAATCCCTGTAGAAATACATACGGTAGCCCTTTCAGTGACAGAGGAGAATGAGACACATCTATTTGAGATGATGAAACAACTGCAGAGCTCAGGGACAGAATCTACAGTACAGCTCGCCTTGAACGGATCGGTTACGATCCAGGATATATCGGTTCAGTGGAATGGGAGAAGATATCAGGGGGAGGCAGATATAGAACACATAAAACTCGGTCTGCATGACGGGGAACTCCACTCCTTTTCATCGGAACTCGAGAAAGCTCAGGTATCTGCAGAAAGTTTCAGCGGTTCAGTTGAGACCTCTGCTTTCTCTGGAATTCTCCAGAATGGGAGCATCACTTCATTTCAAGGGAGTGTACGTTCTATCGAAGCAGAAGCTGATCAGGTTATAGAAGATCTCCATGGAGAAGCTTTTTCTATTTTCTTCAAGGAGGGAAATTCTCTTCTACTATCTGCGCGGTCTTTCAATGGGAATGTGTTCATCGGGAATGATGAATATGCAGGGGTGAGTGTATCCTCAATCTCTGTTGATGCTGAAGGTTCCCTGCTTACCGGCATGGCCGGAACAGTCAACACTTCTGCTTTGGAAGTGACCTATTCAGATCTCTCTTTTACCACTCCTGCGTTATCTCTTACCGGAGATACTTCTTTTACCCAATTTTCCTGTGCATTGCCTCAGGGATTCAATGTGATTCTTCCAGGAAATAAGAGTGTGACTGGAAAGGACACTTCTTTCAGCTACCTTTCGGGTGAAGATTCCATAACGCTCTATACCTTCTCTGATTCTATCAGTGCCTCTGAACAATTATTGAATGCTTTCAGTTCAGATATTTCGTTCACTTCCGCTGTTATCGATAACCCCTCCATGTATGCACAATTCAGGAGAGGTGATGGAACAAGTGAATGGGAGGCAGATGGCGATCTGACGCTCGATCTCACTTCTCCAGTCAATTCTTCTATGTCTGCCCTCATGTTCGCAAACGGGAATTTCGATAAAGATTGGGACATTGAATCTCTCTCAGTCAGGGGGAAGAACGTATCTCTATCAATGATTGATGCTCTTTTAGAGGGATCATTTGATTATTCTAGTGGAGAAGAAGGGAAAAACATAACAGCAGAGGTCCGTCAGGGGAACAGTCTTGAGGTTGCCTATTCAATGAATCTTGAGTCGCGGGACCAATCTGTCAACCTGAGTTCTCAGTCTCTTCTTCTTGAGCCGTACAGGGAAGTATTCAATATCTTTGCACCCGAGGTGCTCTCCTATACCGACAGGAATTCCCGATTCACCGGAGATTTCAGGGGATCATGGGATCCTTCTTTTACCAGGATTCAGATGAATGTTTCAGCTGCCCTTACTCACATTCATGTAGGTGACGTCACGATGAATGGTGCAGCAACAATGAATCTTAATTCAGATGAGCACACGTTTACCATTCCCTCTGCAACTGTGACGACAGAGGGCTTCCGCGTTGCTTTCAACGGTGAGATAGATAGGGGCACACTATTCCCGAGAGGGGAACTCGTAGCAATCAATGTTGAAACAGGAAGAAGCTATGCACATGCTCTTTTCAGTCAGTCTTCACAGAACGTCTTCGGATATACACTATCATCTTCCCTCATGCCGTTCCTTGAAGGATCGGGAACCTTGAGGAGAGTGGGTGACAACCTGATCTCCACTGCAGGTGACATCACTCTCTATGAAGAGGTTCATCCATATATCGCCTCCCTGTATCTTGATACTATGACCCTTGAAGGTTCCATACCTCATCTTCAAATGAGGTTGAAACTCGATGAACAGAATGCGTATCTTAACGGCACGTTCGATGCGAACGGATTCCTTATTCCTGACGGTATGATTCCATTCACGGGAGATTCTCCCCGACTCAATGGACATATTGAGGGGAATTATTCAATTCCTGATTCCACCTACACGGTAACTTCTCCTTCTATCTCACTTACAGGCTATTCAAATCTTCAGATAGAGAATGCAAGCGCCGATCTCACCTTCACGCTTAATGAATCTTCCCTTGATATCGAACGAATTGTTTGGGAAGATTCCTTCAATACCATCAATGGTAATGCAAAGATATCGATAGGCGAAGGTTCCTGGTCACTTTCAAAGGTACTGAATGATGCACTCATTTCTGTTTCACTGAGAGGTGAGGGTGAATCTGTAGAGTTCATACGATTAATGCCCGACAGGGAACTGAATATCGATCCTGCAGTTTCCCTGAACATAGATAATCTGAACCTGTCACGTTTCCATCCTTTCACAGAGAATTTGACAGCATCTCTTGCCATGAACGGCATGATTGATATTCCTTCAAGAGCAGAACTTGAGGGGGAACTGGAACTCCATTTCCTTGATAACGAAAGCACTTACACAACCGAGATATCTGTAGATAAAGATGGGATCTTTCTGGAAAACGGGTCGTATGTGAATGGGAATGCCTCGATCACTGGAGATATGTTCTCCTACCTGTATGACGGTTCTCTAAACATAGGCGCCTCCTACCTTCATGATTTTTCAATGATACACAGGGATGCCTCCACGACTGCAGATGTGAAAGCTGATCTTACCCTCAATCCGGTAGACAACATGTTTGAAGGAATCAGTGAACTCCTTTCTTTACCCAATCATCTTCCCGATATCACCCTCTCTGTCAGCAATGTATCGCTGCTCAATACCCTGACAATGCCTGACAGTGTTCATACGATACATGTAGAGGATGATATCCTTTCGGTTCTCCCAGAAGATGGAGGGTACCTCGATCTCATGTACAACATGAATAATGGTGATATTTCCATTGACGCAGGACAGGACTTCCTGTTCCCGATGAAAGGGGAGGGGACACTAACAAAGGATTTCATCTCTCTTGATCTTTCCTATGTTGAATTTGATTTCACCTACATAAACGCGGTATTTCCTGACCCGAGTGTCTTCTTCAACACCGGTCTGATGTCCGGTTCGGTGCTCATTGAAGGAGATCCGCTTAATCCAGGGTACTGGGGAACAATGAGCGGTACAGATCTTTCTCTTTCACTGTACTGGCTCCCCGGAGTGACCCTGAAGGTTGAAAATCCTTTGGTATCTCTAGATAACAAGACCTTCACTCTTCCCTATACCTCAGCACACGCATTCGGAGACGGGAGAGTTCCGGCTACAGGGCAGTTCAGTATCACAGCCGATTTCGCCAACTGGAATCTTGATTCTTATGAAATGGCAGCCCAGATAAAGAAGGGGACCATTCCTATTTACATACCCATCACCAATATCGATATGCTGGTCAAAGGTGAAGTGAACGGGTCTTTCTCCATGGATGGAACACTTTCAGGGGAAACGCTTCACGGAGATATATACGCACCGAGTGCAGAGATCAGTTTCGGTATTCCCGATCTTCCTTTCTGGTATATCCCCCGAGCGAGAACGAGTGCTGACTTTACCTTCACAAGTGGAAAGAATGTCAGTTTCGTCTATCCCAACAGTGAATCTCCCATCGTAAGTGCAACTGTTCAGGACAACCAAAAGATGTCACTGAGCATGCTCGCTCCAGAGATGATCTATTCATTCTCCGGAGATATCGGTCTTCGCAGCGGGGAGATCTACTATGTCCAGGAGAACTTCTATATCACAGAAGGTATGATCCATTTTCAGGAAGGGGAGGGAACCTCCCTTCAGGAGATGATGCCGCGAGTAAGTCTCAGGGCAAGGTTGAGGAAATTCAATACGGACGGGGAAAGGATAGATATCTATTTAAACCTTCAGAATGCACTCCTGACCGAAATAGAACCAAGGTTTGATTCTATTCCCGCACGAACCGACAACGAAATTCTTCAGCTTCTCGGCCAGAATCTCCTGAGTTCAGGGTTCTCGTCCACCAATGATACAGGGTACCAATCGGTACTGAATGCAGCTACTGCAGCTACAGATGTGATCACCCGTTTCGGTCTCATTCAGGGAAATACGATATCCTTCGGGTTCTCCTCAGTTATCAGGGAAGCATTGGGACTTGATGTATTCACCATCCGAAGCAATCTTCTGCAGAACATCCTCCTCGATGCCATACCGGGAGCGACCGACAACACAAACGTTTCACCGTTCGGACGCTACCTCGATAATACGACCTTCTATCTCGGCAAATACCTTGCCGATGAACTATATCTGCAGGGACTGATCTCCCTCAGAAGGGATTCAAGCGGGACGCAGAATTCCTTCCTTGCCCCCGATCTTTCGCTCGATACCGAGCTGAGTGTCGAGTGGCTGAATCCGCTGGCTACCTTCTCATTCTTTACCCAGCCGAATGAGTTGTCTCTCTTTAATATATTCGATACTATGGGATTCAGTGTCACGAAAAGCATTGAATTCTGAGAGGAGTTTTCATGAATAATAAAGTATCTATCATCATAGCTATCCTGCTCCTGTTAGGGGTTTCTCTCTTTGCAGATGACAGTCCTGAGCCCTGGTGGGAATCTTCAACCGTCCAGGAAGCGATCATAGTCGGAGCGGAAACAATCGATGTGGCAGAACTCGAGGTGCTGACTGAGCCTCTCGCAGGAAGAACCTACTCGCAGACTCAGGTAGACACAGTCATACAGCAGATCTATGATACCGGTCTTGTCCTCTCTGTGGATGTATTCCCTTCCCCTTCCGAGCAGGGAAAAACGGAATCTATTCTCTATTTTGAAATTATTGAAGCCCTTCCCCTCGCACAGGTTGTGTTCAAGGGGAATTCTCTTGTTGCAAGTGAGGAACTGCAGGGAGCATATCCTCTGAATGAAAACGAGATCTATTCGACCAAAGCGTATGAAGATGCCATTCAGACATTAAAGGATTTCTACAGCACGAAAGGATATGACACTGTAGATATCACCTACATATCGAGTGAAAATGAAAGTGGAACAGGTGTCGTTGCCACTTACCAGATCAAGGAATATGACTGGTATATTCAGAAGGTGATCAAGGGATTCACCTTCTCAAACCTCCATAATGTTGAAAGAGCCGATCTTGAAGATATCACCTATCCCTATATCGGAAGCCAGTATACTCAGGCTCTCTATAAAGAAATCGAATCAAAGATTCAGGCTATGGGAAAATTCAGTCTCATTGAGTCGGAGATGAAGCGGGGTGGAGTAGGAAATCAGGACCTGTTTGTCAACTTCAACCTGAGCGAGCTCCCAGTTATCGCTTCCATCGAATATATCGGGAATGCAGGTATTAAAAGCCGTGTACTCACCGATGCACTCACACTGAAGACCGATGACTTTCTTTCCATCACGAAAGTCAAGTCAGGGGCTGACGAAATCGCTCAGGTCTATAGAGAGAGAGGCTATCAGTCTGTGGAAGTCACCTCTTCCTATGCCATTGATGAAACTTTAAATACCATTGCCTTAACCTACGATATCACCGAGGGTCGTCAGAGCAAGATTGATGAGATCACCTTCAGCGGTAACGATAATATGGCTGAAAATGTACTGAAGAAACTTCTGGAATCAAAAGTTCAGTCCCTGTTTTACAAAGGTAATTTCCAGGAAGACCTGATCACGAAGGACAGGCAGGCCATTGAACTATCGTATCAGACTCAGGGGTACATCGATGCGAAGGTAACCGATGTAGAACTGAAGGAGATTACTCAGGATGACCCGACCAAAAAGATTCTCTCAGTGAATTTCGTTATCGACGAAGGGAATCAGTGGTTCTTCTCAGGACTTCAGGTGAAGGGTTCATCG
Organism: Sphaerochaetaceae bacterium; assembly: GCA_963677695.2. Lineage (GTDB taxonomy): Bacteria > Spirochaetota > Spirochaetia > Sphaerochaetales > Sphaerochaetaceae > SABI01. Next base: position 532,912 of record CAXXUJ010000002.1, on the reverse strand, counting down.
ATTTACAGCCAGACAGATTTTGATCTTATCACCTCTATGCATGCGGGGGATGTTCTTAACATTACCAAGGTACAGCAGGATATAAGCAATATAGCAGATCTGTACTGGAACGAAGGGTATGTCCAGAATACGATCGATATTCAGGAAGAGAGAAATGAAGAATTCCATTCGATTCTCTATATCATGAATATTACCGAAAGAGGACAGGCAACTGTTGAAGAGGTTGTCATAAAAGGACTTGAGAAGACTAAGGAATATGTACTGAGACGTGAACTTGCTTTGAACAAGGGTGATATTTTCAGTAAGAAGAAATATATTCAGAGTGCACAGAATCTCTATAACACCGGACTGCTGACCGATGTTGTTCCTTCAATCAACTACGGAAGCCAGGAAAACACTCTTGTGGTGACCTATACCGTGACTGAGGGGAATCAGATGAATATCGGTTTCGGAGCGACCTTCGGCGGTAATGTCGACGGATTCCCTGTAAGCGGTTTCCTCTCCTGGGAGGATACAAACCTCGCCGGTACGGGAAGAGACCTGACAGTATCAACCGAGCTTTCTCCCGACTCCCAGTCGGTCAACCTGAAGTTCGCTGATGACTGGGTGGGTGACAAGAGATGGTCAAATGCGATCAACCTGCAGTTTAAACGTTCAGATATCACCAGCGGTCTTATTCTTGGAGACGGATCTCCTACAACGCAGTCACGAGACAATGAAGCCTATCCGTACCCGTACACCTCCTATGCTCAGTGGGAAGCTCTCGGCAAACCTTCTCCCGATTCTATCTACCTTATGCCCTATACCTCTCTGAAATTCACCCTCGGATATTCCTCGGGATACACCTTCGTCTATGACGCTGGAAGACTCTCAGTAGGTGGCGGACCTGCTGTCACCTTCAACCGCGCACTGTTTGATCCCACCATTTATACCCCGTATGATTATCTTATCGGAAAGTATGAAGAAGGCTGGCAGCTGAGCAACAGAATTTCACTTACTCTCAGCTGGGATGGACGAGATCTTGTGAACAATACCACCAAGGGATACCTCCTCTCACAGAACTTTGTGTACTCAGGAGGACTTCTCGGCGGTCTCAGCAACTATGTGAAATCAAGCACGAGTGCATCAGCATTCCTTAAGCTCTTTGAGATTCCTGGAGAAAAACCGATTCCGGTAGTTGCCAGCGTCAATTCCACTGTTTCGTTCCTCTTTGATCAGTTCTATCAGGACAGCGGTACCTGGACCACAGGTATCAGTGCAAGCATGTACGAATACCTCTATATTGACGGTATGACCATTGCACGTGGAATAACACCCACCTTCTACAAGGAATTCCTCTGGGATTCTTCAATCGATATCTCCATGCAGGTTGCACAGAATGTCCTCTGGGCCGAGGCCTTTGTCTCTGGAACTAGTGTACTTTCCGATCTCACGGATCTCGGAAGTTCTCCTCTTGACTGGTATTTCGCAGCAGGTGTAGGTATCCGGCTCAAAGTTCCCGGGTTCCCCCTCGGTCTCTATCTCGTGAAGAATGCATCGATAGAGAACGGCGGTGATTTCATCTGGGATGGCGGTGCTATCTTCGGTTCCTCAAGTGATGCCACACAGGGATTGAAGCTTGTTCTTGCGATCACTTCCAATCTCTATTGATTCCATGAAGGGAGAAGGATGAGCGAACCCAATGTGACTCCAATGATGAAACAGTACCTCTCGATCAAGGAAGAATATAAAGATGAGGTACTCTTCTTCCGTCTTGGTGATTTCTACGAGATGTTCATGGAGGATGCCGTTGAAGTATCCCGAATCCTTAACCTTACCCTTACCAAACGGAACGGGAACCCGATGTGCGGTATCCCGTACCATGCTGCAAAAACCTATCTGAAACGCCTGTTGGATGAGGGAAAGAAAATAGCGATCTGCGAGCAGACGAAAATGCCCGAAGGACCCGGTGCAATCGCAGAAAGGGAAGTCGTGCAAGTCATTACCCCGGGCACAGTTGTCGAGGACGAATTCCTCGATGATATTCACACCAGTTATATTCTTGCCTGTACGATCATCGATAATGCATTCAGTGTTGCATACTGTGATGTATCCTCACTCTCTTTCTATACCGCTGAGCTGGCTTTCGAACGTACGTTCCATTCACTGCGCACCCTGCTCGAACAGCTCAGTATCCGAGAGATAGTGATCGATGATGACCTGCTTGATACCCATCCTGCCCTGAAAGCTGTATTTGAAGAGAAAGGTCTCATGGTGAACCGTCTTCCTTCCTGGCATTTTTCAAGGCAGAAGGGGTTTGAAAAAATTACTGAGGCCTTTCAGGTATTGAACCTGAATGCCTTTTCCCTTTCTCACGACGATGTTTCTTTAGCAGCCAGCGGTGCACTCCTCTATTATATCGAACACACCGCAAAACAGCCCCTTTCCCACCTTCAGTCTCTTACTCATATAAGAGAGAATGAGTTTCTCTCAATCGATGAATCGAGCAGAAGGAATCTGGAACTTCTGAACAACCTTCAGGACTCCTCTTCAAGAATGACTCTTTTTTCTTCCATCAACGATACGGTTTCCTCAAGTGGCTCCCGCCTTCTGCAGGAGTGGATCCAGCAGCCGCTGCGATCGAGTACAGCGATAGAGAAAAGGCAGGAGAGAGTGCAGTGGTTCATTGAGAACGGGGAAGAACACCATCGGATCCGTTCTCTCCTGAAAGAGACACGGGATGTGATGAGAATCATCAGCAGGGTCTCTCTTGGGCGTCACACGCCTTTAGATCTTCTGACCCTCTCTTCAACTCTTACCCATTTTTTCACGATCATCAGTGAACATACTGAGATGTATCTCGAACAATTTTCAGTAGAGATGGAAAAGGGTGAAATAGATCAGCTTCTAGCTCTCTCACAGATTCTTACAAAAGCGATCTCGCCACAGGTGAGTTCATTATTTACACCTCACTCCATCATCCAGGACGGGTATGATGAAAAGCTTGATTCTCTCCGGCACCTGATGAACAGCGGGAGCGATGAGATTGCCTCCTACGTGACAGAATTGAAGAACGAGTATGATATTCCCCAGATCAAGCTTTCCTACAACAAGATCATCGGTCACTACATGGAGATCACTAAGACCCATAGTGCTAAAGTCCCTTCCAGCTTCTTCCGCAAGCAGACGCTCGTGAATTCAGAGAGATATACCACCGAAGAACTTATGAGACTGGAAGGAGAGATCAACGCTTCCCAGAAGAGCTGTGCCGATCTTGAAATGCAGCTGTTCGGTGCTCTGGTTGAACAGGTAAAAGCGAACATAACCCCGATTTACAAAATAGGGCGGCTTCTCAGCGAGATCGACTGTATTCAGAGTTTCTCGTACACAGCAGTACGACGTTCTTTTGCCAGACCGCTTCTCAGCGAATCACAGGATATTTTAATTGAGGAAGGAAGGCATCCCGTTGTCGAGCAGTTCCTTCCTCAGGGAACATTCATCGCAAACCCGCTGTACCTGAATAATGAAAAAAAGAGGCTCGCTCTTATCACAGGACCCAATATGGCAGGAAAATCAACCTACCTGCGACAGAACGCACTCATTATCATACTTGCCCACATCGGTTCGTACGTACCGGCTTCACGGGCCGTCATCCCCCTAAGTGATGCGGTTTTCTGTAGAGTCGGTGCAAGCGACAACCTCGCACGGGGCGAATCCACCTTCCTCATCGAAATGCAGGAAGCAGCCTACATTCTCAGGAACGCAACTGACAGGTCCCTCATCATCATGGATGAAATAGGGAGAGGCACCAGCACACAGGACGGACTCTCCATAGCCTATTCAGTGATGAGGACGCTGGAAGAGAAGGGAATCAATACCCTCTTTGCTACCCATTACCATGAACTGACAATGATGGATACCTCTTCCATGCAGCTGCTGACCCTGGCTGTCAGGGAACAGAAGAAAAAAATCATCTTCCTGAGGAAACTCATAGAAGGAAGTGCAGACAGTTCCTACGGACTTCACGTCGCACAGCTTGCCGGGATGCCGAAAGATGTGCTGTCAAGAGCCCTTCAGTTCCAGAGAGAACACTATGCATCTTATGCACTCTCACTGAATGAAGGTCAGCTTGACCTGTTTGCTTCCCCTGCGGAGGGGGAGGAGCACCCGGTCATCGAGATGATCAGATCATATCCTCTTGATAATGTGACTCCGGTCGATACGATGAACTTCGTCGCTTCTCTCAAGAAAATGGTTGAAGAGGATGAATAATCTTCAAAATTGTGGTTTTTATTATGTCTCATGGGCTATTTCAGAGCAATTTGACAACCCTGTCCATTGACTAAAGTATGTGGATGGACTATTATTTCCCATACAGAGTAGTACTTTAAAATCTGGGATCGCCGAAAAGCGGATCCCTTTTTTATGGAGAAATATGGAAAACAGATTGTTTGAACAGCCAGATTATATCGCATTGGAACCGTTGGTGAAGGCTCTCGGTCTTACCCTTGTCGAGGTTACAAAAGACCGTTACGGAGCATCTGTCCGTTATCGGATAACGATCACGAACAGTGAGAACAAAGCGACCATCAAGGATTGTGAAAACGTGCACAGAATGCTTCAGACCCGTCTCACCCTCATTGAAGGGGACAGGGACCTTGATATGGAAGTGTCCACTCCAGGAATCACCCGGTCTTTGAAGGATGCCGGAGAGTTTACAATCTTTACAAACAATATGTGCCGGGTCTACAGCGATCGAAGTGAATGGGTCAGGGGAATGATCTCAGAGTGTGATGATACCTCTGTGACATTGACCAATGCCCAGGGTGAAGATACAAAAGAGAAGTTCGCTTCTTACACGATACAGTACAGCCAGATACACAAGGCAAAACTTGCATATGGATGGGAGGATATTTCATAATGTCCAGTGAATTGAGTGAGGCAATCAGAAACCTCGTAAATGAACGCGGTATAGCGAAGGATGTCGTTATTGAGACAGTCAAGGATGTGCTTCTTGCCGCATATAAGAGAAAATACGGAACAAGCGATAATGCCGTTGTCGAATTCAATGAAGAAGCAGACACTGTGGAACTGTTCGCTATCAAAGAAATTGTTGATGACGATGACTTTGACGGCATGCATGATGAAATTTCCCTTTCAGATGCCCGTGAATTCGAACCGAACTGTGATATCGGTGATAAGCTTCAGATTTCTATCAATCCTCAGACCTTTGACAGAATCAGTGTTCAAAGCGCAAAGCAGAAGGCACGTCAGGAACTCAGAGAGATTCAGAACAATACCATCTATGCTGAATACAAGGCGAAAGAGGGTGAAATGATCATCGGTTATTACCAGAGAGAGAGTGAACGTGGTGACATGATCATCGATCTCGGTAAAATCGAAGGTATCCTTCCGAAGGCCTTCCAGTCTCCCCGTGAGGCATACAAGAAAAACGATAAGATCAAATGTTACGTATTCAGAGTGGAGAAACCCGAGAAGGGAAATCCGCGGGTTGAACTGAGCAGGACTCATCCGGAATTTGTACGGAAACTGTTTGAACTTGAAGTACCTGAAATCTATGACCATTCAATTGAAATTCACAAGATCGTACGGGAACCCGGTTACAGAACCAAGATTGCCGTATTCTCACATAGAAATGATCTTGACCCGGTTGGTGCCTGTGTCGGGTTGAAGGGAATCAGAGTTCAGACTATTATGAGAGAGATGGAAGGGGAGAGGATTGACGTTCTCAGGTATGATCCCAACCCCATCGAGTACATAAAGAACTCTCTTTCACCTGCAGACGTAAAGAAGGTACTTGTGGTCGATGAGGCGAAGAGAACGGCAATCGCTGTTGTTGATGATTCTCAGCTCTCACTTGCGATCGGTAAACAGGGTATCAATGTGCGTCTGGCAAACAAGCTTGTCGACTGGATCATTGATGTGAAGACTGTTGACCAGTACCGTGAGATCGACTTTGATTCTGAAACTCGGGAAAGAATCGATGCGCTGTTCAATGGAGAAGAGCAGTATGTCGAAGAGTATGAAGAAGTATTTGAAGAAGTATTTGAAGAAGATCAGGAATTCATGCTTGAAGATATTGAAGGGTTCAAGACTGAACTGATTGAAAAGCTTCATTACTACGATATCTACACGGTAGAAGAGTTCGTCAACCTTACCGAGGAAGAGATCAGCAGTTTCGAAAACATTACAGCAGAAGAAGTAAGTGAAGCAATGCAGCTGCTCTCAGAGTATGTTGATATCGTAGAAGAGGAACCTTCCGAAGAAGAGATTCAGGAGTTTGCCTGTCCCGAATGCGGTGCGGCACTCACTCCTGAGATGACCCAGTGCCCATCCTGCGGAGTAGGACTGAGTTTCGAAGTAGTCGAAGTTGATGAGGAGTAATGACGATTAACTATGAGTGAAGAAATGAATAAGCCAAAAACAACCCTGATTAAACAGGCAAAAACGACCTCTGAAGAATCTCAGGCCCAAAAACCTTCTACGCATCCGAAGCATGTGGAAAAGAAAAAAGTCGTTGTTGTAAAAAAACGGGTTGTTGTGGTGAAGCCACAGGCAAAACATGTAGAACCCCAGGCAGCTGCCCCCGAAGAAGTTCGCAAGCCTGAAGTAAGTGCTCCGGTGGAAACAAAGGTTGAAAAACCTGTCTCCCCTGCACCTCAGCAGCAGAGAACAGATAGAGCGCCTCAGAATACTGGAGGAGCGCCTCAGAGAGCTCCACAGAGAACCGAAAGATCGTCTCAGGGTACTGAAAGACCTCAACAGAGGACTTCCACAGCTCCTGCAGCACATGCCACGGTGAGACGAAAGATCCATGAACCGTTCAGCAAGACCAAGGGCGCAGGTGTTTCCACTATCAAGGTGATTGATCCGAAGAATCTTCCTCCAGTTCCCGGTCAGGGACAGAATGCACAGGCACACGTGGAGTGGAGAAAGACCAATCCGAATCCAGACGCGAAACGTCCAGTCGGTACCGGCCCGAGAAAAGTAGGGCAGGTAGGCGGTTATAATCCTCGTCAGCAAGGTGACAGACCTCCCAGAACAGGTGGTCCCGGCGGTCCCGGTGGTCCGAGAAGATACAACAATGGACCCGGAAGACCAGGTGAAGGCGGTCGTCCCACCGGTCCTAGACCTCCGAGAACAGGCGGTCCCCGTCCCGGCGGATTTACCCCCCGGTCCGAATCTCCTGCACCTTCAGATCTTCCGAAGCCCGGAAAAAAGGTCTTCCGCAAGAAGAAGAACTTCACCAAGCGGGATAAAGAGACTGAAAAGAACTTCTCAATCAAGAAGAAGGATGTACACAGAGCAAATCCTGTTCCCAAGAAGATTGATATCATGGATGTCATTACAGTCGCTGACCTTGCCAAGAAGATGAATCTCAAGGCAAATGAAGTGATTGCGAAACTGTTTGAAATGGGAATGATGGTCACCATCAACCAGCAGATTGATTCAGATGTTGCAACCATTATTGCCAACGAATATAACTGTGAAGTCAATATCGTTTCACTCTATGATGAAACTCTTATCCAGACTGAAGATGATATTGAAGAAGATCTCAGCCCGCGCGCACCTATCGTTACCATCATGGGTCACGTTGACCATGGTAAAACGAAACTTCTCGATGCTATCAGAAGTACGGATGTTGTTGCAGGCGAGTTCGGTGGTATCACCCAGCATATCGGTGCGTACAAGGTGTCGCTTCCCCATAAGGGTGATATCGTATTCCTTGACACCCCCGGACACGCAGCCTTCACCATGATGAGAGCCCGTGGAGCACAGGTGACCGATATCGTTGTTCTTGTTGTTGCTGCGAATGACGGCGTCATGCCTCAGACAAAAGAAGCGATCGACCATGCCAAAGCAGCGAAGGTACCCATCATCGTTGCGGTCAACAAGATCGACCTTCATGACGCGAATGTGGACAGAGTGAAACAGCAGCTTTCAGAGCATGGTCTCATGCCTGAAGACTGGGGTGGTGATACCCTCTTCTGTGAACTCTCCGCATTGAAGAGAATCGGTATTGAGGAACTTCTCGACACGATCCTCCTTCAGGCCGAAATGCTTGAACTCACCGCCAATGCCGATGTAAGAGCAGAAGGTAAGGTGCTTGAAAGCAGAATCGACCAGGGACGCGGTATTGTTGCCTCGATCATCGTCGAAAGGGGGACACTGAGAGTCGGAGACAACTTCGTTGCCGGTATCTACCATGGTAAAGTCAGAGCTATGACCGATGACCATGGAAACAGAATCCTTGAAGCAGGACCTGCAACTCCTGTTGAAATCACAGGACTGTCAGATATTCCGGGTGCTGGTGATCCGTTCCAGGTGACTGAGAATGAAAAGCAGGCACGACAGGTCGGTTCAAAGAGACAGGAACTTGAAAGACTCGGACAGGCTAAGAATGTCAAGAAGGTTACCCTCGACAATATCTTCGATAAAATGCAGGATGGTGAAATTCAGGAATTCAATGTCATTATCAAGGGTGACGTACAGGGTTCTGTAGAAGCAGTCCAGCATGCTCTTGAGAAACTGAGCAACAAGGAAATACGGCTGAATGCGATCAGAGCATCTGCCGGTGCAATCATCGAAGACGATATCAACCTCGCTATCGCTTCCAATGCACTGGTGCTTGGATTCAACGTCAGACCTACTCCCAGGGCACAGACTCTTGCAGAGCAGGAAAAGATCGAAATCAGAAAGTACAACATCATCTACGATGCAGTTGATGATATCAGGGATGCTATGGAAGGCATGCTCTCTCCAGAGAGAACCGAGATCATTATCGGTACCCTCGAAGTGCGTGATACCTTCAAAGTACCGAAAATCGGAACTATCGCAGGTTGTTATGTTACAAGCGGTAAGATCAGACGTAACGCTCAGGTCAATGTCATTCGTGACTCGATCCGTGTCCATACCGGAAAGATCAGTTCACTCAAACGTTTCAAGGATGATGCGAAGGAAGTGGCTGAAGGCTTCGAATGTGGTGTCGGTATTGAGAATTTCCAGGATCTCAGAGCGGAAGATGTTCTTGAAGTGATCGATGTGATCGAAAAGAAGAGGAAACTTGTCGCTGATGAGTAGTCATGTACACGAACGCATTGAACAGCGTATACAGAAAGCCATAGGGACTATGATTGTCACGCAGGAGATCAAACATCACAAGCTGAGCCAGTTCGTCTCAGTGAGTGATGTGGTTCTCTCAAAGGATAAGGCCTATGCGACAGTCTATATCTCTTCTTTCATTGAAGATGGTTCTCTCGGAGAATCTGTAGAGGCCCTGCAGCATTCTGCAGGGTTCATACAGAGCAGGCTGGGGAAAATTCTGAAAACCAGGAATACTCCCCATCTCACTTTCAAACCCGACACATCGATAGCAGAGGCGAAACGGATCAACGACCTCATCGATTCTCTTCACTAGGAGAATCGTTCTTGGATCCTGTTTCAGCTCTTCTGCTCATCAACAAACCTTCAGGCGTAACCAGCTTTTCCTCTCTTTCACCGGTTAAAAGACATGTGAACAAGAAAACAGGACATGCAGGTACGCTTGATAAGTTTGCAAACGGTCTTATGATTGTGCTCACAGGCTCATTCACAAAACTCAATCCCATATTCTCCTCACTCGATAAATCGTACAGGGCAGTCATTGAACTCGGGAAGGAAACCGATACGCTCGATCCGGAAGGAGACGTAATCGCCACGGCCGATATTCCTTCACGGGAAAAGATCACAGAAGTGATCAACACCAGCTTCCTCGGTACGATAAGTCAGCGTCCTCCCCTCTATTCTGCGATCCATATCAACGGGAAACGTGCACACTCAATTGCACGAAGCGGCAGAACAGATATCGTTCCTGACGCCCGTCCGGTCACTATCCATTCAATTGAGATCGTTTCTTTTGAGGGTGCATTCCTTACCCTTGATATCAGCTGTTCGAAAGGAACCTATATACGCTCTCTCGCCCGTGATATCGCACAGGCAGCAGACTCCCGAGGGTATGTGACCGAACTGCAGAGAACAAGGATAGGACCCTATGTTCTTTCTGATGCAGTTTCAGCTGAACGCCCCGATATACTCAGAGAGCATGCTTCAGGCAGTATCGAAAGACTTCAGATGCTCCCTTCGATCGGTTCCATAGTACTTGGTGAAGATTCTCTGAAACCTCTATCCTACGGCAGAAAACCAGAGATTGAAGAATATCTTGACAGCTCCATCCCTCAGGGTGCTGATTATGCTTTGGTGTATAATACGGAGAAGAAAGTCATCAGTATCGCACAGATAGATCAGGATACAAGAATTGTGAAGAATATCATGCTGGCAGGTGGAAACTGATGGAATTTCATGACTTTGACCAGCTCCTGGCATCCAGGGAATTCTCTTCCCAGAAAGCGGTTATCTCAATCGGTGTGTTTGACGGGCTTCATAAAGGGCATCAGTCAATCATCTTTGCTGCACATGATCTGGCAATGAAGGCGGAACATACAAAAACAGTCGTATTCACCTTCGCTCAGAACCCAAAGATGATGCTCTCTCCCAGTACCGCGAAACCGCCGCTTTTATCGATGCGACAGATAGAGGAAGAGTACGAATTGCTTAAGGTCGATATCGTAGTAGTGATTGACTTTTCCCCTGATTTCAGTAAACTGTCAGGAGAACAGTTCATCCTGAGATGCACACAAATTTTTGACGTACAGGCAATTGTTGTCGGCGATAATTTTCGCTGCGGGCACCATGGAAACACGGGTCCCGAGGAAATGAAACACTTCCTTGCAAAGAGTATGCCTCACATTGATGTGATTGTTCCAACGATGTACCGTCTGTCAGACGGGAACGTTGACAGCAGCACGATTGTTCGTGCGACGATATTAGATGGCAACATGGGGGAAGTTCCTCAGTTGCTTGGCAGATATCATTCACTGGACCTGGGCCACCTCCCTTCCAGAGTACATGAATGGCCTCTGCAGATGCCGAAAGAATCATTCATGCAGCTCCTGCCGCCACCGGGGATGTATGAAGGACACCTTTTAATGGGTCGCAGTTCACTTACGTTCAGCGGCACATGCTGTGTCACGGAGCAGGTACTTATCTTTACCTTCTCTGAACCCGATCAGGAGACAATACAGCATAAGGTGATTCACGAATTCTTACGGTTTGACAGTTTTGAATTTAGAAAGGAGATAGCACAGACATGCTAACAAGCGAACAGAAGAAAGAAATTATTGCAACGTACGGTGGAGATGAAGCCAATTCAGGTTCAGCAGAAGTACAGGTAGCCCTTCTTACTGCAAAGATCAAGGACCTTCAGGACCACTTCAAGGCATACCCTAAGGACCACGCAAGCAGAAGAGGTCTTCTCAAGATGGTCGGTAAAAGACGCCGCCTTCTTAAGTATATCAGACTTAAGGACATCAACAGATACAGAACTCTCATCCAGCAGCTTGGCCTGAGAAAGTAAGTGATGTTACATTCAAAGAATTAGCAGAGAACAGCCTCCAATTGTTACCTGTAAGGGCAACGCGGAGGCCTTTTCTTTGTTGATGAGAAGTATAAAAGAACGAAAAGAAAGAAGTAGGAAAACATGGAAACTAAAAAAGTAGAATTCAAGCTTAATTCAGGAACACTGATTCTTGAAACCGGAAAAATGGCAAAACAGGCAAACGGCTCTGTTTTCGCTTCATTCGAGGGATCCTCAGTACTGGCAACAGTATGTGCAGGCAGACAGCCTGACTCTCCCCTCGATTATGTTCCCCTCCAGGTGGAATACAACGAAAAATATTACGCAGCAGGTAAAATCCCAGGCGGTTTCCTTAAAAGAGAAGGAAGACCCAAAGACAAGGAGATTCTCGTCTCCCGTCTGATTGACCGTCCTATGAGACCCCTGTTCGACAAGGCCTTCGGCCGTGAGATCCAGGTCGTACCGACCGTCATCTCTTCAGACATGACCAACCCGCCAGATATCATTGCAATGATTGCCAGCTCAGCAGCAGTCACTATTTCAGATATCCCGTTCAACGGCCCGATCGCAGCTCTCAGAGTTGCGCTCATTGGTGGTGAATATGTTCTGAACCCCACGTTCCAGCAGATTGAAGATGCCGAGCTCGAAATCGTCGTTGCCGGTACCGAAAAAGGTATCACAATGGTTGAAGGTGGAGCAAAGCAGGTGTCTGAAGAACAGATGCTTATGGCAATCGAGACTGCACAGCCTGTCATCTCAGACCTCTGTAAGATCCAGATCGAACTTGCAAAGATTGCCGGGAAGGAAAAGCTTCCACTGATGGAACTCGATGAGGACATGTCATTCCTCGATCCCGTCAAGGAATGGGCTTTCCCGCTGATCAAGGAAGCATCCTTCGTAAAGGGTAAGGCTGAAAGACACGAAGCAATCAAGAACGTAAAGACAGAAGCAGCTGAAAAGTTCGCAGCTCTCCTCGAAGAGAATGAGAAGCCTGAAAAGTTCGCCAAGCTCTTTGAAGACCTTGAATACACCATTCTCCGCTCTTCCATCCTTGATGATGGTGTCCGCGTTGACGGAAGAAAGGTTGATGAGATCAGACCTATCACCTGTGAGGTTGGCGTCCTTTCAAGAACCCACGGTTCAGCACTCTTTACACGTGGTGAAACCCAGGCTCTTGCTACCACAACACTCGGTACAGCAAGTGATGAGCAGATGTTTGACACGATCGACGGTGAGAAGAGATTCAGCAACTTCATGCTGCACTACAACTTCCCTCCCTACAGTGTCGGTGAAACAGGAAGACTTACCACAGGTAGAAGAGAGATCGGTCACGGTCACCTCGCTCTTAGAGCGATCGAAGGTGTCATCCCTTCTAAGGAAGAGTTCCCGTACACCATGAGAATCGTTTCCGAGATCCTCGAATCAAACGGTTCATCCTCCATGGCTTCAGTCTGCGGCGGTTGTCTCTCACTGATGGATGCAGGTGTCAAGGTGAAGGATATGGTAGCAGGTATTGCGATGGGTCTTATCACCGAAGGTGAGGACTACTCAAGATATTCTGTCCTTTCCGACATTCTCGGTGAGGAAGACCACCTCGGCGACATGGACTTCAAGGTAGCCGGCTCAAGAAAGGGTATTACTGCTTTCCAGATGGATATCAAGATTGCAGGTGTCACCCGCGAGATCATGGCTAAGGCTCTTGAACAGGCCAAAGCTGGAAGAATGCACATCCTCGGAATCATGGAAAAGACCATTGACGCTCCCCGTGCCGATATTTCCAAGTACGCTCCCAAGATTCTCACTATCAAGGTTGATGAAGAGAAGATCGGTGCTGTCATCGGAACCGGTGGTAAGACGATCAAGGGTATTGCAGAACAGACCGGTGCAGAAGTCAATATCGACAATGACGGTACTGTGATGATCTACGGTAAGAACAGCGAATCTGCAACCAAGGCACTTGAACTCGTTAAGGCAATCGTTGAGGAACCTGAAGCAGGTCGTATCTACCAGGGAACTGTCAAGAGAATCATGGACTTCGGTGCATTCGTTGAAATTCTCCCCGGTAAGGAAGGTCTCTGCCACATTTCCAAACTTGCAAGAAAGCGCGTGAACAATGTGAATGACGTACTCGAAGTCAATCAGCAGATTCCTGTGAAGCTTCTTGATATCGATAGAATGGGCAGACTCAATCTCTCCTATATCGACGCTCTCGAAGATCAGGAAAAGAAATAAAAAGGAGCCGAGGGGAGATGGATCTGCTTACAGTTCTCGTAGAAAGAAAAGAGGGTAGTGGTCTCCCCGAATACGGCTCAATAGAGGCGGCAGGTGCTGATCTGAAGGCTTTCCTTCCGGATGCACCTGTCACTCTCGCATCAAAAGGCGGCAGAGCAATCATACCCACCGGTCTTATCGTTGAAATCCCTTCAGGATATGAAGGGCAGGTGAGACCGAGAAGCGGCCTTGCTGCCAAGTACGGTGTAACCGTACTCAACTCCCCCGGCACAATCGACTCTGATTATCGGGGAGAGGTTGGGGTCATCCTCATCAACCACGGCGAGGAAGATTTTGTCATCAATAATGGAGACCGAATCGCCCAGCTCATCATAGCGCCAGTCATTAAAGCTCAGTACATCCCGACACACTCTACAAGTGATACCCACAGGGGAAGTGGAGGATTCGGTTCAACAGGAGTCTGATATGGGGCATCGGGGTCATGATCGTTCCAGACTCTCTCTGGTACATGGGTACATCGCCCGCGAATTTCTCATCTCATTCATAGTCGCCTTCCTCTTTTTCTTTTTCATATTCTTTATCAATCAGATACTGCTCTATGCCCAGCGCATCCTGCTTAAACAGGTACCTGTCAGAGATATGTTCACCCTTGTGGCGCTGAGCATGCCTCAGATACTTCTCTATACCATACCGTTCTCCACACTCAGCGGTGCTTCCATGGTGATAGGCAACCTCTCATCCCATAATGAGATCATCGCCTTTCGTGCTATCGGAATCTCTCTGTCACAAATGTTCCGTGCTATCATCATAGGAGCATGCTTTCTCAGTATTCTTACCTTCATTATTGCCGATGCGCTTCTCCCCGTCTCACACCTTCAGTTCAAACGGCTCTACACCGAACTTCTGAGAACACTGCCGACCATGGAACTCCAGCCCTATTCGGTGAATGAAGTGGGAGATGTGGTCATTGTCACCCAGGAAGTGAGTGAGGGGTATGTGAATAATCCTCTCCTCTTTACGACAGACAATTCCGGTGAACAGATAACGATCAGCGCAGCAGACGGATCTCTCGAACTGATCGATACCCGCAAGTTCATCTATAGACTTGATCTCAATGATGTTCAAATTCTGAGCAGCAATGCTTCTAATCCCGATGATTACAGGTTGGGGAACGGAGAATCGTTAAGCTATTACCTAGATTTCAGCGGGGAAGTAGAACAGGTGAGAAATGTCACTCCTTCTCAGATGAGCACGAGGGATCTCCTTGCTAAAATCGCCACCAGAGTGAAAGATCGGGATAAAGCGATAGAAGAACATGATAATAAGATAGCGAAGCTGGACGAGCAGATAGTACAGCTGGAACAGTCTGTGATCGACGGAAGTGCGGGGGCGGATGCAGAAGCTGAAATAGAGACACTGCAGCAGGAGAAAGATACGCTGGAAAGCCATGTGCCGATCAATTTCTATCTCCAATACTACAGAGCTGAACTTCATAAGAAATTCGCCCTGAGTGCCAGTGCCCTCATCCTCACACTCATTACGTTCCCTCTCTCTTTTGTGAAGATCAGGCACGGCAGACTCTTCGGGTTCGGCCTTTCTCTCCTTGTCGCTGCCTTTTACTGGGCGATGCTGTTTGTCGCACAGACACAGATTATTAAAACGAGTATGCATCCTCTCTTTCTCATGTGGGCACCGAATGCGGTGATCCTGCTGATTTCCACAACACTTCTGCTCAGGTTGAGGCGTGTATGAAAAGAATAGATCGATATATCATCATCTCATTCCTACAGCTCCTCAGTATCACAGTGCTCCTGCTTACCTTCATCATGCTACTCTTTGATGTCTTCAGCAATCTCGAACGATACCTGCAGGCAGAAGCAACACTCTATCAGATGCTTCTTTCAACACTGATGTTCCTCCCCGAGGCAATCTCGTTCACACTGCCGCCCTCAGCCCTGTTCGCATCAACCTATATGCTTTCTATGATGTATGCGAACAATGAAATGATCATACTCGCCAACTCAGGATATTCCTTTACACGGATCATCATCCCTCTTATCGTTACAGCTCTCCTTCTTACATCTCTCTTCTTTGTCTTTAACGAACACCTTACAAGGCAGTTCAAGGTGATGAAGAGCGACTATGAGGAAATGATTCTTGATACAACCTCTTCCGATTACTCTTCAAAGCTTATTCTCACCGATGAGGACGGCAGGTATGTGATGTACGCACGCCGGTACAATGAAAAAACTGAATCATTCTCCACCCTATCTCTCTTCCTTCTCGATGAAGATGGTCAGCTCACCGATCGCTATAATGCAAAAAGGGCTCAGTACGCTGCAGGAGCATGGGAAGCTGAGGACATTCACCTATACAAGATAGATGAAGAGGGGAAGATACACTCTCTCTCATTCGATACCCTTGTACTTCCTGAGTTTGATCTAAGTCCCCAGGTGATTTCTCAACGTTCTGTCGATATTAACACGATGGATATGAAGGCGGCTTTTGCCTATGTCGATACACTGAGAAGAGTGCATAACCCGTCGTATAAAGGATATGAGGTTGACCTCTACCAGAGGATCAGTATGAACTTCGCTCCTCTGATCCTAATCATGATCTCGTGTGCGACGGTCATTCCATGGAAAAAGAATGTTCTTGTTCTCAGCATCATTACCAGCATCAGTATTGCAGTGATCTATTATGTCCTGATACTATCAGGTACGATACTGGCTCGGCAGGAGATTGTAGCATCTGCGTATGCTCTTTTCATTCCTCCTGCATTTCTGTTTGCAGCAGCGGGAACGGTACTTATCCTCCGAAGGAAATAATTGATGAAAAAGATACACACCATTACCCATACTCACCCCTCGACAGCCGCTCGTACCGGAATTCTCCATCTTGATCATGGTGATGTCCTAACCCCTGCCTTTATGCCGGTAGGAACAAACGGTACGGTGAAAGGGATATACCATGAGAATGTGGAAGGACTGGGGTACAACCTTATCCTCGCCAATACCTATCACCTCTATCTCCGTCCAGGCGTGGAGGTACTGAAACATTTTGGCGGACTCCACAAGTTCAGTAACTGGAATCATAATATTCTCACAGACAGCGGAGGCTTTCAGGTCTTCAGCCTTTCAGGTTTGAGAAAGATCAAAGAAGAGGGAGTGATCTTCCAGTCTCATATCGACGGGTCACGTCATATGCTCACTCCTGAGAAGGTTGTTGATGTACAGAATGTGATCGGAAGCGATATCATGATGGTTCTTGATGTATGTACCGCTCCCGATATTCCTCATAAGGAAGCGAAGATCGCCTGGGAAACAACAAGGAAATGGGCTCAGCGCTCCTACGATCACTGGATGAACACAGGTGGAGAAAGGAATCTGTTCGGGATCGTACAGGGAAATTTCTACCAGGACCTGAGAAAAGAGAGTGCACTTGCAATCAGTGAGATGGGTTTCCCCGGGATCGCTATCGGCGGTCTCAGTGTAGGAGAAACAAGCCAGCAGTTTGCAGACTACCTGGCCTATACGACCCAGTTCCTTCCTTCCGACAGGCCACGGTATGTAATGGGTATCGGCACTCCCGATTATATACTGGAGGCGGTAGCCAACGGTATCGATGTGTTTGACTGCGTTCTTGCAACAAGGACAGCACGTAACGGTTCAGTGTTCACCGATGACGGAATGATTCAGCTGAAAAAGGCAAAACATGAATTTGATGACGGGCCGATTCAGGAAGGGTGTACCTGCAGGGCCTGTACACAGTACTCCAGAGGATATCTGCGTCATGTGTTCAAGGCTAAGGAGATGATTGCCGGTATGCTTGCAACAGAGCATAACCTTGCATATCTCTATCATTTTATGGAAAGAGTAAGGTCCGCAATCGCAGAAGATAGATTCCCTGAATTTAAAAAATCATATCTGGACAGGTATTATGCAGGGAAATGATCATGAGAGGCAGGTTCATTCAACTACTCTCATGATATTCACTCTCCTCTCGAGAGTCCTCGGCATTTTCAAAGCACGTGTCCTTGCAGTCCTTTTCGGGGCCTCGATGCTCGGCGATGTGATCAACTTCACTTTCAACATCCCGAACAACTTCAGGAAACTGTTCGCAGAGGGTGCCTTCAATTCGGCCTTCATTCCCATTTTCACAAGGACACTCCATGAAAAAAAGGATGCCCGATCTCTGCTGAAACAGATGGTCACTATTCAGTTGATACTGTTCTCAGGAATTACCCTGATTGTTCTCATGTTCAACAGACAGATCATCTCCTTCCTCAGTGATTTCTCCGACCCTTCCATGATAACCCTGTCTGGAAATCTCCTGATCTTCTTCACTCTCTATCTTGTGCTTATCTCCCTCTATGCTCTATTTACCGGAGTACTGAATGTTCATGGTGAATTCATGAGAGGAGCAGCAGCGCCTCTCATCTTTTCCATGAGCCTCATTGCATCTCTTTACCTTCTTGAACCCTATATCGGGGCATACGCAATGGCAGTGGGTGTGATAGTCGGGGGAGGGGGACAGCTTGTTTTCACCTGGATAAAGCTTCGCTCCTACGGGTACACCCTACGACTTACAAGGAACCCGTTTACAGATGAGACAAGACAGATCATGAAGAAATGGGGATTCATAACTGTGAATGCCCTTATCGCAATCATATCACAGCAGGTTGCCTACTATTTCGCATCGACTCTTGTTACAGGAAGTGTCACCTCCTTTGCGAACGCTATCATTATCTGGCAGGCACCCTACGGGATCTTCTATGCTGCCATAGCGACCGCTTTTTTTCCGCAGCTTGTGAAAGCCGCATCACTAACAGAGAAAACACAGCTGCACCATATCACACGGCACGGGATCACACTCCTGGTCGCAACTTTATTTCCGAATCTTCTTCTTCTCTATTTCTTCGGATCAGAAACGGCATCAGTGCTGCTTCAAAGCGGGGAATTTACACTTCAGGACAGTATCAGGACAGGGGAGGCTCTCACCTATTTCGCTATCGGAATGCCGGCTGCTGCTCTGTACGGATTCTTTCAGAGAATATGCTATGCAGATGACCGGGAGAAGCAGGTATTCATCATTGCAATCATCATCGCCGCTGTCGATATTACTTTGACAGCTGTTCTTATCAGGATGAACCCCTCTATTGCATCGATAGCACTGGCAAACACATGCTCATTCATACTCGGAAGTGTCATCTATATGGTCTACCTCTCCACTAAGGGACTTATACAGCTTGTGAACAGGACCTTTCTTCTCAAGGTGACAGGAATACTTGCCGTGAACGCCGTTCTCGCTATTCTCCTATCTCTGCTCGATCGGTGGCTGGGAAGCAGCTGGTGGAGCGGAGGTTCTTCCTTTACTTCTCTCGGCATTCTCTCAGCCATCTTCGCCTCAGCCCTCCTGAGTGCTCTCGGACTCTATAGAATGATTGGAGTCAATATCATCTCATTCATTCGGAAATCATCATAAGGAAAAGGAAAAGCACCCGTTTCCGGGTGCTGATCAATTCTCAGTGAAGTTTCAATTACACAGTAATAGCTTCGATAGATTCAACGGTGAAGTCATACGGCTTCTCATTGATTTCGAAGGTGAACTGTTCTCCTGGAACATGGTTGAGAAGCTTTGCTCCGAAGGGAGCAAGATAGCTTATGATATTCTCATTGGGATTAGATTCCCAGGGGCCAAGGATACGGTATTCAATCATTTCACCTGACAGGTTGTTCTTCAGTGCAACCTTGGTACCGAATGAAACCTTGCTCGCATCAACCTGATCCTGAGTGATCACTGTTGCGCGGGAAATTTCGTCAGTGAGTTTCACCATCGTGGCATTGAGAATGCCCTGTTTTTCCTTCGCTGCCTTGAATTCGGAGTTTTCTCTTAGGTCACCGAGTTCGAGTGCTGCACCAATCTCCTTAGAGTTCTCAGGGATCTCCACATTCATGATACGGTCAAGTTCATTCTGCTTTTCAGTATAGCGTGATTTAGTGACCATGAGACCGCTGCTGACGATTTCCTTCGAATTGAGATCTTCACCAAGGAAGACAAAGTCGGGGAACCGTTCAAGGATCACGTGCTTTACCTCAAGCTTCTTAGACATCTCGAGTGATTCCATTCTCTGAACGATAAAGTTGATTCTCTGAGCCTGTCCTTCATTTGCTTCATCAAGGAACTGATAGATCGTTCTCTCGTCAAAAAGGATGGTTGTGAGAGTCTTCACAATCTTCTTATTCTCCGAAGTCGCTCTCTTGGCCTCAATGGCATTGAAGGCGTAATCGAGCAGCTGCAGCTGAGAGGTGATCAGGGTCTCGAAAGGAATTCTTATCTTCTTTTCCCAGTATTTTCGGTCATAGGAACGGGAAAGGTAGGTGAAGAGGTCGGAATTCTCTTTATAGTTTCTGCATGCCTTCTTAAACATATCAGAAATGACACGTGTCTTGCCCTGTTCTCTCAGTGAATCCATGATATAGCTGGTGAGATAGTAGGGGTAGAGGGAGACAAGAACCATGGGAACATTGTCAGGGTCCTCATTCTCTACGACCTTGTCAATGAATGCCTTCTTCAGTTCTGCATCATCGATTGCTTCGAAAGTCTCTTCGACGGAATCGAGCATACCGTACAGGTGCTTGAACTCAGCTCCTTCCGGCTTCGAGATGAAGGGATACTTGTGTGCAAGATAATCAACAAGGAGGAAGGAGGATATAACCTGGTCAGTCACACCCTGATAGATACCGCACTGGTCTCTGAAGTATTTGACCATCTCAAGGAAGAAATCTGATTCAACGTCTCCGCTTATGAGGAAGTCCCTGATGATCTTCACCTTAGAATAAAATCTCTTCTCATTTCTGAAGATGACAAGAGACTTTTCTTCATAGCTGATAGGAGTCTCACGAACCGTATAGACATCATTCTCATTGGGAAGGAATCCGATGAGAGGATCATTCATAAGAACTTTCTTCGCCTTGTTCAGCCAGCTTGTCCACTCCTTGGCAGTCAGGATCGAAGGTACGATCTCACTCTTCATCTCCTTCAGTGTCGCTGCATTGTTGCCGCTCTGAATGAGAGTTCTCAGACCCCAGGGAACATCAGAGACGAATTTATCCTTGAGTTTTTCCTTCGGGAAGAGGGATTTGAGTACCCAGATATGCTGTGCAGGGAGAACCTGGAGAGAACTGAAGGCCATGGCGAGACTCATGGAGTGACCGCGCTTTGAGGCAAAGTCTATGACAACCTTCTCACTTGTGATCTCCTTGATGCGTCCGATGTTCCATGATTTGTGGAATACGAAGGATCCCTTGTCAAAAGCGATGTTCTTTTCAAATTCACCTATTGCGAGGTGGATATCACGATACGTCTTATCGAGGTTGCTGCTTTCAATACAGGAGGCGAGTCTGCTGTGGTTTTCGTATTTTTTCTTGTAGGTTGCCACCAGCTGCTCACGTGCCCAGTCATTGGCAGGTGCGATATCGAGGATGGTCTTCATAGCTGCAATGGCGTTATCGAGATTGTTCTTTTCCAGACTCATCTGATAGAGGGCACCGATAGGTTTGAAAGCCGCTTCACCATGGAACTTCTCGGCAATCTTCTGAGCCAGTGAAAGCAGGTAGGCGAACTCATCTGCAATCTGTTCGAAGAGAGTATTGAATACTTCGACAACTGACTGATAGCTCTGTGCATTGAGGTAACGCTGGAAAGCCTTCTTGTAGTAGGCGATAGCCTTTTCCTTCTGATTCTCTTCAAGGGCTTTGTCTGCGAGAGTGATAAGGAGGTCTGTTTCCTCGAAATCAACAGCGACAAGGCGTTCATAGAGAGAGAAAGCCTCTTCTGTCTTGTCATTCTTCTCATACACAGAAGCAAGTAGTCTCAGTACGTACTTATCTTCGAAGGCTTCGAGAACCTTGAGTGAGAGGAATTCCGCAATGCCGTCCTTGCCGTTCTCGATAAAAGATTCGATCAGGTTTGTGATATTCCCGTAATCGAATGATTTTCTCATGACGGAAATAGCTCCGGAGATATAGAGTGCTGCAATACTGTTTTTATTTTTCTTCAGGTGTTCATCACAGATGCTTTTTACTTCAAGAAGTTCTTCACCTTTTTTTATATCTGCAAGTGTTTTATCGATCTCTTCAAACATCGGCACCGTATAGGTAGTGAGTGCCGTACGAGTCCATGCCTCTTCTGTTAACAATGATCTGATAGTGTCTTCATTCATGTGGAGTGTCCTTATAACTGAAAATGTCGTTCTTTTTATGAAACGAAACAAAACCAAGCTATATGTTTAATTCACGCGGAGAATCAATTATAGCTTAGCCGAATCGATGGGAACGTCTTTAAATCCTTCTGCTATTATATAACAAATTAAGATGGCTTGCAAGCAAGATGAAAAGAACTGTTTTCCGTTTCTGTAAGTAATATATTGCGTATATTGCCATCCTTTTATCATAGGACTTGCAGGTTTTCCTTCCTCTCTTTCTTTCTGAAACATCGTCCTGATTTTACTTAACAAATGTTACGATTTCTGGTACAAGTAAGGGTATGGAAAGAGATATGAAATTGAAAGTTGCTCCTTCAATGCTGGCATCAGATTTCAGCAAGGCAGGAGAGGGTATAGCGGAAGTGAATGCAGCAGGCGCTGACTGGGTTCATCTCGATGTGATGGATGGTGTGTTCGTTCCCAATATATCATTCGGACCGAAGTTCATAGCAGACCTGAAGGATAAGAGCGTTCTTCCGTTCGATGCTCACCTGATGGTGCAGGACCCTGAACCATTCATCAAGCAGTTTGCAGATGCCGGGTCGGATTATATTACTGTTCATGCCGAGGCTGTCACTCACCTTCACAAGGTAGTGGGTTCCATTCATCAGGCTGGAGTGAACGCAGGTATATCGATCGTTCCGTCCACACCAGTCTCTTCAATCTTTCAGATGCTTGCCGATGTCGAACTTGTGCTCCTCATGAGCGTGAACCCCGGATTCGGCGGACAGACCTTCATTGAATTCACCTATGACAAGATCAGAGAGCTTGATGCCTATAGAACTGAGCACAACCTCAAATTCCTTATCTCGGTGGACGGCGGAGTGAATATTCACAATGCTGAAAAACTCTATCAGGCAGGAGCAGATGTCCTTGTAGTGGGAACTACCTTCTTCAAGAGTACGGATAGAAGGGGACTTGTTGATTCCTTCCATGCAATGACGAGATAAATGAAAGCGGTCGTACAGAGAGTCACACAGGCCTCGGTCACAGTAAATGATACAATTTCCGGAGCTATAGAATCAGGTCTTCTCGTCTACCTCGGAGTATATGAGGATGATGTTGAGAAGGACTTGGCCTATATCATCAGAAAGCTGATCGGCCTGAGGATTTTCACTGATGATGAAGGGAAGATGAATCTCTCGGTTCAGGATACCGGAGGTTCCATCCTCCTTGTCAGTCAGTTCACTCTCTGTGCTGTGACCACAAAAGGAAACCGTCCCTCATTCAATCTGGCAGCCGTTCCCGATAGTGCAGAAGTAATATATGAAGAAGCTGCCCATGCACTGAAGGCGCACGGTCTTCATGTGGAGACCGGGGTATTCGGTGCGCACATGCGTGTGAGCTACACGAATGAAGGACCGGTAACAATTATTCTTGATTCGAAGGATATCAAGAAGTAGATGTGTGATATGATACGTAAGAATAGATAGAAGC
Source organism: Sphaerochaetaceae bacterium (assembly GCA_963677695.2). GTDB lineage: Bacteria > Spirochaetota > Spirochaetia > Sphaerochaetales > Sphaerochaetaceae > SABI01. Next base: position 509,525 of record CAXXUJ010000002.1, on the reverse strand, counting down.
AAGTAGAAAAGGAGAGAAAGTAATGGCAAAGAGCAAAAACACTGCACCTGCATTCAGTACCGATAAAGGAGCTGCCACAAAAGAAAAACTCATAGCACTTGAAGCTGCACGAAGCCAGATGGATAAACAGTACGGCAAAGGCGCACTGATGAAACTTTCCGATTCCGTGACTGATACTTCTATCTCTACGATCAGCAGTGGTTCCATCCTTCTTGATGAAGCGCTGGGTGTCGGCGGGTTTCCCCGTGGTAGAATCATTGAGATCTACGGACCTGAGTCCTCTGGTAAGACGACTCTTTCTCTCCATGCCATTGCCGAAGCTCAGAAAGCGGGAGGCATCGCAGCCTTCATTGATGCTGAGCATGCCCTTGATCCGGTCTACGCCCGGAAGATCGGGGTGAATACCGATGAACTGTGGATAAGTCAGCCTGACAACGGAGAGCAGGCTCTGGAGATCACCGAGTCACTGGTACGAAGCGGTGCAGTAGATATTATCGTTGTCGACTCTGTCGCGGCTCTCACCCCTCAGGCTGAAATTGACGGTGAGATGGGAGACTCTCACATGGGTCTTCAGGCTCGTCTGATGTCCCAGGCACTGAGAAAGCTGACAGGTATCCTTGCGAAGAGCAATACAACCATTATTTTTATCAACCAGATTCGAATGAAGATAGGAATCATGTTCGGGAACCCTGAAACGACCACCGGCGGTAATGCTCTGAAGTTCTATTCCTCAATACGTATCGAGGTGAGGAAGATCGAATCCATCAGCAAGAGTGCCGATGAAATTGTGGGTAACAGGGTAAGAATAAAGATCGTGAAGAACAAGGTTGCACCTCCCTTCAAGAAGATCGAACTCGATATGCTCTTCGGAGAAGGACTCAGCTACTACGGATCAATTCTTGATGCTGCCATCAAGTACGATATGGTCAACAAATCAGGTTCCTGGTACTCATACAACGATGAGAAGATAGGGCAGGGGCGTGACAACGCCATTCAATTCCTGAAATCAAATACTGATATCACAGAAGTACTTGATAAGGATCTGCGAGCTCTCATGTTCCCTTCCGAAGCTCCTCAGAAGAGCGAGGAAGAGTAGACTCCTCTTTCCCATATCACTCTTATACGGTATAATCGGCTGATATGGGAACGCCTTCTCATGCAGAGAGTGCACACACAGAATCTACTGAGCAGCTCATCTATTCGATCAGTCAGTTCGAGGGACCGCTGGACCTCCTTCTTCATCTGATCGATAAGGCGCAGGTCAGTATATATTCGATACCGATTGCTGAGATCACTGATCAGTTCATGGAATACCTCAATATGGCTTCCAGGGTTGACCTGGATGACCTTACTGAATTCTACCTCATGGCCTCTCATCTCCTCCTCATTAAAAGCAATATGCTGATTCCTCACGAGGATACTGAAGAGGAGATCTGGGACGAAGACCGTCAGGAACTTGTCGAGCAGCTGCTTGAATACCAGAAATTCAAGAAATACAGCGCCCTCCTCAGTGAAGCGGAAGAGAGTGACAGCCTCCTGTTCTACAGGAAGAAAAGCCAGTTCATGCTCCCCTTCGGTGACGAGCAGTTATGGAAGGAAGTGAATGTGTGGGATCTTCTCAAGACATTCTCTTCACTCCTCTCTACTGTCACTCACGATAAGATATTCAATGTCTATGAAGAAGTGAGCGTCAAACAGAAACTTACCCTGATGAACGAGCTGTTCGAGTATCAAGAAACGATCAGCTTCATAGACCTGATCGTCCATGAGGATTCCAGAATAGATATCATCTGCGCCTTTCTTGCAGTCCTTGAGGCGGTGAAGTTTCGTATGATCATCATCGAACAGCATGCGCTCTTCGGTGATATCCAGCTGCGCAAGGCACCTGATTCTGAAGACTTTGAGATTCCATACGAAGAAGAGGAATTTGACAGACCATCACCTATGTTGAACAGGGATAAAGAGGAATCGGCTGAAGATGAGGACGATGAGGACGATGATTCGGATGATACGATAGTTATCTCCTTTGATGAGGATACGGAGGAAGAGGGGTAATGCTTACATTATCTGATACAGTGAAACTTGTTGAGGCTATTCTTTTCATAGAGAACGAACCTATGACGATCGAAAAACTTACCCAGCTCACCGGTGCTTCAGAGATTGACATTCTCAAGGCTATCGCTTCGCTAGAACTTTCATATGAGGAGGGAAGTCGTGGACTCATCCTTGCAGCAACTCCTCAGGGATATCAGTTCACCCCTTCGAATAAACTACATGAACACTTGAGAAGCGTGTACGGGAAGCGTGTCGATAAAAGACTTACCCGCGCGGCACTTGAAACACTCTCGATCATTGCGTATTCTCAACCGGTTACCAGAAGAGATGTTGAGAATATCAGAGGGGTATCAAGCGATTCGATCATGAGGATGCTCCTGGAACGGGAATATATACACGTGGTCGGCCGGAAGGACGTCCCCGGACATCCGGGATTATACGGAACGACGAAGAAGTTCCTTCTCCATTTTGGTCTGAAGAGTATTTCAGACCTTCCAAGGCTCTCAGAGCTGGATAGAGAACGATTTTTACAGAATGAGGAAGAGAGAGTATGAAAATAGAATATCCTATACGTTTACAGAGCTATCTTGCGAAAAGCGGATACGGGAGCAGACGCTCCTGTGAGAAGATCATTCTCGATGGCAGAGTTTCGGTGAACCTCAACAGAGTCACTGAACTTGGAGTCAAGGTGAATGAAGACGATATCGTACAGGTTGACGGCATGCTCGCTGAGATAAGCGAGGCGGTCTACTATTATGCACTTCATAAACCTAAAGGATATATCTGTTCCAACTTCGATCCGAATGAAGACAGGTATGCGCGTGACCTCATCCATATAAAGGATAAGCATCTTCTCTTTCATATCGGACGTCTGGATAAGGATTCGAGCGGCCTCATACTGTATACCAATGACGGTGATGCTGCCTTCAAGATCACTCATCCTTCCTATGGTATTGAAAAAGAGTATGCGGTAATGACAAAGGAACCCATTCTCAAGGAAGATATGAAGAAAGCTCTGAAAGGGCTTATGATAGACAACAAGCTTCCCTACAAGATCAACAGCTTTGAGCTGAAGACCAAGAAATGGGTTCATGTCACACTCACTGAAGGAAAGAACAGGGAGATCCGTAAAATATTCGATCTCCTTGGATACACCGTTGTAAAACTGATACGTTTGAGAATAGGAACTATTGAACTCAAAGACCTGAAGGTCGGTGATTACCGTCCTCTGAAGAAGAACGAAATAGCTTCTCTGTTGAAAGGAACTGATTGATGAATATTGAACCGCTTAAAACCCTATCGGGGGCAGTTGTTGCAATAGACGGACCGGCCGGGGTAGGGAAGTCCACCATTGCGAAGTATATCAGTGAAGAACTCGGTTATTATTTTGTGAACTCAGGAAATTTCTACCGTGCTGTCACCTATATATCTCTGGAACGTGGAATACATCCCGAAGCAACTGATTCGATCATCAAAGTTGCAAAAGTTATCACCTACAGCATCATTGAGGGAAAACTGGCAGTCGATGGTTCGGTGGTGGAAGAATTTCTCCATACCGATGCGGTGGATGCCTGGGTTGCACAGCACTCAGCAATCATCCCGATTCGGGAAGTGGTGAATGAGAATTTGAGGAAACTTGCGAAAGACGGACTGAATATCGTGTGTGAAGGAAGAGATATCACGACAGTGGTATTTCCAGAAGCACAGTTCAAATTTTTTCTGGATGCGTCACCAAGGGTCAGGGCTGAACGCCGTTTCAACCAGCAGGATACCCGCTACACACTGGATGAAATTGAACAGAAAATCAAGGAAAGGGATGTCATTGACAGAAATAAGGAGTTCGGAGCATTAAAGATTGCTCACGATGCGACTTATATTGACTCCTCATACTTGACCATAGATGAAGTTTATGTAAAAGTGTTACAAGCTATGCTCGACCATGTGTTAGAGTAGGCAAATTAGGATCAGGAGAATACTAGTGGAAGAAGTAAAGGAAGTGTTGGAAACACAAGAAGAACTGCAGCAGAAGGCTGATTTACAGACAAAGTTGCAGGAGCATTACCTTAAATCTCTTGATGAAATTGAAGACGGTCAGCTTGTTACCGGTACTGTTGTTCAGGTCAATAACGAGTATGTATTTGTGGATGTGGGTTATAAGTCTGAAGGAAGAATTTCCTCTGATGAATTTTCCACCAGCCCTGCCGTCGGCGACGAAGTCAAGGTTCTGATAGTCAACAAGGAAGGAAAAGGCGGACAGATCGTCATTTCTAAAAAGCGCGCTGACATCAAAGAGAGAACGGATGTTCTCAAAGTAGCTGCAGAAAACCGGGATCCGGTTATGGGAAAATTTGTAAAAGTCATTAAAGGCGGTTACGAAGTTGACCTGGGGAATGAATTCCTCGGATTCTGTCCTCTCAGCAAAGCAGATGTGGTTCGAGTCGAGAACCCTGAAACACTTATCGGTGTTGCCGATTATTTCATCATCGACAAGTTCCATACAGGAATGAAACTCAAATCAGTTGTTTCGAGAAGAGAATACCTCGAAAAGCAGATTAAGATTAATAAGGAACACTTCTTCTCAACAGTCAAGATTGGTGACGTTGTAGAAGGTACAGTGAAGAGCTTCACAAGCTTCGGTGCTTTTATTGATCTCGGTGGATTTGACGGACTCCTTCATATCAACGATATGAGCTGGGGACACGTGACCAAGCCGAAAGATTTCGTTTCAAAGGACGAGGTCGTACACCTCCGTCTTATCAACATTGATCCGGAATCACAGAAGATCAATCTCTCTCTCAAGCACATGACTGAAGACCCCTGGAATTCTTTCGAACAGCGCTACCATGTCGACGATGTCGTCAAGGCACCTGTTACAAAGATCACCAACTTCGGTGTATTCATTGAGATTGAGCCCGGCATTGAAGGTCTTGCACATATCTCAGAACTCTCATGGACAAAGAGAGTCAACAACCCGAAAGAACTCCTTTCAATCGGCGATGTTGTAAGTGCAAAGGTCCTCGGTTATGACCTCGACAAGAAGAGAGTCTCTCTCGGACTTAAGCAGCTTGAGGAAAATCCCTGGGATACAATCGATGTCAGATATCCTATCGGTATGACATTCACCAAGCCTGTTGTGAAAATCACAGCTAACGGTGCATTCGTCAATCTCGAAGAAGGTATCGACGGTTTCCTCCATGTTGATGATATCTCATGGACGAAGAGAGTGAAGAACATGAACGACTTCTGCAAGGAAGGCGACGTGATTGATGTTGTTGTCACCAGAGTTGATCCTCAGACAAGACACATCAGACTCGGTGTGAAGCAGCTCTCAGGAAATCCCTGGACAACACTCAAGCAGGAATACCCCAAGGGTTCAGTCATCAGCGGTGAAATCACCAACGTTACAGACTTCGGTGTATTTGTCCGTGTTCTCGGTGATATCGAAGGACTCATTTCAAAGTACAACCTCATCGGTCCCGATGAAGAGTACAATGATTCAGTTCTTTCAAACTTCAAGGTAGGGGATCCTATTTCTGCAGCAGTCGTTGAAGTAAACGCAAACACTCAGAAACTTTCTCTCTCCATCAAGGAAAAAATCAGAATTTCTCAGCAGTCTGAGATCTCAAAGTATATCCACGGTACCGATGACTCCGATACTTTCACATTCGGTGATCTCATCAGTGCTAAGGATAAAGACTCAGAGTAGTGGAGTAGAGTATGGCAGAGAAGAAAGAAGTATCTTTCCAGAACAGAGTAGCGGATCGCCTCTCTCTGTTCCTGGCTAAGTATAGAAAAGTCGTGTTAATCTCCGGTGCTGCTATTGTTCTCGCCTTAATCGTTCTGATTATCGTACTGTCTGTCGGTTCAAAGCAGACAGTTGCAAACCAGCAGCGTATTGATGAATTATCACAGCAGTATGATGCATGGGCAGCTTCTACAGATGAAGAAGCTTCGCTCCCTGAAAATCTTGTAGCTGACCTTAATGACATGGCTGGCACCAGGAAGAGTAAGTATCCTGCACTCAAAGCAGAATATCTTCTCGCCCTGATCAGTGCTGATCAGAATCAGTGGTCAGATGCAAAGAATCATCTTGAAACTGTTGTTGATAATGGCGGAGATACCTATTTTGAATCTCTTGCTCTGTTCAACCTCGGTGTTGTGAGTGAAGAACTCGGAGATACAACAGCGGCAGTTGACTACTATCAGCAGGTATATGATTCAACTTCAGGAAAAGCTGCAGAATCAGCACGGGCATTGCTCAGTGTAGCAAGACTTGATGAGGCAAACGGTGGTATCGACCTTGCAAAAGCTGTTCTTCAGCAGCTTGCAGACGAATATCCCGAAAGCGAATACGCTAAAATTGCATTATCTCATCTCGTACTGCTCTAAATTGTAATTTTACTGACGGTCACCGTTAGGAGGACCATATGTACAGAAAGCACCATTCGAAAAGACTTCATATAGTTGCTCTTTTCGCTGTGGTGCTTTTTTCCATATCCTTGATGTCTTCTTGTGGGGTTCCAGTCTATTTGTATATTGATACTGGAGAGCTGGAAATCACAGGTGATACATCGGATGATAAAGATCTTATTACTTTTACATTAGAACTGACTGATGATGCACTTGCAGAATTCAATGATAAGAATGCGACACCTTCTATCAAACTTTTCTATGTAATTTCAAATAATATCTTACCTGGTAGTACTATAGGCACCCCAGAGAATACTAGTATGACTGTCAAATCTAGAACAATCAGCGGTTTTTCTTCTCTGTATGCTAAATCCGGGGGTAACGGTGTCATGTGGACACCGAAATCGGATACAGAAGCCCCTGCTTTCTATATTTATGATACTTCAGACTCATCGATTCAATACAGTATATCAAAGCCGGACTATGAGGATGGCACCAGCTACGATGTGATCCCGGTTTCTACTTTTTCATATTGCGATCCGGCGACTGATCCTGCAACCTTTGCAAAAGAACCAGATATGGATATAGCTCTGACCAGTTTTACTGCAGATACAAGCAGTACATGGAACAGTGAAGATTTTACCATCGAACTCATTGATAATACTGGTCAGTACGTTGAGTTAGGATTGTATGATAGTACGAACACACTCGTAGGGTACATGAACAATTACAAGACAGATAGGTTCTATGGGGCAGGGGCAGACTACACTGATATCATCTCGCGGTATGAGGGATATGATTCAGTTTCATACGAAGATTTTACTGACCCAATCAATTCCACAAACTCGAATGTATATCTTCATATTTTTGCTGCTCTTTATGGAGGGAATGGTGATACAACAAACATATTCTGGTCTCCTATAGAAACGAATGCTATAGGAACTATTCAATTACGTTAATCCAGCTTAATGTATATAATGTATATTCTGTAAACTAGGGTATGTGATTAACAAGTAACATGTTACATGCTCTTAGGAACGTATTTCTATAAAAAAGCGTGCATGAAATATACATCCCACACACGCTAAATTCTTCTGGCATCCGTTGCTATTATGCAGATTTCTTTTTTGAAAAAATTATTCCTAAAATTACACACACAATACCGACAGCAATAACTATAATTGGTAATCTGTTCATTTCACCGAATGTGAAGGAGACAATATTCTGTATAAGATCAGAAGGTACAGGCAAAGAAGACATATCCATTCCTGTCATAGAACTTATTCGTCCCATATTTCCTGCGAAATTTGTCACAAACATGAAAAGTCCACCTGAGATGGCTGTTGAGATACCGAACCAGATAAGTCCGCCGGAAACTTTGAACAGGAGCATACAGAGTACAAGATAGACGATGACAACAACAAGAAGTATGATATTTCCAAGATATGCCTGCATCATACCGAGGTAACCCTTGATCATGGGAATCACTCCAGGAGCGGCTGATTCAACAAGATCACCGACAGCGAGTGAATCAGGTAATCCCAGCTTATCAACGATCTGTTCAGAGATGACCGGTATATACGCTTTTGGAGCTCCGAACATCGCCATGAGTTCAGCATCTGAATACTTGTCGAGTCCTTCGGCAATTTTCTCCTTAATGAGTTCTAATCTATCAGTCATATCAATTTTTGCCGTTAAAGAAGAAACATCTGCTGAATTCAGGCTGTTCACAAGGTCATCCGTTATCATAGCCGCCTGTTCACTTATCCAAGATTCATCAAGAGAATCTATGATCGCGCCCGAAATAAGGTCTATCTGAGCCTCCACGGCAGCTTTCTGAGCTGGATCAGATATCGTTGCTCCTCCGGTGACTCCCTCAGAGACGATATCGGGGATCATCGCGGCAATCTGATCATGCGCAATGGTTCCGAGATTATTATCACTTACGATTGTATGGTAGTATTCCTGAGTGAGCAGTGTACCTGATACTCCTTGACTGATCATAAAAGCCAAGCCGTAGACTACGAAAACTAAAGATAGAATGAGTAATACAATTACCTTCAAAGCTTTCATTCCTTCCTCCTCCTTGGGTTGTTGTGAATCATCCATGAATAATTTCATGATATCTTATGGTGAGCGATGAACTTGCTCCTGTCAAGGAAAGATAATTATTTCATAGAAAAGGATTTCTGATATATAAAGGTGATTATGAGTTTTATAAGCAGTTCTCTAAATGGTTTGAAACAGGTATACTTCTGTTCATGATCAATTACGAATATAAGAATACAGATAACCTGCAGGACGCTCTCTCACAGCTTTATCATATTGTCACCCTCCTGAGAAGCGAGGACGGCTGCCCCTGGGACCGTAAACAGACTCCGAAGACCGTTTCTTCTGCGATTCTGGATGAAACCTATGAATATATCGACGGGATCCTGGATGGAAATACTGATAGCATGAGAGAAGAGCTTGGTGATGTTCTTCTCAATGTCTTTATGTCTTATAGAATTAATGAAGAAGAACAGAATTTCAATCCTGTTGATTCCATCAACGAAGTGTCCGCAAAGCTCGTCAGAAGACATCCTCATGTATTCTCTGACGCCCAGGCGGATGATGTTGATTCAGTACTCTCCCTCTGGGATAAGGTAAAAACTGATGTTGAAGGAAAGAAACTTGATTCTGAGGATCTGTTTTCAAAAATACCTCAGCAGCTTCCGCAGCTTGCCCATGCATTTGAAGTTCAGAAGATCATGAAGAAACTCGGTTTCGATTGGCCCGATGTAGCTGGTGTGATAGAAAAAATTGAAGAAGAACTTGAGGAAGTGAGGGAAGCTATCCATGAAGGTGATGAAATGGATAAGGATCATGTGGAAGAAGAAATTGGAGATCTTCTATTCTCCGTTGTCAATCTTGCACGCTACATGAAAATCGATCCGCAGATAGCCCTTCGCAGAACAAATAGAAAAGTTCAGAACAGATTCAATCTTCTCTACGCTCAGTCAAAGGAAAAGGATATCGAACTTCATTACAGTAATGCTGATAAGCTGAATGATATCTGGGATGCAATAAAGGAGGAGGAATAATCCCCCTCCCCTTTAAAATTTTTTGTTCCTATTTCTGCAGATCTTCCAGTAGCTGCTGATACTTGACGAGATCGCCATCCTTTTCACCTGTGGTAAGAAAATCGCGATGAATGTTCATTTCTGAGAGCACTTTGAATTTATCCTTGTGCTCGGGGAACAGTGCCTTTACCGGGTTCTTCTGACCCTTCACGTACACACTGAATTCCTCCACTCCTCCTATCGCCAGACGGGAAACCGTAATATCTTTGGAGCATGCACAGCTCAGGTTCCGCAGGTGTTCACTGTAGATTTCATCAGTTATCTTATTGATCGTGTACATTGCACCGGTATGGTACTTGCTGAGAGTTGTCCTCATCCCGTCCTTCAGGACGATCATGGTATGGAAGTTGAACCCTTCAGGCGCATGAGCATTGAGTGTATTGATCGTAGCATCCACGTCAAGTTCATCAGCACCATGGGCCAGGATACCGAGGACTTCCTGTGATCCGCTGACTCCGGTGGCCAGGGGATGAACGAACTCCATTCTAGGTTTAGGATTATATCCTTCGGTGAAGGCCACAGGTATACCGGCACGCTGGAAGGTTTGTTCCATCGCCCTCATAGCTGAAATATGAGAAAGATAGACTGCTTTACCGCTCTTTTCATAAAGGAACACAATAGACGATATCGGTTTTTCACGATACTCAGGCTTCGCAATTCGAATCTCTTCGGGAACTTCAGCGATCTCCTCTTCTGCCGGCACAACCTTGTGTTCAGGAGTGCAGGAACCACAGGGATTTATACAATCTTCAAGACATACGGGAGTCAACTCACGGTTTTCTGCTCTCAGCCATTCCTGTTTCATGAACTGCTTTGATACTCTCATGGAAATGGAATCCCATGGGAGATCGTGTTCGAGATCGTAGGGAGTGTACAGGATTGATGTAACATCAATACCTTCTTCCTCTATGGCTTCTAACCAGACATCCTTCTTGAAATGTTCCTGCCATGCATCAAGTCTGCACCCGTTAGCATACGCTCTTTCTATCATCCTTGAGACGTTTCTATCGCCTCGTGAGATGATCCCTTCGATATAGGAGATCATTGGTGCGTGGTATGAAACCTTGGCGCCCTTAATCTCCTGAGAAATCTCTTTCTTGATTGCGTGGAGATGATCTTTTGATATCTCAAGGGAAAGCTGCGGTGCCCACTGATACGGTGTATGAGGTTTCGGAATGAAGGTCCCTATGTTTATATTCATCCCGATATTGGTTGCTGATTTCACTGCTCTCAGGAATTCAACGATGGCAGCGCCTTCGGTTTCTGTATCGGTGAATGGCATACCTACCATGAAATAGAACTTCGCCAGCTTCCAGCCTCTCTTCTTTGCTTCCCTGATGATCTCAATAACTGTATCGAGGGGGACTTCCTTGTTGACAGATCTCTGCCATTCGCTCATCGGTGTTTCGATAGCAAAGGTAAGTCCGCTCTTCCTAACTTCATTCAATCGTTCAAGCAGGCCGAGGTTGAAGGTGCTCACTTTCAGTGAAGGAAGGGAGAAAGAAATATGATAGGGAGAAAAATCATCGTTCAGTTCCTCAATTATCTCTTTCAACTGGGGATGGTCCCCTGAAGAGAGTGATGAGAGTGTGACTTCTCTATAGCCGAAGTCCTGTACCTGCTGGCGAGTTTCTTTATAAATGGTATCTAATGATTTCTGTCTGAACGGTTTGTAGAACTGTCCTGCGTGGCAGAACCGGCAGCCGTTCGGGCAGCCTCTCATGATTTCTACAACACCGTGGTCCTGTGCAACTCTGAAGGCGGGAAGCACATAATGGTCAAACAAGACCGCTTCATTTTCAGAAAAGTCATCATCTATGGCTCGGTACGTTCTTTTCTTATCCTCGCACCAGAGCATAGAGTAGGCTTGTTTCAGGATTTCCTTGATCTCTCCCCTATTCTTACCCTCCTGCTTCAGGGACTGAATAGTTCTGATGATATCAGCGAGGCCGTTTTCCGCTTCACCTATGAAAACGAAATCAAAGAATGGAGCAAACGGGAGAGGATTTGTGATAGCAGGTCCCCCTGCAATAATGATGGGATCATCATCCCCTCGGTCCTCATAATGGAACGGGATTCCTGCAAGATCAAGAACCTGAAGAATATTGGTGGCGGCAAGTTCATACCCTATGGAAAAACCGAGAAAATCGAGATCTTTCAACGGGATTCCATGGTAGAGGGTTGAAAGGGGAAGGTTCTCCTTCCTAAGAAGTTCCTCGAAGTCGGGAGCTACGGAAAATACATGGTCGCAGACAACGTTATCTATATTCTGTAAAAGATTATAGAGAATACGGATAGCGTTATTCGACATCCCGATCTCGTAGAGGTCAGGGAAGCAGAGTCCGGCAGTAAACGATTCATCAGTAAGGGTGGGGACCGGACCGAACCGGTATTCACCGGCGGTGTAGCGAGCGGGCTGCTCTATCTGCAGGAGTTTATTTCCTAGTGTTTCAATTATGTCTATTGTTTTCAATTGAGTCTCAGCTTTGTAATGAATTGGTGGACCATAAGCCGGGTTCTGTGTTATGCAGTCATCTATCTAGGCATACCGTTACCGGTATGCTCGAGCGACCTACCCGCAGGGAACGGACGGACAGCCCCCCTGCATACTTGATCTTGCTCCTGATGAGGTTTACCCTGCCGACTCTGTTACCAGAGTTCGCGGTGAGCTCTTACCTCGCCATTTCACCCTTACCTCCCCTTACGGAGAGGCGGTATATTTTCTGCGGCACTTTCTATAGCCTTACGGCTCCCGGGTGTTACCCGGCATCATGTCCTATGGAGCCCGGACTTTCCTCCCGAAGGATTGCTCCTACCGGCGACTGCATGGTCCACCAAAAATATTCAATTAATCGAGAAGATCTCCGAATTCATCTGCATCGACGAAATCTGAGAGACCGCCCTCTTCTATCTCGACATCTCCAGCAGCAGCTGCAAGGCCGGTATCCTGGACATCTTCATAGAAGAGTACACGTGAACAGTAGGGACAGAATTTAAATTCTTCATTCTTCCGTACGTCATTCACAAACTGTACAGGAAGAGTCATGTGACAACCCTGACAGACAATTCCGTGAATCGGAACGATACCGACTCCGGACTTATTCTTGATAATACGTTCGAACTTGAAAAGAATGCTCTCATCGATTCCGGGAGTAAGGTCTTTCTCCTGTTCTGTGAGTTCATCGATCTCCTTCTGCTTCTCAGCAAGAAGTTCGTCCTTCTTCTTCGTTTCATTCTGAACTTCTTCTTCCTGGATTTCCATGAGCTGCTCATGTTCTTCCAGCTGTTCCTGAAGTTCACCAAGATATTTTTCCTTGGCAAGAAGAGATTTTCTGAGTGACTGTTCTTTCAGTGAAGCATCTGCAATTTCTTTCTCAAGAGCTTCATACTCTCTCTGTGTTGAGATTACTTCCATCTGCTTTTCATAGTTCTCTCGAGCTACTTCAGCCTCATCAAGTGAAAAACGAAGGTTTTTCAATTCTTCACTGGTCTTCTGAATTTTTTCATGCTTTTCCAAATAGAGTTTCTTTCCTCTATTCAGGAGTTCTTCCTTTGTTTCAAGGGTTCTCGGGATTTCAACGATCTCCTCAAGAACACTGAACTTCTTAGCAAGAATGCTCTGAAGGTCTCTCAGCTTATCATATATGTCGTGCATACTCTTCTCCTGATCCAACTATTATAAAAAGTCTTTTAATCTTCTACTACGTTTCGGGTGTCTCAGTCTTCTCAAAGCCTTCGCCTCAATCTGCCTGATTCTTTCCCTTGTTACCTGAAAATACAGTCCAACTTCCTCGAGTGTCAATGAGTATCCGTCTTCAAGACCGAATCTCATCTTCAATACTTCCTGCTCCCTTGGGGGAAGAGTGTGAAGCACGTCCTCAAGCTGTTCCTGAAGGAGACGGAACGCTGTCTGATTTGCAGGGTTTTCCACATCTTTGTCTTCAATGAAATCACTGAGAAGAGAATCTTCCTCTTCACCGACCGGAGTTTCGAGACTTATAGGTTCACGGGCGACATTCTTGACCGCCTTCACCTTCGGTGCTGTCCATCCGAGCTTTTCAGCAATTTCCTCATCGGTAGGTTCTCTGCCGTAGGCCTGCATAAGCATTCTTGATTCACGTACGACCTTGTTGATCTGTTCAATCATATGGACAGGAACACGGATCGTTCTTGCCTGGTCAGAAATACTTCTGGTGATGGCCTGTCTGATCCACCATGTCGCATAGGTCGAGAATTTATATCCTTTCCGATACTCGAATTTCTCTACTGCCTTGATCAGACCGATATTACCTTCCTGAACAAGGTCGAAGAAATGAAGACCGCGGTTGGTATATTTCTTTGCAATTGAAACGACGAGTCGCAGGTTCGCCTGGATAAGACGGTCCTTAGCACTCTTCATCATTTCACGTCCTCTCATAATCTCTTTTGCACTGGAAATGATTTCGTTACAGTTCTCTTCAAATTTGAACTCAATCTGTCTCAGAGCCTTTTCAGTGAGCTGAACTTCTCTGATCAGATCTTTAATACTGTCGCTGCTCAGGTTCAGTCGCTTTTCAACTTCTGCCCTCTGAGTGGGTACAGCGAGTGATCGGCCGAGATTTCTCAAGTCTTTCGCATTATTGATGCCCAGTCTGAGTTCAATACTGCTCTTCTTGTTCTGTAATGAGATGATTGTCTGTTCAGCTTCCACATATTTCTGAGAAATACTCGTCACTTCCTCAGGCTGCAGGACGATCTTGGAAAGTTTCTTCAGAATGGTAACCCGCTTTTTCTGGAGCGCTTCATCCTTACTGAGTTCATTTCCTGATGCAAGCAGCTTCTTTTTCTGTTCAGAGTAGGTTTTCAGCGGATTCTGGATATCTTTCAGGATATCACGGTAACTGGCCAGGTACCTTTTCTGATCTGAAAGCTTCTCTTTCAGCTGCTTCTGTGAGAATTCAAGTTCCTCATCATCGAACTGTGCAAAGGTGACTTCAGAAATATCTGCAAAGCTTGTGATCATCACACCGGAAGTTATGATGACCTCCTTGATGATCTCAGCCCCTTCTTCCATTCTTTTCGAAAGTTCGACTTCCTGTTCTGCATTGAGGAGACTCTCTCTCCCGATTTCTCTGAGATAAAGACGGATTGGATCATCCACAGAGGAATCGCTCTTGTCTGATCCGAGAACAGTTCTGCCTGAACTCTTATTCCGTGAGGAGTCATCATCCGAGGAATCATCTTCATCCTCTTCGTCTTCTTCCTCATCTTCATCGTCGTCGTCATCATCTTCGGATGAATCCGACGAATCATCGTCATCATCCTTTTCAAGCATATCGTCATCAGAGGGGAGATTTTCCTCGTCATCGATTTCATTCATCGAATCATCATCCATGGAATCTACATCATCCATTTCTTCATCAAGGATTTCTTCTTCTTCGAGTTCTTCTTCGTTATCTATATGTTCTTCGAGCAAATCTTCCTCCAAGATAGTTTTATCAGGCGTATCGTCATTATTCACTGCAGGCACAGTATCCAGCGGTTTCAACAACTCTCTCCCATCCACGTCACAAAGACCTGTCCGCCATAATCAGCAGACAAGGTCTCCTTTCTTCTCAAGCAACTACTTCACTGTCTTTTTCAACAGCTGGGCTATATCTTCATCAATTCCTTTTTTGTCATACAGAAGCTGGGAAAGATCACCGTCACGCGCTCCCTCGCGGGCTGCAATGGAAATCAGGTGCTCTATCTTCTTCTGCTCTCTTTTCAATGTACGAAGAGATATTCTATTCATCAACTCATCAGCGGCTTTTTCTGCATTCTCGGAAAACTCATCGTGAATAAAACTTGAGGCTACCAGATTGCGGAGACGACTGTCTTCTATCATCGATAAGATTATTTCTGTGCTCGAAGTTGTTCCATCACGCATACTGTTTTCAAGAAGTGTATAGAGTGCTACAGCCCTTTTGTCATCAAGCGTCTCTAAAGGGACTCTGTTCCTTACCACAGCAAACAGTTCCCGGTTATTCATGACAATGAGCATGAGATAAAGGTCTGTAGGGACATGTGCAACATTGATGTCCTGAGGCACCTCTTTCTGAGTTGTGTGTTCCCTTTCTCCTTTCTGTACATGTGTATTTCTGCTCTCCTGATTGAAATCATACAAAAGAGCCGACTCATCCAGCTGCAGATGACGCGACAGCTCGTGCAGATACGTCTGCCGAACAATCTGTGAGTCAACGGCATTCAAATATGGTGTAAGTTCCTGTAATATCTGCAACTTTCCCGTAGCCTTATTGCTATCATACACTAACTTTGCAGAATGTACAAGATAATCGAATCCTCCGGTGGAGGTTCCTACCGCCTTCCGAAGTTCATCAGCACCGAAGGAAGAGAGATATTCATCTGGATCCTTAGCACCTTTCAATGTGATGACACTGCTCTCAAGGCCTACCTGCTCACAGACGATCATTGCTTTCTTTGTAGCTTCCTGTCCTGCGGTATCGGAATCGAAAAGAGTATGTATCTTCGGAACATATCGTTTCAGCAGCTTTCCCTGTTCAGGAGTAAATGCAGTACCCATCGGAGCACAGGCATGACCTGCTCCTGAACGTGCCAGTGCAAGGACATCGAAATATCCCTCACAGAGGATGGCACTGCCCGTTTTCTTCATGGAAGGAAGTGCCTCATAGAGGCCGAACATCACTTCCCTCTTCTTAAAAATTGGTATTTCAGGTGTGTTGATGTATTTCGCTTTGCTGTTCCCGCTTATATCTCTTCCGCCGAAGGCGACCACTTCCCCCTTCCATGTCCTGATCGGGAACATGACTCTGTCCCTGAACAGCGGATAAAAATGTCCGTTCCTGGTGAACAGTCCTGAGTTTCTCAGGAGCGAATCAGAATAATTTTTCTTCTGAAGGAAGGAGTAGAGCCAGGAGGGATCCTCGGGAGCATAGCCGATCTGGTAATTCTTCACAAGTTCATCATCGATTCCCCGTTCAGCAAGATAGGAGCGCCCCTTTTCTCCCGAGGGAGAGGAGGTGAAAATATAATGGAAGGAGGCGGCGAGTTTCGTGTAGAGTTCGCTGAGGATTTCCCTCTCGTTCCTTTTTTTCTTTTCAAGGGGATTCTCTTCCTCGATCTGAATGCCTAAGGACTCGGCAAGGGCACGTACCGATTCAGGAAAGGAGAGATGTTCCATCTCCATGTGGAAATCAAACAGGCTTCCGCTCTTCCCGCAGCCGAAGCAGTGAAAGAAGCCCTTATCGGGCACGACAGAAAAGGAGGGTGATTTTTCTTCATGAAAAGGACAGAGTCCCCAGTACCTGTCGCCTTTTCTGTTCAGCGTCAGATACTTCGATACAAGTTCAACAAGAGTGAGACGGGTTTTAATTTCTTCCAATACATTTTGAGATATTTTCGCCATATACTCTATAAATTCACTCTATCCTTTTTCTGCATCATGTTTGTAGAATTTTTTCTATTTCTTTTTTTGTCACCGGCTGATTGATCACCCTCTGCTGTAGGTTGTCATTAATCTCCTCAGCACTGTGCAGCTCACCCTTCCCTATTCCGGGACACCAGGCCTTCTCCTCTTCCCAGTTCTTTTCAGAATCGACAATGTGAGCCCAGAATGGATAGGTGGAACATTGGACCGGACGGTTCTCATAGACCCCGCACCCTTTCTCAGTGAGAAAGATACAGTCATTCTCAGGAGTCTCTTTGAGGGAGATATGGGTAACATCCCCCATAGGCACATAGATGCAGTAACGGTCGATGCACTCCTCGATTCCTGTCTCGGTAGCCGCAGCGATTCTTATGAGATCCTGGAGGGAAAGAAAAACAAATCCCGGTTCTACTGAGCAACAGTATCGGCAACCGGGAATACACGAGAATGAGAGACCTTTTTCGTAAAAACAATCCACTACTCAGTCCTTTACATATGAGAACGGGTCCTCTAAATGAGGACCCGTCTAATGGGGAGAGAAGGATTCGAACCTTCGAAGGAATAACCAACAGATTTACAGTCTGCCCCCTTTGGCCGCTCGGGAACCTCCCCGTTACAAACTATGAAAGAGCCTAATAGAAAGTTCTTTCTTAGTCAATAGCCACCTGTCAGATTCGAACTGACGACCCCGAGATTACAAGTCACGTGCTCTGGCCAGCTGAGCTAAGGTGGCGTAACGAAGGCAACTATACGAAAAAGGTCCCTACTCTGTCAACCTTCTATTTATAATCTTTCAACAAATTTTCAATCTTTACTATGTTTCGCTGATCGGCTCTTGAATGGACCGGCCACACATCATATTTCTGCTGAGCATACATAAGGACCATTGCTGCTTCCTGCCGATCACTCATCTTATTCAGGGCTACAGAAGAATAGGCAGGAACATAGTCAGGACCGAACGCTCCTTCATAATAGAAATGTTTCTCAAAGGTATCTGATTCTTCTTTCCAATCCTTTTCCATCTTCTTTATTTTGCTGTTTCTCTTTGAAGCGCTCCAGTCACGTTTGTAGAGCATCTCAGCAAGCGCCTTGTAATGGCCATGGTAGAGTTTATCTTCAGGAATGGTATCTATGGCCTTCCTGGCCATACTGATAGCGGTATCGAGATCCCCGTAGCTGAGGGGCCAGCCTGGAAGTTTGAAATAGAGCTGCCCGATAACGTACCATCCGATAGTCTGATCCTGCACACCGAGATCATTCACTACATAGGTAATTGTCTCCTTGATAGGATTTGCCTTTCCCAGTGCATTGAGAGGACCTTTGGTCTCTCCCCACCGGCCTATATTGCTTGCCTTCCACACATATGCATCAGGATTTTCATGGAGGGCTATGGATTTGTCTGCATATGCTTCCCCCTCTTCGAACATGGCAAAGAGGGTATCTTCACCTGCTCCGTTCTCTTCAAGTTCGTCAGCTATATGGAGTGTTACCATGGAGAGTCTCCAGTAGAGTTCACTCTGTTCGACAGGATCACTGGTTTTCTGAAGCGCAGCTTCGATTGCTGCCTTTTCTTCATTAAGTTTATCATGGTAATCGAGTGAATCTATGTCTGCCAGAGTATCGGCAAAGGACGCTGAAAGGGAGAATGTCGTGATAAGGACAATAATCATCAAAGCAATCATTTTTTTCATGGTGATCTCCTGACCGTGTTTTCTAGTATGGTACAACAGTATCACAAGAAGTCAATACAATGGGAACAATTAGAATATTTCTCATATTTCCTGAATCAGCTGGTGATATCAGGTCTCAGAATTTTCGTCTCACCATGATAGACTGGCTGCAGGGCACCAAGGTTCTCATCTCTGTAGAGCTGAATCATCACCCGAACGGTTCTTTCAGGCATATCTACGACAACAGGCTCCTGACTGCAGAACAGGGGGATACTCCCTTCTCCGGTTGTTTTCCTGAAGGCTGTTGCAGGATTCATGCTCTGAAGATCGTGTGTCACGCTGAACTGAATAGAAACGACTTTTTCGGACACGATGCTATTCTTTTCAAACAGGGCCTTCATCAGTGCAAGGACCTTATCCTGCATCTCCTGAGGTGTATCTATATCGAGTTGTGTTGCTCCCCGAAGTGCATATAGTCTTTCCATGAATACCCGTTCTCCTTCCTTCATGTGAGATGAAATCTGATTCCGTCGGCAGATAGTGTGTACAATATCTGGACGAGAATGAGAATAATGGAACAGAGAAACATGTGCAAGAGTGTACGGAGCATCTTTGAGCCGAGGAACATATGATCCTTTACAAGGATGAAGATGAGAAGGCCCATGAGGAAGGCTCCATAGACCAGACCGGCAGAGGAGAGAATTCTCAGAACAGTTGAACTGAACAGGATAAACTGTCCTGTAGTCTGCATAAAGAGATTCAACGAAAACAGTGCAGCAAAAAACAGCACGATCAAAAGATAGTAGGAGTAGAGTTTTTCACTGTACGCGTATAATCGTCTTGTCCGTATCATGGTGATTAGTATATCATATGTCAGCGTTGCTATAACATGATCTCTGTGAATATAATTCTATTTCAATGAATGTTCACATCATCAGTCCGTATGGTGAAATTCATACTGCAAGGAAGGTATTATCTTGAAACACTCAACCGAAAGACTTAAAAAGTTCGGGATCTGTCCCCCCGATATGCTCATTCCCAATTCAAGTGTGAATCTTGAGAAGTGGGCTGTTGTTGCCTGTGACCAGTATACATCACAGCCGGAATACTGGGAAAAAGCAGCAGAGATTGCTGGAAAGGGTCCCTCCACTCTCAATCTTATCTACCCTGAAGTGTTTCTTGAGGAAGAACATCCGGAAAAGAGAATCACATCAATCAATGAAACAATGAAGAAATACCTTCAAGATGAGGTATTTACTACCTATCCGGAGACTTTCTTCCTCGTTCACCGATCCACTGCTGCCGGCACCATGCGCTGGGGACTGATCGCCGCACTCGATCTCGAACACTACAGTTATGCAAAAGACTCGAAAACCTGGGTTCGGGCTACTGAAGGGACGATCGAATCACGCATTCCACCAAGAAAGCTGATCAGGAAGGACGCTCCCCTTGAACTTCCCCATATCCTTGTCCTTCTCAGTGATGAGAAACGGAGTATCATAGAACCTTTCACTGAGAAGACCGACTCTCTTGTGAAAGTATACGACACTGACCTGATGCTCGGCGGCGGTCACATCACTGCATATGCTATCAGCGAAGAGAAGGATCTTGATCAGATCGGAAGCGCTCTTGAAGATCTATGTACCCATGTTGATCCGGCCAATCCCCTGATCTATGCTATGGGAGACGGAAACCATTCTCTTGCCACCGCAAAATCGTGCTGGGAAGATATCAAAACAGGACTCACAGAGAGTGAGAAAGAAGAACACCCTGCCCGCTATGCCCTTGTAGAACTGGAAAACATCTTCGATGAGGGACTTACCTTTGAACCGATCCACCGGGTCCTTTTCAATGTCACAAAGGAGAAGTTCGAATCTTTACTCTCACAATACTGTGATTCATTTGAAGAAGTCTCCTATAGTGATGTCTCTTCTCTCATGCATGAACTGGAATCGAACAGTGAAGATCAGATTTTCGGCTATAATGATGTGCACGGAATTGTTCTGTTCAAGCTTACAGGTGCCCATGCCTCCATAGCCGCAGGCACTCTTCAGCTGCTCATCGATGACCTCACGAACCAGGCTGGAGAAAATGCAGTCGACTATATCCATGGAGAGAAAGTGACCGAAGAACTGGGGAAAAAAGCAGGGAACATAGGGCTGTTCCTTCCTTCCATTCAGAAAAGCACCTTCTTCGATACGATCGTATCGGACGGGGCGCTCCCGAGAAAGACCTTTTCGATGGGAGAGGCTGATGAGAAGCGCTATTACATGGAAGCGAGAAAGATCACTCTATAAAACCTGATCTATATCAGATCAGATACATCAAGCGCTCCCTGTCGTATGAGGCAGGGAGTTTCTTTACTCAGATCAACTATGGTGCTGGCCACTGTTCCCTGTTCCTCTGATCCGCGGATACAGAGATCAATTTTACAAGAGAATGCATCAACTATTTCATCGAAATCATGAAGACTCTTCTCTCCTGATATATTCACACTGCTGCTGTACAATGGGGTTCCCAGGCGCTCTATGAGCTCAATGAGAAAGGGATCAGAAGGAACACGGAGAGCTACTGTTCCGGAACCGTTCTTTCTTTTGACGATCAGAGTGAGGGGACCAGGCCATAAGAATTTCCACTCTTCAGGTATTGCTGTTTCACTGATGGAATCGACCATCTCCATGGTTATCAGTTCAATGAACGGTTTGTCCGCATCCCGTCCCTTCAAAGCCCTGAGAGCCTCTTCACTCCCCGGAACACGCCCTACTAACCCGTAGATCGTATCACAGGGCATGACAGCAACTCTGTCTTTTGTAAGAATTTGAATAAGCGAGGAAAGAGCTTTATCCCTCTCCTCAATCGGAATAATTGGACATTCATTCATGTGCGTACTCTCTTTTTAGATATGATATAGCCGATCATACACAATCCGGCAGTTAATGAACCGGAGAGGATGAATGAAACTATCGGCCTGCCGAGCAGGAGAAGAAATGAAGCAGGTGTTCTCTCAGCAGAAATAATCACTTCGTCTTTCCTTTCGGGAATATCTGCTGTGGTATCTTTTGGAAAAATATATATCTGTTCGCCTTTTCTGGTATAGCCGATGGAGTTCATTACCGAGGTGAGAAAAGATTCATGTTGTGTACTCATGCTTTTCTGATAGAGTGTATCGACCTTATCCTGTAACGCTGCGATCTCATACTCTTCTTTCCGTACTTTTTCCTCCTGTGCTGAAGAGGTGAATGCACCGGCCGAAGAGAATCCCAGTTGAAGAAGAGTATAGAAGATCAGCATGCTGCTGATACAATATAGTGCCTTTGATAACGAAATATATTTCATAAAAGATACCGGTGACTGACAGCATATCATCAAACAGTTGTTTGAAAAAGTATCGACAACGTGCATAGTTACGCCATTCTTTCTCTATTTCCTTGTAATAAGAGAGTGAAGACGCTATACTGACGAAAAAGAGAGGGCTTTCTGTATAAAATGGACGTGAAAGTTTCTTTTTTTTTATATGAGGAATCTGTACACTTGGTATGAACATGGAAAGTAAAAAACGAAACAACAGGATAGTTTTTACAACATTCGTCTTGAGCAGCCTTGTCCTTGCCGTTGGAACCTATTTTTTCATCAACAGTCTCATGCCTCTGTACCGTATCAGTGCTGAAGAAATCAGATTCATACTCGTAAGGCTTCTGCCTATAATCACAGGGCTTCTGCTCACCATTGTCGCACTGATCATCGCTCCCCCTAAGGTTAGCAAGTCTGCTGATATTTCAGATGATATTCCTATTGATGAGCTTACGGCCCCTCTGTATGTCATGCCTGATGAAGATGCACACCGTGATCTGTATCCTGAGCTCGAAACCGTAGAACCTTCCACCGTACAGAAAAAAGTTGTAGAAGAACACCTCTCCCGGGTAGAAACCGCACTCCCCTCAGACCTGGAAAAGGTGGTCACACCGCCAGTCATCCTCGATACCCAGCAGATTCTCTCCAATGATGAACAGCCGTTGGTGGAAGAAGAAGTCTTTGATGCGGGAATCGAAGAGGAAACGGAAGAGATCATTGAACAGGAGGAAGAAGAAGTTGCTGCAGCGTCTGTCCTGCCGACCTCTCAGATCGACCGTCAGATTCTCTTCTCTGCCTACCCATTCCCGATCGAGGAAGGGACGGCCATCGCAGAACTGCTTGAACCGATTGCCGCAAGTAACACGTCAAGTGAACTTGAGAATCCTTCACTCTACGAAACTACTGAGGACACCTACCCTGAACGACTCTCCGATGAGATTATCGGTGCTAAAACTCTTGATTATGACCTCAGTATCGCAGTAATAGCTACTGACGGAACCAAGGAGCTTTGTGATACCCTCTCATCCATGATCTCAATCTCTTCCATTCAGTACCGGGAAGGAAACAGGTTCTACCTGATTCTCCCCTTCTACTCTTTTGATGCGGCCGGACGTTCTCTCACGTCACTGTTCGCACGTATAAGAAAACTCTATCCGGATGCAGTCCTTTCCTGCGGCTATGCAACGCTATCGGAGAGGAACGGTAACGAGAACTCACTTTCTGAAGAGATGGAAACATCCCTCAACATCGCCATCGAGCATGGCGGATACTCGATCATCGGGTACGACCCGGTCATTGAAGAAGCCTGATCAGTCTTTTAATCCTATTTCAATCACCTGACGGTCTCGAGCAAGGAATGTATCGGGAAAGATCTCTCTCGCTTCCTTTTTCAGCTGATTCAATTCCCTGTTTGTATAACGGGGAGAGAAATGAAAGAGACCAAGAGAATGTACTTTCCCGTCACGGGCGATAGTAGCAGCCTGAGAAGCACTCATGTGTTTTTTCTCCCGTGCACTCTCAAGGAGGGAATCATCAAACATCCCTTCACAAAGGAGAAGATCTGAATTCTCGACATGAGACGCAATGGAAGGAAGATAAAGGGTGTCGGTCACATAGGAGAACTTACGTCCTTCCCTTGGCGGACCCATCACCATGTCACTGGTAACAACAGATCCGTCAGCAGCTTCCACCGGCTTCCCCTTCTGGAGGGAAGACCATGCAGGTCCTTTGGGAACTCCGAGAGCTTCAGCTTTTTCGGGATGGAATATTCCAGGGCGGTCTTTCTCTGTCAGTGAATAGCCCACGCACGGTTTCGTGTGGTCGAGATTGAATGCCTCTATCGTATACTCGGGAGTATCGACAACGATACCTTCTTCCACCGGTTTTACTATAATCTCATAGTTGATATACATATCGAGCATCTTACGTGTCGCGTGTATATACTCATGCAGCTTTTTCGGTCCGTAGATTGTCAGAGGTTCACTACGATCAACCTGCGATGAGAGCATCAGCATCCCTGGAAGACCGGTCACGTGGTCCGCGTGCATGTGTGAAATGAAAATGGATGAGATTTTCTTCCACTTGAGATTCAGCATCTTCAGAGATATCTGAGTTCCTTCACCGCAATCAAAGAGAAACAGTTCTCCCTCTCTCCTGACCAAGGCTGAGGTAAGGAACCTTCCTGGGAGCGGCATCATACCGCTTGTACCTAGAACAAACACTTCAAGATTCATAACGAAAGACAGACTACCCTGTATTCAGTCTTGTTGCAACACATCAAGCGCACGTATATGGATGATGTGGCGGAGACTGAGTAAAACAGAGATGATACTCATAACGAGTAGAATTGAAACCAGAGAAACAATTTTTGCGTATGGTATAGCGATATCGAAATCAAGAAGGTAGTACCTCAGAGCAGAAAGATCGTACGATTTCAGGAACGTCATGAAGGGAGACAAGTTCTGTGATAAAGCGATCCCTAAAGCAGTACCCGCTGCTATTGCACATAGAGTGACGATAGTTATTGCCAACACATACGCACTCATGATACTCACCGAACGCGCACCGAGCACTTTCTGCATGGCAATTTCTTCTTTCGCGTCCTCAATGAGTTCGTGTGTGACAGCGGTAATATAAAATACCGCGGCAATGAGGATAGTGATGAACACTATGAAGATGATCTGCCTGCTCGTTGTGAAATTCTCATACATGTCAGTATTGAATTCATCATAACCCGCCCAGGTAAGTGATTCCCCTACAGCATCTTCAACCTCATGCATGAAACCAGCTGCGGTTTCCTGCGAATAGGAATCGAATATGATCTCGCTCTGGATATTTCCCGAAGGGAGAAGGATCGAGGCTGATTCGCTGTCAATGAATACAATAGACTCATCCAGTGCATAGAATCCTGTATCAAATATTCCCTGCACAACAGCGAGTGCAGGACGCACTTTTCTCTGTCCATACTCAGGGAGAATGACGAGGGCGAGGCGGTCAGAGACGGTGATCGAAAAATATTCAGCCAGGGCCCTGCTTATATAGATACCGGGGAGTGCACCGTTCCTTTCCAGGGGAGCGAGCTCACCTATCCCGAGTTCCTTTTTTCTCTCTCCATTGAAATACGATTCATCGACTCCCTTCAGATAGATTTCCTTGGTTTCATCAGACGAGTAGAGAATACCGTAGCCATGAACCGTTTCGTCTGCGTGGGCTACCCCGTCTACCTCAGAAAGGTCTCCCATTGATGCGATATCCTTATATATCTGGATATGACCGTCCTGCAGCAGTACATATTTTTTCGTAATCCCCTCTATCATACCTTCGGTAAAACTGAGAGAGAGAATAAGGGGGACCATCAGGAGAGTGATCAGGATAAAGAGGCGGAATACTGTGTTATTCTTCTTTCCCTTGGCCCTCCTGTACACAATGGAGCGGGCAAGGGAAACAGGGTATCTCAGATTACTCATAGTTCTGTTTCAATATTCCTGTGCACAAGCTCATACACGTGAGAACACCGCTTCGCAAGTGACTGATCATGGGTGACTAAAAGGAGAGTCTTCTCCTCCTCCTTCACGAGATTGAACAGGAGTGATTCAATGGCTCCTGAGCTCTGTTCATCAAGACTTCCAGTAGGTTCATCTGCAATGATGATATCGGGATTATTCATCAGCGCTCTGCACAGAGCCACCCTCTGCCTTTCTCCTCCGCTCAGTTTTCCCGGATGATGGGAAGAGCGTTCAGTGAGTCCCACCCTCTCCAGGAGCATGCCTGCCCGTCGTTTCATCTCCTTCGGATGAGCTCCCCCAATAAGGGAAGGCATCATCACATTCTCAAGGGCAGTAAAATCTTCAAGGAGGATATGAGACTGAAAAATAAAACCAATATTCGCATTTCTGTAACGTGAGAGCTCCCTGTCGTTCATTCTTGCTAAAGGCGTATCGTTATAGATGACTTTCCCTTCATCAGGAGTATCGAGAGCCCCTGCGATATTAAGCAAGGTCGTTTTTCCGCTTCCGCTTTTCCCGATGATCGCAACCGAGGAATTCCTTTCCACAGTAAGTGAGAGATCTTCAAGGACGGTAAGATCATGGTCACCGGATGTATATCTTTTTGTTACGTGCTGTAGGGAAAGCAGGATATTATTCATGATGCAACATCTCCATCGGCTCTTTTTTCAGGGCCTGATTCATGATCTGAAAGGAAAAGAGATAACTGAGTGTACCGATGAACAGTGAAGTGAGTATCAATTCCACAGGTTTCAGATGTATGGTGATAGGGAATGAAAGAAGCGGATTTTCAATCCCTGCTGTCTGCTTGAGAACGTTATCAGCAAAACGAAAGATCGTTTCTAGATTTTGAGAAGCAAGGATACCTATTCCCAGACCCCCGATCATACCGAGAACGGTGAGAAGCATCGCTGTTCTCGTGAAAAGTCTCCGTACTTCCTTTTTTGACACACCAATAGAACGGAGGATCGCGATCTCTCTCTGTTTTGACTGATAAAGTCTTAACGTTGAATTTCTCAGGTGGTAGCTGATAATGAAGAACATGAAAAAGAGGAACACATACATGATCACTTTTTCAAGCATCAGTGCGGAATAAAAGGGGCCGTGGAGGTTCTGCCAGGTATGGATATCTGCTTCGGGGAACAGCCCTTGAATGTCATCCACTACCGATCTTTCATGTGAAATATAATGTTTGTCAAGGTAGAGGCCGTAGGAAACCGTATCGTTGTTATCATCAGTCAGGAAGGAAAGCGGTATGATAACAGTCCCTGTATTCACCTCCCTCAAGGGAGTGGAGAATATTCCAGCCATGGGCAGTTCATTCTCCTGTACCCTCAGCGCCAGGGTTTTCCCCTTTGCAAGGTAGGTGAACGTGACAGGATCCCCTATTTTCAGCGAAAGTCTGTTCACCAGCTGAAAACCGATAAGAGCGCCGTCAGCTGCACCGGCAAGGGATGAAGCGTCCATCATCACCCTCTGAGAAAAGGGGTTGCTGTCACTCAGGAAACTCTCTGTGACCGCTTTCACTTCAACAGAGGCGCTGTTCACAGCAGAAGAGATGACTGCACGTGTCTGAATGAAAGGATAGACCGTATCTACACCATCAATCTCGGAGAGTGCACTGACAACCGATTCATCGGATGAATCGATACCGTCGATTTCGATATGGAAGGTATCGACACTTCTCAGCTGATCAAGCACTTCATCCTGAAGGGAATTCATCACCGACATGATGATGATAAGGGCCGCAAGGCCTATGGCCAGAGAGATCATGATGAGTACGCTCATCCTTCTATGGCGGTTCTTTTTACTGAATGTATATCTCCAGGTCAGAGAATTCAGATACATTATTGTTCCTTACGGTATTCGATGCTTATGATACGTTTCCCGTCAGATGCATAGGTCACATCTGCATAGGGATGTCCCTCTTCAAAAATCGTGACTACAGAGGTCTCATCACTGTTGTACCGGGTTGACTTCTGCGGGATATCGTTTATCCACTGCGTCTCATTCTTAAGAACGCTGTTATTGTACCAGCGTTCTATCCGCTCACTTTCGTCATTGTACGTTATCCTGTTGGAGTGAACAATGACTCCTTTGTCGTCATAATCATAGGTAATCTGAGAGGTCCTGCCATCACTGTATGCTATGTTCAGCTCACTCAGCAGCCCGGTGCTGCTGTAGATGCTTGTCTGTACTTCATCACCGAAGCTCTCTACGAGATGGAGGCTGCCATCTTCATCATACTCCGCTGTATAGGCATTGACCGCATTCCCGTCAGAGAGATAGGCCTCCACCATCATTCCTGAGGGGAGCACTTCAGTGATCGTCACCTCCTCCCCGTTCTGCCTCGTGAGAGTCGTCAGGTTTCCTTTGACGGAGTAAAGGGTTATATAGCTCTCGCCGTTGCGATCAATCTCTCTTGTCGCAGCAAGTGTACCGTCTTCATACCTATAGTAGGTGACCAGAGTATCCATCTGTCCGTCAGTGACTTCCTTTCTTTCATTGAGCTGACCGTCATCATACGAGAAAAGAACTGTAGATTCGGTCCCGTCATGTCCGGTGGTTATCTTCTGAAGGAGATCATCACTGTAGGTATAGATTTCATACAGACCGGTTTCGTACCGTGTCGTCACCTCTGTTTTTCCGTTCTCGGTAACCGAGAACCTATGAGCAACCCAGTTCCCGTTTTTATAGAGGGTTTCTCCTTCCCCATCAATCTTCAGTGCATACGTTTCGTGTATAACATTCTCTTCAGTACTTTCCTCGAGCATCTGCATAAGTTCATTGGAAACATACCACGAGGTATCTGCACCCACTAACGGAAAGAGAAGGATGGTGAGATAGATTGCGGTTGTTTTCCAGAAGTACTTCATGTATTGATACCCAGAAGCGTATCGAGGAAGTCATCGGGATCGAAATCGATCAGGTCATCATATGACTCGCCGACACCGACGAAAGTAATGGGGATTCCGAGTTTATCACAGATCTGAATGAGAGAGCCTCCTTTCGCAGCCGAATCATACTTGGTAAGGACGACACCATCCAATCCAATCGCATCATGAAACATCTGAGCCTGTGCAATACCATTCTGACCTGTAGTCGCGTCAATCACAAGCAGTTTCTTATAATCCTTTTCATCCACACCGCGGGTTCTGATCACCTTGTCGATTTTCTGAAGCTCTCTGAGAAGGTTCTCTTTGTTGTGCATTCTTCCTGCGGTATCAGCTAAGACAAGCTGTTCGCCCTTCGCTTTTGCGCTTTCGATCGCATCAAAGAGTACTGAGGCGGGGTCAGAGTGAGGTTTCTGTTTCACTATCCTTGTACCAAGTCTCTGAGCGTGGAGTTCGAGCTGGTCAATCGCAGCAGCCCTGAAGGTATCGCCTGCAGCGAGCACGACTCTGTTTCCGTTTTTCATAAACTTGTGAGCCATCTTTGCGATACTTGTTGTCTTCCCTACTCCATTTACTCCGAGAACGAGGTAGACACTGGGTTTTCCGCTCGAGGGGTCAAGTGTGATGTGTTTCACCTTCTCACTCAGAATATCCTTCATCTTGTGCTGCAGGATATCTGGATCCTTGATTTTCTCCACCTTCACCTTCTGCCTCAGGGCATCGGAAAGGTCCATTGCATTTGCAGCACCGAGGTCTCCTTCGATGAGAAGATCTTCGAGTTCCTCAAAAAAGGATTCATCAATTCTCTGTATGGTAAAAAGCGCCTTGATCCTGGCACCGAAACTTTTCTTCATCTATACGTCCTTATTCATCTAAATTGGGCATGCTCACACTATACTTGCTTTTATTGTAATAATCAAACAGAGAACGAACAGTATCACCGGCACTGATGAACGAAAGGCCGTCCAGTATCTGTGAGACGACAGGTTCGTTATTCTCTGTTGCTATCTCTACAATCCTTGCCGAGGCGAAAAGAAGCATTGTTCTTGCCAGCGAGGAATAGAAAGTTTTCTGAACACGTGAGACAGTCACTGCAGGGTCGAATTCTATCCGCTTCAGAGCGATGGTAAGTTCTTCCCTTGGTTCTGTAAGGGTGATATTCTCATCAAGATACGATTGTTTCCCTGCCTGCAGGGTGATAGGAAGAGGGGTTTCTTTAACGATGAAGGGAAGATGTTTAACCGCTGCCCCTGATACCCTCACCTGTCCACTTCCCTTCAATAGGAGTCCGGGATTCACTATAGGTTCAAGATCATCCTCTATCGCGTAATATGTCCCCCCTTCCAGGTTCAGTTTGATATCCTTCGGGTAGGTATACGGTGCCGATACATGAATCTCATGCTCTCCCGGGGTGAGAAAGTAATAGGGAGAAAAGGGAAGCATCTCATCATCGACAGTGATCTCAACGTTTCGCAAGAAGGACTCCACTGAAAGTAGAGCCGTGTCCTTCTCATATAGATCGGTATACAGAATAGGAAGGATCCACCGAGTAAAACCTTCGGTGGTGGTATCGGTGATAAGCTGATCGGCTATCTTCATACCTGTTTCATCCACTCTATGAAAGAGAGTGACTTTTCCTATAAGGAATTCACCTGTTTCCTTGAGAACAATTTCAACCACGGCATCGAGGTGTTCCCTCACCATGATTTGATGTCTTAGTAGAGGGGTGAAAGTACTCTGAAACGTGGAAGAAACATCTATCCACGTAATTTCATCTGTAATTCGAGAGGTTTCCTCAACGGTCGATTCCTCAATCTTTCCCTTTAAAATGTTTTCATGAAGCAACTTCGCTTCCTCAAGCGCTCTCTCATACTTGTCTGCCGCGTTGATGTCCTCTACATAGAGACTCCGCAGGGGAGGCTCCGTTAGGTAAGAGGTTTCCAGAATATACTTCAGGTCACCGACAATGGTATACCCTATCCGCGCACTCGTCAGCGGTACCAAGACTGCAAAGAGGAGAATCAGCAGGATAGGGATACGGGGGGATTTCACTATTCCTCCCCGTTCGCCCACTTAAGATAGGATTCTATGAACGGAGTGATATCACCGTCCATGACACTCTGAATGTTTCCCGCCTGTTCATTCGTACGGTGATCTTTCACCATCGTATAGGGCTGGAAGACATAGGAGCGGATCTGGTTTCCCCAGGAGATATCTTTCTTTTCCACAGCGAACTGTGCGTGTTCCTTCTCCTGTTCCATCCTATAGTGCTCATACAGACGGCTGGTCAGGATCTTCATGGCAAGAGCCTTGTTCATGTGCTGTGAACGTTCATTCTGACAGGCCACCACGATACCGGTCTTCAGGTGGGTGATACGGACAGCCGAATCGGTCTTGTTGACGTGCTGACCCCCTGCACCGCCTGCGCGGTAGGTATCGATTCTGAGCTCAGAGGGATCAATATTCACTTCAACCTCGTCATCAATCACAGGGGAAGCATAAACCGAGGTGAATGAGGTATGGCGCCTGCTCTGAGAGTCGAAAGGAGAAATCCTCACAAGACGGTGTACTCCCGCCTCCCCTTTCAGGTATCCATAGGCATAGGCACCCTTTACCTGCATGGTCACAGATTTTACACCCCCCTCTGCTTCGAGTAGATCAACGACGTCGACCTTGTAGTTGTTCCGTTCACACCACCTCATATACATACGCATGAGCATCTGTGCCCAGTCACAGGCCTCGGTACCGCCGGCACCTGAGTGAACGGTGAGAAAGCAGTCGCTCTTGTCGAATTTACCGTCAAGCAGTGTCTTCAGTCTCAGAGGATGGTAGGTTTCCTCGATTTTAAGTATGATCGCATCAATTTCAGCAAGGTCATCGGGATCATCGATCCCCTCTTCTTCATACAGATCTATGAGATCAGAGGTCTCCTGAATCTCTTCAATAAGTTCCTTCCATGGGGAATAGGTATCGCGAAGGGCGTTCAGTTCCTTGAAGAGAGACTCGGCTCTCTCCTTATCATTCCAGAAATCGGGTTCAGCCGACTCCTTTTCGAGTTTCGCTATCGATTGTTCAAGTGTAGCGGGGTCAAAGCCGCCTCCATACATCGTAGGCTTCTTCTTTTATTGTATTGAATAGATTCTGATGTTCAATGTTCATGTTGTCTCCTTCTGTCTTCTTCTCGGTCTTCTGTCTATGCGAAGACCGACTGTCCAGTGTTTGCTCTCACCCGGTTCCAGATTATACTGCCAGTTCAACAGGAAGAGGGTATGCTGGTAGAGCTGTTCTCTTCCCACGATGGTATCCATCCTGTGAGAATAGTCAAGATGCAGGAGCGAAAAACGGGTATCACAGGCGACAGAGAGAATTGTCCGGTTGGCATTATCCCCTATCCTGAAGTTTGTGATACTCTTCGTCAGCGGTGAATCGCTGATCACCCTGTTCTTGTTTGTCTCAATACTGTACAGCTGTGTCTTCTCATCTCTTGTACCGGGCGAAAGGTTGATTTCTGTAGCGTAGACACCCTTGATAGAGGCCTTTGATGTATTCGTAATCGTATAGTCAATGACAAGGGAGTTATTCTTCAGAGAATACCCTTTCTTGACGGCAAGTTTTCTGATGTGTGAACTGCATACGATGTGTTGAGATCTCTTTTCATCAATCTCTATATCCCATGAATCCTGAGAGGTGTCGTGGACTGAGGGGTGGTGCTTTGAGTAGCGGGTGAAATCGAATCCTTCATAAGGGATAAGAACATCCTGGAACGCGTGCTGGAAAGAGCCGTCGGTCATAGACTGAAGGGCGCTTCTCTCTGCTTCGGTATGGTACCCGCTGAAGGTATTCAGGTAATTCCATCCGGTGGGAAGGTAGTTGAGTTCCTGTACCATCGCCCCTTTCTTCTTAATCGCAACCAGGAGGTTCCTGCTCATTGCCAGAACCGCTTTCTCTCCGTTGAAATCGAGGTCAGTCTCTCTCGGGTAGGAAACCCCTTCATGCGAGGAAAGGAGCTCTTCAGCTTCATTCAGGTAGCGATAGACATACTGTCTGTATTCTCTTCGGTAACACCCTGCGAATCCGTCACGGACATAGGGAGCTCCGTTCTGAGCTTTTCTCAGAAGTACTTCCACACGCTTTTTGATATCTTTGTTTTTCCGATAGATACGTGCAAGCTCACTCACATGATTCATTCTTCCATACATGTGATTGAGTTCTTCGTACTTCGTGAACATATCATTCACGTTCATTTCCGAGGTGAGCGATGAGTCATACCCGTACCAGCCCATGGGAAGGTACCCTTTCATACTCGTAAGCTCACCTGGAGGAATACTGCCCAGCAGTTTCTCCGTACCTGCAGGAAATACGATCTTCTGGTAGATGGAAGTGAACAACTGTGAAATATCATCAACAGAGACACTCGCGGTTGCCTTCAGGAGAACATCGAGGTCAATCATTACTGCAGCAGAGGAGTTCCTCAGATCTTTTTCGTACAGATTAAGCAGTTCATCAAATCCGGCAAGATTGATCCTCCCTTCCCCGAGCTGATGAATATACTCTTCGATCCTGTGTTCAAGCGGGACCACTTCTATTTTCTTCCCGATATCCTGCATGACATAGGGTTCATCGAAGTAGAGGGAAGAATGGCTCTGTGAGTAATTGGAAATGATGAGGCGGTCTACCATGGAAAGATTCATGACGGAAACGAGGTGGGGAGACCATGCCTGGTTATAGAGCCACATCGTCTTCGGTCTCTTCTGAAACCGCTTTCTGATGTAGGTCGTTGTCTGTTCAATCTGAAGAGAACGGTCCTTCGGTTGAAGAAGAGGGAGGATAGCATGGTCTGATGGACCGGTGAGAAGCTCTACCTGCTCCTTCTTCACAAGGTCTGCTATCAGCATATTCATCTCGGGATGGTGCATCTCAAACCACTCAAGGACAGTAAGAGAGAGGTAGAGATGCACTTTCATCTCGGGATTCTGGTAGATTGACGTGAGTACAGGCTTGTAGACTCCTGATAGGAGAGACTGAAGAATCTTCTGTGGGGTTCCCGGGGGAACCTGACTGTACGCACCGAATATCATATGTTAAGAGTCAGCTTAGTGCGCTTCAATAATGCACTTTGTAGGACACGCAGCTGCAGCGTCTGCAATCTGGGTATCCGGTTTGGTGTAATCAATGTGGCTGAGGAAGTCTTCGACAACACATCCTGATTCAGGGAATTTCTTCGCACAGATATTACAGGCAATACAACCCACTTCACACATCTTGCGTACAATTGCGCCCTTGTCATGGTTGTTACAGGCAACGACATGACTTCCCCTGTAGGGAACCATCTTGATGACCTGAGTCGGACAGACAGTGGTACATTTCTTACAGCCGATACATGCTTCGGGGTCAACGACGATATTTCCCTGTTCGTTTTTGTGAATTGCATCAACAGGACATACTTCGATACAGGAACCAAGGTGGTGACAACCGTACTTACAGCTCGATTCACCCTTGAAAAGGATATGAGCAGCGTTGCAGCTCTCCATACCTTCGTAATTGAAATCCTGTTTCGTTACTGCCGCATTACCAGTGCAGTGAACAAATGCA
This sequence comes from Sphaerochaetaceae bacterium, assembly GCA_963677695.2. Taxonomy (GTDB): domain Bacteria; phylum Spirochaetota; class Spirochaetia; order Sphaerochaetales; family Sphaerochaetaceae; genus SABI01. The sequence goes on along the minus strand of CAXXUJ010000002.1, from coordinate 475,499 downwards.
ACCATCTTTTCCTGAGCTTCTCCAGCTGCCAGGCCGAGAATGTTTGCGACATCGGCAATGGTCTCGGCTCCGCCGGGAGAACAGAGTCCGTTCTCGGCAGTTCCCTTTGAGAGAGCGTCAGCATACCCTGAACATCCGGGATAGCCGCAGGCACCACAGTTCGCACCGGGGAGAATCTCAAGAATCTCCTCAGCGACAACATCCTTTTTTACAGCAAATTTCTTCGCTGCTACAGAGAGTCCGAGACCGAGTAGAAGGCCGAGGGCTCCGATAATCAAAAAAGCAAATAATATATTCATCTATTCTTATCCTAGCAGGTTGGTAAGCAGAGCTTTATCGAACGCCATGAAGGCAAGAGCCATCAGACCACCGCTGATGAAAGCAATGGGTACTCCAGCAAAAGACTTACGCACCGGCTGCATATCAAGTTTCTCTCTGATATTGCTCATGAGAACGATAGCGAGAGTGAATCCGATACCGGCAGCGATTCCTGCAACAAATGACTGCATCAGGTTATACCCTTCAGTGATGTTGATCAGTGCGATACCGAGAACGGCACAGTTGGTGGTGATCAGGGGAAGGAAGATACCGAGTGCCTGATAGAGACTCGGAGAGTTCTTCTGGATGACCATTTCAACGAACTGTACCAGTGCAGCGATGACGAGGATGAAACTCAGTGTCTGCAGGTAGGTGAGATTGAGGGGAACAAGGACCAGATGATACACCAGATAGGTGATGATCGATGCCAGTGCCATAACAAAGGTTACGGCCATTCCCATTCCGATTGCCGATTCAGAATTCTTCGATACACCGATGAACGGACAGAGTCCGAGGAACTGTGTAAGAATGAAGTTGCTGATGAAAATATAGGTTATAAATAATCCGACATAGAACATATGCTGTTACCCCCTCTTCCTGTTTCCGTACCATACGAAGAAGCCCTTCAGGTAGCCCATCAGAGCAAGAGCTCCTGCGGCAAGTGTGAGGACTCGTACCGGATAGGTATAGAGTACGGGAATTTTAATGACACCGTCGAAAGCACCCATTGCGAACAGAGTGATCTGTCCTGCCCCGAACACTTCCCTGATAAGTGCGATCAGAAGAATGGCGAGGGTGAACCCTACACCCATTCCGATGGCATCAAGGAATGAATCGAACATCGTGTTCTTGCTTGCGAACGCTTCCGCTCTTCCGAGGATGATACAGTTAACTACGATCAGAGGGAGGAAAATTCCCAATGAAGCATAGACGCTCGGAGCGTAGGCATGCATGACCATCTGAACGATGGTGACGAAGGTTGCAATAATGACGATATATGCAGGTATTCTGACGCTGTTGGGAATAATATTCTTCAGCATTGATACAAGCAGATTACTGAATACAAGAACAAAGATAACTCCTGCTCCCATACCGAGTGCATTGATCACCTGGGTGGTGACACCGAGGGTTGGACAGAGTCCGAGCATTAGGATGAAAACGGGGTTCTCTTTGAAAAGACCGCGTGTGATGATTGTTTTCTTAGCGACTGCCATCTAGTTTCCCCCCATGCTCTTCACGAAATCTGAACCATACGACAGTGTCTTTGCAACACCGCTGAAGGTGATCGTAGATCCGCTCACGCTGTCAGCTTCTGCACTTGTCAGTTCACTTTTCTTCAAAGGAATGGAATCCTTGTCGATATATTTCTTCATGTACCCTGGATCCTCAGCTTTCTTACCGAGACCCGGGGTTTCCGAGTTATTGAGAAGACGTGCATCGAGGAGCTTTCCATCAGTGGAATAGCTTGCCATGAGAGTCATTGCACCGCCGTACCCGTTACCGATAAGAGAAAGAATGTAGCCTTCAGCCTTCCCGTTCGAATCGGAGAGTGGGTACATCGCTGTGACTGATGGATCATCAGTCGATTTCTCCTCACCTACTTCGAAACCGGCAGCGACCTGTGAAAGTGTATCTTTAATCACCTTCGCATCGTATTCAGCAATCACCGGTGCAGTCACTGAGTTCACAAGTGCGAGCAGCAATGCTGCGACAGCAGCTATGAGGGCGAGGGTAACGCCTGTTTTTGCCATAGTCTTCATGCGTTCGCCTCCTTCTTTGCAGGTGCTTCCTTGAATACTTCACCGAATTTCTTCGGTTTGATATAGCGGTCGATCGCCGGAACGAAGATGTTCACGAGGATGATCGCAAGAGATACCGACTCAGGAAGTGAACCGTAGTATCTGATGATGAAGGTAAAGAACCCTATCATCACTCCGTAGATGATCATTCCCTTCTTCGTTACAGGGGAAGTGACCATGTCGGTAGCCATGAAGATCGCACCGAGCATGAGACCGCCGCTGAATACAGGAAGAAGAATCTCTCCGGTAAAAAGGCCGTTTCCGTTTCTCAGTCCGCCGAATACCCATGCAAGGAGAACGAAGGAACCGATGAAACTTACCGGGATATGCCAGGTGATGATTTTCTTCACTATGAGATATATTCCTCCGACGATGAGGAGGAAGGCGCTTACTTCACCGAGAGCACCGGTCACGTTACCGAAGAATGCATCAACGGTGTAGTCACTGATGTTCAATCCGATGGAGGAGAACATCGCACTCACCTTCTGTGCGAAGAGTGTTGACGGTGTTCCGATCTGGGAAAGGATCTCTGACCCGCTTGCATGGGAAGCGATCTGGTCCGCTATGGACATCTTCACGCTTGTGAGATAGGTTGCTCCGCCGACTCCGTCTGCACCGGAGGAAAGAAGTGTTCTCGGTGTTGGATAGGTATTCATGAGACCTGTGAAAGAGAAGAACACGAATACACGACCTGCGAGAGCAGGGTTCATCCAGTTTGCACCGAGACCGCCGAAGGTCCATTTGACAACGAAGATCGCAAACGCTGAAGCAAGGATCGGTACTGCGATTGAGGATCCCGAGGGAAGGTTCATGCCTATGAGAAGTCCGGTAAGGAAGGCTGATCCATCCTGGATGCTTGCATCCTTGCTGATCTTCAGCAGAAGATACTCAAACCCGACTGAGCTCACGATACTGACGATCAGAATGAGCAGGGCTCTGAAGCCGAACACATAGACACCCCAGAGAGCTGCGGGAAGCAGCGCCAGAGAGACGTTCCACATAATGCTGGCTGTGGTCATCTTACCTTTCAGATGAGGTGATGACGATACTGTTACTACCTGGTTCTGTTCCACTTATTTCCTCCCCAGTCTTTTTCCGAGTTTCATTGCATGAACGAGGGGAAGCTGAGCGGGACAGGTAAATGCACAGCATCCGCATTCCTTACAGTCCATAAGGTCGGTCTTCATTGCTTCTTCGTATCTTCGGTTGTTGATATAGCGATAGAGCTTTGTAGGCTGCAGTCCCATAGGACAGACAGCGACACACTTGCCGCAGCTGATACAGGGAGTCTGAGCAGCCTTCTTCAAAGGCTGAAGAGCAAGGAGTCCGCTCGTACCTTTGATAACAGGCGTTGCATGATCATAGAACGCAAAACCCATCATGGGACCGCCTGAAACAAGCTTACCGGGAATGGATGAGAACCCTCCGGCGAAATCGATCAGGTTTCCGATCGTGGAACCGATGGGAGCACGCACATTCTTCTTCTCGTTCATCGCCTCACCGCTTACAGTAACGATTCTGTCAATCAGCGGCTTGCGCTTTGCTACAGCTTCATACACTGCAAAGGAAGTTCCTACATTCAGGACAACCGCACCTACATCGAGGGGAAGTTTTCCTGAAGGAATCTCCCTGTTTATCGTTGCCTTCAGGAGCTGTTTTTCATCACCCTGCGGGTATTTGACCTCTAAGGCCATGACAGTCACATCTAGATTCTTTTTCTCAACCGTCTCTTTCAGCTTGGCAATGGCATCGGGCTTGTTATTTTCAACCCCGATGATAACCTTTGAAGCACCGGTGATCTTCTGTGCAATGAGTATACCTTCAAGGACCTCTTCGGTATTTTCAAGCATCAGGCGATGGTCACTGGTAAGGTAGGGTTCACACTCGACACCGTTAATGACAAGATGTTCCACACTCTTCCCTTTGGGGACTGAAAGTTTCACATTCGTCGGGAAGGTAGCTCCGCCTGTACCGACGACACCCATATCCTTCACAATAGCGAGCATCTCAGCACTTGAAAGTGAAGAGTAGTCCTGCACTTCGAAGGTGACTTCCTCAGCTTCGTGATCAACTGTAATCACGATGGCGTCACACACAACAGAGTTAGCCAGTGTGATGCTGCGGATCTCTTTCACTGTCCCGCTTGCAGGTGCGTGAATATCAGCTGAAATGAATGAAGCCGCTTCACCAATTTTTTCACCTTTAACGACAGCATCCCCTTTTGCTTTCAGGGGTTTTGCCGGTGCGCCGAGGTGCTGGCTGAGAGGTACGACGAGTTCATCAGGGCACGGAAGTACTTGCACAGGAACAGCACAGGACAACTCTTTATGGTCGTCAGGGTGTATCCCGCCCTTCTTGAAAGTCGGTAATCTTGACATGTTATATAACTCCTTTCACATATACACGGTAATACACCTAACATACTTCAATGAGAAATTCTAGGTTTTTTACGCAATGTCTTTTTATTGTACCTGAAAAATAGTATAACAGTAAATATGAATCGCATCTTCCGATACGTTTTTTGGAAAATAAAAGGTATCAAAGTATATGCGCTGGTGGGGAAGAGCGGAACCGGTAAAAGCTTCCGTTCCAAGCTGGTCGCGCAGAAATATAATATCGAACTCATCATTGACGACGGTCTCCTGATTAAAGGGGATCGTATTGTTGCAGGCAAGAGCGCAAAACGGGAAGATAACTTCCTCAAAGCAGTTAAAACCGCCCTTTTCGATGATGAAGAGCATATGAGCGAGACCCTTGCAGCCCTCCAGAAAGAATCCTTCCACCGTATCATGATCATTGGTACGAGTGATAAAATGGTCTACAAGATCGCTTCCCGACTGAAGCTTCCCGAACCTGAAAAAATATTCAGGATAGAGGACATTGCAAGCCAGGAAGAGATCGAAACCGCAATGCGGATAAGGTTTTCTGAAGGGAAGCATGTCATCCCCGTTCCGACCATTGAGATCACACGAAGCTACCCTCAGATCGTCTACGATTCAATGAGAGTCTTTTTCAAGAATAAAAACCAGCTTCCATGGAGAAAAGAACAGGCCTTCGAGAAAACGATCGTCCGTCCTGAGTTCTCAAAATACGGGAAGATCACGATGAGTGAGGCAGCTCTCACCCAGATGGTGATCCACTGCCTTGACGAGTTCGATCATCTCATGAAAGTGAAGAAAGTGACGATGAAGATTGAGCCGAGCGGCTATAACCTGAGTGTGAAACTTCGGGTGCCGATCAAGCACCAGATATCATCAACCCTTGCAGAGCTGCAGGAATACATAGCTGAATCGCTGGAAAAATACGGCGGTATCTTTATCAGCGGTGTCAACCTTGAGATTGAGGAGTGGGGTTAGGAGCTTTCTTTCTCCTGCCTCTCGGTCTGGGAGGCTGTTTCGTTTTCTTTGCCTTGTGTTTCTGCACGGTACGCCCCGGGTAATAGGCCGGCACCCGTGATTTGTACCAGGAAGAAGGAACGGAAATACCTATTTCCTGAAGAATCTCTGCCGCGGCATACTCAACATCATAATTAGCCGGAGTAATCGGCTGGATGATCTGTTTCAGGTGTCGGAACACACTCTGAAAATACTCCTTGTCGTTCTCTTCCTCCTCTCTTGAGGGGAGAGCAATTTCACCTGCAAGACAGGATATCATCTCACCCCTGGTCACCGAGTCACGGGAGGAATCGGCGGTCTTCACTTCACCGACCCTTCTGTCGAGCACCTTAAGCCGGTTCAGAACCTCAGGGAATTCTTCGGAAATACTGATGGAGGGGAGAAGATAAATCAGAATCTTCTGCTTTTGAAGATGGCTGATGATTTCATGGGAGTGCCCGCCTGAGAGAATTTTCATCACCTCTTCTGTGATACGGCTTGAACTTATTCTAATCAGTTCATGCCCGTCCCTCTTGATTGCCCTCTTTATCGGATACGAAAGGGCAAACCCAGTGGTGACGCTGTACTTGACAGCACGTATCATTCTCACCGGATCTTCCTTGAAGGATGTGGAAAGGGGAAGGACTGAAGCGATTTTCTTCTTTTTGAAATCTCTCATCGCGTGGTTGAAATCAAGCAGTTTGCGATCAAGGGGATCATAGTAGAGTGCATTGACGGTGAAGTCACGTCTTGCCGAGTCCTGTTCTATGTTTCCATAGATATCTGATGGGTCTTCAGGGTTCTCTATACCGGAACGGAAGGTTGATACCTCGATGATCTTATCACGGAAGGTAAGGTGTACGAGTTTGAAGCGCTTTCCTATGATACGTGCATTGTAGAAGAGTTTCTGGATCTGACGGGGACGTGCGCTGGTGACGATATCGAAGTCTTTCGGTGTATTGCCGAGCATCAAGTCTCTGACAGCGCCACCGACAAGGTAGGCTGTATGATTTTTCGAAGCGAGCTTCCTGATAACCCAGATAGCATCTGCATCAATCAGGTGCTGCTTTATATTATGTTCTTTCTCATCGTAGATATGTGCTATAGGAACGTTCTTGCCCGAATCATTCACCTTGTATCTTGTCAACATCGACTCATTAACCTTGTGTGTGGTATTCTTATTGCAGTTTATGTGTGATTTCTTTACACTATAGTTCTGTGTACCCCATATTATTAAAAAAAGCAACAGGAGCTGCATCCAGATGATACAGAGCAGAGTACTGAAAGGGTTCAGAGATTCCCTTCCACAGTCAGAACAGATACGAAAGACACTTATATCGAAATTGGAAAGGACCTTCGAGTCCTTCGGTTTTGTCCCCATCGATACCCCCGCTCTTGAATACACCGAAATCCTTCTTGGAAAGGGAGGCGGTGAGACCGACAAGCAGATCTTCCAGTTCCAGGATAACGGAGGAAGGGATGTAGCACTCCGCTATGACCTTACCGTTCCCTTCGCACGATTCTATTCGATGTACCACAATACCCTCCCCTCCCCCTTCAAGCGTTACCATATCGCAAAGGTATGGAGAGGCGAGAAACCTCAGAACGGCAGGTACAGAGAATTCTTCCAGTGTGATTTCGATTCCGTCGGAACGGACAGTGTTGCAAGCGACTCGGAAATTCTCATGATGATGGTCTCTTCGTTCAGGAACCTGGGAATTTCAGGAATTGAGATTCATGTCGCCCACAGGGGACTTTTCAATGCCTTTTTAAAATATCAGGGAATCAGTGAAGCCTCGGTCGAAATTCTCCGTACCGTCGATAAACTGAGAAAGATAGGAAGAGAGGAGACTCGGAAGCAGCTTCTTGAGGTCACTTCCAGTGAAACTGCAGCAGATGCAGTGCTCGATTTCATCACAACAGAAGAAGGTGAGACAGCTGATCAGATCATTGCCCGCCTTGAAGCTCTCAGCGGCGGTGAAAGTGAATACTCTCTGAGATTGAAAAACCTCTATACTCTCCTTGCAGAAGTGGGTATGAGCGATTCCATCGTGATAGATCCGTCTATCACCCGCGGCCTTGATTACTACACCGGTATCGTCTACGAAACGTTCGTGAAGGAACTCCCTTCCATAGGTTCCGTGTGCTCCGGAGGACGGTATGATAACCTTACCGGACTCTATATGAAACAGGCAGTCACAGGCGTCGGTTCCTCGATCGGTCTCGATCGCCTTATCGCTGCCCTGGAAGAACTCTCCCATCCGATCGTGAAGGAGACCTCCAGTACCGATATCATCATCTTCAATGATGGGAACTCCTCTCTGGCCCAGAGGGCTTCTGCAGCCCAGAAACTGAGAGCAATGGGGGTCAGGATAGATCTCTATCTTGATGATAAGAAAATGGGGGCTCAGTTCAAATATGCCGAGCAGCATGCAGTCCCGTACGGCCTTTTTTTGAAGGACAACGAGATTCTCCTCAGGAACCTGAAAAGCAGAGAGGAACTGAAAGTGCCCTCTGATCAGCTTGAAAAGGTGTATGCAGCCGTCACAGAAAGGATGTAGATGAATACGATGACCCATCTCCCTGTGTATCAGCACAGGCAGGAAATTCTTGATGCTTTAGCTGACCATGATGTCATTGTGGTTGAGAGCCCGACAGGTAGTGGAAAGACCACCCAGATCCCTCTCATCCTCCATGAGGCGGGCTATGCTGATACCGGTATCATCGGTGTAACGCAGCCGAGAAGGATTGCAACGCTCAGTGTCTGTGATTTCATGACCCGTCAGCTCGAAGACTCCTCAGGCTACGTCGGGTACAAGATGAGGTTTGCAGACACGACCAATCAGCTAACAAAACTGAAGATCATGACTGACGGTATCCTTCTCATGGAACTGAAGGCAGATCCGCTGCTGAAAAAATATTCGGTCATCCTTGTCGACGAAGCTCATGAGCGCTCACTGAACATCGATTTCATCCTCGGCCTTCTCAAGAATATTCTCGCTGAGCGTGATGATTTCAAAGTGATCATCTCCTCAGCAACCATCAATACAGAAATATTCAGCACCTTTTTCAACAACGCCCCCGTTGTCTCCATCTCCTCGAGGGTATTCCCGGTCGATACGATCTACAAACCACTCACGCAGGCAAACAGCGAAGAGGAACTGGTCGATACGATAAGGGACCTCTGCCTCGATATCGTAAAGGACGAATTAGGCGATACACTCATCTTCCTTCACGGTGAAGCAGTGATCAAGAAAACGCTCGAAGCCTTAAGTATCTCCCCGGTCGCCTCATCCATGGAACTCTATCCCCTCTATGGCAGATTGAGCAAGGAAGAGCAGGAGAGGGTATTCACAAAAACAGGGAAAGGGATGACCAAATTTGTCATTGCCACGAATATCGCAGAAACGAGTGTGACAATTGACGGTATCAAGGTTGTCATAGACTCCGGTATCGCGAAAATGAACTACTATAATCAGAGAGACTTCACCAGTTCCCTGATTACTCTCCCTGTGAGCAGGTCAAGCTGCGACCAGAGAAAGGGAAGAGCAGGCAGAACGTCTGCAGGGACCTGTTATCGTCTCTATAGCGAACAGGACTTCACGATGCGAAGCGAGTATACAGTGGAAGAAATACTGCGAACAGACCTCTCCGAGGTCATACTCCGTATGAGCGAGCTCGGTATCTATGATTATGACCACTTCCCCTTCATCACTCCACCGAAGAGAAACGCCCTCCATTCAGGAGAGAATACCCTCAGGTTCATAGGTGCTATAGATGAAAACCGCCACCTCACAGTGATCGGAGAGAGAATGGTTGCCTTCCCCCTCATCCCACGCCACTCGAGAGTGATCATCGAAGCGATGATGCGTCATCCAGCGGTCATGGAAGAGGTGATTATAGCCATCAGCTTCCTCTCCACCCGTTCCCCCTTCTTCCTCCCTCCCGGTCAGGAAGAGGCTGCCAGGGCAGCGCACAAGAGATTTTCCAGCGAGTGGGGTGATTTCGTCAGTTACCTGACGATATTCCATACCATACGAGGACTGAAGAGCGCGAAACAGAAGGAACAGTTCTGTGCTTCCCATTTTCTTGATGTCACGATCATCAATGAGATATTCCATATCTATGAGCAGATCTGTGAGATCGTCAGCTCCTTCGGCATGCCGATCACAAGCGGAGGGACAAAGAAGGAATACCTTGTCTCCCTTTCTGCAGGCCTTCTCCAGTACGTGCTGATGAAAGGAAGAAGGGTGGAATACCACAGCGTCACTGCCCAGAAGATATTCATCCATCCCGGCTCAGCCTGGTTCCGTGACCTTCCCACCTACCTTCTTGCAGGAGAGATCGTCTATACCACCAAGATGTATGCACGGACCGTCTCCCCCTTGAAAAAAGAATGGCTCAGCGAGATATCTCCTACACTGAAGAACGAACTTTATGAAGTGAGCATCAGAGGAGCGAAGAAACCGGGTCAGAAGAGAAACGAGAGAAACGAGAATTCCCGGGAACCCGAACGCACTTCCGTTCGGATTGCAGGTATGGACTTTGCGACCATCCCTTCAAAGAAGAACAAGCGCGGCATTGTGGTCATTCCTCTTGAAAAGAGTCAGGAACTTATACGGAAGATGCCTCCTGATTCCAGAAAAATGAATAAGATGAGAGGCGCCCTTCTCTTCCGTGACGGATTCATCCATCTTGGCGACTCAGTCAATGAAATCATGACGGCAGTCCCTCTGATCGATACGAAAAAGGGTATTCTCGATATGCCTCCCAAGGGAGGTTTCTCCAGCTACGAACCTTCAGAACTGATAGAGAACCTTGACTGGATCCTTGCACTCACACGAGTCAAGGGAAGGAAAAACAGATTCTTCTTCGTTCAGCTCGACACAAAAGGACACGGGTACTACCGCTTCGAATCCTCACCCAGCGCCTTCGATGCTCTGGACAACTCCCTGTACGCACTCGGACAGCTTGTGGACGAAATCGTTGGATCATCCTTCCCGAACGAAAAAAAAGCTGCCCAGAAAAAATTCCAGCAGCTTCTTAAACTCTTCGATGCACGTTAGATGAGATCCCGTATCTCCTGTGCATCAAGGGGAAGCAGATAGGGTTCACCCTGTCCCTTCATTAACACGAAACGGACCTTCCCTTCCCTCTTCTTCTTGTCGCTTGCAATGGCACTCAGGTAGGACTCCCTGTCATCGACAGCATAGTCCTGATCAAATCCATACGATTCAAAGAGAGCGCCTCCGGCAGAGGCGAATTCAGGTGAACAGAGTCCCTTTTCTACACTGAGAGCTAGAGCTTTCACTACACCCCAGGCAACTGCCTCACCATGAGAGAACCTCGAAAGGCCACCCATTGTCTCCAGTCCATGGGCGAAGGTATGACCGAGATTGAGTGATTCCCTTATCCCTTTTGTTTCAGTCGGGTCCCGTTCAATATAACTTCTCTTCACATCTAAAGAGAGACGGATCATTTCACTCAGAGCATCTTTTTCTCGTGAGAAGATTGCATCTTGGTTGTCTGTAAGAAAAGTGTGCAGTTCAGAAGTTTCTGCAAGCAATGCGTGTTTAAGCACTTCACCTAAACCATTTTTAAATTCAGGATCAGGCAGAGAAGCGAGAGCAAGGGTCGAAAGATAGACAATTGATGCAGGATAGAAGGAACCCACAAGGTTCTTCACTCCCTCGAAATCTACTCCCGTCTTTCCACCGAGAGAGGCATCCACCTGAGAAAGGAGTGTTGTGGGGGCAAGAACGAGCTGACAGCCTCTCATATAGAGACTTGCAGCGAACGCTGTGATATCACAGATGACGCCGCCTCCGATAGCAACGAACATGTCATCGCGCGCAAAGGCAAGGCGCTTCGCTTCGTGAAGTAGAGCCACGACCGTAAGAAGGGTCTTCCCCTCCTCTCCCGGAGTGACTTCCACATAATCAATCCCTTCGGGAAGAAAAGGAAGCGTGTTGCTGTCGACAACGGCAAGTACCTTCTTCTTATTTTCAGAAAGGAGGTCAAAGAGTTCATCCATTGAGTTCCCGAGATACACATCTGAAGAAGCTGCAGATAGGCGTGCTGTGAATAACTTTTCCATGAATAAATTTATACCACGAGAGTATTGTAAAAGTCACGTGATTACAGGAAAATACAGGGATGGAACAGACCTATTTCGATGCAGCATCAACAACTCGCATATCCGAAGCTGCACTTTCAACATATCTGGAAACTTCCCGTACACTCTACGGAAACCCTTCAAGCATTCATGAAACAGGAAAGAAGGCAAAAGCCTGCCTTACAGAGAATCGCAGCAAGGCAGCTGACCTCCTTGGACTGAAAGAGTATGATATCGTCTTCACAGGCGGTGCGAGTGAATCAAACAGTATCGTCCTCTCCTCCCTCCTCTGGAAACGTCAGCCGGGGGAGCTTCTGGTAAGTCCTCTTGAACATCCCTCTGTGACCGGGTATAAGACGCTCCTCAAGGAGAAAGGATTCACCTGGAAGACCTTTGCTGCACCCAGGGGACTGATCAATGTCGATAAGCTGATAGACTCACTGACAGAGCAGACCCAGATGGTCACCATATCGGCAGTGCATAACATCCTAGGAACGATTCAGCCGGTAGAGGAGATCTATAAGAGAGTCAAAGCATTCAATCCAGATATCCACATTCACCTTGATGCAACTCAGGCAGTAGGCAAAGTTCTGTGGGACAGCACCCACTTCCCCTGTGACTCTCTTGCCCTTTCTGCACATAAGATCCATGGTCCACGCGGCATCGGCCTCCTTGCTCTTAGAAAGAATGCAAAGCTCAGGCCACTCAGCGCCGGAGGCGGTCAGGAAAACAGCATGAGGGGAGGAACTGAAAACCTTCCGGCAATCGCAGCCTATGTGACTGCCCTTGAGGAAGCTCTAACAGATCAGGAGATACACCTTTCCCATCTTTCTTTGCTGCGATCGAAACTGGGAGAGCATCTTGAGAGATTCACCCCTGTACGGTTTCTCTCACCGAAGGATGATTCTTCTGCGGCGAATATCGTGAGCGTGAGCACGCCTCTTCCTTCAGAGGTGTTTCTCAGGATGATGAATGACAAGGGATTCGCCCTTTCTGCCTCTTCTGCCTGTTCCAACAACTCGAAAAACAAGCAGCTCCTCGATAAGGGGATCACAGGGTTCACACCTAAGGAGACCTCAGGAGCTGTGAGAATCTCATGGGACAGATATACCACTGAAGATGATATTGATCGCCTCTGTCAGGCGATAAAAGAAACTCTCGGCACACAAGGAAGACACTGACATGGAGAGAAAACTGTATGTGATCAGGCTCGGTGAAATCAGCCTGAAGAAAAAGAACAGGGAGTCATTCGAACAGATCCTCAAGACAACGATAAAATACAAGCTGAGACCCTACGGGACTCAGGTGAGAAGGGTCAAAGGCAGAATGTTCCTCGAAGTCGATATCGAGGCACCTGAAGAAAAGGTGGATAAAGTCCTCTCAAAGACCTTCGGTATCGTCTCCTATTCCCCTGCCCTCTCCTGTGAGAAGGATCTTGAGAAGATATGTGCATACACTGTTGAGATAATGGCTCCCGATACAAGACCAGAGGGGATCCGTACGTTCAAGGTTGAAACGGTACGCTCAGACAAGTCCTTTCCCTACCAGTCATATGATATCAGCTCTGAGGTGGGACATGCGGTACTGGAAGCGTACAGCGAGCTGACAGTTGATGTGAGAAACCCCGATACAGTGATCAGGGTTGAGATCCGCGACAAGACCTATATCTTCCCCTATGAAAAACCGGGTCAGAGAGGTCTCCCTGTCCGTTCGGCTGGCAAAGGGATGCTCATGCTTTCGGGAGGTATCGATTCTCCGGTAGCAGCCTGGTATGCGGCAAAAAGAGGTATACACCTTCATGCCGTCTATTTCCATGCCTACCCCTATACCTCTGATGAGGCGAAGGAAAAAGTCGTATCACTTGCAAGGCAGCTGAATCCCTACCTTGACGGAGTGAAACTCCATATCATTCCATTCACCGATGTACAGCTGAAAATCAAGATGGTGGGGTTCGAAGAGGAACAGACACTCCTCATGAGAGGTGCCATGATTGAAATCGCAAATCGCCTTGCGCATGACAATGACTGTAAAGCGATCGTGACCGGGGAAGCTCTCAGCCAGGTGGCTTCTCAGACACTCCAATCCCTCTCGTTCACTGACTATCTTTCAGATCTATTGGTACTTAGGCCCCTTATAGGCTTTGACAAGGAAGAGATCATCACTGTGGCAAAGAGAATCGGCACCTACGATATATCGATCCTTCCCTTTGAGGACTGCTGTACGATCTTCTCACCCAAGCATCCGCTGATCAAACCTGACAGGGAGAAGGTGGCCGAACACTACAGGAATGCTGACCTGAAGGAACTGATTGAAGAGGCTATTAAGAATCAGGAGATTGTTTCATTCTGATCGGAAAATTCAGAGGATCAGTCGGTGGAGTTAGAGCCTGAGTTTGAACGTGTATCGGTCTTGTAGAAACCCGATCCCTTGAAAATGATCGAGCTTGCATCGAATACTCTCCGCACTTCAGCACCGCACTCAGGGCAGGTGCTGATCGGTTCTTCACTCATACCCTGAAACACTTCAAACGCCTTATCACATGTCTCGCAGTGGTAATCATAATACGGCATCAGATGTTCCCCCATTCTGTGTAGATATAACCTGAGAGAAAAGGGACATGATACTTTCTGTCTGAGCATCTGTCAGCTGCATCCCGTTGATGTGGACATAGGATCCCTCAAGTTCGAATAAACCGGTGAGGTCCCCTAAAGGCTCCCTGTTTCTTCGTTTGTCGCTAATATACTTTGTTTTAAGAAGAATGGAAAGGGACTTTGCAAGAGCATCGGTTTCCATATTGAAAATAGCACCTAAAACGATTTCGTCATTCTCATCGGTGTTGAAGACAACGGTCATTGACAGGGTCTTTGCCAGCACCGATTCAGGGATCTCAAGACCGATATCGATCAGGTTCTGTGAACCTTCACCATAAAAACCGAACAGGGCATTACCCATCCTGTCGGCGAGAGTTCGCTCAATCTTTGTCGTTCTCGATTTATACGACTGCGTATACGCTTTCATATACTCGTCACTGGCAAACAGGAGAAGCCCGCTTCGCGGTGAATAGACATCGAGTCCGAGCGTACTGTTTCTGTAATAGTGCTGCGTTCCCTCTTCGACTTTCTCGAAACTCTTGTCATACAGGAGTGCCGTGTTGGTCAGGAAAGAGGGAATATTCCCTTCTGCTCCTCCATAGAACTTGAGGGGGTCTTCGGGAGAAGCGTCATTATCACGATAGAGAGCTAAGCTGACACGGTCTATCCTGTCAAGGAGAGCAAGGAAGGGCTGCATAGGAGAGTTTGAAAGGTCAAACACCTGTGCACTTTTCTGTGCATCGATGGTGAGAACCACCTCCCCAGGGTTCCCGAGTGCCTGATAGTAATATTCATCACGGAACGGATTCTGGTGGGCACAGGAAATTGTCAGGATCAGTGTGATCCCGACAAGGAGAAAAAGCGAACCAGATGTCCTTACCCGTTCCATGTTTTTTAAGCCTTCAGTACAGTTATCGCAGCTGTGGTATCACCGCAGCTCACTTCATTCATATCAGCAGAGGCTGACACAATGTCGAGAGAATCTGCGAGAGTCTCCTTCGTGATATACTCTGTGAACATACCGATCGATTCAGTTACGAGATCGTCACCTGCAATCGAAAGGGTGATTCTGTCAGCGACATCGAGGTCCTGTTCCTTTCTCAGGTTCTGGATTCCCCTGATGATATCACGGGCAATTCCTTCAAGAAGGAGTTCCTTGGTGATTTCGGTATCGAAGCCGACAGTGAGGGAGCCCTCATTGAGAATCTTCTTGTTTGCCATCTCATTTCTGGAAACCATGATATCTCCTGCTGAGATTTCAATTGCACCTTCTGAGTAGGTGACCGACTGTCTGCCGCCGGAGAGGATATCTGAGATAACACTGCTGTCAAAACCGGTGATAAGAGAGGCAACTTCCTTCATATTCTTTCCAAGCTGTTTTCCGAGCACCTTGAAATTTGCCTTCGCTTCGTAGGAAACAAGGGTCGACTCATCTTTTTCAATGACAACCTGCTTCACGTTGAGTTCTTCAGCAATCATAGAGCTCATCTCTTCAAGGATCGCCCTCTCTTCCGGATCGATGGTCACCAGGTAGAGGGTGGAAAGGGGCTGTCTGATTTTCAGTTCCTGAGACATTCTCAGTGATCGTCCCATGGCGATCGCCTGACGTGTCAGAGCCATCTTCTGCTCCAAAGGAGCGTCCATATGCTCTTCATTGAACACAGGGTAGTCACTGAGGTGGATCGATTCTGTCATGGAATCGTTTCTGAGGTTCTGGAAGATCTCTTCTGTGGTGAACGGAATGACAGGAGCGGCAACGGTGATCAGCGTGTTCAGGACACGGTAGAGAGTGTCATATGCCTGCTTCTTATCAGTATCGTTCTCGCTTCTCCAGAATCTTCTTCTGCTTCGTCTGATATACCAGTTGTTCAGCGAGTCGATGAAGGTGACAATATAACCGCACCCCTTCTGAGTCTCGTAGAGATCCCATGCCTCGCTCACATCCTTTACGAGTGATTCACTGAGCGAAACGATCCAGCGGTCCATCGGATTGACCAGCTCCTCAAACGGAGTCGAGGAGGCTTCATATCCGTCGATATTCGCGTAGGTGATGAAGAAGGAATAGGAGTTCCACAGGGGGATGATCAGGGTCTTGAGCACTTCCTTCACAGCATCCTCGGAGAACTTCAGGTCCTCTGCGCGGGTCACGGCCGAGTTCATGAGGGTGAATCGGAGTGCATCTGCACCGTACTGATTCACGATCTCCATAGGGTCGGTGTAGTTTCTCAGCGACTTCGACATCTTCTTGCCTTCAGCTGTGAGTACGATACCGTTAGTCACACAGGTGGTGAACGCAGGTTTGTCAAAGAGTCCTGCACCGATGATGACAAGGGTATAGAACCAGCCGCGGGTCTGGTCGAGTCCTTCACAGATGAAATCTGCAGGGAAGTGTGATTCAACGAATTCCTTGTTTTCGAAGGGATAGTGGTGTTCCGCATAGGGCATGGAACCTGATTCGAACCAGCAGTCGAGTACGTCGGGAATTCTTCTCATCGTCCCCAGTCCATCCGGAGAGGGCCAGGTGATCTCATCGACATACTGCTTGTGAAGGTCATCAACCTTCACGCCGCTCTTTGTCTCAAGCTCTTCGATTGAACCGATAACTTCAATGTGGTCTGAACCGTCACATTTCCAAACAGGAATCGGGTTACCCCAGAATCTGTTTCTGCTGATCGCCCACTCGCGTGCACCTTCAAGCCACTTACCGAAGCGTCCGTGCTTCAGGTGGTTGGGCATCCAGTAGATCTGATCATTCGCATCGAGCATCTTCTGCTTGATCTGAGGTACATCAACATACCAGCACGACATTGCCCGGTAGATGAGAGGTTTATGTGTCCTGTAACAGAAGGGATAAGAGTGAAGATAATTCTCTCTCTTTACAAGCTTCCCCTCATCTTTCAGTTTCTTTATGATCGCCGAATCGGCATCCTTGACGAACACACCTTCGAAGTCAGTGACTTCCTCGGTGAACTTCGCATCGTCATCGATAGGACAGACAACGGGAATCCCGGTTCCTTTCAGCACCTGATAGTCATCTTCACCGAAACCGGGAGCGGTATGTACGATACCGCAGCCATCTTCAGTGGTCACGTAATCACCGAGTACGGTGACGAAGGCGCCCTGTTCTTTCAAATGAGCGAAATAGGGAAGAAGCGGTTCATACCTGAGTCCTGCCAGTTCTGATCCCTTCATTCTTTCAACGATTTCGTAGGTTGCTTCATCCTTGTAATAGTAGCTGACCCTGTCAGTACCGAGGATGTAGTAGACATTCTCTTCCTTGTCGAGGAGCTTCACATACTCGATATCGGGACCGAGAGCGAGGGCGAGGTTGCTCGGGAGCGTCCAGGGGGTGGTTGTCCATGCAAGGAAATAGGTGTTTTCCATGGAATCGGATTTGAAACGGACAGTGACCGCCTGGTCAGTGACATCCTTGTAGCCTCCGAGGTTTACCTCGAAGTTGGAAAGAGGAGTTGCAAGGGCGGGAGAGTACGGAAGGATGTTGTACCCTTCGTAGATATATCCCTTTTCAAAGAGTGTCTTGAAGACCCACCAGATAGATTCCATGTAGGAGGTATCCATTGTACGGTATCCGTCTTCGAAGTCTACCCAGCGGCCCATCCTGTCAATGGTGCTTTTCCATTCTGAGGTATAGCGGAGAACGATCGATTTACACTGGTCGTTGAATTTCGCCACACCGAAATCCTCGATAGCCTTATGTCCGCTGATGTTGAGAGTCTTCTCGATTTCATACTCGACCGGGAGACCGTGACAGTCCCACCCGAACCTGCGGTTTACTCTCTTTCCCTTCATCGTCTGATAACGGGGATAGAGGTCTTTAATCGTGCCGGGAACGAGGTGGCCGAAGTGAGGGAGTCCTGTTGCGAACGGAGGACCGTCATAGAATACGTATTCATCCTCTTCGCTTCTATTCTCAACAGATTTCTTGAAGATATCATGAGACTCCCAGAAATTCTGGATCTGCTCTTCCATTTTCGGAAAATCTGTCTTCGGATCTACTGGTTTAAACATAGCAAACGACTCCTCATTAGAAAAAAAATGCACGACACATGAAACCATGTTCTGCTATCTTGCGTATCATAGTAATTTTAGTCTGTTTATTCAATCATATTGACAGAAGGGTTTACCCTTCGGTAGCATATTTCGGTGAACACTCTTCCTATCGACCGCATTATACAGGAATTCTCGTTAATATTCACCTCGAACGGGCATGCCCTCTATATCGTCGGCGGTGCTGTCCGTGACGCTATCCTCGGCAGACCTCTCAGCGATTACGACTTTTCGACCGACGCTACGCCGGATGAAATGAAGAGAATGTTCCGCAGCGTCATTCCCACAGGGATTGCCCACGGGACCCTGACCATCCTCTTCGAAGGCGAGATGTTCGAAGTGACAACCTTCAGGACTGAAGGTGAATATATCAGGCACAGAAAACCTTCCCAGGTTGAATTCATAACCGACCTGAAAGAAGATTTGAAAAGAAGAGACTTCACCATCAATGCACTCGCTGTCGACCCGGCAGACGGATCGCTTCTCGATTATGTGGAGGGAAGGAAGGATATCAGACGAAAAATCATCCGCTCCATAGGGAATCCTCATACACGATTTCATGAAGATGCCTTGAGGATGCTGAGAGCCTGCAGGTTCGCAGCCACCCTCTCTTTCACCATTGAAGAGGAGACGATTCTCGCTATGAGCGAGATGCATGACCTTCTTTCCCATGTTTCGGGAGAGAGAGTGCACATTGAACTCTTTAAAATACTATCCTCCCCGAAACCCTCGGTAGCCTTCATGTACATGTACAGGACGGGAATACTCGAAACCCTCTTCCCTGAAATTGCGGCGGGAGCATCGGTTCTCCAGAGAGAACTGCACATCCATGATGTGATGCATCATAACTTCTATGCCTGTGATGCTGCTCCCCAGAGTGATCCCCTCGTTCGTCTCGCTGCTCTCTTTCATGATGTGGGTAAAACCTATACTAAAGGTGAAGATGAAACGGGACAGCTTATTTTCCACAACCATGATAAGGAATCGGTGAAGATCGCAAAGAAGATCATGAAGAGGATCAAGTGCAGCAATGAAGAGATCGACACGGTCGTACACCTTGTTGCACACCATATGTTCCACTACACCTCCGAGTGGTCTGACTCTGCAGTCAGACGATTTATTCACAAGGTGGGTGAGACACATATCGATCAGCTGTTTACCCTTCGTATCGCAGATATGAGGGCGACGAACAATGCTGTTGTGACTCCGGAACACTTTGAGGAATTCAAAGAGAGAATAGATGAACAGCTGAAGAATGCCCGTCTGCTTTCACTGAGAGACCTTGAGATTGACGGAAATGATCTGGCAGAGATAGGTATCCCCAAGGGACCGAAGATGGGAAAAGTGCTGAAGGAACTGTTTGAGACGGTTCTTGAAGACCCGTCTCAGAATACCCGTCATACTCTCCTTGAAATAGCTAAGAACTTTTACGAAACAAGAATAGATCTACTTTGAAAGAGTTTCGAAGGCGATCTTGGCAGCCGCCTGTTCACCCTCTTTCTTGTTCCCGCCCGAAGCGGGACCGAACTTCTTCTTCTGCACCTGAACCTCAACCCAGAACGTGTTGTCATGCTCAGGCCCGGTCTTCTTCACTACAGAATACCTCGGGTAGGTCTTATACTTCTTCTGGACGAATTCCTGCAGGAGCGTTTTGTAATCCTTTCTGTGCTTGTTGGCCAGAACCTTCTGTATCTGTGGAACAAGCAGTCTCTGGATAAGTTCTGTAGCGCTCTTGAACCCGCTGTCGAGGAAATAGGAACCGAAAATAGCTTCCATACAGTCAGCGAGGAGAGCCTTCTTCGTTCTTCCACCGCTGAATTCCTCACCCTTTCCGATCAGGATGAAGTTATCTACTCTGAGTGTGTGAGCGATCTCAGCGAGAGAGTCTTCAGAAACGACGAACGATTTGATCCGTGAGAAATCACCTTCTGCGAGGTCGGGAAGGTTCACAAAGAGCCAGTTTGCGACAACGAGGCCGAGAACACTGTCACCGAGGAATTCGAGGCGTTCATTATTATCTACCGAATCATGACTCTCATTAGCGAATGATCTATGAGAGAAAGCAAGATTGAGTAGTTCAATATTCTTGAAATGAATTGAAGCCTGCTTTTCAAATAGAAGAAGCTCCCTTCTTCTCTCAGGAGAGACTGGGGGAGCTTCACCGTACGAAATATTTCTCATACCTTTAGGCATGTAGGACTATTTCAGAAGAGTTGAAAGGAAATCGACTGCGTCGCGGACAGTTTCGAAATCATTGGCTTTCTCATCGGGAATGGAAACGCCGAGTTCTTCTTCGATTGCGTAGACGAGCTCATATGTATCGAGGCTGTCAGCACCGAGGTCCTTTCTGAATGATGAATCGAGAGCAATCTTGTCTTCTTCGATCTCCAGCTTCTCTGAAATCAGAGCCTTTACTTTCTCAAATACTGTATCTGTGTCCATTTGTATCTCCTTTAAATTGCCGATATCTCAAGCTTACGCCATATCGGCAGTTTCGATTACCTGCTTTCCTCTGTAAAAACCACACTTGGGACAAACGCGATGGGGAACAACAATGTTTCCACAGGTGCCGCAAACCGACAATGTGGGAGATGCAAGTCGCATATTCGCTGCTTTACGCTTCGCTGCTCTTGCTTTGGAAGTCTTATATTTTGGTACTGCCATATCTAGAACCTCTTACATGGTATAAAATGCTTTAGTTAACATAACGGAATAGCTAGTCATTGTCAACATAGATTCCCCATTCTTATACCATTTCTCCAATTACTTTTACAGAAATCACATAAGAAACAAAAACATCTGTTCAGCACCAGCTATGTTGTTATTATATCAGGAGGATTTCATCCTCTCCAGTCTTTTTATCAGTTTCTCTGCCACACTCACCGGTACCATCGTCGAAATATCGGCTCCGAAGGAGGCCATTTCCTTGATTGCAGAAGAGCGGAGGACGAAATACTGGGGATCGGTAGGAAGGAACACAACCTCCAGATCCTTATAGAGCTGTTTGTTCGTCATTGCGAGCTCAAATTCGTAACCGAAGTCTACCAGAGCCCGAACCCCTCGGATCATCACGTGGATATTATTCTTTCTTGCATAATCGACAATCAGTTCCTGATGGAGAGCGACATCTACGTTGGGGTAATTCTTTGTCAGTTCCTTCAGCATCTCGATACGTTCATCAGCACTGAAGAGACATTTCTTCTGAATGTTGTCAGCCACTACCACCGTCAGGTGGGAAAACATATTCGCAGAACGCTCAATAAGATTGATATGACCGTTGGTAGGAGGATCGAAGGTACCGGGAAGCATTGCTCTTACATCTTTGTGAGTATTCATTTCTTTGTCCCTTCCACGTATTTCTTCATTTCATCGAACTTCTCTGCAGTCTCCCAGACAATTCTTTTTATGAAAACCATCTTCCCTTCATCATCGGTGTCAATGATCGCGAATGTGCCACGCCCGATATAGGAAACCTTCTGCTTTTCAGTCGGTTTTTCATCTTCCTTGATCTTGTTGATTACACAATCGAAATGGGAGAACTCCCCTGCCCCGGGTCCGCTTAATGCCTGAGCAATCCCCTTGATGGGCTGAGAACAAAGTGCACAGAGAGGTGATGGTTCTTCAATTTTAAGTACTTCAATGGGACCATAGTCCTTCGTGGGCCTTTTCTTGCTCTGCACTTTTTCGACAGGATCGAGAATCGAAGTTTCATTACGATTTTTCCGCTGCTTGCTTCCTCTGCGTCGTTTCTTCTTAGGATTCTTAGGTGAATTACTCTTCGGTTTTTCCTGTGCCATCTCTATATGTACCTCTGTGGGTCAACAATACTTCAATATAAAGGAAAATACAACTGAATACCGGGAATGAGCACCGTATACGTCATGGAAACCTAAAAAAGGTTCCGGCTTGAACCGGAACCTCTCTGATATATACTTTTGGGAACTATCGTGAAACAGCTGATTTAAAGCAGTCCTCCGGCTTTCATCTTCTGTTTCATTTCTTCCTGAAGGTTCTGAGGAGATGGTTTGCTGGGAAGAATCGGGTCACCGACGTTCTGGCCGACAATATTCGCCATATCCTTTGTTGCTACCGGGAAGGATGATTTATCCATCTGAAGTCTGATCGGGTTCAGTGTGAACTGGGCTTCGAGCGAGCCTGCGATATCTCCGGCAACATATTTTTCGTAGATCGAACATACGAGAGAGGGGGCATAGTTCGCTGTGGAACACACAGCTCCGACGGCTCCGACACACATACCTGAGAAGATCAGGGTATCCTTACCGCACATGACCTTGAAACCGACATCAGCATTTCTTCTGATGAACTCGATTGTCTGGGTCATATCACCGCTTGAATCCTTCATACCGACGATGTTCGGAATATTGTGTGCAAGATCCTCAACAAGCTCCTGGCTCATCGGGTATCCTGCTTTCCCGGGATTGTTGTAGAGAAGAACAGGAACATCGGGAACAGATTCCGCAATAGTCACAAGGTGTGTTCTCAGTTCGTCAGCAGTCGGTTTGATAAACATAGGCTGAAGAATTGAGATACCTGCCGCACCTTTATCTGCACCCATCTTCGCGAGTCTTACACAGGTGCTCGTTCTGATAGCACCGATACCCATGTAGACAGGGACTCTTCCTGCACACTGATCAACCATGATGGTAAGTGCCTGAGCCATCTCGTCTTCACTGAGCATATAGAACTCACCGTTCGAACCGAATGCGAGCACACCTGAAATACCACCTTCAATCATGAAGTCAATCTGATTTCTGAGTGCCTTTTCGTCAACTTTTTCGTCCGCTGTCATGGGAGTGACAATCGGGGGAATAATACCCTTGATAAATTCTGTATCCATTGAAAACCTACTTTTAATAAGATTCCTCCCCCTTTTCAGAAAGGAGGAATCCTGTGATTCAAATTACTCAATCAAGCTGAGTGTTACTTTCCGATCTTGGTACCGGAAACCTTTGCATAGTACTGTGCAAGACCGCTGTGGTCGTCCTGTCCCTTGCCGTCTGCGTGGAGGGTCTCCATCATCTCTCTCACGAGAGCTGTGAAGGGGAGAGGTGAACCGACACCGTGTCCTGTATCGAGTGCATTCGCAAGGTCCTTGATATGAAGATCAATCTTGAAACCGGGTTTGAAATTGCTTTCGATCATCATGGGTACCTTTGCATCCATAACTGTAGAACCTGCAAGTCCGCCTCTGATTGCATCAAATACCAGGTTGGGGTCAACTCCAGCCTTCTTCACAAGTGTGAATGCCTCTGCCACTGCAGCGATGTTCACACCGACAACGATCTGGTTTGCGAGCTTTGTGGTATTACCTGCTCCGACATCTCCGCAGTGAACGGCTGATGCGCCCATCACAAGGAGCATCTCCTTGAGTTCTTCGAACAGAGCCTTGTCTCCACCGACCATGATAGCCAGTGTTCCGTCGATTGCCTTGGGTTCTCCACCTGATACCGGTGCATCGAGCATCTTCACGCCCTTTTCTGCACAGGCCTTAGCCACTTCCTGGGAAGCCAGAGGAGCAATAGAGGACATGTCAACGAGCTTGAGTCCTTCCTTAGCGCCTTCGAGGACACCGTTTGCTCCCATGACAACTGCTTTCACGTGGGGTGAGTTGGGAAGCATGGTGATGACGATATCGACCTTGGAAGCTACATCTGCTGCTGAAGTTCCAGCCTTTGCGCCGGCAGCAACAACGTCTGCAACGTTTGCCTCTGCGATATCGAAAACGGTCAGGTCATGTCCTGCCTTGATCAGGTTCTTTGCCATGGGCTTGCCCATGATTCCGAGTCCTACAAATCCAATGTTCATATTCTTTTCTCCTTACTAAGGTTATCTTACCATACAGGGTTTCTTACTGTCGAACTTCCAGTCGGAAATGAGGTACTGCATGCTGATCGCATCGTTTCTCGCTCCGAACGGGAGTTTCTTATATACTTCATTCGCCTTCATAACTGCATCCATGTCCACATCAAGACCGAGGCCGGGAGCATCGGAGACATGAATCTTACCGTCAACAATCTTATGGGGATTGTGTGTGAGGTGCTGCCCGTCCTGCCAGATCCAGTGGGTATCCATTGCCGTGATATCTCCGGGAGCTGCTGCCGCACAGTGTGCGAAGATAGCCAGTGAGATATCGAAGTGGTTGTTTGAGTGACTTCCCCAGGTGAGTCCCCAGTCATTGAGTACCTGAGCGATACGGATTGAACCGCTCATAGTCCAGAAATGGGGGTCTGCAAGGACGATATCGACTGCCTTCTGTCCGATCGAGTGATAGAACTGTCTCCAGTCCGTAGCAATCATGTTCGTAGCAGTAGGAATACCGGTACGCATTTTGAACTCACTCATCGTCTCACGACCTGAGTAACCGCCTTCAGTACCGCAGGGGTCTTCGGCATAGGTCAGTGAAGAACCCTTACAGAGAGCTACAGCTTCATCAAGCTTCCAGGCACCATTCGGATCGATGTTGATTCTTGCATCGGGGAACGTCTTTGCAAGGGCTTCAACAGCCTGCATCTCCTTCTCCCCTTCAATGACTCCACCCTTCAGTTTGAAATCCTTGAAACCGTAATATTCCTTTGCTGCCTGAGCCTGAGCGACAATGCCGTCCACATCCATTGCAGGATTTCTTCTATTATTAAACCAAGGATTGCTGCTGTCAGAATCATCAATATAGGGAAGATCTGTCTTTCTTCTGTCTGCCTGATAGAACAGGTAAGCAAGGATGACAACATCATCTCTCTGACGTCCGTCACCAAGAAGTTCGCAGACCGGCATGTTCAGGAATTTACCCCAGAGGTCAAGCAGTGCGCTCTCGATAGCTGTCTCAGAGTGAACAACGTCCTTGAGATTCTCAAGGTAGAGATTCTGAAGACCTTCCGAGTGTCTTGCCCTCTCATTGTGTCTATCGGTGAGACCTTTCAGAATTGCACGGTAATCGCTGATCTGCTTGCCGACAACGAAAGGAATTGAATCCTCAAGTGCCTTTGTGATCGCTTCACCGCCATGAACCTCTCCGAGTCCTGTATTACCGGTAGAATCTGTAAGGATCACGATGTTTCTGGTAAAGAACGGACCATGTGCCCCGCTCAGCGAGAGAAGCATACTGTCATTCCCTGCTACGGGAATGACCTTCATATCGGTTACTACTGGAAATCTTTCCTTCAATGCCATAGTTATGGCTCCTTTTTTTATTGTATTAGATACGTAAAGATGACAACTTTATGTATTCTTGATGTATACAATAAACTGTTAATTGTATTTTTGTCAAATACAATTTGATTTTTATAACACTCTTAGATTCTATCTTACCATGCAAGGGCGCTTCGGATCAAACTTCCATTCGGGAATAAGATACTGCATTCCTATAGAATCATCGCGTCCGCCAAGACATTCCTTCAGATAGAGTTCGTGAGCTTTGAGTACCTGCGCTCGATCTACTTCGATTCCGAGACCAGGCTTTTCAGGAATGGCAACAAATCCGTCTTCAATTTTTAGAGGTTCGGTTGTCAGACGCTCGATTCCTTCCTGCCATATCCAGTGTGTATCGATGGCATTCAGCTTTCCAGGAACTGCAGCCGCAGTATGAGAGAACATCGCGAGTGAGATATCAAAATGGTTGTTAGAGTGGGAGCCCCAGGAAAGACCGAACACATCACAGAGCTGCCCTACTCTGACAGATCCTTCCATTGTCCAGAAGTGTGGATCAGCAAGGGGAATATCAACCGACTGAAGCATGATAGAGTGAGCCATCTGGCGCCAGTCGGTGGCGATCATATTGGTTGCTGTCGGAAGACCTGTAGCCCTCTTGAATTCTGCCATGATTTCTCTTCCGCTGTATACGCCTTCTGCACCGCAGGGATCTTCACAATAGGTGAGTACATCATGCAAATCGTTACAGAGTCTGATAGCATCATCCTTGAGCCAACCGCCGTTCGGGTCAATAGTGATACGTGCATCAGGGAAAGCTTGTTTCAATGCCCTGACTGACTTTATCTCTTCTTCACCAGCGAGAACGCCACCCTTCAGCTTAAAATCATCAAACCCGTACATTTCACGTGAAGCTCTAGCGAGCTCAACAACGGAATCCGGAGTCATAGCCTCTTCATGACGAAGTCTATACCAGTCTTCCTTTGCATCTTCATCGCTATAGTACGGAAGATCAGTCTTTTTCCTGTCACCTACAAAGAAAAGGTAACCGAGCATTTTTACTTTATCGCTAATCTGACCATCACCAAGAAGGGCTGCGACTGGAACATCCAGATATTTCCCAAGAAGGTCGAGAAGAGGAGCTTCCACCGCAGTCTTTACATGAACTCCGGTTCTGAGATCAAAGGTTTGAAGTCCACGGACATCATCGTCTTCGCCTTTCAGAGCATCTTCTATAGCCAGAAGGGTGTTTTTATAACGGCCTATGGAAGAACCTTCCACGATAGATGCAACTTTGAGTAACCCATCAGTAATCTTTTTGCCACCTGGGACTTCTCCTATTCCGGTATTCCCCGTGCTGTCAGTAAGTATGACGATATTACGGGTAAAGAAAGGAGCGTGAGCTCCGCTCAGGTTCAGAAGCATTGAATCTTTTCCTGCAACAGGAAACACTTCCATTTTTTCAATAATAGGTGTTTTCATAAAACCTCCCTGCCTGAATGTTATGGTTTTTAGGTAGCTACAGAATAATATTCAAGGATACAGATGTCAATAGCGGTTATATCTTTTACTTTATGTATTTTAATTTTTATAATTTCATTATATTTTCAATGGAGGAATTCTATAATATTTTGAGCATCACCGTTTATCAAACTTTTTTAGTCACATTCATCTCCTATATAACGTTTTTAAATTATAGATTTCACCCTCTTTACTCTATTTTTCTATAGTTCCTACCTTGCTTTTTCTAATTTATCGAGTATTATTTCATACATGAAAGAAGAACAGGATAAGTACACCATCAAAGCTGCCATGCGCTGTTTTGAGATTCTTGACCTTGCAGCAGGCAGTGACCACTCACTGGGTATACAGGATGTCTGTGACAGCCTCAATGTAAATACCAACATGGCTTTCAGGCTTCTTGCCAGTCTTGTTGCTTCGGGATATATGATAAAAGATGAGAAAACAGGGTATTACTCAACTTCCCTTAAAACACTCAATCTTTCCCGAAATGCGCTCTTGTCTCTTGAAATAAGAAAGCTGACCATGCCCTATCTTGAACTTCTGTGGAACCAGTTCCCGAAATCCAATATCAATATGGGTGTATTCAACAATGATGAGATCCTTGTGATAGACCGGCTCGACAGTGTCTCTCTTCCTAGGACCTATTTCACACCGGGGAAAGCCCTTCCCTTCCACTGCACCTCTCTCGGCAAGATGCTCACCTCGGAATTCGAAGAAGCCCGTCTTGATGCACTTATCGAAAAGAAGGGGCTGAAAGGTTTCACAGCATTTACTATTACTGACCCGTCTCAACTCAAAGAAGAACTTGCTAAGGTCAGAGAAGAACAGATAGCACGTGACCGTGCGGAATATATCCTGAAGGATAACTGCGATGCGGCTCCGATTCGGGATCGTTCTGGAAATATCGTGGCAGCTATCAGTCTTTCTGCGTTTGAGAATTATATGACGGTGGATGAGATAGAGGCGGCTATTCCCGCAATCCAGGAAACAGCACGGAAGGTATCCTACATGGCTGGTTACCATGTCGGTATGATGTAGAACACTACCTTACCGATATGATCTGATACCTGTATATCGTATATATAAAGAAAGAGCTTCACATGAGGAACATATCCTTCGGTGAAGCTCTTTTATTTCGGTTAAAAAACTATGCCTGGCGTTTCTTGATGATAAGTTCGGGCACCTTGGCCTTCTTACCAACCTTACCTCTGATGTAGTAGAGCTTAGCTCTGCGTACACGACCGCGGCGGGTAATCTCAACCTTTTCAACTCTGGGTGAGTGCATGGGGAAAATTCTTTCCACGCCTACGCCATAGGAGTTCTTACGGACGGTGAAAGTCTTTCTGATACCGCCGTTATTGAAAGCGATAACGAGACCTTCATAGACCTGAATTCTCTCTTTGTCGCCCTCTTTAATCTTGAAGTATACCTTAACCGTATCTCCGATGTGGAAGACATCCACATTCTCTTTCATCTGTTCAGCTTCAATCGCCTTTATTTCATTCATCTTCATCAGTCCCCTTCGACTCAAGTTGTTTTTTTGTTCCGTAAGTTTCGACCGCCTTCTGATAATACGGTGTCTCAAGAAGGAGGTCAGGTCGGTTTGCAAACGTCTTTTCAATCCGTTTTTCATGCCGCCAGGCATCGATATTAGCATGATGCCCAGACAATAATACATCAGGAACGGATCTTCCGCAATAGGTTGCAGGACGTGTATAGTGCGGATATTCAAGTAATCCGTCAGAAAAACTCTCTTCAAGCAAGGATTCGGCACTGATCACCCCGTCAAGGAGGCGATATATCGAATCGATGATAACAAGAGTAGATACTTCACCGCTGCTGATGACGTAATCCCCGATACTGATTTCGTCATCAACATACATGTCAATGATTCTTTGGTCAATACCTTCGTATCTTCCGCAGATAAAGACCAGTTCTTCCTCTTTCGCCAGTTCATAGGCATAGGACTGGGTGAGAGGTTTTCCAGCGGGAGACGCATAGATCACACGCTTGTGCTTTGCTCCCACCGATTCCAGAGCATCACCGAGCGGTTCCGGTTTGACAACCATTCCCGCA
Organism: Sphaerochaetaceae bacterium; assembly: GCA_963677695.2. Taxonomy (GTDB): domain Bacteria; phylum Spirochaetota; class Spirochaetia; order Sphaerochaetales; family Sphaerochaetaceae; genus SABI01. The sequence goes on along the minus strand of CAXXUJ010000002.1, from coordinate 446,470 downwards.
CCGCCTCCATAGGGAGTATCATCGCAGGTGCGATGACGGTCGGTGGCAAAATCCCTGAAATTGATCACATCATAGGAAACAAGATTGCTTTCGACACTCCTTGCCATGATCGATTCCTGAAAAAACGGTTCGATCAGTTCGGGAAAGAGGGTCAGAATGGACATCTTCATGTGAGAGACTCTCCCATGAGCAGCTCTCCCATGAGAAGTTCAATCCGCTTTTCCGTGATATCTACAGCGCCGATAAATTCTTTCATGAAGGGTATGAGAACTTTCTTCCCGTCACTCTTTTCAACTTCGAGAAGGAGCGACTGGGCACCTTCATAGGAAGAAACAACGGTTCCTTCCTTCAAGTCATTGAAAAACAGGTCACAGCCGATAAGATCGGCGACATAGAATTCGCCTCCCTCAAGGGGGGAAGCATCATCACGGGAAACCCAGAGCTCCCATCCGTTGTAACGGCGGGCTTCTTCCGGTGTGTTCACTCCAACGAATTTGACAAGCACTTCCTTCCCATGATCGATGAATTTTTCAACGCTCATGAGCCTGGTCTGACCTTCCTTCCTGAGTTCAATCTCACTCAGGTTCTTCAGGTACTCGTACTCTCCACTGTAGGTTCTGAGCTTGATATTCCCCTGTATGCCATGGGGACCTCTCAACACTCCTGTCGCGATCATATCCATCTAGTCAAGAATTTCCAACTGTACGTGCTTGTTGGTTTTAGCAGCGGAAGCGTTCAGAATGACGCGCAAAGCATTCGCGATGCGCCCCTGTTTTCCGATCACCTTACCGACATCGCTCTGTGCAACACGTAATTCAAGAATTGTGGACTGTTCACCCTCAATAACATTTACCGTCACTTCATCAGGATAATCAACGAGTGATTTTGCTACATATTCTACGAGGTCTTTTTCCACAGTCTATTCTCCTGTAATCGTTACGCTTTTGTTGTTCTGTCTAGTCTGATGTCGTTCTTGTTAAGAAGCTTCTTCACTGTCGGGGAAACCTGTGCTCCCTTGGAGATCCAGTCCTTGATTCTGTCTTCTTTAAGGACAACCTGCTTATCTTCAGCTTCGACGGGGTGGTAGAAACCAACTTCTTCGATTGAACGGCTGTCACGTGCTGCACGTGAATCAATTACAACTAATCTGTAATAAGGTCTTTTCTTGGATCCGAAACGCTTAAGTCTGATACTTGTACTCACAATATCCTCCTGGTACCGATTAAATGGGCTATAAACCCAGACTTTTCATCATCTGTGCCTGATAGTTCTTATTTCTGGAAACTTTCTTCATCATCAGGCGCATTTTTTCAAATTTCTTGAGAAGGCGGTTCACGTCATAGACAGTGGTTCCGCTTCCCCGGGCGATTCTCTTTCTTCGAGTCGGACCAAGTATACGGTAATTCTCACGTTCCGCATAGGTCATCGACTGAATGATCGCCTTTTCTCTCTTCATTTCACTCGTATCGATATCATCTTCGCTGATATTTCCCTTAGCACCGGGAATCATATCGAGAAGCTTATCCACCGAGCCCATTTTATTCACCCTGTCAAGCTGATCGAGGTAGTCCTGAAGGTCGAAGGCATTCTTCGACATCTTCTTCTGCATCCTCTGAGCTTCTTCCTCGTCAATCGTTTCCTGAGCTTTCTCTACAAGGGAGACGACATCTCCCATTCCGAGAATTCTGGAAGCGATTCTGTCAGGATAGAAGGGATCGAGGTCCTCAATCTTCTCACCGACACCAATGAACTTGATCGGTTTTCCCACGATGGATCTGAGCGAAAGGGCTGCTCCTCCACGTGTATCCGAATCGAACTTACTGAGGACCACACCACTGATTCCTACAGAGCTCTCAAATTCCTTGGCGATGGTCACGGCCTGCTGACCGGTCATCGCGTCGGCGACGAACAGGGTTTCATCCGGTTTCAGAACTTCTGAGACGCGGGTGATTTCCTTCATAAGTATTTCATCAAGATGCATGCGCCCGCTTGTGTCGACGATCATGACATCATACTGTTCTTTCTTTGCCCGCTTCAGTGCCGCTTTTGCGACCTTTACGGGATCCTTGGTATCTTCGGTATGTACGGGGACACCTACCTGCTCACCGAGCACCTGGAGCTGAAGGACTGCTGCAGGACGGACAAGGTCTGCTGCAACGAGCATGACACGTCGTCCTTCCTTCTTCAGTCTGTTGGCGAGCTTTGCTGCAGTAGTCGTCTTACCTGAACCCTGAAGTCCCATAAGGAGAATGACACTTGTCGTATCAGGACCTTTCAGAGTGAGTTTCTGGTTCTCCTCGTCACCGAGAAGTTCGACCATGCGGTCATGGACGATCTTGACGAACTGCTGTCCGGGATTGACCGATTTGAGTACCGCTTCGCCTGTCGCATCTTCCATGGTACGGTTGATGAAACGACGAACTACCCGAAGGTTCACATCCGCATCGAGGAGAGCTACCTTGATCTCCTCAACGGCGTCCTGGATATTCTTTTCGGTTATTTTTGATTTGCCACTGAAAGATCTGACAATTGAACTGAATTTATCGCTTATAGAATCAAACATTATCCATCCACATAGTTTCGTTACAATACAGTTTTATACTTCATTACGTAAAGCAGTGTCAACATCCTCTGTGTCATCAAGAATGACTTCTGAGGTATCGTCCCAGCCCATTTTATAGGCAACTGCCTTACTTACTCCCTTCTCCTGCATCGTCACCCCGAGGAGGGTCTGGCTTCCAAGGACGGTATGCTTGTTGTGAGTGATGATGATGAACTGACTTTTCTCACTGAAGTCTTTGAGGACATCGAGGAAGAAACCGATGTTTCTGTCATCGAGTGCGGCATCGATTTCATCGAGAATACAGAAGGGAGAGGGTTTCACACTGTAGGTTGCAAACAGAAGTGCGACTGCAGTGAGCGATTTCTCTCCTCCGCTGAGTGGAGCGAGGCGGTCAAGTTTCTTTCCCGGCGGCTGCGCCAGGATCTCAATTCCGCTGGTCAGCGGGTGTTCGGGGTCCATCAGCTTCAGCTCAGCGCGTCCACCTGCAAACATTCGGTGGAACATCTGATGGAAGGCGCTCCTGATCTGATGGTAGGTACTCACGAACATCTGCTCTGATTTTGTGGTGATCTCTTCGATAACGCGGTTCAGGTTCTCCTTTGCAGAAAGGAGATCATTCATCTGCTCGTTGAGAAAGTCATACCGCTCCTTGATCTCCTCAAATTCCTGAGCTGCCATGTGGTTGATATACCCCATCTTTTCAAGTGAATTCTTCAGGGCCTTCTGTCTCTCTCGCAGCTCATGCTCATCTTCGTCAGCAAGAACAATTTTTTCTTCGAATTCTCTCAGTGTACGTCCGTAGGATTCAAAGAAGAGGTGGTATACCTGTGATATCTGTTCTGTAAGTGATTCGATCTGGACACGGAATTTCTCCTGGGAACTGCGCAGTTCATGCACTTTCTCATACTGCTGACTCTGTTCGCTCTGGAAGGTATTCAGGTTATCCTGCTGATGAGTGATCTCTTCATCAAGATCTGCAAGCTCCTCTTTGATATCTTCCATCCGCACTTCAATCTCTTCCTGCTCATCCTTCACTTCCCTGATCTTTTCCATCGTTTCAGCCATACGGTTTTCAGCATTCTCAGCATCATGAAGTGCATCTTCAAGGCTGAATTCCCTCTCATGCTTCTGAGCTTTCAGGGTATCGATATATTGAACGGCATTTTCCAATCGTCCTTCAGCTTCCTTCAGGTTGATTCTTTTTTCCGTCTCATCATGTCTCAGCTGTTCGATATGATCATTCAGCTGTGTGCGCTCTTCTTTTAAGGTGAGTAACTGCTCTCTCAGTGACTGCTGCTTCTCTTTCAGTTCGGCAAGAGTTGAATCAAGAGAATGTTTATGCGAAACCGAGCCTTCAGGAGAAACGAGGGTATCGAGGAGTGAACCGTAACGTTCACTGAATGCCCGTACATCTTGTTCAAGCTTCTTCAGAAGAGCATGTATCTCTTTTGTGATACGCTCGATTGCACCACTTTCATCCATGGAAACTTCGACCAATGTTTTCAGAGCATCGACTTTCTCTGCGGCCCGTGAGAGGTCGTTTCTGATGGCAGTTACCCCCTCTTCCCTTTGGGAGCGGGAATAGCCCTGTCTGGTCAGCTTCTCTTCAAGTTCCTTCACGATCTGTTCGCTTATCGCTCTCAGCTGTTCAAGGAGGTCTCCCTGTTTTTCGATTCCTTCATGAAGGCTTTTCTCAGCTGAATCTATATCGCTCTGGAGAGAAAGGGAAAGCGCCTGTGAACTCACGATGGTATCTGATGAGATTCTCAGTTGTTCGGTGATGGAATCGATATAATCCTCAAGGCTCTCCTTTTTCTCTTCATGATCCTCGAGTGCATCCTGTTCCTGATCGATTCTCTCCTGTATGAGAGTCGCCCTGTCCTGTGCCTCCTGGCGGTGGGAATGAAAGTCATGGTAGCGCTGAGTAAGGAGTTCGAGGCGGTCGAAGGAACCTTTTTTCTTCTCTTCGCTCTGATGAAGCTGGGTGTTAAGAGAGACGCGTCGTGCATTCACCTCCCTGAGATTCTCTTTGAGAGCATCGAGTTCGTCGGTACGTTCTTCAATCGATTCCTTCAGTTCTTCATACTCTTCTATCGTCTCTTCGAGCTGTTTCTCCTTCGATTCTTTCAGAAGAAGGAAGGAACGGACAGTGGAGAGATTGAATTTCACATCGATGGAAAAGAGTTCGTCACTCATCGCCTTGTAGTTGAGAGCTCTGTCAGCCTGAACCTTTCTTGAATCGTACTGCCGCTTGATCTCTTTGAGCAGGGTTTCCACCTGCTCGATATTTTCCTGGGTACGGGAGAGTTTTCTTGCCGCCTCTTCACTCCTCTTTCTGAACCGTGTGATGCCTGCAGCTTCCTCGAAGATATAGCGTCGGTCTTCAGGACGGGTGGAGAGAATCTGGTCTATCTTTCCCTGCTCGAGAATCGAGTAGGCGCTCTTGCCCACCCCGGTATCGAAGAAGAGTTCCCTTATATCCTTCAGTCTCACTTGCTGGCGGTTGATGTAGAATTCACTCTCACCTGTTCTGTACAATCGACGTCTGATCTCGACTTCGGTTGATTCGGTAGGGAGAAGCTGCAGTTCGTTGTTGATGACCAGTGATACTTCACTCACGTTCAGAGCAGGACGCTTTTCAGTTCCGTTGAAGATGACATCTTCCATCTTTCCTGCCCTGAGGCTCTTGGTCGACTGCTCTCCGAGCACCCATTTAATCGCATCGACGATATTGCTTTTACCGCAACCGTTGGGACCGAGCAGGCTGCTTGTTCCAGGCGCGAATTCGAGGCGTGTTCTGTCTGCGAAGGATTTGAATCCATACAGTTCGATACTTCGTAAAAACAATAGGTACTCCAACTCTAGAGGTCTATGAGGAAGAAAGTCACCGTATTATATCATGAAGGGAAAGTATTGACAAATAGAGAGGTGGAACGTACGTTCAAAGTATGAAGCATCTCATAGGAATAGATGAAGCAGGAAGGGGACCGTTAGCCGGTCCTGTCTGTGCTGCTGCTGTCATCCTCCCTTCTGATTTCCCTGTCGAACTCCTCGCTGACTCAAAAAAACTTTCACTGAAGAAACGCATTCAGTTGGAAGAGCTCATCAAGGAAAACTCTCTGGTCTGGAAGGTTTCGTACAGTTCTCATGCCCTGATCGATTCGATCAATATTCTTCAGGCGACACTTGATGCGATGAGGCGCAGTTATGAAAAGATTGTCAGAGAAGGCTGGGAGATAGAAAAGGTTGTTGTCGACGGGAATAAGACATTTCCCTGTGAGCACCCGATCGAAGCAGTTGTCAAAGGGGACTCACTCATTCCTGAGGTCATGGCTGCGAGCATTCTTGCCAAGAACCACAGGGACAGGATCATGGATACACTCTCAGAAAAATATCCTCAGTGGGAATTTTCCTCCCATAAGGGGTACCCCACCAAACGTCATGCAGCTCTCTGCAGAGAGTGGGGACGTTCTCCGGTTCACAGGAGGAGCTTTCGCATCCCCTCCCCTTGAACGTGGTCAGTCACTCTCCTTATTTGGAGGACTGCTTGATATAATCTATCGATTTCTGGAACTCCTTGATGAATTCACCGAGGTCTTCCTTGTAGACAAGGATCGACTGTCTTAAAAAGCGTCCGCTGCCGCCTTCTGTCCCCTTGCTTTCCACGATATTCAGGTACATATCACCATATACGTTTTCTTTCACATTAAAAAAATAGGTTCTCTCTCCAGTAACGAGCTTGGAAGAGAATACTTCACCTCTGATTCCCATAATATACCTCTACAATGTCTGAGTGGAACCTGTAAGACAGATTCCGTAGCACTACCCTATCCGAAAGTCTTGAATTGTACAATTGTCACGAGAGCGTTTTCACTATCTCTTCAGTTGCTTTTTCATCTATTATCCCATAGGATAACCTCTATGGAACACTCTCACGTCACTTTTGAAGAACTTAATTCGAAATTCCCTGCTGCTGCCAACTATCTTGTTACAATGTTTCTCCTTGAACGGGAACATGGGATTGTCCTTAACAGTCAACTTGCAAAAAAACTCGAAGTATCAAAGCCGGCAGTAAATCAGGCTATGAAAAGGCTTAAAGCTCTTGATCTTGCTACCCAGGACGCATACCGTCAGATTCGTCTTACAGAATTAGGAAGAGCATACGGAAAAAAAGTTCTCAAGAAACACTACCTGTGCGAATATATGCTGATCAAACGGTTGAACTACCCGTGGGAGAAAGCTGACGATGAAGCACAGAAACTTCAGCACACGATCAGTGACGATTTCACCGACTATCTCTATGATTTCTTCGGTCAGCCGGAGGTCTGTCCTCACGGCAATCCTTTCCCGGACTCTGTGAGAGAGCAGTATATCATCTCCTCTTCCCGCCTGGATACAGCACCTCTTCATGAACCTGTCAAATTGCTCAGAATAACCGAGGAAGGAGAGGCGATATCAGGACTGCTTCGATTCTGCAATATGCATAATCTGTATCCCGGTACCGTCATCACCGTCGACAGCAGGCTTTCCGATGAGAGCCTTGAGATTCTCAATGAGAACAACAGGATCAAAGTACCGCTTACAATCGCAAAATATATCTGCTACGAAAATATGGAGACTCCTCAATAACTCAGCTGGGATTATATAATTAGAGTACGTGCCTCAGGTGAGGGCGGAGGTAAACCCCGGGAAATGCATGTCATATTACCTATCCCTTACAACCGTTTAAAGGGTTATGAACTACACACACACCTAAGATTACTTATGTGTTGTGCCGAGTTCTTCGAACGCTGTCATGGTATTGATCCCGAAATAGTTATATGCAGATCGCCTGGGCAAGAGAAGAGTCGATACTGTACCGTGAGTCCTTCACGGTAATGATCATGTTTTTTCTGAGCTGACTGATAATGGTGACCTTTTCTCCCCGATAACATCCGAGAGTGAACAGAAATTCTTCCATCCCTTCCTCTCTCGATTCGATTCCGGAAATTGTATATGTGGTGTTTGCTTTCCCATCTGACAGTTTCATAGCTATCTCCTTCTCTACTTTCTATAATTTTATGCATATTAACTTTATTGTCAAGTGTATCGGTATATCATTTTAAAGAATACTTTCACCTATAATCTCAATTAACTTACATACCATATATTGCGTTCATACGTATTCGGATCTATAGTTCTTCTATGAACGAAGATATCAGACATTACATGGATGCATTATCTGAAGATCTACGCAGGAAGATTCTGGAATTCAGGAATACACTTCTTGCGCACACAGGTGCATGCGATGAGGGCCTCGCCTACGGAATTCCTTTCATAGGAAAAAACGGGAAGAGGATTATCTACTATGGAATCACGAAGAAGTGGATAGCAGTCTATCCGGAAGCAGATGCTATTATCGCCTTCGAGAAAAAACTTGAAGGTTACTCAACGAGCAAGGGAACCATAAGGTTCCCTCACACACAAGAGATAGATTTCAATCTCATATATGAGATCATTGATTACAAGATAGAACTGATCAATCAGTGATCAGGTCACCGGCCCCGGGGTATGAAGCACGAGATCGTTCTGCAGACCCAGTATTTCCGCCATAGTTCTCTTTCCGCTCGCTGTCTCCAGCACTAAGAGAAAGAGGTTCATTGCAATTTCATCGAGCGTTTGTTCACCTTCAAGAACTACTCCTGCGTTGAAATCAATCAGGTCAGGCCATCGATTTGCGAGTTCACTGCGGGTTGCAAGCTTCATGGTCGGAACCGGGGAGATCGAGTACGGGGTACCGCGTCCTGTGGAGAACATATGCAGGTTCATTCCGGCTGCAAGCTGAAGAGTCCCAGCTATAAAATCGCTGGCAGGAGTCGCAGCGAAAATAAGCCCCTTCTTCGTTGCCTTTTCACCCGGTGAAAGGACTTCCACAATCTTAGTCGATCCCGATTTCACAAAGGAACCGAGAGCCTTCTCGGTGATGTTTGCCAGTCCTCCCGCTTTATTGCCAGGAGTAGTATTTGCAGCCCTGTCAGCACCGCCTGCGGCAAGATACGCATCATATATCCTGAATTTTTCAATGAGCTTGTCACTGACTTCTTTCGTTTCGCATCTGTCAGAGAGAATATGGGCAACATCCCTCACTTCAGTCACTTCTGAGAAGACAACGGTACCACCTGCATGCACAATCAGGTCAGCAACCTTGCCGAGCACAGGATTCGCCGTCACACCGGAAAAGGCATCAGAACCTCCGCACTGCATACCGACACATAACTCAGACACAGGGCATTTCACCCGTTCTCTCTTATTCAGTCGTTCAAGATGTCCTTTCGCCTGCTCCATCCCTTCTGCAATCATACCGGTAAACCCGATAATATGCTCATCCTGAACAGTCAGGAGCGTCCCAACGTCATCCACAGGACACCCATCTGTCAACATTTCAGGTCTCAACTTCTCACAGCCGAGGGAGACGATCATCAGTTCCTCACAGAGGTTTGGACTCTTTGAAATATTCTTGATCGTCCTGATCGGAATGGCAGCTCCCGGCGCATCGATAGCGACACCGCAACCGTAGGCGTGGTTCAGAGCCACCACATCATCGACATTGGGATAGAGGGGAAGGAGATCTGCCTTGATCCGTTTCGCCAGGTGTTCAACAATACCTTTGGTACAGTGAACGGTCGTTGTTATTCCCAGGATATTACGGGTAGCAACGGAACCGTCACTGTTTCTATATCCCTGGAAATAGTATTACCCTGAAGGAACAGGATGATAATTTGAGACAGGATGATAGGAAATATCATCAAGAGCCGGAGGTTCCGGGATCCTCAGGTCTTCCTTCGTGATAGGCGTACCGGGAGAAATCCCGCGCAGTGCATAGCCGATGACATGACCGTAACGGAGAACGGCTTCACCTTCGGAGATAGGTTCAAGAGCTATCTTGTGTCCCTGATCTACTTTTCCTTTTACGACGATCCCATTTTCAATGACATCCCCTTTTTCAAGACCGGCAGCAGCTCGTGCCACACCGATATTATCTTTGGGGTTCAGACGGAGAATCATATAGACTCCTTTTTCCTACTAAGTTTCACACAAAAGCTCCTCATGTTCCCTGCATACACAGGTATGAATACATAAGCCGGAAGATCTTAACCTGAGACACTATCCAGGCTTTCCGTTTTTATTCATAATAACAGATATGTCTCACTTCCTCTCTCGAGTGATCGTATAAGCGATTCTTTTCTTTTTCTGATAACATTGTACAGGTCGGTCGAAAACTAATCTACCTTAATCCGCGACTAATCAAAGGAAGGAATACATTACATGTTGTTCAGCCTTTTTTACATTCACCAATACACCTATATGTGAACAAATTATGTGCTTGCCTACAATTTATAGTTTACCTTCAGGCGTGTGTCCTGTTATATTCTGAAAAGAGATTATATTTTAATTGAGGTTTGAAATGAAACTGTCAACCAGAAGCAGATACGGATTACGACTTCTTGTAGAACTCGCCATGGCACCCGAAGATACAACCATGTTCCTAGGGGAAATTGCAAAACAGCAGGATATCAGCGAAAAATACCTGAGCAAACTGGTCATCCCTCTCAGGGGTGCAAATCTCATCATCTCAAGAAGAGGGGCAAACGGCGGTTATATGCTTGCCCGGGATCCGAAGGATATCACGATGAAAGAGATCGTTGAAGCACTCGAAGGGGAGCTATTCCCTCTCGACTGTGTGAAGGATCCTGAGATCTGTTCCCGCAATCCCCGCTGTGCCTCACATGATGTCTGGGTTGATCTGCATAACACGATCTCTGAATATCTGAATGGAATCACTCTGGATTCGGTAGTTGATAAGTATCGTAAAAAACTTCACAAACACGACCCATTTATTTACACCATATAATATTACTCACTTTCAAATCATATATCTCAGAAAAATAACGTAATTTTTTTACTTTTTTTCTCTTGTCTCATATTGACATTATATCTCGTGTAATCCAATATACTACCATTCAGGTCGTATTAGTAGTAATTAAACTTAGGAGGATACAATGAACATCTATTCATCAGTTACCCAACTTATTGGAAACACCCCGCTCATACGCATCAACTCTCTCAATTCCAAAGGAGAGGCGGAGGTGCTGGTTAAACTTGAATCAGCAAATCCCTATTCAAGCGTCAAGGACAGGCTCGGTCTTGCTCTCATCGAGAGTGCAGAGGCCTCAGGAGTCCTGAAACCGGGGAATGTAATCATCGAACCTACAAGCGGAAACACAGGAATCGCTCTTGCAGCGATCGGTGCAGCGAAGGGCTACAGGGTCATACTTACCATGCCGGAGACCATGAGTATGGAGAGAAGGAAGGCTCTTACAGCTTTCGGTGCTGAAATTGTTCTTACTGAGGGATCAAAGGGAATGAGTGGTGCAATAGAGAAGGCGGAGGAACTGAAGAAGAGTATTTCAGGTTCTTTCATTCCTCAGCAGTTCAACAATCCTGCAAACCCAGAGGTTCACCGAAGGACGACGGCTGAGGAGATCTGGAGAGATACCGATGGTTCTGTTGATATCTTCGTCGCCGGGGTCGGCACAGGTGGAACCATTACCGGAACTGGAGAGGCTCTCAAGGCAAAGAATCCTGCGATCAGGGTAGTGGCAGTCGAACCTTCTTCATCTGCTGTCCTATCGGGAGGAAAGGCCGGTCCCCATAAGATTCAGGGTATCGGGGCGGGTTTCGTGCCGAAGGTGCTCAATACCGATATCATTGATGAGATCATACGGGTTGAGGATGCAGATGCCGGGATAACGGCAAGAAGAGCAGCAAAGGAAGAAGGAATACTGGTAGGTATTTCTTCAGGAGCAGCCCTCTGGGCGGCATTGGAACTTTCGAAGAAAGAAGAAAACAGAGGAAAAAGGATCGTTGTCATCCTTCCGGACACCGGTGAAAGATACCTTTCCACCTGGCTGTTCGATGAATCTCAGAAATAAATCAGGAGCAAACCATGTCAGACACATATCATATTGAAACACAGGCGATTCATGCAGGGATTACAACAGATGCAACTGGATCACGGGCGGTACCCATATATAGAACTTCAGCCTACCTGTTCCAGAACACAGAGCATGCGGCAAACCTTTTCGGACTCAGAGAACTCGGTAATATCTACACGAGACTGGGGAATCCGACACAGGATGCACTCGAACAGCGCATTGCAGCCCTTGAAGGAGGAGCGGCCTCTGTCGCGCTCGCATCGGGAACCAGTGCAATCCATTACACGATCATTACCATTGCACAGAATGGAGATGAGATCGTTTCCGCAAACAACCTCTACGGTGGAAGTTATACGATGTTCTCGACCATTCTTCCCCAGTTCGGTATCACAACCCGTTTCGTAGACCCGAAGAAGGTGGAGAACTTCGAAAAAGCGATCACAGAGAAGACCAAGCTTATCTATATCGAAGCGATCGGGAACCCGGGACTTGATGCTACCGATATTCAGGCAGTTGCCGACATAGCACATGCACACAACCTTCCCCTCGTCGTAGATGCGACCTTTGTCACCCCATACCTCCTCCGTCCTATTGAGCATGGTGCAGATATCGTCATCCATTCACTGACGAAGTGGATCGGTGGACATGGGACTGCAATCGGAGGAATCGTCACCGATTCAGGAAGATTCGACTGGAAGAAGGGGAATTTCCCCCTCTTCAATGATCCCGATGCAAACTACCACGGAATCAGGTGGGCACATGACCTACCCGAACCTCTCGCCCCGGTCGCATTCGCCCTCAGGCTCAGAACCGTCCCCTTGCGAAATCTTGGAGCTGCGATATCACCCGACAATGCGTGGATCTTCCTCCAGGGACTCGAAACACTCCCGGTAAGAATGGAAAGACATTCAGCGAACGCCCTCAAGGTTGCAGAGTTCCTGAAGAATGATAAACGGGTTGAATGGGTACGACACCCGGGACTTGAAAGCGACCCCTCCTACCCGGTGGCATCCAAGTACCTGAAGAATGGATTCGGCGGCATGGTCGTCTTCGGAATCAAGGGAGGTTATGAAGCAGCAGTGAAGCTGATAGACTCCATCCCCCTCTTCTCCCACGTAGCGAATGTCGGTGATGCGAAGAGCCTCATCCTCCACCCCTCATCAACCTCACATTCACAGCTGAGTGAGGAAGAACAGAAAGCAGGAGGACTCACACCCGACCTTATCAGGTTGTCGATCGGTCTCGAACATATCGATGACATCCTTGGAGCTCTGAAGGAAGGACTTGAGGCCTCACAGAAATAAATCAGATATCGGCACACTCCGAAGTGTGCCGGTATTCTATAATAGGGATTGATGAATATTACAGCATAAAAACTGCTGGTTTATTCGTCAGTTCCTTTTTTTCTTATCTGATTCCTTTCATAACATGCATTCTGAATAGGCATTCCAAGGCATATAAAGCCTATTTTTTTCCTATTCTTATGTTTGGCATAAAATATGCATATTTTTGTTGGATTCATCTGTTTTCAAACATTACATATACTATAAATCAAGAGAGGAGATACAATGGCAGATTTCATCGCACCTTTTACCGCACTGGTAACTGCATACAACGAACAAGAGGAAGTAGACCTTCAGGCGACACGTCGTCAGATGAGACGACAGATCGAGGCAGGGAACAACCTGTTCTGCAGCGGTACGAATGGAGACTTCTCAGCTCTCTCTTTTGAGGAAAGAGTGGCTATCGTAAAGGCAGCTATAGAAGAAGCTGACGGCAAGGTGAAAGTTTTTGCGAACGCAGGAACACCTTCTACATACGAATCTATCCGTTTAGCAAAAGAGTATGCAAAACTGGGCATCGATGGAATAGCTATTGTAGCCCCCTACTTCATCTCATGCACACAAGAAGGCCTTTATCTTCACTATAAGAAAATCGCTGAAGAAGTTGACGCTCCAATCTACATCTATGACATCCCATCACGAACAGGTAATCCTGTTGAACCTGCAACAGTGTTTAAGCTTGCAGAAGTCAATAATATCAAAGGTATCAAGGATACAAGCGGAAATGCGGACAATCTTAAAGCCTATTGTGATTATAGAAAAGATCATCCTGAATTCGACGTCTATACCGGCCCTGATCATATGATCCATGACGGACTCCTCATGGGCGCCACCGGCTGTGTTTCCGGTCTTGCCAATGTCATTCCCGAGTGGGTAAATGATATTCTCCGTCTCTACGCCGAAGGCGATGTCGCAGGCTCCGCTGCAGCTCAGGAAAAAGTAACAGCTTTCAGGACTGATCTCTACCAGCACGGGTTCCCTCCTGCACTCGTGAAACGTGCACTCTATATCATGGATCCTGCAGTAGGAAACAACAGAATGCCCGCTTTGATCCCATCAGCAGAAATCGATGGAATCCTCAAAGCTCTTCTTGAAAAATATTCACTTATCTAAATATAAAGCCCCTGACGATGATTGTCAGGGGGTTTTACTTAATGGAGGCTGCCATGATAGGCATTACTATGGGCGATCCTAATGGAGTCGGCCCTGAAATTATTGTAAAAGCTGCAGCAGACGGGATTCTTCCTGAGAATGCAGTTGTTTTCGGAAATAAAAAAATTCTTCGCTATGCAGCAGGTTTTGTTGAAGGAGAAGTTACTTTTCCTGTGATAGATATCGGCGACTATACCGTGGCTGACCTGAAGCCGGGTCAAGTGGATGGGAAAGCAGGTCATGCTGCAATTTCGTATGTAAAAGCAGCTGCAGAGGCAGCTGTGCGGGGAGAAATCTCTGCAATGGTCACCCTTCCGATAAACAAGGAGGCTGTCAGGATCACCCATCCTGAATTTTCAGGTCATACCGAATATATTGCTGATATTTGCGGCAACCCACCTGTCACAATGATGCTCGCAACAGAAAAGCTTGTGGTAACTCACGTAAGTACCCACGTATCAATCGTGGAAGCTGCTGCACGGGTGAAGAAGGAGAGGATTCTGGAAGTCATCAGACTTACTGCAGATGCGCTCGATAAAATTCGGCCAACCTCCCGGATAGCTGTTGCCGGTTTAAACCCGCATGCGGGAGAAAACGGAGCTTTCGGAAAGGAAGAAATCGAAGAAATCATTCCTGCCATAGAACAGGCGAGGGAAGAAGGTTATACGGTCATAGGACCGGAGCCCGGTGATACGGTATTCTTTAATGCAGTCCACAGGGATAAGTTCGACGCTGTTGTCTGTATGTATCACGATCAGGGACACATTTTCATCAAGACACTTGATTTTGACGGAGGGGTGAATGTCACTCTCGGTCTCCCGATCATCCGTACTTCGGTAGACCATGGGACTGCCTATGATATTGCCTACAAAGGTATTGCTCGAGTGAGAAGCTTTGCCCTTGCGCTAAAGATGGCCCAGGCTATGTCGAACGAAAAAAAATAATCAGGAAAGAGGTTTATTCCTCTTCTAAATTTTTTCTCACCGTAGAACGGTCTAGACCAAGCTGTCTGGCCGTTTTGCTTATATTTTTCTTATTTGCAATCCAGCACGCTCTGATAACCTCCATTTCAGCGCATTTAACAGAATTTTCATCAAACGTTACCGACGATTTACTTACCTGTTCATTTTTTGGACTGCCATCAGAGTTCAAGTCATGTACGAGATCCTCGATAACTTCTTCGGTATCTTGAAAAATTGAAAAAATGACGCTTACTTTCTCTGCAAAATTCCGCAATTGCCTTACATTTCCAGGCCAGGAATAGCTAAGAATAGCATCTTTTAGCCCTTGAGGAAGATCAAAGCTATCATACCGGTATTTTCTGTTAAAAAAATCAAGGAATGATTCAAAAAGAGGTAGGATATCGTCATACCGTTCCCGTAGCGGTGGTAGTTTGATATCGAGCACTTTCAAGCGGTAATAGAGATCCTTCCGGAACCTCCCAGTCTCAGTTTCCTGGAACAAATCCTTATTACATGCAGCGATGACACGCACATCTATATCATATACTCGATTGTCACCTACTCTCATCACCTGCTTTTCCTGAAGAACCCGAAGCATTCTCGCCTGAACGTTCTGATTCATATCATTTACTTCATCTAGAAAAATCGTTCCTTTATGAGCCATTTCGAATAGACCCGCTTTACCACCTTTCTGGGCACCGGTAAAAGCACCTTCGGCATAGCCGAACAATTCACTTTCAAGAAGCGTGTCTGGAAGAGCGGCACAATTGACAGCAACAAAAGGTCCCTGCCGTCTACGGGATGCATTGTGGATACTCTGCGCAAAAATTTCTTTTCCTGACCCGGTTTCGCCAAGAAGAAGAATTGTAGCGTTGGTGTGAGAAAAGGATTTTGCTTTTTCCAATACCTGCTGAAAGGTGGTTGTAATAGCAGTAATATGTTCAAAATCATATTGCGCTATAAGACCTCTGGCAACCATCTCTTTGCGCAGCATTCCTTCAAGATTCTTAATTCTATTGCTGCTCTGTATAAACACGAGTAAGGCCCTGGATTTCTCGTTGTTTTTAATCCGTTTGATTTCCACCATAAAATCATTGCCGTCAAGTTTTATTAACTGATGTTCTTTTTCATTCTTTAAGGCCTTCAGCAATTCTACTGGCGCGTTTTCAGAAGTAAGTTCATATCCGATCATATTTCTCTTGCTTCTATTTAGTATCTTTTCAGCTTTCGTATTTACTAATTGTACAAGACCATCAGTTGATATATATATAATTCCCACATCTGACTGTTCTATGAGAAGGTTCATTCGTTTGTTACGGATAATCTCCTCATTTATGCTCTGGAGCATAGTAACCGAAGATTCGATAGCACCGATAATGGCTTCAGGACCACTTTTCACTAATTCTGATTTCAATCCGAGTTCTTGAGCCGTATTTACGGAAATTGCATCTCCAATAATGACTTCAGCTCCCCATGCATGAGCATCCTCGACAACCGAAACTGTCTGTATTCTTTTTGTGATAAGGAAGTAACCTAATTCTATCCCCAGAATCTTCGCGATACTCTTGGCACCGTTAATGACATTCTCAAATCCGATTACAGCAATCTTCTCACTCAGGGTGGAGTGTGGATGTATCGCTCTAAGCAAATCATATCCACCTACTTCAATTTCAAATACAGGGAGATCTACATGTTTTTTCAGTAGAGAAGCTGTTCCTCCTCTGCTGATTACCACCTGTATCGGCTGTTCTTTTATAGCTTTCTGTGCAGCTCTCACACCTTTATGGAGATTCCCTTCGACTATGGCTATATCATAGGGAATGGAAGAAACTACTTTTTCGGTCTGTTCCTTCAAATCGTGATAAGGTGCTACAAGTAAAATATTCATACGAGGAGTATATCACGAGACAGAGGTATTGGCTATTTTTTCTCCATCCTTTCTATCCATGTTGGTTTTTCCTACATTTCTATGAACATCACCGTTTCATAGTTTCGTACTAAAACAATTTTATCGCATACATTTCTTTTACACAAAACAGTTTGTATATTTTTATATGTATAACGCAAAAAGTGGCATACAAGATGCTTTATGAGTTGGTAATGCATCAGATGAAACAACTCGAAACAACTGATGGTCTCACGAATACAAACAATACAGGATATATTTCCTTATCCGGGAAGGAACGTGTTATAGAGCACCTGTTGATCAATTCAAAGTCAAGGAATCCAGATCGGCATTGCTCATTCCAAGAAGCGTCGACTTTCCTTGAAAAAATCTTTTCCCTTGAGAAAGAAACACATATTGAGGTACTGGTAGTCGATGGAGAGGTTCAATCCATGTTGGAAGCAAAAGCCTACGAACAAGAATATATGCTGGAAAGGTACCCAATCTATATTAATGACATATACAGTACTAGATCTATACAGGAGAATTATTCATGAACTTAGCATTTGATGTATCAACATCAGGAAGAACTGTACTCGGAGCAGGCTCCGTGAAGAAACTTGGCTACCTCCTCACTGAATACGGTTTTTCAAAAACCGTCGTTCTCATGGATGCAGGTATCGAGAAAAGTGGTATCGGGAAGATTGTTACCGATATAATCGAAGAATCGGGGCTTTCATGTACCGTGATAAGCGACCTTGCCCGTGAACCGGGAGTCCCTGATGTGGATGCTGTCATGGCAAAAGTGAAAACTGCTGAAGCAGACTGCGTAGTCTCAATAGGCGGAGGTTCAGTTCTTGATGTTGGCAAACTCTGTGGAGTTTTGGTCAATACTGATAAAGGAATTCTTGATCTTCTTGACGGAGAACCCGTTCCTGCTCACTCAACTTTCACGGTTGCTATTCCGACAACTGCAGGTACCGGGTCCGAGTCAACAAAGAACGCGATCATTGCAATTCCTTCCAGAAACTCGAAGGGAGCTGTGGTCAATGAAAAACTTCTTCCCGACCTTGTGATTCTTGATCCTGAACTCACTCTTACGCTCCCTGCGAGCATCTCAGCAACAACAGGCATGGATGCCCTCTGTCATGCGATGGAATGCTACCTCTCACAAAAAGCAAACACCTACGTTGATCTTCTTGCAATCGATTCTATGACACGCATTGCACGTTCGATCAGAAAAGCAGTGAATGTCGGAAACGATATTGAAGCACGTGGCGACATGCTGCTCGCTTCCTACTTTGCCGGTATGTGTATCACTCTGAGTGGTACCAATGCGGTGCATGCGATGTCTTATCCTCTGGGTGTGAAGTACCATATTCCACATGGACAGTCCAATGCAATGCTCCTCCCCTATGTGATGGAATACAACCTTCAAGCTATGCCTGATAAAACAAAAAGAGTGGCTGAATGCTTCGGCTACGATGAGAACAACAGTGAATCCACGGCTGAAGCCTACCTCATTGAGGAACTGCATCAGCTGCTTGAAGACCTGAATATTCCTATCTCTCTTTCTTCGTTCGGAGCAAAGTATACAGACCTTGCAGAACTGGTAGAGAGCGCTTACACGAATAGAAGACTTATGGATAACAATCCTGTGGACCTGAGTGAAGAACAGATCGGTGATATCTATCTCCGCCTGCTCGATACACAGGAATAACACACCATACAAAGGAGATAGATACGATTATGGTAAAAAACAAGAAACCGATTTTAGGAATCAGCGTGGGAGATCCCGCCGGGATCGGACCGGAGATCACAGCAAAGGCACTCGCAGAGGCTCACACCTACGATATCTGCAGACCCCTGGTTGTCTGTGACCTTGAAGTGATGAAAGAAGCAATCAAGTTCAGCGGCCTTGATCTGAAAACCAATGCTGTTGCCTCCCCTGCTGAAGGGAAATATGAACTAGGAACAGTAGATGTTCTCGATATGAAAAATGTTGATATGTCACAGTTGAAATACAAGACTGTTGCAGCTATGAGCGGAAAGGCATCGTATGAGTACATCGAGAAGGTCATTCACCTTGCGATGGACGGTGAGATCGATGCAACGATCACGGGCCCCATACACAAGGAAGCAATCAATGCGGCAGGTATTCATGAAGCTGGTCATACTGAAATCTATGCTCGGCTGACTGGGACGAAAGATTATGCAATGATGCTCGCTGAAGGCGATTTCAGAGTTGTTCACGTTTCAACTCATGTATCTCTTCAGGAAGCGATCAACAGAACAAAGAAAGAAAGGATTGGAAAAGTCATCGATCTTGCCGATGCAGCTCTCAAGAAGATGGGTATCGAAAACCCGAGAATCGCTGTAGCCGGTCTCAATCCTCATGCAGGTGAAGGCGGCATGTTCGGTCGTGAAGAGATTGATGAGATTATTCCTGCAATCGAGAAGGCAGTAAGTGAAGGAAAGAATGTTGACGGACCGATTCCTCCCGATACCGTGTTCTCGAAGATGAGCGGCGGTCAGTACGATATCGTTGTCGTCATGTACCATGACCAGGGTCATATCCCCACTAAACTTGCCGGCTTCAACTACGACATCACGACAAATACCTGGCTGAGCATGTCGGGAGTGAACATCACCCTCGGACTGCCTATCATCAGAAGCAGCGTCGACCACGGTGTTGCTTTCGGCAAGGCCGGTGAAGGCAGAGCTAACCCCGAAAGTATGCTTCAGGCAATAGAAATGGGCGTAAGAATGGTATAATATTCAGAAATTAAACGGAGGGAACTTGTTACGAAGGTTCTCTCCTCTGATTTTGAATATGTAATGCAGCAATTTTAATACGGCCACCTTTCTTCATGGATTTGTGGCCTTAATTTTGATTGTATATGAACCAGTGAAATAGTGTTACACATCCTGAACGATGTTACTAAAAGAATTTTTTTTCAGATATTCCTGAATAGGAATTTTTCTCAGACCTGGTTAAAAAAGGTGAATGAAAAACAAACCCTTAGTTTTTTTCAATAGTGAACACTACGGGTGCACGTCCGTAGCATCTTTATTACAATTCAAGCTTCGCTTGCCCGCTGTCTCCTTGTCCTTGGTGCTCGATGTAGTTCTGGATCACTTTTTCATCGACCCCAACTGTTGAGACAAAGTACCCTATCGACCATATACCTTCGATTCCCCAGTATACCTTATCTAAATGGGGAAATTTCTCTCTCAATTTCTTCCCTGTGTTGGCTTTTAACATTCTTACCACCTCGCTTACCGACATCTTTGGGGGTATTGATATCAATACATGCATGTAATCTACATCAGTGTTGATTTCTATTATTTCTATCTCAGGATGATACCGTGTTATCTGAAACGCTATTTTCTTCAGATATTCGCCAACACCTCCTCTCAGTATTTTTCTTCGGTATTTGGTCGATACGACTATATGATATCGTGTGTAATACACTGCATGTGTCTGCTTCCTAAACTCCATGCCTTACTATATCACAATTTACAGCGGGTAGCCTCCATCCACAGGTTCACACTTGTGTTATTGTTGGCTGAATACATCAGATACGGTTATGCTTCACAATATTGAGTCAATCTTATGAGGCGTTCCACCTGATCCACACAAGCTGTCAGCATTGGGAATACACTATAGAAAGATATATATTAAGATGCCTCTCATTCAGACTATGAATAAGAGGCATGTAGGTGATAATTGAATGTTCTATGTAATCGAACTCCGCCATTCTTCTACTTTTTGAACCAAATCATCACAAGGGAGATTTCCCCATAGATTCGTTGTTTCGCCAGGATCGTCCTTAAGCTGAAACAGCTGATGCTCACCTAATAGACTGTGACTGAGTTTTCGGCCATCGGGAGAAACTATCGTAACCACATGATCCCGTACTGCAGAAACAATTTCATCTTTAGAATGTGTCGCAAGCCATTCCTCTTTGACAGAAACCTCACCAACCGCTGCACCCAGGTCAAAATTATTGTTAGACCCGATCCATTCGACGAATACATCTTTTTCCGGCTGAATCATCGGATCTGGATCGGCAAGTTCCTTGAGAATACTCTCTCCCTCACAAAGGGAATAAGCAGGTGCTCCCATTGCATCGAGCAGTGTAGGAACCAAGTCAATATGACTCACCGGATTTGTTATGGTCTTCTTCTTTTTCTGTCCCGGCATTCTGATAAGTAATGGTACCTTTACCGACTCATCATACATTGTACATTTTCCGTACAACATGTGATTTCCTAACATATCTCCGTGGTCACTTGTAAATACTATGATGGTATTATCCATCTCTCCACTGGCTTCAAGAGTATCAATGACGCGCCCCACCTGTCGATCCACCATGCTGACCAATCCATAGTACTGGCTTCTTATTCTTCTCCAAGCTTCTTCAGTCGGGAACTTCTTCTTGAAGGTTTCCGAGAATAACTTATATTTCAAAGGCACATCATCCGGCAGGTTTTCGTGTGTTTCCGGCAATGGGATATCTTTCCAATTATAGAACTCATTCAATGGACCAGTCATCGGCATATGCGGTTCAAAGAAATTGAGGTATAAAATAAAAGGATCATCTGAATGACGCTTAATAAATTCTTCACCCATCATACCGACATACCATGCTTTGGTGTACTGCTCCGGCAGACTCACGGTTAGCTGACGTGAATGAAAGGGATATCCATTACAGTCTACGGTATCGGTCTCTATGCCTTGTTCCACAAGCCAGTTCGTATATCCACAGCGTTGGCTCGCATCATATTTCCCTGAGTCATATTGATGGTAACAATCTTCTACACTTTCCCAGAAATCAAAACCATGCTGACGGTATATTTCATCCCCGAGATGCCATTTCCCATAATAGGCTTTCGTGTAATCGGACAACCCAGGCATTTCCGGGAGGCATAAGGTATCATCACCCAGAAGCATGTTATTATCGGTTGTCTTGTGGGTATGGGGATACTGACCCGTCATGATAGACCCTCTTGAAGGTGTACACACAGGTTGGGTCACATAAGCATTAGAACATACAGTTGAAATTTCAGATAATTTATCAAGACTTGGAGTATGAATGAAAGGGTTTCCCAATGCATGGATAGTATCAGCACGCTGCTCATCCGTAAATATGAATAAAAGATTCGGTTTCTTAGATTGCTTTGACATTTTTTAATTCCTCCTTTGAAGGTTTAGTTTGCATAGACAGCTGATGAAGGTTTACATAGATCCAGTAAAATTATTTTACTCGTGCATGACCAACTCTATTCCGCCTGAACAATATACATTACGATAACCTACAGTTCCAGCGTCACATGCTTGATATAGTCACGCAAGTAGGAATAACTGATATGTATTTTTCCGTCCTGTGTCTGAATAATTGAAGGATATGAGTAATCTCCTATAAAGGAACCTTTCTCATCGTGAGATGAACGGAGAGTTGCATCATCTTCCACTACGATCTCATCCTGCCATGTTGCACCCAGATCAGTAGATGATGCGATTACCAACGGATTTCTAGGAACCCCCCAGACCGCACTTTTTTCACTGATCTCACACTGCTTCAGGAACTCTTCCTTATCCTGAATCCATGGGGGAATAGAACTTTCCGAAGCTCGGCCCTGTGCTGAATTGGCATTATAAATTAAAAGCAGTCGACCATCTGCCAATTCCCTCGCCTGTATGGAGGAATTATTATTGGGTAATGAGGTCGATTCAGGTATAGACCAGGTCTGTCCGTTATCTTCGGAAATACTGCGATAGATATTATCCGCTCTTCTGCTCCGATACAGTGCGACTTTACAGTTTTCAAGAATATCCATATGAACACACCCTTTGCTTTCAGGCACTTCAACCATGTTCCAGGTATTGCCGCCATCTTTGGAAATCTTTACCAGACTCATATCATCCCCAAATGCGTTCTTAATATTGCTGTGCCAGATCGGTACCAGCAAGTCCCCGTCACTGTTCATAATAGGAGCATGCCTGATAAACGTTCCTTCTTCTTTAAAAAGATCTTCAGTCTCTCCCCAGGTCACACCATTGTCATCAGACTTCCGCCTCCGGACAATCGCTGTCCCCTGGTCGGTTTTCAGCTGAGCCGTATACAACAGCCAGAGCTGTCCATCTGTATTCTTAAAAATCACCGGGTTCTGCTCTGATCTATCGGGATCATCGCTCATCTTTTCTGCAGGGAACCAAGCTCCATCGGCGGCACTGAAGCGGGCAAGGTAAATACTGATATCTGAAGATCCTTCCATACTGCCGCCAAACCAGGTACAGAGCAGATCACCCCCTTCAACCTCAATAAGATTGGAAGCATGGTTGCTGGTACAAGGGGTCGGTATTGTGTATTCTTTAATTATTTTCATTTTGTCATCTCCTTATTATTATATGTGTTAGTTTCAATCGCAAAATATAGTAAAACCTTTAATACGATTATTAATTATACTGTTCCTGAAACTGGGCTCGCATGTGCGCTACACCGGCAGTTGTCATTCCTCCGTCTACAACAATTTCACTTCCTGTCATGTATGAGGAACCGCGAGAACAAAGGAAACAGACAACTTTTGCTATTTCTTCGGGCTGAGCCTCCCGCCCCATCGGGATTGCATAACGGTTTGCTTCCATGTGCCCAGGAGGCGCTGCTTCTGTCAATGGAGTTGCTATCATAGATGGGTGAACAGAGTTCACACGGATACCATCCTGAACCAGTTCCAGGGCAGCAGCCTTGGTAAATCCGCGTACACCCCATTTACTTGTTGTATAGGAAGGGTCTAAATGTGCAATAATACCTGCTGTAGAGGAAATATTCACAATTGAGGCCGATGTAGAACGGGCAAGGAGGTTGCGACAATGCTTTACTCCCAGAAATACACTGTTAAGATTCACAGATACAGCTCTGTTCCACTCTTCCAGAGATAGATCAGAAAGTCGTTTCCTAATTATGATTCCAGCATTATTTACAAGGATATCAAGACCCGAAAATTCAGTTTCCAAATCTTCCACCAGCAGGATCCACTGCTCCTCACATGTAACATCAAGATGTCTGAAGTAAACTGATAACCCTTGTTTCCTTAAGGTTTCAGCAAAGGCTTCGCCTTTATCGGTCTGAACATCTGCCGCAATTACAGTCACTCCTTCTTGAGCCAATTGAGTCACTATACCTGCCCCGAGACCGCTGGCTCCTCCTGTAACACAAGCTACCAAACCTTTTAATTCTTCTGACATAGATTCCTCCGGCAATATAACCTTGCTGATTATACCATTATCAGTCCATAAAGGATCCGCCATTCACATTGATGGCCTCACCTGTTATGAAATCGGAGTACGGACCCGCAAGAAAGAGGGTTGCATGGGCTACATCTTCCGGAAGCCCGAGTTTTCCGAGGGGAATCTTCAACAGCACTTTCTCTCTGTATTCATCTGTCCAGGTCTTCACCAGATCGGTTGCGATTGGTCCCGGACAGACAGCATTGACGTGGATGTTTTTAGGAGCATATTCCAGCGCAAGGTGGCGGGTTATATACAACCCGCCGGCCTTCGAAACTCCGTATTCAATCGAAGCGTTTGGATGCGGTTTCTTTGAGGAACTGGAAAGGATGTTCACAATCTTACCCCTCCCCTGTTCAGTCATCACCGGCAGCACATTCTTGCAGGCAAACATAAGCCCATCAAGATTTATGGCTAGGGTGCGCCGCCATTCTTCTTCATTGAAATCAGCAAACTTCCGTCTGTTGATGATCCCGGAATTATTTACCAGGCAGTCTATCCGTCCGAAGTTTTCCATTGCTGTTGTGACCAACCGGGCGCTTGTTTCTTCCCGTGAAATATCACCCACCACTGGATAACAATCGATATTGTACTGCTCATGCAATTGCTGGCAGTTTTCATTGATCTTTTCAGAGTTCGTACCATTCAAGATCAAATTCGCACCATGTTCTGCTAGAAGCCTTGCAATAGCGTATCCTATACCTCTTGTAGCACCGGTTATTACAATAGCCTGTCCTGATAACATTTTTTTCATCCGATCTTCCCCAATCAGCTGAGGAAGATTCTGGGAAGAATCAGAATAATATCCTGGAAATACACCAGAATTATAAGGACTAAGAGATATTCTCCAACAAAAAGTACGATATGTTTCATCATATGCATAACCGAAGTTTCCGCTATCTTTGCAGCCATCAACGTCGATAAGCCATATGGTGGAGTAACAGTTCCTACTCTAATTGCCATAACAGTAATAACACCAGCCACTGTCGGGTTAATTTCCAGAAGATCCATAAGAGGAAGGAGCAGTGGAACAAAAATTAGCATGGCTGAAGCCGGTTCCATGAAAGTACCAATGACAAGATATATCAGCATCATTACGATCATGAATACAGGAGCTGACAGGTTACTGCCTTTCACAAGATCGATAACGGGAATCATGACTTTGTAGTAGGTCAGTACCCATGAGAGGAATGAGGCTACTGCAATCAGGAAAAAGATTGTTGAAGACTCGATCACAGCCTTTTTAGTTGCTTCATAGTAATCCTTGAAATTCCGTTCTTTCTTTACAATGATATTATAAAGCAAGATATACACTACTGCGAATCCTGCGGCTTCTGTTGGTGTGAAAATACCGGCAAGAATACCTCCGATAATAAGAACGAAGATGGATGTAGGGAAAAATCCGCGTTTCAGAGCTTCAAGTTTCGATAAATGGTCATCCTCACCTTCAATACTATCAGAGCCTGACAATTGCCCAATATGGTTTCTTCTAGCATATATATAAGAATAGACCATCTGTGAAAGACCGATAACAACACCTGGTATAATACCTCCGAGGAACAGTGCAGCAATAGAGGTCTGTGCAATTGATCCGTAGACGATCATCAGAATACTTGGCGGTATGATAGCACCGATAGTAGCTGAAGCAGCTGTGAGAGTTGCACTGAATTCCGGACTGTAGCCTTTCTTCTTCATAGCAGGAATGATAACCGTTCCCAGGGATGCTACATCTGCAACTGAGGAACCTGAAATACCTGCAAAGAAAATACTAGTCAATACATTGATGTGAGCCAAGTCACCTCTCACCTTACCTATTAGAGCACGGGAAAGATAAATAAGATCATCAGGAACTTTACTTATCTGCAAGAGCTTTCCGGCGTAAATAAAGAGCGGGATAGCTAATAGTGTAAAGCTTCTGAATTTTTGAAGAATAATTGATCCCATCTGAACCAAGTGAACATTCTGGTCAAGAAGAATGGGCAGCCCGGAAGAGATAATCAAGCTGAATACGACAGGAACGCCAAAAACAAGCAATCCTAAAAATACAACAAGTATACCTGCGAGGATCATTCGTCACCTCCTGAAGATTTTTTATGCGATTTTACATCTTTAATGCTTTTTATCACATTAATTATTTGATACACGACCATAACGATAGCACCAAAGAACATAGCTGAATTAAAATACACCAGAGATATTCTATGGTCTAAAAATCTGATCGGGGTAAGCTCTGTACGTACAAACCCTGTAAGAAACGTCTTATATCCGACAACCAAAATGAATATAACAGCCAGAAGAATAATAATATCAATGATCAAAGTTCTGATTCTATTGGCTTTTTCTGAGATATACGCTCCGAATAAATCTATATCCAAATGCTTCTTAGTTTTTATAGCATACCCTGCGCCAAGCATAACCAACCAGATTAATGAAAAGTTCTGGACGATATTGATCTCCGGAATGGGAAACTTAAAAACATAACGCGCCATGACAGCCACAAAAATAGTGAATGCCAGTAAAAACTGAAAGACGCTAAGAATTGCAAATAGAATACCTTCTAGTTTCTCAGTAATTTTCACACTCCCTCCTTGTTAATGAGACCTGATACGGATAAGCTGAAGCTGTGTTCCGTATCAGGTTGATTAATCCTTAATTTAAATTAGAATCTTATTCGAAGATATTCGAGAATTCTTCTTCGAAATCATACTTGGCAGCCAGTTCATTGATCTGCTTTCTAGATGCTTCGATAAAGGGGCCTCTCTCAGGGTCAGTTACAGTCACACCGAACTCGTCCTGCAGTACAACAAGCGCTTCATCGGCAAGCTGGAATGCTTTTTCAATATACACAGGCTGAACTTTCTTTGCAGCACTGGCAAGAACACCCTGCAGGTCAGCACCAAGGCTGTCATACTTTTCCTTGTTCATAACAATGAAACCGAGATAAAGGTTATGCTGTGTTCTTGCTACGTATTTCTCAACTTCACCAAAGCGCATTGAGATCATAGCGTCAAGACTGTTCTGAGATCCGTTTACAACACCGGTCTGAACTGCTGTGTATGTTTCGTTGAACGAGACAGGAACAGGATTTGCACCAAGTGAGGACCACCAGTCCATGTTGGTTGAAGCAGATTTACTTCTCATGTTCACACCCTTGAGGTCATCAACAGAGTTGATTGGCATTGTGCTGATAATATCTCTTTCCAGACCACCTACATACATCAGAACAACAACGCCGGGATCATCAAGGAGCAGGTTTTCGAAATAAGCGAATGAGCCATCACCATTTACAACTGATTCGTAGTGCTCTTTGCCAGTGAACAGGTAGTTACCGGTAAGGATGTCGAATACAGGATGTCTTTCAGCGAACCAACCTGGATCACTGAGAATAATATCGATTGTACCATCAACTACGGACTGATACAAAGTCGATGCATCACCAAGCTGACCGCCAAGGAAGAAATCAACGTTAATTTTACCTTCACTCTGTGCTTCAATCTCATCAAAATAGGCCTGCATGGCATTACCGAGCAGTGAACCATCTGGATTGATTGTTGCAGCGACGAGCTTGATACTCTTCTCCCCACCACTTTCCTGTGCTCCGTTTGCGAACAGAACAGTCGAAACCATCAAAAGAACCAATAATGCAATTATTAATCTTTTCATTTTTTTTCTCCTTCTTTATTTTAGTATCCCTTCTGAATACCTTATTCCTAATATTATTATGCCAATTTACCATTACCATCAGTCTTAAACCATGTATAACAGTCCATTGGTAATTGATTTTATTATTCTCCAATAAAATCCAAATTCTCTCATTCAGGCACCTGCATGCTTTTATTTACAAAATCCACAATTTTGACCAGCGCATTCACATCTCCGAAACTTCCTGATTTGGTTACCAGGGAGCAGGATGTTTTTTTCTCCTGATTTATTAATTCGCCAAAGGGAGAACCGGGGATAACCTCGCCCTTATAAAGCACTCCAAGAGCATTCAGTTTATTCATAGTTTTAAATGTTGTATGACCACCTACCACGACAAGAACAGAAATGTCACGGAGGCTGCATAAACTAACTACTGTATCTGCAAGATAGTCTGCTATGATTTCACTATTCAATTTCAGCTCTTCTGGATTTTCAGTTCCATTATAGTCGTCTGGGATAAGTATCTGAGATTCACTAGGACCAAGATTTTCCAGAGAGTCTTTGAACACCTTCAGAGATTTTTCATCATTATGTAGAATGGCTGTTACTGGAATCTTAATAATTGGGAATCCACGCTGTTCTGAAAGAATGCGAATCTGCTGTCGCGTAATATCCATCCGGCTACCCGATACTACAAGAATCTCTCCATTTCTGAAAATATCAGTATGATCTGGTTCTTCCCCGTTGCTCATGTTGAAAGAAATAGCCTTTGCCAGCCCGGAAGATCCAACCAGAAGAAGCCTGTTATCGCTAAACAGGCGGGCTATTTCATTCAGATGTGTATGAGATTTCGCATCACAGATAAACCGACTGATCCCCTCTGAAAGAAGTTCATTGACTTTTTCTTGGAGATAATCTGATCCTTTCTCGATATCTTCAATTGGGAAATGGTATATCTTATCATTGTTCACTGAATGGAATAAGTCTTTTACATGGGAACTTGCAACAGGAGATAAATGATCATTTCCCGTTTCTGTTTTATTTATAAGGTCCCCGTTAATATAGCAATAACCATCAATAACAGTCCTTCCCACATCAGGAGATGCAGGACAGATTACAGCAGCTTTATAGCCAGCAGAATCGATCATAGCATTGACTTCAGCATCGATATTACCCCTCAGGGTAGAATCAATTTTTTTGTAAAAGGAGGAAACTCCCATATCCAGGCATTTCTTAACTGTGGTGGAGACTTCTTTATATGCCTCATCTTCACTCACGAGCCTTGATTCTGAATTGATGGCAAGAACACTTGTACCCACAGGAATATTTTCTATCTCTAATGATTGAGGCAGAAATACAGAAAACCCTGCATGACAAAAATACATGCTTGAATCTCCGGCTCCTGTTAAATCATCTGCTATAATTCCCGTGTTGATATTCATGGATTCCTGTAATACAGAATGCATGCCAACATTATGAGAAGGTTGTATAAATACATATGTTCAAAAAAATAAAGAATATTTTCACAAAATTTTATTATCTCAGTTTAAAAAATCATAATGATGAATATTTCATCATGTCGGTGTATTTTTAACCAGGAGTATGTATATCGGAATGCAGAGATGATTTGGACATTGTGCGTTATCGTACCAACGACCTGACAATTGAACCGCTGTTCAGTCTTTGTCACTTTGAGGCTTCTTTTTGAATTTTAATTCCAATCAGTATTCGTGAGGCTTCCTCTCCATTGAAAAAATGAAACACTACTCCTGTAATCTCATCTGCAATCACTAACGGTACTTTTTCCCAGATCTCTCTATCTGAATCCAGATTTACCTAATACAATGTAAATGATTGTCTACTGTTGAGTAATTGGGCTCTTATCATTCCTTATCAGGCGAAGTCTTTGGAGAATGAAATAGGTACGAGAAATCCTTAACAGTGTATCGATTTCCACTAATAGATCTTTTTCATTCAATCACTAATATTCACACACTTCAGAATATACTTCAGTTGGCATATCTTATCATTGATTTCTTTCATAATTCGGTTAATATGAGCATTAGCAGGCAGATTTCCTGCAGATATGACATAGATTCTTACACCAGGAACATAACTGCGAATAGAGAGAGAAGGAAAAGATGGAGTGAGTAGTAATACGCATATTATAAAGAAAGTCATCTTAGTTTCTCTCACCCTTTTTATGTGTATCTCTTCTATTGCATCTCAATCCCTCTGGATAACAGTACCTGATGATACGATCTTTCCTTCGACTATTGCCGATCAGGATTTCCCTCGGTTCTCCCTGTCGTACCCGATGTATCTTACACAGGAAATCGATACCCTCGAAGGACGTGATATCAACTTCAGGGAGATGCTGAAATTCGGAGGTGTGCAAAGCCTGTTCCGTTTTATTCCGAACGAAGACAAACCGTTTTCAGTTGAACTCTCTTTCAGGGCAGGACTGATCACTCTGTTCGATACCTTTGAAGACAACATGGAAAATTTCGGATGGGAAGGGACAGGTTCCATCACTTTAGATGTCTCTGTTACTGAAGATCTTATCATGCGATTTGGGTACCATCATATATCGAGCCATGTCGGGGATGAATACCTTACACAGTACGGTACGCTCTCCTTCCCCATTGCCTCCGGTTCAGATCTGGAGAGCGGTGATACCTACGGTATGAACTATGTACGCGATTCTCTGTATGGCGGTATTTCCTATACTATCAATGATAATCTCAGGGTATACGGAGAAGCACGATACTCGATGGATATGCTTCGTTATATGCAGCTCTATAACGACTTCCCCTGGCAGGCAGATGTGGGGGCGGAATATATCTGGCCGTCACCTCAAAGCAATACCTATACCTGGTTCGCAGCCCTTCATGTCTCGATGTATGAGGAAACTTCCTGGTTCCCGAGTACGGCAGTAAGGGTAGGAAGAGTCATGAGGGTTGCTGACAGCAACAGACAATTTCATTTCGGTGTTGAACTGTACTACGGAAGAGCAGAGATTGAGGTATTTAATCACACAGCAGCGGCAGACCCGACAGTGTGGGACGATGTCACCATCGAATCGTATATTGCTGTAGGGGCGTGGTATGATCTCTAGTAATTGTGCTTAGAAAAGCAAAAAACTCTGCAAAGCAGAGTTTTTTTTAAGAGCGCCCGACGGGAATCGAACCCGCCTCTTCAGCTTGGAAGGCTGAGGTAATACCACTATACCACAGGCGCAATTTCGTGTACCGCATGTCTTGCGTACGGATGTAATTTATATAGGAATTCTTATATTCCGTCAATAGGAACAGGGAAAGATTTTACCTTTCAAGCGAGACAACGCATACCCTGTCTCCCATTTCCTGAGAAGCAGTATCTCTCCTCCATACGTAACTTTCTTTATACGGTTTCTACGAGTTGGAACGTGATGGTAATTCATGTCCAATAACAAATGATTGAATATCGATATATACCATGATATATTACAAGGAGGAACGAGGTGATTGAAATGCAGAAAGCAAAATTATTCATGAACGGGAGATCTCAAGCTGTACGGCTCCCCAAAGAGTATCAGTTTGAAGGAAAAGAAGTGTGTATCCAAAAATATGGAGACATTGTGATCCTCGTTCCGACACAGCAGGTGTGGGAAACGTTTCTTCATGGGCTGAACTCTTTCACCGATGATGTTTTCATCAAAAAACGGGAACAGGGCGATTCTGAAGATCGGGACACATTCTGATGTTCCTCCTCGATACAAATATCTGCATCTATGCTATCAAGAAGAAACCATCAAATCTGATCGATGCGCTTTTCCGGCATAAAGATGATAAAATCTATATTTCCTCTCTGACAGTCGCTGAAATCGAATTCGGCATCTCTTCAAGTCTCTATCCTGACAGGAACCGGATAGCGTTCGCTCAATTCCTAACGCTATTCGATATTCTTGATTTCACCGCTTCAGATGCCCTACCATATGGAAAACTGAGGACCTACCTGAAAAATAGGGGAATGATAATCGGTCCTATAGATATGCTTTTGACCTCACAGGCCTTGCATCATGATCTTGTCATGGTGACGAACAATGTGAAAGAATTCAAGAGAGTCCCCCATTTGAAGGTGGAAAACTGGACAGTGTGAAACACCGGTTCACCCTTTTTACATTCGTCGCGAAATCGTCTATACTGAAGAACGGTGCCTGTGTTTGTATCAGTGCACTCTATGAGGTAGTATGACAGTTGAACAAAGATATATAGAGAGCATTCTCCATGTATCCCTTCAGGTTCGCGAGGGCGAGGCCCTCTCGATCAACAGCGGGGACAGAAATATGGAATTTGCTCAGAAAATTGCTGAAAAGGCAGTTGAGATCACAAAGATTCCGGTAAAGATCGTAAGTATCGAAGAAGGTGTCGTGAAAGAGGTGTTCACGATTGATCCTGTTCATAATGACAGGATAGCAGAAGACTCAGCGAACAAGATTCTACTCTACCTTTCAGAGCCTCTTGACCTGACTCTGCTGGAAGACAACACACTGAAGGAAATCTCGAACAACCCGCCATTGCTTCAGGGGGCAGGGAACCTTTCCCCTCCCCAGCTCGATAAACCCGTGGCTCCTTTCGCCATAGCACCTGTTCCTACCCTTTCCTGGGCGAAGCAGCTGTACAAAGGGCATGAAGAGCCGCTTCACAGCTTCTGGGAATTTCTTTCTTCATTCCTCCCCCTCGGGGATTCTTTCATGAATGAATGGGTATCTGTTCTACGCAGACAGGTAGCCGTTGTCAAAGCGATCAATGCACTTGCCCCCACCCACCTGGTCATTGAAGATGAAGAGCATGCACTCTCAATTGCAATCCTTCCGGGTTCACAGGCCCGACAGCCACTCCATCACCTTCCACCTGACAGGGTATTCCTTCCCAGGATTTCATCCAGGGGAATCTCAATCCTCACCGATCCTTCCCGTACGGAGGGGAGTGCTGCCGCCTCGAGGACGTTCAACCTTCTAGGAGAAAAGGTAGAGGGATTCACACTTTCCTTCTCTGAAGGTGCAGTGGAGACCTATCAGGCCTCAGCAGGAAAAGAAGCGTTGGCTGAAGCGATGCATATCGATGAACAGGCGAAGTATATCGGTCTCTGCACCCTCGTAGAGGAAGTGGAAGATACTCCCCATACCCCTTCAGAGATCCCTCCTGAGTTCATGGAATCACTCTCTTCCTTCATCACTCTCGGAAGCGGGGAGTCGAACCATCTGACCAATCTTGATCTCTACGAAAGCGAAGAGGACCTGCAGGAGAAGACCGGTATGAACATATCACTTCTCAAAGCAGATATTCCCTTCGGCAGGAAAGAGACGATCGTAGATCTCATCAAACACGACGGAAACAGGATCCCTCTCATGAGAAAAGGGAAATTTGTCATACATACGGAGGTCGTATGAATTCAATAGAAACCATGAAAAAAGAGTATGCGAAGATGATTGTTGAAGCAGGGGTCAACCTGCAGAAAGGATCATCACTTCGAATAAAGACAGGGGCTGCCACCTATGATTTCGCTCGCCTCCTTGCAGAGCATGCCTACTCTGTAGGGGCAAAGTACGTTCTCATCCAGATTGAGGACTCAGCCCTTCTCAAGACTCGTCTGCAGTCGCAGGATGAAGAAGATATCACCTATATTCCATCGTATGAGAAAGCTATCGATGAAGAAATCATGAACAATAGATGGTCGATGATCCGCATCGACAACACCGATGAACGTGATGTCCTTCTCGATGCTCCAATGGATAAGCTGGGAACCTACTCGAAAGCGGTGGGAAAGTATCATTCTGCACTCCGTGCCTTTGCTATGAACAATGAGATCACCTGGTGCGTCGTGTGTGTCCCCTCTGACAAGTGGGCTGCAGATGTACTTGGAAAAGGGAAATCAGAAGAAGATATGTGGAATTTCCTTGCACCGATTCTTCATCTCGATGAAGAGGATCCGCTTGCGGCGAGTGTTGAGAAGTTCAGGGCAACAGAAAGCAGAGCAGAGAAGATTTCTTCTCTGAATGTAAGAAAACTGCATTTTACCAGCTCTGTTACTGACCTTACCGTCTCTCTTAGAGACAACCATATCTTCACCGGCGGTGGTGATTTGATGTCTGACGGGAGAAAATTCTATCCGAACATTCCGAGTGAGGAAGTCTTCACCACTCCGGACTACCTTCTCACCGAAGGATATGTGAAGACCACACGTCCTATTTCAGTCATGGATGCGAGGGTTGAAAACGCCTACTTCAGATTCGAAAAGGGAGTTGTCGTTGAAGCCCATGCGGAAACAGGAGATGAGATTCTGCAGCAGTACCTTAACATTGACGAAGGTGCACGACGCCTCGGAGAGATCGCACTGGTGGACCAGAGTTCGCCTATCACGCAGGCGAATGTCATCTTCAATTCCATACTGTACGATGAGAACGCTTCCTGCCATTTCGCTCTCGGTGCGGGTTACCCGACCTGTCTCGTTCTTGAGAACAGGGAAGCTGATGATGACGAACTTCTCTCCAACGGGTGTAACGTATCACAGGTCCATACCGACTTCATGTTTGGAAGCGATGATATGAACCTGACGGGTTACGATGCTGAGGGAAATGAATTTGTCATCATGAAAGAAGGGATGTTCACCCCCGACTTTGCATGATTCCTTCGTGGATGATAATCAGACCGATCAGCGTATGAGTCGGTTCGATCAGGTCCACACGGGTAAGCAGGGGGGCGATCGTCTGTGAGAGCCCTCCGGTGATGATGATCTTCAGAGTGCACCCGAGTTCTTCCTCGGTCTTTCTCACAATAGCATCCA
Source organism: Sphaerochaetaceae bacterium (assembly GCA_963677695.2). Lineage (GTDB taxonomy): Bacteria > Spirochaetota > Spirochaetia > Sphaerochaetales > Sphaerochaetaceae > SABI01. The sequence goes on along the minus strand of CAXXUJ010000002.1, from coordinate 411,826 downwards.
CAAGGCCTGAAAAACCGATCATGATACCGCTTCTGATAGCGGTATCACTGTCCGTTCCGATTACAGTGGTGGGAACCTTGAGCTGTACCTGAGGAATCTGAGCAGTGTTGTTGAACAGAGAGTTCACTGCCGTGATAAGCCCCGGAGCAATTGCCGCACCAAGGACCTCGCCTTCAGCGTTCACAGTCGTGAAAGTGAGGGCGGTACCGAAATCGATAACCATCACGGTATCATTGGGGAATTTGCGGTGACCTGCAACCATATTGGAGACAAGGTCATACCCCATCTCAGGAGGAATGCTCTCTCTCTTCAGTCCGATACCGGTTTCATGGGAGACCATGACCGGAGTTGTGTCGGTCACACTCGCTACGACTTTCTCAAAGGTCCTTGTCAGGTTAGGAACAACGGAACAGATAATAGAGTGATCGATTGAAGTGGGGTCAAGACCGTTCTGCCTGAGCATCGATTCCACGATGACGAAATACTCGTCACTCGTCTTCTTCTCATCGGTATGGATGCGCCAGTTGGACACCCAGCCCGTTTCAGCACCCGATCCGTCATGAATGGCAAGGACAACATTTGTATTTCCGATATCAACAGCAAGCAGCATACCTTTCTCCTTTTAGATCTGGACTCCTGAGTGTCCATGGTAGAATGAATCACGCAGTGCCCTGATATCTTCGCTTTCAAGATACTCTTCAAGGCCGATCATCCTGTCGATGACCTTACCGTCCGGAGCGAACTCGATGATTCTGTTAGCGATCGAGTCGACGAACTGGTGGTCGTGAGAGTTGAACAGGAGCACACCGGTAAAATCGATCAGACCGTTGTTCAAGCTGGTGATCGCTTCGAGGTCAAGATGGCTTGTAGGTTCATCGAGAATCAGAACGTTTCCAGATTCAAGCATCAGCTTTGAAAGCATACATCTGACCTTCTCTCCCCCACTGAGAACCGTACAGTCCTTCAGAGATTCATCACCGCTGAAGAGCATTCTTCCGAGGAAAGAACGAACGAAGGTGTCATCGTTCTCGGTGGAATACTGTCTCAGCCAGTCAGAGATTGAAATGTTGTCTGTGAAGTATTCGATATTGTCTTTAGGATTGTAACTCATCTTCGTGGTGACACCCCATTCAAAGGTTCCTGAATCGGGTTTCACCTTACCGCTTATGATCTCAAAGAAGAGGGTCTTTGCGGCATGCATCGGACCGACGAAAGCGATCTTGTCGCCGTTGTTCACGGTGATCGAGAAATTATCGAGCACCTTCTCTCCATCGATCGAAGCTGTGAGGTTCTTCACTTCAAGAATATTCTTACCCGGCTCACGTTCAGGTTTGAACGCGACATAGGGGAATCTTCTCGAGGTGGGTTTGATATCATCAATGGTGAGCTTGTCGATCAGTTTCTTTCTGCTCGTCGCCTGACGTGCCTTTGAAAGGTTACTGCTGAAGCGCTGGATGAATTCCTTCAGTTCAGCGATCTTATCCTCTCTTCTTCTCTTCTCGTCCTTCATCTGCTTTGCAGCGAGCTGGCTCGACATGTACCAGAAGTCATAGTTACCGACATAGAGCTGAATCTTTCCATAGTCGATATCTGCAATATGGGTACACACAGAGTTGAGGAAGTGTCTGTCGTGAGAAACAACGATGACGGTGTTCTTGAAGTCCTCAAGGAAGGTCTCAAGCCAGTGAATGGACTCAAGGTCAAGGTGGTTGGTCGGTTCGTCAAGAAGAAGGATATCGGGATTACCGAAGAGTGCCTGGGCAAGGAGGACACGAACCTTGATCGTGTCATCGATATCACTCATCTTCCGGTTCAGCATCTCATCATCAAGACCGAGACCATTGAGCATGACTCCCGCCTCAGCTTCAGCTTCCCAGCCTCCGAGTTCTGCGAATTCGCTCTCAAGCTCTGCGGCACGCATACCGTCTTCTTCGCTGAAATCCTCTTTCGCGTAGATCGCATCACGCTCGATCATCACATTATAGAGGTGTTCATACCCCTTGATGACCGTTTCAAGTACAGTGAAGTCATTGAAGGCGAAGTGGTCCTGCTTCAGGACAGCAAGACGCTCTCCCGGAGTGATGATGATATCACCGGTGTCCTGTTCGATCTCACCTGAAAGGATCTTCAGGAACGTCGACTTTCCAGCACCGTTGGCGCCGATAACGCCGTAACAGTTACCTGGCGTGAATTTGATATTGACTTCTTTGAATAGAATCTGAGTGCCGAATGCGAGTGAAATATTTGATGCTGTAATCATGTTACCCTACCCTTTTGATGTGTAGTTGTGGTTTCTGAAAAAAAGAAAAGCCAGCTTCATAATGAGCTGGCACATCTGTTAGTCCCTAGGGGAATCGAACCCCTCTTTGAAGACTGAGAATCTCCCGTCCTAACCGATAGACGAAGGGACCAATAACGTTACTGGGATGAAGGGATTCGAACCCCTAAATGCAGAACCAGAATCTGCTGTGTTACCATTACACTACATCCCATTGGTTATGAAGACTGCTTGAATGTACTAAAAATCTGATAGCTTTGTCAAGGCAATCAGGGATAAGAATGTTTGAAAGCTTTAACTCTCGCTGAAGCACCTAAATCGAGGTCACTTTTTTCCCCGTTTTTCAGGTACTGATAGGCAAGAGCGGCTATCATGGCCCCGTTATCCGTACAGAGTTTCATCGAAGGTATCGCAACCTCGATATCTTTCAGACTTTTCAGTTCAGCTCTGAGCAGAGAGTTCGCCGCAACGCCCCCTCCAGCTGAAAGACGGGTCAGCCCTGTGACTTCCAGAGCCTTCCTCACCCTCTTCATCAGAATGCCGACAGCTACCCGCTGGAAGCTGGCGGCTATATTCTCAGGTGTATATTCGCTCTTCCCGTCCCAGAAGGAATCGAGCTGGTTGATCACAGCTGTCTTCAGACCGGAATAGGATACATCGAACATATGATCTCCCTTATGAAGGGAGGGACCGGGAAAAAGGAAGGCCTTGTCATTGCCCTTCTGGGCAAGCCGGTCAATGACCACCCCTCCGGGATAACCGAAACCGTGATGTTTCGCAACCTTGTCGAATGCCTCACCGATCGCATCGTCGATCGTAGTTCCGAGAACTTCCAGATCATCAAAACCGTTCACCTTGCAGATGACGGTGTGACCGCCGGAGACGAGGAGACCGAGGTAAGGATATGCAAGGGGATGTTCTACCTGAGAGGCGTACAGATGTGCCCTGATATGGTCTATGCCGATCAGAGGGACATCAAGGGTAGCGGCAAAGGCCTTTGCGAAGTTCACTCCGACAAGAAGAGAACCGAGCAGCCCCGGACGGTTTGTCACAGCCACAGCATCGATATCATCATTCGTCATTGAAGCTTTTTCAATGGCTGTCTTGACCACAGGATAGATCCATTCGGTGTGGAGTCTGCTTGCAATTTCAGGAACAACTCCCATGTACGGACGGTGAAGATCTATCTGGGTAGCGACTTCGTTGCTGAGAATCTCCCTTCCGTCACGAACAACGGAAACTGAGCATTCATCACAGGAGGTTTCAATTCCGAGAACATTCATGCAAGTTCCTCAAAGGTGGAATCCTTGATCCGAGGCTTCGTAGGAAGGCCTCTTTCAAGCATTTCAGGGTAGAGGTCAAGATAAAAATCAGCAACCTCAGGAGACCATGAAAGCCCGCTTCTCGCGCTGTGCTGATAATTCAGTTTTATGGCGACAACCCGTTCGCTCGGGACTGCCTTGTGCGGCACATGCCGTGTCTGTTTTTTGCTCAGAATATGCTCCAATCGAAACTGATGTTCCGTTGATTAAACATATGAAGAAAGGAATCATTCGTCAATCCCTTTATTCGCTTGCATTTTATAGGGAAAGTCGATAAATTGAGTCGAAGAAAGCCAAAATAGCTCAGGGGTAGAGCAACGCACTCGTAATGCGTAGGTCGTGGGTTCAATTCCCACTTTTGGCTCAGTGGTATTCAGGAAAGGAAGAAGCTTGGAAGCCTCTTCCTTTTTCTATGATAGCCCGGTTTTCCATGGCACGCAGTTTTAACGATCAATATCTGATACAACTATGTTTCCATACTTACCCATACACTATGAAGCTATATGTACTCTGGATATTTTATTGATATTCGAGTCCATGTTCTCGGAAAGTAATTCGAGGTCATATCTGCTCTGCATATTCATCCAGAATTCGGCTGAATTCCCGAAAAATCTTGAAAATCGTAACGCTGTATCTGCAGTAATTTTTCTTTTCCCCTTGATAATAGCGGCGATTCTCGGGGGATCTACAAAAATTCCTTTAGCTAATGCATAAGGAGTAATGCCCATTGGATCCAGAAATTCCTCTTTGAGGACTTCGCCTGGAGTTGATAATTCAATCAGTTCTTCTTTCATCCTCCTCAAATAATAGTGCACTACACTCATAGCGTAAAGCACCTATATTGGCGAAAGAAATGGAAAATAAGACAGACAAAATTTGGTCAATGATCGTATCTGTCTCCGATAAAACAAAAAAGGAAGAAACCATTCAGCTCCTTCCTTCTTCATTCCCATCTGCACCGAGGGTGCAGATGGATACATTTGTTATTTAGAGAACAGCCTGTGCTGCAGCAAGGCGTGCAACCGGGACACGGAACGGTGAACATGAGACGTAATCAAGTCCGGTCTTCTGGCAGAAGGCGACGGTCTTGGGGTCTCCGCCATGCTCTCCACAGATTCCGAGTTTGAGTGTCGGATTGGTTGAGCGGCCGAGTTCACTTGCCATCTTCACGAGCTTACCTACTCCGTCGATATCGATAGAGGCAAACGGATCGTACTCATAGAAGCCCTTGTCAATGTCGTTGACATAGGGTCCGAGGAATGAACCGGCATCATCACGGCTGAATCCGCAGGTCATCTGAGTAAGGTCGTTGGTACCGAAGCTGAAGAATTCTGCACTCTTTGCAATCTCATCTGCTGTGAGGGCGGCTCTCGGGACTTCGATCATCGTACCGATCTTGTACTCGATGGTGTCATTCATCTCTGCGAACACCTTCTCGATTGTGGCAATCGCATGCTTCTTCGTGAATTCGAATTCCTTGTAGTGGCCTACAAGAGGAATCATGATTTCAGGAATAACCTTGATACCCTTCTTCTTGGTATTCAGTGCTGCTTCGATAATAGCTCTCACCTGCATGTGGAGAATTTCCGGGTAGATGATAGCGAGACGACAGCCTCTGAAACCGAGCATGGGGTTGAACTCGTGCAGCTGAGCTGCCTTGTGGGCAATCTCTTCCACACTCAGTCCGAGCTGGAGTGCCATCTCATGACGTGAGGTGTGGTCATTGGGGAGGAACTCATGGAGCGGCGGGTCAAGAAGACGGATAGTGGCGGGAAGACCGTTCAGTGCTTCGAAGATCTCTTCAAAGTCACCTCTCTGCATCGGGAGGAGTTCACTGAGAGCGGTTTCTCTTTCAATGAGATTATTGGCGAGAATCATCTTTCTCACTGAAATGATACGCTGTCCGCCGAAGAACATGTGCTCTGTTCTGCACAGACCGATACCTTCAGCACCGAGTTTTACAGCCATCTGTACGTCAGTGGGTGTATCAGCATTGGTTCTTACCTTCAGTTCCCTGATCTCATCCACGTAACCCATGAATTTCACATAGTTCTTGTAGAGGAGGGAATCATCTGCATTCATGGTACCGTTGAGCACCTGAACGATCTCTGAAGGTCTGACTTCGATCTTATCTCCGTACACAGCACCGGTGAAACCGTCGATCGAGATGAAATCTCCTTCCTTTACAGTTGTATCTCCGATCTGCATGGTCAGGTCCTTGTAGCTGATCTGAAGATCACCTGCACCTGATACGCAGGGAACACCCATACCACGAGCAACAACAGCCGCATGGCTGGTCATACCGCCGCGGCTGGTGAGAACACCCTTCGCGACTGCCATACCTCCGATATCTTCGGGGCTGGTCTCGATTCTGGTAAGGATGACGGGCTTGCCTTCGGCTGCGACTTCTTCAGCTTTCTCTGCTGAGAAAACGACCATACCGCTCGCTCCGCCGGGAGAAGCATTCAGTCCCTTGGTAAGGGTTTGGAGACTTCTTTTCTCAATATCTGAGCTGTCGAGGACAGGAGCGAAGAGCTTGTTGAATTCACCTGCGGGAACGCGGGAAACCGCTTCCTCTTTTGTTACCAGTCCCTCTTCAACCATTTCCACCTGGCTTCTCAGCCAGCTGAAGACCGTTCTCTTACCATTACGAGTCTGGAGCATGAAGAGCTTCCCTTCCTGGATAGTGAACTCAAGGTCCTGCATATCCTTGTAATGCTTTTCGAGGAGCTCTCTGATGTTCACCAGCTGTTCATACACTTCCTTGTTCACTTTCTGAAGAGTATCGATCGTCTGAGGAGTTCTGATACCGGCAACGACATCTTCACCCTGAGCATTCATCAGGTACTCACCATAGAAGTGGTTTTCACCGGTGGACGGGTCACGTGTGAAGGCAACACCGGTTCCGCTTGTAGCTCCCATGTTACCGAATACCATCGACTGAACGTTGACAGCGGTACCGAGAAGGCCCCTGATATCATTCATCTGACGGTACTTGATTGCACGGTCATTGTTCCATGAACCGAACACTGCATTGATCGCCTTGAAGAGCTGATCCTTCGGATCGGTGGGGAAATCTTCGCCTACCGCATCATGGTAGAGCTTTCTGTAACGGGAAATAACCTCTTTGAGATCATCGACATCGAGGTCGGTATCGATCTCTCTTCCCCTTTCCTTCTTCACGCTATCGAGAGCATGCTCGAAATCATGGTGAGGAACACCCATGACAACATCACCGAACATCTGCATGAATCTTCTATAACTGTCCCATGCAAATCTTTCGTTGTTTGTCTTCTTTGCGAGCGCAAGAGCAGACTCTGGTGTCATACCTAGGTTGAGGACGGTGTCCATCATACCGGGCATTGACTGTGCTGCACCTGAACGGACAGAAACGAGGAGAGGATTCTCTGAATCTCCAAGTTTCGCACCCATCACTTTTTCAAGTTTTTCCAGGTGTTCCAGGACTTCTTCCCTCATTCCTTCGGGATAGCCTTCGTTGTTTTCACTGTAATAGGCACAAGCCTCAGTGCTGATGGTGAATCCGGGAGGGACTGGAAGTCCGATCGCTGTCATTTCAGCTAGATTCGCTCCTTTTCCACCGAGAAGATTCTTCATACTTCCTGAACCTTCTGCTGTTCCGTCTCCAAAAAAATAGACGTATTTGGTCGCGTTTTTCGACATGGTATTATATAACCCCCTATGTGATTTGTTTCTAAGTTTATATGACAGGATTGTAAGTTAATTACATCAGGAAGTCAACGAAAGGTGCATTTTTCACATCTTTATCCTCTATTCTGATAGCCCTTCCAACCCGAAAAAAAATCCTCCCCTAAGGGAGGATCTGCCTCATCAGGCACTATATAGTTCAAGCTCTCTCGAGCGCATTGGCTGTCTCATTCGTTCGATCGCTTTCTTCTCGATCTGACGAATTCTTTCTTTTGTAAGATTATAAAGTTCACCGATCTCTTTGAGAGACATCGGGATCGCCCCGTTAAGACCGAAACGCATCTCGATGATGTCACGTTCCTTCTCGCTCAGAACGTTCAGAGCCTCGTTGATCTCTTCCTTGAGGGATTTCTCCATCAGGATATCATCAGCACTTCTGTAATTGTCTTCAACAAAGTCTCCGACCGTTGAATTGCCCGGTGTTCCGAAGACAGGGGCATCAAGGGATACCATGTCACGGCTGATAGCGATAAGGTCGTCGATCAGTTTCGGGTCCATATCGAGTGCCTGTGCGAGTTCCTCGCTCGTTGCATCTTCACCATTCTCATGGAGCATCTGTCTCTGCATCTTCTGGATCTGCAGAAGTTCGTTCGCTCTGTTGAGCGGGAGACGTACTGTTCTTGATTTCTCATAGACAGCTTTCAGGATAGCCTGACGGATCCACCACACTGCGTAGCTGATGAAGTGGTATCCACGGTCGACATCATACTTCTCAAGAGCATTCATGAGACCAATATTCCCTTCGTTGATAAGGTCGATAAGGGGAAGACCCTGGTTCTGATATTTTTTTGCGACATTCACAACAAATCTGAGATTGCTTTCGACAAGCTTTGTCTTCGCTCTCTCGTTTCCGTCACGTGCCTGCTTTGCAAGTTCTACTTCTTCCTCTCTGGAAAGGAGCGGAATCCTGTTGATTTCCTTTAAATACATGGAGAGGATGTTGTCATCTTCGAACTGTTCATTCTTATTGATTACCTGTTCATTTTTAGCCATGTTGAAATCCTCCTGCTATATGGATAACTACTAAGCAGAAAGCATGCCAATTTTGAGAATTAATGTGTTACTATTTTTTATATAAGGATTTACGTATACCCAACGTAATTCAGTTTGATTCAACAGACCTTCTGGATGGGTTTTTACCCTGGAATTGTGGGCAATATTGACACAATTGGTCTCATCCCCCTATTTCCTGTGTCGTATTGATACACTTTTTGTCAGTTATACTGTTCTTCTAAGTTAATCGTGTCAGAATGACACTCAAAGATATCGCATAACTCGTACGGGAAGTCTATCACCACAGAAGCGTACCACTGGTTGACATCGCTGCAGACGAATTCGAACTGGGAGGATTCAAGTTCCTCCATCAGATGATTCCAGCGATCATGGATAAGATCATAAATCATATCGCCCTCGGCAACTGAAATGATCTCCCTGTTCTTCTTTCCGAGTACATAGAGCGTGAACTGAACCGAATAGAAATCCCGGAAACAGAATTCTCCCTCTTTTTCCGGTTTCATGTTCCTGATACCGAAGGCATCATGAAAACAGCGCAGGGCACCCGATAATTCACCGAGGTGGCTGAGGAGGTTCCCCATTCTGAGGAAGGTGCCGGCACTTTTCATGGCATCCGTTCCGTCATCATCGGCAAGATTGCGCATGCATGTCTGCAGCTGTGTTCTGTATGTCTGTTCGCTCGCGCTGTCCACGTTGCTCCCCCTGCTATTGGGTAATATAATCAAGAATTGACGAATCGGAAAGCGATATTTTTTTTCTCTGTGAATTTTCGAGCCGGCTTGACCCCTCATGAGTTTGTTCATATATTATATGAGGATTTTAACAGCCACCACATTTTTAAACATGAAAAAAACTACAGTACGTCACAGGAGGAAACTATGACTATTAAACCGATGGGAGACAGAGTACTTGTCAAGATGCAGGAAGTTGAAGAGAAGACCGCCGGAGGAATCTTCATTCCGCAGACAGCCCAGGAGAAGACTCAGGTCGCAGAAGTGATCGCAATCGGATCTGACGAAATGATTACCGTGAAAGCAGGTGATAAGGTAATGTACGACAAGTATGCTGGAACAGTCGTGAAATCTGAAGGTATCGAGTACCTCATCCTTCACATGTCCGACATCCTCGCTATCATCGAATAGTTCAGTTTTCAGATGATTGAACCGAAGGGCCCTGAAGAGGGTCCTTTTTTCATTGATAGAGGAACATCTCGATCTTCTCTGCAAGCATGGGGAGAGAGCTTTCGCTGTAGTACGATTCAGGAAGGGCATGGGTCACCCACCTTCCGTAGCTCTTGTGTATCAGGCGGCTGTCTAGAATGAGGACCACTCCCCTGTCTCCGCTGTGGCGAAGAAGGCGTCCGAACCCCTGTTTCATTTTCATCGTTGCTTCAGGGAGGGCCAGGTGGTAGAAACCGCTCTTCCCCTGTGAGTCGAGATGTTCGCTTCGGGCCCTGAACACAGGTTCATCGGGGACACGGAACGGGAGCTTCACGATGATCACCTGACGAAGCGTATTTCCCGGTGCATCGACTCCCTCCCAGAAACTGTCGGTAGCGAAGAGGACACTGTTCTCTTCTGCTATAAAGGCGCCTAGCAGGCGGTGTCTGTCCATCTCCCCCTGCCTAAACAGCGTATACCCCTGCTTGTCACACACTCCCTGTACCATTTCAGCCATCCGTTTCATCATGAAGTAGCTGGTAAAGAGGACGAGTGTTCCCCCGTCAGAGGAGAGGATCGCCTGGCTGATCGCATCAGCCATGTAGGAGTAGTACCCTTCGCTCGTCCCTTCGGTGAACAGAGGCGCATCATGCATCGCAAGAAGGAGGAGATTCTCCTTATAGTCGAACGGACTGCTGAACACCTTCCTTATGTAGGCGTGTTTTGATACAGGAGGGAGACCTATCCTCTCTCCCCAGTAGGTGAATTCATCATGGAGATCGAGGGTTGCACTGGTAAGAATGACCGTCTCAAGCTGAGAAAGTATCGTATCTCGCATCTTCTGGGCAACGGTGAGCGGAGAGATGTGAAGAGCGCTCATCTTCCCGTCCAGAATCTCTATCCAGTAGATATCCTTCATCACTTCAGGAAAATCGAAGAAGGCAAGGAGAATGTCCTTCTGGTAGCTCAGACGTCCGATATGGGTGTTCAATTCCTTGATGAACAGTTCATATTCATCGGGGAACTGAGCGAAACGGCTCACCCTGGTCAGTTTCACGAGGAGAGCATCAAGTGCTTGAACCGTCTCCCTGGAGAGACGGACAGCAATCTCGAAATCCTTCTTCATTGTTGGATAGAGAAGCAGCTTCGTTTTCTTCGCCCGTGCGAAGGTCTCAAGCAGATGTACTTCAAGATAGCCGCACCTCTCAGTGACCGCAGCAAACTCCTCACTCAGATCTTCATCAAACCACTCACGTGGAATCATAGCGAGGATCGTATCGATGAACCGCTGTTTCCCCTGAGTTCTTCTCGTCAGTTTATCTATGCTTTTCTGAACCACATCAACCGAATAGGTTGCTGTGAAGTAATCGGTACCGTTCTTCTCTATATTGTGAGCTTCATCTATGATCAAATGCTGGTAGGGAGGAAGCACCGAGGGTGCATCATAGGGAATATCATCCACGAGGCGGGAATTGGCGTCACTGAAGAGCAGATGATGGTTTGTTATCACAATGGATGCTTTCGCCCCCTGTTTTCTGGAGTTGAAATAGAAGCACTCCTTGAGGAAGGGGCACTGGTAGGAGGTACAGGTGTCGCTGTCACTGCAGATGCTCTGCCAGATCGTATAGGGGATGGGAAAATCGAGGTCACTCCTCACTCCCGTGATTGATTCCTCACTGAAGGAAAGAAGCTTTCCATAGATGCTCTCAGGGTCCTGAGCAAGGAGAGGGTTCTTTGAGGCTTCGTCCCTCAGCAGCCGTTTGCACAGGTAGTTGTTCCTTCCAAGGAGGAGAGCTACCGGCACTTCACTCTTCATCATTCCCATCAGCTGCCTGATATCCTTCTCATAGAGCTGCTTCTGAAGGTTGATCGTGCTTGTAGCGATAACCGTCTTGTCATCAGGGTTCTCTATTGCCCACATAAGAGCGGGGACGAGGTAGGCAAATGACTTTCCGATACCGGTCCCTGCCTCAAGAGCGGCAATTGTCGGCACTTCATAGGCCATGGAGACAGTGAGAGCCATATCAAGCTGACCCTGACGGAATTCATAGCTTGAAAATTTATCTGCGAGGAGTCCGTCGACATCGAAGATGCCGTACATATCATTCTGCTTCAATTTCGTAGTCCTGTAATTTTCTGTGGAGTGTCTTCCGTGCGATATGGAGGGTGTCGGCTGTTCTGCTCTTGTTTCCTTTGCAGCTTTCCAGAGTCGCGAGGATAATGGTTTTTTCCGCCTGATCCATTCTCGTACCGACAGGGATGACGATATTCCCGGTTCCCCCTGCATTCCGCATATCATCAGGGAGTGCCTTCGAGACCGCAGAGGGGAGATCCTCGAGTTCGATGACCAAGGAGGTGGAGATCACCACGGCACTCTCTATGCAGTTCGCGAGCTCTCTTATGTTACCGGGCCATTCATAGGCAAGCATGGCAGATTTCACTTTGGAACTGAATCCCTTGATCTCTCTTTTATTCACTTTCGTATACATATCCAGGAAATGGCTCATCAATAGAGGAATATCTTCTTTCCTTTCCCTCAGGGGAGGAACATGGAGATGAACGACATTGAGTCTGTAATAGAGGTCTTCCCTGAAATTACCTTTCTCAACTTCTTCGGCAAGGTTCCTGTTGGTGGCCGCGACAAGACGGACATCGACTTCGATCGATTTCTCACCGCCTAAGCGTTCAAACGTTCTCTCCTGGAGCACTCTGAGGAGTTTCACCTGGGTACTCTGTGATATCTCACCTATCTCATCAAGGAAGAGTGTTCCCTTGTGGGCAAGCTCGAACCTTCCCTTCCTTGCTGATACCGCACCCGAAAACGCACCCTTCTCATGCCCGAACAGTTCATCTTCTAAAAGGGATTCAGCAAACGAGGCGCAGCTGACTTTAATGAACGGTCCTTCGGAGCGGGAGGAGAGGTGGTGAAGGGCATCACCTATCAGTTCCTTCCCTACCCCCGATTCCCCGGTGACAAGGACACTGGCCTGTGCATCGGCGACCTGTTTTACCGTCTCCATGAGTCGGCTCATGGGGGCGCTCTTTCCTACGATCCTGTTATAGGAGCTCTCTTTACGGAGCTGTTCCAGTTCCTTTTTCAGCTGTTTGTTCTGATCCGATAATTCGAGGTTGCTGAAGGCGCGTTTGAGAAGGACATAGAGTCGGTCGAGGTTGAGCGGTTTGGTGAGAAAATCGACTGCACCGTTTCTCATTGCATCGACAGCTGATTCTATCGTGCCGTGGCCGGTCAGAATGACGACAGGCATGGTGGGATAGGCCCCCGATACACGCTTGAGGAGTTCATTCCCCGACAGCTTCGGCATACGAAGGTCGGTGATAAGAAGATCGATATCTTCCTTAGTGAGCATCGCCCACGCCTCTTCACCGTCTGCCGCGGTGAAAACTCGATACCCTTCATCTTCAAGGGCTAGGGAAAGTCCGTTCCTGATATTCTTTTCATCATCCGCTACAAGTATCGTCCGTTTCATACCTCATCCTTTGATTCAAGGGCAAGCCGTTGTGATTTCGGTACGGGGAGGGAGAGAATGAACGTCGTTCCCCGTCCTACAGTGCTCTGCACCGAAATATCACCGCCATGTTCCTTCATAACCTTGAATACGACTGTGAGACCCAGACCGCTTCCGCTTGCCTTGGTCGTGAAGTAAGGTTCGAAGATTTTATTACGGGTAGCCTCATCCATGCCTATACCGGTATCGCTGATAAGGATATCGATGGTATCACCATTGTTTCTCGTCCTGAAGGTAAGGGAACCTCCCCCCTCCTCCATCGCGTGCATAGCATTCTTTATGATATTGAGGATCACCTGCTTGAAGAGATTCTCATCTATCCTGAGTTTAGGCAGGTAATCGGCGAAATCGGTTCGTACTGAAATATTGTATTCATTGAGTTCATAGGTGACGAAAGAGATCACATCCTCAAGGATTCTGTTGACACTCTCCAGACGTAGACGGACATCCATCGGCCTGACGGCGAACAGGAAGTCGACTACGATGGAATTGAGACGCTCTATCTCCTCATCGATCACATCAAGGTACCGGGCTGCCGATTCTGCTGTCATCTCTTTTTTCTTTTCAAACGCCTTTCTGAGAAGCTGCAGGTGAATGCCGATGGAGGCAAGAGGGTTCTTGATCTCATGGGCAACCCCCGCAGCAACGGTTGTCAGCGAAGCAAGCGACTCGCTCCGGTGGAGCTGGGCATCCTTCCTCCTCTCCTCGCTGATATCATTGATAATGAAGACGAACCGGTGACGGGAGTCAGTGATCATCATGGGTTCGAACGAACTTTCAAACATGATGCACCTGATGAGAATGGTCATCACTGATGAACCGCGCTCGATATAGAACTCCTGCTCCTGTGATTCTTCCATTTCCATTGTCTGAATCGCTTCATCTATGAACTCTGCGATTGAGGAATCCTTGAGCACATAGCGAAGGGTCGACCCCTCATTCATCACTCTCTTCTGAGGCAGAAGCCGCTTTGCCGAATCATTGCAGGTAAGGACTCGTCCGTTCCTGTTCGTCACGATGATTCCTGTGTTGAGCTGCTGCAGTACGATACCGAGGAGTTCATTCTCCCCCGCCTGATACCTCACCAGCGTCTTGATCTCATCAGTACTGAGCTTTTCAATCTTGTCAAATGCCCTTCTGATAAAATTGTTCATCGCCTGACCGCCATGAGAGAATAATAGAGGGTATCAAGAAAGGTTCTCACCTGCTGATTGTAGACTTTAGCCTTTCCATACGATTCCCGTATCTCTTTCACCATAGAGGCATAGGAGATCAAAGAAATCACTCCCCTTCCCTGCTGTTCAGCCAGGGAAACCACCACCTGTTCAAGATAATAGGAAAGGAGCTGCATAGAGTCTATCGGAGCAAACATGGCATCCATATCTGTCGAGCCGACATGTTCAGCGTCAACGATCGAAGAAGCGAACTTCACGGCACTGCCATGGATTTCCTGCAGGGGATACCCTGCACCCTGAAGGATGAAATCTCTCAGCGATGTGATATGGGCATCATCAATATAGAAGAAGGTTGAAAGGAGCTTTTTCCTCTCTTCCTCCGTCACCGGAATGATGAAGTGTTTCTGCAGGCGTGAAAGAATGGTAGGGAGAAGACGGATAGGCCTCTCGGCAAGGATGATGAAGAAAGCGTGGTCTGCAGGCTCTTCAAGTATTTTCAGGATCGAATTGTTCGCTCCCACAGTAGATTCATCCATCCCCTCGATGATAGCGAAACGGGGGAGATCATCGACACTCGTCGAGTGCATCCAGCTGTGAAGCGATCTCATCGCATCGATTGTGATGCGTGTCTTCTTATAGGCAAAAAGGGGTGAAAGACTCTTCTCCAGTTCTCCCAGCTTTGCAACTGCCTCCTCGGGCTGAAGAGCGAGAAGATCATCGAGAAGGAGATCGACCTCACCTGCCTGCGCGAACAGCGCAGAAGTCTTCGTATCCTGAGCACCGAGGAGCGCTTCATGATACGACATGAGAAGGACCCTGACACTCTTTATAAGATAGATCTGAAGCCATCTGGTCTTCAGACGCTGAAAGTGAGTGATAGCGCTCCTGATTCTCATCTCGTAATCTCTGTGAGAAAGAATCACCACATTCTTCATACTGTAGGTGGAAAAGTCACGACAGGAATCACATTCACAGTGCAGTTCCCCGTTATGTCTGCAACTCCTTCTCCTCGCCGCTTCAAGGGCATGAGTCATCTTTCCGCTGAAATCACTCCCATGGATAAGAAGAGAGTGGGCGGTATTGGACCTGTCAAACAGAGGGTTTCCCTCAATATACTGCTCTCCCCTTACACGGAGAAGAGACTCAAACATTATCTACCACCTGAGAAATGGATGTCAGCCCCTTTTCTATGAAGTGGACTATGTACCTGTTATAGAATTCACTGCCATCGAGGAAGCCATTGAGATCGATGATACTCTGAAGGTTCAGCACATAGATGATGACCGTTACAATGATGAGCATTTCGGCTGCACCGAGCAGGAGACCGAGAATGGCATCCAGCCAGCCGAAATGAATTGCCGTCATGAGGTTGTCCAGACCGTTCCCGAGTGAAAGCATGACAATATAGGTGACAAGGAAGACACCCATGAAGGCGATGAAAGAGGACCAGAGAATCGGAAGGGAGAACGTTTGATAGATGATTCTTGCCACGATAGTATTGAACAAAGCTCCGGCAATGACACCTATGATGAAACCGAAACGGCTCGCGAATTCACGTGCAAATCCCTTGAATGCACCGAGTAATGCTGAAAGGAATACAAGAGCGATGATGATGACATCAACAATATTGAACTGAAATGAACCGATTGCGAGACTCCAAGTTTCCATACCTACCCCCTGAACTAGCTCCTATGGTAACATTTTTTTCCCACTTCCATCTACTATAATCTGCACTGCAGAAACTTCACCGCAGTCGTTTTCAGAGATTATTCGATAGAGAGACTTCCTGTGACGGAATCCCCGTCACCATAGGTGCAGGGAATTTCGTCACGTTCCATCGTTGCCGAAGGCCGTTTATTCATTGGCAATAATGGGGAAGAAGGGAGCAAATCCCCAGTCCCCATACTCCTCTCCGCCATAGTCCGGTCCGAAATCGACGACATCAAGATCGGATGCCATGGTAACCGGAGTCTTCGAGGCATCAGATTCATACCAGAAATTGAAAGTCTCGAAGATATCTATATCGAGCGAGACATCGGTTCCGCTATACACGATCTCAAAATCACGCTCTGCTACCCGTGAATGATCACTCGGGTTTCTCCAGATGCTCAGGTAATCGCCAGGATCAGTGCTGTCATAATTTTCGGTCGCTTCCCAGAAGGGATCAGAAAACATATCCTTCACGCAGTCCGGTCCTGCTGTCGAGTCCGATGGGGGCCCTCCGGGATGGGAAGCTCCGGTAAGGAGGGGATCATCAGGAATGGCGGAGATAAGGAATTCACTCTCTCCTCCGTCTTCCACACTCCTTCTCATCCAATACCACCCGTCAGGATAACCAGTTGCTGCCACAGGAGGATCAGCATCATTGAGAATATCTTCCAGGTAGACAATGATATCTCGCTTCCAGAGGCTGCTCCCCTCTTCGATATTGAAGATGAGCCTGTAGGTATAGGTAGCTTCATCCCCGTCTGACACGAACATCATACTGTACCCCGATTCATCTGCCATGGGGGGAACGTGAAAAGTGGATGGAAATGACATCTCGATATAGAGGGGAACGATTTCGAAACCGTCATAGGTCGTTCCATTAACAAGAGGATCTGTATCACCATAGTCAGTGTCATCACCAGCGGCATTGATCACCGTCTCAAGGCGGACTTCACCAGCAAGGAGCGTGTCTGTTTCATCAAGATTGATGATGAGAGGGTCAGCGGCAGTCGCATCAACGACAGTAACGGTTGTCCCCCCTGCGGAGTCGGTCAGTTCCATGCTGATTACAGCGATTTTGTAGCTTTCAGGAGTGATGTTCCTGGAAACCTCTGTAGAAGAAGTTCCTGAATCCTGCAGGCAGGGAAGAAGATCACAGGACATGAAGATCCCTGCAACCAGGACAACGGCAAGAAGAAGAATTGCATGCTTTTTCATAATGACTCCTTTGTATGTGATGGTATGGTGAAATACGTGAGGTAATGGCTTTGAATTGGAGAATCACACATCTGAAGAAACTGAGCAGAAGGGCATACTGTACCCTTAGATCGAAATACAGGCGTGTGACTGACCTTTTGAGTCAGCAGTGAAGGAATAAAGAAATTCACTGTGCACAGGTGTATAACTCTCATACGCTCACCTTTTCTCCCGAATACTTCACTTGAAGGAGAATGATCTGTGATACGGTATTATACCACATTTGAAACCAGATGACCTTCAGTGATGTACATAGGCGAGGGAATTCAGCGTTTTTTATGCTGTTTGATTATAATCTGAGCAATGGTCTCAGCAGTATGGATGCGCTTCATGCTTTGGATCTGCTGTTTCATCTCTTCCCTTTTTTCTTCATTCTTCAAGATAACCTGAACGGCATCATAGAGCAGCTGCGCACTGAGAGAATCATTTTCCAGCACAAGAGCACACCCCTTTTTCCCATAGAGAGAAGCATTCTCTATCTGATCACCCCTGCTTGCAGAAAGGGGAAGGGGGATAAGGATCATGGGAACTTCAGCTGCAAGAAAATCTGCAATCGCAGAGGCTCCTGCCCTGCTGATCACGCAAAGTGAAGAGCGGAGGAGTGACATATACTCATCATGAACAAAGGGGACAGGGAAGTAATTGTCTCTTCTCTCCCCGCTCTCTTTCCCCTCTCCCGTCTGATGAACGATCTGAGCTTTTCCTTTGAGCATCGTGCACAACTGAGGGATCATACCATTGATCCTCTGAGCTCCGAGGGATCCGCCTATCACGGTGATGACGGGAAGGTCTCTTTTAAGCCCGAAATGCTTATAGATATCGACCTGAGGACTCTCACCCCATTCATCACGGGAAGGAAGTCCGGTAACGACCGCTTTGTCCCGTACTTCTTTGGAACAGGTTTCGAGCGTCTCCTCCCTGTTCAGGCAGACGGTATCTGCATAGCGCGAACAGATGCGGTTCGCCAGACCGAGCGAGAGATCGCTTTCATGAATGATTACAGGAATCTTCAGCACCCTGGCAGCCAGGACAGGGGGAACAGAGACATAGCCCCCCTTCGAAAAAACGACATCAGGTCTGTCCAAGAGAAAGAGTGTAAAGGATTCAAGGAAACCAAGACCGATGAGGGGGAGATCACATATGTTTCTGAAAGAGACATACCGTCTCAGCTTCCCTCCATGTATATGGCGGCAGACTCGATCCTTCCCTGACAGCCACTGTCTCTCTCTGCTGCTCCGTCCTGTGATGAAATAACGGGTATAGCTTATACCCGAAGAGCGTACAGCCGTGTCAATCGCAAAGAGAGGGAAGATATGGCCGCCGGTCCCCCCTCCTACATAACAGATACGGAGGGACGTTGAATCGTGTCTCATAGAGTCAGTTTAATTCAAACTGATATACAATCGCAATAAATATGAGTATACTTTATGATGTTGATACCATCTAACAAGGAAATCCCATGGCAAAAAGCATTTTACAGATATTGTTCGGAACGAAGCAGGAAAAGGACCTGAAACGTCTTACCCCGATCGTCTCCAAAGTCCGTTCTTTTGATAAGTGGGCGGAATCTCTCAGTGACAGTGAATTCCCTGAAGTGACACAGACCTTCAAAAAAAGACTTGCTGAAGGAGAAAAACTTCAGAATCTCCTTCCCGAGGCCTTCGCCCTCGCCAGGGAAGCATCCTACCGTGTGCTCGGTGAAAAACATTATGATGAGCAGATCATGGGTGCGGTTGTCCTGTTCGAGGGAAATATCCTGGAAATGAAAACCGGTGAAGGTAAGACCCTCACCTGTGTTCCTGCCGCCTACCTCAACGCCCTTGATGAGAAGGGAGTCCATATCATCACTGTCAACGATTACCTTGCCGAGCGTGACGCATCCTGGATGGGGCCGATCTATCGCTTCCTCGGTCTTGAAGTCTCAGCGATCATCAGTTCCATGGACAACGATGCACGCAAGGAAGCCTACTCGAAGGATATCACGTACGGAACGAATAACGAGTTCGGGTTCGATTACCTGAGAGACAATATGAAATATCGTCAGCAGGATAAGATACAGCCCAGCCATAACTACGCGATCATTGACGAAATAGACTCGATCCTTATCGACGAGGCACGTACCCCACTGATCATCTCCGGTCAGGCAGAAGATGATACTACCCGTATCAGACAGGCTGCACAGGCTGTCCCTCTCCTCGTCGCCTGCAAGCTCAACCCGGAAACCATGGAATTCGATGATGACGCACCGGGAGACTACCGAAGCGATGAGAAACATAAAAAGGTCAGCTTCACAACAGAAGGTCTCCTCCATGCTGAGAAGATCCTTCAACAGCAGGGAAGCATATCAGGAAGTCTCTACGATAACGAGAACTTTGAATTCGTCCACTATCTTACTCAGGCGGTCAAGGCCCATACCCTCTTCCACCGTGATGTGGACTATGTTGTAGCTGACAGGAAGGTTGAGATTGTTGATGAGTTCACCGGTCGTGTCCTTCACGGCAGACGTTACAGTGAAGGTCTCCACCAGGCGATCGAGGCAAAGGAACGCATTCCCGTCGCTTCCCAGAATAAAACTCTTGCGACCATCACCTTCCAGAATTTCTTCAGAATGTACGACAAGATTGCAGGTATGACTGGTACGGCTGACACCGAGGCAGGTGAATTCAATCAGATCTACGGTCTAGACGTTATCGTCATTCCCACTCACCTTCCCGTTGCCCGTGATGACATGCATGACCTTGTCTACCTGAACGAGACCTACAAGTACGAGGCAATCGTCGCTGAGATAGAGAGAGTCCATGCAACCGGACAGCCGATCCTTGTCGGTACGGTCACGATCGAAAAATCAGAACTGATATCAGCCCTCCTGAAAAGAAAGGGGATACGGCATGAAGTGCTCAATGCAAAGAACCATGCCCGTGAAGCTTTGATCATTGAGGATGCCGGTGCGAAAGGTTCTATCACCATAGCAACCAACATGGCAGGACGAGGTACCGACATCAAGCTTGGGGGTTCTCTCGATGCGATGATCCGCAAGGAAGTGAAGAGTGATGCCTCGCATGAAGAAATAGAAGCTGTTAAAGCAAAACTGAAACCGCAATGGAAAGAGCGTTATGATGAAGTGAAGAGTCTGGGCGGTCTTTATATTCTCGGTACTGAACGGCATGAATCACGCCGTATCGACAATCAGCTGAGAGGACGTTCAGGACGTCAGGGTGACCCCGGTGCCTCCCGTTTCTTCCTCTCCCTTGATGATACGCTGATGCGTTTGTTCGCCAAGGATACTGTCCGTTCAATGCTCTCCCGTGTCGGTATGGGAGCTGAACCTATCGAACACAGCATGATTTCCCGTGCGATCGAGAAAGCTCAGATGAGAGTTGAAGAGCAGAACTATGAGATAAGAAAACACCTCCTCGAATATGATGATGTTCTCAATGAACAGAGAAATTTCATCTACTCACAGCGAGACACCATTCTTCAGGATGATCAGCTTGTCAACAGAGGTCTTGAGACCATTGAAGGGAGACTCGCTGAACTCGCACAGGAAGTGGAGAAGACGGGGTCTGTCGAAAAAAGGATTGAACCGTTTGCAACACTTATACAGGAAACATATCAAACTGATATAACTGACGAGCTGAAGACACGAGTCAAGAACGAGAAGGATCTCACGGAACAGTCCCTGGCAATTATCTCAGAACAGATTCAGGAAAAGGTGGAGTCCATCTCCTCTGCGATGTTCAATGATTTCCTGCGTTATCATTACCTCCGCCAGATTGATGCGAGATGGCAGGACCATCTTGATCAGCTCGAGGCTTTACGAGAATCGGTGAACCTTCGTGCCTATGCCCAGAAGAACCCGCTCCTTGAGTACAAACTCGAAGGATTCGATATCTTCGATTCCCTGATCTCCTCTATCAGAGACTATATGGCACTCCTCATGATTCGGGTCAAGATACAGTCTGATGCCAAAGTGCCATCCAGAAAAACAAGACAGGCGGCGGTGAACCTGCACCAGGACATCTCTTCCTTCAACAGACCGAGCGCGCCCTCAGGGCAGACATCACCTGTCCAGGTGAAGAGAACGGCACCGAAGGTGGGACGCAATGATCCCTGTCCCTGCGGCAGCGGCAAGAAATACAAGCACTGTCACGGTAAAACGAGTTAGAGAAAACGAATCAGAGATGTAAGAGAATGATGTAAGAGAATCTAGAAGAAACTGAGCGGGTCGAGGGCTTCCCCGTCCTGCTCGATGGAGAAATAGAGTGTCGGTGTCTCTACAGCTCCGCTGTCACCTATCGTTCCGATGACATCGCCCTGTTTCACCTGATCAGAGATCGAGACATTCACCTCATCGAGGTGTGCGTAGGTGGTCTTGTACCCGTCACCATGATTCAATGTGACGAACTTTCCCATCATATCGAGATCGTTCGCGGTATCGACCACGGTTCCGCTCCCGCTTGCATGAACTTCATCACCCTTGTTTCCTTTCACCCAGATACCCTTGAGGGTGACGATATCTTCTGACTCTCCGTAGACAACAGTCTCATTGTACAGTCCCGAAATTCTTCCTTCATAGGGGGAGATGAATCTGTCATAGTCGTTCAGGGAACCGTCTTCAGAAACCTGGACATCTGGAATGAAGAGCTGCTGTCCGATGAAAATATCGGGTGAGGAGAGATCGTTCAGGTCCTGAAGGGTCTGCCATCCGAGAGAGGGATTGAATCTGTTTGTGATGATGGAAAGGCTGTCACCCGATTGAACGGTATAGAGTCTTCCGTCCATGACGGGAATCTTCAGTTCTACCCCTTCGGTGAGGGAGGAGAGACTCTTTACGGCATTGATGCCGAGAATGGTCTCCTTCTTGAGTCCGTAGAGCGCCGCTATGGTATCGAGGGTTTCCCCTTTCTGAATCGTATGATAGTCGAACCAGCTCTTCTCCCCTGCCCTTGAAGCGAGGTTCTTGCTCACATCGACCTGAATATCATCGAGCTGCTGGGAAATGTCGGGAGTACCGGTATTCTGAACGGTAATGCTATCACTCTCAGGTTCTTTTGGTTCCTCGACCGTGATCGGAGCGACCGCTGCGATTGGTTCTGTGGTTTGTGAAGCAGCTGAAGGTCTGAAAGAGATATACCAGATGACAATGATTGCAGCAGAGAGGAGCACACCGACGATAACGACAGTAATGATGATAGCGAGGGAGCGGGAGTCTACTCCTTTCCCTCTTCTTCTGCCGCCTGTGGTATCTACATCATCATAATTATGAATCTCGTTATTCGCCATATCCTTTCACTCTCGACAATGATATCAGTATATTACTATACTTCAGCCATGGCTTCCAGAGAAATACGGAAAATCAAGGTTCTCACTATCATCTTTTCCATCACCATGGCTGTACTTACTATACGTACAGTATGGATGATATTAGACCATGGTTCAAGTAGTGAAGGATATACAAATCCATCAGTTGCAGAGCGGGTCGTTCGTGGAACGATATATGACCGGTACGGCAATGTGATGGCTATCGAGACTCCCTATTACTCACTCGCCTTCCATCTCGACACCATAGACGACCTTGACGAAGTCATCCGCGAAACAGCTGCCCTCATCACTCTTTCAGAAGAAGAGATCAGGAATATAACAGAAAACCACACCTCCTATGCACTCATCAAGCGCAGACTCACCACTCGGGAGAAGGAAAAACTGAGTGGACTCTCCCTGAAAGGCATTGTCATTGAAAAACGGTATGGAAGGCAGTATCCGCAGGTGCACCATGCTTCTTCCCTTCTGGGGTTCGCCAACAGGGAGAACAAGGGGATGGAAGGTCTTGAACTGGTGTACGAATCAGAACTGAATCCGATTCCCCAGCTGAACGAGAAAGTGAGCTATGGAGATAATATCTACCTCACCATTGATATGAACCTTCAGTACATCCTCGATGATGCTGTACTGAATATGATAGAAGAACACAAAGCAGAAAGCGCAGCAGCGATTCTCCTTGACGGAAAGAGCGGAGAGATCCTCGCTTCTTCCTCCTACCCCTGGTTTGATCCCGGCAGCTATAACCTGTTCACTGCCGAGCAGCGAAGTGAGCTTATAAGCTCACAGATCAGGGAACCGGGCTCGGTATTCAAGGTGTTCACCCTTGCCGCCCTTGTAGATGCCGGTCTCGTCACCGAAGATGACCATTTCTTCTGTGACGGAGAGTATGAATATATCACGGAAACAGGAAACCAGATTGATATCAGCTGTGTTGAACCCCATGGGGAGGTCACTCCCGAAACGATGATATCCAAGAGCTGCAACGGGGCTGTCTCCTCCTGGTCTTCCAGAATGAGCAGCGAAGAGCTCTATGGCTATCTTGAAGATTACGGCTTCCTCTCTCCCCATGATATATCTCTCTCCTCTGCAAGCAGCGGATACCTTGCACCGATAGAGGATTGGTCACAGAGAACGAAACCCACCCTCTCCTTCGGACAGGAGATCGCGATCTCTCCCGTTCAGATCGTCACAGCCGCCACAACCCTTACCGATAACGGATACCGGGTGGAACCCTATCTTGTAGAGGCGGTAGTATCACACGATGGAGAACGTCTCTATACAGCACAGGTGAATAGAAGTGAAGAACAGATCATCAGCTCACATGCCGTTGATATGGTGCTACAGGGAATGGAGACCGCTGTGGTAACAGGAACCGCCACCACCGCCGCAGTTGAAGGTGTGACCATCGGTGCGAAGACAGGAACTGCCCAGGTCGCTGACCCGGATGGAGGCGGCTACCTGAAGAATACCTATCTGGCCAGTACTCTGGCGGTATTCCCTCTGGAAGACCCGAGGTACATTATCTATGTCGCAGCTCTTGCACCGAGTGGAGGAACGATCTGGGGTTCAGCCATTGCTGCACCGGCGATATCGGAAGTGATTGAAGATATGGTGAGAAGCGGCTATATAGAGAGCAGTGTAATGAAAAAGGTGAGCGGTCAGTCAGCTGACCTCATCGAGGACTGAGAACTCCAGAGCGATTCAAAGTCCAAACTGAAGCCGTGGAGGAAGGAAAGGATCACTGTCGCACTCGCTTTATGGAGATCACTCGGTACTTTCTGACCATCGGTCAGAAAGAGCAGGGGAATATTCTTCTCATACGCCGCAGAGAGGATATTTCCGATTGAAGAGGTCTCATCCACCTTCGTGATAACCAATGAATCGATTCCCATCACCCTGTACGAATCAATCGCCTTCAGGATATCTTCACTCTTCATGCTTGCAGGGAGTGCAAGCGAATTCTTCTTCTCGTGTGAAGGGATGAGGGAGAGAAGGGAGTTCATCTGTACCGAGAGATGCATATCTTTGGGAGAGCGTCCGATGGTATCGACGAGGATCACATCAGTTTCGCTGTTTTCCTGGATCGCTCCGTACATCTCATGTTCGTCGTTAATAAGCGTCAGAGGTATCTGGAGGGAATCGGCAAAGGCCGAAAGCTGCTCGAAAGCTCCTACCCTGAAGGTATCGACGGAGAGAAATCTCACTGATTTCTGAAATTCATCAGAGTCCTGGAGAGAATAGAGTGCTCCCAGTTTCGCGATGGTAGTCGTTTTACCGACTCCTGTGGGACCGAGAAGGATTCTATAGTGGGGAGGATTGATCTGAGAAGCATGGTCAATGGTAACAAGGGAGACAATCCGGTCGACAAGAACAAGCTCAAACTCCTCTTTCGAAGGAAGGGGAGATCCCTCAGGATATTCTTCCTTCACGAGAGCGAGAATGGTTTCGACCGTCTCCTGTGTAAAACCGTTCTCTTCAAGCAGAGTTCTTCCATGCTCGAAATAAGTATCGAAGATGGAAAAGGCTTTCTCTTCGTCTACTTCCTTTGATGAAATCACCTCTGCAGGTTCTTCCATCTCCTGTGCGACCACTTCTTCTACAGTGCTCTCTTCTGATGGAACCTCAGCAGGTTCCGGTACCATTGAAGGGAGAGTCTCCTCCTCCTTCTGTTTCTCGTCACTGAGATAACAGGTGAGTTCTACGCAGGGGCGCCTGGCAAGACCGAGAAAGCCTGTATGCCGCATCGTATCGCGACGGGAGTGAATGCGGATTCTGTGCCCGTACTCCTCTCTGGCCTTCTTCACGGCTGAATCGAAATCTCTTCCTGTTATCGTGACATACTTCATCAGTTCACCCTACTCCTATCTTAAAGAATATAACGGCTCAGGTCTTCATTTCCAAGTACTTCCTTCAAACGTTCATCCACATAGTCACGTGTGATAGTGAAGGTCGTCCCGCTCATTTCGCTGGCTTTGAAGGAAATATCATCAAGAAGATTCTCCATGATAGTGTAGAGTCTTCTCGCTCCGATATTCTCTGTCGACGAGTTCACAGAATAGGCGATCTCACTGATACGTACCAGTGCATCATCGTCAAATTCAAGAGTGACATCCTCAGTCGCCATAAGAGCTATATACTGCTTGATGATCGCATTTTCAGGTTCAAGAAGGATTCGGTGGAAATCCTCTCCTGTCAGTTCATTCAATTCTACACGCAAGGGGAATCGCCCCTGAAGTTCCGGGATGAGGTCTGAAGGTTTGGAGACATGAAAGGCTCCGGCTCCGATGAACAGGATATGGGAGGTATCGATCATACCCCACTTGGTATTCACCTTCGAACCCTCGACGATGGGGAGAATATCTCTCTGAACACCTTCTCTTGAGACATCGGGACCGCTCTTCGCTCCACGGGAGCCGGCGACCTTGTCGATCTCGTCAATGAAGATGATACCCATCTGTTCAACACGATCTTTCGCCATCTCGATCATCTGGTCATGATCGACCATCCGTTCCATCTCCTCTTCAGTGAGGATCTCTCTGGCCCGCTTGATTGTGACTTTGCGTTTCTTTTCCTTCCCGCTGAACATCGAACCGAGGGACTGAAGTGTGTTTTCCAGGTCTTCAACATTTCCCCCTGCCAGGAGCTCTATATTTCCGCCTGAGGGTCTGTTTTTCACTGAAATCTCGACACTTCTCTCCTCGAAACGCCCTTCTTCAAGATATTTTCTGAACTTTTCCCTTGTCTCATCCGCTCCTAGGGCGAGCTCGGTAGAACTCTCGTTCTTATTGGAGGAAGGAAGAAGGAGATCAAGAAGTTTCTCATTCACACTCTTCTCGACAGCCTCTTTCTGCTTTTCTGCAAGGTCCTTCTTCGTCATCTGAATGCCGACAGCCATCAGGTCTCTCACCATCGACTCGACATCGCGTCCGACATACCCGACTTCGGTATACTTTGTTGCTTCAACCTTGACGAACGGGGTATTTGCAAGACGGGAGATACGACGTGCGATCTCGGTCTTTCCAACACCTGTGGGGCCGATGAGGATGATATTCTTCGGTGCAACCTCGTCCCTCATGGAATCGGGAAGGAGTTTTCTCCGGTACCGGCTTCTCAGTGCGATAGCGACAGCACGTTTCGCATCGTGCTGTCCAATGATATATTTATCCAATTCTCCCACGATTTCACGGGGAGTCATCTGGTCAAGGTTCATGACAGGCTCCTACAACTCTTCAATTCTAATAGATTTATTGGTATAGACACAGATATCGCTCGCGATATCGAGTGCCTTCCTGGCGATCTCTGATGCACTCAGCTCTTCGTTTTCCATGTAGGCGCGTGCGGCAGCAAGCGCGTAGTTTCCACCTGAACCGATCGCAATCACATCATACTCAGGTTCGATAACATCACCCATTCCTGTGAGAAGAAAGGTCTTTGACGCATCTGCGACGATAAGCATCGCCTCGAGACGTCTCAGGTTCCTGTCTGTTCTCCACTCCTTCGCCATTTCGACAGCCGCCCTGGTCAGGTCGCCGTTAAACTGTTTCAGTTTATTCTCAATGACTTCATAGAGAGTGAATGCATCGGCAGTGGCACCGGCAAACCCTGAGATGACCTTGCCGTCCATCAGCGTTCTCACTTTCCGGGCATTGCCCTTCATGACGGTATCTCCTGCAGTCACCTGACCGTCCCCAGCGATGGCTACATGATCACCCCGTCTGACCGCTATGATAGTTGTTCCTCTGATTTCCATTATTGCTTCCTTCCATGGGGGTGTGCGGCACGATATACTTCCTTGAGCCGTTTCCCCGTCACGTGGGTATATATCTGGGTTGTGGAGAGTGAAGAGTGTCCAAGCAGTTCACTTACCAGCTGTATCCCTGAATTGTTATCGAGCATATGAGTTGCAAAACTGTGTCGGATCATGTGAGGAGTGAGAACTCCATCTATATGAAACTCTACACGATACTTCTCAAAGATACTATGACAGGAAGAAGCCGACAACCGTTTACCCTGAACTCCCAGAAAAATCGCATCAATGGAACTCTTCTCTTTCATGGGATACCTGAACAGCCATTCCTCTCTTCTCCTCTCATGCTCGGCAAGGAGGGCCCGGGCAGCCGGATTGAGAAATACATAGCGCCGTTTGTTCCCTTTTCCGGTGACAAATATCCTGGATTCCCGTACATCGACATCCCTGAAGTTCATATCGAGAAGTTCACTGAGGCGACAGCCGGTGGAATAGAAGAGATGGAAGATAAGAGAGTCCCTGAGGCCGAGGAGCGTTGTTGTTTCGATGGAAAGAAGTTTTGTGATCTCTTCGGTTGTAAGGTACCTCGGAAGTTTTCTCTGGCGGGGATTGCTTTCGATTGCAGAGAAGATATTTGTTTTAAAGCCATGGTACTGTACCAGGTAGCGGTAGAAAGATTTGAGGGAGGAGAGGTAGAGATTGATGGTGGACTTCTCATACCCTCGCATGATGCTGTATACCCATTCCCGCGCATCAGGAGCCTGTGCTTCCTGGATTCTAATGTCTCTCTCACCGAGGAAGGTCAGAAACTGTTTCACATGATACGTATAGGAAGCGACGGTGTGTTCACTGAATGTTCTCTGGTTACGCAGATAGGAGGTGTACTGTTCAAGGCAGGTTTCAGCTTCTTTGTTCATACCTTCTCCTTCTCTCCCAGGGGATGATACTCCCGGTACGCCTGATAAAGGTCCTCGCTCTCTGAGTGAAGGTATATCTGGGTTGTACGGATATCCTTATGGCCAAGCAGCTCCTGAACAGCCCTGAGATCGGCACCTCCTCTGAGGAGGTGGGAGGCAAATGAGTGTCTCAGTGTATGAACCTTTGCTTCCACTCCCGTCTGTGCACAGTAGGCCTTGAATCTTTTCCATACGAGCTGTCTTGTGAGTCCGTTTCCTCTCCTTCCGAGAAAGAGAAACGATGATCTCTTATGTCCAAGTAGAACTGGACGGGAAGATTTCAGATAAAGAGAAAGGAGCTCTTCAGCAACCTCTCCAACTGGAACGAGGCGTTGTACGTCCCCCTTACCCACCACTCTCAGCAGCTGTTCCTCCTTCAGGTAGTCTCCCACCTGAATCTGAACAGTCTCGGTAATACGGAGGCCGCAAGAGTAGATCAGTTCAAACATTGCCCTGTCACGAACCAGCAGGGGATCAAGGGAGGAAATATCGATCGTTTCAAGAATGGCATCCACCTCATCATAGGAGACACCGTCGAAATGGGGTTCGCTCAGTTTCGGCTGTTCGACCTTTTCCATGACATTCTCCTGAACGATAGTGTTTTCCATCATATATCGATAGAAGGATTTCAGTGCACTCATGATCTTCGCAATGGTTGAGGCACTGAGAGAGGCTTCACTCAGGCTGATAAGGTAGAGACTCATATCGTGAGGAGAAAGAGATTCAAGAAGGAGATCAGAAGATTCCACATAGTGAAGAAAATGCTCCACAGAGGCTGTATATACATCAATGGTTGCCTTGGATACTCTCCTGGCAACCATCAGATAAACTGAGTATTCCTTTAACAGAAGCTCATGGGGTCCACTCAGCTTCTGCAGTTCACCTTTCACGGACTACTCCTCCTGTTCACCTCTTCGATACCTCAGGACCGCTGGGAAGGAGTAATCACTCTCGTCAGTTCTGGCACCCAGCTGCTGCTGCAGATCTTCCCACCTGTTGACGGTGATGACATTATCTTCAGTACTTTCAGTCTCTGGAACCTCTTTCTCTCCCCTTCTTACCGGCTGGAGAGAGGGACCTTCGGTTCTCTGCTTTCTTTCAGCACTCATTGACTTGAAGGAGGCGACAGTATTGTTCTCTCTGTGATCAAAACCTGTTGCGACCACGGTTACCTTGATTTTCTCACCGAGTTCAGGATTATATGCCTGACCGGCAATAATGAGGGCATCCTCGTCACACTTCTCTGTAATCAGTTCGACAACGTCCTGATACTCCTGTAGGGTAAGGCCGTCACCGCCTGAAAGGTTGACAAGAACGGATTTCGCTCCATCGATCTTCGCATTCTCAAGAAGAGGATTGTTGATCGCTTCACGTGCTGCATCGACAGCCCTGCTGGTCCCTTCACCGACACCGATACCCATGAGGGCATCTCCTCTTCCCTTCATCACTGTTGTGACGTCAGCGAAGTCGATATTGATCTCTCCAGGTTCGGTGATCAGTTCACTGATACCCTGAACGCCCTGACGGAGGACATCATCGGCAAGGAGGAAGGCCTTCTTGATAGGAGTGTTGTTCTCTACAATCTTGAGGAGGTACTGGTTGGGGATAAGGATAAGAGTATCGACAACCTTTCTGAGCTTCTCGATACCTGCAAGGGCGAGTTCCAGTTTCTTCTTTCCCTCGAAAGCGAACGGTGTCGTGACAACAGCTACGGTAAGAGCATTTACTTCCTTGCTCACTTCCGCAATAATAGCTGCCGCGCCTGTACCTGTACCGCCCCCCATTCCTGCAGTGATGAAGACCATATCGGTTCCCTGAAGGAAATCCTTTACCTCTTCACGCGATTCCTGTGCCGCTTGTTCACCTACGTCGGGAACGCCGCCTGCACCGAGACCGCCGGTCAATTCTCTTCCAAGGGGCATACGCACCTGAGCGTTCGAACGCTGGAGCGCCTGCACGTCGGTATTCATTGCCACAAAGGTGACTTTCTTCAGACCGCTTGCGATCATTCTGTTCACAGCATTTCCGCCGGCTCCGCCGACACCTACCACTTTGATATCGGTAGGCGGTGTCTGTTCATTCTGCAGCAAGTCATCAAGCATGTCGAAATCCATCTATCCCTCCGTCGTCAGAACTGACGCTTTTACTTAAAATAATGTCTTGAAGAGACCCTTCACCTTCTTGGAGAAAGGTTTCTTAGCTTTTCGCTGAGACCCCTGAGAGCGGGTGGAGGTGACATCCTTCATCCGCTTCGCCTCGCTCATCACCTCTCCGAGTACAGTCGTATACTTCGGATTAATATATGATCTGTCAAGCCCCGGAAGCGCATCGGGGAATCCGATACGGGCAGGGAGACGGAATACCTCAGAAGCAAGCTCTGTAGCACCTGACAGCAGGGCACCGCCTCCGACAAGGACGATCCCGCCCCCGAAAGCGCCTCTTACCTGTTTCTTTTCCAGTTCAACCTGGAGAAGCGAGAAGATTTCCGCCATTCTCGGTTCTATGATCTTGCTCAGTTCCCTTCTCGGCATCCTGATGGAAGGGAGGTTTCCGACCTGAGGAATAACTACTGTCTCCTCCGGAGAAACTGAGGGTTGATGGCAGGAACCTGCATCACACTTCAGCTGTTCTGCTACCTCTCGCGGTTTATTAAGAAGGTAGGCGATATCGTGTGTGACATGCTCTCCTCCGATGAGGATTCCACCAGAATAGACGGGAGCACCGCCCGAGTAGGCTATCATATTGGTGGTTCCACCACCGATATTGATCAGAATCGTTCCCATTTCCTTCTCTTCCGTGCTGAGTACCGATTCTGTATCGGCAACCTGCTGGGAAAGGAGTCTCTGTACCTGAAAACCTGCTCTCTGAATACATTTTCTGTTGTTCTGGCAGACACTGGAAGAGCCTGTGACAATAAGCACGCGCGATTCAAGGCGATGACCGAGCATATCGATCGGGTCCTTGATGCCGCCGCGCCCGTCAACCCTGAAGTCCTGAATGAGTGTATGGAGGATTTCACGGTCAAGGGGGAGCTCGAAAGCCCGTGCGACTTCGAGAGAACGGAAGATATCTTCCCTGGTGATCTCCTGATCCTTCGCATTGATACCTACGACTCCGGTTGAGGGAATCCCTTCTATATGGGTGCCGCCGACAGCGATGATCACGCTGCTGATCTCGGCACCTGCCTGCAGTTCAGCTTCGCTGATCACGCTTGTGATAGTCTTTATCGTCTGTTCTATATTGACTATGGATCCCTGGCGAATTCCTTCAGAAGGACGTTCGCACATGCTGTCCACCATGATCGAACCGTCAGAGGCGACAGTACAGATGACAGCACGAACCCATGAGCTACCGATGTCTAAACCCATCATGACTCTATCTGAGCTCAATTTTCACCTCCGATTCGTGTTTTGTTTTTCTACAAGAGACTGCTGAGAGAGATCATACCAGATACCCCTAGGAGAGGCATAGCCAAAGCCGTCACTCTCGCTATCAAGTCTAATCAATTGGAGAGCGGTATGCAAGCGGTTCAGAGAGGTCTCTTCCCTGACATCGATACTAACATGGTATTGTGGAATATGTAAGGAAATATTTCCGTCCAGATTACCCGAGGGTACTTGTGATCCAAGGTATACTTCAGCAATCTGTTCACCTTCACCCAAGGCGAGTTCTATACCCATTTTTTTTTCTATCGAGACTGAAGGAATCATCTGAGACAAATAGATATAATCTTCCCCGCTTATCTCTATGAATCTTCCCTCTATGCGTGCCGCCTGGTAGGTTTGTCCATCAGTTCCTGTTCCTTCCATAATCATATCTGGGGTATGGAGGGAAAGGGAAACGGAAAGAGCGTGCTGTTTCCTCTCAACCTCAGAGAGTCGAACGAGTGGATGTGCCATGAGCTTCGCATTGAGATGCTCGGGAGCAAAAGAGAAGATGGATGCACCTGATACCTTATCCTGAAGGCTCGGAACGGAAAGAGAGGGTGGAACAGCACCGGCTGTTCCGTTGATGTCAACGCTCTGGATATCGAAGAAGGGGATTGACTGAAGCGTAAGCAGAAGGAGTGCACAGGAAGCGACGAAGATAAGCAAAGCCATGGTCATTTTCTGAACCATAGAGAAGGAACGGGATGCCTTTCTCTCCCTTACTGCTTCGTTTGAGGGAAAGGAGCGGACGGTATCATAGTCAAATCCTGCTGTATAGGTATAGTCAATCATCAGATTACCTCCCTCATACATCGGTAGAGAATACCGCATTCAGCAATAACAACGAGGAGGTTCGTTCCACCCTGCGAGAAGAAGGGAAGAGGTATACCGGTAGGGGGAAGAAGACGAGTCACTACGGCAATATTGACCATTGCCTGCAGGAGAATCATGATCGAAAAGCCGAAGGAGAGGTATGCAATGAAGGAGTCGGTCCCGATCGCCTGATACGCGCTGTGAACGCCCAGAAGAAAAAGGACCAGGAACAAGGCAAAAAGGAGGAGAACTCCGAGAGCTCCCGATTCTTCTGCGAACGATGCGAATATGAAATCCGAATGCACTTCAGGTATGATGCCGAGTTTGTAGGTGCCGTTCCCTATCCCTTTCCCGAACAGTCCCCCGCTCTGGATTGCTTCAATGGCGCGGTTCACCTGATAGTTCATCCCGCTCGGATCGATCGTCGGAAAGAGGAAGCTGACCACCCGCCTGATTCTGTACGGTTCTATAAGGAGAAAAATCACCATCGGGACTGCCAGAACAACAGCAAAGCTGATAAGAGGCATCAGAGCAACTCCGGCAATAAGGACGAGGGTTCCCGCTGTTGCGATGAACACGGCCGTTGTCGAATAGTCCTTCTGAGCAACCATGAGAGCTGCAGAAACGAGAATGACAGCAAAGAATATGATGATGTCCATTTTTCTCTCGGATTTCTTCTTACTGCTGCTGAACAGCTTCGCTCCGGTGAAGATGACTGCGATCTTGACCAGTTCCGAGGGCTGGAATGAAGGGAGAAGAGGGAGATCTATCCATCTTCTCGCTCCTGCCTTTTCCACTCCGAAGGGGGTGAACAGTGTCATCAGCATAAGCACTGCCGAGATCACGAGGAGCGGATAGGAGGCATGACGTATCCACGAAAGAGGAAGGATACTCATGATCCAGAACACGGCGAAGCCGAGACAGGCGAACAGGGCCTGGCGTATGAAAAAATAGGAGGGGGGAAGTGCGAGTCTCATCGCCTCGTCGTAACTTGCGCTGTAGAGCGTGAGAAGTCCCCACCCGACTAATATGAGAACAACGAGAAGAAAGAGAAAGGATCGACTGTCGAGCCAGTTTGCCTTGGAAGTTTTTTTTGAGGAGATGGTCTGCTGTGCTTCAAAGTAGTCCGAATAATCCATTGCTTCCCTTACCTGAGCATCATTTGTATTTGATCAGGAACAAGTATGTTGCCAGAAGTGTCAGCAGGACACTTACGATTGAGAATCTCGTTACAATCTTTCCTTCCATCACTCCCTTCTTCTCGAAATGGTGATGAAGAGGAGCGAGGAGGAATATTTTTTTCTTATAGAGTCTGAGCGATACGATCTGAAGGAATGATGAAAGGAGCTCTGTCATGATCAGTCCGCTTGATATAGCGACGATGATCTCAACCTTCATCAGAAGTGCGCTCACGCCGATGAAACCGCCGATAGCGTGTGAGCCTACATCTCCCATGAAGATACTTGCCTGATACCCGTTGAACCA
This sequence comes from Sphaerochaetaceae bacterium, assembly GCA_963677695.2. GTDB lineage: Bacteria > Spirochaetota > Spirochaetia > Sphaerochaetales > Sphaerochaetaceae > SABI01. Next base: position 377,909 of record CAXXUJ010000002.1, on the reverse strand, counting down.
GAGGAAGGCAAGGAGGGAGCCGATGACGATCGCGACTACAGGAACCAGATGCACAGCACCCTCTGCGATTGCCGGCTGTACCGGCTGCAGTGCGCTGTGTGCGAAAAGAATCGCTATGGCGAACACAAGGAAGAGAGGTGAAATCGAAACGCTCGTAGCAAGTCCATCGAGTCCGTCACTTATATTCACTGCGTTCACGAAGATGACCATGTAGAGGAGGAAGGCGATCGGGAACCAGAGTCCGATGTCGATCTTTGTCTGAGGGTTCCAGAAAGCACTCACCGTATTCAATTCGAGTGCTGTGGTTGTTTTCATGATGTAGTAGAGAGCCGCGGCTGCAAGGATCTGCAGTGCGAATTTCTTTCCTGAGGGAAGACCGAGATTCTCTTTCTTGCGAAGTTTCATCAAATCGTCGGCCATTCCCACTCCACCGAAGATCCAGAGGGAAAGGATAGGAATGAATACATAGGGCTGTGTGATATCAGCAGCGATGAGGGAAAGGATTGTCGTAGTGACGATGAAACAGAGACCTCCGGCTGTGGGAGTGTTCTCCTTACCCTGATGAGCTTCCACATCAGGATTGATCACCTGATACAGAGACCGCTTCTTCATGAAACTGATGAAAAGCTTCAGAAGAAACGCTGTCATGCCGTAAGAAATGATGACCAGAAGCAGTGCTTTAAGTATTGTCTGCATACGCTTTCCTACCCTATTGTCTGAATTGCAGGAACCAACCGTTCCATCTGCATCGCCCTTGAACCTTTCAGGAGGACAAGGTCTCCTTTCCGTGTATCTTCCATGACACGCTCCTGGAGCCTGTCATATTCTTCTGTAATAAATACGTTCTCTTTTCCGCTGCTGCGTTTCAGGTAGTCGTAGGCACTCTTCATCTCTTCTCCATAGAGATAAATCGATGCATCACCACTCTCTTTCAGTTTTCTCGATACAAATTCGTGTGCCTTCGGACCGTAGCTTCCCATTTCCTTCATGCTTCCGAGCACGATTCTCTTCTGCCCTTTCACGGGAACTCTGGAGATACATTCAAGAATGCTCCGCGTTGAATCGAGAGAAGAATTGTACCAGTCCTCGATAAGCGTCACATTTCCGTACGATACTTTGGATCTTCCTTCCACCGGGATGAATCTATTCAACCCTTCAGCAATCTCAGAGGGACCGAGACCGATCGATTCAGCAATTGCAATGGCTGCAAGAGCGTCGCTCATGTTGTGTCTTCCGATCGCCTTGAGATGAACGTTCTGCCCCTGATAGTCAAATTTCCATCCATCGAGGTGAAGAGAGGTAAGGTTATGAAGAACGGGAGCACTTTCCATCCCGTAGCGTGTCACGTCAACACCCTGACGCTGTGAAATGAAAGAGACCCATCTGCTAGCATCGTTCATGAACGATGCTTCCACTTCACTGTGGAATATCTTCCCCTTCTCCTTCGCTGTCATGGCTACCGCACCGAGTTTGCCGACATGGGAGAGTCCGATATTCGTAATGAGAGAAACATGGGGTCTGTACATATCGATCATCGTGTCCATTTCACCTACACGATCAATACCCATTTCAAACACCGAATACTTCGTTTCATCGGTGATGGTGAATGCACTGAGTGCAAGCCCGATCTCGCTATTGTAGTTGCCCGGGTTCTTTGCGGTCTCGCCGTCGAGTGAAAGGATAGAGGCGACCATCTCTTTTGTTGTTGTCTTGCCGCATGAACCGGTGATACCGACCTTCGTGATCGAGTGATGGCGTTCAATGTGTCCTTTAGCCATCTTCTGAAGGGCTGCAAGGGGATTATCTACAAATAAAACGCTGCAGGAAAGACCTGAAAGAAGAACTTCCACCTCGGTTTGCTTCGAAGATGCAGCTAGAATAAGAGAAGCGCCACGATGTACCGCATCACGGATGAACCGGTGACCGTCAGTGTGTTCCCCCTTCATCGCCACGAACATCGATCCTTTACGGACAGATAGAGAATTGATGACTATATCATCAATGGTGAGGTGGGAGAAACGGGAAGGATCAGGATAATCAATCAGAGAGGCAAGGTATGAACCGTTGAGCTGTCTCATTTCTCCCCTCCCTTCATCGTGACGAGTGTCGCCTCGTCAACTGCGATCTTCTTGTAATCAAGTCCCTGTTCTCCGCTGGTCACAAGGACCACTTCGGGAAGAGAGCTCTTCGCGATATATGCGAGCAGTATATTCTGTTCCTCTTCGAGGGCGATGAACGTATTAACCAGTTCACTCTCCTGAAGCTCTATCTTTCTGGCTTCAGCCATCTGGTAAACGGAGAAGAGGAAAAAGAGGAAAAGAGCGAACAGCATCGCGAGAATCGCGAGTGCATCTTTTCTCTGTAAAAAAGAAGGAGAACCATCAAACATATGCTTCCCCCCCTTTTCTCTGTGCGACACGCAGCTTTGCACTTCGTGATGGCGGATTCGCTTCGCACTCAGCTTCGTCAGCAACGACGGGCTTTCGGGTGATGATTTTTATATCACTGGTTTTTCCGCAGGTGCAGATCGGAGCCTTCGGCGGACAGGTGCACCCCTTCTCTCTCTCTTTGAGAAGGTGCTTCACAGGGCGGTCTTCCAGGGAGTGGAAGCTTATCACTCCGAGATAGCCACCGGGAGCGAGAATATCGATCGCACGGTTTATCGAGGGAACGATACGGTCTATTTCGCTGTTCACTTCTATTCTGAGAGCCTGGAAGGTCCGGGTCGCAGGATGGATTCTCTGGAAACGGTAGTTGGCAGGCACCGCATGGTAGATGATCGATGCAAGCTGATCACTGTAGAGAATTTCCTCCTCCGCACGTGCTGTGCAGATCGCACGGGCGATCCTTCGTCCGTACCGCTCTTCTCCGTAGGTGAAGATGATTCTGCTCAGTTCCTGTTCACTGTAGGTGTTGACGATCTCGTAGGCATCGGTTCTTGCCCCCTCATCGAGACGCATATCGAGGCGTTCTGTTTTCGAGAAACTGAAACCGCGTTCTGACTCGGCATAATGGAAAATAGATATTCCCAGGTCAAAGAGGATGACTGATGGAGCCGGGCCGTCATAGGTTTCGAGGAAAGAATCGAACCAGGTGTTCACTGCATTGAAACGCTCGCCGTACTCGCTGAGACGGAACTTCGCCTTTTCCATGATCGTGGCATCTCTGTCGAGCCCTGTCACATTGAGAAAGGGATACTTTTCCAAAAAGAGTCTTGAGTGACCTCCCTCACCTAGAGTGCAGTCAATCATATAGGGATGGGAGGGATCTGGTTTCAGATACTCGAGAACTGGAGCTGCAAGGACGGAGGTGTGTACATATTCCATCAGTTCCTCCCGTCCGTGTAGAGCTGATCGCTCAGGTTCTGAGAAGCCTGAGAGAAAAGAGCCTCACTCTCATCAAGATATTTTTCGTATGAAGGGACACTCCACAGCTCCATGTAGGTAGAGATACCGAGAAGGACAGTCTCCTCCTTCACCTCAAGACCGATCTTCCCTCTGAGCTGCGGCGGGATCAGGAGTCTACCCGACTTATCCACCTCACACTCCATAGCCTGACCGATGATGATACGCTGAAGAATACGGGTCTGGGAGTTGAACATCGCACCGTCACCGTCCATGATCTTCTCCCTGATCTTCTCAAAGTAGGCGGGAGTCATGAGCCACAGACAGTTTTCAACGGCACGTGTGATGATAAGGGTTGTCTGCCCATCGAGGGCAGTACGTACTTTAGAGGGAATAAGTATTCGACCTTTCTCGTCGATTGTGTTTCTATACTCTCCAGTTAACATCGTACCCCTTTTACCACTTTGCTACCCACTTCTAACCATATTATGGGAATTTTTACCACTTCTTACCATTTACTATAGCCCTCCCCCCACCTGCACACAAGGCAGATAGAAAAGAAAAACAGGCCCATAATAAAAAAGAATCGGAGTACTACTATACACCTGTTCACATCAATTGAATGATTTCACGAAAATGAGGTGATTTGTTATGATGTAATGAAATATTCAGGGAGAATAAAAGAATCCCTTCATGATCGAAGGGATTGATTAACAAGGTGTGTCAGGGATCAGCCGTTGTAGCGGTTTCGATCACTGTTCTGGTTGAACATATTGTAGTCTATATCGGGGAAGACTATATCCCGTTTCTCAGCCTTCACCAGCCATTCCGTATTCACCGCGTTCTTGCACATATGTTCATAGACAACGGAGAAGTTCTGCACGTGATCGAAAAGCCGTTTCGAAGCGTAGGAGGAACTGGTCCCGTTATGCATGATAAACGGCCAGTCACTGGCCATGGAGAGTATCACCTCACGGGCGGCCTGGTTGAGGAACCGCTGTTTCAAAGAGGTCTGGGAGGGGAAGCGGACAGCAAGTTCCTCCATTCTCTGCAGAGCCTTGTGAATATGGCGGTAGGCATGGACATTGTGTCCGTCTGTCCAGACATTCGCATAGCCCCCTTCTCCCCAGGAACTGAATCCGGGAGTCATCTCCTGAGCTTCAGGATAGGCTGCGATATAATCCTTTGGTGTGTTGAATCCCGTATCATCGTTCTCTGCCGCACGACGGATGATGGCATCCAGCCAATCCAGTCCTTCATGCCACCAGTGGCCGAAGAGTTCGGCATCGAAGGCGAGGGTATAGAAGGGAGGGCGATCTATGATCGACTCCAGTTTCTCGGTCTTCCGTTTCACCTCATAGAGGAAATTGGAGGCGTGCTCAGCAACTTTCTGCTGTGCTTTATCGATCGAATAGAATTCCTTGTGCTGACTTCCTGTGATCGCGTAGTACTTGAACCCGGTGAAAGCGCGTGCTTCCGGTTCATGGATGTACGGTTTGATATAACGCATCGGGAGGTCATATCCGATATCGCGATAGAATTCCCGGTAGGCCGGGTCAGCAGGGTACCCTTCGACGTTCGACCACACGAGATTCGTGAGGTGGTAGTCGCGTGCGAAAGCGTACACTCCGCTCGGAGTGACGATCGGTGCGTAGTTTCCCCTCTCGGGTTTCTGTTCACTGAGGGTGAGCGCCTGCGCTCCGAGCTGGAAGAAGGAGAGGTCCTCCCTCTTGAGATACTCATCGAGTCCGGGGAAGTACCCGCACTCGGGGAGCCAGAACCCGCTCGGCCGTTTCTTGAAGAAATTGACATGGGTCTGTACTGCAAGTTCCACCTGAGCATTCACTGCTGCAGGATATTCATTGTAGAGGGGAAGGAAGGCATGGGTCGCTGCGGTGGTGATCAGTTCCACATTCCCCGATTCTTCGAGGTCGCTGAATCCTGTCAGGATATTACACTGGTACTCATCGAAATAGTCACTCAAATTATCTCTGATACGTGCAACGTACGATTCGACGACCGGTGCAAGGTCGGGATTTTCCTGTGATATCCTGATCAGTTCCTTCTCTCCGAGGTCTTCCTGCATCCTCAGGTAGTTTGTGAACCTTCCCTGGAGAATAGGATCGGCAAGCATCGTGCAGAGAGTCGGTGAGAGACTGATGGTGATCCTGAAAGGAACAGAGTCATCTCTCAGTTTCTTGAGCATTCTCAAAAGCGGGAGATAGGTTTCACTGATCGATTCGAACAGCCAGTCCTCTTCCAGGAACCTGGGGTATTCGGGGTGACGGACAAAGGGAAGATGGGCATTGAGAATCAGGCCGATGGCGCTTTTATTCTTTTTGATCATTGCTTTGCTCCTGCATCTACTCCATCGAATAACTCATGCATCATGGGAGAGTCAACAAGGACCCCACCTTTTGTGACGGCAGAGGAGAACATCAGATAGAATGTGTCCTCATCTTCCTTCAATTCAGAGAGGTGTTCCTGATAGTATGGACGTCTTGTTGTGATTTTATTGGAATGGGTGAGAACACCCACCTCTTCATCATCGTACTGGTACAGCAGTGATACATGGTAGGTCCTTCCCTTTTCGGGAAGGTTCACGTTCCAGGAAATATCTTCAGAGGCCACGGGGATATCGAATGAGTCGAGGAGTTCATCAGTCACAGAGTCACTCATCGAGACACGAAGGAAGAAGGAGGGTTTCTCCGAATTCTTTGAAAGTTTCTTGAAATCGTTGGAACCGATCGACCAGTAGGCATGGGCCCAGGAGGGATCCTTCAGGAGGAGATGTATAGCAGTCTCACTGTAGAACGGAGGCAGTTCCTGGACACCGGGGAGAGATCCCACCTGGAAGTCCTCGGCACTTTCATAGACCTGATTGAAATACCGTTTCTGATTTGAGGGAGAATAGAGCGCACTCATTGTCGTGTATTCTGTTCCATACTCATCATAGAACTCATGAAGCGCTTCCCTCAGTTCATCTTCAGGAAGCTGGTCAGTATCTTCAAGGCCGTATCTTCTGGCCATATACTGCAGCTCTGACATGGAGAGAGCTTCAATATTCGGTATGATCATAACCACCTCTTTTTTGATCCGTTAATTGGTTGAAAACCATAGTGCAATGGTAGAGAAATCGACAAAAATAGTCAACATAAGACACCCTGATGAGACAGTTTGAGGGATCAGAAGGAATTGGGTTCATCTCTCTATATTCACACGCACTTACCTACCCACTTACTGAGGCTCTCAGGGATTCCATAGAGTTATTTTTTCAAATCATTGTAAAACTTGACAGAATAATATCGAAATAGATACCTGTTCTGTGATAACATCAGAACACATGAAAGACAAGATTCATGAAAAGACTGCACTGATCATCCATGGTCATTTTTATCAGCCTCCACGGGAGAACCCCCTGAGCGAGGTGATCCCTGCTCAGCCCTCCGCAGCACCACTTGCTAACTGGAATGAAAGGGTGTACAGCGAATGCTACAGGATGAATGCTTACTCACGCTATCTCGATGGGTACGGACACGTTATAGACATTGTAAACAACTACGAATATATCAGCTTCAATTTCGGACCGACCCTTCTCAACTGGCTCGAGTCCCACCATCCGAGAACATATAAAAGGATCATCGAAGCCGACAGGACAAGTATAGAGAGACTCGGTCACGGTAATGCGATCGCCCAGGTCTACAACCATACGATCCTTCCCCTTGCAAGCCGTCAGGACTCAAAGATGCAGATAGCATGGGGTGTCCGCGATTTCGAAAAACGGTTCAATAGAAAGCCGGAAGGGATGTGGCTTGCCGAGACTGCGGTCAATGCCGAGGTGATAGATGACCTGCTCGATGAAGGCATCTCCTATATCATTCTCTCCCCCTACCAGTGCGATATGGTGGAGACGGACAAGGGAGACCTGAAGAAGGTGAATGCCCATGAAGTTCCCTACTGGGAACCTTTCAATGTGGAAGGATCGAGCGGCAGAACCATTCCAGTCTTCTTCTACCATCCCGAGCTCGCCTCCTCGATCAGCTTCGGGCATCTCCTTCATGATGCCGATGCAATGTATCACAGACTCAATGAGATTAGAAATACAGATCAGGTACAGATGATCAACACAGCGACAGACGGTGAGATCTACGGTCACCACGAACCGTTCGGTGATATGGCCCTTGCAGCCCTGGTGAAAAAGACCGAAGACCGGGAGGATTTCATCCTCTCCAACTACGCTGCATACCTGGCAGATCATCCGGCAGTGAAGAAAGCTGTCCTCCATGTCGGTGAAGGGGCAAAGGGAACAAGCTGGTCGTGCGCCCATGGTGTGTCCAGGTGGTACAAGGACTGCGGTTGTCACACCGGAGGACCAGAGGGGTGGAACCAGAAATGGAGAGGTCCTCTCAGGGATGCCTTCAACCTCCTATCCGATGCAATCGATGAGGCATTCAAGAAAGAGGTGGCTGCTCTCACTGAGTGTACCCTTGACTGCAGGAACCTGCTTGAAGAATATGTTGAAGTGATGAGCAACTTCGTCGACCTTCCCGATTTCTTCAGGAACCTGGAAGACAGAGGATGTAAGGTCAGAGACCGGCAGCGGCTGGCCATGCGCCTTGAGGGACAGAAATTCAAGCACTTCATGTTCACCTCCTGCGGTTGGTTCTTCAATGACCTTGCAGGTATTGAACCGAAGCAGAATATACTCTACGCCGTGCAGGCTCTTCATCTCTATCAGGATCTTCTGGATGAGGATGTTGTCATAGAGTTTTATGCGCTTTTAGCGAAGTCCAAGAGCAACCGGCGCCACGACGGGTCGGGAAAGACGATCGCCCTTGCGTGTGACAGAAAGATCGCCGGTGAAGTGGAGGCGACAGCCTTCTTCGTGCTCAACCGGAGGTTCGCACAGCAGAAGGACAGGCGCTACTCCTACGGAAAGTATGTACTCAACATGTTCACTCAGCCGGATGGGTCTGAACATATCTACTCTCTCCATATCAGCGACACTAGAACGCTGGCACAGTACTATATCACGGCGACAGTACACGTAACGAAAGATCAGAGAGGATACACGATCGACGTTGACATAAAGAACAGTGAGGCAGGAGAAGTCACTTCGGCCCGGTATGATTCTACAATGATTCCCCTTGAGCTTATCGAGGAAGCCTATGGCTGGATCGATGCATCGATGAACACGATGAGTGATGAGGAAATGCTCAAGGTTGCGAAGAATATCAGGTACTACACGATGCTGATCAACGGAAGAAAGAACGTGGCTTCCCAGACACTTTTCATTGAGAGTATGGGAACGAGCCTTTCAGCTCTCAGGTCGCTGTTCACCACTCCCCAGACCCTTCCCTGGCACAAAAAGCGCACTTCCATAAGTGATATTCTCAGGTTCATCAGGATGACGGGAAAGGAGATGGAGCACAGGACTGTCCTTCGCATCTTCAGTCAGGAAATCGACCGCATATCAAGGAAGATCGACAACCTCGGTTTCAACTATGAAAGAGGAACCTATTTACTTGATGTGATCAGGGTTGCGAGGGAACAGGAGTTCCAGCCCGAGCTAACCATAGCTCAGGAATCGCTCCGCTCAGTGATAAAAAATCAGAAAACGGATTTTTCCGCATCACCCCTCACAAGCCAGCTGGTGGGAGAGCTGAGACTGGAACTCAACTTCTCAGCTGACTGAGAAGAGAAGCCGCGTGTTCGAGTGCATGAGCATCATTCTCGTGTCCGCTCAGCATACGTGCCACTTCCCCTATCCTCTCAGAACCTTCCACCTCGCGGATGCGGGTGAAGGTTCTACTCTCATCACTCTGTTTCGCGACAACCAGATGATTCTGTGCGTAGGATGCGATGGAAGCGAGGTGGGTGATCGCGATGACCTGGTGGCGCTCGGCGATCTGGGAAATCTGCTTCCCTACCGCAAGGGCCACCTTCCCTCCGATTCCCGTATCGACTTCATCGAATATGAGGGTATCGATCGTATCATTGGCACTGAGGACTCTCTTGATCGAGAGCATGACACGGGAAAGCTCTCCTCCCGATGCGATCTCTCTGAGCCGTTTCTCCTTCTCTCCAAGGTTTGCAGAGAACATGAATTCAAGGGCATCCTTCCCAGATGAGGAATACTCAGTATCCCTGATATCGATGGAAAATCTGACATTTTCCATATTGAGTTCCTTCAGCCCCTCCGTGATATCACGTGAAAGGACCTCAGCATGCTTCCTTCTCCTTTCACTGAGCTCTTCAGCTGCTGCTGCGAGGGCAGCTTCGCTTTTGGAAAGTTTTTTGTTCAGTTCCTCAAGCATCTCTTCAGAGTCCGTTGAGAGTTTCAGTTTCTCCTCGCTTTGATGGTAGAATTCGATGACAGCTTCGATCGATGTCCCATACTTCTTCTTGAGACGCTGGATCAGTGCAAGACGTTCCTGGAGCGCATCAAGCTGGTGCTGTGAGAAACTCATCCCTGACAGATAATCCCTCACAGTGTAGGTGATATCCTCGAGTTCGACGGTAAGAGAATCAAGACGGGAAGCAAGATCGGAGAAAGAATCATCTATCTTCGATATCTTCCTTGAAAAATGACCGGAGAGCTGGAGAGATGGAAGAATTCCGTCCTTCTCCCCTGCCCCTTTGAGATTTCTGTAGAGCTGTTCGGCATTGTCATGAATCGTCTCATACTGACTGAGCACTTCAATCTCGCTTCTCAGCTGATCATCCTCTCCCGGTTTCAATTCGGCTCTTTTCAGTTCATCGACGACGAAGGAGAGGTAATCGGCTTCTCTCTGTGCCTGTGATATCGTCTCATTGAGTCTTTCTATGTCGGCAGCTATCTGCTGCCGCTCTTCAAATAGTCTCCTGTACGTTAACAGGAGTTCACCGTTGGAAGCGTAGGAATCAAGAATCGTCCGCTGCGTCACATTCGATAAAAGCGACTGGTGCTCGCTCTGACCATGGATGTCAAAGAGGGAGTGGGAAAGAAAAGAGAGATCGCTGAGGGTCATAGGCTGCGACTGCACATAGATTGATCCCCTGGAGTTCAATCTCACCGTCCGTGTGATGATAAGGGGTTCATCCTCGATCTGAATTGATCGGGAAGCGAGGAATTCAAGGACCTGAGGGTGATGATCGACAGAGAGTGCAGCGGTGACAGATGCCTCGATCTCTCCCGAGCGGATGATTGATGAATCAACCTTATCCCCGAAAAGGATGTTCAATGCGCCGAGAATAATCGATTTACCTGCTCCCGTCTCTCCGGTAAGGACGGTAAAGCCCTCCTTGAATTGTATGGTAAGAGATTCTATAAGAGCAAGGTTGCGTATCGTAAGGCTTTCAAGCATGCATCCCTCCGGACCAGTTCAGTTTATCGCGTATCACTTCATAATAATTACGCTTGGTGGATTCAATAAGCAGCGCCTTTGAGTGTGATTTTTCAATAATTATCTCATCACCTTCGACCAGCGGGAAGAGCACCTGACCGTCGACGGTAAGGGAAAGCTCCGTCTTCTGCTTCTCTGACGCCACAATTCTCACCACATCGTCACCGGTTACCACGAGAGGACGGTTCGAGAGGGTGAAGGCACAGATCGGGTTTATGATAAGAGCATCAAGATCTACATCAAGGATAGGACCGCCTGCGGCGAGGGAATACCCTGTCGAACCGGTAGGTGTCGCTACAATGACACCGTCGCTCCGGAACAGACCTCCGTTCGTTTCGTTGATATAGAGCTGCAGGAGCACCATCTTTGAAATACCGGAGCTTGAAATTGTCACTTCATTCAACCCGTGGGAATGAAATACCCTCTGATTATCTCTCTGTACCGATACGCGGACCATGAGGCGACGGGAAACTTTCGCCTTCCCCTTCTCCCATAGCTCGAACGCCTCTTTCCACTCATCCTTTCCTATTTCCGTTATGAAACCGAAGGACCCCAGATTGACTGCAAGCATCGGGATTCCCCGTGAATGAAGGAAACGTGCACAGGAAAGAACCGTACCGTCACCACCGAGGATGATAGCAAGGTCGGTGATTTCACTCACGTTCGTCACCTCATCGAAGGTGGAGGTGAACATCACTTCATAGGTGATCGCCTTCTCTTCAAGGTAGATAGCCATCTCCCTTACGAGGCATTCGGTCTCTTCCTTATGGGTATTGGCGAGTATGGCAACGTGATGTATCTTTCTTTTCTGATGTGAATGCACGATAGCTCCTCCTCAGGGTATGTGTGCTATGACCCGCTCGATCTGCTGCACTTCCTTTTCCGTCAGGAAGGGATAAAGAGGGAACCGCATGGTACGGGTGGCAATCCCTGCCGCCCGCGGATACGATGTAAAAGCTTCACGTGTCTCTTCAATGAGCGCGTTATGGAATGCTCTTTCGGTAAGTATACCATGTTTCTTCGCGAATGCTTCCGATTCTTCATATTTTCCCTCTAAAGTGAGGATAAATGTGTACCCGTTATGAGCATACTCTTCACCAGCAGAGGCATAGGAGTGGTGACGGTTTCTCTGGCTTGCAAGAAAGAATCGACGGTGAAAGGAACTTCTTCGTGCGACATTCTCTTCCATCTGTCCCATCTGAATGATACCGAGTGCGCTGTTCATGTCCCCGAGGGCGATATGATCGTGCAGTTTCCTCACCTGTGAAGCGATCGGGGAAAAGATCTCCTCAGTACGGAAAGCAACCGCACAGCCGCCTCCGCAGGAAACGATATCTGAGTGTTCGAAGCTCATGATTGAGATATCGGCTGAAGAGCCGGGAGCAATCCCCTCCCGTGCTGTTCCGAAGCTCTGGGAAATATCGGCAATGACCGGTTTGTCGATCGATTCATACAGTGAAACGGGTGCCTGATACCCGTAAGGTTCATCTATGATGAGAGCATCAAGAGAATCCATCGACGCTTTCAGTTTTTCTTCATCGATGCAGAGAGTTTCAGGATCGATATCAAGAAGGTAAAGCTCAGCTCCTGCACCTTCAATGACAGGCCTGTACCAGGAGGGAGCAAGGGCTGAAACACCAATGACTGCCCCTTCCTTCAACGATAGAGAACTGAGGGAGAGGGTGAGAGCGTCGATGACGCTTCTTAAGGGAATCACACGGAAGGGATATCCGAGATATTCCTTGAGTACAGACGCGAATGAGTGAGTATTCTCCCCTATCCCGATATGCTCATCGGCCATGGTCTGCAGTACTGCAGACATATCCTTTCTTCGGATCGTGGGCCGTTCCAATTGAATCATCATACTACAGAGCATATGAAAGAAAAGGATATTCATCAAGTAGAATTTCCTGATACCCTCGGCAGTCTGAAATTGACACTTTTCCTTTAAACGTAGAGAGACCGGATTCAATTGAACCCGGTCCCTTCGTATGTTCCATTTTAGTGTATCAGAACGCCCTGATCGCTCTCACATAATACTCTGCTGACTTAGCCGGAAATGGAGAGATCACCTGCCCGTAGAATGAACAGTTACCTGCTATACCATTATCAGCGTCAACGACATTTGAAGCCCAGTAGCCTTCACCGGAGGTTGTGTTGAGGTTGGCAGCATCATTGAAATCATCAACCAGATGGGAATAGAGAAGATTCAACGTGGTACCGGTAGGAAGGAACCAGTCATCATACCCACCATAGGAGTATGCAGCTGCAGCCTGAGCGGCATATTCCGTCAAATCGCCTTCTGCAGCATCTTTGGTAGTGTAATCGATTATGGCTGATGTGTTTGCGTATCCGCTTCCGATACTGTTGGAAGTAGGTCCCGTTGTCTTTGTGTCACCATCATAGGAGTATCCGAACTGATAGGTCTTATCAGCTCCGCCATCTCCCTCTCCTGAACCGCAGTTTTCAATCGAAACTTCAAGATACCTTGTGCCTTCCGGCATCTGAGCATACCCGGAATCATAGTAGTAGTCATCCGCATCTTCGAGGTCATAGAAGATGATCCCTCCGGCAGGACCGACATCACCGATCTCATATTCTATCTCCGCCGCAGGTGAGCTGGTATCGCAACTGACACCGAGAAATAAGAATACCATTCCTATTACAGATAATATACTTATGGTCATGAATGTATGAACGTTTTTCATTACGTTGCCTCCACATATTAATCTATCGTCTATACAGACATGTGGAGGATAACAATAAGAACTGTTCACGCACATCGTAAAAATGTCGATACAAGGCAGCACTGATTGCTAGAAAATCAGAGAATCTTATGGTAATTGCGGATATCTATTATGTTATTTCTTTTTCTACATGATACTTATATATCTTGAGTAACATATTCTTTGTAGCAACGGCTGCTAGTTTTAAAAATAATATTCGTTCTGATAATTATAAAACACCTCAGGAAACAGGTTCAGAAGTACCATAGGCAAATAACACGAAATTCTTTCCCTGAAAATCAAAATCAAGAAGAGGCGTGAAATGAAGCTTGTTCTCATGAGCGTTCATGGATCGTGTATTCACTTTATTGACGAAGGTGACAAGAATAGGGTATCGATCCTTCATTACGGTGAGTGAACAGGCGAGGAGACCCTGCAGGACTCCGGTTCCCCTGTACTCTGTATCAATACATACAGGCCCGTACTGATAGGAATTCGTATCACTCAGAGTTGTTCCCTTGAATTCAAGTTCGCCCAACCGTGATATCATGTACTGAAAGAGCGGCCATTTAGAACAGTACTGCCAGGAAGCTGACATAAGGTAACCGGCAATTCTGTCTTCATCAACAGCGACGACAAGACCGTTTTCTTCTTCGATGAGTTCAACAAGCAACTCTCGAGTCAATGCAGTGGTGACAAACCCATCTGCTCTGTCCCTATCAGAGATCGATTCGACATGGTATCTGAAGTGTAGTGCAAGTACCTGTTCTATATCGTCTATTGTGGCAATCCTGTATTCCATCTATTCACTCCCTTCATTTGATAAAACAAAAGGCTGATCCGCTCACCCTCAATACGGGAAACGTCCAGCCTTTGCTCTATGTGTTACCAGGACGATGACCATACTGATCACATCTGGCAGAAATTTAAAAAAAAATCAGGCAGCTACCTACTCTCCCGCTAAAAGCAGTACCATCGGCGTGAAAGGGCTTGACTACCGTGTTCGGGATGGGAACGGGTATGACACCTTTGCTCTGGCCACCTGATTACATTCACTCTAGAAGAACTACTGTTACCAGTCCGATCTTCCGCCAGTCAATGGCTGAGAGTACTCAGCTTGTGAGAGTACTCAGCTTGTGAGAGTACTCAGCTTGTGAGGGTACTCAGCTTGTGAGGGTACTCAGCTTGTGAGATTACTCAGCTTGTGAGATTACTCAGCTTGTGAGATTACTCAGCTTGTGAGATTACTCAGCTTGTGAGATTACTCAGCAATAATATAAAAATAACTCACGCGTTGTGAGAAAAAGACAAAAAAAGATCCGGCAGCTACCTACTCTCCCGCTAAAAGCAGTACCATCGGCGTGAAAGGGCTTGACTACCGTGTTCGGGATGGGAACGGGTATGACACCTTTGCTCTGGCCACCTGATTACATTCACTCTAGAAGAACTACTGTTACCAGTCCGATCTTCCGCCAGTCAATGGCTGAGAGTACTCAGCTTGTGAGAGTACTCAGCTTGTGAGAGTACTCAGCTTGTGAGGGTACTCAGCTTGTGAGGGTACTCAGCTTGTGAGATTACTCAGCTTGTGAGATTACTCAGCTTGTGAGATTACTCAGCTTGTGAGATTACTCAGCAATAATATAAAAATAACTCACGCGTTGTGAGAAAAAGACAAAAAAAGATCCGGCAGCTACCTACTCTCCCGCTAAAAGCAGTACCATCGGCGTGAAAGGGCTTGACTTCCGTGTTCGGGATGGGAACGGGTATGACACCTTTGCTCTGGCCACCGGATCAAATTCACTCTAGAAGATCTACCGTTTGGGGTCCGATCTTCCGCCAGTGAATTGCTGAGATTACTCAGCTACTGAGTCCCTCAGTTGCTGCCTCAATCAGCTTCATCCTTAGTTTCAAGGATCTATATAATAATATGGTCAAGCCTCACGGCTGATTAGTACTGGTCGGCTGAACATGTTACCATGCTTAGACCTCCAGCCTATCGACCAGGTCATCTCCCTGGTTCCTTTAGAGCTCTTAAAGAGCTAGGGATGTCTCATCTTGAGGAGGGTTTCCCACTTAGATGCTTTCAGCGGTTATCCCTTCCGAACGTAGCTACCCAGCAATTGCCGTTGGCACGACAACTGGTACACCAGAGGTTCGTCCACATCGGTCCTCTCGTACTAGAAGCAGACCCTCTCAAACATCCAACGCTTGTGGCAGATAGGGACCGAACTGTCTCACGACGTTCTGAACCCAGCTCGCGTACCGCTTTAATTGGCGAACAGCCAAACCCTTGGGACCTGCTCCAGCCCCAGGATGCGATGAGCCGACATCGAGGTGCCAAACTTTGCCGTCGATATGAACTCTTGGGCAAAATCAGCCTGTTATCCCCGGAGTACCTTTTATCCGTTAAGTGACGGCGCTTCCACTCGCTACCGCCAGATCACTAAGACCTACTTTCGTACCTGCTCGACTTGTAAGTCTCGCAGTCAAGCCACCTTGTGCCTTTACACTTGACAGACGATTTCCAACCGCCTTAAGGTGACCATCGCGCGCCTCCGTTACTCTTTAGGAGGCGACCGCCCCAGTCAAACTTCCCACCAAGCAATGTCCAGCACCCAGCTTCATGGGCACCGTTAGAAAATTGAACAAGAAAGGGTGGTATTTCACCAACGGCTCCACGCAACCTAACGGTCACGCTTCACAGCCTCCCACCTATCCTACACATCCTTATCCAAGTTTCAATGCTAAGCTGAAGTAAAGGTTCACGGGGTCTTTCCGTCTAACCACAAGTAATCGGCATCTTCACCGATACTTCAATTTCACCGGATTTCGCGTTGAGACAGCGCCCAGATCGTTACACCATTCGTGCGGGTCGGAACTTACCCGACAAGGAATTTCGCTACCTTAGGACCGTTATAGTTACGGCCGCCGTTTACTGGGGCTTCAATTCATTGCTTCGCATACGCTAACAACTCCTCTTAACCTTCCAGCACCGGGCAGGTGTCAGTCCATATACTTCCCATCACTGGTTTGCATAGACCTGTGTTTTTGGTAAACAGTCGCCTGGGCCATTTCTCTGCAACCACCAGAAAATTACTCCCCCAGTGGCCATACTTCTCCCGAAGTTACGTATGTATTTTGCCGAGTTCCTTAACGCGAATTCTTCCGTGCGCCTGCGCATATTCAGCTCGCCTACCTGTGTCGGTTTACGGTACGGTCCCTTTGTGTCTAACCTTAGAAACTATTTCTTGGCACGACGATTACACGCGCTTCGCTTTGCCGTAGCATCGCTCGCATTCGCAACTCACCTCTCTCGACGGATTTGCCTATCAAGATCAACGGCTCGTTACTTAGACCGGGACTACCGTCGCCCGGCCGCGCTTCACCCTATGCTTCATTCCTTCGAAACACAAAGAGGTACTGGAATATTGACCAGTTTCCCATCGACTACGCTTTTCAGCCTCGCCTTAGGGGCCGACTAACCCTTGGGAAGATTACCTTTACCCTGGAAACCTTAGGCTTTCGGCGGACGGGGATCTCACCCGTCTTTTCGTTACTCATGCCTGCATTCTCTCTTCTGTGCCGTCCAGCAAGGCTCCCGCCTCACCTTCATCCGTATACAGAATGCTCCCCTACCCACAGATTATTATCTGTGCCGTAGCTTCGGTGATACACTTAGCCCCGTTACATTATCGGCGCTCGACTACTCGACCAGTGAGCTATTACGCACTCTTTAAAGGGGTGGCTGCTTCTAAGCCAACCTCCTGGCTGTCTTCGCAATCGAACTTCCTTTCCCACTTGGTGTATCTTAGGGACCTTAGCTAACGGTCTGGGCTGTTTCCCTTTTGACTACGGCCCTTATCAGTCGCAGTCTGACTCCCGTGTATTGTGTTACGGCATTCGGAGTTTGATTGAACTTGGTACCCGGTGAAGGGCCCGCATCCATTCAGTGCTCTACCTCCGCAACAATTACCACGAGGCTAGCCCTAAAGCTATTTCGGGGAGTGCCAGCTATCTCCAAGTTTGTTTAGCCTTTCACTCCGATCCACACCTCATCCCAACCCTTTTCAGCGGATTTAGGTTCGGTCCTCCACCTGATTTTACTCAGGTTTCAACCTGGACATGGATAGATCACTTGGCTTCGGGTCTACCGCACGCAACTGTTCGCCCTATTCAGACTCGGTTTCCCTACGGCTCCGGAACTCCTATTCCTTAACCTTGCTACGTACGGTAACTCGCAGGCTCATTCTACAAAAGGCACGCCATCACCGGATCGCTCCGGCTTTGACCGCTTGTAAGTCCACGGTTTCAGGTTCTCTTTCACTCCCCTCCCGGGGTTCTTTTCACCTTTCCCTCACGGTACTATGCGCTATCGGTAGCTGTCTAGTATTTAGCCTTGGAGGGTGGTCCCCCCAGATTCCGACAGGATTTCTCGTGTCCCGCCGTACTTAAGTAACAAATCCATGCAGTGCAGTTGCTTCGCATACGAGGCTTTCACTCTCTCTGACTCACCTTCCCAGATGATTCTGCTCACAACCGCATTTCTGACTGCACGAGGAGAGTCGATTCTCCTCCAACTCGCACTTGCAACCCTGCATAGGCAACACATCGACGCTTACACTCTATGCAGTTTAGGCTCTTCCCCTTTCGCTCGCCGCTACTAAGGGAATCTCATTTGATTTCTATTCCTGTAGGTACTTAGATGGTTCAGTTCCCTACGTGTCGCTTCCATACAGTATGTGTTCGTGTATGGATACTGGCAATCTATACCAGTGGATTACTCCATTCGGATATCTGTGGATCACAGGATATTGGCTCCTCCCCACAGCTTTTCGCAGCTAATCACGTCCTTCTTCGCCTGACAGCTCCAAGGCATCCTCCGTGGACCCTTATTCGCTTGACCATATTATCATATATATCCTTTCGCTAATTATGTAAAAAATCACTTTGGAGGCAAGGGGACTCGAACCCCTGACCCTCGGCTTGCAAAGCCGATGCTCTAGCCAACTGAGCTATGCCCCCGTTGTATATAAAAAACAAGCTGGAAAGAGAGAAGAGGTGTGTAAGGGACTTGTTCGGCAGACTCTCACTGCCAGGTCAACGACCTATTGTCTTAACTACTCCCTGATGTGAGTCAGGGATGAACCTTTCTTATTAGAAAGGAGGTGATCCAGCCACACCTTCCGGTACGGCTACCTTGTTACGACTTCACCCTCCTCACCAGGCACACCTTCGGCATCGTCCCCCTTACGGTTAGACTAACGACTTCGGGTGCCCCCAACTCGGATGGTGTGACGGGCGGTGTGTACAAGGCCCGGGAACGTATTCACCGCGCCATGCTGATGCGCGATTACTAGCGATTCCAACTTCATGGAGTCGGGTTTCAGACTCCAATCCGTACTGAGATCGGCTTTTTGCGATTCGCTTGGCTTCACAGCTTCGCAGCGCTTTGTACCGACCATTGTAGCACGTGTGTAGCCCAGGACATAAGGGCCATGATGACTTGACGTCGTCCCCACCTTCCTCCGGTTTGTCACCGGCAGTTCTATCTGAGTCCCCACCTTAACGTGCTGGTAACAGATAGCAGGGGTTGCGCTCGTTGCGGGACTTAACCCAACACTTCACAGCACGAGCTGACGACAGCCATGCAGCACCTGTATACAGACTCCGAAGAGCATACTGCTTTCACAGCATTTCCTGTATATGTCAAGCCCTGGTAAGGTTTCTCGCGTATCATCGAATTAAACCACATGCTCCACCGCTTGTGCGGGCCCCCGTCAATTCCTTTGAGTTTCACCCTTGCGAGCATACTCCCCAGGCGGTACACTTAATGCGTTAGCTTCGGTACTGAGTGCTACCACCCACCACCTAGTGTACATCGTTTACTGCGTGGACTACCAGGGTATCTAAACCTGTTTGCTCCCCACGCCTTCGTGCCTCAGCGTCAGTACATGGCCAGAAGTTCGCCTTCGCCACCGGTGTTCTTCCAGATATCTACAGATTTCACCCCTACACCTGGAATTCCAACTCCCCCTCCTGTACTCTAGTGACACAGTTTCCAGCGCGTTCCCTCGGTTGAGCCGAGATCTTTCACACCAGACTTGCATCACCGCCTGCGCACCCTTTACGCCCAATGATTCCGAACAACGCTCGCCCCCTACGTGTTACCGCGGCTGCTGGCACGTAGTTAGCCGGGGCTTATTCCCGAGTTCACGTCATCAGACGGCCATTCCCTGCCATCTTTATTCTCCCCTCGGAAAAGAACTTTACAACCTCACGGCCTTCATCGTTCACGCGGCGTCGCTCCGTCAGACTTTCGTCCATTGCGGAAGATTCTTAGCTGCTGCCTCCCGTAGGAGTCTGGGCCGTGTCTCAGTCCCAATGTGGCCGGTCGCCCTCTCAGGCCGGCTATCCATCATCGCCTTGGTGAGCCGTTACCTCACCAACTAGCTAATGGACCGCGGACCCATCCTTCGGCGGCGCCGTAGCGCCTTTCCTCACTCTACCTTATGATAAAGTGGTCGTATTCGGTATTACCCCATGTTTCCATGAGCTATTCCCAACCAAAGGGCAGGTTATCCACGTGTTACTCACCCGTCCGCCACTCTAGAGATACCGAAGTATCTTTACCGTGCGACTTGCATGCTTAAAACGCGCCGCCAGCGTTCGTTCTGAGCCAGGATCAAACTCTCCGTTATATAAGTTCCGGTATAAATACCGGATCATTTAACTGAAGTATGTTTCCTGTCTTCTCATTATCACCACTTTCATGATGACCAAACGTTAGCTTTTCACTTTCGTTCGTGAATTGACTTGGAAGCCCTTACACTTGATCTCAGTCTTACGACTTTGACCCCTTGCAAAAACTTGCTTAGCAAATTACTTTGCTACTTCTCTCTTTCCTTCGCTTATTTCTTTTAAAAATCTCATTACCTGCTCACACGGTTATTCATCATGTTCTCAGGTTTTTTTCAGCACCCTCGCTGAGCGTGCTCGCCTAAGATACAATAACAAGCATCCAGTGTCAATAGGATTTTCTGTTATTTTTTGTCTGTTTTTTGTGCTCCGTCAACCGTTTTGGTCTCCGTTGCAACAGGCAACGAGAGGGATACTACATGTTTTGCAAAAGTATGTCTAGGGGGATTAAAATATTTTTTCACTTTTTTATCGAGGGGGCGACAAAGCTCGGTTTTACTGGTATTGTTCATTCCATATTTTACTACATTCAGTAATGGATATAAGGAGAGGAGTAGAAGATGAACCTTGTTTTACTCGGACCACCTGGTGCAGGCAAAGGGACGATCGCAGCTATCGTCCGTGAGGAGCTTGGGATTCCCCATATATCAACGGGGGATCTGTTCAGAGCGGCTATAAAGAATGAAACGGCGCTCGGGCTCAAGGTAAAAGAGATTCTGGCTAGCGGAGAACTTGTTCCCGACAGCGTCACTGTAGATATGGTGAAGGAAAGGATCGCTGAGGATGATTGTAAGAAGGGTATGATCCTTGATGGTTTTCCCCGTACGATCTTCCAGGCTGATGAGCTCGCTTCCATGCTTGAGCTTGACCATGTTGTCAACTTTTCTCTTCCTGAGGAATCTGTAGTAAAGAGGCTTTCAGGCCGAAGAGTATGCAAGAGTACAGGTAAGACCTACCATATCATCTACAACCCTCCTAAAGTTGAAGGTGTTGATGATGAAACAGGTGAACCTCTTATCCAGAGAGAGGATGATAAGGAAGAGGCTATCCTCAACCGCCTGAAAGTGTATGAAGAATCAACTGCACCGCTTATCAGCTATTATGAAGAGAAGGGTCTACTGAGAACGATTGACGCTTCTCCTTCCCCGGCTGAAGTGGCAAAGGAATTTCTTGCGTTATTGAAGTAATACAGAATTATTGAGATGTCGAGTGACAGCCTCTCTTGAGAACCGGATTCGGTTCACGGGGAGGCTGTTTCATATTCCAGCACGTCCTGCCACCCGTCAGCATCAGCTGGTGAGAGTTCCACAAGGAGCTTCAGCACTTCTTTTGCATCGGGATGGAAGGTATACAGTAATTCAGCCACCGTATAAGCCTCCTCCCGTTCGTGTTCTTCTGTGAGGATTCTGATGAGGTCGAGTCCTATAGAGAGTGAATAGGGATCCCTCTCGCACAGTTGCCTATAGACCTTCAGGGCACCGCCGGCATTCCCTGTCTCTTCCAGGATCCTCGCCTTCGTAAGCGAATGTGCGTACCAGGATTCAGGATCGGCTGCAAGCAGCCGGTCGATCAGGGAAACAGCTTTCATGTAATCATAGGTTATCAGTGCATGCTCAAGGGAGAGAGAAAGGATATCTGAATGATCCCCCCACTCTTCTTCGAGGGAGACAAGGATCTTCCCTCCCCTTACATAATCACCTTCGAACATAGCTCTCTGTGCTTCTTCATACTGATCAGTATAGGGAGTACTGCTCTGACAGCCGATCAGAAAAAGGGGCAGGAAAAGCAGAAGTAAAGGTGCCTTGAGCAGCTTCATCGTGTTCAGTTCTTCCCGTTCCCGCCGAGGACGGTTGATTCGATCTCCTGCACCTGATCCCGATAAAGATTGGTAATGGTAGTACCGTAATCGGCCATCAGCTGAATCATGTTTCTCGGGTTGTCGGGAAGGTCGGCGCCGTTGAGGCGGTCTCCTGCATCACCGAGTCCCGGGAGGATATAGGCTTTTTCGTTGAGAATCGGGTCCATCCAGAGGGTGTGTACATGGGCATTCTCAATGGCACGCACGACTCTGAGTGATCCCTTCAGTGCAGATATAACGGTGATGAACCTGATTGATTTCGGTTTCACCCCCTGTGATTCCAGATATTTGACGATCGTGACAAGGGAGCCGCCTGTTGCGTTCATAGGATCGGCAAAGACAAGGTCCTTCCCTTCAAGGCTCTTCAGGTCGAAGAAGGAACGGTCAAGGTCAAGAAGGTAATCCATATTCTTCTCTTTCTTTGAATCATCTCTCTTTATCTTGAACAGAGCAAACGGCGTGATGTAGTTGTTGCTCGAGTATTCCTGAATCTCCTTTGAAATAATCATGGAGGGGAGGAGAGCTCCGCGAAGCATGACACACATCACAGAATTCTCGATGAACTGGTCAACATCGGGAATCTTGTGAATCGCATAATTCTGAACCGGGACAGTCACCGGAGTCTTGGTGACCATTGATCTTTTCGAAGGAAGCGCTCTGTCTGCATAGACATGGGCGAATAGAAGCTCATACGCCCTCTGTATATAATAGAGGAACTCCTCCTGGCTCGTTTCAGGCTTTCTCAGCTTGAATATCAGCCGGCTGGCCGCACCGTGCTGTTCCTTGGGAGTCTCAAAGGAATAGACATGAATCCTATCCTGCTGTGAGACAACCTTTTTCAGATAACGGCCTATCCGCTCGAAAACGGAAGTCATTTCTGCCTTGATCGATTCCTCGTGGAGAGATGGAGAATGTTCCATTCTGGAGAACAGTTCAGTTGTTTCGTCGTAGATGGCATGCATCTCATCAAGATGAGCCATATCGCTCTCAGTAAGATACCCGTCCAGATCTGTTGCGTGAAGAGTTACCGTATTCATTTGCGTTCTTTACCTCGCAGCATTGTATCGAGCCTGAAATAAGCTCAACCACAGATGATTGTATCGCAACATCCTGCCCGGGACAACAATATAGGAGAAGAAAAACAGCGAAGAGCTGTATAAGCTGTTGACTTCTCATATATTCGTTGTTTAGTATATGCAAAATCACTATATTCATTTTGCATATAGCAAACATTATCAGGAGATGACTATGGAACAACATATGGAAGGACATTGCGGGAAGCGGGCTCAGACCCTGGAGCGCTTTCTTGAAATATCTCTCCTTGTTCTACTGTATGACAGGAAAGGACACGGCTACTCTCTCATGGAACAGCTCGGCGATTTCGGCTTTGATCCAGATCAGATGAATATAGGGTCGCTCTATCGTATTCTCAGAAACATGGAAAAATCTTCCCTTGTTCTCTCTGACTGGGAACAGGGTGAAGGTGGTCCGCGAAGACGGGTGTATGAAATCACAGAAGAGGGAAAAAGTATGCTCAGTATCTGGTCAGAGCATGTGCGAAAGAGAAAGTCCGCTATTGAATATCTTCTTGATACATATGAGAAAAAACTGATGGTTGATGAACACCCCGGGGAGGATTGAGCATGAGTACACTGTTGATCATCTATGGCATGACAGCGCTTCTGTTTATTGCGAGTCTGGTGAAGAGCAGAGAGAAAACGAAGAAAACTCTTCTGATAGCATGGAAGGCACTGGGGAAAACAGCCCCGAGTCTGTTGACCGTACTCGGTATTGTCGGTCTCACCCTCGGAATTCTCACCCCTGAAAAGATATCTTCCCTCGTAGGATCTGAGGCAGGTATTCTGGCTACACTCACCGCAGCTCTCATCGGAGCCGTCACCCTGATTCCTTCCATCGTCGCCTTCCCTCTAGCGGGATCGCTTCTCCGATCAGGAGCGACTGTCATGACAATCAGTGCCTTCGTCACAACCCTCGTCATGGTGGGCGCCGTCACCTTTCCCATGGAGATGAAAGTCCTTGGAAAGAAGTTTGCCCTGCTTCGTAATATACTCGGTCTTCTATCGGCACTGCTTATCGCATTCCTCATGGGGGTGATCCTATGAAAAAGTTCTTCAAACAATTCAAATTCCCGATCTTCATTGCTCTCATCTTTGTGGTGTTGTTTCTCACAGCCCCGCAGACCGCCTCTCGCGCCTCGGTGAAAGTGGGAGAATATTTAAAGGAGATGATTCTGATCATGCCTCCGGTCTTCATTCTCATGGGACTGATTGAAGTGTGGGTTCCCAAAGACAGGATCCAGAAATGGATGGGTGCAGATTCCGGGATAAAGGGAGGCTTTCTCGCCTTCCTGCTCGGAACACTCCCGACAGGACCCTTGTATGTAGCCTTCCCCATGGCGGCTTCCCTCCTGAGAAAAGGAGCGAGCGTACATAACATGGTGATCTTCCTCGGCTCCTGGGCAGCGCTCAAAATTCCCCAGCTCATGGTCGAAACAGAATTCCTCGGACTGAACTTCGCCCTCCTCCGCTTCGCTCTGACATTGGTCATCCTCATAGCTGTCGGCTATATCATGCAGATAATCCTGGGGAAGGAAGAAAAGCATCACTGGCTTCCTGAACCCTCTCAGGAAGGTATGATGAACATGAAGATGAAAATGGAGATGATGAAGAACAGACAGAAGTGAACAGGAGGCAATCTCCCGCTATTGAGCATCGAACATGAAAAAAGTCAAAAAAAAAGCACCGGAAAACCGGTGTTTTTTTTGTACATCTCCAGGGGGAATTGAACCCCCGTTGCCGGGATGAAAACCCGGTGTCCTAACCACTAGACGATGGAGACTTGAAATCGTATGGACTTGTACCATGCTGGGTGAAAAACGTCAAGTAGTTCACTCACATTTTCTTCTTTTTCGATCTTTTCAACCCACTTTACACCTCTCCAATCTTCCCACACAATAGAAGAAGGGGGACAGAAATGAAGATAGTCATACTCGACGGATACACAACAAACCCGGGAGACCTCAGCTGGGAGTGCCTGAAAGAATTTGGTGATCTTACACTCTATGAGCGTTCGACACCTGATCAGATACCCCGGAGAATCAAGGACGCCGACATCGTCCTTGTCAACGATTATGAGCTGGATGCAGATACTCTCTCCTTTTCTGGGCATCTTTCCTATATCGGAGTGATCTCCACCGGATATAACGGAATCGATATTACGGATCACCGTGACCAACGTCCCTTCCTACAGCACCCAGGCAGTTGCCCAGCACACCATAGCCCTCCTTCTGGAAGCAACAAACCATGCGGGCATATATGATAGAAAAGTACAGGAAGGAAAGTGGGTAAGCAGTAGCGACCCTACCTTCTATATCGATCAACCGCTCATGGAACTTCACGGCAAGACCCTGGGTATAATAGGGTACGGCAGCATCGGCAAAGAGGTGGGTCATATAGCCCGTGCCTTCGGCATGAAGGTGCAGGCCTATCATCCAAGAAAGACCGCTCAGGAGAGTGAACGCGAACCAACCTATGTCTCCCTTGACCAGCTCCTTGCCTCCTCCGATATCATATCCCTTCACGCTCCCCTCAATGAACAGACCAGAGGTATGATCTCAGCCAAGGAGTTTGAACAGATGAAAGAGGGAGTCATTCTTCTCAACACATCCCGTGGTGCACTGACAGATGAGTATGCGCTTTCCGCTTCACTGCGAAGCGGAAAGGTCGCCTTTGCCGGTATCGATGTACTGAGCGAGGAACCTATGAGGGAGAATCATCCACTTCTCGGCATACCCAATTGCATCATCACACCCCACGTTGCGTGGGCACCGGTGGAATCGAGAGAGAGACTGATCAGGATTGCCTGCGAGAATATCAGGAAGTTCCTTGAAGGACAGCCTCAGAACGTTGTGAGCTGATACCATCACGATCGGCGCACACGCCTCAGGGCGTAAAAAAGGGATGCCTTGTGACATCCCGAATGTTCTGAGCTACGCTGGGTTCGAACCAGCGACCCACGCCTTAAAAGGGCGTTGCTCTACCAGCTGAGCTAGTAGCCCGTTACGAACGTGTTGGATAGTACCAAGATGACCTGAAAGTGTCAACACTGGTACTATAAACTTAATTCAGTTTTTTCAGCTTATCCATCTCCGCTCCAACGAGAGTATCGCACATTTCATTGAGCTCTATCCCGCTGTGCCCTTTCACCCACACCCAGTTGATCTCAAGGTGCTCCCGACTCTGATCGAGCGACTGCCACAGATCCTGGTTCTTTACAGGTTTCTTGTTCGCCGTCTTCCACCCGTTTTTCTTCCAGTTATAGATCCAGGAAGTGATTCCCTGGCGGACATACTGGCTGTCGGTACACAAGGTGACTGCATCAAACGTGTACGCTGAAGAGACGAAACGGAGAGCCTCTATGACTGCCGTAAGCTCCATCCTGTTGTTCGTGGTCTGGGCCTCGCCTCCGCTCGAGGAGGCCGCAACCCCCTGATCAGTAGAAACTACATATGCCCAACCGCCCGGTCCCGGATTGCCCGAACACCCTCCGTCTGTATAAATCGTGAGTTTTTCCATGCGCCTATCCTAGTGATATTCTCCATTCTCAGTCAAGAAAAACTGATAAGAAAGGGATTGTTTCTTTTGAAAACAGTTTCTATTTCTTCACGATACTCTCAAGAAGATCAAGAGTCGCCTTCCTAGCATAGTACCGGTACCCGTAATCGAGTGGTGTATGCCCCTTGAAATCCTCAGCATGGACATCGGCACCTTTCTCTATGAGAGCTTTCACTACCTCATAATTCTGGGTGAAATGGAGAGAGAGGGCGAAGTGAAGGGGCGTCCTTCCCTCACAGCACGTCCGGTTTATCTGAGTATCATGTTCTATAAGGTAGAGAGCCACCTCGCAATTCTCTCCCTCACAGGCCAGCATCAGCGGTGTCCTGTCATTCTGGTCGCACCTGTGAAGGTCGCATCCCGCCTGTACAAGAAGGGTGACGAGCTCGATATCATCGAGGGTATGGTAGAGGACCGAGTGCCCTTCCCTATCCATGAAATTATAATTGACACCGAGATCTATCAGGATGGGAACCATCAGGTAGGGATCAGGATTTTCATAAATTGCGAATACCAAAGCGTTCTCTTCCACGAGAAGGTATTCAGGGGTCTGTTCATCAGGATCATCATCCCAATCGAATTCGGGGTAGATATCGAGACCGAGGGTCGCATCGACCGAAGCTCCTTCTTCTATGAAGAACTCAGGCAGGGTCTTTTCCGTCCTGTTGGCCGCACTGAGAAGGAAGAGGTAGTTCATCTCCTGAATATCGGGATGGCCGATGTTTCGGAATATTCTGATAGCGACATGGGGGTTCTGATTATGCTTGACCGCCTCCTCGAGAAGAAAGAAATCGACATGTGCTCCGCGTCTGATCAGAGCCTCCAGTATGTTGATATGAGAGTTCTGGGTGACAGCATAATAGATGGGCGTATGCCCGTTCTTATCCCGTTCATTGATATCCATCACCTGAGAAAAAGACCTTTCAAGCTCCGCCACATCAGAAGTCCGCATGCACAGATCGCAGAGCCGGGAGAACGTATCAGAATGATCCATACAGAAATTGTACCACCAATTCCATTCAAGTTGAATATAAATTTGAGGGAATTAACGGAAGGGTTCACAATTGACAGAGGAAAGAGAATGTCAGTACAATCGAGAGCGAGTATGGTGTAGGGAAACAGGTGCAAGTCCTGTGCGGTCCCGCCACTGTAACCATGGTGAAGATGAAAGCGCATCAAGCATCCATTGAATGTAACCATTCGAGAAGGATTCATCTCAAATCCCATGCAGCCAGGAAACCTGCCATACCAAAACCTGTCAATCCAATGATTGGGCCTACGGAGAATAGGTCGGGTATGCAGTATCATGCCCAGAAATACATTTCTATGGAGGAATGGGCATGAAACGTACCATAACCATCTGTATCACAGCAATTCTTATTGCAAGTTCACTCTGGGCTCAGGGGGCAGTCGAAGCTCCTCAGTCCTCATCGTCAGTAACGTTCACCGATTCAAGGGACAAGGAGATAACGATCACTGATTCAGTGGAGAGAATCGTCTCGTTGAGTCCGAATATCACGGAAATTGTCTATGCACTCGGCAAGGGAGACCTCCTTGTCGGCAGAACCGACTACTGCAACTACCCCGAAGAGGTAATGAATATTCCTTCGGTGGGAGATCTGATGAGTCCCGGTGTTGAAAGTATCGTAGCTCTCCAACCCGATCTTGTCCTTGTGAGCACGCTCGGTCAGCTTCAGATCATTGAAGCTCTCGAGTATGCAGGGGTGCATGTCATCTATCTCAATGAATCACAGTCGATGGAAGGAACGTATAGACTCATAGAATCTGTGGGAACCATCCTCGGCGCCGAAGAAAAAGCGGCAGATATCGTTGGAGGGATGAAGGAGGAGATCGCAGGGGTGCAGAAGAAGGTTGCCTCTGTGCAGCCGCCCTCTGCCTACTATGTGGCCGGGTTCGGTGAGTGGGGCGATTTCAGTGCCACCGGTGATACCTTCATCCATGAGATCATCACCCTCGCAGGCGGTGACAATATCGCAGCTGACGGAAGCAATTGGACCTACTCCCTTGAGAGGCTCCTTTTCCATGATCCCGAAGTGATCATTCTTCCTCCCACCTGGGGAGCGACATTCGAGGAGACGAGGGATTCCTTCGCTTCGAACGAGGCTTACAGCGGACTTACCGCTGTGAAAAGCAGTTCAATCTTCCCGGTGGACGCCGATGTACTGAACAGGCAGGGTCCCCGCTCAGCGCACGGTGTCACGCTGATCGCTGAAATCCTTCATCCGGAGCTCTTTAAGTGACAAAAAAGGTACACCTTCCACTTCTGATCATCTCCCTCGTACTTGTACTCTTTTTTCTTGTGCTTGTTGCCCTCTCGAGTGGAAGCGTGGCCATTCCGATACCTGACGTGTTTCATGTGCTCACGGGAAAGGAAGTGGAAAACCCGACGATCAGCCATATCATATGGAACCTGAGGTTCCCCCGAATCCTCGGGGGGATCATCACCGGTGCCGCCCTTGCTGCCTCCGGAATGGTCTATCAGGGACTGTTCAGGAACGTGATGAGCGACCCCTTCGTCCTCGGAATCAGCAGCGGAGCGGCCTTTGCAGTCGCGCTTGGGGCATACCTGGGAATAGTCACCGGAGCTGCGGGAGCATATATCATACCGCTCATTGCCTTTGCAGGTGCAATGGGGACGAGCCTCCTCATCTTCTTCATATCGGGAGGAATCAAGAATTCTCCCACGACACTGCTGCTCACAGGGGTTGCACTCAACTTCCTTCTGTCGGCTCTCATGACACTCTTCCTCTATCTCAACAGGACCCAGCTCCATGCGATCCTTCAATGGACAATGGGCTCCTTCGTCACGAGCACCTGGTTGAAAGTTGCAGTCCTCTCACTCACCACACTGATAGGGATCGCACCACTTTTCTTTCTCACCCGGGAGATGGATCTTCTGCTTCTTGATGAGGCAAGTGCCCATGCGATCGGTGTGAATATGAAAAGGATACGAATCCTTCTCCTTATTCTCTGCACGATATCAACCTCGGCAACCGTAGCCCTGTATGGAATCATCGGCTTCGTCGGACTCATGGTTCCCCACATTATGAGACTGGTTGTGGGGCCCGTTCACCGCAGACTGCTTCCCGTCACCCTGATAGGAGGAGCGATCATGGTGGTGGTGAGTGACCTTGTAGCGCGCATTGCGGTGGCGCCATCGGAACTGCCGGTGGGAGTCATTACAAGCATAGCAGGCACTCCCCTCTTCCTTCTCCTCCTCGTGCACAGGAGGAAAGGGCTATGAGTAAAAGCGCTGTCAGACTGAAGGATGTCACCTTCGGGTACCGGGAAAATCCGCTCTTTGAAAACCTTTCTCTCTCCTTCCCTTCTGGGAAATTCATCAGCATCATAGGACCGAACGGGTCTGGTAAGACAACACTCATCCGAACTCTGATCGGCTCTCTTCAGAGCAGGAGCGGACACCTGTTCTATCATGAAAAGGACGCTCACCATTTGAAGAGGAGGGAACAGGCGAAACATATCTCGTTCGTTCCGCAGAGCGGAAGAATCGAATGGGAACTGAGTGTGTATGAATGTGTCGCCATGGGACGGTATGCACACCGCAGCAGGATGGCACAGCTTCAGGAAGAGGATATCGCACACATTGAGAAATCTCTGTTGGACCTCGGACTCTCTGAGCTGAAGGACCGTCTGGTCACCGAACTGAGCGGAGGTGAATACCAGCGTATGCTGATTGCCCGTGCTCTGGCACAGAACGCTTCAGTGATCGCCCTTGATGAACCTGTCAGCCATCTCGATATCCATCATCAGGTTGAAATCCTCGCTCTGCTCAAAAAACTGACGGTGGAAAAAGGTGTCACGGTTATCACAGTCCTGCACGACCTCAATGCGGCTTCTGAGTTCAGCGACAGGATCATCCTTCTCGATAACGGCAGAGTTGCAGCTGAAGGAAGCGCAGATGATGTGTTGACCGAAGAGAGGATCAAAGAAGTGTATAAGGTTTCCATCGAGATCATTGAACGGAAAAACAGGGAGAAAAGCAGCAGACTCATTCTCCCCCGCTGGTCCGTTTAAAGGAATCAGCGGACTCCGGTCTTCTTTATGATATGGTAGCCGAACTGGGTGGGAACGACCTGGGAGAGGGCTCCGACCGACAACCTTATGCAGGCCTGTTCAAAGGGTTTTACCATCTGACCCTGAGCAAACCAGCCGAGGTCTCCCCCCTTGCTCTTGCTCGGACAGGTTGAAAATTCACGGGCGAGAGCTGAGAAATCGGCTCCGCCCCTGAGACGCTTGAGAATCTGTTCGGCAAGGCCTCTCTCTTTCACAAGTATGTGTGATGCTCTCATTTCCATCTCAGTTATTCTCCTTCTCTCTGTTCTTTCAGCATCTCGCTGTAATAGCGCCCTTCCAGGGGCAGATGATCGAGCTGCAGAGCGCTTCTCAGTTTCATCAGCTCCTCAAGTGCATTCTCGGCAGTATAATCACCGCTTGATTCAATAAGTATCTCCATCTCGACATACCAGCCGAGCGTGCTGACCTCAACCAGTTCCACGGTGAGGTGACCCGAGTTCCACAGCCAACCGTGCTTCGCCTTCCTGTACATAGGAATAAATCCGAGGGAGGAAAAGAATCTGTTCACCTCCCTGGTATCGGGATCAGTGGTAAACTCGATCTCATCATTCACTTCAAGCCCGTCAGACCGAATCTCCTTGCTCTTGCGGGTGATGAAGAATCTATCCTCGCTCTCCCTGACCCTGAATAGAGCCTTCGACAGCGGATCCGTACCCCAGTACAGATCTTTCTTATCTACATCCTTCCGTATACATTCGGAAGGGAAATATGAATCGATTCTGCGCCAGAGTTCCGTGACAGGTTCGCTTCCCACCGCCATCTTGCATTCAACTTCGGTAGCCATATCAATCCTTCCAGGGGAAAATAATCGATCTCAGTGAACGATGTCCCAACTTCGCCCTCTCGTCAAAGAGAAGATCGTCCCAGGGGAGATGCTTTCTGTCAGCCTCAGGATGCTCCTCAAGATAATCGTATTTCAGCATCAGAAGGGACAATGCCCCGTTTCTCGAGACCGCCATCCCCCCTACTCCGGGAATGATCGTAGCGAGGAAGATGGAAAAGGCAAGGAGGAAGATCTGGTACAACCCCATAAACAGGGAAAAACCGAGATTGTCTGCGACAATCACCATTGCTTTCTTTGCGCTCTTGAGTGGTCTGTCGCCAGGAAATCTGATGGCAACAGGGTAATAGTACAGAGTTGCCAGAGCAATGATGATCAGAACCCAGAATAGGAGGACCGCAAGAATCATGGGAATAACAGAATGAAGGGAAAGGTAGAACGGAATCACGAAAACCATCAACGTAGCCGCAATCGTTTCCATCCCCCACAGAAGCAGAGCGTGTTTCCACATCGTTTTCACGCCAGTAAGAAAGAGGGAAAATTCTCCGCTTCTCCCTGTTACCAGTGTTGCACTCATGTAATGGATCCCTGAAGTATAGAAGGCATGTACTCCGATAGCGCATATGAAAGCCAGAACCGCAGGAACAACAGCAACCTGCAGCAGGGAAAAGGCTCCGTAGAGAGAGAGGAGTACTATAAGATATCCGAGATTCATCACCACCAGTGTGATCATGTTATCCCAACCATCGAAAAATGCTTTTTTAATGAAAAATCCAGTCATACGCCATACAGTACTCTGAGGGGAGGAGAATATCAAGAGAGGATTTGAAAATCAGAGATATCCAAAAGGAAAACAGGACCTCTCAATAAAAAAAAATTCCGGCTCATTCCCAGATTGTTTTCTTACAGTACTTTCTCTATTAAGGAGCAGTGACCTCGAAGAGGTAGGAGTCAGCGCTTACTGCTGTGGTTGCAACGTCTGCTGCGAAGTTGTTTGAAGTAAGAAGGGGAAGACCGTTTGCATCAAGGCTGACTGTAGTTCTTTCTGAGATGCTTCCGTAGATGGTCAGTGTCTGTGTACCGACGACTGCTGCGCTGAGTGCTGAGAGGGTCAGAAGGAAAACTGTGATAAGAATGATGATCTTGGCTGACTTGTTCATTTCCGACTCCTCTTAAACGTTTTGTGATCTCCCTGATCACATATTCAGGATATGACGGATAACCGAAATCGTCAATGTGCTAAATCGTTACAATACATAGGGTTATGATGTGACAGATGTAATAAATTGTCTGTCTTTTTTCATAGTTGAAGAGGAAATAGGACACATGGGATTTTGAGCACTTTGACCGAGTTCTGACATTGAGATGTGCAAAGTAAGGGGTTTAAATGGGGAACTCTGATCAAACCTCTACCTGATTGGTGGTAGAAGTGACATAAGACTTCGACCACGTATATGTTAGAAGTGGACAAAGTTTTGGAGGAAGAAAAGAGCAACTTTGACCAAAGTTGTGTCGGAAAAAAGTTCGAAGTTTATGAAAATATTTTCCTATGTATTTATATAACATAGATATATTCGTAAAAGTTTTTTCCGATTTTGTGTGCAAAGTGTCTGAATATACTCGAAAAACTTGTATAATAATGCCTTTTTATATAAGATACACAGGTATGAAAAAAGCTTCCAGTCCGTTATGTGGAAAGGAAGCTTATCTAGCGGCGAAGGGACTCGGACCCCTGACCGAACGGATATGAGCCGTTTGCTCTACCAACTGAGCTACGCCGCCATGTTGTTGTCAACAGGCGCTAATATAATCGGGTTCAGCCTTCCATGTCAAGAGGATTTCTGCAAAGACCTCTCAATTATTCCCGTTCAAGGAAGAACAACCTGAACAACCCGTCATCACCGGCACGCCAGACGCTCTTCAGAGTGACCATAACTCCTTCTTCAGTAAGATAGACGGCCCTTGCAGATGCGTTCAATATATTGGTTGTAACACGCAGTGATTCAATGAGGGATCCACTCATGATCTCAAGTTCTTTCCCATGAGAGTAGACCAATGACGTTTTCACCTGGGGATCGATGAATTCATCTGTCCACTCAAGTCCGTAGGGTGTATGTACAGCCTCAATCAGTCTGTAGGAAACGTCGTTCTTCTCAATGGCGAACAGATCATCGACAAAACCCACACCGTCGGGGGAAGGCATCGTCCCTTTGAAAGGAATCTGAGGGAGGCGGATCTCGACTGCAGCAGCAGTGAGAAGAGAACAGAGAAGAATGAAGGAAGGAATGAGAAAGAGTTTCTTCATACTTCTGATTATGTAACGTAATTGCCCTCTCTATGTCAAATGAATGAGTGGACACATAGGGGAAGTTTCTATAGGATATTTTTATCATGATGACACCGAAAGAAAGCCTGCCAAGTATTATTGCGACTCTCCATAGAGAGGCGACAGAGATTATAAGAGACCCTATCCATCATGATATTCCCCTCTCTGTGGCGATGAAAAGGATTACCCGGTCCTCTGTCATGATGAAGCTTCATGCTGTGAAGCAGCTCGGACCGGCCTACCTGCTCTATCCAGGGGCGCAGCATACCCGGTATGAACATTCACTTGGAGTCTATGCAATTGCACGGCAGATGATCCTCTCGCTTCTCAGTAGAGAATCTGATGACAGCCATTTTCCTTTTACCATACAGGGCATTCATGCCTTCTTCATTGCGACGCTCCTGCATGATGTAGGGCACTTTCCTTATGCCCATGCACTCAAGAACTGTGTACATCCTGATCATGAAATCATCGGTGCTGCAAAGATAGAACAGGATGAAGAGCTTTACAACCTTATAACAGGAGAGGCAGAGACCTCAGTTGAAGCGGTATGCCAGATCATAGATACCACAAGAAAGTGTGAAGATCCTCAGATACTCTTCTACCGCTCCCTTCTAAGCGGGACCTTAGATCCCGACAAACTCGATTACCTTTGCAGAGACGCCTTTTACTGCGGTGTCCCCTATGGTGTTCAGGATGTAGAGTACCTTCTGAGACATATCGGTATTTCTGATGAGAAACTCTACATTGAGGGCAAAGCACTCGGAGCCGTCGAGCACCTTCTGTTTTCCAAATACCTGATGTACAAGTATGTCTATTGGCATGCAACAACACGATGTGCGACGGCTATGATAAAAACAGCTGTTCTCAAGGCTCTCGAATCTGGAAGTATCAGCAATGAAAACCTGATCCACCTTGATGATCTTGAATTTGAACGTCTCATGGATTCCTTCGATCCCTCCCCTTCCTCAGCTCTCTTTACGATGGTGAAGAAGGGGCATCTGCTGAAGGAAACTGTCCGCATCCCGTTCAGGAGCGAAAGAGAGAATCATCAGAAGTACAGCAGCGAGATTGAAAGACTGGAACTGGAAAAACAAATATATGAAGAGCTCAGGAAGATAAACCCACAGCTTGAAGAGTTCATGGTAGTGCTCGATATCAGCGAAGAAGTGACCTTCGAATCAGACCTGCCTGTCCAGGAAGAGTCGGGAAAGGAGATCAGACCTTTCCATGCATCAAGCGAGCTCTTCTCGCCGCAGCTTGTTTCCCTTTTCACCTCCTCCCTGAGAGAATTCAGACTCTTCACTCCAGATGATATTGAATCGGAGAAAGCTGAAGCGATACTAAGGAATTACCTATGAACGAAGATACAGAAAAACATTACTCTGAGCTGATCGAGGGAAAGATCCCTCCCCGAGTCAGGCGCTTCATAAAGCTGACGGGGAAAGGGATCAATGCACATAAGATGATCGCAGAGGGGGACAGGGTTCTCCTGAGTGTCTCGGGAGGGAAAGATTCTCTGGCCCTTGCTGCCGCCCTCTCACTCCGTCTGAAATGGCTGCCTGTCTCCTACCATCTGGAAGCTCTCATGATCGATTGGAAGGAACACCCGATCGGGGAAGAAGGGGAAAAGAACCTGAGGAAGTTTTTCAAGGATTTCAACATTCCCTTCACCATATTCCATGAACAGCAGTACCCCGAAAGTTTCAAGGGAGAATTCAACTGCTACCTCTGCTCCAGAAACAGGAGAAGGATTCTCTTCGAGTATGCTGATCAACACGATTTTTCTCTCATAGCTACCGGGCACCATCTTGATGATATGGTGGAAACCACTCTGATGAATCTTGCCAAGAGGGGAACGTTCCATACCATGCTTCCGGTCCAGGAGTTCTTCAAGGGAAAACTCCATGTGATCCGCCCCATGATTCTGGTGCATGAGTCAACAATAAGATCGATCACCACAGAGTACGCTTTCCCTTCTGTGAAGCCGGTCTGCCCGTACGATCAGACCAATATCAGAAGCTCGATAAAACCAATCATTTCCTCCCTCGTCCATCTCGACAGGGATGCACGGGAACATATCTATGCAGCACACCAACATCAGTTTGATTATATGATAGAAAGGTAGTACAATATGAACATTATCAGTAATCTCCTCTCGATGAATATTACGACTGATAGTTGCAGATAAAGACTAATTGGAGTACATTTAGCGTATGAAAAAGAAACCTGTAACCCGATTCGGCATAACAACAATTGTGATGATCCTTTTCCTTGTGATGGGATCGCTTCAGAGCTTCGCGGGCACGCAATCGAGTGCTTACACCTATTTGCATGTGGTGGAAGGAACCGGTGAGACTCCACTGCTTTTTGACGGCAGCGGATCGGCTGTAGAGGAGACAACACCTCCACAGGTGATCGATGACGGTTGGGTCATCGTTTCCGGCATGGACCCTGTCACCCTGAGAAGCGGCGATGTCACCATAGTGATTCAGAAGGAATCTATCCTTTCGGTGATGTCAAACAACACCTACGACCTTCAGTACTATCTGGTCGCGGGTTCTGCTTCATTCCTTACTGCTCCTGCTTTCTCCCATTCTCTCACAGTTTCCACCCCTATCGGTATCTATAAGACGGAAGGAACTTCAGAGCTGTTCGTTTCCTCAGATATTGCAGAACTGGTCTTCTCACTTGAAGGCGGAGTCTCAGTCACAAATACAATAAGCAGAAAAATCACACAGCTTTCACCTTTCCATTATCTTGACCTTGCAGATCCGATGCTGAAGGAAAAACCGCTCTCACAGAGCACCTTCAAAGCACTTTCAATGAATCCTGAGAGCAAATCACTCTCACTCATGCCGAGTGGATCAGTACAGGATGGTTTCAACCCGATTTCTCCTGCGGCTTCCTATCAGCTGGCAGAGAAAGAAACTCCAGTTGCAGTTGAAGAGACCGTGGTAGAGAAAACGACTGTTGGAACAGTGGCTGTTGCAGCAGCACCTGCCGCAAAGTCAGCTGTCACAGAAACCATGGCACCCGCTGCTAAAACGACTGCCCCTGAGATGACAGCTCCAGCCAAGGCTGCAGTACCTGAAACCGCTGCACCTGCTGTGAAAACTTCAACACCCGAGATCACCTCTCCAGCTGTCACAGCCGCTCCTGCAGTGACTGCCGCATCAGCAGTGACAAGTGCTGCTTCAGAGTCTACCGCTGCAGCTGTTGCTATAGCTGCAGAAGATGTTCCGGCCGAAAAAATTGTTGAACCAGCAGCTGAGCCGGTCTATCAACCAAAAACAATTGGTGATGTAGTCTATATTGCTCACACGAACGATGGAATGGGCGCACTTACAGATGCTGAGATCTCATACGCAACACTCGCTACCCTTGCCCAGTGGGGAAGAAGCGCAGCAGATCGAACACTCCTGCTTGATGCAGGAAACACAATCGGTGGCAGTGAAATTGAAGCATTCGATAATGGAGAGAGCGCAGCTCTTGTCCTCGAGACCATAGGATATGATGCAATTGCTCCTGGAACTGCAGAGTTCACCCTTCCTGTTGCTTATCTTGAACAGGCAGCAGCATTCGCTGAAATGGAAGGATATACTGATATTCTTTCTGCCAACGCACTTGATTCGAGTGGTTCTCCCCTTTTCACCCCCTATAAGATCTATAACCTCGAAGGAATCAGAATCGGCGTCATAGGTCTTAGCGCACCTATACAGCAGGTCCCGGGACTCATTTTCTACTCACAGGAGATCGCAGCTCAGGCACAGGCTCTCGTAGATGAAGTGAAGAGTCAGAGTGACGCTGTTGTTCTTCTCGGTGCCATTCCCTCAGGCAGTGCCATTACCAGTGCAGATATAGCACGGAGCATTGAAGGTATCGACCTTATCATCGGCGGTATCGATGAAGGCGGCATTTCCGTTGTAGGAAACACACGCATCGTCAGTGCAGGGGCGAAGCTCTCAAGCATAGGAATCGTGGAACTTAATTTCTCTGATGGTATGCTTACCTCATCTACGGCCCTTGCGGTGGATGCAGATATGATCAACGACCCATCCTCTTCTGCAATCGCTAAGGCATATGGAATCACTTCCATTCCTGCCGATCAGCAGGTACAGACATATATCAGTTCTGCTGAGGCAGCTTTTGCAGCATCCAAGGCAACTGAAACAGTTGTAGAAACTGCAATGGCTCCTGTTGAACCAGCTTCGGCAGCAGCTCCGGCAAAAACCATGGACGCAGAACCTGTCGCCAAGGCAGCGGTTGATGCAGCTCCTGCTGAGGCAGCACCGGCTTCAAAAGCATCAGGCGCAGCTGAAGATAAAACCCTCACAGTCAGCACCAAAACTTCAATCACAGCTGATACGGAAACAACACCGACTGTAAGCGAATACGGTCTCAGAGTTTCATTCGATGCAGCGAAACAGAACGCACTCGCAGACGTTCCCGCCTATGACGGCTTCAGCGTCAAACCGTTCATCACCTTCCTGAAGGGTCAGCTTGGACTGCAG
This sequence comes from Sphaerochaetaceae bacterium, assembly GCA_963677695.2. Lineage (GTDB taxonomy): Bacteria > Spirochaetota > Spirochaetia > Sphaerochaetales > Sphaerochaetaceae > SABI01. The sequence continues at coordinate 339,529 of CAXXUJ010000002.1, read as the reverse complement.
GCATACTTCATGACCGACGGTTCTTATCTTCATCCCCGTGGATCAGAATATAACAACCTCGTACCGACCTTTGATGAAGGAATGCTGACAACAGCACAGAGCGTACTCAGTTTTATCGATTACTTCTATTACGGAGATGAATCTGATCCGTTCTATATCGTCATGGACGACCATACACCGATTACCTTCGGTGATGGTTACCTTGTAAACAATTATGCAGTGCAGAACTCCCTCTTCGAAGAGAAGATGGGCTTCTACACGAAGGCAAAGATCGGGTCTTTCGGTTTCGAAGCATTTGCTGATGACCTCTACCTGAATGCAATTGCAGAAGGTTCAACACAGACCGGCGGGCTGAGATTCACCTACGATTTTGGGAAGGCCTTCACCCTCGGACTCGGATCACTTGTCAACACTGACAGATCAAGGAGTACGATCACTGCTTATCCGACACTTGATGCACGGTACACACTGAGTGATACACGAACACAAAGCACGTCACTTTTCATGGGACTCACAACTACTCTTGATGTCTCACCCTTCTCAATCACCCCCGTCTATGATTCATCTGGCTCTCATATCTCTGCGAAATTCCCCAACTTCCAGGCCGCAGCAGGTGTTGATCTGAGATTCAACGCACTCGAGATGAAACTGACTGGAGCACTGGTCAATGACGATGATCCTCTCCTCGCTCTCGGTTCACTCAACTCCACTGCTTATTCAGGAACAAGAATGATCGAAGAGGGAAGCCCCTACATCGTAATTGCGGCAGATGCAAGTTATAAGGGAGAAAAACTTTCTCTTGATGCATCTCTCTCAGTGCCCGTACCGTATGATTTCTCAAGGATCCTCGATCTCAATGATGCAGCAGGTACCAATGCTGATGTATTCAGCGCAGGTGTATCGTATGACAACGGAACGGTAAAGGGATCAGTAGGACTGCAGAGAGTCGGTTTCTCCTCTGGACTGAGCGATCTGCTTGCAATGAACTCGGGAGCTGAAGGACTACTTTCAGATATCTATGCATTCCTGATTGAAGACGGTCTTGCACAGCCATATGCCTCGTTATCGGTCAAACTCGGGTTTGCAGAACTCTATGCTGATCTCCTTTACACTACAGATGGAGATGCAAGCGTGAAGGTGGGCAGTGAGTTCACCTTCGGTAAACTCGCCGATGCAGAAATCGCTGCAGCGGATTCTCAGGAAGACCAGGCAGCTTCAGAATCTTCACCGTTGAGCTACGGTCTGTCAGTTGATGTGCACAAGGGATACCGATCTGCTTCGGATCTTTCTCTTATGTCTGTGACCCCCTATTTCGGATACGAGAAAGAAGGGTTCTCTGCAGCAATCGCACCCTACCTCACATTTGATCCGAGCGACTATTCCATCTACACACATAGCGTGAACGGCCCGTTCACCTTCGGAGCAGATACAGAGTCTACCTACCTCTCGATCTATGATATCGTAAGTGATGCGGCAGCCCTCGTCGACCATGTGAGATTCGGACAGGAAGAGGATATGTTCTTCCTTGAACTGTCACGGGATACAAACTATTCCTCAGGTGTTATAGCAAAGAATATTGATTCCACAGTCGATGCTGATCTGCAGAAGCAGCTGGCAATGAGAGCTCAGGTAAATACAGAGTCATTTGATGCCTACGCATATGTGAACAACCTGAGCATGGTGCAGTTTGCAGATGCCGGAATCTCATTCATACCGTTCTCTTCCTATAAGGCTGAGATTTCTCTCTCCTCACTTGTTGAGGCTGACCTCTCAACCGGGGCAAAGCGAGCGTATGCAATTCCTACCCTCGGTCTTGACCTCCCGATCTTCGGAGACAATGATGATGGCCTTTCCTTCTACATGCAGGGAACAGGCATGATCGGATACGGAAGAGATAACGGATTCAATATCATGTCGTACGATGGTTCACAGTCTACCCTCCTCACAAAGATGGACAACTACCTTGTCTATGGCGGACTTGACTATACATCGAAAAACCTCACAGCATCCTTCGGTGCAAGTATGGAACGCGGTGCTCTGTCACAGAATATGTATAACGGTCTCTACCTGAGAGAACGCAGCTCATTGATCAGTACGTTCGACGATATCTACACAGGCACCTATGCTTCAGACGGAATCGATTTTGAAGCTTCAGCTGACCTTGCATGGACGAATGATATCATTGATATCAGCGGATCCTATATGATTCCTGTTTCCAAGGAACTCACAATGGATAAGGAAAACGATCTGGCTCAGATTAAAGCATCAATGGCAGTCGGAGACTTCACCTTTGATGCCGAGTACATCAGACGTGGTCTGATGGCAACGATCAGCTCAGATATCCTGAATTCTTCCGGAACGATCGTCGACATGGTAACCGCACTCGTAACTTCCAACGACAGCTATGCACGTGTAGGAGCAACCTACAGCATGGATAACCTTGAGCTGCACGCTCAGGCTGGAACCCATACCACCTTCACTGCCGATAGTACAACCTATAACGGTGTTACCGCAGTATCGACCTCCCCGTTCCTGACCTTCGGCATGAACCTTGCATTCTGATGCTCTGTTCATGATATTCACGTAGATTCGAACCCCTCCATTGGCGAGGGGTTCATTTTTCTGGTAAGGTAGAGCCATGAATCAACAGAAACGAGTTCATCTTCTAGATCCCCTTGTCGCTCAGCGTATTGCTGCCGGTGAGGTGATTGACAGACCAGCTTCGGTGGTGAGAGAACTGATAGACAATGCTCTTGATGCTTCATCTTCATCCATCTCCGTCGTTATAGAAGAGGGTGGAATCTCACTGATCAAGGTGATCGATAACGGTACGGGCATACATCCTGAAGACTTGAAAGTCATCGCCCACTCACATGCCACCAGCAAAGTACGCACCCTCGCTGATTTCGATACTCTTCACACGCTCGGATTTCGTGGCGAAGCCCTTTACAGTATCGCTGCAGGCGCACACCTCACCATATCTTCTACGCAGAGCGGTTCTATGGGTGCCTCAATTTCCATTCATGGGAATACATTTTCCGATGTCATTCCTGGAGGTCCGACGAAAGGGACCATCGTCGAAGTAAAGGATCTCTTTGAAGAAATTCCTGCACGACGCCTCTTCCTCAAACGCCCATCAAGTGAAGCGCGGATGGTGAAAAGCGCGATTGTCGAGAAAGCGCTTGCTTTCCCCGGTGTATCCTTTTCCTTGACGCATAACGGGAAGGAATCACTGTTCCTTCCCCCATGCTCCCTCAAAGAGAGAATACTGCATGTACTCAAGGACAATCGTGATATAGTCGCCTCTGAAATTCTGCACATGCATGAGCAGGGAGAGCATTTCAGTATAGATGTGATCGGAACCCAGGAGAGCACCTATAGGACTGACAGGAAATATATTCAGATATTCGTCAACAACAGGATTGTCGATGAATATTCACTCGTTCAGGCGGTCACCTACGGGTATGACCCATATCTCCCAGGCGGAGCCTTCCCCTACTGTTATGTCTATATCACAGTGGTCCCTGACCTTGTCGATTTCAACATACACCCTGCAAAGAGGGAAGTGAAGATTCGAAACAGAGCCGACATCCATCATCAGCTCGTCACGCTCATACAGCAGAATCTTCAGCTCAACCATTATACGACCCAGACGGCACCCATTGCGCAGCAGGATGCCCATCCCCTTTTCATATCACGTGATGAGGAACCTTCCTATTTCGCCTCTGCCCCTTCTTTTACCCCTCCTGCTCACACATCTTCTTCATACCACTCCCCGTCCCACTCTGCACATGCCACGCCTGCAGGGACTCAACCTCGGGATCCGGCCTGGTTTGAGAAGGCGAAGGATATTTTTTCAAAAGGGGACCAACAGCAAGAGAAAGCCGGTGAAGAAGAACCTTCATTCATCTACCACGGTCAGATATTCTCTCTCTTTCTTTTAGTAGAACGGGGAGAATCTCTCTACCTTGTAGACCAACATGCTGCTCATGAACGGATACTCTATGATGAGATGAAGAAATATGACGGGATACAACCCCTGATGATACCTGTGGAATTTGAAGTGGAGAGAGCTATTGATGAATTCCTTCAGCAGCACAGCGATATGTATAGAAGCCTTGGCATTCATCTCAAGCGCAAGAATGATCTCCTGTGGGAAATAGAAGCCACGATACCTCATTACAGGGAAGTGGAGAGTGAGCTGATCTCATCCATCCAGTCCTTCAGTTCAGGAACGGTGGAGGAACTGCATAAACTCCTGTTCGCGACAGCCTCCTGCAGAAAAGCGATCAAGGAAGGTGATGCGATTGATGTAAATCAGGCGATTAAGCTGCTGGAAAAGGTGTTCGCTCTCGATCACCCGGTGTGCCCTCATGGAAGGAATTTTGTCATAGAGATAACAAAGGAATCGCTCTACAGATCTGTTGGAAGAATCGTATGACTCGAGAGTCGGTGAGTGACTAACAGGTTTCGCTTCTCATCCCAGTAGGAAAGGGTCACCTGTACCGATCCCATTTCAGGTACGCTCACGACAGGTTGTTCTGATGATATCTTCACATCCCGTCCATTGGTACTGACCGTACCGAACCATTCGATATCATCTGTGAATGCTGTGGTCACCTGAACATCGTTTCCTTCGGTATGCAGGGTGATAGCCCCATCTTCGAATGGAAGAACTTCAGATGTTTTCCGTGTCCATGCATACTGAGCCGATACACCCTCATCATTCAGGATCTCCATATGATACTCACCTGAGGGAAGCGGCGTCTCTCCAGGCATGAGAAGGTCATTGAATATGAGGGAGAGAACGTTACCGTCCTTTTGCGGCGTGATCATCTTCTCCCATGTATAGATCCCAGAGGAGGGGCCAAGGGAAGGACTTTCCACTCTCACCTGATATTCCTTCCCTTCCTGAAGATCTTCAGAGTAGACTGTCAAAGCCAGTCCACTCTGGGTGAAGGCGAGGGTATCGACGGTGGTGAAGACAACGGAGTCTGTGAGTGATACAGAATCAATACTGAAAGGTTGTTCAGCACACGAAGAGAGGAGGATAGCAAGGAGAAGAAGAATGAGATAGCCTCGTCTCCAGAGCATACCTACATCCTGAGTTCTTCGAGCTGCATCACAACAGGGTTTGCATACGTTCTGAGAATGCTGTTCCTGACATCATCACTCAGATCCTTATACCTCTTGAGGAACTGTTTGGTATCGAGTGATTCATACTTGTCCTGGAAACGGGTGGGTCCCTGAATCAGGTCGTATGCGTAGTAGTTCGTATCCTTCAGGCGGTAGCCGACATGGACCTGTCGGTCAATCTCTCTTGCAACCTCATCTGCGCTGTTGAATTCGCCCTTGATAGGTTTCCCGAAATGGATATGCACATCGCCCTTGAACCGTTTCAGTCCACGGAGCATGTTTACCAGGTCTTCATATTTCTTCTTCCGGTAGGTACCGTTCAGTCTTTTTGAGACCTGCTCCCGTCCCTTGTTTATATCGTTCGGATCATACTGATAGCTGATCGCAACCGGGACGATATTGAGTGAGTTGATCAGTTCACTGAAAGTGAGCCCCGATTTCTTATAACTCAGGAAGAGCATCTTGATGATGGCTGGATTGGTAAGGTCTATTCCGTCCTTCGCACGTCCACTTCTCTGAGCGACCCAGATGGATTTCTTCTCATCTCTCACCACCTCGACGAAATAACGGCTGAGGTGCATTGATTCCGCATACTGTTCTCTCATCGGCAGATTCCGTTTCACCGTCACTCCGCCGTTCAGCTTGAACATATCTTCAGTGAACTGGTTCACCAGCAGATTGTCTCCAATGGCCATCTCACAGATAGGGAGATCAGACTTGAGGAGAGCATAGTCGAGAAGCGCACAGTCAAGAACGATATCTCTGTGGTTTGAGATAAAGAGATAGGGAGTATCTTTATCGAGGTTCTCGGTACCGCTGTAGGTGAATGATGTCATTGAAGCCTTCTCGATCATCGGCAGGAAGAATCCTGCGGTGATCAGCTTCTGAAAATCATCGTAATTCTTTACTTTATCGAGGAGTTCCGGCATCGCATCTTTGATCTGATGGGATTTCCATTTTGTCTTGAGGATATTCCCCGAGTACAGGACATCAGCCATCTTTGACAGAAACGACGGGTTGGCCTTGATTCGTCCAACGGCATCTATGAAGTCCTGACCTGAATAGGGGGCAATGTCTCTATACTGTTCTCTATCCATTCTTTAAAACTCCACGTTCAGTGATTTCATGTACTGGGAACGTTCCCAGACCGCAGGATTCTCCATCCGCTTGTGGGCAAGTGCTCCCCTGAAATCGACAAATGATTCGTACCCCTTCTCCTCCATCCAGGAAGAGACTGTATCATTCATTTCCTTGATGACTCCCAGCCCCTTCTTCATAGGTGCAGTGACAACCTGAACCGATTTCGCTCCTGAAAGAAGGAGCTTGATGAGAGTTTCTCCGGAATGGACCCCGCCTGACGCACAGATATCGCCATTGAGATAGGCGGAAAGGAGTGCAGTCCACTGCAGTGCCTGTCCGTAGTCATGTTCGTTGGAGAAATTCACCATCGGCTTGAGTGAGAGTTTCTTGATGTCGATATCGGGCTGGTAGAATCTATTGAACAGCACATACCCGTCTACACCGTAGGAGTCGAACTGTTTGACGGTATGAGCGAAAGAGGAGAAATAGGGACCCATTTTCACGGCTACGGGAATTGAGATACTCTTCTTCACTTCACGTACGACCGTGTGGTACTCTTCCTCGATCTCTGTTGAGTCTGTATTCATATCTCTGGGGAGAATGTACTGGTTCACTTCCAGGGCATCGGCACCGACGGCACTGAAACGCTCCACGTAATCGACCCAGCCGCCATGGCTTTTGCAGTTGACGCTTGCAATCACAGGAATATCGAGTGACTTCTTTGCTTCTTCAATCAAAGAAACATATCTGTCAATGTAGAAATTTCTTGATACCTCTTCAAGGAAATCTGATCCATCAGTATGAGCTACATAATCGCTGCTCTCCTTGATCATCTGAGCGGACTGTGCATCGATCTGTTCTTCGAAGATCGATTTCACGACTACAGCGCCCGCGCCGGCGTCTTCACATTTCTTCAAACCGTCGAGGGTTTGTGTCAGCGGTGAAGATCCTACAATGACCGGATTCTTCAACTTCAGGCCCATATATGTTGTATCGAGTGTTGGCATCTAAAAATTCCTCCTGAGTCTTTTATCATATCTAAAAAACCTGCTGTTGTACAGTGATGCACGGTTCTTTCGATGTGGAGGAATACCCGTTTCGTGGATGTGAGAAAGAGGAGGTTCGGCAATGGGGATACACCATTGCCGAGTAAGGGGGAGCTGCCGTGAGAATGGCAGGTCAGCAGATAAAGAGTTTTTCCGGGTATTCGATCAGTTTCTCGCACCCGTTATCGGTAACGAGGAAGGGTTCACTGCATTCGAAGCCATAGGTATCGAGCCAGATACCGGGCATGAAATGGATGGTCATCCCTTTCCTCAAGACCGATTTATCACCTGGTCTCAGGGAAACGGTTCTCTCACCCCAGTCAGGGACAAAGGCGAGACCGAAGGAATACCCTACTCTGCTCGGTTTTTCCACTCCCGTTCCCACAAGCTGTTCTCTCCATACCTTTTCAACATCTTCTGCTGTCATTCCAGGTCCTATCCTCGAAAGAGTCTTCTGAAGTCCGTTCACGACCACATCGGATACATGACGGAGGTCACTCGGAGCCTCTCCTATGAAGGCGGTCCTGGATAGGGGTGCATGATAATGATAGCGTGAAGACCCTATTTCAAGGAGTACGACATCTCCTTTCTGATAATTCCTGTTGGAATCATAGGTAAGGTGGGCAGAGGAGGTCCTTTCCGCAGAGGGAAGGATGGGAAAGATAGCGGGAGAATCCCCTCCGTAGCCGTTGACACCCCTAATCTGGGTTGCTGCCACAAGAGCTGCGACTTCACGCTCTGCATTCCCTTCACGTATGTTATCGAGTGCGATATTCATCGTCTCGACGGTGATGGCGCCTGCTTCCCTGATATAGAAAATCTCCTGTTCGCTCTTGATCGTCTTCACCCAGCCGACCATATTCTCAGCATCAACGATCTCAACGGCTGGAAGTTCTCTCTGAAGAACCCGCTCCATCTTCGGATTGCACCAGTAGCCTTCCATTTCGATAGCGAGTCGTTTCCCCCTGCCTTTCAGCAGTTCGGCAACAAATTCCATGGTATGGATATATCTGGACTGAACATACTCATCTTTGTACCCATGGATATGCTCTTCGGGAAGATAGGTCGTCAGTCGCGCCGCATTGGAATCCTGCGCTCTTCCGAACCAGTGAGGATATTCCTCACCAAGGAAGATGAGCAGTCCCTGATGCACATAGAAGCTCCACCCGTCAAACCCTGACAGATAATTCATATGTGAAGGATCAAGGAGAAGAAGCATCTCAATACCCCTTCTATCCATGATCTGTTTCACTTCGGCTACACGTCGTGCGTATTCTTTCTCTTCAAACGGCAGCTTTTTCATGTTCACCTCCACCCGGGATCTAGATCGAGATCCCGAGTCCTTTCTTCTTTGCAAGTGTGTAGGCCAGCATCGCGACCATGGTATCCTGAACGCCGACTCCGGTCAGGTCACAGACTGTGACCTGTTCATCGTTCTCACGTCCAGGTTTTTTCCCTGATATGACTTCACCGATCTGACGGACAGAAGAAAAATCGGTCATAATACCCGCTTCCTTCACTGCCCTGAGCTCTCCGAGACGGGTAGACTGGCTGAGAAGGTCACACGCGATCACATCGGTTTTTTTAAACACATCGGCATAGAGCTCCTGCTTATCTTCGGCATCGCTTCCCATGCTTGTAATATGTAAACCAGGCTTCACCCACTCGGGAGAAAAAAACGCCTTCCTGCTCGGTGTTGTGGTGACAACGACATCACTCATGGCAACAAGATCTGCACCGTTCTCGGCAAGAACAACCTCAACGTTCAATCGTGATTTCATATCATCGACAAAGGCCTGCTTTCTTTCAGGAGGATCAAGTGAGAACATCACGATTCTATTGAATCTTCTTACAAGGGCCATCGCTTCCATCTGATACCGTGCCTGGACACCTGAACCGAAGACTCCCACAGTGGAAATTTCTGTTCTCGCAAAATATTTGGCTGCTATCGCTCCCGCAGCAGCAGTTCTGATCTGCGTGAGATAGCCGTTATCGAGAAGAACACCCTCGAGCATACCCGTGACGGTTGAAAGAACAAGCATCTGACCGCTCTGGCTGGGAAGCCCGAGATCAGGGTTCTTGAAAAACCCGGAAGCGATCTTCACTGCCATCAGATCCATCGTGTGCACGAATGCACTCTTGATATCGACTTCTCCATCCCTTTCGGGAACGGGAATCATCATAATGGGGGGAACGGTTGCCTTCCCTTCGCTCAGAGCCACAAACCCCTTTTCGATTTCCTCTATAAGAACTTCATCAAGGGGAATATGTTCAACCAGATCCTTTTCACTCACTATCAAGATAGGTTCTTTTTTCATACGTCTTCCTTCCTTTTCATTTTCCGCCTATCACGTTGGCGTACTGCTCTAGATCAACATTTCTTCCAGTACAGACAAGTACCGCCTTCTTTCCTCTCAGATCCAGCTTACCGCCCATTGCAGCTGCAAGAGGAACAGAGCCGGCACCTTCAACAACAAGCCCCATACGGTCATGGAGGGCTCTCATCGCCTCTGCCGTCTCTTCCTCATTCACCACGATATGGGTATCGACGTAGCGTGATACCAGATCAAGGGTATACTTATTCGTAACACCGATCCCACCTAGGAGGGAATCAGCGAGCGTATCACTTTCGGTGACAAGGGCTGGTCTGCCGGCTTCCACGCTCTTGAGCATGGCCGGAGAACATTCAATAGAAACCCCGACAACCTCAACTGACGGTTTGAGCTGTTTTATGGTGAAAGCAATTCCTCCGAGGAGCCCTCCTCCGCTGAGAGGGACGACGAGAGTGTCGACATCCTTGAACGCTTCATAGATTTCCAGAGCGATCGTCCCCTGTCCGCTGACGACATAGGGGTCATCAAAAGGGACGACAGGGATGAGATTCCTCTCCTTCCTGACTCTCTCGTAGATGAGTTCCGCCTCGTCCTGGCTTTCCCCATCCTGAATCACTACAGCACCGAGAGCTTCCATAGCCTCTACACGATAGCGTGGAACTCGCTTTGAGACACAGACAACAGCCTTCACACCGTTTCTCGAGGCCACTGAAGAGACTGCTCTCCCATGATTCCCTGTTGAAAAAGTGATTACCCCCCTCCCCTTCTCTTCATCTGAGAGGGAGAGGATACGATTGGCGGCACCCCGCTCCTTGAAGGAGCCTGTCTCCTGGAACATCTCTGCTTTGAATACAACCCGTTCAGCATTGAACAGGGAGGTGAAATAGGAACTCTCCAATAGAGGTGTTTTTCGGACCGTCGGATAGATTCTTCGTGAGGCTTCAAAAACTGAAGCTATCGATACCTCTTTCATACTTTCCCTCTCTTACGGATTTAGAACGATGTCCATCGGGTAGGTGAACAGAGGCTCATAACCGTTCTCGGTGATGACGATAGAGGCATCTAGTTCAAAACCTACATCGTCATACCAGATGCCAGGAATGAGATGGAGGGTCATGTTCGGTTTAAGGATGGTTGCATCGCCAGGTCTCAGACTGATCGTCTGTTCGCCCCAGTCAGGGGGATAATTGACTCCGATGGAATATCCCAGTCGTGATTCCTTCACAACCGTCGTATGGGCGATTGCCTCTCTCCATTTCGCCTCAACCTCAGCTGCAGTCACTCCTGCCTTGATCCACTCCAGAGTCTTCTGAAGACCTTCTATGACAGTCTGAGCTGTATCTTTCATCAGCTGAGGAGGCTTCTTTCCAAGGAAGATGGTCCTGGCTATCGGAGAATGATAATGGTTATAGACACCGCAGAGTTCAAGAAGCACCGCTTCATCGGCCTTGAAAGGATTATCGGTCCAGGTCAGGTGTGGAGTCTTTGACTTCTCCCCCGCCATCATAAGAGGAACGATCGCAGGATAGTCGCCTCCGTGTGCTGGGGTTCCAGCATACTGGGCACGAACGATCTCGCTTGCCGCATCACATTCTCTCACTCCGGGACGGATATGCTTCACAGCCGCATCCATCACCTTCTCAGCTATGGTACCTGCTATTTTCAGCATCCCGATTTCAGCATCGCTCTTTATCACCCTCACCCAGTTGACCAGAGCATTCGCATCGGTAAACACGGCATCGGGAAGGGATGCCTCCAGTTCCACATAGGCACGGTGGGTGAAATAGAACTGATCCATTTCAACACCGATAGTCTTTTTGTCCCATCCGAACTTCTTTATTATATCGGCAGCGAACTGCATGGGATGGCGCTCGAGGGACTGCACATAGTTGTCAGCATACTGGAAGATACTCTCGTCAGAGAGGAAGGAGGTGATTCTGGCACCGTTTGCATCCATGCCTCGCCCTATCCAGATAGGTTCCTCCCTGTCGAGGGAGACAAGGACACACTGGTGAACGTAAAAGCTCCAACCATCATATCCTGTGAGGTAATTCATATTTGCCGGTTGCGATACAAGAAGAAGTTCCACCCCCCTCTCACTCATCAGTTTTTTCGTCCTTTCAATGCGGCCCTGATACTCCGCTTTTGTAAATACAGTCATGACGACCCTCCTCGTGAATTATTACATATGTCCGGTAAAGGTTTGTTTTACGACAGAATCATGAACGTAATCGATCATGGTGATATAATCAAAGACAGGCAGAGACGTCGCGTCGGCCACAGCCTTCGCGAACGGGGGGAGCAGTGAGCACTCGAGCAGAACCGCCTTCGCTTTCGGATATTTCTTCTTCATATCAAGCGCCCTCTCGACAACACACTGCTGTACTTCCTCCGTATCATATTCTCCCTCTTCGTCAAAGACAGGAACGGTGAAAGCCGGGCAGTCCTCGAGACCCGATATCCTGCACCTGTCGACATATTTCTGCTGTACCGAGAGTCTTTCAAACAGGAGAGGTATGAGCGCCTCACTGTTTGCAGTGATGATGATCACTTCAGCATCAGAAGGGAGAATGGGAAAGATGAAATTGAGCTGCAGAAGGCTCGACAGAAAGAGAGGAACATCCACTGCCTCACTCAGTTCCTTCTGAAACAGAGCGAGAAAACCGCAGTCTCCGGTGATCGCTCTCACCCCGTTTTCCTGCAGGGTAAGAGCACACCGGGTGATCTCTTCAAGCGAATCCATGTCATGGTTGAACAGTTTTTCCACGGTGAGTCCCACCACTGGCTGAAACCTCACAGGATAGCGATAGGTCGTAGCATTCGCAGTATCACCTGGGATATACGGGACATAGTTCTCTATGAGGAGAATGCCGATAGCCTCTCCGTAACTCAACTGTCTGCCCCGTGCTTTCACTTTCATATCAGAGCACCTCTACTCCTCGTTTCTTTTTCTACAGACCTGCGGCATTCGGGAGGAACAGCGCAATCTGAGGGAACATGATAATCAGAATCGTCGAGAGCACCAGGATAGCGACAAACGGAGGTGTCTGCCTGATGACTTCAAGGTACGGACGTCTGAATATGAGCTGGGCCGTGAATATATCACATCCGAACGGTGGAGTTGCCGAACCTATCGCCGCCTGAAGAACGATGAGTGTTCCGAGGAAGACAGGATCGATACCAGTCATTTCAACGTAGGGAGCAAAAATCGGGGAAAGCACATAGATCGCTACGATCGGATCTACGAACATACAGGCCACAAAATAGGCGACAACTACGGTGATGATAAGCTGCAGCTGAGTAGGATCGGTTCCTATGATCGAAGGCATGACCTTCTGGGGAATCTGGAGGAAACTGATTGTCCAGCTGAATACCTGTCCTGCACCTACGAGGATGAATACGACTCCGGTGACGATACCTGCATCGAGGATCGCTTTCTTGAGTTTCTCCCAGGTCAGTGTCCTGTATATCGCGGCTTCAAGCAGAAGTGCATAGGCTACACCAGCGGCCGCAGCTTCGGTAGGAGAGAAGATCCCGGCATAGATTCCGCCGACAACGATGAGGGGAAAGCCGAGAACAAGGTACCCGTCCTTGAGGGCATTGATTCTTTCCTTCTTGGTAGCTTTCTCCATGATCGCGATTTTCTTAATTTTCGAATAGAAGAAAACAAAGATCGAAAAGAGGATAAAGATCATAATTCCGGGCAGAACGCCAGCAAGGAAGAGTTTTCCGATGGAGGTGCTCGTTACGACACCATATACGATAAATCCGATGGAGGGAGGTATCAGCAGTGCGATATCACTCGCATTGATGATGAGTCCGAGGGTGAACGAGGAGGAATACCCTGCTTTCAAGAGCATTGGCCTCATCGTTCCTCCGATAGCTGACACCGTTGCCTGAGTCGAGCCGGAAACTGCACCGAAAAGAGTACAGCTTGCATTCGTCGTGATGGCAAGCCCTCCGGGAATATGACCGACGAATACGCGAATCATCTCCACCAGACGTGCAGCGGCCTTTCCGCTCGTCATGATATTCGCTGCAAGAATGAACATCGGCACTGCAACGAGAGATGAGGGAGAAAATCCTCTTATCAGCTGCTGAATGACAACTACAAGATTCATGTTCGGCATGGTGATACCGAAGAATGCAAGGAGCGGTGCCAGCAGAGTGATGACGAACGGGAACCCGATCATCAGGAATGCAACCATTAATAATCCAACAATTCCCATATTATCTCTTCTCCTCTGTTGTCTCTGAACCGAAGGTCACGCTGGCCTTTGCCTGCTCAAGCATGATCTCTTCCTCTTCGAATTCACCCTTCTGTTCTGGTGACAGCCAGACGTCCTCTTCCTTGAAGTTCTTGATCACCGTACGGACATACTGGAAGGAAGCCATGAACAGTCCGATCGGTGCGATAAGAACGAAGGTCCAGTATGGAGCTCTCAGTGATGATGTGACGGTCCCTTTCTCGATAAGAGATATCACATACTGCAGAGCGATGACACCGAGGATGAAGAACACCACGGCGCTCACGATTGATATGATGATGATGAGAACCTTCTCAACTTTCTGTGGAAGCATCTCAAGGACAGCGCCCATGCGAATGTGCCGCGCTTTCCTTGCCGCGTAACTGGTACCTACAAAGGTAATAAGAATAATGAAGAGTCTGGAAACTTCCTCAGCAAAGTGAATACTGTGATAGAGATTTCTCATAATCACATTGATGATAAGAAGAATTGCGAGCGCTGCTGTGCTCACTATCAGGATGGTAACCTCGAATCTGTCTACAGCCTTCGAGAGTATCGCCCCGACCTTCTTTGCCGGCTCCTTGAATCGATTGGGAGAGTCGGTTTTTCTACTCATGTGTGTGGCCCCTATACATACCCTGTGTCCCGGTGAGGGGACACAGGGATGAAGTAATGTGCTTGATTAGAGTCCTAATGCCTTCTGGGCATCTGCGATATCCTTCTGGAGCACTTCCAGAAGCATTTCAGAATCTTCGCCGCCGATCTCGCTGAATGTGGGATAGACCTTTGTTTCAGCCATCTGCTTCAGCTGAGCAACCTGTGCGTCAGTGAGTTCCTTGAAACTGATTTCAGGGCGCTTGTCAGCGATGATATCCTTGAATTCCGCGTTCTTCTGAGCGAACTGGTCACCGCTTTCCTTGACGACTGATTTCCAGTAGTCGCGGATGAGCATCTGGTCAGCATCGGAAAGGGAATCAAATACATCAGCATTCACAGCGGGGATACCGATAAAGGGTTCGGCCCAGAGCTGTACGAAGTAATCAGCCACTTCATAGAAAGCCATGGAGTAGTTGGCGAACATGGGCTGGCTCTGAGCGTCGATCAGGCCGGTCTGAAGTCCGCTGTAGATCTCTCCGTACGGAAGCGGAGTAGGATCGATGCCGTAAGCGGCATAGTCTTTTGCGAGCATTGCAGAACCCATGATACGGGTCTTGAGACCAACAAGGTCATCAACAGAGTTGATCGGTGTTTCTTTGCTGGTGAGCCACTGCCAGCCTTCGAAGAAGATACCGAGGGGAATGAGTCCCTTTTCTCTGTATTTTGCTTCAAGTTCACCCATGAACTTACCGTTGTTGTTTACCCAGTCGAGGATATCAACAAGACCTTCTCTCGGCCACACATAGTGCAGTGCAAGGACATTGGTCTGAGGGATGTAGGCACTGAGCCAACCATAGTCAGCGAACACGAATTCAACAACACCGTTCTGAGCAAGCTCTACAATATCGTCGTTCTCCCCAAGTGTTCCATACGGGAATACGTTGACTTTCCATCTTCCATCAGTTTCATCAGCCATGTACTGACCGAAGTTCTTTGCCCACACAGTCATGAAGTCACCTTCAGACTCACCGGTCGGGAAGCGTACTTCATACGATTTTGAAGCTGCTTCGCCACTACCCTGTGCGAACACCATTGCACTGCTTACCAGCAATACAAGGATTAGTGATGCGATAAAGAATTTTTTCTTCATACGTTCCTCCTGTAATATTCTACGATCTCCCTAGACCGTATAAGTTTAACTTATTTTATATCAGAACTCTGCCGAGGCAGATTTCTGGTGCGTTATCTCTGAGCCTCCCAGTCTTTGAAATACGAAAGAGCAGCTGTCACCAGGTACTGAACTCCTATAGTGAGGGATGATTCATCGATAGTGAATTTAGGATTGTGGTGGGGATAGGTGCTCTTTGCCTCACTGCTTGCGGTCCCTATGAAAGCAAAGACAGCAGGAACATGCTCGGCGAACGCCGCGAAATCTTCACAGGCCATTGACTGGTGTTCCATCACCAGTTCCTTCCCTACTATCTTCGAGGCTGCATCGTAGGCCAGTTTCGTCATATGGGAATCATTCACCACTGCGTCATTTTCATGATCTATGGTGATATTTGCACTACATCCGTAGGTGGCACAGACTGAGTTCACCATCTTTGTGAACGCATCTGTCGGGTAATCCTTCTCTCCGGGGCTTGTCGAATAGAGATAACGGATCGTCCCTTCAAGCTCTACGCTTTCGGGAATGATATTTCCCTTCGATCCTCCGCTGATGCGGCCGAACATGAGTGCGATCGGTTTCATCGGTGATATAAAACGGGTCTGAAGAGTCTGTGCCTGGCTGATGATCTGCGCAGCACAGATGACAGGGTCTATCGCGCTATCGGGATATCCGGTGTGCCCTCCACGGCCTTGGACGGTTATCTTGAACACATCCATGCTCGCCATGACAGCTCCGCTTCGTATGCCGATTCTTCCCGTGGGAATAGGTGACCAGAGGTGGACTCCCATAGCCGCATGCACTGTGGGGTTTTCCAGAACACCCTGATTGATCATGATCTGGGCCCCTGCTATCTCTTCATTCGGCTGGAAGACGAATTTGATCTTCCCCTTGAACTTTTCAGTCATGCCGCTGAGAATGTTAGCTGCGATGAGCATCATCGCCATATGGCCGTCATGACCGCATGCGTGCATCACACCCTTGGTCGTAGAAGAGAAGGAGAGTCCTGTCTCCTCTTCCACCGGAAGCGCATCCATATCTGCTCTCATGAGAAGGACCGGACCGTCACTGTCCGTTCCGCTCAGGGTAGCGACAACACCCGTTGTCGCTACTTTTGCAGTTTCCAGACCGAGAGAGCGGAGATAGTTCTCCACTTTCTCGGAGGTTCTGAATTCCTGGAACCCGAGTTCGGGATAGGTGTGAAAATCCCTTCTCAGGTCTACGAGCTCGGAAAAGAGCCCGTCAACCAGTACGCCAATATCTTTCACTATACAAGACCTCGTGAAATAAGGGTCTCAGCTACCTGAACGGCGTTCAGGGCAGCTCCCTTTCTGATATTGTTCGAAACAACCCAGAGGTTGATACCATTTTCTATCGTAAAATCCTCTCGGATTCGGCCGACCATCGTCTCATCTTCGTTGTTACTCTGTATAGGCATAGGATACACCTCATGAGCTACATCATCAACAACCTTGATACTCGGTGCGTTTGAGAGGATCTTTTTCACATCTTCTGCACTCAGTTTCTTCTCTGTTTCTATGTTGATGCTTTCAGAGTGACCGTACCATACAGGAATACGTACACAGGTAGGAGAGACTTCGATGTTCTCATTGAGCATCTTCTTGGTCTCGTTCACCATCTTGTACTCTTCCTTCGTGTACCCGCCTTCCTGGAACACATCGATATGGGGAACGGCATTGAACGCGATCTGATGTGAATAGACTCTGGGGGAGGAAACCTTGCCGGTTTCAAGCATCTCCTTCGCCTCGATCTCAAGGGCATCGATGCCCCTCTTTCCTGATCCGCTTACCGCCTGGTAGGTTGAAACGACAACACGCTTGATTGTGGCCGCATCGTGGATCGGTTTGAGAGCGACGAGCATCTGGATCGTCGAGCAGTTCGGGTTCGCGATGATACCTTTATGCCAGTCCAGGTCCTCGGGATTCACTTCGGGAACAACGAGGGGACATTCGGGGTCCATTCTCCACTGAGAAGAATTATCGACAACAATCGCCCCTTCAGCCACAGCGATAGGAGCCAGGATGGCACTGGCATCGCCTCCGGCGGAGAAGATAGCGATATCGACTCCTTCGAATGCACCCTTTTTCGCTTCATTCACTGTCCAGGTCTTTCCTGCGAAAGAAATCTCTTTCCCTGCGTGAGCGGCGATATCGAGCGGAACAAACTTCCCGACAGGGAAATTTCTTCTCTCAAGTGTTGCCATCATCTCTGTTCCGACAACACCCATCGCGCCGACTACCGCCACCGTATACATCTTACTCATCATATCCCCCCTACTCTACGATTCCTTCCTGAATGTCCTTGATGACACTTTCAATGATATCGATACCCTTCATCAGATAATCCTCAGGAATCACAAGAGGAGGAAGCAGTCTGGCAACGTTATTGTGATGGCCTCCGACTTCAATCATAACACCTCTCTGGTGGGCATACTTTCGTACTTTCTTTGCGATAGCGGAAGCAGGCTTCCTGCTTTTAGAATCTTCGACCATTTCAAGAGCGATCATAAGACCAAGACCTCTCGCCTCACCGACGATATCGTATTTCTTCTCGATCTCCTTCATCTTCACCATCGCCTTTTCGCCAAGCTCTGCAGCTCTTTCAGGGATCTTGTATTCGGTCATCCAGCTCAGGGCCTTCTCGCCCGCAGCGAATGCAACCATATTGCCTCTGAAAGTTCCGATACTCTTACCTGCAGGCCAGGTATTGAGTTCTTCCCTGTAAGCGATAGCTGAGATGGGGAAGCCTACTCCGCCGAGCGCCTTACTCATCGTGATGATATCGGGAACGATATCGAAGTGTTCAAAAGCGAACATCTTACCGGTTCTTCCCAGACCTGCCTGAATCTCATCACAGATCAGAAGTACACCATGCTTCTCGGTGATCTCTCTCACCTTCTTCATGAACCGTGTGGTGGGAATGATGGTACCGCCCTCACCCTGAACAGATTCGAGAATAACTGCTGCGGGGAGAGAATATCCTGAGTGAGAGTCCTCAAGAATTCTTTCAAGATAGGCAGCGGCCTGAAGGTCCACATCCTCATCGGGGCAGCCGAACGGGTTGCGGTAGGTATAGGGATAGGGGATGAATTTCACATCTGGAACAAGCTGACCGATTCCGTCGCGGTGGGCACTATCGGTGGTGAGCGCGAGCGCGACACCGGTCATACCGTGGTATGCACCTTCAAAAGCGATGATTCCATTTCTTCCGGTATTGAACTTGGCAAGCTTGATAGCCTGCTCAACTGCATCGGACCCTGTGGGACCGCCGAAGAATACACGGGTCATCTCCTTGGGAAGAAGGGACTTCAGGGTCTTCACCATCTTCACACGTGTTTCAGAAGGGATATCAAGGGTATGAGTCACCTTGTCAATCTGCTCGTGGGCAGCTTTCAATACCTCTTCATGTCCATGTCCGAGCGCCATGACGCCTGCACCACTGAACATATCGATATAGATGTTTCCATCAACATCCTGGATTGTTGCACCCTTACCGGTGCTGATTGCCATCGGCATGCCCTTGGAATATGAGACAACAGAACTCTCGTTCTCTGCCTGATATTCAAGAATCTCCTTCGATTTCGGTCCCGGGGGAACTGTCACGATTTTCGGGGCTCCAGCCATAGACATCTGTTCAAACATCTTTTCGTTTTCCATATCTCACTTCTCCTTGACTCTGAAACTGTTCTACCAGTTCAGAGATCTGTTGTTCTGTATTAATTTTTCTGTTATCAGAGCTGCTGTGGTCTTCAGCGGCTCGATACATTCTTTTAATTTTTCTTCTGTCAGCCTCATAGAGGGACCTGACACACCGATGGCTGCAATCACATCACCGTTACGATCCCGTATCGGGGAAGCGACTGAATTGAGATGGTCACCATGCTCAAGGAGTTCAAGAGCAAAGCAGTCATCTCCTGCCTTTTTTATCTGACGACGGAATTCCACCTTATCCATGATGGAATGCTCCGTACGCTGCACCATCTCTATATTCTCAAGGTAGGCATCCAGATTCTCATCGGTATAGGAACTGAGAAGAATCTTTCCCGAGGCACAGCAGTTGACCGGATAGGTATAGACGATATCGGGGTTGAGTACGACCGTGTGAACGCTCTTCACCTCTTCAATGGCGATGACCTGGTCGTTGTACAGCACCGTCAGGTAGATATTCTCTCTTACTTTTCTCTCGAGCATATGCATATGCTCTCGTGCAAGCTCCCTGAGCTGTTCCTTCACAGGAACGGTTGAACCTAATTGAAATAATTTGAGCGATAGCTGGTAACCGTTCTGGACTTTTTCCAGATATCCTGTTCTTATCAATGTGGCCAGAAGTCGGTGTACATTCGCTCTCGTCAATTTCAGTTCACGAGTCATGACCGCAGGCTGCACAGGCTGGTGATGGGCAATGAACTCAAGCAGGGTAAGAGCTTTCATCACAGTAGTTGCTAACGGGTAGGTTGTATCATTATTTGAACTCGTGTTTGTATATTGATTCATATCAACAGTATTATAGGTAACTCAATGAATGTCAAGAAAAATATCCAAAACAAATTGTTATCCGATAATACATTATCCATTGTAAAATATTTTATCAAAAAAAATTAGCTTAAAAGCTACATTGATGTACCGCCATACATTTTCGTATGATTGAAAATCGGGCAGACATTTTGGTATGGTCACCTTTATATTTCACACAAAATGAAGGAAAAGGTGTATAGATACATCTATACACACTACTGTGAAGCCCCTGGAACTCGAATGTTCACTCAATGCAACAGACACTCTATCACTCCAACTCCGACAGCGGTTCTTTATTCACTCCACCCATCAAATTTTCATAAAAAAATGTTAATTCAACCCTTAACGTATGACATCAACCATGGTAGCCTAAACATAAAGAGATAATTTTTAAAGCCAGAGACCTCTTGAAGGAGATTGTATGAAGTCATTCAGGAATGGGACCGCGGTATGGATCATGTTATTCATTCTCATCACGATGTTTTCAGGCTGCGCCAGCAGTCTGCTTGGACCGTTTATCGAAACGGCCCCCTCCACCCCCGCTCTCCAGCAGAGCCAGATGGAACCCGAGGCGGCCACTGAACCACAAGTAGAAGAACCATCTCAACCTATCCCCCAGATTCTTCCGGAACTGACTCATCTCGTTGCAGATGAAGAGGGAATCCTCGAAGTACCGATTCAGCAGTGGCCGTTCAATGTCCTTCTGAACCAGGACCCCATATTCATTGTCTTTACCATTTCCCAGAGCGGGATCTATGAAATAATCGATACAGGGTTTTCCGATGCTCCTATCTATATGAACATCTCAGAGCTTGCCAGCGGCGAGACACTGGCGGACAACGAACATGATGGTTCGGCAGTACCTTTCATGGAGGAGGAACTTGTTGCTGGAGAGACCTACTTCATGGGAATCACCCTTCTCGATGAGGATGACCTTGATAGCATCACAGGATTCAGTATCGAATACCTGGGGCCATCCCAGATGGGGCACTCCCTTGCAATACACGAAGACACACCAGCAGTGAGTGAAGTTCCTGACCTGGAGTTCACTGACACAGAAACTTCAGATATAACCTATGCAGCGGACGAGGCTATGACAATCGGACCGGTCACTTCGACAGCATATGATATGGGATCGTTCACAGACGATCCTTCCCTCACGTCCGATAACACCCTTGGAGGTTCGTTGACCGGTGTCATCACGCGTGAAGGAAGTCCCTATCTTGTCACCAGCGATATCGTAGTAGAAAAGGGAGAAACACTCGCAATAGAAGCGGGAGTCGTTCTCCGCTTTACCTCCAATGCAGGAATCATCGTGCGGGGAACCCTGAACACCGAAGGGGCCGAAGGGAGCGAAGTTGTTCTGACGAGCAACCTGACCACCGAGAAAGGCAGCTGGCCGGGAATCGTGTACGACGGAGGCGGCGGGTCCCTCAATTATACACGCATCCTCTATGCGGGGAAGGAAAAATTTCTCAAAGGAGACTGGCGTCACGCAGCAATCACTCTCCTCGACCGCGCCGATCCTCTCATCTCCTCCTGTCAGATAGCAGATCCCTATGAGAATGCGATTCTCCTCTTCGACGAAGCAGCTCCCAGGATTTCAGATTCCGAGATCAGCGGAACCGCATGGCCCATCACCATCATGTCACCGGGAGCGAAAGTCGTAGGTACAGGCGGAAACAGATATGAAGATATTCAGTACTATGGTATTCGCCTCAATTTCGAGGAAGTGAAGAAGGGAATGGAACTCACCATGTCTCCCTATGACGCCCTCCCCTATGTTGTCCGTCATCTCTATGTCAGGGAAGGGGGGTCTCTTTTCTTAGAAGCTGGAACGATTCTGAAGGTTCAGGGAACATCTGAAATCAAGGTTCAGGGACATCTGACCGCCAGGGGAGAAGCGGGCAACCCGGTCCTGTTCACCAGTTTCCTTGATGATATCGGAGGTGACAGCAACGGTGACGGAAAGGCCTCATCACCATCTGCTGGAGACTGGACGGTCATTGTTGTTGAAAACGATGGAGTACTCGATTTCGCTGCAACTCGTATCCTCTACAATGGCAAGGATACCTTTGTTGGAGGAGACTGGAGAAGATGTGCCCTCACGGTTTCAGACAAAGCAAGGGCGACAATCAAGAACAGCCTTATCTCGAACAACTCTGGTGACGGAGTGCTCCTGTTCGATGAAGGAGCGATGTCACTCGAACAGTCTGTGCTTGACGGTATAACATGGCCGGTTCGGATCTATGATCCGACAGTGAATATCAAAGAACTCAAAGACAACCGATATGATTCAGTGACGAATATGGGAATCGAGGTTGCCTTCAGGGAAATTGATAAAAATGAAACACTGACCCTCACTCCATACGAGAATCTCCCCTACCTGAGTACTGGAATGAACGTAAAGAAAGAGGGAGCCATGACCCTCCAGCCCGGTATTGTCCTGAAATTCACACAGGGAACAGGCTTGGAACTCTCGGGTACATTGAGCGCTCGTGGATGCACAGGTTACCCGATCCTTCTGACCAGCGCCCTTGATGATACCTTCGGTGATACGAACGGAGACGGTGATGCAAGTGCACCAGCGGAAGGAGACTGGGAAACGGTCAAGGTGAAGGACGAGGGTGTTCTTGATCTCTTCATGGCCACCATCTCCTATAACGGGAAAGATGTGTATGTTTCAGGAGACTGGCGGAGAGCTGCTGTTTCAGCTCAGGATGATAGTGAAGTGATGATCAGCGGAAGCAGATTCTCTGACACGAAAGGAGACGGTATTGTCCTGTTCGACAACGCTCAGATCACTTTGGAAGATACCGACCTTGGTCAGATCGAATGGCCGCTGAGATTCTTCTCACCCTCCGTCGTTTTCAAACGTATGTCCGGAAACGACTATGACGATGTGAGCCACTTTGGAATATATTTCAACAAAAAAGAAATAAAGAAAGGTGAAGAACTGAATCTGGAACAGCAGGAAACACTCCCTTACTTCATCGACGAACTAAACATAAAGGAAGGTGGAACCTTTGTTCTGAAATCTGCAAACCTGAAAATAGGATCAGGTGGACGTATCGAGATTACGGGTGAAATGAGATCTATGGGATTCGAAGGCAATCCTGTACTGATCACAAGCGTAAAAGACGACACCGGCGGTGATACCAACGGAGACGGGAATACAAGTTCGCCACTCCCCGGTGACTGGGGTGTGATCATGATTGAAGACAATGGATCTCTGATTGCAGACTCAACCAGGTTTATGTACGCAGGTGAGGATTTCTATGCAGCCGGAGGCTGGCAGTCCAGTGCACTTTACGCTGCCGATTATGCTTCTTTGCAACTGACAAACTGCATGATCTCTTCGGTACCGAAGAACGGAGTCATGGCTGCAGAAGCAGCAGATGTCGTTCTCAAGGGAAATTCCTGGACAGATATCGGTGCATTGGATTTCCTTGACCTGAGAAAGTGATATTCATCCCGACACATTCCATATACACAAACTCCCGCGAATCGCGGGAGTTTGATCGTTACAGATGTGATGCTGTTTAGAGAATGTAGGGCAGGAGATAGTTGTGGCTCTGATAGACCACGAACGTTTCCACTTCTGATATCTCCGGAACCTTTGAGAGTTCATGTTTGAAGAAATCGAGCAGGGAGAGGTTCTCCTCTTCACTGAGGAGAACATGAATCATAAGGTCATACCTTCCGGTGACGACAATTGAAGAGACGACGCCCTTGAGACGGGAAAACTCTTCAGCTTTCCGTCCGAGGTCGAGCGTTTTCAGTTTCACACCCATCACAACAACCTGAACCTCAGGAAGGTACTCCGGGTTCACGAGTCCTGTGATATGGAGCACCCCTTCATCGATCAGTTTGTTGACACGGCTTCTCACCGTGTTCTCTGTGATTGAGAGTTCTTCCGCGATCGCGCTGTAGGCCTTCCGGCCGTCATTAAGCTGACGTATGATCGCCTTATTCGTCTCATCCAGCTTTTTCATCAGCCGTTCACTCTCTGGAATTCTTTCATGAAGTGGGAAAGGCACAGAACGTCCTCGAAAGGAACAGCGTTATAGATAGAAGCCCTCAGACCTCCGACGCTTCTGTGTCCCTTCAGGCCGAGCATGCCTTCTGCCGTTGCATCAATGAGGAACTTCTTCTCAAGATCTTCATTGGGAAGACGGAATGCGATATTCATCCGTGAACGGTATGCAGGATCAACAGGAGACTGGAAGAAACCGCCGCTCGAGTCAATCGTATCATAGACGACCTTCGCCTTCATCTGCGCTCTTTCTGCCATACCCTCGGCTCCGCCGTTCTTCTTGACCCATTCAAGGACAAGCTTCACAGCCCAGATGCTGAATACGGGAGGAGTATTGTAGAGCCCCTTACCCTTTGCATGGAGAGAGTAGTCAAGGTAAGCTGTCAGGTTCTTGTTCTGTCTTTCCAGCATATCCTTTCTCATGATGACAAGAGTTGCTCCTGCAGGACCGAGATTCTTCTGAACCCCGCCGTAGATCATCCCGAACTTTTCAACGGGGATGGGGCGGCTCAGGAAGTCACTCGACATATCTGCTATGAGAGGAACATCACCTGTATCAGGGAAGCTCTGCCACTCGATACCGCCGATCGTTTCGTTCGAACAGAGGTAGAGGTAGGAAGAATTCTCTGAAGGTTTAACGGTTGCAGGATCAGGAAGTGAGGAAAATTTGTTGTCTGTCCCATCATAGTAGAGGTTCACATTTCCAAGCTTTCTTGCATCGTCGACCGCCTTGTTTGCCCAGGCACCGCTCTTGATGTAATCAGCGACACCGTCTGGAGCAAGGAAGTTCATGGGGATCATGGAGAACTGAAGTGTAGCACCGCCTCCGAGGAAGAAGATGTCATAGTTGTCGGGAACATGGAGCATTTCTCTCAGGAGTGAGAGCGCTTCCTCGTACATTCCTTCGAAGGGCTGTCCCCTGTGGCTTGCCTCGATCATGGAAAGGCCCTGGCCTTTGTAATCCATGATATCTTCATGGAGCTGTTCCAGAACCTCTACAGGGAGGGTCGAAGGACCGGCGAAAAAGTTTTTCTTTCTGTTCATAGCGCACCTCCGCTGACCAGTTCTCTCAGGATATCGGTTGCTTCACCGCCGATTCTCAGGAGATTCTCTTCAGTGTTCGCACCAACGTGCGGTGTAAGAGTGACTCTCTCACAGGAGAGGATGGGATAATCAGGAGAGGGAGGATCAGAGGGATATACATCGGTTGCATACCAGCTGACACTTCCGCTTTCAAGCGCTTTCTTCATATCATCTGCATCGACGCAGGGACCGCGTCCGGTGTTGATGATTACAGGATTCTTTGTCATCTTCGAAATGAGCTCGGCTGAGACGATACCGCGGGTCTCGTCGGTAAGGGGAAGGTGCATCGAGATATAATCTGCATCCTTCACAGCTTCCTCAATGGAAGGTTTCATGTCGGCGGCATCGGAAGAAGAGACATACTTGTCATAGGCGACCACGTCCATACCGAAGGCCTTTGCTCTCGAAGCAACCATCTTCGCGATATTACCGATACCGAGAAGGGCGAGTTTCTTTCCGTAGAGTTCTGTTCTCTTTTCCTTCTTGAGCCATTCACCACTCTTCATCCCGTTATGCATCCTGATAAGATTCGAAGGGACAGAGAGCATGAGAGAAAAGGCAAGTTCAGCCACTGCAATGGAAGATGACTTGGGGGTGTTTCTTACGAGAATACCCTTCTCTTCCGCATACGCGGAGTCGATGTTGTCGATTCCGACACCACCTCTGATGATAAGCTTCAGGTTCGGTGCTGAGTCGATGTACTCTTTCGTACACTTTGTCTTGCTTCTTACAAGTACAACATCAGCTTCAGCCAGGCGTCCTGCATCCTCGGTAACTTCACCGAACTCCTTCAGCAGTTCAGGAAGGCTCGCATCGAATGCATCGGAAATAAGTAACAACATATTCCGTCTCTCCTCGTGTGTAAAGATAACAATTACCTTACACAGTTTATGAGGATATTGTCAATTATTATTATTGATTTTTAGTGAATTCGAGATTTTAAATGATTTTTTCTAATATATACTACATTCTTCACATAAAAATAACGTACTGAATATTAGTTGTAATTCTTTCACGGAAGAAGGGTAAGATCGAACGGTGTTGTCTGATATACATAATAATTCAGCCAGTTGGTATAGAGCAGCTGACCATGCCCGAACCACGTCACCCTGATACCCTTTTCAGGGTCATCATCGATATAGTAATTCCTTGGAATCTCAATGGGAAGATTCTTATCTGCATCCCTTCTGTACTCGGCATCAAGCGTATATTTTTCGTACTCGGGATGACCGAACACGAACACCTTTCTCTTGTCATTGCTAGTTGCGATATAGAGGCCTGCCTCATCACTGTAACTGAGGATATTGAGCTCCTTCACTGCCCGTACATCGTCGACGTTCACATCTGTGTGACGAGAATGGGGAGCGCGGAACAATTCATCGAAGCCTCTCAGCAAGGGATCGGTGAAGTCTTCAACCTTATGGTCGAATACACCGAACATCTTCTTGTCAAGAAGATATTTATCTATGCCATAGTGGTAGTACAAACCAGCCTGAGCACCCCAGCAGAGGAAGAGTGTGGAATAGACGTGGTGTTCAGCCCACTCCATGATCTCACACAGCTCCTCCCAGTACTCGACATCCTCGAACTTCATTTTCTCGATGGGAGCTCCGGTGATGATGAGACCGTCATAAGATCTCTCCCGTGCCACATCGTGTGTGATATAGAACTGCTCCATGTACTCTTCCGAGGTATGGGTGGAGGTGTAGGTTGCAGTCCTGAGGAAATCGACCTCGATCTGAATGGGTGTATTGGAAAGGCGTCTGAGAAGTGATGTCTCGGTTGAACTCTTCAGAGGCATCAGATTGAGAATAAGAAGGCGCAACGGTCTGATATCCTGGCTCATTGCCCGTTTTTCCGTCATAACGAAGATGTTTTCTTTTTCGAGGACTTTTCTTGCAGGTAATGATTCATGGATTTTAACAGGCATCACGCTCTCCTTATTTTTAGAATAAAAAACCGTCGGAGTACTTCCGACGGTGATATGCGTCTCATGTACGAGATAGTTACTAGTAACTCTTCATGGAGTGCATCTTACGAACTTTTTTCATCTGTTTTCTAGCCAGAGCTTTTTTCTTTCTGTTCTCGATTGTCGAGGGCTTCTCGAAGTATTCTCTCTTCTTCCACTCGCGGATAATACCCTCTTTCTCGACCATTCTCTTGAATTTCTTGATCGACTTTTCGAGAGGTTCGTTGTCGTCTACTCTTACGTAAGCTATAGTAATCACCCCCTTCCCATGTATGCGGGAAAAAATTCTCTTTATCTTTATAGAACTTAAGAGTTTTGTCAAGTGGGGAAGAATAATGGGAAAGCAAGAACGAAGGGAATCAGAAAAGAGCATGAGGCACCACTCATAATAGAGCCCTGTACCTCTCATCAACCGTAGCAATCACATGTTCCCATGATTCATATACGCTGGCAAGAGCACCTTCTCCAACCGTTCGTACGAGATCCCTTTTCCCTTCCAGTTCCAAGAGGAGCGAGGCAAGGGCTTCAGCACTGTTCTCTATGAGAAAAGCGTTTTGTCTCTCAATGAGTCCACGGGCCGTTGTCGCTCCGCGAACAGCGACGGTGGGGACACGGAAAGCTGAGGCCTCCCTGATCGTGAGAGCAGCATTGTCATACAGAGACGGGAACAGAAACAGGTCGGAGGCAGCATAGAACGATGCCAGCTGCTTGCGGTCATACACCGGTCCGATGAACACAACAGAATCATGAAGTCCTGATTCAGCTGCTTTCTGTCTCATTTTCATCTCATCAGGTCCGGTTCCCACGAAAAATGCATGAAAATCCATCCCTTTCCTGCGAATATCAGCAAGGGCATCAAGAATGAGCATGACATTCTTCTCGACTCTGTGCTGTCCGACAAAGAGGAAGGTGAGACACTCCCCGCACATTAAGTACGAATCAAGCAGTTCCTTTCTCAGCTGTTCCTTGTGTTCCCTGGTAACTGAGGGCATATCGGTTCCGTTCGGGACTATCGCATACGCTCCCTTGTACCCGTAGGAGAAAAGGGTCTGCCCTGTTAGATCGTTGGGAACCCACACTTCATCTGCCTGGTCATAGAATTCCACCACATGATCCACCATCTTCTCTGCGAGACTGGAGAGCTTCACAGCACGCATGAAGTCTTCTCTGTACTTCGAGTGGAAGGTCGCCACAATCGGTATGTTCCTGTGCCTGGCATATCTGAGAGCTTCATGACCTGCAGAAAATGGGGAGTGGGCATGAACGATATCGAGTTCAAGGGAGTGAAGGCGGTTTCTGAATGAATGGCCTCCAGTGACTCCTACCCTCCATGGACTGTTGAACGGTATGGGAAGCGAAGGGAATCTGATAACCATCGGATCGGTTTCATAAAAACGGGGAACCTCGGGTCCGAAGAGGTAGGAGACATGCCCCTTTTCGGTGAGATGCCTGGCATAGTTGAGTGCGACGGAGCCGACCCCGTCCATGATCGGGTAAAGAGCATCTGTGAACTGACCTGACCGATACCCCATGAGCGTTTCCTCCTGTATCCACAGGTCCCTCTCTGAAGAGAGTGAAACACAAATCGGCAGGAAAGAGAGGTTTTGCTCACATGATACACCCGGTGTAAGGGAAAGAAAAGAATGAGGAGAAAGGGAAAGGGCAATTTCTACTCGGAGACCCTCATGATCTCGTCGAGAGGAGTACGGTACTTCCTCATATCAACAACCGTGAGCTGGAGGGTTTCCTGATTTCTGAAGTAGTTCCGTCCCATTTTGAAGACCAGATCTACCTCATCTCCCGATTTGAACTCCTTAGTAACAGTCTCCTCCCCGTTCCACATGAGGGCAGGCCACTTGTAGGAACCGTAGGCGATTGTCAGCTTCACATGGTTCGCGCCCTCAGCTCTGGAGTTGTTGAGAATCTTCACATCCTCTATCACAGCTTTGCTGATGAGGAAATGAACCGGCTGATTGCCTTCTCCGTAGGGTTCAAAAAGTTCCACAAGGCGTATGATATCGGGGGTCATGTATTGGGGAGGGAGTTCCACATCGATCTGGACCTCTTCTTCAGTCTCTTCAACCTCTTCTAGCTGCCCGATCGACTCGCTGACCCGTGCGCTGAGAACCTCCAGGTTCTCACGGCTCATGCTGAACCCGCCGGCACAGCGGTGACCGCCGTAATCAAAGAACAGATCCTCAAAGGAGGAGAGGAATTCCCTCACATCAAGTTCCCCGGGACTCCTGATAGACCCCGTCACCCTCTCGTCATCGATATGGGCAATGACCATGGCTGGAACCTTGAACTGTTTCATGAGACGACTTGCCATAATCCCAGTGAGTCCTCTATTCACATTTCTGTCCTCTACAACAAGGAACTTGTTCTCGTTCTCCTCACAGCTCTTTTTCGCCTTCGGAAGAAGGGTATTCCAGGAGTCCTCCCCTATCTTCTGCCGTTTCCTGTTGAGACTAAGCAGCTGCTGAGCATACTCTTCAGCCTCATCCATCGTGGTGCATAAAAGAAGGCGGACAGCAGCGGAGGGTTCTCCCATCCTGCCGCTGGCATTGATGACCGGAGTAATCCTCCAGCCGATATCGGTGGTGGCGAGCTGTTTGCCGAGCAGGTTCTGCTGGTTGAGCAGGACGATGAGTCCCGGGCGTCTGGTCTGGGAAAGCTCTTTCAGTCCCTGTTTCACCATGATACGGTTCTCGTCAGCCATCGGCATCAAATCGGCAATCGTACCGAGGGCGACGAGGTCGAACAGTGTATGATATTCATCACGCAAGAACGGAATGGACTGGGTGACGTGGTGTCTGAACAGCGAGATGAGGACATCGAGTTCGCTCGCATGTTTCGAATAGCGGACAGCCTTGCTCACCTGTTTCAGGGAAAAGAGCGTCTGTCCCTTGATCTGGCTTATCGTCTTCTCGAAGAGATTTCTCAGTTCCCCGAGATGTATATCCACTTTCGAGGAGAAGGCCTTGTTCAGCAGATGCATCTCCGTATCGGCATCGAGAACGAGGATGGGAAGGGAGCAGTTAAGGAAGGCGAGGATCCTGCTCTGGTGAACTGCAAGAACACCTGGGACGATCTCCTCCACCATGCGCTCTGTCTCCCTGAGATTCCTCATCTTGACCGCTTCTATGATCACTGTCTCCTTTCCCGATTCACTGTTCCCGGGATAGGAGTGAAGCAGTATCACATCCTGCTGAAAGAAGTCGCTCATACCGAAGGCCATCGCCCAGACGAGCTTCGATGCCACACCGCAGCCTGCAAGGTGGGTGAACGGGTATTCACACTCCTCGATCTTGGGGTCGATCACTGCCACTGCATCGGGCACGTAGTCTCCTGCGATATGGTGGTCGGTGACGATGACATCGATACCGAGGGAGGAGGCGTACTCAACCTCATCTACATTTGATATCCCGCAGTCGACGGTGATCAGGAGGGTCACATCATCAGCGTGCGCTTCTGCCACCTTCTCCTTCGTCACTCCGTACGGTTCATCCCCTTCGGGGAGTCTCCAGGAGACCTCGAGACCGAATTTCACAAGTGAGTCAGTCAGTATGGCGGTACTGGTGATCCCATCGACATCACGGTCACCGAAGATACGTACCTTCTCCCCCTCTTCCCGTGCCATGAGCAGCCGCTCGACGGCCTGTTCCATGTCTTCGAAATCGAAAGGATTGTGGGCATAGGAGAGTTCACCCTCAAGATAATACTTCAGGTCCTCTTTTTCGTGGATGTTTCTTCTGGTCAATAATGTTGCGGTAATATAGTCAAGGCCGAACTTTTCGTGAAGAGCACGTACATGCTCAACCGAGATTGCCTCTTTTTTCCATTGTTTCATTCTCACTCACTTTCCTGCCCCGATCGAGGGTATCATAAACATAGTACTATCCTTGAGGCTCTGTAAAGGGTAGCCGAGAATGTCACGGAGAGAATCTCTTAAGTAGATGAATATTCTTTCCCGTGCACTCTCAGAGAGTTCGACAGCTGCTGCCTGTTCTATATTCATATTCCTCGTCAGAACGAAATAGCGTCTCATCCCCGGATAGAGAAGAAGGTGAGAGGTATCGGAACACTCGCTGCACACAGCGCTATGGAGGCTCGTGTTGTACTCAAGAATATCTGCATCCCCATACCGTTTCGAACAGACCGGGCATGCATCGAGCTCCCCTGCAAGACCCATGATTTGTATCGCTCGGTCGATGAACTGAATAAGGACCTGGAGTGTCACATGCTCTTTCTCATCAAGGAGTTCAAGACCTGTGGTAAGGAGAACGTACATCTGCTCATAATCTCCTCCATGCATTTTCAGTGCGATCTCACTCATAGCATGGGCTGCGTATATCCGTGAGATATCAGAGCGGAGGAACCTCAGGTCACGCAGGATCTCCACATCCTTGAGGGTATAGTAGTCACGCCCGGGTTGTGCATACAGGAAGAGGCGGGAGGTTGTAAAACCCTCGCAGGTGGCGGAAAGCTTTCCCTTTCTCGCTCCATAGACCACCGCTTCGACGACACCGAGATCAGGAGTGAGGAAGGTGATCTTCCTGTGAAGCTCTCCCCAGTTCACACTCTTCAGAGTGATTCCATATGTCTGAACATCCCGCTGCACTCATTCCCCCTCATCAGTATCTCTAAGAGTGACATCCCTTGTAGGATTAGTCAATCTGAGAGAAAAAAGAATCTAGAGAGGGGCTACTCAACACGGGACACTTCGGGTATCTTAGAGGTGATACACCATGAAGAAAAGAGTCCTTATCCTTACCATCCTTGCATCTATCCTCGCTTCCCTGCCGGCCATTTCGGTCAACCCATCCTTTGAAATCGACAACCCCAACAGCTCATTTCATATGTTATCGGGTGAAGATTTCTGGGACACCCCGGCATCTGATGAAGGGCGGTACAATCTCTATCTGGAAACGATGGGACGCGATGATCCCCTTTATGTCTGGTTCGGGCACACCTCTCTTGTCGTGGAAGATACCGTGACCGAGAGGGAGGTGATGTACGACTTCGGGATCGTCTCCTTCGATGACGGATTCTACACCTCCTTCGCCCTTGGAAGACTCTGGTACCTCACCTGGGCCACAGATGCGAAGATGCGATTGAACCTGGCTGTACAGGAGGAAAGAGATGTCTCAAGGGTGCAGCTCAACTTGCCTCAGGAAGTCATCGTAGAGGTGCTGAGGCACTTGAATATGGTGACTGACAAGGAACACAACACCTACCTCTACCATTACTATGATGAGAACTGTTCGACTCGTATCAGGGATATCATAGATACGGCGACAAAGGGTGAATTCAAGAAATGGGCACAGCAGATACTCTCTGAGTACACATTGAGAGAGCTGGTGGCAAAGAGCAGTGCAGGCAATCCTGCGATGATGTGGACCCTCGATTTCCTTCAGAGCGGGTCTATCGACAAAGAGATCACACTGTGGGAAGCAATGTTCCTCCCCCGTATCCTTGAGGAAGCTGTCCTTGATTTCTCTTATACCGGCAGTGACGGGAAGCCCACTAAGCTGGGACCTGAGAAGGAAATACTCGCAGTGGAGCCGGAAGGTCTGAGACCGGACATGAATCAGGATAGGGGAAAGGCTAATACCATCCTCTTTGTCTCTTCCTTCTTTCTTTCCCTTCTTATCATCCTCCTGAAGCGCTCAAGGCTTCATGCTCTCTTCCCTGAAGCACGAACAGCAGCTTCAGTCCTGTTCGGACTGATCTCATCTGCATGGACGCTCCTGCTCTCCCTCTTCTCCGTGCTGATCATATTTCTGATGAGCGCAACTACTCACGATGTCGCCTATTTCAATGAAAATGTCCTGATAGCCTCACCGCTGCTTATCTTCATGTTCTTCACCTCCCTCCCCTTTCTCGCAGGGAGAAAAGGAAACATGGAGAGACTGGAATTTCTCAATACAGTTGCCGTTTGGATCTGCATTGTTCATATTGTGTTGAAAGCGGTATTCCCTGAATACCTCTACCAGAACAATATCAATATTTTTGCAGTGATCCTGCCGCTGTACCTTGCGAACAGCACGTTCGCCCGCCCTCTTCTCAAACTGAGAACGAGAAACATACGTGACAGGACCTGGTAAAAGAGGAGAGAGCCATGTCAGTCATGGAAGCACTTCAGAAACGACATGCATACCGTGCATTCGATGAAAAAAAGATAGACCGTTCCGTTATTGAGAGAATCATCACGGCAGCATCGCTGGCCCCTTCGGCGATGAATTCCCAGCCGTGGCGCTTCATTGCAGTGGATGAGAATCCAACTCTTGATGCACTGAAAGAGACCCTGACAGGAGGAAACTACTGGGGGAAGAAGGCTCCGCTTATCATCGCTCTGGTCACGAACCCTGCCTGGTCGCTCCAGTACGGAGGACGTGACTTCGCCTTCTTTGAGCTCGGGATGAGTGCTATGGCACTTCAGCTTCAGAGCGTGGAAGAGGGACTCTACATTCACCCTATCGCAGGTTTTGATGCGGACAAAGCGAAAAAGGTTCTGGCAATCCCCGCCGAGGACACACTAGAAACGCTGCTGATCGTG
This sequence comes from Sphaerochaetaceae bacterium, assembly GCA_963677695.2. Lineage (GTDB taxonomy): Bacteria > Spirochaetota > Spirochaetia > Sphaerochaetales > Sphaerochaetaceae > SABI01. Next base: position 305,740 of record CAXXUJ010000002.1, on the reverse strand, counting down.
GGCTATAAAGGGGATGAGAGTTCACTGAATGAAAAACACCGGAGCATAGAGCATGCCGAGAGGAAGAGAAAGCCTCTCAGCGACATACTTACCTATAATGTATGAAGATTGTCCCTCCGCCTGAGCGGAGGGTTTTCTTCTTTTATGGGACGATCTTTGTCCCTTCATCCGAGTACACGGCATTGTAGATGTGCTCGGGATTGGTAATGATTCCAGTGTGACCGCTCGATTTCACGAAATCCATCATCGCCTGAATTTTCGGGAGCATGCTTCCCGGGGCGAAATGGCCTTCATCCACGTAGGTCTGACACTCTTCAAGAGAGACCGTTGCCAAATCCTTCTGGTCGGGCTTTCCGTAGTTGAGCGAAACCTTCTCCACTGCAGTGGAGATGATGAACATATCGGCATGGAGCTGCTTTGCCAGCAGCGCCGCTGCTAAATCCTTATCTATGACAGCCTCTCGGCCGTCATAGGAACCGTCTTCATTCTGAACAACAGGGATCCCCCCCCCTCCGGCGGCAATCACGATGATTCCGTTGTCAAGGAGCGTCCTGATCGTTTCAAGCTCCACAATCGATTTCGGTTTCGGGGAAGCTACGACTCGACGGTAACCCCTGCCAGCATCTTCTACGATATCCCATCCATGGTTCTGCCGGTGCTCTTCAGCATCCTCTTCACTCATGAATGCCCCGATCGGCTTCGTCGGGTGATTGAACGAAGGATCCTTCGGATCTACTTCCACCTGAGTGACGATGGTCGCCACCTGACGGTGAACGTCAGCTGCAGTGAATTCATTCTTCAGTGCCTGCTGCAGCTGGTACCCGATGGCACCCTGCGTGTCTGCAACACAGGAATCCAATGGTACCGAGTGGAGAATCTTACTTGAATATTCAGCTCTCAGCAGGATAAACCCTACCTGCGGACCATTTCCGTGGGCAATGACAACCCTGTGTCCATCCTGGACAAGTTTCACGATACGGTGTGCAGTTTTCTGGGCTGCCTGATACTGGCTTTTGACCGTCACATGACGAGCGTCTTCAATAAGAGAATTCCCCCCTATGGCGATTACGATCAGTTTGCTTTGTTCCATGTTTTTTTCAACATCTCCTCTCAGAAGTTTTCTCATTCAAGTATACTCTTATTGCAACAAAATGCAACAAAATTCGATTCAATTGACACCGATTATGCCCTCTGGGAATCGTACTGAGCCTATATGCAGCAGTGGAAAGAAAGAATAGGGACTGAAGATCTTCTCAGCAGGATCTCCGTACAGGCTGCTCTTCCTTACCGAACCCTCTGATCTCCTCGCCCCCTTTTCAGACACTGAAGGCAGCCTGTGAAACGGTGTTGAAAAGCATCGATAACGAGCATAATGCAATAGGTAGTGCCTCGATTGATTGGCAGTCTTTACCAACCCCCCACTTTCCTATATCGTGTGACCAATATTTCCCTTGGATGGTGAACCATGACAATAAAAGATAAGAAAATGATGTTTCTGTTTGCTCTGTACATCACATCGATGGTGCTGGTGAATACACTCGGATCAAAGATCACAACAATAGCAGGAGTACGCACCTCAGTGGGTATCTTCTTCATCCCGATCCTCTTCCTCGTAACCGATATCGTAGGAGAAGTACACGGCAGGAAAATAAGCGCGATGTTCGTCAACTACGCGGTTATCATGCTGATGTTCATGTTCCTGATGATGGGCCTGTGCATCAATCTTCCACCGAACCCGGCCTGGTCTTTACAGGAAAGCTATGCCTCTGTATTCGGCTCAAGCATGAGAATGACGATCGCTTCACTTATCTCATTCTATATCGCACAGCAGCTTGATGTCTTCACCTTCTCATTCATGAAAAGACTCACCAATCAGAAGCACCTGTGGATCAGAAACAATGTCAGTACGATCCTGAGCCAGTTCATGGACTCAACTATCTTCATGTTCCTCGCCTTCTATCGGATGAGCGACCACTTCACCGTCCCCGTTATCTTCTCGATGATCATCCCCTACTGGACACTCAAAGTCGCTTTTGCCCTTCTCGATACACCGCTGTGTTATCTGGGAGTGCACTGGCTGAAGAAGGATTCGAAGGAGAAACCCGAAAACAAAGAGGCTGTCGCCGTTAATGGCTGATATCTTCATCGTAGGGGATTCCATGACCCGAGGGTACTTTGGAGTCCCCTATGTACCTCTTATGGCAACGCCCTGCTCCCATCGTGGATATGACGGGGCGACGCTGTCTGAGATCGCTGTTTCAGCCGGGCGGATCTACCGGGGAAAGAGCGGCACACTTGTGCTTGCAGGTGGAGGGAACGACCTTCTGTCGACCTATCTCAGGCAGGCAGGCCACCCGGGTGCTGAAGAGCTGACAAAGGTCCTCCCTACTGATATAGAGGAATGGGAAGAGATGACAAAAAGGAGCATAGAGCCCCTCAGCTCTCAGTTTTCCCTTGTCTTCACGACACTACCGATCATAGGCCGAAAAACACTCCCCCTCTTCAATGAAATGGTAGACCGCTTTGATGAAGCATTGAGAAGAATCGCAGAGTATTTCAATGCTCCTGTCATCGACCTCGGAAGAGCGATGAGAAGGGTGCAGGCGGAAATCGAAAGTGAATACTTTCCCCCTTCTGCCTCCTCACTGTATGAGGATGCCGAAATCATCCACTCCGATGAAAACGGCGATCTCCTCCTTACCCGATCACGTAATCTGATCCTTACCGTCGACGGAATACACCTGAACAGGCATGGAGCTGCCATTCTGGCAGCTGAGTTCGACTCTTTTTTCTCAGAAACCCTACCCGTCGCTGATACTTTTTAGTACATTCTGATAGATAGAAAAACACCAGAACCCTATGTGGAGGATTTTTAATGGCAGATCAGGAATTATTGCCCGTTGAGCAGACGCTCCCCCGCAACCTATACATACTTCCCCTTGTGGGCAATCCGATTTTCCCCGGACTGTTCACTCCCCTCGTGATCGAGGCGAAAGAGGATATCGATATCGTGAACCAGTCTCTCGGTCAGGGAGGAGACATCGGTCTCCTGCTTGTCAAGGACGAGCAGAAGACGGAGTATGAAACAGACAACCTCTACCGGGTTGGAACGATTGCGAAGATCATCAAGAAGATCAAGCTTCCAGACGGAGGGATGAATATTTTCATCTCGACGATGAAACGTTTTCAGGTGAAGGACTTCCATACAAACGGAAGCTTCATTGCAGCGGAAGTTGAATACCTTGAAGATATCGAGGATAATCCGACTGAGTTGAAGGCCTGGACCCGTCAGCTCATCACAGAGACGAAGAAACTCTCCAAAGGCAATCCCCTCTTCACTGAAGAGATGCGTCTCAATATGGTGAACATCGATCAGGCCGGCAAGATGGCCGACTTCATCGCATCGATCATCAACATCGACAGACGGCAGCAGCAGAGAATTCTTGAGACTCTCAACGTGAGACGCCGTATGGAGAGAGTTCTCGTCCATATCAAGAAGGAACAGCAGGTCCTGCAGATGCAGGAGAAAATACAGAACAGGGTCAACAGCAAGCTCGAGAAGAACCAGAGGGACTACTTCCTCAGAGAGGAGCTGAAGTACATTCAGCAGGAACTGGGACTTACAAGCGACCCGAAGAGTGCCACCTACAAGAAGCTCGCGGACCAGATAGCAGCTCTCCCTCTCGAAGGAGAAGTGCTTGAGGCCGTGACGAACGAACTCGACAAGTTCAAATCACTCGACCCCAACTCACCCGAGTACTCTATCACACGTACCTACCTCGAAACGATCGCCGCCCTTCCCTGGAAGGAACCCGATGTTGAAGATTTCTCTCTTGCTTCGGCAAAGAAGATACTTGAGAGAGACCACTACGGTCTCAAGGATGTGAAGGACCGTATCCTCGAGTTCCTTGCCGTGAGGAAAATGAAGCAGGATACCAAGGGATCGATCATATGTCTGGTCGGCCCTCCGGGAGTCGGCAAGACCTCCGTCGGACGCTCCATCGCATCAGCTCTGAAAAAGGAATACTACCGCTTCAGTGTCGGAGGCATGAGAGATGAGGCTGAGATCAAGGGGCACAGGAGAACCTATATCGGGGCAATGCCCGGAAAGATCATTCAGGGACTGAAGACGGTGAAGACGAAGAACCCTGTCTTCCTCATTGACGAGATCGACAAGATGGGAGCTTCGTATCAGGGGGACCCTGCTTCGGCTCTCCTTGAAGTCCTCGACAGCGAACAGAACTACGCATTCAGGGATCACTATCTCGACCTCCCGTTCGATGTATCACACATCCTGTTCATCGTGACTGCGAATACTCTTGAGACCATCCCCCGTCCTCTTCTCGACCGAATGGAAGTAATATCTCTTCCCGGCTACACAAGCAACGAGAAGTTTGCGATCGGAAAGAAATATCTTGTACCGAAGAGTCTCAAGAAGCACGGACTGAAGAAATCTGATGTCCGCTACACAGAAAAGATCCTTCGAGAAATAGCAGAATCGTATGCACGTGAGGCGGGCGTGAGAAATTATGAAAAATCTCTTGACCGAATCCACCGAAAGGTTGCACGCGATATCCTCGAAGAGAAGGTGAAACGTCCTGTAGGAATCACCGAGAAACGGATGATCTCCTATCTGGGCAAACCGATCTTCAGAGAGGATGAGATTAAAAAGGCAGACAGACCAGGAATGGCTGTCGGTCTTGCGTGGACCAGCATGGGAGGAGATACCCTCATCATCGAATCGGTAAGCTATCCCGGAAAGGGAGAGCTCAAGCTTACCGGTAAGCTTGGGGATGTGATGCAGGAATCTGCCAGCATCGCCCTCACCCACCTGAAGTCGATCTGCGCCGAATGGGATATTGACACCTCCTGGTTCAATACCAACGCCATCCACCTTCATGTACCCGAAGGGGCTACACCGAAGGATGGACCGAGCGCCGGTATTACCATGGCCACCAGCTTCTTCTCCCTCCTTACAGGTAACACGATCAAGGATCACCTTGCCATGACAGGAGAGCTCGATCTGATAGGAAAGGTGATGCCCATCGGCGGACTGAAAGAGAAAATCCTCGCTGCGAAGAGAAACGCGATCGATACGATCATCTTCCCGAAACACAACGAGAAAGATCTGGAAGAGCTTGATGAGGAGATCACAAGCGGAATCACCTTCTACCCTGTTTCAACCTTCGATGAAGTGCTTGAACACGCCTTTGAAGGATTGAAGAAGAAAGGGCAGAAAAGCTGATGGAACTCCTTTCCCCCGCAGGGTCGCTTGAAAAACTGAAATATGCCTACACCTATGGCGCCGATGCGGCGTACATGGGTGTACAGAGCTTCTCACTTCGTGCCAGAAGCACGAATGCCGATCTTTTTGACGCGAATGCGCTGAAGGAGATCAAGGGAGAGAAGAAACTATACGGTGCAGTGAATAAGTTCTTTCACCAGAAAGATTATGAACTATTCGAACAGCATGTTGAAGACCTGAGGGAATTCCCGTTCGATGCATTCATCGTCAGTGACCTCGGCCCCGCAGCTCTTATCAGGAAGACCTTCGGTGATTCAGTGAGACTTCACCTCTCCACACAGGCCAATACCCTCAACAGCGGAGCCATAGGTGTCTACAAGGACCTCGGCTTCAGCCGCATCATTTTAGGAAGGGAAGCCTCTCTTGATGATATCAGGAGAATAAAGGATACCCACCCCGATATCGAACTCGAAAGCTTCGTACACGGAGCCATGTGCATGGCCTACTCGGGACGATGTTTCCTGAGCGCTCACCTCTCAGACCGAAGCGGAAACGAGGGCGACTGCTCCCATACCTGCAGATGGACCTATAAGCCCTACGCAAAGATGAAAGGTGAAGTTGAATTCGCCCTCGAAGAAGAAACCAGAAAGGGAGAGTATTTCCCCATCATTGAAGAAGACGGGTACACAACCATCATGAGCAGCAAAGACCTCTCCATGATCGACCACCTGAAGGACCTCAGGGATGCGGGAGTTGATTCACTCAAGATCGAAGGAAGGATGAAGTCCCTCTACTATGTTGCCACCGTTACCCGGGCCTACCGAAAAGCGATCGATGTTCTCGAGCATGGGAGCGATGCTGAAGAGGCGGCACGGTACAGGGATGAGATCTACAGCGTAAGTCACAGGGAATTCTCAACGGGATTCTTCTATTCCAAAGACGATATTGAAAAACCGACCGATATCTCGTACGTGAGACAGTACCTTCTCATCGGAACCGTCGGCAAGAAAGTCTCTCCCGGACTCTTTCAACTGGATCTGAAAAACAGACTTATTGAAGGCGAGAACATAGAATTTATAGGTCCCGACATCCTTTCTTTGAAGGAAAATGATTTTTCCATACTCGATGGTGAGGGAAATCGGGTTGAAAAAGCCAACCATCATATGGAAGTCTTCCTGAAAACCTCCTCCGAGGTGAAGGAAGGGTACATAATACGTCGAAAAATAGCAGAAAAATAGCTTAAAATGCATTTTTTGCTTTACAAGTCAACAATTATCGGAGATTATTACTGTATAACGTATTACACATAGGAGGCTTTAGATGAGTGTACACGAGCAGATCGTAGCTCAGTTCGAGGCATACGTTGCTGAGAACCAGAAATTCACCGACAAGGGTGTAAAAGCATCAGCTGCCAGAGCAAGAAAGGCACTGGGAGAATTAGGCAAACTCGCCAAGGAAAGAAGAAAAGAGATTCAGGAAGCTAAGAACGAGCTTTAGTCTTTCTAAAGAGTAATGTATTCGGCTGATGTTACGATCATGTGATATCGGCCGTTTTTTTTCGCGGTCTCACCGACCTCTGCAGCTTGCCTGCAGAACTTGTCAGTTTGATGTCATTCCTATGATACTCTGTGAGATTCCCTGTTCACGAGAAAAGAGAGGTTTCCCTCTCTTTTTTTCATGGTGATTGCAATATGTGAACGAGAAAGGTCAGAGTCCTTTTTCCATCCAGAGAATATCACGGTAGATACCGAATTTAAATCCCGATTCACTGAAACGTCCCACTTCCTTGAACCCGAAACGGGTATGGAGAGCGATGGAGGGATCATTCGGCAAGGTAATGCAGGCATAGATCCTGTGAATATCAGTATCATTGAGTTCACTGAATAGTTTTTCATAGAGAGCGTTTCCCAACCCCTTCTTCTGATGGTCGGGGTGGATGTAGATACTCGCTTCCACCGACTGCGCATACGCCTCTTTCTCACGGAATTTACTCGTGGAGGCATATCCTACGACTTTACCCTCAAACTCTGCCACAAGCAGTTTATACCTCGGCTCGGTGTTGTAATGGGAGAACCAGAGTCGTCTCTGCTCGACCGTGACCACATTGAGATCAAAGGTGGCCGCTGAATTCAGAATATAGTGATTATAGATCGCTGTAAGTGCAGGCAGATCCTGCTCCTGTGCATACCGGTAGACACTTCTCTCTTTCATGCTCATATTGTACGCAAATTCGTTCCATCTGCCCAGATAAAATTTCAAGAAAGATCAGGAATACGAAAAAAGGCATCTGCGGCCCTCTCTCAGACTGCAGACACCTCTTTATGGATGGTTAATCACCTTTTATTTCAAATTGTTGAGAAGCTCCAGATGCTTGAGCCCCTTCTCCTTCTTCTCTGTGAACTCTGCAAGCTTCTGCCTCTCCTTCTCCACCGCTTCCGGTTTAGCGTTCTGAGTGAACTTCTCGTTACTCAGCTTTGCAGTGCTCTGCTTGAGTGATTTCTCGTTCTTTTCGAGTTCCTTCTCGATACGGGATATCTCTGTATTCACATCGATCGCATCCTTGACCACGACAAAGGCTTCGAAGCCTGAACCTGAGGCAGGAACAGCTCCAGCTATATCATCAGTGTGATCGACATCAACTATGAGGGAGCTCGCATTGATGAAGGAGGCAATGAGATCCTTCTCTTCTTCAATGAACTTCCACACGATGTTGTTCTCATCTGGACGGTAGATGATCGTAAGTTTCCTCTCTGCAGGTATGACCAGTTCACTCTTGAGAGCTCTTACCGAACGAACGAACTCCTGCATCGACTGAACCGTTGCATACGCTTCTTCGAAGTTGAGTTCCTCAGCATAGACAGGGTACTCCGCATTGATGATCATACCATCTGTGTTAGGCAGCTTCATGTAGATCTCTTCACTGATGAAGGAGAGGAACGGGTGCATGAGACGCATCAGGGTCGCCAGGATATCGAGCATGAAGGCGACGGTAAGGTCTTTCTCCTCTTCACTCTTTGCGTTGAGATTGAACTTCGTCACTTCGACATACCAGTCACAGAAGTCATTCCAGAAGACATCGTAGATATAGCCTGCGGCGTCATTGAAACGGTACTGAGCAAGAGCTTCCTCCACTCCCTTCGCTGCAAGGTTCACCTTGTGGTACATCCATGCATCGACGATAGAGAGGCGGGACATGTCAGGTTTGACAAGCTCTCTTCCGTCCAGGTTCATCAGGAGGAAGCGGGTTGCATTCCATACCTTGTTCGCGAAGCGGGAACCGAGCTTGAACGATTCGAAGTCGATGAGGATATCCTGTCCCTGCGCAGCAAGGTAACAGAGGGTGAACTTCATCGCATCTGCCCCGTACTCTTTGACGACATCGATCGGGTCGATACCGTTTCCGAGTGACTTGGACATTTTCCTTCCCTGCTTGTCTCTCACAAGTCCTGTGATATAGATATCATTGAAGGGAACTTCATCAAGGAACTCAAGGGAAGCCATGATCATTCTCGAGACCCAGAAGAAGATGATATCGTACCCTGTGACCAGGGTATTGGTCTTGAAGAAACGCTTCATGTCGTCAGTATTCTCGGGCCAGCCGAGGGTGCTGAACGGCCAGAGCCAGCTGCTGAACCAGGTGTCAAGGACATCCTCTTCCTGTCGAAGATTGGTGCTGTTACACTTCGAGCAGTGTGAAGGGTCTTCCCGTTCCACCATCATATGGCCGCAATCCTCGCAGTACCACACAGGAATACGGTGTCCCCACCAGAGCTGGCGGCTGATACACCAGTCCTTGATATTTCTCAGCCAGTGGCTGTAGGTATTCTCCCATCTCTTTGCATAGAAATGGATCTTATCGTCTTCCCATGCCTTGAGGGCCTTGTCGGCCATTCCCTTCATCGAGACGAACCACTGGTCGCTCACATAGGGTTCAATGACGGTCGAACATCGATAACAGTGACCGACATCGTGTCCGTGATCCTTGTGGTCGAGAAGATAGCCCTGCTCTTTCAGGTCGGCAACGACCTTCTTGCGGGCGGTGATCACATCGAGACCTCTGTACTCTTCAGGAACTTCTTCATTGAGCGTTCCGTCGGGATTGAGGATATTTTTCACTGCAAGATCATGGCGCTGACCGATAGCCCAGTCATTGGGGTCATGGGCAGGGGTGATCTTGACCATACCGGTACCGAATTCCATATCGACATAGGCATCAGCAATGATGGGGATGGGGATATTGGCGAGGGGAAGGATGACATTGGTACCGATGAGGTCTCTGTACCTCTCATCATCGGGATGGACAGCGACAGCGACGTCCCCGAACATCGTTTCGGGACGTGTCGTTGCAACGGTAATACCGCCTTCTTTATCCTGATAGGGGTAATTCACCTGGTACAAAGCACCGTTCACTGCGTGGTATTCAACCTCATCGTCAGCGAGGGCTGTTCCGCAGCTTGTACAGTAATTGACAAGGTACTTTCCCTTGTAGATCAGGTTTCTTTCATAGAGGGTGACAAATGATTCACGGACAGCTTTCGAAAGCCCTTCATCCATTGTGAAGCGCTCACGGTTCCAGTCACAGCTGCTTCCGATCTTCTCAAGCTGTTTCTTGATGATCGTGTGGTGACGGTCCTTCACCTTCCAGGTCTCTTCAAGGAACTTCTCTCTGCCGAGATGAGTCCTTGACTCCCCTCTTGCTCTCAGCTCTCTCTCGACAACGTGCTGGGTCGCAATCCCAGCGTGGTCGGTACCTGGAAGCCAGAGAGTATCGTATCCGCTCATTCTCTTGTAGCGGGTCAGGATGTCCTGAAGGGTATTGTTGAGTGCATGTCCCATGTGGAGAATGCCCGTTACATTCGGAGGAGGCATGACGATGGTATAGGTTTCCTTACCTTCGGCTGAGGGGGCGAAAAGATTCTTCTCTTTCCACGTATTATAGATCTTCTCCTCGAACTCTGCGGGGTTATAGCTTTTCTCTAATTCTATCGATTTCATGAAGGCTCCTCATTTGCACACTATGTTTCAGCATAGTATCAAAATCGGGGCAGTGTTACAACACGATTTCAGCTCCACAAACGAAAACAGACCCATCCGGAAGGGACAGGTCTGTCGTTATAACAATCGGTGATTGAACGCTGCTGGAGTCTCGTTAATTTCCAGTGCCGTCACCGAGGACTGTAACTGATTTCAGGGTAAGGTCAACTTCATAGCCCTTGGAATCAAGATAGGAAAGGATCTCCTCGAGGGATAGGTTTGAAAGAATCTGGCTTGCGGCAAGATTTTCTGTTGCTCTTACCTGGGTCGCACCCTGTCCCTGAGCCTCGACAACCTGAGGAATGATCACATTCTCATCCTTCAGCGTCGGTGAATTAAGGGTAAGGGCTCCGACGAACATCAGTACGAAGGCTGCGGCAACCCCAATGACAGCTGAAGACTTCACACGAAAGTCACGGTTCAGGAATTTGATCTTCTTCTCTTTCTTGAGATATTTGTTCTCAAGGAAGGCATAGATCTTGTCTTTGGACTCATCAACTTCCTCGTCCTTCAGGCGTGAGGAACTCACCATGGTGTGCACAGCCTTAAGCTGTTCATATCTGCTGTTACAGGCGCTGCAGTACTTGAGATGTTCAATGACCTGTGTCTTCCAGGGTTCAACGAGTTCATCATCAAGGTAGGTATTTAAAATCTGATCATCTAGACACATGTAATTCTCCCCGGTCTATCATCGAGCTCATCATCTTTCTGGCCCGATGAATCCTGACCTTCACATTGCTTTCGGAAATCTTGAGAATCAGTCCGATCTGCTTGTAGTTCAAGTCGGCGTACTCCTTCAGTATTAAAACCGACTTCAGCTTCTCGGGCAGCTTCTCCACAGCCATCCTCACCATCTCTTTCGTTTCAGAGTCGAGAAGAATATCTTCACCGTTCTGCACTGGGGTCTTGGGAATTTTCTTGATCTTATCGACCATTGCCTTCTCCCTCGATTTCCTCTTTACCACGTTGATCGCCAGATTTTTAGTCACTCGTATCAACCAGTACTTAGCTTCATCCAGTGATTTGAAATCAATATTCTTCTCGTAGAATCGAATGAACGCCTCCTGCACGATATCTTCAGAAACATCCATGTTATAGGTCACATGGTATGCAACTCGCATCAGAACTGGAAACACTTCTTCGTACACTTTCTGAAATGATGCATTCTCGCTACTTTTTATTTCCATATGTTTAACAACTCACCTGATTCATCGGTTACATATTTCTGAATATTTCAGCTCCGTCTTTCGTATCCTTTACAGTATACCCTTTTTCACCTATTTCATCACGAAGAGAATCGGCAAGAGCGAAATCCCTCGCCTTCTTCGCTTCAGCTCTCTTCTGTACAAGATCGAGAATCTCCTGAGGAATCGGCTCACTCTCCTTTTTCTCCTCTTTCAGGAGGTCAAGAGCGAAGATGGAATCCATCATCTCGATGAGTGAGAGCTTCTCACCGGAGGTGATATCTTTATCCTTCATCAGCTTCCACAGAACAGCAAGGGCCTGGGGAACATGGAGATCTGTCGTGATATGTCCATTGAACTCATCGAGAACAGCCTGAGCTGCATCGCTGCTGATTTCCGTTTTCTTCCCGCCTGTCTCCTGAATGAGAGAAGCGACCTGCTTCTTCAGGTTGGTGCGCCCTGAACGTGCGGCACTGAGGGCGTCCCAGCTGAAAATGAGCTGAGAGCGGTAATGGCCGGTCAGGCAGAAATAGCGGTAATCGAGAGCATCGTACCCTTTTTCCTTCAGTAAGGAGATGGTAAGGAAGTCACCCTTCGATTTGGACATCTTTCCTGTCTCGTCGATGAGAAACTCGCCATGTACCCAGTACTTCACCCACTCCTTTCCTGTGGCTGCTTCACTCTGGGCGATCTCATTGGTGTGATGAACGCTCACATGGTCAATGCCTCCGCAGTGGATATCGAACGATTCACCGAGGTATTTCATGCTCATAGCGGAACACTCGAGGTGCCATCCGGGATACCCGACGCCCCAGGGGCTGTCCCACTTCATCGTCTGGTTCTCGAACTTTCCCTTCGTGAACCAGAGGACGAAATCCTTCGGGTTCCTCTTGTTCTCATCCACCTCGATACGCGCTCCGCTGCTGAGCTGATCCAGCTTCAGCCGTGCCATGCGGCCGTATGCGGGGAAGGTATCGATACTGAAATAGACATTGCCGCCGCTGATATAGGTATGACCGTTCTTCTCGAGACGTCTGATCAGGCCGATCATCTCTCCTATATGGGCCGTTGCACGGCAGGTGACATCGGGGGTGATGATATTGAGTGCTGAGGTATCTGTAAAGAAACTCTTCGTATACATCTCGGCTATATCGTAGACGCTCATTCCCGATTCGCGGGAACGCCTCTCCATCTTATCTTCACCCTCGTCCCCGTCATCGCTGAGGTGTCCCACGTCTGTGATATTCATCACGTGGGTGAGATCATAACCGCTGTAGGTGAGAATGCGGTGGAGCAGGTCCTCGAAGATATAGGTCCTCAGATTACCTATGTGAGCGTAGTTGTAGACGGTGGGACCGCAGCAGTACATTCCGACCTTTCCCTTCTCAAGGGGAATAAACGGTTCGATACTTCTGCTCATTGTATTATATATAGATACTTCCATGAAATTTCCTTCTCTGCACACGTTTTCAGCACACATCATTGAACGGCTTGAAAAAATGGGATAGTATACCCGTGTGAATACAACAATACGGGATGAAAATGAAAAAATCAATATAGAGGAGATAATCGTCTCCGATGCTCCTCTTCGTCAGCTGTGCACCTACCGTACCGGAGGGAATGCTGATTTCCTTGCCAGACCGAGAAATCTCGAGGAACTCAGGGGTTCTCTCCTCTGGGCGAAGGAGAAAAAACTCCCAGTCACGATCCTCGGAGGAGGCTCCAATGTCCTTATAAGCGACGCTGGAGTGGAAGGGCTTGTCATTCACACCTCACGACTCTCTTCCTCCCATGTGAGGGGGCTTCTCAGCGTCTCTCAGTGCGGGGTTTCACTCGATAAGCTGATAAACTCTACCATCGAACACAATCTCAGCGGTCTTGAGCCTTTCGGCGGTATTCCGGGAACGCTCGGAGGAGCTGTCAGAGGGAATGCGGGACTGATCAACTACTCGATAGCAGAAGTCCTCGAGTGGGTCGATTACCTCGATTATGACGGAAACCTCTACCGATACTATCCTCAGATCCTTCAGAACAGCTACCGCACCAGTTTCTTCACCGGGAAACCCTATGTCCTGTATGAAATCGCCCTCAGGCTCTCCCCCCACCGCAACACGAGTGAGGCAAGGCAGCTGAAGGAGAAGAGCAGGAACCAGCGGCTGCAGCAGGGGCAGTACGATCTGCCGAGTGCCGGCTGCATGTTCAAGAACCCCGAAGGGGAATCTGCCGGGAAGCTGATAGACCGTCTCGGGATGAAGAATGTCCGCCAGGGCGGTGCGATGGTGAGTAACTCCCACGCAAATTACATCGTGAACGTATCGCGTGAGACGAAGAGTGAAGACATCTTTCTTCTAAGTGAACAGATCAAGGAGAGAGTGAAGAAGGAATACGGCATTGAGCTTGAACGGGAAGTGATGCTCATCGGCCGATGGTGAGATCCACCTTTTCCAGACCTCTCGATCCTATAGAGCCCTTTCCTTTCCACCCCTTTCCCTCCATATGATATGTCAGTGACAGCGTGACAGAAAGCTCATCATCGTGAGTGACGACAATCTTCGTCTGAACTTTTTCACCCGCAAAACGGAGCGTCAGACGATGACGTGGAGGCCTGTCAGACAAGGTGAACGAGTAAGAACAGGTAAAAGCACCTTGAAACACCGACCTTTTCATCGACACTCCCCACTCACTTGCCACCTGAATCTCTGAAAGAGGATCTGTACGACACACCCTCTTAAAGTATACATCCACACCACCGATTCCCAGTTCCCACAGAAACTCCCTCTCCTCCTCTCCCCTGTAGGAAGCGAAGGGATGAGATGCATACACCCTTCTTTTCGCTGAGAAATTATAGGAGAGATCCCCTCTTTTCCCCGAGCAGATTATGAGACTGCGAAGCTTCTCTCTCCCTTTAGGTGAGGGAGCAGGAATATCCCATTCATGAGTGTATCTGGAGAACCAGATCTGCGTGACATGGAGCGTATCGTTCTCACTCAATGCGATATCGATTACATTCTTCGAGGAAAGATCACTCCCGCTCAGATTCAGGTAAGACTCCACACTGAACCTCCCGCTATCTTTGTGCAGGAGAAGATAGGCGTCTAACATCCATCTATGAGGAATACGTGAAAAATCGATATAGGAGGCATCCTCAATCACATCCCTGTTCACATTCCTGACTGAACATCCCAGGAATGGGGAGAGAAACGATAAAGAGATCGTATGCCCGTTCTTGCATGCTGTAGAGCCGGCGGCAAGGCACCCGCCATCCAGAAGCTGCACAGCTGCGAACATCGCCTCCCAGTTTCCCGGTGACATCTTCAGCTGCTCTCCACTGATGCGGCTTCTTCGATGAGTGAGGTAGGAACCGTCTAATGCCTTGAATCTTATATCGCGTGAGATATCACCGAGAACGAAACGTCCCCTTTCATAGGATACGGTTGGATGAAGAGTAAGAACCGAATCATAGGAAATTGTCAACGCAGTCGACAGGGTGGAAGACGTATCGAAGACTCTCTTCTGAACGAGTGTTACGTTCATATCACTACGAAGGAGGGAGGAGGTAAACCTGAGGTCCAGATGTTCTGCAGACAAAGTAAAAATCATTACAGAAAATATAAAAATAAGCATATGCTTCATAAAAAAGATTACCGTTTCGGGCAACTCTCTGCATCGGAAACATTGATATTTTAATCAATACATGTAAAAATTATTTCATACTAAATTTAGATGAACCTAACCAGGAGGTAGTCATGAACATTCTCACGCTGAATTGCGGGAGTTCTTCCGCGAAATATCAGGTGTATGACTGGACAGAGAAGGCTGTGCTAGCAGTCGGAGTTGTAGAACGGATCGGGCTTGAATACTCGACAATCGAACACAAGAAAACCGGTACGGAAGAGTACAACGCGAAGGTGCAATGTCCTACACATGAAGAAGCGATTCAGCTGATCATTGACATGCTTCTTGATGAGAAATACGGTGTCATCAAGGATATGAGCGAAATCGGCGCTGTCGGTCACAGAATGGTGCACGGCGGTGAGAAATTCAAGCAGAGTGTCCTTATCACCGACGAAGTGCTTGAGGAAGTGAAGAAACTCATCCCCCTCGCACCTCTTCATGAACCTGCAAACATCATGGGCGTCGAGGCTGCACGTCACGTCATGCCGAACATCCCCCACGCTATCGTGATGGATACCGCATGGCACCAGAGCATGCCCGCCAAGTCCTTCATGTACGCAGTCCCTTACGAGTGGTACTCACACTACAATGTGAGACGCTATGGTTTCCACGGAACCAGTTATGTCTACACAGCAAAGAGAGCTGCCGTCCTCCTCGGAAAGGACCCCAAGGAAACAAACCTGATCATCTGCCACATCGGTAACGGCGCCAGCGTCTGTGCAATCAAGAACGGTGAAGCAATCGACACCTCCATGGGACTCACTCCCCTTGAAGGACTGGTCATGGGTACACGAAGCGGTGACCTTGACCCTGCTATCGTCCCCTTCATCTCCAACAGAACTGGTATGAGTGCAAAGGAAGTCGATACAGCTCTCAACAAGAAGAGCGGACTTGCAGGCATCTGCGGCATGAGTGACCGCCGTGATGTAAGAGATGCGGCAGCTGACGGCAATGAACATGCACAGCTTGCAATCGACATGGAAACTCAGAGAATCAAGAAATATATCGGAGCATATGCTGCTGAACTCGGAAGAGTGGATGCGGTTGTCTACACCGCAGGTGTAGGTGAGATGGCTCCCCATATCAGACGAGGAGCTACCAAGGACCTTGAAATCCTCGGTATTCACCTCGATGAAGAGAAAAACCTTATCTCGACCTGCAGAAACGGTGAAACCGACATCTCAAAGGACGGCACTCCCACAAGAATCTATATCATCCCGACTGACGAAGAACTCGTCATGACCGAAGATGCATACGCTCTCATGGAAGGCACCTACGATGTGCACACCAACTTCACCTACTCTTTCCAGCACGCTGACTATGTAAACAAGGCACGCGCTGCCGGTCTTGAGAATGACCTCAAAAAGAGACCGGAACTGGAGAAGGTTCTCGTCTATCCTCCCAAGAACTAGGCAATCATCTATGCTAATTCAGGACTTCCTTCGGGAAGTCCTTTTTCATATGCACCCCTCAGCCTGACTTCTTTCCCCCATCAGGGAATTTCATGGTTCTTGTTGAATTAAGTACTGCTGCAAGAGCAACACCCACATCAGCAATAACAGCTTCCCACATCGTGGCTATACCGAACACACCCAGGGAAAGGAAGAAGCCTTTCACGATAAGGGCGAGTACAATGTTCTGAATGACAACCTTTCTCGTACGGCGTGCAATGGCGAGAGCATACGCCACCCCTTCGATTTTATCATCCATGAGAACAATGTCAGCTGCTTCGATAGCGGCATCCGATCCCATAGCACCCATGCTGATCCCTATATCTGAATGCATCAGAACCGGAGCATCATTCACTCCGTCACCGACGAACGCAAGACGCTTTCCTTTTTCAAGGCTTTGCATCAGTTCTTCGACTTTCTCAACCTTTTCATGGGGAAGAAGGGAGGAGTACCACCTCTTTATCCCTAATCTTGCGGCTACTGAAGAAGCCTGTTCTTCACTGTCACCCGTAAGCATGATCAGATCCTTCACTCCCGCCTTTTTCAGATCAGCTATTCCCTTGACCGCATCGGCTTTGATCTGATCAGCGATCTCTATGTATCCGAGGTAGGAATTATTCTTGGCAGCATGAACAATCGTAGCCGAGGATGTAAGTGGAGGTACGCTAATCCCCTCAGATTCAAGGAAACGAGCACTTCCCACGAGAACTCTCTCGCCCTCGTTTCCAGCAATCACTCCATACCCCTTCATTTCAGAATATTCATTGAAATCGGTCAGTGGTGTATCGGGGAATGTATTCATATACTCCTGCCGTATCGATTCTGCTATCGGATGAGATGAATGAGCTTCCCCGCGAGCTGCGGCTGACAGAAGCGATTCTCTATCGGACAAGTCGGAAGGAACAATATGTACTACACTGAAATTCCCTTGTGTAAGTGTACCGGTCTTGTCAAACACGATGGTATGTACATCCTTGAGCGTGTCGATATAGGTTGCTCCCTTCATCAGGATCCCTTTTTTCGAAGCCGCGCCGATCCCTCCAAAATAGCCGAGAGGTACCGAGATGACGAGTGCACAGGGACAGGAGATGACAAGGATAACAAGAGCCCGATACACCCATATACTGAGAGGATCAGAGGTGAACAGAGGTGGCAGAAACGCCACTGCAAGTGAGATTCCAACAATGATCGGAGTATAGATGGAAGCGAACTTAGATATGAACTTTTCTGTAGGCGCTTTCTTCGCTGCCGATTCTTCAACGAGAGTAAGAATCCTCGCCACCTCAGAATCTTCATATCGTTTCGTCACCCTGATAACGAGTGTTCCATTGTCATTGACAAAACCGCTCAACACGTCATCTCCCGGTTCTGCCATCCGGGGAACAGACTCTCCGGTGAGCGCTGAAGTGTCGACACGGGAAGATCCGGAAACTATGGTACCATCAAGAGGGATTCTCTCCCCTGAACGCACCTGGATATATGAACCCGGTTCAACCGTTTGAGGATCGACCTCCTCAGTGCCCTCCCCTTCAATGATCCTCGCCTTGTCGGGACGAAGGGAGATCAGGGAGGAAATGGAACGTCGTGAATTATCAACGGCCTTCTCCTGGAGCCATTCCCCTACCGCATAAAACAGCATGACTCCTACCGCTTCAGCGAGTTCATGAATGCATATCGCACCGATAGTGGCTATACTCATCAGGAACATCTCATCAAACATGCGCCCTCTCTTCAGGGAACGGACAGCATGGAGAAGTACGGGAAGACCTACTATGATATAGGCAGTGAGAAACAGTACATATTCAACGACCAGGTTCGGGTTGTGAGCAGAGGTCTGCTTCCATACAATCCCCGAAAGGAAAAAGACAAGGGCTGAGATTATCTGAATGAGTTTTCGCCTTGATCCATGAGCATCCTCAGATGCTCCCTCTTTCCTTTCTGCAAGCCGTGCATCGGGTTCTATCCTAGAGATCGTCTCTTGAACCAGAGAGATGGGGATTCCGGAAGGTATCTTCACAGACTGAGTCGAGAAGTTGATAGAAGCTTTCTCAAACCCATCAATCTTCTTCAGAGCAGATTCTATCTTCATCGCACAGTTCGCACAATCAAGATTTTCTATCGTATAGGTATCCATGACCATTATCTCCACTCTATATAGTGTTCTCTCGCAACTTCTATGAGGGAAAGGACATGGGGATCATCAAGTGAATAAAAAACCTGTTTCCCTTCCCTTCTCGATTTTACGAGCCTCATAACTTTGAGCAGTCTCAGGTGATGTGATACTGCAGGAAGCGAAATGTCGAGAAGATAGGCAAGATCGCATACGCAGAGTTCCTGCTTTGAGAGCATATAGAGGATACCTACCCGAGTTTCATCCGACATAGCCCTGAAGAGTTCAGAGAGCCCCGACACCTCCATGAGAGACGCCTTGAGGCTCTCTTCATGCGTCATGCAGGAGAGGGAATATTCTGAACAGACATCCTGATTTCTTTTCTCATCTTTACTCATAATCACCTCGCTTCATATAAACAATTAAACAACTATTTAATCGTATAGATGAAAAACCGAGTTGTCAAGTATCGTGTCTAAGCGATAAAGAGCAATGAGGATGAAATGGTGTACAGAGAAAGGACATCGGGCACAGGGGGAGACCGCTATTTCTCCCTTATGGTTACGAACGAGGCAATAATCTCTATGGCTTTTGCAATACCTATCACTCCTGTGTTCAGGGTAAGGTCATAATATTCAGCATTGCCCCAGGAGTTCGCGGCATAATAGTCGTGGTACCGACGCCGCTCCTTGTCATACTTATGGAGGCTGTTCATAGCATCCTTGATCCCAATTGATTCGTATTCTGCGATTCGAGCAGCCCTGAATTCCTTATCTGCATGAATGAAGATGGAAACGTGGTTCGGAAGGTCCTTGAGTACGTAGTCGCTGCAGCGGCCGACAAGGATGCATGGCCCTTCTTCTGCCAGTTTCTTTATGATCTCATACTCTGCAAGGAACAATGTATCGCTGAGAGGCATGGTGTACATCCCTGTAGCTGCTGCCTGTCCGAGTGAAGGGAGTCCGGAGGGGACGGCATACAGGAATCTGTTCGCGGCTTTTTCATCAAGATTTTCAACAATCTCTTTGTTCATTCCGCTCTTCTCTGCCGCCATAGCGATAATTTCCTTATCATAGAAAGGAATGTTGAACGTCTCAGCAAGTCCCTTGCCGATTTCGCGCCCGCCGCTTCCAGCCTGACGGCTGATAGTGATTATCGTATTCATGACAAGTCCTCCTTCCATTTCTATTGTAGAGCCAGAGAGTACCTGCGGTAAAGGTTTTTCTATTCATCCATCAGATTCTTTGAGGGAAAAGAGGGATCGCTGGTCACCCTCACTGTCATCTTCCTCAGCCCGTTCATATCTCCGAGAGAGGGAAGGTGTGTAAGATGAATCTCACAGTTCCTAAGCTGCGGAATCAGGTTCATGGCTGCCTGCGAGGAGGGATTGGAAGCTGCGCTCATCGCAAGACATATCAGCGTCTCCTCCACATCAAGCGATGTCCGTTTACCGTTCAGCACATCCTTCTTCAGGAACCTGATCGAATCGATGGTAGTCGGAGAGATTAGATCAATCTCTTCAGGAATACCGGCTAAGTGTTTGAGAGCATTCAGGATAAGAGCAGAAGAGGAGTGCATGAGCTCACTGTTGCAGCCTGTGATGATTTTTCCATCTGAAAGCTCGATCGCAGCAGCACTGACAATACCGTCGTGCCCCTTCCCTTTTTCACGCCTACCTTCAAGGCTTCCTTAGCAGCAGGCACCGTCCGTCTCATCTCTTTTTTCAGCTTCATCTCATCAAGAAGCAGTTTTATTCGATCCAGGGCTTTACTTGTACCTGTACCCTGTGCGTATTCTGCTGCGGTAATGTAGTAGCGCCTTACAATCTCCTGAAGGCTTGCCTCTCGTACCACTCCATCATCGATGATGCCGAAACCAGCCCTGTTCACTCCCATATCTGTCGGGGATCTGTAAAAAGACTCCTCTCCTGTAATCTTCTCTATGATTCGTTTCAAGAGGGGGAAGGCTTCCATATCACGGGAATAATTGACTGCAGGTTCATTATATGTGGTTAGATGAAAATGGTCGATCTGGTTGAAGTCTCCAATATCTACCGTTGCCGCTTCGTAGGCCTTATTAACGGGATGATCAATCGGGATATTCCAGATGGGGAAGGTCTCAAATTTTGCGTATCCGCTTTTCTTACCCGCACGATAATCGTGATAGAGCTGAGAAAGGCAGGTACCGAGCTTACCGCTTCCGGGTCCGGGAGCAGTGACGATCACGACCCGTCCTGTTGTTTCAATGTATGGATTTGCTCCATACCCATCGTCGCTCACGATAATATCCACATCATTCGGGTACCCTTCCGTGGCTTTATGGGTATAGACCGTAATGCCTCTTCGCTTCAGCCGGTTCATGAACTGAGTCGCTCCCGGCTGTCCGTTGTAACGGGTGATGAGTACCTTGTTTACTTCAAGTCCCCAGTCGCTGAAATCATCAATGATCTTGAAGACGTCAGTATCGTAGGTGATACCGAAATCATTCCGTATCTTGCGTCTCTCAATATCTTCTGCGTATATACATACAATGACATCAATTTCATCCTTTAAGGCCTGAAATACCCTCATTTTCACGTTAGGATCGAATCCGGGGAGAACGCGGGATGCATGGTAGTCATAGAGGAGTTTCCCTCCGCATTCGAGATAGAGTTTCCCGTCAATCGAGTTCACGCGCTCTAATATCGCACTTTTCTGTTGTTCTAGGTATCTGTTGTTATCAAATCCGATATGGCTCATAGCTCTCAATTTTCCTCTTGCTGCTGTGGAGAATTCGGGTACGTGTTCTTCTACTCCTTGTGAAGAAGTCCTGATGCGAGGCGGTCTCGTGTTTCTTTATCCCAGAGGTGTTCGACAACAGCGAGAGAGAATTCCACCGCTACACCGGGTCCCTGGGCTGTGATCAGGTTTCCGTCGACACATACTCTCATGTCCGAGAAGGTGAAGTCGGGAGAATGTTCTTCTGCTCCGGGATAGCATACTGCCTTGTGACCTTCAAGAAGGCCTGCGGGTCCGAGGACGACTGCAGGGGAAGCGCAGATCGAGGCAAGGAGAGCTCCCTTGTTGACAAGCAGGAGCATTTTTTCATGAGTGAGCCAGGATTCGCTCAGGTTCTTCGCACCGAGGCCGCCTCCCGGGAGGATGATCGCATCGAAATCGGTGTCGACATCTTCGATCTTCGCATCTGCGACAACGCGGATTCCATGGGCGCCTGTGATGATCTCCCCATCGATTCCTGCCATCACAACTTCGGCACCGGCACGACGGAGAATATCGACCGGGGCAAGTGCCTCGATCTCCTCAAATCCCTCTGCAAGGGTCAATAAAATACGTTTACTCATAGCAATCCTCCTTCTCTGTTCTTATGTCTCAGCAGTTCGGCAGTCTTCAGAAGCATCTGCTCAGTCTCTTCCCATCCGATACAGGGATCGGTGACCGAGACGCCGTAGCGAAGCTCCTCCAGGTTCTCAGTGATCTTCTGGCAGCCTTCGAACAGATTGCTCTCAAGCATGAATCCCCTGATCTCCTTTCTTCCCATGACAACCTGATCGATCACGGCGCGGAGCACTCTCCTCTGCCTGGTGTAATCCTTTCTGCTGTTTGCATGGGAACAGTCTATCACAATGGAGGGGAGAACGGAGAGAGAACTCATGCTCTTCACGGCATCCTCCACCTCTTCATCATAGTAGTTGGGACCGGCATCTCCCCCTCTCAGGATGAGATGTCCGCTCGGATTTCCAGTTGTTCTGTAAATCGAGGAATTCCCCTCCTTGTCGACACCGATGAACGCACCTCCGATCGCTGCGCTCTTGATCGCATTGATCGCGTTGAGCACTTCACCGCTGGTGCTGTTCTTGAAACCGACGGGTACACTCATACCGCTGGCCAGGGTGCGGTGCACCTGACTCTCGGTCGTTCTTGCTCCGATGGCACACCAGGAAAGGGTTTCGTCAATGTACTGTGGAACGATCGGGTCAAGCATCTCGGTCCCTACCGGGAGGCCTTTCTCCGTGATTTCAATCAGGAGCTTTCGTGCCCTTCTCAGTCCCTCTCCGATGTTGTAGGAACTGTCCATATCGGGATCGATGATCAGGCCCTTCCAGCCTCCTACTGTTCTCGGTTTTTCAAAATAGGTTCTCATCACGACAAGGAGCTGATCATCCACTTTCTGCGCGATGTCGTGAAGCCTGTCTGCATATTCAAGGGCGGCAGCGGGATCATGGATGGAACAGGGACCGACAATGGCGAGCAGCCTTTCGTCCTTTCCGAGGATCACATTGTTCACCGCCTCTCTGTTTTTGATAATCGTAGCCATCAGCTCATCGCTGATGGGAAGTTCCTGAGAGAGTTCTGACGGACTCACAAGGGAATCCACTCTCTCAATCCTAAGGTCTATACTGTTTTTCAGCACGCTTCAGCCTCTCTTATCTTTCTTTAGTATCTTTCTTTTCTTCATCCTGCTGCTCACTCTGTTTTCTATGGGTCAGCGAGTACAGGTATCGTTTGATCTTCAGTGTAGGTGTTCTCTGGAACGGCTCCTCATGCAGCTTCGTCTCGATGAGACGGCTGAAAGAGTTCACCTCCCTGTTTATCTCCTGCCGGAGGGAATGCACATAGGCCGAAGCCTCATTCTTCGCATCTTCCACAGACATCTTCATCTGTTCTGCCATCAGCTCAAGGTCGATCTTGATCAATGCTCCAATACCGCCGTCACCTTCCATCACCAGAGATTCCTGCACATAAGGTTTGGCATTGATCAGCGCTTCGATCGATTCAGGATAAATGTTCTCACCACCGGGACCGAGAATCATCGTCTTACTCCGTCCCTTGATGCTGAGACGACCCTTGGTGATTTCACCAAGATCACCTGTCCTGAACCAGCCATGTTCATTGAAGGTCTCTTTGGTCAGCTCTTCAGCGTTGTAGTACCCCAACATCACATTCGGTCCCTTGGCGACTATCTCCCCTACACCGCTTTCACTGTCGGGAGAGTCAATACGTACATCCACGCCCTTCACAGCAAAACCGATGGTACCGAGCTTTGTCTGCTTCGGTCCGCTTCCGGCAAGGAGGGGGGAGGTCTCAGTGAGACCGTACCCGATCGCATAGGGGAAACGGGCTTCCTTCAGGAAGGCTTCCACCTGAGAATCGAGTTTAGCCCCTCCGACACCGAAAAATTTAAGACGGCCGCCGAAGGTCATCTTCAGCTTCCTTCCTATGATCCTGTTGATCTCTCTTCTAAGGAGAGGGTGACGGTACATCTTTCTCAGATTCTTGTTTCCCTCGATCTGAGGGACGACCGATCCCCTGTAGATCTTCTCAATGAGGAGAGGTACAGAGAGCATCATATCAGGACGCACCTGCTTCAGCGCAGGAAGGAGGATGGAGGCAACAGGAGGTTTTCCCAGGTAATGAACCTCGCAGCCACACAACAGAGGCAGAAGGAAGCCGATGGTGAACTCATAGGAGTGGGACATAGGAAGGATGGAGAGGAATTTCATTCCTGTCTTCACCTTATAGAACTGTCTCACGCTCGAAGCGGCATTGCTTGTCAGGTTCCTGTTCGAGAGCATGACCCCCTTGGGATTCCCTGTCGTTCCGCTCGTGTAGATGATCGAGACCAGCGCATCTTCCTCATGGACCACTGCTTTCAGTGCCGCAGCATCCTCCTTCTTCCTTCGCATACTTTTTGCGGGAAGATCTAGGAAAGCTTCCCTGGAAAGCTTCCCTGTGCCGGCAAGGTTTGGAATATGGAACAGGTCATCGATTCTATAGACATTGCTCTGTTCAATAAGGAAGGACTCTGGAATTTTTTCTGCCTGACGGGATGAAACAAACAGATGTTTCGTTCCACTGTGAGAGAGGATGAGCTCCACTTCCTTTGAGGAGAACTCGGGAAGGACAGGGACAGCGATGCAGCCGCTGCTCACGATGGCAAGGTAGGCGATCCCCCACACCGGGGAACTCTCTGCAATGATTGCAATGCGATCCCCCTTTTCCACGTTCTGTGAGAGAAGGTAAGAGGCGACCTTGTCTACCTCTACCTTCAGCTCGCTGTAGGTATAGCGTTCCTTATCATCTCCATAGAGGGCAAGGGCAGTGCGCCTTCCATGTTTCTTCTCAGAAGATTCAAGCAGAGCTCGAATGGTAAAAACTTCAAGTGTATGTTTCAATGAGAGACCTCCAGTCGGTCAACCGATCCCGCATAGGTTTTCCCGTTCTCACATATCGTATAGGTACCGGAAAACGTTCCTTTCTCATCAAGAAGCTGCTTCAGCACCTGTGGTCTGTTGTTTTCAAGTGAGAGATGGCAGAAATAGATCGACCGCCTTTCATTATGAGTGAGAGAATTGAGGAAGTCCACGGAAATATCATTTGAAAGGTGTCCTTCACTCCCGCTGATCCTCTTTTTCAGGTAATAGGGATACCTTCCCTTCATCAGCATCGCTTCATCATAATTGGCTTCCAGGAAGAGGACGTCACTTTCAGAGGCAAAAGCGGCCATATGATCACTGGTCATACCGGTATCGGTGAGGAGGACGAAAATCCTTCCTGCAACACGCACCTGATAGCCTCCCGAGTAGGGAGAATCGTGGCTTGTGGGGAAATACGTCACCGTGAAAGGTCCTTCCTGCACCGCTTCTTCAGTGAGAGCATAGCGGAGCTCTGAAGGTATTCTCAGATTCCTGAAATCCTTGTTTCCATCATCTATCTTATGGTGGATATAGACGGGCTTTCCTGTCTGCCGTGCAAACACCCCTGCCCCGCGGGCATGGTCGGGATGGAGATGGGTGATGAAGAGGGAGGAGATGTTGGCAGGATCGAATCCCGCGGTCACACACCGTTCACGAATCTGCTTGAGAGAGAAACCTGCATCAAGGAGAATAGAGATTCCGTCATATTCGAGGATATAGCTGTTACCGTTCGATCCGCTGCCGAGAACCGCATAACGAATCATAGACACTCCTCTATTACTGAGAAGTCTGAACAACCATGGGCGCAGAGTACTTTTTTCTTTGATTTGATGAGGGGAGTCTTCAGGAGTTCGGGATGCTTCACCAGTTCTTCAATCGCATTGTACTCAAGGTAGGAATAGCCGTTCTTTTTATAGAAGGCACTGTTCTCATCAATCAGCTCCTCACCATCGAGATGGGCGAACACCTTGTCCCATTCTCCCGGGCTCAGATCCCTTTTACTCAGGTCTACGAACTGATGTTCGATATTCCTTTCGCTGCAGTATCTGATTGCTTTACGGGTGTCGCTGCATTTTTTTGTGCCGATAATCTGAACCATGTAAGTACCTCCCATCAACTATATCGATATGTATCCCATCCGTCTACCGGATTAGGCTACTGATATACCCTCTTTTGAGTTGACAAAACCGGCATAAACATAAAATATGGTCAGGTAACAGGAGTCCATTCATGAAAGAACGAATTATTCATCTACTCAACGCAAAACCGTCAGAGAGTGTCATCACAGCCGAAGGCTGGGTGAGAACAAAGAGAGTCAGCAAGACTGTATGCTTTCTCGAGTTAAATGACGGTTCATGCCTCTCTTCTCTTCAGATCGTCATAGATCTTGAGAATTTCGTGAATCCTGATATCCTCGATTCCATCCAGACAGGTGCAGCCATCAGCGCAAGCGGTCCCTTAGTTGCCTCTCCCGGAGGCAAACAGTCGGTTGAGATGCAGTGCACCTCCATCGAACTTCACGGCGAAGCGGGAAGCGACTATCCTCTGCAGAAAAAACGTCATACGCTCGAGTACCTCAGGGAAATCGCACACCTGAGGGGAAGAACGAACACCATGTCGGCTGTCATGAGGGTGAGAAACGAGATCTCCTACGCCATTCACTCCTACTTTTACGAAAAAGGCTTTTCGTATATCCACACACCCATCATCAGTACCAGTGATGCAGAGGGTGCAGGACAGATGTTCCAGGTAACGACCCTTGACCTTCTCAATACACCGAAGGACGAAGAGGGACAGATCGACTATTCGAAGGACTTCTTCGGCCGAAAGGCCTCTCTCACCGTAAGCGGCCAGCTTGAAGGTGAGACCTATGCACTGGCACTGAAGGATATCTATACCTTCGGACCCACTTTCCGTGCGGAGAACTCCAACACGAAGCGTCACCTCAGTGAATTCTGGATGATCGAACCGGAAATGGCCTTCTGTGACCTCGAAGGGAATATGGAAATTGCAGAAGAGTTCCTCAAGTATGTATTCTCACGGGTACTCAGCCGCTGTGAAGAGGATATGGCGTTCTTCAGCAAGTTCATAGAAAAGGGAATTGCCGATGTACTCCGCCAGGTTGTGGAGACCCCCTTCGCCCATGTGACCTACACTGATGCGGTTGAACAGCTGAGTAAACATAATGACACCTTCGACTACCCTGTCTCCTTCGGAGTCGACCTTCAGACAGAGCATGAAAGATTCCTTACTGAGCAGATCTACAAGGGACCGGTGATCGTCACCGACTACCCGAAGGAGATCAAGGCCTTCTACATGAAGATGAATGAGGATGGCAAGACCGTAAGAGCGATGGACGTCCTCGTCCCCCGTCTCGGTGAGATCATCGGTGGAAGTGAGAGAGAAAGTCGCCTCGATGTACTTGAAGCGAGGATGAAGGAACTTGACCTCGATCCCGAAGAGTACTGGTGGTACCTCGACCTGAGACGCTACGGCTCAGTCAAGCACGCCGGTTTCGGTCTCGGCTTTGATAGAATCGTTCAGTACATCACCGGCATGCAGAATATCAGGGACGTCATTCCCTATCCCCGCGCCGCGAAACAAGCTGACTTCTAAGGGAAGCGAACAGGGTGAGCTGCTGAAGCGAGTGGGAATCGGTCTTCAGATAGAGATTCCTCTGATGTGCAGCCACCGTGTATTTCGATATCTTCAATTCATATGCGACCTCTTTCACGCTCATACCCTGAGCGAAGAGGTCGAGCACTTCACTCTCCCTGGGAGTGAAGTAAACACACTGCTCCTTCTCTGAAGCTGCAGAGGGAGAACTGAGATACCCTTTCAGGTAATCGATACAGTAGAGAAAAGAGACACAGGGAAGGTCGAGGAATTCCACCTCTGCTGTCAGTCTCTCATGGTAGATGATCAGAAAATTCTCAGCAGATGTCCGACTCAGAAGATCAGACGACCTCTCTATATCCTCATGCTCGAAGAGCAGGTGGAGATGGATTCCCTTCCTATCCTCTATATAATCACCCTCGATTGAGCAATCGATCTTCACATAGGGAGAAAACTGACTTAAAAGCCAGTACCTGAAGGTTTCTATGACGGGTTTATGAAACCCTGTAATCAACATGGAAAAAGTATTCACATAGAGAAGTACCGTCTTCTCTCTTTTCCTGCTTCACTTCCCCAGTTTTGTCAGTTCCCTGTCGAGTGCGTTTGCGAATTTCTGAATATCCTTGGGAGACACAGGTTTGTTTTTCTGATCGAATATCTGCATGTCACGGAACTCAGCCATCGCATTGCGTACACTGAGACGTTCCTTCACATTGTTTTCGGTGAAGACACCTCCCCGGTCATCAAGAACGATCAGTCCCTTGGCAACAAGACGGTCTGCAAGGATCACATCGCGGGTCACCGCGAGAGCACCGTCAAAGGCGGAAGCCACAAGAAAGTCATCGGCACTGTCATCACCCTTCTCGACAACGACCATCTTCACAAGAAAGGGCTCCCCTCCCTCGCTCTTTTCCACCTCCAGAACGTCCTTCAGGGGACGGTCAGCGACAAAGATCGCAGGAACCTCTCTTTTGACAACAGCCTTAAGGAGGATGGAACGGATCTGACGAGGACAGGAATCCGCATCGACATAGAGTAGCACGTGCTCAAATTCTTTCATGGTACCAATCGTACCGAAGGAGAATGGGGTCAGTCAAGAATATACACCCATTAGGTGTATACTAAGTGCATAGGGTGAGTACTCCCTCGCAGTTATTCGGTGTTCATATGAGATACTGAGGGATTCTTTCTCTCTCTTTGGTTATCACAAGGGAGTGTTATGGAAAGGGGAAGCACATAGCTTTCAGTTCCATCTCTGCTGACTACAGAATTTATAGATACTTATCGTTCTGATACCTCACTCACTCCCTTGCATCGCTTTCGATAAAATCGGTATGATACATGGGAAAACACAACACCCCCAAAGGAGCGAGCGAATGGAGTATTCAGCACTGCAGAAGGCGAGATATGAGTATCAGCCGAAATTACCTTCAATACTGAGGAACCCTATCCACTCTCTTATTGCCGTAACAGGCGAAGCGACTTCCCCCGCACAGGATGCCGCAGAGATACAGAAGTTATTCCCCTCAACTTTCGGACTTCCGAAAGTCGACTTTGAAGTTACAGACAAGAACGTGGAACACGAAGCGATCAATATCGGCGTGATTCTCAGCGGAGGACAGGCTCCCGGCGGACACAACGTCATCAGCGGTCTCTATGATGCAGTGAAGAATGCGAATCCCGCTTCCAAGCTGTTCGGTTTCCTCGGCGGACCTTCCGGTCTCCTCGATGATAAGAAGGTTCTCCTTGACGATGCTTTCATCAACGAGTACAGAAACACCGGCGGTTTCGATATCATCGGAAGCGGAAGAACAAAGCTCGAGACAACAGAGCAGTTCGATACGTGCGCACAGGTATGTGAAGAAAACGGCATCACAGCGATTGTCATCATCGGCGGTGATGACTCGAACACCAACGCAGCTGTTCTCGGTGAGTACTTCCTCAACAAGGGATCGAACATCTCTGTCGTAGGATGCCCCAAAACGATCGACGGTGACTTGAAGAACGAATTCATTGAGGTATCCTTCGGTTTCGACACAGCAACCAAGACCTACAGCGAACTGATCGGCAACCTGATGAGGGATGCAAACAGCTCAAAGAAATACTGGCACTTCGTCAAGCTGATGGGAAGAAGCGCATCACACATCGCACTCGAGTGTGCTCTTCAGACTCAGCCCAATGTCTGTCTCGTAAGTGAAGAGATCGAAGCGAAGAACATGTCCCTCCAGGATGTGGTCTCCACCATCACCGATGCAGTCATTGCTCGAGCGGACAAGGGTCTCAACTACGGTATCGCACTCATCCCCGAAGGCCTTGTAGAGTTCATTCCTGAAGTGAAGAGCCTGATCGCCACTCTCAACAACCTCCTTGCAAAGAACGAGAAGGAATACAGCGCACTCACAGAGTGGGAAGCACAGAAGGATTTCGTCACTTCACGTCTCTCAGACGATAAGAAGGCAGTATTCCTCTCTCTCCCCACCGACATTCAGAAACAGCTTCTCATGGACAGAGACCCGCACGGCAACGTTCAGGTATCGAGAATCGAAACAGAGAAGATGCTGATCTCCATGGTCGATGCAGCTCTCGCAGAGAAGAAGGCCGCAGGCGAATACAAGGGAGCTTTCACAGGTCTTAACCACTTCTTCGGTTACGAAGGACGCTGTGCATTCCCTTCAAACTTCGATGCTGACTACTGTTACTCTCTCGGCTACAATGCCTACCTTCTCCTTGCAAACAAGTTCAGCGGTTACATCTCATCTGTTGGCAACCTGACAGCACCCGCTGAACAGTGGACTGCTGGCGGTATACCCATCACTATGATGATGAACCTCGAAGAGAGACACGGAGAGATGAAGCCTGTCATCAAGAAGGCTCTTGTTGAGCTTGACGGCAAGCCGTTCAAGTACTTCGCAAAGATGAGAGAGACCTGGAAGGTCGAAACTTCCTTCATCTTCCCCGGTGCCATCCAGTACTACGGTCCCACAGAAGTGTGTGACGCAGTGACCCGCACACTGGAACTCGAACAGAACTAACAACAGGGTATCCCCTGAAAAAGGAAATGCCGTGCATGTCGATAAGACTGTACGGCATTTTTCATTGTAGATGCTTTTTTGAAATGGGATGTCACAGAATCGAGTGAAGAATACCTTTGAGTTCCTCAGGATCGATTGCAATCGGAGCATTCCTTTGAGATTTGATGAGATCAAGGGTATCGATCTCTGCTAGAGTAAAACCGAAGGAAGAGGCAGACGGGAGGTCTGCAAGCTCTTCAAGGCGTTCAAGCAGCTTGATGGCCTGTTCCTGATTCGTCAGCTCCCACACCTGGGAAAGACGGTGGAGGCGGGAAAGGTACTCATCTGCATTGTCTTCCTTCACAGCGCGGTTGAACATCGCCCTGTTGGTTTTCGCGATCAGAAGTGCACAGGCAATTCCGTGTGGAATATCGTGCATCGCACCCATCGGACCACTCAGGCCGTGTACATAGCCTAGACCGGCATGGGCAAGGCCTACCCCCGAGATGAAGGCTCCGTAGGAGAGGACTGCAAGATGGTCTCCTCTCTCGCCAGTTTTCTCTATCAGTCCCATCAGTGCATAGGGCATCTCCCTCAGTGCCTGAAGGACAAGTGATTCTATGTACTGGTTGGTCGATACCGAGAAATAGGCTTCGAGGAGCTGAGTGAGGGCATCCATTCCGCTCGGGATAAGAACACTCAGGGGAGCACTCTCAAGTAAAGAGGGATCAAGGATCGCAAGGTCACAGACATAACTATCGTGCCTGAGAGATTTCTTGAATCCCCCCTTCCCTACCTGAGATATCACTGCATTCTTGGTTGATTCGCTTCCTGTTCCCGCCGTTGTCGGGATCAGGATGAGAGGAAGTCTCCCTTCAGGAGCAGGTCTGTCACCCACCCCTTCAAGATAGTTTTTCACTGAGAGATTTCTCAGTGTTTTGTTCCGTCGGTGATTGAGCATGACAGAGATCGCCTTTGCAGAGTCAAGGACGCTGCCTCCGCCGATCCCTATTACCATGTCAACATCGCTGTCGATGTAACGTTCCGTTATCTCATCAATAACGGCTACCCCAGGCTCACCTGAGACTGATTCAACCGAGTAGACAACACCCTCCTCATCGAGTGCGCGAAACAGCTCCTTCACATCCTCATGAAGTGAGGCGGACGGAGAAGCTATGAAAAGAACAGATCTTCGTTCAAGCTGCCCGTTAAGAGCTGTCAGAGACCCTGCTCCGAAGATAACCTTCGGAACCTGGAGGAGAGTGAATGTCCCGCTCATCAGTCGGTCACCGAATCAGGGATGTGGATCACCTGATCCTCCGGGTTTTCATTCGGTCGGTAGAGGATAGCGACGTGGCCGACTGTCGTCACCACAGCACCGTGTACCTTCGCAGCCAGCTCCTCTGCAAGAGGTCTGACCTCATCTTTGAAGTCCTGAAAACGGACCTTCACGAGCTCATGTGCAATGAGGGCCTCGTCAAGTGCCTTGACAACGCCCTCATCAACTCCCTTCTTGCCCACCATCACTGCAGGCTGCAGATTGTGGGCAATTCTTCTTAAATAATTTCTTGTCGAACTGTTCATCATGATACGTTCATACTACATCTTGTCGTACTGCTTTGCAACAATATGTCGCTTAATTTTCTTCGTACTTGTCATCTCGAGAGGCTCTTTTGCTATGGTCAGACAGGTGATTCTCTTGTAGTGAATCATCTCCTTATTCACCTCGTCGACAACGCCCTGCATGTGTTCCAGCACGTGCTGATCAAGCTGATCAGCACTTACCTCTTTTGCCGCCTCTTCAAGGTATTTTTCAGTAGGATAGATGATACATCGAATCCCTTCCGACTTGTTCGCGACATCGACAAGGTAGCCGAGGACACAGATCTGTTCGATCTCATCATAGAGCTGGAACAAATCCTCGATCTCTTCGGGGAAGACGTTCTTTCCACCCTCGGTGACGATCAGTGATTTTTTCCTTCCTGTGAGGTAGACAAAGTTCCTGCTGTCGATATACCCTGCATCCCCCGTTCTCAGCCAGCCGTCCTCTGAAAGGACTTCATCGGTGGCTTCCTTGTTCTTGTAGTATCCCTGCATGACCATAGGACCTTTCACCATAATCTCTCCGATGTTTCTATCATCGGGGTCGAGGATCTTCATTTCGGTACGGGGAAGTATCTTTCCTACCGAGGTCTCGATATAATCGTCAATGGGATTAAGGGTGATTATGGGAGAGGTTTCAGTAAGACCGTAGCCCTGAACAAAGTCGATTCCAAGCTGGTTGAAAAGCTTGAAGGTTCGCGAGGGGAGCGGACCTCCGCCGCTGATACAGATTCTGATGTTGTCCATGGAGAGCTTTGCAAGGATTCCGTTGAACATCTTGTGCCCGGGATTCACCTTGAAGATCTTCTTAATGAGACCGCTGATGCTCATCAGGAAACGGATAAGGCCGTACACGACAATTCCCTTCTCCCTGATACCGTTCATCAGTCCCTTGAGCATCTTGTTGAAGAGCATAGGAACTGCCAGGAACATGGTCACCTTTCCTTTCTTCAGCTCCTTCAAAATCTGAGAAACAATCAGTTTCTTGCCGAAGACGATTTCGGCTCCGGTACTGATCGACTCGATGAAGACTGCCAGCATCGTGTAGGAGTGGTGTATAGGCAGAAGTGCATAGAAGATATCTGTGGGAAGCACGTTCAGGAGGTCCTGTGCAAGGTAACAGTCACTCACGAGGTTGGAGTGGCTGAGCATAACGCCCTTCGGGGTTCCTGTCGTTCCGCTTGTATAGAGGATCGCTGCGATATCGCTCTCTTCAGACTTGTCGAGTTTCTTTCTCTTATCGCCCTTCTTGCCCAGAATATAGGTATCGTCATTCCCCGGTTCAAGGGTGATCTTCTCCGTTATTCCGATCTTGCCATCCTTGTCAATCGCATCCTTTCGTTCTTCATCGATGAACAGATGGGTGACTCCCGAGAACTTCAGAAGATTATCTATCTCCTTGTCACTGAGCATATAATCAAGAGGAACGACCGTCGCCCCCGAAGTAAGAACCGCAAGGTAGGCTATAGCCCATTCAGGAGAGTTCTTTCCCGTCACAGCGATATTGCTTCCCTTTCCAAGGCCCTGCGCTTTCAGATAGCTGGCAACATTCTTTACATATTCCTGGACTTCCGCATAGGTAAGGGTTAGGTCCTCCGGAGAGAAGGCGGTGAAACACCTGTTGTCAGGGTACCGTCTGCATGTGATTTCAAACATCTCAGGGATGGTAGGCCATTCCCCTGTAAATACGTCACCTCTGTATTCTTCCAAGAAATCCCATGGTTTGCCTTGTGTGCCCATAACTGTCCTCCCCTGATTTATATCTGGTTGATTATGCTACTAATATAAAACGACAAGGCTGAAAACACAAGCTTTTACAGCATATATCACTACTGGAGGCGCGACAGGTCGTATCAAACTTGACAGGTGATGAATAGGGAGTGACTTCATCACCGATTTCTTGACCTTTTACCACCCCTGTACTACATTGACGTCATGTATCACACGACATTTTCCGAGTTCTGCTCCTATGCGGACTCTTTCAATAATCTAGAGAAGAGCACCGGCACCTATTCACCGCGAGAATACCGTCTGGACAGGATGGCCGCAATTCTTTCCCACCTCGGCAATCCTCACCTTTCCTATAAGACAATCCACCTTGCAGGATCGAAGGGAAAAGGGTCCACCGCGGCGATGATCGCACGCGCTGTGGAGGCGGTGAACGGGAAGACGGGGCTCTACATGTCCCCTCACCTCATCGACTATCGGGAGCGTTTCACACTCAGCGGGACATTCTTTGATGAAGATGTTCTCGTAGAGGCTTCCAATGCATTCAGAAAGGCTATGGAGGGTTTCACCTTCACCGACGAAGGTCAGGACTCCCCTGTCACCACCTTCGAACTCTATACCTCTTTTGCCTTCTTCCTTTTCCGTCACACAGGCTGTACAGCTGCGGTCATAGAGACCGGTCTCGGGGGGAGGCTCGATGCGACCAATGTCGTCATCCCCGTCCTCTCGATCATCACTCCCATCGAGCTCGAACATACTGCCATTCTTGGTGATACCATAGGGAAGATCGCTGCAGAGAAGGCGAAGATCATCAAGAAGAACGTCCCTGTCCTGATCAGCCGTCAGAAACCCGAGGCACGGGAAGTCATCTCTGCAGAAGCGGAGGAGAAGCACTCCCGCCTCTGGGATATCACAGTGGAAGTGGAGGCGATAAGCGCCCATACCACCACAGAAGGGGAGAAGGTACGAATCGAGTGGAAGGACGGTCACACCAGTGACCTCACATTGCAGCTGAGGGGAGAGGTTCAGGGAGAAAATGCAGCCCTCGCCCTCTTTGCATTGAAACTCACAGGTTTCTACACGGAAGGAGTGAGCGAAAAGGCGATTGAACGTGCCGTACTCCCAGGGAGGATGACCCTCATTGAAACCACCCCTCCCATCGTAGTTGACGGTGCCCATACCAGTGAATCGATGCACCACCTGTTCAACTCATTCACCTCCTGGTTCCCTACCCCAAACCGTATCGTCATCTTCGGCGCCCTTGAGGATAAGGATATTCTTCACATGGCTAGGATCATCGTTCCCCAGGTGAGCCATATCATCATCAGCAGGCCCGGGACCTTCAAGAAAAGCGATATAGCATCCACCTTCAAGCTCTTTCAGGAGGAGATCATAAAGCAGAAATCCTCAGTCAGCCTCTACCTTGAAGAGAAGGCTGAAGATGCACTGAATCTCGCATTGAAATTAAGTGAAGCTTCCCATCCCATCCTCTGCACCGGCTCGTTCTATCTCGGAGGGGATGTTGTTGCAGCCTACCGGGTCATGAAAGAGACGAAGGAGAAAGCCTCATGTCTCTGAACTGGAAGGAGATCGAAAAGATACTCAGTGAACTTCCCCTAGCCGGTTCACGGATTCAGAAGGTCTTCCAGCTCAATTTCCATACCCTCGTGTTCGAGCTGTTCAGCCGGGAAGAACACTTCTGGCAGCTCTATGTTGAAATAGGAACGCCCGATGCACGTATCCACAGGATCAGCGGAAAGAGATATGTACACAGAGGGATCAAAGAAAAGAAGACACAGAGGTTCAACCAGTACCTCAACAGCCATATTGCCGGAAAACTGATCACTGACGTTCATCAGACTCCCGGAGACCGTATCGTCACCCTCTCAGTTAAGGGAGAAGAGGGTCTCCTTCTCCTTGTCCTCAGATTCTACAGCACCTCAAGGGCGAATGTCCTTGTGTGTGATGAGTCATTGAATATCCTCGATATCCTCTACCGTCGCCCGGGTCAGGAAGAACTCACAGGAAAGGTCCTCTCCATCGCTCCCCCTTCAGGTGACCCCGACAGGTTCACGGTGAGAGAATATCCTGAGGGAATCACCTTCAACGATTATATAGAGGACCTCTACCTTCATGACAGACAGGATGAAAGAACCTACCTGATCAATACGATCACAAAGAGATTTGAGAGCAATCTTGCAGAACTGACAGCAGAAAAAGATAAGGCCGCTGCTTCCCTTGCTTCCTGCTCGGATGGAGAGGAGTATAAGATGGCAGGGGACCTCCTTGCCTCAAACGGCTATCTGGTCAAACCGGGAAGCACCTCGGTGACCCTGACAGACTGGGAAGGAAACTCAGTAGATATCACACTGAAGAGGGACCTTGCACTCGGGGAGAACATCAACCGGTACTACCAGATGTACCATAAGGAAAAGAACAGAAAGGAGCATCTGAAAGAGACATCGGAAACCCTTGAGCAGCAGATTATCGCTCTTAGGGAAAAAATCAGCGCATTCGGGGATGCAAAAGATATCTCGATGGGAGAGCTGCGGAAGATGGCCGGTCACGAACAGAAGAGTCGTGATGCGATCAAGTACGCCAATGCCCCCGGTCTCTATATCTCCAACGGCAGGTTCGATCTTCTAGTAGGAAGGAACGCGAAGGAGAACGAGCAGCTGCTCAGGTCCTATGCGAAGGGAAATGACTACTGGATGCACACCCGTGATGTGCCGGGAGGGTATGTCTTCATCCGCTCTCTCCGCGATAAATCGGTCGACCTTGAAACGATCATAGATGCAGGAAACCTCGCTGTCCACTACTCGAAGGCAAAGGGTCAGCACAAGGTTGATCTCTACTTTACCCAGGTGAAGTACCTGAAGAAGGTGAAAGGGGGCAAGGCAGGCCTTGTCCTTCCCACTCAGGAAAAGAACTATACGATAGATTATGATGAAAAGAGAGTGCAGAAGCTTCTGGGAAGCCAGGAAGGAGTACAGGGTAATTAGATGAGCCTGATTTCAAGTGAAATGAGAGAAGTGAAAGGAGTCACCTACTGTGCCCTCACCATCGGAGAAGTTTCGGGGGAAATTCCCCGTCACCTTCTCAGCGGGGAGCAGGAGTGTGGATATATCTACCGGGACGGCACATTGAGCGAACTCTATTACAGCCGCATCATGGACCAGGGGGGAATGAGATCTATCCTCTATGACACTCCCCTGATGATTCCCGTCACCGAGATCGGTCAGCGCTTCCCCCATCAGATCAAGGAACGGTTCGTTGAACTCTCTCAGGCTATGCAGGCGGTCCCCAGAACATTCTTCCAGAATGAAAGAGGATTCATCCCCTCCTGGAGACTCTATATCTTCGAAGAAGGGGGCGCTGCCCTCCTCCCATCCCGCCTCAGCGACCTCATTCTCTATTCCGCTTCGCAGAAAGACAGGGTGAACCATATCAACCGCTACCACCGACCTGACATTCACTCCCCCTTCGCTCTCTGCCACCAGCTCGCGCAGCTCCTCTATCTATCCCTCGCAGGGTTTGCTCCCTTCGAAATCGAGGAGGTGAGACTCACCGCCTATCGCCCGATTCCCTCGGTCATTGCAGTGAAGGGATTGAATGCTGTAAGTGGAGAGACCCTCGATAGAATCCTGGCCATGCCTATCTCAAAACAGAGAACTGAGGTATCGGGTGCATACAGTGCGAGCGAGAACCTCTCCTGGTTCGATACACAGATTCAGGGACTCTCTTTTGACAGGGATGAGGAAGGACCCCCCAACAATGAGCTGGGAACCTACCGCTCAGAATTGATGAAGAAGGGACAGAAGAGGGAGTTCTGGAGAAAGAAGGGAATGGGCATTGCAGCAGTCGCTGTCGCACTGATCATTATCCTTACTGTGACCATCGGTGCGCTTCGCAGGGCAGCAGAGCCCCCCTATACGGCAGGCATGAGTGCACCGCAGGTAATTGAAGAGTTCTTCAAAGCCCAGAACGATCTCAATATAGAACAGATGAACGCATCCCTTGCACGCGGAGTCTCGAACCCCTTTGAAAAGGAAGTGACGATGTTCTTCGTCAATGACAGGGTCCGCATGGCATACGAGCAGATAGATGCCCTCATCACCCCCGAAGAGTTCGTCGCTTCAGGCGGTGAGTCCATCCCTGCCACATCTATGCTCTACGGTGTGGGAGACCTCACTGTCACAGAAAAAAGCGATAATACCTTCCTTGCCGAATACCTCTACTACACTCCTGTCCTCGATTCTGAAAACACCGAAAGCAGTGAAGTGTACAGAGGCACGGTGGTATTGAACCGCGTGGAGTTCACCCTCAGTGATGAGAAGGGGTATGAGCTGATTACAGATATAAAAGAATTGGGGTTCGAGAAGGTGAAGGAGATCGAGATTCCCTACTCCAGGTAGTCCCCAACGAGTTTTTTCAGGGCATCCGGATCATCCGGATGCATCCAGTTCACCCCTTCAATGCTTCTGAAGAAGGTCATCTGACGCTTCGCGTACCTGATGCTGTTTCGCACGATCAGCGCCTTGAATGCTTCCAGTGTAAACTCACCGCTCTCATTCAGGGTAAAATACTCTTTATACCCTATCCCCTGCATCCCCGGCCATTCGTCATTCGCTCCCATATCGAGCAGCGAATAGATCTCATCCATCAGCCCCTGCTGCACCATCTGATCGACACGGAGTGCGATCCTCTCGGCAAGTTCTTCCTTCTCTCTGTGAAGACCGATGATAAGGGGCTTCAGTCCATCTCTCGCAACAGAGGGAACACGGTAGGAAGAGAGAGGGCGACCTGTCGCCCTGTAGACTTCCAGGGCTCGGGTAAGGCGGTAGGTATCGTTTCTGTGTATCCTTTCAGCCGAAAGGGGATCGACTCTCTCAAGTTCGCTGTAGGCCCAGTCAAGACCTTTTTCATCAACGAGAGACTGCACCTCGGCACGGATGTCAGGTGAGCTTTTCGGACTCTCGGGCAGTCCGTAGAGAAAGTGCTTGAAATAGAAGGCAGTTCCCCCGCTGATCACGGGAATACGTCCCTGAGAGCGTATATCTTCCACCGCTTCATCAGCGCGGTGGACAAACTGACCCACAGAAAAATCTTCCCACGGGTCAAGGATATCAACGAGGTAATGGGGTATGCGTGAAACGAGAAGCGGTTCAGGCTTTGCAGACCCTATGTCCAGAAAACGGTAGATCTGCTTGCTGTCAGCATTTACAACTGAATAACCTTCACTGAAGAGTGAATCAAGTAGGGCGGTCTTTCCGACTCCGGTCGGACCGAACAGGAATATGAGTGGCTGATTATTCCTTTTCACCGGCAGTGAATTCCACCTCTTCGGTAAGGACTCTCTCGAGAACGGAGGAAACTACTTTGTTGTTATTTGCCTCAATTTCCCTGTCTCCGTTCTTTGCAATCTGATTTGCAAGACTGATGGCGACACAGGTCATTTCGTACACATTGTTCTCTTTATCAACTAATTCATCAATAGGAATGCTCAAGGTAATGTCTCCTTATCACCGGGGGACCCGGTACAACCGCCTTAATATACACAAATTCCTTTTCTTTGCCAAGGGGCGTTCTCAGCCCCTCTTTGCAATCTCTTCAAGGATGATATCGACAACTTCAATCGGCCCGAGACCGTCAGTGTCGATCACAAGGTCGGCAACCGAGGTATCGCTGTTGTCTATTCCGTATATCCTCTTATATCGGGCGGTATCCTTCTCATCACGTCTGGAAGTCTGTTCCAGACGTTCTTCGAGCGTTCCCCCTTCCCTCTTATGTATTCTAGTCGATCTAACTTTCGTCGTTGCTGTGAGGTATATCTTCAGGTCGGCTTCCTTGAGCATCCAGATAGCGAGACGGGAACCGAGGACACAGTTCTCCTGAGACATCGCCATCTCAACCTGACGTGCATCAAGCTCCCTGTCTATCGAATCATCACTCTCAGCGAGCTTGCAGAAGTCCCAGAAGTCCACTCCCCGCTCGTCAGCGAGGGCACGAAAGGTGAAATTGATCAGAGGATAATGGAGCCGGTCGGCCACCAGTGTACTCACCGTCGTATTCCCACATCCGCTTTTACCTGAAATCGCAATTCTCATCTTCCTCTCCTGCGTCTACTCGACGTTTCTTACCTGCTCTCTGATATTCTCAAGCTGATCCTTGAGTTCTACCACAAGATGATTCACCTCTGCAACACTGCTCTTTGAACCAATGGTATTGATCTCCCTGTTCATCTCCTGACAAAGAAAATCGAGTTTCTTTCCAATAGGACCAGCTTCCTCAAGAATGACGGTAAAGGCATCGAGATGGGTTCGGAGCCTGATGATCTCTTCCTGAATAGAGTACTTCACCACGAGGATGGCCACTTCCTGAAGGAGACGGCTTTCATCATATTCACTCCCTTCAAGGAGATCGGAGACACGGTTTTCAAGGTTCTCCCTCAGCTTCGCTTCAAGGAGATCTCCGTAGGAGGCTACTGTCTCGGTCAGCTCTCTCATGCGTGCATGCAGCGATACGATATGCTCTCTCGTTGCACCCCCTTCCCTCTTTCTTGATCCGATGAACTCGCTCAGCACGTCATCGAAAAGAGAAAACAGCGGGTCTCGGTACACCTCAGCATTCTGTTTGTACACCTGGTTGACAACACCCTCAACGGCGGTGAAATCCTGAAGAGAGGGTTCATAAGAGGTATGGGAAATCTCAGCTATCTGAGCGTAGACTGCGGCATATTTTTCAACAAGAGCTCTGTCTAAGATGAGCTCTGCATCACTCGATATCTTCTTCAGACGGACGGTCAGTTCCACTGAACCCCGCTGTGCGATATCCTTGATGAGCTTCACGAGCTCCTGTTCGTACATCGAAAGGGAGGGAGAAATATTCGTTTTGATATCAAGATAGCGTGAATTGTACGATTTCATCTCGATCTGAAGGAGAAAACTCTCTTCCAGCCGCTCTTTCGCTCCATAGCCTGTCATACTGATCATATCTTGTTATCCGCCCTGAGTAATAGAGTTTGAATACCCATCGTATTCCCTGCGCCCATCGTAACGCACACATCACCGCTATGCAATATGGATAGGAGACGCTCTTTCATCTTTTCATCATCGCCCATGAATTCTCCGTTCGCATCCAGGGCAAGGTGTTTTGAAAGTTCAATACCTTCTCTCTCATCTCCATCCCCCCTTGCACTAGAGGCCACAGGAGCTATGAGGAGGAGGTCACTCTCCTGTAGAGCTTGTGTGAACTGACCATAAAGACTTTTTGTTCTGCTGACGGTATGAGGATAGAAGCAGGTAATGATTCTCGAATTCGGATTGAGCAGACGAAGGGCCCTAATCGACTGCATGATCTCACTGGGGTGGTGAGCATAATCGGTATACAGCTTCCAAGGGTAGAGGTTCTGACTGACGAGCTCTACCCTGCCACTGCAGCCGCTGAACGTTCCAGCATGGGTGAAAGTCCTGGAAAAAGGAATCTCGGTTCGGGCAGAAACTGCAAGAGAGGCACCGACAAGGTCTTCCATAAACCCCTCCCCGACAAGATGAGTGGAGAAGCTCTCCTTCTCCACCCTGAGTGTATGGGATTCCCCGTTATCAGGATAGAAATAGGGGACATCCCCTCTCCCTTTCCCATAGGTTGTCACGGTAATATCCCCTCTCTCCCTTATCGCCCACAGGGCGAGCTGCTCAGCAGCCGGTGAGTTCAGGGAGATGATGAGAGACGAACCGGGAGCAAGCAATGAAACTAGGGTCCTGAAGGATTCGAAAACCTCTCTCTCATCTGCAAAGAAATCGGTATGCTCCCACTCGATATTGGTAATGAGAAGCGTATCGATATGGTAGAGATGAAAATGATTGCGGTACTCACACGCTTCGAGAACAAGGAGAGGTGAGCTCTCATCATGCACCGCATCAGAAGAGAGGAGAGGCTGTGACCCGTACAGAGCACCATGTGGCAGACCCTCACAAGTGAGGATATGGTCGATGCATCCCGAGGTCGTCGTCTTCCCGTGAGTGCCGGCGACTGCGATAACGTGATGGGTGGATGAAAGTATTCCCAGGTACTGATGGTAGGAAAACACGTTCATACCGTGAGAGGTCGCCCTCTGTATGATAGGGTGACTCTCCTCATAGGAGGCTGAGTGAATCAGGATATCCCAGCTGTCGGAATTGAAGGAACCGGGGTCAGTATCGACGAGAATCCCTCTTGCCGCAAGATAAGAATCGGTGGAGAAGGTTTCACCCACATCCCAGCCGGAAACAGCATAGCCTTTACCATCAAGGAAAAGAGCAAGGGAAGACATACCGGTCCCCTTGATTCCCACCATGT
Organism: Sphaerochaetaceae bacterium; assembly: GCA_963677695.2. Classification (GTDB taxonomy): domain Bacteria; phylum Spirochaetota; class Spirochaetia; order Sphaerochaetales; family Sphaerochaetaceae; genus SABI01. The sequence continues at coordinate 263,554 of CAXXUJ010000002.1, read as the reverse complement.
AGACCCGCTTCCCCTCTGTACCTATGATCTTGCTTCCTTCTGTGCCCATAAAAAAAAGACTGCCACAGAGGACAGTCTCATTCAAGTAATAAATCTCATATTCTATGAGACTTTCACTTATTTTGCGTTGTTTGCCTTTGCATGGCACTGCTTGCAGACCTTCACCTTGTTTCCGTCGATCTCCTGTTCGTACATGACTTTGATCTCTGTACGGCTGCAGACGGGACAGGTTCCTCTTGCGTTGTTGCGCTGGTCGCGAATGCCGGCTCCTCTATGTGCTTTGGACATGAAAAATTCTCCTTACCAGATGGTTTCAGTATTTCAGACTATAGTGATGGGAATCGAGAATGTCAAGGTACCTGCTCCTTTCAATAAAAACACGATTGCTTTTATCTACAGACTATGGTCCTAGAACACGTAGGAGAGGGAGACAACGGCGCTCATCTGCTCATCCACTCCTCCCCCGCTGAACCAGAGGGACGGGACATTGACAGCTGAATTCACGTACATATCATGGTAGCGCAGGGAGAGACCGAAGGTTGTTGTCCCCTCCCAGGAAAAACCGAAAAAGGAATCGGGAGAGGGACGCGTTTCGTAGTACCCGCCCTGCACTGCCAGATAGAAGTCCTTCAGGAACTGCAGTTTCAACTCCGCACCGAAATGAATGGCTCTGTTTTCCGTATCGCCGAGGTCGGTGAGATCAAGGGCTGAACTGAATACATAGCGGCTCAGCTGTACATCGCTGTCATACTTTTCTGTTGAAAAGGCGAACCCTACCGAGGACTTTTCCACCATGGACTGAAGATCGAAAGTGATCTCATTGGTGTCATGGTCGTACCCGAAAAGACTGTCAGTCATCAGACCGAAAGAGAAATAGGGGTAGGTGGCAAGAACTCCGATACCTGTTGTGAAGGTCTGAAGCATCCCCGCGGGATAGTAACGGGAAAGAAAGACCTGGGAGAAGTAATCGACCACGGCACTGCTCTGATCAATGGTGATCGGTCTTATAAGTGTCGATCCCCCCTCTGCATAGGCTCCCACCGATAGGACGTCATTGCCGTAGGCAAGGTTCAACCGTATCAGTGAATCGTTGTAACCTGTGTAGGAGACACTCTGATCACCGCTCACATAGGTGCGGTCGTTCAGGGAGTAATCAAGTGCGACACTGAGTGCGCTGTAGGGTGTGGCGAAGGTGAAATCGAACTGGTTCGAGGGATTGTTCAAAAACGGCAGAATTTCGTATGCATCAGCTGCGGGGTGCTGGTAGAAGTCCTGATACCCTATATCGACGGAGAAGAGGGTCGGTTCTATTCTGAACAGGGCTGCCGGGTTCACACTGAATGCATCGGGAGTATCCGAAAGTGCGAGACCGCTCTGACCCATCCCCGACCATCTTAGAGAGACAGGGAGTCCCGCGCTTAGGGTGAAGTGCGTACAGAAAGAGAGCAGGAGAATGAGAACGAGCGTTATTTTTCTCATGAGAATTCTCCGCCTTGCTTCTCAGAGAGCAGAAAAAACTTCTCTATGTCTGCTGTAAATGTCAATCGTGAGGAAAGAAGCTCTTTCTGTTCGGCATGAAATGCTCTCATGTCACCGATTATATCGGTAAAGAGTTCCTTATGGTAGCCGTGAACGAATCTCAGAAGAGATATCACCTTCTTCTCCAGCTTCACCCTGTCAGTTCCCGACAGACTCTGGTATTCCCCCGCATAGATACCCAGAAGATGGTTCAATGCCTCCCGGGGAGTGTCAATGAGATGGGAAGTGAAAACCTTTTCAATCTCCGACAGCTCTTCGGTTGTAAAGAGTGCATACCCCTCGTAACCCGGATGGGTATCGACGATTGCTCCTGCAATCAGAGTGAATCCTTTTACATCCACTGTGAGGTTCCTGAAGATCTGGCTTCGCATCCCCTCTATCACACTCACCTGTTCCATTCTTTCCATTGAATCACCAAGGGAGAGGGAGAACGGGAAAGAGTCTCCTGCTAAAAAGAGCTGTTCGACAGGAACCTTCCCTTTCGGCTGCTTTCCACCGCGCATATCACGTACAAGAGGAGAGATCGATACCTGTGGATACTTTCGTTTGAGTATCTCAAGAATCTGGTCTGTACGGACCATCCCGTTATCGGGATAGGTGAGGATGAGATGGGGAGAGTCGACTGCATTGAGGAGGGAGAGCATCGCGCCATAGGCATCCTTTCGTGAACAGAAGGGTGATTTCGTCTTCTTCCAGTCCCCTCTGATTCCTCCCTTATCTGTAAGATACCCCTTCTCATCAACTCTGTTGTCTACTTCAGGATCATCCCACAGAGCGATGGTGTTGAGAAGATGATAGGCGCTGCCGTACTGCTGAGGTGAGGAGGGAGGATCAAGGTAACAGATATCACCTTTCACGTGGCGGAGAAAAGAGACGGCATCCTCCTGATACACCCTCCCTGCCGGGAAATTCCTTTCACACAGTGCCGGCACCGTCAGTTCGACTGGTTCAACGATGCGGGAGCGAACGGGAGTATCTCCGTCATAAAACCTCTTATGGTAGCTGGTGAAGGTTCCGCTTATATTCGCCCTCACTGAAGCCTGATAGAGAAGGGATGAGAGGACCACCGCCCTCTCCGAAGCGGTGATCGTCCCTGCCAGCCATGAGTTCTCTATCTCCTCCCTGACAGCGTCGATGAATAGAGCGTTTCCTTGAGTATAATAGAGCCGTTCCTCTCCTACCCTTACCTCCTTCTCGTTTTCAGGAGCATAGAGGCGAGAAAGGAATGCGCTGCCTTCCACCTTTTTAGAATGGGAGGCGTACAGTCCGTGAAGATTTATGAAGGAGTAGAAGGCATCAATGCCTCCCTGAAAGGGAAACATCTTCGTCAGATCCTCCTGAGAAAGGGAAAGATAGACAGAGGCAGTCACGCAGGCAAAGGGTTCGATGTCATTTGCAGAGACCTTGAGTCCGCACTGCCGCGCGAGGCGCGATACGGCTGCTGAACCGGTGAAAGGGTCAAGAAAGGTGTTCGCTCCGCTCTTTGCTGCAACGTGTGAGATCACTTCTTTCAGCGCAGGCAGCATGGGCCGCTTGCCCCGAAGGACCGATATGATCTGATCGTTTTCATAGGAGGGAAAAATCACCTGCGCCTCTCTTCTGACATTGATAGCTTGCCCCCTGTACTGTTTCAGTGATACTATCTCACAGGTAAAGGGGACTGCATGAAAAGAGTATCAGTCTTACTCTCAAAAGACAAGACAGATCAGATGTACACACTCCGCGGGGATCACGATCCCCTCATCGAGGCTATCACGTACCATAGCGGTTCCTGCACACCGAAAACGGCATTCACCGCCCTGAAGGGAACGCACACGGACGGCCATGAGTTCATAGCTTCGGCTGTCAAAGCCGGCTCACCGCTGATCATCCATTCGAAGGATCTTCCCGCCTATGATCCTGAAACGACCTATATCCAGTGCAGCAAGCCACAGATCCTCTCAGCCCAGATAGCGTACCAGCTGTTCGCCCCCTATCCTGAGAACATCATAGGCATCACAGGAACCGACGGAAAATCGAGCACAGCACTCTTTCTCTACCGGTTCCTCAAAGCAAGCGGAACAGCAGCAGCCCTCCTTTCCACCATAGGAATCGATGACGGCAGCGGCTACATTCCAACCCCCTACCGTCAGAGCACCCCCGAACCCGACGTCCTCTACCCTTTTCTAGCACGTTGCCGCAGCAACTCAATCGAGACCGTCGTTCTTGAAGCGACCTCCCATGCCCTCTCCCACCAGACAGGGAGGCTCTATCCCCTCACCTTTTCAGGAGGCATCGTACAGAACATCAGCAGCGAGCACCTCGATTTCCACTCCTCTCTCGAACGCTATATCGATGACAAGATGAACTTAGTCAGACAGATACGCGAGGGAGGCTTCCTTATCACCTCAGCATCTCACCCCTATTTCGAGCACATAAAAATAACGAAAGATGATGCAGTGCGTATGCTTACCTACTCCTGTGACAACGAAGAGAAGGAGAGCACACTGCATGCAGCAACTGAATCTGAGCAGATCGATTCCCGCTCCTTCTGTATGACATTGGGAAAGGAGCAGACAAGAGGCCAAACTCCCTTCGCTCCCCCCTTCTTCCTCGAGAATATCGCGGCAGCAGCCCTTGCGGCTGCTTCACATGCGTCCCTTCCCCTTTCTTCGTTCATAAGGAAAAAGGTTCTCAGTGAGGGGATCGAGGGAAGGTATCATCTGATGAGACTAGATGATGGCAGAATCATCATCATCGATTTCGCCCACACTCCCGATGCCTTTGAAAAACTCCTCTCCTTCATTCGTTCAGTAAATCCCGACTCTCACATCACCGCTATGTTCTCGGCAGCCGGCAGACGGGACAGGGGGAAACGCTCCCCTCTGGGAAAAGCTGCGGGAAAGTACTGCAACCGTATCTACCTGAGTGACGAGGATTCAAGGGATGAGAAGCTCAGTGAGATCTGGTGTGATATAGAAAAAGGTATCAAAGAGAGCGGGTTCACAGGAGAACTGAAGAAGATCACCGACAGGGAAGAGGCTGTGAGAACAGCGGTCAATGAGCTCAAGGCGAGTGAGATACTCCTCCTGTTAGGGAAAGGGCATGAAAAGAGCATCGAAACTGCTGACGGGATCACCCCCTGGGATGAGCTATCCCTCGTGAAGAGGATTGTAAAGGAGAAGGAACTGATATGAAGAATGTGGCAATCATCTACGGCGGGATGAGTGATGAACATGAGATTTCCATCCTGAGTGCGTTCAGTGTCTATGCTGCCCTTGCAGACCACCCCTATGCCCTCTCCTTCATCTACCTCTCCCGCAGTGGTGCTCTGTATGAGCAGGGAGAACCTCAGAGGGGACAGATGAGAAGTGAAGAGCACAGCGATACACTGCTCAGCATCACTCCCTCCAAAGGGATCTTCAGGAAGGATGGGACAAAGCTTTTCGTGGATATCGCCATTCCGATCGTCCATGGCAAGGGGGGAGAGGACGGAGCTCTTCAGGGTTTTCTCTCCTTCTGCCTGATCCCCTTTATTTCAAGCGGCATCCTCGGTTCCTCGATAGGGATGCACAAAAGTGTCGCAAAGAGACTTGCTATGGCTGAAGGAGTCCCTGTTCTCCCCTCCATCCTTTTGAAAAAGAAGGACCTGGACCTCTTCAGAAATTTCCAGATCACCACGGAGAACCTTGCAGGAGTAGTTGGGTCACAGATGGAGCCCTCCTCTCTCTATGAAACGCTTACCGAGGTGATCAGAACACGGTTAGGAGGGAACATCATCTGCAAACCCGATGACGAAGGTTCCTCTATTGGATTATTTTCCATCACCGATCTCGATGAGCTGCAGCTGGAAAAAGCACTGAACGGGGTGTTTCAGGTAAGTGACAGGGCCCTCATTGAACCGTTCATGACAGACCGCATTGAAGTCGAATGCGGTGTCATTGAGGACGGGGCATGGCTGGTGAGCGAGCCGGTCATCATCGACAAGGGAGGGATCCCCCTCACCTACCATACCAAATATGAAGTGGCTGAGTCCCTTGAATCGCACGGGGTGAGCATTGATGAGAAGATCAAAGAACGCGTCCAGGCCTACGCGCTCACCCTTGCAGAGGTCCTTCAGATCGAAGGATTCTCACGTATCGACTTCTTCGTGGGTAAAACGAGCGGGGAGATCTATTTCAATGAGATCAACACACTCCCCGGCATGACTGCAAGAAGCGCCTTCCCTGCCATGACTGACTCCCTCGGCTACCCGTTAGGCAACCTCCTTGCCCTCCTCATAGAGAGGAAACTGTGGAAAGGGTAATCTTCCATGTCGACCTTGATGCCTTCTATGCTTCGGTCGAACAGCTCGACCATCCTGAATACCGGGGCAAACCGGTCATCGTAGGTGGGACAGGAAACAGAGGAGTGGTATCGGCCTGCTCTTACGAAGCAAGGGCATACGGAGTACATTCGGCGATGCCGATGTTTCAGGCACGGCAGCTCTGCCCCTCTGCGATCTACGCTCGAACCAGGATGGAGAGGTACAGTCAGATGAGCAGGAAAGTCTTCGAAGTCCTTTCCTCCTTCTCCAATGACATCCACCAGATCTCGATAGACGAAGCCTTCCTCGACATGAGCGGAACCTCACGACTTTTCGGGATCCCACGCGATGCGGGTGCTCTCCTTAAAAGGAAGGTCCTTTCTGAGACAGGACTGATCATCTCGGTGGGGATAGGACCGAGCAAGCTGATAGCGAAACTGGCAAGTGATTACGATAAACCGAACGGACTGTGCAGGGTATCACAAAGCAAAGTGTTAGATTTCATGGACACCCTCACCCTTTCCAAGATCCCCGGTATCGGGAAGGTCCTCCTTTCCCGCCTTGAAAAGGGGGGACTCACCTCCGTCCAGAAAGTCCGTTCCTGTTCCATTGAAACGCTCAATCGCATGTTCGGTGAAAGCACCGCCTCTTACCTCTTCTCCGTTTCCAGAGGGGAAGACCCCGGAATGTACGAGAGAGAGAGGAAAAGTCACTCAATCAGTACAGAACACACGTTTTCGGAGGATGTCAGCTCAAAGGAAGTACTTCAGCAGTACCTCCTTGAAATGGCCCACTCACTGATGTTCAGGGCCTACAGCGAACAGGTACATTCCAACACCGTAGGGATCAAGATACGGTACAATGACTTCTCAACAGTCAGCGCACAGACGAAACTTCCCGGGGCGCTGATCAGCGCCGAACAGACCTCCGCTCTCGCACGTCGGTTACTGAAGGAGAAGTACCATGACCGAAGTCCCGTCCGTCTCATCGGCCTATCTCTGATGAATGTACAGAAGGGAGAGAGCGATGCGCAGTTTGAGATGTTCAATGAACGGTACGAGAAAGAACGTGCCGTGGAGAAGTCAGTCCTTTCCCTGAAATCGAAAGGGAAGAAGGTGATGAAGGCAAGCACCCTTGAAATACGCAATGAGTGACCTTTTTCCCCTTGAGTGAGATTCTCTAAACATGATAGCATCGACACTTACCTCGCGTATCGCGCGGTGAAATTCACGGAGGTTTTCATGTCACTGCATATAGTCCTGTTCGAGCCTGAGATTCCGCAGAATACGGGAAACATTGCCCGAACCTGTGCCGCGATCTCGGCAACACTCCATCTGGTGCACCCTCTTGGCTTCTCAATTGATGAGAAACAGGTGAGGAGGGCAGGACTCGATTACTGGAAGGATGTGACCATTGTTGAGCATGAAAGCATAGATGCATTCCTGAAAGTCCATGGGAACGATAACCTCTGGTTCTTTACAACGAAGGGGAAACAGCTCTTCAGCGAGGCTGAGATGGAAAAAGATGCCTATCTCATCTTCGGAAAGGAGAGCAGAGGTATTGAAGAATCGATTCTTGTAGACTATTCTGATCGGTGTGTCAGAGTACCTATGATGGCACATACCAGGTCGCTCAATCTTTCCAATACCGTGGCAGTCGCCGCGTATGAGTGGGAGCGGCAGCATGAATATTCCAATCTCGTCACAGCTGGTGAACTTCACCGTCTCAGCTGGAACGAACACATATGAGGTGATGTATGACTGATATAGGTATCATCGGTTGCGGAAACATGGGAGCTGCAATCGCAAAACAGCTCAGAAATAACGAAGAGTTCACAGTCCATCTGTACGACGCCGACGCTGCAAAGCTGGCTCAGGTCTGTGAGGAACTCTCCGTCGCTTCGGAGAGCATGGACTCCCTCCTTTCCTCATGTGAGATTACCCTCCTTGCGGTGAAACCGCAGATACTCCCCTCCCTCTTTCCTCTTCTTTCTAAACAAACGGAGATGAAATGGATCAGCATAGCAGCAGGCGTATCACTTGCAACCCTGTCCGAAGGACTGAAAAGCTCCCAGGTGGTCCGCTTCATGCCAAACATGGCAGCAGCCATCGGCTCCTCTGTCACCGCGATGTGCGCGACAGGTGACTGCTCTGATGCATTCAAGGCTGAAGCGGCAGCAGTGGCCTCCTCCTTCGGAAGTGTTCATCCTATTGAGGAGAAACTGATGAGCGCCTTTACCGGAATCAGCGGTTCGGGCATAGCGTACCTGTTCGCAGCATACCATCATATGGCGATGGGAGGAGTACATCAGGGAATACCGTACGCGACTTCCCTTGCCATTGTTGCTGAGACGGCTGCAAGCGCCGCAGGGATGCTGAACCATACCGGGGAACACCCCCAGAGTATGATAACCAAGGTGTGCAGCCCTGGAGGCACCACCATTGAAGCAATGAAAACGCTTGAAGAGGAAGGCTTTGGTTCATCAGTGATGAATGCTGTCATCGCCGCCACACAGAAAGCACAGGAACTTGAAAAACAAGCAGAAAAGAGAGAAGAAAAGAAATGATTGACCTGAGACAGTTATCTGCACGAAAAGATGAAATAGCCCAGAATATTAAGAACAGGGGACTGAGTATCGACCTTGAAGAACTACTCGCCCTTCAGGAGAAGAGATCTGCCCTCCTTGGTGAAGTAGAATCACTTCGCATGGAACGAAACGAGAATGCGAAGAAGATGAAGGGCAAGATGGAAGCCGAGCAGCGCACTGCCCTCATTGAGGAAGGAAAAAGCCTCAAGGAGAAGATCGCAGTACAGGAAGAGCAGCTCAAAGGTACCGAAGAAGCCTACTTCGAGCTTGCCAAGCTGATCCCCAACTATGCCCACCCTTCTGCCCCTGTCGGTAAAGAGGACAAGGACAACACTGAGATCAAGAGATGGGGAAAAGCCGAAAAGTTCGCATTCAAGGCCAAGGACCATGTCGTTCTCGGTGAGGAACTCGACCTTATCGATTTCGAGACGGCAACCAGAGTCAGCGGACCGAAGTTCTATTACCTGAAGAATGAAGCTGTACTCCTCGAGCTCGCCCTCGAGCGCTATACCCTCGACATCCTCCGCTCCCACGGATTCACTCTCACCATCACTCCCGATATCGCCAGACAGGACGTTGTCGAAGGGATAGGATTCAACCCCAGAGGGGAGGAATCGAATATCTACACCATTGAAGGAACCGACACCTGCCTCGTCGGAACCGCCGAGATCACCCTCGGAGGATACCATGCAGGTAAGATTCTGAATGAATCTGACCTTCCCATCCTCATGTCGGGACTCTCTCACTGTTTCCGCCGCGAAGCTGGCGGTGCCGGTCAGTATTCAAAAGGACTCTACCGGGTCCACCAGTTCAGCAAGCTCGAGATGTTTGTCTACTGCAAGCCTGAAGAGAGTGAAAAGCTCCATGAGACCCTCCTTAGAATCGAAGAGGAGATCTTCCGCGGACTCGGCATCCCCTATCGTATCGTCGATACCTGTACCGGCGACCTCGGTGCACCTGCCTTCCGAAAATTCGACATAGAGGCATGGATGCCCGGAAGAGGAGAGGATGGCGAGTACGGTGAAGTGACAAGCACTAGCAACTGTACCGATTACCAGGCACGCCGCCTCGGCGTCCGTTACCGAAAGGAAGACGGGTCGACCGAGTTCGTACACCTCCTCAACGGAACAGCTATCGCAATCAGCAGAGCGATGGTTGCAGTGATGGAGAACTACCAGATGGCTGACGGCTCAATCGTGATCCCTGAAGCCCTCGTCCCCTACATGGGTATCACCAGAATCGAGAAGAAAACTCGCTAGGGAGAGACAATGGATTATTCAGCACTTACCACCGATTTCTATGAACTCACCATGATGTACGGCTACTTCAAGAAGGATATCAATCCGAAAGTAGTCTTCGACATGTTCTACAGGACAAATCCCTTCAACGGAGGATATGTTGTCTTCACAGGACTCAATGACCTGATCAGAAATATCGAAGCGTTCTCCTTCTCCGCTTCCGATATCGAATATCTGAGAGGTCTGGGCAAGTTCGATGACGAATTCCTATCCTACCTTGCCACCTTCAAGTTCTCCGGCGATATCTATGCAATGGAAGAAGGTTCCATCGCGTTCCCCAACGAACCGCTTATCAGGATCGAGGGAAGTCTGGTTGAAACCCAGCTGATTGAGGGGATGCTGCTGAATACGATCAATTTCCAGTCTCTCATTGCTACCAAGGCCTCCCGCATGGTGCATGCAGCCAAGGGAGCTCCGATCCTTGAGTTCGGTCTCAGACGCGCTCAGGGAGGTGATGGAGCACTGTGCGCAAGCAGAGCCGCCTTCGTCGGTGGCTGTGTCGCTACGAGCAACACCCTCGCAGGGAAAGCATTCGACATTCCCGCCTCGGGAACGATGGCACACAGCTGGATCATGTCTATCGGTGACGAACTCGAAGCCTTCAGAATCTTTGCCGATCTCTATCCTGATAACGCGGTTCTCCTTATCGACACCTTTGACACCCTCGGATCAGGTATCGAACATGCGATCACCGTCGGCCTCGAACTGAAAGAGAAAGGGAAGAAACTCTCGGTAAGAATAGACAGCGGAGACTTGAGTTACCTGAGCAGAGAGATCAGAAAGCGTCTTGACGATGCAGGACTTGAGGATGCGAAGATCGTAGTAAGTAACGACCTGACAGAAGAGATCATAGAAACCTTCGTAAGCGACTCAGTTCCCATCGACGTCTACGGTATCGGGACCCACCTCGTCACCGGAGGAAACCAGAGCTCTCTCAACGGAGTGTACAAGCTTGCTGCAACCTGCTCGGAAGATGGAACAGCAAACCCTGTCATGAAGCTGAGCAACTCCTTCGAAAAAGCAACCAATCCGGGAAGAAAACAGGTCTACCGATTCTTTGACAAGGACGGACTCGCCCTCGGTGACCTCATCACCCTAGAAAAAGAATCTATAGCGGCAGGAGAGGATATCGTCTTCCACCACCCCGTCACTGACGCCGATTATTTCATGCTCAGGGGAAGAAGGTACGACTCCTTCAAACCTCTTCTTAATCTCATCATGAAAGAGGGGAAAAGAACGGAAGAGGCAGTCAGCCTGAGAGAGATACAATCACGGGTGAAGAAGAACCTTGAATCCTTCCATCCATCCTACCTGAGAATGATCAACCCTCACATCTACAAGGTTTCCCTCAGCAAGGAACTCAAGGATCTCAAGACAGACCTTGTCCTTCAGGCGAAAGAGAAGCAGGAAGCGCTCGACAGATAATTATTCGTTGATATAGGTGAGAATACCCTCAGCAATAGCTTCAGCGGCCCTTTCTATCCAGGAAGGGTCGCTTATTATTGCACACTCCTCCTCGTTAGTAAGAAAACCGCTCTCGACCAGGGCCGCAGGCCATATCGATCCGTTGAGCACATAGATATCCTGTTCCTTGATTCCCCTATCCTTGCGTGAGGGGAACATATCGGAGAAGGAATTCATCAGAGAACGGGCAAGTTCCAGATTGTCAAGGTTGAGTTCCTGCTGGAAGGTCTTCAGAGAAGCGGTGGCGAAATAGGAAATTCTCCAGTCCGGAGAGTCTGAAAGGAGGAAGGGAACTGCTTTCAGTTCGTTCTTCACCAGCACTTCGAAGCCGCTGGCTTCCTCAGCTGTCGATGCGTTGAAGTGAAGAGAGACGAACAGCGCCCGCTGATCCATGCCGGGGAAGACAGAATTGGCCAGTGCAAGGCGGTCTTCAAGAGAGACGAAAGAATCATCGATACGTGTATACAGGACATTGATATCACTCTCATGTTCCAGTTCATCCCCTATCCTGAATGCCAGTTCAAGGGTCAGGTCTTTCTCGAGTATCGGGTCTCTGTCGTTCGAAACCGCTCCGGGGTCGTACCCTCCGTGACCGGGATCGAGAATCACTGTCGATATCGGATAAGAGGAGATGGTCGAAGCAGAGAGCTGCAAAGCGAAGAGGAGTGAACACACGAGGAGAGTCAGTCGACGCATCAGGTAACCTCCTGTCCTTCGGGGGGAATCCAGTTCTCGATCAGTTCATCGATATCCATCTTGAACAGCGCCATCCGTTTTTTCATCTCATTCTTCAGGTAGGCAGTATCGGTCCTTTTTCCAATTCTTCGTATAGAGTTCTTACCTTTCACCTGCCTGAAAGCAAGCGACTTGGTCATGACCCTGTTCAAGCCGGAATCGGGTGTCCTGTTCTCAATAATGAACTGTCTGTAGGGGAAATGCATCTCGATGAAGGGAACGGAGAAGATCGAATAGCCGTAAAGCCAGCACCTCATACCGAAATCGAGGAACTGCCAGTACTCTCCCGATATCTCCTCATCATACCCTCTGAGTCTCTGAAAGAGCGCTCTCTCGTAGATCCCGAGCCCCATGAACGGATAGAGCGTCCCTTCCTTCTTACCTGAGGGAATGAATGGCAGCGGATCTATGAAGAACTTCTGCATCCGGGGAACTTCCACAGTGGGGATCAGTTCATTGAAACGGTCCCTCACAACAGGAGTGAGCATTGCAGGGTTCTTTCCTTTCTCGAACAGATTGAGCACCTCATCGCTGTTGAAAAAGGGGATACGAAGATCACTTCGGGTGACGAGGAAATAGGTTGCGTAGCATTCATTGGCCATCACATTGATCATGGCTCCGGTAGAGACAGGCTGGGGAAAGTGTATGAAGGAGACAAGGGGAAACTGCATTCTCAGTTCAGCGAGGTTCTCCTGCCTGTCACTGAGAAAGACGATCAGGGGCCAGTTCATCGTCGTATGATAATACTCTATCGCATCAATGAGTGCTTCAGCTCCCCCCATATCAATGAGGGCAATGGAGAGCCGTACCTCGCTGTGGAGGTATCTGATCCGGCTCCCTACATCCTGTCTGCTTCGGTACACATGGTAACTATTCTGCATGATCGAGAAATACGATATCCTCCGGCCTGAATATCACATCAGGCCTCCCCTGCTTGAGACCGGCATGCATAGCACTGCTGTGCTTGCCGATCCTCTCTATGATTTCCGTGCTGTTGTAATACGGAACAGCCTTTGCAATATCATTGATCATCACGACATCACCGGAACGGAAGACCCCTTCCACTCTGATAATCCCGCTGGGAAGGAGACTCTTATGGTTTCTCAGAGCCCTCACCGCTCCCTCGTCGATTTGGATCGTGGCAGAGGTATCTGAATGGAGAATCCAGCGTGCACGCTGGCTCATCCTCTTCAGAGGATGGAAATGAGTTCCAACATCCTCTCCCTGAATGATCCGAGTGAGGATACCGCTTTCATACCCGCTCGCGATGAGGGTGGAACATCCACCGTAGGATGCAATGCGCGCAGCGAGAAGTTTCGTCTTCATCCCACCGGTGGAGTGAACGGAACCGGCAGACCCTGCACTTGCAAGGATCTCAGGTGTGATCTCATGCACCTCATGAAGAAGCTGTGCTTCACTGTTCTTCTTCGGATCTTCTGTATAGAGTCCTTCGATATCGGTTAGGAGGACGAGAAGCTGAGCATCTACCTTGTTCGCTATATATGCGCTGAGTCGGTCATTGTCACCGACAGCGGTCCCAACTTCATCGGTACTCACTGTATCATTTTCGTTGAAAACGGGAATGACATTGTGATCGAGAAGGGAATTCACCGAGTTCATCAGGTTCACATAGGTGACCCTGTCATTCAATTCGTTGGTTGTGACAAGGATCTGAGAACAGACCTGTCCATGCTTTGCAAAGGCATTGCGGTAGTGGCTCATGAGAATCGGCTGTCCGATCGAGGCACAGGTCTGCCTCATGACCACACCCTTCACCTTGCCGGAAAGATTGATCTCACCTGCACCGAGACCGACAGCACCGCTGGTGACAAGGAGGACATCATACCCGGCAGCCTTCAAGGCCACGATATCGGAAACGATCGCCTCAAGGCGTTCACTCGATATTCCCCCGGGACGACTGATAAGGTTCGTTCCCACCTTGACGACAATTCTCTTCACATGAGAAAAATCACGTTCACTCATCATTCAGCCTCATCAGAGAGGGGAAGGTCCTCATGGATGAAGGTCTTCTCACCTTCATAGTCTGCGACCCTTTCTCCGTGACCTCTCAACAGCCATTTGAACGTTACCAGACCTTCAATTCCTACCGGTCCCCTCGCATGGATTTTCTGCGTACTGATTCCCACCTCCGCACCGAGTCCATAACGGAATCCGTCAGCAAACCGGGTGGAACAGTTATGGAACACATCGGCTGAATCGACACGTCTCAGAAATTCTTCCGCTTTCTTTTCATCCGAAGTGACGATCGCATCGGTATGTTTAGAGCTGTGCTCCCCGATATGTTCGATAGCTTCGTCCATACTGGCTACAACCTTGATAGCAACTTCATAGTCGAGATACTCCGTATCCCAGTCTTCATCGGTTGCAGGGACAGCACCGGGAATGAGAGAACAGGTTGTCTCATCACCGTGGATCACCACGGGATAGGAAGAAGTTGCTTCGGCAAAGGCAGGGATGAACTTCTCTGCGACATCTTCGTTTACAAGGAGTGTCTCGACTGCATTGCAGACAGAGGGGTACTGGCACTTGGAATCAACAGCAACAGAGACTGCCATGTTCATATCGGCCTTGTCATCAATGTAGAGGGCACAGAGGCCGTCGGCGTGGCCGAGTACAGGTATAAGAGAGTTCTTCATTACGTACTGAACGAATTCGTTGGAACCTCTGGGAATGACAAGATCGATCATGTCATTGAGGGTGAGCATCTGGGATACATCCTCTCTGCTTGTGAGGTGGACGATCCATTCTGACGGTGCATCCATGCTTTTCAGCGTCTCAGTGATGATGTCCACTACACACTGGTTCGTTTCAAGTGCTTCCCTTCCCCCTTTCAATACAATTGCATTTCCGCTTTTCAGGGCAAGGGAGACGATCTGAACAAGGGCATCGGGACGAGATTCGAAGATCATACCGATCACACCGATGGGAACGAGAATTTTACTGAGGATGAGTCCTTCATCAAGCTTACGCTTTTCGACAACCTTTCCCAGTGGGTTTTTCATGGAAGCGATCTGCCTTATACCGGTACAGACTCCCTCGATCTTTTTGGAATTGAAGACAAGGCGTTTGAGCAGAGGACCGGCAAGGTCTTCCTTGCGGCTCCGTTCAAGGTCTCTCTCATTTGCCTGTTCAATCCTGTCTGAAGAGGCTGAAAGAGCTTCCGCTATCCTTTCAAGCATGCTGTTCCGCTCTTCACCGGTAAGGGTTTCAAGCACTCTCTGTTTTTTACGTGCCTGTGCAATTCTATCTCTTACTGTATATTCGTTCATTCTGTTCACCCGTATCTAAATGTATTGACAGAGTACTCTGAATCGCTCAGTGAATCAAGATTTCCGGATCAAATAAGAACGAGTCCTCATTCCATTGTATTCTCACATGAATAATGGTATGATGTACCCAGATATCCCATTTCTCCGAGGTCCCTCCATGAAACAGAAACTTTTCATTATACTTCTCCTTGTTATCTTCTCCCTGTCCGGCATCTATGCCGCGGGAACGATGGAACAGAGCAGCGCAGAGACAAACAGTGCATTCGATGCATCAGGTACTGAAGTATCAGTGCAGCTGCCGCTTGAAAGGATTGCCGTGATCGGCAAGGCCGCACTCATTCCTGCTGATGCCCTCTATATGTTCGAGACGGCTCGGACAGCCGAGATCACTCTGGCAAAGACGAATCAGGGGCTTGGTGATTTCTTCACCTTCCTTCTTGATGAGAAGGATAACGGGGAGAGGCTGGGACAGAGTATCAGCGCAGAGGAGATTCTTTCCATTGATCCCGACCTCATCCTGACAAAACAGAGGAACAGGAAAGCTTTCGCTCCTATTATTGAACCTTTCAATATCCCCCTCTTCTCTTTAGATCTTGAGACCATGGAGAGCTGGAGTGATGAGATCCGTCAGCTCGGCGCTCTTCTGGGCGAGAAAGAACGAGCTGAACAGATCATCTCCTTCTTTGAACAGAAGGAAAAAACTGTGGCGGATGCCGTTCACACGGGAGATTCACCGAGGGTTCTGGTCCTTCAGGCGACCACAGGTGACGGCATCACAAGCTTCTCAGTCGCTCCTGAACTCTGGATACAGCAGGAGATGATAAGAAAGGCGGGAGGAACTCCCATCTATGAGGAAAACGGGATTGCTTCAGGATGGTCTGTCGTATCATTTGAACAGATCAGCGCATGGAATCCAGATGTGATCATCATCGTGAGCTACCGCTCTCACGGCGGCACCTATCTTGATCAGATCTCCTCTTCTTCCCTTTGGGCTTCTCTTGATGTGGTAAAGAAGGGGAACGTATTTCTCGCTCCTTCCGATTTCGTCAACTATTTTCAGAGTGACAGCCGCTGGCTGCTTGCACTGCAGTGGCTGGCAAAGACCCTCCATCCCGAGCAGCTGCAATCACTTGACATGGAGAGCGAGATCAGAGAATTCTATCAGAACCTGTATCACGTGGAATCAGAGGAAAAACTTGACATCCTCGTTCAACGCTACAGAGATTCACTGAATTGAAGAGACGTAGAGGAGAGCAATGAAAACAGTTTTCAGGAACAGGGAACGGAAGCATAGAAAGCGTCTTGCTCTGCTCGCGCTCTCTCTCCTCCTCTTTTCACTTCTGACTCTTCTTCTCGGCAGATATAGAACCGGTGAGGGAATGGTAATCAGTGTTGACCTTTCAGATCCTCTGCTTCGCCGTATCATTACAGACATACGTATTCCGCGGGTTCTCCTTTCCGTTCTCGGCGGAGCATCCCTTGCCGCCGCCGGATTCGTCTTTCAGATGCTCTTTGCAAACCCTCTTGTGGAACCCGGCTTCCTCGGGGTATCACAGGGAGCTGCCTTCGGTGCGGCTGCGACGATTGTACTTCTCGGCTATAATCTCCCGCTCATCCAGCTCAATGCGACAGTCTTCGCGCTGGCTGCTCTCTACCTTTCGTACAGGTTCGCAAAGATGTTCAGGTTCGGAGGATGGCTTCTCCGCCTCGTACTGAGCGGTATTGCTGTTGGGGCCCTCTTTTCAAGCCTCCTCTCGGTGGTAAAGGTACTGGCAGACCCAATGACAAGCCTTCAGGAGATCACCTTCTGGATGATGGGAGGGCTCTACAATACAACCTGGGAGAGAGTCATACGTACCATCCCCGTCATGATTGTATCGCTTATTATTCTCTACCTGTTTCGGTGGAGAATCAACCTCCTCTCCCTTCCTGACAGAACGGGACACTCCCTGGGAATCAGGGTACAGAGTGAGCGGGTCTTTCTCCTGGTCATCGCCACCTGTGCAACCACGAGTATCATATCGGTGGCAGGACTGGTCTCCTGGGTGGGACTGATCGTACCTCACATTGCAAGACGAATCTTTACAAGTGATTCACGCTTCGCTCTACCCGGTTCCATGCTTATCGGAGCTCTGTTCCTCCTCTTCAGCGATACCGTTGCAAGAGTGCTCCTACCAAGTGAAATCCCATTGGGTATCATCACGAGCATTCTCGGAGCAATCCTTTTCATCATCATCCTCTCGAGTAAAAGAGCGGAGGTGAACCTGTGAACGCATTCACTCTTAAGGACATCACCTACACCTACACATCTACCCGTCAGAACGCACTCAGGGACCTCTCCTTCGATTTTCCCGGCGGAAAAGTGACGGTGATTCTCGGTCCGAACGGAGCGGGAAAATCTACGCTCATGGATCTCCTTCTCTCTTTCAGGGAAGCACAGAGGGGAGAGATTATCCTCTTCGGCAAACCGCTGAAAAGCTATACGAAACAGGAACTTGGAAGCCTGATCGGGTTGGTCCCGCAGGAAGAGAGAAGCCGATTCGCTTTCACCGCTTTTGAATTCACCCTGTTCGGGCGTGCCCCCTACCTCCACCATATGAAAAGTCCTCAGGAAGAAGATTACAGGGCAGCCGAAGCAGCCCTCGACATGGTCGGCATGTCGCACCTCGCCCACAGGCCTGTAGGCCAGTTGAGCGGAGGTGAACACCAGCTTCTCCTCTTTGCCAGAGTTCTTGCGCAGGACCCTGAGGTGATCCTTCTTGATGAACCGACATCAGCACTTGACCCTGCCAACACCTCGCGGATCATAGACATCATCAACCTCCTCAAGAGAAAGGGAAAAACATTGATCATCACTACCCATGATCCCATGCTCGCCTCAGAAGCAGCAGATACCCTTCTCATGATCAGGAAAGGTGAACTCCTGTACAGTGGTGATACCAGTGAGATACTCACTGGAACATACCTTACACAGCTGTATGACACCCCCCTCACAACCGTTTCGTACGAAGACAGAATACTAATTACAAGAAAAATGTAAAAACGTCTCCCATAAACTAGCATTTTCTGCTATATTTTTTGCACAAAACATAATTTTTGCAGATAATAAAATACACTAATTTTCTTCTTACATCTAAAGAATTTAGGTAGATATCATCTAGTCAGAGAATAACAATTTAAAGCCGTTATTTATACTGTCCAGATATTTCAAACGCAGAAAAGCTGAGATATATTATTTTTATTATCAAACTACAAGGAGAGAGACATGCCCAGAACAGCTTTGCAGAGACGGATTATCGACAACATACGGAAGATCCGAAAAGAGAAAAAATTGACGCAGGAGGAGCTTGCGATACGCTCTGACCTGCACACTGGGTATATCGGAGGAATAGAGACGTACGGGAGATTTCCGAAGATAGATAATCTGAATGCCATCGCTGAAGGACTCGGTGTCGATATTGCCTACCTGGTCAGTGAACGCGCTGAACTGCAGGCAAAAGAATTCAATGCAAGAATCGAAGAACTGGAGAGACTGCTCCACCAGTACATTTCCGAGTGTGCGATTCCCGATTACTCGGGCGGACCACAGAAGTAGAGGCTTAAAAAACGGGACAGCGCTGCTGTCCCGTACTATGATCGTCTGTGTTGCGATTAGAAGGTGTAGTTCACCATAGCTGCGACTCTCTTATAGACGGAGTCCGCACTTGCATGGAGATTGATCTGTGGAATGAGGGTCACATCGAGTCCCCAGTCGAAATGAAGGTTCACAGGCATTCCGAGTACATAGGTTGTATCGTACATCCCCGAATGAGTGAGTCCCCTCTTCTCAACTTCGAGCATTAGAGCAACAAGGTTTACAGGGAGAGGCATTCTGTAGCCGACAACGTATTCCGCTTTGTATTCGAAATCATTCACCCGTGCTCCGGCTGATTCGTAGTTCCATTCCACATCGGCATCTGCTCCGGTGTAGAGCTGGTAATTGATCTCCTGATACGTTCTCATGAGAACACTCTTCCACTCTCCCTCGAAAATGGCTCCGGTGTCGAACTGGAAGGCAGCCCCTGCCTTTCCTTTCAGGTAGACGCCGCCGAGAGAATCGGAGTTCATGGGATCGGAAGGACCGATGAGGAGACCGTCATTGTCCATCAGGCTGAAATGCCAGCCGGTTCCGATCGATCCACCAAGCGAGAGTTCAGCGACAGCGATCGGTGTAAGGATTGCATCAACGGTGAGTGTGGAGGCAATGGGAGAGACTCCGAGTGTGGTCTTCACCTTCAGATTATTGTTCTGTGTGAGCATCCCTTCACCCTGAAGCATATCCATCGTGTAGGTGTAGGACCCCTCGAACTTCAGTTCCGGGATATCTGATCCGAGCAGTTTGACACTCGTAACGCCGTCAGCTGCAAGAGAAACCGAGCTCAGGACGAGCAGCAAAGCAGCTGCTACTAGAAATATTCTACCTCTATATGAATTCATACTATGTCTCCTTGATTCGTTGTATCAGTACTCTATCACACAATAGATAGTTTCAGTAAGATTTTTCACCTGTTCATTCAATTTTCACACAAACCTTGGATCGAAGGGAGATCCCCCTCAAGAAAGAGACTCCCGTTCAGGGAGTCTCCTTGTGTGAAACAACATTCTCAGGCGATCAGTAGGCGCTTGAAGCCTTCCACAGGTTGATATCGCCTTCGACAGCGAACCTGTCGATTGCAGCAAGTTCCTCTGCTGAGAACTCAAGGTTGTCTATCGCTCCGATATTCTCCCGAATCTGGTGGGAATTACGTGCACCGATAAGGACGCTGGTGACTTCCTTTCGTCTCAGAACCCAGGAGAGAGCCATCTGGGCAAGGGACTGCCCTCTGCTCTTGGCGATATCATTCAGTCCTTTGATCCTGTCCAGATTCTCTTCAGTGATAAGGTCTTCATCAAGGGCAGAATCCTTGTCCGCAGCCCTGCTATCCTTCGGAATACCTTTGAGGTATTTGTCACTCAGCATTCCCTGTGCGAGAGGGGAGAAACAGATCGTTCCCATCTGCAGTTCATCAAGGGTGGAGAGGAGATCTTCCTCTACCCAGCGGTTCAGCATCGAGTAGCTCGGCTGATGAATGATGAGGGGGACTCCCATGGAAGTGAGAATATCGTGTGCTTCCTTCGTCTTCGCACTCGAGTAGGAACTTATCCCGATATAGAGTGCCTTACCTGAACGGTATGCACTCTCAAGGGCACTCATCGTCTCCTCAAGAGGTGTATCGGGATCGAATCTATGTGAATAGAAAATATCGACATAGTCGAGTTTCATTCGTTTCAGTGACTGATCAAGGGAGGAGAGAAGGTATTTCCTGCTTCCCCATTCCCCGTAGGGGCCCGGCCACATCCTGTACCCGGCCTTGGTCGAGATCACCATCTCGTCCCTGTAACGTGCCATATCCTCGTGAAGGATCTTCCCGAAATTCTCCTCCGCGCTTCCCGGCGGCGGTCCATAGTTGTTGGCAAGATCAAAGTGGGTGATTCCTGAATCGAAGGCGGTGAACACCATCTCTTTCGCTGTCTGGTAGGGAGTGATTCCACCGAAATTGTGCCACAGTCCGAGTGAGATAAGGGGAAGGGCGAGTCCGCTCTTACCGACCTTCTTGTATTTCATTTGAATGTATCTTTGTCCATCTGCTTTATGCATAGTACCTCCATTGCTTCTTATCTACAGGATAATACATCGATGGTCAGGGGACAAGAAAAGAGATGAGAAATTAATCGTGTGAGATTGAGAAAGCAATCACCCTCTGGTATTATGAGGAGGTAAGATTATGTAATGCAGTGAATAGCATCTTCCCTGCATCCCTGCCATACACAACGTAAAAGCTATTCACCACCTGACCGGGGAGGTCTCTATGAAAAAAATCCTATCTATTCTTCTCCTATCCGCCATCCTCCTTCTCTTCGTATCCTGTTTTCCCGAGACAGTACCATCAGAAGAGGAGAAACCGGCAAACTTCCTCATGGGTATCTGGCACGGCTGGATTGCGCCGCTCTCGCTGATCGTCTCACTGTTCAAGGATAACGTGAGCATCTACGACTCCTACAACACCGGCTGGTGGTACGACGCAGGATTCTACATCGCTGTGATAAGCGGGTTCGGAGGTCTCTCAATGAAGCGAAGAAGGAAAAATAAGAAAGAATAACTGTTTACCTTTCCAGCACCGCCGGAGTATAGTTCTCCTATGAACATAATCGATGCAATCCTCAATGCAATTTTTAAAGCTTTCTTCCGACTCTTCTTTCGCTACGACCCCTCCCCTCTCTTTACCGTTCCGATGGAAGGTCCGCTCATTATAACTGCAAACCATACCCACTTCCTTGATGCTCCACTGCTTTACCTCTACATGCAGCCGAGAAAGATGGTTGCCATGGCAAAAAAACAGCTTTGGGATCATGCCTTCACCCGGTTCATCATGAAACGGTGGGGAACGATCCCTGTGGACAGGGATGCCATGGGCAGGGAGACGATGAACGCCTGCTTCAAGGTGCTCAAAGAGAACAACATTCTCGCCATCGCTCCCGAAGGGACCAGAAGCGGGAGCGGCGTACTTCAGGAAGGAAAGTCAGGAGTCGCCTATATAGCCTACAGGGAAAAAGCTCCCATCATCCCGATCGTCACCTACGGTTTCGAGGATGGAAAGAAGTACAGGTGGCCGTTCAGGAGGACTCCCCTCTATGTCGCTGTCGGAAAGCCGTATGAAATCGTGAAGGAAGGGAGGCTCGATTCTGAAGGAAGAGAGGCTCTGATGAAAGAAATCATGATAAGGCTTGCCCTCCTCCTTCCTGAAGAGAAGAGAGGGATCTACGGAACCAAGGATTTCAGTTTCGAATATACGAAAGATATCGAGTAGAGGCGGAACTTCTCTTACACGTGAAATCACTCCCTTTATCCTTTTCCACCTTAGCCTGACAGCCTTTCACTAAATGTTCACTTTTTCTCACAAACCGGTTGAACAGCTGCGTCGTTTCTGTTTACCCTACCTCCGTTATAGATACTTTGGGGAGCCGAAAGGCTGAGAAGACGTTTTGCCGATACCCATATAACCTGATGCAGGTAATGCTGCCGTAGGGAAAAGTGTAGAGACATTCTAGAGAAGAGAAGCTTCATGCGCGCGCACCTCTTCCGTCATATCAGATAATCCAGGACCTCCAGAAATTCAGTGTCTATGCAACGGAGGAACGTATGAGCTGCTGCTCTCACGGAGTTTACGGTGCACGCTTGGGAATCTACCCGATGCAGGACAATTTCGCCGATCTCATTCTCGATGCGGTACGAAGCTGCGACCGCAGCAATCTCGCTGTGATCACAGATGATATGGGAACACTGATCCAGGGAACGAAAAGAAGAGTATTTGACTATGTCTCAGATGTTATAGGGCATGCCTTCAGGCATGACGGACATACTGTAGCCAATGTCCTTTTCTCTTTCGGATGCGATGGTGATGTACCTGAGACCATTCCGGTCGATACGGTTCATGACATCCCCCTTTCATGGGAAGGAAGGGATGAAATAGAAACATCCTGCGTGTGGTCCTACTATCCCCTCGGAGCCGATGCCCATCTGAATCATATCGAAGATGCGGTAGCATGCGTCACAGGTAATGATCAGCTGAACATCACCCGAATGCACTATGCGACTCGGATAGACGGCCCACTCGCACTCGTTCTTACATCACTTGAAGAGGCTTTCGAGAGATCGGTACAGGGAGGGATTCACACAGTATTCCATCTGACCTTCTCAAAGGGAAGTCCCTCGAAACCCAACACACAGATACAATTATAGGAGTCTCACATGAATTACACTTGGAAAATGAAGGACCTTCTCCTTCTCGCCCTTCTCGGGCTTGTTTTCGGCGCAATCTACCTCGGCGGAGTAGCCGCCTGGGGAGTGGTCACGGCAGCTGCCGGTCCTATCGGACTCGATATGATCTATGGAATCTGGTTCATGGGAGCCACCTGTGCGATGTATATCATCAGAAAACCGGGAATGGCATTCGCCGGTGAGATCATGGCCGCCCTCGGGGAAGTTGTTCTCGGCACTCCCATGGGAATCTCTATGCTCATCGGTGCCTCGATACAGGGAGCAGGCTGTGAACTCGGCTTCCTCGTTACCGGCTATAAGAAGTATAACCTCTGGACTCTCATCCTTTCCGGAGGATTTGCCGCCCTGTTCACCTTTATCTACAACTACTTCTTCTACAACTACGCCTCGTACGCACCGGCAATGCTCCTTGCGATGCTGCTTGTCCGTCTCGCCTCGGCAGCCCTCTTCTCAGGCCTCTTCAGCCGCCTGATCGGTGACGGACTGCTGAAAACCGGAGCAGTCAATTCGTTCGCGATCGCAGCGGAGTAAAGAAGGTGGCACGGGTTACTCTCCAGGATTTCAGTTTCCGGTATAAAAAACAGCAGAGACCGATCCTCTCACATATCAACCTCTCCTTTTCCACCGATGAACGCATCCTGGTACTGGGACCTTCAGGAGGGGGGAAATCGACCCTCCTCCTCGCCATCCTGCGCCTCTATAGCGCGTACGACACCTATTACGCCGATGGGAGCATCACCTACGATGAACGGGATGGTAAGGAATTGAGCAGGAGGGAGTTCCTTGAACTCTTCGGTGTCGTCTTCCAGTCCCCATCCCATCAGTTCTGCCTCCCCTATCCCGAAGAGGAGGCAGCCTTCGGGCTCGAAAACCTTCAGATCAAAGCAGAAGAGATGAAAGCGATCATCAATCGTTCCTTCAACCATTTCGGTTTCTGCAAACGAAACACTACCATCGCTCACTTGAGCGGTGGAGAACAGCAGGTGCTTGCTGCCGCTTCCACCACCCTCCTTGACTCATCCATGCTCGTCATGGATGAACCGACAGCCCATCTCGATCCTCCGGGACGGCGTCGT
Source organism: Sphaerochaetaceae bacterium (assembly GCA_963677695.2). Classification (GTDB taxonomy): domain Bacteria; phylum Spirochaetota; class Spirochaetia; order Sphaerochaetales; family Sphaerochaetaceae; genus SABI01. The sequence goes on along the minus strand of CAXXUJ010000002.1, from coordinate 239,422 downwards.
TTCGCCTCGGCAGTCGCCTCATGGCTTGAAAAGGGACGGGGATTCCTTTTAGTGGAACACCATGTCGATCTCTGGCTCGATCTTGTCGACCGGGTGATCGTCCTTTCTAGGGAGGGAGAGATTGTTTTCGATGAGAAGGGAACGGAGATACTCTCCCGGGAAAAAGAAGTACTGTCCGATATGGGAATCTGGCTTCCAGAAGAGAGATCGGAACATCAACCGAAGGTCATTCCAATGAAGCAGGAGGCAGAGACAGCTCTCCCTGCCCTTGAGTTTCGTGATGCTTCTATCGGGTACGGAAGTACTGTAATTGTTGAAAAGGTGAACCTCACCTTCTTCAAGGGGGAGATGACTGCTATTGTCGGTTCCAACGGGTGCGGAAAAAGCACCCTCCTTCAGAGCCTGATAGGCTTGTCCGAGGTTCAAAAGGGGACAGTGAACCTGATGGGGTATCAGCTGAAAAGGAAAAAGCACAGGGTGAGACCTGCCTCATCCATCGGCTATCTGTTTCAGAATCCTGAGCTCCAGTTCATCTATCCAACAGTGGCCGAAGAACTGAAGGATGGACAGATTTCTTCGGGTGAGCTGCTGAAACAGCTCGCCCTTGAAGGAAAGGAACAGCAGAGTCCGTTCACCCTCAGTGGTGGAGAGAAGAGAAGGCTTTCCCTCGCTTCCCTCCTCGAGGACGATAAGGATATCTTCCTCCTGGATGAACCGACCTTCGCTCAGGATGCGAAGACGGCAAGGGAACTTGCCGGCCTTATACAGGGGATGCACATGCAGGGAAAAACGATTGTCATGGTGAGCCATGACCTGCAGCTTTTCCTGCCGTTCATTCAAAAATTTGTTGTGGTACATGAAAAGCAGATCGTCTTTTCGGGAACGCTGCAGGAGCTGAAAAGGTTCCCTGAAGAAGTGCGGGAACAATGGGGAGTGGAGATCTGATGAAATATGCGCTGAACACCTTCAACCCCTCAGGCAAGCTGATACTCAATCTCCTCTTCCTTATCGCAGCCCTTCTCTCGAGCAGCTTTCACACCTCACTGTCCCTCCTTTTCCTTCTTATCATCATAGGAGTGACAGGCAATGGATTTTCAAGAAAGAACCTTCTCCTCCTCATTCCCTTCTCCCTCTTTGCCTTCTCTCTCATCTGGATGAACGGCCTGTGGGGAGCATCAGAAGAAAATTCGAGAGAAATCAGTGTGTGGTGGATGCAATTTTCCACCTCCGGCATCACACTCGGCTCGCTCCTTGCGCTGAGGGTGATCATCATCATACTCGCAGGACTCCTATTCACTGTATCAAGCCCTCCTCAGGATCTTCTCCTCTCTCTGATGCAGCAGCTTTCACTTCCCCCCGGCTTTGCCTATTCTGTTCTTGCCGTACTCAATCTTGCCGGCGATATCACACAGGATGCCGAGAGGATGAGAGCATCCCACCTGATGAGAACAGGAAAGAAAAGAAACACCTTCACCCTTGCCATCCCGCTGCTGGCCATCCATATCAGGAGGTGCGAGAATATATCACTAGCAATGGAAGCGAGAGGATTTTCCATGAGGGGGAAGAGAACCTTCTACAGGAAAGTCCCATGGAGAGTGCGTGACACTCTTCTCCTTCTCTTCATCTCCTCTCTTCTCCTTTCTGTGTTCATTGTATCCTACATCAAGGGTTATCCTATCGGGTATGCCGCATGGAGCGGCTATCACTGATTTCCCTAGAAAAATCTAGCGAAATGGGGTACCATACCGGTTAAAAGGATGAAGAACCTATGGTACTGCAGATGAAATCTGATCTAAAAGTAGCCATCCTCTCATGTTTCACCATTGTCCTGATGGTTCTCATCGGTATCCGCGCAGTTCCTGAAGTACGTCACATCATCGAGGTAGAAGACGGAACCGGGGTGTTCCCTGAAACAGACGAATCATTCATCTACAGTCTCAATGGAGAGTGGCAGCTCTTCCGTGACGGTCAGACGACATTACAGGAAGTTCCTGCGGTAGCATGGGCACACGGATTCGGCACCTATAGTATGACGCTCATGGTTCCCGACAATTATGCAGGGAAGGAATTCGAGCTCTTCACCCACAATATAGGAACAAGCGGGCAGGTATTCGTAAACGGTCAGCTGATCGGGACACAGGGAATATACGGTGAGTCAGCAGCCTCGGCAGTCCCGACAGCACGCTCAGACGTGTACAGGTTCTCAGCTCAAGGAGGTGAGAATCTGATCGAGTACAGAGTAAGCAATTTCGTCCACCCGAGGGCGGGCCTCTGGGAACAGGTCCTCATTGCCTCCTCCCCTCTCATCGCTGAAAGAAATGACAGGAACCTGATGATAGAGATATTCCAGGGTGCGATTATGATTTTCATCACCTTCTATATCGCTTTTTTCGCATCGCAGATGAGAGAGTACCATCTCTTTTTCTTTGCTGCTGCAGTGTTCTTCATAGCTCTGGGGAACCTTACGAGAGGAGCCTTCAGCATCTACCTGATCTTCCCCCATATCGATTATGTTCTTCTGAAGAAAATAGGGATCAGCACCTATTTTCTGGGAGCGGGATTCATTATTCGCTCTCTGGCATCGGATCTGTTCGGAAACCGCCGCATGCCTGTCATCAAGGGAATTGTCTTCATCTTTGCCTTCCTTGGAATACTGACAATGGTCATCCCTTTCCATATCGGCTACTATATCTCCCTTGTCTTTCTCATACCCATGATCTGCTACCTGCTCTACGCCATCATTATGCAGTACCATCTTATTTTCACCAATCAGACCCATCTTGATTTTATCTGGGTTCTTCTCCGTCTGCTCATCCAGCTTGCTGTCCTCTACGGACTCTTTCATGATTCACTCGCGGTGCTTAATGGACGCTATGATGTAGAACTTCTCCCCGATGCGGCCTTCATCTATGCAATAGGCTACTGCCTTCTCCTTGTCCAGACAGTACTGGAAGACCGGAAACAGGTGGAACTGGCGAAGAGTCAGATCATCACGGCTTCAGATGAGACAAGAAATCAGATACGCAATGACCTCCATGACCGGCTCGCCCAGCTCACCGTAGGAATGGAGTATGTTGGTGAGAGCCTGTGGAGGCGGGGACATGCTGAAGGTGACGATCTGAAGATGCTGAAGGAGACAGCTTCGGAGATCAACAGCGAGCTGAGAGATATCATAAATGGTCTCGGACCTGCCCGTCTTGATACCATCGGTCTTGCCGCTGCGATAGAACAGATGGCAGAAAAGAACGCACGTCTCCATCAGATAGAGATCACAACAAAACTTGACTGCGAGGGTATTCAGGAGTGGACGACCGCTGCCGAGCAGATCTATCTGGTCACCCGAGAGGGGATTACCAATGCTGTGGTTCATTCCTCTCCCACCTACATCGCTATACGGCTTTACAGCAGAAGGGGCCGCTATCATCTCCATATCATAAACGACGGGGCGGAAACGCTCCCGTTCCATTCGCTTTTCAAGAAAGATCACGGTATAGATATCATGCGGTACCGCATTGAAGCCTTAGGCGGTACACTCTCAGCAGGTCCGGGGAATGATAACACCTTCCATATCCGCGCTGAAGTACCAGAGGAGTTAATATGATTCGAGTAGTAATTGCAGACGACCACCAGCTAATCAGGGAAGGGATACGTATGCTCGGGGAAAGCAATCCCGAATTCTCCATCATCGGAGAGGTTGACGGAACCGAAGAACTCGAGGTTTTCCTTGAGAAGGAAATCCCTGATGTACTCATACTCGATATCAGCATGGGAGGAAGGAGGAGCGGACTTGAGTTCCTTGAAAGCCACAAGGAACTCGTAGAGAAGATGCCTGTCCTCATTCTCTCTCTCTATGAGAATGTATCGATCGTACGAAGAGCGATACAGCTCGGAGCGAAGGGATACCTTCCAAAGACTGAAACAACCCAATGCCTTCTCACTGCAATCCAGACCGTCTCCAAGGGATCGGTCTATCTCTCTCCCAGGATCTCACAGGCCCTCCTTGACGGGCCTGTCACTCCCTCACCCGAAGACAACGACCCTGAGTCGATTCTGACAAACAGGGAGATGGTCCTCTTTTCACTCATAGCGAAGGGCCTTTCCAACAAGAAGATATCACAGAAGATGAAGATCTCCTCAAGCACCGTCTCCTCCCATATAGAGAACATCAAAAAGAAGATGAGGTGCGTGAGTATCACAGAGCTGCAGCAGGCAGCATTCGAATGGGCAAGAGAGGACCTCTAACGGGCCTCCTCGCTCCTGTCGGTTGCCAGAGGGGGCGGAGGTGATATGGCATCGATATCCGCTGCCATCTGTTCATCTATCGTGATATCGACAGAGGCCAGTGAGTCTTTCAGCTGATCAAGATTCGCCGCTCCGATGATAGGGGCAGTCACCGCAGGATGGGAAGCTACCCAGGCAAGTGCGAGCGATACGGGATTGAGATCCCGTGAAGCCGCATAATCAGCAAAGGAAGTAGCCACCTGCTCATAGAATTCACCCCGGTACCGTTCAATATAACTCGCATTCTCCACGAGACGCCCTTTCTCGGGCTTCTTCCCCTTCCCGTACCGGCCTGATAGCAGACCTCCCCCGAGAGGCGAGTAGGTGATCACACCGATCTTCTCTTCGAGTGCCATGGGGAGAAGCTCAACCTCTGCCTGACGCTGCGCGATATTGTACATCGGCTGAAGGCACTGAACGGGAAGATAGGAATGGAGCTGAGCAAGGGAGACCATCTTCTGAACCTGCCATGCAGCGAAGTTGCTGAGTCCCACCGACAACGCCTTCCCGCTTTTCACGATATGATCGAGAGTGGAGATAAGCTCCTCCATGGAGACCTTAGGATCGAAATGGTGAACGAAATAGATATCGACATAATCGGTTTTCAGCCTTTTCAGGCTATCTTCCAATGAAGTAAGGAGATGCTTTCTCGAACACCCTGCCCCGCTGCCATCTGACTTCATCGAACCGTACCCTTTGGTCGTGATGACAAGCTCCTGACGCTCACCAGCTATAAACTCACCGAGGTACTCCTCGGCAACTCCCTTCTGGTAGACATTCGCGCAGTCGAAGAAATTGATCCCCGCATCCCTGCACGACTGATACATCGCCCTGCTCATATCCTTATCGGCTCTCCCGCCGAAAGACATTGTCCCGAAGCAGAGATTCGATACCTCCATCCCCGTCGTACCAAGTATAGAATATTTCATGTACCTTACCCCCATCTGCTTAATACCCTTAAGAGAATCATAGAGCGCCGCATTTCCCCCGGTCAAGCATGAACCGCTGTATTTTTCATGTTACGACACCGAATGAGTACTGCCGCACACTGCATCATCCATTCTTTACCGTTTCACATATTCCATTTTTCCGTCAACGATGTATGATAGGAAGCGAGGTGCATGCATGGAAGAAAAAATATTAGTAGGAAAAGAGACTCCATATCCTCTTGAGGGGATCCTGATCCTGCCTGAGAATAGCCCTTCACCCTCCCCTGCCGTTGTTCTCGTCCACGGATCAGGTCCGCTCGACAGGGATGAGACGGTAGGAGCAAATACACCGTTCAAAGATATTGCAGAATATCTTGCGAAAAACGGCGTAGCGGCAATCCGTTATGACAAGAGGACGAAGATCTACGGAAAGCAGATGATCAAGACTCATCCCGAAGAGATCACAGTGAAAGAAGAGACGATCGAGGATGCGCTGCTTGCAGCAGAAATGCTCAGGGATGATGTAAGGATAGATGCTGAGAAGATATTCCTTCTCGGTCACTCCCTCGGGGGAATGCTCGCCCCCCGGATCGCCGATAGAGGGAATTTCGCAGGTATCATCATCCTTGCCGGCTCCCCGCGCACCCTGCGTGAGATCATGATCGATCAGAACATGACGCTGCTTGAAGAGCTGGGAAAACCTCTCAGGTTTATCGCCTCAAAACAGATAGCGAAATTCCAAAAGAAATTCAACACCGTACCTGAGCTGTCTGAGGAGGAAGCGAAGAAGACGAAGATTCTGGGAAAGACCTATGCATGGTATTTCAAGGAGATGGAAAACCATCCTGCAGAAGGCTATCTGAGAAGCTGTGAAACACCTCTTCTCATCCTTCAGGGAAAGGAAGATTTCCAGGTGTCAGCAGAAAAGGATTTCGCCCTGTATCAGAAGCTCTGCGAAGCGAAGCCTGAAGTAACCATGAAACTCTATGAGGGACTCAACCACCTCTTCATGCCCTCCCGGTTCGGTAAAATCAAGAAGGCACGCAAGGAGTACAACATCCCGCAGAAGGTAACAGATGAGGTACTGAAGGATATCGCTTCGTGGATAACTTCCCACTCCTGATTCCTTGAATCACTCTCAAAATCTCATGTTCTCTCTTGACTTCTTCATATTATCTGACTAAAGTCAGGTATTATGAGTGATATAGAAACCATGAGAGCATTCAACCGCAGTGTGACCCGTACCCTCGGAGTCTTTGACAAGAACTACCTCGGTCGTCCACGTCCCCTTGCAGCCTCCCGCCTCCTCTTCGAAATCGGAGAAGAAGGTGAAGACCTCAAGACGTTGAGGGAGCGAATGGGAATCGATTCAGGTTATCTCTCAAGACTCCTGAGGAAACTGGAGAAGGAATCGCTGATCACTATTCAGAAACACCCATCTGACGGTCGTTCACGGATAGCCATCCTGGGGGAGAAAGGATTAGAGGAACTGAAGACTCTCCACCGCCTCAGTGATCAGCAGGCAGATACCACACTCAGCAGAATTCCACAGCATATGAAAAGCTCCCTGGTAGAATCGATGGATACCATCACACGCATCATGGAATCGGTATCGATCGAGCTGATTCAGGTGAAGGGGGATGACCCGAGAGCTCAGGCAATGCTGAAAGCCTACTATGCTGACCTGTCGGTACGGTTCGACACCACCTTCGATCCCTCCGCCGATGCCCATGAGGGGGAGTATGATTCGCCTCAGGGTATCTTCTGCATTGTCCTGCTGTTTGGGAAACCGGTCGGGTGCGGAGCACTACGATTCTTTGACGATTTTGCTGAAGTGAAGAAGGTGTGGATAGATCCGAATTACAGACGAAGGGGAATCGCATCGAAGATCCTCCTATGGCTGGAAAAGGAAGTTTCGCGCACCGGATACGACACGATCCGTCTCGATACCAATGAATCACTGGAAGAGGCCATCGGACTCTATAAGAAGTACGGATACGCGATGATAGATCGCTATAATGACAATCCCTATGCGCAGTATTTCTTCGAAAAAAGACTCACGGTTAGCAGTTGATTCAAGAGTATGATCAGTGTTTCCTCTCTTCCCTATTCTGTTGTACTCAGCGAAAGGAGAATATTGAGGAACGCACTGCTCAAATCGGATAGGTGTTCCCTGTTCCATGCAATGAGCGAGTTCATCGTATGAATCTCAGGGACCGACAGGAACTTGAATCGGGGATTGTGATAGAGAAAGCACCCCTTGTCGAGAGCAGATATACCGAGTCCCGCTTCAACCCATAGGGCGAGCATCCTAAGACTTGGTGCGAATTTCAGATTCGGAGTGAATCCCGCTTCCTGACACGACTCGGTAAGACGTTCCACCACATCGTGACTTTCATCCGGAGAGAGGGTCACATACACCTCGTCAGAAAAATCGGCAAGACTGAGCGACTCCTGGTGCGCTTTGGGATGGTCGACGGGAATGGCAAGGTAATTCTGTGTTTTCTCAATCACCTTATAGGCTATGGTCGGATAGTTATCAATATCGAACTCAAGAGTAAAACCGATATCGACCTTCTCATCCTCGAGCATATGAAGCAGCTGGTTCAGCTTGTAAGGCTCTACCCGTACCGAGATATCGGGATATTTCTCACTCAGGATAGAGATCGCTTCGGAACAGGCGGGGCTTATACTTCGGTCCTCAAGATAACCGATGGTGAGCGTTTTCGTCGCAACTTCATTGGCCCTGTTCACTTCAGCAATCAGGTGAGAGTAACTGGAAGAGAGTTTTTTCAATCCTTCAAGGTAGATCTTTCCAGGTTCTGACAGGAACACCCGTTTCTTCACCCTCAGGAACAGTTCAATGTTCAATTCCTTCTCAAGCGCTGATATCTGTTTGCTCAATGCCGGCTGCGAGATATTCATCTTCTCAGCGGCTTTGGTAAAATTCAGGCACTCAGCGGCTTCTATAAAACATTGAATCTGTGAAATCTTCACTCAGTTCCCCCGTCCAGGATTGTACCTGTTCACTATTAACCAGTATAGCATTCTCAATCAAGCCCTTTCATAGTTGAAAACATGCCTATTTTGTATCAGGAAAGCTGAAAGGGACAGCCGTTCCTTGTCCCTTCTTTCCGGGTACAGCTGCTGGGCCGAAGTATTCCACACACAGGCGACTCGCTATCGGAGGCAGTGAGAATATGCTAAGAACAAAGATGAAAACTCCGCCAGCCTCTTCTGAGAGAAGGAACGAGGGGACATTCCCTTACTTCTCTACAGATAGGATGACCGGCAGAACACAACGAACAACATGACTGCACTTCTCAGACCCCTATGAGCGGAATGAGTGAATATCCTGCGCTCAGTGAGAGGTTCTGTCCCCCCCCTGTTCACCGGCGCAGGTATGGTAGAAACTATTTTCTCAGACGAGAGTCTTATTTTATCTCATCTTCGAACTGGCCGCCATCGACTCTCGGTCTGACAACCTTGCCCTGCTTTTCAGCTTCCATCACGAGCTCAGCTTCTTCATGAGCCCAATCCCAGAAGTAGTTATCATGGGGAGAGTGCTCGGTAGCTGTTACGAACATTTCAGTTGAGAAAGCATTTCTTGCCTCTTCAGCGATATGTTTTTTCCAGGGAGCGCGAAGCTGCTGTGTGGTGATTCTTCGTGTGACTCTGGAACCTGTTCTCATGATGAGCTCGGCGATTTCCCATGCTCTGTCGTATGCTGCTTCTGTATCGGCACAGATCTCATTGACCATACCTAGAGCGAGAGCCTTACGTGCTGTGATGATCTCACCGGTAAGTTCTGCATAGGCGAATCTCTTGTAACCCATCAGCTCTCTCCATGCGATCTGAATCCCGTCCCCGGGAACCATGTTTACACGGAAGTGCATCTCTGTTGTCCATGCATCTTCTGTACAGAGGGTGATGTCACTGTAAAGAACGAGGTCGGTATGGAAAGCGGCACCGTTCCAGACACCGATGGTTGGAACTTCAACATCGAAGATCTGTCCCTCGATATCGTTGATGCCATCATAGTACTGGTACTCGTACATCTTCCATGCTTCATCTTCCTTGGAGCTGAACTCTGTTGCTTCAGGATCCTTTGTGGAATCTTTCGGGTCCGGTCTTCCCATCGATTTGATGAAATCCTTTCCTGTTCCGCCGAGGATGATCACTTCATTGTCCGGGTCTCTTCCGGCCCAGTCAAAGAAATAGTGGAGTCCCTGGTGTGCGGGAGCACCCCATCTCATTGAATCTCCATCGGTATGGAGTCGTGCTTCCAGAATTCCATTCTTTCTCTTCATTGTCATACAGTGCTTCAGTTTTTCTGAATACTCTTCAAACGGCATGTGAGGAATGGTTCCCATCTGTTCATGAGGGGTAAATTTTCTTTTACCTGCATCAGATTCGTAATTAGGTCTAATCATCTCAGTCTCCTTAATAACTTTTTATTATGAATTGATAACATCATAGAATGACTATAGAATAAAAGCAAGAGAAATTTTTCTAATCCTCAGATAAAGCTTAATACAGGAAAGATAATTGTACCGATCTGCGTTTTGGTGTATGCTGTTTGATAATTCGGGAAAACATCTCGAAATACCCCGAAGGGTTCAAGAGGAGATTCTAGGTATGGCACAGTCACTGATTGATTGGGAAACACTCGGTTTTGATTACATTAAGACAGACAAACGGTACCTTTCTGTATGGGAGAACGGTTCCTGGGATGACGGCGTACTGACTGAAGATAACACACTCCATATCAGCGAAGCATCAACGGCCCTCCATTACGGACAGCAATGCTTTGAGGGACTGAAAGCCTATCGCGGCAAGGACGGCAAGATCCGTCTGTTCAGACCTGACCTGAACTCCGAAAGGATGAATATCAGCTGTGACAGAGTCCTCATGCCCCACGTCCCCGAAGAAAAGTTCATCGATGCCTGTATGCAGGTTGTCAAGGCGAATGAGAAATGGGTTCCCCCCTACGGAACAGGTGCAACGCTCTATATCCGTCCGTTCATTATCGGAGTGGGACACAATATCGGAGTAAAACCGGCTCCCAAATATATCTTCAGTGTCTTCTGCGTCCCCGTCGGTCCCTATTTCAAGGGCGGTCTGACTCCAGTCAACTTCTCAGTGACTGACATGGACCGTGCGGCACCTCATGGTACCGGACAGGCAAAGGTCGGAGGGAATTATGCTGCATCGATGCTCCCCCACCAGCAGGCGGCTGAGCAGGGATTTGCTGACTGTATTTACCTCGACCCCGCTACCCACACGAACATTGAAGAAGTCGGCGCAGCCAACTTCTTCGGTATTACGGCGGACAATGAATTCATCACTCCCAAGTCTCCCTCAATCCTGAGAAGTATTACAAAGCGATCACTGATGGAGATTGCAGAGAATGAACTCGGTCTGAAGGTTGTGGAACGTGATGTCCCCATCACCAGCCTCAATGATTTCACCGAAGCAGGCGCCTGCGGCACTGCAGCGGTCATCACTCCGATCGGAGGGATACAGTACAAGGATGATTTCCATGTCTTCTACTCGGAAACCGAAACAGGACCGGTGACCCATAAACTCTATGACACCCTCTGCGGTATCCAGTTCGGAGATATCGAAGGACCTGAAGGCTGGGTGTTCGTCGTAGAATAAACTGAACATCTACATATCATATATGTATAGAAGAGGAACGTCAGGGAGAGATCTCAGATGTTCCTTTTTTCCCATTCACTGAAGATAAAATCCATAACCTCGTCTCTTACCCTGTGAAGGCTCCCGTCCCTTGCCGCCTCTTTGATAGCTTCGGGGCAGGCTGGATCCTTTTCCACCTCCCTGAATGAGTACTCAAGGAAGGCATGCATCTGTCCGGCTGCCACCATGGTGGATACATCCAGTCCGTACCCTGACAGCTTTTCGACATACAATTCCCCTTCCACTCTCAGTTCATCATTCTCTGCAAGAATCATGACAGCAGCCATGTTGGAATCATACTCTTTCTTCTCAGCATAGAGAGGAGATACCAGGGGATCACGGCGTTCACTTTCCGGTGCATACAGGTCGTTGAACAGCTCAATCATTTCTATCCGGTCAGGAGCGTGTCCTTTATCCCGCGGAGAGGTCGCGACATCGACATAGGGATAATTGAGAATCTGCATAGCGACTCTGAAATCCCCTCTCCTCACTGCGAGAATCGATACCGCTGCTGCGATATTTGCTCCGGCACTTGAACCGTAGGTGACTATCTTTTCTCTGTTGAAAGAAATATCCTGATTTCGAATGAAGAACTGAATGACTTCATAGGCATCGTTGAGTGCACATGGAAAGGCGCATTCAGAGGTTTTCCTGTACCCGACAGAGACCACATTCACATTCATATGTGTACTGATCGAATGGTTCATCGCATCATCAAAGGCACAGCCTCCGAACAGGAATCCACCGCCATGGAAAGTGAAACAGATGGGGCGGTTCGCACTGGAAGCCCTGTAGAACACGACCGGAATGGATCTTCCCTCGAGGGGAATAATCTGTCGCTCACCCTGAACAGGAATCTTTCTGTTCAGCTCTTCCATCTTCGTCAGTCGCTTACCAAGCTGCTCATCAATCAAAGCTGATCTCTTATTCATGTTCTTACTCCTCCCCTTCCCTCAGATATCCCGTCCTTGTGCTGACTTAGTGAAACTCTGAGATATCTTCCATAGTACGGGTTCACCTGTGTACAGTCCACCATCTGATCTAAAAGCGATATCCTGTTCACAGAGAATGTAAGGACTCCACGAACTCGGTCAGGCTGCCGTAATCCCGCTCACTATACTCACAAAAATATCATAAGAAGAGAGTGATAACTGAGGAGAGGTATACCTACCGCGCTGTTTGACCAGTAGTCGATCGGATTACTGTTCGGTGCGGGCGCTGGATTTCTCTTCCACCTTTGATCTCATTGAGAAAAACAAGGGATTTGCCTTTTCAGCAGGTCTAGATGAGTAATGTTTCATACCAGTTTTACCTAGCAACTGGTCACAGTACTGGTTACACACCTGAGTGATCCGGAACGTACTTGCAGAGCGAAGTAAAGTGGGATCTGTTGTCAGTGACCGGTACATAATCAGAATGGGGGAATTTATTGCTGCAATAACCATTTGTAGGCAGGAATCACATGAATGCTTCTACCTGTTGCTTCATCTTCGATTTTTTCATCTTCATAAGCGGTTATCAACCATGATTCCTGAAGTTCAAGTTCACCCATACCATCAAGAAGAGCGCTGATTTCACGATCTCGGGTTTTCCCCTGTTTTCCCAACTCCCAACAAACCTGAATCAGGCGAATATCGGAATCAGGTCCAACTACGAAATCTATCTCATCACCACGGGAAGTTTTATAGTAAAAAATATGTTCCGTGGTTCGTCTTAGGGCTGTAAAGATCATATTCTCCAATGCAAATCCGTTGTTATCAGTGGTGGCGCGCGAATAGGCCTGAGCCATTGCATGGTCCACACAGTAGACCTTCTTTGGATTCACCGCTTGTACTGCCATGTTGTATGAGCGGATCGGGACAGTAAAAAGCAGGTAACAGTCGATCAGCTTTTCGATGTAATCATTAATCAACTCTGGAGCCAACCTGTTCCTCTCCCCTGCTAGACGCTGTTTTAATTTATTTACCGATATTAAACGAGAAAAGTTATTCATCAGTATCTGTACCAGTCTTTTCAACTGAACCGGATGCGAAATATTGTATCTGAGCATAATATCCCGGGTGAGCACATCATTGATGAGATTCTGGAAGTACATCGGCGCCATGGTCTCTTTGGGTAGGATAAGCCGTTCCGGCATCCCTCCTTTCGTTACATATTCACCAAACGCACCGACGATCGCGTCTCTACTTGAAATGTCGGTTATGGCTTCAGGTTTCCCATTTGCTCTGAGGAACTCCCGGAAGGAAAACGGGAATAACTCCCAAGGGAAAGCCCTCCCTCCAAGTTCGGACCCAATTTCTTTGGCCAGCAGCTTCGCAGAAGAACCGGAGATATACACCTCGCAGTTTTCTGTTGTCTGGATCCTGTTAACAAATTGAGCCCACCTATTCACATACTGCAGTTCATCAAAGAAGAAAAACACCTTCTGTGCATGACTATCTGGATACATAGCATAATACGTATCAGAAATTACTGCCGGATCAGATTCTTCACCCCGGAGAAAGTCCAGACGGTCATCGGAAAAATCAATGAAACAAATACGTTCTGCCTGTACTCCATCACAGAGGAGGGATTCGATCTTCTCATGCTGCCATGTAGATTTCCCGCATCTTCTGACCCCGATAATTACTGTAGCCTTCCTTGGGACAGGAAGTATCTGCGTATCCCTAGGCACAATAGGAAACTGGCTTCTCAGGTCGTCCTGCTGCTGTGCAATGATCAAACTCAACGTTTCGTTCATATACCTATAGTAAGCCTTGTTTGTGTGCATGTCAAATAGTTTACATAATTCCGTAAACTATTACATATTTTTTTACACATTTCCAGAAGCTTTTAACATATTGAGATATTCTTCACGGCTACGTTGTCGCAGAATCAACACTCAGGTGGGATAATTCCCCGCTGCTGAGAGCACGGGCGAGCCATTGGAGCGCTCTCAGGTGATCCTCTGGCTTCTGTTTGGGAGAAATGATCATAAAGACCAGTTTCACCTTTTTATCCGGTTTGATATTCCATAGTACCGGAGAAGGGAGACGGCACCCGATAATGACAGGTTCATCGATCGCTTCGCTCCTGCAGTGAGGGAGTGCCACCTGATCGATCAAAACGGTTGATCCGAGCTGTTCCCGCTCGAATATGGCGTTTCTCGTATATTCCCTGTCTGTGATGTATCTTCTCTCGAACAGGGTATCGAGCAGGTGCTCGATCACCTCGGTCTTTGAATAGCCTCCATCTCTCTCTTCCAGTGTCATGACAGGAAGCGGCATCATCTCATGAATGGCTGACTCATCACCTGACTGAATGCTGATACCTGCCGATTGAATCGCTTCCTTCTCCCCGATGACCCATTCTTTCCATTTGATCAGGGTCTGTTCGGAGAGGTACGCCCCGACAAGTTCGAAGATCACGAGTGCGGGAACAATGGTATTGAATATCAGTTCTCCATCGGCTCCGCCGAGTGTTCGTGCGACAAGAATCGTTTCTACGGCTGCCATTCCCGCCTGCGGAAGCATGAGCTTGGGTATGCTTGCCGTGATCTTGGGATCCTGTCCTGTGATCCTGCACCCGATCCAGTTCCCTGCCAGTTTCGCAATCGTCCTGATAACAAAGTACCCAAGAACAAAAAACACGGTTTCAAAGGAGAAGGTCTCGATCTGCACACTCGCTCCGATGATACCGAAGAAGAGGAGATTGAATACCGGCATGACATCCTTCAGTTTGAGGGAATCGAAAAGGGCGTTGGTATGAAAATTCGCAACGAAGATTCCAGCGACAACAGCAACGACCAGGAACGGGAGATCGAGGTTCATAGCCAGTGCTATGATGACTGCGACCGCTCCTATGATGATGAGAAAGATTTCCACCGAAGGTGTAGGGTGGTCCGACAGGACCGTGGAGAGGAGTGATTCATCTGAATCATCATCAGAAAGGGGATGTTCGTGGGTATAACTGCGAATGGCAAAACGGAGGAAGAGGTAGAGGAGGAATCCTAATAGGATTGCCAGTCCTATTTCCAGTCCAAGATCGGTGATGATGTGCTGCACGGAGATGTGGATACCGCTTTTCATCGCGACCGCGACACTGAGTGTGATCGAGAAGACGATCACTTCAATCACATCGTCAAGAACGACGATGTTGGCAAGAATATTCTTCAACTGCCCTTCCACCTTGTACTTCGACATAAGGATGAACGTAAGTGCCGGAGCTGTTGCGATTCCGATTGATCCTATAAGAAGCGCAACAATCCAGGAAGTATGGAAAATGAAACGGAACACCATGGTGAGAGCGAACCAGGTGGTGAAGGCCTGCAGGAGACAGATCAGAGATGCCTTGAAACCTACCTGCTTCAGCCTGTTCCAGTGAAGCTCCTCACCGAGAGAGAATGCTACGATCCCTAGGAAGAGGAAGACGAAGAAGTGCATCCCTTCCATGATTCCCATATAATCCTCAAACCGTGTTTCGAAGAAGGCGGAGAGTGGATGCATCACCTTCAATCCGGCAATCGCCGGATGGGAAGTCAGCCATCGATTGACCAGGAGAAGGAAATGGGGACCGATAAGGATTCCTCCGAGTATCTGCCCGATCACTTCCCCGATACGCATCTTGCGGGCCAGACGCCCGCCGAAATAGGAGGCGAGAACGAGCAGTCCGAGTTCGAGTATCTGCATGGCAATATGGGATAGATTCAATGTGGCATCTCCTTCCTGACTGTGAACAATTGAAGGTCATACTAGCACACAATGAGCATAACCTACAAGGAATTGCATTTTTTATTCATTAAAAAAGATATCTGAACGGGTACAATGCACCAGAGTCTTTCTCCCGGACCGAAGCACATGACATTCTTCAGCAGTACATAGTTGTATGCTGAACGAACATATCTCATCCCTGCTTCACAGTCGTTTTTCTCTATCTTCCCTCTACCCTTTTCAGGAACTCGTCGTCCAGACCATTCTTGAAAAGGAGGAGAAGAACGAGAGGAACAATCTCCTTGTCATTCTTCCAACCGGTGCCGGAAAAAGCATCTGCTTCATGCTCCCCTCACTTATCATCAAAGGAATCACGATGATCATCTACCCCCTCCTCTCTCTCCTGAACGACCAGAAACGTAGGATAGAGAAGCTGGGAGAGAAGGCAGTCATTCTCAGAGGAGGACAGTCAAAAGAGGAAAGAGATGGGCTGTTTAGGGAATTAAAAGGCGGTGGGTTTTCCTTTCTCCTGATCACCTGCGAGATGTTGGAGATTGAGGAGGTCAGGAATGAGCTTGCTTCTTTGCCCATATCGCTTGCTGTCATTGATGAAGCACATGTGATCGCTCAGTGGGGGCTTACCTTCCGTCCCTCCTATCTTCACCTCGGTCAGCACCTGACAGAGATCGCTCCCAACCAGATTTTAGCCTTCACTGCAACACTCGATCAAAAGGATGCTAAGGTCATCAGGAAGTATCTGTTCATGGAAGAACACTATCATACGATTCGTGGAAGCAGCGACCGGGAGAACATCAACTACCGGGTGATGAAGACACTCAGCAGGGAAGTCTCTCTCAGCCTGATACTCTCCCCGCCCTCTTCCCGTCCTGCCATCATCTTTTTCAGGTCCCGGAGGAAAACTGAAATCATAGCACAGCGGCTCCGGGCGAGAATGGATGGAATAACGATCGCGTCCTATCATGCGGGTATGGAGAAAGTTGCGAGGGAAAATATCGAAGAGTGGTTTTACACAAGTGACTCGGGTATCCTCTGTGCAACGAGTGCTTTCGGGATGGGTGTAGATAAAAATAATGTGCGAAGCGTCATCCATTACGATTTCCCTGATGATCCCATGGCCTTTCTTCAGGAATCGGGGAGAGGAGGACGAGACAGGGAACTCTCCTACTCCTATATTCTTCTCACTCCTGAGGAATTCATACAGAAGGAAGCTCCTCCGCTACCGATCTTTACATCAGCTATTGACTGCAGGAGAAAAGGAATTCTCGAAATGATGAACTCTCCCGTTCAGGAGTGCACGGGATGTGATATCTGCGAAGGGAACAGGGAAGCGACCTTCTTCGGTGCTCAACCCATTCTCGCCACGATACGACGATATCCCGGCAGGTTCGATATCAGAACCATCACCTGTCACCTGAAAGGAACCGCAGGTGCCCTCCACCCCTTCGGTCGTTATTATGGGGTATATGCTTTATGGGGAAAAAGGGAAATCCTGGGAGCTGTCGTTTCATTCGTGAGGTGTGGAAGAATGCGCACCTCTCGGAGGAAGAAATTATTCTTTTCCCCGCTTCCTTTTGTTGCCGGGAGGATGGGAAATGTGTATGTTCACCATATGATAAGTGAACAGGACACCATTGCCGACATCCTCACCCGCTACCCTTTCCTGAAGGATGCACTCATTGAGAGGAATTCGGTATTCAAGAACCTCAACAATCCCATCATGCTGAAGACAGTCGCAAAGTTCGCGAAACTCAAGGATGCGGC
This sequence comes from Sphaerochaetaceae bacterium, assembly GCA_963677695.2. Taxonomy (GTDB): domain Bacteria; phylum Spirochaetota; class Spirochaetia; order Sphaerochaetales; family Sphaerochaetaceae; genus SABI01. The sequence goes on along the minus strand of CAXXUJ010000002.1, from coordinate 222,042 downwards.
GAAAAACTCAGGAGAAGATATTAATTCCCTCATCTCCTTCATCACTGAAGAGATAGAGAAACATCAGAGAGAGAACTGATATAGCATCTACGTTCTCCCCGTCACATCAGGACAGGGAGTGCAAGTCTCTTCAGGCAGAGTTTCATCTCGCCTTTCAGCTGCTCGAGCTTTCCGGTTATCCTCGCTATTTCCTCGGTTACCTTCAGGGTCTGTAAGCTCTCTTTCAGCTGGATAAGGCGTCCTTCGGCATTGAGCAGTTCATCCTTGAGGGAACTGAAACGCTCTGCGGTATCATGAAGGAGCTGACGTTTATCAGCAAAAAGCGCATCAAAATACTCCTGCTTCAGCTCTGAGATCAGGGAAGGGACTGTATCGATGCGGGAAATCCTGGAAGCATTGGAACCAACAAAGACGAAACCGCTTTTCATCTTCCCCTTTCTTGCATTGTTGAGTGCCATGGAGATACAGTAGTTCGACTCTTCGGCCTGACAGCCTGCGAGACACTGCCAGGGACACTTGAAGGTTCTCTTCTTCTCAGTTGTGGAAGTGAGGAATTCATTGACAATAGCTCTGCCGGGCAGTCCTACCGGACTCTTTATGATCCCGATATCCTCATCGCGGCATGCGACCAGGGCTTCCTTGAAGCCCAAATCGGCATCACACTCTTCTGTAGCCGCAAAGCGGGTACCCATCTGGACTCCTGAAGCGCCGAGTTTCATAATACGATAGATATCTTCACCGGTGAATATACCACCGGCAGCGATGACGGGAATTGATTTAGAGAATTCTTCTTCGAACGCTTTCACCTCATCCACGACCTCGGGAATCACGTTCTCAAGGGCGTGGATAGGATCGTCAAGCTCATCAAGAGGAACACCGAGATGGCCTCCGGCCTTGGGCCCCTCAACCACTACCGCATCGGGCACGTCCTTGTAGATTCTTTTCCACATGGAAAAGATCAGCTTCGCTGCACGGGCAGAGGAGACTATGGGGACGGCAAGGACGCCTGCTTCTCTCATTTCCTTCACGGGAATCTGCTTCACAGGGAGTCCTGCTCCCATGATGACCATATCAACTTTTTCTTCGATTGAGGTTTTCAGGAGCTCATGAAAGTCCTGAAGCGCCACCATGATATTGACTCCGATCAGGCCCTTTGAAGCCTCTCTCGCTTTGCGAATCTCATGTCTCAGAGCTTTAATATTCGCTGCCCTTCCGTCCTTGAAGTAATCGGGTTCGATCATGCCGATCCCGTTTGCGGCAATCACCCCTACTCCACCGCTTCTGGCGACTGCCGTGCTGAGGGAGGAGAGTGATACGGCGATCCCCATTCCTCCCTGTATGATCGGGAGGTCGGCCTTCCTGTCTCCTATCTGGAGTGAGGGCATGGGGAGTCTCATCTTCACCGATTCCACGAGTGTGCGGAAGGTGGTATATGTCCAATGGTTCATGTATGATCCTTCTTCTTTTCAGATTTTATTGTCATAACAATAGAAGAAAGAGGGAAGAGAGTAAAGATTTTTCTAGACAAATACAAAGAATGTGTAAGAAATATGTTATATCAGCCTGCTTTGCCTGCCGGAGTGTCGGTGTCCATGAGTACGTTCAGTCCCCTACGTTCGAAAATCGCCTTCGCTTCGGTAAGAACTTTTCCTCTCGGCTCTGTGACGTTGGCAAGGGTATAAACCAGATTGAGCTTCTCCCATTTATGACGACCCATCGAATGGTAGGGAAGGAGCTCCACCTGCTCGATGCAGGTATAATCCTTCAGGTAATCGGCAAGGGCTTCAAGGCGTTCGTTCTCGAGGGTCCAGCCGGGAACGAGGACATGGCGAAGCCATACCTTCTTCCCGATCGACTCACAGTAATCCAGTGTTGCCAGGGTATCTTTATTCCCCAATCCAGTGAGAGACCTGCACTGCTCATCATCGAGACTCTTGATATCGAGAAGGACAAGGTCAACGGCATCGAGGACAGCTTTGGACTGTTCAAGGGGAACAGCCCCTGCAGTATCGATGGCGGTGTGAAGGCCCTCATCCTTGCACCGCTGTATGATATCGAGTGTGAATGCGCTCTGCATCAGGGGTTCTCCACCGCTGACGGTCACACCGCCTGAAGAGATGAACGAGCGGTAGGAGAGGATATTGTCCACGACAATCTTTGAGTCTGACAGCTCCTTCCCCTTTGCCTTCCAGGTATCTGGGTTATGGCAGTAGCGGCATCTGAGGTTACAGCCCTGGAGGAAGAGAACGTATCTCACTCCGGGACCGTCGAGGGTCCCGAATGATTCTACTGAATGAACAAATCCTTTCACTGACATGGTTTCTCTCCTTACAGAGTTTCGTGGAACGTTCGATGAATGACATCAAGCTGCTGTTCCCTGGTCAGTTTGATGAAGTTGACTGCATAGCCGCTTACGCGGATGGTGAGCTGGGGATACTTTTCAGGATGGTCCATCGCATCAAGCAAGGTAGCTTTTTCCATCACGTTCACGTTGATGTGGTGGCCCGTCTCGGCAAAATAGCCTTCGAGCAGGGTGACAAGGTTGCTCACCTGCATAGCTCTGTTCTTTCCGAGAGTGGAAGGAATGACACTGAAGGTGTAGGAAATTCCGTCCTGAGCTGAAGGATAGGGAAGTTTAGCCACACTCTTCATGCTCGCCACACAGCCGTGGGTATCACGTCCATGCATCGGGTTCGCTCCGGGAGCGAAGGGTTCCCCCTTCGTCCTTCCATCTGGTGTCGAACCGGTCTTCTTTCCGTACACGACGTTGCTGGTGATGGTAAGAACGCTGAGAGTCGGCATACTGTCACGGTAGGTGACATGCTCTTTCAGTTTCTCCATGAAATCGCGTACCACGCTGATAGCGACCTTATCTGCTCTGTCATCGTTGTTTCCGTAGGTGGGAACCTCTCCTTCCACGATGAAGTCGACTGCAAGGCCTCTTTCATCATAGATCGGTTTCACCTTTCCGTACTTGATCGCACAGAGGCTGTCGGTGACAACTGAGAGTCCTGCGATTCCGCCTGCCATCGTTCTGAGGATAGACTCGTCATGAAGCGCCATTTCGATCCGCTCGTACGAATACTTGTCATGCATGTAATGGATCACATTCAGAGTGTCGATATAGAGCTTGGCAAGCCATGCGCTCATCACTTCGAAGCTCTCAGTCACCTCATCATAATCGAGGTATTCACCTGTGATCGGGGCAGAGCGGGGACCGATCTGCTCGCCTGTAATCTCATCTCGTCCCCCGTTGATCGCATAGAGGAGGGTTTTTGCTAGGTTGACCCGAGCACCGAAGAACTGCATCTGCTTTCCGATCGCCATAGCCGATACACAGCAGGCAATACCGTAGTCATCACCCCATTCGGGTTTCATCAGGTCATCATTCTCATACTGGATAGAAGAGGTCTCGATCGACATCTTCGCACAGTACTCCTTGAAGGTCTGAGGAAGACGGGCAGACCAGAGGACAGTGAGGTTCGGTTCGGGGGCAGGGCCGAGGTTGGTGAGGGAATGGAGGAATCGGTAGCTCATCTTTGTGACAAGGTGTCGTCCGTCGTGGCCGACACCGCCGATCACTTCGGTGACCCAGGTCGGGTCTCCGCTGAACAGTTCGTCATAGGCAGGGGTTCTCAGGAATCTGATGATTCGAAGTTTCATGATGAAGTGGTCGACGAATTCCTGAATCTCCTCTTCGCTGTAACGTCCTGTCTCCAGGTCCCGTTCCGCATACACATCGAGGAAGGTGGAAACCCTTCCGAGACTCATTGCGGCGCCGTTCTGCTCCTTTGTCGCCGAAAGGAAGGCAAAATAGAGCCACTGGATTGCTTCCTTCGTGTCTTCGGCAGCACGGGAGATATCGCATCCATAGAACGAGGCCATCTCCTTCAGTTCAGCAAGACTCCTGATCTGCTCGCTCAGTTCCTCTCTGTCCCGGATACGATCTTCAGTCATTGCTCCGTAGATATTCTGGGCTTTCGCCTCTTTCTTCTGGGCAATCAGGTAATCGACACCGTAGAGCGGTACCCTCCGGTAGTCACCTATGATACGACCGCGTCCATAGGCATCAGGCAGCCCTGTGATGATACCTGAGTGTCTTGCCTTCTTCATATCATCTGTGTAGACATCGAACACACCATCGTTGTGAGTCTTGCGGTACTTGAAGACTTCATCGATCTCTTCAGGAAGTTCCTTTCCGTAAGCCTTCAGCTCTGTGTGCACCAGGCGGATACCGCCGAAGGGCATGATAGAGCGCTTGAGCGGTTCATCGGTCTGCAGGCCGACGATCTGTTCGAGCTCTTCATCAATATACCCCTTGCCGTGACTGACGATGGTAGAGATTCTCTTCTCGTCGATATCATACATACCGCCGCGTTCGCGCTCAATATTGAGGAGGGATGAAAGCTTTTCCCAGAGTTTTATAGTTCTTGCAGTGGGAGCAGCAAGGAAGGATGAATCCCCGTCATAGGGATGGTAGTTGTTCTGAATGAATGCACGGGTATCGATTTCGTGCATGCTCTTTTCGTCCGGGCCGTGATGCGTATTCATACGGAGCCTCCGTTCTTTATGGTTGTCAGCAGGTGGACTGCCCTGATGGAGATGGTGTACCATGGGTGCAAGAGTAAGTTCTGTGATTCAAATCACACCTTTCATTTTTTTCAGGAGTTTGTATGACCATGCATTCCACATGTACCGACTGCGGGAACGATCAGTGTATCAGGAGCGTTCCCCTATTTGCCTCTCTCGATCCTGAGTTCCTCCATGCTCTTACCGATGAGATGGAACACAGAACCTATAAGAAGGGAGAATTGATCGTCAGGGAGGGAGAACCCGGTCAGTGGTTCACCGTGATACGGGAAGGAAGTGCGAAGGCGTACCGGATCACTCCGGACGGAAGAGAGCAGATTCTCTATATCTTTCCTGAAAATGATTACTTTGGAGCCCGTTTTCTCTTCACCGGGGACAAGGTACCCTACTCGGTAGAAGCACTGGAGGAGACGAGGGTCTGCATGCTCTCAAAGAGTCAGTTCTCCCACCTACTCAGTGAACACAGTGAAATCGCTATGGAAATCATCGAGGCTATGGCGAAGAGAATGAGCCGACTTGAGTCAGTGATGCAGTCGATGGGGGCAAGGAACGCTGAGATGCGTGTTGCCGCACTCCTTCTCGATTTCAAAGACTCCTACGGACAGATGAGCGGGGACTACCCAATCATCACCCTCCCCCTGAGCAGAGAGGGACTTGCGAACTATCTTGGCCTGGCAAGGGAAACGTTGAGCAGGAAGTTCAGTCAGCTAGAGGAAGAGGGAATCATCGAGTCGGTCGGAAATAAGAGGGTAAAAATTCTCAACCTCGAAGCACTTGAGGAATTATCACTTCCGATTGAGTGAGTGAAGAAATGAGAAATCTGGAAACAGGAAGCCCTATTCTTTCGAATAAATCACCGGAGTTCTGTAGATCCACTGTTTCCACAGCTTATCATCAACAAGCAGTTCAGCCATGAAATGGGCAACCTGTATCCTGCTACTCTTTCCCGGGTTTGATAACGGATTGCGTTGAAGGGTCTCGAACAGCTCGTACTCTGCCACCTCAGCTGCATCTATGAGTGAATCAGGTCGCACGGCCACCCATTCCAGTGTAGTTTCCGCTCCCGCGTGATGAACGAGGTAATCGCCTGCAAGCATATTGTCCTTATGCGGAGGTAGAACGAGTTTCAGGAGACCGAATATGAAAGCATCCTTACCTTTGAGCGTCTCCCCGACAGTCCTGTTCGTGTAGGCTGTGGTACTCATGAGAATGAATCGTTTGGGATTCGATCCAGATTCAGCGACCACACAGATCTTTTTCACCAGATTGGCAACAAGGTGGTGAGGCTTCCCGAACATCCCTTTGAAGCTGATATTGTGCCCCAGACAGCTTATCACCGCATCGCAGTCACTCATGAGTTCAGTCAACTGGGGGAGGTCAAACTCATCAATGTTCCCCCGAACAGTCTCTACCAGCTCATGGTCACGGTAAGGTTCAAGCACCGTGCTGTGGTCCCTGACAACGACTTTGACAGGAAGGTTCCTGTCAACCAGCTGTGCTACCACGAGTCTCCCCGTCGCACCGCTTGCCCCTAAAATCAAGGTTTTCATGCCTTATCATACCACAGATAATTATTTATATGCATAAAATATATATAAGTAATCAAGATAGATTGAATTCAACTGTCAAGAGATATTTCGATTCGTTCCTTCCCCTTCCCTATATTCTTTCTTTTCAGCTCGATGGAACCTACTTCCCCTGTTCTCTTCAGGTGTGTTCCACCGCATGAAACGCGTGCGAAGCCCTCGATCTCCCAGTATCGCCTTTCTGTTTCTCTGTCACTGAATTCGCTTACGATCGGCAGGTCTGCATCAATAAGGTCCAGAGCTTTCTTGTTCAGGGAGGGAAAGTACGTTGAAATATTCTCGTCAAGGAGGAAATCAAGGCGGGCCTTGTCTTCAGAAATATGGGCACCTATCTTCTCGATCCCTTCCACTTCGCGGTAGGTAAGTTCAAGAATCAGTTCGGCAGCGAAATGGAGTCTCATGAGACGGTATCTTCTGTCCCAGTCGATGGTGACTGTGACTGCATCTCCTCTTTTCAACATATGATCGGCACTCAGGGTATAAAGAATGTCATGACCGCTTTTTTCTGCTTTGATCACAGGATATCCGGCGATTTCACCGCTGTCGCTTTCCTGTCCACCGCTGAAGGCATAGAAGATAGTCTCTGCGAGCATGATGACAGAACCGTGTACTTCAGTGACCGTCGTCTCTATCTCAGTGAGATATGGGTCTGTCCAGAACAGTTTCGTCACCATCGAGCTCTTCCTATCTCAGCTGAACAGCGTCACAGAACCACTCATGGAGGTTCTCATTGGAGATGATGAAGTGGGAGGGAAAATCACCGATATCATTCATATCAAGGTGTGAAACCTTTCCGCCAGCCTCTGATACGAGGACAAGGCCTGCTGCGATATCGTGGTAGTTGAGATTGAATTCAATGTAGGCATCCGCTTTTCCGTCAGCGATATAACAGAGGTGGAGTGCTGCGGAGCCGAATCCCCTGATCTCTCCAGATTCCCTGCACAGCTTCTCAAAGAGTTCCAGGTAGGTATTGAGTCTTGCAGGATTTCTCAGGGGTGGAGAGGTGAGAATCGCAGTGCGGTGGGGATCATCTACAGAAGAAACGGAGATGGGCTTTCCATTCAGGAAAGCACCTGTCCCTGTCTGTGCAGAGTAGAGGGCATCGTGGGAGGGATTATAGACGACACCGACAACGGGTTTCCATTGTTCAACTTCGTAGCCGATACTGACTGTGAAGCCCGGAAGACCGTGAATGAAGTTGCTCGTTCCGTCGATAGGATCTATCACCCAGGTTCCTCCATCCCCGTACTTCTCATATCCCCCTTCCTCTCCAAGGAAATTGTCTTCTGGAAACCGATCGTGAAGGTAGGCCTTGATGATCTCCTCTGATTTCACATCCATGACAGTGACGAAATCATTGCGTCCCTTGGCGGTCGTACCGAGAGAATCATTGCGCGAAGCTCCAAGTAAAAAGGCTCCTGCCTTTCTCGCAGCCTCTTCAGCCGCTCTCTGCCGTTTTGTCAGTTCTTCCCCGTTCATGATTTTCTCCTTATCAGACGCAACAGGCCTTTGAGCCTGCTGATGACAGTATGAGGATTTTACCTGAAGGATGCAACACGGCTGAGAGATTTCACCTGATTTTCACATGAGAGATGCATATTCGACTGCTATATCATTTCTATATTTTTTTTATATAACAACGTCGTCGTTTATGCTGTCGCGCATCGAAGGTCTTCCACTGCGTCTTCACGTTCTCGTTGTCTTCGAGTTCGGGACCTGTCTCTGCATATTTCACGCCGTTCGCGATAGCACGCTTGATTCCTTCGTTCAGGATCACAGCATTCACTCCCCGTCCCATGTACTCAGGTTTTACGGCGATGAGGTACATGTCTAGCACATCATGCTTCTTCAGTGCCCTCATGATCCTCAGAAGTCCGAGGGGAAAGAGACGACCGTTCGACTTCTTTACAGGATCAGCAAGGGATGGCACCATGATACCGAAGCCGACAACCTCATCTTCCTTGTCGACAACGATGAAGATATATTCGAGTGTGACCAGGGCAATGAACTGGTCAATCGCCATCTTGATCTGCCCCTCGCTGAGTGGGCAGAAGCCGTAGAGCTTGGCAAACGAATCATTGTACATGTTGAACATCTGGTAGGCGTAGGGGATCACTTCTTTCTTCTTCTTGAATTCCTTGAGCCTGTACCCGTGCCGTTTCATCGCGACATTACATATCCTCTCGATCCTCTCATCCACTTTCTCGGGTACCATGAGCTGGAATTCGATCCAGTCAACATCCTTGATGAAACCGAGCTTATCCAGATGATCCGCATAGTAAGGATGGTTATAAAGGGTGATGAACATCCCCTTCTCGTCAAAACCATCCACCAGCAGTCCCTGTTTGTCAAGGTCGCTGAATCCGATGGGACCGATCAGGGTATCCATTCCCTTCTCGTTCGCCCACTCGATCACCTTGTCGGTGAGCGCCTGTGATATCTCGATATCATCAATGACATCAAAGCGGGTGAAACGGGCCTGTTTCATCTCTTTCATGCCGTTGAGCTTATGATTGATCAGTCCTGCAATCCTTCCGACAACCTTCCCCTCCTCAACAGCGAGGAAAGCGATCGTCTCGGCATACTCGTATGCCGGGTTTTTCTTGGGATTGAAGTTCCACTTCTCATCGTAGGTGAGCGTGGGAATATAATTGGGATTATCTTTATAGAGATCAAGGGGGAAAGAGAAGAATCGATTCCAGTCTCGTCTTGTTTTCACTTCTATGATTGCTGCCATGGTGAACTCCTCATAACTATTGTTTCATTGTATCGATTTTCCCTGTCAACTCAAGGGAAAACGGGAAAAGAGTGAACACTAGCCATAAAACATGAGGAAATGCTGTATACATAATGTCTTAAATATAAGAAATATGGAAAGAGAAAAGAAAAAAGGGCTGAAGCATCACACATGCAGCAGCCCTTCCTTTCTTCGTGTTTCCTTTCAGAAACGATTAATTCTTATCCTTCTTCTCACTGAAGGAGTGAGTGATTCTATCAATCACGATAGCAAGGAAAACGATTGAGATACCCGCTTCGAAACCACGCCCCACGTCGATTCTGCTAATCGAAAGGAGAACCTCCATTCCGAGTCCCTTGGCACCGATCATCGAGCCGATGACGACCATGGCCAGTGCCATCATCGTCGTCTGGTTTATCCCCACCATGATGGAGGGCTTGGCCAGAGGGAGCTGCACGTCAAACAGCACCTGCCGGGGTGTTGCACCGAAGGCCTTTGCAGCCTCTACTGCCTCTACATCAACTGTCCTGATACCGACATTGGTGAGGCGGATCACAGGTGGAACCGCATAGATGATCGTTGCGAACATTGAAGGCACCTTTCCCATACCGAAGAACATCAGAGCAGGAATGAGATAGACAAACGAAGGCATCGTCTGCATAGCATCAAGTATCGGTGTGATCAGACGCTCAGCACGGTCACTTCGTGCCATCAGGATTCCCGTAGGCAATCCTATCAGGAGTGAGAATACCACCGATGCTATCACGAGGGAGAGGGTGATCATTGCAAGGTCCCAGTACCCGAAGCTTCCTATGAGAATCATAAGGGCCATGAAGACCAGTGCAGATTTCACGCTCTTCAGCAGACGCCATCCTGCGAGTCCTACAAGGAGGATCACAACGAACCAGGGAGTGATGGTGAAGAGCCATTCAAAGGCGTTCACCACAGCAAGAATGATCTCTCTTATGAAATCGAAGAAAGGATCAAGATTCTTGAGAAGCCAGCTCATTGCAGCATCGATTGCTTCCGCTACGGGGATATTGAACATTTCAGGAAACGTAAACATCATTCACCCCCTTCACTTGTTGATATAGATTCAAAGATCTGGTCAGTCGTTACACGGCCGAGAAGATGCTTTTTCTCGTTGATGACAGGAATAGCGAACTTCGCCCTGCTGGCAATCGGGAAGAGATCTTCCACCAGAACATCTTCAGTGACGCTTTCCACCTCAAGAATGGATTCGGGGGGAATCTTCTTCAGTCCCGATTGTTCTGCTATCAGACGCTCGAGTTCCGTTGCCGTGATGATACCGAGAAACTCCCGTTTCTGGTTCACCACGAACCCTGCCTTCCTCTTCTCCTTTCTCATGAGTGTGAGAGCCGTCTTCGGTCCTTCCCACGCGTAGGTGATCACAGGCACGTCACTCATGATCGACCCTGCGGTGAGAACCTTTGCGGGGGAGGCATCCTGAACGAACTCCTCGACATATTCATCTGCCGGGTTTGTCACGATATCTTCGGGTGTCCCCACCTGAACAACTTCGCCGTTCCTCATGATCGCAATCTGGTCACCGAGTTTCAGTGCCTCGTGCAGATCATGGGTGACAAAGATGATCGTCTTCTGCATCTTCGACTGCAGTTCTACAAGTTCATCCTGCATCTGTCGTCTGATGAGGGGATCGAGTCCGCTGAATGGTTCGTCCATGAGAAGGATTTCAGGATCATTGGCAAGAGCTCGTGCAAGCCCTACCCTCTGCTGCATCCCTCCGGAGAGGTTTGTAGGATAGTAGTCCTCCCAGCCGGCAAGACCGACCGTCTCGAGTACTTCCTTCGCCTTTGCATACCGCTCTTCCTTGCTGACACCCTTGACCTTCAGGCCGTAGGCAGCGTTATCGAGAACGGAAAGGTGGGGAAGAAGGCCGTAGTGCTGGAATACCATACCGTAGGTCTTCCGACGGAACTGCATCAGCTCTTCTGCATTCATCTTCGTGATATCTTCACCATTGATGACAATATTTCCCCTAGAGGTCCTGATCAGACGGATCAGGGCCCTGATGAGAGTAGACTTACCGCTTCCGGAGAGCCCCATAAGAATATAGAACTCCCCTTTACGGATCTCAAGGTTGATATCACGCATACCGACGATACAGCCTGTCTCACTCTGAATCTCATCTTTCGATTTATTCATCAGCTCCTTGTTCTGAAACACCCTCTTCGGATCCTTTCCATAGATCTTCCAGAGATTGCTGATGGTTATCTGTACATCATTGTACTGTTCGTCCATACCTTCCTCTGTTTATTTTGACTCCAGTGCGCTGAGGACCTTTGCCTTCACATCGGCATCAACCCAGGTTGACCACACAGCTTCCTTGTTCTTCAGGAACCATATTGCAGTCTCTTCAGTGGTCCAGTCATTATCAGACATCATTCTCAGGAATTCATTGTTATCATCAATGCTGGTATGGTATTTCTTCAGGATTGCGACAACCTCGGGAGCTTTCTCGGGAAGCTCTGAATTCACCAGGATATTGACAAGAGAAGTCGGCCAGAAAGAATCTTCCAGGGCGACCATGTCAAGTTTTCCGAGAACGGCTGTAGGTGCCCAGTAGTATCCTACCCAGCCTTCGCCTTTCTCGTATGCACCGACCATCGTACCTGCAAGAGCAGCTCCGCTTCCTGCGACTCCGAGATTGTAAGTATCTTCAAGACCAGCTGCAGCGAACATCTCTTCTGATCTTGCGAACTGTGACCATCCTGCCACACCGCCGTAGATAATTCCCTTGCTCTTGTCTTCAGGGTCAGTGAAAAGGGAGGCGTATTTGGGGAGATCCTTGATCGTCTTCAGATCGGGGGCTGGGGCATCGGGACCTTCGACCATATAGCGGGGAACCCACCATGCCTGGGGTGCGTCCGGCATATTCTGACCGAGGTCGATGATACTGCCGGCAGCAATCGCCTTATCATAGACGTCCATGAAGTTTGAGTGCCATGATTCCATATCCACATCTACATCGCCCTGTGAAAGACCGTTGAGGATCGGGAGGGTATCACCGGGGATGAAATCCGCTTTGTACCCTTCAAGACCATTTTCTATAATGAAGGCCATAATCCTGTTATGAACCTGAACAGAGTCCCAAGAAACATCACCGAAGGTGACGGTTGTAACGCTGGTTTCCGCCTGTCCGTTTGCGAACACAGCACCGGCAGTCATACATAACACCATGAATAAAATTATCAGTTTCTTCATATCAATTTTCTCCTATCATATTAAGATTTATACTCTCCATGGTAAGAGATAACCTTACCCCCTGTCAACCGATGGTAGAAGTTTTTTGCATACATACGTTTAGCATGCATGATTTAATTATTTTCATATAATATATTTATAACCCCATATTTTAACAGGATTCTAACAAATTCATCCTCTATACAGGGGGAATAATTCGGCAGTTCAACTGCAGAGCCTCCAAGGCATATAAGGAAAATTTTGCCTAATGGCATGTGGTAACATGAGGCTCCTGCAATGGGTGGAAATTCTATAGAGGTGAGAGAAAAGATTGAACAGAACGACGGTTGAAAGGCAATGAGGATATGATCAGCTATCACAAGAAAACAGGATCAGAACAGTTCATCCTCTATCGAGGCGTTCCTCCCCTTCAGGACGAGGGTGACGACAATTGCCAGTGCGATAACTGCTATGCCAATCAGGGAAGAGAGGGTGAGCGAGGGATAGAGGCCCTCGGTCGCTTGTCTGCTGTAGATTCCGTACACCGCCCATATGCCCACCGCTGGGATCCATATATCTCTCTGGTGAAGTGAAACGAACACGTACAGAAGGACGACACCGATAAGTGTCCCTATGGTGATCTGAACCTGGTAGAGCTTGTAGGTCTCGGGAATGATCGTGGTGAGGAGAGCTGTCGCATTTGCCACGGTCGCTGTCATGATCCATCCAAGATAAACAGACACAGGGAAGAGAATAAGCATGCGCTCACTGAGTTCTTCGCAGGTTTCCTGAGCTCTCTTGTAGAGAAAGGCAAGGGCTATGAGCAGAAGAAGCATGATGATGAAACTTGTTGTAAGGTAGATGTACAGATAGTGCCAGCTGAGCATCCAGAGGGTGTTAGCAAGATGAACAAGGATGAAAAGGATTCCTGTATGTTCTATGATCGCTCCTTTTTCACTACTTCTAACCACCGAGAACTGATAGATCTGGTTGATGATCAGCAGGAGATAGATGATTCCCCAGATAGAGAATGTCTGAGCTGAAGGGACGAACAGGTTACCGTAGAGATCGGAGATCTCATCGGTTCTGATTCCGTTCAGGGGAAGCGTCACAGCAAGGGCATTCACTGTCAACGTCAGCGCAAGCGTGATGGTGTTCAATATGAGAAGGACAATTCTTGACCTCGGCACTTCCTCTTTTTGCTTCTTCATAGTTCTTATCATAACAGCTAGTGTTGTGATTCTCAAAGAAAAAAGGTGCAGCGATGCCCTGTTAGATGTTTCAGGCGGCTTTTTTCAAAGCCGCCTGAAGGAAACACCTGGTCATCAGAGCGTGTAGCGAATGGTATAGGTACCTGAGCCTACCTCTCCTTCCAAAGTGCCGTCCACAGCCTTGAACTCAATCCCGTCACCATCCACAACCTTCGCGCCGTCCATGAGACGGATAGTGGAAGAGGTGTTGGCAGGAACCGTTGCCTTGAGCGTGACGCTCTTTACCCCCTTACGTGTTTCCACCTTCCAGGAAGAGGCTACCTCTCCATAGATAGAGGTGAAGGAACCTTCCACCCACTGCAGTTCACCGCCGATTCTCGGCGCAATGATACTGTGCCTGTAGGCAGGGGCGCTTTCATCGATCTCAAGTCCTGCGACAACCCGGTACAGCCACTCACCGATAGCACCGTAGGCGTAGTGGTTGAAGGAGTTCATATCGGGAGACCACATAGAACCGTCCGGTTTGATACCGTCCCAGTGTTCCCAGATAGTTGTCGCTCCCTTCTTCACCTGGTAGAGCCAGGAAGGGAAGTCATCCTTGAGAAGCAGGTCATAGGCCTCATCAAGTGCGCCGTTCGCGCTGAGCGCATGACAGAAATAGGGAGTGCCGACGAACCCTGTCACCAGGTGGCCGTTCTCTGCAGCAAGGAGCTCCTTCAGTCTTGCAAGTGTCTGTGCCCTGTAGGCATCTGGAACAAGATTGAAGTGGAGGGCAAGGATGTGGGCAGTCTGTGTCTGAGCCGTCATCGTTCCATCGGAAGTGAAGAAGGCTTCCCTGAAGCTCTTCACGACCTCCTTCTGCAGTTTCTCATACTCAGCTGCGATATCATCTTTTCCGAGTACGCGGGCGATCTTCACAAAGAGATCGGTTGAATAGGCGTAGTAGGCGGTACAGGTAAGATCATTCGGAGTCGCACCGAAGTAGCTTCCCTCCTCTGCATCAAGAGCGACCCAGTCACCGAACTGGAGCTTGTAGTTCCAGATATTTCCTTCAGAGTGGTTCTTCATGAAATCGATCCACCCTTTCATGCTCGCCCACTGGCGTTCCAGAATCTCTGTATCGCCATGGGTCAGGTACATCACCCAGGGGTTGATCACAGCCGCATCGGCCCAGGCCGCTGCAGAGTGGGTTCCCTTGTTGAGAAGCCAGTTGTCAAACGGATATTTGTTGAGCATGTCGGGAATGACGTGACCGACGCCCCCTTCGGGGGTCTGATCGAGATAGAGGTCACGAAGCCATTTCGAGTAGAACGCATAGGAGTTCACGTTGAAGCTGGCTGCTCGGCAGAAGATCTGTGCATCACCGGTCCATCCGAGACGTTCATCACGCTGAGGACAGTCAGTGGGAACATCAACGAAGTTGCTCTTCAGTCCCCATTCGATATTGTGCTGCAGCTGGTTGAGATCGGGATTTGAACAGGTGAAACTTCCTGTCTTCGCCATATCGGAATAGATAGCATAAGCCCTGAAGTTATCGAGGTCGGCCCTGCCGGGGAATGCTTCAACGAGGATGAAACGGAAACCCCAGAAGGTGAAATGGGGTCGGAAGGTGAACGGCTTGTCATCCTTGATCGTGTAGGTGATACGCTGCTCAGCACGTCTGAGGTTATCAGTGTAGACATTTCCATCCTTGTCGAGCACCTCGAACATTCTGATCACTATCGTATCGCCTTCTTTTCCCTGACCTGTGATCTCAGGGAAGGCCGACATGTTCTGACCGAAATCGATCACCTTCTCCCCCTTCGGGGTGGTGAATGCAAGTTTCGGTGCCATGTACTCATGGAGTCGTACGGGAGAAGCTACCTGAGCCTCGATACGCTTTGAGGTACAGGGTGTTGAGACAACGGCTTTCCACGCTGAATCATCGAATCCCGCACTATCCCATCCGCACTGTTCCATTCTGGCATCATAGGTCTCTCCGTCATAGAGCTGTGCGTTGAGAACAGGAGAGTAGTCTCCCTTCCAGGACTCATCACTGACAACTGTCTGCCTGGTACCATCGGTATAGGTGATCTCCATAGAGAGGGAAAGCCCTGCATAATCACCGTAGTAGTTATGGATCATGAGGAAGCTGATCGTTGATTTGTACCAGCCTGCACCGAGGTGCGCTCCGATCGCGTTTTTGCCTCTTCTCACCATATCAGTCACATCATAGCTCTGGTAGAGAAGGCGTTCGTCATAGGTTGTCCACCCCGGAGCAAGTTCATCATCACTCACCCTTTCTCCATTGAGGAACAGCTGGTAGTTACCCTGAGCAGTCGAATAGACCACGGCACGGGCAATCTCCTTATCGGCTGTGAATTCCTTTCTCACATAGGTACCAGGCGCTTTCTTGATATCATCTTCGCTCTCTGCGGTAATGAACAACTCTTTGAGCAGGTCGGGATCTTTCAGACCTCCGATGATCTTCGCAGGTTCACTGTAGGCGCTCAGGGCATTCTTCTCTCCGTCACTGACAGTCTCGACACGGACTCTCACGTAATAGATATGACCCTGAGAGGGGGTGAAGTCAGCGACTTTCACCTGTGAGGAGGCATCGCTATCGATGAGAGAGGTATCGATAAGGATTGAGGAGAATTCCATATCCTCTGAAACCTGCAGCTGGTACTTTGTCTGCACGCAGTTTCTGAAGTATGAGTCGATGATCCAGGAGAACTGAGGAGACTCTGTGATTCCCGCAGCAGCATCTGAATAGTTGATTGAAAGTTTTGTTACCATAGCCATAGCTATTACTCCTTTGGTATTCCGTGTTCCTCTGTAAAGCGGGTTCAGACGATAAGAAAAAAACAGAAGAATCAGGATATAGAATAGAAAAGGAGACAAGGTTCGCAATTAATGCCTTATCCTTATCTCCCGCTGATTTCACAGGTTCAGAATCACCCTTTCACTGCTCCACCCATCATTCCAGATACCAGCTGACGCTGGAAGAAAATGAAGATAAGGAGAGGGATGATACTAACAACAAGAACGTTAGCGAACAGAAGGTTCCACTCGGTCTTGAACATACTGATGTAGTTGTAGAGAGTCAGAGGTGCGGTCACGTTCTTTGCTCCGGGGAGGAAGTAGAGAGGTCCGACGAAGTCATTGAAGATATTCACCGAGTTCGTGACAACAACTGTAACAACCGCAGGTTTCAGCAGAGGGAGTATCACCTTGAAGAAGAGGTCCAGGGGTCCTGCTCCGTCGATGTAGGAAGCTTCATCAAGCTCTCTCGGGATGCTTGTCATCGCTGTCCTGAAAATGATCGTGGCAAACGGCATGAACAGTGCCACATCAATCATCACCATACCGAAGAGGGTCTTGTAGATATGGAGGCTTCTCAGCAGAAAGACGGTCGGTACGACCGCGGGGGGAATCATCAGGCCTGCAGCGAGAAGTCCCATGAGGATGGTAGCTATTCGATCATTTCTTCTCTGTGCGACGAAGGCGAAAAGACCAGCGAATATCACCACAAGTGAAATTGAACAGAGCGTCAAGATAGTCGAGTTGTAGAGAGCTCTGAACATTTCATAATCACGAAATGCGATAACCGTCTTCAGGTTTTCAAGCATCATGTTCTGAGAAGGGAGAGCCATGCTCAGATTTGCAGCTTCCTGTGTGTTTTTAGATGCCATCAGAATGATATAGACGAAGGGGAAGATGAAGACTGCCGAAAGGGCAACGAATACAATGGCATTGCTTGCAAAGGAACCGATACGTTTTTTACCCATCATAGTTCGATCTCCTTTGAGTTGAAGTAGCTTCTCATCGGGAACGCTAGAAGGGTCACGATGATGAAGAGAATAACGTTACCTGCAGTGGAGAGCCCGTAGAAGCCTGCCTGGTACTGTTTGTAGATAACTGACGTCAAAACGTCGGAGGCGAAGCCTGGACCGCCTCCTGTCATCGCCCATATCAGATCGAACGTTCTCAGACCGCTGATGAACGAAAGAAGAATGACGGTGAAGGTGGAGTTTCTTACCAGAGGAATGATAACATGACGGAAACGGATCCAGAATCCGCCTTCCAGTTTCATTGCATCGAAGTAGTCCATTGGAATGGCGAGAATCCCTGCCATGAAGATAACCGTTGCAATCCCCACCCCTTTCCATACGTCAACGAAGATGACCGAGTAGAGAGCGAGCTTTGGATTACCGAGCCAGTTGATCTGCTGCAGTCCGATACTCTGGAGAATCACATTGAAGATACCGATATTGGGCTGCATCAGGATCGAGAAGGTGATACCCACAGCGATCGTGTTCACCAGAACCGGGAAGAAAACGATCGAACGGTAGAAACCCTTCAATCTGATTCCCGAGGTGAGCAGCACTGCAAGGGGCAGCGAGATCGCTGTCTTGAGAAGACTGGTGAGGAACCCGTAGATAAACGTATTCTTGAGACCGATTGAAAGCATCGGGTCAGAGAGGAACTGGATATAGTTATCAAGACCGATGAAGGTCGCACTGAATATGTCCCACCTTGTCAGGCTGTAATAAAAGCTTGACAGGGTCGGCCATACAAAGAAGATGGCAAAGGTGATGACTGCCGGAAGATAGAACCAGTTAGGATAATTCTTAAGAAGCGTCTGCTGGCCGGATCTTTTTTTCATAGGGAACTCCTGTGTGAAGATACATACATCTCCCGCTTTTCAGCGGGAGATGTAAGATAATGTGTCTGGATTCTACCAGCCCTGGAGTCCGAGCTGCTTTGCCTGGTTTACGACATCCTTGTCGTAGTTGGCAGCTGCGTCAGCAGGGGACATCTGGCCTGTACCGACAGCGACACAGAACTGTTCGAGTCTCGGACCCTTGACGGGTGAGAGGAACTCGAGAGCAGGAGCTGATGCGCCTGAGTCGATATATCCCTTGATATCTTTCACAGCACCGAGAACGTCTTCGGGGAGTTCAGCACCCTTGATCAGGTAGGGACCTGATGGGGGGAAGCCTGCGCTCATTGCTGCTACGCCTTCAGGAGAAACAACAAATTCGAAGAAACGGAGGACTGCATCAAGCTTTGCGCCTGTTGTAGTCTTGGGGATGTAGTTTGCACTGAGCATCCAGATGGTTGCACCGTATGCATCTTTACTTGTACCGGGCTGAGCCATGAAACCGATATCATCGATATTTTCGGGCCAGCCTTCCTGGATAGCGGTAAGTGCGAAAGAGAGCATCGGGTAGTGAGCGCCCTTTCCTGTTGCGAGCATTTCAAGTCCCTGATCGTACTTAGCAGTCTCGTAGCCTGACTGGTACCAGCCCTTTTTGTACGCTTCCTCAAGGTGGCTGAATCCTGCCATTGCTGCAGGAATGTCAGCGTACTTAGCTTTGTTTGCTGTGTAGTCTTCTGCAAATGTGGGGTAAGCTGCCTGTACATTGTAGTAGTCGGCAAGAACGAAGAGCTGTGCTGTCCATGAGTCACCGAAGGTACCAATAACGGGTGTGATGCCTGCAGCTTTGATCTTTTCGTTGTTTGCTGCGAACTCTGCCCATGTTTCAGGTACTTCAAGACCGAGGTCTCTGTAGATCTTCTTGTTGTAGAGCATACCGCCGCCCATTGCGGTCTGGTTGGGGATACCGTATACAGCGTCACCCTGTGCAACAGTCATCTTGAATGCATCATCAACATTTGCCATAAAAGGCTGATCAGCTATGTCAACGAGAGTCTTTGAGGGATTGAGTGCCTGCAGCAGTGATCCTGCATTGTAATAGAAAAGGTCTGTCATCTCGCCGGTTGCAAGACGTGTCTTGACGATATTGTCTCCATCGCCTCCGCCTGGTCTTGTTTCGATCTCGATTATAACATCGGGGTTAGCCGCCATGAATGCGTCAGCCATGACCGAAGCCTGGGTTTCGTCAGTACCGCTGGCACAGAGGTAGGTCAGTTTTACAGGACCTGAGGTCTCCGCTTCCTGAGCACCCTGAGCAAACAGAGTCGTTGATACCATAAGTACCACTAAGAGCAATGTGATTTTTTTCAACATAGCTTTCTCCTTTTTTATTTCTATTCCCTTCCGGGAATATTTTCCTTTTTGTTATTTGATCACCTTAGCCCGGTAATTCTCAACTTCCCAATCCCTGATGAAATCGATGTACTCCTCTCCCATGAACAGCGGCCCTCCAAACGATTCGGTGAACACGGCGACCTTGATCGTATCTACGAAGAGTGTCCGTGCCTTCTCGTTGATAGCAAACAAGCCGAGTTTCTCCACAAGGACAGTCTTCGGTGGAACTTTCTTCTCTGCCTTGAATCCTTCGATGAGAGAAGAGAGTTCACCTTCAAGATCTCCTCTGCTGAGTACACTTGAGGGCACCCAGAGGGGGGCGAGACCGGAATAGACGATATGGTCAGGGGTATAGGAGGAGCGAACAGTATGGGAGCGCTCATCACTATCGATATAATGCATCAGTTCCTTGTTCACCATGAATGTCCAGCCTTCGTCGGATGGAAGAACTTTGGAAAGGGCCTCTTTCACGGCTGCTTCATCAGATATCGAGTAACTCACTTCAGAGAAATCAGGACGTCTCACAAGAGCCTTCATTAACTTAGACATTATTATATCATAGGTTTCCCGAATTTCATCAGGAGAATTTCCCGAAACGAAGATTCCGTGGTTCTGCAGGAAGATCACCTTTGCATAGTCCCCGTGTTCTGTCTTGTACGTTTCCTGAAGGTCACGGATCACTCCGGCAAGAATGAAGCCGGGATTGGTGATGGGAACCCACAGGGCATCGGGGAAATAGGTCTTTACACCCTCCCCAGCCGAACGTGAACAGGTAAGCCCGTTCACCACCGCAGGATGGAGGTGGATCACATAGGTTTCGGGAAGGAGGGCATGAAGGAGCGCCTCAACACTCGGTCTCGCAGTTTCTCCCTCTAAACGTGCATCCATCATCATCTGAAGGACTACCTTTTCCCGAGCCGCTTCCTCTTCGGGAAGTTCAACTTCCCACATCTTTGCCATCTCTGAGAGGCTCATTTTCACGAACCCCTCTTCACCGATTCCCTTCAGTGCGAAGCCGGAGGCTTTCACATAGAGGGTATCACCGTCTTTTACCGAGGTGTTCCCTCCCCCGAGAAGAACATAACGCTCGTCCGCGCCGTATTCTCTGGAGAGTTCAAGAAGATTCTTGAAAAGGGGATTCATAATCAGCCTCTCTTTAAGAGCACATCATCTTCGTAGGAGGATATCTGTGCGATCACATCGAAATCGTTTTCCACACCATTCACTTTCAGGTACTCATTGTAGACATCACCGAAGGGGAGAGTGGAAAGAGCTTCATACAGAGCAAGCTTCTCTGCTCCCTTGTCCTCTTCCTCGTACTTTCTCAGCTGTTCGATCGGTTCGAGCATTGCTGTGAGAAGGGACTTCTGCAGAGCTCTTGAACCGACGACGTAGGCGCCTATGCGGTTGATCGATGCATCGAAGAAGTCGAGTCCGATATGGACATTCTGAATCTTTCCTGTCCTCACAAGCTCACGTGCGACATTCTTCACCTTGTCGGTCATGAGGACGACATGGTCTGAGTCCCAGTGGACAGGGCGTGAGATATGGAGGAGCATCTCATCATCGAAGAGGAGGACAGAGGAGATCTTGTCCGAGATATCTTCTTCTGTGTGGAAGTGTCCCATATCGATACAGACCATCTTGCCGCTTCGCGCTGCGTAGTTCATGTAGAACTCGTGTGAACCGACAACAAAGGATTCGCTTCCGATGCCGAACAGTTTGGTCTCGACTGCGTCCTTCATCTGGTCTGCGGGGTATTCGGTCTTGAAGATCTCATCGAGTGAGTCCTTGAGAATCGCGCGGTGTCCCATCTTATCGAAGGTGACATCCTTCATTCCGTCGGGGATCCAGGTATTGAGAATAACGGGGTTACCGAGTTCCTTTCCCATGTAAGCAGAGATCTCTCTGCATTTTTTAGCATGATTGATCCAGAACTCCCTGATTTCAGGGTCCTTGCTTGAAAGGGTAAATCCTGCATCAGCTTTCGGATGGCTGAAAAAGGTTCCGTTGAAATCGAGACCGATATCCATCTTCTTCGCCCATGCGATCCAGGAATCAAAATGGGATGGCTCAATAGCATCTCTGTCAACGAACACACCGCCGAATTCACCGTAGGATGCGTGAAGGTTGAGTCTCTTCTTACCGGGAATAAGGGAGAAAGCCTTTTCAAGGTCTCCCCTTAACTCACCGAGATTGCGTGCCTTACCGGGATGGTTCCCTGTTGTCTGAATTCCGCCTCCACCGAGAACGGCGCCTTCATGCTCAAACCCGCCTACATCATCTGCCTGCCAGCAGTGAATCGAAATAGCGAGCTCTGAAAGGCTCTTGATAACGGCATCTGTGTCGACACCGATTGCTGCGTATAATTTCTTTGCTTCTGTGTAGCGGTCATTGCTCATACAATCCTCCATTCCATGGTTTCTCCATGGTTCAGCCTTATTTTATGACCGTTTGTGAAATCTCGCCTTGACAAAGATGTCATTTATTAGCATGATAAAATCAATTATGAAGTTAAAACTGCTTTCTTCAGATTTCTTCTATTCTCCCTCGTTTTCGCTGAAAGTCATTGAACGTGACCCGGAAATACCCTACCCCCTGCACTCCCACGACTTCTATGAACTGGTCATTATCGTCAGCGGAAAGGGAGAGCATTTCACCCCCAAGAATTCATTTCCCGTCCACCCGGGCAACGTGTTCCTCATCACTCCCGACCTGGAGCACGGGTACAGGAATGTACAGGATCTGAAACTCTACAACATTCTTTTTTCGAACAAGATCTTTCTTGAATCCTTTCCTGATATACGAAACATGTCAGGTTTCCATGCCATGATGACTCTCGAACCTCATTACAGGAAGGAACAGCTCGTTCAGTACTTCATGCAGCTCTCACCGGCTCAGATGTCGATCATACTTCCTTTGATAGAAAGGATGCAAAAGGAAGCTGATTCGATCGATACCGATGACGGATCGAAATCACTGGCCATGGCGCAGATGATTGAACTCCTCATCACCCTCTTCCGTATGTACTCGCAGCAGTCTATGAAGGGCAACCATATGATCATGCGTATGGCTGAAGCTGTGAGCTATCTGGAAACCCATACCGATAGGAATATCACGGTGAATGAACTGGTCGAGATCACAAACATGTCGGTGAGCACACTGAACAGGCATTTCCATAACGCAACCGGCTTCAGCCCGATCGAATACCATATCCAGTTGAGAATAGAGAAGGCGTGCAAGCTTATCCGTTCCTCGACGATGACGATGGGTGAGATAAGTGATGCAACCGGTTTCAGTGACGCGAACTACTTCTCGAGACAGTTCAGGAAAGTGATGGGAATGAGTCCCAGAGAATATAAGAAGAAAAGTACCGTCTGGTACTGACATCTGCCCTGCTAACAAAAGGAGAGAGCCATGAGCACACTCACCACCCTCCGGGATTACACCGATTCACCTGCTTTTGAAAAGAGACTTCATGAACTCTATGGTCAGAACATCGATACGAAAGGTATGAAGAAACGGTATGTTGAACTGCTGAGCGAACATGAGAAAAGTGAGTTGTCTTCAACCTATAGTGAAACAGCGTTCTTTTCCACCTCGGGCAGAACCGAGCTGGGAGGAAACCACACCGACCACAACAGAGGCAAGGTGATAGCAGCTTCGATCCAGCTCGATACCATAGCGGCTGCAAGCACGGTCTCTTCCCCTGTGGTAACCATCGTCTCTCCCGGCTTCCCCGATGTATCGGTCGATATTTCCGATCTCTCGGTACAGGAAGAGGAGGAAGGGACGACCGATGCATTAGTGAGGGGAATAGCTCATGCATTCAGCAAGAGGGATCTCAGCATCGGGGGAGTGGTCATTCATACCCACACCAATGTGCTTAAGGGAAGCGGACTCTCTTCATCTGCAGCGATAGAGGTTCTGATCGCCACGATATTCAATTCCCTGTACAACAGTGATGCGCTCTCCCCTGTCGAACTCGCGATCATCGGCCAGTACGCTGAAAATGTCTTTTTCGGAAAACCGAGCGGTCTGATGGATCAAATAGCGTGTGCTGTGGGCAATGTGGTGAAGATAGATTTTCTCGATGCCGTGAATCCCGTTGTTGAAACGGTCGATGTCGATTTCAGAAAGCACGGGTATCAGCTGATGATCATTGATACCAAGGGTGACCATGCAGATCTGACGGGTGATTATGCCTCCATTCCTGCCGAAATGAAGAGTGTTGCAGCCTATTTCAACAGGGAGGTGCTCAGAGAGGTGACTCTCGAAGAGTTCATAACCTCTATGAAAGACCTCAGGAGTGCAGTAGGCAATGACCGCGCTGTCCTGCGTGCCTTCCATTACCTCAAAGAGAACGAACGTGTCGATGCAATGGAAGCTGCTTTGCAGGACAGTGATATTGAACACTATCTTGATCTGGTGAGAGAAAGCGGCCAGAGCAGCTATCAGTACCTTCAGAATGTATTCAGCCCCTCACATCCTGAGGAGCAGGCGATATCACTCGCACTTGCGATGTGTTCCCAGTTCCTCGGAGGGGATGGGGCCTACCGTGTCCACGGAGGCGGCTTCGCAGGAACGGTACAGGTCTATGTTCCTCTCGCACTCACAGATGCATTCACATCAAAGATTGAAAACATATTCGGAAACGGAAGTGTCACTCCACTGAAGATACGATCGCTTCCCACCACACGGGTGGATATCTGAGTAATTTCCTATCGTCAGAATAAAACAGCCGGCTTTTCAGCCGGCTGCTTTGTTATCTCATGAATGAGTTTAGGAGAAGAGGAGATGGTAATCGGGTTCTATGGTTGAGTAGTGCTGTTCCTTATCGAGCAGCTCCTGAAGCTGCGGCGGGACAGGAACTTCCTGACCGATGACCGGTTCCACGATCGTTTCGAACTTGGCAGGATGTGCTGTCGAGTAGACGATGGTCGGGCGGTCATATTCTCCGTTCTTTCTCAGGTACTCTCCGGTAGCGGTGTGGGGACAGATTGTATATCCTGTCTCTTCAAACACCTCCCCGATCGTCTTCCTGATCAGCTCATCGCTTACGCTCATGGCGCTCACATGGACTGCGAACTCATCGTGTGAGGCGTACAGGGCGAACAGGCGCTCCATATTGCTCGGGTCACCGACATCCATCGCATTGGCGAGGGTGGCTATGGAAGGTCTCTTCTCATACTCCTTGGTCACCAGGTAATCGATGATCGTCCGGTTACGGTTGAGAGCAAGGGAGATTGAATGAATCGGTGCACCGATCGTCCGTGCCCAGTAGGAGGCGCAGGAATTTCCCACGTTCCCGCTGGGAATGATGGCAACGGGCTTGATCCCGGTTTTCGAGAACACTTCCATCGAGGAGGAGAAAGCATAGACCATCTGGGGAAGCAGGCGTCCGAGGTTGATGCTGTTCGCACTGCTCAGATGGTACTTCTGTGAGACGCTCTCATCCATGAAGGCGTCCTTCACCATCTTCTGGCAGTCATCGAACGTTCCTTTCACAGCGTAGCTTGTGATATTCTCCTGCAGCACTGTCAGCTGTTTCTGCTGGCGGGCAGAAACCTTCCCTTCAGGGAAGAGTACCTTTACTTCAATTCCTTCCCTCTTGTGAAAAGCAGAGGCGACAGCACCTCCGGTATCACCGCTGGTGGCTACAAGAATCGTGAGGTGATCGTTCCTCTTCTTCAGCAGGTGTTCCATGGTGACTGCAAGGAAACGTGCACCGAAGTCCTTGAACGCTGCAGTCGGTCCCCAGAAGAGTTCCAGAACAGATTCTCTCGAGTTATGGTAATGAAGGGGTGCGGGAAAGTTGAATGCATCACGGCACATGGCCTCAAGTTCATCCTCAAGCTCATCTCCTTCGAAGAAGGGAGCAAGGATGAAGTGGGCGAGAGCGGGCAGGTCCCGGTAATCGGGAGCCTTTGAGAGGTCGAGCGAAGGGAAGGACTCAGGAATATAGAGACCCCCATCGGGAGCGAGTCCTCTCAAAATCGCATCACTTGCACTTACTGCAGGTGAATTCTTTCGTGTTGAAACAAATCTCATAGACGTGCCCCCAGATAACTTGTGATCCTCAGCAGGTCTGCGAACACACCGCCTGCGGTGACGCCCGGACCTGCACCCGGTCCCTGAATGACCAATGGCTGTCCGTTATTATAACGGTCGGTGGTGAATGCGACAACATTATCTGTTCCCTTTGTACGTGTGAAGGGGTGGGAGGTATCGTACGCTCCGAGGGTGACCGAACAGGTACCGTCTTCGGCGACCTGTCCCACGTAACGGAGTTTCTTTCCCTCCTTCTCTGCTTCCTTGTAGAGGGAGAGCAGCTCTGCATCCATGAGAGGCATCTTCTCCATGAACTCTGCAAGGGGAACATCCTTCAGTTCCTCGGGAACGAGGGATCTAACTTCCAGGTCTTCCAGTTCCACTTTATATCCCATCTCACGAGCGAGGATAACGGTCTTACGGGCAACATCCATGCCTGAAAGGTCGTCTCTCGGATCGGGTTCGGTGAAGCCCATCTCCTTGGCATCAGCCACAAGGGTACTGAAGGGAACGGTACCATCATATTTTCCGAACAGGTAGGCAAGAGTACCGGATACGATACCTTCCACGCTTCGGACATTGTCTCCTGTCTGAATCAGATCCTTGAGAGTTCCTATGATCGGGAGTCCAGCACCGACGGTCGTTTCATAGAGGAAGTGCTTTCCGTACCTGCGGCTGGTAGCCATCAGCTTCTCATACACCGGGTAGGGAGCTGTCCCTGCTTTCTTATTGGGAGTGATGATGTGAATCCCCTGTTCGATCCAGGAGATATAGTGCTTGGGAAGCTCATCGCTGGTGGTACAGTCGACAAGTACCGCATGGGGGAAGTAGGAGGCGCTGACATGACGGACGAGAACGTCGTAATCGACAGCGATCTTCTCTTTCTCGAATCTCTCCTTCCAGCTCTGCAGGTCGATACCCATATCATCGATGATCATGTGGGTCGTGTTTGCAATCGCTCTCACTCTGATATCGACACCGAAGTCTCTGTTGAGACGATCAACCTCGTGAGCCATCTGGTCAAGGAGTGTTCCCCCGATATTACCGGGTCCGAATACTCCGACACTGAGGGCCTGGTTGGAAAGGAAGAATCCCGCGTGAAGAGCTCTGAGAGCCTTCTTCGAATCCTTTTCCAGGATCACTGCGCTGATATTTCTCTCGCTCGATCCCTGTGCGATCGCACGTACATTGACATGAGCCTTTCCGAGTGCACCGAAGAAGGAGCCGCTGATGCCGGGTTCCCCGGTCATACGCTCCCCTACTGCAGCTAAGATCGCACAGCCGAACTCGGCTGTGATGGAGGAAATACGCTTCTCCTCTATTTCGTGAGAGAAGGTTGCAAGTGAGATCGACTTGGCGAGTGCCGCCTGTTCGCTGGGAACAGCGAAGCAGATTGAATATTCGCTGGAAGCCTGGGAGATCAGGACAACTGAGATCCCTGCATCGTTCATGGCTGCGAACAGACGCTGTGCAATGCCGGGAACACCGATCATACCGGCACCCTCTACATTGACCAGAGCCACATCACGGATCACACTGAATCCTTTTACAACCGCAGTTCCGCTCTTCCCTTTTTCATCATCGATAATGGTACCGGGATGATCGAGGTGTCTGAACGAGCGAAGGTAGAGGGGAATCTGAGTGCCCATGACAGGGACCATGTTCTGCGGGTGAAGGTTTTTTGAACCGAAGAAGGAGAGTTCAGTCGCTTCGGCATAGGTGAGTGCATCAATGACAGTAGCTCCGGGAACATCGGTTACCTCTGCACTGGTCACCTGAGAATCGATATTCCAGAAGACGAGGGAATCGGCCTTGGTCAGTACGGCGACCTTGGCTGCAGTGTACTCGCTTGAACGGTCGGCATTTCCGCTTATATTCTGATGGAGTTCTCCCGACAGGATGATCACTTCGCCCTCAGCCACTGAATAGTCGCTTCGGTCGATGAATTCACTGACAGTCACGATGGAGGGTTCCTGAGATCCGCTTCTCACCATCTCCTTGAGAAGGAGAGCGATCCAGCGGTTCAGAAGAGCATCCACAAAACGAAGGGACCCTTCCGAGATATCACCTACGAGCCATACAGCGCGAAGGAGATCTTCGACGGAATTGAAGCCGCTCTTGATCTCGGTGAGGATATCACCGCGGACTGTGGAGAGGACACGCTCTTCGACCAGGGAGACCCACGCTTCGGTTCTGCTCTCCATCATCGACCAGAGTCTCTCGTCATGTGACTTCGCAGCCACAAGAAGTTCTGTGAGTTCAAGAGAAGGGTCACAGGCCGGAGAGACGACGTAGATATTTGCGCTTGCTCCTGCCTGCTTTTTTATCTTCTCAAAATTCTTTCTGCTGTCCTTATCGACCACCATCAACCCGTTGATAGCGTGAACGTGTACTATGCCCACCGTAAACTCCTTTAAATACAGGATATAAGTTTTATATCAATACATTTTTATCGTTATAACCGAAATTCCGAAAAAAAAAGAACCCTGCAACAGGGCTCTCTTTTCTCGAAGTAAAAAGATACAAAGGTCAAACCACCTTCTGAACCTTGCCACTACGCAGACAGCGTGTGCAGATTTTGATTGTTCGAGGTGTGCCTGACATCAGGGCTTTTACTGAGACGATGTTGGGTCTGAATGTTCTTTTCTTCACAACACCAATGTGCTGACCTACACCACCTTTTTTCTTCAGCTGTCCTTTGTGAGTAACGATATTACCCGCGACAGTTCCTTTACCACAAATTTCACATCTACGTGCCATGACTATGATCCACCTTGTCCTTGATATTCTCAACTTAGAAGATTTCGTCCTCATGCACTCCAACGGTACGGGAAAGGAATACCTCAGGGAGAAATCCATAACTCACGAAACATTATCAGAATATTCAAAGTATGTAAATAGCTTCAAACATCTGTTTCGAGAGAATTTCACACCGCTTCACAAGGGGTGTGAGTGATGTGAATGTAACAGAGAGAGAAAGAGTATGCAACCCCTCTTTCCTATTATCTTTACTTTATGGCGTCACCTCAGATGACGTGTACCCGTCTTGCCTTTCCTTCCCCTATCTCCTACACTCAGGAAATCATGGTAAGAACAGAAGAAAGATACCTTCTCACACTTCATCCCGACAGAAAAGCTCAGGAGGCGATTTTCGCCCTCACGAAGCACGAGAAGAGCAGTCTGATCCATCCCCTCTTCCCCTTCATCCTTTTACAGGAGAGCACCTCTCCTATCCCTTTTCCTCTTGCAATACCTATCCCGACCCTGCCTAAGCCTGTCACCTTCGGTATGATAAAACATTCCACTCTCATCACCGAGGATTCTTCCTTTCAGGAATGGAGCATTGAGGCAGGTATATCTGATGCGGGTTTCGCTATTCCTTATACATCTATGCTTCAGGCTCCGATAGAGATCGTTGACTGGAGAGGCAGAATCACTCGACTCGAGACTACAACTGAAGAGGGAAAGATCGTACGGTACCGGTGGGATATCCTCAATGAATTTCACTTTGCATGAATGAGAAACTCGGAACAGGAAAGTTTTCTTCCTAATTAAACAGATATCATTGCATAAGTTGCCTTCTTAGGATAATGATTACCTTTATGAAAGAATCAAGACTTGAGATGTTCATTCCCTCAGTGAAGGTGAAGCAGTTCCTGCTGACTGTTCTTGTTGTAGGCCTCTCCTACGGCCTGTACCGCGGTGTTCAGGATAACTATCTGGCTCAGATAGTCCATATCGACGAATTCGAGCGTGGCCTCGTTGAGTTCTTCCGTGAACTCCCCGGCCTCTTCCTTATTCTTATTCTCGCGGCGTTCTACCGCTTCAGCGAAACCAAGGTATTCAAGATCGGTGTGGCGGTCATGCTCGCAGGTATCGTCGGCCTCCTTATAGCCACTCCTTCGGCCTTCGCTGTCGTCACCTTCATGGTCCTCTATTCTGTGGGAGAACATATCATCATGCCGGTTCAGAGCACACTCAACCTCCACCTCGCAAAGGAGGGACAGAAGGGGCGTGCTCTCGGTTTCACGAGCATGATTAAACATGGTGGACATATTTTCGGCTTCCTCGTCGTCACCGTCCTCTTCATTGTCTTCCCGAAAATCGGCATCGCGGAAACAGATTCAAAAGGATTCAAGATCATTTTCGCTATCGCTGCAGCACTCATGGTGCTGGCAACCATTATCGTACTTACGATGAAAGATGAAGGAAATGCAGTAAAGCGAAACCGGCTTTATTTCCACAAAAAATTCTCCAAGTACTACGGACTCCAGGTATTCTACGGAGCAAGAAAGCAGATATTTCTCACCTTCGCACCGTACGTGCTGATTCTTCAGTACGGAGCAAACACCTCCCTCGTATCTCTCCTCCTCGGTCTCTGTGCCGTCTTCGGCATGCTCTTCAGCCCACTTATCGGCCGCCTTATCGACTACCTCGGGTACCGCACCATTATGATTGCCGACACCCTCATACTTGTGATCGTGTGCATGCTCTACGGCTTCAGCCATAGACTCTTCTCTCCTGAAGTCGCATTCATCGTGGTAAGTATCAACTTCGTACTCGACTCCATCCTGACACTCGGTTCAATGGCCACCAATGTCTATGTACAGGATGTTGCAGCTGATGCAACAGAACTGACAAGCACGTTGTCAACAGGTATCTCGGTCAACCACCTGATCAGTATCGTTATCGCTCTTCTCGGAGGCTACATCTGGCAGCAGACAGGTATTGAAGTACTCTTCTCCCTCGCCGCTGTCATGGGTATCGCGAACTCGTTATTCGCAGCATCCATCAAGCGCCCTGAGAAAAAACAGGCTCAGACAACGTGAATATAGATATTCACGTTGCATTTTCGCTTCATCTGTCAGATACTTTATATAACCAATCGGTAAAGGAGACTGACAGATGAACAGATGGAAAATCGCCCTTATATTAATCCTGGTAATCGGTATCGCAGGCCTGTATGCAGGACCCTATGATGATATCTACACATTGAACCTCCCCTACCAATACCAGACACTTACAGTTGACGGAGCATCAGCTACCAACGGCGCTCACGCCTTTAACCTCCAGCTTGCCACCTCTCCGGTGTCCTTTTCTATGGAAGCAGGACTTGGTGCTGAGTGGGATTATGCCCAGAATAACGACACAACCTTTTTATGGGTCAACACGGCCGGCACAAGGGTGCAGGTAGGCGATTCAGGCATAGGAATCAGGGGAATGGGTAACGCCAGTTACAGATCCTACGGTTTCCAGCTTGAAGGATTTGACGCTTTCCTCTCCGCCTCCGGTGCAGGAACGGTATCAATGAACCTAGGATTCTCTCCGGTATCATCAACCTTCTTTACTTCCCTTGCCCCGGAAGTGGGCTTCGGTGTAGGAAGGATGTACGGCATCCAGAATGCCCGTGAGATCATCAATACAATGGAATATTTCAATATTCCGGTCACTCCCGAAAAAGTGATGGAAGTTGCGACACTGGACTACCTCTACAACACAGAAGGGAATGAAGTCTATACCAATGATTTCAATGATATCATCAGCGGCTACTGGAAAGAACGTGCAGCTGCACTCGGTATCAGTGACAAGGTGATGGAGCTCTATCTCATCGGCAATTCCCAGACCTATGCCTTCGAGAGAGCAAGATGGGCAGGTCTTTCATACGGATGGACGACCTACATCGAAGCACGCCCCTGGTTCTTCTACTCCTCATCATCAACAACAGGTCCTGAATTCAATCTCGACCTGGCTCTCGTGGGAGTCTATGCAACCCTGCTCAATGACGACACACTGTGGGTGAGAGGGTATGCCGATATCGTACCGGGAATCACCACTTCAGGGACAAGCTTTTTCAATTTCGAGACGAATGTCAGCGCAGATGCACGCTACTTCTTTGCAGACCCGAGAATGTGGGCAGACGGATCGGTTGATATCACCATCGACAGCACTGCGGTCAAAGTATTCGATCTTGATGTGGAAGCTGAATTCAATTACCTGATCAATCCCAACTTCACTGCCTTCGGCGGTGCTCAGATCCTGAACACCTTCGGCACTATTGCAGTATATGCCGGCGGCGAGATGAGACTCTTCTAACCGACTCTCTTATTTTCATGAAAGGATGTACCTGCGGGTGCATCCTTATTTTCTTTGTGCGTTTATCACATATCCGGTGACGTTTATTCTTCACTGAGGTATATTAAAGATCATGGTGATCAATACAAACAGGTACAGATATAGATACAGCGTCTCAGAGATGTTCCACGCTCTCCGTCTTGTCTACTCTTCGGGAGCAATGCTTAGGAAAAACAAGAAGGAACATATCATCAGTGAAGAGTTCGTTGAAAGACTGATGCTTGCCGTTACTGAAGTGAACGGGTGTTCGGTCTGCTCCTATGCCCATACGAAAATGGCTCTGGAGAGCGGTTTCTCAGAAGAAGAGATAGAGAGCTTCCTTACCGGAAGCGAGACCTATGTACAACCGGAGGAAGCCAAGGCGATCCTATTCGCTCAAAGTTATGCTGATGCCCATGGCATCCTCTCAGAGGACTCCTATGCAAGCCTTGTCGAGACCTACGGAGAGAAAAAAAGCAAGGTGATCCTTGCCGCAATACGGGTGATGATGGTTGGAAATATTCTAGGTCTTCCCATGAGTGCCTTCTACTCAAGGGTCAAAGGCAAACGGTATGAGAATTCCTCCCTTGCCTATGAACTGCTTATGCTCCTCATCCCCATTCTGCTCTTTCCGCTCAGCGCCCTTTCTTTACTTTTCAAACGCCCGAGGCTGGCATAATGGATACAAAAAGATCGGCCGGACTCATTCAGGCTACTCTTGCACCGATCATCTGGGGAGGTGCGCTCTCAAGCGGGAGAGTCGTCTCACAGTACCTTCCTCCCGTGACAACAGGATTCATCAGATTCACGATCGCCCTTCTGTTTCTCTACCCCGTCTATCGGAAAAAGGTAGGAAAGCTGCCGAAACTGAACAGGAAAGAGGGAATCCTTGTGTTCCTCATTGCACTGTTCGGTATGGTACTGTTCAATGTCTTCCTTTTCAGTTCACTGAAGACAATCACAGCGATACGCTCCTCTATCCTTCTTGCCTTCACTCCGATCATTGTGATGTTCCTTACGATGATCCTGTTCAGAAAGAAGGTCTCAGGGTTTGAATGGGCAGGAATCCTCCTGTCAGTGACAGGAGCCGTGATCACGATCACGGGAGGACATATTTCATCGGTCATCGACAACGGCCTCGCCGTTGGTGATATCACTATGATACTTGCCGTTCTCTCCTGGGCGATCTATTCCCTTCTGATAGAAGAGGCGACGAAGACGCTCTCATCATTCTCCATTCTTATCATGGGAGGCGGGATAGGGATGGTGCTTCTTTTTCCCTTCACCTTCATTGAGGGGGGATGGCACGCTGTGCCGTCTCTTCCTCCCATTGCGATTCTGAACCTGCTCTATCTTGCTCTCTTTGCCGCGGGGCTTGCCTATGTGTGGTATTTCAATGCGATCAAAGATCTCGGTTCAGGTACGGCATCGACCTTCCTCAATCTGGAACCGGTTGCAGCCATACTGATAGGTATCACCTTTTTAGCAGAGGAATTTACTCTCGTTCTCGCAGCGGGTGCACTCCTTGTCATATCAGGTCTCTTCCTGACAGGAAAGAAACGTTAAAACGGACAGGGCGACTTGAAATGCATCTTCTTTCCCATTCTCGGGTGAGTGAAGGTCAGGGTTGCCGCATGGAGAAGAAGTCTCTCCCCCTCTTCCCTTTTTCCATAGAGATGATCCCCTATGATCGGCATCCCGAGCCCCTTTTCATGTGCTGAATGTACTCTCAGCTGATGCGTCCTTCCTGTCTTCGGTGAGAATTTAATACGCGTCGCATGGCGATCCTTATAGGGTTCCACCTGAATTCTCTCAAACTTCGTGATTCCCTCTTTTCCCCTCTTTTCATCATACACCTGGTAGGGTCTGTTATCGGGATCGAGACGGAACGGGAGAGTGATCATCCCCTTCTTCTCATGGAGGACTCCATCAAGAAGGGCTATATAGGTTTTACTCACCTTCCTATCCTGAAACTGGATGGAGAGGTCTCTCTGCGCCTCACGGGTGAGGCCGAGCACCAGGATGCCTGAGGTATCCATATCGAGGCGGTGGACCGAAGGATTCTCTATCGAAAACGGAACGATATGCTTTACCCGAGAGACCACACAGTCCTGCTTCTCAGGCCCGATTCCCGGAACAGAGAGAAAGGCGGTAGGTTTATCAACCACGATGATATCACAATCGGCATAGAGCACTTTCAATCCCATGATCGCAGGGACGAGCTCCCCGCAGCGGGGGGTGCAGGGAGGATAGAACTCCCCTGACTTCCTCTTTTCAGAATCACCGTAGAAAAATTCCACCATGCTGATCACCCTCAGGTGTTTCCCGTACGCCTCGCTGAGAAGCTTCGGTGCACAGCAGTCTCCTGTCCCTGAGGGGATCAGGGAGATATCGAGGAGTTCATCGAGACGCTTATCGCCGTCATGGAGGGTATGGAAGGTGTGAAGCAGGTGCAGTTTCTTCTGCATCCGCTGGCTTTCAGCCGCGGCCTCTTCATTCTTTCCTTCTTCCTGCAGTTTCTTTATAAGTATATCTGCTTCGGCAAGGAGTGCCTTGTACGCCTTTTCATCGTAGGTGGGAGGAGTCCACCCGGGAATTATTGCTGTACGTCCAATTTCACCGCTGAAAGCCTTGAGGATGTGAATCTCATCATTCTCATCAAGGGCGACGAGTACGCCGAGCATCACTCCACCTTTCTTATCGAACAGGGAAGAAACAGGAATCTTACGCTCTCCTTCATAGTCAAGGAAGCCCTCGGTATCGAGTGTATGCATCAGCTCGCGAGCATAGATTTTCGCAATGAGAGGGGGAAGGACGTAGTTCATCAGTTCACCGGGAGATGTCTTCGAGCAGTCGGGCATTGAAATCATCAGCAACCGACTGCGCAATATTGCTCGGATACCGGTTGGTTGTCATCCTGATCAGACCGAGAGTCAGTGCGAGCGATCCTCCTGAAGCAATGATCACTCCGCCTACCTCCCTGGTACTCGAAGAATCGCTGGTAAAGTAGAGTGCTCCACCGATGATCACGGCTGCGATACCGCCCCACAGGAGATCTCTGGTAGCATTCTGGTACGTTCTTGCCTCTTTTGCTTCCTTTTCATACCCTGCAATCTCAAAGTAATCTGCTTCGCTCACAGGATTGAAGCCCTGGTAGCCCACCCAGTACTTATAGCTGATCTCTCCCCAGAAGCCATGGTCACCGAAATACCCGTAGGTTCCCGCCTTCGTTTCGAAACTGAGACGGGATCGGTTGAACTCAGCCATCTCTGAAGAAGAAAGGGCATCCATTGAGACAGCGAAGAGAGAGACTCCGAGCATTAAAAAAAGAAGAAGGAAAAGAATCTTTCTCATCACCTCACCCCTTCTGACAGATCGCATCTATCTCGACCCCGACGTCTTTGGGAAGACGGGAGACTTCGACGGCGCACCGCGCCGGAGTATGGGAACCGAAGAAGGAGGCATAGACTTCATTCACCGCAGCGAAATCATTCATATCACGAAGGAAGACCTGGCACTTTACGATATCAGTAATCTCGAAACCTGCAGCTTTCACAATCGCTGCGACATTAGCAAGGGACTGCTGTGCCTGTTTTCTGATATCTTCACTTACAAGCGCCATCGTCTCAGCCACAAAGGGAATCTGACCCGATACATAGAGGGTGTCATTCACCTGGTATCCCTGACAGTAGGGACCGATGGCAGCCGGTGCATCCGGTGTTGAAATAATCTTCTTCATAGTTCTCTCCTGTTTGACAGTGAAATCTTCTTTCGTTATACCATACAACAGAAACCTAGCATAGGAGCAGGAGAATTTGGAAAGAAAATCCTATCATTTCACGGAAGATGTGAGCTATGATGAATCAAACGGAGGTCTGACATGAACCCATCCTCACAGGATTCGAGAAAGTCCATCATATCGTGGTCACTGTACGACTGGGCGAACAGTGCGTTCTCCACCACAGTCATGGCTGGATTCTTCCCTATTTTCTTCAGCTCCTACTGGAGCACCTCCTCGAGCGTGCAGGAAAGCACCTTCCACCTCGGTCTTGCCAATTCTTTCGAAGCGATCATTGTTGCTATCATGGCTCCGATTCTCGGTGCCATTGCAGACAGAGGGAGCTTCAAGAAACGATTTCTGATCTTCTTCACCTTTATCGGCGCCCTGATGACGATCGGTCTCTGGTTCGTCCAGGCCGGTCAGTGGAGACTGGCTGTCATCCTGTATGTGGTTGCGACCATGGGTTTTTCCGGTTCTATCCTCTTTTATGATGCGCTCCTCCCTTCGGTTGCCTCAGAGAAGAAAGTTGACTTCGTCTCCTCTCTCGGTTACGGCATGGGGTATATAGGGGGAGGACTCCTCTTCCTCGTCAACGTTCTTATGTACCTCAAACCTGAAGCCTTCGGCTTCGCAGACGAAGTAGCGGCAGTGAAGGCTGCCTTCGTCTCTGTCGGTATCTGGTGGGTCGTGTTCACCATCCCCCTCATGCTATTCGTCAAAGAACCCTCGGAGCATGCCGAAAGAGGCACAATCAAAGTCATACAATCGGGAATGAGACAGTTCCTTGTCACCTTCAAGGCAATCAAAGACCTCAAGGTCGTAGGAACCTTCCTTCTAGCCTATTGGTTCTACATCGACGGAGTCGATACGATCATCCGCATGGCTGTCGACTACGGTACAGCGATAGGCTTCTCCGCCTCATCCCTCATCATAGCACTGCTGATCACCCAGTTCGTCGCCTTCCCATCAGCAATCGCTTACAACGTGCTCGGGAAGAAGATAGGGGTCAAGAACGCCCTCTATGTGGCAATAGTCGCCTACGGAGGGATATCGGTTCTCGGGTACTTCATGTCAGCTGAGTGGCACTTCTATGCGCTTGCCTGTATGGTCGGCCTCTTCCAGGGAGGTATCCAGGCTCTCAGCAGAAGCTACTTCACCCGACTGATCCCTGAAGAATTCTCAGCAGAGTTCTTCGGTTTCTACAATATGATAGGCAAATTTGCCGCGATCATCGGTCCTGCCCTCATGGGTATCGTCACCATTCTCACAGGAAGCAACCGGCTCGGGATACTCAGCATCATCATACTATTCGCAGCAGGAGCAGTTCTCCTTTCGAGAGTGAACGAGAAAGAGGGAGCTCAGGGAATAGAGGATTTCAGAAAGAGCATGACAGCACGGGAGCTTGAACTCGGCAATAAATAAACGGGATGAGAGAGAGTCAGAGAGCAATGCTCACTGAACTCTCTGATGATAGTAATCTTCGAGGTGATGTTCTCCGTAAGCAGGAGCTTCCATATCCATCATCATGGTGGTCATGAAGTACTCAATCGTTCCATAGTTTCTCTTCTTCACGAATATTCTTGCGGCATCGAGAACGAGCAACCTCAAGAGATTGGGGAGATGACGAATCTTTACAGGCATGCCGAACGTCCTGAAAGCCATTTCAGCCATTTCATTCTGAGTCAGGATATCAGGGCCTCCTGCCTCAACTTCCTGTAAATCCGTATCCGCTGAATCAACAATGACCTTAGCAAGATCCTTACCATGAATCGGATTCAACCTGCGCTCTCCGTTGCCGTAGAGAAACACTCTTCCTCCCGCCGCCATTGTCAGGTAATTTTCCATTTCAGGGAAGAATACGGTGGGACGGACGATAAGGTATTCAAGACCAGAATCTTTCAGATAATCGACGAACTTCTCCCTCGCAGCACACACCTTCAGTTTCCTCAGCTTATCAGCACCGAAGGTGGAGACATAGATGAATTTCTTCACCCCGCTCTTCTTTGCTTCCTCTACAAGGTTCACATTCGCCTGGTAATCAACATCCATATAGGTCTGTTTATTCCCTTTGACGGGGATGAGGGCGACAGAGGAGATGACCGTGTCCACATCTTTCAGAATGCCAGCAAGGGACTCCGGCTGAGTAGGGTCTCCCTCTCGTATATTGAGGTTCTCATCCTTGAGGATGATACGTTTCTTGTCATTGACAAGAATACGGGTCTTTATCCCTCTCTCTACCAGTTCTCGTGTGATAAAACTTCCCAAATATCCTGCGGCTCCAGCCACCAATACTTTTTTCATCAGGTTGACTCCATAATGCATAGGGGAAAAATACTCTCCTATATAGATCTATCGCAGAGTCTATCATAGATTGCAGATCAAGTGAAACAGTATACTCACAATCAGGTTTTAAGATGAAAAATTCTCAAATCCAGCATGTTCCCCTGATTTGTTTCGCCAATACACACCTTCAATATATACCATAATTATGATATAATACTGATATATGGAGGAATAATTCATGCCGACGATTCGACCAAGCGCTGACCTACGTAATAAATATAATGAGATATCTGAATTCTGCCACCAATGTATGGAACCTGTATTCATCACAAAGAACGGCAAGGGGGACCTTGCTGTGATGAGTATTGAAACCTATGAAAGGCTCTCCGGCAAAGCTGAGCTCTATTACCTTCTTGAAGAGGGAATAACAGCAAGGGATAACGGAGAGCTACGCTCAAACGAGGAAGTCTTGAAGGACATCAGGAAGATGCTAAAGACATGAGCCTACGATAAACCAAAAAGTAGAACCATAAATCTGAGCAGTCTCAAGATCTTCAGGTCTTTAGTTTCAGGTTCTCGGATTTATACTTCTTGAGGTCCAGTGAAGCGGGAACCTTCACTTTCAACTTCTGGTAGAACTCTTTGGATTGTTTGTTCGGGACCTCGACAAGTATGGTCCCATCCCGTTTCTTCATGCACATCAACGATTGGGTTTTCCCGATGAGCTTGTTCGTAGAGATTCCCGGTCCAGAGAGTCTACTTCTCAACTGAAGCAGCGCAATAGTAGCGATGATATCGGAAAGCAGCTTGCCCCTGACGGTAAGATCCGACCACTTTGACAATGGGAGAAGATCCAGGTATTCCTTGCTGGTCTTGAACACGTTCTCGATACGTGTCCTGCCGAAATAGTCATCAAGTTTTTCATCAGCTTCCTTGAGTTCAGTGGAGAGTAAGATAAAGAAGCCGAAACGTACCGCATACCAGTTTTTCTCCTTATCGGTCATCTTCTCGTATTCCACTGAATGTTTCAGGCGATAGTTCCTGCTTCCTTCGAGGGCATTGTCCTTATCTACATACACGTAAGCATGCATTTTGAACCCAAAAACCTCAGTCTCAATATGTTTGCCGAAATAGGTATGTCCCTGCCTGATGAACTCATACTTGGCATTGCTCATCAAATTTTTTACCTGATGATAGAGTGTTTTGTGCGGGTAGCCCTTCTTTGCAGGCATACGGACAGTAATAGTCTTTCCCTGTTCATTCCCGCTATGAAAGGACTCAATAAGCTCTTTACTGGCATACCCTGCATCAAGGACGAAGTTGCTGATGCAGATGTCAAGGCTCTCTGCGACGTCGGACATCGTTGAACGAAGAGTGCTCAGGTCGAGAAGATTTCCCGGGATCACCGAATACCAGACAGGAAGTCCGGTCTTTTCATCGAGTACAAGTACAAGCCTTGTCTGTATGGAGGTGGAGGTAATCCCGTGACTGCACAGTGCATTGAATGGATTGTCGCGTATGGCGTTCGGCAGAGGAGTAGAGTCCACATAGCAACCTGTTCCGAACTCAGGATCTTTCTTCCTCATCTGAGTTACGAAGGCCTTGAAAAAGGCTATCCTGCTTGCATCCTCTCCCATGAAGGAAAAGTAGATTGTATCGCTTCCAAGGGATCCTAAAGGAATGTTCTCGAAGAGGTAAGAAGCGAATGATTTCCCAATGAAATCATCACAGGATATTCTTGATCCGTCCTTCAGAACTGAGTGAAGCAGATGGGTGAGAACCCGTTCATACTCCTTATCTTGTGGAAAAGAAGATCTCAGTACGGCAAGAAGACCTGATTTTTCACAAACGGAGAGAAAGAGGTAGACATCACCGAACACGGTATGGATCTCAGGTTCTCTGAAGAGTTTCATAGCATCTATCCTTGGATCATCCCGTTCAACACTCTCAAAGGAATCAGCTATCGAATCATAGGCAACGAGACCACGAGTCGGGGAAAGGAATACCCCTTTTTTCCTGTCTAAACTGATTGAAATAACCTTTCCGAGCTTTTCTCGAGTAGTGTGACGGGAATTTCCCTTGTAGGAACTGTCATATTCAGTAGTCATGATTGAAGCGCTGCCGGAACGAACGCTACCGTCCTCATTGACAACCAGTTTCTGCACTTTGATGAATGCCATAACCTATTACCTGCCGCACGTAAGATATGGTACTAAGTAGAACCATATATATAGTACAGCAGAACAGATCAAGACGCAAGAGGAACTGGAAAAATGCATGAGAAATGCAGAAATTTGATGATTTATAGAATTCTACGAGATTATGGTTCTACTTTTCTGTTTATCGTAGGATGAGTTATGCGGTTTATTGCTGAAAGAGGAAGGAGATTGTTCTATTGCTCCTTCGTAAGAACATAATCGAGCTGCTCTTCACCTGCCATCACAAAAACTCTCGTTCCTGAAACAGAGAAACCCATCTTCTCATAGAATTGTATCGCCTCTAGATTCTTCTGCCAGACACTGAGCCAGATGGAGCTGCATGCCCTCTTTCTTGCTTCACTGACTGCCTTCTCTATGAGTATCTTCCCGTACCCGCGCTTCTTATACTCGTTTCGAACATAGATTCTCTGGAGCTCCATAGAATCCTCCAGATTGAAATCAGTCTGAGAGGGCGCAAAGTTAATCTTTAAAAAGGCTGCAGAGTTCCCTTCCTCAGTAATGAGGAAGGTGAGAGATTCAGGATCTGCAAGACCGTTCCTGATGCCATCAACGCTGAAGGAATCTTCAAGATAGGATACCATTACCTCATGAGAAGTCAGGTG
The DNA here is from genome assembly GCA_963677695.2 of Sphaerochaetaceae bacterium. Lineage (GTDB taxonomy): Bacteria > Spirochaetota > Spirochaetia > Sphaerochaetales > Sphaerochaetaceae > SABI01. The sequence goes on along the minus strand of CAXXUJ010000002.1, from coordinate 181,609 downwards.
CTGATACGTGTCCTTATAGGTTTCCCGACCGATTGCAGCAATGAGGGGTGCATGATCAGGTCCGCAGAGTGTAATAGTCATGTCTCGATCCTTGAAGATTGGTCAATAGGAGTCAATCATGGCACAAAATAAAGGTGATGAGAGAGTTGTTTGATAGAGCAGTCAGGGTTACGATTGGAGTGAGGTTTATATGAGTCTATTGGAAGAGGCCGCCATAGCAATCAGATCTCATTATAGTGATGCAAGGATACTTCTGTTCGGTTCCTGGGTAAGAGGAATGGCCTCTGATAAAAGTGATATAGATCTATGTATCATCCTACCCCATCCTCAGCAGCGACTGATAGAGACAAGCAGGATTCGAACCTGAGACCCACAGCTTAGAAGGAAGCTGATCATTTTCCCATATTATTTAATTATAAAGAGATACAATTTCCCAAATCTTATATATTAAGCAATTTTGTATCCAGATTGTATCCAGTGGACAAACAATCTAAGAATAGACACGTGAATACAGATGGGCTGGAATGTATTCATCTGGAGGTATCCAACAGAATTCACTGACATTCAGTTGATTCTCAATAGGTATCGCGATACTATATGTTTGAGGTATATATGTATCCATTAGAAGAAGCAGCTATAGCAATCAGATCACATTATCATGATGCAAGGATTCTTTTGTTTGGTTCTCAAGCGAGAGGAACGGCTTCTGAAGACAGTGATATAGATTTATGTATCATCCTGAAAAATCCCCAAAAACGGCTGATTGAGATAAGTAGAGACATCAGGGAAGAGATATATCCTATTCTGAGAAAACCTCTCGACATTCTGGTGTATGACAGTGAGGCTTTTAACGATCGAGCCGGTTTTCCTCTCACGATGGAATCTGAGATAGTGGAATACGCTAAAGAATTATGACGAAAGAAGATCTGATCCGAGAATGGATGGAGTACAGCCGAATGGATCTTGAATCGGCAAAATACCTGACTCGTATGAAACCTGACCCCTTTGAGATCATCTGCTATCATTGTCAGCAATCAGTGGAAAAATCACTCAAAGCTGTTCTGATAATGAAGGAAATCAGGCCTCCGAAGATTCATGACTTGAATGAATTGGTTTCCCTTTGTGATATTGAGGAACTGAACAGTCTCCTAAAATTGATTCTTCCTTTAAATGATTATGCAGTTATTGTTCGATATCCATCCGCCACTATATTGGGGAAGGAAGATGCCAAGCAAGCTATCCATGTTGCAGAAACTGTAACATCAACAATTGAGAAGATTCTTCACCCCTAAGCATAAGGAACATATGCTACAATAACATAGAAAAAGTCCACTCCCTACAAAGTCTATAAAACTTTATACAGAATGGACTTAATTTACGCCAATCAGGATTCGAACCTGAGACCCACAGCTTAGAAGGAGGGTGTCTGTTATTTACAGGTATACCTAATACTTTCTACAATAAATATTTATATACCTTTATAAATAAAATTTATAAGATTATTTTGATTATTTTGTAGTCAATTTGTAGTCAATTGACTATTTTAAAGCTGTTGCTTCCAATTGTTTTTTCGCCTCATTTCACTCTTACTGCCACCTGTGTTGAACCTTGAAAGAGCAAGAGCATATAGGACGCTAAACCAAGAGCGCCTTGAGCGTGAGTTTTCGTTGTCCTCATCTCCTCAATGTAGTGCTGTTTATTCGTATCCGTTATGCCTGTGCGACCCTTTGCTGTCGGCTCCCTGTAATTATGGAGATAGATAGCCGCTAATCCAGCGAGAGTGTATACATCCTTCCTCTTCAACTGTTTGCCTGTCCCGTGTTCCAGCATCCCTTTTTCATTCGCAAGATAGTGTTCTACTACCCTATTGTCTGTAATTGTCTTCACAGTCCGTTTTAACCCTGTATCAGGGTTTCTTGTTATAATTTCAATTGTCATTTTTTCTCCTTTTTTACGGGGTCAATTCCTTCACCCCCGTCTTATTAGCGCTTCCCTGCGCCCTCATATGCCCTTTTACTATTATGAATGTCCTTCTTTCCTATTTTTGTATAAAGTTTGTTCTGCGTTCCATTTTGAGCGTTTAGATGGACAATCACACCTTTTCCTTGAAAAAAGGAATTTCAATACTCAAATTTTTAATTATGTATTCTTCAAAGTTGAAATCTTTTCCATACGTGATAGCGCTACCCATGTGATATAAGAGCCGACGATATTGTCCATTCAATGTTTCATCTCTAAACAGAGTTTGAAATATTGCGCAAAGAAGTTTCGCTGCTCTTAAATCAACAGTTATTGAAGGAAGTGAATTTATCATTTCAATGTAATACTCTTCATCGCTCCTGTAATAATTGCGAACACCCTTTTGTTTCAATAACACGCTCTGAAAATCAGTTAGCGGAATATATGCCTTGTCAAAGAGAATATTCAGGTTGCCGAGTTGTTCTTTTGCTCTGACAACCATTTCTTGATTTTTTCTTTCCTGCTCCTCTTCTTCCTCTTTCTTCCATAGTTGTTCTTCTCCAAATTTGAGAAAATGGCTTTTCCTTCTGGGGTTGAGAAGAGTGTGAAGAGAATTGTAAAGAGGTTTTCCATTATTCTCCCATTCTCCATATTCAATCTCGTGTTCAATATATTTCCCAGCAAATTGAAAATATTGCTTTTCTCTGTCTGATAAGGAAGTGATTAGATGTTCTCCGATATTTCTAGGAACATCTAATCCTCTCTCTTTGAGTGAATAAATAAAAATATTTACTTCCTCAGAGTTAGTATTGTTTTTGTTAGTATTGTTTATCCTGTCATATTTGACTGAATTCTCCACTTTTTCAGTCATATTTGACTGTTCTGTGTTTTGGTGAATTCCTGAGAGTTCTTCTAACTTCTCTTCAAGAGCGCTGATATCGCACACAACTCCAACACAGGCAAAGTCATCACCATTTTTATACACCTTGCGTTCTGTGGTTAAATATCCTTTGTCCTTCAAACTTTTCAATTTCCTGTTCCTCGTGCTTTCTGACATATCGGACAATTCTTCCGTAAAATTAATTGCCCATCCCTTTGAATGAAAGGCGATACAATTAATTATCGCTATATCCTCCAATGACAACCCAAGTTCTTTCCTGTATAACCAAAGAGCATTTGAAATTTGATAAAATCCTCCCTTCAATGAATTCTTAAAATGTTTACCCATATATTCCCCTTCTATTTGCTGAAAAAATGAGCCAGAAGTTTTTACACTCCTGGCTCTTGATATGTTTGCTTAACGATGGTTGGGTAAACATCGTTATAGAAGGCGTTTATTATGATATAATTCTGAATTCCCCAACCCATTCCCACAAACAATCAAAGGAGTATCAATCCTTCATAAATATCTTTCCCGCGAATAGAAAATAATGAAGTCTCATCCTGATATATATATGTTATGAAAATCAAGTTTTTCTGTTGACGAGCAATGAAAAAGCGGGCAGTAAGCCCGCTATTTCATTAATCTACTATATCCTTTTATCAGGTATCAGAAGGATTATTGAGTTCCAAATTTTCAGCAAGAGTATTGAATTCATCATCATCAAAAGTCGGAATATCTACCGTATCAAAGTAGGTTAAATACTCCTGTTCCGCTATTTCTAACTTCAAAATTTCCAGTTGAGCATCAATAGTTTCTTTATTTTCCAAATCATCGCCAGAAACATATATGGCATTACTATCAATATAAGCACTTTCTTCAGAAGAATATTCATTTTCTGATTGATAATACCCTATTCCATCTGGGGTGGCATACATCGCGAAGTATTGGGTGGATACTCCAAGAAATGCTGATATGGTTTTATTATTTTCATCATATCTAATTTCCTGATACTCCTGATCTTTTACATGAACGGCTCCAGAATGAGATGTGTAATCATAGGTGAGAAAGGTAATACCTTCTGAAGTTGAAGGGTCCTGTAATTTGAAAGAAACTGATGTAAAGTCGTTATCAAATTCCACTTCACTCCTTACCCCTACGAAACTGGGGTTTAGATCACTATCAAAAACAAGAAGAAATTTTGGTGAAGCATCATCCTCTATAAGCATATAAGAGAATGAAAAGGAGAAGTAGTTTTCTGGATAAGTAGCATACGTAAATTCAAATTCATTGTAATTGGGGTTGTGTATATTTTTACCTAACTCTATGTCTGATTTTATCCCCTCAATAATCTTATTAGCAAATTGAGGTATTATTGTCTTATTAAAATCCGCAAAATTATCATAAAACAAAGTTCCTTCTGCGGAAGAACCAATGGTTCCACCTCTTGATTTAGATAAACCTTCAAGAGTTGGGAAAGTTATTTCATCAAGTAATAAAATCCTCTCCTCGGTGGTTAATGTTGGTTCTGTTTCAGTAGAACAACCCATGACTAAAAGCAAGACCGATAACGCTAATAAAACAATTGAAATAATCTTTCGCACAATTTCTCCTCCAATTTCAATATCAACCTTTGTATAATAATCCTTTATTTTATAGGTTTCAATCATTAATACATTTTTTTCTAAAACTGAAAACGCAAATAAAGGAATTCTTCAAAATTATAGGTTCTTAAAGGTGAACCATTACGCACCCGAATTTCCCAATCTTTTCATAGTTCGTAAAGGTTTATTATTGACTTTGCGAACGTTTTATAGTATCTTAAAGATGTAAGGCACCTTTAAGAACGGTGAAACCTTGGGAGGCAAAAAATGGCACTAATCGGGTACGCACGAGTTTCATCAGACAGTCAGAAAACAGACAGACAGATGGATGCATTGGAAAACATTGGCTGTTCTAAGATATTCTCAGAGGAAATTTCCGGGGTTATCAAGAACCGTCCAGAACTGCTTAAAATGATGGACTACGTGAGAGAAGGGGACACTCTCGTTGTAGAGTCAATTTCTCGCCTTGGACGTTCAACGAAAGATTTGCTGAAAACAGTGGATAAACTCCAAAAGAAAGGAGTTCAGCTCAAATCTTTGAAGGAAAGCATAGATACTACCACACCACAAGGACGTTTTGTTTTAACAATCTTCACTGCTCTGTCAGAATTAGAACGAGAAACCACCCGCCAGAGGCAGAGAGAAGGCATTGATGCAGCACAGAGACGGGGTAAGCATATGGGGCGTCCTAAACTGATTAAACCCGAAAACTTTGATAATCTGTATGCTCTCGTTCAGAGCGGACAGATGAAAGCAACCGATGCCTTCCGAGAAATGGGTATTTCAAAAACCTCCTTCTACAAACTGGCAAAACAGTAAAAAGGTATTCCCTTATCACCACCTGACAGGAAAAATTTGGCGGGGTAATACCCCGCCCTAATTAAAACCTTCAATACTCTATTTTTCTAAATCATTTCATCTAAAACAATCACCCCTAATCGCCACCCAAAATCAATGACTTATACGTTCGTTTTTTCTATTGCTCTCTTAAAAATCAGAATGAAATTCCTTTCGGGATTATTGCTCTAAATTCACCACTTGTTTCATCCAAGTCATAAATAAAAACTAGAGAAAACATTGCCTTATATATCATCCATAGGGCTTCGTCTAGTTTCTTTTGTCCTCTAACATTTTCATCATCAATATCAGCGAGATTAGGAATTTTCAAAATTTTGCTATTATCTATCTCAACGGTAAATACTGGGATTTTTTCCTTTTCATCACTTATCCAAGATACAATCTCTTTGTAGAATGTAATATAATAAACATCTATCGGCATATATGTGGAAAGTTCACGAGAAACTCTAAAAGCAGCTTTCTTAAAAAATGATATCTCAAACTGTCGTTTTTCTAGCTCAGAAAATTCGTGTTTATCATATTCCATTCCCATCCCATTGTAGTAATACTTTGAGTTGTTTTCCCACCTTGTGCTATATTCATAATCCGGGCAAATTTTAATCTCTATAGGCACTGTGATATGAGCTTCACAAGAAACTATATCATTTATTTTTTCAAACCCAAGCGATACAGGTAATTCAAATGGCAATACATCTTGAAACGGTTTAAATAATTTTATCAAGTCAGGAAATACCTTAATATCTTTTTGCTTAATACCTACATCAATAGGATGATACGTATCATAAAAAGCTTTTTGTTCTTTATAGATTTTCAGCTTTCGTTGATATTCTTTGGTATCCCGCTTTATTGCCTCCGCCAACAAATCTTCCTTTTTAAAGCCACTCTTTACCGCAGCCCCCTCGCTATTATTTTGAAAATACTGATTTACACGTTGCTCCTCATACTTTTCGTAAGTTGGTTCCAATGGCAAAGGTGGATTTGTAATTACTGATGGATGACTATTTAATCTCTTATCAATATTTTGCAAATCGTTAAGATAGCTATTAATTTTTGAATTTTCCTCTTCCAAAAGCCTCATCGGTTCATCAAATTCACGCTCCTTCTTTATACGAGCTTCCCTCTTCCTTTGTTCTTCCTTCTCTCTACGCTTAAGTTCCCTCATCTTACCGGCTCGGGTTAAAAATGAAAAATCGTTTAGCCACCATATAAATAAAATAATTGAAACTGGAATAAGAATAACAACGAAAATTATAAATGCCATCATAAAACCTCCTTAAATTTCAATTTCATCTAATCAGAACTTTCTTCAGTTGTCTCTCTTCTTCCCTTTATACTGGATTATTCCACCCTTTAATTAAAAACATCTGTTTAATTTATTATACATTTGTCAGTATGGAAAGCAACCATATCTGTGGTTCCTGGGTTTCACCTCTTTCTCTATGTAAAGGTTTTTCTTCTGCGAAACGATATGCTCGTCCAATAGAGCAAAGGTTTTCAGCCGTGTCGCACCTTCCACCTGAATTGAAGTTATAACGTCATACCCCCTACACTCTGGGCTTACACCCAAAGAACCAATATACCTATTTATTTGTGACATTTTATACCCAGTCCAAATTAAACTTCAAACTGTTATATTGTAAAGAATTATGTATTTTAGGGGTCTTGACAAAAAACTAAATTTTTGATATAATATACGCATACTTCCGGCCAGAAGCATTACAAATAATTCACTACAAATACAATTTAGATGTTCCTTGGAACCAGCATAACAGGTTGGTTAAGATACGTGCGTTTCTCTGGTCGGAAGGGCATAAAACTAATCAATAAATTCGGGAGAATAACAATGGATAAAAAAACACCATTCAGAGATTTGAAAAAGAAGGATATGTGTAAAGCATATAAGAATGAAATGAACCGTATTCTTGCTGGTGAAACTCATAAAGCTAATTTGACGGACTTCACCAAAGAAGAGAGAACACAGTTCTACATTGGCTTCGTTGAAGGATGTAATCATCTCGCCACTATCTACAATCTGGATATCAAAGGCTAAGGAGGAAAACTATGATTAAAATGACAATGGAAGATTATAAAAGGGCTATGAATGATGTGAGGCGTAGTAGTTATTTGGATGAAACCGTTTTTGAAAATGAACGCCCTATGGAAGAGATTGAAAGAAATTTCCACTACAACGTTGGCTTCAATGTTGGGTTTGATTTCATAGCCGAAAGATTTGGGATTGATATGGATACTTGATAGATAAACAGAGCGAAGAACAGCCCTCCAAAGCGGAGGGCTTTTTTTATTGGTTATCTTTTTCTTTCTTCTCTTCTTCATCCCATTGTGCCAACTGAATACAAACAAATTGGAACGATAATTGACTATGAAGATATTCACCAGCAGAGCCACCAATCTCATCAAGGTAGTCCATCATATCTGTTTCGGTGAATAGTGCCGGTTGTATTATTTCCCATTTGAGAGTGTCTTCAACACAGTGCCTAAACAACATCCTCAAGGATGTTAGATACTCTCTTTTCTTCTCATATTCAAAATCCATTCCAGCGAACATATCATAGAGTTTCTTTACCAGTTCGCCAAACTCATAGTATTGAGATTTCCAGAGGTATTTCACTTCTTTACTGGTAGCGATAGGTTCAACTTTTCCATCATTATCATGTATTACTTGAGGTGTTGGCTCTTCTGCCTCTACATCGTCCTCATAATCTTCTTCGGGTTCTCCCCAAGAGAGTTGTATCATTTCGCCTTCGTGTCCTTCTCTTAAATCTGGTATTTCATCCAATTCAGAAAGCAACATCCCTTCATCTCGCAACCACTGGTGAAATTCTTCTTTATTCATTCTCTGTTCCTGCCATAATCATCATATTCATACGCTTTAATTCTAAGTCAGTATTACTCTCATACTCTTTATCCAGCATCATCCACAACATCTCTCTGCCAGAAATCATCTTCTCAATGTATTGAGCCACTACCACAAGATGTTCTGCCTTTGTAAAAGAGTAGTGTTTCTTTTGAACTTTCGTTTGTGCTGTCTTAGTCATATTCTCGCCCCATCCCAAGAAATCAATAACCAGTTCAGGGCTACAATAATACTTGTTTATCAGTATGGTATTCAGCGTCTTTCTAAAGCAATGGGGAGTATATCGTTTACCGCCAAAAACCTTGGGATATTTCTTTTGAAGCATTTCCATAAAGTAGTTGAACTTCTTGTTCCAGCGTGAAGCTTCCATAGCATTATTCCCCTTCTGGTTTTTGAAGATGTAATCGGTTTCTTTAATATAGGGCAGTTTATCTTTAATGATTTTATGGGCGGTATCGCAGATAAGCACTACCCTTTCCTTCATCGCCTTTGGTAAATCAATGCTATCCTTGCGTGTATTCTTCTGCTTGAAAGCCCTATTCACAGTCAGTATTCTTTCGTTAGTGATTTGCGAAGGAATAAGACATCTTACTTCGGCACTTCGTAAACCAGTGAGAGCCGTAAAAAAGAAACTCTTGTAATAATCACTTTCTAAGAATTCCAACCATTCCTTGTCTTTTGGAAACAGACGTTTCATCATATCCTTATCAAAGATGGTTCTAAGTTCTGCCTCACTGAATATGTCTCTGGTATCTTTCTTTACCTGAAAATCAGCCATTGTTTTTGACTTCCTGAAAGGGTTGAAGGTAATAGTTTCATCAGTGCCGCTCCAAAAGGTGTAAATTGCCCGAAGTGCTTTCAGGGTTTCATTTCTTGTAGAGTTAGGGAATTCACTGGCGGCGAGACGTTGACGAAATGCCAGCGCATCAGCCTTTGATACCTTGTTATATGGAATATTCCCAAGTTCGTCATTCGTTAAAATAAGCGCTCTATTCAGGCAACTCGCAACCATCTTGCTCTGTTGCACACCATAGTGCAAATTCTCGCTTCCTTGGGCTATTATGTATTTTGGGTTCTTCTCATATAAGCACTTTCCATTAGCATCAAAAGCAACCCAACCTTCACTCTGGATTTTATCAACCAAGCGGTATCTGCCTTCATTCTCTTCCAGAATAAGTTCCCGTTCAGCTTCTTTTTTAGCTTCCGCTTCGGCTCTACGCTTATCAACGAAAGATATGGCATCCTTTCTATTTGATAAGTGAGTATTCACTCTTTTACGGTTCTCGTAAAAGTAGTAAGTCCGGCTCTCTTTAATACTTCCGTCAGGTTGTTTGTGCTTTAACTTGAATACATTTATTTCAGCCATCCAGACACCTCCAATTAAGTGCTTACAGCCTTATTGTAGTCAATCAACGAACAAAGTCAAGCAAAATGTAATCAAATTTGTAATCAAAGTCGTAGTAGCCACAGAATACAAAAAAACCCTGATGAAGGTTTATTCTTTATCAGGGTTCAAGTTAATGGGTCTACGCCAAAGAGGATTTGAACCTCTGACCCACAGCTTAGAAGGCTGTTGCTCTATCCAGCTGAGCTATTGGCGCGCGATACCGTCGGGGCGAGAGGACTCGAACCTCCGATTTCTTGCTCCCAAAGCAAGCGCCTTAGCCACTAGGCAACGCCCCGAATTGCGTAACGGATGTGAGTATACTTGCTTTTCCTTGAAAAGGTCAATATCAAAACGGGGGTTTCCTTATTGAATTCAGGGGGAAAAAACGAGTAAGGTAAAGACCTATGAATACACCCTCTCTCAGCGAAAAAGCACTCACCTTCCATACCATTCTCGATACCCTCTATCCCAAGGAAATTGAGTTCCTCGTCTACGATTCAGCCTTCCAGCTCCTGATAAGCGTCATTCTTTCCGCACAGACGACAGACAATCAGGTGAACGAAGTCACCCCCGAGCTTTTCAACTCCTACCCGACACCGTCTGATCTCTGTAAAGCGAAGGTTGAAGAGCTTGAGAGAATCATTCACAGCGTAGGCTTCTTCCGCCGTAAGGCGGTACTGATACGGGATGCGGCATGTGCAGTTGCGACTGACCATGGTGGTGAAGTACCCCTGACCATGAAGGAACTCACTGCGATCCCGGGAGTGGGAAGGAAGAGTGCGAATGTCATCATAGGGCATATCGCCGGACGGGGAGCCATTATCACAGATACGCACTTCATGCGGGTGGTGAAACGTCTCGGTCTCACCGAGGCAACAGAACCGGTGAAGATAGAAAGAGAGATTGCATCCCTTATAGATGAATCTCTCCAGTTCCGTTTTTCCATGACGGTGAATATGCACGGCAGGAAGGTGTGCCACGCACGAAAGCCTTCCTGCAGTGAATGTCCCTTACGGGATATCTGTCCTTCTAGTGATGATGATTCTCATGATCACAGGCACTCTCACCACTGACAAGGGTACCTTCAATATACGAAGCCACAACTTCTGTTACTGGTGAAACAGGACAGCCGAGAACGACCTGAACGCCTGCATTCTCAAGCATGCGTACCGCAGCGGGTCCCATTCCGGAAGAAAGTATGACCGTTGCTCCCTGCTCTGCGATGAACTTGGGCAGTACGCCCGGTTCGTGCGGAGGGGGAACGAGTTCCTCGGTGGATTCGATCTTCTTTGTCTCATCATTCACGGTAAAGAAGGTGAATAATCTTGTGTGGCCGAAGTGTCCGTCGAGGACTCCGTTCGATGTGGGTACAGCAATCTTCATGTTGACTCCTTACTTATTTGGTTATCTGATCGCATATAGCGGAATAGATTTCACTGACAGGGGATGCATCGAAACGATGCACATACGGGATTCCGATATCTCCTGCGACTCCGACGTTCGGATCGATGGGAATCGAGCCGAGAAGCGGTATCTCATAGTTCTGAGAGAGCATCTCCCCTCCTCCTGAGCGGAAGATGTGGGTTGTCGTGTTACAGTGGGGGCAGACAAATCCGCTCATGTTCTCTATCAGTCCGATAATGGAGAGGCTGAGACTCTTTGCGAAGTTGATCGAACGGGATACGTCCGAAGTCGAGACTGCCTGAGGCGTGGTCACCAGAACTGCTTCGCCCTTCCCTGCCAGCTGCTGAGCGGTACTGAGCGGCTCATCACCTGTCCCTGGAGGATTGTCTACGATGAGGTAGTCAATGTCACCCCAGTCCACGTCATTGAGGAACTGCTCGATCATCTGATTCTTCAGAGGTCCTCTCCAGATGACGGGGTCATCGCTCTTTTCAAGCATGAAGCCCAGACTCATCACCTTCATACCATAGAGGTCAGGAAGGACGAGAGGAATGATCCCGCTCTCTCCTTTGAGTACATCGACCTTGGGGATGTTGAGCATCACAGGGATGGAAGGTCCGTGGATATCGACATCTACAAGACCCACCTTGAATCCCTTTTTTGCGAGGGTCACGGCAAGGTTGAGAGAAACGGTACTCTTTCCGACTCCACCCTTTCCGCTGAGAACGAGAATGGTGCGTCTCCCCTCTTTCGCTTTTCCGGTGTTCGTATCATCGTTCACCACACGTGCCGTGTGGTTTCCCTCGGAAAGCACACGGTAGGAGGTGATGATCTCATCTGCAAGGGAGAAGAGTGTGTCATTCACCTTACCCCACTGCTCCTTCACCAGGGCAGCAGCCTCTCGGATACTTTTTCCGTTCAGGGAAGAGAGAAAGGAGTCAATTGAAGCAAGTACAGCTTCATCTGCATCACTGATGAATGAAATCTCATCAATATGATCACCTGATCCTTTCAGAAACAGTTCATACACGGATCCATCTGTATCCGTCCCTTTCACCCGTGCATCCGGGTTCTTCATCATTCTGTACGTGCTATATGATCCCATATATTCTCCCATATGTTTCGTATCTGCTCACCTGCAGTACAGGAATCTCCTTCCAGGGTACTCCTTCCCTCCATGAGAGCCTCACTCACTTTTTCATCCCAGTCGATCCTTCCCGCAGGGATAAGCCCCTTCTCTGCTGCAAAAGATTCGATCTCTTCACTGATTGATTCCTGAAGGTCGCTCTTGTTGACAATCACGAAGACGGGAATCCTGAATTTCTCGGCGACCTTCTGGAGTCTCTTCATATCTGACAGTCCACTCAAGGTCGCCTCGATAACAAATACAAGGTAATCAGAGTTTGTCATGCTGGCAATAGCAGGACATCCGATACCAGGAGGTCCGTCAACAAGGATGATCTCTTTCCCTCTCTCTTCTGCTATCTCTCTTCCCCTCTTCCTTACTTCACTGACCAGCTTTCCGCTGTTCTCCCCGGGAGGATTGAGGAAGGCGTTCACTAAGGGACCGAACCGGGTCTCAAGAAGCTGAACATATCCACTGAGTCGCTGGTGCTTTTCAATCGCATCGACCGGGCAGATATGGACACAGAGGGAACATCCTTCACACTGGAGGGGGTCTATGGTGTAGATCATCTCATCTTCACTTGTCTTGATTGCATCAAAGACACAGGCAGTGCGGCAGGCGCCGCAGGAGATGCACTTTTCCTGATCGATTTCAGGGAGGATTCCCCCGTAGAATTCGGTTTTCTCTGTTTTATTCCCCGCTGCTATGATGGCGAGGTTTGCTGCATCTACATCTGCATCGACAAGGACGGCACGGGAGGAAGCGAGTGTCGCAAAGGCTGAGGTGATGGTGGTCTTTCCCCCTCCCCCTTTGCCGCTGACAACAACAATCTCTTTCATTGAGATGCCTCCTTCAGATATTCGATGAGGGGATTGAATTCCTTTTTCAATTCGGGAAGAGAGGAGAAGACAAGGTTGCCTCCGCCGTAGACCTTCGCAATGTCACGTGAAAAGGGAATACGGGCAAGTATCGGGTATCCTTTTTCTTCGCAGTAGGGTTCGACAACGGATTCATTGTTCCGGTACTTGTTGATCACCACGATAAACCTCTGTTTGAGTATTTCCAGGGTTTCGATGAGAATCTGAGCATCGTGGTACCCGAACAGGGTATCCTCAGCGACAACTATAACCAGATCGCAATCACTGACAGCCTCAATGGCTGCGCAGCTCGTCCCGGGAGGGGCATCGATGATAGTAACGGGTACACTGCCATGGTACGAGGAGGCACGTTCCTTCGTTTGTTTAATCATAGCAACTGTCGCAATGCTCCCCTCATCCAGCATCCCCTGCGTTATCCTAATCCCGTCACTCACCATGGAGGTGATTGTCCCGATCTCTTCTTTCTTCGGCTTCACCGCCCCGTCTTTAGAGAGGGTCCAGCAGGCGCTGCAGCTGTGACAGTTATGTTCGTAGACTAACAGCCCTCCCTTCAAAGGAATGAGGGCATGAAACTCACACACCTCAGAATAGAAGGAGCAGTCGATGCATTTTGAGTTATCAACGTGGGGAACAAGGACAGAGGCACGACGAGAGTCTGTGACCTCTCCACTCAGATAAACGGTGACGTTCGGTTCCTCGACATCGGCGTCAACAAGGAGAACCTGAGGAGAGAGGAGATGGGCAAGGTGGAGGGAGACAAAGGTTTTCCCTGCTCCCCCCTTCCCTGATGCTACTGCGATTCTCACTCCCAGTGACCTCTCACATCAGCAGTATCGAGGTTGGTGACCTCTTTTGACTTGAACTTGGCAAAGGCTTCAGCCACTGTCGCAGCAGCGACCTTGTATGATGCGATATTCGCCATCTTCAGGTAATCGGTCGCCTTCGGTCCGAGGTGCCCTGTCAGGACAATATCGGCACCGGCTTCGCTAACGACCTTTCCGGTCTCAAGGCCTGCCCCCTGAACAGCGTTCTGGTTGTCGATATTATTGATAGCCTTCACAACCTCCCCTGTTGTCCCATCAACAATGACAAGATAGGGGGCACGTCCGAAGTGCTCGTCAAATGCCGCATCAAGACCGGCTTCCTTCGCAGTGATACATATATTCATGTCTTTTTTACTCCTTCCCTGTTTCAGTTTTTCCGCCAGTATTCAAGGCTCGGCCTCCGATTCGAGGATCACTCAGGCAGGACCCGTCCCTTCTTCTGAGGTGCAGCCCTCCGCCTCCAAGCCTTCCGGCTTCCATTTCCACGAGGCGCTGGTAACGGCGTCCACCGCCGCAGCCTCTGCCCCGGCCGAATCCGCTCTGAGCCTGTGCCGCTCCTGCCCTCTGAGAGCGACCAAGTCCCCGGCCTCTTCCATTATTATTCATCTGTCCGTACATCTGTGACTCCTTCCCTGATTCCGTCTCATGCGGCAGCAGTGGCGAGGACCTGAACATCCCGGAAGCAGAAACTGTGCATCTGAGAGATTCTTGTGTTCCCAGGCCTCGACAACATCACTGATACTGCCTCTCACGAAGGAATAGGTTTCTATATTATGTCGGATAAGAGAGAGCTCCCCCTCTTGAGTGATTGCACCGCAGAGGACAGTGTTGATATCACACTCGAGAAGGAATGAAATTTTCTCACCTAGCGAGGCGGGAAGAGAGTGAGAGGAGACGAACACAGCACGTTGTCCATATCCATCACTGTCGTAGAGATCGATACTGCGGGAAACATCAAATACGGGGGAAACTCTCTTATCCATTTTCGTTATTGCAAATCTCATAACACGGATAGGAAAGCAGAAGGTGTGCCAACCGGCACAGAGAGGGTAATGGAGAGGGCGTGTATCATTTTTGCAACAACAGAGACGCAACATTGCATCATATTGATGCAATTATGATTCAATATGTATCTGGTACTTCGTCATCTTCCTGTAGAGCGTGGTTCGGTGCATCCCGAGCGCAGCAGCAGTCTCACCCATATGGTAGTGATGGCTTCTCAGCGCCTGATCGATGACCTGTCGTTCCGCATCATCACGAGCGGAAAGCAGAGAGGATGACACAGGAGAAGAAACGACCTTTCTCCCTTGCTCCTCTATCATATGGGAAGGGAGATCATCGACTTTCATCGTATCGCCTGAGGCGAGAACCACTCCCCTCTCGATCACATTCTCCAGTTCACGTATATTTCCCGGCCATCCGTAGGAGAAGAAGCGGGAGTAGACTTCCCGGTCGATGTTCTCGACATGCTTGTCATTGACCAGGGAGAAGCGGGTAAGGAACTCCTGGGCGAGGTGAATCAAGTCCTCACGACGCTCGCGCAGGGGAGGAATCTCCAGGTGGATGACATTGATCCGGTAATAGAGATCTTCCCGAAAGCTCCCCTCTGCAACCATCTCTCTCAGATTGCGATTGGTTGCGCAGATAATCCGTGCGTTGGAGGTGCGGCTCTTCACCGCACCGAGAGGTTCATAGGTATGATCACTGAGGACTCTCAGAAGCTTCACCTGCATGACACCACTGAGTTCCCCTATCTCATCGAGGAAGAGCGTGCCGTCCTGTGCAAGGGTGAACCGTCCCGGTTTCTCCTTCTCCGCTCCAGTGAAGGCTCCCTTCTCATACCCGAAGAGTTCACTCTCCAGCAGCGTGTCTGGTATCGAAGAACAGTTGACTGCAATGAAGGGCCCCTCTCTGTGAGGGCTGTTGTGGTGGATGCATTTGGCGAGTACTTCCTTCCCGCTCCCAGATTCTCCTGTGATAAGGATGGAGGCACGTGAGGAGGCAATGATGGGAACCCGGGAGAGAACTCTGTTCATACTCTCTGAGCGGCTGACGATCATCCCCTCTTCATCGACCCTCTTATACGAGCGGAGCTGCTCGAGAGCTGTGATGTCACGGAAGGTCTCGACTCCGCCGAGGATATTCCCCTCAGGATCATATAGAGGAGCGGCAGAGACACTGACACTCACCTTCTTCCCTTTCAGATCGACGATATAGCCCTTCTGTTCCCGAATACTTTCACCTGTATCGAACGTATGCCGTAAGGGGCAGGAGGCTTCGCACATACTCGATTTGAACACTTCGGAACAGGTCATGGTGAGTGCCTGCTGCCGGGAGATTCCGGTTATTCTCTCGGCGGCACCATTGAAGGAGGTGATGCGCCAGTTCCCGTCGACCGTGAAAACACCGTCACTGATGCTCTCCAATATGATTTCACTGTTCAGATCGTCCATTGCGCTCCCTCGATGGATAAGTATAGCATGGGGAGAAAGTGACTCACAAGGGTGGTGAACATGTGAAAAATATGTGAATATGATTGTGAGGTTTTTACATTCACTTGCCTCTCATCGATGAGATAACTAGAGTATGGGAAAGGAGAATACCTGCATGATTCTTGTAGTTGAAGATGATTATGATATCAGTGAACTGATCTGCCACCACCTGAACAAGGAGGGTTTTGAGACCCTTGCGATCTATGATGGCGAAGAAGCCTTGAAACGGGTGAAGAGCGAGGATGTAGAGCTGATGCTCCTCGACCTCAACCTTCCGAAGAAGGGAGGTCTCGATGTACTCAAGACGATCCGTTACTCGTACGAGATGGATACGCGTATCATCATCGTCTCGGCCCGCACAGAAGAGAGCGATATCATAACAGGTCTTGAGCTCGGAGCAGATAACTATCTGCCCAAGCCGTTCTCACCGAAAGTGCTTGTCGCCAACGTGAAGGCGCTTTTACGGCGTGGAAACGAAGAAGAGAAAGAGAGCGGAAAGAAGGAATCAGAGACACCCCCGCTTGATGTGGGTGCTCTTCATATCGACTTTCTCACCTACAAGGTGAGCTACGATAACGTACCCCTGTCACTTACTGCAACTGAGTTCTCCCTTCTTGCTCTCCTCGCCTCCGCCCCAGGCAGAGTATTTACACGGAATCAAATCATCACAAGCATGAGAGGAGATGACTATCCTGTCACACAGAGATCGATCGATGTGCAGATCGCTTCGCTGAGAAGAAAGCTCGGGGAAGCGGGTTCTCTTATTGCCACCATCTGGGGTATAGGGTATTCTTTTCAGGAAAAGGAATCCTGACAGTGTTATCAACGATCCGAAGACAATCTCTCGCTGTTGTTCTCGCAATACTTGTTATCACCCTTGTCTCGGTCATATTCATTTCCCAGCGCACCTACCTGAATTCCCTGAAGGAACAGACCTACACCGCCCTTGCCTCTCACAATGCATATGTGCAGACACTTCTCAAGAAGGACGGCACGTTCTCTGATTCAGTGATGCAGCAGTATGCCGATATTCAGGATATACGTATCACAATCATAAAACGGGACGGAAAGGTCCTGTTCGATAATATCTACGATGAAGCGCAGATGGAAAGCCATCTCTACAGAGAAGAGGTGCAGGAATCACTGAAGGACGGGTACGGTATGAGCGACCGCTTCAGCGCCACCCAGCGCCTCCCGGTCCTCTATTACGCCACCTACAGCGGCGATGACTCCCAGCCCTTCATCCGTGTGAGCACACCTTTGCAGCAGCTGAGAAGTCACAGGGCCATATTCACCCGGTACATGCTCTTCTCCTCTGCCATTCTCCTCATCCTCACCATAGGACTCACAATATTCTCCCTCAGCCGGATCACGCGACCGCTCGAGAGTGTGAAACAGCTCGCAGAATCGTTTGCAGATGGGAATCTGAAGGCGAAAGTCATCGTGCACGGCCCCCTCGAGCTGCGCCAGCTCTCGCAGGTCCTCATGGAAATGGCAAAACAGCTCGACTCCACCCTCGTGGAACTCAACACCTCCCGTACCATGGTTGAGACGATGATCAACAGCGTCTCACAGGGGCTGATCCTCCTCGACACCGACCTGACCATCCAGATAGCAAACAGACCCTCCTCCCTTCTGATCGGAACCGACCAGAATCTCGAGGGAAGACCTATCCACCATATCATCAACAGTGCCTCCCTCATGGAACGGCTCCGTCAGAGCCTGAAGGAACAGGAACGGCTCGATGTCACACTCGAACATTTCGGTCACCTGTGGGGAGAGACCGCACGCGTTGTCGGAAGGGAACAGACCAAGACGATCAGAATCTCAATAGACCCGGTCATATCAGAATCGAACAACCTCGCTGTCGTGATCACCCTCACCGATATGAGCGCAGCAGCGAAACTGGAACAGATGAGAAAGGACTTCGTCGCCAACGTATCACACGAACTGAAGACACCCATCACAGCCATTGCCGGTTTTGCCCACACACTCCTTGATGAAGGAGATGAACTCACGAGCGAACAGAATAGATACCTCGAGATCATACAGAGGCAGAGCAGCAACATGCTCACCGTCATTCAGGACCTCCTCCTTCTCAGCTCCCTTGAAAAGGACGATACCTCCCTCACCCGCAGCTGGGTCGATATCGAGCACGTGGTACAGCAGAGTGTTATCGCCTGCCGCTTCAAGGCAGAACAGAAGGATATCACGGTAACACAGGACATTCAGAATTTAGAGGACCTTTCGGTCTACCTTCACCCCATGCTGATACAGCAGGCACTCACAAACCTCATCATGAATGCGGTCACCTACTCCCCCGAACATTCAAGGGTAGATATCAAGGCGTCTGTGAATGAAGAAGATATCATCTTCACCGTAACTGATCAGGGTGTCGGGATTTCAGAAGAGGACCAGGAAAGAATTTTTGAACGCTTCTACCGTGTCGATGCTGCACGCAGCCGATCCCAGGGAGGAACGGGACTCGGACTCTCCATCGTGAAACATATCGCACAGGTGCATGACGGAACGGTACAGGTAAAGAGCACTGTAGGCAGGGGATCAACCTTCACCATTCGTATTTCAAGGAAAGGAAGGGAATTCTCATCCCTCTCCCAGAAGAGAGAAGAGATAAATACCTGACAGCTCCTTACCTTTAAATTTCGTACAATTTTAAGTAAAATCGAACACTTTGCACATAGAATCTGAAAAAAGTTTTACGTATATATTGTTGTATTACAAATACATAGAAAAATATTTTCATGAACTTCGAACTTTTTTCCGACATAACTTTGATCAAAGTTGCTGTTTTCCTCTCCCAAAACTTTGTCCACTTCTAACATATACGTGGTCGAAGTCTTATGTCACTTCTACCATCTTTGAGGGAGAGGTTTGATCAAACATCCCCATTTAAACCACCTACTTTGCACATCTCAATGTCAGAACTCGGTCAAAGTGCTCAAAACCCCATGTGTCCTATTTCCTCTCTGCTGATGAAAAAAGTGAGGTAATTTATTACATCTGTCACATCATAACCCCTTGTATTGTAACGATTTAACACATTGACGATTTTGTTTATCCGTCATATCCTAAGTATGTGATCAGGGATCACAAATCAAACAAGGGAGTCGGAAATGAACAAGTCAGCCAAGATCATCATTCTTATCACAGTTTTCCTTCTGACTCTCTCAGCACTCAGCGCAGCAGTCGTCGGAACACAGACACTGAGCATCTACGGAAGCATCACAGCAAAGACTTCAGTCAGTCTCGATGCAAACGGTCTTCCCGTTCTTACTTCTAACAACTTCGCAGCTGACGTTGCAACCACAGCAGTAAGCGCTGACTCTTACCTCTTCGAGGTCACTGCTCCTTAATAGAGAAATTCAAGAAAATATCACATAGTATTACCATCCGCTGACGCGGATGTTCTTGTATATAGGGGAGAAAAGGATCAATCACTTTTTCTGTGGGATGAAGTTATGGAGTATCAAAGAATAGGAGAAGAGGAAAAAGAGGGTGTTGCGATTGCATAAGAAGGGGCCATCCCTGTATTGTTAAGTTACCAAACAAAAACGTACAGGAAGACAGCCCCGCATGCAATATATCATGTTCCCCTCAGGATTGGTAGGCTTTACCAACGACAAGACTGAAATAGTACAGACCACGACAGACAGAGAGATGTACCTGCTTTACGGGCAGTTGGAAAGCAGTGTAGATCAATGCTCTTGTCTTCATTGCGGCACGCATATGCATATCCAGGGCAGTTATGAGGTTACTCTCAGACACCTATGCTTCGGACATCGAATGAGCTGCCTGAGGTTTACAAAACTCCGGTACCTATGCCCATTATGCCGAAAGACGAGGATGCAGGAAGTCCCTTTTCAAGCTCAAGGACATAGAATCAGCGTAGAGTTACTGACCTATACAAAGGATCTACTGGCTTATGGACTTACGAACAAAGAAGTTGCATACCTGACCGGTCTTGGCAAGAATACCGTCAAAAATATTGACCTACAGCGACTTAAGGACCGTTACACCATAGATGGCACTCGCCTGATCAAACCTGAGAAGCAGGCGAGAATTCTGGGTATAGACGAGTTTAAGCTTCACAACGGACACCAGTATGCGGTAGTGATCATCGACATGGAGAGCGGACACATCCTATGGCTGGCGCATGGGAAGAAGAAGGCCTCAGTGCATGCTTTCATCGACCATGTCGGTGAAGAATGGATGGACGATGTCGAGGCTGTTGCCTGCGATATGAACAGCGATTTTCAGGAAGTCTTCGAAGAGCGCTGCGCCCATATTCAGCCTGTCTTTGATCACTTTCATCTTGTCCGCAATTTCAATGACAAGGTAGTGGGGCAGATACGTAAGGACGAACAGAAAAGACTGATTGCCGAGGGTGACCTGGAGGGAGCCAAGTCACTCAAGGGATGCAAGTACATCCTCGCCTCTTCGAAGCAAACCCTTGCAAGGAAAGATGAAAATGCAGGAAAGGTCATCAACGAAGGCTCATCCCTATTCAGCAGGGAACCCTATGTCCTCAAAGGTGGGCATCTGGACAAGTATGAGGAGCTTCTCAGTCAGAACAAGCTTCTGTTCACCCTGGATTTGATCAAGGAAAAGCTCAGCGGAGCCTATAAGATGACCGATGAACCATCCATGGCTAAAGCTATTTCTGAAATCATGGATATGTGCTGGAGTTCCAAGAACTCCCACCTGCGGTGGTTCAGAAGATTACTGGATAATCACTTTGAAGGAATAATCGCTCACGCCACGTATGCGATCTCTTCCGGTAAGATTGAGGGTGTCAACAACCGAACGAAAACCTTACGGAGAAAAGGCTATGGGTATGCTGATGATGAATACTTCTTCCTCAAGCTCTTTGGGGCTAGCAGGAAGACCTACGTCAGGAACCCCGTCGCTCACAGAATCCCACAAAATTTATGATTGAACCGGAGAAAACGAAAAAGGCTCCTCCCCGATATCTCAGGGAGGAGCACAGCGTATGGAAACGTACAGACACGTTTCTTATTTTTTATGCGGTTCGTTGAGCTTGGGACGTTCCCCCTTCTCCATGTAAACGATCCATCGGCAGATGGTCGTTACATGGTCTCCCAGACGTTCCATCTCCTTGGTGACATAGGAGAGGTCAAGGATACGTTCCATCTGCTCAGGCGTTTCAGCCTTGGCGTGAAGGAACATGGCATTGAGTCTGTCACGATAGGAATCCATTTCATCATCCATCGTTGCGACCTCGATCGCCTTCTCGCTCCGTACATCGACAAGGGCTTCGATCGCCTTACGGGTCATGTTTGCTCCGAGCAGTGCCATCTCACTGATGAGCTCTGCATAAGGAGCTTCTCCTTCATTCAATTCTGAAGTGGACATCTTTGCAAGGTGTGCCGCATGGTCCCCGATCCTTTCGATATTTGATACCATCTTCATTCCTGCGATGATATGGCGCATATAATGGCCGTAGGGAGCTTCGCTGACGAGCAGTCTCACTGCGTCGTTTTCGATCATCTCCTGGAGCTGGTCGATGAAATAATCGTTCTCTACAACTTTCTTCGCAAGCTCTATATCATGCTGTTCAAAGGCACTGCGTGCCTGATAGATTGCTTCTTCTACTCTGGTGACCATCTGGAGCATCATCTCCTGGAAGAATTCCATCTTCTGGTCCAGTGAATTATTATGTGTCATGGTAATTATTCTCCTTACTTTGTTTTTTCCCAAGATCAACCGAACTTACCTGAGATGTACTCTTCAGTCTTCTTGTGCTTCGGATTGAGGAAGAGCTGCTCGGTGACATTAAATTCCTGCAGGTACCCGCTCCTGTTCTCATCAACCATGAAGAAAGATGTGTAATCCGATACACGTGACGCCTGACCCATGTTATGGGTGACGATGATGATAGTATAATCCTTTTTCAGCTCAAGAATCAGTTCTTCGATTCTTCCGGTTGCAATCGGATCAAGAGCGCTTGCAGGTTCATCCATCAGGATGATCTTCGGTTCAACTGCGATGGTACGGGCAATACAGAGTCTCTGCTGCTGTCCTCCGCTGAGGCTCAGTCCGCTCTGCTTCAGTTTGTCTTTCACCTCATCCCACAGGGCTGCCTGTCTGAGAGACTTTTCGACAAGTTCATCATAGTCTCCCTTGTATCCGTGGATCTTCGCTCCCCAGGCAATGTTGTCATAGATACTCTTGGGAAAAGGATTGGGTTTCTGGAACACCATTCCGATCTCACGTCTGACTAGGACGGGGTCGACGACCTGGTCATACATATTGTGGCCGTCAAACAGGATCTCTCCGTCGACTCGGGCACTGGGAATCAGGTCGTTCATTCTGTTGATCGATCTGAGGACCGTCGATTTACCGCAGCCGGAGGGTCCGATGAAGGCCGTGACCTTGTTCTCCGCGATATCGAGTGATACATTCTGAACTGCTTTGAAATCGCCGTAATGGATCGACACATCCTTCACTCGTATGATTTTATTCTCAGCACTCATGGCCTGATCAACATCAAGCTGTGCAGGTATTCTTTCTGGTATTGTATTCATCTTTCTAGCCTCTTCTTTTTCGAGATCCTGTCTCGCATGATAATCGCACTGCTGTTCACTATGAGGAGGAGGACAAGCAGAGATATGATAGCCGCCGCCGCGATATTACGGTACGCACCCTGGGGTCGTGCCGACCACTGGTAGATCTGTATCGGCAGAGTGGTGAACTTGCTGAACACGCTGGTCGGGTCGACCGAAATGAAGGTCGATGCTCCGATGACGACCAGGGGAGCTGTCTCTCCCAGTGCCCTGCTCATCGCAAGTATCCCTCCGGTGAGTATTCTCCCTATCGATGCGGGAAGGACATGGTGCCAGGTGGTCTGCCACTTGGTGGCTCCGATCCCGAGAGAACTCTGTCTGAGTGTATCGGGTACCGCCTTCAGTGCCTCCTGCGTGTTGATGATGATGATCGGCAGGACTAAAAGACCGAGAGTGAGTCCGCCCGAAAGAATCGTTCTTCCGTTCGCGACCGCTTGAGACCCTCCCATGAAGATCGAACCGCTGGTAAGGGGTTCGAGCATTCTCACGAAGAAGGCGAGCCCTAAGAGTCCGTAGATGATCGAGGGGATGGCGGAGAGGTTGAAGATGTTGAGCTGCATAATACTGGTCAGCCGGTTCTTCTTCGCGTACTCCTCAAGGTAGACCGCTGCTCCGATCCCGAAGGGGAAGGAGAAGAGGAAGGTCACAAGAAGAATCCACATCGAACCGAAGAACGCTGTCCTGATTCCTGCCAGGAGAGGATCGCTCGACTGGCTTGAGATGATGAATGAGGGTGTCATCCAGTTCTTGAATATGATATAGGAACCGGGATTTTCCTCGCCGAAGGCGCGAATCGCCTTCTGCTGTGTGAGTGATTCCCACAGCCCCCAGGTCTTGAGAACCTGCGGTTCAATCACGTACTGCTCTGCCAGTGCCTTGAGATCTCTGTCGCTTCGCTCCTCAATCGGCTGATCATAGTTGATCTTCCTCATGATTCCGCGCGAAAGGTTCTCTTTCAGTATCGTCTCCACCTCGCTCCTGCTCAGCTCTGAGGTGCTCGTCTTCCCTTCAACAAGGGTCGTCAGGGGGATGGTATCCTCCATTACGGCAAAGCCGAAGACCGAGTCGATGATCGAGATGAGAAGAATGGCGAGGAAGAGGATGGCAACTGCTGTTGCGAAGATGAACAGGCTCTGCCAGATATAACCGGTCCGTTTCCTTCCCAGTACTCTCTGGTGTGCTTCGCTTCCTGTAGGGAAGTGTGTAGTTTTTTCCATGATCATTCATACTCCGTCTGGTATCGTGCACTGATCTCTCTGCTAATGACGTTCAGAGTGAAAGTCATGATGAACAGGACAAGACCGAGTGCGAAGATGCTGGTGTAGTCTACCGAGTTGTACGAGACATCACCTCCGCTGATTCTCACGATATAACCGGTGATCGTTTCCGCACCTTCAAAGATATTGAAGGTCATGTTCGGACCGGCACCTGCTGCGAGGGCTACGATCATCGTCTCTCCGATCGCTCTGGAAAGTCCCAGAAGGAAGGTTGCGGAGAGGCCGCTGAGAGCGGCGGGGACAACGACCTTGATCGAGGTCTCGAGTGTCGTGGCACCGAGGGCAAGGGAGCCGAGGCGCAGTTCCATGGGAACGGCTGCAATGGCGTCCTCTGCCATGGTGGCAACGAGGGGGAGTATGAGGATTCCCATGACGATACCTGCACTCAGCATGTTGTACATCTGAACCACCTCATCTCCGAAGATTCCTCTTAAGAGAGGTGTCATGAAGGTGAGTGCGAAGTACCCGTAGACGATGGAGGGGATACCGGCAAGGATTTCAAGAACGGGTTTCACCACGCTCCGGAATTTCTCGTCGGCATACTCACTCAGATATATGGCGACAGCCAGACCGAGCGGTAAGGCTACGATCATGGCAACCAGTGAAGTCATGAACGTTGCATTCAGAAGGGGCAGAAAGCCGAAGTGGCCGATCATCGGCTGCCACGAGGTTCCGAATAGGAACCGTGACAGAGTCACTTCATCACTTCTGAAGAACAACAGCGATTCTTTCACAAGAATGACCACGATTGATACCGTGATCGCAATGGAAAGAATCGCGAATAAAAACAATAACCCTTCAATAAGTGTCTCTGACATTCTGAGTTTCTTACTGAACGGGTGTGTCTGTAAAGTTTTCATACGCTGTTTTCAGTTTCCTTGTTGTGCATACTTCCGGCAGAGAATCTCTGCCGGATATGCATCGTGCTGTTATCAAAGTCTAGTAGGCACCCTTCATTGCATCGAGCCAGTTCTGCTTGCTCTGTGCGAGGGCTGCATCGTCTGCGGGGAAGTAACCGACGCTGGTGACTTCTTCGTTGACATATGCGAGATAGAAGGCGATGAATGCCGCAACCTGGGGTTTCTCAGTCATGATGGTCTTGTCTGAGTAGAGGAAGAGGGGTCTTGCGAGGGGGTAGAGTCCTGCATTGACGTTATCTTCGTTCGCTTCGACACCTTCGATGGCGAGAACGTTCAGCTTGTCCTGGTTTTCAACATAGTAGGCGTAGCCGAAGAAACCGATTGCATAGGGACTTCCTTCGATACCCTGTACGAGAATGTTGTCATCCTCTGAGAGCTGGAGGTTGTCTGCATTCAGCATAGCTGCAGGGTCCTTGTCGAACACTTCTTCTGAGAAGTAGTCGAATGTACCGCTGTCAGTTCCGGGGATGAAGCGCTGGATTTCCTTTTTGGGCCATGATGAGCGTACATCTGACCAGTACTTTGCTGTACCGAAGATCTGTGCGAGTTCTTCAATGGTGACGTCCTTGGCGAAGGTGTTTTCAGCAGAGACTGTGACTGCAAGTGCATCGGTACCGACCTTGAACTCGATCGGATTTCTTCCGATGGTCTTAGCCTGATCGATTTCCTTATCCTTGATCGGACGTGATGCGTTTGAGATGTCAGTCTCACCGGCAACGGTGAATCTCTCGAAACCTGCACCTGAACCGATTGAGTCTACAGTGATGGTACCTGCGTATCCTTCTTCTGTGAATCTTTCAGCCATTCTTTCTGAAAGGGGGAATACTGTTGAAGAACCTGCTGTGACAATGTTTCCGCTCACTTCGAGGGGGTTCACACCGGGAAGTCCGTTGATATCTTCATCATCGACCCATGAGAACGGATCGGCCTGGGGAGCATCCTTCTGACCCTGAGCAAAGAGGGGCATGAATGCAACTGTAACGATAATAAGCATGATTGCTATTTTTTTCATTTTTATCCTCCGATAAAGTTGTTGACCCGAATGTACGACGAGAGTGTTAGAAAAGTGTGAGAGAGATATGATTAAAAAATGAATTTCAAATAGGAGAGGAAAACTGGGAAAAACGATCTCAGTGTGGTATGATTCGTTTTGTGACTGCCAAGAAAAAGGAAGGAACTGCCGTATGATCTATTGCCATGCGAAAAGAGATTCGGGCATGAGTGTGGAGCATCTGAAGAAGACGTTTCTCAAGGGATTGAGAAATATAGGGGAGAGGGAGAGAGTGCTTCTCATTCCTCCCGATATCACACGGGTACACGGACTCGCAGGACTGCTCACCGTCTGGGCGGTCGAATATTATGAGGAGAAGGTGAAAGCTATCCTTCCCGCCATCGGCACTCACTTCCCAATGACCGAAGAAGAGATCAATGCAATGTTCCCCGGAGTCGATCATGCGCTGTTCAAAGTACATGACTGGCGCAATGATGTGATGGAAATCGGTGAAGTGCCTGCTTCCTTCATAGAGGAGGTTTCCGAAGGAAAGCTCTCCTATCCCTGGAAGGCACAGGTGAACAAGATGCTCGTCACCGGAGGCTTCGACCTTATCCTTTCCCTCGGTCAGGTCGTTCCCCACGAAGTGATCGGCATGGCCAACTACTCCAAGAACATCTTCATCGGGACCGGAGGCTCGGACGGACTCAACAAGAGCCACTACCTCGGTGCCGTGTACGGCATGGAACGGATCATGGGACGAGTCGACAACCCCGTCCGCGCCGTCATCGATTACGCTCACGAAAACTTCGCTCAGAAGATCCCCCTCGTCTTCGCCCTCACTGTCGTCTTTTCGAATGACAAGGGAGAAGCGAAACCGGCAGGACTCTTCATGGGTGATGACAGAGAATGCTTCGAGCAGGCAAGCGAACTTTCGCTGAAGAAGAACTTCCTCATGGTGGATAAGCCCTTCAAACGGGTCGTTGTCTATCTTGATCCTGCCGAATACCGTTCCACCTGGCTCGGTAATAAGGCGATCTACCGTACCCGTATGGCAATCGCAGACGGAGGAGAACTGATCATACTTGCACCCGGAGTCTCCTCCTTCGGTGAGGATGAAGAGATCGACCGTCTCATCAGAACACACGGGTATTCAGGAAGAGACACTACCCTCAAGGCGGTGGGTCGCGAAGATGAGCTGAAGAGCAATCTCTCTGCCGCAGCCCACCTTATTCACGGGTCCTCTGAGGGAAGGTTCTCCATACGCTACTGCCCCGGTCACCTGAGTGAGGAGGAGATCACATCAGTCGGATACCTGTACGGTGATCTTGCTGAGTACACGGAGAAATTCATAACCGAAGGAATTGAGGACGGGGAACGGCTCGACAGAGAGGGCGAACCCTTCTATTATATCAGTAATCCCGCACTGGGATTATGGGCGCATGAAGAGCGTTTCAACGCCTGACAGAGAAAAATTATAAACCACAAGGGGATAGATATGGAGAAAAAGGCAGATATCGGCCTGATCGGACTTGCAGTGATGGGACAGAACCTTGTCCTCAATATGAATGACCACGGTTATACCGTGGCAGTGTACAACAGAACCGTTTCAAAAGTTGATGAGTTCATGAACGATGCGGCCAAGGGACGTGATACGATCATTCCCACCCACTCGATGGAAGAGTTCATTTCCACCCTCAAGCGTCCGAGAAAAGTGATGCTGATGGTTAAGGCCGGTGAGGTCGTTGACCTCTTCATTGAACAGGTCCTCCCCCACCTCGAAGAGGGAGATCTGATCATCGACGGAGGAAACAGTCACTTCCCCGATACCGAGCGAAGAACGAAAGAACTGAAAGAGAAGGGAATCATCTATATCGGAACCGGAGTATCAGGCGGAGAAGAGGGTGCCCGCAGGGGACCTTCGATCATGCCGGGAGGAAATCCTGAAGGATGGAAGAGTGTCAAACCCATCTTCCAGGATATCAGCGCTAAGGTCGAAGACGGTTCAGCCTGCTGTGACTGGGTCGGCGAAGGCGGCGCAGGTCACTATGTGAAGATGGTTCACAACGGTATCGAGTACGGTGACATGCAGATGATCTGCGAAGCCTATGACCTTCTCCACAGCGGTCTCGGTCTTTCCTATGAGGAACTCCATGAGATCTTCAGTGAGTGGAATACCGGTGAGCTTGATTCCTACCTGATCGAGATCACACGCGATATCATGGCGACAAAGGATGCAGACGGCTCTCCTCTGGTAGAGAAGATCCTCGATAAGGCAGGACAGAAAGGAACCGGGAAATGGACGGGCATCAGCTCCCTTGACCTCGGTATGCCTGTCACCCTCATCGTGGAAGCAGTCTACTCACGCTGCCTGAGCGCACTGAAGAGTGAAAGAGTCAAAGCAAGCAAGGTCCTCTCAGGACCCGACAGAAAGATAGAGGGAGAGAAGAAAGAGATCATAGAGGATGTGAAAAAAGCACTCCTCGCTTCCAAAATCATCTCCTATGCCCAGGGCTATATGCTGATGAGCGAGGCTGCGAAAGAGTATGGATGGAATCTCAACTACGGCGGTATCGCACTGATGTGGAGGGGCGGCTGTATTATAAGAAGCGTCTTCCTCGGCAAGATCAAGGATGCATTCGACAACGATGAGAATCTGATGAACCTCCTGGTCGACCCCTACTTCGCCGATGTGATCGGCTCCTGTCAGGGTGCATGGAGACGTACGATCGCCAGAGCAGTCACCTCGGGAATCCCTGTACCTGCCATGAGCAGTGCTCTCTCATTTTATGACGGATACCGGTCCGAACGACTCCCTGCGAACCTCCTACAGGCACAGAGAGACTACTTCGGTGCCCACACCTATGAAAGAACAGATGAAGAGGAAGGCAAGTTCTTCCACACCAACTGGACAGGAACCGGCGGAAACGTAAGTTCCTCCACCTACGACGTATAAACAAAGACCATATGTAAGAAGAGCCCCTCTTCTCCCTCGGGATGTAGGGGCTTTTTTACGAATGAACGTTCAGTTTCACCCAAACGCGATCCTGAAGCCGAGACATTTCTTCATATCTGTCGATCTTGATATGCACATACAGTCTCTCATGATCGAGTTCTCTCACTATCATCTTTGGTTCTCTGTTACCGAATACACATCAGGAGATGTCAGGACGTCTCCTATTCTGTATCATCTGAGGAAGTACTGTATGTCTGTAAAAAGACCACACTTCCGAAGAAATGTGGTCAATGGAGATATGAAAACGTATACCTTTATTCCCTGACGGCTTTAAAAAGCGCTTCAACGTTTGCTGGATTGACATCGGGAAGTATAGCCTCATGGCTGGGTGAAAAGATGAGTCCGGTTGGGAAGATCTCTCTCAGGTGCAGGACATTTTCCCTGATCTGATCCGGCGTTCCGTTCACCAGAAGCTGCTGAGCGTCAACACCGCCACAGAAAGAGACATCATTTCCGAAATCTCTTGCAAGCCCGTCAGCTTCCATACCGGTCGCGAGAGCCTGAATGGGATGGATCGCATCTACCCCGAGATCAATGAGATCAGGTATGACGGGTCTGATGGAACCGCAGGAATGGTGAATGACCTTGAGCCCATAGCTATGGGCCTGGTCGATGAGTTTCTTCGTCCCCTCGAACACATGGTCCCTTAGCATACCGGGAGAAACAAGCAGTGTTGTCTGGCTCCCGAAATCATTGCCTATCAGGACAGCATCGAGAACTTCTTTCGTTGCTTCATAGAAAATCTCATTCGCTTCCAGATAGAAATCGGTGATCCTGCTGATTACCGCTTTGAACATCTCAGGTTCGAGAATCATTCTCATGAGTGCGGTTTCCATCCCGTAGGCAGAACACGCATCCTGAAAATGAGCTGACCACATAAGACTCATAATCGCCGAGTCCTGAGGTGCCTTTTCCATAATTGTTTTACACGCCTGTATATCGATACCCTTAGCAGGATCCGGCCAGGGGAATTTATCTACATCAGAAGGGGTGTGATAATCCTCAAAGAAGCCGGGAGCGGTGAGCGTCCTCTCATCGTAATTGCCATGTTCATCCATCTTCGCAAAATTCATCGATGTCGCAATATGATCACTATTTGCTGTATGGTACGGCACATTCACACTGAATACATCATCACCGATTGCTGCTTTGAGTGCATACTCATTATCTACATGGTAATGAGCATTGAGTCCAGGAACCGCATCAGGCACTGGTTCTCCGAGCCAGGATGCGGGATAATCTACTGATTTCCGTTCTATCGTTGCAAAGAATCGCTCTTTTTTTGTCATCATACTACTCCTTTCTACCCTGCAGGCTGTTGAGAATTACGGCGAGGAGAATAACAAGTCCTCGTACTACCTGCTGCATATACGGTGTGACGCCGAGAAGAATCATGCCGTTAGTCAGAATACCTACAAAAAGCATACCGACGAGGGTCCCGGTAAGTTTCCCTTCTCCACCGGAGATAGAGGTTCCTCCAATGACGACCGCTGCGATGATATCGAGTTCCCACCCCTGGCCTACTTCAGGAGAACCTGCCATGAGTCGGGAGGAGAGAATAATACCGCCGATAGCAGATAATACTGCGGTGGACACGAATACCAGGACCTTGATCAGGAAAATCCTGATACCGGAAAGTCTTGCAGCATCCTCATTTCCTCCGATTGCATACACTGAACGTCCGAATGGGGTATGTTTCAGAAGAATATAGCCCAGAACATACAGGACGATCATATAGATGACCGGATACGGAATACCCAGGAAATGTCCCGCCCCGATGGGGAAGAATGATTTGGGGAGTCCCCCTACCGGATACCCTCCGGTCATCGTGTACGTAATTCCTCTGACCAGGGTAAGCATAGCAAGTGTCACGAGGAATGCATGCAGCTTGAAATAGGCGATAATAACTCCGCTAAGCAATCCCCAAAGTGCACTGATCACTAGGGTGAGAAGGATTGAAGTCGGTACTGATATTCCTGATTTGAGAAGAATCGCATTCAGCACAGATGCGAAAGCTACAATCGCTCCGACACTTAAATCCATTTGAGCAAGAATGATCGCCATGGTCATACCGATAGCGATGATTGCCTGTATCGATATCTGCCTGAGTACGTTCACAATATTTGAGGACGTAAAGAATTTCGGTGTAGCTATGCTTAAAAAGATGATCATAGCTACAAGTGCTACATAGAGAGCATATTCTATTAAAAATAATTTTACTGAAAACTGTTTCTTCTTGATTGTATCGTTCATCCATTAACTCCTGTTCTGTTATGAGATACCGTATCTTCTGTTGCGTGGTGCAGGATCATATCCTGCGTAACCTCTGCTGCAGAGGAGAACTCTGCAGTGATTTTTCCGTTCGACATCACGAGAATTCTGTCGCTCATTTCAAGAATCTCCGGAATTTCGGAGGAGATGAGAAGAATACCGAGCCCCTCTTCAGCTAGCTGATTGAGCAGTGAATAAATCTGACCTTTGGAACCGACATCGATCCCACGAGTAGGTTCATCCATGATCAGGATATCAGGGCTTGTAGCCATCCATTTTGCGATAACCACTTTCTGCTGATTCCCTCCACTCAAGTCTCTCGCACTCTGATGACCGCCGGCCGTCTTGACCTGAAGATCTTTGAGTAATCGATTAACGAGAGGTTTTTCAAGCCCTCTACGGATGAGTCCTGTCTTCGTGACATCCTTCAGTACAGGGAGGGTTATATTCTCGCTCAGCGAATGATTTAGAATGAGACCTTCTTCCTTTCTATCCTCGGTAACAAATGCCATTCCGTTTATTTTCGCGACTCTAGGACTTGAGATGTTGACCTTTTTACCATGAATCGTGAGATCACCTCTGGTATGGGGATCCGCACCGAACACCGCTCGTACAAGTTCCGTACGACCTGCGCCAGCAAGACCTGCAAGACCGAGAATCTCTCCTCGGTGAAGATCGAATGAAATATCATCAAAATTTCCAGGGGAAGAAAAATTTCTCACCTGCATCATGACCGGACCCTGTTCTTTAGGTTCCTTCGGTGTGTGTTCAAGCGCCTTCCCTACCATATGATTGATTATCACCGGCTTAGGGGCATCTGCTATATCGAGGGTCGTGACATTCTGGCCATCCCGGAAGATGGTAACCCGGTCAGCAATCACCGGTAATTCTTCGAGACGATGTGACACATAGATGATACTCATACCCTTGGCCACCAGCTTCTTGATAACCGTGAACATATTTTCAATATCATTATCTGTGAGGGAGGCAGTCGGTTCATCAAGGATGAACACCTTTGCGTCATAGGAGATGGCCTTCGCAATTTCGACCAACTGTCGCTGCGCAACGCTCAGGTTTTTCACAAGGCTCGTCGGCTTAATGAATGTATCCATCATTGATAGGACTTCCTGGGCATCTTTATTCACTTTCTTCCAGTCCACGAACGGGCCATGGGTTGCCAATCGCCCCATCTGAAGATTCTCTGCGACACTCAAGCTGTTCACCAGGGAAAACTCCTGATACACGGCACTTATGCCCAGATGTCTTGCCTGAAGAGGATTCTGAATAACGACGGGTTTCCCCTGAAAGAGTATTTCTCCGGTACCGGGATCAGGTTTGTACGCCCCGGTTATGATCTTTATCAGCGTGCTCTTGCCGGCCCCGTTGGCTCCGACCAGGGCATGCACTTCTCCAGCTTTCAGCTGAAAATCGACTCCTTTCAGAGCCTGGATACCACCGAAGTGTTTCACCATGTTTTTAACTTCTAGCATATACTGCATGAGATTTCTCCATACGAAAAATGATCTGCAGAGAGGAAGTTCATCCCCTCTGCAGCAGCTTACCGATGAGAGGTATTACTTGATCAGATACGCCCTGTCATCGAGATACTTCTGTACATCAGCTATATCATCAAGAGTATAAGTTTTTAACGGGATAAGAACTTCACCGTCGGTAGAACCGTTTTTCACCACTTCAACAGCATTTGCAATTGAGGTATACCCGATTTCAAAAGGCTGCTGGGTTGTAACTGCATAGAGGAATGCGTTGTCTTCAAGCATGCTTCGTGCAATGTCGATACTCATATCGGTACCCATCAGTACTATATCGGTTTCTCCCTTTCCATTGAGTGCAGCGAGTGAACCGAGCAGAGCGCCCTGGTTCCAGCACCAGATCAGATCAATTTCAGGGTGAGCTTCAAGAATACTTTCAGTAACGGACATACCGAGTTCTTTGTATTCAGCATCCTGTTCAGCTACAATCTTTGCGCCGGAGGTAGCAACTACCTTATCCTTGAATCCATTCACACGGTCGATACCTACTGAATACTTTGACGTACCGATGACGGCAATGTTCGCTTTTCCGCCCATCTTTTCTTCAATGAACTGGGCTGCATATTCACCGGTCTGGGCTCCGAGATCATAGTTATCGACACCGATAAAATACTTTGATTCGGGAGAATTGACTTTTGAGTTCCAGGTGATGACTGGAATATCTGAAGCAACAGCACGCTCGAATGCAGGAACGGAAGCTTCATCACTCTGTGGAGAAATACTGATAGCATCTATCTGCTGTGCAATAAAGTTGTCGATGAGATTGGCTTCTTTCGCAACGTCAGAATCAGAACTCATGATCTTTACATCAACGCCGAGATCTGCACCGGCTTTCTTCATACCTTCAATGACTTCAGCAAACCATTCGTGCTTGGTATCAAGAAGAATTGCACCTATCTCAACCTTTGCATCTTCCTGCTGACCTGCAGCAAACACCGTACCCCCGACTGCCAGCAGAACGCTGACCAGACACACTGTCAACACTAATCTTTTCATTCTAGAACTCCTTTTTTCTGATAGTGTATTGTTAAAGCTATTACAAGCTTCAATCCTGGTGAAAGACCTCTTTCATTTCTGCCCACCACTCGCCTTCAGCGCGCTCGGGAAGAGGTTTCTGGAGAGGTTTCTGAACTGCCCACCATTTCTGGGTCATTTCATCGGCTGCCATTTTCTCCATATCGACATCAAAATTTTCTCCAATATATTCGAAATACGAAAATAGGAGTTCTCCAAAACGATAAATAGAATAGTTATGGATATGACAGGCTGAAATCATTGCAGCGACCTCCGGCCATACATCAGCATGATAGGCTTCATATGCTTCGATCTGTTCCTTTCCTATTCCTATGAGTTGTCCGTGTCTTTCCATGATTTCCTCTCGTTTTGATAAAATATGGTAAAATTAAACTATTTCTATGAAAATTTTATCATACTATTTAGCATTGTCAACAAAATTATAAATATATCCGCATAATTTTCATAATCAACATCAATAATTTCAGAAAAATCCAAGTATCAAAAAACAATATTACATATATTCATAATATTCATATATAAATATTTAGCATGCTTTTCATAAAACTCAACCAGATACACTCTTATTTATTCTGCAGAATCAGTGTGGACAAACTCTGATAAAATGGTAAAATATATGATATGATTAATGATAGACGCTCTCAGGAGCCGAAACTACAGGATGTGGCAGACCATGCAGAAGTCTCGCTTACAACAGCTTCAATGGCACTTTCCGGGAAAGGACGAATTTCCGAAGAGGTAAAACAACGGGTCCTAGAAGTTGCTCAAAGAATCGGCTATAAACGGAAAGGAGCAACAAAAATTCCAAAACCAAGCATACACAAACGGGTTGGAGTCATTGCCTTCACCGATGCGACCTGGTCCTGGACCTGGCACATGATAGCTCAGATTATTACGGAAATGGATCATGTACTTCAGGTACTTGGCTATGTAGTTACGATTATTCCCATCACGGCAGGAAGAGACCCTGATATTGTACGGAAAAAACTACGCCAGCTTGATATTGATGCGGTTATATCAATTTATTTCGGTGACAAGGAACTGTTCCACGAACTTGAAGAACAGAATATTCCGGTAGCCATCGTCCTGAATAACAACTTCGAGGATGAGTTTACCTGTATCAGCGTGGATGATTTTCAGGGAGCCTACGAGGGTACACGCTATCTGATCGAGCTCGGTCATAAACAGATTGCTTACATCGATTATGAGATCCCTCTGGTCCACTCTATCGTTACCGATAGATATATCGGGTTCCAGAAAGCCATAAACGAATATCGACTGACCTACCCGAAAGAACATAGGGTTACGTGTGATTTCAACAATATGAAGGATATCAGAGAGAAAGTGCTGCAGCTTCTGCATCAGGAGCCAAAACCTACGGCATTATTTGCAATCGATGACTATTTAGGAGCTAAGATAATGACAATCCTCCAGGAACAACGGATATCCGTGCCTGAAGAGATTTCTATCCTCACCCCTGGTGATGTGCTGAATTATGAAGAGACCTATATTCCCAGTATTACGACGATGAGTACCGATTTTACCCTTATGGGCCGTCTCACTGCAGAGATGATACATAACAAGATTATTCACAACAGTACTTCAGCCGGGGTGGTGAAAGTAACGCAGAAACTGATAAAACGGGACAGTTGTCGGCAGCTGCCTCAAGGGAAATAGGTCATACCCCTTCCCGTATAGGTAAAGCCTCCCACGAATCCCTGGGACGTAAGAAACAGATACACGAAGACAGAGAGCTTCTGTGACGATACAATTGCATATGACCAGAATAGGAAGTATTGCCGAACATCATTCCTCCCTATTCTTTCTCTTCGCGATATATGAGAGGACAGAACATGAAAGAGTACACAACCGTAACAATCAAAGAAGAGAACCAGAGGAACATCGTTCGCTGTGCAGGCGATGCGACTCTCCTTGAAGCGATCATCGATAAAGGGCATACCCACATCAGCAGTCCCTGCGGAGGGAACGGGCTCTGTGGGAAATGCCTCATCCGTGTCCTTGAAGGAGATGCTGAAAAGCCCCATCTGGATGAGCTCAGGCTCTTGACGCAGAAGCAGCTTGATAACGGACTCCGTCTTGCCTGCCGTATGCAAGCCGGCACCTGTACCGATCTCACCATAGAACTGGTACACAGGGAAGAAGGCGGACAGGTAGCCGTCACCTATGATATCTCAAGCGATGATATCTCGCCAGGTCAGTACTACTCTCCCGACACCTACGGGTTTGCTGTCGATATTGGAACCACGACGGTCGTCGTATTTCTCGTAAAACTCGATACGCAGAAAATTCTCGGACACGCCTCACAGATGAATAGCCAAAGAGTCGCCGGAGGTGATGTGATCAGCAGGATTCAGTATGTGCAGGAGCATGAGGAGGGCCTCGGTGAGCTCCAGGGAATGCTCATAAAGCAGCTTGAATCCCTGATGAAAGAGCTTCTTGATCGATACTCAGTTGCACCTGAGAGCATCCATTCGATCACAGCAGTAGGGAATCCGACAATGATCCATTTGTTCACGGGAGTTGATCCTTCAGGAATCGCTACAGCTCCGTTTACTCCTGCGTTCACCGCTCCTCAGATTATACAAGCATCGAAGGTAGGTTTTACCACCTCCCCGAATGCTGATCTCGTGCTCCCCGGCTTTGTTTCTGCCTACATCGGCTCTGATATCACGGTGGGAGTGCTCTCCTCTTCGGTGAGAAGAAAAGGAAAAGCCGTACTCTTTATCGATATCGGAACGAATGGGGAGATAGTACTTTCTGTCGATGAAAAACTGTATTCATGCTCCTCTGCAGCCGGTCCAGCCTTTGAGGGAGCGTCTATCTATCAGGGAATGGGAGCCTTTCCCGGAGCAATCGACCACCTCTGGGTTGCCGAAGACCAATCTATCGATCACTCAACCATAGGTGGTATTACGGCTCAAGGAATCTGCGGATCGGGGATCATCGACATCATGGCCGTATTGCTGAAGCTCCACCTTGTGGATGAAACCGGTGCGCTCAACCGGGAATATCCGGAGGCAGAGAAATATTTCGTTGATTCCCTGGAAGGCAGCGCCCTCAGGCTCTCCGAGACGGTAGTATTCACCCATAAAGACGTTCGGGAGGTACAACTCGCGAAAGCAGCTATCGCCGCAGGTATCGATGTCCTTCTCGAGGAAGCAGAATTAACCGCATCGCAGCTCGATTCAGTCATCATCGCAGGAGGATTCGGATCCTATATAGATACAGAACATGCACAGGCTATCGGGCTTCTCCCCCCTGTGGATTCCGGAAAGATCGTGACGGTGGGAAATGCAGCAGGGAAAGGCGCACTTGAACTGCTCATGAACCCAACAGCCTCAGAACAGGTTGAACTCATTCGAAAAGAGAACACCTATATAGAACTTTCACTCTCTACATCTTTTCAAGATCGGTATATAGAACATATGATGTTCCTGAAGGAAGATATGTGAAAGAGATCCCGCAGAGTGTACAGGAGATTGTTTCCCATTACAGTAGAGCCACAGGAATTCCCTGTTCAATTATCGACATCAAACAGGAAACGATCAAGAATTCACCCTGTTCAATCTGTGAAAGTTTCAGATCAGGGGAATGTTCCCACACTCGATGTTTTGAGACACATCTGAATAGCGCACTTCTCTCTGAACGTTTCGGCGGGTCCTATACCTATTTCTGCGAACAATCCCTCCTCCATTGGGTAAGCCCGGTGTATTTTGAGGGAAGAATGGAGTATGCGATCATTGCCGGTCCGGTACAGGTCCTCGAAGAGAGTGAAGAACTTCACCATCACCATGCCGAGGAATTCAGGCAGTTTCCCCATCTGGAAATTTCCCGTATCCACAATATGAGTGAAGTCCTGCGTATGTGTGCCGGCTGGGCAAGCGGGTATAAAGAGCATCGCCTGGAAGAAAGTCGCACCATAATGGAGATCCAGGCACACGCTTATGAGGCGATAGAGCATCAGAAGGAAGAGGATGAAAGCACAGGAGCACAGGAGAGGATCAACCTTTTTGAGAAAGAAAACACCCTCCAGTATGCTGTTCGATGGGGTGATCGACAAACTGCCCAGGAAATCATGAATGATATTCTCGGAACCATTCTCCTTACTGAAGGGAATACCCTTGATCGCATGAAGTATCGGATTCTGGAACTGTTTATCCTCATTAGCCGGGCAGCTGCACAGGGAGGAGCTGCGGAAACGGAGATCCTGAATCTCAGTTACCGGTTTCAGAGGGAAATCAGTCTTCTCAGCACCTTTGAGGGTATGGCCCTCTGGCTCTCGAAAAGTCTTCACCAGATCTCCAATCTCGTATTTGCCTCAAGGGAAGTCGAGTACGGTTCGGTATTTGTCCATGCGGTGAGATATATCCGCCTTCACTATAAAGAACATCTCACCCTTGAAGAGACTGCACAGGCCGTGTTTCTCAGCCCCACTTATTTTAGTCGACTTTTCAAGGAGAAAATGAACATCTCCTTCACCTCGTATGTGAACCAACTCAGGATCGGGGAGGCACAGAGGCTTCTTCTTGATACCCGACTTACGATCATTGAGATAGCTGAGGCTGTCGGCTTCGAAGATCAGTCCTACTTTTCAAAAGTGTTCAAGGAGATCACGAAACGCACGCCTACTCAGTACCGGAAACATGCTGGAAGTTTTCCCTCTGACACTCAGGAAATACACAGATAACCACTGATCACTCGAATCACTTACACAAATTATTCCTAATAATAGCATAATATTCATAGATTTCGCACGATAAAGCCAGTAATGTCAATTTCATAGATACAAATAATTACGATTCCAAGGGAAGAGAGGTGAGAGTCCTCCACGAGCCCGTCACTGTAAGTGTTGACAACGCCGCACATATCCACTGGGGAACCGGGAAGGAGCGGAAGAGAAAGAGACACGAGTCAGGAAACCTTGATCATAGTACAGAGTGCTTCGCGGACCAGGCAATACTCAAACAATCTACATAGGAGGATTTGGTATGGCTGATATGGAAGCACTCTCACAGTTTCTTCAAAAAGGAAAGGCGAAAGAGGTCAAGGAACTTGTACAGCAGGCAGTCGATGAAGGAATGGGAGCTGAAGAGATTCTCGATCAGGGACTTCTCACCGGTATGAGTATCATCGGTGTGAAGTTCAAGAACAATGAAGTATTCGTTCCTGAAGTTCTCATCGCTGCTCGTGCGATGAATATGGGAATGGAGATTCTTGAACCCCTCCTTGCTGCAGGGAATGCACAGAACAGGGGAACAGTCGTTATCGGAACGGTGAAGGGTGACCTTCATGATATCGGGAAAAACCTTGTCGGTATGATGATGAAGGGAAAAGGTCTCACTATTGTTGATATCGGGACGAACGTCCCCCCCCAGAAGTTTGTTGACGAAGCGATCGCTCACAATGCAAATATCATCGCATGCTCTGCACTGCTGACCACTACGATGAAGGAAATGGAAGCTGTAGTGAAGGCGGTGAAGGATGCCGGACTGAGCGACAAAGTGAAGGTCATGGTCGGAGGAGCTCCTGTGACTGAGTCTTTCAAGGAATCTATCGGCGCTGACAGATACACGGCAGATGCGGCTACCGCTGCTGATGTTGCCCTTGAAATCTGCATGGGCGCATAACACAAAGGAGATATCATGACAGGGAAAGAGAGGGTGCTTCGCACCATAGAAGGGAAATCAACGGATAAACTTGCCTGGGTACCGTTTTCAGGTGTTCATGCAGGAAAACTGCTCGGTCACAGTGCGAGAAAGGTTTCAACTGATGTTGATGCATTAGTGGAGTCCGCTCTTGAAGCGAACAAGCTCTACCATCCCGACGGTCAGCCTGTCATGTTCGACCTGCAGATCGAGGCGGAAATTCTGGGGTGTGAGCTGGTGTGGGCTGAGGACAGCCCTCCCACCGTCTCAACCCATCCCCTCAGCGAGACATCTGTTATCCCCTCAAAGATACCGACTCCCGAAGAGGGAAGACTGGCTATGGAGCTCGAAGCGACACGCCGCCTGAAAGAGGCAGTGGGTGACACCACAGCGCTCTATACCGTATGCTGCGGACCGTTCACCCTTGCATCCCACCTCAGGGGCACCAATATTTTCATGGATATGATGCTCGACCCCGATTACGTGCACGCTCTGTTGGCCTATGCGAATGAAGTTGCGAAAGCTGTCAGCGGCTACCTCATCGAAGCCGGTGCCGATATCGTAGCAGTCACCGACCCTCTCATCTCACAGATATCACCTGACCACTTCGCCGAGTTCATGGAAAAACCGTTCACCGAGCTGTTCGAATCGATTCGGGAAAAGGGTGGAAAGAGTTCCTTCTTCGTCTGCGGAAATGCAACGATGAACATCGAGCCGATGTGCAGGACAAAGTGTGACAGCATCAGTGTAGATGAGAACGTCGATCTCGCTGAAGCGAAGAAGATCACCGATACCTACGGAGTGACGATTGGAGGAAATATCCCTCTCACCTCAGTCATGCTCTTCGGAACCCAGCAGGATAACATGAAGAGCGTCATCGAACTGATCGATTCCGCGACATCAGGACGTTTCATCGTCTCCCCGGGATGTGATATGCCCTACGATGTTCCCATCGAGAATACCATCGCCGTGGAACATGCCGTACACGAAACAGCGAGTGCCAGGAGCATGGTGGAGAACTACCAGGGAGGAGAGATCGCATTCGAAGGCACCCTCCCCGACTATGAGAACCTGGGCACCCCCTTGGTTGAGGTCTTCACCCTCGATTCAGCAACCTGCGCAGCATGTACCTATATGTGGGCTGCAGCACAGGAAGCAGTCGCCTTCATGCCCGAGCCCATCGATATCGTAGAGTACAAGTACAACACGAAACAGAATATCGCACGCTGTCGTGAGGTGGGTGTTAAAAAGCTCCCAAGCATATTCATAAACGGACAGCTCGCTTTCTCCTCTATCATCCCCACCAGGGATGAACTGGTTGAGAGGATCAAAGAGGTTCTCTGATGAATAAGGAAATCCGTCTGATCCTGATCACAGGTTTTCTGGGATCAGGAAAGACTTCAGTGATCAACAGTCTCCTTACTCAGCTCAAGGAGACCTCGGTCGGTCTGATCCTGAACGACTTCGGTTCCATTGCGGTCGATACCGCTCTGGTGGAAGGCTCTGAATCGGTGGTAAAGACCACCAGCCTTTCAGGCGGTCAGATCTTCTGCAGCTGCCTCAGCGGTTCGTTCATCTCGTCAGTGGAAGCGATGGCACAGATGGCACCTGAGGTGATCATTGTTGAAGCCTCGGGACTTGCAAAGCCCGCTCCCCTCCTTGAGATCATCTCAGTGATTCAGAAAAGAACAGAAAACAGAGTCACCTACGGAGGAATGCTCTGCGTCGTCGACGCCGAGCGCTACACTATGCTCTCACAATCCCTGAAGACACTGGAAGAACAGATCGTCTTCAGTGACTGGTTCATCCTGAACAAGACCGACCTCGTCGATTCTGTGACTCTCTCATCTGTACGGGATAGAGTACAATCGCTCCGCCCCCTCTCTCCTGTGTTTCCCACCACCTACGGAAAGGTTTCTTCTGACCTCCTCGACCTTCTGATGGTGAGCACACCTGATGCCTCCCTGCTCCCCACCAGAACGGAGGAGTATAGGGGCTGGGGTGTGAACGGACGACCGAAAACCTCCATCTTTGAACCGCAGGGTACATTCACATACCAGATGCTTGAAGATTTCGTTACACAGGTTTCATCACACCTGCTTAGAATGAAGGGCTTCCTTCCCACCTCTTCTCCCGATAAGGCATTCCTTATCGATGCGGTAGGGCCTCATGTCTCTCTCACAGAAGTGACCATGCCCCCTTCTGCCGCTCGGGGAGTTGTGTGTATCTACGGCGGCAGCCAGGATCCAGTAGAACTGCTGCAGAGGCAGTGGACAGCTGTCTCAGGGTCCGACACTCCCGCGGTCAGGAGCAACTGATATGGAAAGTACAAGCATGAACAAGCCTGTCATTCTTGAAGTCCCGTTCTATCCCGATGAAGATAGGTACAGGCATCGCATACGCTATGAGAGTATAGATGATGCTCAGGTGGAAGCTTCAGAACTGTTTGACATTTCGACCAGAACTCTGAAACCGAAGATCCTCCTTCGCCAGATGTTCATAACTGAACATGCAATGGAGGATGGACTGCCGGTCATCACTATCGAAGGGGAAACATTCAGGGGAAAAGCACTTGGTGAACTGAATGAGGTGCATCGCGTCATAGGATATGTGGTCACCTGCGGTGATGAGATGGAAGAGCATGACCTCTCCTCTTCCGATTTTCTTGCCCCCTTCTGGCTCGACACTATAAAGAGCATGGCCTACGGCGCCGCACGGAGATTCCTGTTTGACTACTGCAGAGAGCATTTCGGTTTTACAAAACCTTCCAGTATCAATCCAGGGTCGGGCAATGTCGATATCTGGCCGATCGAGCAGCTGCAGGGATTGTTCCGGCTTCTCGGAGGTACGGAGGGGATCGGGGTACAACTCACTGAGAGCTCCCTCATGATTCCCAACAAATCTCTTTCAGGACTGATGTTCACCACAGCTGAGGGGGACTATGAGAGCTGTGCATTCTGTGAACGCGATACGTGTCCCACCCGCAGAGTCCCGTTCAGGGAACACCTTTAAATTGCTTTTTCCACCATAATTCCGTTCGTTCTTCCCCAATAGTCTCTGTATGTGATTCCCGTCTTAAGACAGCACTCGAACAATACTCAATATTTCCTTAACATATAAACAGTTATAAATCTTTTTCAAAGTGCCGTAAAAAGTATTGATTTTTTCCTGTAAAAACCCTATTTGTATTTCGTACATGTTCTTTTAAATCAAGGAGGCATCCCGCAGGGAAAAGATCCCGGGGATGGTGTGGAGCAGAGAAAGAGTTGAAAGGCTATGATGTTTCGGTGAAGAACGTATGCAGATCATACGGTACGTTCAAAGCTCTCGATGACGTGAGCATCGAGATCAGGAAAGGAGAGTTTTTCTCTCTCCTCGGTCCTTCCGGATGCGGTAAGACGACCCTGCTGAGGTCGATTGCCGGTTTTGATACCCCCGATGTCGGCCTTATTGAGCTTGACGGGCGGAACATCCTCCCCTTCCCTCCTGAGAAACGACAGGTCAATACTGTCTTTCAGAGCTATGCCCTCTTTCCTCATCTGACAGTGTTCGAGAATATCGCCTTCCCTTTGAGACTGAAGAAGGTCAAAGAATCGGTCATTGAAGAGAAGGTGAGAGAGTATATCAATCTCGTGCAGCTGAAGGGTCACGAACACAAGAAACCGAATATGATAAGCGGCGGGCAGAAACAGCGGGTCGCTATTGCCAGAGCGCTGATAAGCGAACCTTCTGTCCTCCTTCTTGATGAACCCCTCTCCGCTCTTGATGCGAAGCTTCGTCAGAATCTTCTGGTGGAACTCGATGAGATCCACGACAAGATAGGTATCACCTTCATCTATGTGACCCACGATCAGTCAGAAGCACTCAGTGTCAGCGACCGCATTGCGGTGATGAATGAAGGACGTGTTCTTCAGATCGGCACCCCCTATGAGATCTATGAGTCCCCTGCAACCGATTTCGTTGCCCGTTTTATTGGCGAGACTAATCTGTTTCCCGCCACCGTTGTCTCCTGTGTCCCCTTTGAAGGGACCCATATAACGACACTGCACGTCAAGCAGCTCGGGACAGACATCACGGTAACCGATGATGATTACCTCGCAGAGGGAACTCAGGTATCCTTTACAGTCCGTCCTGAAAAACTGAAGATCACAGAAACCCGGCCTCTCAAGGTGGGAAAGAACATCAACCTCTTCTCAGGTGTGGTGGCTGAACCGATTTACAGCGGTTTTCAGTCTAAATACTACGTTTCTCTCGACAACGGAACGATCATCAAGGTAATACAGCAGCATGCCAACTATATGGATGAGGGACCTTCAATCAGCTGGAAGGACTCGGTCTATGTCTCGTGGAGCGCAGAGGACGGATATATCGTCGAGGTGATCGATCGATGAAGAACAGAAGCCGCCTGGGACAGACCTATGCATTTCCTATGGGCATGTGGCTGACACTCTTCTTCCTCGCACCCCTTGGTATCATCATACTCTATAGTTTCCTGAAAAAAGGACTCTACGGAGGTGTCGAATGGGAGTTTTCGCTGAACGCCTATCGGCAGATGTTCAATCCCAACTTCATGAAGGTCCTGTTCAGGACACTATGGGTGTCAGGTGCGGCAACAGCCATCACCATGCTCCTTGCCCTCCCCTGCGGCTACGCCATGGCGCGAAGCCGTCACCAGACCCTCTTTCTCGGCCTGATCATCGTCCCATTCTGGACGAACTCCCTCATCCGCATCTATGCGTGGATTGCTATTCTCTCCTCCCAGGGATTTGTCAACGAACTTCTCAGGTTCTTCCATATCGTCACTGACAGCCTTCCTCTGATGTACAACCAGGGAGCTGTGATCACTGTTCTGATCTACATGTACATACCCTTCGCTATCCTTCCCCTGTTCACCACGATCGACAAGTTCGACTTCCAGCTCCTCGATGCCGCACGGGATCTGGGAGCCTCAAGGATGGAAGCTATCCGACTGGTGCTCCTGCCGAATATCAGAAGCGGAATCATCACGAGC
Source organism: Sphaerochaetaceae bacterium (assembly GCA_963677695.2). Classification (GTDB taxonomy): domain Bacteria; phylum Spirochaetota; class Spirochaetia; order Sphaerochaetales; family Sphaerochaetaceae; genus SABI01. The sequence goes on along the minus strand of CAXXUJ010000002.1, from coordinate 136,980 downwards.
GGGGTATTCACCTTCATACCTATTTTCGGTGCCTATACGGTACCACTTTTAGTGGGGGGAAAGGATTCGTACATGATAGGGAACATCATCGTCGATCAGGTGACAAAAACACGCAACTGGCCACTTGCTTCGGCCTTCAGCCTCATCATCACACTGGGAAGCACCCTGGCGGTGATGTGGATGCTGGCCGCAGGAGCGGCAGAGAAGAGAAGAAATAAGGAAAGAACGGAGAAAAGCCGATGAAAGAACGAGTCTATTCTTCATCACAGAGCAGATTCTCCATGGTTGTTCTTATTGGTGTCATCCTGTTTCTGTTCCTCCCTCTCTTCGTGGTTGTCACCTACTCGTTCAATGATTCAAAGGGGATGGCTTTCGCCGGGTTCACCCTGAAATGGTATGAGAAACTGATCTTCGATTCACAGGAACTGTGGAGAGCGTTCTTCAACAGCGCTGTCATCGCACTTTCCTCCTCAAGTGTCGCGACACTCCTTGCAAGCACTGCGGCGATTGGGATCACCTGGTACCGGTTCAAGGGGAGAACCTATATTCAGACCCTCAGTTTCCTCCCCATGATCCTTCCTGAAGTGATCATCGGTATCTCGATGCTCATCTTCTTCGCGGCACTGAAAGTACCGCTTGGCATGTTCACCATCTTCATAGCCCATACCACCTTCAACCTCCCCTTCGTCTACCTCCTGGTCACCGCCCGCCTTGATGAATTCGACTTCACCATCATAGAAGCGGCAAGAGACCTCGGAGCGAGTGAACTGCAAAGCCTGACCCGTGTGATTGTTCCCTCCCTGATGCCTGCAGTCCTCAGCGGCTTCCTCATGGCAGTCACGATGTCACTCGAAGACTTCGTCATCACCTTCTTCGTATCGGGACCGGGATCGACGACCCTCCCTCTCTATGTCTACTCGATGATCCGCTACGGCGTATCACCTGTAATAAACGCTCTCTCTTTCGTCCTTATTCTCTCGATCATGCTTATGGCCGTCTCTCTGAGACGATTTTTGAAAACGATAGCGGCCTCAAGCTGACAATGCGCTCTGCAGCGCTCCGGGGAATGACCGTATGGTGGTCCCGGACGCTTGAAATCCACCTCGTAACGGAGGATGATATGAATAACACACATACACGTATCACACACCTGCTCCTGCTCACTCTCTTCTCTTTTCTGCTCCTGACTGCCTCAGGCTGCTCAAAAGAGGAGACAAAGAAGGAGAGCTCTGCCAAAGAGACGCTCTACCTGTTCAACTGGACCTACTATACCCCGGAATCGGTCATCGAAAAGTTCGAGAACGAGTACGGTGTGAAGGTCGTTCTCGATTACTTTGCAAGCAATGAAGATATGTTCGCGAAGCTCAAGGGGGGCGGCACCGGGTACGATGTGGTCTTCCCATCTCAGGATTATGCCGAGATTATGATACGGGAGAAGATGGTCCTCCCTCTCGATGCATCGAAGCTTGATAACCTGAAGTATATCTCCCCCTTAGTGAGGGAGAAGGCGACTTACGATCCTGATATGCACTATGCAGTACCCTACTACATGGGGGCCAGCGGTATCGCAGTAATGAAGGGAAAGGTGAGTGACTATGCGCATGACTGGTCGATCTTCTCCGATTCCCGTTTCAAGAACAGGATGAGCATGCTCGATGATATGAGAGAGGTGATGGGGGATGCCCTTGCCCACCTCGGTTATTCGGTCAACTCCGTTGACCCAGCCGAGCTCGCAGAGGCACAGAGGCTTATCAATGAACAGTGGAAACCGAATATCGTGAAATTCGATGCAGAAGGCTTCGCCAAGAGTTTCTCCTCGGGAGAATTCACCGTCGTGCACGGGTACGCTGAAGCAGTGTTCGAAGAACTCGATGAAGAGCGCTGGAAAGACGTTGACTTCTTCCTCCCCGAAGAGGGAGGACCGATGTACCTCGATTCCATGATGATTCCCGTCGGTTCCAAACATATCGATCTCGCCCATCAGTTTATCAACTTCATTCACCGACCCGAGATCTACGCAGAATTCCTTGACCGTTTTCACTTCCCCTCAACCGTGAACACGGAGGCGGAGAAGCACATGACGGCCGACCCCTTCTACCCGGCAGATTCCCTGGTCAATTATGAACTCAAAATGGATGTGGGAGAGAACCTTTCACTCTATGACGATATCTGGCAGACGATACGTTACGACAACTAAGGTCACCTGAGGTGTGAGGATTGGGAATATGCCCGCCCTCACATCTGTGTCAGCACACCTTCTGCAAGCGACGTAAGAGCACCGGTGAGTTCATGGACGCTCTCATCGTCTATGAACGAGATCCGGTCGCTGTGAACCCCTGCAGCCCAGTTGATCGAGAAGGCGATTCCCGCTATCTCGATATCTGCTTCGTGTGCCAGAGCCACTTCCCCTGCGGCTGTCATACCCACCACGTCACAGCCGAAGGATGCGTGCATGCGGATTTCGGCAGGCGTTTCAAGACGGGGTCCGTTCGTACACACATAGGTGAGGTTGTCGGCAAGAACCATATCCTTCTTATGAGCAGAGCTGATGAGTTTCTCATTCAGCGAGGAGCTGAAGGGATTGTCCATGGGTACATGCTGAAACGGCTTGCCCTGTTCATTGTAGAAGGTGCTCACTCTTCCGCTCGTCATGTCTATGATATCACCAAGAAGACCCGCCTGACCGGGAGGGAGCTGATCACTTATAGACCCCACTGCATAGAGAGCGACAATTTTTTCTACCCCGAGGAGCCTGAGAGCCTCGATATGGGCACGGTAGTTGATCAGGTGGGGAGGGACGGTATGTCCTTTCGCATGGCGAAGCAGGTAGACCATCTCCCCTTTCTCATACACCGAGACCTTCCCATACTTCGTTTCAACAGTCCGTTCACGTACTTCGTCAGGAAGGAATTCCTGGCAGCCGCTTCCACCGATTATTGCACATTTCATGACGCATCTCCTTTTGCATACACCTCACCGATCTCTTCGGGTGCCAGAATACCTTTTGGTGTAATAATCGAAGTGATCAGGGAAGGGGGAATGGTATCAAAGGCAGGGTAGATGCCTTCAACGCCTTCCGCCGTTATCCTCTCTCCTTTGAAGGTGAGAAGCTCCTCTGGATCGCGGTACTCGATCTCCATATCTTCCATGTGCGCCTTGCTCCTGTCCGGAGAGACAGCGAAGAAATGGAAGGGAAGGTTATAATAACTGCAGAGGATTGCATTGTTGAGAGTTCCCACCTTGTTCGCAGCAGACCCGTCCATGCAGAGGGTATCTACCGCGCTCATGTAGCGGCTGATCATTCCCCTGCCTATCAGGTGGGCCGCCATTGCATCGCTCATCAGTGTCACAGGTATTCCCGATTCCTGCAGGGATGGAGCGGTCAGTCGCGCTCCCTGAAGGTAGGGACGGGTCTCTGGAACATAGACATGAATCCTCTTTCCACTTCTTTTCGCCTTGATCAGCGAAAGGATGAAGCTGTGCTCTGCAAAGCAGGTAGTGAAGATCCCCTCCCCGTCATTGATCAGGGAAGCACCCATGTCACTCATCCTGTCATATATGTCATCGAATTCAGCTTCCACTGCATCGGTCTTCTCTTTCACCGAAGAGACAAGCTTCGTTCCATTACTGAAAGCCCCCTCTTCTGTGAGCTCCTGAACAATACCGTCGATGGTCCTGTGGCTCGTGGTATTCGTTCTCCTTGCATCCTTAATGACAGAACAGAGTCTTTCGAATTCTCTCAGGGAGAGCGGAAGGCGTCCTTCAGCCATCTCACGGGCTATGAAATTGAGAGCGACAAGGGAAAGGCGGAGAATACCTCCCCCCTGAGTCACCATCTGACGCATCGCCTCAGCGATCTCATCGACACTCCGTGCAATCACATACTCATCACGCGAGGGATAGATTTTTCTGTTATGGATGCGCACCCCGTCAACAGTGAGGGAGGCAATCACCTCCTTGCGCAGTATGTTTGGAAGATCTTCTTCGGTGAACATCGCAATTCCTAGTCCCAGAAACCGATGTGGTCTTCGACAACACGCTTTTCGAAAGCCGCATCATCAACCGGACCGACAACGACGATATCTTTCTGTCCTTTGTCGATCACGTTCCTGCAGGGAAGGGAGAAGGTAGGATTCTCAGGGTTGCTGCCAGTGAGTTCAAGCAGTTTCTCTTCGGTGAGACCGTAGACGAGTCTTCCGACATTCGACCAGTAGAGTGCTCCGGTGCACATGGCACAGGGTTCGATCGAGGTATAGAGGGTGCAGGAGGCGAGGAAATCTCTCTCATAGGCCTTTGATGCCTTGATCAGTATCTCGGTCTCGGCATGGCCGCAGTCATTGTGTTCGGTATTGACCGTATTGGTCTGCTCCATGATGATCTTCCCGTCCCTATCTGCTATCAGGGCACCGAACGGATGATTTCCCCCGGCACGTGATTCACGTGCAATCCTTGCTGTTTCATACAGCAGCTCCATGTCTCTCTCTGTGAGCCGGCCTTCAACTGTTCCCATATTACTTCCTTTCAGGTATAATTACCCCACTTTATCATATGTTCAGGGCCTTAACCAGTATGGGAAAGAATGGATGGTATCGATAGACACCACCCACTCTCTCGCGTTCGAACACCTTCATTCAATCAGGTGAATGTATGAAAGAACGTAGAGAGGATGCGCTCAATGACTTTTCATGAAAAACTTGATCTCCTGCTGAACATGACCCATCTGACGAACAGTGAAGTCGCCCAGGCGCTGAACATTGACCCCTCTTTAGTCAGCAGATTCAGAACAGGGAAACGCATTCCCTCCCCCTCCTCCGGTTATATAGACCAGCTCTCTTCCCTCATTGCAGGACATATCACGCAGGAGTATCAGAAAACGGCACTGAGTAAGCTTTTCGAAGCTGATTACTCTCCCGAAGAGGATACGAAGGAAGTGTTTGCTCCCCTACTCCAAACATTCCTCCTTGATTACCATGAAATCGACAGTGAAAGCATAGGAATGTTCTTCAAGGCTATCAGTCTCTGGGAGATGAACAGGGCAAACTCATCGTTCACGCTCCAGTCCCATTGGAATTCAGAGGAGCTTACGAGTGAAGAGAAACTGAAGGGAATTCAGGGAATCAGGGAGGGAGTGATCAGGCTGCTCACCCTTGCAGCCCAGTCCGATTCTCCACAGAAGCAGCTCTACCTGTTCAGCGAAGAGCCGATGGACTGGATGAATGACCGCCTTGACCCTCCGGGTTTCTGGCAGTCTCTCCTCCTTGATGCGATCAATAACGGATGCAGGATAACCATCATCCACAACCTGTCACGGTCACCGAGAGAACTGGGAGAGGCTGTGAAGAGATGGATCCCCTCCTATATGACAGGAGTAATAGAGAGCTACGCCCTTCTTTCAAAGGGTGTGAAACTCTTCGACCATACCCTCTTTCTCTTCAATGACGAGTATGTTCTCCATGCCACCAGTCCCCATACCTATGCCCTTGATGACAGAGTCTATATTCTGAGCGGGGAGATGGAGAATGTGAGAACCTATCATAATCAGTTCCAGCATCTTCTTGAATCAAGCAGACCTCTGCTGAGAAGCTCACATCTCACGGGCATCGAAGACTATTACGACACCATAGAGAGGATGATCACAGCACAGCCGAAGAAACTCTATGCATCCGAAGTCCTATGCTCGCTTTTCATGCCTGATCACCTCCTTGCCGACATCCTCACAAGACATCAGCTGCCGACGGACACGATTGAACAGGTCTGCAAGACAAGAAGGACATTGGAAAGCCGGGTACAAACCTATCTTGAAACATCACCAATCCGCCTTTTCATGACCCTTCCGCGTATCACCGAGGTAGTGAAGGCTCAGGTTCCCCTGAAGGCCTGTTCCACCGTACTTCGGCAGCCGATCACCTACCTCCCTGCCGAATACCATGCGCACCTTGCGTATGTGATGGAGACTCTGAGAAACTATGAGAACCTGCAGATCGTACTTACAAGGACGCATAATTTCTCCGAAGGGGTTCAGATCCTTTCGAGCGGGAATAAACGAATGACCGTCATAAAGGATACAACGCCATCTCTCATATTCACTTCTGAAGAACCTGATTTTTGTCATGCAGTCTACCGTTTCCTCAGTACTCAGTTCTCCCATCATGCAAAGAAACGGAACCAGAAATCTCATGTACTTGAGAAGCTGGAAACCTTTTCTGATACGCTCATGAAAAAGATGAGAGGCAGGATGCTGCCCTGAGGGGCTCCCACTGTTCCGGTTGACGGAATCATGATAGAATGAGGTGAGAAGAAGGGTGAGGGAAGGTTTTTCATTCCACACTGAAGGGATAGGGCAGACAGGAGATACCCCACATGGAAAGAGTCAGGTTCGGTATTATAGGATACGGTATTATAGCCAGAGAACATGCGAAGGCGATCAAGGCGGCAGCGGGAGCTGATCTCATCAGCGTCTGCGGCCGGGATGAGAAGAAACGGGAGGCCTTTGCCTCCGAGTTTGGAATAAGCGCCAGATGCGATGTGTTCGAAATGGTGAAGTACGATCATATCGATGCTGTTGTTATTGCCACTCCCCACCCTCTCCACCATGATCAGACCCTCGAAGCTCTTGATGCAGGCTGCCATGTGCTTGTGGAGAAACCAATGGCACTCACTGTCGCCGAAGCGACTGACATGATCATAGCGGCCGAAAAGGCAGGAAAAGTCCTTTCAGTAGTCTCCCAGAGACGCTGGTACCCTTCAAACATGCGCATCCGCGATGCGATAGACGGTGGAAAGCTCGGTACTCCGATCCTCGCCCAGCTCTCGCTCCTTGGCTGGAGAGGCCAGGCCTACTATGAAAGCGCACCCTGGAGAGGAACGTGGGACATGGAAGGCGGCGGTATTCTGATCAACCAGGCTCCCCACCTCCTCGACCTTCTTCACTGGTTCCTAGGCCCCGTTTCCAGCGTGTACGGTCAGTGGTCTAATTTCAACCATCCCTATATCGAAGTAGAAGACAGTGCTGTTGCGACAGTGAATTTCGAGAGCGGAGCTCTCGCCTCTATCCTTGTGAGCAATTCACAGAATCCCGACATACACAGACATATTCATATATGCGGATCAACGGGAGCTGTAGTATCATCAACGTACGGGTTTGTGATGGAAACCGACGGAAAACGCGATACATTCTCAGTCCCTGTCAATGATATCTGGACATTGAAGGGTGAAGCGGATTACCTTTCCGATTTCCAGGAAGAGGACCGGGAGTTCTTTGCCTCCATAGATCCCGAAACCTATTTCTTCACCCGTCAGATAGAAGATGTCGTACATTCGATCGTTCGGGGAACTGACCCTCTGGTGCGCGGTGAGGATGGAAGGGAGACAATGAAGATCATTGAAGGCATATATGAAAGCGGACGCAGTTGTGCCCCGGTCAGCTTCAGTTGAGGGGTAGAGAAGGATTTATGCGGAAGAAACTGATACGTTCTACAGCAATGTTCACTCTCCTCTCTCTCTTTCTTCTCCTTGCGGGCTGCGCCTCTTCCGATACTCTCATCATCGATGGGGAAGTTGCCAGAGAGATAGAGAACCGTATCAATGTACTTGCGTATGATGAATTTCAGTACCTGAGGGGGAATACTCCCGGAAATATCAGGAACGGAGGTGAGATCCTCATCGCAGGTGATCAGCTGGAAATTGTCCAGCGGATGGAGTTCGGAGACGATTCAGTCCTCAGTTACCTTCAGAGCATCCCTCTCCAATATTTGGACAGTTATTCCACCCAGTACGATTATATATCAGAGATGAACGGTCCCATGGTGACCAAGATAGGTTCCGATATCTATTATCTCGACACCTACCCGAGCAGACTGAACCTCGATACCTTCATCAGCGAACAGCTGTGCGGCTGTGAGGCGACTGCCTTCGAGTTCTTCGACGGTATAGGGTACTTCAGTGACATTGACGGGAATATCTACAGCGTCACCGCCGAGGAGACACCCGTGGTCAGTCAGCTCCTGTTTGAAGCCGGAAGGCTCCTCAACATCGATTCCAACCATATATACACCATAGTTGGTGCAGATGAGAATGAGGAGATGGCGGTATACGACAGAAACTCCCTCCTTGAAATCTCAAGGATAGGAGGAGGCCCGTTCATCGATGCACAGATCTCGGGTCAGTACCTTTACTACAGGAACGGCTTCGAGCTGAGAAGAATTTCTCTCATCGACCCGAATGAGCGGGAAAGAGCATCAATGATCGACGTGAAAGAGTATGCGATTCTCTCCCATACACTCGTGATCGCTGATGTGAAAGGAGGTCTCTATGCCTCCCACCTTGACGGCACAGGAATTATGAAACTGAGCGCCGACAAGGCTTCCTCTCTTCATATGATGGATGACATGGTATTCTACCGGAACGGGTACGATATGGACCGCTGGTATGCTATCCGCCTCTCCACTGACCGACGCTTCGCAGTGATAGGGGAGACGATGACCGACGGGGGCATTCAGTTCTTCCCCCTCAGCACAGATACCGATACACGGGCGAATTCCTTTTTCGGAGGATATGTATCATCGCTGGAAGTAAGCAGCAATCCGCTGGGACTTACACCCATCGTGGAAGGGACTCACCCCCTCTTCATTGATTTGATGAATGAGGAGAGACCACGCTTCTACACCTACCATAACCAGTATACAAACCCTGAAAACATAGACCTCATCATCACCATCACAAAAAAGGAGACGGTGATCGGAAGGTATACAGACGACTACCTTGCCTACCGGACCGACAGTATCCTTTCGCTCTACACGCTCACTTCTCCCAGACCGATCCTCACGCTCATCCAGCAGGGACTTCCCCCTATCGAGGTGAAGCACGGAAAGGGTGACAGGTACGGAGTGCCGGCATCATGGCATACGAAGGCTCTTGAGATCATGGACCTGATCGAGAATCAGAACAGCTAAAGCAGTTTTCTCAGAAGTTTCTTCTTTCCTTCGGTATAGGGATGATATCTGACAGGCAGATCAAAGAAACTCCCCTTGTCCACCACCACCTTCTCATGAGTAAAGGTCATGAAGGAACGTTTCCCGTGATAGGAACCCATTCCGCTCGCGCCCACTCCCCCGAAGGGAGTCCTGGTCGATGCGATATGGACGATCGTATCATTTATGCATCCCCCTCCGAATGAAAGAGAAGAGAGAATCTTCCTTTTCACCGAAGCATCTTTGGTGAAGAGATAAAGGGCAAGAGGTTTCTCCTTGAATTTCAACTCCTCGATCACCTCATCGATCGTTTCGAAGGTGATGACAGGCAGGAGAGGTCCGAAGATCTCCTCCTGCATGACAGAGGCATCCTTCGAGGGAGTCAGGATTGTCGGTTCGATTCTCGGGAACTCGCAACGGCCTCCATGGAGAAGCTCCTGGCCCGAAAGATAGGTATTCAGGCGGTCATACTGTTTCTCATTGATAATGCGGGGAAAGTCCGGATGGGAAAGAGGATCCTTTCCGAGTGCTGCAAGCAGTTCCTTCTTCACTTCCCTGATGAAGGCAGAAAAACATCCGCTCTCGATAAAGACATGGTCGGGGGCAATACAGGTCTGTCCGGCGTTGATCAGTTTGCCGAACACGATTCTTTTTGCCGCCAGAGAAATATCTGCACTGTTCTCTACAATTGCAGGACTCTTCCCGCCCAGTTCCAACGTGACGGGCGTAAGATATTCCGCTGCCGCCTTCATAACCACTTTTCCCACCAATGTACTGCCGGTGAAGAAGATATGGTCGAACCGTTCCTTCAGGAGCGCTGAGTTTTCAGCCCTCCCCCCTTCAACAACGTGTACGTACGTGGAAGGGAATATCTCATGGAGGATATCCTTCAGGAGAGCAGAGCTCGCAGGTGAATAGGCAGAGGGTTTCAGGACCGTGCAGTTCCCTGAGCTGATCGCACCCACTAAGGGAGAGAGTGTCAGAAGTACAGGATAGTTCCAGGGACTCATGATGAGAACCACACCCTTCGGGTCCCTGTGAATCTTCACTGTCGAGGGTATCTGACCGAGGGAGGGAACTACCCTCTGAGGTTTCATCCACCTCTTCAGGTGCTTCATATGGTAGCGGATCTCTTCAAGCACGAGAGAGATCTCACTCATGTACGCTTCGTGAGCACTCTTATGAAGATCCTGGTACAGAGCACCTTCCAGTTCCGCCATCCTCGAGGTGATACTGTTCCTGAGCTGTTCAAGCTTCTTGTACCGAAATGCGAACGGAAGGGTCTCACCGCTTCTGAAAAACGCTCTCTGTTCCTCCACTATCTCATGTATATCCATAGGTGCTCCTACAGGAATGTTGATTCATTGAGAATGAATCTGTTCCTCTGTGTCTCTATCAATCCGTCATCGACCATCTTCGCGATCTCCCTTGAAAGGGCGCTGCGGTTCACACACAGATAGTCTGCCAGTTCATCCCTGTTGAACGGGATATCGAACTCATCGGCTTTGTGCTCCTTCGCCTGAAAATGAAGATAGGCAAGCAGTTTCTCCCTCATCGTTCTCTGGGAGAGGATGGAGACCTTCTGATTCATCAGCAGATTCCTCTTCGCCAGTACATTCATCATGTTTTCGATGATTCTCGAATGGAAGGCGCAGGCCCTGGTGCAGGGGGCGACAAGAAGACCGAAGGTGAGAAACATGATGGAAGAAGGGGTGTCGGAGACTACGGCCACAGGAGAGAAGGCTGCATGACCAGTTGTCGAGATCTGACCGAAAATCTCCCCCTGACTCAGTTTTGCAGTGATGCTCCGGTTGCCGAACATATCTTCGGTGATCAGCTGCACTCTTCCTTCCAGTACCACCCCGAACTCCTCGTGAGTATCTTCGGCATGGAAGATGAACTCTCCTGTCTCATACTCCTTTTTATGCCCTTTCAGGCAGTAGAGAAGCTGATCCATATCATCAATTATGATATCTGAAAAAAGGGAGGTGCTGACGAGCATAGGGTAAAATGGTTGTAATGAATTCATCTGTTGCATAGGCAACATTATTATACGCAAAGGGAATACGTCCTGCAAGGAAAAACCACTGGACTAATATAAGAAATAAGGGTACACTACCCTTCGTTCGAGACCGTAGCTCAGCGGGAGAGCACTGCCTTCACACGGCAGGGGTCATCGGTTCAAACCCGATCGGTCTCACTTCAGGAGTTCTGCTTATGCAGAGCTCCTTTTTTCATTTCCTGCTGCGGTGTTCTGTTTTCTGCTTATACATCCGCTCATCTGCTTCCTTGAGAACTTTATCGAAACTATTGCACGAACTGTCACAGAGTGCGGAGCCGGTACTAGCACCTACCTGGGAAAGGTACTCATCACCGTTAAAACCTTCACTCAGGATGTTGTCGACACATCTGTGGATATCCTCTAACTGCTCCTCTGAATCGGTGTCAGGCAGAACAATCAGGAACTCATCCCCTCCTATCCTGAATATGAGGGGTTCTCCGTTACAGGCTCCGAGGAGAATCTCCCCTACCCTGATCAGCACCTGATCCCCTACATGGTGACCGTAGGTATCATTGATTAACTTGAAGCGGTCAAGGTCGATAAGTATCAGACCATACATCAGCGCACCGGCAGCTTTTCCGTCCCTGTTCAGTGTATTCTGAATCATATCGAGGTATCGCCGGTTATAGAGTCCTGTGAGCACATCATGGGTGAAACTCGCCTGCAGAAGATAATCAGCACGTTCATGACGATAGTAGGAGATACCGGCAAGAACAGAGAGGATGAAACCGAAGAGAAGAATAATCCATCTCAGGTTCGTAAAGGCATACCATCCGTTCACGGGCAGGGCATACACCACCCAACCGATTTTTCCCACATCATCAAGGCGGTAGGGACTCTTCCTTTTCATCTCCTCATCACCCATAAGGCGCATACTCTCTTCGTGATCGGTATAGACAAGAACCTCAAGGTTGGATTCCCTCGCAAGCTCCTTGATTCTTTCCTCGATGCTCTCACGCCCCATCACGATACTTGTCTGCCCCCAGTACCCGCCGTCCTGGTCAAGAAGCGGGATACGCATGATAAACCCTTCCCCTCCGATGATGAGAGGCAACGGCCCTTCAAACATAGTTTCTCTCTTTCTCTTAACAGTCAGCACCCCCTCTCTCTGATTCTCAACTTCTGTCAGGTCGACATTGAGAGGTTCTTCATCGGAATGAGGGAACGAGTAGATGATAGTGGTGTCCTTCACCATTCCAATGATCTGCACGTAATCGTCATATTTCTGGATGAGAGACGAAAGGTATTCATCTGTTTGCGAATCAGAATCAGCCAAACCAGCATGGATATACGCTTCAAAGCTGTTCGCGAGGCTTTCCCCTGTCTGAAAGATTCCCTGCAGACCATCCTGAAAATAGATGAAACGTTCCTGAATCTCGAGCCTGTTGTTCTGGATGATATTACGGTGTACCGCAGAAGAAAACATATAACCGGCAGCTATCACTGCCAATGAAATGAAGAGGGTGACCAAGATCACCCGTCCCTGTCTGAACGAGAGATGGAGAGTTTTTCGTTTCGAATGATTATGCTGAGTCCTCAGAATGATTCTCCTTCATCAATCAGTGTTCGAAGCAATCGTACGGTGTTCAACAGACTGTAAGCATACCATATGACACAGGACAATAAAAGAACCGGTCATTCCGACGAGAAACATATGTTAGTAAATATAAAACGTTATGAGCAAATTTCTTATGTTAAAAAATTGACTGCATTATACTTCAGGGCCGATGTCAGGCGAGATAAAACAATTCAGGCAGTTCAATGGAAACAGGAGAATTATCTTCATTCGTTTCCATGATATCAGCCATGTAGGCCCACCACTTCTGAACGATCTCGGTTGATCCGAGGTCCTGTGAACCTGATCCGCTGGGATCAACCTTCTGAACTGCAAAGAGGGTATCTGTCTCTTCGTCCAGGAAGATAGAGTAGTCTGCTACCCCCGCCTCCTTGAGAAGCGCTTTCAGCTCAGGCCATATCTCATCGTGCCGCTTCTTATACTCTTCCTTGTATCCCTTCTTCAATTTCATCTTGAATGCTTTTCTTTCCATACCATCCTCTCTGTGGTTAAAAAAATGCGGTATCCCTTTCCTGATAATGGTGGGATACCGCCGTTGATGTGTTCTTATACGTTCTGCTGCGCCTGTTGTATCCTAAGTTTCCTCTTTGCCTTCACAAGGTCAAGGAAGTTGGGGAGAAGAACCGCGATGATCAGAAGAACACCGGTGGTGATGATCATGATCTTTGCCGAGATATTGAGAAGTCCCATACCGAATTTCAGGTACCCGAGCAGGAATATTGCTACTGCCACTCCGGGAACGGTACCCCGTCCTCCCATGATCGATACTCCTCCGAGGACGACCAGGGTGATCGTCTCGATATCCCAGTTCATAGCAATGTTCGGTCGTGTCGATCCGATTCTGCTGGTAAGCAGGATCGCCGCGATTCCGCAGAACAGACCATTCAGGGCGAAGTTGATGAAGCGTACCCTGTCCACTGCTATACCTGCGAAACGTGCCGCAGACTTTGAGTTACCGATAGCATAGAGCTGTCTGCCGTAGGTCGTCTTATGGAGAATGAACCCCATAATGACAGCGAGAACGATGAAGAGGAGGAGTTCAAACGGGACCAGTGAATCACCAACGTACCCCTGTCCGAAATAGGCGAACGATTCGGGGTATTCCGTGTAGGCATGGTCCTCAAGGATCGCCTGGGAGATTCCTCTGAACAGCGACTGGGTTGCAAGGGTGACGGCGATTGCCGGCATTCCCATCTTCGTGATGAAAAAGCCGTTGAACATGCCTGCAACTGTTCCGACCGCAAGACCGATGAAGATCAATCCCGTGGTATCGACTCCCGCCTGGGCGGCATAGCCCATCGCGAAGGAGACCAGTGCAATGATCGAAGCGATGGAGATATCGATATCACCGCTCATGATGACAAAGATCATCGGCAGTGCCATGACCGCCTTCTCCATGAAAGTGAAGGAAGCATTCATAAGGTTGAAGTAATCAAGGAAGTAGGGAGTGATGTTCGAGAATACCACGACTTCCAGGATGAAGAGGAGGGCAAGGAGCGTCTCCCACTTGGTGAAGAGAACGATCATCCGTTCCTTAAAGGAGTTTTCATTGATCAGCCTTGCTGAACTGACAAGGGGACTTTTTCCTGTTTCCATTACTGTCTCCTCCTGTTGAGCAGCATTTTTTCCTGCCGTTTATCTGCGAGCGTGTTGATCAGCATTGCAAGGAGAACGATGAATCCCTGAATGAACATCTGATAGAACGGTGAAAGGTTTACGACGGGAAGTGCGTTGTTTATGATACCGATGAACAGTCCGCCGAGAATGACTCCGGCCACTGCACCGGAACCTCCGGCGATACTCACTCCCCCGATAACACATGCTGCTACCGTCTGGAGTTCGAACCCTGTTGCCGTTTCATTCACTGCCGCCGCATATCGTGCGGTCCACATGACCCCTGCGAGTCCGCTGAGCAGTCCGCTGATCGTGAAGATCATGAATTCCACTTTCTTTTCACTGACACCTACGAACTTCGCTGCAGTCTTGTTTCCGCCGATCGCATAGATTTCTCTGCCGCTTCGCGTATAGGTTGCGAAATAGAGCATGATCACACAGACGAGTATTCCCCACCAGATCAGGTTCGTGAGTCCGAGGAAATTTCCGTGAGGAAGGTTCATATAGGACTCGGACATCTCGTGAGCGGTCACCCACTGCCCTTTCGATATGACGAAGGTGAAGCCTCTGAAAATACTCATTGTACCGAGGGTGGTAATGATCGGGGGGACCTTTCCGAAGGCGACGATCGAACCGTTGATCATCCCGAGAGCCGTTCCGACCAGAACTCCGATCAGGAGAATTAGGGGAGCGGGGATGGCGGGATGAGCCTGGTTGATCAGGGACGCCGCCATACCGGAAAAAGCGATGGTGGAACCGACCGAAAGGTCGATACCTCCGGTAAGGATGACAAGGAACTGACCGATGGAGACCATGATCAGGATAACCGTGTCATTCACGATTCGTTCAATGTTCTTTCCTGTCAGGAAGGAGGGAGCCCTCATCGTGACAATTGCGAGAAGAATCACGATCAGTATGATCAGAGAAACTTCTCTTCTCTGCAGCGATGCCTTTACTGTTTTGGATAGACTCATACAGCTGCCTCCTCGTGGCCGGTAGCCGCTTTCATGATTTCATCGGTATCTGCGTCTTTACCCTCGAATTCAGCGGTAATAACGCCCTCGTGCATGACAATGATCCTGTCCGACATTCCCATGACTTCAGGGAGTTCAGAAGAGACGAGGATAACTGCAAGTCCCTTTGCCGCCATCGCTGAAACGAATTCGTGAACAGCCGCCTTGGTTGCGACATCGATTCCCTTGGTAGGTTCGTCAAGGATAAGAATCTCGGGGTCGGTGGCAAGCCACTTGGCGAGAACCACCTTCTGCTGGTTACCGCCCGAGAGGGTATCTGCATCTACATGGTAGCCTGCAGCCTTGATTTCCATCCTCTCCCCTGCTTCATTCGCAACCTGCTTTTCCGTTTTGCTGTCAATGACGAACATCTTTGAGAGCTCATGGATCTGAGGGAGTGTGATATTCTTCGTGATACTCATCTGAAGGATGACACCCTGGCTCTGCCTGTCTTCAGGGACGAAAGCGATCCGGTGCTTCATAGCTGCACGCGGGTTTGTGATATTCACTTTTTTCCCGTTCAGTTCCACTGATCCGCCCGAGCCCTTGTCGATACCGAAGATCGTTCTCATCACTTCTGACCTGCCTGCGCCGATAAGACCGAAGAAACCGAGGATCTCTCCCCTTCTCAGGTCAAAGGAGACATCCTTGAAGAAACCTGACTGGCTCAGGTTCTTCACAGAGAGGATGGTATCACCGATAGCTGCATCGGTTTTCGGGAAGAGCTGGTCAAGTGAGCGTCCCACCATCATTCTGATGATCTCATTGACGCTTGATTCAGCGACACTCCCCTCTCCGATATACTGTCCGTCCCTCAAGACGGTGAAGTAGTCACAGATTTCGAAAATCTCATCAAACTTATGGGAGATGAAGATAATCGCCTTTCCCTCGCTCTTCAGCTGACGGACGATCTTATAGAGGTCCTCGACTTCTCTGAGGGTGAGAGCGCTGGTGGGTTCGTCCATGATGACGACTCTGGCATCAAGTGAGAGAGCCTTGGCGATCTCAACCATGTGGCGCTGAGCGACACCGAGGTTCTTCACGAGTGAATCGGGATTGATATCGAGCTCCATCCTTTTAAGAAGGTCCCGAGTCTGGTTCTTCATCTCCTTCCAGTCGATCTTCTTCGTCTTCGGATTGGTGATGTGGTGACCCATAAAGATATTCTCTGTAACAGAGAGTTCAGGGAACATCGAAGCTTCCTGGTGAATGGCGGCGATTCCCGCTACCTGCGCATCAATGGCGTTTTTAAAGTCAACCGGGTTACCGTCGAGTAAAACCTCGCCGCTCGTCGGGAAATAGACACCTGTAAGGATTTTCACCAATGTCGACTTCCCGGCCCCATTTTCCCCTATCAGGGCATGGACTTCTCCGGGACGGATGGTAAGGTGGACGCCGTCGAGCGCCTTGATGCCCGGAAAGTATTTGGTAACCTCTTTAATTTCGAGAATCGGTTCCAATTTCATAACTCCTCGTTCTGCAGAACCCTTTCAGAGGGTACTGCACCTGATATGCTTCTCTTCGGAAGTACGTGCATATCATTCAGTAAAGAAAGAAAACGGGCAGAGCAGCATCGCTGAACGGTACTCTCTGCCCTTCTTATCAAGAGATAAACTCCGGCTTAGAACATTGCTGCGTACTTAGCGATGTTTTCAGCGTTGAATACGAACGGAACACCCATGATTGAATTTCCGCCTTCACCGATGGTGACTGTACCCATGCGGCCGACTGAGATTTCGTCGCCAGGATTACCGTCAACAGCACCTGTGATGAGTGCTTCGAGGATGTAAGTTGAAGTGTAACCGAGGTCGATCGGATTCCACAGAGCCATCTGGCCGCAGGTTCCGTTTTCTACGTAGTGCTGCATTTCTGAGGGAAGTCCAAGACCTGTGATCTGAACAACACCCTTCTTGCCTTCGTCTTCGATAGCCTTTGAAGCTGCGAGGACACCGACAGTGGTGGGAGAGATGATACCTTTCAGGTTAGGATACTTCTGCATGAGGCCGACTGCTTCGCGGTAGCTCTTGTCAGCTGCGTCATCACCGTACACGGTCTCAACGATCTTCATATCTTTGTATTCAGGTTTCTTGATCTCTTCTTTCATCCATTCAATCCAGGTGTTCTGGTTTGTTGCCTGAGAAGTTGCTGAAAGAATAGCGATATCGCCCTTGTAGTCAACGAGTTCAGCAATGAGCTGGACCTGCTGGCGGCCGATCAGTTCTGCTTTTGAAGGAGCGAGGTCAACGATTCTGCCGCCTTCTGAAATACCAGAGTCAAAAGAGATGACCTTGATTCCAGCCTTCATAGCTTTCTTTGTGACAGGAACAAGTGCATCGGGGTCGTTAGCGGAAATTGCAATACCGTCAACTTTCTGAGCGATGAGAGATTCGATGATCTCGATCTGACCTTCAGCTGTTGCTGTGGACGGGCCCATGTAAATTGATTCGACATTGCCGAGTTCTCCGGCTGCTTCCACTCCGCCGTCTGCGACAGCTTCGAAGAATCCGTTACCGAGGCTCTTCACGAGAAGAACGATCTTCAGGTCTTCTGCAGCTGTTTCCTGCTGAGCCTGAGCGAATACTGTGCCAGAGGCAAGGATGAGTACCAGGGAAAGTACCAGTACCATTTTTTTCATAGTTTTCCTCCTTTTGGAAACTTTTTGAATTTCAATCTGATACAAGCGTAGCACGGGTATCGAAGGGGCCGTTAGTCACTTTATCTCCGATGGAGGTAACTTTTTCTACGATGAAGAAAAAGAGAATCAGAGAAGAGAGTACTCAGTTAATATTGCTCCTAAGTTAATACTGCAAAGCAAATTACTATCGGTTCGAATCAATGAAATCGGAGGGTTTCACCCCGTAGGTCTGGGTGAAGAGCTTGGAGAAGTACCTTGAACTCACATACCCGAGCTCCTGAGCTGCCTGCTTGACACTCATACCCGGTTTTTTCAGCAGCTCCGCTGCCTTGTCCATTCTCAGTTTTGTAATATATTCAGTGAAATTGACTCCGGTGTACCGCTTGAATTCCCCCGAAAGATAGTTGGGTGTAAGACCGAGCTCATCGGCTATCTGGGCAAGACCCACTTCCTGAGTGAATTCCGTATGGACCAGTCTGAGAGCTCTCTCAACCTGTTCATTCCTCTTAGCAGAATGGCCGTTAGTGTTCATCGGGAGGTCTTTTGTTCCTGAGATCTCCTTTCCTGCATCCTGTTCTTCTTCAAGAATACGGTCGGCAAACTCCTCAGCTGATGCATCACAGGAGACGCTCAACCACTTCCACTCAGAATAATCATGCAGGAAATCCTCAATCATCACCTGCAGCGCATCACAGGAGTGAGGACTCTCGCTTCGGGAAGCTTCCATGGTACAGAGGGCTGCTACAGGGTTTCCCGCATCGCTGATGATCTGTCCCGCTACAATCCCTTCAGGATAGTGCTCGTAACTGAACGCTTCTAAGAGTGAAGCGAATCGCCTATGAAGGTCTCTCACCTGAGATCTTTCATCTTCAGATAACATTCCTTCCCCGCCTGGGTCGCGAAGGTTGACGAGCACACCGCCGCTGAAGGTTCTCGAAGAAAACCAGGGGTCGAATTCCTGACTGGTGGTCTTACGGAAGATTGAGGAGAGTTTATTCATTGCAATGAGAGAGGAGGTTCGTGCTCTCTCCCTCCCCTGTTGTTCTGAGAGCTCAATCACCTTGAGAAGGTCCTCCGAAGAGGCGGGTTTCACAAGGTATTCAAGGACACCGAGTTCGATTGCCCTCTTTGCGTAGGGGAACTCTGCAAAACCGGTGAGTAGGACCCAGGAGACCCGGGAGGAGGAACGGGAGACTTCTTCAATGACATCGAGACCCGACCTTCCCGGCATTTTGATATCGACAAAGGCGAGGTGGGGAGAGAAGGAGGTCAGTTTCTCTTCAAGTTCATTGCCGTTGGCCGCTTCTTCTATAAGCGGCTGCTGTATGAGTCCTTTCTGAGTGAGTTCCTCGATCATACTTCTGATACTGGCCCTGACAAGGCGCTCATCATCTGCAAGCAGTATTCTCATAAGACTTCCCCCCTGAATGACAGACGCACTTCGGTCCCTTCACCTTTTTTGCTGTTTACAGAGAACCTCGCACCGGGATAGGCATAGAGGAGGCGCTTTCGTACATTGCCCACTCCGATATGTTCCCGCTCTTTCAGAGTATCGATATCGAAACCGACACCTGTATCCTTTACCGTGATAGTCAGTATCTTTTCATTCCCTTCGACAGCGAAGGAGGTTCTCACTGAAAGTTCTCCCCTTCCCGTCTCAGAGGGTTCGATCCCGTGAATGATCGCATTTTCAACAATCGGCTGGAGTATGAGACGGGGGACCCTGATACTCTTTGCTTCCTCATCTATCTCAAGGGAGTAGTTCAGTCTCTCATCGAAGCGGAGTTTCTGCAGCTCACAGTAGTTGCCGACGAAGGCGAATTCCTCTGACAGCGTCGCCCATGTACGTGATTCTTGGGTGTAGCGGAGCATATCCTTCAGTTCAAGGATAGCTTTTTCCAGCTCATCACGTGCCTTGAGGCGGTTGAGACCTATGAAACCGTTGAGGATATTGTAGATGAAATGGGGCTGCACCTGGGATTGGAGGGCCTGGTATTCCGCTTCACCCTTCCCTATCAGTTCAAGGTATTTGAAGTGGTTGTCGAGGGTGAGTCCCGTGTACTCGGCAAAGGTGGAGAGGCGGGTCACCCCTAAGTCGGTGAACTGGGCTCCTTCACCGCTTTTCATCATCACCAATGATCCGATGAGAAGGCCCTGCGCGTGGAGAGGGACGGCAAGGAGTGCTGTATCGAACGAAGATTCGTCTCTGTAGTGGGAGGCTCCTCCCTGACGGGAGACTGAGGAGGCAGCTGAAAAGAGCGTCTGAAGGAGAGCGGGATCTTCGGTTATGCAGCTGCCGGCTGATGCCATCAGCTGCAGTTCCTTCCCTTTGGTCGCTTCTTTTACGATCTCGGAGGGAATGACTGACGAGAGAAGATAGATGCAGGCGCCGTCAGAGGTTTTCTCGTTCACGATGGTTTTCACTACGGTATCGAGAAGGTCATCCAGGTTTGTTCGGTCACTGATCGAGGACCCGAGGTCCTCGGTGAGAATGAGTATGTTGTCTACATTCTGTTTCAGGTCGCTTACCAGTTCGTTGAACTGCCCCGAAAGGGAGCCGAACTCGTCACGACTGTGGATATCCATCTTTGTGGTGAAATCCCCTCTGCTCACCTTCCTGAAGGCATCTTCAACATGATGTATCTTCCAGAGGAAGTCACGGGAGATAAGGAGGGAGCTGACGATACCGAAGGTTGTGATGAGAAGGGCAAGGAGGATGAAGAGGGCGAATATGCCGTTTCTGATGTCGAGCGCATAACTGCGGAACTCATCGATAAAGTAGTTCATGAACCCTTCGACGCTGTTGGCAAAGTAGTAGGAGGTATCGCGGAACTCTTCGAAGAAGGGGATGAAGGTGTCCTCCCCTAGAATTTCATTGTACCGCTTCTCATCCTCGAGCTGACCGAGTTCCCCCTTGATCATCGATACCATTGTATCGAGCTGCTCGAGACGCCCCATCGCCTTGTCATGGAGGGTCTGTGCAGTGGCGAACTGAGCCATCAGGTCTTCATCGGTGATTTGAAGTTCACTTTCAGCCTCTGAAAAGGACTGGAAGGCTTCCCTGTACTCGTACACTGACTGTTTCCACTGCCTGATGGTGACCACGGAGCGGGGGGAATAGGTGAAAGAGCGAAGCTGACCGTAGAGTTTCGGGACAAAAAGGTCGAAGACCATATCCTTCATCAGGGACTGAACCTCCCTGCTTTTCACCTGAAGATCGATTCCCTGTTCGATATAGCTGTTCACATCCTCCATCTGCTGCCACGTTCTTACCGCCAGTCCGATGAGGCTGAACATACCGAGGATGAATATCACACTGAGGAGGACAAGTTTACTTCGAATCCGCATGCCACATCATACCATTGGTTGAGTGGGGAATCAAAGAACAATTCACTCAGATAGATGAAAGGAGAGAAGGTCTCGCCTTACCTGAGCAGATTTTTCACCCTATGCCGTTTCAACCGCCCTCTCTTCTTTGAATATGCGTGAAGAGAATTTCACGTACCAGGAAGATCCCTGAATCTGGATGATGTACCCGAGAGCGACAATCAGTGCGATATCAGAACCCTCGGAGCCGAAGCTCGTCATGGCTATCGCTAATGCAATAGAGAGATTTCTCAGTACCGTTCCATACACCAGGGCAAGGCCGTCAGCACGATTGAAGAACGATCGTGCAATCACCGTGCTGATCACGAAGTTGATCGCATAAAGGAGAAGAAGGGGAAGAGCGAGACGGAGGATCACCTGAGGATTGCTGATGATTCCCTTCGCCTTCAGCGCCATAGCGATATAGACGATGATAAGGACTCCCAGTGTGGAAAAGGGGGGGAACTTTATCTTGATTGAAGTGTTGAAGGCCTGCTTTCCGTACCTCTTCTTCAGCAGCTGCTGTGTGAGAAAACCGAGAATAAGGGGAAGAGCGACTACGGTAAGTATCTGCATCAGGATTCCCGAGAAGGGAACGCTGACGGCGGTCCCCATCAGTACCTGGATATAGACAGGAGTGAGCAGGGAGCCGAGGATCAGTCCGATCACTGTCATCTTCACTGCCGCTTCCATATTCCCCTTCGACATTCCTGTCCATGAAATGGTCATGCCGGAGGTGGGGAGGAGGGAGACAAGGAGGAAACCGAGACGGAACCAGGGTTCATCAGGAAAGAAGAGGAGTCCAAGTCCATAGGAAATGGCGGGAATCAGGAGGAAGTTGATTCCCTGAGTCGTGCTCTGCAGGAGAGAATCTCCTCTCTGTGCTATCCTCTCGAAGGCCATGGTGACCATCATCGGGTAGACCATGAGGAAGGTGGCAGGGAGAATCCACTGCTTCATAGATGCAGTATCGGTAAGGTAGCCGGTAAGGAGACCTGCTATCATTGCGACAGGAATGGCAAGTGCGAGGTTCTTCTGAATCTTCATGAGTATTGTAAACATCTATTAACTCCATATTCCTTTATGTAATTCACATGAAGCATATGGAGAGTAGAGGATTTCGTAAAGAGTATATGTGACTTTATCACTAAAGAAGATAGAACGACTCCCGTGCGTCACGTACACGGGAGTCTATGGAGATGGAAAGAGAATCAGGCGAGTCTCTTACCAGTTGCATCTGTTTCGCTGCCGGCTACGATATCGGCAATAAGCTTGCGCTTCGTGATCTTCGGTGTGCAGCTGATCCCGGGTCCGTTTATGCAGCCCCCCTCACATGCCATCAGCTCGATGAAGGTGGTGTTTCCTTTGACCGACTGGGTGATCATTCTCGACTGCTCTCTCGATATTCCCTCGATCTTCGTTCCGTTCTCTACCGGGAAGTCTTCACTCTGCAGCGATCTGAGTGCTGCAAGCACTCCTCCCGAGATAGCGAAACCACGGCCTTCGGCCGAAGGGATCTGATCAAGGTCGGTCGGTTCGGCAAGTTCCTGCACATCGATATCGGAAGCGACGAAGAGAGCTCCGAGTTCCTCGAAGGTGAGCACATGGTCGACCAGATCGTTCTTCCGTGCCTCATCTTTCTTCGCAATACAGGGGCCGATGAAGATGATCGACCGTTCGGGATCGACGCTCTTCAGGTAGGCAGCGAGGGCAAGCATCGGTGAAGGAGAGTGGGAGACATAACTCATCATCTCCTCGAGGCGCTGCCTCAGGTAGTTCTGGTAGGCCGGGCAGCAGGAGGAAAGGAGGAGACTCTTCTTCTCTTCCGCCGTTCTCCATTCAGCTGCCTCATCGGGAGCGATGATGTCGGCACCTGCGGCTGCATCATAGACCGAATCGAAACCGAGCAGCTTCATCGCTGTGGTGAGCTGTCCCATTGTCCCGGGATACTGCCCGACAGCCGAGGGAGCGATGATCGCAGTGACTTTCCTGTCGCTCTTCAGCTCATCTATCACGTACCGAAGCTCGGAGACAGGCATGACAGCACCGAAGGGACATCCGTTGTAACAGGCTCCGCAGTTGATGCACTTCTCTTCGTTGATGTGCATGATCCCTCTCTCGTCCTGTTCAAGAGCATCGGCGGGACACACCTTTTTACATGGTTTCTCCCTCTTGACGATTGCACTGAAGCGGCAGGCTTTGATACAGAGACCGCATTTCACGCACTTCTCCTGGTCGATGACGCTTCTTCCGTTCACGATCGTCACGGCCTGCTTGGGACAGACTGTGCGACAGCTTTCAGCCTCACAGCCGCGGCAGCTGTCGGTGACAACGACCTGGTCATCGGGACAGCCGTCACAACTCGCTTCACTGATGGTGAGGAGGGGTCCGCTCTTCTTCTTCTCTTTCAGGAACTTTCTGATATCGAGAAGGATCTCTTCCGGTTCTTCACTCACCGCATCGGGATCGATACCGAGGATGGGAAGGATTCTCGATTTCACCTTTGCCCTCTCGTGGTAGAGGCAGCTTGCCGAGCAGTTGCTGGTTTTCGGCACCCTCTTGAGGGGGAGGAGGCTGAGGGAGGGGAAGAGGTCATCGTTCTTATAGTAACGGATCACCTGACTCATCAAATCACGTCTTTTTCTTACTGTTGCGTCAATCTTCATCGTCTGCCTCCCTGAGTGCATCTATGACACTTTCCACCGTAGCGGCTGCTATGATCTTTCCGTTCACCTTCACGAATGGGGGTTTTCCGTCCCTCTGGTCATGGCGACAGAGTTCAAGGCAGGGGGAGCCTGTTACTTCGACGCGGTCTGCGAGATCGGAAGGAAGTTCCTCGGCAAGGAGGAGGAGTGACCCGCCTCCCATTACGTAGCATGCGGTACCTGTACAGATTTCAAGATGTATCATAGTCGACTCCTCCTAGATGAACGTGAGTTTGACGTCTTTCATATGACGGTCTTTCAGTTCTCTTGTGATTTTCTTCATCACGTTTCTTCGTATTTCAAGCTCCTGTGGGAGATTGGGGTCCTGGTGCGCCTCGTTGATCTTTGTTCCGACCAGGAGTTCGATCCTGTCGGCATCAAGGAGCTTCGCGACGATCTTTTCTGCCGGGTCGCTCTTCCTCTTCCAGGAAGTATCATCAGAAGAGAGGAGCTCACTGACCCGGGCAAGGGTGAGAATTCCTTCGGTGACAAGGTCTGCACCTTCCATCTGTGATTCAGGGGGAAGGGTCGAATGACGCTTGCCGAGCACGACCTTGAGGGGAGAGGCCCACTGGCGTGATAGGATCATGGCTGTCGTCCCTCCGCACACGATCTTCGGTCCCTCGAAGTTCTTCACCTGCTGGGCGAAGTACCCGTCCTGTTCCATATGGTAGGGAGGACCGGTAACTAAGAGGAGGTGCCGGGGATTGCGGATATAGGTGACCGAGCAGGAAATATCATCCTTTGCCTTGTACACATCGTGCTTCAGCCCTTCCCGAGTCACTCTTTCCGCCAGATCTCGAGAAGAGATCTCCGGCTCTCTGGAAATGATGTCACCTATGAACTGCTTCACAGCCTTCAGCCCCCACCCGAGGGGGAAATGGCCCGTGCCTAATCCAGCCTGAGTCACACCGTCGGAAAACATGATGATACGGTCTCCCACCTGAGCATCGAACCGGCTGGTGATCATCACTCCCCTTCCGATATCCTTTCTCGCCTCGATGGTCTCGCTTTCGATACCGCTTAAGAGTGCATTGCCGCGGAAGATCAGGGTATCGGGATTTTCGTATTCGACCAGGCGTACCTTCTCCAGCTCCTTCATCTCCATGATCGAGAAGGTGGCGTAGTTGATCTTTCTTTCAGAACAGACAGGAAGGCTTCTGAAGATCAGCTGAGCGGTCATCTGGGGAGAGACCGACTCATTGACACTCTTGAGGGCCATGACACTGGTAAGGGTCGAAAGGACATTCGCCTTG
This sequence comes from Sphaerochaetaceae bacterium, assembly GCA_963677695.2. Lineage (GTDB taxonomy): Bacteria > Spirochaetota > Spirochaetia > Sphaerochaetales > Sphaerochaetaceae > SABI01. The sequence goes on along the minus strand of CAXXUJ010000002.1, from coordinate 111,784 downwards.
ATACCGCTTCCAAGTCCGTCCGATAGGACCGCGACAGCGTGCTGTCCGCCGGGACTCTTTCTTGAAAGAAAGGAATCTCCGTAGACCCTCTCACCATGCTTGGCTATCTGAGAGCAGGCGATATCAAGAAATCTAGAATCCATCTCTCTGCTCTCCGTTATGTTCGCTGAACGAACTGATAATCGAATTGAGCATCGATTCACTCTCGGCCGCATTCTCGCCGAGGAGAAAAGCTATCTGCTGCACAGTGCTCACATTCTTCTCAAGCACCTGTGTCGCCTTCTTTATGATATTGTCTCTCTGTACCCAGGGGACGGTGACATCCTGTACGATTCCACCGGTAACCCTTCCCTCTTCTATGGGAAAAATGGAGAGCTGAAGAATCTTCTTGTTGAAATGGATGGTCAGATCCTTTTTCTCCACACCCGATTCCCTCACGTCGGCGAAATCAGAGGTGAAGGGGACGAGCTTCTTCAGTGCAACCCCTTCCATGCCCGGTTTGGCTTCGTAGGCGAGAAGGACATCTCCTCCGAGAAGGCGGGCGAACTGGTGGTTGCATTCAATGATTTTCAATTCCTGGTCGACTATGACAAGGCCTGAGGGCATCGTTTTGATCAGGGCATTGGCCTTATTCTCAGAGAGCTTCCGTAAGTAGCTTACACACATGCTTGGTTCAGCTCTCTGGCCGATACAGGCACGGGCGAAGTCCCTGCAGCTGTTATAACCGCAGCCTCCGCAGTTTTTCTCGTCCTGAGCACATATCTTGCCGATCGAACGGAGCACCTGCTGGATATCCTGTTCGCTGATATCGTAATCAAGGAAGGAAGGACCCTGCCACCTGTGTGTGATATCGAGAGGGACAGGTTCCGTGTGTTCTTCTCTCAGCGAACCTTCGTACTCCACCCTTCTCCTTCTCTTCAGCTGCCCAACATTCTTCTTTGAAAGAGGACCATTGGTGCACCCGCCTCTGCAGGTGAGAAGTTCAACAAGGACGGTCTTCCCTCCCCTGTTCTCCTCAATACCGCTCAACAGCTCATCTATGTTCTCGACACCGCTGAACTCGTAGCCGATGAATTCTTTTCCGTGTGCGATCTCCTGAACCCTCTCAAGGCTCTTCAGCATACCGCCGCTCACCGGGTAGAGAGATCCGGTGGAGGCCTTGCGCTGGCAGAAACCTTTTTCAGATTTCCGTACCTGAAGACCGCTCTCTTCGATCATCGTTCTCAGGTCGCTGAACGTCGCACTCACCTCGGCATACTCAGGTGCCTGATCACTTTCCATCTTCTTTGCGATACAGGGACCGAAGAAGACGACACCGATCTTTTCATCCTTTCCGAACTGCTCGTGAAGCAGCTTCGCATGGGCCTGCATGGGTGAGAGGAGAGGTGCTACATACTGTGAGTATGCAGGATGGTAGGTATGGATGAGATGGTTCATGGAGGGACAGGCAGAAGAGATCATGATAGGCTTCTCATACGTTGGAAGCATGTCGATCATCTGACGGGTCACCATGTCGGCGCCGATGGCTGTTTCGGCAACGCCGGCAAAGCCGAGGTCCTCGAAGATGCCGGCGATCTCGCCCTCAGAATATTCGGGAAACTCCGAAATATAGGAAGGGGCGAGTGAGGCGTAGACCGGTCGGGTTGCAAGCATTCTCTGTATCTTCGGGATATCGTTTCTCACTCTCTTTGCCTGAATGGGACAGATGGCAAGGCAGTGACCGCAGGCTATGCAGCGGTCAGCAATGATCTGGGCATGACCGTCACTCACCTTGATAGCTTTCACCGGGCACTGACGGACACATTTATAGCAGTCCTGGCACTCCGAGATTTCTGTATATATGGGACGTTTGTACACTTCAGCGTTCATTCTGTCACCTCAACGTTCAGGATATCTTTGATATAGGTCTCAAACAGCTCGGGGCTCATTCCGCTGATCTGCTCTCCGTTGATCGTGACATTGGGTCCGTTTCCGCAATTCCCCTGGCAGTGGCAGCCTTCGATGCTGATATAGGCATCAGCTCCCTCTTCGATAAGGTTCTGGATCAGTTCGAGATTGTCCCTGTTCCCCCGTGAGTAGCATGAGCTGCCGAGGCAGAGACATACATGGGTCTTCTTCTTTGTTTCACTGCTCATCATCCTTCTCCATCCTTTGCTATCGGTGGTGAATTGGTACGGAAACGCACGATTCATCTCGAATTGCCTTAATCGATAATTAATTACCTACATAAAACCTACACGATATCTCCTGTAAAAGTCAACATATTTATAATTTTTATCTATATTTTTTATCGATAAATTTTACTTGTCAAACAGGTATAAAGAGCATATACTTATTGCGATGAACAGAATTCCGCTGCCCACAGTAAAACGCCTCCCTGCCTACCTTCAGATTCTCAGAGCTGAACACGCACTCAACCATGAGTGGACATCAACCACGACACTCGCCGATGCTCTCCGCCTCAAAGCGATACAGGTAAGGAAGGATATGGGAAGCGCAGAGTGTATAGGGAAACCGAAGAAGGGATTCAATACTGAAGAGAGCATAGAGAAGATAGAGAACCTGCTGGGACTGAAGAATGACTGTGAAGCTGTGCTGATCGGAGTCGGTTCTCTCGGTTCTGCACTCCTGAAATATGGTGGGTTCAAGCTCTACGATATGAAGATCACCGCAGCCTTCGACACCTCCCCTTTTCTGATCGGGACAAAGGTGGGCGGTGTGATGGTACACGACACGGAAAAACTGGAGAAGTTCATCAGAAGGACAGCCATCCGCTTCGCTATCCTAGCCGTCCCCAAAGAGGCAGCTCAGGCAACGGCGGACCGCCTCATTGAGGCGGGGATACATGGAATATGGAATTTCTCCCCCACCTACCTGAAGACTCCCGAGAGCGTTACTGTGAGGAGGGAGGACCTTGCCCTCAACCTGGTGCAGCTGAAAGCCGAAGTGATGTTCAAAGAGCAGCTTTGAAAAAGAAGCTTTGAAAAAGCACCTATGCAACTGAAGGTGTTGGTGGTAGGATAGAAACAAGAGGATGTCATGAAGAAAGAACTTATCATGCCGATAGTGTTCTCGGTGCTATTTATCGTTGTTGTAGTACTCTACGCATCAGTGTATTTCTGGATCGGTATTCCTCTCATTGCAAAGATCATCATATATATCACCGTAGCGGCACTCGTTGTCGTGATGATCTATCTGCTGAGAGAACGGAGCCGTGAGATAGATAAGGAGAAGGAAGATGATTTTAGTAAATACTGATTATATTGATGAAAGAACATTCAAGACTCTGTCGATCGTCAAAGGATCGACGATCAGAGCGAAACATCTCGGCAAGGATATCCTTGCCGGCCTGAAGACGATCGTCGGAGGGGAACTCACAACCTACGCTGAAATGCTTGATGAAGCCCGTGCGATCGCCACTCAGAGAATGGTGAAAGAGGCAGAGGAAATGAAGGCTGATGCTGTAATCAATATCAGGTACTCCACAAGCAATATCGCACAGGGAGCGGCTGAAGTGATGGTCTACGGTACCGCAGTTCAGTTTATCGATTAAATAAATATATTGGCTACAGATAAAGAAAGTGTACAGACTCTCTGAGTTTTGCTTGCGCAACGGGTATGACGGTTGTATGATTAAGTATGAGCGGCTGTACGATTGCAAATTCCTTCTTCTCGAAACACAGTCTGTTCGGGGGCTTGTCAGACGAACAGATTGATGCTGTACGCCCCTACATCAAGGAACTTGATGTCACCTGCGGTTCTGCCGTCCTTGTCCAGGGAGAGTTCAATTCCACGGTCTTCTTCATTGTAAAAGGGAAGGTCACGGTCGAAAAACATACCCCGGACCATCCCGATGAGGAGAGATGCATTGCTACCCTGGGAGCAGGCGAATCATTCGGTGAAATGGAACTGATAGATGTGCAGCCCTGCGCAGCTACAGTGAAGGCCACCGAAAAGACCCACCTGGTCACCTTGAACAACCGCGATTTCTATCTCCTGAGCAAGTCGCATCCTCCGGTGTACACCATGATGATGCTCAACCTTGCCCGCGATATAAGCAGGCACCTGAGACGGACCGATGAACTCCTTGCCGATTCAGCCGAATCATTGATCACATTTGAAGATGCCTTCTTCGAGTAGATACTGAGAGGAATCACATCACGAAATAACCGATTCCCTCATGGTCATACTTCTTCTTCACCAGTTCTATCGACTTCTCGATCTTCTCCAGTTCACCCTCATCACAGTAGATGATGAGGATGAAATTCTCTTCCGGCCATACCGGGCTTCCGAGCTTGGGAATGGTGTTTCCCCTCCCGTGAGCAGTGGGGATGATCGTGTAGTGCATACCTACTTCGTAGTGATCGAATGCTTCGAGCACATCATCCATTATGGCCTGTGCGGCCATGATCTCGACTCGTTTCATACTACTCATCCTCCCCTACGTAGAGTTCGATGCTCTCGACATCCTTCTTCTTTTTCTCACGGTTGAAGATGGCGTAGAGAGTGGGTGTGAAGAAAATGGTCATCAGTGTACTGATCGCCATGCCTCCTATGATCGTCTGTCCGATCGGCTGTATCTGCTCCGCACCCTGTCCTCCGAAGAACCCGAGGGGGACCATGCCGAAGATGGTGGTGAGCGAAGTCATGAGGATCGGTTTGAGGCGGTTGCCTCCTGCTTCGATACACGCTTCCCTGATAGCAAGGCCTCTCCTTCTGAGGAGGTTGATGTACTCGATGAGAACGATACCGTTATTGACCACGATACCTGCGAGGATAACAAGCCCGATCATACTGATCAGGGAGAAGGTCTCTCCGGTGATCAGGTAGATACCCACGACACCCACCATCATGAGGGGCATGGAAAGGAGGATGATGAACGGGTTTCTGAACGACTCGAACAGGGACGCCATGATACCGAACACGAGAACGATGGCGAGGACAAGAATGATCCATACCTGGCTGAACATCGCCGTCATATCGGCAAAGTCACCTCCGTATTCGATAAACACTTCATCTCCGAGAGAGATGTTCTCACGTATCAGTTCTTTGATATCGCTTTCAGCCTGACTGACCGAGTACCCGGCGGCCAGTCCGCCGAGGACATGGATGGTTCTCATCTCATTCTCTCGGGTGATCGAGACAGGACCGGTCGTCCTTTCGAGAGTCGCGAGATTGGAAAGGGAGATCTTCTCTCCCATCGTGTTTCTCACGAAGATTCTCTGCAGGTCGAGTTCGCTTGACCTGTCCTCTTTCTTGAGCATCACAACAACATTGGTTTCAGAGCCGTTCTCCTTGAGAACCGTCGCCGTGATACCGTTTACGCTATTGCTGATCTCAGTCGCGATCGTCTGCATCGTGAGACCGTAGGCATAGGCCCTGTCACGGTCGATGACGATCTTCAGTTCGGGGAGCCCCTCCTCGAAGTCCGCTCTCGGTTCCGTGATCCCTTCAAGGTTGTCCTTGATCAGCTGTTCAATCTGATAGGCTGTAGAGACGGCAAGATCGAGGTTGTCACTCTTAACGGCTACATCAACCGGGTTGAGGTTTCCGAGTCCCATGGAGGCCGTCGAGAAGGAGAAGGAAGCCGCGGGATAGAAGGCGAAATAGGATCTGAGGATATCCTGCACGTCACTCATCGTGGCGCTTCCGGGTTCATCAAGGAGCGACACCTGCAGTGAACCGGTATTCGATCCTCCACCTGAGAATATCATCTCCCCGCCTCCGGCGGTTACGATAATGTCCTTGTAGCCTGTAATATCTCTCTTTGCCCTCTCCTGAAGGTCGAGGAGCATTCTCTCTGTGGTTTCCAGCGTCGATCCCTGAGGGAGTGTGACACTCAAGGTGACACTGTCCTCACTCATTGTGGGATAGAGGCTCTGGTTCATGGCACCGAAGGCCTGGAAGGTGATCACCATAATGAGGATGACAATGATCAGTGTCAGCCACTTGTAATCAATGAAAGCTGCCAGCAGCCTTTTATACCCTCTGTCCATCGCATCGAAGGCTCTTTCTGAGCTGTCATCGATGAACCTCAGGATTCTCAGTTTCAGAGGCTTCTGCTTTCTCGTGTAGACCTTCACATAGCTGCTGGTGAGTACCGGAATCAAGGTGATGGAGACAATCAGAGAAGCGACGAGTGAGATGATGATCGTTCCCGCCATGGGAGTGAGGATCTCACCGAGCATCTCAAGGTTGCTTCGCAGAAGCACCATCGGTACGAATACCCCGACAGTCGTGAGGGTGGAGGCCGTGATCGCTACGATCATCTCCTTGGTACCGAGAATCGATGCGGCAGCGAGCTTCGCTCCCCTCTCCCTGTACCTGAAGATATTCTCGAGAACAACGATCGAGGAGTCGACTGTCATGCCGAGACCGAGAATAAGACCGGTAAGAGTCATAAGGTTAAGAGAGTAGCCGAGGAAGAACATCACAAGGACAGTCAGAAGCATCGACATCGGGATAGCGAAGCCGATGATCAGCGTAGATTTTATACTTCGAAGGAAAATGAACAAGACCACCATAACGAGGATGACCCCGTACATGAGCGAATCATATACCGCATTGATCGTCGAATCGACCATGGTCGAGGTATCGATGATCACTTCCAGACTGAGTCCGGGCGGCAGTTCAGCGTTGACCTGCGCTATCGCCTCGTTCAGTCTTTCTGCTACCTGGACGGTATTTGCATCACTCTCCTTCTGCACTGCCATGTAGACACCCGGCTGGCCGTTGATATAGACCGTGCTGGTGGCGTCCCTGTAGGCAAGTGAGATCTCTGCGATATCTGAAAGGCGTACAACCTGGCTTCCCGTGACGTTCCCGCTCATATCATAGGTGGGGAAGGAGGCAATCATCACGTTCCTGATATCATCTATCGAAGTGAACTCGGCATCTGTTCTGAGAAGGTAGGAGTAATCTCCTTCTATCAGCGTTCCCGCTCCCACCTGAAGGTTCTGAGGGTTGAGTGCATAGGCGACCTGGGAAAGGGTCATCCCGTAGGCCTCAAGCCGGTTCTGATCAACCGCCACCTGAACGTAGGCATCCTGACCTCCGTTGATCGAGGTGGTGGAAACCCCTTCCACTCTCTCAAGACGGTTCTGGATGACATCCTCCATCAGAGCCCTCAGCTGGTTCGCATCCATGCCTCCGCTCCCCTTGAGAGCGATATTCATGACAGGCATCATATTGGTGTTCAGCTTGAAGATCGTCGGCTTGCTTGCATCATCGGGGAAGGCATCGGAGAAGATGTTGATATTATCATTCATCGCCTGCGAAGCCTGATCGAGGTCAGTACCGTAGGCGAACTCCACCATGATGAGGGCAATCCCCTCAGAGCTCGTCGAGCTTATATTGCTTATACCTGCGACATTCGACACAGCACCCTCTATTACCTTCGTCACCCGCGATTCCATCGTCTCGGGACTCGCTCCCTGGTAGGTTGAATAGATGATGACCATAGGAAGGTCCATCTCAGGGAAGAGTTCAACAGCGAGGTTCGGGAAGACAACCACGGCAAGTGCCGTGAGGAGAATGAAGATCACTATGACAGTCGTCGGTCTCTTTACAACAGTATCGGTTAGACTCATCTAGCTCTCCCCTACTGTACGATATTGAGCTCGGCGCCATCAGCAAGCAGCGTCTGCCCTTCAATGATCAGAGAATCTCCTGCAGAGAGTCCTTTCGTGATCTCGATCATTTCACCCACCTGAATACCTGTGGTCACCGCTTTCTTTGCAGCAAGTCCGTTCCCGTCAGCAATGAAGACATACCCCTGAATTCCTTCGTAGACCACTGCAGACCTGGAAATACTGATGACACCCTCTTTATGACCGATGAGAAGCTTCACAGAGGGGAACATGCCGCTCTTCACCTTCCCTTCAGGATCGTCAATGGTGAGGTGAATCTCCATGGTTCTTGATGCCGCATTGAGGACAGGACTCAGGAAGGTCACTTCCGCAGTGAAGGTCTGTGACGGGTAGGAGGCAAAGGAAAGCTCCGCTTTCGTACCGATCGAGACATCTCCTATATACTGCTCTGCTATGTTCATCACGACCTCAAGATCGTCAATGAGACCGAGACGGACAATGGGAGCCTGCTGGCTTACCGTAGCGCCTTCAACAAAGGAGAGGGCGAGCACAGTCCCTGCGCTCGGAGAAGTGACATTACTCTTCTTATAGACCATTCCCGCACGGGAGGGATCGACAACGGCAAGAACCTGATCCTTTTCGACCCGGTCACCTACATCGACAAGAAGCTCGGTCATCGTTCCGGCAACCTCAGGATAGACATTGAGAGAACTCGGGTCTATCACGTTCCCGTTCCCCTCTATCACCTGATCGATGCCTGAGGTTTCCACCTGCAGGACCTTCACACTCACTTTCGTTGTTTCGGTAGTGACAGTGGTATCGGTTGCGGCCTGAATTTTCGCAATGAGCGACTCGAAGGGGTTTATCACCACCAAGGCGGCCAATGCGAGAATGGCGACGATCATGATGATCAGCGCCGCTGTATGTTTCTTCTTTTTTTTCTTCGTTTTCATATCTTCCATGGTGTTTAGTACAACTCCTTCATATCAATATTCAAGGTCGAGGATAATTCAATCAGGGACGTCAGGTACTGGTACTGCAGGGCGAGAATCCCCTGTTTCGCAGAGAGAAGGTTATTCTGGGCTTCTTCGAGGTCAACCACGTTGATATACCCTTCCTCGTACTGTGTCTCCTGCATCTCGTACATCTTTTCAGTGAGCTCAAGAGACTTCTGGGCAAGTGCCATCTGCATGGTGATCATATCGATGCTCTGGAGCTGAGAGGCAACCTGCACCTCCATCTGACTCAACACCTGCTCCTTTTGCAGGGAGAGTTTGCGAAGCGATTCATCAAGCTTCTGCATCCCCACATCGGTCCTTGAGTTCTTGATGAACCCGTCAAGGGGAATGGCAAGGGCAACCTGGTAGGAGAAGGTATCACTTGCAGTGTTCGAGTAGGAATCACTCCAGAGGGAGAGTCCGTAGGAACCGGTGACTGAGAGCGAGGGGTAATAGGCCTGCTTCTTTGTCAGTTCCTTGTTCACTTCAAGCTGCCGTGCATTCAGGTCAAGCAGTCCCACACCATAAGTGTGTGCCAGGTAATCAGAAACACCTGTGACTTCAACTCCACCATTCATCACAGGAATCTCGCCGGTGGGAATGAGGTCTGTTGTCAGCTCCTCACCTATGAGAGCTTTCAGTGAGAGGAGATTGGAGGCGTAATCGTTCTTTGCCTGCTGAAGGGAGGGCTTGAGCTGCTCCACTGAGATCTGGGCGGAAAGCACTTCCACCTCGCTGGCGAAGCCTGCCTCATATTTTTTCTGAGTCTCCTCATATCTCTGCTGAGAGAGATTGAGATTCGCTTCCTGAACTGCAATGTTCTTTTCCTGCATGATCAGGTAGTAGAACAGCTGCTTCACACTCTTTTCGATCTCAGCTTTTGCCTGCTGGTAGGTGACCTGCTGTATCTGGTAGGCAACATTGTACGACTCGAACTGATCCTTTACCGCAGGGTTGAGCTGAAACGAAGCCGTGAGACCGATGTTCAATCCCTGGTTTGAAGCGGGGACTGATACAGTCACAGGACCTGTGAGTGTGGTCACCGTAGTTTCCGGAGCCTGAAAAACGGGAGTCATTCCGCTCGTGGAAAGGCTCATGCTCAGCGAAGGGAGAAATAGATTCCAAGCGGTGCCTATATCACGCTGTGCCCCCTGTACATCGACAGAGGTACTCGCGAGAGAGAGATTATGTGCCTCGGCACGCTGCAGAGCTTCGTCCAGCGTGATAGTAACGCCGGCGGTCAGTGTCAGCGTCACGAACATCAGGAATATTCCCGATGCGATTACTTTCTTCAGCATGTTAGATTCCTTCATTTAGTTAGTAGGCTAAATATACTGTTTCACATAGCGACTGACAACATATCGGAGAAAATTCTATAAAATTCAACAGAAATTTCATATTGCCTGAGCAGACGTGATTTTAGTAACGAACATATCACAGGAAAAATGTTCGAGAAAAGTCATCTTCTCTGATTTTTTGATCATTGAGATAAAGTCTTTACTGTTCAGGTATGGTACAGGAGAGGGAATCCCCACGATTGGGAATACGCTGGTGTTGGTAGTGATGAACGTTCACCGATAGATGGATGTACATTGATACTATATTCTTCAAAAGCCGGCTGTCGGATGTTCCACTAGTCCTGAGCCCTTTAGCAAGGTGACAGCCGGCTGAAGTGAGTTAATTATGGTGATGGTGAAGGATGGGAGCGAAATACATCGCTATACCCTCCTCTTTATTCTTCAGGGACAGGGTGATCACACCGCTTTCCGTCGAGCTGATTTTTAGAACGTAGGTGAACTCCCCTATCATACAGACAGCAGATACTTCGGGTTCCAGTAATATGACTCCCATGCTCTGCTCCTGCAGCTCTTCATCCCCGTAGACAACAAGAGTAAAATCCGTATCTGTGTACCCTTGGTATGCATCGAATGCCATGTACTCTGGATCTTCGCTCGTTGTCTCCTTCACCCATCGGTATGAAAGGATCACATCGGTGTCGTAGGTGAGAATCACCGGCTCGTAGAGCAGATCGGGTTCATTGCCGTGAGGATCGCAGCCGGTACAGCTGATGATCAGCAGAACGATTGCCACGATACACATAATTAATACCTGTATTTTCATGAAAACCTCCTATGGTGTATTACCTGTCAGGCATATGTAGAATCCTATATCCAAAGGCTGATTATGTCAAAGGTTTTTATTATTTATTTTCTTATATTATAAACATTTACATGGATTTTTACACACAAATCAACACGCCTTGAGACAATGGCTCAGGGGAGCAGAATGAGGATTCTGCATAAAGGGAATGTGTATAAGGATTAGTGGATGGATACATGTTATCACGGGTTCGTAGATATTTCATAGCATTTTCTGCTATTTTTTCCAAATAGGAACAATCACGCCAGACAGATCAACGCCTATCAGCGGCGGAGTCATTGATTCTCTTCACTTTTCATGGTATGCAAAGTTAATCATCATGCATGAAAAAAGTAAGGAGGATGCTATGAGCGATTTCAAAGACGCAACGAAATGCATTCAATCAGGATATACAGCAGGGAACGGAGAGCTGAGAACCCTCCCAATCTACCAGGGGACAACCTACCGGTACGATAGCAGCGACCACCTCGCGAAACTCTTCGACCTTGAAGAAGCGGGACACATGTACACAAGAATCTCAAACCCGACAGTGGCTTTCGTTGAAGAGAAGATTGCCGATCTCGAGGGCGGTGTAGGTGCGATGTGCACGAGCAGCGGTCAGGCGGCCTCCCTTGTCTCCATATTCAATATCTGTTCTGCAGGACAGAACTTCGTCTGTCTCAACAACCTCTACGGCGGAACAACAAACCTCTTCTCTGTCACTCTCAAGAGAATGGGTATTGAAGTACGCTATGTAGGTGATGATATGAGTGATGAAGAAATCAACTCGTACTTTGACGAAAACACCCGCCTCGTGTTTGCAGAAACACTCGCGAACCCGTCACTTCAGGTACTCGATTTCGAACGATTTTCACGGATCGCTCACGCAAACGGCGTACCTCTTATTGTAGACAACACCTTTGCAACTCCGGTACTCTGCCGACCCTTCGAACACGGTGCAGATATTGTCATGCACTCCACCACCAAATATATGGACGGACATGCGACAGTCGTCGGCGGTGTCGTTGTCGACAGCGGCAAGTTCGACTGGGCGGCAAGCGGCAAGTATCCTGAACTCAGCGAACCCGATCCCTCCTACCATGGAATCTCCTACACAAAGGAATTCGGACCTGCGGCATATATCATCAAGGCACGTGTACAGCTGATGAGAGACCTCGGAGTCACTCCCCAGCCCACCGCAGCCTTCTACCTCAACCTGGGACTTGAAACCCTCGCCCTGAGAATCAAGCAGCACAGCCATAACGCCCTCAAGGTAGCACAGTATTTGAAGAACCACGAGAAAGTAAGCTGGGTCAACTACCCCGGTCTCGAAAATGATCCCTACCACGACAGAGCCCAAAAGTATTTCAATGAAGGCCTCTCTAGCGGCGTTGTCGCCTTCGGCGTCTCCGGCGGCCGCGAAGCAGCCGGCCGGTTCATGGATTCTCTCAAGATGACAGGTATCGTCGTCCATGTCGCTGATGCAAGAACATCTGTTCTCCATCCGGCAAGCACCACCCACAGACAGCTCAGCGATGCACAGCTTGAAGGTGCAGGTATCAGCCCTGACTTCGTACGACTCAGTGTCGGTATTGAAGACGAAGCAGATATCATAGCTGATATCGAGCAGGCACTGGCACAAGCATAAAAGTAATCAATACAGAGTACAAACGCCCCGGACAGGGGCGTTTGCTCTATCTAATGAAAAAGAACAAGTTCAGCAAGGAAGATTTTTTCCTCAATAACGGTGATCACAGAAATATCGACTGTTACTCTTTCCCCTTCCAGATCCTTAAAGAAAGAGGTATCAGCCTTTTCGAGAACGAAGGTCTTATACAGGGTAAGGTTTGGATTGACTGTAACTGATACAGTGCCGTCACCTACATGCACAATCCCTGTAATGGTCCTGACCTTTGGCTGAGAGGAAAGGTTTTTCGCGAGGTTGATTGAAGGAGAAGAGACAACATCAGCTTCGCTCATCGCAGAGAGAGACTGAAACAGTCCGAGACACACGAATACAATCACATACAACCGAAATTTCATTCTGACCCCACTCCTGATCATAAGGTAGCGGTTTTCAGCAAGATACAGAAGAAATCAAGATCAACATCGCATACATTTAACACTTTATTATCATATCCTCGATACACATATCATTGTAGAGTCATAAGAGTTTGCCAGAACCAGGAGTTTCCGTTGAAGCCTTTCCTATGATTACAGAGAAATAGATATTAACAAGTATATGTATAATTTCAGCACACATAAAACATAAAAGCAGATATGCCGGAGCACACGCGAATCAGATCACAATAAATGAACCTACATTTTTCTTATGACATATCCTTTACCTACAAATAGGGGCATGGTAGGATAAAGTATAACAACATGGAGGCGTGATATGAAAAAGTGGCGGATTTTCCTGATCCTTCTCATCGCTGCAGCAGCACTGATTGGATTCGTTTCGTGTGATTTATTGTTTGGACCCATAGATGATGGAGATTCAGGATCTTCTGATACCAACTCTTTGGCAGTTGATGTAAAACCCTCATATTTTACCGACCTTTCTATTTCCTCCGTTGATGTGTATGTGAATGACACGAAGGTCGGCACAATAAATTCTTCATTGCTGGGATCCTCATATGAATACAGCCAATTCTCATTCAACTATTCAGGAACACTATCTTCAGTAAAATTTATTAGTGCAAGCTATAGTGATACATTTGATTCGATCTCTGATTTCGCAAGCTCTCCACCGGCTTCTATTACAAGCATGTCACAGATTGACAAAGTCGTTCTTTATCCAAAGGGGAGTTGGCCTTATGGAACAGGAGCTTATGTTGGCCCGAAAAAACCATATTTCACGACAAGCGGAGTAACAACAACTTCAGTTGAGTTAAATGTCTCAGAATATGAATCCCCAATAGGACTCACCTTCAATATCTATATTTCAACGAACGGGGGAACAACCTACTTAAAACACAATTCGACCCCTATTTCAGGAACAACAATCTATGATGGATATACGGTAACCGGCCTGGAATATTCAACCGACTATGATATCAAAATTGAGGCGATTTATGATGAAGTAACATCGGTCCTCTCCACGAGCAAATCATTTACCACAGAAGATCCACCTAAATGGACGATTATGGTCTGGCTCGACGGTGATAATAACCTGAATTCAGCGGCTGTCACAGACTTCCATGAAATGGAATATGGTCTTTACCTTGCTCAGCTTGGTGATGCTGATATCACAGACAAACTGAATATCATAGTTCAGTACGATCAGAATGAGGACTATGATTCATCATCTTCTACTCCTGGTAGATATAAGGTGCTGCCGAGAAACTGGGCTGCAGATGCTACATTAGACCCTGATGATTATTATACAGTGGCTCCAGGAACCTATAGCTCTCTGATTCAAAGTATCAGCGAGCCGAACATGGGATCGGCAGCTGAGCTCGGAAATTTCATAGCATATACAAAAGCAAACTACCCGGCTGAAAATTATGGTCTTATCCTCTGGAATCATGGTGGTGGTGTACGAGAGTTAAAGGACGACAACGATGCACTTACAAAGGCCATCTGCTGGGATGATACCGATGACGAAGATGCACTGTATATAGGTGAAATCAAAGATTATCTAGATTCTTCAGACAGTGTCGATTTCCTTGGGATGGATGCATGTCTGATGGGCTTCCTTGAAGTAGCCTATGAGTTCAGACCCGGCACCGGCGATTTCGGAGCTCAGGCTATATCATTCTCACCGGCTACCGAGCAGGGAGACGGCTGGGAATACGAAGAGATTCTGAGCAGACTGACAGGTGCTGCAGGCACAGATGGCAATGGCCATATCTATTATGATATCGACACTCTCACAGCTCAGCAACTGGCGACCGTAGTCGCACAGGAATATGGTGACGCATGGTCCTCAGTCTCATGGGAAACACAGACAGCGGTGGACCTTACCAAAGTTGCGGCGGTAAATTCTGCGTTAGGTACATTTGCTTCTGAAATGGCCCCTTATAAAGCCCAGGTTGAAGGAGTAAGAGGCGAAGTAGGATCAGGTAATCTAACGGCCTATTTTGATGAATCTGATGTGGATGAATGGTATAAGTATGCAGGCTTTGACCTGTATGAGCTTGCAGAACAGGTTAAAGCAATAAGTTCAGTAACCTCATTAAATACTGCAGCGGATAATCTGATGAGTGCTGTTGATAATGCTGTACTCTATTCGTTTGCTCACTCTTCCTCATACACTTCGTATGGTACAGGGTATGAATCAGGCAAGAATGGTCTTGCTATATTCTTTCCCGACGGGGATGTTAACTATGATCCCAATTCAGATGGGGGAAATCGTTACTGGGCATTTCAGCATTGGTATAACGGGGTATCGCGTACAGCCTATAATACATGGTGGAGCGGTACAGCTCCCGAGTACGGCGGACTTGACTTCTGTACCAGTGACGGAGATGGAACTGTTGAATCATGGTTTGAACTTCTCCAGTACTGGTACAATCCTGCATCATCCACACCGAACAATTACAATCCGGGCAATTTGGAATAGGAGTCAGTATGATCAGAAAAGCAAGTCTTCTCGTTGTTATCAGTCTGATGTTACTGGTAGGTGTATCGTGTGCTACTGCAGCAGGAACTACAGAAACCCAACAGCAGCCGTTGCTTGAAAAACCGGTAGAATTGGATAACACCATCACTGCTTCAGTAGAGACTATTACCGCCAAGGTAGAAATTCTACCTTCCGGTGAAACCTCTCTTGTAGAGAACTGGGATTCCAAGAGTAGAAAAACATATAGCGTTGTAGGAGATCTGGCGGTTATCCTCCAGAAATTCAATGACAGGATCATTACTGCTGATGTGGTATTCCTTGAAAAGAAGACCTGGAGCGGATCACTCGTCATTGTGACATTTAATCTTGTAGACAACGGAACAGCACCAACCAAGTAAGGTTCTGACTTTAAACCTCTCTCCCCTGTGGAATTTTTCATTGGGGAGATTTTTATGGGCTCTCGATGTGTTAAGATATTACTCATCACTCAACAAAAAGGGGAAAGCATGAAGCTGCGTGTATATCTGCTCCTGGTAATTTCAATCATCTCTCTTTGTTCTGTTTCAGCTGCCTCGTTTCAGGAGATAGAAGTAAAGAATAATGCAGGCACCTCACTTCTCTTCCCCACAGATATGACGTCACAGAATGGACCTACCCTATTTGCATTCATTCTCGGAGAGAACCGAGAAAAAGGAACTGCACAGGTGCAAGAGATGAACTCCTGGCAGCAGGCTCTTACAACCTACCCTCAGGCTCCAGAGAATCTGGTGATCTACCATATACCTGTCATTGAAGGTCTTCCCTTCTTCCTGCGTGGGATAGTACGGAACGGTATGCGTGATGAATATCAGGAGACTATCGGTGATGAACACATAGCTGTTCTCTTCGTAAAAAGTATGCAGTCAGTCTTTGAGGGTACGGGAATCCCCTTCACCTATGAACCGACACTCGTTGCTGTCGATAGCTCTCACCGTATACAAGGATACATAAAAGGACTCCCTACTGAAGAGAATCTCCTGCATCTCATTTCACTGATGAAGTGATGTAAGAAGTACCGAAAGATGTTATGACTATGCACAGATGTCAGCTGAACGCTCCTGTCATACACTTTATTTCTTAAAACCAGCGAATTATGACCGAAGACATCTTCCTGTAATTCTTTTCATTATTAGATGTTACGATATTTCTCGAATCTTTTTAGGGTATGAGCAATTGTCTCACATAGTCCATCTGACAGAATTGAGAGGAAAAGTACAGAGGTGATTGTATCCCTCTGTCAGACCCTCTTTTTTGAATCCGGGTAATTTTTTGATATTTTCCAGCAATTAATCAAACCTGTGACTTTTTCTGCATAAACTGAACAAACGGTTTATCCTCTTTCAGAAGATGTTCAATTATGATCTCTTCAATGAAGAACAGGTTAAAATTATCATATAAGCCCTGCTCCAATTCATTGAAGGTTTCATCAGCTTTCTTCTTGAGTCTCTCATGAATCTGTGCATGATTTGACAGCTCAGGATATCCTGATTCTCTCATCAGATTCTCTTCATGTATAAAATGGGTATGAAGTGCTTTTTTAAGCTCTTCCCTCAGTTCCGACCTGGATTGACCATCTTCGATGTGTTCGAGAAATTTCAGAGCTATGGAAAAAAGTTCCCTATGCTCCTCATCTACCTGAGAATTACCCGTTTCATAGCTTTCAGACCATTCAAAACCTGAAGAACCGACAGGTATTGTCTGTATCCACGGACACTCTTCGACACGGTTACGCCCGAGGTCTTTTGCCCGATACAGAGCCCGGTCCACTCTTTTGAACAGAATCTGCTTTCCTTCAATCTGCAGCCATTGAGCAACCCCGGCACTGAGAGTAGTATTGATTCCTTTTGTGAACGAAGAATTCTCTATTTCACTTCTGATTCGCTCTGCGCTCAGTTCAGCATCAGATTGACAGGTGTTCGGAAGAAGCATGGTAAATTCTTCCCCACCCCATCGTGCGACAGCATCAGAGGGTCTCGAGTGGTTTGAAAGAATGGCTGCAATACTGGTTATGATAGTATCTCCTATATCATGTCCATAGGTATCATTGATTTTTTTAAAATGATCTATATCCAACAGGATAAGTGACAAGGGTTCTCCATTTCGTCTTGCTCGAGCCATTTCCAATTCCAGTTTTTGTTCAAAATTTCTTCTGTTGAGCAGTCCTGTCAGGTGGTCGGTAAAAATCTGCACCTTCTGAATATTGAGTGGTGCCGCGATTAGGAATATGACAACCGTAGGCCAGGTGACAGAAAGGCCGTAGAAGAAAGTCTGAATAATTCCCGCCGTTACAACAAGGCTGGGAAACAGAAGGAGCGTCAGGGTCGTCTTCAAATTACGTGTATGATGTCTCAGGAATAAAAGCATAACTCCACCGAGAGTCACCAGCACCAGAGCGCCGTTGAAGATATATATCCCCGTCCCGCGCGAATAGGTATTCGCCTGATCTATGATAAACAGAACTCCGGTCCAGGGTGAAATAATGGAAAAGAATACCACTGCAAGGTTGACTGGAATAAGCACTTTAGCAATTGCCCTCTGCCTGCGAGAAGATCCTGTGAGATGACAATCTGCATAGAGTATATACAGAGAGGCTGGAACAAGATGAAGAGAGTAGTAGAGAACATAGAGAATTTGAAGGAAGTTGTGGTCAATCGTCTGAGGATACCCTTCTACAAACCAAAGGAATCCTTCAAGAATCAGGATCAGGAAAACAGAAAGTGACAGATAGGTATATATAACCATGTCGGGCAGAACCCCACGACTTAATGTAAGGCTTGGACGACCGGTGGATACCAGTACAGTGAGAATGATTGCTGCAGAAAACAGATCGATGTATATCAGGTTGGCATATCCCATACCTTGGTATTTTACACATGTGCATAAAGATTGTCATTAATAACTGGGTCCTTTTCAATAAATCCACAATCAATGTCGTTTCTGAAATTTGAATAGAGTCATCCAATCTGTAAGAAGTATCTCGGGTAGAAAGAGGTGTGTACAGATGTCAGCTGAACACCCCTGTCATATACTTTATTTCTTAGAATCCTCCAATTATGTCTGAAGATCATATTCTATTATTTCTTTTTATTGTTGTAGGTTAGGAGGTATTTAAGTTTTTATTCGTACATGAAACGGCAGATCACATAGTCCATCTGACAGAATTCACAGAAAAAATACAATCGGGATTTCATCCCTCTGTCAGACCTGTTTTTTTGTTTATGGGTAATTTTTTGATATTTCTGGGTAATTTGTAAAACATATGCTTTTTTTCTCAGAAAATAAATAAACCGCCCATGGAAACCCACAGACGGCTTAAAAGGGGTGGATGGCATCCTATCAGGATACCACCCGTAACATATCATGGTTAGCAGCAGCAGTCGCCTTTGCAATCGCTGAGGTTCTTCTCCATGACATCAAGCATTCCTGCGAGTTCAGCAGGGAGCTTGTCCCCGAACTTCGGATAGTGGTTTGCTCTGATATCTTCGACTTCGCTGAGCCAGCCTTTGCAGTCAACTGAGAGCAGTTCAGCCATATCTTCTTCAGATACGCCTTCCGGACGGTCAATTGCATCTGCTGTAGGCATGACACCAATCGGTGTGTCCTGAGTCTTTGCAGTACCTGCACAGGCTTCGAAGATCCACTTGAGAACACGGCTGTTTTCGCCGAATCCGGGCCAGAGCCACTTGCCTTCTTCTGTCTTTCTGAACCAGTTGACATAGAAGATCTTGGGAAGCTTTTCTTCATCGTGTGTCTTACCGATGTTGATCCAGTGCTGGAAGTATTCGCCCATGTTGTATCCGCAGAACGGAAGCATTGCGAACGGGTCACGACGGATGGTTCCTGCCTTGAGGTCAAGAGCGGCTGCAGTGATTTCTGAACCGACGATTGAACCGAGGAATACACCGTGGTTCCAGTCACGTGCCTGGTGTACGAGAGGTACAGTGCTCGGGCGGCGTCCGCCGAAGAGGATTGCATCGATGGGGACACCCTTAGGATCTTCCCACTCAGCTGCAATACTCGGACACTGGCCTGCAGGTGCTGTGAAACGTGCATTCGGGTGTGAAGCAGGAGCCTGAGACTTGTCGCTCTTGTCCTGAGTCCACTCGTTGCCCTTCCAGTCTGTGAGCTTGCCGGGAGCATCATAACCGATACCTTCCCACCAGATGTCTCCATCTTCAGTGAGAGCACAGTTGGTGAAGATTGAGTTTTCATTAAGTGAAAGCATTGCGTTCGGGTTGGAATCCATGGAAGTTCCAGGAGCAACACCGAAGAAACCTGCTTCAGGGTTGATTGCATAGAGACGTCCGTCTTCACCGAACTTCATCCATGCGATGTCGTCACCGATGGTTTCTACCTTCCAGCCTTCGATCGTAGGAACGAGCATGGCCAGGTTGGTCTTACCACAAGCACTCGGGAAAGCAGCTGCGACATACTTTGCAACGCCTTCGGGGCTTGTTATCTTCAGGATGAGCATGTGCTCTGCGAGCCAGCCTTCATCACGTGCGATAACAGATGCGATACGAAGTGCAAGACACTTCTTACCGAGAAGAGCATTACCACCGTAACCTGAACCGTAGGACCAGATTTCTCTGGTTTCGGGGAAATGGGAGATGTACTTTTCTTCGATGGGAGCGCAGGGCCAGATACCGTTGTCTGATTCGCCTTCTGCGAGGGGCTTACCTACACTGTGAAGACAGGGAACAAATGTTCCGTCAGCACCGAGGACATCAAGCACCTTGTCTCCGACACGGGTCATGATCATCATATTGGTAACAACATAGGGGCTGTCGGTGATTTCAACACCGATCTTTGCGATGTTGCTTCCGACGGGACCCATTGAGAAAGGAATAGCGTACAGGGTACGGCCTTTCATACAACCATCGTACAGACCGGTCATGGTCTTCTTGAGTTCGGTCGGGTCAATCCAGTTGTTGGTCGGACCAGCTGCCTCTTTGCTGGCTGCTGCGATGTAGGTTCTGTTCTCAACACGTGCTACGTCTGAGGGGTCAGAAAAGAATGCAATGCTGCCGGGCTTTTTTTCCGGGCTTAGCTGTTTGGCGAGGCCGCTTGCGACCATCTCGTCAGTCAACTGCTGGTACTGTGCATCACTTCCATCGGCGATCACGATAGCTTCAGGCTTGGTGAGAGCGGCGACTTCGTTGATCCACTTCTTCAATCCTTCATGTTTAAGATCCTGTAATTTCATTCATTACTCCTTATCTGGTACCACTACTTATCAGTGGTGTTACTCGAATAACGTCTGCTAGCGTAACAGTTTTCGTGAATGGTTTCAAGTATTCAGGGAGTACAATGAGTGCATCTGGTATTTCCTCGAAAGGAGGCCCTTCCTGTGTTCATCAATCGAGACATATCTCATACCATGGCTGCTCTCTATTCCTGTGCTTTTCATCATGCTGACAAACAAGTATTTTTTATCTATAAAATATTATCTACACTACACATATAAAGGGTTTCGTATTCCCATCAGTACAGATCTAAAGGAAGCTCGGGAGCTATGACAGTGTATTGTGTTATCAGACGGTGAACGAGCCATCACAATATATGCCTTGCAGAAATTCTTGTACGAATCTTAAGAAAAAAGAGTAAGAATATTAAAAAAGAAATGAGGATATAGGAAAAACTAAGGATCTCACGAAGAGAGATACCCGCCTTTCATGCGATCATAAAGGACGGGTTAGATATACAGCTCTCTGCTTTTTTCCAGTTCTTTATCAGAAGTATCGTACAGGCCTGACGTTCAGCTCCCAGTCACGCGACATCACGTACTGTGTCCCTGTCTCAAAGTTCACGTACCAGACGTTGTACCCGTCATATTCCGATGAGGTCCAGTAATACTGATTGGAAAATCCTCCCTGACCATTGCGGTGGAAATCCCTATACATCAGGAGCACTTCATCGAAGGTGGGCATGAACCAGTCATCATAGCCTCCGACAGCAAGGTTGTCACAGTAGCTCACAGCCCAGTCATTCGGTTTCTTGAGGAGTCCCTTTGCCCTGTACTTCTCTATGATCAGTTCGGTGTTTCTCTTTGCCTCGCCATAGGAACTACCGGTACCGAGAAGGAAGACATCATTCGATTCAGGATACCAGGGAATCTCCTTCCCTTCCGCACTCGCCGGGGCCATCTCTATATAGCGCCAGCCGTCGCTTTTCTGTCCCTTGTCGTAGATAATCGTCCCTCCTGCGGGACCTTTCTCTCCAACAGTATAGGTCGTCTTAACTGCGTTCTGTGAGGATGAACTGGTCAGCCCCTCTTCGAAGGTAATGGACATGATGTTTGAAACAGGGATTCTGAGGATTTTTCCATCTTTCTGTGTGATAACAAGATTCTGTGAGAATAATAGACTTGCGGTGAAAAGGAACAGAATCACAGACAGCATGTGCTTTCTCATAGTTGACTCCTTTCTTGTATGGTAGGACTGAAAAATCAGTCGGCAATCACATAAGGAAAAACAGGAGAACACAGGGGCAGATATGTTTCAATCTGATCATCTGAGAAAATCATATCTGTAAAACCTTCGAAAGTAAACATATTAATTTGTATATGTACTCAGCCTATTGTTTGAAATGATAGGAGGGTATCATCATAGAGATCGTGAATACAACGATAGATAAGGTTTAACCAAGTCTTGAGACCCATTGTTCGAATTCGTCGGGAGGAAGAGGTTTCGAGTAATAATAGCCCTGGATCTCATCACACCCCATATCTCTCAGTCGTCCTATGAGCTCTTCAGTTTCCACTCCCTCTGCTATGAGGCGGAGGTCGAGCGCCTTCCCTAGCTCGATGATCGCTTTCACTATCGATTCCCCGCGCACACCATGCTGGAGGGCAACGATGAACGACCTGTCGATCTTCAGTTTATCGATACTGAACCGGGAGAGATAGGAAAGAGAGGAATACCCTGTACCAAAATCATCTATAGAAAGCTGAATGCCTAGCTGACTCCATTTTTCGAGAAGAGAGAAGATATCGTGTTCCTTCTCAAGCAGGATGGATTCGGTCAGTTCCAGCTCAAGGAAGGAAGGGGGAAGTCCGCTTTCCTGCAAGGCATCGGCAACATCCTTTTCCACCAGGTTCTGGTGGAAGTGTTCAGCTGAGAGGTTGACTGCAACCTTGATACCTTCCATTCCTTTCTTGCGCCACTTCTCAGCCTGCGTGCAGGCTTCCTTCAGCACCCATCTGCTCATGGGAACAATGAGACCGCTTGATTCGGCCACATCAATGAATTCCCCGGGCATCACGAGAGCACGCTCGGGATGGTTCCACCTGATCAGGGCTTCAGCTCCCGACAGCTTCCCTGTCCTGATATCGATTTTCGGCTGGTAATGAAGAACAAACTGCTCATGCCTGACAGCCTCTGTAAGTTCATTCCTACCCCTGACAAAGAGAGTCTGTGATTCAGACATCTGACGGGTATAGAAGAGAAATCCTTTCGGGCTGTGACGTTTTGCTTCTGTGAGTGCGATATCGGCATGGGCGACAAGGGTTTCGCTGTCCATGCCATCCTCAGGTGTGATCGCTATGCCGATCGATACGGGAGATATGATCTGGACGCCTTCTATGAGGAAGGGTTCATCGAAGAGTGTTCTTATCCTGCGACAGGTGTTCTCCACCTGGGGGATAGCTGCATCGGGAAGGACGAGGAGGAATTCGGCGCTTGCAAGGTGGTAGAGGGTGTCACCGGAACGGAGACACTCATTCAGAAGGCGGGTTGCATGAATTTCGAGGGTGTCGCTCATCTTTCTTCCCTGAAGGTTTCTCACGGAACGGAAGGCACTCAGGGAGACAAGGAGAACTGCGGCCTTGCCGTTTCTCTCTTTCTCAACAAGAATGAGAGCATTCAGCATCTGATAGGCCATGATACGGTTCGGCAGAGCTGTCTTCTCATCATAGTAGGCAAGGAATTCGATCCGGTCGCGTGCCTTCTTCTCCTCTGTTATATCATTGAATACCGAGTGAATGACCAGGGATCCGTCAATCTCAATGCGGGTGAGCAGGAGGCGGATGAACATATGCTGACCGTCACCCCGTACGCACTCCCATTCAACCTCATTGCTCCCCTCTTCTATCGCCTTGGTGGTCACTTCAACCATCTTATCGGTACTTGAGGTTCCATCGGGCTGCACCCTCGGAGAAACATCGAGAGGGGAAAGCCCGACAAGTTTCTCAGGACTATCAACTCCCAGCAGATCAGCACTGGCCTTGTTGGCCAGAATGAATTTCCCGTTCTCGACCAGGAGAGTCGCCTGCCTGGTCGCTTCAAAGAGGTGACGGAAACGGTATTCACTTGCCTGAAGTCTGCTCTCGGCCTCCTTCCGACGTGATATATCGTTGTATACGGCATAGAGGAGGACCCTCTCATCGATCTTCACCGCAGTGAGGATGAGATGGATGAAGAACCGTTCCCCGTTCTTGCGGACACATTCCCAGTCCAGTTCACTCTTCCCCTCTTCCATTGTTCTTCTAATATTCTCTTCTGCCAGTTCTACGCTCAGTCTTCCATTTTCCTGATATTCAGGAGAGAGTTCTATGGCTGAGAGCCCGAAGAGCTCTTCACTGTTCTCTCTCCCGAACAGTTCGACACTCGCCTGGTTCGCTTCTATGATGAGACCATCCTCTATCAGAGTGGCGGGCTGGGAGGTTCGTTCGAACAGCTTCCTAAAGAGCTGGGAAGAAAGGGAGGATGAAGTTTCAGCATTCCCTGAAGGGAAAAGGTGTTCAGACATGGGGTGCTCCTTGGGTAAAGTCCTTGTACAAAGAGTACCACCTGAAAAGGGGAAATGGAAGAGAGAGAAACAGGAATGCGTTGACGTCAGCAGGGAATGAAAGAGACCTTTCATTCCGCAAACGAGTCATTTCAATGGAGAGGCTGGGTGACTTAGTCTAGGTCGGTCAGAGCGTAGATCTCTTTCTCTATGAAGATATCGACGAGTTCAGGATCAAACTGGCTTCCGCTGAATAAACGGATCTCTTCGAGAGCGATCTCGGGAGAGAAGGCCTTCCTGTACGCCCTTGTGCTTGTCATGGAATCGTAGGTGTCGGTAAGAGAGACGATTCTCACATCAATGGGAATATCTTTTCCTGCAAGTCCGTCGGGGTACCCGGTTCCATCCATCCTCTCATGGTGATTGCGGATAATAGGACGGTACGGCTGGAACAGTTCAATGTGAGAAACGATGCGGTCACCGAATACCGGGTGCATCTTGATCGTATTATACTCTTCCTTGGTCAGGGGAGTCTCCTTGTTCAGAATTGCCTCACTTATCCCGATCTTTCCTATATCATGAAGGAGGGCTCCACCTTCAAGAATCTCAAGCTGAAGCGGCGTATATCCCAATTCACGTCCAAGAGCTACTGAGAACCTGCTCACTCGCTTGCAGTGACCTTTGGTATAGCGGTCCTTCTGTTCGATCGTCTCGCTGAAGGCAAGCAGGGTGGACCTGGTGACACTGTCCAGAGTACTCATTGAATGAAGGAGCTGTTCCTCTATCTCTTCATGATGATAGCGGAAAGCTTCGTCCCTCTCTTCCTTCAATCTCTCTTCCTCGCTCATCTCCAGGATGAGTCGGATACAGGCGACAAGGTTATCGCGTGTGACAGGCTTGGTCAGGTAATCCTTCGCTCCCATTCGTATCGCCTTCAGACCGGTTTCAAGGTCATTGAATGCAGTCAGCATCACAACGGGAATCCTCGGGTATTTGCTGCGTAGGTACTCAAGAAGGACAAACCCGTTCTCACCGGGCATTTTGATATCGAGCATGGCAAGATCAAATGAATCCGACCTGGAGGTCAGCTGCTCTTTCAGAGCCGCTCCACCGTCACAGAGGGTGACTGTATACCCTTCGTTGGTGAGAAGTATATTTAGAATTTTTCTGATCGCAGGATCATCATCTGTGATAATGATGTGCTTACTCATCTCATTCCCCCTAATCTTCTGAAAGAGTACAGAAACGGCACTTCCTTCTTATAGTCGTCATATCCATCGAACATCCGTGGGAACAGCACTCTGTCTTCTACTAATATCAGCAGAAAATTATCAAGGGTCAAACCGATGACGAGTGTCAGTACATCCAGGCGGAGAAAGTAGAGTGCTATGACACAGTTGATACCTGTATACCATAAAAACCCCGGGTGGCGCGAGATTCGATATGTACCACCTTTATACAGCTTGCCTTTCTCTCCGTTAGAAAACAATTCGACTTCGAGGAAGACAGAGAAAAGGAGAAGAGAACCGAGCACACAGAACACAATGAACATCACTGTCCTTGCAGTGCCGCCGAAGGGAGAATCAAACATCAGGAACAGGAACGCATAGGGGGCCGCTGTAAGGAACATACCTACGAGAAGAAACCGCTTCAGTAATTCTTTACCACGTAAAATTGCCAGATCGAGCAGATATGACAAAAAATATCCTACAGATCCCAAAATAAAAAGTTTGAAAATTTCCATACTATTCTTCTATAATAGTGTACAATCAATGTAATTCATAGATATGAAAGGAATGAATATGATCATAGACATATCAACTATCATTCCTGCAGTCGCGTTCGTCCTCTACGTGTTCTTCTTTGTTTTCGGATTTCTGCAGTATAAAAGGGACCGGTTCTACTGGTCATTTCAGCTCTACATCGTCTTCTTCGCCATCTGGAGTTTCGGCTCTCTGATGATGCACCTGAACAGTGGTCTCATGACACCCCTGTTCTGGAACAGGGTCATGCTTGTAGGACTACTTTCTGTCCCCTTCGGGCTCACCCACTTTGTGATAGACATACTTGAGATGCACCAGCGGAGGGTGACGATATTCCTCACGGCGAGCTATCTCCTCATTATTCCTCTGATGATCTTCAACTTCACAGGCTCTATCGTCAGTGATGCCGGGTTCAATCCCGACGGGACCTTCTTCTATTCTCTGGCACCGGGATCGATGTACGCCTACTCCATAAGCTACAGTTACCTCTTCCTCTCCTTCATTATCCTTCTTATCAGCACAAAAAAGAATCCACTCACCTCAGAAGGAAAGAACCTCTTCCTTCCCCTCCTCGGTGTACTCATCATGCTGGTGGGAACCTTCATGAACCTCTTCCCCCATATCGGACAATACCCTCTCGATATCCTCGCATCGACCATCAACGCGATGCTCCTCTTCTACACGATCTACAAGTACAAGCTTATAAGCTACTCCATGGTGGGACTGAAGATCATCTATACCACCATCTTCACCATTTTCAGTTCAGTCATCTACTTCGGCATCATATCACTCGTACAGCTCGTCAATAAGAATTTCGCCCTCGGGATCACAACGCAGCTCGCCATCCTACTCGGATTCGTCACTGCCCTTATCATGTACCCGATACGAAATCTCCTCACCTACATCATCGATTCCGTCGTGATACCGAAACGGCACCCCTACCAGGCGACCATCCTCAATCTGAGCAGGAAGATGCCCACCATCCTCAACCTGGAGGATCTTGGACGTGAAGTGACCGAGACTCTATCCATGGGGATGAAGACCGAGTGGGTGATGTTCGCAGCAAAAGAGCCTGGTGTTGATAGTGATGAATTCCGCATTATTGCCCAGGCGAAATGTCCCACCACCCTGGAAAAGGGTGATTCGGTGAAATTCTCCATCTCTCCGCTCCTTGCACAGGAGATAGAGAACAGGAAGATCATGAACAGCTCCTCTGTCATCCGCCTTTCGGATGAGGAAAAGAGCGACTTCTCAGCGGAAGGTATTCCACCCCTGAATATCATCATCCCCCTCATTTTCAGAAATCAGGCGGCTGGGTACATCCTCATCGATTATGATATCTCCACCGCTCCCCTCTCCCAGATCGAAATAGATGCCCTTGAACTGCTGGCTTCCCAGAGCTCGCTCTCCCTTGAGAATTCGCTGAGCTTCGAACAGCTGAAGGAACAGGGACAGGAACTGGAATTGAGCAAGAACAAAATGGAAGCGATATTCAATGGAATTGCATCTCCAGTCTGTCTCATCGATATCGATTATACCATCCAGGAAGCGAATGCGGCGGCTTTCTCCTTCTTTGAAAAAGATAGAAAGAGCCTGATCGGAGCGAAGTGTTACAAGACACTCTTCCACAGAACACGCCCCTGTCCTCACTGCCTTGCCCTCGATACTCTCCATAACGGCATCGTGCAGGAAACGGAATCTAAAGAGAAGGATAAAACCTACTCCTTCCAGTTCCACAACGTGAGAGTACCCGAAGAATCGAAGAGCCTGTTCGTTGAGATCATTCAGGATATCACGGAACAGAAGCATATGCAGGACGAGATGATAAGGACAGAAAAGATGGCTGGAATCGGTACGCTTGCCGCGGGCATCGCCCATGAAGTGAATAATCCCCTCGCAGCCATTTCCGGGACTGCAGAGATTCTTCTGAGTACTACTGAAAAAGAGAGTAAGGAGCAGGAGTACCTGACCGACATTCTCAACTATGCGAAGGGTGCATCAGATATCATAAAGGAGATGTCCAACTACTCGAGAAATGAAGAGACCAAGGAAAAGCAGGTTGTCGAGATTGTTGATTCGGTAGAGTTCTCCCTCAGGATGGCGATGCGCGGTTCTGATATGCAGAATATCAAGATACAGAGAAACTACCATGCCCTCCCCTCCCTTGAAGCGAATGAAAGCGAGATCCGGCAGCTGTTCCTTAACCTCATCGTAAATGCCGTGCAGTCAATGGGTGAAGATGGAACACTGACGCTCTCCTGCGTCGAGAAAGACGGTTTCGTCTATATTTCTGTCGGCGACACCGGATGCGGCATCCCCGAGAAATATATGAATCAGGTATTCACCCCCTTCTTCACGACCAAACCGCCTGGGTCGGGAACCGGCCTCGGTCTCACCAACTGTTTCAATATCGTCGAGAAACTTGAAGGAAGAATCAGGGTGAGAAGCGAAGAAGGGAACGGCAGTGAATTTACCGTCATCCTTCCCCTCGGAGACGAAGGAAAGGATACCATCCGATTTGTGATGGCTCATGATGCGGCTTCCCTCAGTGATGTATTCTTCATTCAGAGAAAGGTCCTTGTCGGTGAAAAGGGATACCTTGAGGAGACAATCCACCGAAAGGAGGATGAGAAGGCGATGCACATTCTCGCCTTCCAGGGAATCCACCCTGTTGGAACAGTATCGCTGATGAACAGCGATGTCTTCTGGCCCCTCCCCGTTTCCCGCTATTACAACATGAACAACTCCCTGGAGAAAGGGAAATGCTCGGAGATTCTCCGTCTCGCAGTCCTGCCTCAGATGAGAAACACCTCGGTATCGATCGGTCTCATAAGCCTTGTCTATCTCCTTGCCCGTTCGGTCGGTACCAAGCAGATGGTCCTTGACGTGTTCACGGAAGATGCTAAGACGATCAAGCTCTACAGAAAGTTCGGTTTCAAGGAGATCGGGACCTACCATTCACCTTCCCAGGTGACAGTGATGATGCTTGAAGGAAAGACCATTCATGAAAATGACCTGGAACAGGTACGGCACTTCATCAAGCCCCTGTTCATGAGGATGAGAGGGCTGTTCGATTTCGGTCAGTACACCGAAGGTGTCCACAAAGAAATGGATCTGATCCTCGCCTCCCTCAACGATAAAAAAGAGGAAGAAGAGATCTTCGCCTGAACTAGTGACGGTTGATACGGAATAAAAAGGGGGGAAGCAGTTTCTCCCCTTCCATTTTCTCCTCCAATTCCATATCTTTCCCCACATCTTCTTTCTCTATGAGTCGAAGGTATTGTGCATACCTCCTTGAGCGGTTGATGATGTAACGCACCTTTGAAAGGGGTGTGGAGGCATAGGATCTGAAGGAATTCGACACATCAAGCTCTTCTCTCAGTGCCTCAGATTCCTGTGCAGCAGAGAACTCTGTTGCTGAAGTGAAAGCTCCCACATACCCTGAGCGTGCAACCACTTTCCCCTCTTTCAGGCTTTCGAGAAGCATATGCCACTGCCAGGTGTAATCAAGATTAGAAGAAAACGGAACACAGGTTTCCTTTCGCAGCAGGAAGGAGTGAAGTCGTACATCTGGACGCATCAGCAGTTTTCGATTGAATCGTCCTCCTGAATCGACCGGGAAGATCAGGGAGTCAATGGCACCATTCTTTTCTGCCATCGTCGTGCAGTGAAAGGCTGAAGCATTGAACAGCTGGATCGCTTCATTTCCTTTTTCCAGAAATTCACTGTGAACCTCATCTCCTGAAGGAAGGAAAAGGAGCAGTTCTCCCTTCCCTTTCTCAACTCCGACATTGAGGGCATTGGGAAGTCCTTTCCATGCTATCGGGAAGAACGTGACCGATGCGTCACCAGAGGGGGCGTCCTCGCTATCTGATACGATAACTATCACCTCACGATATTCGTAACTCTGGGAAAGAACGGAGTCAATGCTTCTTTTCATCCTCTCATCATAGATCTCACCAGCGATAATCACGCTGATAAGCGGCCTCTCATATGTTCGTTCAACAAATTCCATACTCCAGAATATAATGGAAAAAGGGTACAGCGGCATCCTCTTTCTTTGAGAGAGAAGGTGAAGTATACTTGAAGCATGCATGAATCCTACGAACCTGCATCACTTATAAGACGGTTTCTCTCCTACTGTATAGACATACTGATTCAGGTCCTCCTGTTCACTCCTGTATGGATCTGGTACCTTCAAGGACTCTTCAGTGACCGTAGCGGAATATTTCTCCTCGGGTACAGCACACTTGTTGTCTACGGCTTCGCTATCTTCCGTTTCATCTACCTCTCCGCCCTCTGGAGACTGGGGGGAACAGCAGGTGAAAGACTGCTGCATATCACGGTAATACGGAATGACGGATTGAAACTTTCAGGGGCCAGGTGTCTTGTACGGGCACTCACGATCCCTCTGAATGTCCTATCCCTGGCACTGGTCTATATTCCCTCTCCCCACAGAGGTCTTCAAGACAGGATCAGCGGAAGCGATGTAGCCAGAATCTGATTCTGAGGCATTGCATGAGAAATCGCTACAAGATAGAGTACGGGCATGGACATACTGATCACAATCGATGATACCCTAGAAATGAAAGCTCACCTGTACGAAGGGGATGCTGGACGTAAGCTGTATGATGCACTCCCGATGGAGTGCTTTCTCAGCAGATGGGGGGAAGAATTCTATGGAGATATACCTCTCGTACTTGAAGAGGATGATACGATGAGAGATATCATGGAGGCGGGAGAGATAGCGTTCTGGCCTCCCGGCAACGCCTTCTGCCTCTTCTTCGGACCGACTCCGATGAGCACCGGTGATGAGCCGGTGGTCGCTTCCGATGCGATCCCTCTTGGTTTCATCTCCGATTGCCCTGTCTCACAGCTCTCCACAAAGGGGGATGAGGTTGAGTGCATCATAGAAGCCCTCTGATACCAGAGGGCTTGGAAGTAAAGAATTACATGAACGGGAGAATCAGATACCGTACATCTTCATCCTGACATCAAGGTAGGAAGCATACACTTCATTATAGATTTCAACGTTTTCCGGGTTCGGTACAGCGTGTTTGGAGTAGTCGAGTTCAACATGGTCCTTGCACAGCTGAGTTATATCACCCTGACCGTCAACCCACATCGCCTGAAGGGCGGCTCCGAGAGATCCGCTCTCTTTGCTTGTCACACCTATGATCTCGGTGTTCATGATATCTGCAGTGATCTGACGCCAGGGAGCACTGTTACTGCCTCCTCCTGTGATCTTCATCACTTCAATCGGTCCGGTATTCTCAGTGAGACAGTCACGTCCCCATCTCAGGTTGAATATGACCGACTCGGCTGATGCCCTGATAAGATTCTGCGGCTGCAGGGTCTTGAAGGTCATGCCGGCAACAACACCCTTGCTATTGGGGAGAGCAGGCATTCTTTCTCCGTTCAGGTACGGAACCATAACAATCCCTTCAGCTCCTACAGCTGCTCTTTCAAGGTATTCATCAAACTCCTTCACAGAAAGACCGAACAGTTCCTGGTACGCGGTACTGGTAGAAGTGGCATTCATAGTCATAACTGAGGGAATCCATCCGCCGTTACCTGCACACTGAATCTGGGTGATGGGATCGAAGAAAAAAGGTCTGTTTGTACTCGAATACATGTTTATGACACCGGAAGTCCCCAGTGTCATGGCTGCAGTCCCGTCTTCTACCGTACCGGTACCGAGTGAAGCCATCATGTTGTCTCCGCTTCCCGGAGACACAAGAACACTCGCACTGAGGCCGTACCTTGCTGCAATTTCCTTTGTGATCGTACCGATCGGTTCACCATCAGTTGCGAGATCAGGCAGCGCCTTCTTCAATACCCCGCTCTCATCCATCAGAGCAATCACTTCCTCGCTCCAGGATAGGGTATTCACATTGAAATAGCCGGTACCCGAGGCACTCCCGATATCGGTAGCCTGAATACCTGTCAGGTAATAGTTGATAAAGTCCTTAGGATTGAACGCCATGGCAATGCAGCTGAACAGCTGTGGCTCATGCCTTTTCATCCACAGCAGCTTGCTTGCAGTATAACCAACAGGAATCGAGGTACCGATCATTTCGATCGTTCCCCTCTCTCCTCCCATCTTCTCGATCAGTTCGGCATTCTCTGTTGCCGTCTCCGTATCATTCCACAGCTTCGCAGGACGTATCACCTTGTTCTTCTCATCAAGAACGACAAGACCGTGCTGCTGCCCTGACACCCCGATAGCCCTGATCTTTTTTCTCGTATCACCAAGGCCGTCCAGGGCAGCATGCATTGCAGTATCGAGTGCATCTATCCACCAGGAAGGTTCCTGCTCTCTGCGACCGTTTTCGAGGGCTATGATGTCATGCTTTGCATATCCGTCGGAAATGATAACCTTTTTCTTTTCATCATAGACGATAACCTTCGTTCCCTGCGTGCCGCAGTCGATACCGATATACATACAATTGCTCCTTTTCTGATGGGTTGGATGTCTGTATCAGACATAGTAGCAGAAGATTATTCAGGAAGAAACAAATAATGCCTTACATGTCAAAAACTGACATCATATATCAATTTAGTATATCGAAATGCACGCCGAAAGGCGAAAAGAAAAAGAAAGTCCCCACAGACCTCTATGATAATGGAATTACCACAATCCAACCATAACGAGACCACCATGGGACGCACCAAACTTGCCATAAAGGACCTGTAGGTTCTAGTTTTTCACCCGACCTCTTCTCTTTATTTTCTCTCCTCCCCCACTTTCGCCATGTACAGAATTGGTATAAACTGTTGTGAGCTTACTACATGACGTTACATGGAGATCATTATGAATAATATAGTTGTCGCAGGTGCCGGTGTATTCGGTACCGCTCTCGCTCAGCGCCTTGCATGGAATGAGAATAATACAGTTACCCTCTACTCGATAGAATCTGATGTCGTTGAAGATATCAACGCATCACATATGAACAGCAAGTACTTCCCCGGAAGACATATTCACACATCAATCATCGCCACCGGCGATATCTCCTGCGCCTATGAGGCAGATTATATCTTCCTTGCGATCCCATCCAAGGTGATCGAGTCCTACACTCACCAGATCCATCCCTTCTGCAAGGAGGATGTCATCATCGTCAACCTCTCCAAGGGTCTCAGTGATGACGGGTCCTTCCTCACAGATGCGATTCCCTTCAGCAAACAGGTATCGCTCAAGGGACCGACCTTCGCTGTTGAACTGATGAACGGAGCCCCTTCGGGCATGACTGTAGGGGGGGACCGCTCCTGTTATGAGAGTCTTCTTCAGGTATTTGAAGAGACGGTCATAGCACTCGACTACACCTCCGATATCAGGGGCGTAGAGCTGATGAGTGTCCTTAAAAACATGTATGCCATTGCCATCGGTATCGTCAGCGGACGCTATAACTCAGCGAATGTAGACTTCCTCGTGATGACGAAAGCTGTCAATGAGATGAGAGACCTGGTCGAGCTCTACGGCTGCAGCCGGGAGACGATCTTCAACTTCTGCGGGATCGGAGACCTTGGTCTTACCAGCCTGACTGACCTTTCAAGGAACAGAACCCTCGGACTCCTCATAGGAAAGGGTTTCAGCAATGACCCGCAAAGCGGAACTGTTATCGAGGGATTGAGAACAATCAAGCTCCTTGAGGAGCTGGTGAGGAACACAGAGACAGAAAAGTCCTTCCCCCTCCTGAACGCTCTGTATGCTCTGGTCTACGAGGGAGCATCACTGAACTCCTATATCCTTGCCGTAGTCTCTTAACAGTTTCGGTTTCCCCTGTTCTGTAGTACGATGGAGATATGAAAAACAGACCGACACAAGCTCTCATCGATGTCGCGATGGGAAGGGTTGAAGCGGATCTGTGCATTCGTCATGCACAGATAGCGGATGTATTCAACGGAGAGTTCTTCACCTCCTCACTGCTGATCAAGGACGGCTATATAGCCGGCTTTACAGAAAGCGATGATATCAACGCACTTGAGATAATTGATGCCGCGGGTGCCTACCTCGTTCCCGGTTTCATAGATGCTCATGTACACATCGAATCCTCTCACTGCTCCCCTACTGCATTCGGTGATGCGGTTGTTCCAGCAGGAACAACTACAGTTATCGCCGACCCTCATGAGATATGTAATGTGAGCGGTCTTGCTGGACTTGAGTATATGATAGCTTCGGCAACGAATACACCTCTCGACATATTCTTCATGGTCCCCTCCTGCGTGCCGGCAACTGATAATGAACACTCAGGAGCCGTACTTGATGCTGCGGCAATCGAACGTGTCATCGATCTCGAGCAGGTGCTTGGTCTCGGAGAGATGATGAATTTCCCCGGGGTCATCTATGGGGATGAAGAGGTTCTGAAAAAACTGAAGGTTGCAGAAAAGGCAGGCAAGGTCGTTGACGGCCATTCCCCTTCCCTTTTCGGTTCTCAGCTTGATGCCTACAGCGCTGCAGGGATCATAAGCGATCATGAGTGTTCGAATCCTGAGGAACTGAAGGATAGAATCAGGAGAGGAATGTATGTGATGCTCCGCTACGGTTCAGCCTGTAAGGATCTTCCTGAGCTCATCAAGGGCGTGACGAAGGAGAATCTCCGTTTCTGTCTCTTCTGTACAGATGACAAACAACCCTTCTCGATTCTCAGCGAGGGTCATATCAACTGCAATGCCGTCCTGGCTATCAACAGCGGAATGGATCCCATAGATGCGATTCGAATCGCTTCCCTCAATGCGGCGACCTGCTACGGTCTGTCAGACAGAGGAGCGATCGCTCCCGGCAGGCGTGCAGACTTCTTCATTACTCCCGATGTAACAGAGCTTCAGCCTGATGCAGTATTCATAGGAGGGAAGGAAGTGGCCAGAGGCAAGGCGATGCTCTCTCCGTCTGTTCCCGTTTCTTCTGAAACGGTCAGTGCTTCGGTGAACATAGCACCCTTACATATCAAAGACTTCGCCCTTCCATTGCACTCTGACCATGTAAGGGTGATAGATATCATCCCGGGAGGAGTTGTCACCGGCGCCGGTGAAGCGAGCATACGCAGAGAAGATGGACTGTGGGTGCATGACCCGTCTCAGGATATTCTCAAACTCGCAGTGATCGAACGTCATCATGCCACGGGATATATGGGAAAGGCACTGATCAGAGGCTACGGAATGAGACATGGCGCTGTTGCGACCACCATTGCCCATGACTCACACAATATCATAGTGGTAGGCGATAACGATGCAGATATGCTGACAGCAGTTCTGGAGCTGAAGAAGCTGGGAGGGGGTATCATCATGGTAAAAGATTCGAAGGTACTCGGTTCCCTCGCCCACCCCATAGCAGGACTGATGAGCGATGAGAGTCTCCCTGACGTTCATGCAGAACTTTCCCGACTGCACAACACAGCTCATAAGGAACTGCACGTGGCTGACAATATCGACCCGTTCATGACCCTGAGTTTCATGGCACTGCCTGTTATTCCGAGGTATAAACTCACTGACATGGGTCTCTTCGATGTGACGAGCTTCTCCTTTGTCTCCCTTGAGATAGAAGAGAGCTAAAAAGCCTAACGAAGAACGGTAAGAATCACATAGGAAAGAAGAGCCGCGGTAAGAGGGGTTGCAACCCAGCCGGCGGCTATCTTCACGAGAAGTCTCAGATTGATCGAATACCATGCTTTTTTCGCCACAGCAATCCCTATCACGGCACCTACGCTGGCCTGTGACTGACTCACAGGAATGAGGGGAGGTGCAGGCAGGTGAGCGCTAACCAAAAGCTGATGAAGCGTTGTAGAAGAGAACAGAAACAGTACAAGGGCCGTGGAGAGGACGACGATGAAAGCAGAGACCGGTGAGAGCTGGAAGAGATGGCTTCCCACACTCATCATCACCCTTTTCGAGTAGGTGATAATCCCTATGGCAATCGCTATCGATCCTATGAGGAAGAGCTGCGTTGAAATATCACCGGCGAAAGGTATGAGGGAGATATCGAGTTTCTCAAAGGAGGGGATGAACACCCCTGTCACGTTCGCTATATTGTTCGCTCCAAGAGCGTAGGAACCTGCCGCTCCTGCGGCAATGAGGAGTATCCTGTTATACTTGTCGATAACAAGGAGATGCACTCGCCTTCCTTCCAGCCAGTGTTTTATGATGCGGTAGAGAATTGCACTCATGATCCCCGCGAGGATCGGTCCGTACACCCATGTCGCCCATATTTTAGAGAGCGATGAGACATCAAGTGGAAGAGAATGAGCGAGTGTGTACCCGCTGAGAGCCCCGACAATCGCCTGAGAAGTGGAAACAGGAAGAGCGAAGCGGGTCATCATGAGAACAGTGAGGGCCGCGCTGAGGGCGACAATGGCTGAGGAAGGAATATCTTCAATCACCGCAAGTTCACTCAGTCCCCCGCTTGCACCGTGCCCGGCGGTCACCGCTCCCGCGATGACACACACCGAAGAGACAAGGGCAGCTGTGCGGAAACGGACCATACGCGTTCCCACCGCAGTGCCGAACACGTTCGCTGCATCGTTCGCACCGAGCGACCATCCCATGAACAGAGCCGTTCCCAGGAATAACAGGAGAGAGAGGTCCATCCTCACATACTCCTTTTCAGTGCGCTTATAACCAGATCCTTTCCGATCTCTTCGAGGATATCACTCAGGATGCAGATCAGGTCAAGAAACCTTGTCACGTGCATCTTCTGAGAAAGGGAGAGGGAGGGAATACCATTGTAGATCTCATCCACCACCTCCTCCTGAATCCTGTCCACTTCCTTCTCGCATATAAATACCTGTTTCACTTTTTCAGGTACTTCCTGAGGATGAGTGAAATAGGAATCACCAACAAGGAAAAGGGTCTCTGCAGAGAGGAATGTTTTCTCGCTGATCATACGGAACTGGTCAACTACGGACTCAGGGATGTGAGGACGTTCTAAGGAAAGAAGGACAAAGAGTTGTTTCGTATCATCTATGAAATCATCAAGACGGTTGAGCAGCGCATCAACATCACTTCTGGTATCAGGAATGAGCAGGTAGGCATAGAGATCATGCTTCACTTTTTGAAGTATCTCATCTGCATCGTGTTCGATTTCCCGTATCTCTTTCACCGACTGGGAGAATTTCTCATAATCACTTACAAGATACTCTTCTATACTTCGCTCGAGCAGCTCACCCGCACTCTTCACCTGCTGAAGGAACTCACTGATGGAGACCATAAGTATCCGATTCTTTGCGTTGAAAATTTTCATCCGGTCCCTCCACCTGCCATGATACTTCAGTGCCATGTGATTTGCAAATCCTGATCTCTTTATCCCCTTCACGGGATAATAGCTGCCCGTACATTCTTCCTCCCCCTGCTTTTCGCGCCTTTCGTACCATAATCCTTTAATCCCGATTAAAATTTTAAAATTATTTTTAGCACAATTTACTCATGCCACCCCTAATTTTAAAGGTGAAAAGATTCGGACAAATGATATAACAATAGAGCTAAATGGTAGTGTTTAACTGGAATCTTTACTTTCGAGGGATAAGACATAACACCTCCCAGGGTAATATGTTTACCATGTAAGGCATGATTATATGTGCATTATTTATTCAGCCCCCCTCAATTTATTCAAAAATTAGCCCTTTACAACATCTGTCATTGAAGATATTGTTATAACATGGATATGGGAAAAGCAATCAGGGACCTTCGTTTGAAGGGGGGCTACTCTCAGGATAAGCTGGTCGCAAGGACAGGTATTTCGAGAAGTCAGCTCTATTTTATTGAATCGGGAAGATGTGTACCCCGAATTGAGACAATTGAGAAGATCGCATCGGTACTTACAATGAAAGTATCTGATGTAGTTATTTACGCAGAAGAGAATTATCCTACCGAATCATAGGTTTTCTTCAGCAAGATCTCTCAGTTGATCAACGTCGAAACACGTCTTGCGTCTCTTTGAATGTACAGCATAGTGTAGGATCTATGCTGTATTCTTTTTATATAGTTTTAGAACAATTATTGCACTAGCTTTTCTGGGACCCTCTTCTATATGCTCAAGGGAGGTAATTCCTTCAGGATAAAGAAAAACATCCTCTATCAGAATCATCACTCTGATAAAGGATGCAGTACGAAATCAAATTGAATCTACATCGTTAATCAAGATGAAAGACTTCTTCCATGAGAGACCAGTATTCACCTTTTTCTGCAGTCGCTAGGGGTTCCTGGAGATTTTTCATAATCTCCATCCATTCGACAGTCACGGGATCTTGATCGAGTTCTTTCATATCTTTTTCAAATTGGTCCCCCACATATTCAAAATAGCTGAACAGAAGACCATCTTTATGGTATATCGAAAAGTTTCTAATGTTGCATTCGCTTATTTTTTTTAAATGAGCAGCCCAAACATTACTGTGGTACTTTTTATACTCTTCAAACTTTCCTTTTTTTACCGCAATGATTCGTCCATACCTTTTCACTTGTTTGTCCTTCATGATTTACCGTGCTTCTGGATATTCATTGCAAAGAAGATACACCGGGGGTTCATCCTCAATGATTTCACTAAACCTTGATGCAGGGTTCAGGAACCGGTTATCTGCATTATCGTCATTGACCTTCGATACTTCACCGATCATCGCAGGACCGCCTTCAGCCCAGAATGAGTGATAAAGATATGAAGGGATAGTGATACTTTCCCCAGGAAGGAATGAAAGCACCGTACCGGCAGGTACAGTTTTTATGCAGCCATCGATATTAACAGTGACATCTGAAACTTCATCAAGTTGTTCATCCTTCGTGGAATTGTAAACCTGAATCTTCATGATACCGCCGCCTCTATTGATGATATCTTCAACCTTATTCCAATGAAAGTGCATCGGAGTAACCTGGTTCTCGTCCTGAACCATGATCTTCTCTGCATAAGGTTTAAGGTTATCATCCTTCTTCAAGTTCCCATTTCGTATAGTGATCAGTGTAAGACCTACTTTAGTAAAATCCCCTGATCCGAAATCGGTGATATCCCATCCGAGGGCATTTTCCCTGATTTCATCATATTCATGCCCTTTCGTCTCCCACTCCTGGGGAGACCAGAGAACGAATGGCGGAAGTTTATATCCGTTCCCTTCTATGAAAGCTTTCGAGCGAAGTATTATTTTATTAATATCAGATCGTTTCATCCTTTTCTCCTGAGAATGGTATGTGTATTTTAAAGTTCCCCCGGTAGCTAAGCAGCCGGGGGTTGTAAAGTACGCCTCTTAGTTAGGAGCGTTGAATCTATCGAGCCAGGTGCTCAGAATTTCATGAGTTACGTCCATCTTGAGCTGATCATATTCATCAATATTTTCAGCTGTAACGAGGAATGAACCTGAATCGATAACTGCAGGCTGGTCACTCTTATAGGTGTACCCGTCGACAAGCATTTTCAGAGTGTAGGTTGCAATGTAAGACTGTCCCCACGGGTTCTGTGACATGGTACCATAGAGGATTCCGGCGCGGATTGCATCCAGAACTGCATTATCTGTGTCGATACCAACACCAACAATGTGACTGTATTCAGCCTGTGAGAGATATTTCGCCATTGCAACTGAAGGATAGTATGCAGTACTGATCATACCTGTGACTTCATCGCCGCTTGCTGCAAGGAGAGCTCCGATAGCTGTCATTGATCCCTCAGCGTTATCTATATC
This sequence comes from Sphaerochaetaceae bacterium, assembly GCA_963677695.2. Lineage (GTDB taxonomy): Bacteria > Spirochaetota > Spirochaetia > Sphaerochaetales > Sphaerochaetaceae > SABI01. Next base: position 72,310 of record CAXXUJ010000002.1, on the reverse strand, counting down.
TCCGATGGTCTGGAAGAGTGCAACGTTCGGGTAGGTATCACAGGCATCCTTGATTGCCTGGAATCTCTTCTGAGTGTTCGTATCGTTGACAGCGCCAGAAAGTCCAACAACTTTACCCTTGCCGCCCATTGCTTCGATGACTGCGATAGTACCATCATAAGCTGACTGGTATACGTCAGTTGCAAGCGTAAGTGTTGCATCGGTAGGGAGCTCAGGAGGTCCACCCATACAGACTACAGGAATTCCAGCATTGACCATTTTTGTTATCTGTTCGTTACTAGCCGTTGCTTCTGAAGGCATCATCTGAATACCTTTAGCACCACCAGCGATAAGTGCATCGAGAAGCTGGTTCTGTTCGTTCTGATTCCACTCCTGAGGAGTTGAGATGATCATGTGCTTTGTGATTCCCAGTTCTTTTTCAGCAACAGTTGCTGCAGGTTCAACAGGGTCAGCATACGGGTTGATTCCTCCAAATGAGAATCCGAACTGATAATCGGCAGCCTTATTCCCGTTTGTGGGTCCATAAGGGACATCTATTGCGGGAGCAACACCAGGAGGTGGTGTCATTGCCGCTTCTTCTTTATCTCCGCTTGCAAACACAAGTGAAGTGCTCATAATGATTAATACTGTCAATAAGATTGAAATTTTCTTTAACATGATTTCTCCTTTTTTGGATTGTTACATAAAATCGTTTTACCTTGCATCATTCACTATTGATGCGATAGAATTTCACGTTGTGTTTTTCCTAACACTCAACCTATCTCTTATGATTGATACCTATCAGTACGAGATAGCGTAAGAGGCACGGCACTTCAGCTGTTCCACCGGCATAGTGCTGCTGCTTCTTATTGTTCTTCTCCTTTTCTACCTCCTTTTCTCAATCATCACCCAGAATCATATCCATTATTTCTGCGCTCGTTGTATCATATTCTTTACTGTTTTCAAGACTTCCTGTGAGGGAACCGTTTCTGAAGACAAGGATCCTGTCAGCCATATGAATCAGCTCTCTTAGGTCAGATGAAATGAGGATAATAGATTTACCCTCCTGAGAGAGATCGTACAGAATCTTGTGAATCTCTCCTTTAGCCTTCACATCAATACCGACAGTCGGTTCGTCTGCAATGATGATTTCAGGATCTGTGATAAGACATTTGGCAACACAGACTTTCTGCTGATTTCCACCGGAAAGGCTCATAACCGGATCCTCTATGGAACGCATCTTGGTGTTCACTCGTTTTGCATAGGTAGCTGCGAGATCAAGTTCCTTCTTTAAAGAGTTCATTCCCCATTTATTTTTTATTTTACTGAGGTCTACAGCCGATATGTTAGTGGCTATGGAATGGGAGAGAAAAAGCCCCTCCTCCTTTCTGTTCTCGCTTATATAGTAGATACCGTGTTTCATGATGGCATCATTGTATGAGCGGATATGTACTTGAGATCCATCTACTTTGATACTTCCAGAAGTGATCGGGTCAATGCCTATCAGTTCTCGAGCGAGTTCTGTTCGTCCAGCACCGACTAGTCCGTACCACCCCAGTATTTCACCTTTCTTCAGTTTGAAAGAGGCGGGGAAGGGATTGAGCTTTGATGTGATATTTTCTACTTCGAGAACCACTGGAGAATTCGTGGTATCATTAAAGGGAAATGATTGAAGTAGTTCCCTATTCCCTACCATCATCTCGATTAGAGAATCTCTGTCCAGCTCTTTGATTGATACGGCATCACCGATATTCCTACCATCTCTGATGACTTTTACTCTGTCTGCAATGGTGAATATTTCTTCAAGTTTATGACTGACATAAATAATGGATACACCATCTTTTCTGAGATCAGCGAGTATTTCAAGGAGCATATCTGCTTCCTTTATCGAAATAGATGCAGTTGGTTCATCAAGGAGGAGAATATGAGAATTGACCGAGAGAGCACGAGCAATTTCAACCAGCTGTTTTTGTGCGGAAGAAAGAGAATCGATTGAAGCGGAAGGCGCTATATCGAGACGCACCTGTTTAAGGAGAGCTTTCGCATGCTCATGCATCCAGTTCCTGCTGATCTTTCTGGTACCTTTACCAACAATCTTGTCAAAAAAGATATTCTCAGCGACATCAAACGTTGGAATGAGATTCCTTTCCTGATGAACGACACTGATTCCGTGAGATTTTGAAACCTCTGGATTCTTCATAATAACGGCTTTACCATCTACCTTGATGGCACCTCCATCAGGTCTAAGAACACCGGTTATACAGTTGATCAAAGTCGACTTCCCTGCACCGTTTTCACCTACAAGTGCGAGCACCTCTCCCCTCTTAAGATTAAGAGATACCTCATCGAGGGCTTTCACCCCAGGGAATACTTTTGTAACGTTTTCGAATTCGAGTACGTAATCTGATGTATTCATGCTGCCATACCTCTCTTTGCGATGTAGCGAAGTCTATCTATGGTGACCGCGACCAGGATGATAATTCCGTAGATGAGCGTACTCCAGTAGGTGTCTACCTTCAGGTGAATCAAGCCGTTGCTGATAATCGTCAGTGCTACAGCTCCCAGTATCGCGCCGATAACGTTAATCCTTCCTCCGTTCAACAATGAACCTCCGATCAGAGGTGCGGCAAAGGACATCAGGAGCCATTCAGTTCCCATGTTGGGCTGGGCAGCTTCTATCCTTATCAGGGCGAGGACGCCTGCTACAGAAGCAAGTAATCCTGAGAGCAGATTTGCTGCAAGGACAACACGGAACTTCGACACCCCATATAGTTCTGCAGCTTTATGGTTCGCTCCATAAGCGAGAATCTGTCGCCCCTGGGAAAGTTTGACAAAGAGAAAAAACAGAGCGATAGCAATGATCACCATGATGTAAAATGATGAGGGGAGTCCAAATATCTTTGTCGTACCAAGTGCAAGTAGTCCCTTAGGCATTGATCCGCCTGGACCGTAAAAAGGGTTTCCACGAGTGATGGTGAGGTTCAGTCCCATGAAGACACTAGAGGTAGCAAGAGTAGTAAGGAAAAATGAAACGTTGATTCCTCCAGCACGAAAGATAAGCAGTCCGTTTACCAGACCACAGGCCAGGCCTGTAAGCAGGCTGAGAAGAATAGCGATCGGCCAGCTGATACCTGCATTTGTCATAGCCCAGCCAGCGATCACAGCTGAGAGAGCTCCGATAGAACCGATCGAAAGATTCAGACCGCCGGTTGCTATGATTACCATCTGAGAAAATCCGATAATTGCAGTCACCGCAAGAACAGTTGCTAGTGCATAGATGTTCTTGGCCGAGAGATAGTTCGGTTTAATTATCAGCATAACGATAAGTAACGAGACGCTGATGACCAGGGAGCCGAACAACTGTGACTCAGTAAGGCTCTTAGTCAGTGCAGCGAAGCCTTTGGGTGATGATATTTCTTTATTCATGTGAATTCTCTCCATCCTGAACCGCAGTTACAGTAGGTTTTCGTACGAGATATTTACGCATCCTGTCCATCTCGAATGCTGCAAGAAGCAGGATTCCCATGATCGTCTGGAAAATATATGGGTTAACCCTCCAGAGACCGAGTGCGTTATTGATAAATACCATAAGGAGACTCCCTAAAAGAGTACCAATGACTGAAAACTTCCCCCCGGAGAGCAACGTTCCACCAAGAATGGCAACTACAAAAGAGGTCAGCATCCAGTCATCACCGATTGCCAACTGGGCAGAATTAAACCGACAGATCTGGATAAATGCTGCAAATCCAGCAAATAGGCCTGAGATTGTATGTCCCCAAATGACAGTCCTAGACACATTGATCCCTGTGTAGAGAGCTGAACGGTCGTTTTCACCTACGGCTTTTAGTTTTCTCCCTATATTCCCATACCTGAATACAACGAATGCTCCAATTGTGATGGCAAGAGCTATGAGAAAAGTAAGTGGAACGACGCCGAACTGCATTCTGTTGATATTCTTGATTGTGTCAGGCAACTGGTTGAATGATTTTCCCCGTGTGAACACTGTAGCTAATCCAGTGTAAATACTTAATAAAGAAAGGGTTATAATGAATGGAACAATACCGCTTTTTGCTATAAGAACTCCTTGTATCGCTCCCAGAGCCATTGCTATGAGGAGTCCAAGAATAAGAGCAGGCAGGACAGGGAGTCCAAGAACCTGCATAAAAAACCCCATCATAACGGCACTCAGACATCCTATTCCTCCGACTGCCAGATTCATTTGTCCCAGAGAGAGTGCAGACATCTGGGCAAGCCCAATGAGGACGTAGATGGCAACACTTTGGAGCACCGATATCATATTATAAGCCGATAGAAACCCACTTGATCCTATCATTAGGATTATGAACAGGACGACAACCGGAAGTATAACTGTCGTCAGATCCATTTTCAGAAGACCCATAATTCGGTCTTTTTTGTTTTCCACTGTATTATTCTCCTTATCCATACCTACCAACGATGTTAGTCGGTATGATTTCACACCCTACATATTCATCAGAAGAGAGACTTTAGCCAGAATCTCCCAGATTTCGAGTTAAGCGATTCAACCTTTGATGTACAGTTCTTTCTTTATTTCTGACAACGCTTCATGAATGGGGATATCATCTTCAATCACCTTTTTCAGAGCTTCTGCAATGATCGTATCCACTCGGAAAGGATCAATAATCGTTCCGTTTTTCCCCACGGTTCGTTCTCTTGTCTGACTTGAAGAAAACCCAGCTTTCATATCGGTAAACCATGGAAAATGAAGCTTCACCCGTGCATTTTCATATCCCCAGATATTTGGCATTGCTCCTCCAAGAAGGAGGCATGGGATGGCATGCTTGTTATCAGTTATCCACCGGAGAAATTGAAAACTCTCTTCCAGAGCGAGAGACCGTTTGTTGATACCCAGGATCCATCCTCCGAGCATCGGCTTATCACCGGGAACAGGATAGACTCCGATATTATTATAGTGTTCACTTCCAGCACGGGCATCGGCATCTGTTGGGAAGTGCGAGGCAAATCCCATAACCATAGCAACCTTTCCTTCTAGAAGCAACTTGAACTGATCATCCCACCACAAAGGCTCATCGCTTTTGTAGCTGATTTCATATGATTTTTTCATATTCTCAATTGCCATGATGTTCTCGGCACTGTCAAATACGAAATTCCCATTGCTATCGACGATATGACCGTTGTAGGACCAGTGACGAGGAAGAAATTCATCAATCATCCCAGTCGGAGCTATACTGTTAAGGGCTGTTCCATACTCTACCGGCGATGAAGAATTCTCTGACCTGTTGAAGAACTCTGCGATGATATTGAATTCCGTCCAGTTGATAGGAGGCCTGAGTGCAAATCCATACTTTTTCAGGAATTCCCATTGAATATCAGGATTCTCAAAGAGATCCTTTCTGTAAAAGAGAAATTGGATGGTACCGACGATTGGAAGACCATACAAGGCATTTTTTTCAAGCGAGAAGGCTTTCAGGATCTTGCTGTGATAGTTACCTAATGGGAGATTGCCCTCAAAGTAGGGACTCAACTCAGCTAGCCAGCCCTTCTCTATGAATGAGCTAATCCATGGAAGGTCAGCCATAACGAGGTCATATTCTGAACTTGCGCTTCCGAGAGATTTTTCTGTTTCTCTCTGCAACTCTACATAATCCTTCATATGGAATTTCAGCTCATAACCACTTTTACGTGAATAGCCCTGTGAAAGTCTGACAATCGCATCGGAAGATTCTGATTTCAACATAAGAATATTGAGAATCTTCTTCACCTGAGTGATCTTGAAAGGAGGATCCTGTTGTGGAAGTGGGTTTTCTACTACGATGTTACGGCTTTCAAATACCATCGGGTTTTCAAGGTACTCCAAAAGAAGTTCGCCACTCGTTACCCCGAGTGCAAGAGATTCCTGATAGACTTCACCAATGCTAGCATTTAGCTGGAGAGAGGTATCCCATCTGTCAGCACTGAGAGAGATGATCTCACAGTCTTCAATCATGAGAAGCTTCAGGGCTTTCAGTGCTACTGCAGCAACTGTCTTTGATGAAACAAAAAGAACTTTAGGAGGTTCACTCATCTGTATCAGATAGTCGAAAACACTCTGAAAGGAAAAATCACTCAGAGCGCTGCATTCGAGAATCTGATGAGATGAAGCCTTTGCCCCAGTTGCAGTTACATAAGCTTCCTGAAAAGCCTGTAAACATTCCATTTCATTACTGAGATGAGATTTTCCGATGATGAGTGAAATCCTATCTGCTTGTTTCTCCTTGAGTTTCAGAAGAATAAGTGATTTAACAGTATCAAAACTGTTGATCGTCGCAGAGGAAAACTGAAGTGTCGGTGATTTTCTCTGAACAAAAATAGTGGGGATCTTCTTATCTTGGAGCAGCTCATACTGATGAGGATCTTCCGGAGCAACAGGAACAGTCAAGATGCCGACTACTCCAAGAACTGTTAATTCCTGAAGGATCTTCTTTTCCTTGTGAATATTATCATCACTGATCTTTATGAGAATCTGATATCCTTGAGGATCCAATATCGAGAAAACACCTTCATAGAGGCGTGAGTAGAATGTATCGAGAGAAGGAAGTACAATTGCGACAACCTTGAGATTGCTTTTACGCATGGTCCGTGCAGCAAGATTAGGGGTATAATTGAGTTCCTTGATAGCGAGAGCTATTTTCTTATATTTAGCATCGCTCAAATTACCTTTCTGGTTGAGGAAATTAGAGACCGTTGAAACCGAGACTCCAGCATGTTTGGCTACGTCTTTGATTGTACTCATCAGCAGTTCGCCTTTTCTTCCATTGCGGTATAAGTCGCCACGAGAGTGTTCATATCGGTGACAGCTTCGGTAGCCCCTGGTTTTGAAAGAGAGATCACGGCGATCGCTGACCCAAGCCAGAGTGCATCACTGAGAGATTTTCCTTCATATGCCGAATAGAGAACTCCTGCAACAAAAGCGTCTCCTGCCCCAACTGATCCCTTCACATATCCGACAGGCAGAGGAATTGAATCATAGGAATGATAGATGCCCTTTTCGTCCAGACCTCCTGAATAATCAGGCGAATGGATAACGGCCCAGGTTGACACTCCCATATCCTTTAATACTCTACATGCTGTTTCAAAATTCCGTGTGATGAGCACTCCATTTTCATCGCGGAGTGGAACGTCCGTGACGCTCTGAGCTTCCGATTCATTCAGACAGCAGTAGTCCGTATATTTCAGGGCGGGAGGAACGAGGGTTTTATACCTGTTGCCTTCCTCAGTGACGATATCTAATGATGTTTTCTTGCCAGCTTTCTGAGCATTGCAGAGAACTCTGGCCATTGCAGTACCATATTCACTATCCGTCTGATCAAGTCCGTTTAAAAGCATAATATAGCCGATATGAATTATATCACCCGGGAGAACCGAGAAATCAAAATCTTCAGGAATCAGAAGATTATCTGCCCCTTTATAAGTAAAGAAAGTCCTTCGTCCTGTATTCTGCTCAGTCATCACATCAGTGAAAGAAGTCTTTCCTTTATACATGACATGATCAAGGTTGATATTTGAAAAAACTCTCATCTGATCCATGATAGAATGCCCGAAGGAATCGTCTCCGACAGCACTAAGGACTGTTATCGGCAGAGATGGTGATATCCGCGCTAAATCAATACCGCAATTACAGACTGCTCCTCCAATGGAATACTCAATATCGTAAATTGGTGTTAAGGACATTTTTTCAGGATAGGTTTCAATAATCTTCACCACATCCATGATCATATTTCCTGCAAGTAAAATACCTTCGCGCACGTCCCGTCACCATCCTTTTTTCTTTGGTGATTATATTATATGGACACAGATAAAACGGGGTCAAGTTTACATTTCGTCTTTTAATCGTTATTCGATATAACAATACATTAAAACGATACAAAACTTTTCAGTATATAATTTTATATTTTTTCCAAAATTCTTATTTTTCGTTTCATATTCAATACATGAAGTTGAAAACAGAAGCACAATACTTGCGAAGAATATAGGTGACCTCACTAAAAAAGGGTGAGCCGTTTGGCCCACCCTTTGTATTGGTTTTAGTATCGTGTAATGCTGATCTGCTCAGGGTTGAGCGGCTCATAGATGAGCAGCTCAGTCTTCGATCTCATCGTCGATCATCACTTCAATGGAAGCTCCGGGAGCGACCATCGGGAAGACCTTATCGTCTATGGCGATTTCACAGTCGATGACAACAGGGGCGTTCAGGTCGAATGCCTTCTGCAGTACTTCTGCGGGATCATCGGTCAACGACATTCTCATCCCGTTCACACCGTAGGCCTCTGCAAGCTTGACCCAGTCGAGTTCAGTGTCGAGCGTTGTTTCGGCATAACGGTTATCGTAGAAGAAGGTCTGCCACTGACGAACCATACCGAGGGTGTGGTTGTTCATGATCAGGATGATGACAGGAATGCGGTAACGGGCGATGGTCGCAAGTTCGTTACAGTTCATCTTGAACGAACCGTCACCTGCGATGTTGATCACACGTCTGTGGGGAGCTCCGAACTGGGCACCGATTGATGCTCCTGTACCGTAGCCCATGGTTCCAAGACCGCCTGAGGTAAGGAATTTACCTTTCGGTGTATGTCGGTAGTACTGCGCTGCCCACATCTGATGCTGTCCAACTTCGGTAACGATGGCGGTATTTTCCGGAGCGACGTTACTGAGGGCTGTCAGGACCTCGTAAGGGCGTTTTGCTTCACCGCTCACCCTCACTGGATGATCTATCTTCATCTGTGCGACTTCTGCCATCCATTCCTTGTGGGAAAGGGGAGCTTTAGCCCGTGCATTCACTTCTGCAAGAATGTCTTTCACGTTACCGATGACATCATGGTTCGTGATGATGTTCTTGTTGATTTCAGCCGGGTCGATATCGATATGGAGGATCTTCGCTTTCTTTGCGAATTCACTCTCCTTGGAGACAACACGGTCACTGAACCTTGCACCGATGACAATGAGAAGGTCACAGTGTGATACTGCGATGTTCGATACCTTGGAACCGTGCATACCGATCATACCGGTGAAACGGGGATCGGACTGGTCGATAACGCCGTAGGCCATGAGAGAAACACCTGCAGGGACGTCATAGGTGTCGAGGAAGGTTTTCACCTCTTCCTGTGCACCGCTGAGGATCGCTCCGCCTCCGATGTAGGCCATCGGGTGCTTTGATTCTTTCAGCATCTTCACAATGTCGTCAATGTCTTCCTTGGTGTACTTGTTCTCGGTCTTCGGTGTGGTATCGATCGCAGCTTCTACGTACTCGGTGATATCTGCTGTGATATCCTTGGGGATATCGATGAGGACAGGTCCGGGTCTTCCGTTGCGTGCGATGTCGAATGCTTCGCGGATGGTCTTTGCAAGGTCTTTTACGTCCTTCACGATGTAGTTGTGCTTCGTGATGGGCATGGTGATGCCTGCGATGTCGACTTCCTGAAAACTGTCCTTACCTAAAAGGGCGGTTGGGACGTTACCTGTGATTGCAACGACAGGGATTGAGTCCATGTAGGCAGTCGCGAGACCGGTAACGAGGTTTGTAGCACCGGGACCGCTGGTAGCGATCACGACACCCACCTTGCCGGTGGCACGTGCATATCCGTCGGCTGCATGGGATGCGCCCTGTTCATGTGATGTAAGTATATGAGTCACTTCGTGTCTGTGCTTGTACAGCGCATCATAGATATGAAGCACTGCCCCGCCCGGAAAACCGAACACTGTGTCGACCTTCTGTTCTTTCAGACAGGAAATGATGATCTCTGCACCTGTTAATTTCATCTATTTCATTCCTCCGATTTTCAACTCTTGAACACTGCTCCGGTAGAGGCGCTGGTGACCAGTCTTGAATAGCGTCCGAGATAGCCGTCCTTGATCGGAGCTTCCTTGGGTGTCCATCCCTCTTTCCTCTTCTCTATCTCCTTCTCGTCAACGAGAAGGTTGAGTGTTCCCTTGGTTATGTCAATTTCGATGATATCACCCTCATTCACGAAGGCGATAAGTCCCCCCTCAGCCGCTTCGGGGCTGACGTGTCCGATGGAGGCTCCGCGGGTTGCTCCGCTGAAACGTCCATCTGTGATAAGGGCGACATCCTTGTCGAGCCCCTGACCGGCAATCGCTGCAGTGGGTCCGAGCATCTCTCTCATTCCGGGTCCGCCCTTCGGTCCTTCATAACGAATAACCACAACGTCTCCCTTCTTGATCTTTCCGCCGCTGATTGCTGCTGCAACATCCTCTTCAGACTCGAATACCCTCGCAGGACCAGAGTGCTGCATCATTTCAGGAGCGACTGCTGAGCGTTTCACTACAGCACCGTCCGGAGCAAGATTGCCCCTGAGAACGGCTATACCTCCTGTTTCACTGTAGGGTGATTCGACCGGTCTGATAACGTCCGTGTCATAGTTCACTGCACCCTTGATCTGATCCGCAACCGTGTCTCCGCTTACGGTGAGACAGTCGGTATTGATCAGGTCCTTCTTTGTCAGTTCCTTCATCACTGCCATGACACCCCCTGCAGCGTAGAGGTCTTCGATGTGGTGATGACCTGCCGGTGCGAGGTGGCAGAGATTGGGAGTCTTTGCGCTGATATCATTGGCCATGAAGATGTCGAGGTCGACTTTCGCTTCATGGGCGATCGCGGGCAGATGGAGCATGCTGTTGGTGGAACAGCCGAGAGCCATGTCGACTGCCAGTGCATTCTGGAAGGCTTTCGGGGTCATGATCTGGGAGGGTGTGACACCCTCTTCCACGAGTTCGATGATTCTGTAGCCCGCTTCCTTGGCAAGTCTGTCTCTCTGTGCGTAGACTGCAGGGATGGTTCCGTTTCCGGGGAGTCCCATTCCGAGTGCTTCGGTAAGGCAGTTCATACTGTTCGCTGTGAACATACCTGAGCACGAGCCGCAGGTGGGACAGGCATAGTTCTCGATGTCGAGAAGTTCCTGGTCGTTCATCTTTCCTGCATCGTGTGCACCGATAGCCTCGAAGGCTGTGGTGAGGTCGATGGAGCAGCCCTTGTCCCCGGGGACGTGGCCTGCGAGCATGGCGCCTCCGCTCACGACGATGGCAGGGATATTAATCCTGGCTGCGGCCATGAGCATGGCGGGAACGATCTTGTCACAGTTGGGAACAAGGACAAGTCCGTCAAAGGGGTGGGCTGTAGCCATGATCTCGATCGAGTCGGCTATCAGCTCTCTCGATGCGAGAGAGTACTTCATTCCCTTGTGGCCCATTGCGATACCGTCACATACGCCGATCACACCGAAGTCGATCGGGGTACCGCCTGCAAGGCGGACACCGGCTTTCACGGCATTGACGACACGGTCGACATGCACATGACCCGGGATAATTTCATTGGCCGAGTTCGCGATCCCGATAAGGGGTCCTTGTATTTCACGGTCTGTAAGACCGAGAGCTTTCATAAGGGATCTATGAGGGGTTCTTGCGACCCCTTTCTTCATCTGGTCACTTCTCATATCATTACTCCGCTTCCTCCATCCTTTGCATGGCTGCGAAAGGATCCGGGAAGATCCGTGGTGCATGCACCGGCTGTTTCAGCCGGTGATATTCAGCTATTATTTCTGATTCTTGACTGCCTGAGCAATCAGATCACCCATTTCCTTTGTTCCTACAAGGGTCTTGCCTTCTGTGTAGATGTCCCTTGTTCTGTACCCCTTCTCGAGCACTTCCGTGACAGCCTTCTCCATTGAATCAGCTTCGGCAGAGAGATTGAAGGTATAGCGAAGCATCATGGCGCAGGAGAGAACGGTAGCAATCGGGTTTGCCATATCCTTTCCGGCGATATCGGGAGCAGAACCGTGAATCGGTTCGTACATACCAAAGTTCTCTGCATTCAGTGACGCAGAGGGGAGCATACCGATGCTTCCTGTGATCATGCTTGCTTCATCGGACAGGATATCACCGAACATGTTCCCTGTGACAATCACATCGAACTGCTTCGGGTCTCTGACCAGCTGCATGGCAGCATTGTCGACGTACATGTGGGAAAGCTCGACTTCAGGATAATCCTTGGCAACCTTCTCAACAGTTCTTCTCCACAGTCGTGAGTTCTCAAGGATGTTCGCCTTGTCGACGCTGCAGACTTTCTTGTTTCTCTTCATCGCAGCTTCGAATGCGATCTTTGCGATTCTTTCCACTTCGGGAATCGAGTATGTCATAGTATCGAAAGCGCTGTTTCCGTCTTCCGCAATACCGCGTTCACCGAAGTAGATACCGCCGGTGAGTTCCCGTACCACCATGATATCTAATCCACCCTCGATGATCTCGGGTTTGAGGGGACAGGCTGAAGAGAGTTCGTTGTGAAGGATAGCCGGTCTCAGGTTACAGAAGAGTCCGAGCTGACCTCTCAGACCGAGAAGAGCCTGCTCAGGTCTGAGTCTTCCTTCATTCGCATCCCACTTAGGGCCGCCTACGGCTCCGAGGATGATTGCATCAGCATCCTTACAGCCGAGGACTGTCGATTCGGGAAGGGGTTCGCCTACCGCATCAAGAGCGGCTCCGCCTGCAAGGTAGAAGGAGAAATCAAAACGGTGACCGTACGACATCCCCACTTCGCCAAGCACCTTGAGTGCTTCGGTTACGATGTCCGGACCGATTCCGTCTCCGGGGACGACTGCTATCTTCAATTTCATGCTAAATCTCCTTTGGTATGGTCAGAGGCAGGGACGACTCCCTCCTTCATCAGTTTGTAATCAATGGAATCAACCAGCGCAAGCCAGCTTGCTTCAATAATATCGGTAGAAACGCCCATCGTCGACCAGGAGTGTTCATCTTCCGTCGTTTCGATGAGAACCCTGACCTTCGCTGCAGAGGCGTGCATCGAATCGAGCACACGCACCTTGTAGTCTGTCAGGCGGATATCGGCAAGGCAGGGGTAGAAGTTTTCAAGGACACGTCTGAGCGCTCTATCGAGTGCATGGACGGGACCGTCTCCCTGAGCCGCTTCTATATCACTCTGACCGTTCACGAATACCTTGACCACTGCGGTATGGGACGTGTCGATATCTCCTGTGGGAGGCATCTCTCCGAGCGTTCTGTAGTGGTCGAGGGTGAAGAACGGAGTATAGGTTCCCAGTTCCTTTGCAATCACGAGCTCGAACGAGCTTTCAGCTCCCTCGAACTGATACCCTTCCATCTCAAGTGTCTTCAGCTTGTCGATGATATGCTTGGTCTGAGGAGCGTTCTTGTCAAGGTCGGGAGCAAACTTCTGAATCTGCTTCAGAATGGTTGAGCGGCCTGACACCTCGGAAGTGAGGAAACGTCTCTCATTCCCTACATCATCGGGTGAGATGTGTTCGAACGCCTTCGGGTTCTTGGAAACTCCGTCGATGTGCATTCCGCCTTTGTGAGTGAATGCACTGCGTCCGATGTATGCGGTTCCGTGAGGGATCGAGATATTTGCGATCTCGGCGATCGCGTGGGAGGTATAGGTGAGCTGAGAGAGGGCTTCGGAGGTGATCACCTCATACCCCATCTTCAGCTGGAGTGTCGGGATGATGGTGGCGAGGTTCGCGTTTCCGCATCTCTCGCCGAAACCGATGAAGGTTCCCTGCACCTGCCGTGCACCTGCTTCAACAGCGAGGAGGCTGGAGGCTTCTGCACAGGAGATATCGTTATGGGTGTGAATACCCACCTTCACCTCGGGATAATCGGCTTCAAGGAGCTTCACCACATCGGCTGTCGCCTGCGCGATCATGGCAGGAACGGTTCCGCCGCGGGTATCGCAGAGTGCGATCGACTGTGCACCGGCCTTTGCAGCTTCGAGTACTGTTGCCATCGCATACTCTTTATTCTCAATATACCCGTCGTAGAAGTGCTCGGCATCGAAGATGACACCCTTGCCCTCAGAGACCATGTAGGCGATCGTATCGCGGATCATAGCCATATTCTCGTCAAGCGTCGTTCTGATGATATCTGTGACCTGGAAGTCCCAGCTCTTACCGAAGATCGAGACATAGTCGGTTCCGGCCTTGATCAGGGAAGCGAGATTGACATCCTCGGTAACGTCGATATTCCTTCTTCTGGTCGCGCCGAAGGCGACCAGCTTGACGTTCTTCAGTTTCATGTTCGCGATCTCACCGAAGAACTCAAGGTCCTTCGGGTTTGAACCCGGGTTACCGGCTTCGACATAGTCGACCCCGATTTCATCGAGAAGCTGTACGATCTTTATCTTGTCAAGGACGGAAAAGCTGATCCCCTCCCCCTGCGCGCCATCACGCAGGGTGGAATCGAACAGTTCTATCTTCTTATCTGCCTTACTCATAATTATACCTCTTTTGAGACATCACTCTTCACAGTTCCTGTCACTTTCATGTCTCTTTCAAGAGCCTCCTTTGAAAGCGGCTCCCAGGAACGGGCCTTCTCGCTGCCGCTGTGATCGCTGTCCTGGGGTGAATGAGTTTCATTCGCCTCGAACATTCTGTTCACGGCACTGAGGAGGGAGAGGAGCGATGCTTCGATAACGTCTGTAGAGACACCTCGTCCACGATATTCGCTGTGTGCGTCACTAATCTTCACGAGGACCTCCCCAAGAGCGTCTCTGTGCTCAGTGACCGCTCTCAGCTGGTAATCATCGAGAACGAACGATTTTCTGACAATCTTCTCTACTGCCTTGAAGGCTGCGTAGACGGGACCTGTTCCCATCTCCACCGCCTGCATCTTCTTGCCGTTTCTGGTGAGGGTCACACAGGCAGTCGCCGTCATCAGGTTTCCGCTGTTCACGACAAAGCTGTCGAGTTCGAAAATCTGGGGAGAGCTCTGTGTACCGCTTTCCATCATGGCAATGAGATCCCTGTCGGTGATCTCCTTCTTCTTGTCGGCAAGGTGCTTGAAGTCCTCGAAGAGCTTCTTGCTGAGATCTGCATCGAGATCGTATCCAAGTTCCGACATTCTGTGGTTGAAAGCATGCTGACCGCTGTGCTTACCGAGAACCATCGTAGTCTTCTTGAGACCGATCGATTCGGGTCTCATGATCTCATAGGTTTCGGAGTGAGCCATCATACCATGCTGATGTATGCCTGATTCATGACTGAACGCGTTTGCACCGACAATCGCCTTACTGGGATTGATCGGGACAGTGGTCACGTTCGAGAGGAGACGCGCTGTGTTGTACAGCTGTGTCGTATCAAGAGCGACTTCATAGGGGAAGATATCCTTACGGGTCTTCATTGCCATGACGACTTCTTCGATAGCGGCATTTCCTGCCCTCTCCCCTATTCCGCACATCGTCAGTTCCGCCTGGCGTGCTCCTGCCTTGATACCCGCGAGGGTATTGGCGACAGCGAGACCGAGATCGTTGTGACAGTGAACGGAGAGAATCGCCTTGTCGACATTGGGGACGGTATTCATCAGGTATGAGATAAGTCCGCCCATCTCATCGGGAGTGGTGTACCCGACGGTGTCGGGAATGTTGATGATCGTGGCGCCTCTATCGATGACGCTTTCCACGATGCGTGCAAGGTATTCCCTGTCGCTTCTCAGCGCATCTTCTGCTGAGAACTCAACCTCCGGACAGAGGTTTCGAGCATAGGTGACCATAGCATTGGCCTGCTCGAAGGCACGGTCCTTGTCCATCTTCAGTTTGTACTGCAGGTGGAGATCGCTGGTAGCGATGAAGGTGTGAATTCTCGGTTTTCTCGCCTCTTTCACGGCTTCCCATGCCCTGTCGATATCTTTGGGAAGGGCACGGGAAAGGGAAGCGACGGTGGTATGGTCGATCACCGAAGAGATCGACCTCACCGATTCAAAGTCTCCAGGGCTGGCAATGGCAAACCCGGCTTCGATAACATCAACGCCTAGTAGCTCGAGCTGCTTTGCAAGCCTCATCTTCTGCTCTAGGTTCATGGAGTACCCGGGGGCCTGTTCTCCATCGCGTAATGTGGTATCAAAGATTGCAATTCTGTCTGCCATACTTTCCTCCTGAAGTATTGATAGTTTTTTTTAGTTCTTCTTCAGCCAGCTCATCAGCTTTCTCAGCTTTGCACCGGTTGTCTCGATCAGGCTTTCGCTCTCGATTCTTCTCTTAGCGTTGAAGTAAGGGCGGTTGACCTGGTTCTCGAGGAGCCAGTTGCGTGCGAATACGCCGGTCTGAATGTCAGTGAGAACACCCTTCATTGCCTTGCGGGTCTCATCAGTGATGATCTTATCGCCAGTGATGTAGTCACCGTATTCAGCTGTGTCACTGATTGAGTAACGCATGTAGGAGAGTCCGCCCTGGTTTACGAGGTCAATGATCAGCTTCATCTCGTGGAGACACTCGAAGTAAGCCATCTCGGGCTGGTAACCAGCTTCTACGAGAGTGTCGAAACCTGCCTTGATCAGAGCTGTAACACCACCGCAGAGGATAGCCTGCTCACCGAAGAGGTCAGTCTCTGTCTCTTCCTTGAATGTGGTATCGAAGATACCTGCTCTGCCTGCACCGAGACCGGCTGCATATGCGAGAGCGACTTCCTTTGAGTTGCCTGAGGGGTCCTGGTGAACTGCGACGAGTGAAGGAACGCCCTTACCTTCCTGGAACTGGGAACGGACAGTGTGTCCGGGACCCTTCGGAGCGATCATGATAACGTTGATGTCATCAGCGGGAACGATCTGACCGAAGTGGATATTGAATCCGTGAGCGAAAGCAATGTAGTTACCTGCTTTGAGACCGGGCTTGATCTCGCTGTTGTAGATAGCTGCCATCTTTTCATCATTGACCAGCATCATGATCACATCTGCTTCCGCTGCTGCGTCAGCTGTGTTCATGACCTTCAGTCCTGCTTCTTCTGCGAGTGCCTTGGACTTTGATCCCTCGTACAGGCCTACACGCACATCCACTCCTGATTCCATCAGGTTAAGTGCATGTGCATGTCCCTGTGATCCGTACCCGATGATTGCGACCTTCTTGTCTTTGATGACGTTGAGATCTACATCGCTTTCATAATACATAGTGCTCATATTTTGCTCCTTATCTATGTTATTCGTGATTCACCAAAGGCAGTGAACCTCTTTCCATGGCTGTCATACCAGTCCTCACCAGCTCTGTAATCCCATAGGGCTCCACAAGACGGAGGAATGAGGATACCTTATCCGCATTACCCGTGATTCTCATAGTGAGAGTACTTTCTGTGACGTCCTGGATTTTCGCTTTGAAGATTTCAGAGAGTTCCACGACCGCTGCACGGGTGGTATCGGTTGTCTTCACCTTCACGAGGACAAGCTCAGTCTGGATCGAACCCTGAAGGGTCAGTTCGACGACCTTGATCACGTCATGAAGCTTTGCAACCTGCTTCTCTATCTGTTCTACGATTCTTCTGTCGCCGGTGACGACTATTGTGATTCTACTAACTTCCGAGGATTCGGTTTCACCGACTGAGAGGCTGTCGATGTTATACCCGCGACGGCTGAACAGCCCTACTACGCGAGACAGGACTCCGGGATGGTTATTGACTAGAATTCCGAGTGTATACCTCTGCATCTCATATCTCCTTTTCTTATCTGTTTCCGGTGCATCTTTATCATACATGCTACGGTACACCAATAAGCCGTGAAGAAGAATCCCCACGGCTGCACCAATTTATCGGTATACCGTGGTTTTAGAGAATAATAAGTACTACTACTAGAATAATTGCGGGGAGGACGGAAATGAGCGCGGGTAAGCTGTTTACCCGTACGGGGGAGAGAAGAGAGTCTGAATGGTATCTGGTTTCTCCTGCCCTGATCATGTTCGGCACCTCGTTCACAAATTGATTGCTTCAGTTTTAATACAACTTCAGATAAAATGTCAACACAAAAGGTTGGTTTCACTTATAATTATTCATCTTTTATGCACGAATTCAATTTTTTATTCAAATACATAAAAGAAAGACGCTTCTTCCCCTATCCTTTTCTTCCTGGGGTCCCTGTGAGTATTCGGCGTACCAGATACCTTCTGTCTGCTTTGCCTGGTACATCGCCCTGTCGCTTATGCTCAGGATATCGCTTACGGAAGTCCCGTCCTCGGGGCAGACTGCCGCCCCCATACAGCAGTCAAGCTGAATCGCCTTCCCCGTCAGCTGTGAGGTGAAGGGCTGCACGATCTTATCGTGAATCCTTGATGCGATGAGAGATACCTCTTCCCGTGAGTGAATGAAACTGAGGACGAGAAGGAACTCGTCACCGCCAAGGCGGATGAGCATATCATCTCCCCTGATAAGATTTTTCACTCGCTGAGAGAAACTGTGGAGCACCTCATCCCCCACCTTGTGTCCGTAGGTATCATTGACTTCCTTGAACCTGTCAAGGTCCATGAAAAGAAAGGCGCACAGTTGTGATTCACTAAGTGATTCATGAAGGAGTTTCTCTATTCTTTTCATTCCCCATGCCCTGCTGAGCGCCCCTGTCAGCTGATCCTCTCTCGCTATCGAAGTGATAAATCTGGAGCGTGAAGATCTCTGGAACCAGAAGATCCCTATGAAGATGCTTAGGAGTATAATGAGGAGGAAAACGGGGATCAGTTCGATGTCATTGAACAGCAGCCGCCGGTTCACCAGCGAATCGACATAGGAATCAGGATAGAACGAAATAATGGTCCATGCATAATTCTCAGAGCAGTCCGAGCATTCAACCATGGTTGTAAAGTGAGAAGCGATCTTTGTGTAGGGGTGTATTCTGCTGAAGATATAGAGGCCATCTTCCTGTACGAGGTTCCCCTTCTCCTGCTGCTTCATCAGAGCTGCAAGCTCAGGTTTTTCAGCTGCCAGGTTTCCTTCGGCAGTGGAACGGGGGAACATGAAGGAGAACTCAAGAGATGGACTGCGGTCGTTTATAAGATAGTACCCGTCTTTGTTGACTAAGAAAAAGTCTGAGGGATAATCTTCGGTCGCTTCCCTTATGACCGACAGGATTGTATCGGCAAGATAGTTCACCACGATCATCCCCTGCCTCTCCCCTGTGGATGAAACCAGCGGTGTAGCGATACGGAGAATCGGTTTGTAGGGAATCTCTATCCTCCCGTTCTCCATACTCAAATCGATCGGGGAAAGATAGATTTCACGGGAGTGAAGGTTCTGTGTTGCCTGAACATAATCACGGTCCGCCTTGTCCTGAAGCTCATCTTCTGCTACAGTGACTGCTCCTTCTTCACTGCTGTTCACCCGGAGTATCTCCTGCCCTTCATTGTTCAGCACGCTGATTGCATCATAGAGCCTGTGCTGCATCACGATGTTGGTATAGAGGGAATCAACTTCCTGCAGGGGTGAAGTGTGAGATGAGTTTTCCATGGCACTGAGCGTATAATCGGCAAGGATGAACAGATCTCCTGCGAGATGCTGAAGGGAGTCCTCGATAGAGAGGGATGCGATTTCGAAAAAGGCCTGTTCCTGAGTGGATAGTTCGTCAACAACTATCTGACGGTTCTGTGCTTTCTGTGCGATATAGAAGGAAAGGAAGAGCAGGGAGAGAATCAGAAAGACCAGGAGGGTGAAAAAGAGAATTCTCATCCTGGAGGCATGCGATTTCAGACTGCCTGTAAATTTAAACCTTAACCATTCCATACTCTTACTATGTAACGTGAGCACTGATTTGTCCACATATATCATGGAAACGAGGAAGGATATGGGGGCGATGACATGAAACACTCTCCCTGACCAGTATAGACCGGGAGAGTGGTTCGTTATCGAAGAAGCTTTACAGCTGGTAGTCGCCGGCCTTGATCCAGTTCTTCTTTCTCATGAAGTTGCTTATCAGCAGTGAGAGAAGACCGGGAGCCAGGAAGTGGAGGAGGACGACCTTCCACCATGCTTCAGCTCCCATGACGGCGATCGTGTTGATCTGTCCCACCAGACCGCTGGTGCCCATACCTGCCCCTGCAGCGTTGTTCTGCATCTGAAAGAGCGTTGTTGCAAAGGGTCCGAGGATTGCTGCGGTGAGTGTGGGGGGAACCCAGATTCTCCAGTTCTTCACGATATTGGGAACCTGGATCATACTGGTACCGAGTCCCTGAGAGATCAATCCGCTTACCTTGTTCTCCTTGAAACCGCTCATAGCGAAACCGACCATCTGGGAGGCACAGCCTACCGTTGCAGCCCCTGCTGCGAGACCGCTGATTCCCAGTGAGATACAGATCGCAGCTGAGGAGATTGGGAGTGTCAGGACCATACCGACCACTGCCGCCACCAGGATTCCCATCGGGATGGGATAGAGTGTAGTAAGGGTGTTGATGAACTCACCGATCATCTTCATCAGCATGGCAACGTACGGTGAAATGAACACACCTGCAAGGCCTCCTACCGTGATAACCACGATGGGGATAAGAAGAATATCGAACTTGGTCTTTCCCGCTACCCTTCTGCCGATCTCGGCACCGATAAGGGAAGCGATCATGGCTCCCATCGGTTCACCGATAACGACCTTGGCTACTGCAGCCCCTTCAGCGACGAACGTTCCTGCTCCGAGAGCACCGGTAACTGCCGATGCGAAGACAACCAGCGCGGGAGCTCCTGTTGCCATGGCAACACCGACTCCGATGGCAGGACCCATCATGTACATGGCGATCTGTCCGAAAAGCTGAATGACTGAGAGGTTGAGATACCCCCCTACCTGTTTCAGTATGAGACCGATGATCAGGGACGCGAACAGCCCCTGGGCCATTCCATTGAGAATCTTGACGATGTAGTTTGTGACTGGATGGGCGTGATAAGATTTTTCCATACCCTCTCCTCCTTTACCTTTGAGTAATGATTTGGATGAGGGATGACTTCAACAACCTTGACCTGAAGTCAAATCAAGGAAGGCCTCCGCTTGAAAATGGAGTCTAGCAGAACAGGAGATCAATGTACAGAGCTTGACTTATAAAACTCAGTTCTCACTTCATAGATCGATGTTCAGAAATTATATTATATCCCCGCCTCACACGTACCATTTTCGAGATACTGAAGCATGGACAACATTTTTAATATTGCTCCTTCAGCAAGCATGTACCTTTTTCAATTTCATAGTGATATCCTCGGCAATATAAGCCTCTATTCTCTTCCCTACCAGATTTTTATCATCGAAAAGAACATAATTGTTCCCAGCCCCCAATGAGCTCTTGAAAATAATTCCATCAAAACCTTCGTGCTTAATCAGTTCGCAAAGATATTGTGTTGGTAGATATTCAAAATCTTTATTAGAAGGAAGAACAGGGATTGAAAGCAAGTTACTCAGGTGTTTTAAAAATGGCATATGTTCTGAATATAGGAGTACTAGGTTGTCATCATCCATTCCGAATGGCGAAATGGATGTTAGTGGATTTCTCAGATCTACTAAATTGATAGATCCTTTCACCTGGAATTTTGCAACTGAGATTGATTCACTCTTATATGGTCGTGTCTCGGCAATAGCCGTAGGTGCGTCGCTTGCACCATAAAAGTAGGAAATACCCTTTGGATTGGCTCTCCCATCAAGTGCTTTCTTTCTAGGAGGTTTCCCCATATCAGTAATATTGAATTCGCTGTTGTCACTATTTTTCCGTGCTCGATACATATATCTTGGGACATTTTTCATATCTGATATCAGATAATCAAGAAGCTCTTTAATATCCTCTGTATCTATAGCTTTCATGGGGAAAAACCGGTTCTCATAAAGTAATTCAGATGCAAATTCTTCCCATTTCAATAGAAAAGAATTATGAGAAACATATCGCGGGGTAAAAAGCAAATCTATTGTGATCGTTTTTTCGGTAATTATCGATAATAGTGCGTTTATTTTATGTTCGGATAATGTTTTTTTAAAAACCTGCCAATCCTTCTGTAGACATACACCCAGAATTCGTCCGGTGGATTCTTCAGTTTCTTCATACAGATCAATAACCGGTTGAAAATAGTCAGTCAGCATGCTGGGATGCACAAGTGAACTTCGCTTCGAGAAGCAAAACGAACATGTTCCTATCTTCTCCTGATGTGTTTCAATAAGATCTTTGAGAAAACCATGGTTGAAACAGTTTGGACAACAATACATTACAAATCCATTTCCTTTAAAGTATGAACCATCAACTCGATATGGTGCTTCATTGAAAGTTTCTTCACATACCCCAAACCTGGATAGTGTTTTTTCTCATATAAACTCAAGTACTCTCTAACTGCATCCGTTTCGAGAATATTCGAATCAGGTTTCTTTCTTTCTTCAACAAGTTTTGATAAAGCCTCAAGGAACTTTCCTCCAGGGTTTATAGGAGAATCTTTCTGGTCAGAGATAAAATGGTGAATGAACATATCATCATATTTATTACTGTCGATATAAGTTAAGTGGATAGCTACCGCATATGCGGGACCACCAGATTCTCTAAACTCATCACCTACTATCAGAAAGTCACCGAAGCCAGCTGCCCCTTCTTCCGAAAAAGTTAAATGTAGTTCTGAAAAGTGTTCTGTGGGAGGATATTCTGAATTCTTTTTCCGAGTCCTGAATCCATCTCGAATCAGAATCATTTTAATTCCAGAGTGCTTAAATTGCTTCCGATATATTTTGCTTGTCCGCTCACCAATGAAAATATGACTGGTTATATTATTGGTATCCTCTAGGGTTTTAATCAATTCCTTACTATTTGAGTATCCATAGTGGATCAATGAAATCCTAAAATTCCCCATTCTCATTAAAAGGTCATGAATTTCATCAATATCAGAATCAGCATGCAACACTATGCCGCAAAATACATACTCATTCCCTATAAAAACCTCATCTAAGAACTCTGAGGGAAGAATTCCTTCATTGCAGTATTCGCCGACCTGTGGATTAACGATGAGTGTATGTTCAACACCAGATTGTTTCAGTACAGTTAAAGTTTTCCTTAATGTAGTGGTGTTTAGTTTTACAGGCTCAATTATCGGGTGAATGTTACTATTACTGAGAAAATTGGCCTGCTCTCTAAGAAGAATCAGTTCATACTGCTTCCCCCGGAGATATGGATAGTACATGCATCACTCCCTATTTTTGATGAATAAGTTCAGCTAATTGCGTATCATATGTTTTTTCAAGATCCATCAACCGTCTTGCGTTCCCTGTATAGTTGATAATGTATGCATACAGTGCTTCCGGAGCATTTTCCAGCAACGCAGTCAACGAACGTTTTCTATTCCTGTTTTTTAAAGTTTCGATAGTAATATCATGAATTGCTACAGGTTCCTGATTGCAGAACATATGTTTACATTCCTCATAGATTTCTGTGTTAGGTACGTCTGGAACGTACCCATAGATTTTTTGAATTATCTCTGTATATTCAATCTTTCTAAGAGAATCGAAAAGAACCTCCGGTTTGATATCGTGCTTGTTGGAGATTGAAGGTTTTATCACGTTCAACGTATTGTCTGTTGTTAAGCTCAATATGCCGACGAGGTCAGGAAGCTTACTCATTAACTGGAGAGATTTTGGTTCAGAGGTGACAACATATATATGGTCAAATACTTTTCTATAGGCGTCAATCTGGTCGTTCAGGCGTTTGAATGAGTCGAACTGGGATTTTATTTCGTACACCGTTGAAGTGCCATTCAAAATCACAACATCTGCCCGACATCGTCCTACGCGAAACTCGTTGAGCATCCAGGAATCCAGTAGTGAGTGCCTTTCCAGCAGTACCTTTTTGGCAATTTCATTCTTATAGAGGTATTCATTCCTGTAATCTTTGGAAAAAAGCTGATACACATCATTAAGAAATAATCTGAAAGGCTTAGACAAATCTAAATTATGAAGCAATTCGCTGCTGCACACAATTTCATTCAGATATTCTGAGAATCCATTCTCCGCCACCTTATCAAGCACAGAAGGAGTGAATATACGACTAAGAGATGTAAAGTAAGCTGGTTGTATGCTCAACTCAGAAATATTCATTCCTCCTTTTCTACGGTAAAGACCGAAAGCATCAGAAACGGCATTACATCAGTCCAGTCATCACCTTTTTCAATGTTATCAGCTATCTGAGTAAGATGCTATCCATACATGTGCAGAAATGTATGAACGATATTCAAACGGACTTACTCCCTTACATATAATCCCTACCGGGGTACTCCCTTCTGTGATACTATGATTCCCATGAATTCGAAAAGAGCACTCAGCTCTCTCCTTCTCATATTGATCTTGCTCTTTACGGTCTCGGCCTCGGAGTACCGGTTCAGTTCCTTCAAAATGAACTCCGGACTTTCCAACAATTCCGTTTTCTGCATGACTCAGGACAGTCTCGGGTATATGTGGATCGGGACCTTCGGAGGACTGAACAGGTACGATGGAACAGAGTACATGATATACAAACCTGATCCGGCCAACCAGTCAAGTCTGACGAGTTCAGTCATTTTCGATGTCTACGAGGACTCGAAAGGGAGTATATGGGTAGGTACCGACGGTGGTGGGTTGAATCTCTATCATAGGGAGTCAGACTCTTTCACTTCGTACCGCTTCGACCCGAACAACCCGAATTCTCTGAGTTCGAACCAGGTCTATACCATTCTCGAAGATTCTGCAGCGATCCTATGGGCAGGGACTGGCGGCGGCGGCCTGAACCGCATGACCAGTGAGGGAACATTTGTCTCCTACATGGCAGACAATGACTCACCCCATGCACTTCACAGCAATATCATAAGGACGATTCTTCAGGATGCTTCGGGAACGATCTGGGTGGCTACCGACGGGGGAGGTCTCGCACGGTATAATGCGGATGAAGACAATTTCACGTCATTCACCTATTCTCATACATTGAACAACGAAGAGATGGTTGAGGGGCGTTCCATCAAGTCCCTTTTCGAGGATTCTCAGGGAAGGCTCTGGGTCGGTTTCGAAGACAACGGTCTTGCCCTCTTCGATCCCTACATGAGGGAATTCATTCCCCTACCCCTTACCGATGACCTTACGGAGAACATTTCAGTGAGAGCCATCAATGAGGATAGTCAGGGACGCCTGTGGGCAGGAACGGACGGGAGCGGACTGTTCATCATAACCGATCCGCTTGAGAGCACACAGAGAATATCGCATCTGGAACATGAGAAGTATGTCTCCGAGGGGCTGAACAATGACCGTGTACGAGATATTTTCATAGATACCACCGGCCTCATCTGGATCGGCATGAGGGATGGTGGCATAAACCTTTTCAATCCCCTGTCCCTCTCCTTTGCACGGGTGACAAGCTCGGGTGAACCTCCCTATGCGCTGAAGAACGATCAGATCAGGGAGATTGTGGAAACTGACGACCATGCCATCTGGGCTGCAACAGACTCAGGCCTCGTACACCGGATAGATCCTGAAACGAAAGAGGTCTCCATCCCCATAGATCTTTCGAGTCAGACCAAGGATTCCTCTTTCTCCCTTCTCTCAGACGGGAATTACCTGTGGGTGGGAACCGACGGGAACGGACTGTACCAGTATGATATGAAGAAGAGGGAGATGGTCAGCCATTACACGAACAGTGACGGTTCCGGCCTGAAAAGCAATGTCATCTGGGATATTTTCAGGGATTCCAAAGGTACTCTCTGGCTTGGAACCGAGAATGGGGGACTTCATTCTTTCGATGAAGAGACCCATACGTTCAAGGATTACCGGTTTGAAACCGATAATCCTCACAGTATTCTTGGTAATTCGGTACGTGAAATATTCGAGGATTCCTACGGAAATCTATGGATAGGAACATGGGACGGCGGTCTGAACAGGTTCATCTCGGAAGAAGAAGGATTTGAACGTTTCGGGTTCGTCCCCGGCAATCTAAACTCACTGAGAGACAACAGCGTCAATACGATCTATGAAGACTCTCAGCGTGTCCTATGGATAGGAACGACAGGCGGAGGACTGAACAGGTTCGACCGTCAGAACAGGACCTTCTCCTCCTACGGTGTGCTTCAGGGCTTCCCAAGTGACAATATTCTGGGAATCCTGGAAGATGATTCTGAGAACCTCTGGATCTCGACACACAGCGGCCTTGTGAGATTCAACCCAGCTAGTGAGGAGGTTGTCAGCTTCTGGAAGGAGGACGGGCTTGCCGGCAGCGAGTTCTCACACAAAGCCTACTGCAAGGCTTCGGACGGACGCCTCTACTTCGGAGGAAGCAGCGGTATCTCCTACTTCTCTCCAGACGAGATAGCACCGAGAACCATCAGTTCTCCCTTCCTCCTCACAGGACTGAGCCTGCAGAACAAGAAAATCACCGTAGGCCCTCTCATCCTTGAAGACTCACATGAGAGCCGATCTCTCCTCGATCGACCCCTGAATGAAAACCCCACGATATCGCTTGCTCCCACCGACCGGTTCATCACCTTCTCTTTCGCCCTCTTCGATTTCGTATATCCCTCGAAGAATCTCTATGCGGTAAAACTCGACGGACTCGATGACCACTGGACACAGCTTGGAACCAAGAACAGCATCACCTTTGCCACCATTCCTCCAGGCAATTACACCCTGCGGATAAGTGCCATTCACTACAACGGCATCCCTCATGGAAAGGAACTGGCAGTAAAAATCAACGTAGATTCCTTTCTGTATCAGAAGTGGTATTTCATCCTCTCCATAGCGCTGATTTCAGCCATGATCATCCTTCTCATATTCCGCTTGCGCATCAGAAGTCTTGAGGCGAAAAACCGTCAGCTCAGGACCTATGCACTGAACATACAGGAAGCAAGAGAGAAGAAAGGGAAGTCGATCGCAAGGGAGATTCACGATCAGCTCGGGCAGATCCTCACCCTCCTCAAGTTCGATATATTCAGGATCGCAAAGACCCTTAAGGAGAGCGAGGAAATCTCTCCCGAGATCAAAAAAACTGCCGATTCTGCTATCGAAACGATCGATACCGCCATTGAATCGGTGAGAACGATTTCAACCAGGCTTCGCCCGAGCGCACTCGACAGTCTCAGCTTTTCAGAAGCCATTCAGTGGCAGCTATCTGAATTCAACCGACGGACCGGCATCAGGATATCACTCGATATCGTGAAAGAATCGAGGACGATACCGGAAGAGAAGGCGGTCATGATGTATCGTATCGTGCAGGAGATCCTCACCAATATCATCCGTCATGCACAGGCGACTGAAGTCTACTGCCAGTTCCATGAGAACGACAGCGAGTACTACCTGCAGGTAGCAGACAACGGGGTGGGCTGCACCCAGAAAGAACTCAACTCCAAATCGGCCTTCGGGATCATAAGTATCCGCGAACGATGCGAATCTCTCGGAGGCAGTGTGAGAATCAGCAGCACGCCTGTACGTAAAACAGCTGTTCCGGGAGACCTGCACCTCCTCAGGGATGCGGTGAGGCAGAAGAAGTCACTGCCGAAACGGGGAACCAGAATCGAGATACTCATCCCGGTCGGGAAGGAGGGTAAGACATGAATATACTGATAGCAGACGACCACCCGCTTATCCGCAAGGGACTGAAACAGATTCTCAGCGACTCCTCGGCAATCCAGCACGTCTATGAGGCAGAGAATGGGGAGAGCGCTCTCCAGATGCTCTCAGAACGTTCCATTGACGTCCTTATCCTTGACATCTCAATGCCCGACAAGGACGGCATCGAAGTCCTCAAGGATGTGAAGGTTCTCTATCCCGATATTCCTGTCCTCATGCTCAGTATCCAGCCGGAAACCCAGTATGCCCTCAGAGCTCTCCGTTTTGGTGCCTCCGGCTGTCTGAACAAGGCTTCGGCACCTGAGGAGCTGGTCAATGCGATCATCCTGGTACAGAGGGGAGGACGGTATATCAGTGAGGAAGTGAGCGAACTGCTGCTGCAGAACCTGCAGCAGAACCAGAGCGACCTTCCCCACCTTCAGCTCTCAGAAAGAGAGTTCCAGGTATTCATCATGCTTGCCTCCGGTCAGTCTCTCGCCCAGATATCAGATAAACTCTTCCTCAGTGTGAAGACAGTGAGCACCTACCGGGCACGCCTTCTAGCGAAGATGAACATGCACAACAACGCCCAACTCACCAGGTACGCACTTGACCATGAACTGATCAGGACCACGACGATATAGGGAGTGTGTGCTCGCGTGTTCACGCGAGTGTAGGAAATTTCCTACACCCGATTCGTACAGATTCCTACATACCCAGGCAATTCCCTCTCATAGACTCGAAGCATGAGAGAAAGGTGGGTATCAACACATACAGAGGAATCTATACAGGATTGCATGAGCGTGCTTCAGACACAGTCGCTCTCCTGGGAATCCGATATTGAATACTCGGTCATCATCTATGACGGCACCGATGCCGCCACTGAACGACCGGTAGCCACCGGATCCTTCAGTTCGAACATTATCAAATGCGTCGCAGTCATCCCTTCCTACGAAGGAACCGGACTTGCCCAGCGCCTTGTCACACTCCTTATCGAAGAGCTCTCCGAGAGAGAGTGCGACAACATATTCATCTTCACGAAACCAAGCAATATAAGAGCCTTCAGCGACCTCGGATTTCATGAAATCATGAGTGTCGATCAGACAGTCACACTGATGGAACAGAACCCCTCAGGCATATCGAATTACTGCCGGCAGCTTTCTGGAAGAAGAAAAGAAGGAAAGGACATCGGGGCAATTGTGGTCAACTGCAACCCGTTCACACTCGGCCACCGGTACGTGATCGAGAAAGCGGCTTCAGTATGCTCGCACCTTTTCGTCATCGTTCTCTCCGAAGACCGTTCGGAATTCTCCGCGGCAGAGCGTCTCTCACTCGTCAGGCAAGGTGTGGCAGACCTCGAAAAAGTCACGGTACTTTCCGGAGGAGATTATGTGATTTCCCATGCCACCTTCCCCACCTACTTCATCAAGGATGAGAAGGTGGTGAGAACTTCCTACGCTCGCCTTGATTCGCTGATCTTCGCCCGGTACATCGCGCCAGCACTCAGCATCACCCGAAGGTTCGTAGGCGAGGAACCCTACTGCCCCGTCACACGGGACTACAACACACAGCTAGAACAGATACTCACAAAAGAGGGTATCGAAGTCACCATCATCCCCCGTCTCGAACATGACGGGAAAGCTATCAGCGCATCTTATGTCCGTTCCCTGTTCGCAGAAGGACGACTTGACCTGATCGCCGATATCGTACCTGACAGTACATACCAGTTCCTCGCCTCCAGTGAATCTGAGAGTGCGAGAAAGAAGATACGTGCAAAGATTGCAGAAAAGGGAAAAAAGAGATGAAGATCATCAAAACGGGATCAGCAGGAACGCTTGAATCGAGTGACGTCCTTATCACAATTCGATCCAATCCGGGTAGGAAGATAGATATCACCCTCAACAGTACAGTGGGCAAACAGTTCGGGAAACAGATACATCTGGTCGTCTCCCAGACGCTGAAGAGCCTGAAAGTGCATGAAGCAGCTGTCGATATCCAGGACAAGGGAGCTTTAGACTGCGCCATCCAGGCACGTCTCATCGCAGCCGTGCACAGGGCCGCCGGAATCGATCAGATCAACTGGGAGGAGATGGAATGAAGAACCGACTACGGAGAACGATGCTCTATGTTCCCGGAAACAACGCAGGCATCATCAGGGATGCTGCCATCTATCACTCAGATTCGATCATGATCGACCTCGAAGATTCCGTTTCATTCCGTCAGAAGGATGCGGCACGCCTCCTTGTCTACAAGAGCCTTCGCACCTTTGATTTCGAAGGAATAGAAACAGTGGTAAGAATCAATGGCCTTGACACCCCCTATGGAAGGGAAGATATCAGAGCGATCGTCAAAGCCCGTCCCGATATCATCCGCCTTCCGAAAACAGATACGGCTAAAGATATTGAAGAGGTAGCTGACCTCATTGAGGCAGAAGAAAGGAAGAATGGATACCCCGTCGGTTCCATCGGCCTGATTGCCGCCATCGAGTCACCCACAGGTGTGCTCCATGCCTATGAGATCGCACAGGCCAGTGACCGCCTTGTCGGTATCGCCATCGGTGCCGAGGACTATGTCACTGCCATGAAAACGAATAGGAGTCCTGAAGGTATCGAACTCCTGTACGCCCGTTCTGCCGTGGTGAATGCGGCACGTGCAGCAGGGATTCAGGCATATGATACGGTCTATTCGGATCTGAACAACGAAGAAGGCTTCAGGAAAGAAGTTGAGCTTATCAAACAGCTCGGGTTCGACGGGAAGTCTATCATCAGTCCCCGGCAGATTCAAACAGTCAATGATGTGTTCGCTCCATCCGAGAAGGAAATCTCCTTTGCATACAAAGTCATGGAGGCAATCGAAGAGGCGAATTCAAAAGGCTCCGGTGTCATTGCGATCGACGGAAAAATGATCGACAAACCGATCGTAGCGAGAGCAGAGCGCACCCTCGAGATAGCTGCAGCGAGCGGACTCATCTCAACGAAGAGAGGAACAAGACATGAATGATGTGATTCTCAACCACGATATTCCTGAAGAAATTCTAACCGCCTTTGGCAGAAAGCCATTCGAAGGCGCCTATACTCATACACCCCATGTCCGTATCGACAAGGGAAATCGCTCCCTTCCCCGCCTTAACAAGCTGGTCGACACTCTTGAGCAGGTCATCCTGAAGACAGGACTGAAAGACGGCATGACCATATCCTTTCACCACCACTTCCGTGATGGTGATGGGATAGTAAACATGGTGATGGATGTGATCTCACATATGGGAATCAAGGACCTGACCGTAGCCGCCAGCTCTCTCAGTTCCGTCCATGCCCCTCTAATAGAGCACATCAAGGAAAAGACGGTCACTCAGATCTACACCTCCGGAATCAGGGGGGAACTTGCTGAGGCAATTTCGAACGGAATTATGGACAAACCGATCCTGATCCATTCCCACGGCGGGCGTGCCCGAGCAATCGAAACCGGTCGGGTGAAGATCGATGTCGCATTCCTCGGCGTCCCATCCTGTGACGTGTACGGAAACGCCAACGGCTATACCGGCCAGTCCGCGTGCGGATCCCTCGGGTATGCCAAGGTTGATGCATTGCATGCGAACAAGGTCGTCCTCATCACCGACATGATCGCCGAGTACCCGAACACACCGTTCAGCATCCACCAGGACCAGGTCGACTATATCGTCAAAGTGGACCAGGTAGGTGATCCATCGGGCATCAGCAGCGGAGCGACACGGGACTCCAAGAATCCCCGGGACATTCTCATCGGCTCCCTTGCTGCTCGCGTCATCGTCAATTCAGGGTATTTCGAGGACGGATTCTCCCTGCAAACCGGGTCAGGGGGAGCCTCCCTGGTCACCACGAAATTCCTTTACGAATACATGGTGAAACAGAATATCAGAGCAAACTGGGCACTCGGTGGCATTACTGCACAGATCGTGAAGATGCACGAAGAAGGGTATATCAAACGACTTCTTGACGTACAGAGTTTCGATCGTGAAGCGATCAGATCCATCGGTGAGAACCGTTACCACTCCGAGATCGATGCTTCCTACTATGCGAACCCGCTCAACAAGGGATGTGCGGTAAACAAGATCAATGTTGTTGTCCTCAGCGCACTCGAAATCGATACCAATTTCAATGTCAATGTGCTCACCGGATCAGACGGAGTGCTCAGAGGCGCCTCCGGTGGACACTCCGATACCGCCATAGGCTCGGGACTCTCGGTTATCGTCGCCCCACTGATCAGGGGACGAAGTGCAACGGTCGTAGACAACGTCAAGACAGTAATCACCCCAGGATCCACCGTGGATGTCCTTGTCACCGACAGAGGGATCGCTGTGAATCCCAGGAGACCTCTGGTTACCGAACGACTGAGAGAGAGCGGCCTTCCCCTCATCTCGATCGAGGAGCTGAAAGCGAAGGCGGAAAAACTCGCAGGCATTCCCGAACCTATCGAGTTCGAGAAAAAAATAGTAGCTGTCGTTGAGTATCGTGACGGAACCATACTTGATGTCGTACGGCAGGTAAAAGCATAGAAGCGTACATCCGCAGTGTGCGGATGACACACATAAAAAGGAGTTCAATATGAAACGTATGAACAAACTGGTAATGGCTCTTCTGGTCGTTACACTCATTCTTTCCTCGGCTTCTGCTCTCTTTGCAGCAGGTGAAACTGACTCAGCTGACAACTATCCGAGCGGGAACCTCGATTTCGTAGCACCAGGCGGCGCAGGCGGCGGCTGGGACCTCACCATCAGAACCACAGCGAAAGTCCTGAAAGACACCGGTCTCGTTAGTGTACCGATGCCCGTGAGAAACAATCCCGGCGCAGGCGGATCTGTCCACCTAGCAAGCCTTCAGGAAATGAAGGGTCAGGCACGGACCATCACCGTCTACTCAGCCCCCCTCCTTCTCACCAAGCTTGCAGGAACAACGACACTCGGTCACACTGACGTCACTCCCCTCGCACGTTTGATCGCTGACTACGCAGTATTCGTCGTAGCGGCAGACTCCCCCTACAACACCATGGCTGACGTAATGGATGCCCTTAAGGCAGATATCAAGAGCGTGAAAATCGGAGGCATTTCTTCAGCCGGTTCAATGGACCACCTGCAGTTCCTCATCATGGCTAAGGCTTCAGGAGTGAAGAACCTCAACAAAATCGACTATGTCAGTTTTGACGACTCTGCTGTCGCACAGGTCCTTGGCGGACACATCGACCTCTTCTCAACCGGTCTCAGTGAAGTCGCAGGTCTCATCGAAAGTGGCGACCTCAAGGCTCTCGGACAGACAGCTCCCCACCGTGTCGGTACCGGTATCGTTGCTGATATCCCAACCTGTATGGAACAGGGTATCGACGAAACCTTCGTGAACTGGAGAGGAATCTTCGGACCTCCCGAAATGCCTGAGTACGCAGTGAGCTACTGGAGAGACACCTTCAAGGAACTCGTCGCAACTCCTGAATGGAAGGCTGCTGAAGAAGCAAACGGCTGGGACGATGCCTACATGGATGCACCTGAGTTCGCTCAGTTCCTCGACAAGGCGAATGCAGACTTTGAATCGATCCTGAAAGAAATTGGGATGATCAAATAAATTAACGATCTTAACACTGCAGGAGTTGAGTTTTCTCAGCTCCTGCCCCTCCCTTGGAGTCAACTATGAAACAACATTCCTTCAACCCGGATTCTGCGCAGAAGATATCATTGATTTCTGCTTTTGTGTGCATTGTGCTGGGTATAGCCTATTCGATCAAAACACTGAATCTTCCTGAGGCGGCCATCGGTAACCCAAACGCCCCGAAGGTGTTCCCCCTTTCCCTCGGTATTCTCATGACCATCTTAGGTGTCGTACTTCTCATACAGCAGGTAATGAAAGTCAGAACAGGCAGTCCCGAACAGAATGCATCTGAAACACAGACAGAAAAGAAATCCTTTGTCATTGAACCTCATACGAAGCAGATCGCAATCACTGTGGCCAATGGTATTCTCTACGCTATTCTGTTCAGAAGGATTGGATACGTTCTTTCAACGATCCTCTTCCTTGGAATAGAACTGCTGCTGTTCAACGGAAAGACAAAATGGAAGACGGTGATCATCGTTTCCGTCGTGTTCAGTCTCTTCATCTATATTTTATTCAATAAACTGCTTGGGGTATATCTTCCGATGATGCCCGTGGTCGGTTTCTAAGGGGGATGGTATGGAAAGTATAATTCAGCTCATGCATGGGTTCGGTACAGCCCTTCAACCAATAAATATCATGTGGGTCACCATCGGCGGTGTTCTCGGTACGATCATCGGCATGCTTCCCGGACTCGGTCCGGCAACAGGTGTTGCTGTTCTTCTACCCCTCACCTTCAGCATGGGACCGGTAGCAGCGCTCATCACGATGGGCGGTGTCTACTACGGAGCCATGTTCGGCGGATCCCGTGCCTCGATTCTTCTCAACACTCCCGGTGACGGAGCAGCGGTCGCAGCAACGTTCGACGGGTACCCGATGACAAAGAAAGGGAGAGCGGAAGCCGCTCTGGCCATCTCCGCTATAGCCTCGTTCATCGGAGGTATCATCGCTACTATCTTCATGGTTCTCGTTTCCGTTCCTGTTGCCCGCTTCGCAGTCAAATTCGGTGCAGCCGAATATTTCCAGCTCTATGTGTTCGCCCTCGCAGCCACAGCTTCGATGAGCAAGGGAAACAGGGTGAAGGGATTCATCGCCATGACTATAGGTCTCATGATAGCGACTATCGGTATCGATCCTCAGTCTGGAGTCCAGCGTTTCACCTTCGGAATTCTTGAATTGCAATCAGGTATCGATTTCCTGATCGTTATCATCGCCATATTCGCTCTCGGAGAAGTGTTCAAGAGTTTCTGGAACATCAGGGAAGGAAAGGCGAAGGTGCAGACAGATTTCGGAAGAATCTGGATCACAAAGAATGACTGGAAGCGCAGCTGGCTGCCTATCCTCCGCAGTTCCCCCCTCGGGTTCTTCGTCGGTGCGCTCCCCGGAGCGGGTGGAACCATGGCATCGCTGATGGCCTACAACAATGAGCATCAGTTCTCCAAACACCCTGATGAATTCGGGGAGGGGGCAATTGAAGGACTGGCAGCTCCTGAAGCGGCGAACAACGCGGCTTCTGTCGGCGCCATGATCCCTATGCTCACCCTGGGAATCCCGGGATCAGGAACAACGGCGGTCATGATGGGAGCTCTTATGATCCTCGGTCTCAAACCGGGCCCCCTTCTTTTTCAGCAGCAGCCTGTCATTATCTGGGGTCTGATCGCAAGTATGTTCATCGGCAACGTCATCCTCGCTGTCGTGAATATCCCATTGGCTAAGGTGCTTGTCAGAGTACTCGCGGTACCACCGAAGGTGCTCTATCCTATCGTGCTCGGCCTCTCCTTTGTCGGAGCCTACGCCATCAGCAACAGCATCATGGATTTCTATATCCTTCTGGTGTTCGGCGTACTCGGCTATCTGCTCGGCAAGGCAAAGATTCCGACCTCTCCTTTGATCCTTGCGGTCATTGTGGGAAACAGTATGGAACAGTCGTTCAGAAGGGCATTCACCATTTCTGATAATTCAATGAAGATCTTTTTCGATTCACCTATCAGTATCACCCTGTTCATACTGACTCTGATATCCATCGGGTATCCGATCGTCAAGTCACTGATCATGAGATCAAAGAACAGATCTGAAAAAGTCTCAATGTAGCATATGGGTACGGGTTCGCATCATCAAGGTGCGGACCTGTATTCCACGGGAAGTAGTATGAACCTGAAATCCTATCAGTATATTCTTGACGGCCGTGAAAAACGCTCCGCTCTCATCCAGAAGTCCCTGGCCAGACATCCGATGACTCACATCGAAGTCTCTCTCAATATTCCGGGAGAGAAAAAGGATTCCCCCCTGTTGCGGGCAGTGCATCTGGAGCTCCTGAACCGGCTGTTACCTCTTACTGAGTCTTCTCTCGTATTTCTGGAATATGCTCCTGACGGTCCTTTTGCTCTCCTGAGGTGTGAAAAGGATGCCGAGGAGATTAAAGCAGTCACAGCAGATCTAGAGGATGGGACACCGATTGGAAGACTCTATGATATTGATGTCTTTCCTCCGAACGGGATAAAACTGAGCCGGTCAGCAGGGGCGCGCTCCTGTTTTCTCTGCAGAGAACCGGCAGTCGTGTGTGCACGGGAAGAACGGCATACCAAAGAGAAGATTGCAGAAAATATTTCCCAGAGGATACGCTTCAGCGCTCCTTACGTAAAAATCCTCTCCCTTGAAACCTCTCTGGCAGATGATAGATTCCATGCCATTCCGTTTTCCCTTGAGGATGACCGAGCCTCCGTCATCTCACGCCTTGCGCAGAAAGCTCTCACTGAAGAGGTGCTCCTCACTCCCAAACCAGGACTCGTAGATAGGGAAGACAACGGATCCCATCATGATATGGATCTGCAGACCTTTCTTTCATCCGCGAGTGCTCTGGGTAGAACATTCTACGAAATCGCTCATCGATCAGGGTGTGAGAAGGGAGAGGCACACGCGACCCTGTTCCCCTCCCTGCGAGAGATCGGAAAAGAGGGGGAAAGGGCAATGTTCCGTGCCACAGGAGGGGTAAATACCCATAAGGGGATGATCTTCTCCTGCGGACTCCTGAGTTCAGCAGCTGTGCTGTGTGATTCGGTAGAAGAGATGCCGTCGGTCCTCCGTTCTCTCTGCTCGGGAATTGTCGAGGAGGATCTCGGCACTCTGGAGAAAGGGATCACCTACGGAGAGAAACTCTACCTGGAGACACAGAGTACGGGAATACGAGGTGAAGCTGAACAGGGGTTTCCTGTAATCTTCTCCTCCTACGAAAGATTTAAGGAACTTCTCAAGGTATATGGAAGAGATGAAAGTCTCATTCAGGTATTAATGGAGATCATGAGCACCTTCGAGGATACAAATATACTCGGACGCGGAGGAGCTGAGGCTCTTTCCTGGGTTCACGAAGAAGCAGGAACATATCTTGAAGCTGGCGGCGCATTAAACGATGCGGAGTTCTCCAGACTGCGTGATGTAAATGAAAAGTTCAAAGAGAGAAACCTCAGTCCGGGAGGCTGTGCCGATACAATCGGGTGCATCATATTCCTACATCTGCTTGAAAGCGAGGGCGTACTGAAAAGCTCTGGTCGCTGAAAGCCCTCAGAGCACCTCTGTCGTGTATTCTTCCCTGTGAATTCCCCTCTGTACAGCTATCTTTCCCCCTACCATCACCATCTCTATGGTGATTTCGCCCTCTTTTGGGATATCGAGAAGGACGAGGTCGGCAGCGAACCCGTTCCTGATGATTCCCCGTTTTTCGAGACCGAGGATGGCTGCGGGGCGGCTACTCATCCGCTTCACATGCTCAGGAAGCGTGAGTACTTCCTTCTTCCGGTAGAAATCACGAAGGAGGTCGGTCACTGCACTGGTGCATCTGGGATGGAGATGTTCTCCGCTGTAGATAGCATCGGTACAGAAGGTTCCCAGGGGGTGGCGCATGATCATCTCAAGTGATTCTCTGCTCTGTGTAACATCGCTTATCAGGGCAGTTCCGTCTGAGGCAAGGAGCAGGGTGAAAAGGGCATCATAGGGATCGACATTCCACTGACGTGCGATCTCAGTGATGCTTTTCAGTTCACTCTCTTTCCTTGTTTTATGGGAAATGATTCGAATCTCGTCGAAACCGACGAGATGTACCAGGCTCTCATATCCTTCGGGGTGCTCCATTTCCTCTATGATCGTTGTCCTTTTTTCAGGATCACTCAACTCATCACGCATTGCCTGATCGCTGAGAGCGAGTACTCTCGGGGGCAGGAGGGAAGAAAGGGAGGTCACTCCCCAGGTATAGGGGTACTGATCAAAGTGTACCCTCAACCCCTTCTCATGGGCACGTTCAATCATCTCAAGCATAGCGGGCACACGATGCTGATTCTTTTCTCCTATCGCCTTCAGGTGTGATATCTGAAGGCGTACATGCTTCATCCGGGCAAGGACTATCACTTCAGCAAGGGATGCAAGGACTCCGTCCCCCTCTTCCCTGATATGAACTGAAAACAGAGCATCATAATCGGCAACCACCTGCAGGAGTGCCAGCAGCTCCTTCTCATCAGCGAACGAGCAGGGATTGTAATAGAGTCCGGTTGAAAAACCTTTCGCTCCCCCTTCCAGTGCATCTTTGAGGAGAGTGC
The DNA here is from genome assembly GCA_963677695.2 of Sphaerochaetaceae bacterium. Classification (GTDB taxonomy): domain Bacteria; phylum Spirochaetota; class Spirochaetia; order Sphaerochaetales; family Sphaerochaetaceae; genus SABI01. Next base: position 34,818 of record CAXXUJ010000002.1, on the reverse strand, counting down.
ACATCTTCTCTATGTCTTCCTCTGTTGCCGCCCTTGAGGCATCTTCCCCTAGGACGGATCTCCTCAGCGGAGCGTGTGCCTGAAGAATGAAGGCATGGGAGGCAGGAGGAGACGAGTTGAACGCTGCAATGTACTCATGCACGGAAGGAAATGAAACTGAAGAGCCGAGAATTTCGGGAGCAGAGTTCATTGGGAAGGAACCTGCTCCGCAGTTTCCTATCACTTCTGTGGTGATCCCCTGAAGGATCTTATGGGAGAACTGAGAGGAAGAAGCAAGTGGAAGATCGCTATGGGTGTGCATGTCGATGATACCGGGGATCAGGTAGAGCCCTTTCCCGTCAAGCTCTTCCTTCGCCTCCTGTCTGATTCTGCACCCGCTCACGATCTCTATGATACCGTCACGGATGAGAACGCTTCCCTTGTAGGGAAAATCCCAGTACCCGTCGACGAGCATGACATTGGTGATGAGAAGATCATATTCCATATGAAAAACAATGGAAGAGGAGGGAGAAAAAAGCAAGAGGGTATCCCTATGATATTTCAGTGTCACAGCCTGTACCACTTCGGTGAGATTGTGTATACTCTCTGATGGTTTAAGGAGTGTGCACGTGGATAAGTATGATGTAGTCATTATCGGATCAGGACCTGCAGGTATGGGAGCGGCCTTTGAAATCGCCCGAAAGAAACCCGATGCTTCGATTCTCATGATCGACAAGGAGAAGTTTTCAACAGGCGGTATGAGAAACGACTGCAAGATGAACTTCACCTACCCCATCGGCTTCCCCCAGGAATACTGGAATCAGGGAACGGCCGACCATTACCTTGACCATGTCACACAGTTTCTTGCACCCAACATCCTCCATAAGAGCAATATCGAAGTGTATCAGAAGAGAGCGGAAAGGCTCGGCGGATCGCTGATCGATATCAGGCAGTCCCATTTAGGAACAGACGGAGGTCTCCTTCTCATCAAGAAACTGCTTGCAGACCTTGCAGCCTTAGGCGTCACCCTCTCACTCGGGGAGAAGATGCTCACAGTGGATGACGATGAGAGAATGATCACCACCGATAAGAGGGAGATAGGGTACAAAAGACTCCTCATCGCTCCCGGACGTCAAGGATTCCATTTCCTTCAGATGATGCTCCAGTCCCTCTCAGTCCCCTTTGTCGACAACATCGTCGATATCGGAGTGAGGGTTGAGACGAGGATCGAGCACTACCCTATCGTCAAGGACTATTATGACCCGAAGTTCTATTTTGATGAGAAGGTGAGAACGTTCTGTACGAACAGCGGGGATGCCCATGTCGTAAAGGAAAAGTATGTAACCGGTCGCGGTGATACCTGGTACTCGGTCAACGGACATGCCTACTCGAAGGAAAGAAACAGGGAAAACGGTATGGCGAACTTCGCCATCCTCAAGACAGTCAAGTTCACTGAGCCGCTTGCAAGCGGTCAGGCCTATGCAGAGAACCTTGGACTCCAGGCAGCCCTCATGGGAGGCGGAAGGCCTCTCATGCAGAGAGTGGGCGACTTCCGTCTCGGTTCGAGAAGCAAGGAAGATTCCTTCAACTCCGACTATTTCGACTTCACTCCCACACTGAAGGATTGCTGCCCCGGTGATATCTCACTGGCCATGCCCTCAAAGATCCTCAGGAATATCTGGAAGGCGATGAAGCACCTCGACACGATCGTTCCCGGTGTACTTCACCCCTCGACCATCATGTACTACCCTGAGATCAAGCTCTATGCGAACAAACCGGTCTACCTTGATGACCGCTTCCGTGTGACAGAGCATGTCTACCTTGCCGGAGACGGTGCGGGAACAAGCAGAGGTATTACAGCAGCATGGGCAAGCGGTATGAGAGCAGCTGACGGTATCGTAGAGGGGATTTAACCCGAGCGTGTTCTTTCCTTCCTACATGATCGGTGAGAAGAGCTTCAGCACGTTCCGTAAAAATCGTGTGGGCAAAGGAGTCTGGTCCACCGCCTGTTCGGTGATCTCCCTGCTCACATCCATCACCTTCATGATATCGTTTCTCACCTCGTGGACGACGGATGAATCGAAGAAGGCGACTCCGCATTCGAAGTGGAGATAGAAGCTCCGGTAATCCATATTCGTCGTTCCGACGATCGCGGCCCTGTCGTCACTGACGAACATTTTAGCGTGAATGAATCCGGGGGTGTACTCATATATTCTGACCCCTGACCTGATCAGCTGTCCGTAGTGTGACCGTGATACCGCATGCACATACCATTTATCGGGGACGGAGGGGGTGATGATTCTCACATCGACCCCGCTTTCGCTCGCCATGGTGAGCGCAGTGATCATCTGTGTATCGAGGATGAGGTAGGGAGTGGTAAGCCAGAGGTACTTCGTTGCATGGTTGATCATCTGAATGTAGGCGTTCTCTGCAATGTTGTAGTTATCTAACGGAGAGTCCCCGAAAGGCTGAATGAACCCATCGCTTTCCACGCTCTTTCTCGGAGTGAACTTCTCTATATCGATATATTCCTTCGTTGTGAAACCCCACTGCTGAAAGAACATCGTAGTCATCGAAACGACCGCATTGCCTTCAAGGCGTACCGAAGTATCCTTCCAGTGCCCGAACCTGATCTTCCTGTTGATATACTCATCAGCAATGTTGATTCCACCGGTATAGCCCACGTCCCCGTCAATGATCACCAGTTTTCTATGGTCCCGGTAATTGAGACGGGGATTCAGGTGACCTCTCAGGCGGTTGAACACCGCCACCTTGATTCCGGTTTTCGCAAGGACCTTATGGTAGGAAGGAGGGAAGTTCTGGATCGTTCCCACATCATCGTAGAGAAGATAGACCTCCACCCTCTCTTCCACCTTCTCCTTGAGAAGGGAAAGAACAGCTTCCCAGAGGTATCCGAAATCGATGATGAAGGTCTCGATCAGAATAAACCTGTTCGCTTTTCTCATATCCTCCATGATAGCCTCAAAGGAACTTTCACCTGAAGGGTAGTAGGTCACAGAAGTCTTGTCGAAAAGACAGGAGCGGGTCAGATTCGTAATGTAATCGCTCTGGCGACCGTACTCGGGGGAGTATTCCTCCAGTTTCTCTCTTACCTGAGCAGAACCGAGAGAACAATCCTGAGCACCCTCGGTGTTCACATACTGGTTATAGAGTGCCATCTGGCGTGCGACTTTCCTCGAATCCCGTTTATTTCCGAAGATGATATAGAAAGGAACAGAGAAAACAGGGGCTGCAAGGAGAATGATCACCCAGATCATCTTATAGGCAGGGTTCTCCTCACGGGAAAGGACATAGAATACGGTAAGTCCGCTTATGATATAGGAGATGGTAAGATAAAGGCTTCCCCGGTCGAGAAGGTTTGCAGTTACAGCAATCAGGAGCGCTATCTGAAGTAGCGTTAACACGATAAAGGCGAAAAATCTTCCTGTGAGAATTTTAAGCAATCGCTTCATGGCTGCCTGAAGTCACTCTCCTCGTCTTCGGTCTCTTCATAGAAATCACGCTCGAGCTGAGACATCTCTTCCATATCGAATTCAACCTCGTCATCATTCTCATCCGCATAGTCCGCATCGTCAAGTTCGATGTTCGGGTCGATATCGTCATCCTCGTCAAGGTCGGTGTTGGGGCCGTCATCGAACAGATCATCATCAAAGAGAGCTGAATGAATCTCTTCATCCCCATCCTCATCCTCTCCACCCAGCGATTCTTTTGCTTTTTGAGCTTCTTCGAGCATCACTCTCACTTCAGCTTCGCTCACTGTGGAAGTATTCTGGAAGGGATGGGTAAGGGCCTGTTCGAAAAGGGCAGATGCCTGTGAGTACTTGCCGAGAGCAAGACGAACTTCTCCTGCATGGGCATAGGCTTCGGGGAACTTGGGAGCTTCCTCGCTCAACATCGCACGGTAGAAGGCATCGGCTTTGAGGAGGTCTCCCCTCTTGAACAGATAATACCCGCTGTTGTCCTTCATACCCGTTGTCTGAGGAGACATGGAGTCGATGTCCTGAAGAAGAGTTTCCATATCATCGAGACGGTTCATGGCAAGAAGGTAGGTGCCCAGGTTCACTGCGAGATTGGTATCTGTATAGCCTGAGGATTTCACCTCATAGAGGCTGGAGACAGCCTCGTTCTTCTTCCCCGTCGCCCATAGTGCCATAGATCTGCTGATCTTCACACCTTTTAATAGGTTCGCATACCCTTTCTTCCCCTGTTCGCCTCTTTCGATCAACTGATCGAAGATCTCAAGAGCGATAGCTGCATCACCGCGCTGAACAAACAGGTTACCCAGCATGTGTGCGTAGTTGGGGGCGATTCCTGCTCTCCATCCTCTCTCGTAGAGATTCCATGCCCTGTTCAGGTGCTTCTCATCACTCTTGTTGAACTGAGTGGATGCCATGACGATGAAAAGGTATCCTCTCTTTAGGTAGAAATAGACGCCTAGAAGCAGGACGGCAGCGATGACTTTCAATGCCTGTGGTATAGGCAGCATCAGCACTCCGATGATAGCAACTAGGACCGCGAGCAACGCAGGATTTTTCATGATCGACCCCTCAATGATCAGTTTGTTATAACTATGGCATATTTTGAAAACGATTTCCATACATGGGTGAAAATTGAATTGATTATTGGAGGGAATTGAATCTGACACGAGGGAAGGGTATGATAAGGACATGAAATACCAGGAGCATACAGTCCCTGAAGGGACACGAATCCTTCTCCACTGCTGCTGCGGACCCTGCTCCACCAGCAGTATCGAACGCCTCAGATATCTCGGCTACGCTGTTGAACTCCACTATGCCAATGACAATATCTTTCCTGAAAGTGAATGGGAAAAACGGCTCACAGAACTTGAGAAGGTGGGTATCTTCTTCACAACAGAGATCCATACCGCTCCATACGATCATGCATCGTGGCAGAAAGAGATACAGGGGCATGAAAGAGATGAAGAAGGGGGCCAGAGGTGTTCTCTCTGTTTTTCCTATAACCTCTCCATCGCTGCAGAAAAGGCGAAGGAGCTGGGAATAGAGTTCTTCACCACCACACTGAGCGTCTCACCTCACAAGAATTCCATGACGATATTCAGTATCGGAGAGAAAAAGGAGGGCTTTGTCCCCTTCAATTTCAAGAAGAAGGATGGGTACAAGAGGAGTATCGAACTCTCTGAGATGCTTGATCTCTATCGTCAGGATTACTGCGGCTGTGAGTTCAGCAGATCACAGAAGGAGCAGTGAGAGAGCCATCACGCCCATGCCCGAGAGGACTCCGTAGATAGCAAGGTGGTGCTTTCCGTACCGTTCAGCTGTCGGAAGCAGTTCATCAAAGGATATATAGACCATCACTCCCGCAGTGGCGGCAAGAACGAAGCCCACCATCAGATCGGTACCCGAGAATTGGATAAGAACGAGGCCGATGAGGGCACCTACCATCTCTGAGAGCCCTGACAGCAGAGCGATGATCAATGCCTTCCCCCTCTTTCCTGTAGCGAAGTAGATGGGAACAGCGACTGCTATCCCTTCGGGGATGTTGTGTATCGCGATCGCTATGGCGATCGATACTCCTATCTGGGGTTCTGCAATGAAGGAGGTGAAGGTTGCAAGGCCTTCGGGAATATTGTGTATCGTGATTGCGATCGCACTGAACAGTCCGGTACGCATCAGGTGGTGGTCGATATCTTCATTCTTCTCGCCGGTCACCATATTGAGCACATTGGGAATCTCATGGGGGTTGTCCCTTGAAGGGACGAAACGGTCGATGAGAGCGACGATGCCCACACCGATAAAGAAGAGGATGACGCTCTGTATATCTGCGACGGTCTCGCTTTCACCGGTGGAAATAAGAAAGTGTCTCGCTTCGGGAATAATCTCCATAAAAGAGAGGTATACCATTACCCCGGCACTGAACCCGAGAGAGGTGCACAGGAAACGGGAGCTTGTCTGCCGGTGGAACATGCTGAGCAGTCCCCCGATACCCGTGGAGAGCCCCGCAACAAGAGTGAGAAGCAATGCAGTGATGATCGTCGCTGTATTCATATCAGTACTGTAGCAGTGGGGAAAACCGAGGGTCAATCAATTTTCCTGCCCAGTGCCCTCCTTTTCTCGATTACTCTATATATTTCTTCGATATCATCGATTTCTTCAAGCAGGGACTCTGTCATGCATGCGATCCTCTCCACTTTCTCGTTGAAGGAGACGTTCACTCCGTTCCTTTCATAGAGCTCAATAGCAAGTGAGCTGATCATATCAGCCTTGGTATGTCTGAACCCCAGTCGTACAGTGAGAGCTGCAGCGGCCTTACCAGCGATCCTGTCGTGAAGGAAATGCTCTGCAGCATCAATATCGGTATGGGTAGCAAGGAAGTGCTCCAATGAAAACAGAGGGTGGAGCCATTTACCGCTCGCTTCAAAGATCACCTCACCGCTTGAAGAGAGCATCTGAAGTGAAACCGAGGAGGGAAGTGCCCGAGAGGTAAAAGAAGAAAAATCCTTCAAAGTGTTCACTTCAGACCTCCTGCAATGCTGAAACCTCCTATGATTCCCTCACTGAGGGTATCATAGGAAACAAACAGTCGCATCGGCAGTTCCATCAATCCGATGAAACCAAGGTTGGTCTTCACCTGCACACCGCCGCTCACCTGAGGAACATACTCCCCTGCATCCATCCAGAGCAGCTGGGCAAATGCACCGATCGCGGAGTTCTTGAAGATCAGCATCTCCCCCATCGTAGGACGGAAGGTATGAGGATTCCAGTCTGCTTCAAGTGAGAATACACCAATGTGATTGGATGCATTGGCTGCCCCTCCCCTTCCCTGCTCAAGAAGAACAGAAGCTGAGGTGTAATAGCCGTCACGGGTGAAGAATGGAACATCCCCGTTCCCGTCAATGGCGTAGCGCAGAGTTGCAGAAGGACGCAGGGTCACATCTGCAGTGAGGGGTATCATTGCACCGGCCGAGCCGCTCACGAACTGACGGGAGAACTCATCCCACAGCTGATACGATACAGAACCGTTCATTGACCATCCATCTGAGTAGGAGAAACCGAGTCCTCCATCAACGAGCAGTTCAGTAAATGAGAGAGTATCATCTATGTTTCCCTCTATCGAAGCTTTTTCCTCGATCACGAGAGAGCGGGAGAAGGCAAGCTGATGCACAAGGATTTCAGCAGAGACATACTGACTCCATGAGTCCAGAGCATCCATTGCAGCACCATAGGTGCCTTTCAGCTGCAGGAAGGGAAGTGGAAGATATCTTCCCTGAAGAATGATCTCGGGATAGAAATCGTTTCCACCGTAAGGTTCCCAGGCTCCCCCGGCTACAGTTGTGAGGCTCACTGACGGAGCGGTGAAAGTGTAGCGGAGTCCCGCAAGCACTTCAGAGCGGAGATAGGACCTCTCTCCCTCAGGAAAGTTCATCGCTCCTGTGAATATCTGATGGGAAGTTCCCGATACAGCAGGTATCCTGAAATAGCTGTAGTTGTCGAGCGCCTTCTTATGTGTTTCAGCAAAGGTGCTCTGCACCTCACTCGTTTCCTGCGTCTGAGAAGATGAGATGAAGGGAAGAAGCTGATCACTGACCGCCATGGCAGAACTGTATCCGTTTGCGGAGAGCTCATCCACCTTATCGAAATCCATGAAAGAAAAATCCTCCACATCACATCTGATCCAGACAGCTTCGGGGTTGTCGAGGAGGGACTTCACCCCGAGACGACGCTTTGCCGCATCCATGGAGACATTGAGAAGACTGAGAGGGTTTTTCAGGTTGATCCCTTTCCCTTCATAGAAGGTAGTGGAGACTATGACCCTGTCACTGAAACGTGTGGCGATCTCGACGGGAACAAGGTTGGTCGTTCCTCCGTCAAGGAGGAGATGTTCGCGAAACTCCACGGGAGGGAAATAGACGGGAAGGGCAAAGGCGGCTGCCAGTATCTTACTGATTTCCCCCTCCGCTGCAAGCACCTGCCTCTTTGTCTTCGCATCCTCTGTGATGACGATGATCGGAATCTGAAGGTCCTCTATATTCGGTGTGCCTGCCACATAGGCGGAGACGAAATCGACAAAGGCTGAAGGGTCAAGGAGACCTCCGTCAAACGGATAGGTCATGTTGAACAGTGTTCCCGGGTCGATGTTCTTCACGATCTCATAGATCTGATCGCTGTTCAGACCGGCGGCATAGAGAATTCCGACGATCGATCCCATCGAATTGCTCACAATATAGTCGGGAGAGATTCCCATCTCCTCGAACGCCCTGATCACACCGATGTGTGCGAACGCTCTCGCTGAACCTCCTGAAAGGAGGAGTCCTATCGGCTGATCTTCCCCTGAAGAGGCAGCGATCCTCTCTTCGAATCGCTCTATACCGTATTCGAACGGTACCACTGCATCGAGAAGGTCATTGCTCGTCTGTCCCTGATCTGCTGTGGCAGAGAGGGGAAAGAGGAGGAGAATAAGGAAGAATGTAATAATATGTTTCATGTAAAAGCCCTTTCAGTACCTGCATGATACCGAAAGAGCGTCACCTTTACAATCAGAGTGCGGCCAATATCCCGTCAAGAATACTCAGAGCGGTATCGACATCCTTCTTTGTGATCACAAGAGGAGGAACAAACCTGACCACCTTCTCACCGGCACCGACAAGGAGCATACCATCTGAAATTGCCAAAGCGATGAAATCCCTGGCGGGTCTGTCGAGTTCAATGGCAAGCATCAGCCCCTTCCCCCTCATATCGACAACAGCCTCATATTTTTCCTTCAGGGCAAGGAGTCCCGCTTCGAAATATGCCCCTACTTCCTTCACGTTCGAAAGAAGTGAACCGTCAAGGAGCCTTTTCAGGACAACATTCGCTGCTGTGCAGCTGAGGAGGTTTCCTCCGAAGGTGGCAGCGTGGTCTCCCGGGGAGAGAACCTCGGAACACTTGGAGGTGGTGACCAGGGCGCCGATCGGCACGCCGTTACCGAGAGCCTTGGCCAGTGTCATTGCATCGGGGGTCACCCCGGTGTGCTGCCAGGCGAAGGCCTTCCCTGTCCTTCCCATTCCGCACTGAACCTCATCGGTGATCAGGAGGATATTGTTTTCGTCACAGAGTGCTCTTACGGCCTTGAGGAAATCGACATCGATCTCCTTGATTCCCCCCTCACCCTGAATGATCTCGACAAAGATCGCTGCAGTGTGTTCATTCACCTTGGCCTTCAGTGCCTCGAAGTCGTTGAAGGGGGTGTGAAAGATCTTGGGAACCAGGGGGGTGAAACTCTTCTGGTATTTCACCTGACCGGTAGCGCTCATCGAACCGTAGGTCCTTCCATGGAAGGAACTCTCCATCGTGATGATCTCATCCTTGATGATATCAAACTGCTTTCCCCATTTCCTTGCGAGCTTGAGAGCTGCTTCGTTTGCTTCGGTACCGCTGTTGCAGAAAAAGACCCGGTCCATACCGCTCAGGTCTTTGAGATGCTCTGCAGCCTCTACCGCAGGATCGTTGTAATAGAGATTGGAGCAGTGAAGAAGACCGTTATCGATCACACCCTTCAGAGCGGCATCGAACTCAGTATCACCGTAGCCGAGAGAATTGACTGCGATACCTGCAACCATATCAAGATATTCTTTCCCGTCAGAATCGGTGACAGTGACGCCGTGGCCGCCGTTCAGCACAAGAGGAAACTGTGCGTAGGTGGACATGAAATGTTTCTGTCCCTGTTCTATCGTTTTGTTCATAGGTATTATCCTTCAGTTATTACTTTGTCATCATCGTTCCACACCCGTCATTCGTGAAGATCTCAAGAAGGAGCGAGTGGGGAAGCCTTCCGTCGAGAATGTGAACGCTCTCGACACCATGTTTTATTCCGTCCATGCAGCACTGCGCCTTAGGGATCATCCCCCCGGCGATCGTGCCGTCTTCGATATATCCTTCAGCCTCCCTCAGGGAGAGGCGGCGGATGATCGATTCAGGGTCATTCTTATCCTTCAGAATCCCCTCCACATCGGTTAGGAAGACGAGCTTCTGGGCATCAAGGGCGCCCGCTATCGCACTGGCAGCGTAATCTGCGTTGATATTATAGGTATTTCCCTTCAGGTCGGTACCCACGGGGGCGACGACAGGGACGAAATCATTGCTCATCAGGCTGGTGAGAAGGGCGGTGTTGACCTTCACGACCTCACCGACGAAACCGATATCGATCCCGTCCGCGAGCTTCTTACGTGTCACGAGGGTATCACCATCCTTTCCGTTGATACTGACTGCCTGGATTCCATGGTCCTGCAGGGACTGCACTAACGCCTTCCCGATGCTGCCGCTGAGCACCATCTCAGCAACCTCGGCCGTCTCACGGTCGGTGACGCGGAGTCCCGAGATGAACTCAGACTGTTTTCCGATCCTCTTCAGCTGATCGGAGATCGCATTCCCTCCGCCGTGAACGATGACGGGGTTGAAACCGATCCTTTTCATCAGAACGATATCCTGAATGACCGATTCCTTCATCTCTTCATCAATCATCGCCGAACCGCCGTACTTGACCACGACGGTACTTCCTGCAAATTTCCTGATATATGGCAGTGCTTCGATGAGCACTTCCGCTTTTTCTATTGCGTGTTGCATCAGCTTCTATAATCTCCATTGATCCTTACATATTCATATGAAAGGTCGCAGCCCCAGGCATGGGCCTCGCTCTCTCCGTCATCGAGAGTGACTTTCAGGGTGATCACCGCTTCCTCGAGCACCTTCTTCGCGATATCCTCATCGAAGATGATCGGATTCCCATCCTTCATGACCTCTATCTCACCGGCTTCACTCACGTACTTCATCGACACCTTCTCAGGAGAGAAATTTCCTCCCGAATAGCCCATAGCGCACATGACACGTCCCCAGTTCGCATCGCTTCCGAAGAAGGCGGTCTTCACAAGTGAAGAGGTGATCACTGAACGGGCAAGTGTACGTGCATCATCCTTGCTTGGGGCTCCGGTCACCTGTACTTCTATGAATTTTCCAGCCCCCTCTCCATCCTTCACTATGAGCTTCGCGAGCTCGGTATGAACATAGAGAAAAGCCTCTTCAAATACTTCTTTATAGGGACTGTCACCGTCAATGAGGTCACAGCCGCTCGCACCGTTCGCAAAGACAAGGACGGTATCGTTGGTAGATGTATCGCCGTCTACACTGATCATGTTATAGGTGTCGCGGATGGAACCCTTCAGGAGAGTTTTCAGATAATCACCGTCAACAGCTGCATCGGTGGTGATGAATGAAAGCATCGTGGCCATATCGGGATGGATCATCCCCGAACCCTTTGCCATACCTCCGATGGAAACTGTGTTTCCTCCGACTTCTATTTCAACTGCCACTTCCTTGGCAAATGTATCGGTGGTGCAGATAGCCTTGGCACTCTCATGTGCACCGGAAACCTCATCACTCAGAGAAGCGGCACAGGCATCAAGGCCGCTATAGACCTTGTCCATGGGAAGGGGAACACCGATCACTCCGGTGGAGCAGACTAATACCTCGTCACTGCTGATACCTAACTTGCCAGCGGCATAGGAAGCTGTGGAAACGGCATCATCCATTCCCTGCTGACCGGTACATGCATTGGCATTCCCGCTCACCACGTGTAAGGCACGGACACTCTTTCCCTTCTTCACGATCGCTTCATCGTAGACAACAGGAGCAGCCTTCACGATATTCTGTGTGAACGCACCGGCGACCTGAGCGTCTCTGTCACTGACTAATAGCGTCGTATCGAGTTTCGCCTTCTTGATTCCGCTTGCAACCGAAGCGACACTGAATCCTTTTGCGGCCATTATTCCTGTATCAACCAGTTTCATATCTTTAACCTCATTCCAGTCATGCAGCTGACCTGCGTGCAACCTGCATATATATACAGGACTTCGCAAATCTTTTTGTATATTTATACATATTTTACTAGAGATAATCAAGAGACACAAGAAAAATATACAAAAATCGCTCCCCTGGTACGGGGAGCAACACAGGAAGGGGAGGGATTTCTTACAGCGGTGTGGAGGGAATCAGGTTCAGTGCCGACCTTTCATCGAATCCGAACGCGATATTCATGTTCTGCACTGCCTGACCGGCAGCTCCCTTCATGATATTGTCGATCGCTCCGATGACGATCACTCTCCCTGTCCTTTCATCAAGGGTGAAACCGATATCGACGAAATTGGAACCCTTCACAAACCGGGTCTCAGGGAACTGTCCCGGTTCCCTCACCCTGATGAAGTACTCATCAGCGTAAGCTTCTTCGTATGCTTTTCTGATATCATCCAATGTCACTCCCTCTTTCACCTTCGCATAGATCGTTGCAAGGATTCCCCGGTTCATCGGGATGAGATGGGGAGTGAAGGTGAGGGTGACAGGATTGAAGAGGGAGAGCTCCTGCTCGATCTCCGGCGTATGCCGGTGGGAAGCGACTCCGTAGGCTTTGAACGATTCATTCACCTCACAGAAGAGGGTTGCTGTTGCGGCCTTCCTCCCTGCCCCGCTTACACCGGACTTCGCATCGATGATGAGAGTGGTATCATCGATCAGTCCTTTTTCAATCAGGGGTCTGGTCGAGAGGATGGAACAGGTGGTATAGCAGCCTGGGTTGGCAATCAGTGAGGCACCGGCAATCTTCTCCCTGTAGACTTCACTGAGACCATACACAGCCTTTTCAAGGAGATGTACTCCGTTGTGTTCTGTCTTATACCACTTCTCGTACGTTTCTTTGTCGTGCAGACGGAAGTCTGCTCCGAGGTCGATCACCTTCGTCTTCTTCAGAATCTCTTCGGTCACCGCTGATGAAGCGAGACCGTGGGGTAAAGAGAGGAAGAGTACATCATACTCTTCGGCAAGAGGTCCAAGATCTGTGCCGAGACATACCTCGTCATGGAGGGAGATGAAGTTGGGGTAGACCTGAGAATAGGGAATTCCTTCATAGCTTCTCGTGGCCGCTGCCACCTGCGATACCTGAGGGTGGTTGAGAAGAATTTTCATCAGCTCCGCTCCCGCATATCCTGTCGCACCAATCACTGCAGCTTTGATCATATTCCTTGCCTCCGTTTTCCTGACTTTCTATATGTGTATACATCTTTTTCCGTTTTGTACAGGGTCGTCCCGTGAGTGCCTATTTTCTCTTCCCTATTTTTTTTCGATATTTTTTTATTTGTTGCATTTGCAACATACACCACTGTTTCAGTTATGATAAAAAGCAGGTACAATAACTGCATGAGAAGAAAAGATAGGCAGCTGCCCGAAGAAGCAGCAATGAAGGTACTGAGTGAAGGCTCACACGGAGTCCTCGCTGCGGCAGTTGTTGAAAACGATGTATATGCGATTCCGATCAGCTATGCAGTTGAAGGACGGACGGTCTATTTCCATGGTGCTCTCGAAGGGAGAAAAGTGGAGATAGCAAAGACGAAACCAAGAGCGACACTGGTCACTGTCACACAGGATGATATAAGACCGGAGGCTTTCACGACGAAGTACACTTCTGCGATAGCAGACGGAGTACTGAGGATCGTTGAGGACGAGGAAGAGCGGATGAAGGGTTTCAGATCCCTGATCAGACGCTACTCTCCTGATTTCATCAGTCAGGGAGATGCATACATCGACCGGGCGAAGGGTAAGACACTGATCTTTGCCCTCGATATTGAGAATATATATGGTAAATGGAATACGTAAGGAGTGAGGATTACGATGATTGAGAAAGAATATTCATTCAACACAGGCGACAACACCACTATCGAGAGAATCGTGGAAGACTGCGGAGTGAGGATCAACAAACTTACCCTTGCAGAAGGTGAAGGGGCTCCCACCCACCCCACTCCCGATGATGCCCACCTGATCGTTGTGAAGGGAACTCTCAGCATCGCTCTTGCAGAGCAGGAACCCCACCTCTATGAAGCAGGGAAGATCATACGGATCCCCGGCGGGACAGTCATGACCATCAACAACGGAGGTGAGGGATCACTTCACCTCTTTGTCATAAAGAATCAAGAATAAAAGTAGAGAAAATCATCATTGAAACCCCTCTGATTTCCCCTAAAAGGGTGAGGTGTGTCCAGATGAGAGAATTCCAGGAAAGGAGAAAACCATGAGTTCAATGTTTTGTTATCAGTGTGAGCAGACAGCCAAGGGCGTTGCATGTACCACACAGGGTGTCTGCGGAAAGGATGCTGACACATCGAATCTTCAGGATGAGATGACTTCGGCTCTCGTCGCTCTTGCCGCAGCAGTGGAAGGTAAGGAGATCAGAGAGGAAACAACCTTCCTCATGCTCGAAGCGATGTTCACAGCGATCACCAACGTCAACTTCAATACGGAGACGCTCAAGGCTATCGTAAGCAGAATCGACAACGAGACTGTATCCTACGGCGGATCGACCAACGTCTACACCATGAAGGAAGTCTGGGAAGACAACGAGGATATCAGAAGCCTCAAGTCACTGATCCTTCTCGGCGTAAGAGGTATGGCTGCATACGCTTACCACGCGTGGGTTCTCGGTTACAAGGATAAGGAAGTGAATGACTTCTTCTTCTCAGCCACCCGCGCTATCGGTCAGAAGCTCTCAGCAGAAGAACTCCTCCCCATCGTCCTCAAGACAGGTGAAGTGAACTACAAGTGCATGGGCGTTCTCGACAAGGCGAACACCGAAACCTACGGTGACCCGACCCCGGTCGAAGTCCCCCTCACAGTGGAAAAAGGACCTTTCATCGTCGTCAGCGGTCACGACCTCTATGACCTCTATCAGCTTCTCAAGCAGACAGAAGGAAAGGGAATCAACATCTACACCCATGGTGAAATGCTCCCCGCTCACGGCTATCCGGGACTCAAGAAGTTCAGCCACCTCAAGGGTAACTTCGGTACCGCATGGCAGAACCAGCAGAAAGAGTTCCTCGATATTGCAGGCCCTGTTCTGTTCACGACCAACTGTCTCATGCCCCCCAAGGAGAACTACTCCGACAGAATCTTCACCACTGAAGTCGTCTCCTTCCCCGGACTCGTCCACATCGGTGATGACAAGGACTTCACCCCAGTGATCGAGAAGGCTCTCGAACTCGGCGGTTGGGACGAAGATAAGAAGATGGTAGGAATCAACGGCGGAGATACCATGACTACCGGTTTCGGTAGAGCAACCGTCCTCTCACTTGCAGGAACCGTAGTCGATGCAGTGAAGAGCGGAGATATCAAGCACTTCTTCGTTGTCGGAGGCTGTGACGGTGCAAGGGTCGGAAGAAACTACTATACCCACTTTGTCGAGCAGAGCCCGGATGACACTGTCGTTCTTACACTCGCCTGCGGAAAGTTCCGCTTCAACGACATGAAGCTCGGTTCAATCGGTGCTATCCCCCGTATGATCGACATGGGTCAGTGTAACGACTCCTTCGGTGCCATCGAAGTCGCACTCGCACTTGCAGGTGCCTTCAATGTATCGGTCAATGAACTGCCCCTCTCCTTCGTTCTTTCCTGGTACGAACAGAAGGCTGTCTCGGTACTTCTTACCCTCCTCTACCTCGGAGTCAAGAATATCCACCTCGGACCTTCACTGCCCGCTTTCGTAAGCCCGAACGTACTTAACATCCTGGTGGAGAACTTCGGTATCACATCGATCTCATCACCTGAAGAGGATCTTAAGAAGTTCCTTGCATAAACAAAGAGAATTAACTTACTGACGCTCGTATTTCGAGGGGGAACAGACCTGGTTCTTTCCCCCTCTTTTTGCGTCATAGAGCATCTCATCTGCCTGGGAGAAAAGGGAATCGCTTGAAAGCTCACAAGCATTCATAGAATCGGAAGAACTTACTCCAGCAGAGATCAGGAACCTGACATCTCCCTCAGCTGCAGGAAGACGGGAGACCTGATCAAGAACACTCTGAGCAAGCTTAACCGTCTCCTTTTCACTTATATCGATGCACAGGAGAATGAATTCATCTCCGCCGTAGCGGCCTACCATATGTTTAGAACCGGCGGCCTCGAGCAGTACACCCTTGAGACGATCGATAGCCCTGTCACCCACATGGTGACCCCAGGTATCATTCACCTGCTTGAAATCATCAATATCAACCATGATGAGGGAAAGACCCCCCTTACCCTGAGAAACCGATGTAAGCTTACGCTCGATCTCCTCAAAGAGAGATCTTCTGTTGAGAACCTCTGTGAGAGGATCGAGACGTGAGATGCGCAGCACCTCCCTGTGATACCTCTCCTTCTCGCTGATATCCCTGATGGAAAGAAGGTAACCGCTCTGATAACCGCTGTTTCCTTCAAGAGGAGTGAACTGGTACTCGAAGAACTTCTCCCGCTGTTCCATGATAAAGGAACTCTTGAGTTTCTTTTCGATATAGGGAGTGACCTTGCCCATGATCTCTGAGGGGAGAATCCTCTCTATCTTCCCTCCGATGAGATCCTGTATGCCGAGCATTCTCTCAGCTGAAGAGTTTGCATCAAGAAGGTTTCCGAGGGTGTCGAAGACGAGGATTCCGTCACTCATCGCTTCGATGACGATATCGCGTGTGACGGGAAGATAGTCAAGGAAACGGTAACGGAGGAGCGTGTAGCCAATAATGAGAGAGCTGACCCCCATACTTGCAGTCGCGTAGTTGATATGTTCCACCGGAGAGAATCCGATAACGTAGACGAAGTTGATTCCGGCAGGAAGAAGCATTCCCAACGAGAAGAGTGCTACCTGACGCCAGTAATACATCGTATCCCTGTTCAGTTTTCTCACCAGAATGATGATGGACACACTCATCAGTCCTTGAGAGTAGGGAATGAAAAGGTAGTAGAACATCGGTCCATAGGTTCTCACGTTGACGAAGCCGACTCCCTGTGGAATCGGGGGATCGATGAACGACCAGAAGGCATTGGGATAGGGTATGACCCACACGGTGATGAAAAACATAAGCGCCATGGCACCGAGCAGCATCCACACCGGTGTGATGATCTTCTGGTGGGTATTGATCACCGCCATGATGAAAAGCGAGAGGGGAAGGATGATGATACCTATGTATTCTATCCTCATGAAGAGTATCTTCAATGCCAAAGTCGGACTGAGGAGCTCAAGGGTATACATGATGACCCACACAAGAGCGCTGAATACAAGGACGAAGAATGCCTTTCCTGCAGGATAGCGAAGGTAGGGAATGGTGATGAGTAAGAGAACGGCAAGAAGAACCTCAGATACGATGAACAGCCAGAAACCGGGTATACCCAAACGAAAACCTCCACAGGGCTTTTATAATTGCGTTAACTGTAGCATATATCCTACCTTTCCGGTATAAAAAACGGGAGAAAATTAACTGAGGAAATGAACGTTATTCAGAAATCCTGATCCTGTCCTTGAACCAGTTTCCCAGTGCAGTCGTTCTCCGCGTGAACGAGGAAGGAAGGTCTACCTTGATGCCGAGGACGTTGATCACCGGGTCACGATCGATGATGGTGGCCATTGCTGTCAGCAGCAGCCCCTTGTCAGTCTGGTACACACTCATAGAGATCTCGAGCTGTTCTTCCTTCACCGCCACAAAGAGGGCGAGGACCTTCATCGTATCCACATTCTTCACGCTGAGAAAAATCTCTTCATTACTTGTCGTGTACTCGTGCCGGTATACATTCCCTCCGAACCGGGAATCCTTCTGGTATGCCATGTACTCACTCGAAGAGGGAACGGAAGTGGAGACGGGATCGGGCAGTTTGTCGTATTTCGTATCGATAGATTCGACATACCACGACTTTTCAATCAGCGTCTTCGGTTTGTTCCCTGCCCTGTAGGAAATGTACTGAATTCCCTCCTGGGTTGAGATAGATCGTATCGTGTTATATATCTTCAGGAGCCTCTCATCCTCACCCATAGCATTCAAGTACTCAGGGTAATCGATATAGGAGAGGGACATGACGGTGAAGCTGTTCGGGATAGCAAGTGACCTGTCCAGATTCTCCTGTGCAATCGATCCTGCAGCTGCCAGCGGGGCGAGGTCATCCCTGAACGAATACCCGCTGACCATATCGCCGCTTCGCAGCAATGCGATATCATCTGAGGAGAGTTCAGGAAGGAGATCTTCCAGCGATGCGGCGCTGAGAAAAGATGCCGCCACAAGAATGATTACAACAATAGAGATACGTAGTTTCACACAACACTCCTTTGGTTCGAAACACTAATAGGCATTCTGATTCACAAATCCCCGAACGAAGGTGAGGACGATGATCTTGAGATCAAGGAGGAAACTCCACGATCTGATATAGGCTAAGTCATATTCAATTCTTCCCTCGAGAGACGTATCGCCTCGGTAGCCGTTCACCTGAGCCCATCCTGTTATACCCGCCTTCACTTTATGACGCAGCTGGTAGCCGGGAATCTCGGTGGAGAATTTCTTCACCAGGTGAGGACGCTCCGGACGCGGCCCGATCAGGGCCATGTCCCCTTTGAGGACATTGAAGAGCTGGGGAAGTTCATCAAGGGAGGTCTTTCTCAGGAAAGCACCTACCTTTGTGATCCTCGGGTCCCCTTTCGTTGTCCACCTGTCATCCTCATCACCGAGGGGACGGTCACTCATCGAGCGGAACTTCAGCATGGTGAACTCACGTCCGTGAATGGTGATCCTCTTCTGCTTGAACAGAACGGGACCGGGACTCGTGAGCTTCACAAGAAGAGCGATCACAAGGAGGAAGGGAGAAATGACGATAGTACCCACAAGGGTGAGGACAAACTCGAAAAGCCGCTTTCCGGCCTGCTGGAAGAAGGTGATCGATACATCATTGAGCTGCATGACCGGAATGGAGTGGAAGTCCATGACCCTTGTTCCTATCATCGAGAAGGGAAGGTCCGGGATGACGAACACCCGCTGGATAAGATCATAACACTGAGCTATCACAGTTCTCTCAGTCTCCCTCGCGGAAGTGGGGTAGCCGATAACGACCATGTCAGGAGAGCTCTCGTCCAGAAGCTCCTTCAGGTTCCCTTCCATCTGAGTACACTGATCATTTCCAAGATCGCCGGCATTGCACTGCCCCATGATCCTGAGTCCGTTCTGAGGGTGTGCAATCGTTTCTTTGATGTACCTGTTCACACCATCCCCGTACCCTACAATCAGAACTTTCTTCGTCAGAACACCGCTCACTCGCATATCGTTCAGCTTACGGTTGATCGCAACCCTTTCAATAATCAGGAAGAGAGATACGATAAAGATGAACATGGCGATGGTAAGTCGGCTGACTCTCTCGCCGATAACGAAATAGAGAATGACAGTAAGGGTCAGGAAGACCTGAACTGCACTGAATATGAGAAGCTGGATTTCAGCCTGCCAGGTGAGGCTGACACTCGGGCGGTAGAGACGGTTTCGGTTGAGAAAGAAGATAAAAAGGATCCACACCATAGGGGAGAGAACAGCGAACTGCCTGAGAGGCTCCCCCACCCCTCCGGGAATGATATAGAATCTTAAAAGATATGCAGCAAACCAGGCGGCGAAAATAACAATACTGTCAATGACAAGCTTCGTTCTGAACTGAACAAAATCTCGTTCTAAATCCATATCACAATCCTTTTCTCGTGCAGGGACACAGAGACATCTGCCCGTCGGGCAGATAGTCGGGAAAGAATGTCTCCACTCTCTCCTGTCTTATCAGTAATGAAGTCCCATACCAAGCGTAAGCTCATACCCTATATCACTGAAGTCCGTCGTACCCTGGAAGTGATCCACCAGATCATCAAGGTTCATACCGAGGGACATTCGTATAGGATAGCTCCTGAACTTATCGAGTATACCATACCCCTCTATACCCACAGTTTTCAAGAGTATAAGGGAAGAAGGATCGAAGGAATTGCTGTCCACCGTATCTGTACTGTAGGTGAAGGCTCCAACATCCATGAACGCATTGATGAAGCCTTCTGCGAATCCCTTGAACTTGATAAACATCAGCGTCAGATCAAGGTTCGCAACGGCCCCTGCCTTTCGGTATGCACCGTCACCTACCAGGTCATCTACGTCATTATCAAGTATACCCCTGATCCTGTCAGGAATCGAAATTTTGTGTGTCGGAATGAACTGAGGAAAGTGGACATCACTCGTATCAACCTCAGAAGAAGCCCAGTCGGGAAGCGTCTCCCCTTCTGCCAGTTCATCCACCGCCCAGGGGGGGAGATGGGAATACATACCGGTCAGACGGGAAGAGAGTCCCAGTCTGCTTCCGATGGTCAGGAACGACTCAAATTCACCGTAAGCAGTGAACGTGAACCGATCAGAGGTATTGGTAATACTCCGGTCTGCAGCAAAGGCTCCTTCAAGGATGAAAGAACCCTCTACTCCCTCACGGAAATTATTATTCCAGTTCACCTCATCCACTGTGATGCTCTGGGTCGTGCGTGCGACAGGGACTCCGTTGAGGAGCTCGCTCGACTGTGCTATCAACTCGGCCGAATAAGCATAATCATAGATGATCCCGAGCGGAAGATTGAATTCAGAAGAGAATCCCGTTTTCACGAAGTTGTTCTTCAGCGTCCACTCAATCAGATCGATGCTGTTCTGATAGGTGAAATAGAAATCGAGAGGCATAGTAAAAATGGTTTCTTCAAGAAGATTCAGCGTTGTCGAGGTCTCCATCACCGTATCTCCTCCGAGGGGGAAATCGGTGATCAGATCAAGAGCATAGAGATTGTCGTTAATCTCCAACGGTGTATAGGTAATGTTGAGCTGAACGTCTGTAAGGTCCCAGTGTGTTTCATTCACGTACTGCACAAGAACAGGTTCAAAGGACACCTCTGCATCACTAACAGTCACATCGGAGAAGCGGAGCCCCGTACTCAGTGCATAGTCGGAATTGTACGAAGTGATAAAGCTTGTCTCAATCCCCTCGGCCTCTCCGAAATTCCATGAGCCAAGGAATTCATATTTGAGATTATCAGGGCTGACTGCCGCATCGGCGTACTGTTCTCCAGCCAGCCATCCTGAAAGGTTGAGATTCGTACCGAACAAGCTGATATCACTCCACCCGAAACTGGCGTCATAATCATAGTAGTCAGGTTCCTCTGTTGAGGATAAAGCATTGAGACTTCCTTCTGCAAAGAAGGTGGAAGTTCCAATCTTCACATCTCTCCAGTTGATCATCGCCGAGTATTCCGAGGGGGAGAAGGACTGGTTCGAGTAGACTCCTTCCACTCCGCCGCCGATATCGAGCATGCTCGTTCCTATCGGGAAGTTGGAGATTTTCACTTCAGAGATCAGATCCATCGTTTCCCACGAGGAATCTACCTGAACCGCCTTCAGCATCGAATACAGATCACCGAAGAGACCGAACATATTCTTCTCATAGATCTTGAGACCGGCACTGAACCCGTAGTTTGAATCGTATTTGGGATAAGGAATAGGGAGAAAGGTAAATGAGTCATCTACATGATAGGTGACACGGTAATAGATGCTGTTCTCATCTTCCTTTTCCATTTCATAGGTATAGGAGACTTCCTCGAACACCCTCCGATTGAACAGATCCTGCTGTTTTTCATCAAGAGCTGCAATCATCTCTTCGAATGAGCTGAACTCAGGATCCCCTTCAGGAGGAACGATAAAACGCTTCAGCATGAATACCTTCGATTTCCCCGTAACATCGAAATCATAAGAATCGATTATGTGCGTCTTTGTTGAAGAGAAAACAGAGGTAATGATAAGTATTGTCAGCAGAAGCAGTAATATGCTTCTTTTATGTCTATGTATAATAACCTTCACCCATTTTAATCCCGCTTGTTGTATAGAAAACACTTTCACAGGACTATTTGTTACATAACTCGCAGAATTGTATCCTTTATTTATAATAAATTCAACATTCGCAGCCAGCCGTTGGGGCATAAATCAAGGATATGTGTTCCATCTGGAAAACGGTGGATTACTGAGAGGTATTCCGTATCATGATGAGATCGGCAGGCTTCACCTCATACGTGATAAACTCGAGTTTTTTATACAGGCTCAGAGCCACATTGTCTCTGGCAACCATAAGACTGATGCGAGCACCCCCCCAGCTGCAGCGTACTCGGCAAGCTTTGTTATTAGAGAACGTGCAATACCCTTTCTTCTGTGCTTTTCGGCGACAGCGATCACCAGAACGGAAATATCATCAGAGATAAACCCTCTTACCGAATCTTCTTTCTTCCAATACCGAAACCATGCGGCACCTGCCGCAGCTCTCCCTTCCAGGGCAATGACACCGGTATCACCGGGGCGTTCACCCCACCCTGCCAGCGATTCTGCGATCGAGGGAATCTTCATTGCATCGGAAAAGGATGGTCTGGTATCGGGAGTTCTCCAGTACACTGCTTCATACAGCATCCTTTTCATGAACGGGATATCTGTCTCTGAGGCAATTCTGTATTCATAATCGTTACGAGTCATATGCTATGAGAATGTACCATGGTTGCACAAGGTTCTCAAGGAGTGAGAAAACTATCGCTTCATGAATGATGAAAGAGAGAAATTCAAGATAAAGGGAAAGACTACCGGCAGTCGGACTCGAACCGACACGTCCTTGCGGACAACAGATTTTGAGTCTATCGTGTCTACCAATTTCACCATGCCGGCGGGACTCGAAAGTTACAATACACGAAGAAATGGAAAAACACAAGAGAGAGAGATGCGTGAAATCGTTTCGAGAGAACGCTTGGGAATATATTTCTGTACTCTCCACATGTTGGCTGTAGGTGCGTGCAAGGCGGAGATTCCCCTGACAGTCATGTATATAAAAAAGTTTATTGGTCTCAGGGGAGAGAGACGAGTACTCATATTTCGGAAATTCACACCTTGTAATGCTGACAAAGATAAGAGCGAATGATATCGTAATGAAATTTAAAATTCGGTAAGGAAATCACGTAGCATTATGATTATATATATCGTTGGAATGAGTTGTGTCGGGAAGAGTACTGTCGGAAGGATGCTGGCAGAGAAGCTTGGTTTCACATTTTTTGACCTTGATCAGGAGGTTGAAAAATATTATCAGAAACCAATCGAAAGAATTCAGGATGAGACCTTCACGATGAATGAATTCAGGAGGAAAGCCAGTATCGTATTAGATGTGCTCTTTGCTAAAAATATTGACTCGGTGATCGCCGGTACCCCGGCAGGCCTGAAGTTCGCATACCTTGGCGTGTATAAGAAATACAAGATGAGTAGCGACCTATATTCGATACATCTGCTCGATACGTGTGAGAATGTTCTAGAAAGGCTCACCTTCTTCGACAAGGACTCAAAGCCGGATCTTAGACCGATGAGTGATAGGGAGAGAGCCTGGCAGCTTAAAGAGCTCAGAGCAGATTATGCATATTTTAAAAGTTCTCTGAACCGTGCCGACCTTGAAATCAATATTGAGAATATACAACTGGAAGACATACCGGAAATGATCATCACGGCACTGAATGCATATAAAGAAAATACTCAGACTGATGAGACTGTGCTAACGTCCTAGTCAGAATAAGAGGGAACTCTTCCGACAGCCTCATAGCTGTGTTCATGCTTTGCGCTATAGTGAATTGGCTGAGGCATTCGCAAGATGCTCGCTGTAGGTGCGTGCAAGGTGGAGATTCCCCTGACTGTCATGCATGTAGAAGAGATAGTCGTGCTCAGCGGGGAAGAGAACGGCTTTGAATGCGTTCTCTGAAACAGCTCCGATTCCGCTTGGTGGAAGGCCTTTTCTCCTTCGTGTATCGTATGCTCCTGATGCAGTGAAATCTGATTCAGTGAGGTGAGATTCCCAATCACCAATGGCATATCGTGTTGTTGCGTCGATTCCCAGAGGTTCGCCGGTTTTCAGACGATTCATCATGACACCGGCAATGAGGGGCATCTGCTGAGGGTCATTGGTCTCCCTCTGGATCATGCTGGCAAGAGTGACGATCTCGGTAACACTTAGATCACTTTCGTTGATACTCTGACTGTAGGTTCTTACAAGGGCGTAGACTGCGTCCACTCCCCTTCTCGCAAGGGTGAGTGCTATGTCGCTTCTGGGAATTCCCTGGTAGGTAATTCCCGAGAGGAAGCCTTCGGCAAAGGGGAGGTGTCTTTCCTGTGCGACCTGCTGCATCATCAAGATGAATTCACCTGGTTCAAAAAGATCACGGGAAGAGAGGCGGTCATCGATAGCCTGAATCGTTTCTCCGGGGAAAAGGGTGATATCGACAGTGCTTTCAGTGAGGGTACTTACGATATCATCAACAGGGGTCTCTTCGGTGAAGTAATAGGAACCTTCCCTTAGTTCTGATGCGATTCCACGGGTATCGACTTCGTTCAGAAAATCTATGCTATCAGCAAGGATGCCTGCACCGACAAGCTTTTCAGAGATCACAGCTGCGGTATCGCCGGCTTCGATGATGATTTTTTCGGGCAGCACGAGAGGTTCGGGGGTGAGCACGCTTCGCGATAGTGCGAAAAGGATTCCGGTCGTGATTCCGGCAATGGAGAGGAGGATGAAGGCTGAGATCAGTATCAGTTTTTTTGTCGACATGTCCTTTTTCTTGTTCTGCTGTTTCTTCTTGACTGCCGTTCTGGCAGCGGTGTTCTTCCTGACTGCCGTACCGGCAGGCGCCTTTTTCTTTACCTGAGTCTTTACAGGAGTTTTTCCACCTGCCTTCTCTGCGGCGGGACGTACCGTCTGCCGCCCTGCCCTCTGCCTCTCCTTCTCACTCGCGCGTTTCTTCTCAACCTTGGAGAGGGCATCCTCACGGGTGGGAGCATGGTCGGTATAGGCTGCCGCCTTCTTCTCCATCTGCCTGTGAGTAGAGGCGATCTTAGCCTGTCGAGGATTCACTCGCCTCTCCTTGGTCGGGAAGCAGCTTCCTCAACTGCCCCTGAAGGTGGGATATCTGATCCTGCTTTCCCTGCATCTCTTTTCGTACTTCTTCTATCTGCCGGTTCAGCTGCCCTATCGAATCTTCGATGTGGGCGATATGTTCCTCATCCTGCCTTATGAGAAGCACCTGCTCCTCGATCTTTTTCTCTATGGTGAGCTGCTTTATCATGAGAAGCAGTTCCTTCTTCAACTCCTGCTGCTCCAGAATCTCCTTCTGACACTCAGCGATCTCATCAGGAAGGAAAAGAGTGGGTGAGGAAAGGTCGATTCCCGTAGAGATGAAACGTCCATAAGAGGAGGCCGCTTCTTTGCGCTGCTTCATCACTTCCCTGTATTCATGGGAAAGGTCATTGATCCTGTGCTGAACCGAAGCTCTTCCCTCTTCCTTTTCAAGAGTATTCTTGTTGTGGTGGAGGGTCTGCTGTATCATTTCCCTCTCTTCACTCAGTGTCTCAAGGCGCTGGCTACTGGTTTCGTATTCTTCGAGGATCGCACCGGTGGCTTCGCTTTTCAAGAGGTCGGTTCTTCCTTCCGATACCAGAACCCTGCCTAGGGAGACAAAGAGTGCATCCTGCTTCTTCTGGGTTCCTCTCAGGCGCGACTTGACCACACTGTTTTTCAACTGGAAATAGGTCTTTCCCGCCCAGCCACTTTTCTTCTGTATATCATCGTACTCGTTGCTTTTTTCAAGGAGCGCCCTCAGTTTCCTCTGGAGCTCTCCCATCTGAGGAGAGAGCTCAAGGAGTTCTCCGTCGATATCGCCACCGACTGACTCCTCCCAGAGGATGGCACCGAGGCGAGAATAGAGAAGGTCTATGCTTTTCTGTGCTGAGGTGATTTCCTGGGTAAGATCCTCGAACCGGGTATTTCCTTCCTTGAGTGCCTGAGAAATCTTCTTCAACCCCTCGATACGGAGTTTCAGCGCCTCACTTTTTTTCACAAAGGTCATGAAATTGTCGTAGAGAGAACCGGATGGCTGCGAGATAGATCCATTGAGGTAATCAAGTTCGCACAGGCGTGAATAGAGGGACAGGAGCTGCTTCTCGACCTCCGCCACTTCTTTTTCAACCTCAGGCATGTAGTAGGATTTAGCCATCTTCTCCTTCCGAAACTCAACAGTTGCCACATAGTACCATATTTTCGTGTTTCTTGACAAAGGAAGTTAAAGCTGTGTATCTTAAAACAGGAAATAAATTAGAAAAAAGAGCATCACATGAACAATATTTCTGCGGATGGTGTATGAAAAGGCCTGACCTTCCCCTCCCGCTTAAAAAGACAGTAGAGCAGTTATCCGAAACACCTTCACCGATGAGAACATGTATCGAATGCGGTGAGTACGTGTGTTCGGCCGCACTGGAACGAGCCTCTACGCTCTCGAAGAATTCCAAGCCGGCGAAAATATCGCAGGCAAGAATTCTCTTTCTTCTCCCTGAACAGACCATCGGTAATCTCTGCAGTGACAGTGATCTGAGCAAGTCGATTCAGGGCGTCTGTGTTTCAGAGGATGTATCACCCAAGGAGAACCTGAGAGACCTGAACAGGAGCTCCAAGGTGGCTATCATGACTCCCTCCAGGGCGATAGACCATCTCAGACGTGATAACATCGACTTGAGTGCATGCTCCCATGTTATCGTCCTTCACTCATTTGAATCCGAGGAGGAATCTTCGGAAGCTTCTGATCTGGACAAGCAGCTCTTTTTTGATGACTGCCGTTTCATTCTCACCAAGGTCCCGTCAAACGCCGGCATAGAAATCTTCTGCAGCAGTGCACAGGATCTCAGCCGCGAGGTAAAGGACCTACGGGAAGAGATGAAGGTCATTCCCGTTTCCACGTGGTACAGATCACCGTACCCGATCTCTCAGATGACCGTGAAAGACCACACACCCAAACGCATCATTGATGTTCTCTATGGTCTGGGACATGAATCTTATGCGGTCATACTCGGCGGAAGCACCGCCAAGGGAGCCCTGCTTGATCGCCTCGGCAAGGCCCCCCTCCCCTTACCCTGCAAGGTTATCACCTGCAGCGAACTAACAACTTTACAAGAAGAGCATGGTATCGAATCAGTAACGGTAGTACCTGTCGGAGTCACACCTGACGAATTGACTGACATCATCACCCACCTGTTCACGTGGGAAAAGAAGACTCATACGATTATCACACTACTCACTGCAACCGAGGCGAAAGAGATCACCATGCGCAAGGAGACCCTATTTATGGATCAGGAAAAGAAACTCGCCCCGAGCAACGAAGAAATCACTGCTGGAAAACTTCAGCTTCTCACAGCTAAAGTAAAGGTCGATTCCAACCCCGAAGAGCTTGAGATGCTCAAGAAAGTGTTCAAGAAGAACGTATCCTTCACACAGAGAGGAAATGTCACTGCATTCCTGTTAAGAGAATACCTCGGCAAGGCACCGGCAGCAAAGAAGAGTGCTCCGAAGGCTGAAAGAGCTCCCAAGAAAGCAAAAGAGAGTTCAACAGAAGAGAAACCCAAGAGAGCACCTCGTCCCGCACAGGAAATTCCTGAAGGTGCACGCACCCTCTACATCAACATCGGGAAAATGAGACGCCTCTATGCGAGAGAGCTTTCCCAGGTCTTCCAGGATACCCTTTCCATCACCAGAGACGATATCTATTCAGTGAGAGTCCACGACAAGTACTCCTTCGTCACCCTCAATGAAGAGAATGCCCAAAAGGCGATCGAACTGCTGAACGGCAAAGAGATCAGAGGCAGAGTCGCTTCAGTCAGCTATTCAAACAAGGAATAGTATGACCATCGAAAGACTGCAGGTCGGCCTTCTCGGGACGAACTGCTATATCATTGAAACTGAAAAAAGTGTTGTCGTTGTCGACCCGGGCGGGTCGGCACACGATATTATCACAGAGGTGAAGAGGATAGGTAAACCTGTCAGCTCTCTGTTGCTGACTCACGGTCATTTCGATCATATCCTTGCCATCGGCGCGCTGTGCCACACCTTCGGTGATATCCCTGTGTATGTTCACAAGAACGATGAGGCGAAAGTAAGCGAGAAGGAAGTACGTTCTTTCCTCTCCGCCGCTGCCCCCTCCCTCCTTCAGGAGCTCGGAGACGACCTTGCCTTCCCTTCGTGCTTTGAAGCTCTTGAAGATGGTTCTGTAGTGAGCGATGCAGAGCTGAAAGTGCTTCACACACCTGGACATTCGGGAGGAAGCGTCTGCTTCTACAACGAGAAAGCGGGAATTCTCTTTTCGGGCGATACACTGTTCAAGGGAACAGTAGGAAGAACCGACCTGCCTGACGGCAGTACGGAAACACTGCTTCGATCTATACACGAACAGCTGCTCCCTCTTGATGAGGAAACAGCTGTCTATCCCGGTCACGGGGAAGCGAGTACGCTTTCACAGGAAAAGCTCTATAATCCATTTCTCAACTAACTATAAAAGGGGCTGAAAAGCCCCTTTTATCTACCAGTCCCTTCTCTTTCCGCCTTCCTGACCGCTCTTACAGGCGATACAGAGAACTGCGTAGGGGATGGCTCTCAGTCTATCTTCAGGAATCTTGGTTCCGCACTGAAGGCACATACCGTACCGGTGGTTCTTGATACGTACCAGGGCAGAGTCAACGCTCTTCAGCCTGTTGGCTGCGATATGATTCAATGCCTCGATCTTTTTGATCATGATATCATCGCTCGCGGCATCTCCGTCGTCTTTGACGCCCATCGAAGACACAAGCGACTTGAAATCCTCGTCTTCATTGGCAAGAGACTCTACAATCTCCTGTCTCAGATCGAGAAGTGCCTTTTCCATCTCTTCAGTAAACTCTTGACTCATTGCTCCACCTCTTCAGGTATTCTTCAAACAGTTGCCATAAATTAGGACATCTTGTATTGAAGAGTCAAGCCGTCAGAGAATTAATTTTGTATTATTTTTCTAAAAAGGCATCAATAATCGATCGGAATTCCTCATAGTCTACAGCGAGGGGGAGATCTTTTTCATCACGGATGATCTGCTCGGGAGCCCTGAACAGCGCTCCTCCGTCAGCTGTACGTATCATGGTGAGATCGTTATAGGAATCCCCTGCAGCGAATACCCTGAAACCGATGCTCTTGAGAGCTTCGACCGCTTTTCTCTTTCCGTCGTAAGCCCTTAGGGTGTAGTCGACGATCATGTCATGTTCGTCAACGACGAGGGAGTTACAGAAGATCGTGGGGTAATCGAGCTTGGCCATCAGGGGGGCGGCGAACTCGCTGAAGGTGTCACTTAGGATAATGACCTGAGTCTTTTCTCTCAGGTACTTCAGAAAGTCATAGGCACCGTCAAGGAGGTTGAGTGTCTCAATCACTTCCCTGATGTCGGAAAGGGTGAGGTGGTGCTCATCCAGTATGGTAAGGCGCTTTTTCATCAGCACGTCATAATCGGGTTCATCACGGGTAGTGACGAGAAGTTCATCAATCCCTGTCTTCTTTGCAACGTTGATCCAAATTTCAGGAACCAGAACTCCTTCCAGATCCAGGCAGACTACATCCATCCTGTTATACCCTCTCACTTTTTCCAGATTCAGCAGCCCTGAACAGAGCTTCTATCGTTTTTGTCTGTTTCACCGTGTTCTCAAGAGAACCGGTGAATTCCTTGCCTTCAAACACCGCTCGGTGGAAGGCATCACATTCATTCATGTACTGATCTTCGGCTGTGAACCTGAAGACCTCGGGAGCCTCTCCGCTCAGTTCACCCCCATGGACGGAAAATTCACTGCCGTGAGTGCTTCCGCTGAAGTAGGTACGGGGGATCTCCATGCGGTGGGTGTCACTGTAGAGTGTCATATGGGTATGGAGGGGATGGCTCATCCCGCATCCGAAAGAGAGAACCTTCCCTGAAGGGAAGCGGAGCGTCCCTGTCGTCTGATGGTCGACCTTGAAGGTTTCGTGGTTTCTGATCTCACAGGTGACTTCCACAGGTTCCTCACCGATCAGGTAGCGCCCGACAGCTAACGGGTACACTCCTATATCCCAGAGAGAGCCTCCACCCTGTCCGGGATAGTTGTTCCGTATGTCCTCTCCATTGCTGTTTGTCAGGTAAAAAACGCCGTGGGCATAGGCAATGGTACCGAAGGCACCCTCATCGATCATAGCTTTGATTCTTTTCAGTCGACTCTGATGATACATCGCATAGGCTTCCCCTATCATCACCTTCTTTTCGTCCCTGAGGGCTATGAGCTCAAGAGCGTCCCTGGAAGTGAGGGCGAGAGGTTTCTCGCACAGCACATGCTTCCCTGCTGCCACGCACTCCTTGATGTACTCAATGTGCATATGGTTCGGGAGGGGAAGATAGATCATATCGATTGATTCATCGGCAAGAAGCTGTTCATAGGAGCCGTAGGCTTTAGGTATGCCGTTCTTTGCCGCATAGGCGTCAGCCTTCGCCTGGTCGCGGGAACCGACAGCGGCGAGCTCACATATCGAGGAGGCTTTCAGTGCCGGGATGAGACGTTTCTCTGCAATACCTGCGGTACCGAGGATTCCCCATCTACTCTTTTTCATATACGTGCCTCCTGTTTCTGAATTGGGTTCATTGTGCCTTGAGTTGCTGATTAATGCAATAGTTCAGATAAACAATGCAGCTGAGAGATACATAACTGCTTCTCCGATTTCAAGGGATGCACCGAGGATATCACCCGATATTCCCCCTATCTTCCTATAACTGATCAGAGCAATAATGATCTGGGCTGCAGCAGAAACTGCAAGGGTAAGGAGCAGCACCTGCCATGAGTGTGGAGAGACAATGGCGGCAATAAGGGTAATGGGAATCAGGTTTGCAGCGGCATGGTACCACCGTGCCCCGTTGATGATCTCTCCTGCCGTTCCCTGTTCAAAGGCATAGGGAAAGAGAACGGAGATGAGAACGAGGGAGAACCTGCTGAACATAGGTACATACAGGAGGTACAGGGGCATCTTCAGTTCAAGCGCCTGTGTGATTCCAGCTGTCTTCACAATCAGAAGAGCTGCCACCGCGATGGCTCCGAAGGCTCCTACTCTGGAATCCTTCATGATCTCGCCTACCCTCTCCTTCGTCCAGCCGCCGCCGAAGCCGTCGGCCATATCGGCCAGTCCGTCGAGATGGAAGGCACGCGTGATAAGGAGATGGAAGGCGATCACAAGGGAGGCAAGGACAAAAGGAGAAAAGAGATCACCGATGAAGTATGCTCCTATGTACTGCAGAGCACCGATGATCAGTCCCACAGAGGAAAAGTAGGAGAGACTCCCTGTGAAGTTCTTCCCTTCCTTTCCCCATATCCGTATCGCAGTGAGCGTTCGTATCGCTGTGACAAAATCTCTCGGCAGCTGTATCATAGCGTTCCCTTGATGATCTGAGGAATACCGCAGGTCATGCGGACCACCGTTGTTGCAAGAGATGCAACCCTCTGATTCATCCACCCGTGAATGTCACGGTAGGCTCTGGAAGCCGGATCGGGAGGGACAAGCCCTTCACCGACAAGGTTGCTTACCACGGTGATTGGAACCTTTCTGTTCTCCAAAGCTTCATAGAGTTCTTTAAGCTCTTCATACGAATCCTTCACTCCCCTGTGGTAGAAGAGGTTCCCGAGAAAGACCGTCAGGCAGTCAAGATGGACCATACCGTCAGAGACCGAAGAGAGCACATGTCCGGGATGGAGAGGCTCTTCGAGAGTGAGGGCGAATCGGCCTTCTCTCTGCGCCTGATGGCGCACTATTCTTTCTCTCATCTCCTCGTCACTCACTTCGGCTGTGGCTAGGTACCGTCTTGGCTCAGGGTACGTGAGGGCTAGCTTTTCTCCGTAGGAGCTCTTACCGCTCCTTGCGCCGCCGACTATAAAAACAAGGGGAATATCTGATCTGTTCATGAAAAGGAACCTCCGGCAAGTGTTCTGTTCGCCCGGTCATTCACCTCTGCATCGGAAAATGATTCGAGCGTATTGAAGAGGGAAATTCCCTGCTTCAAAAGGGGATAGGCAAGAAGCGCTCCCGCACCCTCCCCCGGGAACATCCCAAGGGAAAGAAGAGGCGTCAAAGAGAGAGAGGAGAGAATCGCCTTCTGACCTCTTTCGCTTCCCAGGTGTCCTGCTATGACGTACTCGCTTACCTTCTCATTGATCCTGTGAGCAGCGAGGAGCGCGCTTGAAGCCACATACCCGTCTAAAAGGATGATAATCTTCCTTCTCGCCGCTTCGAGCATCGCTCCGGCCATAGCCGCTATCTCGTAGCCTCCGACAGCTGAAAGGATGTCGATCGGGTCTTTCAAGTGACCGTAGAGCTCCACTGCCCGAGAGATGATCTCTCTCTTATGAGTGAGCTGAGTATCATCAAGTCCTGCTCCCCTTCCCACACTCTCAGAGCTGTCGATACCAAGAAAAAGAGATGTGAGGGCAGCAGCGCTGCTCGTATTCCCCACTCCCATCTCACCGAGAACAAGAAGGTCCACAGGACTATCAAGAAGATCAAGCGATTCCATGCCGCTTTTCAGCGCAGCTATTGCACCCTCAATTCCGAGGGCCTCTTCTGTAAGGAAGTTCGATGCTCCGAAGGCTGTTTTCCTGTCAATCACAGGAGAAGAGGGTGAAAAGGTATGGTTCACTCCAACATCGACAACGAGGGAAGAGAACGAGTGAAGGGCACACAGGCGCCCGAAAGCGCCTCCGCCGGAGGCGAAGTTCAGTGTCTGCTGCCAGGTGACTTCCTGGAGGGAATTGCTCACCCCTTCGGCTATGATATGGTGATCGCCTGCAAACAGGATTGCAGCAGGAGAAGAAAAATCGGGAGAAAGGGTCTTTTGAACAGCGCATACAGTGGCAACAGCCTCCTCTAAAAAGCCAAAGGAACCGGGAGGTTTCACGCGTGTGTCCCACACACGCTTTGCCTGTGCGATGATAGAGGGATCGGGGGAGTCAATGGAGATATCTTCAACTCTGAACGTCATAAAGGTCACTCTACCCTGCTTCTTAGGTTGTGTCTATCATAGACTGCAGATGAAGACTTTCAAGAGAAAGAGGCACCCCGTCGTTGAGGTGCCTCCTTTTACTTTCTCAGGGTTTTTCTTCTATTCAGCTCCGTAGAGTTTCCCGTAGCTGTTTTCCATTCCACTTTTCGCCCACAGGCTGGGCAGGACTTTCCAGTTCCAGGTAAGGAAGGGTTCCACCTCTCCCTCTTCCTCAAACATCATCATCAGGTAGTACCGCAGGTCCTTGATGGTGGAAGAGAGCCTTCTTGACTCCGCTTCAGCGGCGTCTATTCCTGCTGCACCGAGGTGACCGCCTCCCCCCTGTGCACGGTAGGAGTTGATCGCAACGACATACTCAGCGTCCATATTAAACGGGGTTCCGTCACTCATCGTCTTGAAGGTGACACGGTTTCCCTCAGGCTTTGTGATATCGACCGTGTAATTGACTCCAGCATAGGAATCGTAGTTGTAATAGCGGGTAGTTCCCTCATAGCTATTATACCTTTCCGACCAGATCAGGTTCCCGTCAGCATCCTTTCTGAAACTGATCAGATCATCATTAAGATTTGTCATCTGATTGAACCATTTCCCGTAGCTGTACTCGGCCATCATATCGAGTTCCTTCCCGCTGAGAGTCATCGTGTAGAGCAGGTTCTCATATGGATAGAGGGCGAACATATCGCGTACATAGACCGACCCTTCGGTGATCTCGGAATCAAAGGCTAACGGTGCGCTGATCGAGATATCAGCGCCGGTCAGTTCGAGCTGCATCCTGTGGATCAGATCGACGAATTTGGAATCGGCGAACATCGAATCGCGGCTGCTCACCGTCTCACTGATCGTACCTATCTCACGTGATATCCAGCTCCTCACTTCATTCTCGAAGGGGGCGAAACGGGAGGCGAGCTCCTCATCTGCTGCGATACCTGCCATCTCTACCGTTGTCGCAGCAATTCCCGTGATAATACCATCATCAGTGTAGCTCACCGTCACATCAGCAACAGTTCTCGCGCCGTCAAGGGCACCCACCACGTACACATCATCACCGTTGAGACCCTGGACAACCATATCGGTATCCTTGTGATCATGGCCTGTGAAAATGATATTAAAACCGTCAACACTCTGTGCAACCTGGATACCACTGTTCTCGTTCAGAGTTCCGCTCTGCCCTGCTTCCCCTCTTCCCGAGTGGAAGAGACCGACAATCAGGTCGGGAGATTCAGTTGCTTTGATCACATCGATCCATTTCTGGGCACTTTCGACCATATCGAGGAACTTCACACCGGGATAGAGATTACCGGGAAGCCACGAGGGTACACCGGGTGTGGTGAGACCGAGAACGGCAATATTCAGACCGCCTTTTTCTATCATGACGTAGGGATCAATCACAGGTTCTCCTGTTGATTCCCATACCACATTCGCTGCGACGTAGGGATAGGCAGACTCCGTACCAACTTTCACATAGACATCGGGTCCCGCTTCGATATCGTGGTTACCGACCGAGGCGACATCGTATCCCATGGCATTGTTCACTGCTGGAACAATGTGTTTCTGATCTGTGGCAATGAAATTGGAGTAGTACACGACAGGCTGCCCCTGAAGGACATCCCCGTTATCTAAAAGAAGAACCTCACTCCCCTTCTCTTTCAGTGACTTCACATAGCTCGATACCTGCATGAGAGAATGATCGGAGGGAGTATCGGTGATAAAGTTATAGGGGAAGATCATACCGTGAACATCACTGGTGCTTACCAGATGAAGGGTGTTCCCTTCAACCGTTTCAACTATGGCAGAGTTCTGCACTGACCGGGGTGATTTCCCTTTCTTCGATTACGGCAGGGACTGCTTCAGCTGCAGCAGGTTCCGCAGGAACCGGCTCTGCCGGTGTTGCTTCTACCGGTGCTTCGGCAGGGGCAGCAACCGTTTCCACCTTTTCAGTCTGGGGAGCCACATCCTCGACGGGAGCTGTGGTTGTTGCACATCCTGCTAGGATGAACAGTATAAAAATAGCCATGACGGCTGATATCGCTTTCACATAATGTTTCATGTATATCCTCCTGATGATCTTATCCTTAA
>CAXXUJ010000001.1:0-2466711 GCA_963677695.2 Sphaerochaetaceae bacterium | reverse complement strand
CATCTGAGACCATCTCTTCGAGTTCCTGTTCACGCTTCTTTCTCAGGAGAATCGTCTGCTCCTGAAAGCTTCTCTCGAGAACCTTCTGTAGATCCTGCATCTCAGCAGAGGCCTTTCGTTTCGCCTCTTCAACTATCGACACAGCATCCTGTTCAACCTGTAGAATTTCTTCAATTACGTGTGAA
Source organism: Sphaerochaetaceae bacterium (assembly GCA_963677695.2). Taxonomy (GTDB): domain Bacteria; phylum Spirochaetota; class Spirochaetia; order Sphaerochaetales; family Sphaerochaetaceae; genus SABI01. The sequence goes on along the minus strand of CAXXUJ010000001.1, from coordinate 2,466,526 downwards.
CTCATACATGGTAGTGTAAAGGGAATCACCTTCATGTGCAAGATATATGAGATATCGAACTGTAATATTTATTAGGTAGCTAACTAAAATACTATGAGCCGGAGCTAACACCCCATCATTATCTCCATAAGGAGAGTGATGTGTGGGTGAATGGAAGGAACATGTGAAAATAGTGTTTTTATTTCCCATTCCTGAGCTCGTATTACGGCATGGGTTTCAGCACATCACCTGTAAGGACGAACTGCTCAGGCGCTGTCGCTTCAATGAGGGGAAGGACGATATCTCTCAGATGAGAGAGATTGACAAGGCGGAGAGGATTCTCTTTATACATCACTGCAAGAGCTGATTGAGAAAGGGTATCGGAAGCAGGAACGGTATCGATCAAGAAAACATCACCGTCTGACGGAGCCCCTCCGTCGAAGCCTCCCACGACTTCACGCTGAGGATAATAGGAATCCCAGAACTCTGTCTCATTCATCACTTCGGTGAATTCCATTTCATAGTAACGTCCGTCGGTAAGGACAGGATCTGTTACTTCATTCCCTATATTGATCTCGAAAGCCTCATCCTCAAGCATGAGAGCAAGCTCTTCACCTATGAAGGTATCGAGTACGAGAACCTTAGGCTCGGGACCATCTCCCTGCTCCTCGACATTGAATCTGATATCGACTGGAGGTGCGTCAGCTGCCGTACCCGGCAGGAACATACTTATCTGATAATACCCGGGCGTGAGCCCGCTCATGAAGTAGAATCCTGTCTCATCAGTAAAGAGGTAGAGGGTTTCATCAAGCATCAGGATTTCATCCCCGTTCTCGTCCTCCTCAACCTTTGCGATATCGACAGTGTAGCGGTCATACGGGACGGTGGATGTCTTCAGGAGCGTACCCACCACAGAATAGGCAACCTCACTGGAAACCTTTACTGAATACCCCTGCCGGGGTCTTGGATTCGCAGTATAGATGAACGATTCTGAAGAGCTGAGAAGATCTGTCCCGATACCGTAGACGACTATATTGTTCTCCTGATAAGGAGAAAGTCCGCTATATAAACTGGTGCCGAGGAAGGATGGAAGCTGCTGGGGATCGGTTGTCATTGTCCGTGTCACGGCTACATCCTGATGAGCCATAGCACCACCCGGACGGACCAGAAGGAAGGAATCTGAAATGCTTCTGCCCACTCCCACAAGACCGCCGGCGTAGGCAACTGCTCCTGTCAGATTCATGGAAAGGTTATACGACCGGAAGGAATCGGAGTACTGTCCGCTCAGGTTAAGACCGGACATGGTGCCGGTATGGGAATAGAACAGGGAACCCTGATGGTTGAGGGGGTCTGTAAAATCTATACCGCTGAAGGTGAAGCGGAAGGAGTCGTTATCGCTTGAGAAGGGACGGAAGGAACCGCTGATGTAGCTTGAACTCTCGAGATTCGTGGAAGCTGCAACACTCGCATCCTTCGCAATCGCCCAGGATGCCCCTATCTGATAGGTGAGCGAGGGAGCTGTTGCAGTATACTGCTGATATGAAAGTGAAGCTGATACTGAGAGGCTTTTTATCAGAGAAAAACTGGCTGAAAGAGAGGTTCTTACGGTCAGATCACTCTGATTTGTATACCAGGAGAGGCTGGAGTTGAGTGAATATTTGATTGTATCTATGATTGATCCCGACAGAGAGAATCCTGCCTGGAGAAGATTGCCCGAGGAAGGTGACGTAGTGGCAGGAACTTCAATGGAAGAAGTAAACAGACGGTTTGTATAGGCGAAATTCAGAGAGAGAGACCCGAGCAGGGAGATATCGGGCAGAGAGGCAACGCTCATCGAGCCGGTAGCTGCCCAGCCGAAGCCCAGGGGAGCGTTCAATGACCCTGCAGCCTGTCCGTTTATGGTACCGGCCTTGGTGGAAAGTATAAAGTTCAGTCCTGCATATAACGCACTTGGAGAGGCAGCGAGTGAGTATCCACCAGTCATAGTGTTCATCAGACCATAGGTCTGGCTCAGTCTGAAACGGGGTGAGATCTCATCCGAGGGAGAAGAGACAGCCGCGGAATAGAGGGTATCTCCCACCGCCATGAGGCGGGAATCATAGGAGAGGGAAAAGTCATACTCATCTATCTTCTCAGGATCATCGACGCTTGTAACGACCACGCGGGTGTTGTTCGCCCCCTGAGAGAAAATGAAATCCTGCAGACTGTACTGCCCGGCAAGCACCTGCCTTCGGTAGACGCTCTTATCATTTATAAAAACCTCAACCACCGAGGGAACTTCAATCTGAATCGGATACTGGAACTGGTGTGAATTCGGTTGTGCAGTTCCGTAGGCATAGCGTTTCTCCAACCCGATACCGTATGATCCCTTGTCTGTACTGAGGTACTCTGAAACGTTACCGAAGCTGAGACGGACCGATGTGTCGATAAAGTCATAGAATCCTACAATTCCTCCCCAGGTGAAGTAGTCACTCAGTGATGTACTCCAGCTTGAAGTGGTTGTAGAATAGCCTTTCCCGGGATGAAGGAGAAAAGAAAAGTCAAAGGAGAGATCCGATATGGCCATGCTGGAACGGGCTTGAACAGAAAATAGATCGGCAGGAGTCAGTTCGATGGGATTATCTTCACTCCAGGACAATCCCGCATGGACAGAATAGTTCGTAAACGTGCTGAACAGCGACGGCCTGAGCTCTTCAGAGCCGCTCATTTCATATGTACCGTATTTTGCCACATCCCCCTGATTGATGGAGAGTTTCTTTATCGGCATCATCCAGTTCTCGAACCTCAGAGAAAGTGCAAAGCTCGTATAATCGTAGCTTCCCTCCACTCCCAGTGCGTTGAGATAAGATAGAGCGACATGTTCCCCGGCACCATCAAAAACCGCTTTCCGGACTTTCGGAATAAGATCTTCATAGATGAGGTCACTCAGCTCCTGTGTATTTACAAGCACCTCATCGCCGTCAAAGGTGACCATGATATCACTCAGGTAATCATAATTCACAATAAGCGGTACATAGAAGGACCCTTCGTCAAAGAGGGCAGCATCCTCTTCACCCGCCACGAAAAAATCATCCCAGAAAGCGTCATCCTCGGTATCACTGAAGAAAGGATCCGCTTCAGGGGCAGGTTCATCAAGAATCAGGGTGGCCGGAGCATCATCGATTATCAGCTCAGCCTTATCATCCGTTATGAGTTCATCTGAGAAAAAAGATTCTTCAGCTACAATCTGATCAGTGGTGACAGGCTCATCAAATAAGAGAAGCTCCTCTGATACAGGCTCCTCAAGTATAAGCTCTTCAGATACCGGTGATTGAATGATGATATCTGCTGACGGCATCTCTTCCATGACTACGGGTTCTTCAATGAGTAGAGGCTGATCAACAATGACTTCTGTTTCCACTGATATATGTTCAGGAGGAGGTGTTGATGGCTGCCCGGAAAGCTCGATAGGAGGAATCATCCCCTCAGAGTCAACAATAGGGGGAGAAGTCTCTTCGACACCTGCAGCAGCAGGTGCTGCTTCAACGACATCTATGACTGAAGGTTCTTCTTCAATACCATCTCCCCTTTCAGACAGGAGAGTCAATAAGGTCAGCGAATAGAATATAAGTATAAGCAGGGCTGCAAGAGCCCTGATTTTTCGCGTTCCCATCAGAGTCCTTTACCTCATGAAAATTATTGGTCGCCGTAACTGATTTTTGTAGTAAACAACGAAGATGCCCCAGCACTTGATGAGGGAAATTCAAATGTGCTCGGCCATGCGAGATTCACACGAACCTTCTTATCTGCAAGGAGATTCAGTCCATTGGCGAAACCGAGTGCATTTCCCTGGTAGATAACACTCTTTCTGGTTGCATTCTCAATCACCTCAATTTTCAAATCATTGAGGATCTGGTGAACCGCCCCGGTATTCTCCACCTCAAGGGAAAGAACCTGGCGACCTTCTACAGTCTTTGCAGGAGTGACGGAAACCACTTCAACCTTTTCTATTGTCCGTGAAGGAGCTATATAAGCACTCGTTGTATACACATAGAGGAAGTTGAACATGCTGGTATCTTCGGAAGCACGACCCTTGCTGTAGGGAATCTGCTCAGCCTTGATTCTGAATGCAAGTTCGGTGGGAACAGTTCTCGGTCCCCGGTACTGAACACGTACAATCTGCGAGGACTGGGGTTTCAACAGGACCTTGCTCGGAACGATTGAGAAATAGGCAGATGCATTGGCATTCGTCTCGGTACCGTTTGAGGAGAGATCTCTCGTCAATGCTGTAACTTCAACTGCAATGGTATCGGCAGAATCATTCACGATCGTATAGGTCTTCGTGCTGTCTGATCCGGTAGGAGCGAATTCCTGCTCGAGCGGAGAGAACTGAAAAGCCGATAACGGCGCCAGAAAAATCACGAGAAGGGTAGCAATTATTACAAAACGCAACTTGTTCATGTTCATGTCCCTCATCATACCATCTGTCCGCACCTGTTGCAAATAGGTTTTATGTATACTCTGTACGTTTTCATCGAATACCTCTTTGAAGAAGTTTTTCTGCTTCTTCCCATTATCTTTAAGCCTATGCTCATATCAATTCAACCATTTGATGACATTATAGTATGCATACCAACCACTTGTGTCAACTGTTTTGTATAAAATATATTCATTTTTCGCAATTATCAGGCAGAATATTTGTATTTTACTTGCTATTCACCAGAATTTAGAGATCTTATGACATATTACAAACAACACAACACAAAAATCACCGGTTTATTGACATGAAACGCACACCTGTGCTATTGTCCTTCGAGTACGGGCTGTAGCGCAGGGGTTTAGCGTACATGTCTGGGGGACATGGGGTCGGCGGTTCAAATCCGCCCAGCCCGATATTAAGTACTTATCCTGTAAGAATTTTTCTTACAGGATTTTTTTTGCTCAAAACATATCACCAACGGATACATTCTCGTCACATGACTCACATTCAACCGCGGATAATACCATATCTATCAGGTATATCTTAGAATGTAAAAACAGACGTTTGTTCTGATAAATTCCAACATTTCACATCTATTACTCAGGGGCTACACTTGTTCTTGAGGGTTTTGAAAAGGAGGCTCACACATGAAAGATAAACATACGGATACCAAAGCTCGTGTGGGGATAAATGCCTTCACAGCTCAAGCCACAATTCAAAGAAATACTGACAGGGAATTCAATGGCCTGGTAGTAACTGATCCTCCTGAACCTGTCATAACAGAAAACGGACAAACAACGTATCCTGATACCTATCCCAGAGAGCTTCTTTCCCCTATGGCCGATGCCGAAATTGCGCACATTTCCCGTGGGGTAATTTCAGCCATGACCTTTTCGGAGAAGGATGAATTACTACATTCTTTGCCTATAGCCCCAAAGGAAACAGGATGCTCTTCATTTGTTGGCGGCATCCCCCGGCTGGGGGTTCCTGCCATGATTCAAAATGATGGTCCTTCAGGGGTGAACGCTGTCTATGAAACGACGAATCTGCCGGTTGAACTGGTTCTGGGATGTACGTTCAGTCCCTTACTGGCAAGGAAGTACGGAACTGTTCTGGGAAGAGAATTAAAGAGTGTGGGAGCGAACTGGCAGCTTGGAGCACAGTTTGACCTGACTCGTTCACCATATTGGATGAGGACCCGTGATACCATGGGAGAAGACTATTACCTGACAGGGGAACTGGCGGTAGAACTGACTAAGGGTATTCAGGAAAACGGTGTCGGCGCCATGGCAAAACATCTAGGCGCATACAGCTCCGGGGGTGATGGAGCGTTGAGCATCACTGTCGACGAACAGACCCTCCATACAGCTTACCTGTATCCCTTTGAACAGGCAGTCATACACGGGAGACTGGCATCGATCATGACCTCGTATAACCGTGTGAATGGTTATAATGCTGCATCAAGCCCATATTTGAATATTGAAGTTCCACGTGACATGTGGAACTGGCCCGGAAACATAACGACTGATGCCGGAGGCAACAAAGAGGTCTCTGTTCACTTGGGAACTGACAATGAAATGGGGATTGCACCGTTTAATGCTGAACCGGGACTTCGCGCCTACCTCCGTAAGGGATTGCTCACGATGGAAGATATTGACAGAGCTATAGGTCACCTGTTGTGGGGATATGGTGCTGCCGGGTATCTTGGATTGGTCGCAATTGACCCGGACACACATCAGGCAAAAGAAGATCCTCACAGGACAGAGCCCATTATGCCCGTTGACAGCTATTACAAGGACCGCATTTCAGGATTATACAAGGAAGATAACACCATTGCAGAGGAGATATGCCTGAAAGGAAGTGTCCTTCTTAAAAATGAAGGATCGCTCCTGCCACTTGCTGCTTCAGACTTTGAAAAAGGTGTTGCCCTTATCGGCCTTGGCGCGAAATATCCAGTCTGCGGTACAGGCTTTGAACGTTCACAGGGAGTATGGGAATATGTTCTTACCCCACAAGAGAGCATTCTGGAACACATTCCCGATGCAAAACTGACAGTTGAACCCTATAAGGATGTACTGGGTCATACCATACCTGAAGAATATTTCTTCTCTGATGAGCAATGCCTGATAAGCGGATTAGAAAGAAGCTGGGGAATCCTGCATGAGGACAGTTACGTTATCGATTATTCTGTTCCCGGCGCTCCCCGGCCGCCTCTGCCCGGAATGAAGGACCCCTATGCTGAGGCGAGGCAGGTGGATGTCCCGGGGCGTGTCACTGGAACGGTTTTCAGTGTGGACAGCAAGGTGGAATTTCTCTGTAAGTCTCACGGTTTCTGCAACGGAATTGATGGAAATGCCATTTCCAGCGGCTGCACCTTCACCTGGAAAGGGTATCTGAAAGCTGCCGAAACCGGTGATACTGATATTATCTTTCGAAATATGGGAGGTAATACTACTCTTGAATTATTCGATGGAGATGTAAAGCTTATATCAGTATGCGGAGGAAACGATTTCGGTCACGGAGTTCAATGGGAATTCGATATGCCGGATAAAGACGGGCTATCTCCCGTCATAAGAACAGTTTCGTTTAGCAAGGGGAAAGCTTACCGCCTCTTGATAACGGCCGATGCTGTATATCCGGAAAAGGATGTACAGCTGTGGCTTGCATGGAATACCCCGTCAATGAAACTGAAAGATAAAGAAAGAGCGATTGCTGCAGCACAGAACAATCCTGTGGTTATCTATTTTGCCCGCACGGGAATCCTGGGCCACCATGGCATCGACCTGGAGAAGAAGAATCTGACTGTCAACAATCTGGAGGACCTTCTCACAGTACAGAAGGCTGCCATTGAAGCAGGGAACCGGTTCATCGTTGTGATGAACAGCCGTTCAGCATTTGCACTGGAAGGAGGATGGCACGAGAAGACTGATGCTCTCATCTCCTTATTTTACGGCGGACAGGCTCAGAATTCCGCCCTGGTGAAACTGCTTACAGGCAAGGAAAATTTTTCAGGCAAGTTGTGTGTCACCCTTCCTGAAACATCGAAAGATGTCTGTACGCACTCTGACATGGCGACAATGCTCGAGCGATGGGGTGATCCTCAGGATATGGGAACAGAGTTCTCCATTTCTTACACAGAAGGTCTCGATTTCGGATACCGCTGGAACAAACGTACAGGGACCACACCGGCCTACCCCTTCGGTTTCGGGTTGAGCTATACAACGTTTGCATATGACGAGATTACTGTTATCGCATCGGGAACAGGTTTCGAAGTCTCACTCTCGGTTACCAATACCGGTAATATGAAAGGTGATGAGATTGTGCAGGTCTATCTGGGAAAGATAGATGTGCCCAACCATATCCAGTGTGCTGAGGAACAGCTTGTCGGATTCGCTAGAACAGGTGAATTAAAACCAGGTGAATCAAAGAACGTGCGCATTCGGATTGGAGAACGAATGCTCTCATATTGGGATCCACACATTGACCTGATCACCCGGGAGGACGGAACAAGGGACAAATGGGTCCGGGCGGTGGGAACGAGGGAAATTATCGTGGCAAAGTCATCTGAAGAAGCGGTATTCTCAAAAATGATAACGATTCATCCCGAAGGATAGGCTTCTGCACGGTATGTGTTTGAGGTATCTATTGAAAGCATATAAAAACAACTCTCTTAATCTATTACGTTCTTTACTCTGCACGTCTGGAATCTTCAGATGAAAGTCACCTGAGATTACATGAAACGCATAGTACTGACGACCCGATTTTTGTATCATGCGGATGAAATCACTTCCCGTTTCTTTTTTTGTTCACATTCTAATTCCTCCTTTACATAACAAACCTGTGCAAATCATGAGGAACGACCTATACTGGATATATGAGTCACAACGTGAGTAACAGAAAGATGATCAGACTGAATAATGTGAAGATAATCATTGGAACATGTATTATTCTCACCCTGCTCTCTCTACCAATCTTCATTATCGTATCGGTTTCCAGGAATGTGGAATCGGTAGGAAAGGAGAGAGACTTCATCATAGAGAAGCAGACTTCCATTTCCGGAGCCGCCCTCTCCATTCAGGACAACCTATCCCACATCGCCAACGACCTCCTGATCCTTAGTGAATTCGTTGCATCAAATCAGACACGTCGATCCAGAGAAGAGAGCCGATTGAATGCTGAGCATATGTTCTACACAATGGCTGAAATTTCAGAACACTACGACCAGATACGCTTTATTGATGCTTCCGGCATGGAACAGATCAGGGTAAACTACAATTACGGGGACTGTGAGATTGTTTCTGCAGAGGATCTGCAGAACAAGGGGGACAGGTACTATTTCACCGACAGCATCAATCTTGCTAAGGGTCAGGTGTATGTCTCTGTTCTTGATCTGAATATAGAACACGGAGAGATTGAAGTACCCTACAAACCGATGATACGGTTCGCCACCCCCGTCATTGGTACCGAGGGAGAATTGCATGGGATTGTCGTACTGAACTACCTTGCCGAGAACACACTCAACCTGTTCAGAGAGATGTTTCCCGAGAATGTGACGGCAGGTACAGTGATGATGCTGAATGCTGGCGGCTACTATATCGTTAACGATAGAAATCCCGACACCGAATTCGGTTTCATGTTCCCGGACCATCAGGAGGATACAGCACAGAAAGATATGGGACCGCTGTGGCAGAAAATCCTCACCAATGAAACCGGGAATGTCCACCTGAACGACAAACTCTACGTGTTCAGTCATATCCATCCTCTCGGAAATGGCTGGGTAACAGGCTCAGACGGGAAAGAGATCGATGCAAATATACATTCTTCCAGGGAGTACAACTGGATCATTCTCTCTGAAATGCCCCTATCCTATTTTGAACGTCCTCTCATGCCCGCCACGCTGATGGGCAGACTCCTTGTGCTTCTTTCCTCTCTGATTCTTATCGGAGTGGCCATCCTCCTTTCCTATTACAGAGAAGTTCGCCGGGTTGATATCCACAACATCAGAGTGCTGGCAAGGTATGATCAGCTGACCGGTCTCGATACAAGAGAACACGGAATGGATCAGCTGGAAATCCTTCTGAAAAAGAAGAAAAAACATGACAGCGATTTCTCTCTCCTCTTCCTTGACCTGAACAAATTCAAACCTCTCAACGATACCTATGGCCATGAAGCAGGAGACTTCTGTCTCGCCGAAACGGGGAAGCGGATACGTTCAGTAATCAGGGAGAAAGATGTAGGGATCCGGCTCGGGGGGGATGAATTCCTTATAGTACTGAATGTAAGCAAAAACTCGGCAGACCTGGAAGAAATCGCCAACAGAATCCATAGTGAGATCACCAGGGAGATGGATTTTAACGGCATCAGTATTTCAGTGGGAGTAAGTATCGGGATAGCCTGTTACCCTGCTGACGGACATACGATGGATGAACTGATCAGCTTTGCAGATGATGCGATGTACAGGGCAAAGAAATCTGAATCGGGAATCTATCCTGCTCAATAGGAATCTGATATGATCAGCTGAATTGCAGCAAGATCAACCGCTGAGTTGACAGGATAGTGCGTTCTCCTTGATATACTGGCTCGGGTTCTCGGCAGAGGAAATCTTTTCAAGAAGGGGCGACAGGTTTTCAAAGCATTGGAGCACAAGAGGGTCAAAATGAACCGGTTCCACCCGTCCATCTCCCTCAAATATGATCGATATCGACTTCTCATGAGAAAAAGAGGGTTTATAGGGGCGCTCGGAACGGAGCGCATCATAGACATCAATGATGGCCATAATACGTGCCGATATGGGAATCTCCTCCCCTTTCAATCCCATGGGATAACCGCTCCCATCCCATTTTTCGTGGTGGCAGGAGGATATCTCAACACCGTAATGGAGAAAGTCATTGGTCTGATTGGCAAGGTACTCGCTGGTCTTCCTGAGTATCTCACCGCCGATCGTTGTGTGTTCTTTCATGATCTCGAATTCTTCAAAGGTGAGAGGACCTCTCTTGAGAAGGATGTTATCTGATATCCCTATCTTCCCTATATCATGGAGGGTACTTGAGAGCGCCATAGGTTTGATCGCTTCAAAGGGAAACAGATCTGGTCTGTGCGCATAAATCTCTTCAGCGAGAAGTTCATAGTAGTGCTGGGTGCGGAAGATATGGTCCCCGGTCTCCTGGTCTCTCGCTTCGGTCATGAAGGCGAAGGAGGCGATCATCGCATCCTGTACCTGCTGTATTTTCCTTGTTCTTCTTTCAACCTCATCCTCGAGTTCCTTATGCTTCGCATAGAGGTTCAGGTGGTTCTGGACACGGATCTGTACAAGTTCGGGAATGAACGGCTCATAGATGAAGTCTATGATACCGACCCGCAGTCCTGCTTCCTCATTCTGTATGTTTGCATAAGAAGAGGTAAGGAGCACCGGAATTCCTCTGCTCTCTTCCTCCGCTTTTACAGCTCTGCACACATCGTAACCGGACATGTCCGGAAGCATGAAATCAAGGAGGATGAGGTCAGGATTCTCTCGTCGTATCTGATCGAGCGCTTCTCTGCCGGTGGTCGCCACACGTATACGGTAATCATTACCGAGAATGCCGATGAGAATATCAATATTGTCTATCACATCATCGACGATGAGAATGGTCTTGTTCTTCATACCGGGTTGCATCATCTCAATGCCTCCCGGATCCGGTCGATCAAGGCCGTAACTGCGTTCTGAAGTTCCGCAAACCGGTACCGCCTGATACTGCCTGACAGCTCTGAAAGAATGTTCTCTCCTGCGAAGAGGGTGAGGTCTGATTTCTTCACCTTATTCTCAAAGTATTTCGCTAGCTCTGCCGGTTCGTTCAGCTCTATGATTTCGCTGAACCCTTCGAGAGCTATCTCGAGCTGCAGCAGCTGATTAGGAGCAAGGGATTCAGAGGTCTCTGCAGTATCTGAGGTTGCTGCGTTTTTCTTATCAGGACGGGTCTCGTTTGAAGAGGAGGTCTTCCTTCCAGGCTTCAGGGGAAGGTCAACAGTGATAATCGTCGTGTCGAGCCCGATCTTCTCCATACTGATCTTCCCTGCAAGCACGCCTACCAGTTCCTGAGTCGTCAGCATGTATAGACCATTTTCCGCAGTGAATGAGCCTTCTGCACCGGTAGAGTCAGGAATTCTGGAATTTCTGTTATCCCCCCTGATGAAAATCTTCATTCTGAGGTCCAGAGTATCTGATACTGAACCGTTCACCCGCTCAGCGAGGAAATAGATGGAATCCCTCCCTGCATGGCTGAAAGCAAAGCTGAACAGGTTCTGAAGTATTCTCTTCATGATATTTCCGTCAGAATAGATCCACTCGGGCACTTCGGATGCTAAAGTGACCTTGAGTGCAATCCCCGTTTCTTCACTGGTGAAGGCAAAGTCCCCTGCAAGGTCGGAAAGAAGAGAGGGAAAGGAGAAATCAGAGAGAGAGGCAGAGAATTTACCTGCTTCGATCTTCGTATGGTCGAGGAGGTTGGAGATGGAGCGGTAGAGCTCATGTGCCGACTTTTCCATTTTCTTCAGGTAGGTCTGCTGCTGTTCGCTCAGATCAGTTTTGAGCATAAGGGTGTTGAGGGAGTGTATGATATTGAGCGGAGTGCGGAATTCATGGGTGACCTGACTGAGAAAATCAGACTTGCTCTGAGCACCCTCAAGGAGAGTGTTGAAAGAATTTTCGAGGTCAACCTCCTCCCTTTTCCTGCTTGTGATATCGAAATGAGTTCCGAACATTCTCACAGGATTCCCTTCTTCATCCCACTCAGAGACCCTTCCCTTGTCATTGATCCAGATCAGGGAACCGTCCCTGTGTTTCATCCTCACTTCGCATTCGTAGCGGGAGGTTATCCTCTTGAAATGCTCATTCAAAGCCGATTCACTCTTCTCTCTATCCTCAGGATAGAGAAGCTCGGTCCAGGTATCTATCGTGACCGGCTCAAGATCTTCAAGGGTATAGCCGAGCATATGAGCCCACTCCTCATTCACTGCAACCTTTCCCGTCTTGATTTCCCACTCCCAGGTTCCGATACCGGTCGCATCAATGATCTGTTCAAGCCTGTTCTTCTTATCTTCGATATCGGCAATGAGCTCTTTTCTCTTTGAGATATCGGTAATGACAATGAGCCAGGTACGCACCCCCGAAAGCTTGATCATCTGACCGGCAAAGAGCCCGGTGAAAGAAGTCCCGTCCTTGGAGTAGACCTTGCTCTCGAATATCCTGAACCAGTCATGCACCTTCAGGTACTCTATCAATTCCTGCTTGTCGGTAGCAAAGTCAAAGAGACCGAAGTCCCAGCCTGAGATTCCTAGAATCTCGGGCTTCGTGTATCCACACAGGTCCAGGAACGCATCGTTGGCATCGATAATGCCGAGGTCCTCTTCCCGGCAGAAGATCTGTGCATAAGGGTGATCATCGAACAGCTGCTTCAGGCGGGTTCTCTGCCTCTTCTGATCGAAGAGTATGGAGAGGATCTTTGAAATGATTTCCAGGTAGGTGATTTCATGTTCACTCCACCTTCGTCTCTGTACACACTCATCGAAACCGATGAACCCGATAATTTTCTGATCATCGACTATAATCGGGTAGACGGCTATGGAAAGGATTCCCTGCGGTTCCAGTATCTCAACGACTTCGTCAGGGAGGGTGTGGATATCATCGGCACAGATCATATGCTCTGTTTTAAGGGTTTCGGGCCAGAAGGCGATGATCTCATAGGGAATCATCTGAAGCTCATCTATCTGCGGTTCTATCCCTTCATTGCACCATTCATAGGTGTTGTTCGTGTAGTTGCGGTTGATATCATCTTCGAATATATAGGTTCTGCTGACGTTCAGGTAAGCGCCTGCGGTCTTGAGAATGTTGTTCACGTTCTCATCGAAACCTATCTTCTCTGAAATATTGAACAGGATGGAGGCGAACTGGAGGATCTGGGATCTATCGAGTTCAGAGAACGTCTGTGCGAATCGTCGCATCCGTTCAGTCTGGTTATCTACTGCCATAGCATGTATCTCCCCTATTCAGTTCTGAAAAAAAACGAAACTGAATAGATGTAAAAAGTCTATACTCTGGACCGGGGGAAGTAGGACTGCCTGCGAAGGATGTATCTTACTGCGTTGTTTTGTAGGGTGCACATCCTCGGCATTGGTGAAAAGCTTGTCAGTAAGTATTATTAATAATAAAGTAAACATAATGTATATGACATTCTGTACTGAGTCAAGATGATTTTTTAGATACCTGTCATTTAAGGAGTTAATGTGACAAAATCACCAACATAATCATACTTCTCACAAAATCCATGTAAGAAGTTTATGTATATTCAAAGGTGCCATGCAGTCAAGTGGAGAATCACTTTAAAGAATCTCTCAGCTTTCAAGGACATGCTTGGCAAGTGCAACCCTTGAGTTCACGTCGAGTTTCCTGTAAATCTGGCTAATATGGCTTTTCACGGTATCATCGGTAATAAACAATTCCTCAGCAATCTGTCGACGCGTCAGCCCGCGCATCAGCTCCCTGACTATCTGTTTCTGTCTTCTGGATAGGGGCAGCCGTTCCGTCTTTACTGATATTTGAGCAAGCTGATCACCCTCATCTAGACTTCCTAGAATCTTTTCCGTCAGATCCTCAGCCAGTACTGCATGGCAGAGGGTTCCTTCAATTTCTATATCCCTGAATTTCAACAGGACAGGCACTTCCTGAGTATCACCGGTAAGGAGTTTTCCATTATATTCCCCCTCACCTGGTGAAGAGATACTCTCGGAACCATCAATACTATAGAAAATTGATGCATCTTTCCCGAGAATTGAGGATCTCTCCAGACCGAGAAGTTCCTCCATCGGCTGGTTGATATCGACGATAAGACCGTCTCGGACAAGAAAAATGCCGTTCCAGAAGGAATCTGAAAGAGCCTGCTTGAACTTGATATCATCAGCCATCCTCTGATGATATGCTCTTTCCACCCTCTTCGCTCTTCCGTACCGGTATTCATGCACTATACCGATGAGGATCAATCCTGCATACGATAAGGGAATCGTCAAAGCGCCTGCAGGCTCAAGGGAAGACGAGCGGATAGAAAGAAATACCCCGCTGAAGGAGACGAAGGTGGTTGCCGCTATTTTAAGGCTCAGTCTTGCAGGAAGAACGAAGTACGTAAGTGCTATAATGAGAAAGGATGGGAGCACGTTGTAATAGGTGAATTCGGGCCGGGTAAGCAGTACGAGGGGATCCAGGAGTGCTACGGTTACAAAGGCGACCTTGTGAAGCGGTTCATACCAGTCCCGGGCAGACTGAACGACAGTTGAGATGATCACCGCTAGCAGTGTGAGGGTCACAATCCCTCGAGCTGTGAGGATCATGATCAGAACTGAACGGGAATCTATGAGGAGGAAGTCGTTTCTGATGAAGACAAGAAGAAATACGGCAATGAATGCGTAGGCGAATGTTGCATACTGAAGTTCATCTCTCGTGTAACGTTCGATCTTCCTTTTCATCCCTCTCTCCTGTTGTTCATCCATATATTAATGCATATTATACTGAAAATCACCCAACCGGGTGATTTATTCACAAAGAAGTTCAAACAAAAACCACCCGGACGGGTACTATCATTCTCTCTCTTCACCCCGCATCATAGAAGCAACGTGTAATTGAAGTGAAGCATCGTAGAGAATATATCTATATTACCGTGATATCCTTTCATTTTCTTAGGTATAACCTCTCTGCCGATGTGTCAATTTCAACCATTCGAACATGTAACTGACATGTGTCCCTGAGGAGTTTGAGATGTTTGAAAAAATGAGTCGCACTGGTTTCCTGATGATTCTTATCGTCCTGACAGCTATTGCAGCCATATTTGCACTGACAGGGTGCGATACTGCTTCTGAACAGATCACCTACACCATCACCTATGATGCAAATGGAGCGACCGGAGGAGACCCCCCGGCTTCCCAGACGAAGTCTCCCCTGCTTCCGATCACGCTGGCAACCAATAGCGGAGAGCTCGTGAAAACAGGTCACACCTTCTCTGGTTGGAATACACAGTCAGACGGAGAAGGCGACAACTACGGTGAAGCTGCAGAGTACAGTGCCGATGCTGATGTCACCCTCTATGCAAAATGGGTGCAGAACACAATAGCGACTCCAACATTCTCCCTAGTTGCTGGCACCTACACATCAGACCAGAGTGTTGAAATCAGCTGTGCTACAGAGGGATCGACAATATATTACACCACCGACGGTTCAACTCCGACAGCATCGTCCAGTGTCTATTCTTCTGCGATTTCAGTCGTAGGTGATGGTACGACCATGACAATCAAGTCACTCGCAGTCGCAGAGGGTTATAAAAACTCATCAGTTGTGAGTACAGCATATATCATTGATTATGCAACAACAGCCACACCGACCTTCTCCCCTGCTGCAGACACTTACACCTCAGATCAGAGTGTTACAATCAGCTGTGAAACAGCGGGTGCGACTATCTATTACACAACCGATGGTTCCGATCCCACTACATCATCAAGTGCCTATTCCACCGCGATCGATGTCGCAGGTGACGGCACATCCATGACTATCAAGGCAATCGCAATAGCTGATGGCTACAAGGATTCCCCCGTTACCAGTGTGACCTACACCATTACCTATGCTAAAGCATCCACACCGACCTTCTCCCCTGTTGCCGGCACCTACACCTCAGACCTGAGTGTTGAAATCAGCTGTGCTACAGCGGGTGCGACTATCTATTACACAACTGATGGAACAACACCGACGACTTCGTCTACTGCATATACTTCTGCAATAACAGTGAATGCTTCCATGACCTTGAAAGCTGTGGCCGTAAAAACCGGATACAAGAATTCAGACATTGGGTCCGTTGAATACGTTCTGCCAATTGCTTTTACCAAACAGGATGCGATAGGAATTGGAAGCGAGTATTATGTATTAGCTGAAGGTGATCTCGACGGGGATGGGGATATAGATATTATTCCTGGTGAACAGACAATTCTCGGTCATTATTACAGTAATGGAGGGGATGGAGTTTTCACTCAGACAAATTTGGGAGTGTACGCCTCCCTAACCACCTGGTATCCGGTAGATACCGCTGATTTTGATGGAGATGGGCTTGGAGAGATCATAACAAAGGATCTGATTACAGATCAGACTGATGCTGGATTCAGTGGCTTTGTGTCAATTCCGGATATGCCGACAGGTCATCACTTAGCCGATATGGAGATAAAAGATCTTGACGGGGACGGAGATCCTGATATTATCGGCAATGAAAAAAATTCGGCAGATAATAATTATGATCTGGTCTGGTATGAAAATACGAGTTCTACAGACTCATTGGATTTTTCACGACACATACTTTGGGCAGATAGCTATTCTTTCTACCATGGTTTTGATATGACAGATATCGATAACGATGGTGATATGGATATACTGGTTTCACGTCTGCTTACAATTGGGGAGACAATAGAAAAGGTGGATTTATGTCTGCTGAGAAATAACGGAGATAGGACATTTGGTCCCTATGAAGTAATTCAGAAGATCGGTATTTTGGGGGCACATTTCAGACTTTTGGATATAAATATGGATGGATATCTTGATA
The DNA here is from genome assembly GCA_963677695.2 of Sphaerochaetaceae bacterium. Lineage (GTDB taxonomy): Bacteria > Spirochaetota > Spirochaetia > Sphaerochaetales > Sphaerochaetaceae > SABI01. Next base: position 2,449,483 of record CAXXUJ010000001.1, on the reverse strand, counting down.
TTGCCTTCCTTGAAAATCACTATATCTATTTTTACACAAACAACGGCAGTTATGATACGGTCTCCTTCTCCGATTATGACCTCATCTCAACTCCTGAGTATTCTAGTTTTCTAAAAATAAAGGTAGGTGACCTTGATCAGGATGGCAAGACAGATATCGTGTACTCAGCTGGCACCTATATTTACAGGATTATGAATAGTTCCAACAACGGCAATCCAAATCTGCTTCCTAAGAAAATACATTCGAATACAGACTCCTGGTACTACAAAGACTTTGTAGTGACCGATATTGATACCGACGGGGACCTTGATGTGGCTTTCCCTGAGCATAATTATGGCGGTATTGTCTGGTATAAAAATAGTCTCAAGTAATCATTCTGAAAAAGTGAATTCCCGCCCGGTCTGTTCATATGAAGCAGACCGGACTTTTCTGTAGTTTCTGGGATGGGTATAGCTCCCTTGGAATAGAGTCATCTTCTGTTCAGCTTCAAACATGGATACAAGTGATACACTGTGAAAAAGGAATTGGAGACTGTTTCGTCTATTATCTGATATCCATTGCAGCCATGAACCCTTCAAACACCGCTTCCTTCACCGTTCGCGATCTCACGCAGTCCCCTACGGGGATGAACCAGTCAGCTGATTTCCTCAGAGAATCGACAACGGATGTTTTCGCTCTGAGTCCTGTTGCATATACAATGGTATCAGCCTCAATGAAGCGTGAATTCCCTTCTGCGTCAGTGACAGTGATGCCATTATCATGTATCTCACTGCAGATGGTATTCACATCCCAGGTGAGGGTCTTTTTCATTCGTGGTATCAACGCTCTGCGGTGACTGTCATTCCCCTCTCTTGCAACATCATCGGTCATTTCAATGATATGTACGGTTTTCCCGATCTCTGCGAGATAGAGTCCTGTCTCGCTTCCCACCAGTCCTCCACCGACAACAACGATCCGTTGCCCAAGAGCATCAAGATCGTCATAGACCTCCAGGATAGGCATCGCTTTCTGTATGCCCTTGATCGGGGGAACTATGGTATCAGCGCCGATGGCGCAGATGACAGCATCTGCTCCGTGCTGCTCTATCATATGAGGAGTTACCTCGGTATTGAGCCTGACTGTGACGTTCAGTCTGTTCAGGCGGGTGATCAGGGAGTCCCTGTACCTCCTGAGGTCGTTCTTGTGGTAATCTACATCGGTGAACTTCAGAATACCGCCGAGGCGGTCAGAGGCTTCGAGGATGGTCACCTTGTGACCTCTCTGGGCTGCTGTGATAGCTGCATACATACCGGAAGCCCCACCGCCGACAACAAGCACATCCTTTGACTCTATAGGCTTTGGAAGCGACCGCATTCTCAGTTCGCGCCCTGAAGTGGGATTGACCGTGCACTCCCACGGCTTCGCTGTAACCCTCGCGTTGGGGTCAGGAGGGAGAGGATTGAAACAGCTGCACCTGAGGCAGGGGGCGATCTCATCACTTTTTCCTGTCATTGCCTTATAGACCCAGTCGGGGTCGGCAAACTGCTGTCTTCCCATTGCGACGAAGTCGCACAGGCCATCTGCAAGCACCTGTTCCACGTGGGCTGGATCATTGAATCCGCCGACGGCGACGACAGGAACTTTGACTGCTTTCTTGATGGCGGCAGCAAGGTCGATATTGCACCCGTGGCTGTCAAATATTGAAGAGAAGGCCTTGGTCTCCACGTGGGAGTGGTAGATCCCGCTGGTCACATGGATCAGGTCTACTTTATCTTCAATGATCTTACAGAATTCGATAGTCTCAGCAAGAGTCATTCCCCTGGGAACTCTCTCATCACCTGAGACTCTATACTCGATGAGAAAGTCCTCACCTACTTCCTTTCGTACTTTATCAAGGACAAGGAGGGCAAAGCGGGAGCGATTCTCAAGGCTCCCTCCCCACTTATCGGTTCTCTTGTTCGAAAGAGGTGAAGTGAACTGGCTGAGAAGCCAGCCGTGACCTCCGTGGAGCATCACCATATCGAAACCGAAGGCCTTTGCTGCTCCGCAGGCATTGGCAAAATGGTCGGCGGCCTCTTCAATCATTTCTTCACTCATCTCATCCACCTGAACACCGTCAGGGCGGAGCATAGCTGACGGTCCGATAGGGTTCTTTCCTCCCAGAGCGTCAGGATGGTTCACGTTCCCTACATGGTTCAGCTGAATAGAGGCTAATGCCCCGTGAGCTTTGATACCTTCGGTGAGAACAGCGAGGGATTCCATATGATGAGTGCTCATATGTTCAGAGACAAGGTCGAGTCCGTGCCCGTGACGAGCCGCGAATTCGAAGTCGACAAAGGTTTCAGTGAGCGTCACCTGGGCGAAGCCTCCCCTCGCACGCGTTTCATAGGTGTCGATCCCCTCCTGGGTAGGAACACCGTTCAAAGCTATCCTGTTTGTCGTCACAGGAGAGGCAAGAATTCTGTTCTTGAAGGTTGTCTTCTTAATCGTCAATGGACTGAATATATGGGGATAGTCGCTCATTTTCCTCTCCTGATAGTGACACCCAGCCGAGGGCTGGGTGCTTGTAATATTATTTAGCCTGCAAGGAAATGCTTCCCTGGTAGGTTCCGGCTGCTATGGGCGTCAGACGGCCGTCCACGTACATCCTAAGGGTTTTCCCGTTTGAAGCTGCCACATTCGAAGAATCATCGATCACAAGCTTCGTGATGAGTGAGGAATCAGCCACATACCATACCGCACCGTCGGTGAGAGTCACTTCCACATCGTTTTCTCCGTTGTAGAACTCCCTGTTGGCCACATGGCCGAGGTAGTAGTACTCGTCTATGGTGAAGTGGGTGTTCTGTACTCCGTTTTCATCCACATGCTGAATCGTTGTTGCTGCGATATCGCCGGTGAGGGTACAGCCCGATCCCAGATTGATCTTAAGAAGGTCGGAAGACTGACCTCCGTAGTAACCGGTACCGTTGTACAGATCTCCATGCAAGGTCACATCGGTTGCAGTGAAGGTGACGGTATTGGCTCCGCCCATCATCATCGGGGGACCGCCCGGGCCTTCTCCTCCTGCCGGTGCAGGAGAAGCCACCTCATAATCGATTCCAGGGAAGCCTTCGGCCTCATAGAAATCGGTATTGAAGTTGGGTGCACCCTGAGAGAAGTCGGCTCCGACGATCGAATCGTCGTTGTCGATCATCTGCAGGAGTACACCGTCCTCAGCATTGATCACAGCTGAATCGCTCACAATGATATTCACATCACCCGATTTCAACAGGAAAGCTGCGTTATCGGTGTTCATCACCGTACCGTCGGTGATCTCAAGTGTTCCATTGTTGTGAGCCATGAACCCGAAGGCATCGGAATTGATCGTGGTGATCTTTCCTTCCCCTGTGATTCCTGTGAAGACCGGCGCATCTTCCGAAACAACATCGTAGCCTTCGAACTCGTTCCCCATGAAGTCAACCTGTGTCGTTCCGTTGGGAATATGCTTCAGGGGATAGATGTCGATTGGTGCATCGAAATCAGAGGAGGCATAGCGGCCGTACCCGCCGGTAAGGATAGAGGCATAGGTACCGACATTGAAGGTGACACCGTAGAAGTATTCCTGTGCATCGCCGATGATGTAGGTGCCGTACCCGCTTCCGTAGTTCTCGCTGAACGGATCGTTCTGTCCTTCACCTAAGAGGGTGAGAGTAGAGTCGACGACGGTAAGAACCATGTCAGAACCGGAGTCGGTGGAAAGGACTCCCCACTGGTTTGCGTACGCATCTGTTCTCACCACCGTAGCAGTTGAACACTCACCCATCAGATTGGTGGTACGTGCATTTCCTGTGATACCGAGGACCCAGGGGGGAGCGACCATCTTTGTCTGATCAGCGGTGTTCACATACCCGTCATACAATGTCCCACCCATCGAGGTGATCTTTGAATCGGTGATAAGGGAATCGGAGCCGTCATCGGTGAACATAACCGGGCGTGCCACCCCTTCGGTATAGAGGGTACTCTCACTTACAGTGACCTTCGCATCCTTGTAGGCTGCAACGAGAGAACCGAGACCGGAGAAGTCGTTGGTATTGCTTCCGTCACTTTTTCCTGCAAGGGAAATATCTGCATCGCTGATGGTGTATTCACCTCCGTCTAAGATAATAGCGTTGAAGTTATCGCTTTCAGAGGTGATGGAGATCCCATCAGCTGAAGCGGCATCAACTGTACCGCCGCTCACAGCCTGAAACACTGATCTGTCTTCATTGAGACCATTACCGTCAATGTAGATACCCGCGCGGAATTCTTCACCGCCACGCTGGGAAAAGCTTCCCATCACGGTATCGCTGTAATCTTCAGTGAGAGCAAGAACCACATCCCCGGTGTACGTTCCTTCCGCGAGAGGGACTTCCACTCCGTTCACGATAAGAGAGAGAAGAGAACCGTCAGCTGCAGTCACTTCCGCACCGCTTTCGATCGTGAGGCTTCCCAGTTCCTCTGTTTCAGTTACTACATACTGTGTACCTGCTGCCACTGTGAGCTCTGCTGCACTCTCTTCGTACCCCATCTGTACCGTGCCGGCACAGCCTATCAGTATGACAAGGGCGAATGCTGTCACGACCGTAAGCTTCAGGGCAATGAGAATATTCCTTTCCTGCTTCATAGAGACCTTCCTTTTTTCTCGTGTGATTCATCTTTCAAGTGATTATGAATACTGCTACCACACAGTTTTCACGCCACACCAGAGAGAAGTCAAGAAAGAACTATCGAATGAAAAAATATGTAAAGAGGTGGTATATTTCTGTTAGGAATTTACAACGATTATCATGAGAAAACGGATGGAGTGGATTGTCACTTCAGCATAATTCACCCCCTCCAATCACCATAACGAAACACCTCACAAGGTCATTTCCAGCATTTCTGGCAAGGCTTATATTTCTGAGATATCAGTACATTGTCCTCTTACTTCACAAATCACTCCCCTTCTGATACTATACAGCCACAAAGACAGACCGAGACCGTGCCTCCCTGAGCGAAAGCTGAACTCTCATATGAGAAGGAGTGTCGGTCAAGAAACTCGTGCATAGACATGAGATTCTTTCAGCAATGATGGAATCATATTCGAGATACAAGAGGTAAATTATGAAACCGACCATAGTGTACACAAAGACAGATGAAGCTCCGGCTCTCGCCACAGCATCATTGCTTCCCGTCATCAAAGCCTTCACTGCCCCGGCAGGAATCAATGTAGAAACGAGAGACATCTCACTCGCAGGACGTATCCTTTCCCAGTTCCCAGATTACCTCAGTGAAGAGCAGAGAGTTTCAGATGACCTCACGCTTTTAGGCAAGATGGTTCTCTCTCCCGAAGCGAATATCATAAAGCTGCCCAATATCAGCGCCTCGGTCCCCCAGCTCCTCAGTGCTGTTGCAGAACTTCAGGACAAAGGCTTCATGGTACCCGACTACCCCGAGTCTCCTGCAGATGAGAAGGAAAAGGATATCAGAGCACGTTATGATGCGATCAAGGGAAGTGCAGTGAACCCGGTCCTTCGTGAAGGAAACTCAGACAGAAGGGCTCCCGCCTCTGTCAAGAACTATGCGAAAAAGCATCCCCACTCCATGGGAGCATGGGAACATACTTCAAAAACACATGTAGCGAGCATGAATAACGGCGACTTCTATGGATCGGAACAGTCTGTCACCCTACCTGAAGCGACGGAAGTGACGGTAGAGCTGGTTTCTGACAATGGTGAGAAGAAGGTCCTCAAAGAAGGACTTTCACTCCTGAAAGGAGAGATCCTTGATTCAGCAGTGATGAGTGCTTCTGCTCTGAGGAGTTTCCTTGCTGAGCAGATCGAAGATGCGAAGGCACAGGATGTCCTCTTCTCGATCCACCTGAAGGCTACCATGATGAAAGTTTCTGACCCGATCATGTTTGGTCATGCCTTCTCTGTCTTCTTCAATACCCTCTTCCTCACACACGGAAAGACACTCACGGAAATCGGTGTAGATCCCCGTCTCGGTATGGCTGACCTCCTTAAACGTATCGACACCCTTGATGCTGAGAAGAAGAGCGAGATCCTTGCAGCGATCGATTCCTGTTATGCAGACGGCCCCGAGCTTGCCATGGTGAACTCGGATAAGGGAATTACCAACCTTCACGTTTCAAGTGATGTGATCATCGATGCCTCCATGCCCGCTGCGATCAGGTCCTCTGGAAAGATGTGGGGACCAAACGGGAACCTCAAGGATATGAAGGCAGTCATCCCCGACAGATGCTATGCAGGCATTTATCAGGAAACGATAGATTTCTGTAAGGAAAACGGCGCATTCGATCCCACGACGATGGGAGATGTCTCCAATGTCGGCCTCATGGCACAGAAAGCTGAAGAGTACGGTTCACACGACAAGACATTCGAAATTCCCGTGAACGGTACCGTTCAGGTCAAGAATGCAGATGGTACTGTTCTCATGGAACAGAACGTCGCCCCCGGCGATATCTTCCGTATGTGTCAGGTCAAGGATGATCCTATCCGTGACTGGGTGAAGCTTGCTGTCAAGCGTGCCCGTGCAACAGGGAACCCCGCCATCTTCTGGCTCGATCCTGAGCGTGCTCATGACTCACGTGTTGCAGAAAAGGTACAAGAGTACCTCCCCCTTCACGACACCGAAGGACTTGATATCTCAATTCTCTCACCCTCAGAAGCCACAAAGGTCTCACTTCAGAGAATGAAGGAGGGAAAGGATACGATATCGGTCACAGGAAATGTCCTCAGGGACTTCCTCACCGACCTCTTCCCCATTCTTGAGCTCGGAACGAGCGCCAAGATGCTCTCAGTCGTTCCCCTGATGAACGGTGGCGGACTCTTCGAGACAGGAGCCGGCGGCTCGGCTCCTAAGCATGTACAGCAGTTCCTCGAAGAGGGACACCTCAGGTGGGACTCTCTCGGTGAGTTCCTTGCTCTTGCTGTCTCCCTTGAGCACCTCAGTGAGGTACACTCAAACGCAAAAGCTCTTGTCCTCTCCGAAGCTCTCGATACAGCAACCGGACAGCTGCTCGAGAATAGGAAGTCCCCTTCACGTAAAGTGAACGAGATCGACAACAGAGGAAGCCACTTCTACCTCGCTCTCTACTGGGCACAGGAGATGGCTGCTCAGAACGAGGATTCAGAGCTGAAAAGTTATTTTGCTCCAATAGCAGAGAAACTTGCGGAGAATGCTGAGAAGATCGATGCTGAGCTCCTTGCAGCGCAGGGAAGCTCAGTTGATATCGGAGGCTACTACTTCCCCGAAGAAGGTGCATTGAAGAGAGCAATGAGACCGAGTGATACCTTCAACGCTATCATAGGCTGACACAGAAAAAACAGAATCCCGGATCACACCTGATCCGGGGAGAAAAAGAGTAAAGAAAAGGCGGATTCCTAAGAACGTGACGTTCGATGTGGATTCCGCCTTTTTATGTGTCTGTAGTTTTCTTCTCTATTTCTGTCTCTTTGATGTATCACTCAGTGCCTGAGTGACACGGTCAAGGAAGATTGCAAGGATAACAATCGAGATACCACCCTCGAAACCCTTGTCGATCTTCAGCTGAGTGATCCCCTTGAGAACGACGTTACCGAGTCCGCCAGCACCGATCATACCTGAAATGACAACCATTGAGAGCGCAAGCATGATCGTCTGATTCACCCCTGCCATGATCGTCGGGAGTGCGACAGGGAGCTCTGCCTTGATCAGCATCTGCTTCGGTGTCGCACCGAAGGCCCGTGCCGCCTCCTTGATCTCTGTAGGTACCTGCCTGATACCGAGGTTCGTGAGACGGACCGCGGGAGGCAGGGAGAAGATCAACGTTGCGATGACACCGGGTACCGGGCCGAGCTTAAAGAGCAGGACCGCAGGTATAAGGTAGACGAAGGCGGGAAGTGTCTGCATGAAGTCGAGAATCGGGCGAATGATATTCCACGCCTTATCAGATTTCGAGGACCATATGCCGATGGGAATACCGATGAGGAGTCCGAATACCACAGCGGCTATGACAAGCGCAAGGGTATCCATCGTCTGCTGCCAGTATCCCATATAGAGAATCAGGAGAAAACCGATGACGGTGAAGAGAGCCACACCCTTTCCTGCAGCCTTCCATGCAACTGCAACGAAGATCGCTATGATGAGAAGTGCAGGGGGAAAGGAGAAAATCCAGGTGACACCTGCAAGAAGCCCCTCAACAAGGACAGCAATAAAATCGAAGAACCAGTCACCGTGCTCGGTAAGCCAGTCTATCAGGGTTTCAAAGAGTGATCCCACACTCAGAATTTCACGTATATGTTCCATTATGCATTCCCCTCTTTATCATTCAGCTCATCCTGAACCTCACTCAGGGGAGTCGGACTCAGAGTCTCTTCATCCATTCCCTCATTCACTTCCCTGATGATCGCTGCGCGGTCCACGATCCCGTGGAACACGCCGTTCTCATCGATAACGGCAATGGGAATCTTCGTTTCAAGTGCAGTAGCCATCAGATCTGAAACCGCAGTCTCGGGAAGAGTCGTATAGATATCGGTGTTAAGGACACTTGAAAGGTCCTTGACCTTCTCCTTCTTCAGTTTCACCGCATCATCAATGGAAAGAATCCCCTGAAGGACACGGTCGGAATCGACCACGAAGATATGGGAGTGACCGAACTTCTCCATCAGCCGCATGGCGGCTTCAGGTCCGTCCTTTGAGATACACACGGTGGGAGACCTTCTCTTGATCAGGTTTGCAGTGATCACCTTGGTCCTGTCGACATTCTGTACGAATTTCTTTACATATTCGTCAGCAGGTTCCGCAAGGATCTCCTCGGGAGTACCGACCTGCCGTACCCTGCCGTCGGGTCCCAGGATAAGGATCCTGTCCCCGATCTTAAGCGCCTCATCAAGGTCGTGGGTGATGAAGATGATCGTCTTGTGCATCTTGGTCTGCAGGTCGAGAAGCTCGTCCTGCATCTGAGTACGGATCAGGGGGTCAAGAGCGCTGAACGCTTCGTCCATGAGAAGGATTTCAGGATCATTCGCAAGAGCACGGGCAAGCCCGACACGCTGCTGCATACCACCTGAGAGTTCGCTCGGCATACTCTGCTCGAAACCTTCAAGACCGACAAGCTTGATAGCATCGACAGCCTTGGTTCTTCTCTCCTCCTTCGTCATGCCGCCTACTTCGAGACCGAACTCTACATTGTTCACGACATTGCGATGGGGAAGAAGACCGAAATGCTGAAACACCATCGACATCTTGTAACGGCGTACCTCCCTGAGGGTTTCCTTGTCCATCTTCATGATGTCCTTACCGTCGATGAGAATCTCACCTGTTGTCGGTTCGATCAGACGGTTGAGACATCTGATGAAGGTCGATTTACCGCTTCCGGAAAGACCCATGACAACAAAGGTCTCTTTTCTTTCAATCGAGAATGACGCGCCGTTGATAGCGACGGTACATCCTGTCTTTTTCAGGATCTCCTGTTTCGTCAATCCTTTCTTTATGAGTGGAATCGCTTTTTTCGGGTTCGGCCCGAAAATCTTATGCAGATCCTTCACTTCTACAAGAGCCATATATATCTCCTATTGGTTGGATAGATGTGCAGATCTATATCTTTATGACTGAAAGATATGGCACACACGATGAGCGGGAAGACCAGGTGAGGTCAGAGCTCTATCCTCTTTCATATATCCGTTTCCTTAACAGTAATGAACTTAGACCATAAAGTCAATAAAGCCAATTTTTATGTGATAAATCATTACATATTAAAAATATAAATATATTTTTCACACATATTTCGATAATGAGAAAAACAACAGGTTAAGTGTACCTGCAAACAAGACCTAACAAAAACCACTCTTAGATATTATATTACAATAATTTATAAGAATATTTCATGTTGACATTCTCTCCTGATTCTATGTATATTTCATACATATATGGAAAAGAAAAACAGGATCATACGACATCTGAACAAGAAGACCGGAGTCACCTATCTCTACTGGGGACACTCCACCTATGTCCCGGGTCAGACATATCCCGAGGTGACCAAACAGTGCATAGGAAAGATAAACAGGAACGGAGAATTTGAACCGAACAAGCGGTTTCTCACTTTTCCCCAGGAGGTCCAGGTGGAGACGGGACTTCTCTTTGAACCGATGGATATCGCACTCCGTCCAGTACTGGGCCTTCCATTTGAAACGAAGAGTTACGGCTATACAGCACTGATTGAAAAAGGTGTATCGGCAACCGGCATTCGAAAAGCTCTGCAGAAAACCTTTCCTGAAAGCTGGATGCATATACTGACGCTCTTGGAATCCCTCCTGACCTATCCTGAAAGGCACCTCTATCGTCCCAAGCACTTCCAGGATACCTGCTGGCATACCTCCAAGGAAAAACTGACTGAACACCTCATCACCGACACCCTGAAAAAGATTGACAGCACCTCCATCCAGAAAGTGCTATCTGAACTTAGAAAAAAGAATGAGGAAACCACAATCCCCTCTACCGATTCCGTTGCAGTCTCTATCGATTCAGCTGATAAGGATGTACAGATGGAAGAATCACAGATGCCGCTGCTGGTATTTCTCAACGGAAAATCACTGAATCCCTTCGCCTACAGGCAGCTGGAAGGATCTTCACAGAAACCTCAATTGAACGATATTGCCTGGAAAGAACTCAGAGGAAATCAGTTCAGGAAGGGGCCCTTCCTTGTTCTCACGAAACGGAAGGCGAGTGAAACTGAAATCATCGATATGCTGAGAGCCAATTACCGATTCTTCATCAAACTGGAAAAGGATGATGATCTCTACAAGGATGCGATCACTGAAGCCTCGGAACATATCCATGACACGGTTCATTACCATGAACCCTACGGAGTCTATGGATGGAGGAAGGAGATATCGATAGATGCTCCAAGGAGAGGACGGGGTCCAAACCGTTACTCACTCAATCTCTACATATTCCTCTCCCCTTCACATCAGATCTCAGAGCAGCGCGAGATGGGAAGAACCTTTCTCAGAGGAAAACTTCTCCTCGAAGCCGATCATTCACTGGCCGATCAGTCCTTCTACTCAGAGTACTATCACGTAATCAGAAATGATAACGGCGGATTCATAGTTGAGCACAATGCTCAGACACAAAGAGAGGCCATGAAGACCTGCGGCATGTTCGTCTACTCAAGCGGTGAAAAACTTCCTCCTGAGCGTGTATACCGAATGGTTCGGGCAAAGAGAGACCTTGAAGCTGATTTCCTCCCATTTCCCTCACTGATGAAACGACCGAAACACAGGATCGAAGAATATCTTGAAGCAAAGCAGTTCCTGGTGTTCCTGATGAGTATCGTGAATTCCTGGATACGCAATATCCTTGATCAGTACCTACTGATGGACACCTACCCTCTTGCCTCTCTCAGGGAAGAACTCCTGGAAGCCAAGTGGAAAAAGCCTGCAGGGAAGGATTTCGCTCAGGGTCAGTGGAGTGAACTTTCCGTCGAAGTACAGAAACTCTTCCACATTTTCGACATTACCAGTGATAATTTTCTCTCCTCGAATATCCCACAGCTCGTAAGGAAGGAATTGAACAAACGAAAAGTGGAGAGAGGACTCCAGATCGATTAGATATAGAGGTGAACCTCACTCGTTATTCTCTCTCTCCGGCCAGCTGCTGTTCCCTCTCCCTCTCCTCATACCTAACCTCTTTTTTTAAAATCAGTTACGAGGCATCTCACATATGATGCATTCGGAGCTCAGACATGAAGGAACAAGGAGTGGACCACGGGAAAACATCATGTGAGAACGGCAGGAGATACAACACCGATTATCTATGTACAAAACAACAGAAAAGACTGCATATATGCCATAAAAATAATATTAAATATATGTGAATTACATACCATTTGAAGTGTCGGGTATTTTTTTGCTGTTTGATGGGGTTTAATAAATCTTATTTTTCCGTTAGGATATGAAAAACGGCACAGAAGGACACGCCCGCTGTCCCATTCACGGTATCCCATCCCAGGATGCCTCGTGCAGACAAACATCAGTCGGTGGACGCACTCGCGTTCGTACCGGTCACTGAATCACAGCAAGACACATAATTATTATCTATTGGAGGATAAGACATGAAAAAGTTAATTCTATTAACCATGATGATTGCTCTCGTTGCATCGTTCGCTCTCTTCGCAAACGGTGAGAAGGAAAGCACTCCGACCGTAAACCTCACCTACGCAAACTGGGAAGAAGGTGTTGCATGGACCCATTTCGTTGCAGCAGTCCTTGAGGACGAATACGGCTACAAAGTAAACCTTACCGCTGCGGATGTTGCTCCTGCGATCTCCTCTGTCGCGAACGGCGACCAGGATTTCTTCATGGAAGGCTGGCTCCCCACCCTTCACGGCGTTTACACTGAAGGTACCGATATCGAACAGATCGCAAAGATCTACGACAACGGTATCACAGGTCTGATCGTTCCCAAGTACATGGCTGATGACGGTGTCACCACAGTTTCCGACCTTGCAAAGCCTGAAGTCGCAAAGAAGCTTGACTACAAGATCACAGGTATCGATGCAGGTGCAGGCATGATGATTAAGTGTGAAGAAGAAATTATTCCCGGTTACGGTCTCGATGATGCAGGAATTGAACTCCTGGCCTCTTCAGGTCCCGCAATGATGGCTGCCATCGATGCAGCAATCAAGAATGAAGAGTACATTGTCGGCATGGGCTGGCAGCCCCACTCAATGTTCGGCCTCTATGATCTCGTCATCCTCGAACAGGACGGACCGATCGTCTACGCTCCCAATGATATTTTCATTCTCGGACGCGCTGGTGTTGCGAACGATCTTCCCGAAGTCACTGCATTCATGAAGAACGTCTACTGGACAAACGAAACCATCGGATCTCTCATGGTCTACATCCAGGAATCAAGCCTTGACACTCTCGAAGCAGCTCGCGAGTGGAAGGATGCGAATACTGAAGTATGGTCTGACTGGGTGAAATAACCCTTTTCCACCACATAAAAAGCCTGGCACAATGAGTCTTTCGACTTGAGTGTCAGGCTTTGTTATTTGTTCAGAGACATCAGTTTCTGATATCTGATTCCGTTCAGTCCCGCTCTATGAGTCCCTCGTCAGAGTCCTTCATATCTTCGCTGATCTGTTTGAACAGATCGCTGTTTTCAAGGAAAATATCGACAACCACCGGGTCGAAGTGCTGTCCTCTCTCCTCCCGGATAATCTCTACACTCTTTTCATGGGAGAACGGTTCCTTGTAGGGACGTCTCGACCTCACGGCATCATACACATCAGCAAGAGCCATGATCCTTCCCGATACCGGGATATCCTCTCCGGCAAGGCCGGCAGGGTACCCTCTTCCGTTCCACCTCTCATGGTGTGAAATGGCAAGTTCGATACCGAGGCTGATGAACTCGTTCTGAGGGTACATCGCGAGTACATTCTGAAGTGTCATCGCACCGATAGTGGTATGACTCTTCATGATTTCGAACTCTTCCTCACTCAGTTTTCCCTTCTTCATCAAAATAGCATCGGGAATTCCTATCTTCCCGATATCATGCAGCGAAGCGGCATGGGTTAGTCCCTTCACGAATTCCTCATCAACCACATCACCATAGAGTCCCTTCTTCAGCATCTCCTCGGCGATCACCTTACAGAAGATTCCCGTACGCTCAATATGTTTTCCGGTGAAATTATCTCTCGACTCGGACAGGTTCGTGATGGCGACAAGGGTGGAAAGCTGTGAATCGGAGATCTCCTTCACCTTCTCTTCGACCATCTCCTGCAGTTCCTCGTTATGGCGTGAAAGCTCTATCTGCATCCTTCTCATGCTGATATGAGTCGCGATACGAGCGAGCACCTCATCCTTCTGGAACGGTTTGGTAATATAGTCGACTCCTCCGGAGCCGAAGGCCTTGATCTTATCGAGCGTGTCACTGAGGGCACTGAGGAAGATGATGGGAACATCCTTTCCCTCAGGGAGCGCCTTGATGATACGACAGGCTTCAAAGCCGTCCATCTCGGGCATCATGATATCGAGAAGGATGAGGTCGGGCTTTGCCCGTCCCAGGGCCTTGATAGCGAGCGGTGCGCTCGGGAAGGCAACTACCCTATACTTTTCTCCCAGCAGGAGTTCCTGAAGGACTCCAAGGTTTGCAGGGGTATCGTCAACAATCATGACGGTATCTTTTCTGTTCAGTTCATTCATCAAACGGTGTACTCCTATGCAAGAAGGGAAAGAATCCCTTCATAATCAAACATACCAGCCATCTCCTGCAGAGCCTGTGCAACTCTCGGAGAGATTTTCTCCACTTCTCTTACAAGCTCTGAGAATTCCATCATATCACCTTCTTCAACAGCATCAACCATTTTCTTTTTCATTGTCTCTTCAAGAGATGAAAGGTCATCACTGGTCAATGCCCTCTCTTCAGGTGCGCTCTTCAATTCCCCGCCCGAAGCGAACAGGTAGGTGAGACCGAGGAGCTTCTGCAGTACTGCAAAGAGCTCTCCCCTTCTGAACGGTTTCCGGATATACCCGTCGAAACCGGCTCTGAGCACTTCCTTCTCATCATCCTCGAAGGCACTCGCAGTCACTGCGATTATCGGGAGGGTTTTCCCCATCCTGTCCTTCCTGATGAGGGTGGTCGCTTCATAGCCGTCAAGAACAGGCATCCTCAGGTCCATCAGAATGCAGTCAGGTTTCCAGCTGAAGAAGAGATCGACAGCTTCCTTACCGTTCTCTGCGAAGGTGGTCCTGAACCCTATCGGTTTCAGGATCTCTTCGAGAAGGTCCCTGTTCTCCTTTCTGTCATCAACAATGAGGATACTGATATTTCCCGACGTTTCCTCGAGTCCTATCACCTCGCGGTCCAGTCTGCTGCTCTCCTTCTCATCCACACTGTCGGTTTCAGTGAAGGGGAAGGTGAAACGGAAACTGGAACCCTTCCCTTCCACGCTCTGTACGCTTATGGAACCGCCCATCAGCTCGAGCATCTGGGAACAGATGGCAAGGCCGAGACCTGTCCCTCCGATATGTTTGCCGGCATCGGACTGCCTGAAGGAATCGAATATGGTGCCGATATCCTTTTCGGGAATACCGAGCCCTGAATCTTCTACTTCCACTTCCAGGAACTGCTTATCATCCTTGATCAGGGTAGCGAAGCGGGCGACAATCCCCCCTTCGGTGGTGAATTTCATCGCATTTCCGACAAGGTTGATCATTATCTGACGAAGCTTTCCTTCGTCAGCGCGGACAAGCTTGGGAATAGAGGCCTTTCCTTCGAACGTGAGGGAGAGTCCTTTCTTGGTTGCAGGGAGGTAAAAGAGGCTCTTCACATCATCAAGAAACCCATGAAGGTCGAAGTCGGAGAGGTTCACGGTCACCCGTCCCGCCTCGATCTTCGAGAGGTCGAGGATGTCATTGATCAGTTCGAGAAGGTGTTCTCCGCTCCGGGCGATCGTCTTGATCTGGTCTATCTGCTTGGCAGAGAGACCGGTATCGCGCTGGAGAATCTGGGAGAAGCCGATGACCGCATTGAGGGGTGTACGGATCTCATGGCTCATATTGGAAAGGAAGACGCTCTTGGAACGATTCGCCTCCTCTGCTGCCTGACGGGCTACCCTCTCCGATTCAGCCATCTTCGCTTTTGTGATATCCATCACCATCTTCTGTGTTCCGGCGAACTTTCCCGTTTCAGTGAAATGGGGGACGGATCTGAGGGCGACGAAGATCTCATCCCTTCCGGGAGGAACCAGGGTAAACTCCCCTTCAACTGCCTGATCCTCATGCTCCACATCGACACTATCCTGAATGGAAGAGGCTGAAAGCAGCTTGCGGGCCCTCACATACTCCTCTTCTTTCACGTAAGAGAAGAAGTGCGCTCCCCTCATTTCCTCTTCACTGGATCCGAGCATCGAAGCCATACGGGCATTGGTGAAGAGGGTACGGTCATCGGTATCGAGAATCCAGATCCCTTCATGCATCGTATCAACGATCTTGCGGTACCGGCTTTCGCTCTTGCGGATTCTCTCCTCGTGTTCCTTCTTATCGGTCACATCGATCAGGGTGATTGCCTTGCAGAGAAAATTCCCGGAACTGTCGGTGACGGTATTTCCGTTGGCAAGGGTGGTGAAGACAGTCCCGTCATTCTTTTCGAAATCAATCGCCTCAGAGATGAACTCTCCGTGCTTCGCAAGAAGGTCACTGAGTTCAGCGACCCGTTTCATGACCCAGGCAGGATGAATATCGGCCATCGAATTTCCGAGAAAATACTCTCTCGGCCACTGAAAATATTCACATACTGTATCGTTCACGTACATGTTCTCGTTGTCCTCTGAGAGGAGGACAACACCGAAATTCGCCTGATCGATACTCGCCTTGTACATGTGTGAAGCTTTTTCCATCGTCTTCCGATCGGTGATGTCAAAACCCTGGTACTGAACACCGGTAACATTCCCGCTCTCATCTGAAAGGCCTACGACCTCCCAGAGAATCGTTACAGGAGTACCGTTCTTTCCGAGATGATCGATCTCGACCTGGAAGATCTTTCCCGGGTTCTCAAAGCACTGCTTGATAGAAGAGATGATCCTTCGGTGATGGTAGGGCTGCACCATCTTTATCGGCCGCTGGCCGTGTACCCCGTTCTCATAGTTCCATGAAAAATATTCTTCACTTCTCTTGTTATAGTAGGTGATTCTACCCTGAGCATCAGTCTGGAAAATGAGGTTGCTCTGGGATTTGACGAGATTGCGGTAGAGCGTCTCCCTTTCAGATATCTCCTGCCTGTCCCTGGTCCATTCACGGCTCTTGGTTATCACCTTTGCGATATTCTTCAGTGATACCCGCTCATCAGCAAGGAGCTGTCCCCCCTCGTCATGTCCGTCAGGATCGGTATAAGAGAGTTCGAGCATACCGATGACGGTATCCCATTCAACGATGTTTTCTATGAGAGAGTCGGAATATCTGGTATAGCCCGCACTCCTGTATTCATCACCATCGATGACAAGGAGGACAGAGAAATCGGAAGAGAGGGTTACCGAACCGGCGAAGAGATCTACAATGTTCTGGTACATCACCTCTCTGGGTACAGTCAGGCTCGTGACCAGATCAATGCAGGTACCCAGCATTTCCAATTTGGAAGAGACCGATGACTCATGTTCCACGAAGCACTCCTCAGACACAACCAGTTAACACAGCCGCATCGTATACAATCACATCTTATGTCAGCATAACACGAATATAACCATAGGGGAATCACATGTCATAGGTAATGTTTTTTCTTCATTGAGGAGATTTCAGGGAAGTCTAGATCGCTTCCCCGCCACTCTCCCCGGTCCTGATCCGGTAGCACTCCTCGAGGTTCGTCACGAAGATCTTCCCGTCACCGACAGCTCCTCTGGCGTGACGTGCAGAGGCCATGAGGGTATCGATGATGATCTTCACGAACTCGTCATTGCAGGCGATCTTGATCTCCACCTTCGGTATGAGGTTGGGGATGACCTTCTGTCCGCGGTAGAGGTCGATAGATTCCTGTTTCCCGTGCCCGGTGACCCGGCTTACCGTGATTCGTTCAATCTCGGCATCAATGAGAGCCTCTCTCACTTCATCAAGCTTATCGGGCTGTATAATGGCTGTAATCAATTTCATAGTGCATACTCCTTAATCAAGATTGACGAACCCGTACCCGCGTTCACCGTGCTGGTCGTGGTCTATACCTGCCTTCTCTGCTGCAGAAGAGAGGCGGAGTCCTGTGGTTTTCTGTATGATGACAAGAAGAATCAGGGTAACCACGGCAGAATAGGCTATCGCTATGATAACGCCTTCCAACTGGTAGTACAGCTGGTGGAGGAATCCCACGTCGGTGGCACCCGGCTTCAGGACGAAGGCGAGACCGATGGCACCGAAGATACCTGCAATTCCGTGAATTCCAAAGACATCAAGGGAATCATCGTACCCGAGCTTTGCCTTCACACCCAGACCTGCGTAACAGATAATGCTGGCAAGGAAACCGAGGATCATAGCTCCCCAGGGAGCGACCGCACCGGCAGCGGGGGTAATGGCGACAAGTCCTGCAAGGATTCCCGAGGCTAAACCGAGGGAGGTGACTTTTCCGTGCTTGATTCCTTCGATCAGCATCCACGAGAGTGCTCCTGAAGCAGCAGCTATCTGTGTGACGGCGAGAGCCTGTCCTGTTCCAGAGTCACTGGCAATTGAGGATCCTGCATTGAAGCCGAACCAGCCTACCCACAGAAGTCCTGCACCGATCATGGTGTAGACAAGGTTGTTGGGTCGCATCTGGTTGTGGGGATATCCAATTCTTCTTCCGAGGTAGAGAGCGGCAACGAGTCCGGCAATACCGGCTGAAATATGGATGACCGTACCGCCCGCAAAGTCAATTGCCTTGCCGGTGAGAAAACCACCGCCCCAGATCCAGTGGGCTAAGGGGAAATAGACTAAGAGAGTCCAGAAGATGATGAACAGAACGTACCCCTTGAACTTCACTCTCTCGGCAAATGCCCCCGATATGAGAGCAGGTGTGATGATTGCGAATTTTCCCTGGAACATGACGAACACGATTTCGGGAATGACTTCTCCGTTTCCGTTACTGATCATCCCGTCAAAGGGAGAAAGCAGAAAGAGGAACGAAGGGTCCCATCCTATAAGTCCGCCGATAGTCGGACCGAAGGTCAGAGCATAACCGACAACCGCCCAGAGAACACCGATGACGGCCATAGCTGTAAAGCTGTGCATCATCGTCCCGAGTACGTTCTTCGTTCTCACCAGTCCGCCATAGAACATTGCCAGTCCTGGAACCATGAGAAGTACAAGAGCCGTACTCGTCAACATCCACGCAGTTGTCCCTGTATCTATGAGCATAGTAGCACCTCCTCTGAGCTGTTTTTCAGCCCGCTGCCTTGGGATACATGTCACTAAACTACGCATATACTATGCCAACAGAGAATTAACCCTGAGGGTTCTCTTTTACACCTCCGACATCCATATTCCTACATTTTTGTTGATATTACATAAATGTCAGTACATTATTGTAGGATATGTACTATAGGCTATACAACAGATATTTTTATTCTAAAGGTGATTCGTTACTACCTACATCATTGTAGGGTAAAGGGCGTCATCATTCAAACTTCTCCCCTCTCCTGCTCTTCACCTCTCATTTTCCACTTGAAAAAATACATACGTTTTTCACCGCACATCTGCACGTCGATGCGCATGTGGAGAGTCCCCCCATTGGTTGAAACCGACTTCTCTCCCGGTCGACTGCACTCTCTTGAGAAGACAGCCCCTGCACTCGCTTTTAGTCTCATCGACACACGGCTTTCCCTGATAGAGCTGATACCCTTTCCTCACCTCTTTCGGGGTAAGGTTCGGCATCGTCACATTCGCTCCGTAGGTAAGCCCCTGCTCCCGACCGTCAGGGTAGAGCGCCTGGAGGGCGGTGGTGGAAGCGATATTGACATCTTTCAGTGCTAAGCGAACGGCGGCGATCATGTTGAGAGAGAGCTGCATGAGCTCCTTCTTCTCCATCATCCCAAGGTGGGCCATGGGACTGTCCGGGTGAACGATATAGGGACCCATCCCTATCATGTCTATATCCATCGCTCTGAAGAAAAGGATATCGTCTGCAAGCATCTCAATGCTTTGTCCCGGAATTCCTATCATCACTCCGGTACCGACCTGAAACCCTACTCTCTTCAAGGCCTTGAGGCATTCTATCCTCTCACTGAGTTTCTGATGGGGGGGATGAAGCTTTCTGTAGAGTTCTTCATTGGTCGTTTCGATACGGAGCAGGTAGCGGTGTGCTCCTGCTGCAAAGAGGCGCCTGTAGGTCTCTTCGCTCTGCTCTCCCACACTGAGGGTGATGCCGAGTCCTTCGGGGAGGCTTTTTGATACGGAAACTTTTCTGATTTCACGAATGACACCCTCAAGGAAGGAGATGAAATCTTCCCCTTTTCTTTCGCCCGACTGAAGGACGATAGAACCGTAACCCGCTTCGGCGCACCAGGCAGCTCCCTCCAGTATTTCTTCGCGGGATAGCGTATACCGTCCTTCGATATGTGTATTACTCTTCCTGATACCGCAGTAGTGGCAGTCAAGGGAACAGATATTACTGAACTCGATGATTCCCCGGTAGTAGACATCACTGCCCACCTGCTCAGTCATCACCTCCATCGCCCTGGAGCGAAGGAGGGTGAGAGCTTCTTTGTCAGTGTGGGGAATCGAGAGAATCTCGATGATTTCGTTTCTCGTCATAGATGTATTCCTAGAAATAGAGGTCTCTCGCACCGTTTTCGGTCTTCTCATAGTACTGCATGAGCATATCGAACATCTTGGGGTTCTTCTCCTTCACCTCTGCGATCTCCTTTTGTATCAGCGGTTCGGCTACCTTCTTCGTCTCTTCGCTTCCGAAGTCATCAAGCCATTCCCTGTAGGTGATGATAGCATTCAGTTTGCAGAATTCCCCTTCGGTACCGCACTTGAGCATGTCCATGATCTTGTGACCGGTCCTTCCGCACCGGTAGCCTGCGGTGCAGAAGGAAGTGATGAAACCGAGCTGTGCCATTTCTCTCACCACTTCATCGAGTGAACGGGAATCTCCGATCACGAACTGCTGCCTTTCCACCTCCTGTTCCTGAGCATCCTTGCTGTAGGCTCCCAGGCCGATCTTTGTCGAGGCATCAGTCTGGGTGATGCCGAGGGGAAGGATCTTTCTCCTCAGCCGGGCATCCTCGCGTGCGGTGAGAATCATCCCCGTGTAGGGAACGGAAAGGCGGAGGGTAAGCACTGCGTGCTTGAAATCTTCATCACTGACAAGGTAAGCCGAATCGGTGGCAAGCGGTGCGTTCGCGGCCGGTTCGAGGCGCGGAAATGATATGGTATGGGGGCCGACACCGAATCTGTTTTCGAGTTCGTGGGTGTGGCTGATGAGTCCCATCACTTCGAATCGCCAGTCATAGAGTCCGAAGAGTGCTCCGATACCGAAGTCATCTATACCCGCTTCGAAGGCACGATGCATCGTGTAGAGGCGCCAGTCGTAGTTCCCTTTCAGCGTATGCTGCGGGTGCACCTCCCTGTAGGTTTTCTTGTGGTAGGTCTCCTGGAATACCTGGTACGTTCCGATACCCACCGCTTTCATCCTTTTCAGGTCAGCAACTGACATCGGAGCGGCGTTGATGTTGACCCTCCTGATCTGACCGGACCCTTTACGTGTGGTGAAGCGGCTGTTGTATATCTCCTTCACCGTCTCTTCGATGTAATCGATATCTGAATCGGGATGTTCCCCGTAGACGACAATCAGTCGTTTATGACCGATCTCACCTGCGAGAGTCTGAATCTCCTTCTTCAGTTCCTCCATCGGGACAAGGCGTCGTTCCATCTCCCCATTTTCGGTCCTGAAACTGCAGTAACGGCAGCCGTTGACACACTTGCTGCTCAGGTAGAGGGGGGCGAAGGTGACGATGCGGTTGTCATAGACGAACTTCTTGATCTGAATCGCTGCTTCTTCCATCTCTTTGATCAGAACGGGATCACTCACGTGAAGGAGGGCAGCGGTTTCCTTGAGGGAGAGCGTCTCGATCCTCAGTGATTTGGCAATGATCTCTCGGATATAGGAAGCATCGGGACTTTTCATCTCCTCGAGCGTAGTCTCGATGAGTTCATCATCGATGAAATCCTTCCCGTCAGTTCCTTTGTACCGTGCGATTTCCTCATCCTGTATTCTTCTATCTATCCATTCTTGTACGTTCACGCCCATTTTTTCTCTCCTGCTGTATCAAGTCTTTCCTTCAGTCCTTCGAACGGTGATATGATCCTCTCCAATGTCCCATGTATGTATGATATGGCAATGCCGTAGTTGGTGATGGGAACACCGGCATTCTGAGCCTTCTCAATACGCATCAGCATCTCCCGTCTTGTAAGCATGCAGGCGCCGCAGTGAATGACCAGTGAGTAATCACTCAGGTTATCAGGGTAGTCCCTTCCCGAATAGACCTCATACTTCACCTCGAAACCGAGGAAGTCAGTCAGCCACTTAGGAATCTTCACTCGACCGATATCATCATCCATCGCATGGTGGGAACACGATTCAGCAATGAGAATCGTATCGGAAGGGGTAAGTGAATCGAGTATTTTCACTCCCTCCACCTGAGCTTCCAGGTCACCCTTGTTCCGAGAAAAGAGGGTGGAAAAGGTCGTACAGGCAATTCCCTCGGGTGTCTCGGCGACCATACGGTCGACGACCTGCGAGTCACATACAACGAGATCAGGAGGAGTTGTGAAGCTCTTGAGAGATTCCTCATAGAGATCTTCCTTGACAACCGTCACCTGACACCTATGATCAAGCACATCGCGGATAGCCTGCACCTGGGGCAGAATGATCCTCCCCTTCGGTGCCTCGATGTCGATCGGGATGATGAAAACGGCATGGCCTCCCTCAGGAAGAAGATCCCCAAGGAGAGGGGGAGGTGTAAGAAAGTCCTCCGGGACCAGAGTGATCAGTACCTGCTTGAACTGATTGATGTAGGTGTCACGATTGACTCTGTCGAGTGAGGAGAAGCCTATGATGCGCTCTTGTGGAATTTCAGTATCTATCTCAGATGCGAAGTCTTCTCCGCTGAACAGGTCACACTTGTTCGCGATGACGATCAGGGGCATGTGATGCTTCTCTGCCTGCATGCAGATATACTGTTCGTACTCACCCCAGCTTCCAGCTTCGCTGACAAGAACGGCAATGTCGGCACGTGAGAAGATTTTCTCAGTCTTCGCTATCCGTTTCGCTGCGAGATCAGATACATCATCGATACCTGCGGTATCGAGAAAGACAACGGGACCGATGGGAAGGAGTTCCATACTCTTTTCCACCACGTCAGTGGTGGTCCCTGCCTTTGATGAGGTGATAGCCACCTGCTGCCCCGCTATGAGATTGAGGACACTCGATTTTCCTACATTTGTCCTTCCGAAGAGTCCTATCTGGAGCCTCAGTGATTTAGGTGCTGTAAACATCGTGTGCCTCCCCTACTTCTTTGAGAGACTCGATTTCACCGAAACACCGCTCACTGCACCGAGCTTGCCGGTGAGAGCCCCGAGAGCATCGCTTGTGATATCGACAATAAGGGTGATGACCGCTACATGCTTGTCCCTGTAGGGGACACCGGTCCTGCTGATGATGTACTCTCCGAATTCTGACAGGAGATGATTTACCTTCTCGGCACTCTCTTCACGATGTTCAATGATGATTCCAATGAATCCCAGTCTCTTTTCCATTGCGGCAGCTCCTCTTTGCCTGCAGGTATGGAAACAGAACAGCCGCGCAAATTGCGCGACTGAGAATCACTGAAATATATAAAGGTGCCAGCTCTTTCTCCTCGGGACGTTCACTCAGCGCTCTGCGGTATAACCGGCACAGACACCTCATGAGAATCCATGTAAGAAAGTCAGGTTCCATGTGTATCATATCAGGTGATTCCCTAAGTTCAGGCTGACCCTTACCGCAGGATATCAAAATTGTTGACTCAACATACGACAGGAACATGAGAATGTAAAGAGCGTTTCTCCCTATTTCGATAAATTTTTACTAATTAATCTAAATAACAGGAATGAGACGCGGTAAAAGAGAAGGAATAAAGGCTATAAAGAATGTGATGACAAGCATATAAGGGGTGAGTTATCAAGGCGCAAGGGAGTATATCCGAGCTCCTGGAGTCAGCAAAAAATATATCAGTGGTTGCGCATGAGTCTTAGCAGAACCTCATCAGAGCTATATCAACCCCCTCCTGAGAAGAAAAATCTATATTGGAGTGCTAGGATCTATGATTCATGTAGGAATCAATTATGTGTAATTTACCAAGAATGTGATCAAACGAATAAGGAAGTATCGACCTGGGAAATAGATCAGCCATTTTCAACCAGTCTTCCCTTAGATACTTCTCGACCTCCCCCGAAGGTATGATTGCGAGAGTGCCAGGCTCGGCATAATTCCATTCGGCCGTATTTCTTCGAAAGTATTTTGCTTTATGGTCACGCACTTCTAGGAGAAGATTATGATTCTCGAGTGAGTCTGGTCGAGTCTCGTAGATTTGGAGAATATCATAAAGATGCCGTGCCATTCGTTGCGTCACACATGAGGGGCCCCTTTTATTCAATTCATGCAGCAAAGTAATTTTTTCAAAAAAAGTACGATCGATTGAAAGCACATCAACAGCAGACATGCAGTCAGTGTCTGTACCAAGATGTTTTTTCAATTCATCGATAATCAAAGGTTCTGATTGACGACTTTCATAAGGGATCAGTGCCGCCCGTCCACCGGTTTCCAGAAGCACTCGGGGTCTAACATAGCTATGCATGTAATGATCTTCCGATAAAGACCGTGGATAATGGATAATAATATTTTGACATTCTTTCGTATCAATAAGAACCTCAAATTCCGAATGAATCACTTTCAGGATATCTGTAATCTGTCCTGCAAGTGTATGAACAAAATCTATATTTGCATCACGAAGAAGTTTAATTCTCCTGTCTCGTGCAGAATTAGACTCTAATTCCGGTTCTGGATAGCCGAGGAGTTCCATACTCACTGATAAATCAAGATCTTCGGACATCCTGTTGATCACATGGTAAATTTTACTTAAAGACGTTCCTCCTTTAAAAACATAAGGAATAGAACAAATTCCTGTGTACAATGGTTTTATTTTTTCAAAGAGTAACGAGAGAACAAATGAAACCATATAATCTTTCTCCAGAATATATGCAGGCAGGCCTGTCCTCTCAGAAGCAATCATAAAAAGGTCTGACCTATCTCGCTTACTCATATCAGACGCAAAAAGCCTGGGGTGTTTCATATACCTCCTAAAGAGCAAACATCAACCGAGCCCAACTTAATCTTCCAGCGCATTTCATTCTCAATCGTTCTCTAGCTGATGGCGATAATGTCTCAATTATCTTATTAATTTCATCTGATAACAGGGAAGTTTCTCGCTCTCCCAGATAATCCAGACTTATCCATAATAATATGATTTTTCTTCTTTCTGCTTCGTTCAACGAATTCAATCCTTGAGTAACCCTTTCAAGAGCTCGAGAATATTGTATCGATACATGGGTATTTCCTACGCTAAAAGGTTCGATGCGTCTCGTGGTGAGATAGGACTGCCCCATTGCCAATTGTTCTGACAGCCCCAGTGCATGCAATGCATGCATGCCGGAAGGGAAGGCTTCTGCACCTATACTCTGTGCGGTGGCAGTCATCACTTTATCAACCGAAACGGGGATAACTCCGAAACGACTTATTTCAGGACGAAGGTACACACCTCTTCGAATTCTAGCAATTTCATTATTATTGATAAGCTTTTTAAGGGCATGACTGACTGTATCTGGTTTAGCTTCCCCGAGACTCATGAGTAGATGTGAAAACGTAAAAACAGTTCCCCTGTTTACATGCTTTACATATTTTTCAACTCTCGATGCAATAGTTCTCATAGCAACCTCAATCCCATATTCTGTCCATGTATATAATACTACATATTCAATTATTCGTACATATATTTGTTTATTATTGAATTGTTTAACATAGATCATCCGAATCTGACATACCATAAGAATTCTTGGAGTATACTCATTCGCTATTTCTTCTATCTTCTTTTTCTATGCTCTCCTCTTCAAACCGCAAAATGCTCACAGGGAGGTACAGGAGAAGAAGGAAAAATCTCTGTCAGTATTCATCTGATAGGTTTTCAAAAGTGAACAAGAGAACTTTACTATGAAATAGGGGAATCCATATGAAACAAAGCATGGATATGAAAATTTTTCGTGTCTTAAAAGATCTGAATATAGTTGTGAAGAGGCAATAGAAACCAGCATAGGGCATACATAAGGTTGTTTAACCCAAGTTTCAGCGAAAAATCAGGATGAGCGAAGCCTCGGGCCACATACTGAGTGGAAATGCGGTGTCCCGTACGATTTCCTTATCGTATTCGAAGAAGAGAGGGAAGGCGCCTCCCACTCTCAGTGCGAGGGCGAGCTTTTCCCCTATTGCTCTTCCTAATTCCACACCTCCTCCCAGTGAGAGCATTGCAGCATCGAAGGTTGGAACAAGGAGGAATGTGGGAACTCCGGCAAGGAGGGAGACATACCAGGGATCATGAAGTAATGGTGTGATATACACCGCCTGGCATTCAGCTGCAATGAGGCCCATGAGGGAGGCACCGAGCGCCCCCTCGACAGCGAAGGAGTCATTGAAACGGTAGGTGATGCCCCCTTGAACACTCATCTGCCAGTCGATGCTGAGTGAGTATTCTGTGGTTCCCGCCGCGAGGGCGGAAACAAGCACGACAGAGAGAAGAAACAGGATGATTGTTCTCTTCATATGCCTATCCCCTCTTTCATGATACTCCTGTTCCCCCTGTCGCGATAGTCCTGTTTACTCGAGGGAGTTATCTGCAAGGTGCCAGCAGTCGATGTCGTCAACTACACTCACTTCCACCACATTGTTCGCTTTCTTGAGGACCTGATGACACTCTTCCCGAAGGTTGAGAAGGTGCATGCTCGTTCCATGCTCTGCATACTTCTCGGTCACACTGTTGAGTGCTTCCATTGCGGAGTGGTCGTAGATCGTTGCTCCGGAGAATTCAATGAAGACGTCCTTGGGATCGTTCTTGTAATCGAAGATTTCCTTGAAGGTGTTTACTGAACCGAAGAAGAGCGAACCCTTGATCGTGTAGATCTTGTAGCCGTTCTCGTCGAACGAAATCGTTGCATTGATCTGTGTCGATTTCTTCCAGGCGAAGACGAGTGCAGATACGATCAGACCGGCAAGGACGGCCACAGCGAGGTTCTCAAGGAGGGTGATCACTGTGACGATGACGATGATCAGTGCATCAGATTTTGGTATCTGGTGGATGATACGGAAGGTCGCCCACTCGAAGGTTCCGATGACCACCATGAACATGACACCTACGAGGGCTGCGAGGGGAATCGCCTCGATAAGTGAAGAACCCCAGAGAATGAACATGATAAGGGCCGTTCCGGCTGTCGCCTGGGACACCCGAGTCCTTCCTCCCGCTCGTACGTTGATCATGCTCTGGCCTATCATGGCACAGCCTCCCATACCGCCGAAGAATCCGTTTATGATATTCGATATTCCCTGCCCCATGCATTCTCTGTTGCTTCTTCCCCGTGTTTCGGTCACTTCATCAACGAGCATCAGTGTCATGAGAGATTCGATCAGTCCTACCGATGCTGCTATGACCGAGTAGGGAAACACGGTACGGATCGTCTCCCAGGAGAAAAGTCCTTCAGGGATGGAAAAGGAGGGAAGAGATGCTGCGATGGTCGTCTTGTCCGGATCGAGTGTCTGAACGAAGTCGATAACTGTCCTTACATGGATCCCGCCCTTCTCCAGTGCGAAGGAGATAAGCGAAACGACGATGATGGCAGTGAGGGTCGCCGGAACCGCTTTGGTAATGCGGGGAAGAAAGTGGGTGATAGCCATGGTGAGGGCAACAAGGGCAAGCATGATGAAAAGGGCTGCACCGCTGAGGAGAACATGGTGACCGTCTTTCAGCACATAGAACATTTCGAACTGTGATTTCAGGATGATCAGGGCAAGACCGTTTACGAACCCGAGCATTACAGGGTGCGGTACAAGACGGATGAATTTACCCAGTTTCAGCAGTCCCACTCCGATCTGAATCAGTCCCATCAGGATGACTGCGACAAAGAGGTAGGAAAGCGCTCCGTCCATGCCGACCAATTGCGTCTGAGTAATCACCAATGGTGCGAACACCACTGCAATAGCTCCCGTCGCTCCGCTGATCATGCCCGGTCGTCCTCCGAAGATCGCTGTTCCCAGTCCCATCATGAAAGCGGCATAGAGACCGACGATCGGGTCTATCTTCGCAACGAAAGCGAAGGCTATCGCCTCGGGAATAAGTGCCAGGGCGACAGTCAGTCCCGACAGAAGGTCGTTCTTAATCGAAATCTGCTTCTCGATCGAAAGCTTGAAGATTTTATTATGGGCAATTTTGCTCATCAGGATGGTTCTCCTCGGTGTAATATAGGGAAAAGAGTAAAATTTTATCAATATAGAGTTGAATTACGCTGTTCCCTGTTTATTTTTTTCAATATGTATGAGGGTACTATCTTAAGGAAATATCAACATTTGTCAACAGACCACCTTAGGAGAATAGTGTGAATAATCTATGGGAGTACAAAGAATTGAAAAAACCGAGTAGTACAACAATCTGCAGTATGAAAAAAAATGATTTCCGTGTGTCGTTCATCTAGCGATTCATGCTAGAATCTCTGTTATGAAGATGTTTCAGGCCTTCAGGGAAGTGGAATCATGAAATCCCGGATCAGACGTGCGACTGTACGCTCTCACGGCATACTCACACTCTCTTCTCTCCTTGCCGCAGCAGTCATGCTGCTCATACTCATTACAGGGGGAACTCCCAGCGTCTACATGAATATGATGTATATCCCTATTGCACTCGTTTCCACCTATTCTGGAAAGTGGAGGGCTTCCATATTCTCTCTCTTCTGGGGCTTCATTCCCATTCCAATGTTGTTACTCTGGGGCTATGGAATAGAACCGGTCAAGCAGATTATCACCCGGCCGGCTACCTTCATAGTCCTCTCCCTTATCATCGGCTCCCTATCAGATTTCCACCGGGAAAGACTTATAAAGGAGGAAACCTTTGATTCCCTTACCGGACTGAAGAGGCTTCCTGTACTCGTGGAATCTCTCAAAGAATCAAAGGGACAGAAGGATCTTGTGCTGGTCAATATCAGCAACCTGAGAACCATCACAGGCATCTTCAGCTACGAATTCTCCTTTGACTTCATAAAAGCCTTCACTGCCATCCTGAACACGCTGCCCGAACGATATCGTGAAGTGGAAGTCTATCGTCTCGTGGAAAACGGTTTCCTCATCGAAATCCCCTCTGAAAAAGGTAAAAAGAGTCCTCTGGATGTAATCATGGAAGAGCTCAGGGATATTCACACCTCAATCATCGATGTCAATGACGTACAGGTATACATTGAACTCCGTTTCGGTATCGTTGAAAAAACCTGTGGTGCAGCACCGGAGGAATGTATCAAACAGGCTTCCCTCGCATTGAAATATGCTCAGGATAACGGATTGAGAGAATTTGTGTATGAAAAGAAGCTTGATGAGAATTTCTCCCTTCAGATGTATATTCTCAACAACTTCAAGGAAGCGTTGAAGAAAGGAAGGATACGCCTTGCGTACCAGAACATCTATCTGAACGACGGAAAAACCCTCCACTCAAGAGAGTTCCTCTCCCGCTGGGTGAAGGATGATGGTTCACTCATCCCTCCGGCCGTGTTTATACCTCTTATCGAGCAGACAGACCTCATCCATCTGCTCACCCGCCGTGTGATAGACTGCACCCTGAAATTCATCTCAAGCAAGATGGATGAAGAAAAGGATGTCATTGCATCGATCAATTTCTCGTCGAAGGATTTCAACCACGCCAATATCGACTATCTGGTGAAGAGAATAGAGGAAACGGGTATCGATCCGTCAATTATTCAGGTCGAAATCACCGAGGAGACCCTCAGGAACATGCAGATGCTGAAGGATTCGGTGGAAAAACTGAAAAACGCGGGTGTCAGGATTGTCATTGACGATTTCGGGACAGGGTACTCTTCCTACGAACTGCTGGCCAAACTATCTATCAGCGGGGTAAAGATCGACCGTTCCATCATTGCCAATATTGATAAGAGTTTCCGTTACAAGAAGCTGTGCAACAACCTTGCAGACTTCTGCAGGACCTTCCACCTCACAACCGTAGCTGAAGGTGTGGAGACAGAAAGTATTGCCGATACCTGCAGGGATATAGGTATAGATTATCTTCAGGGATTCCTCTACAGCAGACCGATCCTCATTGAAGGTTCCGATTCTTCCTGCTCAGACCTCTAAAAGATCATTCCCCCCACTCCATCTCACGGCACAGCGGGTAAGAGCGGTCGTTGAGGAAAGATTCAGTTTTTCCTTCATATTTTCCATGTGCGTACTCACCGTGCTTGGTCTGATCCCGAGTTCTTCGGCAATCTGACGTGAGCTCATACCGCTGCCGAGAAGAGAGAAAATGGAGAATTCCCGTTTTGTCAGGTGCTTTTCAGGATCGAAGGAACTATCTGAGTCGGGAGTATCGGAAGAGAGGAGAAGCATCTGTGATACTGAAGGAGCCAGATAGAGAGAACCGGAGGCCACGGTATTGACAGCAGTGAGAAGACAGTCGCTCGTTTCCGATTTCGGCAGATAGCCCTTAGCCCCGAGTTCGATGGCTCGTTTGATGACGGGAAGACTCTCATTCATCGAAAGCATGAGAACCTTCATTCTCCCAAGGAGGTCCTGATGCGTCTCAAGAAATACCAGTCCGCTGCTGCGTTCTTCCATGCTGATATCGAGCACGAGCACGTCAGGGGTATGGAGGGCGAGAGATCCTTCCAGTTCGCTTCGGGAACTGACTTCACAGATGAGTTCTATGTCACTTTCTGATTCGATAAGGGATTTGATCCCTTCACGAATCAGCCTGTGATCATCTGCAATGATGACTCTGATCATATCTCCTCCCGGGGAATCTCAGCGTGAACACGGAAAAGACCACCCTTCTCGGCATGAACGAACATCGTACCCCCTAAAGATTCCATCCTGTACCGCATAATATCTATGCCATGCCCCTTCACTGTTTTAGGAATGAAGGGAACATCTGTGAGACCATTATTGACAATCTCCAGTACATAGAATCCCTTGTTCAAAACAAGGTTTACACTGACCTTTGTCGGTTTTGCATGCCTAAGCGCGTTTGTCAGACTCTCACGGATAACAAGATAGAGCTGCTCGGCAGTCGCCGACCAGAGGGGAAAGTCGACATCTCTCATATTCAATTCGATGGGAGTCTCATACATGTTAGAATTCTGTTCAACCATCTTCTCCACTGCCTTCTCGAAACCGAGCGAGTCGAGCCTCGAGGGACTCAGGTCACCGAGAAGGGAGCGCAGCTCCCTGTTGATATCCCGTGCCGTTTCATTGATCAGCTGTATACGATCAGGATCGACCTTGCCCGATCGAACCATGCTCTCAGAGAGAAATTCCAGTCCATGAGTCATCTGCCCTAGATTGTCGTGCAGGGAGTTCCTGAGTGATTCCCTCGTCCTGTCAGCCGTTGTGATGATCTGACTTTTTGCTCTCTCCAGCCTCCTTCGGTCTTCAAGGATCGTCTGTACGAGAAGGAGGGAATAGATCACAGCATAGATGGTTGACATATAGGGAAGCATGTCAGTTTCATAGCGTCCTGTGACGAAGGTATAGGAATCATGGGCAGTCCCGTACAACAGCAGTATCTGAATACAGAGACGGGGAAAAGCCCACCAGAAAGAATTAAGAGAGAAGTAGGTAAACATCGACTGGTACTGTTTGATGATGAATACACTGAATACAATGAGAAGGAAGGGAAAAGAGATGATACTGATTCGATATCCTGTCTTGAAGGGGAGAATCAGTATGAGAATTCCTGCGAAGATGCTTATGTGGAACATGATATTGATCAGAAGGTTTCTTCGGTTTCTCAGCAGATCGGCAGCGAAGGATTTTGCTATATAGCCTCCACCGAAGAGATAGAAGGCAAGGGAGGCCTTCTTCACGAACACATAATCGATGGCGGGAAGGAGCCGGTAGATCGAAAAGGTGTAGCGCGTGCTGTTCCCGAGTGCAACGAAGAAGACTGCAGCTGCAAAATAGAGGAGAGAGTACTCTTTCAGTTGAAGAGCCATTGCAATGATGTAGAGCACTATGAACATGGTGATACCGAACAGGAGAATATCGACAGTGACCTGTCTTTCGTACATGTTCTCGAGGTCGGGAGAACGTGCTATAAGCACCTGCTCCCATAGACCCGCTCTCGGATGGGTATAGTTGCTGACACGTATTTCGATCAGATTATCACCGGCACGGGGAACGAATGGATAGATTTCAGCAAGTGCGCTTGCCTCCGCCTTTTCCTCGCTCTCTGAGTATGTCCCCTGCTCTCCAATATATTCACCATTGATGTACACCACCCCGCTGGTTCCCATATTCCGGGTGAACAGTTCGAGAGGGAATCCAGCTTCAGATTCAGGAACGTTCAAGTGGAGTGTATAGGTTCCGGACCCCTCCTCCCAGGCAACCGAAGGGACTTTCTGGTACATCCGCTCTCCAGCTTCCCTTGCAAGAATCCACTCCCCTTCAAGGGAATAGCGGGTCACATCGGCATCATAGAAAGGTAAAACAGCGTTTCCCTGTACCACCTCAATTTTTTCTATCGACTGAGAAAGAGGAATGGCGGCACAAAAGAGAACAAGAGCGAAGGTGAGAAATGAAGCAATGAGAATACGTTGTGTGACACTAAGCTGGAAACGGACCTTCTTCATACAAAGGTAGACTATCAGAAGTTAATGTATACATGTAAGAGAAAAGATCAGAAATTTCTTTTTTTTTACTACTAAATCCTCACCGACAATGTATCTGATATATGAAATACCACCAGCGATACCGGTGGTGATAATCCTATATTCACGGAAAAATTCCCTACACTGCAGATAGTTCTCGAGTTTTTAGAAGGTTAATGCAACCTTTAAATCACCTTGTTTTCCTGTCGCCAACTCGAAAGCCTTTTCCCAATCATCTATTGAGAAAGTACTAGATACAACTCCATCAGTTTTCAAGGTCTTGTCTTGTATTCTCTCGATTACATAAGGAAAGCAATATGGACTTAGATGAGATCCTAATACATCAAGTTCTTTTCTATCCCCTATAATTGACCAGTCGAGAGTAGTGGCACTGCCAAATACAGAAAACTCGACAAATCTACCCAACTTTCTTATCATCTGCATACCTTGCGTAACAGAGGAAGGATGGCCAGTAGCCTCAATATAAATATCACAGCCATACCCATCCGTCATTGCAAGGATCTCAGCAACAACATCCGTTTCTGACGGGTTCATAACAATATCTGCACCAAATTCTTTTGCTTTTTCAAGGCGTGAATCTATCATATCCAGAACTATTAATTTAGCAGGATTTCTCTGTTTGGCATAGGTCACCATCCCTAACCCTAAAGTACCTGCTCCTGATAAAACCACAATATCTTCTGATCCAATCTGAGCACGGTCGACACAGTGTTTTGAGCAGGCATAGGGTTCTATGAGAAGAGCATCACTGAGAGGCATGTTTTTAGGAACTTTATGTTTAACAGCATTCTTCGGAAGCTTTATATACTCAGCCATACCGCCATTCAACTCTTTGAAAAAGCCGAATATTTCATGAGGCTGGCACATCCAGTATTTACCGCTTTTACAGAATCTACATGTACCGCAAGGTACAATCTGATCTGCAGTCAATCTGTCTCCCACTATAATATCTGATACTTCAGAACCAACCTCTACAACGACACCAACAAATTCATGACCGGGAATAAAGGGAGCATTGACCCAGGAAGGTTGAGTATCATCGCCCCAGAACATTGCAGCTCCATGCTGACACTTTAAATCTCCGGCGCAGATACCACATCCTTCTGTTTTTATGATGACATCATCAGGACCACAAACAGGTGTGGGATAATCGCTTACCAACCGATAATCGGTAGGACTATATGCAACAAGTGCTTTCATTGTCTTTGGAATAATCATGGGAACCTCCTCAATATAATGCTTTATCTCTCAAATAATTTAATAGATGTAGATCACTGCTGATCCAATAAGAATCTCTGCATAACTTTCTGAATTGCAACATCCCAAAAAGCCCATTCATGGATTCCCGGCCATTCCTCATACGCAAAATCAAGATCATAGTTACTGATATAATTTTTCAACTCTACATTCTGCTCATAGAGAAAATCTTCTGTACCACATGCCATATATATCCTGGGAACAGGCCTACTCAAATCAAGATTATCTATCAGCGTGTAAACATCCATACTTTCTGGATATTCAATATCTTCACCGAATATTGCAGGTCGATCTTTTAACCAGCCTTGAAGTTCCTTTCGCCCTGCAAAAGTTTCATCAAGAACTACACTCCTAAGATCACAAACGGCTGAAAATACTCCAATTCCCTGATAACGCTCAGGATAAGTGAGTCCACAAGCTAAAACTCCATAGCCTCCCATCGATAAACCGGCAAGAAAAAGATCCTCTGGTGCTATTGATAGGTGAAACATATCAGAAACCAGTTCAGGTAATTCATCATTGATGTAATCAAAATAATTAGGACCATTCTTCATATTTTGGTAAAAACTGCGCTGAACTTCAGGAATGACCACGGCAATCCCGTAATCCTCCGCATATCTAAGAATTGAGGTTCTTTGAGCCCATGCATTATGATTATCAGAAAGTCCATGAAGAAGAATCAGAGTTTTAGGCTTCTCGGAAGCGACAACTCCATCCCGGTACGGCTCTACACCCCTATATTTTCTACTATCCTGGGGTAAAACCACTGTGAGACACGTGTCCATATTCAATGTCTTTGAGTAAATTGTTCCATTAAAAATTGCCATGCTATCTAGCCCGCTTTCCCTTTCTCACTTTCACATGAGTTCGAGAATAACAATCTACGGCGACTACCATGATGAGCACTCCACCTTTTACAACCATCTGCAAATATTCGCTCAAACCCGCTATTGCCATGCCATTAGCTAATACCCCCATGACAAACATACCGCCAATCATTCCTGTGGCTTTTCCTTCACCACCGATTACACTTATGCCGCCAACTACACACGCGATAAGGGCGTCCATTTCTCTTCCATTTCCAGATAGTGGCTGACCTGAGTTCACTCGGGACATCATGACTACACCAGCGACAGCAGCAAGTCCTCCTGCTATCATATATGTAAGAATTCTTACTTTCTTGATGGCAATCCCAGATAGCCTTGCAGCCTCCTCGTTTCCTCCAAGAGCGTAGATCTGCCGCCCCAAGTGTGTACTATTCAAGACAAAGGCTCCAATGAGGATGATGGCAATCATAATCAGGACTGATACGGGTACAATTTCAAAAATATACCCTTGACCGATGATTTTTATTTCCGATGGAAGCTTATATACTGGGTACCCATCATTTGTAATGAAAGCTAGACCTCTAATGACATAGCTCATGCCAAGAGTCATAATAAGTGCAGGCATCCTTGTAATGGTGATCATAACACCATTGAAAGCACCGATTACTATACCTATAAAAACTCCAAGTAAAATGGACATCCAAATAGGGAGTTGAAAACTAGTCATGAAAAGAGCAGTACTCATTCCTACTAGTCCCACTGTACTTCCGATGGAAAGATCTATCCCGCCAGCTATCAATACGAAGGTCATTCCCATCGATAGAATTCCGATATTTGCCACCTGTCTGAAGATGGTGATGAAGTTACCAAGCGTTGCAAAGTTTGAGACAACCAGCGAAAAGAATAACACCAAGCCGGCGAGCATGATCCAGACTGCCTGGTCTCTCAGATTTAATTTGTTTATTTTACTGTACATATCATTCATTCCTTATCCTCTGATTATTTCATACCTGAAGCATATTTCATGATTTGCTCTTGCGAAAATTCATGCTTCTCAAGAGTTCTCATCTGACGACCTTCGCTCATTACGACAATTCGATCGGACATACCTAATAGTTCTTCCATATCAGAAGAAATCATCACAACGGAAATTCCATTACTGCATAACTCATTCATAAGAAGATAAATTTCGTGTCTTGCACCTACATCGATGCCTCGAGTAGGTTCATCGAAAATCATCACCTTGCTTTTCGCCGCGAGCCATTTTGCAATGACAACTTTCTGCTGATTCCCTCCGGACAGGTTTTTAGCTAACTGCATATCGTGTGGAGTTTTTATCTGAATAGATCTGATGAGGTCCTGAACCGTCTGGTTCTCTTTTGACTTATTGAGAACTAGAAATCGTGAAATTCTCTTGAGAATAGCCATGGAAATATTCCATTTGATGGGCAACCCTAAAAATAATCCCTGCTGCTTCCTATCCTCCGGCAGAAAGCCTATTCCAGCTCTTACCGCTTGTTTCGGAGAATTCGGATCAAATTCCTTTCCATATAGCAAGGTTTTACCTTCTGCACGTTTATCAGCAGCAAATACCATTCGCATGGTCTCGGTTCTGCCGGCACCAACCAACCCGGCTAATCCTAGAATTTCGCCTTCGTGGACTTTAAAGGATACTCCTTCGACAAATCCGCCACTCAGTCCCCGTAGCTCCAGAACAGGAGCACCTATTGAAAAATCTCGTTGGGGATAGGTGTCACTCACCTCGCGACCAACCATTGCACGGATGAGCGCGTCCTTGCTAATTCCATCAACGGTGGTTTCCTCGACTATGGCACCATCTCTCATGACTGTAATGTGGTCAGCAATTTGATATACCTCACTTATTCGGTGTGAGATATACACAATTGTAACGCCTTTTTCTTTCAATTTCCTGATAATCTTGAATAGGATTTCAACTTCGTTTGTTGTCAATGGCGCTGTAGGTTCGTCCATCACAAGAATCTTCACGTTTCTTGAGAGAGCTTTAACTATTTCTACGAGCTGCATGTAAGCAACCGTCAGGTCCTTTACTAATGTACGAGGGTTAATATCAATCTCCATTTCCTTAAAAATTTCGATTGTTCTCCGTTCGACCTCTGCCCTGTCGATCATAACGGCATTCCCTTGCATATTACCCAAAAAAACATTCTCTGCGATACTGAGAGATGTGACAAGATTGAATTCCTGATAGATAACACCAATGCCTAATTTCTGGGCAATAAAAGGAGTCATATGCTCTATCAGTTCGCCTTCAACATACAATTCACCGCTATCCGGGGTCAACGCACCGGAAAGAACTTTAATAAGAGTAGATTTCCCCGCTCCATTCTCCCCCATTAAGGCATGTGTTTTTCCACGAATGAGAGTGGTTGATACTTTATCGAGTGCATTAGGCACCCCTGGGTAGCTCTTAGTAATTCCCTGTAGTTCAAGAATAATATTCTGATTCATTATCAGGTCCTTTAATTGAATGAGGATGAGAGAAGATTTGTCCTCTCATCCTCATTATTGTGGTTGTTAAACACCCGATGGCTTCCTAAAGATTCTCGTAATAAACAGGATTGATCGGGTACGTGATAAGTCTCTTTGATTCATCAATATTGCCGGTAAGAGCAGCATCAACACATCGCAGATACAGCTGACTCACCTGATTTACTAGATCAAGATCGATTGTACAGGTAAACATATCATTCTCGCGGATAGCGTTCAGACCATCTACACTTGCATCACAACCGAAGATAGCAATACCATCTTCCTTGCTTAATCCGGCAGCCTTGAAAGCTTCGTAGACGCCGAGAGTACCTCCATCATTGATTCCCATTACAGCCTGGAGATCAGGATGAGCCTGAAGGAAGTTTTCACCGGCAGGAACACCTTCGTGGGGGAATCCTGCATCCAGAGTAATGACAATATCACCTTCTGGGCAGGTTTCGTTGAATCCATCAATCATTCCTCTTTCTCTTTCTACGAGGAAATCAAGAGCAGAATAGCTACACAATGCAACTTTTTTACTTCCTTCATGGGAATGAACCCATTTTCCTGTTTCTTGACCGATAATCTTTCCAACTTCATAATTCGATGCAATAACGGCATACTGTGCTATATCAGAGGTGTAATCATAGGAGCCTATGACAACTCCTTTATCAACAGCTTCCTGCATCAAGCCAGAACATGCCTCTTCAGCATAGTTCTGAAAAATAATTACATCACACCCTGCATTAATGAAATTTTCCAGA
This sequence comes from Sphaerochaetaceae bacterium, assembly GCA_963677695.2. Taxonomy (GTDB): domain Bacteria; phylum Spirochaetota; class Spirochaetia; order Sphaerochaetales; family Sphaerochaetaceae; genus SABI01. The sequence continues at coordinate 2,411,662 of CAXXUJ010000001.1, read as the reverse complement.
GTAGAAACAACCTTTTCCGGCCCCTCAGCGATATCAGCTGTCAGCAGAGTGTATCCAGACGCCTCTGTTCTCTCTTCCAGATCTCGTGCCATGTCAATGAAAATAGCATTGCTGTTTACTCCAGAAAGAGCTAGTCCTACTTTGAGAGAGTCATCACTTTCATTCTGACCAGCGGCTGCCAGAGAAAATGAGACAACACTGCACATGAGTACTACTAAAAGAACCATTAAACCTTTTTTCATCATCTTCCTCCTGATGTTTTTAATACTTTCATTAATAAATACACTTTTATAAATCCGATTTATATAATGATCGTAAACAAACTATATGACAGCTATTATACTGTGTCAATCTAAATTTTCATAAATATAAAACAACCCTATTTTCTCTAAATAGTTATATAAAATTGGAATTCTTAAAAAAAACAATTGTCAAACTTCTTATAATTCTTTAAAATCATATTTATAAAACGGTTTTATATAACGAGGATACCTTATGGGAATTAATGATAAAACTATTGCTCCAATGGAAATAAAAAAAATAAATAGATCTAAGATATTTACATTGTTCCGTCTTTCTGAAAATCTAACGCGCCAGGATGTCGTCCAACACCTCAATTTATGCTTACCTACTGTGACCCAGAATATGAACAAACTGATAGATGAGGACCTTCTGATTGAAGCTGGTAGTGTGGGTAATACGGGGGGACGTAAAGCGAAATCCTATTCTTTAAATAAATGTGCAAAGGTAGCCATCGGACTCGATATCACAAAAAGATATATATCGGTAGTCATGGTCAATCTCCGCGGAGAAATAATCCATCATATACGTATCAGGCATGATTTCAACAGGAATGAGTCCTACTACAGGAAATTGGGTGAAATAGTAGATTCTCTGGTAACAACTTCCGGCGTTCAAAAAGAACAGGTTCTCGGTGTCGGATTAGGTATACCTGGATTGATTTCGTCAGACGGACAGGTTGTTATCATCGGACCTATACTCGGGATTACTGGAGTGAATTGTAAAGAATTCTCTCAATTCATCTCGTATCCAACATCCTTTTTCAATGATGCGAATGCCGCAAGCTTTGCTGAAACCTGGATGGCTCAGATCGATAAAAATTCATTCTATATTATGTTGAGCAATAATATCGGGGGGTCTGTTCTCATTAATGGCGAAGTGTATCAGGGCGATAACATCAGAAGCGGTGAAGCTGGTCATATGACCATCATTCCTGATGGTCGTCAATGTTATTGCGGAAAAAAAGGATGTGTAGACCCATATTGTTCTGCAACAGTTCTGTCAGAAAATACAGGAGGGGATTTACATCAATTCTTTGAATTACTTGAGAATCGGGATCCCAAAATTGTTAAAATCTGGGATGAATATGTCACTTACCTCTCTATCACATTAAATAATATACGGTCGCTCTATGACTGCGATATAATCATTGGGGGTTATGTAGGAGAGTATATTGATCGGTACATTGATGAAGTCAGGTCGCGAACGCTTCGAAGATGTACTTTTGATAACACCGCAGATTTTATCAAGGTGTGCCGATACAAGGTTGAGTCGATAGCGGCAGGGGCTGGATTACCTTTTATTCAAAGTTTCCTACAAAACGTGTAGCCCGCATATCTTACCATTATTAAAAGAATAAGGCCGGGACATTTCACAGTACCCGGCACTCTTTCATAGACAGTCACACTCAGTCGAGGAATCTCTTTCTCAGTGCGACCTTGTTGATTTTTCCGACACTGGTCTTGTCGATCATATCGGTGAAACGGACCCTGAGGGTTATCGCCTCACGGGGGAGCATCCCCAGTTCGACACTTGCCATCACATAGCTCTTGATCGTTCTCTCCGTGAGTTCAGCGCCTTCTGCGGGGACGACAATGGCGAGAGGGACCTCGCCCCACTGCTCATCAGGATAGGCGATGACAGCTGCTTCGGTGACCTGATCATGCTTGGTGATCACGTCCTCGATATCGAGAGAACCGACCCACTCTCCTCCGACCTTGATGACATCCTTGGTACGGTCGACGATTCTCAGGCTGCCGGCGGCATCGACACAAGCCACGTCATTGGTGTGGAGCCATCCCCCTTCCCAGAGTTTCTCTGAGTGTACATGGTCTTTGTGGTAACCCATGGTGAGGTAGGGATTCCGTACGATGATCTCTCCGGGAGTAGCATCATCCTTGGGAACATCGTTGCCGTTCGCATCAACGACTCTGATCTGCGACATACCTACCGGTCGTCCGGTACGTGTTCTCAGGTTCACCTGAGTCTCTTCGTCAAGTTCGAGCTCCGCCTGTGTAAGGGTCGATACTGAAAGGACAGGAGCCGTCTCTGACATACCGTAGCCGCAATAGACGTCAATTCCTCTCTTCAGGGCTGCAGCGGCAGTCGCCTTCGGCAGCGCCGCTCCTCCGATAACGACCGTCCAGTGAGAGAGATCAAACTGTGCTGCCGCAGGAGAAGTGAGAAGCAGATGGAGAATGGTGGGAACACAGTGGCTGTAAGAGACCTTGTGTGTGACCAGGAGTTTCAGGAGCATCGGCGGTTCATACTTTCCGGGATAGACATGTTTTACACCGAGATAGTTCGCTATGTAGGGGATACCCCACGCATGGACGTGGAACATCGGTGTAAGTGGCATGTAGACCGATTCCTTGTGGAGTCTTCCCTGTTTCGCTGTTGCCGTCAGGCTGATTGTATTGATCAGTGTGTGAAGGACGATCTGGCGGTGGGAGAAATAGACTCCCTTGGGAAGACCTGTGGTCCCTGTGGTGTAAAATGTTGTCGCACGGGTGTTCTCATCGAAGTCAGGGAAATCATAGGAAGCAGGGGCTGCTGCAAGCATCGCCTCGTATTCGCCTACGATATCGAGTGCGGCCGAGCCTTCACTGTCACCGATGATGATGAACTTTCTTCCTTCCGCGATCCTTCCCTTGATCGCTTCGAGAAGAGGGAGGAAATCAGAATGGCAGATGATCACATCGTCTTCTGCATGCTCGATCGTGTAGGCGAGCTGCTCAGGAGAGAGTCTCATGTTGATCATATGGAGTACGGCTCCCATCATGGGAATACCGTAGTAGGCTTCAAGGTAGCGGTGTGAGTCATAGTCGAGAACCGCTACAGTCGATCCTCTCTCTACCCCGATTGCTTCGAGGGCTCCGGCAAGACGGCAGACTCGTTCCCTCCACTGTGCGTAGGTGAATTCGGCTTCGTCACGATAGAAGATCTTTTCATCCGGACGAAACTCTGCCGGAGCGAGGTACAACTGTTTGATGAGCAGGGGGTACTCATAGGCTGATTCTGTTTTAATGATATTATGTTCCATAGGTATGGAGTATACTGCAAAACCTGAGAATTACAATTATTATTTACATTTCTATGAAATGTGTCACGTTCCGAATCGTGACTCGTTCAAACCATGAACATCGGTATGAATGGAGAACACGCATCCGGCAAGGGGGAGGGTTTCCAGTTCCTTTTCACTGAGTCCTGCCCGTGCAGTGGTCACATATAGGGTACTGAGTTCCTTTCCTCCGAAGCACATGCAGGTGATATTCTTCACCGGCATCTCTATCACTCTGTCGATGTTCCCTTCGGGAGTGTAACGGACAATCCTGCTGCCGCCCCACTGAGCGTTCCACAGGCATCCCTCTGCATCGACGATCGATCCATCAGGATTACCCGGCTGCTCAGCTAGGGAGACGAAGGTACGCGGGTTCTGAGGAATTCCTTTTTCGGTGTTATAATTATAGGAGGTGATCACTCCTTCAGGAGTGTCGGTGAAGTACATCGTATTCCCCTCAGGAGAAAAACAGGTGGAGTTTGCACAGCTGATACCTTCAAACAGGGTCGAAACTGTTCCGTCTGTATCGACACGGTAGGTGTTCCCTCTTTTCAGGTTGTCGGGATCGAAATCACCGACAATGAAGCGCCCCTGACGGTCGCATCTTCCGTCATTGAGTCGGACGGGACTTCCCTCTGGATGAATGCTCTCGATCCATTGCAGCTCATCGCTATCCCACGATCCATAGGCAAAAGAGGAAGCGAAGGCAAAAAGGAATCCACCTTCTTTCCTGAAGGCGAAGGAGGCAAGTTTGTCAGGGAGGGGTTTTACTTCGGTCTCCCCTGCACCGCTGTTCCACCGGTAGAGTTTCTTCTCATCGATATCACTCCAGTAGAGGCTCTGCTCCTCTTCATTCCAGAGTATTCCCTCTCCGAGGGTATTCATGCACTTTACATGGAGTTTCACTTCATACATAACGCCTCCTTTTCACACTACTTTATGGGATATCTACAGAAAGGATCAGGTTCACATCATCAATGAAGTAGGTGACTTTATCATCATCGATGATATCGAATATCTTCTGATTCCCGATCAGATCATCGGCAGCCTGCTGGAGTACCTGAATTGTAGAGAATCGGACATCGAGGTCCCTCTCCTTCCCCTCTTCAGCCTTCTTGAACAGCTTTCTGTAGGTGCCTATATCATAACGGTCAAGGAAAAGGCCGTGAGTACGGTAGTACTCAAGCTCATAGGAGGCCGCAGGGGGGATGGTCTCCTCGGGGTTGATGGTATGGGTGTTCAGGATCTGCTGTGTCGGGATGCACAGGTAATCATATGAGATATCCTTGTTCATCGGAGTGAGGGCTTCGCCGGAAGTAGGATCGACGTGGTACCAGGCATTCCCTATTCTCACCATGTTCCAGGCGTGTCCGTTCAGCTTGTCGCTGACAAAGGGGGTGAACAGGGATAACACTCCCCCCTCCTTGCCGTTCTGCTTCAGATCCCCTGTCACAATGATGGACTCGAAGCCCAGATTTCTCATGATGTACTGGAAAGCTCTCGCGTACCCGGCACACACCCCCTTGTTCTTCACAAGGACGCTGTACATCGACTGATCGGTCACATGGGCGCGGTACTTCGTCTCGGTGATCAGGTATGTATAGACCCATTTCACCTGCTCATAGGGATCATCTATCTTCTCTACTTTCTTGAGTATCTTTGCCGACACATCATCGACCTTCTCCTTCTGATCAACAAGATCCTCCCCGCTCGTGGTGTAGGTGAAACTCACTTCCATATCTTTGGGGATTCCGTTTATCGAACGGAGGGAGAATGCAAGGCGGGAATCTACCCAGAAGTATTCAGGGTAATCATTCAGCACAGCAAGGAAGATACCAAAGAGATACTCATTGTCAGCCGGTGCTATGGTGACTGTCGGTTTCCCGGTTTCTATCGCAGCCTTGAATGTCTCATAGAGAACCCGATCCTCTCTGCTACTCAGGTTTCGATATCCCCAGCGGTTATGATCAGGTTCGTAGGAGGAAAGAGAGGTGGTACGTGTCGAAGGGAAGGTCTCTTTATGTCCTCCCGCACTCAGGGGAAGGAGAAAAAGGAGAGAGAACAACAGGATAGGACAAAACAGGCGTTTCATACGTTCATCCTAAAGAGTCGGTCCTTCTCAGTCAATCTCATCTACTTGAGAAGACATAAAAGAAGAATCCTGCTACAGTGGTGAACCATGACAGCGTTGGAAACAGACCTCTACACACTTGACCTCTCCCGTTCTGACATAAAGGCAGTCGCCCTCGATTACGGCGGTGTGATAGCCGATATGATCAGTGATGATAATTTCTCCCGCCTCGCAGAAAAGGCAGAGGTACCTGAAGAAGTTCTCTCTACCCCTTACTGGAATCTCAGAGTTTCATATGATGCAGGTCTGTGGGATTTTAACACCTATATGAGAGAGGTCCTCACCTGCTGCGGATCTCCTGTCATGAAGAGCGTTGATTTTGCAGAACTCTTTTTACTCGATACCCTCTCCTACTCCCATACTCGAACGGGCATTATCAGGTGGATAGAGAAGATGAAAGAGAAAGGGCTCACCTTCATCATCATATCGAACATTGGCCAGGAGGCAGCTGAGCTGCTGATAGAAAAGAGTGAATGGGCATCCCTGTTCGATCACAGGATCTATTCAGGTGCGATCCGCTCCTGCAAGCCCGAAAAGGCGATCTATGAGCATGCGAAATCACTCCTGGGCATTGATGCACCGAAGGTGCTGTTCATAGATGACAGAGAAGAGAATGTAAGGGCGGCTGTCTCCTGCGGTTTTTCAGGGGCACTGATGGTGCGTGAGGGTGTGATCCGCCAGATGTGATATCAGATCTCGATACCGAAGCCAAGGCGGACAATCACTCCGATACCGAAGGAGAAGAGGGCAACACCGAGGCTTATTCCCGCCATTTCCAGGAACCTCTTTTTGAAACTGAGATCCTTGGCCACTGAGATATAGTAGTTGAACGATGCGATGATCAGTACAGAAATCACAAGGGTGCTTGCCAGACAGACGAGGTAATGGGAGAAGATAAGGTAGGGAATGATCAGAAGGAAGACGGTGATGATATAGGCGATTCCTGTGTAGACCGAAGATTTGAGGGGATTCTCTTCCCCGTCGGCCTTGCTGGAGAGGTACTCGGAAGCGGCCATCGAAAACGAGGCGGCAATGCCTGTGATGAAACCGGAAAAGGCTATAATACGGGTATTCTGGAATGCGAAGGAGAGTCCCGCAAGGGCACCGGTGAGTTCAACGAGGGCGTCATTGAGACCGAGGACGACCGAACCGATATAGGCCAGCCGCTCTTCTTTTATCATGGAAAGGAGGGTATGCTCATGAGCCTCCTCCTCAGCTACTATCTCGCTGATGCCAGGTACGTACTCATCAAGTCCCTTGTAGTCGATATTCACAGCCTTGTCTTCATCCCGTTCAAGCAGTTTGAGACCGAAGGTCATGCCGAACAGACGGGCAATGAGCACGAAAAAGAAGACTTTCCTCTTCTGAGCCTTCATCTTCTTTCCCGTAATCTTCTCAAGCCGGTTGTAGTGAGCCTGCTCCTCTTTTGCGATATCCTTCAGAATCTTCGCATTCTCTGCATCCTTCATGATTACAGCGGCACGCGAGTAGACGGCGACAGCCGTTATTTCATTCTGCTGGTCAACCTCGAGCTGCTTCATCACACTCTGCGGGATAGCTTTTTCACTCATCACATCTTCCTCAGTTTGAACCGTACTTCATCTTGTACGAGACCGCCCTCTGGGTCAGTTCCTTCAGGGTGGCTATCTTCAGTTTCTTTTTGATATTCTCAAGGTGGGAACTCACAGTCGAGCTCTGAATACCGTACTTTGCTCCGATCTCCTTGTTGGTCTGCCCCTTCCCTATCATCGAGAAGATCTCCTTCTCACGCCGTGTCAGAGAACTGAGGTCCTCAAGGTAGGAACTACCGGAAGCAGAGGGAAGGGCATCACCTGATTCGGTTACGAAACGCTCTCCCGAGGCGACCTTTCTCACCGCATCGATGAGGGCAGAGGAGGCCTGTCCCTTCGGCAGAAAGCCCATGGCTCCCGATTCGAAGGCGCGGTCAGCGTATTCCTTTTCCCAGAGCATCGTGATGGCAAGAACGGGAATATCTTTGTGGTTCTTTGAAACCCACTCAATCACATCATACCCGAGCAGTACTCCATCGATGATCATATCGACGATAATCACATCGGGTTTCCGCTTCTTCAGAAGCGTCTTCAGTTCTTCGGGGTTGCCCGTATCGCCAATCACCTTAAGATCGTCATAGGAGTGAAGAACGGCCTTCATGCCGTCACGGACAAGGTGGTGGTCATCCAGAATCATAATCTCAATCATTGTCTATCCTCTCCGTGTGCTACCGGTATACGCGCTTCTATCGTGTAATTTCCGTCCCCGCTGTTTTCATAGGTGAACAAGCCGCCATGGACTTTAGCCCGGTACGACATGATACTCAGTCCATGTCCTCCGCTTTTTATCTTCCTCTCAGGTACTGGAGGGTTCTTCCCCACCCCGTCATTGACAACCCTGATCGTGAGGAGCTCCTGACTATACAGGAGTGAGACTTCTATTCTACCTGGAGAGGCATGACGGAGAGCATTCATAATACCTTCGCTTACAATATGGTATACATCATCAGCACATGCCTCTTCAAGGGGCATATCCCGTACAGGACAGATGATATCGATCGAAAGATCGTAGATTGCCATCATATTCCCCGTGAAACGCTCGACTGCGGCAAGGAGACCGCGAGGCCCCACACCGACGGGATAGAGCTCACCGAGAATCGTATAGAGATTCCTCTTGATCTCAGAGTTGAGATGGAGCATCCCCTCGATCTTTCCCTGCAGCTCATGAGGCACATCACCCCGAAGACGCAAGGATTCTCCAAGAAGCTCAAGGGCATGAACAGACTGACCGAGCGTGTCATGCAGGTTCCTCCCCACCCTCTTCCTCTCCTCCTCAGCCACCCGTATCTCCTCCAGGTTCTGCATCGACTCATTCGCGATCCTCAGCTCTTCCGCTCTCCTTTCAATCTCCTCTTCAAGGTTCATATTGAGATGGGTAAGGGAGTCTGAGAGCTCATTCACCTCACTGAACACTTCAGTGAGTCTCAAAGAGAGGGCAAGGGCCTGAAAGAAGATGAAGAAGATCATCCCAAGCTCAATAAAAGTGCCAGTCTTTGATGAAAAGGTAAGATAGAAATAATCGTTGATCACTGCAGCGGCCAGTATGAGGGAACCTGAAAGCATCAGAAGTGATCCTGATACATGATGCATCACCGCCCGTATGATGACACTTGCCATATAGACCATCGCATAGAGACTGAACAGGTAGAAGGGATAAACCGAATAGGTGAAAAGAGAAGGAGGCAAGATAAGGACAAATAGAGAGAAGAGAAGAGGGACATAGACTATCACCTGCCGATGCCGCTTTGAGAAGATCAGGGGATAGAGTTCCCTGAAAAAGAGGGCTGAAGCTGCCAGGGCGAGGTAGAGGGTGAGGTATTCCATCCTGACCATGATGTCGAAGGGGATAGAGGGAAAGAAGTTGGAGATGATGTACTGGACAGGAAAGAGGGACCTGCAGGCAAGAAGAAAACTGAGGAGGGCGAGGTAGAGGTAGTACCTGTCATACCGTCTCATGATGTAGAGCCCTGCAAAGAAGAAGGCCATAACGATCAGGGAACCGAACAGTATGCTGCTGCGGGCTTCCAGGAGCCATTTCCAGGTGATCAGAGTTTCGAAGGGACCGAACCAGAACTGACGCCACAGTCCACCTGTCCGGTAATCATAGTTGGAGACCTGAAGGATGATCTCATACTCCTCTTCCCCCTCGAATTCATGCAGAGGGGTAGTCTGAGGCGAGTACATCGGCTCGGAAGTCGCTTCGCTTTTTCCCACCTTCCCCACTTCCAACACAGATGATCCGTTAACGAAGAGGCGAAAGGCTGTCGATACAGAAGCGTTCTCGAAACCGAAGAGCTCTTCACCAGGATCAAGAAGGACGTTCAGTCTGTAGGTTGCATATCCATAGCGACCCATCGATTCTATCTGAGACCACCGGGAAGGAACCTTCACATAGGAAGGATCAGAGAAATCATCTGATGGGAAGAGAAGTGAATCAGGAAAGAACTCCCACTGGCCGTCAAGAGGGACAGGACCGTGCTGAGAGAAATCCCATCCCCTCAGATCGAGAACACCGTCCTGTGCAGTCGGATAATCCTCACTGTAGTTGCCGTGATGGGGAGTGGTGGAGAAGTAGAAAAAGATCGTGGTGACTGAGATTGCGGCAAGAATGAATAGAAAAATCTGGAACCTGTCACTTCGTTTCATACATCTTCGGAACGAGTGTTCACACTCGCCCCCCTCTCCCCTTCTCTATGATTGGTGCTGAATCGGTAAGAACCATACCATATTTCTTACAGGATTTATATAGGGTACAGAAGGAATTGCTTGTCGGAAGGGAGGTTCAGACCTGAACGTTCAATCCTTCCCCATTCATTTTTCTTTAATTACTACCTTTTTAGTCTTGATTTTTCCAAACAGATGACACTATACTATATATACCCTAGGGGGGTATCCTATCAAGGAGGAGAAACAATGAAAAAGATTCTACAGTATTTCAGAAGAAAGTTCTCATCCTATCTCGAAAGACTAGGTGAGGCGAACAAAAGAGAATTCGGAGGGGACCGGCTTGAGTGCTGTGCACTCAATTCCGAAAAACCGCACGATACACCGGCATGAATGAACCTGGAGGCTTGAGATGATGAACTACGGTTACGGAGGCCCATTCGGCCACTATTCAATATTTTCGTATGGAGGCATCACTATGATGATACTATTTGTGGCAGTCATTGCCCTGGTGGTCTACCTGCTTGTAAAGAACAGATCCTTTACCACAGGAGACCATAATTTTCCCCCTGAAGCCGATGCGCTGAACATACTGAAACAGCGCTTCGCCGCCGGTGAGATCGATGAAGCGGAATTCCTGAAGATCAAAGAGAAGCTGCTGTCCTGAAGAGAGGAAGAAAGATGAAGAAATACATAGTTATCGTAACAACTCTCATGCTCATAGTTCTCTTCCCTGTCGCAGCCGACAGCGAGAGCCATCAGGACCTGGACACCCTGGTTCCCCACCTCCTCAGTGAGTACGGGGTGACAGATATAGCTGACCTGGATCCTTCACAGGTCTCAAGTGAAGACCTTGCGATGCTCGGTGATTCGGTGATGGATGAGCTGATAGGCAATGAGTGGCGCCATGAAATGATGGATGCGATGTACGGCGGAGAAGGTTCTGCACAGCTTGATGCATACCACAGCGACCTTGCGCGCAGTTTTATCCTCTCGGGAGGTGATCTCAACTCTACCTATGGCGGTGGTTACGGCTACGGCATGAGGGGAATGAGCCGAGGAGGTTTCTTCGGAGGGAACAGAGGAGGCTACGGATACAGCCGCCCTTTTGCCGGTGAAGGGATGCCGGGTACCTTCGAGTATTATCACAACAACCTGTATCCCTACATGTGGATCATCCATATCATTCTTGCTGTGATCATCATAGCAGGAATCATCGTCACCATCGTCCTTGTCCGCAAAGGTAAGAAGAAGGGAAATTCGTCAGAGTACCATATGCTCATTCTGAAGCAGCGTTTCGCCGCAGGCCAGATGAGCGCAGAGGAATTCGATCGACGCAGAAAGATTCTCAAGTAGATTTCTTTATGACTTCCGCATGACGGCCGGGGAACAGCGACTTCACATAGAGTCCTGCCCCGGCCAATATACATGCGAAGGTGATGATATCGCTCGTGACAAGAGGTTCACCATAGATGAATACACCAAGGAAGAATGCCATAACAGGCGTGATGAACTGAAGGAAGCCGACACTCTTCGCGGGTATCCTTATCGCTCCGCTGATGTACAGCGAGAGCGGAATGAGCGTTGCGAATCCTGCTCCTATCAGCAGGGCGGCAGAGCCTGCCTGCGTGAGTGAGCTTCTCCCTTCACTTCCCTGATAGACAAGATAGATGAGAGCGGCAGGAAGCAGGATGAGAGAATCAGCAAAGAGAGAGGATATACCGTCCAGTGATATCTTCTTCTTGCACATGGTGTAAGAAGAAAATGAAAAGGCGATGACAAGAGAGAGGTAGGGAACCTCTTCTGCCTGTATGGTTGTGAACAGTACTCCGGCACCGCTTATGATGAGAGCTGCCACCTGAAGTCGATTCATTCGTTCTTTGAAGAAGATCAATCCCAGAAAGACAGTGATGAGCGGTGCGATGAAGTACCCCATACTCGCCTGCAGCAGATGCCCGCTATTGATCGTGTACACATAGGAGAGCCAGTTGATCCCGAGTATCACAGAAGAGGCGACAAGGAGAACCTTGTGATGCGAGGAGAATATCGTTCGTATCAGGTGAATCGGGTTTCTCTTCTGGAAGAGAAAATAGAGAATGCAGAGCACGAAGGACCAGAGCACTCTGTGCATGAGTACTTCCAGGGAAGGGATTGCTGCGAGCAGCTTCCAGTAGATCGGGAGAAATCCCCATATCAGGTAACCTGAGACTATGAGGAATACCCCTCTTCCCGCTTCATCGGTTTTATTCATGGAAAGTATCGTAGCACGGTAAAAGCCTTCGTATCTATGTATTCGTTCCTTTTTATAATCTTGAACGAATCTATACGTATCATCTCCTGACCTATTATGTTTTTCTCTCTTGTTCTCCTAACCGAACCCCTGTACACTTGCCCATATAATACACATACAAGAAGGGCAACATGAGTACAAAGCTGTCAAAAAAGGTCACCTTCGGATTTGCAGTGGGAGACCTGGGAGGGAATCTCTTCTTCACCCTGATCGGGTTCTATCTTCTCTTCTACCTCACCGATGTGGTGAAGATGGCTCCGGCCCTGGCAGGAACCGTGTTGATGGTGGGAAAGGTATGGGATGCGATCACCGATCCGGTCACGGGGTATCTTTCCGACAGGACGATCACAAAATACGGCAGACGCCGTCCTTACATGTTCGTCGGTTCCATTGCAGCCTTCTTCCTTATGGGAATCATGTTCACTCCCCTCCATATGGAATCGGCTCTGACGCAGTTTCTCTATTTCGCTTTGATGTATGCCCTTCTCAACACTGCCTATACCCTGGTGAACATCCCCTATGCGGCACTCCTACCCGAAATCACCGATGATTATGATCAGAGGACGGTCCTAACCGGCTACAGGATGAGTTTTGCGGTGGTGGGAACTTTCGTCGGAGCGGGAGCAGTCCTCCCCCTGGTAGGGATCACCGGGTGGGGCGGCATGGGCTATATCATGGGAGCGGTGATGCTGATCACCGCTATGATCACTGTATGGGGAGTGAAGGAACCGGTGCATACAAAGGATGAAGAGCAGAAATCGTTCCTCATAACCTACCGTGAAGCACTTACGAACAAGGTATTCCTCCTTGCCATGATTCCCTGGGCTCTGTTCATCACGGGAACGACGATGGTGCAGGGCTCGCTGGTCTATTTCTTCTCCTATATCCTTCACAATGACGCACTCTTTCAGATAGCGCTGATGTTCCTCCTTACCTTCTCTCTTGCCTTCATTCCCCTGTGGGTGAAGATATCGGAAAAGATAGGGAAGAAAAGGGCGTACGGGGCAGGCATGCTGATCATGAGTGTGTCAGTGATGCTCTTCGCCTACTTCGCCGATGCGGCGGGGACCGCAGGAGCTCTCATCATCATGGCCTTTGCCGGTATAGGACTCTCTACCCACTACGTGATGCCCCATGCCATACTGCCCGACACGGTAGAACACGATGCGGTGCATCACGGCGGAATCAGGCGTGAGGGAGTGTTCTCCTCCCTGTGGACCTTCAGCTCCAAGATCGGGCAGGCACTGGCCCTCGCACTCAGCGGCTGGATTCTTTCCCTGTTCTCCTATTCTCCTGAGAACGTGACAGCCCTGGCGCAGACAGGCATCCGCCTGATCACAGGTCCTTTCCCTCTTCTTTTTTATATCACGGGGATACTGATTCTCAGGCACTACCCGATCGACAGGGAATACTACAACAACATGGTACTTGCATATGCTGAAACGGAAGAATAGGATCTGCCTCGAAGGCGTCAGAGAAGCCTTCCCGACGATGATCGGGACGGTGCGTCCCGCGGCACGGAGGGTAGTCAGATTCCTCGGTCCCCACTACCTTCGTCTCTTCGAAGGGATCAGAAAGGTGACTTGCGAGGGGGAAGAGAACTTCAGGGAGGCACTCGATGCCTTCTACTCCGGAGAAGCGAGGGTGATCATCGCCTTCCGTCATGTGATGAAGGAAGATGCTCCTGCACTGATGTATGCGTTCATGACAAGTGATGCGATAGGAAAGATCAGGCCCCATGCCCATTTCATCTATGGAAAGGATGTCCTTCACTGGGCGGGAAAGAAAGCTGCCATGGTCTTCCCCCACCTCGGTACGATTCCGGTCGAGAACAGGACAATGAACAGCGAATCTCTCAGGGCATTGAAGGATGCGGTACTCAGTGGAGAGCATCCCATTGCCTTGGCTCCTGAAAGCCAGGTCACCTACCACTCGGGACGGGTTGCTCCCATATCCAACGGTACGGCCTTCATGGCCGATTGGGCACTGAGAGGGGGGAAGAAGGTCTATATCCTCCCTGTCAGTCTCTACTACACCTACGGGAAACCGTATGATGAGCTTCTCGATGAGATATTCTCCCTCTGGGAGAGCGAGTGCGGTCAGACACTGAATAGAGATGGAGATCACATTGCGACGCTTCTTGAAGCGACGGAAAAGACGCTTACCGTCCTGAGCGAGGAATTCCCCATTGCCTTCGGCGAGAACGTACCGTTGAGAGAACGGCTGGAAGCAATGTGCGAAAAGGTCCTTGAAGAGGGAGAATCCCTTGCAGGGATTCAAAAAGAGGAACTGATCATCGACCGTGTGTTTGTCCTCCGCCAGGTTGGGAATGACATGCTCTGGGAGAAGGATCTCTCTGAGAAGAGAAACTCTCCCCTTGCCTCCTCCCTTCTTGATATGAACGCATTGAAAGGTCACCTGATCCTCCGTCATGAGAAGGTTGCAGATATCTTAGAGTATATCGACCCGTCGTATATCACTGAAAGCGATGATATGCACAGGGCGTGTGAGTACGGACTCAATCTCCTTGACCTTGTCAACAGAATGAAGGGAGGAACGATCGATACACGCTTCACCCCGAAGAGGAAAGAGGTGTCGATCTATTTCTGGGAAAAACTGCCTCTCAAGTTAACTGAAGGGGTGAAAAGAAAGGAACAGACTGCGATCTTCTCACAGGAGATTCACAAGGCACTTGAGAAAGTTTCAGGTGAGCATGAGATAAAAAAACGATAATCTTTCCTGATTGCGGTTTTCTGCTACTTGACTCAACTCCCCGTTTTTAATAGGTTTGCCCTATACGAAACCCGTAGGAGGTGTAGGTCTGGAATTCAAATATGCAGGAGCCATCCTGATAAATTGGAATCAGAACCAGTTAAGAAAGATCTTCTTTCTTATACTTGGAACATTCGTTACCTACCTGCTCTCTGAGAGCACAAAGAGTCTGTCGGCTCTTAGCGTAGATACTGCGCTCTTCAGGGTCATGACCCTGCTTCTCCTCTTCATCCCCGTTGCCATCTTCATTTCTTCACGCCTCTCCGGAGCATTCTGCACCCTCATTCAGAAACCTTCCAAGGTCGAATTCACCAGCATCACACACGAGATTCTCTACCATGACGAGTTCATGAAACTCAGAGAGTTCTTCCATCACTCACATCACATCTACGACCACGTCGTGAGAGTCGCCTACCTTTCCTACGCTGCTGCGAAGATCTTAGGACTCGATTATACCTCCACCGCACGGGGAGGCTTACTCCATGACTTCTTCCTCTACGACTGGAGAGAGAAGAAAGCGAATGACGAAAAGAGATCTCAGCACGGAAAGGAACACCCCCACATCGCCCTTGCCAATGCAAAAAAGCATTTCATCATCAACGAGAAGGAACACGATATCATCGTAAAGCACATGTTCCCCAAGGCAGGGTCCTTCTACCGCTACAGTGAATCTTTCATCGTGAGCACGATGGACAAGGTCTCTGCAATCTACGAATACGGACGCCATTTAAAGAAGAACTGACATTTTCCCCACATCCTGAAGGATATTCCTCTCTATCTGATTGACTGATCTCCTCTCCTCATATAGCGTACTTAAAGGGATATACCACACCAGAGGAGATGACATGCCGCGTCCTATTCATGACAATACGTTCATGGGCACTCAACCTATAAGCTCACTACTGATCCGATTATCGCTTCCGGCAATGGTCGGCATGATCGTCAACGCGCTCTACAACTTCGTGGATACGATCTTCGTAGGACAGGGAATCGGTCCCTACGCGATTGCCGCCCTCTCCATCGCCTTCCCCATTCAGATGCTCTTCGGGGCCTTTGCCCAGACTTTCGGCTATGGAGCGGCTTCGATCATCAGCAGGAGACTCGGGGAGAAGAAACCCCAAGAGGCGGCCAATGCCGCAGGGAACGCCCTCATAGGCGCTTTCAGTATCACCCTTGTTCTTGCCATCCTCACCTACTTCTTTCAGGGGCCCGTCATACGCTTCTTCGGAGCCACCGATGATATCCTCCCCTATACCGAGAGCTATATAAGCGTGATTCTGTTCGGCATACCCTTCCTTTCTATTAAAATGTGCAGTAACGGAATTTTACGCGCCGAAGGTCAGGCAAAGGCCTCAATGCTGTTCATGATCATAGGGGCGGTACTCAACACCATCCTCGACCCCCTCTTCATCTTCGCCTTCCATATGGGAATCAGAGGAGCTGCGCTGGCGACAGTCACCTCTCAGGCAACAGCGGTTCTCTTCATTGCTCTCTTTTTTCTCAGAAAGAAAAGTTCTCTTCCCCTCTCGGTCTCTTCCTTCCGTCCCAGGCCCGCAGTCCTCGGTGACATTATATCACTGGGAGTGGCGACCTTCGTTCGTCAGGCGGGAACGAGCTCCATGGCGCTGCTGGTGAACAACCTGCTCAGAATCTATGCAGGATCACTTGCGATTGCCGCCTACGGTATGATCATCCGCCTTATGATATTCATCATGATGCCGATGTTCGGTCTCGTGCACGGTTTCCAGCCGATAGCGGGGTACAACTACGGAGCAGGCATCTACAGCAGGGTACGGGCAACTCTGGGAAGGAGCATCCTTATGGCAACCACCTTTGCTGCGGTGTGCTGGGTATTCATCATGACAATCCCCTCCGCCATTCTGTCTGTCTTTTCCACTGACAGCGAGCTTCTCGCTCTTGCAGCGCCGGCCCTCAGGACTGTGATGCTCGCACTCCCCCTTGTCGGCATACAAATCATAGGATCAACACTCTTTCAGGCGGTAGGAAAAAAGACTCCCGCTATTTTCCTTTCCCTCTCCCGACAGTTCATCTTTCTCATTCCCCTTCTGTTCATCCTCTCTTCACTTTTCGGCTACAACGGAGTCTGGATCAGTTTTCCCGTAGCCGATGCACTCGCATCTGCCGTTACAGCAGTATGGGTGCTAAGAGAACTGAAATTTCTTATGGGAAAAAAGGATATGGTCCCTCAAAAAAGAAGCGAACAGATAGATCAGGGAGGAAGAAAAGAGGCGGTTCTCTCATGATAATTTCATGAGGTTTTAACAGAAGACAAGCAGATTGTTCATACATCTCTCATACAAGAGGAATAGGATAGAGGCAAAATCGGAGGAAGAGGAGACATCAGATGGAACGAATCGGACGTGCTGAACAGATGAAGTTCGTGAAACGACAGAAAAACCTCACTGTGTATGATATCCCGGGAGTACTGGCAATCATACCCTTCGCGCTCCATATCAACCATCGGTCACAGGTGCAAGGCTATACATTCACACTCATCCTCTTCACCTTTGCATTGGCTCAGCTGATCTGGGATAGCTACGCAGAATCTTTGAAACAGAGTTTCTTCACCCTTGCAAGACCCGTTCTCAGTCATAATGAGTTCCAGAAACAGAAATATCTTCTCCATCACACAACGAGCACTTACGATCATGTCGTCCGTGTCGCCTTCATCTCCTACCTGTTTGCGAGGTTGTTCAGACTTGATGAGGCAAGCACCGTAAGGGGTGGACTGCTGCACGATTTCTTCCTCTACGACTGGAGAGAGGTCCAGGGGTTCGACCACCTGAAGACTCATCCGATGATTGCAAGAACGAATGCCGACAGATATTTTTCCATCAACGAGAAGGAAGCAGATATCATAGCGACACATATGTTCCCGAAAACAAGAACGTTCTACGGGTACCCTGAATCCTTTCTTGTGAGCACGGTCGACAAGTTCGCCGCCGTGTGGGAATATCTCGTACTTCATGGAGAATCGGTCGAGGACGAGGAAGTGACTGCGTCACCTCAGAAGTCTGCCGTATAAGGTCTTTATTTCCGACGAATGAGTCAATATTTCCTATGAAACGACATCGATATTGTGGTATAGTAAGGAAAAGAACAATGAAAAAAACATTCGGAGGAGCAATATGAAAGTTCGATTTCTTCACATCACAATCATAATTCTTCTCGCAGCGCTGTTCGTTTCCTGCGGTTCATCAGAGGCGATCGGGATGATTGACCAGCTGCGTGCGGATCAGGATCAGAAAATAGCAGCCCTGTCGACGCAAATCAGCGCTGACGAAGAGAAGATCGCATCGATCAGAAGTGAAATCAATACCCTGAAAAAACAGGTGTCAGCTCTGGAAACCACCCTTTCAGGTCTGCAGAAAGAGTTTGAATTCACCTACAATACAATCAATGAATTCGTTTCCTATGCAGGGTATGAGTCGAGTGACGACTTCCTTTCCCTCGGACGTGATATCGTGGGAGTCAATCAGAAGATAGACGATTTCAATGCACGTATCGCAGCCCTTCAGGACCTTATGAAGCAGTTTATCGACCAATAACCATACTGGTTTACATATTTACATTAAAAACAATTACCCTTCCCTCCAGAAAAACTTACCTGGAGGGAATTTTTCTGTACAAATGAGAATTTCATGCGTACACTGAAACATATCGCAACAAAACACAAAGGAGAAAATGTTATGCAGAAGTTCTTTAAACTTTCAGAGCACAAGACGAACGTGCGCACTGAAGTACTCGCCGGTGTCACCACCTTCCTTACGATGGCGTACATTCTCATCGTGAACCCCCTGATCCTCTCCGACGCAGGAATGGATTTCGGAGCTGTATTCACGGCAACCGCCCTTTCAGCGGCGATCGCGACCCTGGTTATGGCCCTCTGGGCGAACCTCCCCTTCGCTCTCGCACCAGGAATGGGACTCAATGCGTTCTTCGCCTATACGGTCGTTCTCACCATGGGATATTCCTGGCAGCAGGCCCTTACGGCAGTATTCATTGAAGGTATCATCTTCGTCGTTCTTACCTATTTCAATATACGTGAAGCGATCGTCAACTCGATCCCAGCGAACATGAAAAAGGCTATCAGCGTAGGTATTGGATTATTCATCGCATTCATCGGTCTTCAGAATTCAGGTATCGTCGTAGACGGTGCCACACTGGTACAGCTCGGTGACATCACCCACGGAACAGCTCTGGTAGCCCTGATCGGACTCGTCCTGACAGGCGCTCTTGTCGCCTATAAGGTACGCGGAGCGCTGCTCCTCGGTATCGTGATCACCACACTCATCGGAATCCCGTTCGGAGTCACCTCCTGGGCAGGCGGTTCATTCCTGCCTCCTTCACTGAAACCGACCTTCTTCGTTTTCGATTTCAGTTCACTGTTCAGCGTAGATATGCTGATCATTGTCTTCACCTTCCTCTTCGTCGATATGTTCGACACGGTCGGAACCCTGATCGGGTGTGCCTCAAAGGCTGATCTGGTACAGAAAGACGGAACGATCGTCAATGTAAAACAGGCACTGTTCGCTGACGCAATCGGAACAACAGTGGGAGCCATGCTTGGAACAAGTACCGTCACGACCTATGTCGAATCTTCCTCCGGTATCTCAGAGGGTGGAAAGACAGGACTTACCGCACTGACCGTATCAGTTCTCTTCCTCATCTCGCTCTTCCTCTCACCTCTGTTTATCTCCGTACCGAGTGCGGCAACCGCTCCCGCCCTCATCCTCGTCGGACTCTTCATGATCTCACCGGTCAAGGATATCGACTTCGATGAAGCAACAGAAGCCATCCCCGCCTTCCTTACGATCCTCTTCATGGTCACCACCTATTCAATCGCCAACGGAATCATGTACGGTGCTCTCAGCTGGATCATCCTCAAGATTCTCACAAAGAAGGGAAAGGAGATCAGCTACACGATGATCATCATCGCTGTACTTCTCGTACTGAAACTGATCCTGGGATAAATTCACTTTTCACATCAATTTCAGAGAGCCGGCATCGCCGGCTCTACTTTTTCCCCATTGCCGCATGGCGGTTATGGAAGTATGTTAGGAAGGAGATCGTTTGATCAAAAAAAAGAAGGGGGAGGAGAGTGAAGATTTCAGGAAACATCATACTTCTCAGTACCCTCTTCCTCTGTTTCCTTCCCTCTGTATATGCGCAGGGGACGGAGGAATCATTCGATCCACAGGAGATATCTATGACGAAAAACTTTGAAGAGCTGTATCCCTACTCTCCTCTCGCGGATGAGCTCAAACATACACTGAGCGCCTCAGAGGCGTATGTCATTCTCAATAAAGGAACTGATTACGCATTCCGGGGAGAGTATACCGATCTTGAAACCAGCGGCACCTACTACTGTAGGCAGTGCGGTTCCCCTCTCTATGTGAGCGGATCAAAATTTCACAGCGGCTGCGGCTGGCCCTCCTTCGATGATGAGATTGATGGGGCTGTTCTCCGGTTTCCAGACCCTGACGGCATGCGTACAGAGATCGTCTGTGCGACCTGTGAAGGCCACCTGGGACATGTATTCCTCAACGAAGGATTCACCGACACACAAACCCGCCACTGCGTCAATTCCACCAGCCTGTCGTTCAGAGAGGGTCCACCTGTCGCCACCGCAGTTTTTGCAGGGGGCTGCTTCTGGGGTGTGGAATACCTGATGGAAGGTCTTGACGGAGTGATGGATGTTGTCAGCGGGTATACCGGAGGAAGGAGTGAGAACCCGAGCTACCAGGATGTGCTTACCCATACCACAGGCCATCTGGAAGCGGTACGGGTCTCCTATGACCCGACTCTTATCACCTATGAGGAGCTTGCCAGGTATTTCCTTGAGATCCATGACCCGACTCAGAAGAACGGTCAGGGTCCCGATATTGGGAACCAGTACCTTTCTGCCATCTTCTACTCTTCCAGAGGTGAGTACGACACGGTCGTTCAGCTCCTGAGTGTTCTTGAGGAAAAGGGGTATGACATTGCGACACGAATCCTGCCGAGAGCGGTATTCTGGGAAGCAGAGGACTACCACCAGAATTACTATGAGAACAAGGGGAGCGAACCCTACTGTCATGCCTATACGAAAAGGTTCTAGTTGACCCAGTTCTCCCACTCACCGAGTGCGACGTCCGAGGAGAGGATGAAGCTGGTGACGATGTAGGCTCCCTTTTCAACCTTACCTGTGGGGAGTTCATCATGGAAGACAAGATCGAGATGTCCGAACTCGCAGCCTACCGTGGCAACGTTGAAATGTTCTTCGGGTGTGACCCCTTCCACTTTCTTTACTCCCAGGACTTTCGATGCGAGTAGGAGAAGGTCCACATGCTCAACATGCTGTTTGTCCTCCTCTTTCAGATCAGGATCGTGGGCAAGCATGAAATTGATGGGGAGGATTCTCAGGTCGGGAACCATCACCGGCCAGGGGGAGGAAGCCGAATCAGTTGAAAAATGTTTTTCAAAGGCTTCGCGGGAGTCGTAGGTTTCAAGAAGGAGAGGAAAGCCTGCTACCTGAGCATCGATTCCCGTCCCTTCAGCGAGTTCGGGCAGGACTGCCGCATTCACGATGTGAGACACGGCCACAGCCGACTGATCAGCATTGGTGAATGCTATGAGGGCTGAGAGGGGATCGGCCCCTTCGGGGGTCGCATTGAAGAAGGGGTGAACCGTCCAGATACAGGATCCCCTGTAGTGAGTATCGGTTCCAATTATTTTCATCTCCTCACCATCGGGTATGCCCCGGAAGATGAACTGCATTCTGTTCTCAAGTTCCTTGACCATGTAAAAAGCCCCGTGGGCTTCCTTCCATCTGGCCGTTTTGTAGAGTTCAAGCATTTTGTCGCCGTCAAGGGAGCCTTCGCTCATCATGCTTTCCATAGAGAAATTGCGAATGAATATTGGCATAGAAACACTCCTTCTTTTACTGTAGCAGAGGGAGCGAGGGTATGAAAGGGGACTTGAGCAATCTTCTCGTTTTTTATTACTATAACAGTCCGATGAACGTTCTGGAATTATTCACCATTGCCATGATAGGCGCCTCTCTCGCTATGGATGCCTTTGCCGTCTCGATCACTCAAGGGGCATGCCTTAACATACGAAGTCCCAAATACCCTTTGATCATCGGAATGACCTTCGGTCTCTTTCAGGCGCTCATGCCGCTGGCAGGATGGCTTTTAGGCTCCGCCTTCCAGGTGTATATCAAGAAAGCAGATCACTGGATAGCTCTTGTACTTCTTTCAGCGATCGGGATCAAGATGTTCATTGACGGGTACAAGGATTTCCTTGCAAAGAATATCGAGACAGAAGAGGGAGAAGCGTGCGAAGTAGCCGACAAGGGTCGGCTCAGAGCGAAAGTTCTCATCGCCATGGGATTCGCCACCAGCATCGATGCCCTGGCAGTAGGGATCACCTTCGGTGTCATGGAAGTTGATATCTTCATCTCCATCGGGATCATCGGGATCATCACCTTCATCATCTCGTTCATTGGAGTGATCCTCGGGAAGAAGGCCGGACCCTTCCTCGGTGACCGCATGGAGATGATAGGTGGAATCGTCCTTGTCCTTCTCGGGGTAAAGATCGTGATAGAACACCTTATAAAGGGGATCTAGATGGTTGATTTTCACAGACACTTCAGTCCGGAAAACCCCGTTTCCTCCCATGAGGGGATCTTCATGTGGTTTGCAACCGCATCAATGAATGAATGGTCCTCCTACGGCACCGATAGAGCTTCGATGCACGGGTACGGGCACCTGCCTTCACAAAGTGACCAGAGTCCTCTCTTTTCTCTTGATCACCTGAAGAGCGCCCTTGCAGCTGATCCTCTTGCGTATATCGGGGAGGTGGGGGATGAACCGATGTTCCCCTTTGAGCAACAGATGGCACAGCTGAAGAAGATACTTGAAATCGCACGGGAGCTCAGTCGCCCGGCGGTCATCCACCACCGGGGATCGATTTCCCCGGTCGTTCCTCTTCTCACCTCCTTCTCTTCTGATATCCCCATCATCATCCATCAGTACAGCGGCTCGGTAGAAACGGCACGTGAACTGTACAGCAAAGGGATCTACATATCGATCTCACCTGCGGTGAGAGAGAAGCAGATGAAGCTCGCCCGCAGGATAGGCGAACTCGATATCCCGTTCCTCATTGAAACAGATTATACAGGAAATGACGAGGAGACCTACCTCTCGATCCTTACACACCATTACGAATGGATAAGCAGGGAGACCTCGGTTCCCCTCCTTACCCTTGTGGAGAAACAGCATGAACAATCCTCGATTCTTACGGATAGAACGTCTTTTAGGCTCTGAAGCCCTCCCCCTCCTCGCTTCCAGTCATGTGTGCATCGTCGGCCTGGGAGCTGTCGGTTCCTATGCAGTGGAAGGACTGGCACGGAGCGGTGTGGGTGAATTCACTCTCGTCGATTTTGATACCGTGGGCATCACAAATATAAACAGGCAGCTGTTCGCCCTCTCATCGACGGTAGGGCAGAACAAATGTGATGTGGCGGCTCAGAGAATTCAGGATATCAATCCTGACTGCACGGTCCATCCCCTTCCCCTGTTCGCCCACCAGGATTCTTTTGAACAGATCTTTGCAGGGAAACCTGACATCCTCATCGATGCGATCGATTCCCTCAATCCCAAGATATCTCTTCTCGAGTACGCCTATAAGCAGAACATCACCTCGATCAGCAGCATGGGTGCTGCACTGAGAAGGGATCCATCTAAGATTCATGTGAGCGACCTGATGGATACCAAGGAGTGTCCCTTAGCCCGTATGGTGAGAAACAAGATACGGCGGAGGGGTGTCGGCAGAGGTATCCACGCTGTCTATTCGAGTGAGAAGGTTGTGTACGAATATCTGGAACCCGATGAAGAGGCATTTGCAGACCATAACGAACAGATTCATGATCAGGGAAGGGTGAGGCGTGTGCTCGGTTCCCTTCCCACCGTTCCGGGGATCTTCGGTCTTACCATAGCAAACAAGGCAACCGAGATTCTTTTAGAGATGAAACAGAGCTGATCAGGTGTAATCGTACCACCCCTTTCCGCTCTTTCTCCCGAGTCGTCCTGCTCTGATAAGGACACTCAGGCACTGAGGCGCTCTCCAGCTCTCCCCCAGCTCGCTTCGATAGTAATCGAGTCCGCTCTTGAGGGTATCGAGTCCGATGATGTCGGCAAGACGGAAGGGACCGATGGGAAGGTAGGAATTCTCCATTGCCTTATCTATCTCTTCAATGGTTGCAACTCCTTCTTCATAGAGCCTGAAGGCTTCAAGGAAGAGCGGGGTATAGACGCGGTTGGCAATGAAGCCGGGGGAATCCTTCTTCGTTTCAACGACCGTCTTTCCCATCTTCTCGGCTGCAGCGCGCACGGAAGCGACGGTATCTTCACTTGTGTAGTACCCCCTGATCACTTCCACCAGCGGTGTGGGTTCAATGAAGAAGTGCAGGCCTGAAAAGAGCTGGGGCCGCTGTGTGGCCGAAGCGAGTGTCGTGATCGAGAAGGTGGAGGTATTGGAGACAATGATCGCATCCTCTCTGCAGAGGGTGTCGAGGTGTGCAAGGACGTCCATTTTCAGTTCCAGTTTCTCTGGAACTCCCTCTATGATCAGGTCAAGCTGATCATAACCGGCATAGGAACCGGTACAGGAGATCCTGGAAAGGAGGGCGCCCGCCTCTTTTCTCTCCAGCTTGTTCTTTGTCACAAGCTTTTCAACGGTTTGTCCAATGTGAAGGAGAGACTGAGAAGCTATCTCTTCTGTGATATCGTGAATGATGACGCTGTACCCTGCACGGGCAGCTGACAGGGCAATACCCTTCCCCATCTTGCCTCCGCCCACCATGCCAATGTTCTGTATATCCATGTTCTGTTCCTTTACATCCTATGAGAGTGAGGTCTGACCGCCGTCGATGATGAAATTCTGTCCTGTGATGTAATCAGAGGCAGCAGAGGCAAGTAAGACAGCCACTCCCTTCAGATCGTTCTCATTGCCGTACCTCCCGGCAGGGATGCGGGGAATGAGTTCCTCTCGCCGCTTTTCAAGCAGCTGATCGTTCAGGCTGGTAGGAAACCATCCCGGGGAGATCGAGTTCACATTGATGTTATAAGAAGCCCACTTGCAGGCAAGGTCACGGGTCAGGTTGATCACAGCACCCTTGCTCGCCGTATAGGCTACCGAATCGACATTCTCTGCATAGTCTCCTCGCAGGCCTCCGATAGATGCGACATTGATGATCTTTCCCCCGCCCTGCTCCTTCATCTTCCTAGCGGCGAGCATCGAAAGATAGAAGACGCCGTTCACATTGAGATTCATCACCTTCTGCCATTTATCCATCGGGAAGTCCAGGGAGGGGGCCACCCAGCTTATACCGGCATTGTTCACCAGGATATCGACTTTGCCGAATTCCTTCACTGCAGTATCGATCAGGTTCTCACAATCTTCGTTCTTTGCAGCATCACAGCTGACAGCGAGTGTTCGCACCCCGTTTGATGCAGCAAGCTCATCAGCGAGAAGCTGACAGCGCTCCACCTTCCTCGCCGCTATGACAATATCAGCCCCGGCTTCTGCGAGTGCCGTCGCGATTTGAGCACCGAGCCCTACCGATCCTCCGGTGACCACGGCACATTTCCCCTTGAGTGAGAACATATCCATTACATTCATGCTTAAATCCTTTCTCTGACCTTTGCTCACAAGTATAGAACAGATCATCAGGTCTCTGAAGCATACAAAGGTGGGATGAGACATACAATTGTATAGGAAACGGGTGAAGGAGGATTCATTTCACCACTGCTGAGGAAAAAAATCGTAGAAAACTTTTCTGTTCTCCGAAGCAGCAGCGATTTTCCTTGCGTTCTCTTAGGCAGAACACTATTGGAGGTTGTCATGAAAAAGACACGAATCACATTATGCACTATGACACTGCTCATTGCCGCCCTGCTCCTTATGAGCTGCGACGTTTCCCAGGCGGAAAAGGAGTACGGGACACTCACGATCAATTTCTCTCCCGAAGGGAATATCTTCGAAAGAACGGTGAATCCTGAGGGTACCGCCCCCCTCGATATCGATTACTACAAGATCAGAGGGACCAGCCCGGACGGACGTGACCTTACCGAAGTGAGAAGCGACAGCAATAGTATCACCATCAATAACCTCAAGGTTGGGAAATGGGATTTCTATGCTACAGCCTATAACGCAGTGGGTAAGAGACTGGCAACAGGAGCGGTGGAGGGCGTTTATATTCACAGCAATATGAATACGATCAACATGTCTCTCGATACGCTCGTCGGGAAAGGTACAATGAACCTCGGTTTCACCTGGGCAACGAACCAGGTAACTGCCGACACCCTATTTTCCTTCACCCTGAGCGATAACGCCGGAACAGACGTTCATTCCGTAGAATCTGTCAGCGCAGCAACCGGTTCTTACACAGTGAACAAGACAGAGATCCCTGCGGGATTCTATACCTTCCAGGCGTCCCTGATCCACGATGGGGTACAGATTGCAGGGTATACGGAGAATATACGGATCATAGAGGGAACAACCTCCAGTGCAGCAAAGAAACTTGTCATCGGTATGGTGGTAGATCAGGTGAATATGGAAATCACCGACGGAACGGATAAGGAGATCACAGGAGCGATAACGTCTTCTGTAGCCGATCCCACTGTAGGAGGTGCTATCACCCTCACCTACGCTCTTACGACCAATTCATGGCAGCCTCAGGGGGATTTAGTGTATCAGTGGTATGTGGATGGAAAGCAGATTGAAGGAGCAGAATCAGCGACACTGGATATCACAGCTGTCAACGGGATCACGCGCTATGACGTGATCGTAGGAACTACTGACAATCCCGCACTTGGGAGTGCCACCATCGATATCAAGATTATTCCTACACCCGGAATCGAAAATCCCGTGCCCGAGCCCGTGCACGAGTGATCAGATTTCAAGAAAGTCCTTCATTCCCTCTACGAACCAGGGTTCTAGAGGGATGATGGAGTAATCATCGAGGTTGAGGCTTGCCGCTCTCACGATCAGGGTGGCAAGTTCCTCCTCCCCTCTCATGATCCTCTGATGGATTGTGATACTGTAACGCTTCACCGACTCGATGGTCGATTTCACGGTGAGCAGGTCATCAAGAAAAGCAGGGGTATGGTAGACGATTTCCACCTTCTTCACCACAAAGCCCACTCTCTTCGCCTTGAGAAGTTCATCATCGGCACGGTACCTTTCTGTCACCTCGCGCACGAACTCGGTCCGTGCGTGCTCTGCGATATCGAGGTAGCGGGAGTGATAGACAATCCCGCCCGCGTCCGTGTCGCTGTAATACATTCTCTGAGTGTACGAGTGAATACTGCTCATTTCATGTTCCTTAGAATTTCAGTGTAGAGAAGAGATCTTCGATAGTCTCCGCTCTTCTGATCATCTCTACGACACCATCGGTTTTCAAGAGATACTCAGCTGAACGGAGCTTTGCATTGTAGTTGAACCCCATTGCATACCCGTGAGCGCCCGAATCGTGAATCACCACGACATCGCCTGCGCTGATCTCGGGGAGAGATCGGTCGACAGCGAACTTGTCATTGTTCTCACAGAGGGAACCGGTCACATCATAGACATGATCCTTCGGTGCATCTTCCTTTCCGACCACTGTGATATGGTGGTAGGCACCGTAGAGAGCGGGTCTCATCAGGTTGGCCATGGAAGAATCGAGTCCCACATATTCCTTATACTTTGAAGTTACGTGAAGAACCTTGCTGACAAGGTAGCCGTAAGGACCTGTGACCATTCTTCCGCACTCGAATACGATATTGAGGCCGTTCAGGTCGGAGGGGACGATCATCTCGTCATAGAGGGCGTGAATGCCTTCACCGACAGCGGCGAGGTCCATCGCTTCCTGATCTACTCCGTAGGGGATGCCGATACCGCCACCGAGGTTGACGAATTCAACGGCGATGCCGGTTTCCTTGTAGATTCTCAGGGCCTGGGTAAAGAGCATGCGCGCGGTCTCTACGATATAGGTGCCGTCAAGCTCATTGCTTGCGACCATGGTATGTAAAGCGAAACGCTTCGCACCCTTCTCCTTCGCCTTGAGGTAACAGTCGATCAGCTGATCTTCCCTTACTCCGTACTTCGCTTCCACAGGATTTCCAATGATCGCATTCCCCGTTCTGCCGGGACCCGGGTTGTAACGGAAACTGATCAGCTCAGGGAAACCTGCAGCCTCATCGAGATAATCGATGTGGGTGATGTCATCAAGGTTGATGACGGCATTGAGTTCCTTCGCAGCAATGAATTCCGATGCGGGAGTGTCATTGCTGGTGAACATGATATCTTCACCTGTGATTCCCGCCTTCTCGGCTAAAAGGAGTTCAGGATAGCTGGAACAGTCTGCACCGAAACCCTCTTCCTTCATAATCTTGAGGATCGCGGGGTTGGGACATGCCTTCACGGCATAGTAGTTCTTGAAAGATGGCACCCAGGAGAAAGCATCCTTGAATGCCTTGATATTCTCCCTTATCGCCTCCTCATCATAGATGTGGAAGGGGGTCGGGAGTTTCTCTGCAAGGGTTGCCATAGCGGCGTGACTTACTGGTAATCTTTTCTCTGCCATAGTTGTCTTCCTTTAGCTCAGATCAAGGTTGCTGACGATACTTTCAACAGCCTGCTCGATATTCTCGCGGTGACCGAAGGCACTGAGTCTCACATAGCCTTCACCTGCGGGACCGAAACCGCTTCCCGGTGTGACGATGACATTGCACTGAGTGAGGAATACATCGAAGAGATCCCAGCTGCTCATTCCCTGGGGTCCTTTGACCCAGACGTAGGGAGCATTGTCACCACCGTGAACGTCGAAACCGACCTTCTGCATACCCTCGCGGATAATGCGTGCATTTTCCATGTAGTAAGCGATCAGATCACGTGCTTCTGCAAGTCCCTTTTCACTCAGGACAGCAAGGCCTCCTGCCTGCGCAATATTGCTTGCACCGTTGAAGAAGGTCACCTGACGGCGGTTCCACATCTTGTGGATCTCACCGGGCTGGGAGTTCTCAGCCATCACTTCCTTGGGAACGATCGTCCAGCCAAGACGTACTCCGGTGAAACCGGCGAACTTACTGAATGAGTTGATCTCGATAGCGCACTCGCGTGCTCCCTCGACTTCATAGATCGTCTTCGGCAGGGTTGAGTCGCTGATATATTCAGCGTAGGCCGCATCGTAGATGATCACTGCCTTGTTCTTCCTTGCGTAGGCGATATACTCAGCGAGCTGCTCATGGCTTGCCACTGCCCCTGTCGGGTTGTTGGGGGAACAGATGTACATCAGGTCGACTTTTTTCTCGGGAACTTTGGGGAAGAAATTGGTCTCAACTGTTCCGGGCATGTAGACGAAACCTTCATAGTGTCCCTGCTGTGAGTTGAACTCACCGCTTCTTCCCGACACGACGTTCGAGTCGACGTAGACAGGGTACGCCGGGTCCTGGATAGCGATGACGTTATCGGAAGAGAAGATGGACTGCAGGTTTCCCGCATCTGCCTTCGCTCCGTCGGAGATGAAGAACTCATCGGAAGCGATGTCGACACCCATGTCCTTGTAATAGCCGCTGAGTGCCTCTCTGAGGGGAGTGTCACCCTGCTCATCACCGTAGCCCGAGTAGGTATCGACATTGCTGAGAGCATCGACTTTACCGTGAAGGCCGGCAAGCACTGCGGGAGTGAGGGGTTCGGTGGTGTTTCCGATTCCGAGCCTGAAAAGAGAGACGCCCGGGTTGCTGTTCTGATAGGCCTGAGCACGGCGTGCGATCTCAGGGAAGAGATAGCCTGCTGCAAGCTTGCGGTAATTTGTATTGATCGTTGCCATATGATTTCCTTATGCCTTTTTTGTTACATTGATCGGAGCAAGAGACGCCAGCAGCTGTTCTCTGTGTTCCTCTGATTCAAGAGAACACATGGGAAGTCTGAATTCCTCTTCACACCAGCCGTAGTGTGCCATTGCGGTCTTGACCGGAATGGGATTGGTCTCAACAAAGCATGCGCTGAAGAAAGAACTCATCTCACTCTCCATTTCACGTGCCTTCTTGAAGTTCCCTTCCAGTCCCGCATGGACCATCTCACTCATCTGTGCAGGAAGAAGATTTGAAGCGACGCTGATCACTCCGTCACCGCCTGATTCTATCAGATCAAGGGCCATATTGTCATCACCGCTGAGCACACTGAAATGATCAGGTGTGCGTGCAATCACATCCTTCATCTGCTCAAGAGAGCCGCTCGCTTCCTTGACCGCAATGATGTTGGGACAGTCATTGGCAAGCTTCACTAGGGTATCGGTCTCGACATTCACTCCGGTTCTTCCCTTGATGTTATAGACGATACAGGGAATCTTCACGCTGTCTGCAATGGTTCGGAAATGGAGGTAGAGTCCCTTCTGGGTCGGCTTATTGTAGTAGGGATTCACTAAAAGGATTGCATCTACACCGGCAGCCTCTGCATGACGTGAAAGTCTGACAGCCTCACTGGTCGCATTGGAACCTGTTCCAGCGATGACGGGAACTCTTCCGTCACTGATTCTAACCGTGTCGGCAATAACTCTGTCGTGTTCCGAGTGGCTCAGGGTCGGTGATTCTCCGGTGGTTCCGCAGGGAACCAGTCCATCTACACCGCTTGCAATCTGAAACTCTATAATATCCTTGAGTGCATCCTGGTCTACAAGGCCGTACTTGGTGAACGGGGTGATCAGTGCAGTGAAGACACCTTTAAACTTTTTCATTATTGACTCCTTTTGCGCCCAGGGGCGCTCCTGTTATATTATCAGCTAACAACATACTCCGAAAAGGGGAATGGAGGTCACACAGGGACCTCTTCTATGTTGTACAGAGAGTCTATCAAATTAGAAACATAATGTCCAGAATATAACAAAATGTTTTTATAATAACATTCTAAAGGAAAACCGATCTCTCAGCACATCTGATCGTCTTTCCCCTATTTCTCCCTTCCCATTGCCCTATGGGAGTGATATCCTTCGTCCACGAGAAATGAGAACAGTTGCATGATTTCTGTTCTTATAGTAACATAGTGTCATAATAATAACAGGAGACCATCATGATTCAGGTAATATTAAGCGGATGCAGCGGAAGAATGGGGAGCGTACTCACACAGCTCATAGGCCGGGAAAAGGATATGGAGATAGTTGCAGGCATCGACCCGTTCTCTTCCGAAAGGGACTACCCTATCTTTCCATCCCTTGCGGAGACAACTGTTTCAGGAGATGTCATCATCGACTTCTCTGCACCCGGGACTACACAGGGTCTCATCAGTGAAGCTGTGAAAAGAGAGATTCCCGTGGTCGTTGCGACAACAGGTCTCAGTGAAGATGATATCAGGATGGTCGAGGAATCCTCAAAATCGGTTGCACTGTTCAGGAGCGGGAATATGTCACTGGGGATCAATCTGGTGCAGAACCTTATTTCTCAGGCTGTGAAAGTGCTCGGGTCAGGTTTCGATGTGGAAATCATTGAGAAGCACCACAGGATGAAAAAGGATTCTCCGAGCGGTACAGCTCTCATGCTCGCCGATTCAGTGAAGGAAGCGAGAAGCGATGAAGTTGTCTACACCCACGGACGTGAAGGAGCCGACACCCTGAGAAAGAGTGAAGAGGTGGGTATCCACGCTGTGAGGGGCGGTACGATCGTCGGTGACCATGAGGTGATCTTCGCAGGAGAGGATGAGGTGATCTCGATCAGACACCAGGCATTCAGTCGTCAGGTGTTCGCCACAGGAGCGATTGCAGCTGCACGATTCCTCAGTTCCAAGAAGAGAGGACTCTATTCGATGAAGGATATCATCAACTCATAAATCAGAAGCTGTTTCAGAGCGACCCTGCTTTTCCGGCAGGGTCGTTTTTTTCTGTTCACCTGATCTTGTGTTATGCTGATCGTACTCTGAATGAGCGTGAGTGCAGTACATGTCTGTACAGCTCTTCCACACTCAATGCGAAGGTTTCCCTCGAGAAAGTGACACTGGTCTGTAGTGCCTGAGCTGCCATCTGCTCTCTCAGTTCTCTGTCATGATAGAACTTTTCAAAGGCGCTTCTGTACTCTTCAGCACTCCTGTATTGCCAGCCGTTGCTACCTTCATCAACAATATCGTCCAGGCACCTGTCGGCTCGACATAGGACGGGAAGAGAGGAGGCCATCGCCTCAATGTAAGTAAGTCCCTGTGTTTCGCTTGTAGATGCGCTGGAGAAGAGGTCTCCCATCCGATAGAAGGCTGGTATATCCTTCTGTGCCTGATTCCCTGCGAAGATCACTCTTTCTCTCAACCCTTTCTCCCTCACATCCATTTCCAGCTGCAGACGGTCCGGACCGTCTCCTACAAGGAGCAGTTTCACATCGGGTCTGTCTGAGGGGAAGAAAGAGATCAGTTCCTCTATATTCTTCTCCTTGGCAAGGCGTCCGATGAAAAGAATCACAAAATCCTTTTCGTCTATACCGTACCGTGCTCTCAGAAGCGAGGTATCATCACTGCGATTGTCGGCTGAGAACCGCTGGAGATCTAAACCTGTGGGAATCACATGAATAGGCGTCTTTATCCCGTAGGAGAGAAGCAGGCTGCTGATCTTCGTTGTCGGTGCGATCGCCGCCTCGGTTCGGGAGAGGATATGCTTCGTAAACTTCTGCGCCATAAGGCGCCCTGTTTTCCTGTTGGGTGAGAAATAGGTGGTATAGTCCTCGTAGAGGGTATGGTAGGTGTGAACGAGGGGGGCATCGACACTCTGGGCGATCTTGCGTGCAAGGGTAAAGGTGCTGAACTCGCTCTGGGAGTGGACGATGTCGGGTTTCCAGCTGATCAGGTCCCTCACTGCCCTCTTACCCTGCGTATTCCTGATGCGCGCACCGGGATAAACAGCTCCGAAGTCGATGGATTTCAGATACCATACTCCGTCTTCATACCGGGTGCGATACGATTCGGAGAGGGTGAGGACTTTCACTTCGTGTCCGAGCTTTCTCAGTCCTTCACGAAGATTGACCAGGGATGTAACCACCCCGTTTGTCGCTGGAGTAAATGTATCAGAAGTAAGCAGAATTCTCATGGTTCATCTCCTTTCCATCTTCATAATACGAGTATATTACGAATATATGAAAATTCGGTAAGAAATGTTATAACTTTTTAGTAAGAATTATGAAAATATTTCAAAAGAATGAGGAATAGATGTGTCATGGGAGAAATCAGGAGCGTTTCTTTCTGTCCCGTTCCTTCTTCCGTCGTTCACTTTCAGAAAGAAGGTCAGCAAAGGTGGAACCACCTGAGGAAGGTTTCGGTATCTCCTCAAATCTCTTCGGGCTCCTGGAGCTGTTATTCCTGGAATTGTCTCTGCTTCGCTCTCTGGGTTGACGAGATTCATAGGTACGCGTTTCACGTCCAGCCATCTTGCTCTCACGTACAATTTCCACGGTCATAGGAGAGAGGGAGGCAATGTCATTCTTCTTCACGATAACCTTCTTCTCTTTCCCAGGAATTCCCGTCTTCACGCTTTTGACACTCACCTTCTTCTGCACTTTTGCAGGGACGAGCTTCTCTTCGTAGGAGCACTTCAGGCTGAGGCAGATATGATGGATGAAGCCTTCGTTATCGCGTGCCCTGATCATAGGATTGGAGCAGTGGGGACACTTCTTCGCTCCGCTATCATGCGGAGTAAATGTTTCTTTGCTTCCTGACACAGAAGAGACAAGGGTCCTGGTCTCCTCCTTGATATCACGTATGAAGGTATCGTAGGACTCGCTCCCCTCGCTGATCGCATTGAGGCGGGACTCCCACTGTGCGGTAAGGAGAGGAGACTTGAGGGTCTCCGGAGCAAGGCGTATCAGTTCCCGTCCGTAGGAGGTAGGGACAAGATGACGTCCGTCACGTTCCACATAGTGGTTCTGAATCAGCTTCTCTATGATATCGGCACGGGTGGCAGGAGTTCCGATTCCACCCTTCAGACTCTTCTTCATGTCTGCATCATCGATGAATCTTCCCGCATGTTCCATGGCTGAAAGAAGTGTCGCTTCAGTATACCTTTCAGGCGGTCGGTCGGTCACTTTCCTTGTTCTCACCCTCCTGATCTCAAAGACCGCCCCTTCGGTGACAGAGGAGGGAAGAGAATCGTCGCTCAGCATCTCATCGCTCTCACTCTTCTTCAGAGTATCGGGAGCAAAGGCTTTCATGTCGCGCCAGCCGTTCTGTTTCTTGGTGATGAATCTCGTTCTGAGGTCATGTTCACCGGAAGAGAGTCTCACTTCGGAGGAATCGTAGATATATTCACCGCTGAGCACTTCAAGGAATCTCAAGGCTATGAGCGACCAGAGGTTCTTCTCCTTCTCACTGAGAGAAGAGAGGTCGACTCTCTGTTCGGTAGGGATAATCGCATGGTGGTCGGTTACATTGCTTTCGGATACGAATCGGGAGAGGTCCTCACGGTACCCGTGAGCGAGATACATGTCGGCCACCTGGCCGAAGTCGGTATCTCTCATCGCGCTCAGTCTGCTTTTCAGCGTGGGAACGATATCTTCTGTGATATAGCGACTGTCGGTTCTCGGGTACGTGACGATCTTGTGGACTTCATACAGTTTCTGAAGGACATCAAGTGTTTCTTTCGCGCTGAAAGCGAGAATTGTATTTGCATCCCTCTGCAGTTCTGTGAGGTCATAGGCAAGGGGAGGAGGATCCAGCACTTCCTGAGTGTTCACTGCCGTGACAGCTGCCTCGCTTCCTTCAAGGGAAGCAACGATCTCATCCAATTTCTCCTGGGAAGGAACTCTCATCACCGTATCGCCTTCATAGAGGGAGGCGGAGAAGAGTCCCAGGTTCGTTCTCACGGACCAGTACATCGCTCCTTCATGAGCGTCCCTCTCATCCTCTCTTTCTGTCATCAGGGCAAGGGTCGGTGTCTGAACGCGTCCTGCTGAGAGGCGTGAGTCGAAACGGCAGGTGAGAGCCCTGGTCACATTCATCCCCACATACCAGTCTGCGGCACTGCGTGCCTCTCCTGCTTTATAGAGTCCCTCGTAGAGTTCTCCCGGTTTAAGGGAGGCAAACCCGTCTTCGATGGCCTGTTTTGTCTGGGAACTGATCCAGAGCCGTTTCACTTCTTTCGTCCAGCCTGCTTTCTTCATGATCCAGCGGGCGACAAGTTCTCCTTCGCGTCCTGCGTCGGTTGCAATGATGAGTGAATTGACATCCTCGCGGTTCAAAAGAGATGAGACAATCTCGTACTGCTCCTGAGTTCCTTTCATCACCTCCTGGGTAAGCTCTGAAGGGAGCATGGGGAGGGAAGATAGGGTCCACCTTCTGTACTCAGGGGAGTAGGCGGCGGGAGGAGAGAGTTCAATGAGGTGGCCGAGGGCCCAGGTGACAATATAGGAAGGGCCTTCAAGATAGCCTTTCTGACGTCTTTCAGCGCCGATGACTTTTGCGATCTCTCGGGCAACGGATGGTTTTTCTGCAAGTACGATGGCCTTATTCATAGGGGACAAAGTTTCCTTTTCTCATAAAAGATGAACCCTATAGTATCTAATTCAAGGCCTCTCAACAAGGGGTATGCACTCTTGACGCTATGGGCTGATGAGTATATAGTCAGACTCAATACAACACGTTAGTGAGGAGTCCTATTATGGCTTATTCAATCACGGATGCATGTGTAGCTTGCGGCTCATGCTTACCGGAATGTCCGGTCGAGGCGATCAGCGAAGGCGATATCTACGTTATCGATGCTGATCTGTGTATCAGTTGCGGTGCTTGTGTGGATGCATGTCCTACCGGCGCAATCATTGCTGACTAAGCAATACGCAGCTTAAGATTGACAGCTCTTCGGAGCTGTCTTTTTATTCTGTGAGGGTCAGATATGACGATTCCATCAACAGTGATGATCCCACTCTCCCTGGTATGCGCATTCTTACTCTACCATGGAGCATTCTTCCGTTTCTCACCCCACCTCTCCCTCTTCTTCTCATCTCTTTTTTCCATCCATCTCGGGGTGTATCTGATAACGGTAAGTTCTTCCCTTTTTCCAATCGGAGCTGAGCTTCTTGATTTCGCCCTCAACCTTCCAGTCGGTCAGAGCCTGATCATTGCCCTCTCTTCCCTCATCATCACCTACCTCATTCTGAAATTTGGTTCAAAGGGAGTACCCTTCATCATTGCAGCCCTTGCATCCCCTGTCTTTCTGATCATCGTGAATTCACTCCTCCCTTCACCTTTCAGTCTGATCACTTCACTTATTATCGACCTTTTCCTGCTTGCTCTGCTCGTAATATCGGTAATCAGATGGAGAGAGTGGACGGCAATCACAGCATCCTCCCTCGCAGGAGGAATCGGACTGGCTATTCTGTTCGCATCCTTTTACTATTTCACCTTACCTGTGGCCATTATTCTGGGAATCATCCTTTCAGGATCAGGATTTCTCATACAGAAAAGCACGAAAGGGAAACGGATAAGCGAACACACTCAATGAACGAATGAGTTCAGATATTCCTACTTTTTCTCCTCTCCAGTTTTTCTCTATTCCTCTCTTCATTGAACTTCTCTCCTAATTATGAGACATTGAGATCAGATAGTCTTTCTTATAAGAGAGGCTATGAAGGAGAATAAAGGATGCCTGAAGAGCAGGTATATAGTGTCAGTGCAATCACAAATGTGATAAAGACTCAGCTTGAAATGCAGTTTCCCCATATCATGGTATCGGGTGAGATCAGTAATTTCCGTCCCGCTGCAAGCGGGCACCTCTACTTTGCTATCAAGGATGCCAACAGTTCCCTCTCAGTGGTGATGTTCCGATCCCGTCAGGGAAGAGTTCCCTTCCGTCCCAAGGACGGTGATAAGGTAATCATCACCGGAGGAATCAGCGTGTATCAGGCGCGGGGCGCCTATCAGCTGATAGCAGAGTCGATGCGTTATGCAGGTGAGGGTGATATCCTCGCTCTACTTGAAGAGCGTAAGAGAAAGTATGCAGCTCTCGGCTATTTCGATCCAGCGATCAAGAAGGAGCTCCCGCCCTTCCCGAAAACGATCGGTGTGGTGACCAGCGAAACCGGTGCCGCACTACGTGATATCCTAAACGTCCTTGAAAGAAGGAACAGGGGGGCAAAGGTCGTGATCTTTCCCTCCCTCGTTCAGGGCGAGCAGGCTGCCGACATGATCGCTTCGAGAATCGATCAGGCTTCCAGGATGGAGGGTCTTGATGTACTCCTCGTGAGCCGCGGAGGTGGAAGCATCGAGGACCTCCTCCCCTTCAGCGAAAGCTGTGTGATTGAGGCAATTCACAGGTGCACACTTCCCGTGATCAGCGCAGTGGGTCATGAGATCGACCATGCACTCAGCGACTATGTGGCAGATCTGAGAGCTCCCACCCCCTCAGCAGCTGCCGAGGTGGTAAGCACCTCCTATGCGACGATCCTCGAACGGCTCAGTGCAGCACGAAGAGAGATCGCACTTACGATGAACTATCGCGTTCACAGAGCACGCTCAGTCATGCAGCTGAACAGCTCTCAGATGATGAAGGAAAGAGTCCTCTCGCGCCTGAGGGAATACTCACAGAGATCTGATGATCTGTATGCAGGGTATAGTCAGGTGATACATCAGAAACTGCGCGACAGAAAGCAGGAACTGAAAACGTGGAATGAGAAACTTCACGCTCTCAGTCCACTGAGTATCCTCTCCAGAGGGTATGCCATCGTGACTAAAGTCGGTGATTCTGTTCCCCTTACTCATGCCGGAGCAATACGGAAGGATGAGAGACTGCATGTACGGCTTCACAGCGGGAGTATCGATGTGGAAGCAAAGGAAATCATGGAAAAAGGATGAAAGATATGAAAATAGAAGAGAAACTTGAGAGAATGGAAAAGATCACCCAGTCACTGAAAGACGAGTCGACTCCCCTTGAAGAGGCGCTGAAGCTCTTCGAAGAGGGTGTAGGGATCGGGAAAGAGGTGGAGAAGAGTCTGAGCGAAGCTGAAAAGCAGGTGGAGATTATTCTCAATGCCGCTGATGATACCGGTGAGCTTGTCACTGAGGAATTCGACCTGAAAAATTAGCAGGTTGAATCAGAGAGTACAGCTCGTTATACTACCTTTCAGAATACAAGGATATACAGGTTTATGAACAAGATCATCTTTCTCATACAGAGTGAAGACCGTAAGGGACTGCTCGCGGAAATCAGTCAGTACTTCTACTCCCGGGGCTATAACATTCTCCACTGTCAGCAGCACAGTGACACGATAGGGAAACGCTATTACATGCGTCTCGAGCTCGATATCGCAGACCTCGATACCACACGAAAAGCGATGCAGGAAGAGTTCGCCCTCTTTGCAGAACCGCTCGGTCTCACCTGGGAATGCCATTTCACCGACTCCAAGTCAAGGGTAGCTATCCTGGTCAGCAAGACCAGCCATACCCTCTTCGACCTCCTCAGCCGACACCATGAGGGAGACCTCCAGTGTGAAATCCCCCTGATCATATCGAACCATCCTGACCTCGAATATATCGCGGACCAGTTCAAGATCCCCTACTATTACCTCCCCATTCAGAAGGGAAAGAATGAAGAGCAGGAACACGAGATCAGGGAACTGCTGAAGAAGCACCACATCGATCTTGTCGTCCTTGCCCGCTATATGCAGATCCTCACCAGCGAATTTACTGAGGAATGGTATGGACGAATCATCAATATCCACCACGCCTTCCTCCCCGCCTTCCAGGGTGCCAATCCCTACAGAAGAGCCTACGAAAGAGGAGTGAAGATGATAGGGGCAACAGCCCACTACGCTTCGGAGGACCTCGATCAGGGACCGATCATCGAACAGGATGTGGTGAGGGTGAACCATGAGCTCACCCCCGACATGCTGAGAAAGGTTGGAAAGGATGTAGAGAGGAGAGTGCTGACTCGGGCAGTCGAGTCTCACCTCGAACACCGGATCATCATCTGGGAGAACAGGACCGTCGTCTTCTCAGCAGAACATTGACAAGGTCTTGCCCAGAGTACTGACAAGATCATGCTTTGAGCATGACAAGATCATGGTTCAACCATGACAAGATTATGCATCGGGCATAACAAGATCATGCTTTGTGCATGACAAGATTATGCGCCGAGCATGATCAATTCAGTGCTGTGAACGCCTCATGGACGAAGACACCATCCTTGCGGATGAGAATACCGTCCATATAGATCTCCCCTCCCCCATACTCGGGGGTCTGGATCTGTACCAGATCCCAGTGAATACCGCTCCTGTTCCCGTTATCACAGGTAGTGTAGGCATTTCCGGGAGTGAAGTGGATCGAACCTGCGATCTTCTCATCGAAGAGGGTATTGTCCATGGCCAAAGTGATCGCGGGATTACAGCCGAGAGCAAACTCACCGAAGTAGCGGGATCCCTCATCGGTATCGAGGATCTCATTCAGACGCTCTGAGTCATTGGCACTCGCTTCCACGATCTTCCCGTCCTTGATGACAAACCTCACATCGGAGAAGGTTGTTCCTTCGTATGTACTCACTGTGTTGTAGTGAATATATCCCTGAACGGAATCTCGTACTGGAGCCGTGTAGATCTCCCCGTCGGGAATATTCCTTCTTCCTGAACATTTCACCGCGGGAAGACCATCTATTGACATAGTCAGGTCGGTATCGCGTGCGATGACACGCACGTTCTTCGCCTTGTTCATGAACTTTACAGCCTCTTCCATCGCATCGGACATCTTTGAGTAATCGACTCCGCTGGTCACACTGTAGAAGTAATCTTTGAAATCTTTCGAAGAGAGTCCGGCCTGGGAGGCCATAAGAAGCGTCGGGTAGCGAAGAACGACCCACTTCGTGTTGGAAACACGACGGTCATGGTGGACAGGAGTGTTGTAGTGGGTGAGATAATCTTTCATGGGAGCCCCCACACCACTGAGTTCCTTCGGGTTGACGACTCCCCGAATACCGATGAAGGCATCCATCCTGTCCATCCTGTAGGAATCGCTGTCGGCCAGAGAAGCGAACGAATCTGCGCTGCCTCCCTCGATGAGGGCACGCTCAATCGTTATCGTGGTGAAATTCACTTCAGGGTAGCCGCCCCGGCGGTATACCGCTGCAATCAGCTCCTCAACCATGGAGGAGGGAACATCAACTGCGTTGAT
The DNA here is from genome assembly GCA_963677695.2 of Sphaerochaetaceae bacterium. Classification (GTDB taxonomy): domain Bacteria; phylum Spirochaetota; class Spirochaetia; order Sphaerochaetales; family Sphaerochaetaceae; genus SABI01. Next base: position 2,371,709 of record CAXXUJ010000001.1, on the reverse strand, counting down.
CAGACACTTTTCACCTGGTTGCAGGTCGACCGAATAGCTAACAAGGAGCTCTGCCAGCTCCCTTTCTCTTGGATCACTCATAGATACTCCTTTCTTAGTTCTTTCTCATCAAGCGAATACTCGACCATCTCCATCTTCTGTCTGTCATAGAATCTCAGAGAGACGGCATAGAGTCTCAGTGTTTCATTCTCTTTTCCACCATACAGCTCATCACCGATAATCGGGTACCCACCCCAGGCAAGGTGACTTCTGATCTGATGGCGGAATCCGTTTACGATAGTCACATCGAACCTTGCGAGGCCATCTGCAGTGACAGGGTGCATCAGGACTTCAGAGATATATTCCCTCTCTGAAGCCTTTCCCTGCGAGGCGGAATTGGATAGTTCCGTTACCGGTCTCACTTCCTTCCTCCCCTTTCCCCAGGGTCGGAACCTGCTTATGATCTTCTGCTGAACAGAAGGAACAAGGGTAAAGGAGCAGGGAGGATAGCCCTCAAAGCACCTCTGTGGTGAACAGTATGCCCGGTAGGACTTGATGATTTCACCGCGCGATTGAAGGTTCTGGTAATAGGAGAAGCTCTCGGGAATCCTTGCAAACATCACAAGACCCCGGGTAGCTGTATCGAGGCGATGAAGGGTATACCCCTCATGCGTTGTTCCTCCAACCTCGGGATAATCATGTGCAACAAAAGAGAGAAGAGAGAGAGCCCCCGGCTCCCGTTTCAGGGGAACAGTGGGAAGTCCGTGCGGCTTGTCCACAATGAGATACTCTTCTGTCTGAGCTATCACCCGTATGTTTTCACTTTTCATTCCTCTCCACTCTATCAAAATCGCTTTCATAGTTACAGTCATTTGTGTATACTTTCTCAGTATGCAGACGATTCCGATAAACACCTACAATTCACCCACCATCATCCTCGAATTGATCTATAGACTGAAAGTCAAGGATGTCATGACCCGGAACCTTCATTCTGTCACGCGTGATACCACGATGAGGGAAGTTCAGCACCTGATGAGAGAGAAGTCGATCACCGGTGTTCCCGTCGCATCAGACAAACGCCTGATAGGGATCGTGAGTATGGATGATATCATCCAGGCCCTCGACAAGGGTCATATCGAGGAGAGGGTAGAGAATCATATGAGCAAGAACCTGATCGTTCTCGAAGAGGATATGCCGGTCAGTTTCGCCATCAGCTACTTTGACAGGTACAGATACCATCGACTCCCCGTCCTCTCCAAGGACAAGGAACTTGTAGGTATCGTCACCACTCGTGATATCACCACCCGTCTCCTCTGGGAGATCAACCGTGAAGTGGAGAACATGGAGCGGATGAATCAGGAAACGAGAATGGGACTCGACGGACTTCCCAAGGAAGTCACCTCCTTTGCCATCATGAAACACGATTTCGAGAATGCGGGTTTCGCATCGACGGAGATCAAAAAACGGTTGAAGAAGACCGGACTCTTCCCTAGAACGATACGCAAGGCGGCCATAGCAAGCTACGAACTCGAGATCAACCTTGTCGTCCACTCGAACGGGGGACGCATCACCGCAGAGTACGGTCCTGAAGAGGTGACCATAACGAGTGAGGACAGCGGTCCCGGTATTCCCGATGTCGACAAGGCGCTGCAGAAAGGATTCTCGACAGCGAACGAGTGGATACGCTCTTTAGGCTTCGGTGCGGGGATGGGACTTCCCAATGTGAAGAGCGTGAGCGACACCTTTCATATCACGAGTACCCCGAGGGGAACGATCGTCGTTTCCACCATCAGATTCAGTGAACAGGAAATAGAGCTGATGCGCTCATACCAGAAGGAGACAGAAGATGACGATAGCACAGGTAGCTGAAAAACTAGGATACACCGTAGTGACGATGCCGGAGGCCGAAAGGAATGTCGCCGGAGGCTATACCGGAGATCTCCTTTCGGATGTGATGGGGCATGCAGCCGAGGATGAGATTCTCATCACCATTCAGGGTCATAAGAACACCCTTGCCGTGGCATCCCTCCTCTCTCTCAGCGCGATCATCCTCTGCAACGGAAGAGAAGCTCTCGAGGATATGATCGAAGCGGCTCAGGAAGAGGGAGTTGCTATCCTTCAGAGTGAGGAGACGCAGTATCAGGTATCTGTCCGCCTTCATGAGGTGATCAGTTCTCTCGCATGAGATTCACTATAGACCTTCATAACCATTCCTGCCTCAGTCCCTGCGGTCATGATGAGTTCATCCCCTCCCTCCTTGCCCTCGAAGCAAAGGACAAGGGGATAGATATCGTGGCTCTGACGGACCATAACGCCACAGCGAACCTCCCCGCGTTCAGGGATGCGTGTGAGCTGGTGGGCATCACAGGCGTGTACGGTATGGAGATCACCACGGTAGAGGAAGTCCACCTCTTAAGTCTCTTCGAGACCGTTGAGGAGGCACTCGATTTTTCTGCAGTCATAGAAGAAAGCCTGGTAAAACACCCTCACAGCCCCCGGCTGTTCGGACACCAGAGAATCGTCGATGTTGGGGGAGAAGAGACCGGTCAGATAGAGTACCTCCTCTTCGGACCGTCGTCCTACTCCTTCGAAGAACTGATCACCATGATTCTCTCCTATGGAGGCCTTGCCGTCCCTGCCCATATCGACCGCCCGAGCAACAGCGCGATCGCCAACCTCGGCTTCCTCCCTGATGCCCCCTACTCCGCCATAGAGATGATGCGTCTTGACGAGACCTACCTGAACGGCCCCTATACCGTCATTCAGGGATCAGATGCCCACGCACTATCTCAGGTGGGAAGAAGAACGAGCTTCATCGAAGGGGAGAAGCCCGACTTTACAACCCTGAAACAGTGCTTTAAGGAGAACAGGATCATACATAGGATCTAGAGAGAACCGTGTTCCCCCATAAAAAAACATCGCAGATCATGCGATGTTTTTTTATGAAAGCTATCTATGAATTACCTGTTGCTGCCTCTGCCGAATATCCTGAGGAGAAAGAAGAAGATATTGATGAAATCAAGGTAGAGCATCAGCGCACCGATGATGGAGAGTTTTACATAGGTCTCCTCATCCATATCCATTCCGATCTCGTCGTTCATTCTCTTGATCTTCTGGGTATCCCATGCGGTGAGTCCGAGGAAGATGAACACGCCAAGGTAGCTGATCATGTAATAGACACCGCTGCTGTGAAGAAAAAGGTTCACCAGTGAGGCGATAATGATTCCCCACAGTCCCATGATAAGGTAGTGGCCGATCCCGTCCAGGTTCTTCTTCGTCACCATCCCATAGAAGCTCATCGAACCGAACAGCAGGGCTGTGGTGAAAAATGCACGTGATATCGTGACTGCCGAATAGGCATAGAGGACAACCGACAGCGTGATGCCTGTCAGTATGGAATAGCCTGCGAAGGAGACAACTGCAGAAGTCATGCTCATTGTCTTCAGACGTGTGCTGAGGTACATCACAAGGGCGAGCTGGGCAATGATGATAAAGAGGAAAGAGAAAGAATTGGAGAAGAAGAATCTCATCGCTGACTGGCTTGATGCGATTCCGTAGGAAACGATAGCTGTCAGGGCGAGACCGCTTGTCATCCAGAGATAGACATTTCTCAGAAGCGTATTCTCTCTCGCTTTTATATTTGAAAGAAACGAAGATTGCATGATAGGCATAGGAACTCCTTTATACCGTTTGGTATCTATACAGAAAATTTCCTACTTTTTCGCTCTCTGGTCAAGCGATAGTGTTCCTACTTTTCCCAATCTTCACCTTCATGATATAGTATCGGCATGAAACGGCTTTTTGCGCCACTGATTCTATCAATGCTTATCCTCCTCATTTCCTGCCAGAGTTCAAGTGATATACGGATATACAGCGAACAGGAACTCGACCTTGCCCGACAGGGGATAGAAGAGATCGCTCTTCTATCCGCAAAAGCAGCCATGACCGCCCTCCCGGCACGAATAGAATCACTCAAGCAGAATGACCTGTTCTCTGTAGATTTCACTCTCCTCCTCGAGGAGTACAGAGATACCACCGGGATAGGAAAACGGGCTGCAGCACTCGAAGCAGCGATGCATATGAGTATCGAAACGTTCATGGCAGACAACTATGCGAATGTGGATTCGCTTATTATCCTTCCCGTCATTGATCATCCCTTTGATCTCATCAACGGAGAGTCAGGAACGGTAACCGCCCTTGCCGGAAAAGAGTTTACCCCCATCGCCTCAGAGGCTCTCAACACCTACCTCTCTCAGGATGAAAAGGTAGAGACATCTGTGACTGCCCTCCTCTCCATTCTCAACAGTGCGAGAAATATAGCAGCCTACAGGAACACAGAGCCCTCACCTGTTCCTCTGCGAAGCATTTCCTATGATACAGCAAGTGCATCCATCGTTGACCTGTTCCTCTCCTCCATGGCAGAAGAGGAAGAGATTATCAGATCGCTTGCGATCAACTACGATTCACCTGCGATTCAGCTGTTCGCAAGGTAAGTATCTATTTCCATTACATACAGTACATTGCATTGTTACAGACTCATAGATACACATCATATTGACACCCTTCCTTTCTAATATTATAATACTTATCATAAGAGGTGTGATAAGTGATTGGAAACACAACTAAATTACGAGAGATGAATGCTGACCTTCTGAGAAAAAGCCTCCATAGGCATGAGTGTGTGACTATCGCGCTGCTTGCTGAGGAGTCAGGATTGAGCGCAGCCACCTGCAAGAACATCCTGCGGGAGATGCTCGAATCAGGCGAAGTGAGGGAAACAGATCAGGCAGACTCCTCAGGGGGAAGACCTTCGAGACAGTATCAGTACAACCGGGATTTTGCCCATGGTCTCATCCTGTACCTCAGAAAAGAAGGAACCAGAAATCTCCTGTTCTTTGAAGTATTCGATGCCGTCGGCATCTCAGTGATCACTGAAACGAAAGAGCTGCCAGGTATCTCTCTAAGTGATATCGAAGAGGTGATCAGTACAGCGGTCACACAGTTCCCCCCTATCCGTGTGATCACTCTCGGTATCAACGGAATCGTACATCAGGGAAGAATCGTGACATGTGATATCCCTACTATGGAAACATTCGATATAGGATCATACCTGAGTGAGAAGTACTCCATTCCCGTTGTTGTCGAGAACGATATGAATGCAACAGCTGTAGGGTACTATGATTCGTTGAATAGTGATGAAAGGAGTTTTATCTACATCTATTTCCCTGAAGGAGGAGGAGCCGGCGCAGGTATTGTCCTCAACGGAGAACTGCTTCGCGGATCCTCAGGTCTGGCCGGGGAGATTTCTTCCCTGCCCGGGCTGAAGGCTATCGACCAGGCGGCTGCTCAGGAAGATGAGGATGCGTTCTGCGATCTTGTGATCCATATGATCCGTTCAGCAGAATGTCTGATCAACCCGGCAAGTATCGTCCTCTCCGGGAGTGTATGTACTGATGCAATGAAGAGTGCCATCCTTTCCCGTATCAATAAGGAAACGGAGTTGAATGGGTTTCCTGACATCCTGTTCGAAGAGGACATTCATGAGAGCTTTGTCGCAGGACTGAAGTACCTCGCAATGGAACAGCTCACCTGCGGGTATAAGATTGTAGGGAGGGGATGAGCATATGATCACAATGCTTCTTCTCGGTGTTATCTATCTCTCTTTCATCTCGTTAGGTCTTCCGGATGCGATTCTCGGAGTCGCGATCCCCTCAATCGTCGTCGAATGGGGAGTGTCAGTGAGTTCCTTCGGTATCATTCCCATCATCGTTACCATGGGAACGACCATCTCGAGTTTCATGAGCGGGTGGGTCATCAAAAAACTGGGGACAGGAAAAATCGCCTGGTTGAGTTCTCTTATGACCGGAGGCAGCATACTCGGTATGTCCTTCGCTCCTTCCTTCCTCTGGATGCTTCCGTTCGTCCTTCCTCTCGGTCTGGGAGCAGGTGCTGTTGATGCAGCACTCAATAATTATGTCGCTCTTCATTTCAAAGCACGTCACATGAACTGGCTTCACTCCTTCTGGGGAATGGGAGCGACGCTCGGTCCTCTGGTGATGGGCTCTGCAATCCTGCACAGCTCCTGGCATACAGGGTACCGGACGATCGGTATCATTCAGCTCTCTCTTTCTGTGATTCTCCTTGCGGCGCTTCCTCTGTGGAAGCGGCATATTCCAGTGCTGAGCACAGCACGTATCGATACAGAGAAAACATCCTCTTCAGGAGGGGAGCTTCATATCAGGGGAGTGAAATCATCGGTTGCCATCATGCTGTTATATGTTGCAGGCGAAGTGGGCGTCGGTCTGTGGGGAAGCACCTACCTCACCATAGTACATGGGTATACCCTTGAAGCGGCAGCTTCATGGATGTCGATGTACTATGGAGGAATCACAGCAGGACGGTTCCTTTCCGGATTTGTTTCCATTCGAATGAGCAACAGATCAATGATCCGAATGGGAATACTGCTCTCACTTTCCGCAGCTCTCCTATTGATGCTGCCTCTTCCTCCCCTTCTCACCGGTTTTCTTCTCATAGGTATCGGACTCGGTTTCGCCCCTATCTTCCCGTCAATGATTCATGAAACGCCTGTCCGATTCGGTTCCGCCGCATCCGCTAAGATCATAGGTTTCCTGATGGGTTTCGGGTATATCGGAGCTGCACTCACTCAGCCGTTCCTTGGTTTTGTCATTGACTATCTTGATGCAGCATATTTCCCTGTGATAATCTCCCTTCTCATAGCGGCACAGCTTCTGTTCACCGAGCATCTGAACAGGATCACAGGAGACAAAGAAAAAGTATAAGAAAAAGATTACTGAGAAACTTTTCAAAGGCCAGGCCACTGGCTCTATTTCCCTGTTGTCCTAGAAGTCACTGACCGATATACTTCCCTCATGGATCTATTTGACGCACACAGCGAAACAAAACACCAGCCTCTTGCCTACCGTATGAGACCCCGTACGCTAGATGAGTATATAGGTCAGGAACATATCATCGGTAAGGGAAGGCTTCTCCGCCGTGCCATCCAGATGGATCAGATATCATCGATCATTCTCTACGGACCTCCGGGGACGGGAAAGACCACCCTTGCTCGTGTGATTGCAAACTCGACGAAAAGCCATTTCACCACCCTCAATGCCGTCCTCTCGGGAGTGAAGGAGCTGAGGTACGAGATCGAACAGGCTACCGGAAGACTTAAACACTACGGTACCAGAACTATTCTTTTCATCGATGAGGTGCACCGCTGGAACAAGAGTCAGCAGGACGCTCTCCTTCCCCATGTAGAGAACGGCACCTGCATTCTCATCGGAGCGACTACCGAAAACCCCTACTTTGAAGTGAATCCCGCACTCGTCTCACGAAGCAGGATCTTTCAGCTGCTCAAGCTGAAAGAGGAAGATATGTATGAAATCGCCCGTCAGGCTCTGAATGACCCTGAAAGGGGCTACGGAAAAGAGAAGATCGAGTTTGAAGAGGGAGCACTGGAGCATCTTGTTCAGGTGTCGAACGGTGATGCTCGAAGCCTCCTCAATGCCCTGGAGCTCGCGATTGAGACTGATGACGAGAGGGATGCGGCTGATGAGAGTCTCAGGATCATAACCAAAGAGATTGCCGAGGAGAGTATTCAGAGAAAGGCTGTCCTCTATGATAAGGAAGGGGACTACCATTTCGATACGATCAGCGCCTTCATCAAGTCGATCAGGGGAAGTGATCCTGATGCAGCTCTCTACTGGCTTGCAAAGATGGTTCATGCGGGAGAACATCCCTCCTATATTTTCAGACGCCTTCTGATCAGCGCAGCTGAAGATATCGGTCTTGCAGACCCGAAGGCTATAGAGGTCATTCTCTCCGATGCCCAGGCTTTTGACAGGATCGGTCTTCCCGAAGGACGTTTCCACCTTGCCCATGCGACCCTCTATGCAGCAACAGCTGAAAAAAGCAACTCTACCCTCGGTTTCTTCGATGCACTGAAGAATGTCCAGGAGGAGAAGGAGGGAATGGTTCCCAACCACCTCAAGGACAGCAACCGGGATGGCAAGGGCTTCGGTCACGGGGAAGGGTACCTTTACCCCCATGCATATAACGACCACTGGGTGGCACAGCAGTACCTCCCCTCCTCCCTTCAGGGTCAGGTGTTCTACCACCCGGCAGAAACAGGGTACGAAGGTGGAATGAAGAGAAGAGTGCTTGAAAGGAGAGAGGTGCAGAATGAAATCCCATCCTCTCCCGAGGATGCGGAAAACCTCACCTACTCCCCTGTCAACAAGAGTGAGAAACGCTGGATAGACAGAACCCTCTCAAACCAGAGCGAATCCTTTTCCATTCTCCGTGATACCCTCTACTCGATGATTCAGATCAAGAGGAACCACACCGTCCTTATCACGCAGCCGGGAAGGGGCTTTTTAGTCTGGGAAGCTGTCAGAAGAGCCCCGGAGGGCTCTGTGAGCGTTCTGTGCACGAGTGAAGAGGAGAAGGAATACCTGGACCATTACAGTGAACACCTGGACCTCCTCAGCAGACCCATGACGTTCACTGGAACAGCTGACGACGCTGAAAAGAAAACCGGAGTCGCCTCCTACGACCATATCATCTCCTTCAATCCCTTCACTTCGGCGAAGAACGAATCGATCGGTCCTATGATTTCATTTCTCTCGGAAGACGGTGTATTCAGTGCCGTGCAGGTTCTCCCCTACAGAACTACCCGCCTTTCCTCTTTCATTAGAGAAACCTCCCTGAAAGAGATCATGAAGGAGAAAGAAGAAGAGTATCTAAAAAAAACATACGGAGAGCTGCATCAGAAAGATATGACTGATCAGCTGAGAATTGCTGGATTCACAGCGGCAACACAGACGCGAACAATTCCGTCAGTGAAGATATATCGTGTAAAAGAGTTACGTGAGATTCTCTCTAACCGTTATTCCTGCACCGAAGAAGAGAGTGCAATGCTCATACAGGAACTGTCACACTCGCTGATCGACAGGGAGATAGAGTTCAATCGGGAATTTCTCTTTTTCTCTGCACAGAAATGAGTGGAAGCACTTGACAATTTTCCCCATATCAGGCATGTTACTTCTTGTCGATTACACACTTCCACTAAGGTATGTGTAACATGATCATGGTGGATGTAGTTCAATGGTAGAGCACCAGATTGTGGATCTGGTTGTTGCGGGTTCGAGCCCCGTCATCCACCCTTCCCATAAAATGGTGGGTTGAATGCGTTCGTAGCTCAGCTGGATAGAGTTCCGGACTTCGAATCCGTAGGTCGCAGGTTCGAATCCTGCCGGGCGCAGTTAGACATTTTTATTATGGGCCGTTAGCTCAGCTGGTAGAGCAGCAGACTCTTAATCTGCGGGTCAAAGGTTCGATCCCTTTACGGCTCAAAGCCACTTGCGAGAGTGGTGGAATTGGCAGACACGCTAGACTTAGGATCTAGTACCTTTGGTGTGAGGGTTCAAGTCCCTCCTCTCGCAAAGGACCTTTTTGCGAAAGTAGCTCAGTGGTAGAGCTCCACCTTGCCAAGGTGGATGTCGCGGGTTCAAATCCCGTCTTTCGCTTCAAAACAGAAGAACTTCGGTTCTTCTGTTTTTTTATGCCCGAAATTTTCCTCTACAGCAGCCTGAACGTTGAGTTCCGGCTCACCTCGTGCAATAATGGCATCGGAAGCGTGTGCCCGATTCAACGGGGGAAACTGAGATGACGAACAGGGAACAGATAAGAGAAACAGCTTCTCAGCTGATGGAAGCCGGTTTGAGTGAAGACGAGGCCACTCTCATTGCAAAAAGGCGTTTGAGAAGTTCTGAGACTGCTATGCGCAGTGGAGAACTTCCCCTCATGATATTCCTCGCCCTTCTGGCAGCGATTGCGGTCAGAATCATCTTCTTTACAGGGATGGCTGAACATTCCTCAGACGTTATCAGATGGGTAGTTCCGTCCGCTCTCCTTCCCGCCGTTCTCTACCTCTGCTACGCACTTCAGGTATCGAAAAAGGAGACGCTCTTCCTATCTCTTCTATTCATCCTCCTGCCTCTCCTTTCATCCTTCTACCCGAGTATCGAACCTCATCATACCGCCTTTCTGGCAGCCGGTCATCTTCCTGTCGTCCTTATGTACATCATGATACGTATGCTCGAACCGTATCTTGAAAAAGATGGATCAAAGATCATGAAAAGAAAGAAAGCGGTGGAGTTTGCAGGAGAGACCGCCATCTTCTCTGTTCTCATGATGCTCGGCTGGGTAGTGATGTGTGCACTCTTCTTTCAGGCCTCTTCTCTCATGGGAATCGACCTTGATGAGAACACAGAGACATGGCTCATCCCGAGCGGATTCGCTGCTCTCGTAACGGTAGCCACCTTCGTTGTACTGAAGGGACGGGAGGGAGAGAGAAGAATCACTTCATTCCTCTCCTCTGTATTCACCCCTCTCTTCGATGTACTGCTTCTGCTGTTCATCCTCTTCATGATATTCACTTCAGGCATCGAGAGTGATATGAGAGAACTCCTGATCCTCATGGACGGCATTCTCATCCTTGTCGTCCTCCTGATCCTCTTTTCTTCTGATCAGAAAAAGAGAACACTCCCCTACCATGCCCTTTCACTCCTCATCGCTTGTGCAATAGCTCTCGACATTATCGCACTCATATATATGAGCGGGCGGCTTATCAGCTCAGGCATCACACCAAACAAGAGTGCCGGGTTTGTCCTCAACCTTCTCATACTCATCCATCTGCTGATCATTGCGCCGCATAGGTTCAGATCATCTAGTGAGGAGGGAATGGAACAAGCGAAGACGGGATTCCTTTTCATCTACGCTATCTGGGCTTTCCAGGTGGTGTTCTTCTTTCCCCTGCTGTTTCAGTTCAAGTAAGGAAAGATCAGTACATCCTTCCGAGCATAAAAAGCCCGGGTGATCTGAGGAATCATCCCGGGTCTAAAGAAGGCTAGAATCGTCATCCGATTCCTCTTATATATACCGAGCGATCAGTCTCTCAGTGTACCGCCGTTCACCATCATCGTTTCCGCTGTGACGAAGGATGCTTCCCTGCTTGCAAGGTAACAGACAGCATACGCAATGTCCTCAGGCGTGCCGAGGGACTTGGTGATGCTGTTGTCGATGAACTTCTGATTCTCTTCAGGACTCACCGCACCCGACATCGCTGTCATGATACGCCCCGGAGCGATTGCATTCACCGTGATACCGTCAGCACCCACCTGTTGTGCGAGGTTTCTCACAAAACCGAGAACAGCACCCTTGGAAGCAGCATAGTGCAGGGCGGCAACGGTTCCCCCGTTCTTACCTGCTTCACTCGAGATGCTTATGATTCTTCCGAATTTTCTGCTTCTCATCCCGGGAAGGACAGCCTTGCAGAAATAGAAGGAGGCTTTGACATTGACAGAGAAGACAAGATCCCATTCATCACCCTCGATCTCTTCGATAGGCTTGAGAGGGTGGATACCGGCGTTGTTCACCAGGATATCAACCTTGCCAAGTGTACTCTCCACTTCGGCCACAAAGTCTTTCACTGCAGCCTCATCTGTTATATTGAGGGCCGTAGCGACAACCTTCTGTCCGGTTGCTTCTCGGATTTCCTGTGCTGTCTCTTCCAGAATTTCCTTCTTGAGATCACAGATCGCGATATCGACACCGCGGGAGGCGAGACCGAAAGCGATCCCCTTTCCCATGCCCTGAGCGGCACCGGTGATGATTGCCGTCATTCCTTGTAAACTTTCCATTATATTACTCCAAATATGTCTTTATTATGATCCCTAGTAGGGATATGTAATCAATTGAACACCAGGTTCGGAAGGAAAAGAGCTATCTCCGGTACGAATGTAATCACCAGAAGTGTCGCGAGAATAATAAGAACATAAGGAAGGATAGCTATCGATAGTTTCTCTATACTTACCTCAGACACACTGGAAAGGACGAACAGGACAAGGCCCAGAGGAGGAGTCATAAGACCTATCATCAGGTTGATGATCATGATGATACCGAAGTGAACCGGATCCACTCCGAGAGCCACGGCTATCGGGAGAAGTATCGGGACGAGAACCATTTGAGCAGGGGTCGTTTCCATGAAACATCCGACTACGAGAAGAAGCAGGTTGATCACGAGAAGTCCCACCACCTTGTTATGTATGACACTGAGGAATGAGCTGGAGAAATTCTGTGGGAATTGTGAGACGGTAAGCAGCCATGCAAACAGCGTCGCAGTTGAAATAATGAACAGGATTCCAATCGTGGTTTTAAGTGTGTTGATCAGGAAATCGGGAATATCACTGATAGTGATCGTTTTATAAGCAAAGCCTAGGATCAGAGCATAGACTACAGCTGCGATTGCGGCTTCCGTCGGTGTGAAGACGCCGATCATGATTCCTCCGATGATGATGACCGGAGTAAGGAGAGCGAAGAATGCTTTCCTGAAGGAGAGGAAAATCTCTTTCATAGTAGCCCTGACTCTCTTGGGATAGTGCCGTTTCTTCGACTGGATATAGAGAAGAAGAGAGACGGAACCGCCCAGAAGAAGTCCAGGAATAACTCCCGCAATGAACAGTCTTCCAATCGAGACACCTGAAGCTACTCCGAAAACAACTGCGGGAACACTGGGAGGAATAATAGGTCCTACGATTGAAGAAGCCCCTGTCACGGCTAAAGAGAAATCCTCGTCATATCCTGCATCACGCATCGCCTTCAGCTCAATGGCACCGAGGCCACCGACATCAGCTGCAGCGGAACCTGACATGCCGCTGAAGATGATACTTGCCATTACGTTTGCATGACCAAGACCGCCTGTGAAGTGACCCACCAGGTGATCAGCGAAATCAAAGATTTTCTCCGTCACTCCTGCCTTGTTCATGATCTGACCTGCAAGAATGAAGAAAGCGATTGCAAGAAGGGGAAACGAGTTCGGGCCGGCAGCCATACGTGCGGCTGCCATTTCGAGCGGAAGTCCGTTCGCCACCATATATACAATCGAAGAACCGAATAAGGCGAGGGAAATAGGGGTTCCCACGACCAGAAGTACTATAAAAAGACCAAATAAGAGTGCCATCCTACCTACCCCCTTCCTGACCGATTACATCCGATCCTTTCTTTTTTAATGCTGCAATATTCTGGATCACATCATTTACCATATAGAAAAAGGCTCCGATGAAACCGAGAAGGACAGGCGCATGTACCAATCCCATGTTGATCTCCATAGCGGGAGAGAGGATCGTTGCCTGGTTGATGAAGAAATTCCAGGCACCGGGGAAGTAAACAACCATGCAGACAAGAAGGAAGATATCCACTGCTATATCTACAATCTTCTGAGTCTTTCCTGACATTCTGTCATAGACAAATGAGATATTGAGGTGAGCTTTATATTTGAGTCCGAATCTGATACCCATGAGGGCGATCCAGACGTGCAGATAACGGGCGAGTTCTTCTCCCCAGATCAGGGGAGCATTCAGTACATATCTGAAAAATACCTGAGCAAACAGGACTATTCCCATCACACCCAGAATGGCCATCAGAAAATAATCTGAGAACCTGTCCAGGCGATGTAATATTTTTTTCATATCTATCATTTTCATTTCCTTTCGTCCAACCAGAAAGCCTCACGTTGAACAGAACAATAAAGGTTGGGCAGAAACCCTTCTACCCAACCTGACTGACGGTGTGTAAACTAGTCGATAGCTCTGATAGCTTCGAGAAGTCCTTCACCCCACTTTGATTCATATTCATCGTACAGGGGCTGTGCATTCTCTACGAACTTAGATACATCAGTTTCGATGATAGTCATCCCCTTGCTTTCGAGTGAGGCAAGAAGTTCGTCTTCAATTGCAAATGACTGTTCGATCCACCAGTCTGAAATCTCAGCACCTGCTTCATAGATTGCATCCTGAAGATTCTGGGGGAGCTTACCTAATGATTTAGCGCTTCCGAAGATATCGTTACCCTGGATGATATGACCTGTAAGGGTAAGATATTTCTGTACTTCATTGAATTTCATGGAAACGATTGCGGCTGCGGGGTTTTCCTGGCCGTCAGCTGCGCCCTGCTGGAGAGCAAGGTAGGTTTCTGCAAATGCAATGGGAGTAGGTGTGGCACCGAGGGCCTTTACAGCACCAACGAACATCGGCTGATCGGGACAACGGATTTTAAGACCAGCGAGGTCTTCGGGACCCTGGACAATCGTATCGGTAGTTGTCAGGTGTCTTGTACCATAGTAACCGGGAGCAACCATGGTGATACCTACATCAGCCATGTCAGCCATCAGGTCTTTAAAAAGATCTGACTTATAAACATGTGCAAGGTGCTCTCTGCTTCGGAAAATATAGGGAGCATCGAAGATAAGTCCGGGAGAGAATCTCGGAGCTACAGGACCGAATCCTTCAATACCGAAATCAATGGTACCCATTGCGAGACCGTCGATGATTTCATTACCTGAACCGAGCTGGGAAGCAGGATAGACTTCAACCTTTACCTGTCCATTTGTCTTTTCAGCAACGAGTTCGGCAAACTTGAGAGCAACCTTATGATTCAGGTGATCGGTGTTCAAGACATGACCCAGTTTAAGGGTGTAGGTCTTGTCAGCGGAAGACTCAGAGTCTCCCTGTGCGAACAGGAACGGTGTACTGATTAGTACGAGAAGAAGCGCGATTGTAAGTGTTTTTTTAACGCTCATAACTTTTCAACCTCCAAATTGAATTTGATGTTGATAAAAGCCTAGCAGTGTAATTCAGCGCTGTAAATTGTAAATAATTATGAACAGTTTTTTATATTTTCCGATTCAAGAATTGTTAATTTTGATTGATAATAAACTATTATTCATTTATATACATGTATTTATATCAATCGATCTCAAAGTCAGAATTATTCATATATTTATTAACCTCAAATATATACTCGTTTCCCGGCTCAGCAATCATGTTATTTTTCAGAGTAAATGAATTGGAAAAAATTTCTTCTGAAGCGAGCACAGCATCATTTGCATAGAGGGTAGTTTCATGTACCGCCTTCTGCACAAGCACCTTTTCCTGTGTTGAGAGGTCTTCCCAGAATTCCTTGTTGGCGATGAAGAAGGCAGGAACTGAAAGATATCTATAACTTTCGATGTTTCTCACGGCATGAGAAATTCCACTCACAGAATACTGAGCGGTTGAGATCTCACCATAAGGAATGGCAGAGCTTCTGATGAGTCCTATCAGATTTCCGCCATCAATGTATTTCGGTACATAGTTAAGAGATTGAAAATACAAGCTGCGAAGGGGAGAATCTATGGCTGAAGAAATACCGACTGTCTTGTCTGAAGGGTTGAAAGAACTGGAAGTACGAACAATATGACGGTACCCGTCATAACTCCATCCTAGAAGTACCAGATTGCTTTCTTCGAGTTCCTGTGTAATCTTTAAAAGATTGTTTTGATTACTCATAAACTTGTCAACTTCAGAAAAATCATGAAAAAGATAAGGAACAGTAAAGACAGACATGGAATCGAAGGAATCAAGGTCTACTGACGGCAGAACCGACAGTTCAATGGCACCGTTCATCAGACCTTCTAGCTGATGATAGCTTTCACCGAGTTGATTATCGGGATAAAGTTCAACTTGGAAGAAGGATTCAGTCACTTGCTTCAACTCAGGAACGAGCATTTCATTCAGGGCTGCATGGATCGGGTGTGATTTAGGATGGGGATACGCTATCTTTACAACCTTTAGATCCTCTACAGTCCTGTCTATATCGACATGGACAAGATTTCTGTAATCGGAAGGTTTATAGAGGGAATTCTCGAAGAAGAGATAGAGAAAGGTGAACAGCAGAATGATGAACACCATGATAAAGGCTGTGACGGCCAGGATAACATTCTTTTCCTTCATGAAAGGACCTCCTTTTCCAGGTGGTTCTTCCTATACTTTCCAGGGGTCGTCTTCCTGTACTTCTGGAATACGCGGAGGAAAGACTGGGTGGAGGAAAATCCTACCATATCTCCCACATCTTCGATTGAAAGAGAACGGTCTTCAAGCAGCGTGACCGCCCGTGTCACCCTCCCCCGATTCAGGTATTCGAGGTAGTTGTAGCCACAGTACTCCTTAAAAATCTTGCTCACATAACTTGCGCTCAGCCCGACAGCATCCCCAATTTCAGTCAGGGAGATATTTTTATTTGCAAGGTTGTCATCGATATAGGAGAGGATCTGTTTCGCGACAGAGTCTATCCTATCTATATCCTTTGACTCTTTCAGCTGCACGATATCAACAACGATTTCAGAGAGCCACTTGGTCGCATCTCCGATAGTCTCCTGCTCTTCAACGCCCCTTATGATCTCTTCCCCTCTTGCATGTGAGGTTATATCTTCACTGTCCCCTTGAATGTAAGCAGCCAGCTCCTTGGCGATTGTGATATAGAAATCCTTTGCCTCGAGCGGATTCTTGATATCTGAGGGGACAGTGTCTTCCAGGTGATGAATCGTCTCTTCGGCCTGAACCCGATCTGAAAGTTTCACATAGTGAAGGAACCGCTTCTTCAATTCAACAAGGTTCTCGCTCACTCCCTGAGGCGAAGGGAATGAGTACGAAGGGGTGAAAACCCGGCCCGGCCCTTGAAGAAATTTCATGGGCAGTAAGGAGATAGCCTGATGAAAGGATTTGGACACTTCATCAATTCCCTGATTCACGGCTCCCACCGCACAGCTGACTGAAAAGGTAAGTTCAGTATTGAATCTCTGAAGAGAGGCGGAGAATCGGGGAAGGAATTCTGAAAACTCAACTTCTGTATTAAAAAAGACTACAAGCGCTATCCTGTTTACCGCAGTATCGCTTTTCATGTGTTCATAAAATGGATCCTGAAGTGCAATTTCAATTCTTTCCATCAGTCCCTGTTTCAGTTCCTTGAGTCTCTTGTCTCCCGTATCTTCGAGAATGAGACGATAGTTGTCAATTTCGAGGATAATTCCGCTGCACAGCTGAGTGGACACATCCAGACCAATGGTATCGAGATCCTGTATGAGTTTCTGCCTGTTCTCAGATGTGTCATTCAGTATGGTCTGGAGGATTTTTTCCTCCACCAAAGGCTTAATCTCAACAAATTTTCCTTCGATATCGTGAAGGTCCTGGAGGGGAAGATAGAGCTTCCTCGAGATATTCATATCGGTTATAAGGATAAGAATGACAGCAATCACAACTATAATCATGAGTACGAGGATGAACGGGCGGATAGGACCGAGAATACCGGTAACTGCCTCTTCACTGACAATATACCACTTCGTATAATCGCCCTTCGCATAGGAGAGCAGCAGTTTTTCACCGTCCCTCTGAATAAAGTGGCTTCCTGACACTTCATTGAACAACCCTGTCAGACCGTAGGTATTCCAGTAATTGGTTCCGATCAGACGGGAATCTGGATGAGAGAGGATCACTCCGCTATTATCGATAACGAACTGAGAACTCCCCTCCGAGCTATTCCTAAAGATACTTGTATAGAGTTTTCTTTCATCGATATTGATAAGGACAGCTCCGGTTGCATCACGGGAACGCAACGGGATACTCGACATCAGCGTGATAGTTGGCGTATTCACCCCTTCCCTGCTGCGAGTGATCACTACAGGAAGTCCTCCCTGAAGCTTTTTAAACTGATCGACCCAACTTATATCCTCAAATTCATGAAGTGGCTTAAAACCATTCTTGCTGCTGAGAATAGAACCGTAGGAACGGGAATAGATATAGATGGAAGCAATATTTGCATTTGAGGAGATATAGTTATCCATCTCTCTTATGATCTTAGTATTCTGGGAATAGGTGTCTACATCAGGTGAGACTGTGAACTGAATGACATCTCTGTTATTCCCCAGCGACTTCTGAAGACTATCTAGATTGAGCATCTTCTCATCGATAGCGACGGCTACATTTTCGAGCTGGCTCTGCTTCATCGTGATATAGGAGTCTCTAAAATGTACTGCAGAATAGAAATGTACTATGACCGTTATAAAAAGAAGGGGAATAAGGGTGATGAGTGTGATCGTGATGAAGATTCTCAGGTATTTCATGTGTCGGTTTCTCTCACCTCATCGTGGCAATCTCTACAATCCTTTTATTATGACGCCTCATTCAAGTTCAGTTTGTGTTCCTGTTAATTATTAGATCGCATACGAAAGAATATGATTATAGCATAATATCAGATAAAACAGGACAATGTAACCGCCTTTTTTGCAGGTAAGAATATTCCGGGGAGGACCTCCTGCCTTTTATATTTCCCCTGCACACAGATAAGGTGATGCACATTTCTTGACAATTAATAATTAACATGTTAACTATTAAGAATGAACACATCAGATCTCCTGGACTCTCTCACTTTCTCTTCTATGTTCAATGTCATGCAGGCGGGCATGTGGCTGCTCAATGATCTTGAGGACTACCTCAGACCGAAAAATCTCTCTCAGGCTCGACTCACCGTGCTCCTTATGCTGAAGGAAAAAGGAGAGGGCATCCTCAACCCTGCTGAAATTGCACGAATGACAGGAAAAACACGACCTGGCATTACCAGAATGATATTGCGTCTGGAAGCTGAAGGTTTGATAACTGTCTCAAAGCAGGAAAAAGACGCCCGATCGAAAAGCCTTCAGCTCTCTCAGGAAGGAGAACTTCTTCTTGACGAGATTATTCCTGCCTACAATGAAAGGATCAGATCCATGAGTGAATCTCTCAGCGAGGAGGATAAGGAACTGCTGAATACCTTACTGAAGAAGATTCGATTCCTCGATACACAGAAGGTACTGTTATGATAATCTCACTCTACCATAAGATATCTGAAGAGCTGAAATTATGCGCACAGAGCGGGAAACCGGAAGATATCGACATCATCATGGAATGGCTGAATAAGGCTGACCTTCCTGTCACCAGAATCGTTGATTTCCGCCTTTCCGCTGTCACAGCCCCAGAATGTATTGAAAGAATTGCCCATTACCTCTTCAATGGCACACAGATTCAGAGAAACTACGCCACCCTATTCTTTTCACGAAGAAATGATTGGAAGGTGGTAAATGAAGCGTACGCTCAGGGTCTGATCGATAAGCTGCAGGCATATTCGCGGTAACGAAAAGGGAAAATTCATAGAATAAGAGAACGGAGAAAAGTATCCAGCCAATCTCATTACTCAGAAAACACTTCTGCCTGAAATACTTCGAATTCGCAGGGATCAGATTTCCAGGCCGAAGGCGGCAGACCGGCTTTCATGGCAAGGTGGTCGAGCATCGTCTCTCGGTTCCATCCCTGTTCGGTAGCTACCTGAGGAAGAAACACCGCCCTGTGATACCCCATAGTCAACAGAACTCCGTCACGTCCGACGACTATCTCATCGGCAGAAGAGACAGGAGAAGGAACGGTAAGAACCGAAATCTCAATGGTCACCTTTGACAGTTCTTCTTCCTTGAGCGGAGAAAATCGGGGATCGCCGAAAGCGCTTTCCCTCGCGAGTGACCAGATGCTCAGGTACAGGGGTCTGCTTGCTATGATATTACCGATACAGCCACGTAGCTGCTCCTCCCCTCCTGCCATTCTTTTCTTGAGAGTGACAAAGGCTCCTTCGTGTGTGTTCATCGCGTCGGGAACGCTCTTCTCGATTTGCTCGAGCATCGGTGAATGTCCAAGAGAAAACTGAGTTTCAATTGATTCACGGGCTAACGTGAGCAGCTGCTTCTGATACTCTTCAATCATGATTCCTCCACAGGATCGTCTCGTACGCTACGAAATCATTCGAAATCTCACCGGTCACATCGAGAGATGTATAGTAGTCGCTCACTTCTCCACGAAGATGCAAAGAAGATGCTAGAGCACTGACCACCGAAGCTCCTGCTATTCCGCAGACACTCAACCGCTGATGGGAACGGGAGGAAAAGAGCGTTTCCAGATCTCCGCTCACCAGAGCATTTCCCGTATCAAGGTCGAGCGACTGTACCTTCGATATCACATCCATAGTTACTTCAGGACCGAAGGGAGTGTATGAGAAACGACTTCCGTAATGGGTGAAATCGCTGGAAGCGATTACGAGAGTCTCACCGGTGAGGAGAGATTCCCTGCCGAGTGCCGATTTTATCGTACTTGCAAGGTTGCGTGCACTGACGGTATCGTTCACTTCACTGATCAGTGCCATGGCCACTTCAATGGGAGTTCCCTGCCGTTCTTGAATAAAAGCGAGGAAGGGAAGCACCATCTCAAGTGCATGTTCTTTCTCTAGGGCGGGATTCACCTCAACGGAAGAAACTGAAGGAAACGGGTCGAAGGACCCAAGTTTTCCAAGCGGTGTCTGATACCCTGAAAACCGTCCGGCAGACAGTATGTCAGGTGAGAGTCGGTAATAGTGGGAGGGCGAGAGAATAAGAACACGCTTGAGAACTCCAGTGACATCACAAAGCAGAGGAGCGATACCCCTCGCCGAATAGTAGAGGCCTGCATGAGGAAGAACGGCACAGGAAAGAGGACCGGCTTCTCTCTTCACTGCGGCACCGGTGGTGCCGAGAATCAGGGAGCGGAGCTCGTTGTCCTCACCGGGATACCAGCTGCCCGCATACCGGGCATTTCTGGTTGGATAGGAATCATTTCCAGACATACACCCCTCCTTGTGAGTTGAATGGATACTATCCGTTACTCACGAGATAAGTATACAGCGGGAGGAATAGTGAAGGCAAGGCGGATCTGATTCAGGAATTCCGACAATTCAGGCAAAACATACGGAAAGGAAATCTCTCATGAATGTATATATCCGGCTTCGAATGCTTTCAAGTTAATCTCCCTGAAGGTTTCGGGAACGGTTTCAGCTATCACCTGTCTCCATTCGATGTGGTCAAGGTTGAACGCCTTTACCATCGCACCGAAAAGCACGAGGTTCATACATCTGGCATTTCCAAGACCAACCGCTGCAGCAGCGGCATTCAGCACTGTGCAGGAAAACTCTTCCTGCATAGCTTCGGTACAGTGAGAAGGATACTCAGCAAGTCCAGCAGCGATACTTGAGGAGACCATCTCATAGTCATTTATAATAGCTATTCCGTCCATTTTCAGGAATCGGGAATATCTGATGGCTTCCATTTTTTCGAACGCCACCAGGTAGTCAGCTGCTCCCTCACCGATCACCGGGGAAAAAACCTTCTCTCCCCAATGTACTTGGGTCGATACAGAACCTCCGCGCTGACTCATCCCATGCACTTCCGACATTTTAACATCGTAGCCCGCCAGTATCAGGCCCTTTGTTAAAATCTTAGCAACGAGAATTGTGCCCTGACCTCCCACACCTACAAGAAGAGCTCTCTTCACATGCATCACGATAATCTCTCCTTCTTGCTGATCGCATCCTTAGGGCAGACTTGGGCACAGACGGTACAACCTACGCATAATGTCGGGTCAATCGTGCTTTTCCCGTCCTTCATGAAGATCGCCGGGCATCCCACTTTGAGACACAGCTCACAGCCGATGCATGCTTCAGAGATGACTGTACACATGCCAAATTCTTGATCCTTCGCCTTGATAAGAACACAGGGTCTTTTTGTGACGATTGCCGCGGGTACTATACTTGCAATGGCACCGTCAACAGCTTCTTTCATTGCCCTGAGATCTTGTGGATCGACGATGAAGACCTGCTCATAGCCAAGGGCCTCCAACTGTTTCTCAATACTGATGGATACCACAGCTGTTCCCATGAGAGTTTTTCCTGTATTTGGATTATCCTGCTGTCCGGTCATCGCCGTAATGCTGTTGTCCAGAACAACCGGAATGACATTGCCCTTGTTGTAGATGATTTCAGCTGCACCAGTCATACCGCTGTGAAAGAAGGTAGAATCTCCGACGACGCCGAATACTTTCCTATGCACATCTCCAGTCAGTTCAAACGCCTTGGCCATTCCCATTGCTATGGAGAAACCTCCTCCCATGCAGACACAGGTATCCATGGCATTGAGAGGGGCAGAGGCACCCAACGTATAGCATCCGATATCACCGGAGATTACGAAGTTCTTGTTTTTCGACATGGTATAAAAGAACCCTCTGTGAGGACAGCCGGGACAGAGCGCAGGCGGTCTTGAGACCGCTTCAACTCCCGGATGTACAGTCTTATTCCTATATCCGAGCAACCGTTCTTGAATAAGTTGGGGATTCAGCTCATGGATATTTCCTAGCAGAGCTTTCCCCTCACAGGCAATCCCGGCTGCCTTGATCTGCTCTTCCATAAACCCTTCAAGCTCTTCAATGATATAGAGTTTTTCCACCTCTGTGGAGAATTTTCGTATAAGCTCCATAGGTAAGGGGTTGGTCAATCCCAGTTTCAGGAAGGATGTATCTTGAGGAAATGCCTCCTTGGCATACTGGTAGGCAATGGAAGCGGTAATTATTCCCACTTTCCTTCCATTGAGTTCTATTCTGTTAAGGCTGCTGGTATTTCCGAAATTCTCCAGGTCCCTCAGTTTTTCCTCAAGAATGGGATGGTTATCGTAAGCATGGGCCGGGGTACAGACAAACTTCCTTGCATTCTTCTTGTAGACTGAGCTCTCAATCTCCGATCGGTCCCCGATCACGACCAAGCTCTTGGAGTGACAGATCCTGGTTGTCATGCGGAATAGGACTGGTAGATCAAACAGCTCGGAAACTTCGTACGCTTCCTTCATAAAATCCTTGCACTCCTGACTGTCTGACGGTTCAATCATCGGCATTTTCGCCGCCCTGGCATAGTAGCGATTATCCTGTTCATTTTGCGATGAATGCAAAGAAGGATCATCCGCAGAGACAATTACGAAGCCCCTTCCGATTCCATTATAGGTTGCCGTAAAAATCGGGTCAGCCGCAACATTAACTCCTACATGTTTCATAGCACACAGGGACCGGACTCCGGCAATGGAAGCACCATACGCAACTTCTACAGCGACCTTTTCATTCGGAGCCCATTCGCTGTAGAGTTCGGTCTTATACTGTGGGAGATTCTCAAAAATCTCCGTACTAGGAGTGCCAGGGTATGCCGAACAGATTTGGACTCCGGCTTCATAGGCACCTCGGGCTACAGCTTCGTTTCCAGAAAGCAGTTCTTTCATCGTCTTTCTACCTCCATTCCTACCAAATATTCGTTTTTGAAAGCACGCATCCCAGCGCTATTGAGGCAAGCTTCGACAACGCGCTGTCTGAACGTGATACCAGAATAATGGGAACCCCTGCCCCTATTACGATCCCGGCATTCTTAGCGCCACACAGGGTAAAGGCCTTCCCGATCCCGTTACCCATCTCATAATTCGGCATCAGAAGTATGTCCGCATCGCCGATTCCCTCTCCCTTGTAATTCTTATGGAGACAGGCTTCTATGCTCAAGGCCATATCCAAGCCGACTGGGCCGAGCACACTCATCCCATATGGCTCCCAACGGTTCTTCATTCGGGAAAGATCATACGCATCCAATGTTGACTTGATTTTTGAATCAACCACTTCTGAACCGCAAACACAGGAGGCATGTATACGGTCATACCCCAATGCTCTTAGAACACGGGCGGCGTTCTCAAGTATATGAGCCTTCCCTTCCAGGTCAGGATAGGTGTTGACTCCTCCGTCTGTCAGAAAGAGCAATTTGCTATAGAACTCTGTCTCATACATCATGATATGACTGATGAGGTCTCCTGTCCTGATTCCGGTCTCACTATTCAGAACAGAGCGCATGAGTGCATCGGTTGAAAGAATACCCTTCATCAGAATCCCTGCACGACCTTCCCTGACCAAGGCAACAGCCTTTGCAGCACTATCAGCGTCATTTTCAGCCGGAAAGATCTGATATGATTCAGGTGTTTCTCCCAGGAATTTCAGTATATAACGAATCTTTACCTCGTCACCTATGAGCAGAGGCTCAACAATATTCATATTCCGTCCCGATATGATAGCCTTGATGACATCTTCATCGTGAGCGGCTGCTACCGCGATTCTATTTCCTTGATGGTCAGAGGCCATCTCAATGATCTGTGCAATTGTTGTTAACATATCGTCTCTCCTTTCATCAGTATACTTGTGACGGTCCGCCATGAAGCACCCGCAGGGCACCTTCTGCCATAGATACCATCTCCGCTTCACCGGGAATTATGAGAACAGTCCCCAAAGGATCCACATAGCTTCTGATTTCCCTGCAGAATTCCATGCTGTAAGCAATTCCTCCTGTGAGTACTACGGCATCAATCCTGTACCTAAGAACAGCAGCCATCGCCCCTATATCCTTGGCAATCTGGTAGGCAAAAGCCTTGAAGACTTGCATGGCCTCATCATTTCCTCCGAATGCCATAGAAACAACTTCTTTAAAGTTATTCGTACCGAGATAGGAGAAGATCCCCGCTGATTTTGCTAACTCAGACTTGATCTCAGCTTTCGACTTTCCTGAAAAGCAATAGTCGATAAGAGCACGTACCGGCAGACCGCCTGCTCTGTCCATGCTGAAACTCCCCTCGTCAGTAACATTAAAAACATCAACTGCCCTTCCCTGCTCATGTGCCGCCACCGAAACTCCGCCACCAAGATGTACAACAATAAGGTTCAGCTCTTGGTAGGTTTTGCCCAGTTCTGCTGCTGCCTTTCGGGCTATGCTCTTATGGTTGAGTGCGTGGAAGAGACTGACTCGTTTCATATTTCTGAATCCACTCATATGAGCAATATCGGACATTTCATCGACACATACCGGATCTACGAAATAAGAGGGAATCGACACCTCATCAGCGAGTTCCTTTGCAAGGTAGGCCCCGAGATTGGATGCATGTTCTCCATAGGAAGCATTCACGATATCCTCTATTACTGATTCATTCACTACATAGGTGCCGGAAGGGATGGGCTTCAAAAGACCTCCCCGGCCGCATACTGCTGAGAAATCTTTAAGTGTCCATCCGGCAGCATGAAGTTTGTCTAGAATACGTTTCTTCCGGTATGCAGCCTGGTCGATGATCCGACTGAAGGATTCAAGCTCTTCAATAGAATGACTGATCATTTCGTTCAGAACTTCAACGTTTTCATTAAAAACTGCGATCTTTGTTGATGTCGCGCCTGGGTTGATCACCAATACTCTCACTGTATCGCTCCTGGATTCATAGATGTAGACACCTTTTCTATATTTTTCACTCGACGTGTTAAAATTAATTCGTATTTATAATTTTTTTCTATCTATTATAATTTTTTTATACTATAAAACTTTTGAAGTCAAGGTTTATATCTATGTCGCTTCAGGAAAGAAGGTGGAAAGATGGAGGAATTTGACAAAAGCTGATAAGCTTGGGGAATGAGTGAAATATTAGAGAAATTCTGGTTCAATCATAAATTTTGTGGGATTCTGTGAGCGACGGGGTTCCTGACGTAGGTCTTCCTGCTAGCCCCAAAGAGCTTGAGGAAGAAGTATTCATCATCAGCATACCCATAGCCTTTTCTCCGTAAGGTTTTCGTTCGGTTGTTGACACCCTCAATCTTACCGGAAGAGATCGCATACGTGGCGTGAGCGATTATTCCTTCAAAGTGATTATCCAGTAATCTTCTGAACCACCGCAGGTGGGAGTTCTTGGAACTCCAGCACATATCCATGATTTCAGAAATAGCTTTAGCCATGGATGGTTCATCGGTCATCTTATAGGCTCCGCTGAGCTTTTCCTTGATCAAATCCAGGGTGAACAGAAGCTTGTTCTGACTGAGAAGCTCCTCATACTTGTCCAGATGCCCACCTTTGAGGACATAGGGTTCCCTGCTGAATAGGGATGAGCCTTCGTTGATGACCTTTCCTGCATTTTCATCTTTCCTTGCAAGGGTTTGCTTCGAAGAGGCGAGGATGTACTTGCATCCCTTGAGTGACTTGGCTCCCTCCAGGTCACCCTCGGCAATCAGTCTTTTCTGTTCGTCCTTACGTATCTGCCCCACTACCTTGTCATTGAAATTGCGGACAAGATGAAAGTGATCAAAGACAGGCTGAATATGGGCGCAGCGCTCTTCGAAGACTTCCTGAAAATCGCTGTTCATATCGCAGGCAACAGCCTCGACATCGTCCATCCATTCTTCACCGACATGGTCGATGAAAGCATGCACTGAGGCCTTCTTCTTCCCATGCGCCAGCCATAGGATGTGTCCGCTCTCCATGTCGATGATCACTACCGCATACTGGTGTCCGTTGTGAAGCTTAAACTCGTCTATACCCAGAATTCTCGCCTGCTTCTCAGGTTTGATCAGGCGAGTGCCATCTATGGTGTAACGGTCCTTAAGTCGCTGTAGGTCAATATTTTTGACGGTATTCTTGCCAAGACCGGTCAGGTATGCAACTTCTTTGTTCGTAAGTCCATAAGCCAGTAGATCCTTTGTATAGGTCAGTAACTCTACGCTGATTCTATGTCCTTGAGCTTGAAAAGGGACTTCCTGCATCCTCGTCTTTCGGCATAATGGGCATAGGTACCGGAGTTTTGTAAACCTCAGGCAGCTCATTCGATGTCCGAAGCATAGGTGTCTGAGAGTAACCTCATAACTGCCCTGGATATGCATATGCGTGCCGCAATGAAGACAAGAGCATTGATCTACACTGCTTTCCAACTGCCCGTAAAGCAGGTACATCTCTCTGTCTGTCGTGGTCTGTACTATTTCAGTCTTGTCGTTGGTAAAGCCTACCAATCCTGAGGGGAACATGATATATTGCATGCGGGGCTGTCTTCCTGTACGTTTTTGTTTGGTAACTTAACAATACAGGGATGGCCCCTTCTTATGCAATCGCAACACCCTCTTTTTCCTCTTCTCCTATTCTTTGATACTCCATAACTTCATCCCACAGAAAAAGTGATTGATCCGAAATTCTATGAGAATCTATTGGACATTGAGTTGCCCTGGGAGGTAGTAGGAATAGAACGGGACGCTTCGAGCAAGGTAGTAACAGTGTTTGTTGAGCATTCATCAGAGGTTCCGTTAGCCTGCCCTGAATGTGGGCAACTAGCCAAGCTGCATGATCATCGGAAACGAGTATGGAGACATCTTGATTCCTGTAATCATAAGACGATGATAGAGGGAATGATTCCTCGGGTGAGATGCGAAGAGCATGGAGTCAAACAGCTGCCGGTGAACTTTGCAGAAAGGAATTCCCGGTTTACGATAGCCTTTGAGCAGGCGGTACTGGTCTGGTTGAAGGATGACCCTACGATAAACCAAAAAGTAGAACCATAAATCTGAGCAGTCTCAAGATCTTCAGGTCTTTAGTTTCAGGTTCTCGGATTTATACTTCTTGAGGTCCAGTGAAGCGGGAACCTTCACTTTCAACTTCTGGTAGAACTCTTTGGATTGTTTGTTCGGGACCTCGACAAGTATGGTCCCATCCCGTTTCTTCATGCACATCAACGATTGGGTTTTCCCGATGAGCTTGTTCGTAGAGATTCCCGGTCCAGAGAGTCTACTTCTCAACTGAAGCAGCGCAATAGTAGCGATGATATCGGAAAGCAGCTTGCCCCTGACGGTAAGATCCGACCACTTTGACAATGGGAGAAGATCCAGGTATTCCTTGCTGGTCTTGAACACGTTCTCGATACGTGTCCTGCCGAAATAGTCATCAAGTTTTTCATCAGCTTCCTTGAGTTCAGTGGAGAGTAAGATAAAGAAGCCGAAACGTACCGCATACCAGTTTTTCTCCTTATCGGTCATCTTCTCGTATTCCACTGAATGTTTCAGGCGATAGTTCCTGCTTCCTTCGAGGGCATTGTCCTTATCTACATACACGTAAGCATGCATTTTGAACCCAAAAACCTCAGTCTCAATATGTTTGCCGAAATAGGTATGTCCCTGCCTGATGAACTCATACTTGGCATTGCTCATCAAATTTTTTACCTGATGATAGAGTGTTTTGTGCGGGTAGCCCTTCTTTGCAGGCATACGGACAGTAATAGTCTTTCCCTGTTCATTCCCGCTATGAAAGGACTCAATAAGCTCTTTACTGGCATACCCTGCATCAAGGACGAAGTTGCTGATGCAGATGTCAAGGCTCTCTGCGACGTCGGACATCGTTGAACGAAGAGTGCTCAGGTCGAGAAGATTTCCCGGGATCACCGAATACCAGACAGGAAGTCCGGTCTTTTCATCGAGTACAAGTACAAGCCTTGTCTGTATGGAGGTGGAGGTAATCCCGTGACTGCACAGTGCATTGAATGGATTGTCGCGTATGGCGTTCGGCAGAGGAGTAGAGTCCACATAGCAACCTGTTCCGAACTCAGGATCTTTCTTCCTCATCTGAGTTACGAAGGCCTTGAAAAAGGCTATCCTGCTTGCATCCTCTCCCATGAAGGAAAAGTAGATTGTATCGCTTCCAAGGGATCCTAAAGGAATGTTCTCGAAGAGGTAAGAAGCGAATGATTTCCCAATGAAATCATCACAGGATATTCTTGATCCGTCCTTCAGAACTGAGTGAAGCAGATGGGTGAGAACCCGTTCATACTCCTTATCTTGTGGAAAAGAAGATCTCAGTACGGCAAGAAGACCTGATTTTTCACAAACGGAGAGAAAGAGGTAGACATCACCGAACACGGTATGGATCTCAGGTTCTCTGAAGAGTTTCATAGCATCTATCCTTGGATCATCCCGTTCAACACTCTCAAAGGAATCAGCTATCGAATCATAGGCAACGAGACCACGAGTCGGGGAAAGGAATACCCCTTTTTTCCTGTCTAAACTGATTGAAATAACCTTTCCGAGCTTTTCTCGAGTAGTGTGACGGGAATTTCCCTTGTAGGAACTGTCATATTCAGTAGTCATGATTGAAGCGCTGCCGGAACGAACGCTACCGTCCTCATTGACAACCAGTTTCTGCACTTTGATGAATGCCATAACCTATTACCTGCCGCACGTAAGATATGGTACTAAGTAGAACCATATATATAGTACAGCAGAACAGATCAAGACGCAAGAGGAACTGGAAAAATGCATGAGAAATGCAGAAATTTGATGATTTATAGAATTCTACGAGATTATGGTTCTACTTTTCTGTTTATCGTAGGATGACTCGATCAAGACAGTAGCAGAGAACTTTTCTCTAAGCTGGGATCAGGTAGACGGTATCATGCAGAGAGCTGTCGAGCGAGGCCTGAAACGACGAAAGAAGAATAATCCTGAACACATCGGGATAGATGAAACGTCGTTTCAGAAGCGGCACGAGTATGTGACAGTCATTCTGGATAAAGTGAATGATGCTGTCATAGATGTGCTAGATAACCGCAAGTCAAAGACATTAGAAACCTGGTTCAAAGATCAGCAATACTGTGATTTCAGCGCTGTGAAGAGCGTCTCAATGGACATGTGGGATCCATTCATCAAGGCAGTGAGAGGAGCATTTCCCAATGCGGATGACCTGATCTGCTTTGACCGATTCCATGTAGCGAGTCATTTTGCGAAGGGAGTGGATAAAGTACGAGCAAGTGAGCATCGACAGTTGTCAGCAGAAAGCCCACTGTTTCGAACAAAGCATCAATGGTTGACGAATTCGAATCGAAAGGACAATAGGGCGACATACCGGAAAGAGTTCCTGAAGCTGACCAGGTTGAACCTGAAGACGGCACGTGCCTGGAGGATGAAAGAAGCCGCTTCCATGCTCTGGAACTATACGTACATGGGCGTAGCAAAGAAGAAGTGGGAGGAACTTTTAGGCTGGATCAGCCGTTGCAGGCTGCAGCCTATGATAAAAGTCGGGAATACGGTGCGTAATTATCTTTGGGGCATACTGAATGCTATACGATTGAAGGTGAACAACAGTATGCTTGAAGCTAAGAACACCCGCATTCAGCGGATAAAGAAAATCGCTTGTGGTTTTCGTAATCGGAAGAGGTTCAAAACGGCTATCCTGTTTCATTTAGGTAAGCTGGATTTTTCCCCTTCTCCCACACGATAGTCGGAAGCGCCATATCTATTTTCTCTATCATTTTTCTATTTCTTAGTTAGAGAAAACTCCATCTCGCATGGATTGAATGAGGTCACATTGTATTGCTTGAGAAATTCATATGGATATGATCAGATGTGTATTACAGCATGGTACGGACAACCTCAGCGAAGATCGTCAATCCTTTTATAATCTTCTCCTCTTCCATAAAAGAGAAATTCAACCGCAATGTATTTTCACGACTGTTGTTCGGGAAGAAGGCTCCTCCCGGGACGAAGGCTACGTTATGGTTGATGCAACGCACGAGCAGGTCCCTGGCATTCAGATGATCCGGCAATTCCACCCATATAAATAGGCCGCCAAGAGGTCTGGTGAATGACAGGCTATCAGGGAACAGCGCTTCCATGGTTCTGATTGCAGTATCGCGTCGTCGTCGGTAGGTTTCTACTATTTTTGCAATCTGGTCATCGATATTGTTCTGTTCCAGATATTTGGAAATAACCATCTGGGATATCGTACTGCTTTGCAGATCGACCCCTTGTTTCACCTGGACGAACTTGCTGATAAGTGGGGCATCCCCTGCTATCCAGCCAATTCGGTAGCCTGGGCAGAAAATTTTGGAGAAGGTACCGAGATTCACAACATTGCCCGAGGTCGAAAAGGATTGTATGGCTGGTAACGATTCCCCTTCAAAACGGAGTTCACCATAGGGATTGTCCTCCACGATCATGACATTGAAACGCCTGGATAACTCTGCAACTCGTTTCCGTCTCTCTATGCTCCAGGTTTTTCCTGTGGGATTCTGGAAATCTGGAACCGTGTAGATAATCTTCACCCGGTCATGACGATTGAGAATCTCTTCGAGAACCGCAAGATCCATACCTTCCTCATCTGTGGGAACTTCCAAGAATCTGCACTCATATGCCTTGAATGCACTGATAGCAGCCATGTATGTCGGGGACTCACAAACCACGATATCGTCGGCATCAAGAAAAACCATGGCGGTAAGGTCGAGGGCCTGTTGTGCACCATTGGTGATGAGAATCTCATCCGCAGAATAGGTCGTCTTCAGATTCCTGTTCATCCTTTCGGCAATCCATGTTCTCAAAGGCAGGTATCCTTCTGTAGGAGCATATTGAAGCGCTTTTACGCCCTCCTCCTCCAGAACCTGCCGATTTGCCTCAAGAATCTCTGAAACCGGAAAGTGTTCGGGTGCTGGCAGTCCTCCAGCGAATGAAATCACATCCGGATTCTTAGTGAATTTAAGAATTTCCCTTATATCAGAACTCGTTATTCTGGACATTCTTCGTGCGAATAAATTGTTCATATGAATTCTTCTCCTTACTCTGCCGGCCGCTCTGGCAGAGAAAGCTCCCCTTCAATATAAAAATCCCCCAAGGAAGGGCTATCCATGGGGGGGGATACCATCGGGATATTTTTGATGATAAGGACTAACGAATAAGTTTTCCTGCTTTCAGGACATGCTTTATATTCTTCAAGGTTGCCAAATTCTCAAGTGGATTTTCTTCCACAACGATAAGATCAGCTCTCTTTCCAGTCTCGACAGTACCTCGGTCATTCAGGAGACCCAGAAGTTCCGCGGCGGTATCTGTAGCTGCGTGGAGGCATTCCATTGGCGTGTATCCCAGTTCAGAAAGGAGAAGGAGTTCCTGAGCTCCTCCCGAATGAGGGGTGTTCGGAGCTCCACCATCAGTTCCTAGAGCTATCTTCACGCCAGCCGTTCTTGCAAGAACGGCCGCCTTCCTGCAATCCTCAAGGTACTGGTCCGACTTTTCCAGAAAGAACTTTGGAAAAAATTTCCTTCTCGGTGAGATGAAGTTCATATAACCGGGAAGAATCGTGGGGACAAGGATAATTCCTTTTTGCCTGATGAGTGAAACACTCTCTTCATCGAGTCCACACCCATGCTCTATAGAATCGACACCAGCTCTCGCAGCAAGTATAACCCCTTTTTGTCCGATACAGTGTGCAGCCACTTTTTTCCCTGCTGCATGGGCAGTTGAAATAATAGTTTTCAGCTGTTCCTCACCAAGCTTTGCCTCATCGGTCGTCCCCACCGTTGTGACACCTCCGGTAAGAAAAACCTTAATGAAGTCTGCACCTTTATCCAACTGCGCCTTAGTATGGGCGGCAGCCAGTTCGACAGTGTCGCAGCAGTGCAGTTTGTCCTCGAAATGGCCTCCGGTTGCCGACATCCCTATACCGGTTACGACGAGGGACGGACCTTCTATGACCCCGGAATTTATTGCATCTCTCAACACCATTTCAAGGTTCCAGAAGTCAGACATCGATCGTACAGTTGTGAATCCGTTTTGGAGGAGTTCAAGTGCATTAACCGCACCGTACATTATGACATGCTCATACACCTCAGGTTCCGTAGGCATCCTGTCCGGTCTCATTAGCACATGCTCATGGCATGTAATGAGACCTGGAAGAACATAACCCCCATCAATATCGATAACGTCAGCTTCATTCGTAATTGAGAGAGTTCCCTCTTCCTGAATAGAGCTGATGATCCTTTCTTCTATCAAGAGGGTCTGATCCCTAAGGATACCATCCCCGTTGCAGGTTATCACATGGGCGTTTTTAAGCACTAATGACTTCATTCACATACTTCCTTCTTTGTCATCCTACAGAATCAATAAAACGGGAAAAGTACTGGAAGATAGAAGGTGGCCAGAATGATGGAGCCAACGGCTAACGGGAGTCCAGCCTTCATAAAATCCTTGATCTGGTATTTACCGGGCAATGCGATCATTGCCTGGACAGGACTTGCCATTGGTGTAAGAATCGATGCACATCCTGCAATCTGCACACCCATCACAGCGGCACGAGGATCAAATCCGAGCTGAACACAGACCATTGCAACGATTCCAGCAAAAACGACTATTATCATATTAGACATGATCTGAGTCAGGACCAGTACGACGAGCATCAGCATGAACAGTACCCAGTAAGGGTTGACGGCATGACCGAGACCGCTTGTAAGCAAGCCTCCAACGAACTGGGATGCCCCGGATATATTCATTGCATTATTCAGTGTCAGAATTCCGATGAACAGGAACATGGTGGGTGCATTGATCGAACTGTACGCCTCTTTCGGCTTAAGGATTCCGAAACTCAGATAGAGACCGGCACCGAGGGCTGCGACGAGCCATGCTTCGACCTTGATAAACTCCGAGAGAAACAGTGAGACAATCGTCAGCACGGAGATAATAATCGCTATTGTCTGCTTTGAACCGGTGAACTCATGTTTCTGAGCCTTGCTGGTTTCATATTCTTCCTCAAATTCTTCATTAGGAATGTTAGGAAGAAGCTTATATCCTATGAAGACCATATAAAGGATTGCCAGGACCACGAACGGGAAACGCGCGATAGTAAAATCGATCATACGCAGAGGTATTGTACCACCTGCCTGCATCATGAGATTGTTGGAGATCGGGTTCATAGCACCAATTCCCATGATGGTGACCGCTGCAGCATAGTTAACACTTGAAGCCATAGGGTATAACAGCCGGCTTCTGCTGATACCGGTCTCATTTGCTATCTCGATGAGGATGGGAAGAAGAACAGGTACTGCGATGATAGGGTTCACTAATCCGGAAAGAAGAGCACCAGCTATACTGCTGATGGCAACCAGAACTCTAGGTTTGCCCTTCGCCCCGAGCACCAGTGATGTGATCTTGGCAGTAATACCTGTTTTTGTCAAACCGGTACCGATAATGAACATTGCTCCGAACAGGATAACATTGTTGTTCGCAAAATTTTCCAATGCCTGTTTCGTATCCATCACTCCGGTTAATCGAAGTGCTGCAACTATAAAAATACAAATAATACCGTAGTCTATTCTGTTGGAAATAAACATAATCATAGTTACTGCTATGATTACAAGCGTGGAAACCAATTCAAAACTCATACTCATCCCCTTTTCATGTGCTGCTTCAATCAACTGAATTTGGAATCCCCATGTCCTTTCCATTTTTATTGTAGATCACGGGTAAATCCTGTAAGCTTTCTGTATCAAACTTTTCAAGTTTTGATTTGAATACACGACATATATTTTAGAATATATTTATAAATGTAAAAATATTATTACACTCGATATAGAATCTGTCAATAATACTTGTAATATTTTTCTTAACTATGCATATTTATACAAGGAGAAAGTTAAATCTATGGAACAGTTATTAAAACAGTTCGTCCATTTTATGGCAGCTGTAATAGGCCCCTCTACGGAGATAGCTTTACATGATGTAGTAAAAAGCGAGATCATAGCCCTCGAAAACGGAGTAATCACCGGGAGAAGGAACGGTGCAAAGGATGATGCGGCCCTAGTGCGGATCATGAAGGAACTTGCCGAGCATAACAAGGATTTTGTATGTGGGTACCGAGGGACCTCAAGCACCTCGCTTCCGCTACGCTCCTCAAACATGTTTATCAGGGATGAATCGGGTGAACTGAGATACGTGATCTGCATAAACCAGAATATAGCTGAGATAGAACGATTCCAGAGCTACCTCTCCTTCTTCACCGACATTAAGAAACCATTCTCAAACGAATTGACTAAAACAGAGAGCAATACGGATGATTCCATTGATCTTCTTACCAACAACCTTATTTTCAGTGAGATCGAGCGAATGAAGCACACTGGAATAGACATTAATTCCAAAGAAGCACGCACGGATATCCTCAGACAACTGGATGAGAAGGGTATCTTCGATGTCAGAAAGGCAGTACCAAAGGTCTGTGACCTGCTGAACATCTCTCAGGCGACTCTCTACAATTATCTCAAAGAAATCAGAAATACCTGAGAACACGTGCAGATCAGGGTCGGCGGAAGAGTGTTACATCATATGATAACATCCATGCTGAAATATAGAATAAAGGAAATCATGACATCACTAACTCAGATTGTATGTGATCCTGAATAATGCCGTGCAGGCACTGTTCCAAAGGTTCAGTCCGTCACGTCCATCCAATAACAATCAACAGTAACAGATTGATTCTCTTTCCTGGGGAAAGCTGGCAAACGTATCCTATGTATCTACGAATACCTTTTCGAAAAGGGAGTAGACGCAATCAATCGCTGCTGACTAATTATAATGATCAAGACCTGCTTTCAGGTGAAGCAGGATCTCATCAGAAAAAAATGATATTGTTTCATCAATAATATTGGTCTGTAGAAGATCCTATTTATTTGTTGCTGATAGTACACATATCTCTTCTGGTTTGATTGTATCGGTGTGTCCGATTTTGTGAGGCTGAGAGTTCTTGGGTCTTGCTGTCATCTCACCTTCCGTGATATTATCCGTAGGTACCGACTGATCAGCGCGATACTCCTCTTTAACAAGTACGCCTCTGACGACCGGTGCGAAAAGCAACACCGGTCCTGCCACCTTATATGGACCTGTTGTACACGAAGGAGAGAGAGGTATTATGGCAAAATTCGTATTTGTTACAGGCGGTGTAGTTTCTTCCCTGGGAAAGGGAATCACTGCAGCATCCCTTGGAGCCCTGCTCAAGAGCAGAGGACTATCTGTCACAGTTCTGAAGTTCGACCCCTACCTTAATTTTGACCCGGGTACAATGAGTCCCTACCAGCATGGAGAGGTGTTCGTGACCGATGACGGTGCTGAAACCGACCTCGACCTAGGACACTACGAACGTTTTCTTGATGTTGCGATCGGTAAGCCGAACAACGTGACCAGCGGAAAGATATACTGGGAAGTCATTCAGAAGGAAAGAAGAGGTGAATACCTCGGAGGAACCGTTCAGGTCATTCCCCATATCACAAATGAGATCAAGGAACGTCTCCATTACCTTGCAGATCTGACCAAGGCCGATATCGTTCTGGTCGAGATCGGCGGTACTGTCGGTGACATCGAGTCACAGCCGTTCCTCGAAGCGATCCGTCAGATGAAGAGAGACCTCAAACGCAACGACACTCTCTATCTCCATGTCACCCTCGTTCCTTTCATCAGCACAGGTGAACTGAAAACGAAACCGACTCAGCACAGTGTAAAGGAGCTGAGAAATATCGGTATCCACCCCGACTTCGTCATCTGCCGTTCCGACAATCCTCTTCCCAAGGACGTCCGTGACAAGATCGCGATGTTCTGTGACGTTGACAAGGAAGCGGTTATCAGCAACCCCACCCTCTCAAGTATCTATGAAGTCCCCCTCTATTTCGAGGAGGAGAATCTTGATGCACTGGTGCTTGACCGACTCGGTATCGAAGCAGGTCCCCGGCATATGGAGAGCTGGCATACCATTGTTGATAACAGCCAGAACCCCGACAGAAAGGTAAAGATCGGTCTTGCAGGCAAGTACATGGATCTATCCGATGCATATATCAGTGTCATAGAATCACTGAACCATGCCGGTTTCCATCACAAGACGAAGGTGGAGATCGTTCCTATCGATACCGAAGTGCTTGATGAGGCTGATGAAGAGAAGATAGTCGAAACCTTCTCCGGTCTGAGCGGTATCGTCGTTCCAGGCGGTTTCGGGTTGAGAGGAATCGAAGGGAAGATCAATGTCATCAAATATGCCAGAGAGAACAATATTCCGTTCCTCGGTCTCTGTCTCGGTATGCAGTGCATGGTCTCGGAGTTCGCAAGAAACGTCGTCGGTCTTGAAGATGCAGCAAGCAGCGAATGGTATCCCGATACGACCCACCCCGTTGTCGACCTCATGGAAGGTCAGAGAAATGTAGAGAAGGGTGGAACGATGAGACTGGGAACCTATCCCTGTAAGATCTGTTCAACCGATACTCTCATGTACAAGGCGTATGGAGAAGAGATGATCGATGAGAGACACCGTCACCGCTATGAGTTCAACAACTCCTACCGGGAAGCTCTTGAAGAGAAGGGTCTTGTGTTCAGCGGTCTTTCTCCCGATGGATCACTCGTGGAAGCAGCAGAGCTGCCGGGTCACCGTTTCTTCATCGGAGTACAGTACCACCCCGAGTTCAAGAGCAGACCTCACAAGGCTCACCCGCTCTTCAGGGATTTCATCGGCGCTGTCATCAGGTAAGATCTGAACTGAGCTTCATTATATAATATTCGCATTATCTTTACCAAACCTTTATTATTCTATGATAAGATGAGAATCGTTATCATGTTCTGATAAAGGAGAATCGTATGAAAAAGTTATCACCGGTAAGGAAGACCCGTACAATCGTTCAGGCCATCTTCCTTATCATTGTTCTGTATGTCGTTATCGGGCATACCCTTGCAGAATCAGGAGTCACTCTTCCACTGCTTCAGGGTGCTTCGATACATGCGATCTGCCCCTTCGGCGGTGTAGTGACCATCTACCAGTATCTTACTTCAGGAACATTCGTCCAGAAGATCCATGAGTCCTCGTTCTATCTCATGCTTCTTGTACTTGCCACTGCAGTGATTGCAGGTCCCGTCTTCTGCGGCTGGGTCTGTCCCTTCGGTACAGTTCAGGAATGGTTTGCGAAGATTGGAAGGAAGATATTCAAGAAAAGGTACAACCGAATGGTTCCTCAGAAAGTGGACAAGTACCTCAGGTACCTGAGATACGTCGTACTTGCGTGGGTGATCTGGGCAACGGCGACAAGTGCGAAGCTCGTCTTCGCCGATTACGACCCCTACTACGCCCTCTTCAATTTCTGGTCAGGAGAGGTGGCAGTCACAGCCTTCATCTCTCTCGGTGCGGTGATCATTCTTTCACTCTTCATTGAACGACCGTTCTGTAAGTACGCCTGTCCCTACGGTGCCTTCCTCGGCCTCACAAACCTCTTCAGGGTTTTCGGGATCAGAAGGAATGCGAAGACCTGTATCGCCTGTAAGAAATGTGATAACGCATGTCCCATGAACCTTACCGTTTCCACCGTTGATAAGGTAAGAGATCCTCAGTGCATCTCCTGCCTGGAATGCACCAGTGAAGCAGCATGTCCTATTGATTCGACCATGGAACTGACTACGAAGACAAAGGGAGGATCAGCATCATGACAATCCGTTCAAAATCTGCCGCCATACTAGTGATTGCCGTCATCCTCCTCGGAGTCGTTGT
Organism: Sphaerochaetaceae bacterium; assembly: GCA_963677695.2. Classification (GTDB taxonomy): domain Bacteria; phylum Spirochaetota; class Spirochaetia; order Sphaerochaetales; family Sphaerochaetaceae; genus SABI01. Next base: position 2,333,819 of record CAXXUJ010000001.1, on the reverse strand, counting down.
TCTCCGCATCGCAGGAGTATGGAAAACGGAATCAAGCAAGGTACCCGCAAAGATAAGTGCAGGGGAATTCGAAGGCTCTTCTGACCCTGCAGCCATCAAGGGTTCCTATGCTTTCAGTGATATAGAAGAATACTTCAATATACCTTCTCTTACTATGGCGAAAGCATTCAACCTCGATACCGTGGGTACCGATCCGGCCACCTACCAGGCAAAGAATATCGGAGAAACTTACGAGGGTGCTGTCGGCCTTACCGGAGACATTGGTACTGATGCCGTGAAATTCTTCGTTTCCCTCTATAATGGGATCCCATACGAAGGGGAAGAGGACACGATCCTTCCTTCCACTGCGATTGATATCCTTCTGGCCGAAGGAAAGGTCACAGCCGAAGAAGCAGATGTCCTGTATGAATCGTGTTACCGTATCGATGCAGCTGCAGCACCTGCTGATGCGACAACAGATGAGGCTGCTCCTGCCGTCCAGAGTGAACCGGTCGAGCATACCGACTCAGCTGTCGATACAACGATCAAGGGAAAGACGACTTTTAACGACCTTCTCGACTGGGGACTGAGAAAAGCTCAGATTGAAGAGGTTCTCGGTAAGGAGATGGGAAAAGGAACTATGGCAGTAAAGGATTTCGCAACCGCAGAGGGAGTTGAGTTCTCCGTCTACAGGGAGGCATTGCAGGAAAAGATTGATTCACTGTAATCAGTTTCTATCAGCTGCAAACAAAATGAAGGGCACGGGTACCGAAGAAGGATACCGTGCCCTTTGTATTATCAGCCCTTCAGAGCTTTGAGAATATCTTCAGGTGTCGGGGGACAGCCGGGAACGCTTTGAGTGAACCGTTTCGTGCACACCCCTATTCCGACCATCTCAGATTCATTTGAGGGAAGATCGCCTGTACGGAAGAATCTTCCGATAGCGTAGCGCTGCTTCTCAGGATCATCCAACTTCCTCAGGGCACTGATAAGGGAAGCGTAACAGGAGGAACAGGCTTCGTTTTCAACTACGAGGGACTCGAGCTCAGCGAGTTTCGGGTCCTGAGTGTAGGTTACCTGTTCACCATGATCATTGATCTCCAGGATTGCAGAATAATCGCCGTCCCAAAGGGATCCGACACCGAGTTCTGCGCTCCGTGGGATATAGGGAACATCATCGTCGTTATAGCCGATCACTGAAGCACCGTAGCTGTCTATGAGCACAGGATCGGTGGCGAAGAGGATTCTTCTCATGTCCGAAGGATCTCCCCCCTCCTCAAAGGTAGGGTCACCGCAGATGGCATCCATGACGATACAGTCCTGATGGAGCATCTGGTTGAGCCGTGCAATCGGTTCGTGCAGGCCTCTGGAGTGGAAGCGTCTCTTTTCCGAATCGGGAATAAGCCCCTTCATATTCTTGAGAGCTCCTGTGTAACGCGTCTGACAGTGTCCCTTGAGTACCGGAACATTGATCAGGAAATCGATGGACTCGGTCACAGAACAGAGGGCTACCTCATACCCGTCAACATCTTCCCCGAATGAGGAATCTCTCTGGGTATCGAAGATGGGGACTCCCATTTCCTTAGATATTTTCTCGTACCCGCACCGTTTGAATGCCTGTGCGGTCCTGTCTCCTACCCATGAGCCTTCAACGATCATCAGGTTATCGTACCCTCTCTTCTGAAGATACTGGATGATTCCTGCAACGATCTCAGGGTGAGTGGTGGCTCCCCCCTGCGCGGGACGCGATACCACGAGGTTCGGTTTGATACCGATAAGAGCTCCTCTGTCATCTGGAAGGATCTCTTCAAGACCGGCTGTCTCCAGCAGTCTCACGGTCAATGATTCGAGACGTTCCGAGGGATCGTCATGGTATATTGATATGATAGGTCTGTCAGGTCTGCTCACACTTCACTCCTTACCTTTACATCGTAGCAAAATTTATTTTTTATGAAAAGTAAAGGGGGAAAAGATGTTCATGCAGAAGTGAAATCGCTACTGTTTCATCACGGTATCTGGCAATCCGTTAACACCCATATAGAAAGCAACGAGGACAGCAGGTTCACTCCCTGTCGATTTCCCGTAGTGCCAGGTATTGACCACTTCGACAATGGGATCTCCCGCTCTGAAGCGTCGGGTGATGCCCTTGTCAGTCGATACTGTCAGTTCCCCTGCAAGCATGTAGGCAACAAGGGGAACTGGGTGTTTGTGAGTGGCTAATGCCACTCCCACCGGAACGGTGATCTTGAGTACCGTCACTTCCGGTGAGCCGACAGGATACCGGGGAAGATCACTTCCGTCCCACGACGAATCTGTGACCAGAAGCGTTTCGGTGCTTGCAGCCTTATAGCCCAAATTCCCGATAAGTTGTAGCTAGGAATATTCAAATCCATAAAATATATATACTTGACAGCACTTTAGGGCTTGATTATTCCCTTAAACATAGTTATAATTGTGGCTATGAAGAATGCAGGGAATACCGTAAAAATAATTAAGGTTCACAACAAGAAAGCTGATGTCACGTATGTCTATGAAGACACCCCTTATTGGGATAGTGAGAAAAAGCAGGGTCGTCATAACCGTAAGTGTATCGGGAAGCTCGATTCTCATGGACAGATCATCTATAACTCATTCTACCTTTCACGGCAGCAAGGTGATCAGGTCAAAGACCTTCCTGCACCTGTTGTATCAAAGACAACCCTTCTCGGTCAGAATCTCCTTCTCGATCCTATCATCAAACGCATCGGACTAAAGCATATTCTTTCAAAGACATTAGGTTCTCAGGATGCGATCTCTGTTCTAGAACTTGCGAAATACTCAATCTGTACCGGCAGACCGCTCAGTTATGCTGAGACCTGGCTCGATGAGAGAGGGTTCGATGGCTCAAAACTCTCTTCTCAGAGAATTACTGAACTTATGAAAAGACTCGATAGAGACTCTCAGAATACGTTCTTCTCTTCCTGGATAGAGAAGAACATGAAAAAGAAGAATCTACTGTTTGACATCAGCAGTATCTCCAGCTATGCAAAGAATAATCCATATGTAGAGCGAGGTTATAACCGAGACAAGGAAAAGATCCCTCAGATCAATATCGGTCTTCTCAGTTCGTATGAAACTCATCTTCCTCTCTGGTTCTCAGAGATGCCGGGAAGTATGAACGATTCTATAGTTCTCCAATATGTACTCGAACAGTTGAAAAAACTTAAGGTTCCTTCCTCCGTAATCATAGGAGATAGGGCATTCTGTTCTGTCGATAACATCGCCCATCTGAGCGATCATGGTCACAAATTCCTCATACCCGTTCCTTCGAACGTTACATGGGCAAGAGAGCTTATAGAGAAGCATCGCCATACCATTCAGCGTCCAGGCACGCTTATTCCTGCCGATGATACCGATGCCATTATCTATGGTCTGAAGACCATCAGGAAGACTGAACACGGAAGGATGTGGGCTCATGTGTATTACGATGCTGCGAGAAAGGAGCGGGATGTTGCCCGTTTGATGGAGCGACTGCAGAGGTGCAAAGTCGAGCTTGATGCAGATGAGCCGATCAAGAATAACCAGTCATATTATGATCGATACTTTGAAATAAAAGAAACGCCGAAAAGAGGAAGAAAGGTTTCCCTTAAGGATCAGGAAGTTCAGGCTTACATCAATGGTCAGAGTGGGTTCTGGGTTCTCTATACCAATGCTGAAAAGGATCCTGTTAAAGCTTTGCATGCCTACCGGCAAAGAAATGACATCGAACTGCTCTTTGATGATATGAAGAACCTTATTGATTGTAATCGCTTGAGAGTTCACACAGACAAGGTAATGCAGGGACGGCTCTTCGTTAATTTCATAACCCTGATTATTCTCACAGCTCTGAAGGAACGCATCAAGCTCATTCCTGCGAAGCAGCGCAAGCACTGGAACTACAAGGAAATTCTGGACAAAGTGAATACGTACTCGAAAGTTCATTACCGAAGCACGTATCGTGATGTGTATACAGTCCCGACCAAGGCTCAACGACTTATCTTTGACCTTTTCGGTGTTGAGTATTCCTGGAAGGGAAAGCTGATGAATGAAGGTGATCAGGATCCCTTTGAGACCATCACGCCCCTATCCTAGTTACAAAATGTCGGGAATTTGGGCTTATAGGCAGCAGTTTCGGCCGAGGCGGCCCCGAGGGTAAGTATCAAGAGGATACACAGTACAGATAATCGTTTCATTCACAGGCCTCCGTTTATAGTGCCGTTAGAGTTTTTCTGATGAGGAATCACATCAGACGGGGTTACATCTTCGGTTCAAAAAGGAGAAAAGTCAGCATAGAGTTGAGTGAACTGCATCACGAGTGAACCTATGATGCCGTTTCCCGATATTTCTGCTGCATGCTGTTTCTTCTCTCAGCTTTGAATACCCTTCCTTTATAGTCCTGTTTCGCTGAGGAAATTTCAAGGATTATTTTCTAAAAGATCAAATCATTGTGTGAAAAGGCGTTCAGGATAGGTTGCAATGAAAAAATCTGTGCTATAATTTCAGGTATGAAAAAGGTTGCCTTCAGTGCGGGCATACTCTCGGTTATGCTCTTCATACTGAATATCGTCCTGTATGAGAGGATCATTGACCCGATACCGGTGGTGAGGGGAATATTCGCAGAGAAAACATGGCTGCTGAGTGTACGCATTCTCATCAGCAATATCCTCTCCCTTTCAGCTTTTCTCATCCTCGCACAAAGTATTGCAAGAAGCCACAAGGAAAAGGAACTGAACGCCCTCGGTATTTCAATAATTATCTATATCATGCTGAAGATGACATTCGAGTTCATCGCTCTTTTCGATACCGGCACACTCGAGATTCAGGTATATCCCCTTCTATTCGGTCTTGCGATCCTTGTCGGTGTCAGTTTTTTCAGGTACAGGATGCTGTTCGAGAGAGCGTTCTGGAAAGTCGTACACTTCACTGCCAGAGAGAAGGGGATCCTCCTTCTGCTCCTTCTGATCTACATCGCTATCCAGATCCCGGCGCTCTCATTGATCAGAGGGCGATAGGTCACTTACCCAGGATCGCTTCAGCAAATGGTGCTATATTCTCCCTCTTTTCCACATGCAGTTCCGTCTTCTCCTTGAGAATGGAGGCCAGCATCATTTTCTTCAGACCTCTGTGCTCTGAGAGGATGATCTTCCCTCCGAACCACCCCTTTCTTTCAGCATGCTTGAGAATATCGTGATCATAGTTCTTCTCGAAATACTGATCCTTGTACTCTTCACCGGTGCCGCAGACGAAGAGGGAAAGAGGGAGGTTCATAAGATCGCTCTTATGTCTGGCGACAAAGCGACGGATAGAAGAGGGTACTCTTCCTGCATAGACAGCTGACCCGATGACGATGTGGTCATAGCCTTTCAGGTTCTCTTTTCCCGCCTGTTTCACATGGACGGCACGTCCCTTCCCTTTCAGTTCCTTTTCCAGCAGGGAAGCACATTCCTTCGTATATCCTGATTTTGATTCATATATGATAAGTATACTCATTACAGCCCCCTCACACTCACTCACCGATTGTACCACATTTCACGTAAGGCGAGGGGGAATTTCTTGTTGTGACAGGGCAGAGGCGCGTGTTAGTATGAACTATCAGCAATGGGGAGGCGTTGAATCGTGAAGTTATTCGTCTTTGTGCTCAATGATGAGGAGTTTCTCGAGGAAGTGATGGAAGCCTATATCGAGGCAGGGGTCACCGGAGCCACGATTCTCGATTCGGAGGGAATGGGGCGTTTCCTCACCTATGAGATCCCCATTTTCGCAGGATTCAAAGACTTCATGAAGGGAAACAAACCCTACAACAAGACAATTCTCTCTGTCGTAAGATCTCAGGAAGTTATCGATCGTGTTCAGCATCTCATCGAACCGATCATCGGAGAGCTCTCCTCTCCGGGAACAGGAATCATGTTTTCTCTCGATATTGACTGGGTGAGCGGTCTCATCGATGACGGTATGGAGGAATGAGATGAGTATACTCTGCAATAAACTCACACCCGAAGGGGTCACCATAGGACTGGGGGCATCGACGAAGGAAGAGGTCATCCATCTTCTCAGCAGAAAGGTGAGTGACCTGTACTCTCTCGACTGTGCTCAACTGATCGAGAGCGAGGTGCTTACCCGGGAGAACATGGTTCCCACCTGTCTCGGTTTCGAATGCTCCATCCCCCATGCACACCTGAACAACCTGAAAGACACCTATGTCGTGGCGGCGAACCTATCAAAGAAAGTATCCTTTTCAGGAAAGGGGGAAGATACCTCGATCGTCTTCATGATCATAGGTCCCGAACGGCATGCGCCGCTTCACTTACGGCTCCTGTCGACAATCGCACGGCTCCTTCATGACGGCAACCTGAGAAAAGCTCTCACCGAGTGCACCGACGAAGCTCAGTTCGTGTCGATTCTCTGCGGGAAAGCGAGGTGAGATGAACACCTCAAGACTCTGGGATATCATCAGAATCTTTCTCACAACTCTGTTCCTGTTTGCCGTCTGGGTCGTGTTCACCTGGCGTCTGAATTCCGCCTCCCTCATCTTCGGTGCCGTAGGCGCCTTCGGCATCGCACTGATTTCTTTCAGGGTCTTCATTCCCTCCCACCAGGCATCCTTCCATTTCCTCATTCCCAACCCCCTGTACCTCATCATCTATCTTCTATACATGGTATGGGCACTGTACCGGTCAAGTCTCTCGGTTCTCAAGGCAGTACTGCTGAGCAGAGAGTCTCCCCATATCGTTCACTTCAGGACCCATCTGAGAAGTGATATCGCCAGGACGGTCCTTGCCCTTTCGATCACCCTCACCCCGGGAACGATCTGTGTCGATCTCAATGATGATCACCTCACCGTGCACTGGCTCACCTGCGACACGACACATTCAAAGCAGGCGGGAGAGAAGATCAAGGGAAAGATAGAGTACCTGATAGGGAGGATGTTCAGTTGAGAGAGATACTTCTCACCTACGCTCAGTACCTGTTCCTCCTCTTTGCCGCTGCGGGAGCTCTGAAGGTGCTTATCGGTCCTACCGGAGCGGATCGACTTATCGCTCTCATGATCCTCTCTTCGGTCACGCTCGCATTTCTTGTCCTCACGGCAGTGACGAATGAGCGTATCATCTACCTCGATGTTGCTCTCGTGTACGATATCTTCGGATTCCTCGGACTGCTGGCAATCGCACGGTTCCTTCCGAGATCGCTTATCAGGAAAAGGATGATAGAGGAAGAAAAGAAAGGAGAAGAAGATGCAGGTACTTGAGATCATCGCCCTCATCGCCTTCGCCTCTTCCACCCTCTTCGGCATCGTGGGGCTCTGGGGCCTTTTCACGAAAAAGGATGCCTACACAAGAGTGCAGAGCGGAGCGCTTACCTCAACCACTGCGGTCCTTTCACTGTTCATAGGTCTGATCTGCCTCGCCCCGTCGGGTTCGTTCATAGCTCGCATCATCGTTATCATAGCGTTCTTCCTGATCAGTTCGCCCACCGCGACCTATATCGTGACCAGGCTCTACTGGCAGTCACAGGTCAATGAATAGGAGGGGCTCATGGTTGTCATCTTCCTGATCATTCTTATCCTCCTTGCACTCTTCGCCCTGTACTCCCGTGACCTTCTCAGCAGCGTCATAGCTCTCGGCGCCTTCAGTCTGTTCAGTGCGGTGATCTTTCTCCTCTCCCATGCACCCGATGTAGCCATCACCGAAGCGGCAGTGGGAGCAGGACTCACTACGATCATATTCGTGTGGGCAGTACGACATACGGGGAGGGATGACAGGTGAAACTCAGGAACATCATCTTACAGGTTCTCTTCATCCTTGCGATTGCCGGGGCAATCGCCCCCCTCTTTCTTGACAACACCCCGTGGCCTCCGGTCGCCAGGGATTATCTGGCAGAACATGCAGAAGGAGAGACGGGAGCCGTGAATATCGTGAGTGCGATCTACCTCGGCTACCGTGCGTTCGATACCCTGGGAGAGACGATCGTGCTCCTGATCGCGGTATCGGGGACGGTGGCGATGGTTACACTCCTGAAAAAGAGCTCTGAGGATGAACATATTGCAGTGACACTGAATTTCATCCTTGAGGAGGAGAAGAAGTCCCACCACAGGCTGAGGACCCACCTCCTTGAGGTGGTGACAGGGAAGATCGGACCGGTGATCCTTCTGTTCGGCTTCTACGTGGTGATCCACGGTCATATCTCTCCGGGTGGAGGATTCCAGGGGGGAGCGATCATTGCCAGCGGCATCATCTTCTTCATCCTCGGCAATCCTCACAGAAGGGAGGGTACGGAAGTGCAGAGCGCAGTTCTCCATATCATGGAGAGCGGAGCTTTCCTCCTCTTCCTCTCGGCAGCGGTGGCGACGCTTTTCTCAAACGGCAGCATACTGGCAAACCCCTTTGTAAACAGGGAAGTCTATATCATCGCTCTCAACTCGTTCATCGGAGTGAAGGTGGGAGCGGGTATTTCACTGATGTGTATCTCCATGATGGAAAGGAGGAGTATATGATCGTACGCCTTCTCCTTCTGATCCTCTTCCTTATCTCCCTTCATGCCCTCATCTTCAATGCTTCGCTGATCAAGAAGATCATAGCACTCAACATACTCAACTCCTCTATCGTCATTCTCTTCGTGACGCAGGGAGCGGCTCTCGGTTCAGCACCCCCGTTCTCGTCAGAAAGGGGGAGCGAGATGGTGGACCCCGTGGTACAGGCTCTCATGCTCACAGCGATCGTCATCGGCCTGTGCGTGACAAGCTTCTCTCTCGCTCTTGTTGTCCATCTCTATGCAAAGTACGGAACCTTCGACTTCAGACGTATCCAGAAGGGGCTTCGCGGTGATGAATGAACACTCCCTCCTCCCATTCTTCTTTCCCCTCTTCGGCTCCCTTCTTCTCCTCTTCTCCCGTCTCACGAAAGAGCGCTCGGGGCTGAGAAGATTCTTCAGAGTATCAGCGCTGACCGTCACCTACCTGATATCATCATTCTTTGCACTGAGAAATGTCCTGGGCGAGAGTGTTACCGGATATATAGGAGGATATCATTCACAGGTTGCGATCAGGTATGAAATCACGCCTCTCCTTTCAGCAGTCTATCTGCTGGCTGTCTTCATCTCGTTCGTCAGCGATATCTACGCGGGGAAGGAGATGAAGAGGAGACCTGATCTGGCGGCGGTCATCCATATCCAGCTGGCATTCATCGGTTTCACGCTGATCACACGGGATTTGTTCAATCTCTTCGTCACCCTCGAGGTGCTGGGTATCACCAGCTATATCCTCATAGCTTCGGGAGAGAAGTTCCGGGCTTCCTTTGCCTCCCTTTCCTATCTTCTGATGAGCTCCCTTGCCATGGCCCTCTTCCTTTTAGGTATCTACGGGATCTACCGGGAGACGGGGACACTCGATATGAGAGCGATACGCGCCTACTACGAACATCACCTCCCGAGCTATGCATCGCTGGTGAGCATAGGGGGAATCACAGCTGCGCTGCTGATGAGAACTGCGGTATTCCCGCTCCACACATGGCTGCCAGAAGCGCACGCATCGGCTCCGCACCATGTCTCGGCCCTCCTGTCGGGACTGCTGATTAAAATCCCACTCTTCCCCCTTGCTCTGATCGTCACACTTGCCCCCTCGTTCACCCTCCTTGCCGACATACTCCTATACGCAGGGGCACTCTCAGCCATCCTTGCCGTCATCTCGGCTTTCAGCCAGAAGGACATGAAACGGCTGTTGGCCTACCATTCGGTCTCACAGATGGGGTATGTGGTCAGCTCTTTCGGAGCCTTTCTGATCACCGGAGAGACGGAACTGCTCTACCTTGCAGCCCTCCTCCATCTCACCTTCCATGCCCTGTTCAAATCGACCCTCTTCCTCACCATCGGGAGGGTGATCGACCTGGGTCACAGCAGGGATGTATACACCGTGAGGAACGCCTCCCGTCTCCTGCTTGATTCCTCAAAGACCAATATACTCGTAATCATCGCATTTGCCATATCGGCTCTTTCCATCGCCGCCACGCCGGCGACCAACGCATTCATCTCGAAACAGCTCATCACAGACGCACTGAAGAATCACCCTGCAGTCTCATGGACCCTGATTGTCACAGGAGCCTTCACCGTCGCATCCTTCATCAAACTCTCACGGATCTTTCTCCCCGATAAAGAAAGACATGTACCGGAGGTCATAAGGGAAAGAAAAGGAATTGCCGCCATGATATTCGCCATCACCTTCCTGCTGGCAAGCTCGGCGGCTGAGCACTTCTCACTCTCACTGCCCATACTCAGTTCCTTCCACCCCTACTCTCCCTCTCATCTGGTAAAAACTGCACTCACCCTTGCAGCCGGTGGCTGCCTCTATGCGATGATAAGAGTAGAGAGGATCGGGAAAGTGATGCATACTATACGCGAGATACGTCCCTCCCTCACCTTCATGCTCTTGAGCGTCCCCCTCATGACTGCCGTTCTCGCCCTCCTCTTGCACACAGGGCAGTCACTGATCTAATATGAAAAAAGATAAGGAGAACACAACATGGCACTGTTCATAAGAAAACGGGCACCCCTCTTTGCAGAGCCCGTCTCTCCATCCTCCGCCGGGAAACCGGCGAAAGCACGTATCCATACCTTCATGTATAATGAATCATTCATTGAAGAGACTGACGGAGAGCTTCCAGGCGAGAGCGAAGATGTCATCACCTGGATCGATATCACGGGAGTGGAGGATGAAGAAGTCATAGAGAAGATCGGAGCCAGGTACCATCTTCATCCCCTGACCGTTCAGGATATAAGGCAGCCGGGAAAGCGTCCCCACCATGTGAGTCATGATGAGTATGTCTCTTTGAGAATGAATATGCTTACTTCACCCGAAGATGGCGAGTACATAAGCGAGCATGTCACCTTCCTCCTTACCGAACATACCCTCATCACCTTTCAGGAACGGGATGGAGACCTGTTCGACCCTGTTCGGGATCGTATCAGGCAGAACAGGGGAAGGGTGAGGCGAAGCGGTCCTGACTATCTCCTCTATGCTCTGTGCAATGCCATCTTCCTCAATGCCGTTGAACTGGTAGAGCATCTTGGCGAGGATATCGAGAAGAATGAGGAACTGCTCATCAAAGGTGAACGAGATGATATGATTCATGCGATCAACAGGGGAAGGAGCTCTATCAATTTCCTCTCTTCTCAGGTACGACCTGACAGGGATGCACTGAGAGAATTCATGAGAGATGATGAGAGCTATATTTCCTCAAGCACGAGCGTCTACCTGAGAGACCTCTACGATACGGCGACGCAGACGATAGAGGCTCTGGACAGCTATCGCGAGATGGTAAAGGATCAGCACGAGGCACTCAATTCACATACAGCTTCCCGCTTGAACGATGTGATGAAGTTCCTTACGATCTTCAGCGTCATATTCATCCCCCTCTCTCTGATAGCCGGCATCTACGGAACGAACTTCGCTGTGATACCGACCATCACAGATCCCTTCGGGTTCTACTATTTCATGATCACCCTCGCCATTGTCGCGGTGGTGATGATCCTCATATTCAAACTGAAGAAATGGCTGTAGGAGGAAACCATGCCGGCACTTGCAGTACAACAGACGACACTGAACGCATTCATCTATGATCAGCTTCTACCCAACCTCCTGACCATCAGTATCTATATCGTTGCAGGAGCGATCATTCTCAAGCTCCTCAATACCCTCATCAAACGGGCACTCTCAAAAAAACTGAACCTGCAGACCCAGATGCTGATTAGCAAGGCAATCAGAACCATAGGGATATTCGTCATCTCCGTTCTGGTGCTTAACAAACTTCAGGTCCCCCTATCCGCCCTACTCGGTACCGCAGGTATCGTCACTGTGGCAGTAGGTATCGCATCACAGAACTCCATGGGAAACCTCATCAGCGGAATCTTCCTCCTATCGGAACAATCCTTCGTGGTTGGAGATGTAATAGAAGTGGGTTCCTATATAGGAACGGTCCAGTCGGTAGACCTCCTCAGTGTGAAGATCAAGACCTTCGACGGACTCCACCTGAGAATCCCGAACGAGACGCTGATCAAGAGCGAGATCACCACCATCACGAAGAATCCTCTCAGAAGAGTTCCTCTTCAGATCGGTATCAGCTACTACGACGATATCGAAAAGGCACGGGAGGTCCTCTTCAATGTCATCAGGAACGAACCTCTCGCCCTGAAGGACCCTGAACCCTTCTTCATGGTATCAGGGTACGGTGAAAGCTCGATCAATCTATTTCTGGGCGTATGGGGAAAGACTCCCGACTTCGCTATTCTGAAAACAAATCTTCTCATAGCAATCAAGAAGGCGTTCGATGAAAACGGCATAGAGATCCCCTTCCCCCACCTGACCATCAGACCGGCCGTTTCCTTTGAACAGAAACAGGAAACAAAGAACGAAGATGCCTGAAAAGAGAGAAAAGATCAGGGCTGTTGTCATCGACCTTGACGGTACGCTGCTGAACAGTGAAAAGCATATATCACAGCGGGCGATCAGTGTTATAAGGAAGGTGGAGAGCATGGGAGTCAGGGTGTTCATTGCGACCGGAAGGTCGCTCAACACCTGCTCACGCTATATTGAGGAACTCGGTATCAACCACCCTGTGATTTGCTACAACGGCAGCTGCATCTGGGATCCGCTGAAGGGGGAGGATATCTATCACACCCACCTTGCTGAGGAGGTGTGCAGGGAGATCGTGAAGATCGAAGGTGATGTGAACTGTTCCTTTCATGCCTACAGGCGCCATCAGGTCCATTTTTCCCATGCTTCAAGGTACCCTGAGTACCTGAGTCACCTCACATTACATACCGGTTCCCCTCAGGATGACATCTCTTCTCTCGATACCTTTGAATTCACCAAGGTGATCTTCATAGGGGAGTTCCGCGAGACCGAAAAGGTGAGAACCCATCTGACAAAGACCTTCGGGGAAGCAGTCCATCAGGTCTATTCCCGTCCCCGCTTCTTTGAGATCATGAGGGGTAAGGCTACCAAGGGCGATGCCCTGAAAAAGCTGCTAGCACACGAAAAGATCTCCCCGGAGGAAGTGATGGTCATCGGAGATGAGAACAATGATCTGGCAATGCTTGCCCTTGCAGGGCATCCTGTCGCCATGGGAAACGCGACAAAAGAGGTGAAGAGCATCGCACGCTATGAAACATCAACGTGCGACGAAGACGGAGCGGCAGAAATTATCGAAAAGCTGCTGCTTTCATAAGAAGATAGGTGCCTATCGGCTGAGCAGTCTCCCGTGAGACCACGGGACACTTCACCTTGAGAAAGAAGTAGATCGGACCGACAGCTTCACTCATCGCTTCAAAATTCCCCTGCCCCTTGCTTATGATGATATCTGACTCACCGAAGATCCTGTTCATCTCTTCTCCTGCTTCACCTATGACCAGACCGGCACCGTCACAGCCGCTTGGAATGATGGCATCGGCAGCGAGGTCTATACCCGCGAAGCGGGCGTCTTCCAGAGTGACATCATTGATGATGGGACGGTTTCTCACAGCAACGGTGACATGAAGTTCAGGATACAGTTTCTTCATCGTCTCGATCAGGAGCCGGTCGAACACGACCTCACCGGCGTTATCGACAACATAGAGAACCTTCGAAGAGCGGTTCAGGTGTTCTTTCCACTCTTCATAGGCAAGAGAGTGGTGGGAATCATCGGAGTCCTCCATCGAATGGAGGGCATCGGTGATCACACGCTCGATATCGACCTGATTCCCGAACACCCCGTAGTCAATGGCATTCCCCCCGATTGCGAGGAGAACCACACTCTTCAAAGGATCCGGTGAAGAGGAGATCACATGGCGGATCTCATCAAGGAATTCAAGAATCCTGTTCGAACTCTCGTTCTTGATCTCCCTGTAAGGATCATCACTGTCCAGAAAATCTTCCAATCTGTGCTGGAGGACCGTCGCTATCACCGGAGGCGATACCGCTTCAGGAAAACGTGAAAGGGAGGTCCCCAGAGTATTCATCAGATCTCTGGTCTGCTCATCAGTTAAAGAGAATATCTTCTGGGCCTGTATTGCCTGATTGAACAGGCAGGCAATGCATTCAGGGTATGTATTCATAATAGGGTTGAGTATAACACAACAGACTCAGAGCATACCAGAGCTCTCACTTGCCTCTCCATTCTCATCCTGATACATTTGGATGTATGAATGAACAGAAAGTAGTAATAGCTCACGGCTTCAGCCATGAGGAAGTGTATAGGCTGCTCAAGGCAGTGAAAAGAGAATTTGAAGACGGCGGGGACATCGCCTTCGCAATGACCACCGAACACTCGCTGACCATGAAGCTCGGTGAAGTGGTGAAGGACGTAGGTGAAGAACACGTCTATATGAAAAACAATCCCCCGAAGTAAGTCACGAATCTCGTGACGCTCCCCGGAGGATAGTATGAAAGCTTTCTCTCTTGTTCTTTAGAGTTTCGCTTTAAGGGTGAGACCCACCATCGTCGAATCGAGCCAGTCCTTGCCTTCAAAGGCGGATGCTTCATTTTGGAGACCGTCAAGGAGGAGCTTGCCCTCTACACCGACAGTGAACAGGTCGGTGATATTGAAATCGAAACCGAGACGTGCGTTGTATGCGACATCGTTGATCAGATCGAAGTCTCCTGAAGCAAGGGTTGCATAGTAAGCGGGGCCGATACCGAGATAGGGTTCAAAGAAACCGATATTCGCCCGGAAAGTCAGGTCTGTGGAGACAAGGAAGGAATAGATATCTGATCCATCGAAGGGTGCGAGCATGATCACATCAGCTCCCAGTCCGAACCAGGGGAGGATATGTCCTTCGAGTCTGAGTCCAGGTGTGTAGGTTCCGAAGTCCTGGTCCTGAATAGAAGAAATTCTATAATAGTTGAGAAGTCCGAAATCGAACGTGCTCGGTGTAGCGGCGCTGACCGCTCCGATTGCCAGAAGTGCGACAATCACAAGTATCATTATTCTTTTTTTCATATTGATTCTCCTCTTGCTATATGTAGTTACACCTTTATCATACACGATTAATCGAGTGAATGGTAAACTTTTTTGTGAATAAATCGTAGCAGATCACCTGTTTTTACGCTGTGGAAGGGTATGAAGAAGGTGAGAAAGTGCCATGAGGGGATGGTGCAGCATCATTCTCGGACCGCTGTACCTCATGATTTCCCGTATCTGTTCCCGCTCTTTTTCACCGTAGCAGTGGACTTCGCAGGAGGAACAGAACATACCTCTATCCAGTGAAGGACAGGTTCGCATCTTCTCTGCCGCATAGCTGAAAAGATCGGAGCAGGAAGGACACAGCTTCTCAGAACCCATATGACGGGCTCTGCAGTAGAGATGTATCATGGTGTGGAGAACTTTCTCTCTCCTTCTCAGTTCACGTTCACTCAACATGTCAGAAACAATAGCATACAACAAAGTGACACTCCATCTTTTTCCCGCATCAACTTGAGGCTTACACTTGAAGTGATGATGAAGGAGGGGTAGACTTGAGTCATGAACCGGATTCGACATGTACTTCTTACCCTTCTCATGTCCTTGACGGCACTCTCCATCCTGAGCGCTTCCAATGTTATGAACATCGAAACAGAGCACACCACGATCATCTATGAGACACAGGACAGGGAAAGCGCACTCACCATTGCATCATTCGCCGATGAAGTGTATGAACAGCTCGCAGGGGCGCTGAACTATACAGAAATGAAGAAGGTCCCCGTCATCCTTTTTTCCGGAAGCAGCATGGCAAACGGATCCTTTTCCTCCACCCCGCTGAAAATCACGATGCACATCACCAGCGCCCCCGACCTCTTCCTCACCTCCCGATCCTCCTGGCTCTATTCACTCTTCGTACACGAACTGACTCATTACCTTCACCTCACACAGAGAGTCGGTCCCGCCTCCTTTCTCACTCCCGTTTTCGGTCCCGAAGTGCCTCTTATCAACACCCCGCTCATGCCGGGATGGTGGATCGAAGGAATCACAACCTATATGGAAACAGCCTATGCTCCGGGAGGGAGGGGATCGAGCAGCAGGTTCCTGATGCCGGTGAGGGAGAATCCCGATATCCTCCCCCTCTCAAAGACCTCCTATGCCTCGGTTAATCCTCCGAAGGGAAGAATATATCTGGGGGGGAACATCCTTGTCTCCTATCTGATGGAAGCTTATGGAGAAGATATCTACAGCGAAATAAACCGCTCTTTTTCCTGGCTTCCCTTCCTTGGTATGGGTTCTGCGGTTAAGCGTGTGACAGGTTCTTCCCTCTCTGATATCTACAGCAAAGCCCTTGAAAGAATCGATGCTCCTACAGAACAAGAGGGGACTGTCGATACACTGATCACACAAGGCGAAGGTATGCACGATATCATCACGGCACGTGATGATGTTCTCTACATTCAGAGGTGGGACCTTTCGAACCGCCTTTCGCTCCTTTCCTACAGAAACGGAGAGCTCATGACTATTGAGGAGAATATCAACGGGATCTCTGAAGATGCTATGACGATTACAGAAAACGATCAGTCGCTCTATGTGCTTTTCAGAAGCTATAATCCCTACACGAACGCGCCGATCAAACCGGCAAGTGTCAGTTATACCGACCTGTACAGGTACGACAGGGCAGGAAGTGAGTACACCCCGCTCAGTGAGGGACTGATCCTGCGACAGATATCAGTTTCACAGGATGGAAAACATATTGCCGCCGCTCAGGCGGTAAAAGAGCGTTACAGGCTGGTCGAATTCGATACAGATGAGGGAAATATGCGTATCGTAGCAGAAGAAGAAGGCGCATCTCTTCTTTTCCCTGTCTACTCTCCTGACGCATCTTCCCTCGCAGCCGTGAGAAATCAGGAAGGGACCTCCTCACTTGTACTCATAACTGGCGATGAGACCCGTGTTCTGATAGATTCCGTTCCGCAGGAGATACAGAGTGTGAGGTTCGTCGATTCCGAGACGATCAGTTTTACGAGCGACCGGGATCTTCCCTTTTCTCTCTATACGTACGATCTGGACAGCGGAATGATCACGAGAATACTCAGCGATCCGATCGGTATCCTTGATGCCGTTGTAAGAGGAGAAGAGATCTATTATCAGAAGTACAGGGACGGATGGACTCAGATTTTCAAAACGGAAAGGAACAGAGATCAGGAAGAGGTGGTTACCTTCTCCCCTTCAGTACCGCAGGCACCTCTATTTGAAAGAGAGCTGATTAATAGAGAGGAATCTGTCTACCATGACATGGTGAAATTCAATTTCTGGTTCCCCTACCCGATTCTCGAGACCGATGCGTGGGGAGCAGGGGTCTACTCCCTGTTCACCAGTGTCCTGAGAAACCATACCCTCCTTCTTATGGGAGGGTATACATTCAATGACCAGAGCTCACGATTTCACGGGGAATACCGCTACACTCCCGGACCATTCATACTCTCAGCACAGGGCAGTGCCTATCCTCAGGAAAAAGAAGCGACAGTAGGTACTTCACTCCTCATTCCTCTCTACCATACTATGAGCCCGAAGGGACAGCAGGTGATCTCTACTCAGGCGACAGGACGATATATCTATTCAGATGGGGATCAGGCAGCACTCGCTTCAGCGTCGCTGGGGTACGCCTATGCCTCCCCGTCAGCCGTACTCGATACCTTCGGCAGGTACAGAGTGAACACCTCCTACTCGCTGAATTACTTCGGGCCGACTGATTTCATCTCCTATGGGGTGCTATCAGCGGGAACCCCCTCTTTCATACCGCACCATTACGTGCAGCACACTCTGCGGGGACTGAGCGCTCATGGTCCGCTTTTAAGCACCATCGTCGATCCCGAGGCGATACTCGCCCCCGAGTACATCACCGTACCGGCTCATGACGGGACGGCACGATTCGATTACACCCTCAGCTATGCTATTCCATGTTCAACTGCAGACATTCCCTTCATGTACGGTGGCTTCACCGATGCAGAACTCACCTTCTCTGCTCGTATCGCAGCAGTACTGAATGAGTCCTCATTCATTCTTGAAGATGATGTGATTCTCTCCGCTCAAATGAGCATGACCTACACGCTGGGAATCGGGTTCAATCTGGTTCCCTATGTCGGCCTTCAGTGGGCGCCTGCCAGCGGAGAGTTCGGGGTAAGAGTGGGCATCGACACCGATACCTTCCTCTCAACTCTCCCTGCATCAGATCAGTTCATCGACACGATCGAAGCGGGAGATCTCAGGTAAAAAAGGAAGGCTTCAACCCTCAATTCACTGCATAGCTGTAAAGAAGAAAGAATCACTCCATAACAGGGATGAGGTAGATAGGTTTCAAAGCATGTCTGGCAACAAACTGAGAGACGCTTCCGGCAAACACTTCATGCCAGAACGTGTGTCCCACCGTACCCATCACGGCAAGGGAGATACCCTCTTCATTCGCAGCCTCAAGCACCGACTTGTGGGCTGCTCCGTCAAGGATTCTATAGTCCACATCCTTCACACCCACTGATTTCACCTCGCTCACCATCTCTTCAAGGCGCTGGCGTGCGATCGTCTCCTTGTCCAGGTCTTCGACCCTCAGGGGTTCGATGGCATGGACGAGAGTGACCTTCTTACACTGCTGGGAAGAGACCATCAGGAGGAACCTGTGGAAGGCCTTCCTGTTCGCTGGAGAGAAATCAACGGCAAACATCGGGTGGTGCAGAATCCCTTCAGCATGTATCGGTGAGGGTGCAAGAGCTCCACTCTTATCGACAAGAAGCCGATAGATGAAAAGAGGTCTGGGGGTATGGAGCATCACTTCGAATGCGACTCCTCCGAGGAAGGCTCCTCCGAGCAGTCCCCTTCCCTGCGAACCGACAACGATCAGAGAAACGTCTTCCGCTTCCGCGATCCGTTTGATCTCCCTCTTTGCATGACCGAAAGAGGTTTCGACCCGTACTGTGAAGCCGCTCTCCTTCAAGAGCGATTCCTGACGATGCAGCATCTCCTGCTGCATCTCGTTATATACCGGATACATCTCATCGGCGACCTGAGGATATTCATAACACTGAAGAAGAATGATAGATTCGACCTGAAGGTCATGAAGCAGAGTGAGGTTCTCCACCATCATCATTGATGCGTCTGAGAGATCCGTGGCAACAAGAGCTCGTGTACTCATATGACCACCTCCACCTACATTATATAACTCCAGTTGTCAGAAGTCAAAAAGATCAATCGATTTAATACACCATTTAAGTATCGTTAAACCTATATTTTTGCACTCAGTCTGAAAACTTATGCATAAAACATAAGAAAATCTGTTTACAGATGTCATAGGCTGTCTTACACTGAAAGTATCTTATACTTTGAGGTGACGTATGAAAAAAACACTGATGATTCTTTTCACTCTGCTGCTGGTTCTCTCCACGTTCGGATGTATGACCCTGTTCCAGGCACTCTCCGTAGATCCCCCTCTCGATCAGAACTCTTCAATGATCGCATTGGAAGTGGCTCATGACGGTTCGTACCTGCTCAACAACAATGCAACGGGGTGGGCTCCTATCGTAACCGATGAAAACGGCAACATCCTGCCGTTCAGAATGCTTGATGCTCTTTCTGGCGCGATGACTCTCTATGTGATAGAGAACGTGACTCCGGGAACATACACATTCAGCGCGATGCGCCATGTCTATACCGATTTCGGACTGCTCCCCGATGATATCATCCCTAGTTACGAGCCGTACGTATCAACCCCGTACCATATCAATCAGGAATTCCCCCTGCCCAAGCCTATCGTTGTTGAGGTAAAACCGGGCGAGATTGCGACTCTCGGCTACCATGACCTCTCCTTCCAGGACAATGGCGGCGGTTTCGCAGACAAGGATGACCGGTACAAAATTCTTCCCAATTCCTTCAGAATCGTCTCTGAACCCGATTCTCTGAGCCCTCTTGAGGTGATCAGAAACAGTCTCAATTCCACGAACTGGGCTCCGTGGAATGAAAGAAACCCCGTTAAATAGGGGTTCCTTCTCTTCATCCCCTCCTGCCGGAGGGGATTATTGTATCTATCTGATCTATTTTTTCAGCTTGTCCAGTGCATCCTTCAGCTCAGGTGCACTCTCTATATCGCTTATGAGAATACCGTTCTCACTGGCAACCACGACAAGGTTTTTCGTGCCGAGGGTGATAACGGGAATCGAGGTGTCGTTGAATACCGCGGTCTGCTCGCTCGCATGTACAACGGTATTCCCCTTCGTCTGATACCCTATCTCCCTGATAAGGGCATCCCATGTTCCGATATCATTCCAGGTTCCCTCATACTCGACAAGAGAGACTTGTTCCAGGTGCTCGAGCACCTCATAGTCGAAACTGATATTCTTCTGATCCGCATAGGTATCGAGAAGGTCTCGGTAGCTCCCTTCTTTCAGTTTCCCTTCGGTGATCGAGAGCATCATTCCCAGATTGAAGGCGAATACTCCTCCGTTCCAGAAGGCACCCTCGGCCACAAGCTGAACAGCCCTCTGCTCATCAGGTTTTTCGGTAAAGCGTCCGTTTGAGAGAATATATCCGTAACGTGTTGCAGGATAGGTCGGTTTGATCCCCATGAGCGTCACATTCTGATGATCCTCACTCACCTTCTCAAGCATCTTCTTCACAGCATGAAAATAGGCTTCCTCGGTGAACGCATCCACAGGAAGAACAACCACGGCATCTTCGTCAGACGCTCCCGATACATCTCTCAGATAACGCAGGGCAAGGGCAATGGCGGCAAAGGTATTGCGTCTGCAGGGTTCTCCTACCACCTCGATATCATCCGGGAGTTCCTCCCTGATGAGGGGAATCTGCCCTTCAGCTGTCGCAACGACTACATGTGATGAGGGGACAACACTCTTCAGCTGCCGGTATACCCTTTTCAGCATCGATTCCTCGCCGCCGCTGCCGTCGGGAAGGAGGGGAAGGAACTGTTTTGACCTCTCGGGTGTGCTCATCGGCCAAAGTCGTGTGCCCGAGCCACCTGAGAGGAGTATGATATGATTGTTCATGCTTTACCTCGCTTGATGTATCATACGGAATAAGCAGACAAATTTCCATAGCGGTTTTTCAGATACCAGACTTGACTACTATACATCTGTATAGTAGTATAAAAATATGTCAACCATACTGATCGGAACATCGGGTTACAGCTACACGGAATGGGTCGGTCCGGTCTATCCCGCAGGAACCCGCCAGAGCGATTTCCTCTCCCTCTATTCTGCAGAATTCGCAACCGTTGAACTCAATTTCAGCTATTACCAGATGCCGAAGAGAGAACAGCTGGAAAAGATGATGCAGGAGAGCTCAGAGCCCCTCTCCTTCTCCATCAAAGCTCACCAGAGTCTCACCCATACCATTGACTACGCTTCCTGGAAAACTTTCGCCCATGAGTTCTGCAGGGCATCCGATGTTCTGTTTCAAGGGGGAAGAGGAGCTTCGGTTCTGTTTCAGTTCCCCTACTCCTTCCATTACGAAACTCAGCAGAGAAGGTATCTTGATGCAATCCTGAGGGAGTGTTCCTCCTTTCCCCTTGCGGTGGAGTTCCGCAATGCTCAGTGGTACAACAGCAGAACAATTGATGCACTCAGGGCACGGGATATTTCCCTGGTCTCCCTTGATCTTCCCAATACGAAGAGCATGCCTCCGATGATGGATGTGAATACCTCCTCCCGTGCCTATATTCGTCTTCACGGAAGAAACGCATCTTCCTGGTGGGAGAGCGATGCTGCAAGCAGGTACGATTATCTCTACAGTGAAAAGGAGATAGAATCCATTGCGGAGCGGGTGAGGATGATCTCCTCCTACGCCGATACCGTCCTCATCTACTTCAATAACCATAGAAGGGGACAGGCTGTCAGCGGTGCACGTTCCCTTCTGCAGCTGCTGAAAAAGGGGGGAAGGGCTCATGCAGGATGAAGCATCGATCATTCATGTGAATGTCACAGACTTCTTTGCCTCGCTTGCTCTCGCCTCCGACAGTTCGCTGAAGAGCAAGGCGTTCGTCATCGCACCTGAGACCTACGGTTCCTGTGCGATCATAAACACCTCGGAGGGAGCAAGAAAGGAGGGAATCGAGAAGGGGATGAGTGTCTCCCATGCTCTCAGGCTCCTTCCCCATCTCACCGTGCTGAAACCCGATGTGAAGGGGGGCTATGCTGTCCAGAAAGAGCTTTCCCGTATCGCAGGCATCTACAGTCCCTCCTTCGAGCACGATGCGAGGGGACATCTCTATCTTGATGCACAAGGGACCTTCCGTCTGTTCGGTCCTCCGCGTGATATTGCAGTGAAGATAGCTTCACACATGAGAAAGGAACTGTCACTCACACCGGCTGTCGGCATAGCCAGCAGCCGTCTGGTCGCGAAGATCGCGACAAGGGCAATCCGCCCCTGCGGGGTGACCTCCATCGCACGGGGAGAGGAGAGCCTCTTTCTCCGTTCCCAGGATATCTCTCTCCTTCCCGGTCTCACCCGTCCCATGAAGAAGATTCTTTCTGCTGCGGGAATGAGAGATATAGGCTCCATTGCCGACCTTGATGACGAGCAGGTCTCTCTCCTTCTGGGAAAGAGGGGAATCGCCCTCAGGCATGTCGCTCGGGGAGAGGATCTCGACACTGAAGGGTTTGCCTCCCTGAAGGAGAAAAGCAGGGAGGCACGGGTCGCGTTCGCCCATCCGAGCGAACACCTCCCCACCATCGAGGGTGGACTCTTCCAGATTCTCGAGGAACTGTGGACTCAGATGAGAGAAGATGATGAGACCGCAGATCGCCTTGAGCTGACTCTCTTCTGGGCTGACAGGAACGTCAGTTCCATCACCTCTTCCATTCCCCCTTCCCTCTTCTATGATGAGCAGCTCATCAGCGCAGGACGCCAATGGCTCTCAAAGGCACTGACCAAGAGGATACGGGTCAGTGCTCTCAGCATCAGGGTTTCAGGTCTCACAGAGAAAGTGGTGCAGAGAGACCTGTTTCTTTGTGAGCAGCAGGAGCGGAGCGAGCGTTTTCAGCAGCAGGTCGATACGCTCAGACGCAGGTACGGAAACAGCATCATCACACGGAGTTTCGCACTCTACCATGGCTAGCAGGCTCGGCATCATCAGTTCCTATTCTCTTCTGTACGGTGTTCTCCTGCCGAAAGACATCATAGCAGCGTGCATACGCTACGGGATCGATACCGTTGCCGTCACCGATATCGCAAGCATGTGCGGGCTTCATGACCTCAGGGAAGAGGCTAAGGAGAACGGGATCACCATCATCACCTCTGTCCTTTTCACCCACAGAGAGGGACCGCTGTGGGTATTTGCCGCTACGGCGGCAGGGTATTCACTCCTTACCCGCATACTTTCCGATGAGAGAAAGAGAGAAGCTGTCGTTCAAGCCCTTGCAGAAAACAGCGAAGGGCTGTTCATCGCATCTTCCTCTCTATCCATTCTCACAAGGCTGAAGGAACATTGTCAGAACCTCTATGCAGCTGTCACTCCGAGAAACATGGAAGGTGTGTCCCATGCGAAAAAGCTTGACCTGCCCCTTGCCGCGATAGAAGACGCCCTCTTTCTCACACCCGCAGATTGGGAGATTCACCGGCTCCTGAGCGCCATACGGGAGAGAAAGACTGTGGGTTCCATTGATGAAGACTCTCTTTCTCCCGCGGAGGCAATCCTTCACAGCGATGAAGAGTACCGCAGGATATTCTCACCCTGGCCCGAAGCTCTCGAGGGAAGTGAATATATTGCCCGTCAATGCTCCTCCCCTGACCTTTTTTCCTCTCTCATCTTCCCTTCTTATCGTGCTGACAACGGGCTGGAAAGTGCTGAAGAGCTGAGAAGAAGGGTCTTTGAAGGGGCGCACAGGCGCTATGGGGAACTCAATGACGCCATCATAGGAAGAATCGAGTGGGAACTCTCCATTGTCACAGAGAAGGGATTCGCTCCCTACTTTCTGGTGATGCACGATATCGTGCAGATGGCCTCCCGCAGCTGCGGGAGGGGCTCTGCCGCAGCCTCGATCATCTCCTATTCCCTTGAGATCACCCAGGTGGACCCGATCGCACACAATCTCTACTTTGAACGGTTCCTGACCTCTTCCAGAGAGGACATGCCCGATATCGATGTCGATTTCGCATGGGATGAGAGGGATGATATCCTTCACCGTGTCATCACCATGTTCTCAGAGAAACACTGCGCCAGGGTGGCGAACCACAACCTCTTCCGGTTCCGCTCGGCACTGAGGGAGAGCGCAAAGGCTCACGGCCTGAGCGACGGCGAGATCTCACAGGTAATGAAGGGGGGAAAGCAGCTGATGTCGGGGGATTCGGTATGGAAGAAGGTGTTTCCCCTCGCTCAGCGCATCACAGGTCTTCCCAGAGCCATATCGATGCACTGCGGCGGTCTTGTCATCACGCCGCAGGAGATCGATACCTATGCTCCCGTAACCCGATCCCGTGAGGGCTACCCTCTTCTCACCTGGGAGAAGGAGGGGGTGGAAAGCGCAGGACTTGTGAAGATCGATCTTCTCGGCAACCGATCCCTTGCTGTCATACGTGATACCCTCGCATCCCTTGCAGAGGAGGGTATCATCATCGACCGTCATACCTGGCGGCCGAGTGAGGATACTCCCACGGTCGAGCTCCTTGCACGGGGAGAGTCTATGGGGGTCTTCTATATCGAATCTCCTGCGATGAGGCTGCTGCAGAAGAAGACGGAGAAAGGAGATTTCGACCATATCGTCATCCACTCCTCCCTTATCCGCCCTGCGGCCAATGCCTATGTCAGTGAATATGTCGAGCGGGTGCATGGAAAGAAATGGGAGCCTGTCCATCCCCTCTTCGAGGAGATCGTGAAGGAAAGCTACGGGATCATGTGCTACCAGGAGGATGTATCGAAGACTGCGATCGCCCTTGCGGGCTTCAGCGAATATGACGGGGACCAGCTGAGAAAGGTCGTAGCGAAGAAGAACAGGGAGAAAAAGCTCGCTGCCTATGAGAAGCAGTTCTTCGAGGGTTGTCTGAAAAGGGGGATGAAAAAGGAGGTGACAGAGAAGATATGGGGTATGATTCTCTCGTTCGACGGCTACTCTTTCTGCAAACCCCACTCTGCCTCCTATTCGATGGTCTCCTTCCAGTCAGCCTTCCTGAGGACCCATCACCCTGCACCCTTCATGGCAGCTGTGCTCTCCAACCGGGGAGGATTCTACAGTGAAGCTGCCTATATCAGCGAAGCGAGGAGAATGGGGCTGCAGGTGTACGGCCCCGATATAAATGAAAGCGGCTACCGCTACCAGGGAAAAGGGAGCCGTCTCACTATCGGCTTCATGACCGTCAGGGAACTCTCCTATGCCGCCGTTCAGTCGATCCTCACAGAACGGGAAAGGCATGGCTTCTTCGGTTCCCTTGAGGATGCCTCTTCCCGGATAGCTCTTTCCCAGAGTGACATAGCCTCTCTCACCTCTGCCGGTGTCTTCGATTCCATAGCCGGGAATCTTCCCCGCACAGTTCAGACCAGGATTCTTCTGACACACAGGAAGAAGGAGAACAGAGAGGAACCTGAACTGTTTGAACAGAACGTGAATGCCCTTCCCGTGAAGCTGGAAAACACATACAGAGCGGAAGGTGATGAGCTGCTCAGGGAGTACCGGGCACTCGGGTTCCTGAGAAATCATCATATTCTCTTCCTCTATGCCCGTGAGCTTTCGAGGATCAGGAGAATCAGGGGGTATGAAATTCCTTCTTATGAGGAAAAACAGGTCACCCTGGCAGGCTGGTCTGTGACCAAGAGGACCGTCATGACAAAAAACGATACGGCGATGGCCTTCATCTCGTTCGAGGATGAGACCTGCCTCTATGAGACCGTAGTCTTCCCACCGGTGCACAGCCGGTATGAGTCGCTGATCTACGGGAGCAGACCTCTTATTGTCCGAGGAGTGGTGAAACGGTGTTATCAGGCCTATTCGGTTGAAGTGACCTCCCTTTCCCCCCTTGTCTGAGCTCCCTTTGAGAGAGCATACAATCTGTATTCACTACTTATTTAGAAGTTTTTTACTTTATCTTTTTACAACCCGAACAAGATACGGTAGAATGGAAAATGTTATGTAAGGAGGAGGAAACTGTGAAGATTCAGAAACAGCAGGCCATGAGGAACGTTCTCATCGGTCTCTCACCACTAGTTCTCGCTGCAATATATTTCTTCGGGTGGAGATTTCTAGCAGTGTACAGCACCGTACTGCTCTTCGGGCTGTTGAGCGAGTGGTTCATGGCGAAGAAGTACAACTACAAGGTGACGGAGTCACTTTACGTGAGTGCGACCCTGTTCGCCCTTTCCCTGCCCCCGACCATCCCCCTCTGGATAGCCGCTGTCGGCATCATGTTCGGTGTGGTATTCGGGAAGATGGTATTCGGCGGCTTCGGCAGAAACGTATTCAATCCGGCGATCACTGCCAGAGCATTCGTCTACATAAGCTTCGGTGTACCACTTACGGCACGGTTTGTTGCTCCACAGAGCGCGATCTCACTGGTACCAGGCGGCTTTGCAAAGTGGATCTCAGGAGCGGATGCCGTAGCGGCGGCAACTCCTCTGTTCACGAAATCAGATTCCCTCCTCTCTCTCTTCTTAGGAAACGTGGCAGGAAGCTTCGGAGAGACCAGTGCCCTCCTGATTCTTACCGGAGGGGCCTACATCATCTATAAAAAGTCAGCAGCATGGCGTCTTGTCGTATCCTCCATTCTTCTTTTCCTCGTCGTTCAGACGCTCGTGTGGATAGGTGGAAAAGAGGGAGCACTCGATCCCCTCACCGGTCTTTTCAGCGGATCCTTCCTCCTTGCAGCCTTCTTCATGATCACCGACCCTGTGAGCTCTTCCCAGTCGACAGACCTGGGACGATGGATCTACGGAGGAATGTTCGGTGTGCTCACCGTCCTCATCAGAGAATTCTCCTCCTGGGCGGAGGGAGTCACCTTCGCGATCCTTTTAGTCAACATGTTCGCTCCTCTCATTGACCACCTGATCAAGAGTTCAAGGAAAAAGAAGAACGAGAAGAAAAAGGCGGCGGCAGAAGGGGGAAGTGTATGAACAAAGACGGATTCTATGCCACAAGGATACACCCGATCGTCTTCATGGCGGTCGTCACCATCGTCTGTGTCGCGATTCTCAGCGCCCTCTACCTTTCAACGCAGGAACGGGTTATAGAGAATGAGCTGTTTTTCACACGACGGAGCGTCATCAATGCGGCAGGCCTCACCAACGACGGTTCGGTCAATGCCGTACAGGAACTGTACGAATCATCTGTCACGGAAACTGACGGAAAGTATGAGATAGAAACTGGAAACGGAAACGAAGTCACCGTTGTCCAGAGGACAGGCCCCGGCCTGTGGGGTCCGATCACGGTAATGATCGGCTTCTCCTCCCCTGATATGATTTCCGGGATCTCGATCGTATCACAGAGTGAAACTCCCGGACTGGGTGCCAGAATCGAGGAACCGTGGTTCACATCACAGTTCGCCGGGAAGCAGGGACCTTTCACCCTCGTGGACGAAGGAACGAGTGATGCACCCGATGAGGTGGACGGCATTACCGGTGCGACACGCACCAGCCGCTACTTCAGAGACATCGTCAATGCCGCTGTCAAAGAGGGCAAGACGATTTATGGAGGAGAATAAGATGGCTAAAGGAACATACAAAAAAACCTTCATGGCACCGCTCGGGAAGGAAAACCCCGTCTTCGTGCAGATTCTTGGAATCTGCAGCACACTTGCCGTCACGAACCGGCTCGACAACACGCTGGTCATGAGCCTCGGTGTGATCTTCACGCTCGCGCTCAGCAGCTTCACCCTCTCAGTCATGAGGAAGTGGATACCCTCACGTATCCGCATGATGGTTGAGACGATGGTCATCGCTACCTTCGTCATCATCGTCGATATCGCATTGAAGGCATTTTATCCTGAGATGTGGAAGGCACTGGGTCCCTATGTCGGTCTGATCATCACGAACTGTATCGTAATGGGAAGGATCGAGGCGTTCGCACTGCAGAATAAACCCTCCCTCTCCCTGGTCGACGGTATCGCAAGCGGAATCGGGTACGCGTACGTGCTCCTGATCATCGCATTTGTGAGAGAACTGCTGGGAACCGGCAGTATCTTCGGCTTCAAGGTACTCGGAGACTGGTGGACCTCCTGGGCGATCATGATCATGCCTCCCGGTGGATTCTTCATGCTTGCAATATTCATCTGGGTAGCTAAAGAGGTCTTCATGAAGGAGGATAAATCATGAGTGAAATGCTTTTTCCATTGGCGGTCTTCTTTGCAGCCGCATTTACGAACAATATTCTCCTGACGAACTACCTCGGTATGTGTTCCTTCCTCTCGGTCTCCAAGGAGATCGAGACCTCGGCAGGACTCGGCATCGCAGTAACCTTCGTCATGGCAGTGACCACAGCCCTCAACTGGGTTGTCTATCATCTCGTCCTCGAACCGTTCGGTCTCGAGTACCTCCGCTTCATCGTATTCATCATTGTCATTGCTGCATTTGTTCAGCTCATTGAGATGGTGATCGAACGGTACAGTGAAGGACTCTACTTCGCTCTGGGAATCTTCCTTCCCCTTATCACAGTGAACTGCGCTATCTTAGGTGCATCCCTGTTCATGGTGATCAGAGAGTACTCGTTCATCACGACCTTCTTCTTCGGAATCGGAAGCGGCCTCGGCTGGTTCCTCGCCATCATGGCTATGGCAGGTATCAGGCAGAAACTGAAAACAGCAAAAGTTCCGCCGGGACTCGACGGTCCCGGAATCGCCCTGATCATCGCAGGATTCATGGCCATGGCCTTCATGGGCTTCAGCGGCATGATCTCAATCGGTTAAGGAGGGAAGCAGTATGATCACAACATTACTTGTAAGTGTTCTCATCATCACGGCAATCAGCGTTCTCCTTGCACTGATGATGGTTATAGCAGATGCCACTGTCGGAAATTACGGTGAAGTGGCCATCACGATCAACGGGGACAAGGAACTGACCGTGAAGGGGGGACAGCCCCTGCTGAAAGCACTCAACGGTGAAGGAGTCTTCATCCCGAGCGCCTGCGGTGGCCGCGGTTCGTGCGGACTGTGCAAGGTGAAGGTCACCGAGGGTGGAGGAGAGTATCTTCCCACCGAACTTCCCTGGATCTCCGATGAGGAGAAGAAGAATCAGGTACGCCTTTCCTGTCAGTTCAAGGTGAAACAGGATGTAGCTATTCAGATTCCTGAGGAGCTCTTCAATGTACGGCAGTTCGATACCACCGTGGAAAGCATCGTCGATCTCACCCACGATATCAAACAGGTGAAACTGAAGATACATGGAGGGGAGACGATCAACAGCAAGGCAGGGCAGTTCGTCCAGTTCCAGGTCCCGGCCTATGAACTGACCGATGAAGAAGTCTATCGTGCCTATTCAATGGCCTCGGTCCCTTCCGACAATACCCATATCGAACTCGAGATCCGTCAGGTTCCCAACGGCATCTGTACCACCTATGTGCACAAACACCTCAAAGAAGGAGACTCAGTGACGATCAACGGTCCCTACGGTGATTTCTACCTTCAGGACACCGAGCGTGACATCATCTGTATCGCCGGCGGATCGGGTATGGCTCCTCTCAAATCGATTCTTCTCGACATGGCTGAGAAAGGGAGCACGAGAAATGCAAAGTACTTCTTCGGTGCCAGAAGCAAGAGAGATCTCTTCCTTCTTGACGAGATGCATGAGATAGAGAAGCGGATGCCCTCCTTCAAGTTCATCCCTGCTCTGAGTGAACCGGCGGAAGAAGACAAATGGGAAGGAGAGACAGGACTGATCACCGACGTCGTAAGACGTCTGAGTGACAATGCAGCTGAAGCGGAAGCCTACCTATGCGGTTCTCCCGGCATGATTGACGCCTGTCTGAAAGTACTGACCGAACTCGGCATGCCCGAGGAGCGGATCTACTACGACAAGTTCTGACAAGAGGGAGGAATTGATATGAAACAGACACCAGAATATGATGCGATACAGCAGCAGATGGCACCGGGAGTGATCACTCTCGACGGTTTTCTCGGCACCGACACACGCAAACTCATCGATATCCTCACCTCTGACGAGGCGAAGGTGCACGCACTGAATGTGACCCATGAGGCGATAGCAGAGAGGATGCAGTACTTCAGGGATGCGGGACTCGACGGTCTGGGTGAATTCATGAAGGTGGATGACCACTTCGATGTACGAGTCGACTCGGTAAGGGGAAAACTCCCCTCCCCGTTCGGCGGAAAAGGGATGTATGAGAAGGTGAATACCACGGTGAGAAACACGATATCCGGAGGGGAAGTGACCTTCACTGATCTCCATATCCACTTTGTGAGGGATCACGGGTTCTATGAGGGAGAGGGGTCGCCTTTCAGAATCGAACCATCACAGCTTGTAGATGTGCTCGAGGTACCTGAGAATAACGACTGATTCTTTGATACAATATGTGGAAGAGCCTGTTTCCAGGCTCTTCTGTGTATCATCTGATTTCTTTTTCTACTTCTCCAGTATCTCCAGAGTCTTCATAATCAGATCCCTGTTCATTCCGATCAGGGATTTCTTTTTGATCCCGAGATGAAGGGACTCTATAAGAGCGTCAATGGAGAGCATTCCGGTGTGGTGCAGGAACGCCGTTATAATGACAAGGGCGACGGCCTGGGGAATACCCGCCTCCTGAGCTATGTCTGATGCAGGAATGCGGTAGACTTCAACATCATCCCTGTCAGGTTCGTGATCGATCAGAGAGGAGTTGATGACGATCGAACCGCCGGGTTTCACCATATGCTCGTAGGCCATCAGAGAAGGAGAATTCAGCACGATAAGGTGATCAAGCTCCTCTGCCAGAGGAGATGATACTTCATCGGGAGACATCACCACAGTGACGCTTGCTTTCCCTCCCCTCATTTCCGGTCCATAGGAAGGGAGCCAGGACACCTGCAGCTGATGGGACATTGCGGCGTTGGCAAGGCTCACGCCTCCCGAAAGCACTCCCTGCCCACCGAAGCCGGCGATCATAACGGCAGTTTCATCTTTCAAGTTGAAAGGTTCAAGGTCCTTTCTCACTCCCCCGTCATTCAGCGCGCTGAGAAACTCGTCGCCTGTCAGGAAGGGGAACAGAGAAGGTCCGTAGGGGAGAACGGAATCACTCTTATCCACGAAGGTACCCAACGGAAATACCTTTGAAAGGACATTGTCTATATGGGTTCTTGAATCGACCGCATTCATCTTCCAGCTTGTGGGACAGGCACTGAGAATCTCAACGAAGGAGAAACCGAGGTTATTCACCTGATTCTTCAGAGCCTTCTCGATCATCTTCTTCGTCTTCAGCATCTCCTTTGTAGAGGAGACTGCACAGCGGGCGACAAGGACTGGTTCTTCCAGCGTGGCTATCATCTCCGCCATCCTGATGGGGGAACCGTCCCTCTTCCGGTCACGTCCGAAAGGCGTGGTGAGAGTCTTCTCCTCCAGTAAGGTTGTCGGAGCCATCTGACCTCCGGTCATACCGTATGTCGCGTTATTGATGAAAAAGACGGTGAAATTCTCGCCGCGGTTCGCGGCATGGATAATCTCTGTCGTCCCGATACCTGCAAGGTCTCCATCTCCCTGGTAGCTGATGACAATGGAATCCTCGTGAACACGCTTGAAAGCCGTTCCTACCGCAGGAGCACGTCCGTGGGAGCACTGAATGTTGCCTGTATCATAATAGTAGTAACTGAATACCGAACAGCCCACAGGAGAGAGAAATACGGTCCTGTTCTGAATCCCGAGGTCCTCAATCGCCTGAGCGATCATCTTCTGAATCGTTCCGTGACCGCAGCCTGGGCAGTAGTGGGTTACTCTGGTATCACCATCCTTGCGGGTGAATTCCTTATAGAATACGTCACTTGTTTTTATCTCTTCCATTCCCATCACCCCTTCAGATACTCTGTCGCAAATTCGATGAGATCCTGAGACTTCATCACTTCCCCTCCCATACGGGTATAGGAAACAACTTCAGTCTTTCCGGCCACACTCAGTTTCACATCGTCAGCCATCTGACCGTTGCTCAGTTCCACGACGGCGAGGGGAATCCCCTTCTCAGCGAGTTCCATGAGCCGTTTCTTCGGGAACGGGAAGAGGGTCTTGAGGCGGAGCATGCCGACCTTGAGTCCGTTCTCCCTCAGTTTCTTGACAGCACCGTGACAGAGACGGGAAACGATACCGTAGTTGATGAAGATCAGATCTGCATCCTCGGTATCGGTCTCTACAAAGTCAACAACCTCTTCCTCTACCTGAGCGTATACATCCTGCAGGAGCTGGTTCTGCTCTTCCATGGAGGACGGGGACATGAAAATCGAGGTGATCACATTCTTCCTGCTCTCCTCATCCCCGTAGAGGGCCCAATCCTTTCTCGCACTCTGTTCCAGAGTACCTGAGATTTCAACTGACTCCATCACCTGTCCGAGGTAGGCGTCACCGAGAATGAATACTGTCATACGATATCTGTCGGCGAGTTCAAAGGCCATCTTGGTGAAATCGAACATTTCCTGGGCGCTGGCAGGTGCAAGAACGATATTCTTGTAGTTACCCTGTCCGCCACCTTTCACGACCATATTGTAGTCGCCCTGTTCGGGCCATATATTACCGAGTCCGGGACCGGCGCGCTGCATATCGATAATGACCGAGGGAAGTCTCGAACCAGCCATATAGCTTATACCTTCAGCCATGAGTGCGATTCCGGGACCGCTGGAGGCGGTCATGACCCTCGCCCCCGCACTTGATGCTCCGTAGAGCATATTGATCACACTCACTTCACTCTCACCCTGAAGATAGGTTCTTCCGGTCTTGGTGAAATAATAGGAAGCAGTCTGGGCGATCTCACTTGCAGGGGTGATAGGATACCCGAAAAAATGGGTACACCCCGCCATGAGGGCACCGAAGACTGCCGCATCGTTCCCTTTCATCAGGCGCTTGTACATGATGTTTCTTCCTCAATATTCTTCAGCACCGTCAATGCTCTCGGCTCGGGGCATGCGAGTACACACATACCGCACCCGATACAGACACTGTCAGGTACCACTTCCACATTCAGATATCCCTGTTCGTTGATTCCTGTCCCGATACGGAGACACCCTTTCGGGCAGACAGACGGGCATACGCCACAGCCTTTGCATCTCGACGCATCGACAATCACACGATTTTTCATAATTCTTTTCTCCTTGCTCAAGAGATATGATTATATTGACAGTTTAACAAAAAGGTGTCAACAATACTTCCGTTTTTCTCCTATTTATTTCCCTTTTTACCCTCTTATTTTGACACTTTTAATAAGATACGTAAATATTAACTATATATACACTGCATACTAGTAAGAACCTACTATAGTAAAAGTACCACCAGCGAGGGGGAAAAGCCAGAATAATCCGCTCAACCCTACCTTCTTCTACCTCGTTCAATCATATCAGCATCCTTTCATGGCAGCTATGAAGAAGTATGTATTGGTATTCTCCATCTTTTCTTGACATTCCATTAATTTTTGTCAATATTGACTTTATCAGATAGTGTGCAATAGTTATAACATAGGGCTGCACACAATAGTCTCCGGCGCGCTTCAGGCGTTCCGGGAACAACACAAAGGAGTCAAAAGGTGTATCAGACAATTCCACAGCTTCTCAGATATATAAGCGCTGAGTACCCCGACACGGATATTCAGATGTACAAGGATGATGACGGAAACTTCCTCAATCTTTCCTATGCCGATTTCACAGTCATCTCGGAACAGCTGGCGGCGGGTCTCGCTTCGATGGGAATCAAGAGGGGAGACAACGTAGGTCTCATAAGCGATAACAGAAAGGAGTGGCTCTTAGCCGATACCGCTATCCTTTCTCTCGGTGCTGCAGATGTTCCCAGGGGAAGGGATGCCATGCCCCATGAACTCGAATTCATCCTCAAGACAAGTGAATGTTCTCTCTGCTTTGTAGAGAATGAGGAACAGCTGACAAAGGTTGTCTCACTCGCATCCTCTCTTCCTGACCTTAAAACACTCGTCATCATGGATCAGCACCATCATACAGAAGAGAACAAGAGTGAAGAGTCAGGGCATTTCTCCATCCTCTGTTTCGATGATATTCTCGAAAAGGGAAAGGAGGCACTTCAAGCTGATCCCGGCCTCGTGACAAAAGAGATAGAGAAGGGAAAAGGGGATGATCTGGCGACACTCATATTCACCAGCGGCACAACAGGAGAGCCGAAGGGTGTCATGCTCACTCACAGGAATTTTCTGTTCCAGCTGGAACAGCTTCCGAAGGTGATCGATTTCAAGAAGGGGGAGAGGTGGCTCAGTGTCCTTCCTGTATGGCACTCGTTCGAGCGAATCCTTCAGTACGTGATTCTCTCTCAGGCATCGACTGTCGTCTATTCCAAACCGATCGGAAAGATCATGCTTGTCGACCTGCAGCGGACGAATCCCCAGTGGATGGGTTCAGTGCCGAGAATCTGGGAGGCGGTGAAGGGAGGTGTCTACCAGAACGTGAAGTCGAAATCACCTGTCGCACGGGGACTCTTCCATTTCTTCGTCTTCATAGGGTCGGCCCATGCTGATGCACTTGCAAGACTGGAAAACAGGAAACCGCAGTTCTCCCGCAGGTTCTATCCTGCCGACCTCCTGATCGGTCTTCTTATGTTCATCCCTACCCTCCCATTGAAGTACCTTGGTGATATCCTTGTGTTCAAGACAATCAAGAAGAAATTCGGAACCGGGTTCAGGGCGGGAGTTTCAGGAGGCGGTTCACTCCCCTCCTCCATCGACAAGTTCTTCAAGGCTATAGGTATCACCCTCCTTGACGGATACGGACTCACAGAGACCGCTCCGGTTATCGGGCTGAGAAGCATCCACCATCAGGTACCGCTCACAGTATCCCCTATCCCTGAGACCGATATAAGAATCGTGAAGGATGACGGAACCCTCGCGGCTCCCGGAGAGAAGGGTGTAATCTGGGTGAAGGGAGAACAGGTGATGAAGGGGTACTACAAGCGCCCCGATCTGACGAAAGCCATCATGAATGATGAGGGCTACCTCAATACCGGTGATTTAGGTATCTGGACCTACAAGGGTGAGTACGGTATCAGGGGGCGTGCGAAGGATACCATCGTTTTAAGCGGTGGTGAGAATATCGAACCGGTGCCACTCGAAGCCAGGCTGAGGGAGTCGGAATATATCGAGCAGGTGATGGTGGTCGGACAGGATCAGAAGTACCTAGGTGCCCTGATAGTTCCCGACAGTAAGATGATCGAACAGTATGTGAAGGAACAGGGAATCCCCTACCTGACACGTAAGGATGCGCTCTTACTTGATGAGGTAAAGGCCTTGATTCAGGCGGAGATCAACGAGCTTGTCAGTTCGAAACACGGGTTCAAATCGTTCGAACTGATCAACCGCTTCACACTGATCTGTGAACCCTTCAAGGTGGGAGAGCAGCTCTCAGCGAAACAGGAGATCATGCGCCACAAGATATCAGCGCAGTATGAGAAGGAGATCACTTCTCTCTTCTCCTGATCCTCAGATTTTTTAAGAAAAAGGTATCTGTTGCATTTGCAACGGATGCCTTTTCTGTTCTGGAGTATGATCTGGTTATAGAGAATGAATAAGGAGACACTATTATGAGTGCAGAAATACAGAACAGCGATGAAAGGAGCACCCTCCTCAAGGAGATGATTAAAAGACTTCACAACGGAGAGGAATTCGAAGCAGTGAAGAAAGAGTTTGCCGAAACCTTTGAAGGTGTCGGTGCCGATGAGATAGCCGCGGCGGAAAAGAAACTGATCGACGAAGGTGAAGTGAGTGTTGAGGAAGTGCAGAGACTCTGTGATGTCCACTCCTCACTTGTCCATGGTTCCGTTGCCGATATTCACGGCTACAGAAAGATGGATGATACACTCGGTCACCCGGCATGGATCCTGAAAAAAGAGAACGAACATATCACAAAGATTGTCGATGCGCTTGAAGAGCACATCACAAGCCTCTCCAAGGGAGATGTCTCTGCTGCAGCCAAGGTTGGAGAGCAGCTGAAAGAACTCAGAAAGATCGATTCACACTATGCGAAGAAGGAGAATCTCTACTTCCCTCTGATGGAGAATCACGGCATCACCGCACCCCCGAAAGTGATGTGGGGCGTTGATGATGAGATCAGAGAAATGATCAAAGTCGTAAGCGGCACGTTCGAGGAGATGATCAACTCAGGCAGACCCGATGAGGCTACCAGGACCCGTTTTGTCACTGAATTCACTTCGACCAAAACAAAAATCCTAGAGATGATCACCAAGGAGAACGATATTCTCATTCCCATGGTATCGGAAGTGTTCACCCCGCATGAATGGAAGCTCATCGCTGACGGTATCGATGAATTCGCCGACTCCTATGTCGCGAGCGAACACACCTGGGCTCCCGAAGCTGAAATGGAAGAGGTGAAACCTGACCTCTCATCTGGAATGATCACCCTTCCAAGCGGACACTTCACTCCGGAAATCCTCACCCTCGTGCTCAACACCCTCCCTGTCGATATCACATTTGTGGACAAGGATGATAAGGTTGCCTACTTCAGCCAGTCAAGCGAACGCATCTTTCCCCGTACCACTGCAATCATCGGAAGAGAGGTTGTGAACTGTCATCCTCCTGCATCGGTACATATCGTCGAGAAAATCGTCAATGAGTTCAAGAGCGGTGAAAGAGATGTCGCTGAATTCTATCTCCACCTGGGAGAAGCGTACGTACATATCCGCTATTTCGCTGTAAGAAACGAGAAGAAGGAGTACATGGGAACACTCGAAGTTTCGCAGAACATCGCTCCCATTCAGGCACTCAGCGGAGACAAAAAACTCCTCGATTGAGGAGCAGCCTTTTCATAGAACAAGGCTGCTGCATCTCTGCAGCAGCAACCCATCCCGATGGGGTAATTTTTATTCTGCTGTAACAGTAGCGACTACATAGCCGCTGTAGCTGCTTTCAGGAAGCACTTCGTTTGCATCACCGTTGAATGTGACATACAGTTCAAGAGTCTTCCACCTCAGACCGCTGGCCTGTGTATGAAGGACAGCATCTTCGCTGGTGCCGGGATCTGTTGTTGTGGGATCCAGTTCGCTGCTTCCAAGGCTCTCGCTGTCAACCTTCACATTTCCAGTCCCGTTTGATTCCTCATAACTGAGAAGATAGGGAACATAGTAGGTGGTATCTCCGAAGACGGCTGTAAGGGGAATGAGGGAGAAGGAGACCTGCGCCTGAGAGGCACCGGTTGTCAGCAGATTGTAGTACCCCACAGCCTGAGCTTCCGATGATTCGAGATCCAGATCGCTTCTCACCTGATCTCCAACGTTTCCTGCGCTGATGTTAAGACGAGCCATATCGGAACTGGTACTGTCCATCGAAGAAAATCCATGGAAGAGACCACCATCAACGGCAGCGGAGAGAATCAGACTCGCATCCTCTCCCTCAACAGCACTGTAGAGAGAGAAGAGGATTAGAAGAAGTAATACTGTAACATGTAGACGCCTCAAAACCCACCTCTCTTCAGGACCTCTGTCCTTATCTGATTTCATGGTAACAGAGGACATAACTTATGTCAAATCTTTTCTAGAAAACCTTCCGATGTTGTAAGAAGTTTATTCAACCGATTTATTTTATTTTATAACAATAATATAATTTTCACTATTTATATATATATTTCTATTTTTCAGCAATTTTGTCAGGATTTTCCTACGCACTATACATGATTTGCCCCTAATTGTCATAACAAATGTCTTAGGTTTATGTAAGATGTTTAAAAAATACCACTCCTATACATCCTGCTCAGATACACGAAGACCCCGCTTTCGCGGGGCCTTTTCATTTCTATATCGGTATGTTTTTCGTGAAGGAAGGGTGGGAATCAGGCGAATCAGGCGAACCAGGTGAACCCGTTCTCCTTCGCCATCTGCTGTGCAAACCTTGGAAGCGTCCTGATCGGGTAGACTTCCATCGGTGAATCATCAGTGAGCATCGGCTCAACGATTCTCCACGATTCACAGATCTCCATCATTGAAGGGAAGAGGGATTTATCCCCGATAAGAATCTTCTGCACGATCTGCTCGTACGCCTGCGGGGTATTCGCACCGAAGGTTTCAGTCTGGTTGAAACGGAATCTCACAGGTTTACTCTTCCAGCTCGTATTCGGCTCCTTCAGGTTCATCACGATATCGATTGTGAGCTCGGGATGGATGGTTATGATCACGCTGTTGTCCTCTATCTGCGAGTCGTTCATCACTTTCTGTGTCTTGTTCTTGAACTTCACATAGATAAGAGATTTCGCATTCTCCTGCATCTTACCTGTTCTCACATAGATGGGAATGTCAGCCATGTAGTAGTTGTTCACGCTCAGTTTCAGCGCTGCGTAGGTGGGAATATTCACAATATGACCGCTTCCCGCTCCAAGAGATTCATAGCGGCCGGTATAGAATTCCTTGGGAGGAGCGATGGCTCTGAGAACCTTCGCCTTCTCTGCCGCGATGTCCTCGGGTGAGAGGGTTGTCGGATCACTCATCGTGAGGTAGGTGATGATCTGAAGGATATGATTCTGAATTGTATCTCTCACCACGCCTATCTTTTCGTAGAAACCGAGACGCTGGTCGACCCCATGGGTCTCATCAAAGATGATCTGGATAGATTCGATTGAGCGGTTATCCCAGATAGCACGGATGATATCATTGTGGAACCGGAGGAGAAGAAGGTTCTGCATGAACTCCTTTCCGAGGTAGTGGTCGATTCTGTAGATTTCCTTGTCGGTGAATGCCTGAAGGAGAATATCGTTGTACCTTCTGGCCGTCTCTCCGTCGAATCCGAACGGTTTTTCCACCACGATCTTCTTCGAAAGAACGAGTGTCTTTGCCAGAACCTTGTCCACGATCTGAATCTGCCTGATTGCATCTTCATAGAGACTGGGCTGAAGTGCCATATAGTAGATGATATTGACCTCTTCACCCTTCTTAGTCAAAGAAAGGAGGTGAGAGGTAAGGAGGTCTGTCGCCCCCTTCTCATCACTCATATCGTACTGAAGGTACTCAAGTGCATCAAGGAACTGCTGGGAGGCATCCTCGCGTACCGTAGCCTTGACGAACTCCTCCTTCGTAGCAAACCGTCTGCCGAGGGCGATGAGGGTGAAATCGAAACCCTTCTTCTGAAGGTTTTCGTATGCCGGATATAATTTCTTCTGGGCAAGGTCTCCCGTGCCTCCGAACTGTATGATGATCTGTTTCATATCATTTCTCTCCTTTTTCTGCCAGATCGGTGATCAGCACCGGGTCAAAGCCATCCCGCTCAAAAAACAGTGAAGGCAAGGTGAGCTGGCTCTCCTCGCCCTGAATATAACGCTCGTATGCATTCCTCTTTCCTTCTCCGAAGCATACAAGGTAGACACACCCTCTTCTTGTGAACTTCTCAAACGCACTGAAAGAGAATGTCACCCTATGGTTCGGCGGCTTCGGGCTTTCATCAATCTCTATGATATCATGCTCGCCAGCTTTTCTCTTGTCCCAGGAACCGGGAAAGAGAGAAGCGAAGTGACCGTCCTCCCCCACCCCGAGGAAGAGAAGGTCGAAGGAAAAATCAACAGGAACGGGATTCTGCGCTGAAGGAATGATCAGCTGAGTGTTCACGAACCTCCCCTCTTCAATCGCTTTTCCGAGCCCGTAGTCCATCAGCATCGGCTCGTTCTTCTCCCCTTCAAGCCGTTCGTCCACAAGGTAGAGAAAGACACTCCCGACAACATCGTCACCGAGTGATAGAAGTGCTTCAATCACGATCTTCGCACCTCTTCCGCCCGGGATTCCTATCCTCAGGGGACCATAGTCCTCAAAAGCTCCATCTATAATATCAGCAATGAGAGGGACACTCTCATCCGGGTTGTCAACATATACGTTTTTCATATACTCAAAAATATAGTTAAAAAGATTTCAAAAAGGAAGTGCTCAATTGATAACACCGAGTTTCCTTGCTTCTTTCGCTATGATATCTACCGCTTTCTCTATCTCCGTAGGGGTATGGACTGCCATACAGGAGGTTCTCAGTAGCGACCTTGAAGGCGGAACAGCTGGTGAGATGACCGGATTGACATACACTCCCTGCTCGAAAGCGTGTCTCCACAGCATGAAGGTCTTCTCGTTGTCACCGATGACCAGGGGGACGATAGCGGTCTCGGTCGTCCCTATATCAAATCCGTGGGAGACGAATCCCTCCCTCATCAGTTTTGCATTTCTCTGAAGAGAGGCAACAAGGGAGGTGTCTTCCTGCATGATCCTGAGGGCTGTCATCGTTGCAGCGATGTTCGCAGGAGGCATGGAGGCTGAGAAGATGAGAGGACGGGCGAAATGCTTGATATAGTCAATGACAGCGTGATCACCGGCAATGAATCCTCCGATCGATCCGAAGGACTTGCTGAAGGTGCACATCACGAGGTCGGCAAGGTCATACTGATTTCCGTAGTGTTCCCCCGTACCTCTTCCTGTGGCACCTATCACTCCGATTCCGTGTGCTTCATCAAGATAGATCGCCGCCTGGTATCTGTCCGCGATCTCCCTGAGGAGCGGAAGAGGCACGATATCGCCTTCCATTGAGAAAACACCGTCAACAATGATCATCTTCGGTTCACCGACAGGTATCTTCTGGAGCACCTGTTCGAGGTCGTTCATGTCGTTATGTTTGAATCTGTGGAGGTTGACTCTCCTTTTCGTCCCCTGACCGAGGAAGACGCCGTCCATGATTGAGGCATGGTCGAATTTATCGACAATGACATGGTCTCCTCTCTGAAGGAGAGCACTGATCGCTCCGAGGTTCGTCTGGTACCCGGTGGTAAAACAGAGGGCGGCTTCCTTGTTCACGAAAGCTGCGAGCTGATGCTCAAGTTCTTCGTGCAGATCGAGAGTCCCGTTCATGAAACGGGAACCGCTGCAGCTTGTTCCGTACCGGTTCGCCGCCTGTTTGGCCGCCTCGGCCATTCTCGGGTCGTTGGCAAGGCCGAGGTAGTTGTTGCTGCCCAGCATGAGCAGTTCCTTTCCGTCTATATATACTTTTGATCCCGCACTCTGGCTGATCGGCTTGAAAAAGGGGTATATCCCTGACTCACGTGCCTCACTGGCAAGGGTGAACTCTGAACATCGCTGCAGGATCGGTGGTGGTGTTTTCATAGTATGTTCCTTTTCCTTCTCAGAAAGAAGGTGCAATTAGGGGAATTATCTCAGGTAACGAGGGGTTATGCAAGGAGAATGCAAACAGGAGGTCTCACCAATTTTGAAAAAAGACTTGCACGGGCATCTCACATCGTATTCAATGTAAAGGTAACGCTATGTGCGCCATATGGAGGACGACAATGAAATCATTTATGGATAAGAACTTTCTTCTCTCGAATTCGAGTGCTCAGAGACTGTACCACGAAAGTGCCGCAGACGAACCGATCCTGGATTATCACTGCCACCTCCCCCCCCTTCAGATCGCGGAGAATAAGAAATTCAGCAATTTAAGTGAGATATGGCTCGGAGGCGACCACTACAAGTGGCGTGCCATGCGCTCGGTGGGTATCACAGAAGAGTTCATCACCGGAGACGCAGATCCCTACGCCAAGTTCATGGCCTGGGCACGTACGATACCCCAGATCATAGGGAATCCTCTCTACCACTGGTCTCACCTTGAACTACAGCGCTATTTCGACATCCATGAACCTTTCAATGAACAGAGTGCACCCTCTATATGGAAAAGCTGTGAAGAAAAACTGAAGGGAGATGATCTTTCAGTGAAAGGAATTTTCTCGAATTTCAGGGTCAATGCAGTGGGAACCACTGATGATCCTGCCGATTCCCTTGCCACCCATCAGCTGATTTCCAGCGGGAAAGCCGATATCGGAGCTATCGTTACTCAAGTTGTCCCCTCTTTCCGTCCCGACAAGGCGGTTCTCATCGAGAAGGAGATCTTCACCGAGTACATTCCCCGTCTGGCAGCAGCAGCCGGGATAGAGATCAATACAGTTGCAGATGTAAAAAAGGCGCTCACCATACGTCTCGATGCTTTTGAGGCAGAAGGTTGCCGTGCAAGCGATCACGGCCTTCAGATGGTTCCCTTCTGCATGATAAGTGAAGAAGAGTGTAACAGGGCATTCACAAAAAGGATGAACGGGGAGGCGCTCACAGCAAAAGAAATAGAAGGATATCAGACAGCTATCATGCTCCATCTGGCACAGGAGTACAACCAACGCGATATCGTCATGCAGCTCCACCTCAATGCGATCCGTGACCTCAATCCTCCGATGTTTGCTTCCCTCGGTCCCGATACCGGGTACGATGCATCACATGACCTATCCACTGCAGAGAAGCTCGGAGCCTTTCTCGGAGAACTCGAAAGGAACGGAGCACTGGGAAAGACTGTCCTCTATTCACTCAACCCGAAGGATCATTACAGCATGGGAACGATCATGGGAGCCTTCCAGGGGGGAGGAATTCCGGGAAAGATCCAGCTCGGTTCGGCCTGGTGGTTCTGCGACCACAAGGACGGTATGGAAGAGCAGATGAAGATTCTCGGCAATCTCGGTTCCCTTCCCCGTTTCATCGGGATGCTGACCGATTCCAGAAGCTTCCTCTCCTACCCGAGGCATGAGTACTTCAGACGTATCCTTGCCAATATCATAGGGACATGGGTCGAAAACGGGGAGATACCTGATGACAGAGTATTTCTCGATGGAGTCATGAGGGATATAAGTTACCGCAATGCCGCACTCTATTTCCGGATATAGAGTTTCTCCATCATCAGATATTGCAAGGAATAACTGCCCTGCATACAATCGACTCATGGACTTTGATATCGTGCTTCAGAGACTGTTGAAGGAATACGGGATCAGTGTCTCCACACTGACACGGGAGAGTACGCTCCACCCTTCCTACATCTACAAGCTTCTGAGGGGTGAAAACACACCCTCACTGCACTCTCTTTCCCTCATTGCCGGAGTCTTCGGTCTCAAGGCAAGCGAACTTCTCTCCCTCACTGAGGAAGAGGCCTGACTCACAGGCTTGCAGCTTCACTCTCCTGCAGCTCTTTTGCGTACGTGAAAAGCTCTTCGGTTGCAAGGGCGATTTTCGTCACTGAAAAATCATCTCCATGAGGGAAGAGATAGTAGGTATCGTTCAACGTCGACAGGTCGATACAGTCCCCCTTCCCGAAGTATTCGTACTCGATATGGCACGAATACATCGAAGCGACATCCTTCACAAGAACGAACGGCTCACCATCGAAATCTCCTGTCAGGGTGAAACCGTCAAGCGAGTGGACTAGCTGTGCCTCCCCGAGGCGGATATATCCCTTCGCATTCGGAAGGGCATCAACACTCACAGTAAGGTCGCAGCGGTACACACCCTCTTCAATCTCCCTTCTCACCTCGTTCCTCTCCCATTCATACCAGGAGGGGATATGGGTAAAATCGAGACTCTTCTCACTCTCCCACTTCCCTTTTTCAACATGGAGGAGCTTCCCGAATTCGCTCATCTCCCACCGACTCCCGCAGTGCAGGCAGAAAAGCTCAGAGCCGGCTGAATCCATTCGGTACTCACTGTGGCAGGACGGACACCTATAAAGCACCTTATGGAGACCCTCGGCCCTCTTCGGCTCATCTATCCTTATCTGATTCTCCTCCTGCCACCTGTATTCGTCGTACTCGAAGGCACGATTGACGGCGGCGAAGATCTCTTCCACGGAAGAGCGGGCAATATCGTCGACAGAGAGTATCTGTGACATATCGGCTTCGATCCTGTTACCTCTGCTCTTCAAGTTCCAGCAGGGACTGTTCAGGTAATGGCCATGCATGTTGAGAACGACGACTGGAACCTTGAGAAGCTTGATCATCTTTCCAAGCGACTCAGGCAGGACGGCATTAGTCCCGATTAGTGAATACCTGGCTTCGGGATAGAGAGCGAGAATATCACCGTTTTTCTTCAGCACATGACGGATCTGGCTGACAAGCTTCATATCTGTGGTGAACTTTCTCTTGCAGATCCCTCCTGCCTGCCTGAGAAGCCACTCCCTTCCTATGAATCCGTCAATGGCCACAACATAATTGGCTCGGTGGGGGAAGACTGCGGCCGTCGTGACCTTGAAGTCTATGAATGCATGGTGAGTGCATAAAAGCAGGTAGGGAGGTTTGAGTCCCTCCATTCCCTTCTTATTGACTGTATACCGTCTCCTGAGTATTTCCGGGTAACTGAGAAGCCAGGTTACAGGACGAAGGTAATGGCGCTGCCGTATGGGCAGGCTTTTCATGTCAAAACGCGGTGCATCTCTATAGGAGTCAAAGGCTCTCTTACCCATCCTGAATATACCTCTCAAGCAAGAATAACCAAAGGATACCATAGGAACCTGCATACAGGTAGGGAAGATATGAGGAAGGTTCATCTTTGTAAAGATTGTGTGAATTCATATCCCCTTTCTTTCCATACCCTTGACCTTTTATACATTCATCGTTATGTTACCCACATAGATGATCGTTGCAATGCATCGGTAATCTTGGTTCGGTACAGTGTACCGGCGTAGGGTGTAGCTTTTCTTACGGAAACATAGGGGATTGCAAGCACAGCCAGTTATAGTCCCATGCTGGCGGCTGCAAGTTGAACCGAAATCGTATGAAAACACACCTTTTTTTGTGCTCTGAGCTCTGGAGCAGCCTCGTCAGAGCGATTCACGTACGCAGGTAATCATACAAATAAGCATCTCCAGATATAAGAAAACCCGCCTCAGCGGATTTCAGTAGGATCATTCATTTTGTTCTCTGTGTTTGTATTAGGGAGCGGTTACCTCGAAGAGGTAGGAGTCAGCACTTACTGCTGTGGTTGCAACGTCTGCTGCGAAGTTGTTTGAAGTAAGAAGGGGAAGACCGTTTGCATCAAGGCTGACTGTAGTTCTTTCTGAGATGCTACCGTAGATGGTCAGTGTCTGTGTACCAACGACT
The DNA here is from genome assembly GCA_963677695.2 of Sphaerochaetaceae bacterium. GTDB lineage: Bacteria > Spirochaetota > Spirochaetia > Sphaerochaetales > Sphaerochaetaceae > SABI01. The sequence goes on along the minus strand of CAXXUJ010000001.1, from coordinate 2,288,853 downwards.
GCTGCGCTGAGTGCTGAGAGAGTCAGAAGGAAAACTGTGATAAGAATGATGATCTTGGCTGACTTGTTCATTTCCGACTCCCTGCTTTTCGTTAAGTGATCTCCCTGATCACTGTAATCTTCTCGATTACTTGTATAGAGTATGACGGATAACCGGAATCGTCAATGTGCTAAATCGTTACAATACATAGGGTTATGATGTGACAGATGTAATAAATTGTGATCAATTTTCAGCAAGAAAAGAGGAAATAGGACACATGGGATTTTGAGCACTTTGACCGAGTTCTGACATTGAAATGTGCAAAGTAAGGGGTTTAAATGGGGAACTCTGATCAAACCTCTACCTGATTGGTGGTAGAAGTGACATAAGACTTCGACCACGTATATGTTAGAAGTGGACAAAGTTTTGGAGGAAGAAAAGGGCAACTTTGACCAAAGTTGTGTCGGAAAAAAGTTCGAAGTTTATGAAAATATTTTATTATGTATTTATAATACAAAGACATATTTGTAAAAGTTTTTTCTGATTTTGTGTGCAAAGTTACATGATATCCTGAAATTTCAGTGAAAATGCATTAAAATCAAAGGCAATTAGGATGATAAGCTCCTACTCTTCTGAAGCCCTGTCCTCCAGGTCTTCCCACCGTTCCATGAGCGTTTCCAGATTCTCTGAAGCAGTATTGTACTTCTCAGTCCGTTCTTTCAATGTAGTGGGATCACTTGAGGGATCACTGAAGGAGAGCTCCAGTTCTGTGATCTCGTGCTCAACTGCCTCGATCTTCCCGTGAATTTCTTCGAGTTCCTTCTTCTCTTTGAAGGAGAGCCCCTTCTTCTCACTGGTTCTCCAGGTATTCTTTGTTTTACCTGTATCAGCTTTTATCTCTTCAGTCGTTTCCTGCTGAGCCCAGTGAGAGTAGTTCCCGGGATACTTCGTTATTCCACTATTTTCAGAAGAGAAAACGAAGAGGGTATCGACACAGTTATCAAGGAAGGAACGGTCGTGGCTTGCAATGAGGACAACACCCTGGAAGGAATCGATGAACTCCTCAAGCTGATTGATGGTGTCTATATCGAGATCGTTGGTCGGTTCATCAAGGATGAGGAAGTTGGGGGAACTGAGAAGGATTCTGACCAGGTGGAGTCTTCTCCTCTCTCCTCCGCTGAGAGTTGAGACGGGCTGTCTGTGCTGAGCGACAGGGAAGCCGAACATCTCAAGGAATTTCGATGCAGAGACTTTCAATCCCTTTTCGACAACAACCTCTTCGCCGCTCTCCTTGAGGGACTCAAGGATCGTCTGCGTTTCGTTGATACCCCTGTCCATCTGATCATAATAGCCGATGTGGGTATGTAATCCGTAATCGAGGGTTCCGCTCTCCGAGATAAGCTCCCCTGCAATCAGAGAGAGGAAGGTGGACTTGCCGCTCCCGTTGGGACCGACAAGACCGATCCGTTCGCCGTGAAGGAAGGAGTGGGAGAAGCCGGTGATCACCTCTTCCCCCTTGAAACTCTTGGAGAGGTTGTGAATATCGAGGATCTTCTTTCCGCTGTAGGAGGAAACGCTCTTGAAGCTGCTTCTTTCATCCCCCTCTGAGCGGAGGGACTCTTTAAGCTTCTCTATCCTCGCTATCCTTCCCCCGTCCTTGGTAGTCCTCGCCTGAGCTCCTCTTTCAAGCCATTTCAGCTCTGAGCGGAGAATGCTCCTCAGTTTCACCTGCTGTGCTCTTTCCATCTCTATCCGCTGTTCCTTCCGTTGAAGGAAGGCACTGTAGTTGCCCGGGTGAGTATAGAGGGTCGAATCACTCAGTTCAAAGATCTGGGAACAGACTCGCTCAAGGAAGTAACGGTCGTGTGTGATGATAAGAGAGGCCATTCTGTTGTTCTGAAGGTAGTTTTCAAGCCATATGATGGCATCGGTATCGAGGTGGTTGGTCGGTTCGTCAAGAAGGAGAAGGTCACTGGCAAGGCTGAGGGTACGGCAGATTGCCGCCTTTTTCATCATTCCCCCTGAGAGAGTTGTCATAGGGGAGGAAAGATTCGGACCGGAAATTTCTGTGAGGAGGGATTCGTAGGTGAGTTCCACCTCCCAAGCTCCGCTCAGTTCGGCCTCATGGTGTGCCTTGCTGATCTTTGCAGGATCCCCTTCGGTCACAATGCGGTGGTATCTTTTCAGCTCCTCTATCCTGGGGTGGTCTGCAAGGAAGAGGTAATCACGAACAGAGACTCCTTGAACGTTCTCGATTCTCTGGGGAAGGTAGCTGACGGTGCAGGCGGAGTTATAGGTCACTTCCCCTTCATCGGGGATGACATGGCCTGACATGATCTTCAGGAGAGTCGATTTCCCACCCCCGTTCCTTCCGATAAGACCGATCCTCTCTGACGAATTGATTCCGAAGGAGAGGGAAGAGAACAGAGGGGCGTCTTTCATCTGTTTTTCGAGATTGTTTGCTGTTACAAGGACCATGGGGTCACACTACCCTACCTGCATGCAACATGCAAGTAGCGATCAGATGGAATACGCTATTGGACGAGTTCGTAGGGCCAGGTATTGATGCCGCCGAAATCGTAGACTTCAGTATAACCGAGGGAGACAAGTTTCCGTGCCGCCTGGGCGCTGCGGTTCCCGCTTCTGCAGTAGACAAGGATGCGCTGCTGTTTGTCAGGGAGCTGAGAGGGATTTTCATCTGTCGTGATCGTTTCATTCGGAATGAGAACGGCATTTCTAATATGTCCTGCTTCATACTCGGCAGCTGTTCGTACATCGACAACGACAACACCCTCTTCCATCATCTCTTTTGCCAACTGGGGTGATACCTTTCTATACTGAGCTGTTATAGCTGTCACAACGTCTATTCCTTCCGATTTGTCTGTAGCCTGTTCAGCATTTCCGCAACCTGTGAATGACAGGACGAGGAGGATGACTGCAGCCGCTACACCTAGGGGTAGTCTTCTCATCACGGCTCTCCTTAAGGGGCACTATGTATGACACACGAACTATTGTCAAGGTTACGCATCAGGAGTCTTTTTTCATAAAGCGTGTGATATCTTCGTTCTTCCCTATCACGACCAGCACATCCTCTTCTTCAAGAACGAAGGAGGAATCGATCTCTATCGAAGTCTTCTCCTCCCTTGTCACTGCGATGATGTTGAGGTGATGGCGGGCCCTGAAGTCGAGTTCCTTGATCGTCTTACCAGAAAAGGAGAAAGGGAGAGGGATTTCTGTGATACTTATATCTCCTTCGAGTTCAAGGAAATCGAGGGTTCGCACGGTAACGAGAGAGCGGGCGAGACGGAGGGCACTGTCGCTTTCAGGGAGGATGATCTCTGCCCCTATCTTCTCAAGGACCCGTCCATGCTCGTCACTCATAGCCTTGCTGATGACCCGGGGGACCTTCGCTTCTATCACATTCAGGGTCGCGAGGATATTCGATTCTATGTCGCTGCCGATGGCAACGATGACAGTACCGCACTCGCTGATCCCCGATTCACTTAACACCTCGGGAGTGATGGCACTGACAAGATGCGCGCTCGTGATATACTCCTTCACACTGTTGAGTTTCTCCTCATCGTTGTCGAGGACGATCACATGCTTGCCCGATTTCACGAGCTCAAGGGCAACAGCGGCGCCGAAGCGGCCGAGACCGATGATCCCATATGCGTTTCTGTCAACATTCTTTCTTCTCATATTCTCTTCTCCTACCCTATGAACACACGCTCTTTAATATATCCTATCCTTGATTCCTTCCTCAGTATCGTCGAGGCGATCGTGATCGGTCCGAGACGCCCTATGAACATCGAAACCATCAGTGCCGCCTTCGAAAGTGTCGAAAGCTCCGGTGTAATCCCCGTCGAAAGCCCCACCGTCGCGAATGCCGACACCGATTCAAACATCAGGGAGAACGGATCAGCATGATGCTGCTCCGCACCAAGAAGGACCGCGGTACAAGTTAACACAGAAAACACACCGAGAGTGAGCACCTGGTATGCTTTGTTCACACTCTGCTCATCTATACCCCTTGAAAAAATGGCAACTCCCCTGCTTCTCCTGAAAGGATTGAGGGCAAGGATGATCGTAAGCATCGTTGTCGTCTTGACTCCTCCCCCTGTCGAACCGGGAGAGGCACCTATGAACATCAGAATCATAAGAAGGAGGATCTGCAAACCCTTCAATGAACCGATGTCTAAGGTGGAAAACCCTGCAGTTCTCGCAGTCACACTGAGAAAGACGGAATCAAGAACGGAAAGATCTCCGCTGAGAAGGAAACCGGCAGAGCCGATGAACAGGAGAATAGCAGTGAAGGTGTAGACCATCTTCGTATGCATACCCATCCTTCTCCAGCTGAAACGGGAGCGGAGGGTATCAGCAATGACGAAGAAACCAAGACCTCCCGTGATGATGAGGGCAGAAGTAACCGTCATATAGAAGCGGTCACCTGAAAATGCACTGATGGAGGTAAAATTTCCCATGAGATCGAACCCCGCATTGTTGAAGGCGCTGATCGCATGAAAGAGCGAATACCCGATTGCATCAACAGGATCCATCATTGCCCTGAAGGAATGATAGTAAAGCAGAGCCCCCAGGCCCTGAAAAAGAAGGGAACTGAATACCACTGTCTTCAGTACCGTGAGTGTACCTTTAAGTGATCCTATATTGTACGATTCCTGAACAATCGTTCTCTGTGAGAGCCCTACCCTGAAACCGAGGAAGAGTGCTGTCGATACGATCATACCTGCGACTCCCATTCCCCCTACCATAATCAGAATCGCTATGATCGCTTCTCCTGCTGCAGAAAAGGTCGCATGGACATCCACTGTGGACAGACCTGTCACGCACACAGCACTGACTGCAGTAAAAAGAGCATCGGGAAAGGAAAGGATAACCCCTTCCCTATGAGCGAAGGGGAACGAAAGAAGAAGGGAGCCGAGAATGACCGCTGCAAGGAACATGAGGAACAGATACCGTGCCGGGGAGAGTGGCTTTCTTACTTTTGTACCCATACCGTTATGGTAGCACCGAAGAAGGAAGTGAATCAATCAGAAATTGCCTGATGGTTACATCAGGTTTGATGGAATTCAAAGTCCGTGGTATTTCCGGAGAAGAATCTTCTCTTTCCAACTGAGTTTTACACACTGGAACTCTCGGAGCATCTTGACAGACTCAACAACCCGATTCATCGTAACAGTATGAAACCAACTGAAAAACAGATCAGAGACATAGCTGAGTACCTTGAAGGCGGGATGAGAGTGTTCTTCAACGAGAAGGACGGAACGGTCACGTATTACACCGATGAAGAGAGATGGGACGGTTTTGAGGAAGAGCTGTGGGAAGAGGCCGTAGAGGAAGTCGAAGCCAATAGTGATGACCTCATTGAGTTCCTGGGGTTCGATTCGAGAGAATCTTTCACCCTGATGGCTGACTTCGCTGAGAGCGTCGATGATGAAAAACTGAAGCAGGAGCTATTTGATGCCTTGAACAGAAGCCGTCCCTTCAGAAATTTCAAGAATCTCATTGATCGCAGCGGACCATACCGGGAACAGTGGTTTGCGTTCAGACAGAAACGGTATGAAGCCTCGGTTGTTCAGCAGCTGGAGACTCTTGAATTCCTCCGAGCAGAAGAGTCGGAAGAGGATCTCACATGAACCGGGAAGAACTCGATAGAAAAGTGAAACAGATCGTACTCAGCAGCCTGGAGAAGATGGGATATATCTCTTCGATTGATCTTCTCCTTGAACTCGGTGTGCTGAACAAAGCTTCCCATGATCAGTGGAGAAATGGGAAAGTCCCATACCTCGAACGGGTATGCTCAGGCAGTCTGAGCCAGCTCAGCTTCATCAACAGCCTGATGAGAACCTATGCACAGCAGCTGAAGCTGACCCCTTCACCAACGGTCTACCAGTCATGGGGTAAGGGAGCGAAACGGCCTCTGCGGTTCAGTAAAACCGGTGAGAGAAGGGTTGAAGAACAGTACGCCACTCACTATATCGACCGAAACAGAATCGCAGAACTCAAAAAGTCAGCAAAGACTACCTAAAACAAGATTCAAAAGGGGATTGGACGAAGGATAAGTTGAATGAAATTTCCGAAAACGCCTAAGGGGCTATTACACGAGATAGAGAGAACTCGAAACTACCTGACCGCATGCAAACGGACCTATGGCTGGATTGATGACGGCGGAGGATCAAGATATTATCTCTTTTACCTCTACTTCCTTCTCGGGGATAACCGACGCTCTTCTCATTATTTCCGATGGTTTCGCACACAGTTTCCTGATGATGCGGGAGAACCCCTCGCCCTCCTCTGCTGGGCTCTCATGCTCAACAGGATGGGAAAAAACGGAGATTGTCTCCTGGCGGAGACGATGCTTTCCAATATCTATCTGATACCCCATCTTATCGGAGAGGAGCTGCCCCCTTCCGATCTATACTTCTATTCCAACTATGAAGAGCCTTCGCTGCTCACATACCTGCCCGACAGGGTACTTGATGCAATATCTGAAGATGACAGGGGCTGGATGGCTGAACGGTATAGCTCCGATCGCTTTCAAATCGTGCTGAAGCGTCATATGGAAATCACAAGGAGATTGGCACACACTCCTGTGGGGAAAGAACGCACAGACCTCGTTGAGGAAAAGAGCACCCTTCTTAATGAGATGAGAAAAGCATCAGGGCTGCCGCAGCGCTTGCCTACTCGGCACCGCTTTCCTGAAGAGTGATGAATTCCTTCAGCTCGTTCTCACTCAGCTTCGTCAGCCACTGCTCTCCTTCGGTCACCGTAATATTCGCCAGTTCCTCTTTCCTTTCGATCATATCGGCGATCTTTTCCTCGAATGTTCCCCGGGCTATCAGCCGATACACGTTCACATCCTTTTTCTGACCGATACGGTAGGAACGGTCCGTAGCCTGGTTTTCCACCGCAGGGTTCCACCACAGGTCATAATGGATCACATGATTTGCTGCAGTGAGGTTCAGTCCTACCCCGCCTGCCTTGATGGAAAGAACCATGAACCGCATAGCAGGGTCTTCCTGGAAGGATTCGATCATCTTGTCGCGGTTCGCCCGTGTCGTTCCGCCGTGAAGGAAGAGACAGGGGGAGGAGAATTTTTCAGTGATGTATTCCTGCAGCAGAGTGCCCATCTCAGCGTACTGGGTAAAAATCAAGGCCTTCTCTTCTCTCTCTGTAATTGTTTCGAGCAGGTCAAGAAGCATGTCAGTCTTACAGGAAAGGGAAGGTTCACTGTTCCCCTGTTTGGTAAACAGCAGCGGATGACAGCAGATCTGTTTCAGGCCGGTCATCAGTTTAAAGACAAGACCGGACCGTTTTATCCCCTCGCTTCCCTCAAGAAGCGACTCACTATGCTCCACAAGCTCCGAGTAGAGAATGCGCTGTTCACTTGTCAGTTCAAGGTACCTGTTCGACACGATCTTCTCAGGAAGGTCACTGATAATGTTCTTATCAGTCTTCATCCGTCTCATCATCACCGGCGCGGTGATCTTTCTGAATCGTTCGAGCGTACTCTGGTCACGGAACCTCTCAATAGGAATAGCATAGGTATCTTTGAACGATTTCCTGTTTCCAAGGTATCCCTTCATGATAAAATCGAGAATACTCCAGTAATCGAGCAGACGGTTCTCGACAGGGGTTCCGGTAAGCGCAATCGCATACTTCGCCTTGATACCCTTCACTGCCTTCGTCTGTTCCGTTCCAGGATTTTTCAGGTTCTGGGCCTCATCGACTACTGAAACCGACCATCGCTTTTCCTTCAGCACGGCAAGATCACGCCTCACAAGAGCATAGGTTGTAATGACGACATCAACAGAGTCGGGAAGAGTTCGGTCTGTCCCGTGATAGATCGAGACAGAGAGACTTGGAGCAAAGCGTTCCAGCTCCCGCTGCCAGTTGGTCATAAGACTCGCAGGAACGATGATGATGACCGGGTTTTTTGCTGACACAGTCCCTGCATTCTTTAGCTGCAGTAAGAACGCGATAAGCTGGATGGTCTTTCCCAATCCCATATCGTCAGCGAGGATCGAACCGAGACCTATCGAATGATTATGGCAGAGCCACTCGTACCCTCTCTTCTGATACTCTCTGAGCTCTGCATGCAGATTTTCAGGGACAGGAACTGCATCAGGAGTCAACAGCTGGTGGAAGAGCTTTTCCGTCTCCTCATCAATTTCACCGGGGATACCGTCAAAGGTTCCGGTAAGACAGGTCTTCAACAGTTCCATCGGTCCTGGTTTCGGGGGATGTTCGATGCTTTTAATCAGTGCAGCGAGGTCCTTCTCAGATACCTCCAGGAACAGATCCTTGTACCTGATAAAATCCCCGTACTGCTGTTTGAGCGCGAGGAACTCTTCAGGTGCTATCCTCTCATCCCCGATTGATATCCTCCAGTCATACGTAAGCATGTCACTGAGGCTCATGTAGGACACCACGCCCTCTGATGATCCCGAGGAAACTCCTACCTTCAGGGAAAGTGCAGGGACAAAGACTTCGCGAAGCGCTTTCGGCACGACTGTCTGTATCCCGAGAATTTTAAGGACAGGGAGAGCGGCAAACCATTGAGAGATAAATGCCTCCCCTCCTACACGTACCGGCTGGGCAGAGCGGAGGAAGTGATGTACTGTTCCCAGATAGGTTCCCAGGAGGCTCAGGTCACGAAGAAGTGCAAGCGTTTCGGGGTTCTTCCCTGAAAGGATCTCAGAGAGTGACACTGCCGCTAGATCGGGACTATTCCTGTCCCTGATTCGTATCTCGAAGATATATTCGTCATCAAAGGCTTCCAGGTGAATGATCGGCTGAAGAGTGAGCGGCTTCAGCAGGAAACGGGAGAGCCAGAGGAAGATCGTGCGAATGTTCTCCTGTTCCTCGAACTTCGAGGGCTTGTAGGGAATCCCCTGGAAAAAGAGGCGGTCAACAGGGTGATCGGAAGAGAGAAGATTCGCACTGCCGTAGTTTGATATAAAACCGCGGACAAAGAAGGAGATGAGGAAAAGAACGACTTCTTCAGGTTTGACTGCTTGTTTGGAGAGACTCATCAGGGAAGAGACCCCTGCCTCGTACAGCTCGACAGCTTCAGTGAAGAGCTGTGTGATCTCCTTGATCTCAGAAACGAAGAGAGCAGGAATCCAGCGGATAACACCTGTTGTCGTATTACTTTTGATAATATCGGGAACAGCTGCCTGCTGAATGATCAGCTGGAGGGAGTAGTTATACAGAATAAGCAGGAGAGCGGTCACAGGGTGGTAGGCACGAAGATTTTCTGCAGGAAGATTCTCAAGGTATCTCAGGAGGGGAAGAGCATCCTCACTGCTGAACACAAGGGGCTCTACCCCTTTCTTCTGTGAATTCAGTTTTCCTGATAGCTGCAGTGTCCCCGGTTTCAGGGTAAGGCTCAGCTTCGTATACGCAGTCCCCATCGGCTCTTCACTGATCTCCAATGTCCTGCTGTACCGTTCGACCTGCTTTGAAAGTTTCGTCATGGCAGTAAGAAGAATCTGTTTGAAATCTTTCTCCGGATAAAAAAGAGGATGGTCAGTAAGAATACTCGAGGCCGCCTTATGCAGAGGTGGCACTGAGGTAAGATCGATCTTCTCAAGAGTGGAGAAGAACGTCTCCTCAAGAGTCTCCAGATAGGGAGCATCATCCGCTGCAGGTTGTGAAGTGAGCTCGATTCCCTTCACAATACTCTCGACTGAAGGGATCTCCTCAACCGCATCTATGATATTTACATTCCTTGGCCCTTTTTTCTCTTCACTGAACAGTTTCTTCGCTTCAGAAAAGAGATCAAGTCCTCTCATCGTGAAGACCATGAATGGATTCTTATCGATCTCGTTTGCCACGATGTATATTACGGCGGCAATATGTTTGCAGGGAACCGCCCAGTCAGGGCAGGAACAGCCCATCGGAAGGTCTTTCCAGCTCCGGGGAAACAGCTGTATCCCCTTCTCAGCTGCATCCTCTTCCAGTTCGGGAGGAAGGGTTCCGGAGGCTAACTGACTCAGATAGTAGGGGCTCGAGCATACGAGATCGGTAAGTTTCTTCTTCTCTGCGGCTGTAAACAGTCTCGGTTTGATCTCGATGGTGTAGGGTCTTGCCCGTGTCCCTTCCACTTTTGCGTGTATCTTTCCTGCCGTTATATTGATCGAACTCACAGACCCGTTTCGGGCATATCTCATTCCACGGGGAAGTCTGTTACTGAAATCTATATGGGTCAGGGAATCGAGCCACCGCTCTCCCCACCAGGTGAAACCGAATTGAATGTAAGCCATGAAGATATCTTACTCGTGAGCGGAATATCACACAAGAGAGATTGAATCAAGAATAGAGAAAATGGCTGAAGAAAGAGATGATCAGTCGGATCTCAGGTGTTTAGGTAGTTCCCTCCTCTCCCCTCTTACCTTTTCTTCCATGAAACCACACATCTCTCTCTTCATGGAAATATTCATTTGAGATAAGATTGGGAATTTTTATTTCCGACTCAGCCGGCTCTTATGCAGGTAAAATTTCCTGTTGACAATTGTACTATTGTACTAATACAATGTACATGGAGGATGAGATGAAAACAGATACAGTTTCAGCGCCGTTCGAATTCCATCTCAATGCATCAAGCTCCACCCCATTCTACCGTCAGGTCATACACCAGGTGGAACTCGCCGTCGCTGACGGACGTCTTACGAAGGGGATGAAACTTCCCACAGTCAGAGCCCTCGCCGTTGATCTGAGTGTCAATCCCAATACCGTAGCCCGCGCCTATAACGAAATGGAAATCAGAGGCATTGTTGAAACGCAGCCGGGAAGCGGAACGTTCGTGAAAGCGAAGGAAGAGGACATTGATGAGGAGAAAAAAAAAGATATCCTTAGAGAGATTACTGAGGGATATATCACCTCTGCCGCGTCGTACGGCTTCAGCCTTGATGATATAAGAAGATATATCAATGAAATTCACAGTCCCTCACATACAAAGGAGGCACACGCACAATGAACATATTCCAGAAAAAATTCGACAGGATAAAGAATGTCCAGAGTTTCAGACTACGAAAAGATTTCGGGTTCAACCCGATCAGTCTCTTCATCTATGCCATCTGTGTCGGAGGCGGTATCGCACTGCAGCTCAACACACCGGGTACCGACAGTTTTGCTGTGATCCAGATCGGTGTGCTTTTGGTTGTCATCGTCTCCATTCTTGCACTCCTTCCCCTCTGGATATCGATGATCAACGGCATCATACTGATCTGGCTCGTGATCTTCGGTGCGTTTGACAGCACCTACTGGATTATAGGAGCACTGGGAAGCGGAGGCCTGATCATCAGTTCCTGTGTACAGCTGATACAGCAGTGGGACAAGGTCGTCATTCTCCGTCTCGGCAAGTACCGGACCGTCCACGGTCCCGGTCTCGCCTTCATCTTCCCCCTGGTTGACAGGATCGCCGAGTTCGTCGATACCCGTATCAGGGTGACGGACTTCAGTGCTGAAAAGACCCTTACACGTGATACTGTTCCCGTCCACGTCGACGCCCTCGCCTTCTGGATGATCTGGGATGCCAAGAGCGCCGTTCTTGAAGTTGAGAACTACCTTGAAGCAGTCATTCTCAGTGCACAGACTGCACTGAGGGATGCGATAGGAAGACACGAACTGAGTTCTCTCTTGAGTGAACGGGATGAACTGGGAAAGGAGATCCAGGAAGCTCTGGATGCGAAAATGACTCCCTGGGGTGTCTCGATCATGTCGATCGAGATTACCGATATCATCATCCCCAAGGAACTTGAGAATGCGATGAGCAAACGGGCTCAGGCTGAACGGGAGAAGCAGTCACGTGTCATTCTCGCCGAGGCTGAGGTTTCGATAGCGAAGAAGTTCACCGAGGCTGCCGATGTCTATGCGGCAAATGACTCATCGCTTCAGCTGAGGGCAATGAATATGATCTATGAAGGAATCAGGCAGAATAATTCTATGATGCTGATGCCTACTTCTCTTATTGATTCAATGGACATGGGAAAGGTTCTCGGGGCGGCAGCTCTGAAATCAGTGAAGGACCATCAGGAGGAAACACATGATAAAGATTGAAGGTGTGAAACGCAACTACAAAACAGGGGAAACAGAAGTCAAGGCATTGAAAGGAATTGACCTTGAAGTGAATGACGGGGAGTTCCTATCGATCGCAGGACCTTCAGGGAGCGGCAAGACCACTCTCCTTAACCTGATAGGCTGCATCGACTCTCTCGATGCAGGAGAGATCACCATTGACGGGGTTCCCGTCTCGGCTATGGGGAAGCACGACAAGACCACCTACCGGAGAGAGAACCTCGGATTCATCTTCCAGACCTATAACCTGATCCCGGTTCTCACTGCCTTCGAGAACGTATCCTTCGTCCTTTCCATTCTCGGTGTTTCCGCGGATGAACTGAACGAGAGAACCTATAAGATTCTCAAGGAAGTCGGCCTTCAGGGAATGGAACACCGCAGACCGGACAAGCTCTCGGGAGGCCAGCAGCAGCGAATCGCCATCGCCCGTGCCCTGGTGAAGAACCCGAAGATCGTCCTTGCCGACGAACCGACGGCAAACCTCGATTCCAAAACCGGGGAAGAGATCCTTGAACTGATGAAGGAGATGAATAAAAAATACAACACCACCTTCATATTCTCTACCCATGACAAGATGGTCATGGATTACGCAAGCCGTCTCGTACTGCTGCACGACGGGGCTATAGCAAGCGACACGAGGAGGTAGGAGATGAAATTCATTATCAAACTTGCCTTCCAGAACCTTACCCGCTACAAACGGAGAACGATCATCACCTCCTTCGCGATTGCCATAGGTCTCATGATGTTTATCTTCGTCGACTCTATGCTGCAGGGGGCGGAAAAGGAATCAGAACTCAATCTGAAACGATATGAGACAAGTTCCCTCAGGATTCTCAACAACGAGTACTGGGAGAACCGGCTGATGAAACCGCTCGACCTCTCGATAAGTGATCCTGATGCGATTTTAAGTGACCTCGAAAAGGAAGGCTACACAGCGACGAAGAGAATCACCTTCACCGCAGATATGATTCTCAACAGCGCTGACTTCGGCGAGGAAGGAAACCTGAGTGTCGCAGTCCAGGCTGTAGATACCGAACGGGACCAATCTGTGTTCGATTTCGAATCCACCCTCATCGAGGGACGTTTTCCTGAAAAAGGGAGCGATGAAGTTGTCATCGGCTCCTGGTTCGCCGAGGATATCAAGGCAGAGGTGGGGTATTACATCTCCCTGATCACCCGTGGAAACGGGGGATTTTATGAAGTGATGGACCTTGAGATTGTAGGAATCGTCAACTGCCCCAACCCCAACGTGAACCGCACCCTCCTGATGATGCCGTATGATACTGGAGACTACTATCTCGGAATGGACGGAAATGCCACCGAGATCGACATTCTCCTTCCGGAGAGGGCGAATGTGGAAGAGACTGCTGAAGCAGTAGCACAGATCGCCACAGGGTATTCAGTCCTCACCTGGAGAGATCTCGCACGTGACTATCTCGCACTCGCTGAAGCGAAGCGAGGCGGTACGAGCACTATCCTCTTCCTCGTCTTCATCATCGCTGCAGTCGGTATATCAAACACGATGCTGATGGCGATGTGGGAAAGAATCAGGGAACTGGGAATGATGAGATCTCTGGGAATGAAGGACTCTGCCATCCGCATGGCGTTCATCATCGAAGCCGGAGGCATCGGGTTCATAGGAGCAGTGATAGGAACAGCCCTTGGCTGTCTTGCCAACCTCTTCTTAGTCAACCACGGAATCGACTTCGGGTTCATCACCCGCGATATGGATATCGGGTACAGGGTAGCCACGGTGATGAAGGGGGTGTGGAGTGTGAAGACACTTATCATGAGCCTCGTTTCCGGTGTCGTCCTTTCGATGCTCGTCGCCTATCTGCCGACGCGCAAGGCTCTGAAGATGGACATTCCGAGCTGTCTGCACCACCAGTAGGAGGAAAGAGATGAATATTACACACGTAGCACTGAGAAACATATCAAGGAATATCAGAAGATCCATTCTTTCCGGCGCAGCCATCATGGTCTCGGCCATGGCGATCGTCCTTCTCTTCTCCCTGATAAGCGGGATGAAGCTCGATATGAAGACAAACCTGACCACCTACTACACCGGTGACATCCTGGTGCAGAACCAGAAGTACAAGGAGTATGAACGGTACAACCCTATCCATCTCACCGTAGATGAGAAGGAAGTGGTGAACGCAATTTCAGGAATGGATGGAATCGAGCTTGCCGTACCTCGTATCCGTTTCCCCTCCACCTTCTATATCAACGGAGGAATGAACCCGGCAGTTGGAATCGGAGCCGACTTCGAAAAGGAGAAGGATTTCCAGAATCTCGATCTGATCCTCAAGGAGGGAAGGTTTCCCGAAAAGAATGAGAGAGCGATGCTGATCGGAGCCGTCCTGGCCAAGGACCTGGGACTCGAGCTGGGTGACTCGGTCACCGTGATGAGCACAACCGCGGCACGAGGTACGAACGCCATCACACTCGAGATCGTGGGACTGGCCGCCTTCCCCGTAGGGGCGATGAATACCGGCTTTTTCTGGACCGATATCGACACTGCCCGCTACTTCCTGAGGATGTATAACGGAGACAGCCATGAGATTCTCCTCAGGACCGCAGAGGATGCTGACCTCGATCTCATATCGGCTACGATCATAGAGAAACTCAGCGGAAGCGACATCCCCTATGATGCGAAGCCCTACTATGAGATCAACGAACTCTATTCGTTCCTGAAGATCGCTGAATATATCTACTATGTCATGGCAATCATATTCATCCTTCTGGGATCGACGGTCATTATCAACACGACGATGATGGTCATATTCGAACGGATGAGAGAGATAGGAACCCTCAGTGCCCTGGGAATGAAAGGAAAGGAACTGACACGCCTCTTCTTCACCGAAGGACTCATCATCTCCGCAATCTCTTCCCTGGCGGGAGTTCTGATCGGAGCAGCAATCGTCACCTACCTCTCGAAGGTCGGGATGAATTTCGCAGATGCGATGCAGGGAGTCGACATGGAAATATCTTCCATTCTCTATCCGCAGTTCTCTTTAGGGACCACCATCTTCGTCTTCTTCTACTCGGTGATTATCAGCAGCGGAGCTACCTTCATTCCGAGTAGAAGAGCGTCGAGGATCGAGATAGTCGATGCCCTCAGATATATTTAAAGGAAAGTACGATGAAAAAACGAATACTGACAGCAGCAATCATCTCCCTTACCATTCTTCTTCCCCTGGCCGCCATGACTGCAGAGCAGATCATCAGGGAGATGGACAAGGTCGAAACCTTCGATACAAGCTTCTCAACAGGGAAAATCACTTCGCATGATCGCTTCGGTGACAAGGTGAGCGAATTCAATGCATGGTCGAGAGGGACCCAGGATTCACTTCTTGAGTTCACCTCCCTTGCTGAAAGGGGACAGAAGATCTTAAGGACAGAGAAGAATCTCTACCTCTTCTACCCCGATGCGAATGAACTCATCAGACTGCAGGGAGCAGCTCTCAGGCAGTCTCTCCTGGGAAGTGATATCTCGTACGAGGATATGACAGCCGAGCACTCCACCCTTGATGACTATGACGCATCCCTAGAGGGAGAAGAAACGTATGAGGGACACAATGTGTACGTCGTGAAACTTGAAGCGAAGACACGGAAAGTCGCCTACCCCACCCAGCTTCTCTATATCGACACAGGAAACTACCTTGTATGGAAGGGAGAGTACTCGACTAAGACAGGAAGACTCCTCAAGGAGATGAGTGTCATGGAGACGATGGATCTGGATGACCGTGTCATCCCGAAGAAATCGAAGGTGGTTGATGTGATGAAGAGCGATTCCTATACAATTCTCGAGATCGATACGATAGAAACGGACGTTCCTCTCGCTTCAGACTTCTTCTCTATCGACAACCTTACCTGGTAGGAGTCTTCTCATGAAATATGTCGCAGCAGGAATTCTGGTTCTCTCACTAATGTTCTCCGTTTCGGCGGAGAATAACGTTAGTACAGAGTTATCGTTATTAAATCTTGTTATCTTTGATGAAGGAAATACTCCAGACTATGTAATGATGGGTGGAGTAGACTTAAACTTTTCATCGTCAGGATTTAAGAATATGAAAGGCACTCTGTCTCTGGGATTCAGTGATTCTTCATATCCAGATGTGAATGGGATAACAATTACAAATTCAGTTGATCCATTCAGGGACATTTCAATAAAACAGCTTGAGATCAAGGCACGGTTCCCTGAATTCCGTCTCACTACCGGTCTTACCCGTCTCGACTGGGGGGAAGGAACCCTGTTGAACAGTGCCAATGTCCTCTTCTCCGATGACACAGAAGCAGGCAATGTATCGTTTGACCAAAACAGTGTCGAACTGCAGAAGAAATGGCTCCTTTCCATCCAAAAACCGCTCTCATCCTTTTCCTTCCTTGAGGCGGTAGGAGTCGCCCCGGAGGATGGGAACCTGAAGCATTCAAGCGGAGGCATCCGCTATTACAATGGAGAGAATCCTGTGGCATGGGAAACAGGGATAGCACTCACCAGAGGTGACAGTCAGTCGTTCATCACTCCACATCTTGCTGTAAGCGGAGGATCGCTGGTGGAATGGTATACCTCTTTTTCCACCTCCTTCTCACTTGATGAGAATGCAGGAGAGACAGCGAAGGATAAACTGAACGGCTCAGCCGGAATCTTCCAGATATTCAGTTTCGACAACGGGAATTCCATGACAGCTCAGCTTGAAGGGAGATTCATCCCCTTCAGCGAAGCAGACGACAGAGTACTTCTCTACCCTTCTGTCATCTACTCTCTTGCAGGCGGAGCGAAGCTCAGCCTCCAGTCGATCTATGCTCCCGTTGACGGAAGCGCGACGATTACAGCAGGAGGCAGCTGGAATATCCTGGACGGATTCACAGCATCCGCCTACTGTGCGGCAGACACCGGAGAAAGTGATGATACCTATCCGTATGAAGGAGTGACTGCAATCATCGGTTTCACGGCCCTCTTCTAAACCCTCAGTAAAAAAACAGTCTGGCTCCCGCATGAAAAAACGGGAGCCGTTTTTCTGTACACACCTGCTCTCCTGGTGGTACGATATTGAAATCAAGGAGAAAGAGCTATGAAATCATATAGAAAGGAACTGCATTTCAACCTTCCGTCCCGACGCGGACTTGTGAATATTACAGGAGAAGTTCAGAAAGCGATCGATGCGAGCGGAGTGAGAGAAGGCCTCGTTCTTGTAAATGCGATGAATATCACAGCAAGTGTCTTCATCAATGATGATGAGAGGGGATTACATAACGACTACGAGAAATGGCTTGAGGGACTCGCTCCTGAGAAACCCTATTCACAGTACCAGCACAACGGCTACGAGGACAATGCAGATGCCCACCTGAAAAGGACGATCATGGGACGGGAGACTGTCTGTGCTATCACCGAAGGCAGGCTCGATTTCGGTACCTGGGAACAGATCTTCTACTTCGAATTCGATGGGAAAAGAAACAAGAGAGTGCTGGTCAAGATCATCGGGGAGTGACTTTCCCCGGTGTCATACCGACCCCTTTGTCGCAAGATTTTAAATGAATCGCCTGGATCTACATAAGGAATCGGATACAGTATCAAGTGAATGCAGCATGAGCTACTATGCCCGTGCTGAACTAAATTTCCTGTTTCTGTCTCCAGATCTTCTAGATCGGGACCTTGGGTTCTTCGGGGCTGCTGATGGTTCCGATTGTCTCTGGCCCTGTCCTGACACACCAGGTCTATTCCCCTGATTGCCTGGCCGAGGATTCTTCACCTCGACAAATCCTTCAGGTTTTGAAACATCAACTTCTGTTTTCAAAACCCTCTGAATCTTCTTCCACTGATCACTCTCATCGGTACTGACGAAGGTGATTGCTTCACCCGATTTACCGGCTCTACCGGTTCTTCCGATTCTATGAATATAATCTTCGGCGACCTGTGGCAGGTTGAAATTTACTACGTGGCTGAGCTCTTCAAGGTGAATGCCTCTCGCTGCGACATCAGTGGCAACAAGGATCTGAAGGTCACCTTTCTTGAAATTTCCCAGTGCTCTCGTTCGTTCATTCTGACTCTTATTACCGTGGATGGCTCCTGCCGGGACACCTTCTTTCTTCAGCTGCTTGCACAGGCGGTCGGCTCCATGCTTTGTGCTCACGAATACAAGGGCCTGGTACCAGGACTGGGTCTTGATGAAATGCAGCAGGAGGTGACGTTTCTGTTCTTTTGTGATGGAATAGAAATACTGATCCACTTTATCGGCTGCCTTGTTCTGCTTCGAGACTTCTATGGTCTCCGGGTTATGAAGAATGTCACGGGAGAGTCTCTTTATTTCCTTGCTGTAGGTGGCGGAGAAAAGAAGATTCTGTCTGCGAGGAGGAAGGAATTTCATGATCTTCCTGATATCTCTGACGAACCCCATATCAAGCATTCTGTCGGCTTCATCAAGAACGAGGATCTCGATATCGGAGAGGTTCACTGTGTTCTGGTTGATATGGTCAAGAAGGCGCCCAGGTGTAGCCACCAGAACATCTGTCCCTTTCCTGAGAGCAGCTATCTGGGGATTGATCTTCACCCCGCCGAAGATACTGAGGGTGCGCAGAGATAGCATGCTTCCGTAATCGTGAAAGCTTTCGGTAACCTGAGCGGCGAGCTCACGTGTCGGGGAAAGTACAAGCGCACGGGGTTTGTTGGTTTTCTTTCCTGATTCGTTCAGCAGATGCAGAATGGGCAATGCGAAAGCAGCTGTTTTTCCAGTGCCCGTCTGGGCGCCGCCGAGCACATCCTTCCCCTTCAGAATTGCGGGAATAGAGCGTACCTGTATGGCAGTTGGTGTGGTGTATCCTTTCTTTTCGACTGCTTCAAGCAGTTCCCCGGTCAAACCGAGTGTGTAAAAATCCATAGTTATCCTTCTGAGCATCTTTTTAAGATGCAGTGATCAACCTTCATTTTTTATTGAAATGATTCAGCCGGGAAGATGGTTCCGGCTATAGGCAGGACTGGTTTCCAATCCGTTATGAAGCCGCAGGTTAGCACATAATGAAATATTATGATAGCCCCCTGAAACACCCTGTTGGAGAGAGCTCTTCAGCCTGAAGTCTCTACCTTCCTGATTCCCCATTTTTATACCTGAACAGGGTGCTTACAGGTACTTTCGAATGTGGTATAATTTTTCCGCCGGATACCATGAATCATCGTAACAATGCTTAAAGACTCCGGGGACTTTCAAGAGAGGAGTTGCAGGAACCATGATTGAACTGAGAGAGGTAACGAAACATTACGGATCCGTACCTGCGGTTGACGGTCTTTCATTTCAGGGAGAGAAAGGGAAGATCACAGGCATTATCGGGCCGAACGGGGCCGGCAAGACTACAACCATCAGGATGATCATGAATATCATAGCCCCTGATTCGGGTACGATTCTCTTTGATGGCCGCCCCCTCACTGATGATGATATGGAATCAATCGGATATCTTCCGGAAGAGCGCGGGCTCTACAGGAAGGAGAAGGTTCATGACCTTCTCCTCTATCTCGGTCAGCTGAAAGGAAAGGAGACGGAGATGCTTGAAGCATCTATCGATCACTGGCTCAATATCTTCGATCTCTCGGATTGGAAGGAGCGGAAGGTTGAGGAGCTGAGCAAGGGAATGGCCCAGAAGGTTCAGTTCATCTCATCTGTTGTTCATGACCCAAAGATCATCTTCCTCGATGAGCCGTTCAGCGGTCTCGACCCGGTGAGCACCGACAGCATGAGAGAGGTAATCACCGATATGGCGAGGGAGGGGAAGACGATCCTGTTTTCCACCCATATCATGGAGCAGGCGGAGAAGATTTGTGATTCCATCCTTCTTCTGAACAAGGGGAAAGCTGTGCTCTATGGTCCCATAGAGGAGATAAGACGCAGGGCGGCAGGTAATTCTCTGATCATCGAATTCAGCGGTGATGCTTCATTCATCAGGGAGCTTCCCCAGGTTGAAAAACTTGTTGAATACCCGAAGTATATAGAGATTCTCCTCACTCCTGATGCTGATACCGATGCCCTGTACGCAGCTCTTGCAGGAAGAATATCGATCAGGCGATACGAACTGAGTTCCCCTTCCCTTCACTCGCTGTTCGTCTCTCTGGTAGGGAACAAGGAGAACTGACATGGTGAGAACAAAGAAAGTAAAGATCATTGCACAGCATGAATTCAGGTCGATCGTTCATACAAAAACGTTTCTGATTGTCACGATTCTCGGTCCCCTGCTCATATTCGCCGTCACGGTTCTCCCTTCCCTCTTAACCCGAGGCGCTGACGATGTACAGGAAGGAAAGGTCATTGCAGTCTACGGTGCCTCGAATGAGGTGATGCAGGCTCTTCAGGAAGCGTTTTTCCCTCAGGGAGTGAGTATTGCTGGAGCTGAGGACCTTGAATCATATAAAGAAGAGCTCCTGAACAACGATGCACTGCAGGGTGTTGTCGAGATCGCCGGTGATATCACAAAGATAGAGCATTTCACCTACTATTCGAAGTCCGGTACGGACTACACCTACTCCCAGATGATCTCCTCGATTATCGGGAATATCGCAGTCGCCGCCAGGCTCGAGGATGCAGGGTATTCTCAGGAGGAATTCAGGGAGCTTTCCAGGGTTCCTCATGTGATCATGAAGAAGATCACATCATCGGGTGAGAGTGAAGGAGAGGATATGTTCACCGTGATCATGACAGCGATTTCGTTCATCATGCTGCTGTACATGTCCACGCTCCTTTACGGTCAGATGATCGGGCGCTCGGTAGTGACCGAGAAAACCTCGAAAACAGTGGAAGTCCTCCTCTCTTCGGCGCGACCGACAGAGATCATGGCTGGAAAGATTATCGGCATCGGAAGTGCCGGTATCCTTCAGTACCTCATCTGGATAAGTGCGGCCCTTATCATTCAGATCGTCTTCCGCGACCTATCTCTCCCCTCTTCTTTCTCGATAACGACCCTTATCCTTCTCTTCCTTTTCTTTATCGCAGCATTTGCACTCTACGCTTCGATCTATGCCGCTCTGGGAGCTGCTGCCGAAAACGAACAGAATCTGGGACAGCTTGCCTGGCCTCTGATCATCTTCCTCGTGATTCCCATGGTGATGATCTCAAATTTCGTTATGAATCCCGGCTCAGCCCTCAGCTTGATTCTTTCCTATTTCCCCATGACCTCCCCGATGGTGATGTTCATCAGAGTGATGGTCGACACCCCTTCCGGCTGGGAGCTCCTTCTCTGCTTTGCGATACTTCTTGCCTCGATTGCAGGGGCGGTGTGGGTATCGTCGAGGATCTTCAGGGTCGGCATCCTTCTCACAGGGAAGAAGGGATCCATAAAAGAGATCATGAAATGGATCAGGTACCGCTAGGCTACTCCCAGTCGAGAAGGCGCTTCGGTTCAGTGAGCTCCTGCAGGTGTGATATCTCCTGAGTGACTTCCAGCGTTCCTTTATAGGTGCCTATTTCATCACGGATCGCACGGTATTCGATGCGTATCTTCTTCTCCCCCATAATCAGGAAGAATTCCGCGGTATCGCGGGTACCAGCCTTAAAGGCCGCTACGATCTTCTCCACGACATGGAGAGACTTGGGGGGATGGCAGTTCTTCACATTCCTTCCGATGATTCCCTTTGAACGGGGAAAGATACGGTGATCGGGAGTGCTGAAGTAGACGACCTCATCATGTTCGTCGACGAAAGTGATATCTACCGGGAGGTTGTTGAATATGGAGACTATCTGACGGAGGGTGGGATTGCCCGTAACCAGATCGACTTTCCTGTCCGCCTCCTGTTCATCGCTATACGAAGCTTTCTCTTCTTCATACTGATTCTCATCCATCGTATGGATAGCATTGGCAGGAATGCGTCTGATCACTTCCGGGAAGAGAATCTGTTCCTCCCTCATGATCATCGATTTTACATCGAAGAAGAGGGTTCCGAAGGCCTTATTATACTCTTTAATTCCTGCCTCCGTATCTTCCCTGAAGGAGAGGAGAAGGGAGAGAGTTTTCCTGATATCGTCATGGATCGCCCACATCAGTTGCACGCATCGGTGTTCGGGAATGAATCTCTCTACGAGGGGGAAGAGTCTGTTCTCCTTCCTCTGGTAATGGGAGATCGAGCCGTCGATCGTTCTCACACTGTTATCGAGACGCCCCCTGATATCATCAGTGAAACCCGTGGCGTTCGCCCTTTTCAGCAGAATCGAGCAGTCTGCGAGGATTTCATTGAGTGTATCATTTCGTTTCAACAGCTCCTCGATGGGTGCGAAATCTCTCGGGAAGGGTCTTGCCTCCCTGTTGATTCCCTTGCTGAACGAGTGGATCATTCGGGTGACAAGGATTTTCACCCTCTCTATATCAGGCTCGGCATTCATCACATCATCAACGATGGAGATGATATCCTCAGATGTTACGGTATCGAAGTGTTCTCTGCATGCTGCAAGCCGTTCTTTGTTCTTCCCGGGAGTATCGAGATGAAGGACATACTCGAGGAGCTGCAGGTAAGCGACATGTTTCATCACACATCTCCTTCAGGAGGAACGATACAGAGGAAGGTAAGACCGCTATCCTCTTTCGCGCGAATCTGATGCAGGGCGTCACTGGGAATATAGGAGACTGATCCCGGGGTAAGAGGATACTCCTCACCTTCAAGGAACAGCATCCCCGTTCCCTCCAGGACGTATGCAATATGCGGCCACGGGTGGGAATGCTTCGGGGCATAGCCGCCGATATCGAGGACGAACCGTCTCATGACGTAGTCTTTCCATCCCTCGGTCGGGGAGACAAGCACCTGCTTGGTCACCCCCTTCATCTTCTCGTTTTCTATTCTTTTAGCTGCTATATCATCTACGTGTGAAATAAACATCATGTACCTCCAAATAGGTATTGTAGTCTTATTGTACCATATCTCTTTCGAATAGAGAAATTTGAAAAGTGTATGTTCAGCTTGTACCTGTTTTAATAGGAATATAGCTTCTGACAGAATTTACGTATACATAAAATTATGGTAATATTCAAAGCTGATAGCGGGAAACCCCTTTTCTCGGGACTGCGTATCGGATAACGAATTGTGAAAACAGAAGGTATAACACAGCATACATGGGTAACACACGCCATTTCATATCAATCATAAAAACAACTCTCAAAATAGCAGGAGTCGTCCTTTTTCTTGCCTTTGCCTTCATCGGAAAGTCCCAGGGATTTCTGGTAGACAGTGACAAAATCCATCCGATCAATGAGGACTGGACTCTCTCCCACCCAGGCGGCGTTCAAACCAACGTTAATCTCCCCTTCAACTTCACACTGGATAAAGGAGTACCGTTCACTATTGAAAGAACAATAAAAGCGGAAGAGCTCCAGTATCCCGTACTCCGTCTCAGATCCTCCATGACCGATATGAAAGTAAGTATAGGGGATGAAGAAATTTATTCCTGGGATGTCTCGTCAACTGAGTCCTGGTTCCATAACCCTTACCCCTCTTCATGGCAGTTCATTGACCTGCCTCTTCGGGATTACACAGGTGAAAAACTGAAAATAACCTATATGTCTCCTACAAAGGAATTTTCAGGGTATCTGAACCCTGTCGTTCTCGGTGCAGGGGAAGCACTCATCATCGATATCTATAATAGCAATAGAGTGAATTTTCTCGTATCGGTACTCATTGGACTCCTCAGCCTTTTCTCCTTATCCATCCTGCCATGGATGAAAAAATTTCCGACTGCGAGAAAGCATATTATCTATCTCGCAGTGTTCGGCCTCTTTTCCAGCCTATGGATTCTTTCCGAATCAACGCTCCTGCAATTCATTACTCCCAATCGATTCATCATCGGCAGTATCAGTTATATCCTGAACGTGCTTATGCCGCTTACTGTACTCCTCTTCTTCCGTGATATCGTACTCAAGGGATTCAAGAAAATATTCACCATCACTGCTACCATCCTTACACTCCTTGTAATTGCAGAGTTCCTCCTGCAGATCACAGGAGTGATTCCTTATATTTCAACTACAGTATACTCGATCATCGGAGTCGCCTTCACGAGCATACTGATTATCGCAACTCTATCAATCGAAGGATTCAGAAAGAAAAACTTCAATGCAAGACGGTATCTCTTCATTTTCCTCATTCTCTTTATATTCGTTGCAGTAATCATGATCATATTCCTTATGGGTGCATACCATGATCAGAGCATATACCTCTCGCTTGGGGTTCTAATCTTCTTCATCCTCGTCATGAAAGAAGCAATACAGTCGATTGCCATTCTCGTTGAACATAAGAATCAGGCGATTATATTCAAACGTCTTGCCTATGAGGACTTCCTTACGAAGGGAAGGAACCGTACGTCCTTCGAGGAAGATATCGAGAAGTATCAGAAGGAAGGGGTTGAGTTCCGTCTTGTCCTCATGGACCTGAACCATCTGAAGATGATCAATGACACCTACGGACACACCGAAGGTGATAACGCTATCAAGAGTGCATGTAATGCTCTTTCTTTGGAGGCTGGAACAACCGGAAAGTGCTACAGGATCAGCGGAGATGAATTCGCGGCAGTCATGGAAGATACGAATGAAGAGCTGTTCCTGAAGTTCTCCAATGGAGTGAAGGAAAGACTGGAGGAAGTCTCCGGGAGTATCCCGTACGACATCGTACTCGCCTTCGGTTCGAAGATCTACCGGGACAAAACAGACTTCAAGGCGTTCTATAAGGAAGTCGACAGCCTGATGTATGAACACAAAAAAGCCCTGAAAGAGAATGTACTCGGATAGTTTTCCATTCAGGCTACAGTTCTTTCACCACTCCTGCTGAGTTGAGGAAGAACCGATCGGTTCTTTCTGCCAGATATTCCTCTGCAGCATCTCCGGTGCAGTGAGATACCCCGAGCGTCTTGATTCCACTCGAAAGAAGTGCGTCGGCAACCCGTTTCATCTTTACCTCATTCGCATCATAGAGGTGAATGCCTCCAAGCAGCGTCTTCACCGGTTTCCCGAAGGTATCACGTACCTTCTCCACCATGTTCAGGATTCCGGGATGGGAACATCCCGTTATAAGGATAAGACCGTCGGGAGTTTCAAACACAAGAGAGACTTCGTCATTGAAAAGGTCAATATGGACACCCTTCTTATCTTCAATGAGAAAACGGGGGTTGAGATCATCATTCTCTTCCTTTCCGGTAAAACGGGAAATAAGATAGATCCCCTCTCCTATCATCACCGGGTCACGCCCTACTGTCTGGTAATCGATTCCCTTTTCAACGAGAAAAGCGGCATCGTAATCAACTCCGGTGTACCTTTCCCCCTCCTCTTCTCTTACGAACTTCCTGTTGAAGAACCCTTCGCCTGTGTACATGGTAAGAGAGGTATAGGAGAAGGTATCGAGGAGAGACCTGACTCCGCCCCCATGGTCGTAATGTCCGTGTGAGATAATCAGGGTGTCTATTGCAGAGAGGTCGACTCCGAGTTGACGGGCATTCTCGAGAAAGAGCGTACCGCATCCGGTATCGAAGAGAATCTTGCGGTCACCCGACTCTATATACATACTGAACCCGTGCTCTGCTGTGCACGAAGATCCCTCAAGTGCATGATTATCTGATAAGGTGGTGATGGTCATGTTCAAGCCTCCTAGGAAAGTATACTCTCCTTACAGAGTGGCCGCAACCTGACTAGAGGTAGAAATCGATACCGAAGAGCTCGAAGAAAAGTGAAAATTTTTCTCCGGGCACATCATACGCGAGTGAAATGGCAGCAAATCTCTCCTTCCTCTCAAATTGCGGACCTCCTGTCGTGAGAGGAGTAAGAGAGAGTACCGGACCCCAGGAGTCAAGGTCTGGAACCGAGGCGAATCCGCCCAGACCCAGGAACATATTGGGGTACTGAGGTACTTCCGTGCCCATCATGAACTCCGGTGAGAGAAGGGCATAGGAGAGCTTTCCCTCCATCATGATCGAGGAAGCTATATCTGGAGTGAGCTCAATGACAGCGGAGACCCCTGCTTCAATTCTTCGTGTGACCGAAACGACCCCTCCTGCCTTGACATAGAGTCCCTGGTCAAGAAGAGGATCTCCTCCGATCTCGGAGAAAGTCGAAAAGGAGAGACCTGCATCGACCGAAGCAGAGAGAGGAAGAGCGAGAGCTATGAAACATATGATCAGGATCCCTATTCTTTTCATGCTCACCTCACCACATCAGTTGGGTGATTCTCACTAACGTGAGTCCCCATCCTATCTTCTGAGTCGAAAAATCATAGACCACAGCGGGAGAAGCCACTGACACCAGCTTTTCACCAAAGTAGAGAACAAACGGAGAAATGGAGAGGTAGACTTTCGCTTCATCTGCATCGAAGGGTGGAACGAACACTCCGGCCTCTATAGATGCGTACCAGAAGGCATCTCTCATCAGGAATTCTTTCAGCGGAGTGCTGTCAGAAAGGCGAAGGGAACAGGAAACGGCGGCGTCTGCATATTGATCTACCGGTGAAAATAGGGGATTTGAGAAACTCCCCCCTGCCGATAGACGCACCATAGAGGTATCGCCCTGGCCTAAAATCCACGTGAGACGCGATGAGAGCGTATTACTCTCACTCATCGAGGGATGAGAGTAACCGGCAACACCTATTTCATACCCTCCCTTCCATGGAGAAGCAAAAACAGCTGCGGTTATTAAACATATATAGACCAGAAAAGATAGCTTCCGTTTCATCATTACCCCCACACCTGCATCAGCATATGAAGATACCAGTAGGAAACATCTCTCCACTCCTCAGCTTCTTCCCGTGTCACCTTATGGGCATCGGGAAGCAGAGTCTGAATGAAATCCATCAGGTCGGAAGCAATTTCCTCATCATCATAAAACAGGTTGAGTTCACGACTGGTCGTCTCACTCCTGAAATTATAATTTGCGCTTCCAAAAGAAACATAGCGACCGTCAGCAATAGTCAGCTTCTGGTGAAGGAAGGCCTGGTCGGGAGAATCAAAGAGGTAGACTGTGGCCCCTGCTTCAAGCAGGGGCTGTACGCTGTACAGGGCGGCTTTGTTATACTTGTCCTTGGATCCGTTACGTGAAAGGATGACATTCACCTTCACCCCTCTGTCGGTCATATATTTTATTCGGTCACCAAGAGAGGAGGTAAGGAAGGTGTACCCTTGAACCATCCACACTTCATCTTCTGAGAGGAAGGCAAAGGCATCGAACAGGTCATCGATAATCAATCCATTCTGGTAAAAATGGTCAAGCACCCATGCTTCATGCCCTTCTTCCACCACAGGGTGAGATGTGAACACCTCATCAATCGTTATGGGATAGGGCGTATATCGGTTATAGGTATCGACGAAACTCTCTGACAGGAACTCTGCCAGTTCAGTTGATTCCATCACTCCCATAAGGTCGATATGTCCCCGACCTTCAGGGTAATAGATACTCGTGTGGTTGATGTTGATACCGCCAAGGGCGACAAGTCGGGAATCGAATACAAAATACTTTCGGTGGTCCCTGTCAAAAAGGGCTGGAATGAACAAACCGTTACTCACACTGAAAGGATTGTACTCGACCACATGCATTCCCATATCGCGAAGCATATAGTAGGCCGATTTTACTCTCTCATCGGAATGGGGAACTTCCTGTACCTGTGATGATGCGTCAATGATAATGTAGACGGCTACACCGCTGTCTGCTTTTCCTTTCAGTGCCTGCCATATCTCATCAGTAGAAAAGTGTTCGTTACCGAGGAAGGTACTGACGACGATTGATTCTTCCGCATCATCTATCAGCTGCAGCAGCTCTTCTTTCCAGGTCCTGCCGTCATAGAAGAACTCAGGGAGTCCCGTCGACACGGACGTTGCCCCTTTATCGAGAAAAAACTGTGAGGAACTATGATATTCCGTCTCATACTGTTCAAGCGCATTCGTTGAAGCACATGAAAGCATGAGAAGGAGTGGAAACACCACCAGGGATAATTTCAAAGCCTTATGCATACCTGTATCTTTTATACCTTGAAATTCCATGAATGAGTAGATAACCGGTTCACCATATCGGAAAAAACATTAAAAAACATGTGAACTCCTGTAGTAGGCGGATTCCCTGTAAAGGTCAGCAAGGGGAGAAGGAATTAACTCTTCCAAAGCTGATTCTTCCTTGTAGCACATCGCTGTCAGCTGTGAATCCTTCAGCTCCGGCCACCGTCCTTCCTCACCCTTCATGAACGTTAATAGATCCCTCTGGATCTCACCGGCAACCGTATAGACACTCTCCATATCATATTGAAGAAGAAACATCGGACGCACGATTGCAGAAGAAAAATTGCCGAAGAGGTAGGGAAGATCGGTGGAGTGGATCGCATGCATTCCATTCATCTTCAAGGCTACTGTCTCGAAATCGAAACGGTAGAGGTGAACGTTATTGTATTGCTTCAGAACCTGAGCAAACCAGACACTTGAAATCTTGAAAATAAGGTCCGTGTAAAGCATGGGAATCACACGGTTTTCGCCATAGAGAGAGGCATAGAGCTCCTTCAGCGATTCAATATATTCCTGATTCTCCTGATTCAACCCTTCCTGAACGATCTTCTCCACATTAATGAAACGGGAAAGCGCCTTGATGGCAAGAAAACCCATCTCAGATTCCGTCGTCCCGATAACAAGAGGAATATTCTTCACCTTTCCCTTCTGTGCCGCGATAATAGGAGGATCTTCAATCAACTCACCGTCTACGGTGATCCTGAACGTTGCCGAACCCTGCCCAAGGTGCTTCATAAAATTTCTCTGAAGAACCCTCATCTCCTTCGGATCAAGAGCGAGAAGGTCTTCCTTACACGAGATATCAGCAAAATCAAGAAATTCAGAACTCTTTTCCAGACACTCAGACTGACTCTGCAGCTGAGTCGGACCTCCGCTCATGATCAGAGCCCGCTTAAACAGCTTCTGAACCTGAGGCAGAGGGAGAATAGAAGAAACAAGAGTTCCTCCGGCAGACTGCCCTGCCAAAGTGATGTTGTCGGGGTCTCCGGAGAAGGAGGCTATATGGTTGTGTACCCACGATAAAGCGCATATCACATCCCTCACACCGTTATTCGAGGAGAAGGAATGATCAAGAGAAGAGAAATCAAGAAACCCGTACACCCCTACCCTATAATTTATTGTCACTACAATGATCTCAACATTTCGGCAGAGATTTGCCCCATTATAAAGAGATTCACTCCCTGAACCATGAAAGAAGGAACCGCCATGCACGAAAAAAAAGACAGGAAGATCTTTTTTATCAGTGACAGGAATCCAGATATTCAAGTTAAGTGATTCAAATCCAGTCTCACGACCAATCATGGCACGCTGGAACGGAATTTCCCCGTACCGAGTCGCCTCTATGGTGAATGGATAGGAAGAGACCTCCTCAGGTGGAGAGAAAAGAGAATTCAGAGTAAAAGGAAGAGCGAAGGGAATTCCCTTGAAGGAATAGACCCCCTTCTCCATCTTTCCCCGGATATTCCCGATAGATGTACGAATCAGACATCGCTCATTACCCATGGGTAATATTATACAACCCATAATTGAAAAATGGTACTGGACACACTTACCCATTTTTTGTATAGTACCAGAGCAATCAATCAACGGGCGGTTAACTCAGTGGGAGAGTGCCACCTTGACATGGTGGAAGTCGTTGGTTCAAACCCAATACCGCCCATAAAGCAACTTATTCTCAATAAGGGATAAGTTGCTTTTTTCATTTCTGAATATTGGTGATTTTGAACCTAGAAGTATATAGAGGGCCTCAAAAAGCTCCGCAATTGACTGGCTAGATAAGGTGTTGACAAATCCTCAGACCTGTATGAATCAGAATTTAAAGTTCATCCCTACATGGTCAACTTGATTAACGGGATCTGATTTGAAATTCCATCCTTGTTATAAAATCTTCGGTATTCGCACAATTCATCTGATCCACAATATCGAAGCTGTACATATCGCCGGTGAACTCCAGTTCGGGGTGTTCGTTCATGATTCTTTCCTTATGCTCGGCGACAGTAGAATAAGGCCCTTTATGGTACTCAATGAGGTATTGACCGTTCGGGATCTTAATGACTGGACCATGATCTGCAATATTCGTATCTTTTTTATCTATCAACGCACCGAAGACTTTTCCCTGTGAATCATACTTTACCACACAGGGATAGTAATAAAGATCCTCTGTTCCGTAAGCGGTTTCTTCCAGTCCGATCTTCAGGTAATAACGTTTTTTCCTGTATAGAATCTTCCCCTCTTCATCAGAAATCTTTTCAATTTCATCCTTCACGTAATTGAGCTTCTTATGGAGCGCTGTATCAAGTTTCACAATCTCAATCCACTGTCTCATGATATTCTCAGATTTTTCGGAAAAACGTTCTCTTGTTGTTTCAGGTGTGAGAGTACTCTCGATCTCTTTTATCTCATCTAAAGTGAACCCGCATTTCTTCAGATACAGGATCGTAGACAGCTTTTGGACCTGTTTGAAGGAATAATTTCTTATACCGGTGGTTGAATCTCTGAATGAGGGGACAAGCAGACCGATCTTATCGTAATAGTAGAGTGTCTGAATATTGATCCTGAATATTGCGGCCAACTGCCCTATTGATAACCTTTCCAACATATGATTCTCTCAATGTACGCATTTTCCCTTATAATTATCTATTGTGCAAGAATTCCATTCACAAATTCACCACTCGCTGCCAGATATTTTCATTTCATGATGCCCGTCCAACCCTTATCAGATCGGAGTCAGTGCAAGTGTGAAAGACCGAAATGGATGACCTCCCTTATAAAATTCACGAAGCCTCACAGAACTGAATTTTTAAAAAAACCACGTTGCGACTATCGCATTTTTCATTTATTACTACTTATTTATTTATAATAATAGTATTTATATTTTTTCTATTTCACCTATTGAACCTATACTTACTACAGGTAATAGAATTCACATTCAAGGAGATATCATGGACACTAACATACATTCAGAAAAAAGACTCTTTGATTTGAAAGGACACAAATCAAACGTAAGAACAGAAACATTAGCCGGTCTGACTCTCTTCTTGACAATGGTTTATGTATTATTTCTACAGCCCATTGCGATTATAGGGCCCACTGCATCCTTCATCGACATCAATGGAGTCGAAGTTTCCAGTACAGCGATTTTCATCCTGACTGCACTCATCACGGGTGTTGCAACCATCGTAATGGGTATCTATGCGAATTTCCCCTTCGCATTATCTACCGGTATGGGAATCAACTTTCTGTTGGGCGGTATGCTGCAGGCAAATCAGATCTCATTCGCTGCAATGATGACGGTTACCTTCATTGCCGGTATTATCTTCATCGCAATGACAGTACTCGGGTTGCGAAAGTACATAGTTGAGCTGATACCGAAAGATATCAAGATTGCTATAGGTGCCGCTATCGGTTTCTTCCTTGCTTATCTTGGCTTCATGGATGCAGGAATCGCAGATTTCAGTAACGGTCTCCATATGGGTGATTTCACCTCCCCTACCGTTATCCTTTCATTTGTCGGGCTGTTCCTCATCATATTCTTTGAACGTAAAAAAATAAAAGGAGGAATTCTTTTTTCAGTCATTATCGTAACATTGCTGGGTATTCCATTCGGAGTTACCAACACCTCCATATCCCTTTCACTGCCTGATTTCTCAACAGTACATAATCTGGTATTCAAGTTCAGTTTTTCGGAAATCATGAAGCCTATGTTCTTCACGCTGTTGTTTGCTACATTCTTCGGTGATTTCTTTTCAACGCTTGGGACCGTGCTCGGACTGGGAGGGAGACTCAACATGCTGGATGAGGATGGTAATTTACCAGGCATCGAGAAACCCTTCCTTGTTGATTCCTGCTTTACCGCAATCGGAGCTATGTTTGGATGTACCGTAATCACAACATTCGTCGAATCTGCAGCCGGAGTCGAATCAGGCGGAAGGACAGGACTCACCTCCGTGACCGCCGGGGTATTCTTCCTCTTGGCAATCATACTGGCTCCCTTCGTATCAATCATTCCCATGGCGGCAACAGCACCAATACTCATCTATATCGGATATCTCATGATCTGTGACATCGTTAAGATCGATTTCTCATCCTTCGAAACCGCATTCGGTCCCTTCGTTACTATTGCATTCACTATTTTCTTTGGTGATTTCGCAGCTGGTATTGCCGGAGGAATCGTTGCAGAAGTGGTAATCAGACTTATATCAGGGAAAGGTAAAGAGACCAAGATCGGTCTCTATATTCTCGCTCTCCTGCTCCTCCTCTACTTCGTGGTGTAAAGGAAACAGATGAAGCAGCTGAATAAAGAAGAGAGGAAAGATCTCGTAGATTGCGCCATGGACAGGAGTGAGTGTGATCTGATCATTACCGATGCAAGGATTTTCAATGTATTCACTAAAGAGATCTACCCTGGAGAGATCTATATAAAACATGGATACATAGCATATATCGAACAACGGAAAGAGTTTTTCGGTAAGGGAAAGACTGAGAAAAGATATAGTGCTGAGAATAAACTGGTGGTTCCGGGTTTCATAGACTCTCATATGCATGTTGAGAGCAGTATGCTTACACCACAGAATTTCTCATCACTGGTCATCCCCCGCGGCACGACAACGATCATTACCGATCCGCATGAGATCGGTAATGTCCTGGGAATGGATGGTGTAGATTATATGATCGAAGCGGGCAAGCATACGTGTATGAATCAGTATATCCTAGCCCCGTCCTGTGTTCCCAGCACCCCGGGGCTGGAGAGTTCTGGTGCTGAATTCGGAAGTGCTGAGATTGAAGAGATACTTAAAAAAGAGAATGTCCTCGGTATCGCTGAAGTTATGGATTACTACGGGGTCATCAACAATGCTGACCGGATGGTCGATATTCTCGATATCACACTGAGAAACGGGGGATATATCCAGGGGCATTTCTATGGAGACGACCCAAGAGAGATCTCAGCATACCTATGTGCAGGACCTCAGAGTAATCATGAATTCTTCTCGGGAACGAATGCATTACAGGCGATCCGCTACGGGATGACAGCTGATGCCAGAGACAGTTCTTTCGCAAAGAATATCGACTCTATCATCAGTGGATTACTCGGTGTCGATACCTTCGACAGACTTACCCTGTGTACTGATGATATCGAATCAGAGCAGTTGAGGGAGACTGGACACCTGAATCAGTGCGTAAAGAGTGCGATAGAATCAGGTCTCCCCTTTGCTGAGGCGATTCGGTCAGTGACTATCATTCCAGCCCAGCACTTCAATATAAGATATCTAGGTGCGATCGCTCCCGGGTATGTTGCGAACCTCAATTGCATAGTGGGTGATAAAAACCACGTTACTGTCGATGAAGTGTTCTTCGAAGGAGTACTGACGGCGAAAAACAATCGGATGATACGAGAGTATCCGAGATATGAGAACGAAGTCGAGAAACGGGACACCGTCTTCATTGACAGTTTCGACTTCGGATCTCTCAGGATCAAAGCTCCCGTTGAGCAGGGAATGGTCAGGACGAGAGTCATTGAATATGAATCACCTCACAGCCTTTTCACTTTAGAGAACATGATGGAGCTGCCGGTTGAAGGCGGGTATCTGAGTCTCGAGAACAACAGGGAGCTGAATTATCTCGCAGTTATCAACCGATATGAAGGCAGCAGCAACCACTTCGTCGGAGTCATCGGGAATTTTCATCTGAAGGAGGGAGCTTTAGCCAGTACGGTAAGCCATGACTCTCATAACCTTACGATTGTCTATAACGATATTGAGGATGCAAAGATCGCGATTCAGGAGATCAGAAAGATGAAGGGTGGTATCGTGTATGTACTGAATGGAAAAGCTACGGCTGTCGCCCTTCCAATCGCCGGTCTGCTGACAGATCTCAAACCTGATGAATTCATCCCCCGGGTGAACACTCTAAAAAAGGTACTGAAGAAACAGGGTATACAATATGAAAATCCGATTATGCGCATCGCAACGGCGGCTCTCCCAGCTGCTCCTTATGTAAAAATAACTGACATGGGACTGGTGAATACCCTCACCCAGGAGTTCGTCCCCTTGTTTCCTTCCTGATTGAAGTATAGGGGCATCTCCAAACACCAGTAGTTCAAGACACCAATAGGGAATTTGCTCCCATTCATTCGATATAGACATCCCAGTGTTCCTTAGGTATTATGAATGAAAGAGGATTGAGAAGTGGAGCAGCGAAGTTCAGTCAAGAAAATATTAGTTTCTTTAATAAAATCTATCGACCTTTACAATTATCTATTGAAGGACCATCATCGGAGAACAGCGATTATCGCCTACCACCTGGCAAATCACTTCAAACTTCCGGTGGAAGAGCTGAGAGGTCTTGTCCTGGCAGCATCACTCCATGACATAGGGGCGATGTATGTGAATGAGAGGGATAAACTGCTGGAACTCGATGTAGAGACTCCCGAACCCCATGAAAAACTGGGTGCAGCGATTTTAGAGGGTTTTGCCCCCTTCAAGCATATCAGCAGAATCATCAGACATCACCATATTAAGTATGAAGATGTAGTTTCCGGAAAAATTCCTGAAGAGGATGTACCCAGGGAATGTTATTTCCTTCATCTTGCTGACAGAATTGATGTTCTCTATACTCTCAGCGGAGATGATCGAACGAAAGTTCCTGAGATCACTGAGAAGATCATGGAACGGTTCGGAACAGTGTTTGCCCCTTTCTTGAAAGAGACATTCATCGAGGTGACTTCCTCATCTAACTTCTGGCTCAGTATCAACCAATCTTCGTTCCATGAACTCCTGATAAACAATCTGAGTGACGAGTTCGTTTCTCTAGGAATGGAGGATGTAAGAGATCTTGCTAAGGTATTTTCACGAATCGTTGACTTCAAAAGTCCCTGGACCCTCTCCCACTCTCAATCAGTCGGAGTGATAGCAAAGAGATTAGGTGAACTCATGGGACTTGATGAGAAGACCTGCTTTGAACTGGAGATCTCAGGACTGCTGCATGATATAGGAAAAATAGGTATACCCTCAGAGATACTTGATAAACCCGATGCCCTCTCAGACACAGAAGAAGAGCAGATGAGACTTCATGCCCTCTATACGTCTCTGATACTCGGGGCTCTTGAAGGATTTGAGAATATAGCTCAATGGGCAAGTTCTCATCATGAGAAAAGAGACCAGTCCGGTTATCCCATGAGTATCAGTTCCATGCTGTTCCGCAGAGAGATGGACATTCTCGCCTTTTCTGATATCTTCACCGCACTTACCGAAGACAGACCCTACAGAAAGCATTTCAATAAGGAAGAAGCCCTACGGATCTTACAGGAATATACACCGGAGAAACTGGACCCTGAGGTCTATTCTGTTATCGAAACCAATATTGATGAGCTATTCGACTTATTGGAAAACGAAGTGCAGAAGCTCTCGTTACCTGTCGAACATTAAGTTTCCTGAGTATCAAACGATAATGGGGAAATAGCCCAGAGATATTCTCAACAGAGGGAAAGGCAATTCCTCAGAAGCTATTTCCTTTATTTCCGTTCCCATTCTTCTTTCTGAGTATTCCTGCATGTCCCGCATATCCCGGTGAGGGAAAGGGAATGACCAAGTACTGACACCGAAAAATCCTTTTCATACCCTTCTATAAGGGAGTCGATCCGGCAGGAGCCGAGGTCGATGAAGGAATGGCATTCGATGCAGTGAAACCAGTGGTGGTGATAACAGGTTCCATCTGTATCTTTTACTATCGCAGTATAATACCGCTCTGTTCCGTGCTGTGAGCAGGTGAGAGGAAAGGAATCGAGGTAACCATTCGCTTCAAGGTAGTGAAGTGTACGATAGATCGTGACACTGTTCATCTTCATCGTCTTTTTCTCTTCGATCGATTGTGCGGTGAGAGGGAAATCGGAGGATCTAAGGATAGAAAGAATATGTTCCCTTGCCTTAGTCACGGTGCTTTCTCCTCTTAGATGCTGCAAAGGAGAAAATCAGGAATACAGCTCCGCTGACAAGGACTACAGTTGCTCCGGTCGGTATATCGAGATACCAGCCGACCATCAGTCCGGTGGTACTGAAGAGTGCCGAGTATATTGTTGAGATACCCATCATGCTGAGCATACTGCGGGCGCTGAACCCGGCAGTCCCGCTCGGGAGGGTGAGCATGGCGATAACCATGACGATTCCGACAAAGGTCTGAAGGAGAACGATCGCCACTGCCGTGACGATGAGGATGATGACGAAGACAAGATCGGCATTGATGCCTCTGACCCGGGCGAATTCCTCATCAAAGCTGGTCGCTTCGAGCTGCGGGTAGAATTTCCACACAAGAATGATGATGAACACATCGAGTATAGCGAGAAGGATAAGGTCACTCTGCCCTATCAATAGAATATTACCGAACAGGTAGCTGAGCGGGTCGGCATAGGTCGTACTTTTTGCCATGCTGACAACACCGATGCTCATCCCGATCGCCCAGATGGCATTGATCACCGTATCCTCTCTCTGTTTCGCCTTGAGAGCGACAAATGCAATGATAAGCGCCGACAGCACGGCAAACACAAGCGCTCCGGCAATGGGTGGGATTGATAGGATATTCCTAGAGGAGAGAAGTACTGCAATACCGATACCTCCGAGAACGGCATGACTGATCGCACCTGCGAGGGAGCCGATCCGCCGTACCGTGATGACTGTCCCGAGTACGCCGAAGAGAATACTCGAAAGGAGTCCTGCAATAAGAGCATTCCTGATGAACGGCATCGCAGGATTGAAAAGAGCGTCAATGAAACCTGTCATCACCTGCCCCCCTTTTCATCATCACACGAGTGGTTCACCTCGCTGTTATGAAGGACCTTGGCCCTCTTTGTGTGACCGATACCCTCTTCTTCGATGGTGAGGGGGTGCTGGACAACTTTCGTGATATGACCGTCACAGCCCTTATCACCGGCACAGAGGACCCGGTCGGTGAGAACCGAGACATACGAAGTATCGTGTGTGACGATGAGAATCGTCACCTCTCCCTTGATCTTCTCAAGAGCTTCATAGAAATTCTTCTCGCTCTGCGCGTCCATATTGGCAGTGGGTTCATCCATGATCAGGATCGAGGGGTTTCCTGCAAGGGCGCGGGCGACAAGGACCCTTTGCCTCTGTCCCCCGCTGAGAGCCTTGAACGGTCTATTCGCCAAGTCGGCTATTCCCATCATCTCAAGGGCATGTACCGCCTGCTGAGTATCGGATGCTCCATAGCGTGACTGCCAGGTACCGAGCCTTCCCATCCTCACCGTTTCAGATACACTGATCGGGAAGGAGGGATCGAACTTTGCATGTTGGGGAACGTACCCGATGAGGTGTTTCATCTCCGACACCGGGCGATCGAACAGGGAGATAGTGCCGTTCGAAGGAGTCTCGAGCCCGAGGATCAGTCGGAGGATCGTCGATTTCCCGGCACCGTTGGGGCCGACGAGTGCGATGAACTCTCCCGAATGGATATGAAAGGATGTATCGGTGAGGACATCAATTCCCGGATAGGAAAAACTCACCTCCTCGAATCTCAGAATGACCTGATGTTTCT
The DNA here is from genome assembly GCA_963677695.2 of Sphaerochaetaceae bacterium. Lineage (GTDB taxonomy): Bacteria > Spirochaetota > Spirochaetia > Sphaerochaetales > Sphaerochaetaceae > SABI01. Next base: position 2,251,240 of record CAXXUJ010000001.1, on the reverse strand, counting down.
GTTCTGCCACCTTGATTTCTCCTATTGGAAGCTCTCCTTGAGAGCTGTCCCTATCTCCCTGATGTTATCTAGCCAATTATAAGAGAGGGGATCTATGCCGACAACCCTGCCGCCGATCGCCTTTGCGATCGTCTCGGCTGCCGAGACAGGAAACTGCTTCTGAACGAACACGGTACTCACCCCTTCTGTGACTGCCTCATCAATGATCTGTGAAAGGACACGTGCCGTGGGTTCCTTTCCTCCGGTCTCGATGCCTTCCTGCTTCAGGGAGAACTCATCAAGGAAATAGCCGAAGGAAGGGTGGAATACAAGGACTGTCCGCCCTTCATTTCCAGCAAGCTCCTTCCCCAGTTCATTGAACTCTCTGGTTATCTCCGCCTTGTAGGCCTCTCCGTTTTTCCTGTAGGTCTCCCGGTTGGCAGGATCGGCTTCACTGAGAGCGTCTACCGCATGGTCGATGAAGATGAGGTACGGGTCCTTACCCAGCCAGGTATGGAGATCGAGAGTTTCCTCCTGATCCTCTTCTCCCTCATGTGAGTGAGCGTCCATATGCCTGAAAGCAACCCCTTCAGTTCCATCGATGAGGGCAAGGTCGGGATAGAGAGAAACCACTTTCGGGCGTAAAGCCGTTTCAAAGTCGGTTCCGCTGAGGAGCCAGAGGTCGGCCGCAGCTAGTGCACTCATCTGCCGCGGAGTCGGCTCATAGGAATGAGGTGACTGACCCTCTCCAACAAGTACGACGCTGTTGGCAAGACCGCCGCTGATAGCATCTACAGCTGCCTGGTGAGGCAGAATCGAGACGGCTACGGTGAGTTTCCCGTCATCCGCTGCTTCCTGTGCTCCCCTTGCTGCCAGAGGCAGGGCGAGGAGGATTATCAGGAAGAAGAATATGGTGAGTATTTGAATGTAAGTTCTCATGTAAGAAATATAATCACAGGGGATAGAAAATGCAAGTCATTTGCATAATCAATTATCTGAGGACCCATATCTGTCACGCAGGAACTTCATAGAATGTAAAATAATCTCTTTGAGGACATCAAGATCGATATCATTGAGATGATTGACATAGAGACAGGCCTTCCCCATCCTGTGCTTTCCCAGTCGTGAGAGAAGTTTTTCGATCCCCTGATCTCCTGTTGCCGTGTAGAGACTGATGCTCTTCTTGCGGGGAGAGAATCCGAAGAGAAAGGAGGTTCCCGAGTGACCGCTGGCATAGGTGTAGGTGTACTCACCGAAACCGATGATGGAAGGTCCCCACATCACTCCCTTATAGCCTGTTACTTTGCCGATGAGATCAAGAAGGGTATAGGCTTCTTCCCTCCTCTTCTCGTTCTCCAGCTGCTCAATATATGCTGTTACCGATTCGCCTGTAGGCAGTGTCTTCTGTGTTGCCATCACATCACCTCCTTGAGATGCTGGAATACTTCTTCGTAGAAGCAATGGCCTCGGGCATCTCAGATGAACTACTTCAGGATATCATACCTTTTTTGATTCTGCAGAATAAGAGAGCATATCTGCTTTCCTCGTCTGTACTTCCTTGCATCACCTGTATATTTTTCACAATCTCTATTGACAACCTGTTCATGCAATCATACTATATATAGCGTACTTGTTGTACGATATATACTATATCTTGTGTGTATAGGACAGGGAAGCCGGGTGAAAATCCCGCACGGTCCCGCCGCTGTAATGGTGAGGTCCACAGAAGAATCCACTGGGAAGATAATTCCCGGGAAGGACTGTGAGAACCTTTGAACCTGAGTCAGAAGACCTCCCTATGCATGACACGTTGTCACGGTGTATGGCATTGACGTGAATGTGCTTCCCCACGATACGGGGGAATTTCCCTGCATAGTTCCGTACTCTCTGTCTTATCTCCGTGACTAGGAGTGAAAAGCAATGGTGAAGATGATGGGACTGCAGAAGATGACTTTACTCGATTTCCCCGGAAAGACAGCCTGTACCCTTTTTCTCGGTGGATGCAATTTCCGCTGCCCCTACTGCCACAACGCACCTTTAGTAACTCAAACGGAGACGAGTGAAGAACTCTCGGAAACCGAATTCTTCACCTTCCTTTCCAGGCGTAGAAAACACCTTGATGGAGTATGTATTACCGGAGGAGAACCGCTTCTCCAGAAAAATCTTATATCTTTCATTCAAAAAATCAGACAGATAGGCTTTCTTATCAAACTCGATACCAATGGAAGCTGCCCCGAACATCTTGAACAGCTGCTCTCTTTCGGACTTCTCGATTATGTTGCGATGGATATCAAGAACGACAGAGATTCCTATGCACGCACTATCGGCCTACCCTCCTTCCCCACCGAAGTGATAGAGCGCAGTATGTCCATCCTGAAAAGAAGTAATGTTCCCTATGAATTCAGAACGACACTGGTAAAGGAATATCACAGTGAAACCAATATAGAGCAGATGGGTAATTGGTTCGAAGGAGATGAGACGCTGTTTCTTCAGAACTTCGAGGATTCAGGGAATCTGATCTCAAAGAAAGATCTCACTCCCCTCTCTCCTGATGAGATGAAGAGAGCCGCAGAGATTCTCTCTCCCTACGTAAAGAACGTGCAGCTGAGAGGGATGTGAACTTTCGAAGGAAAGTCCTTTCCAAGGAAAGGCCTTCGTTTGGAAGAAACAGATACACATAGGCATGAAATACCCCGATGAGGGGAGATGAATATACAACCATGGAGGAGCATCTATGTACCAGGTGAACAAGCGTGACGGTGTTGTAGTCCCGTTCGACATTGCAAAGATCGTAGGAGCGATCACGAAGGCATTCGATGCCTTGAAGAAGCAGTATACCCCGAACATCATCGATTTTCTCGCTCTCAAAGTGACCAGTCACTACGAGCCTAAGATCGAAAGGAATAAGATAGCTGTAGAAGATATACAGGACAGTGTGGAAGCAGTCCTCGTGCAGGCAGGGTATGCCGACGTGGCGAAGAGCTATATCCTCTACCGAAAGCAGAGGGAGAAGGTAAGAAACACCAACTCAACCTACCTGAATTACACCGAAACGGTGAACGGCTACCTGAAGCTCGATGACTGGAGAGTCAAGGAAAACTCGACCGTCACCTACAGCGTAGGTGGACTGATCCTCTCCAACAGCGGAGCTGTCACAGCCAATTACTGGCTCTCGGAAGTGTATGATCAGGAGATCGCCGATGCCCACCGCAACTCAGAAATACACCTTCATGACCTTTCCATGCTCACCGGGTACTGTGCCGGCTGGTCACTCAAGCAGCTGATTCAGGAAGGACTCGGAGGAGTGGGCGGCAAGATCACCAGCGGACCGGCAAAACACCTCTCCTCCCTGTGCAACCAGATGGTCAACTTCCTCGGGATCCTCCAGAACGAATGGGCAGGGGCTCAGGCCTTCTCTTCCTTTGATACCTACCTCGCACCCTTCGTCCGAGCTGACAACCTCACCTACACTGAAACGAAGCAATGCATTGAATCGTTCATCTTCGGCGTGAACACACCCTCACGCTGGGGAACCCAGGCTCCTTTCTCGAATATCACACTGGACTGGACCGTTCCTGCCGATCTGGCTGAACAGCCGGCGATCGTCGGAGGGAAGGAGATGGATTTCACCTATGGTGATTGTACAAAAGAAATGGGGATGATCAACAAGGCGTTCATCGAAACGATGATCGCAGGAGACAGTGAGGGAAGAGGTTTTCAGTACCCGATTCCCACCTACTCGATCACAAAAGATTTCGACTGGTCGGAAACAGAGAACAACAAACTTCTGTTCGAGATGACGGCAAAGTATGGAACTCCCTATTTCTCCAACTATATCAACAGCGACATGGAGCCGAGTGATGTACGCTCCATGTGCTGCAGGTTGAGACTTGATCTGAGGGAACTGAGAAAGAAATCTGGAGGATTCTTTGGAAGCGGCGAATCAACCGGATCGATCGGTGTGGTGACCATCAATATGCCGCGCCTTGCCTATCAGTCACAGGATAAGAAGGATTTCTATACCAGACTCAATACCCTGATGGATATCAGCGCACGTTCACTCAGTGTGAAGCGCACGGTCGTGACGAAACTTCTTGATGCAGGTCTCTACCCTTACACGAAACGCTACCTGGGAACCTTCAAGAACCACTTTTCCACCATCGGCCTGGTGGGCATGAATGAAGCATGTCTGAACGCACGGTTCATATCTAAAGATCTCACCTCAGAGGAGGGACAGACCTTCTCGAAGGAAGTTCTTGACCATATGAGAGAGAGACTGAGCATGTATCAGGAGATGTACGGGGACCTCTACAACCTTGAGGCGACACCGGCAGAATCTACCACCTACCGCTTCGCAAAACATGATAAGGAGGATTTCCCTTTCATCAAGACAGCTTCAGATGAAGGTAAGACACCCTATTACACCAACAGCTCACACCTTCCTGTCAGTTTCACCGAAGATATCTTCGAAGCACTCGACATTCAGGATGAACTGCAGACCCGCTATACCTCCGGCACGGTATTCCATGCCTTCCTCGGAGAACGACTCCCCTCCTGGCAGAGTGCCGCAGCCCTTGTAAGGAAGATAGCAGAGAACTACACCCTTCCCTACTACACCCTCAGCCCGACCTATTCAGTATGCAGCGACCATGGGTACTTCCCCGGTGAAGTACATTCCTGCCCGATCTGTGAAGAGAAGACTGAGATATACAGCAGAATCACAGGATACTATCGCCCGGTAGGGAACTGGAATGACGGTAAGTCACAGGAATTCAGGGAACGAAAACTGTACGAGATCACTGACGAGGCTGTTCCTCTCCTCTTCACCACCAAAACCTGCCCGAACTGCGTGACAGCGAAGCGTTTCCTCACCGAAGCGGGAGTGGACTATCGCATCATCGATGCAGAGGAGCAAAGAGAACTCTCAGAGAAATATCAGATCATGCAGGCACCGACCCTCATCATTCCCGGACCTGAGACGCTCAGATTCACCACCGCCGCTGCCATAAGGAAGTATTGTGAAAAAGCTGGCTGATACAGAAGAGAGATAACAGAAACAGCGGAGGTCTTTCCCCACAGACCTCCGGCTTTCCAGAGCGATACCTGTCTTGACAAAGGTATTCGCTCTATTTCACTATGATTGAGAAACAAACAATCAAGAATGAAGGGAAGGAAACTGTCATGGATAAGAAATTTATTGTCATTGCTGAGTTTTTTCTGAAACCGGGAACGATGGATACGTTCATTGAACTGGCTATGGAAGATTCGAAGAGATCAGTAGCTGATGAAGAGGGATGTCTCGGTTTTGATGTACTGGTACCGCAGAACAAGGAGAACGTTGTCATCCTGTACGAAACGTACGTGGATGCAGAGGCCTTCGAAGCGCACAAGAGCATGCCTCACTACAAACCCTTTGTTGAAGGGATTCCCTCTCTCCTCTCTCAGGAACGGACAGTACAGTTCCTGACGAATATATAGGTCGGAAACTGAATCCCGGTCGGGAAGGAACAACCTCTCCCGGCCATCCCTTTCTCACCATGATAGAATAGGAACGGAGGAGCTGCCGATGAATCAGTATATCGAGAATCTATTGAATCAGGTCCCGGGCCTCTCACCTGAAGAGAAGCATGAACTCGCTTCTCAGCTGCCGGTGAAAGAGTTCGAAAAGGGAACCATACTGCTTCAGCAGGGGAACGTATGCACCCACTGCTACCATGTGTTCTCAGGCCTCGTCAGGCAGTATTTCATCGATGAAGAGGGGAATGAAAAGAGTGTGGCCTTCTACTGTGAAGGCCAGACCGCAGCATTGTTAGATGCTGAATCCCTCGATACCGTCTCCCGTTTCTTCTGGAAGTGCGAGGAGGATTCGGTACTCCTTGCGGGAGACCTCAGGAGCGAATCGGACGTACTGAGCCGCTTCCCTGCCCTACAGAACCTGATCCGTGACATGCTCCAGAAAGCACTCTCAACCTCACAGAACACCTTTGCTTCCTTTGTATCCTCCTCTCCCGAGGAGCGCTACCAGCACCTTCTGAACACCCGTCCCGACCTCTTCAAGAGGGTTCCCCAGCACCAGAACGCAAGCTTTCTCGGCATCTCTCCTGAGTCCCTCAGCAGAATCAAGAAACGGCTTTCTTCCTCCTCTTCCCTCCCCTGATCAGCAACCAGAGACCGAAAGCTAATTCCCCCACGGCCATAGGAGCACTGAGAACTGATTCGAGAGCGGTATTGAATTCGCTCAGGGACGGAGCGAACTTCAACATGGTATGTACGAGCACATAGGAAATACCCGCAATGAAGAGGAGAACGCCGAATACCTTCGGTTCATTCGTACAGCTCGCTGAAGCGAGAGTGACAAGGTGAATTCCAAAGACGATCAGTCCCAGTGACCAGAGCTTTTCGAACATGAGAATATTCTGAACGAGAGCTGCCGCATCACCCCTGCCAATCTGTGTGGAGGCGAAAACCAGATTCATGACTGCAGCGATAAGTATGAAAGTATAGATCCCTCTCGCTATCGCTGTGACAGCAGCGAGGCGAGGAGTTTTTTCGGTGAAGTAACTCCATACTCCCCAGGTGACAAGCAGGTCTGTGACAATGATGATCACCCACAGGAGAATTTCCACTGTGAATAGTCCTTTCTGAGCGGTGAGCGCCTGCAGCGTCTGAGTAGGATCACTCACATCAATGAGAGATGAATGAATCGCTCCGTAGGCGATTCCTGCAGCGAGAGCCATCACGAGAAGGGAGATTCCCACCAGGACGGCTGCATTTCTTGTATGTAATCTATGTATCATAGCTGACTCCTTATACCGTCAATATAAGGAGGTGGGAGAAAAGCGGCATTGACGAACGTCAATGTTTGAGAATTTTTTCATTTTTTTCTTCCTACCTATCTTCTCTCTTATACTATACCCCTTTCAGATGAAAACCAGGTCAGTCACAGTCCTCTTCCAGCCGGCTGTGAACGCTTGATTGGATAGCATTTCACTCTTGTTCCATTCATCCCGATTTTTTAATTGAAGACCTATTGTGTACGCCCACCTCTGATGGTACGTTAGGTTATGCCCTTTGACTTTGATGCACTGAGTAACAGAAGAAGGAATCATCCTTCGTGGCGTCTCATGACCGCTGACAACGCTCCTCTTATCATAAGTTTTTTCGACCGGATATTCAGGGAAGAGAACATTCGTCAGCTCGATGAAGACGAGATGATCATGAAGCTTGAAGATTATCTGTTCATGCTCAGGGAAGGCAGAGATGATGATCCGTTTCCCCGAAGCGCTGGTGAATATCTTGAAGACTGGTGTGCTCCCGGGAAGGACTGGCTTCGCAAATTCTATCCTGACGGTTCCGATATCCCCCACTACGACCTTACCCCGTCAAGTGAGCGGGTTCTCCAATGGATGGATGGTCTGTTCGCTCACCAGTTCATCGGAACCGAGAGTCGGCTCAACACCTGCTTCGACCTCCTGCGGCAGATTGTCCAGGGTGTTGAGAAAAACAGTGAAGTGAGAATCGCTGAACTTGAAGAGCAGAAGAAAATGATCGACAGGCAGATCAGCAGGATCGCAGGGGGTGATGTCCCGGTCATGGATGAACGGCAGATCAGGGAGAGATTCCTTCAGTTCAGGCGTACCGCACGAGAACTCCTGGGAGACTTCAGAGCCGTTGACACCCACTTCAGGACCCTGGACAGGGACATACGCGAGGATATCGCAACATGGGAAGGAGAGAAAGGGGATCTGCTGGAAGAATTCTTCCATGGGCACGATGCGATTGAGAATTCTGATGAAGGGCGAAGCTTTCATGCGTTCTGGGATTTCATCATGTCACCCGACTCTCAGGAAGGGTTCTCTAGACAGCTTGACAGGATTTATCAGCTGGAGGAACTCGGAGAGCTTCGCGATGATCTGAGGCTGAAAAGAATCCATTTCGACTGGATGGAGGCTGGAGGCCAGACACAGGGAACAATCCGCCGCCTCTCAAGGCAGCTGAGACGCTATCTTGATGATCGTGTGTTCTGGGAAAACCGTAGGATCATTGAAATTCTTGATTCCATCGAAAAGAGTGCGGTCACCCTCCGAGATAGGACTCCAGCAGATCTATCGATGCATATGGATGACATGAAGGTACGGGCGAACCTGCCTATGGAGCAGCTCCTCCATATCCCGGGAACGAAAACCGAACTGATATCCCTCATCGATACAGATGAGGAAGAAGTAATAGATACACGCAAACTCTTCGAACTTGTCGCTATCGACAGGGATAGGCTCGAACGGAATATCAGGGAAGCTCTCACCGGGTGTACTCAGATAACACTCAGAGAGCTTGTAGAGATCTACCCTCTTGAACACGGTCTTGCAGAACTGCTCACCTACCTTCTCATCGCCGAAGAATCGCCTCATGCAAGTGTTGAAGAGAGTGTACACGATCATGTGACGTGGAAGAATAAAGGGGGAAAGATACGGAGAGCCGGTCTCCCGCGCGTTATTTACAGTAAAAGGAGTTCTCATGGAAACGAGTGAGACACAGAATATTTCCCCGGTTGTCATTCACCTGATGAAAGGGATCCTCTATAGAGAAGAAAAGCCCTCGCTCTGGGATGCGCTTGAAAGGTTTGAAGGACCGCTCAGGGATTACCTGAGGGTACTCGGTCTCGAAGTGGAAATCTATGAAAGTGACGGTTTCGCATATCTCAGGACTAAGGAGAGTGAAGAGGGAGAACAAGAGCTCCCGCGCCTTATTGCTCGCAGAAGGCTCTCCTACCCCGTTTCGCTTATCCTCGCCCTTCTCAGACGAAAACTCGCCGAACATGAGGCAGCATCTTCGGAAGCCCGTCTCATACTTGAGGTGAGCGAACTTCGCGATATGATCAGTGCATTCTTTCCCTCCTCGAGCAATGAAGTAAAGGTACAGAACCGGCTTGATGCTCATCTGAAAAAGATTCAGGATCTTGGATTCATCCGCTTCCTCGATACGAAGAAAGGGAAAATTGAAGTAAAAAGAATCCTGAAAGCCTTCGTCGATGCCCAGTGGCTCAGTGATTTCGACAGAAAACTGAGTGAATACCTCAATCTGGAAGAATCAGAGGATGAGGAGAGCGACGATGAATGACACCTTCTTCGAATTCGCCGATGATGATACCACGGCAGGATTCCGCTGCCATACCATTGAAATCTATAACTGGGGAACCTTCCATAACCGGATAGTCACCATTCCGCTGCTTGGAAGGAACGGACTTCTCACCGGTGATATAGGCTCGGGAAAATCGACAATAGTCGATGCTGTGACCACCCTGCTCGTACCCTCTCAGAAGGTTGCATACAACAAGGCGGCAGGGGCTGAGTTCAAAGAACGATCACTCCGCTCCTACGTCATGGGGTATTATAAATCTGAAAGGAGTGAAGGGGGCTACAGTGCGAAACCAGTAGCCCTCAGAGAGGCAGGCACCACCCATTCAGTCATTCTTGGGCGTTTTATCAATACCGACTACTCTCAGGATGTGACGCTTGCTCAGGTCTTTTACCAGAAAGATAGCAGTGGACAACCGAAGAGATTCTTCATTGTTGCGGATTCGGTTCTCTCCATCGCTGAACATTTCAATGATTTCGGCAGCGATCTCTCGCTCTTGAAGAAAAGACTCAGGAAGATGGAACGGGTTGAAGTATATGATGCTTTCCCCGAGTACGGAGCAGCCTTCCAGAGACGTTTCGGGCTCAGAAACAAACAGGCAATGGAACTGTTCCACCAGACGGTTTCACTGAAGACTGTGGGCAATCTGACAGGGTTCGTGCAGGAACACATGCTTGAACCCTTTGATTCGGTAACGCCGATTGAGAATCTGATTCACCACTTCGAAGACCTGAACCGTTCCCATGAAGCAATTCTCAAAGCCAAAGCTCAAATAGGAAAACTCACTCCTCTGGTAAGCAACCTTGACCGTTACGGTAAGACAGACAAGGATATAACACTCTACACCAGGCAGAGAGATTCCCTCAGTGCCTTTTTCTCTTCACTTACCTGCGGTTTCCTCACTGAACGTATCGCAAGAGAGGAACATAACGAGCAGAAAGTTATCCAGCAGCGAGATGCCGTCTCCCAGAACATAGAGCAGCTCAGGGAAGACAGAGAATCTACACAGCAGGCAATACGGGATAACGGCGGAAACCGGATCGAACTGCTGAGAAATGAGATAACCAGGAGTGAGAAAGAAAAGGGTGAGAAAAAGAGGAGGGCGGAGATCTACGAAGAGGTCGCTTCCACCCTCTCCCTACCTTTTGCCAAAGATATCGATCAGTTCACAGAGAACCGGAGTGGTTGTGCAAGGAACATCACCGAAGTGGGAGAGAAGAGGAACAGGAGTGAGCAGCAGCTCAGTGAGCTTGAATTCTCTTTCCGTACGATTCGAAAGGAACATGAAGCCCTTGATGATGAGCTTCTCTCCCTGAAAAGCCGTAAAAGCAATATCGACACAAGACAGATCGAGATACGAAAAAACCTGTGCAAAGCACTCTCCCTTACTGAAGCTGACCTTCCCTTTGCGGGAGAACTCATTTCGGTGGATCCTGAATACAGTGAATGGGAAGGTTCCATCGAACGGGTGATGCGCTCCTTCGCCTTATCCCTCCTTGTTCCTGACGAACACTATGCAAAGCTTTCCTCCTGGGTTGATGATACCAGGCTCAGAGGTCGCCTGGTCTATTACCGGATGACAAGAAGCGAATTGAGAAGAACGGATACACTCGACCCAGCTTCCCTCTATCATAGACTGGAATTCAAAGAAGAGAGCGAGTTCACCCCCTGGCTGAAGGAACAGGTGAGAAACAGGTTTTCCGACATGATCTGCTGCGACACCATGAGTGACTTTCGACGGGTGAGACGGGGACTGACCCGGCACGGGCAGGTCAAGGGAAGTGCCATCCAGCACGAGAAGGATGACCGATTCTCCATTGATGACCGCTCCCGTTACGTTCTCGGCTGGACCAATGCAGCCAAGATCTCTGTACTTGAGAAACAGAGAGAGGCAAAAGCCTTGATGCTGCATGAGACTGCTGACAGGATTGCAGAAGTCCAGAAAGAACGCTCTTCCTATGAAACCATCCTCGACAACCTGAAAAAGCTTCAGGGGTATGAGATATTCGATGAAATCAACTGGCAGCCTGCTGCACAGAGGATTGAGACGATGAAGGAGGAGATCGTTCTTCTCGAAAGCCGCTGTGATATCCTGAAGACCCTCCAGTCAAAACTGCAGGAGATATCAGAAGCGCTGAAAAAAGCGGAACAGGAAATTGCAGATTACCATTCGGCGCTCGGTGGGATCAGAAGCAGGATCGAAGATTGCCAGAAGAGATTTGAAGCGGAACGGACGCTTCTGGGCCAATCTCCCTACCCGCCTGAGGATGCTGAAGAACTGATTCGTCCCCTCCTTGCAACCTATCTGCCGGGCAGAAAACTCTATTTAGAGACCTGTTCCTCGGCTGAAAAGGAATTCAGGGAGAAGCTCCAAAGCGAGATCGATAATGCAAAGAAGCGTCTTGACCGTCTTCGTGACTCAATCATCTCTGCCATGGGCAGCTTCCGCAGAGACTATCCCAGTGAAACCAGAGAGATGGACGACACCGTTGAATCGGGAGGCGAGTATCGCTCCCTCCTCGATTCCCTGATTCGTGAAAACCTCCCGAGGTTTGAACAGCAGTTCAAGGTACTGCTGAATGAGAATACGATCAGGGAGATTGCGAACTTCAATGCTCTTCTCAGCAAGGAAAGTCAGCAGATCAGGGAACGGATAGAGATGATCAACCGCTCACTCCATGAGATTGATTACAACGAAAACCGATACATCTACCTTGAGGCGATGCATACCAATGATATTGAAATACGCAATTTCCGAAGCGAACTCAAGGCGTGTGTAGAGGGGGCCTTCTCCGGAGAAAGCGGTGACCAGTATTCAGAAAAGAAATTCCTTCAGGTGAAGGACTTAGTAAATCGATTCAAAGGGCGAGAGGGCTTTGCCGATATCGACAGAAAATGGACAGCGAAAGTGACCGATGTCCGCTCCTGGTTCGTCTTCGCTGCAAGCGAACGGTGGAGAGAGGATGAAAGTGAGTATGAACACTACACCGACAGCGGAGGGAAGTCAGGAGGGCAGAAAGAAAAACTGGCCTATACCGTTCTGGCAGCTTCCCTGGCGTATCAGTTCGGTCTCGAATGGGGAGAGGTGAAGTCCCGTTCCTTCCGTTTCGTCGTGATTGATGAAGCCTTCGGCCGCGGTTCTGATGAATCAGCCCGGTACGGTCTCGATCTGTTCAAACGCCTCAATCTTCAGCTCCTGATCGTCACTCCCCTTCAGAAGATACACATCATCGAACCGTACGTGTTCTCGGTCGGATTCGTTCATAATCCCGAAGGGAGGAACTCGCTTCTCAGAAATCTCACGATCGAAGAATATAGGGAAGAAAAGGAGAAGAGACCTCCTGCAATCGAGGAGGATGAAGCGTGAAACAGCCCTCAACACCGCAGGATATCAGGAAAACACTGCTGAGCCGATGGGAAAAGGGTACGTACCTGAAAGGAAAGGATGAAAAATTCCCCCTCCGTATCTCTCTTGGCCGTCCCCCCGGGGACGGCTTTGATGCAATCCGATCCTGGATCACAGAATTCCAGAGTGATGAACGCATCACACCCTGCCTGCAATGGAAGGAGATTCAGCACCGCACGTTCGGAAGGAACAGCATCCCGCATGCACTTCTCTTTGAAACCATAGATGACCTTGCCCGTTACCTCGGCAAGACACGGGAGCTTAAAACCGTCACACAGGCTCTTGCCCTTCTTGCGAAGCATGAGCAGCAGCTTGTTCCCTGGGGCACGTCTCACCCTCTCGAACTTCTCAGAATAGGAGACGATCTAGAGAAATTACTGACCCTCCATAGATGGATGAACCGACATCCATCCTCTGGACTCTACCTACGGCAGATAGACCTTCCGGGGATCGATACAAAGTTCACAGAACGCTATACAGGAGTCCTCTCTGCCTGGCTTGATCTCACCCTTGAAGCAGATGACCTCAATACATCTGCAACACGGTTTGCAGAACGCTATGGGTTCAAAGGGAAACCGGAACTCATCCGTTTCCGTTTCCTCGACCCCGACCTTGAATGGAGAGGCTGCAGTGATATTTCAATTCCAGCCGAGCAGTTCGTACAATTGTTCAGTGAAACAGAAGAGCTGCCGGTCAGCCATGTATTCGTAGTGGAAAATGACATCAGCGCCCTCAGCTTTCCACGCGCTGAGAAATCAATGGTCCTCTTCGGACGAGGGTACTCTTTTGATTCCCTCAGAGATTGCCTCTGGCTGAAGAGAGTAAAACTTATATACTGGGGGGACCTGGATACACACGGCTTCAGGATTCTGGATCAGTTCAGATCAATCTTTCCTCATACGGAATCAGTTCTCATGGACTGGAAAACATTGCGTGACCATGAAAGTTCCTGGGGAGAAGAACCGAAACCGACACAGGTCGATCTTCATCACCTCACAAAAGAGGAACTGGATCTCTACGATGAACTACGTTTCAACAGGATACGGAAAAATCTGAGGCTGGAGCAGGAATTCATACGCTATTCACATGTGTACAGGAGTATCGGACAGATCGCCTTCTGTCTGGAATAGTTCAACTTTGTGCAGAAATTACCCTTATAAATATCACTCATACTGCTAAAAATACCCTTATAAATATCACTTTGAGTGCAGAAACTACCCTTATTTTTATCACTTTTACACTTCACGTCTCTCCTAATCCATGATATTATAAGAATATGAAGAGAAAACAGGAAGCAGACCTTCTCAGGTGGTTTGACCACCCGCATAGAAAACCACTCGTGATCCGCGGAGCCAGACAGGTAGGGAAGTCCACTCTCATCAGAAATTTCTGTGAAGAGAAAGGGCTGAAGCTGATCGAGATAAACTTCGAGGAAGATACCTCGCTGAAACAACTGTTCTCTTCAAATGATCCACAGAAGATCATAAGCACTCTGGAAACCATCAGAAATGTCAGGATAGATATTGCTCACTCGCTTCTGTTTCTTGATGAAATTCAAGCTCAGGTCGAGGTGATTGCCTCCTTACGGTATTTTTACGAGAAAATGCCTCAGCTTGCAGTGATAGCTGCCGGATCACTTCTTGAATTCGCTCTTGAAGATACTCCGTTCTCCGTCCCCGTCGGCCGTATAGAATACCTGTTTATGGGTCCGCTTACCTTTGAAGAGTTTCTCGAGGGCATGGACGAGAAGCACATGCTCACCTATCTTGAAAATTTCACACTTACCGATCATATACCTGAAGCAATACATAACAGAGCACTCGAGCTTGTGAGAACATATATGTTGCTGGGGGGCATGCCCGAAGTCGTTGAAATGTACAGGACAACAGGATCTCTGCTTGAAGCAGATAAGGTAAAATACTCTATTCTCAATACATATCGTGATGATTTTGCAAAGTACATGGGGAAGTTCGAGCTCTCTCTTCTTCAGACAGTCTTCGACCGGCTTGGAACGACTGTAGGGAAGAAGATCAGGTATGTTGACCTTCTTCCTGCTAAACGGAGTACAATAAGTGACAGGATTCTCAATCTTTTTGTTTCCGCACGAATATTCTATCGGGTAGCACATTCGGGATCCAATGCACTCCCGCTGAAAGCGGAGATTAAAACAAATTACTCCAAAGGACTCTTTCTTGATGTTGGTCTCTTCCTTGCCTTATCCGGGTTATCGATAGGAGAAATGGCAACGACAGAAAACCTGTTCTTCTCGAATTCGGGGGCTCTGGCTGAACAGTACATAGGTCAGCACCTGCTGTACAGCCAACCGGGGTACAAACAACCTGAACTCTACTGCTGGTCAAGAGAGAAGGCACAATCGAATGCGGAACTCGATTACGTCATGCAGCTCAGCAATCAGGTGATGCCGGTTGAGGTGAAAGCAGGAAAAACAGGAACGCTAAGGTCACTTCACCTGTTCATGGAGCAGAAACAGCTCTCAACCGCTCTCCGTTTTTCAACCCATACCCCTGTTGTGGAAGAGATTGTATCGCCCGCTCCTTCAACGTATTCGTACACGTTGGTATCTCTCCCTTTTTATCTGGTCGGTCAGTCAAGCAGGCTCATGAACACCCTTATCAACGGATAGAGTTCCCATACATCCGTCAGAAACGCCAATTATTCTTCTCTGACAAAATTGAGTCACATTTCATCCGTATACTGTTACTCAGATAACGGGGAGCACCCCTTCAGGAGGACAACATGAGCATGAAACGAATCGTGACGATGGGTATGATGATGGTAGTACTGGCAGGAACCGCAGCTTTCGCCGGAGGCATAGCCGAGACTGAAACTGAAGAGATACAGGCAGCGATAGCTGAAACAGAGAGCAGTGACACGGTTCTCACCGATACAGTATTGGAAATCTCAGAAACCTTCTCAGTCTCTTCATCTGATACGACTGATACCACAGAGACCAGCGATGCAACACTCACAACAATTTTGACTCCAGCGAGTGTCCAGCTTACCACCACGTATCAGCAGACCTCGACCGAAGGAAGTGGGTACAGTCACACCAATACCTATTCACACACTGTCCAGCATACGAATAGTGTGAGTCAGATACCCCCTCCCCCTCAGGGAAATCAGAACGGCGGCAGACCGGGACGAAGATGATGGTGCTTGAAGAACCAACGAATCATTGAGCAATATGGAGAAGAAGCAGGCTGGGAGAGTATTCAGTCTGCTTCGCTGTGTTGCGACAGAATTCCCTGCATGGTACAATTGCGCAGTCAGTGAAAATGCTGAGGGAAAAGGGAGTAGCCTGAATTGAGTACAAAACGTGTAATATCAACTCTTCTCCTGATTCTTTTCATCTCAACCGCCGCCATCTTCGGCGGAGGATCGAAGGAATCAGATTATCAGAGTGAACTGTCACAGACATTTTCCCGTGTAAGCGAGCAGGTGAGCAGTGGTGAAATCTCGGTACAGGCAGCTCAGAGCGCTCTCGATGAGCTCAGAAAAGAGTACAAAGTTCCTTTTACCGATAAGGACGGCATTCTCAGTCTCCTCCTCTACCGCCTCGGAGAAGGTGAAATCAGCGTGAGCGAAGCCCGTACGTTTTTTTCCGATATGACCGACAGCAAAGAGGATTCTCCCTCAAGCATCTCGAGCCAGAGTACAGGTGGAGACTCTCCGTCAACTCAGAATACCTCTTCTGATCCCCCGTCAGCCCCGTCTCAGACAACGACGACAGACTCTCCCCCTCCCGCCTCTCCACCTGCTTCCAATACTTCTCATACCGGCAGCCCGGAACCTATGCATTCCGAGAGCCACGACACTTCGCCGACATCAGACTCCTCTCACACGAGCAGTCCACAGCCTTCCACAGGCGGGACAAAACCGAGTGGAGGCGCACCGGGGGGAGGAACGGCACCCCGATGAGTGAGACCACAATACTACTCGTTGAAGATGATGCGCGAAGCGCTCATCTTGTAAGCTCCTACCTGGAACGTGCAGGGTTCAGGGTTCTCCATGCCCCGGACGGAGGGAGAGCCCTAATCATGATACGTGAGCAGTCCTTCGACCTTATCCTTCTCGATATCCTCCTCCCTGTCATCGACGGAAGAGAACTGTTACAAACGATAAGGAAGGAATCTGATGTACCTGTCATCATGGTGACAGCTCTCGGTTCCCGTGATGACCGACTAGAGGGACTTGAAGGCGGTGCAGATGATTATATCGTCAAACCGTTCGATCCTGACGAACTCGTCGCCCGGGTGAAAGCGCTGCTCAGACGCACAAAAAACCAGATCAGGGAAATACTGAGCTGCGGAGAGCTGCGCGCAGAGAGAGACTCTTCCAAAGTCTATCTGAATGGTACCGAACTGGCAGTGACTCAGGCCCAGTTTCTTATCCTCTGGACCTTCCTTCGTCAGCCCGGAGTCGTTCTCACCAGAGAACAGATTATCGAACAGTCATTCACCGGAACATTTGAAGGGTATGACCGGGCTGTAGACAGCCACATACGGAGACTGAGGAAAATCATACACACAGAAGGGTTTACTCCGATTCATACAGTGTACGGTGGAGGATATCGACTGGTATGCGAGTAAAACGAGCACCTATGTACCTCTACATCGTTGCAGTCTTCCTCCTGATCGTCCTGTTCACATCAGCCCTCGGCTTCACCCTTGATTACATTCAGTACACCCGTGAGCTTCCGAAACTCCTTACAAGCTTCAGAAGCGAACTGATCGCTGACTACCTCAGTGCCGTGTACACGAGAGATAAAGGGTGGGAAGGACTCGATGAAGAACTTGGCCAGATGATATCTCTCAACTACCTCGGAGATCAGCAGAGTGCCCATATCAGGCTGGTGGTGCATGACCTTGAAGGGAAGATGCTTCTCAACAGTTTCGAGACCCTCACCTCGGTAGGTGATGCCCCGCTGCTGCAGGGAGAGCGCTCAGAGATCAAAGATCTCGATTCCAGTCAAACTGTCGGTACAGTGACCCTCTATATCGCAGCAGAGTACATCGATGAAGAGAGCAGGACATACCTTGTTTCCCTTCTCACCACTCTCCTGATACGGGAAGCTGTCACCGCTGTGATAGCGATCCTGCTTCTTGTCTTTCTTTCCAGACTCATTACGAAACCCCTTTCGGAGCTTCAGGACGCCATTTCTTCGGTGGCTTCCGGTCAGAAAAAGGAGATAACACCTTCAGGAAGCTCAGAGACCGCAAGCCTGGGTGAATCGTTCAACACCATGACCCGTGAACTGGAAAAACAGAAGGAACTGCGCAAGCAGATGATAGCAGACCTTGCCCATGATTTGAACGGACCTCTTCATGCGATTCGACTTGAAGCGAGAGCTCTCAGGGACGGTATCAGTACGGTGGATGAAGCGAGTTCAGAGATTATCGACGATATCGATTCCATTTCCACGCTAGTGTACGACCTTGATTACATAGCCGATGTGGACAGCGGAGAGATCATTCTTCAAAAAAAGCCTACAGAACTGAAGAGATTTCTGCTGGGAATCGAACGTCACTGGCTCTCCTATGCAAAGGAAGGAGGCTTCTCCCTTTCCTCTATTCTTCCCGAAACAGGGACTCAAGAGATCCTGATTGATGAGGTTCGAATGGGCAGAGCTGTCGGCAACCTTATCCAGAACGCAGTGAGGTACAACCGAAGAGGGACATCCATAGTGCTCAAAGGTAGTTTGGAAAACGACAGCTGCCTGATTCAGGTATGTGATGACGGAAAGCCGATCCCTTCTGATCTGCACGAAAAGATATTCGAACGCTTTTACCGAGGCGATACCTCAAGAAGCCGAACAACACCCGGAAGCGGTCTCGGCCTCTCCATCGTCAGCAGGATCGCCCAGCTGCATGGCGGCTCGGTCAGCCTCGAAAGTGGTGAAGGGAAAGGAAACTGTTTCACCATAGCATTCCCGGCTGCACAAAAAACAGAGGCATAAGAGACTCATCACTTCCTGCTCTCCTATCTCTTCTGATATAACAGCTTCCTCAGGCAGCAAAAAATATTCACGTGACAAAATTGTGCCATATTTCTCATCTATGCTGAAACTCAGATTACAGGTAACACACAACAATAAACTAAGGAGTGAGCTATGAAGAAAAAAACTATGGTTCTTGCAGTATGTATCGCACTGATGACTCTGGGTACCCTCTCAGCTGCGAGTACGCTCGCAATCGGAGCGGTCAACTACTATGATTTCTATGATCTTGAATCGGGAAACGTGAGTGAGTACATTCCCGGATTGCGGCTCGAGTATTTCTTTGATGACAACTTCGGTCTCTCGGCAGACTCGATCATGATCGGAGAGAATGAACTCGATGATTCGAAGGAGATGGTCTACATCCTTGATGTGGTCGCCCGACTCCCTCTCGATCCCCTCGAACCCTATATCGGCATCGGACCGACCTACAGAAGCAGCGAAAGCCGTCACGATCTCGATATCAACCAGATAGCCTACAATGTACGCTTCGGTGTCGATTTCGTCGCCCTTGACTGGTTCTCCTTCGGTCTTGAGTCAAACTTCCTTGTCGAGGACGTTCCCGAATTCTTCGACACTCTCGTGCACTCGAGTAAAACGGAAATAGTGGAAGCCGTCAGGGATTACAGTCTCATAGGTCTCACGGGTAAAATAAGATTCAACTAAGCTTTTCATACGGACATTCTTGGGCTGCCGCGGAACATCATACGCGGCAGCCCTTCTTTATGTATAACGATATTTCAGAAGTCAGAAAATCGCTCTGATAGATGTTTTGGTCTTCACTCTCTGAGGGTGAAGGGAGCTTCTATTTCCAGTTAAGTGATGCATAGACCGCACCCGAGGTGATAGTCTCATCTTCGATCAGGCTTGCATTCGCGGCGACTCCGACACTGAGTGAGAACCCGTCATTATCTTTGGAGAAATCATATCCAGCTTTAAGACAGATACCTGTACCCCAGTCAGACGCTACGGCATCACCGAAATCCTCGTTTTGAACGATCATCATCTTAGCCCCGCCTCCATCAATCTCCCAATACATTCCAGTCGTGTTCGGATATGTACGGTAACCCACGTAATAGAGGTATGAATTGAGCTGCATGGATTCGCTTGAATACGAGCTCATAAATCGGTCACCGACACCATTCACGCCCACGGTTACATATGAATTCTGGACGGGAGAATATCCAAGTAACAGATCGATAAAAAGTGTGGTCCTATCGATTCCATACGCTTCTGCAGAATCAACAATTTCATCGAACTCTTCCCCGTAGCTGATGCTTGCGCCTCCGATACCGATAGAAGTCAGAGAACTCCCCGCAGCAGACAGGGTCAGACAAAGAAAAAGGAAAAGTGAGGTGATTGCGATTTTTTTCATGGTTGCTCCTTTCATATATCTCAGGCATCGGACTCATTATGGTGTGTTATTATCACTGCCTTTTTTTGTATATTCTAATTCTAAAACCCGTTAAAATACAAGGCTTTTAGATATAAATTTATTCAATAATCAATACTCATAGAGTACTCCCCTTGTATATCCTCAAGGAAAAGTGCAAATACTGAACTGTTCTGTCCATTTACTGACAGTGAATCCGTTTTATACTTTTTCTAGACCTCAATACGAATTGAGTCCCCTCTGATGAGCCGACAGTGAGTTACACAATCAGACGTTTCTGCCTGCCCTTGCTCTTGTCCGATTCTTTTCATCAGGGAAGGAGAGAAAGGTGAAACAGAAGAACGATTTTTCCTACGATATGATAGACCTTGAAGAATTCCCCCAAAGTGAACTCTGGATGGCACAGAGCGTGGTGTCAGCTGAAGAAGCATCAGATGGGGCGATTTCTCTCTCCCTTCGGTTCATCCGACTTTCGTGGGAAACAGGGATTGCAGTTCTCTCCCCTCCTGAGGAGGAGCTCCTTACCCTGCAGCTTTCCGCCTACTCTGATGGCGTGCTCAGGCTCACCACAGGAGGGACACCTTTAGAGGGATGTCCCATGATTTCCCTTCACGAAGATATGAAGCAAATCCCTCTTCATGTAATCAAGGAAGGTTCTTCCTTCCTCATTACCGATGAAGAGGGAAAGGAGAGGGTACGGTTCAACCTGAGTGAAGTACCGATCAGGTTCTGGAGTGATCAGATTGTCGCTCCCTTCCCCCGTATTTCGGGGTCGTTTTTACCCGATGAGGGTAACACCTGGGTGACGTTATCGACATGGGATCAGTTTGTACCGACAAAGATAGAGTCAGTCCCCCTCGGGTACGTAAAGCGCCATGTGGAAGGACGGGCGGAGAAGGAGTGGCTCTTCTCCTTCCATGCATCGGTGGACGAACACTTCCTGGGTACCGGGGAAAGGTTCCATTCCTTTGATCTTCGAGGTCAGACGGTCACTCTTGAGAATACCGATGCACTGGGGGTGAACAACCGCAGAGCGTACAAGAATATTCCATTCTATCTCTCAAGTGCAGGGTACGGGCTGTTCATTCACTCTTCTGCTCATATCAGGCTCTCTTTTGCCGATATCTCCACACGCTCGGTTCAGGGACTTATCGAGGATGATAACCTGGATCTGTTCATCATAGGGGGCCGAACACCCGAAAGGATTCTTCACCGATACCGTCAGATCACCGGGTTCCCCGGTACTCTTCCCTCCTGGTCCTACGGGACCTGGATGAGCAGGATGACCTACTTCTCCGATGAGGAGATCACCGGCATTTTCAACCGGATGAGAGAAGAGCACTACCCCTGCGATGTGATTCATATCGACACGGGCTGGTTTGCTAAGGACTGGGTATGCGAGTGGACGTTCAGTGAGGAACGTTTCCCCGACCCACCTGAATTCATGGAGCGTATGCGTTCCATGGGATATAGAGTGTCGCTGTGGCAGACACCGAATATCGGGGAAGGAAACCGTCTTCTCGAGCTTGCAAGAGAGAAAAGATACCTTGCTCCGGCGATCGAGAGCGTTCAGAGCGCTTCAGACTTCTCGGGTCAGGATTACGGCGGGCAGATAGATTTCACCAATCCCGAGGCTGTCACGTGGTACAAGGGAATGCTGAAAAGTCTCTTTGAGACCGGGGCTTCGGTCATCAAGACCGACTTCGGTGAGAATATCGGGTATGCCGATTACTACGGTATGCCACCCCGCCTCCTTCATAACCTCTATGCCCTCCTCTATCAGAAGGCGGCCTTCGAGGCGACAGAGGATTATCACGGGGAAGGAATCATATGGGCCCGCTCCTCCTGGGCGGGAAGCCAGCGCTATCCCCTGCACTGGGGCGGGGATGCCGCCGCTTCCTGGGACGGTATGGCCGGCTCCCTGATCGGAGGCTTACAGCTCGGCCTCTCAGGCTTCGCCTACTGGAGCCATGATGTACCGGGTTTTCATGGAGTCCCCGACTTCATGAACTCCTTCCCTTCAGAAGAACTCTACCTCAGATGGACGCAATTCGGCGTCCTCTCCTCCCACCTCCGCTATCACGGGACCTGCGCCCGTGAACCGTGGGAATACCCTACAGTGGCTGATACGGTGAGGCAGTGGCTTCGCTTCCGCTATGCCCTGATTCCTTACCTCGTCAAAGAATCGCAGGCATCACGGGACAGCGGCTACCCGATGCTCAGAGCTCTGCTCCTCCACTACCCCTCCGACCCGGTCTGCTGGATGATACAGGATCAGTATCTTCTCGGTCATGACCTCCTTGTCGCTCCGGTGATGAATTCAGAGTCGAAACGGAACGTCTATCTTCCAGAAGGTGAGTGGGTCGATTTCTGGAGTGGTGAAGTATATGAGGGAGAGAGATGGCTGAAGGGAGTTCAGATGCCTCTTTCACGCATCCCGCTGTATGTAAGAAAAGATGCACAGGTGCCTTTCTACCCCGAAGCTGTTGCCTGCACTGATGAAATGACTAAAGAAGCGAAAATCATATCGTTTGATGAAGGATATACAGGGTACCGTGAGACCTTCCTCGGTACCTATATTGATCTGTAAGGAGGCAGCATGAAGAAACTGCGACTGGGTGTACTCGGCCTCGGAGAAGGCAGATCCATTATTTCTGCAGCGACGAACAGTGACCTTTGGGAGGTTGCGATGATCTGCGACCTGAATGAGGCATTGTGCCGGGAGATGGCGGAGAAATTTACCCTATCTTCGTGGACAAGCAGCTATGAACAGATGCTCTCAGATCCTTCGATCGATGTGATCGGCGTCTATACGCCGGATCATCTCCATGCAGCTCACATCGAAGCAGCCCTCAGGGCGGGAAAGCATGTCATCTGCACAAAACCGCTCATGATGGATCTGACCGAAGGTAGAGCGATCCTTGACCTCACGAAAGAGAAGGATCTCAAGGTATTTGTCGGTCAGTCCACCCGCTTCTTCTCTCCGATGATCCATCAGAGAAAGGCTTTCGAGCAGGGAAAGCTTGGAGTACTTGCTACGGTCGAAGCGGCATACAATGCGGACCACCGGTGGTTCATGGAAAAACCGTGGACAGCCTCCAAGGCCTTTAAATGGCTGTTCGGAGGGCTCAGCCATCCTCTCGACCTGATCCGCTGGTACCTGCCCGAGATAGAGGAAGTGATGGCCTACGGGGACATAAGTGCAAACGGAAGGGACTGCAACCTGAAGAATCCCGATATCATACAGGTGATTGTACGTGCGAAGGATGGAAGAATCGCGAGGATTTCGGGGACCTATCTCTGCCCCCTCCCTCCCGAGGAACGTGACAGCGGGATGACCTGCATCCTGAGAGGTTCGAAAGGTTCGTCCCAGGCTGATTACCATGAACTTCGTTATGCAGAGCATATCGAAGGAGAATCGCCTGCCGTCTATCGTTTCCCTGAAGAGGAGTACTATTTCCGCTTCGGTGGAACAAGTCACCATGCAGGAGAGTACCAGAACTACATCGAATACTTCGCCCGGTGCCTGCAGAAGGGAGAAACACCCTATCCGAACGCTCAGGAAGGACTGATCACCGTTGCCTGCCTTATGGCAGTTGACCGGTCAATTCAGAGCGGAAGGCCGGTGAAGATCGAAGAGATATTGAAAGAACATAGACTGGAGGAGCTAATCTGATGTACGGAACATGGAAAGAAGACTGGACAGCCATCCGCGAACGGTATCGCAGGTGGTGGAATAGAGAAGGACTGATCGTGGCGAACTGGGGAAGCGGTATCCCGCTCGATACTCCCCTCAGGGAAGCAGTGAACCCGGGAACACCCGAATCGCTGGACCAGAAGTACCGCGATCCGGCCTGGATCGCGGCATCAGAGCACTACAAGCAGGCCTGCCTAGCCACTCCCCTTGATATGCTACCCATAGCCTTTCCCGATATCGGGACCGTCTCCCTTGCCCCCATGCTCGGTGCAACTCCCTCCTTCGGACCTGAGAATATCTGGTACACCCATGATCCCGATTTCTCCCCTGAGAACGACAGGGTCCTCACCTTCGATGAGAACGCTGAATGGTGGAAGATCATTTCCGATTCAGCGAAGGCAGTGAAGGCAACAGCTCAGGATAGGTACTTCACCGGTCTCCCTGCCATCTGTCCCAACCTCGATGCACTCGCTGAGATCAGGGGGACACAGGATCTTATGATGGATCTGATCCTCTCTCCAGAGTGGGTACATGCGAAACTCGATGAAATCGAGACCGCCTTCGAAGCCGCCTACTCTAAACTCTACGATATCGTAAAGTACGAGGACGGCAGCTCGGTCATGGGCTATTTCATGGTCTGGGCACCGGGAACCATCTGCCTCGCCCAGTGCGACACTGCGGCTATGATCAGTGGTGATATGTACGAAGAGTTCGTCATCCCCTACCTCAGACGGCAGTGCGATTTCCAGGATTACAGTATCTACCATGTGGACGGACCTATGGCAGTGAAGACAGTTGATCCGATCCTTGAGATCGATTCACTCGACGCTGTTGAGTTCACCCCCGGACCCAACGTCCCCGGCGGTGGAGATCCCCACTGGTTCGACATGTATAAGAAGATCAAGGATGCAGGAAAGTGCGTACAGGTTGTGGAAGTCGAACCGGAAGAGATCGTACCGCTTCTCGATGCGATCGGACCGGATGGTACCTACGTCATGGTGAACTGCTATGACATGAAGACACTGGAGAAGGTAGAGAGAGCGGTTGAACCCTACCGTTCCTAACACCGCAAGGAGACATTGTTATGCATAGAAAATTCTTACCCACCTGGGAATCGGTCAGGACCCATACGATACCCGAGTGGTATCAGGACTGCAAGCTCGGTATGTTCATCCACTGGGGACTCTACTCCGTTCCCGCCTTCGCCACCCCCACTGTAGAGCTCGGGGTCGTGAACAACGAGGAGTGGTTCTGTAACAACCCCTATGCCGAGTGGTACCGCAACTCCCTGAAGATGGGAAGCGGCCCTACCTGGGAATACCATAAGGAAACGTACGGTGAGGATTTCGCCTACGAAGATTTTGCCGACCTCTGGAAGGCAGAGAATTTCCATGCTGAAAAGTGGGCAGAGCTGTTCAGTGAAGCGGGAGCACGCTACGTGGTGATGGTGACTAAACACCATGACGGCTTCTGCCTCTTCCCCTCTAAGTACACCGACTTTCACAGCGTGAAGAGGGGTCCGAAGAGGGACCTTGTGAAAGAGCTGAGTGATGCGGTGGTGAGCAAGGATATGAAGATGGGTCTCTACTTCTCAGGTCTCCTGGACTGGCAGTGGGAGGATACTCCGATCTATATCGATGACGATGTGAAGCTCAACTACTCCCCCACCTATGCATTTGCCGACTACTCCTACAAACAGGCGAAGGAACTGATCGACACCTATAAACCATCGATGTTCTGGAACGATATAGGATGGCCGGAGGCCGGTAAGCAGGAACTCGCCCACCTCCTCGCCCATTTCTATAACACGTGCGAGGATGGTGTGGTCAATGACCGTTTCAACGGTCTGTGGCAGGACTACCCCACCCTTGAGTACCAGTTCGGAAAGGTATCGAGGGAAGAGAAATGGGAGATGTGCCGTGGACTCGGCCTCTCCTTCGGCTACAATGCTATGGAGAGTGAGGAGCATATCCTCTCAGTCGAGAAGCTGGTCAGCCTCCTTGTCTCCACCGTTGCGAACAACGGAAATCTTCTGATCAATGTCGGACCGAAGGCCGACGGAACGATTCCTGACATTCAGGAGGAGAAACTCAAGGGCCTCGGAGAATGGCTGAAGATCAACGGAGAAGCGATCTACGGTACCCGGTGCAGCAGGAGACTTTCCGTGGAAACTCCCTCCTATGACCTGCACTATACGGTAAAAACCGGGGACCTCTATATCCTCGTCGACAACCTGAAAGATGGAGAGACTGTCGTGAAGATCGCGGACCTCCCTGCCATCCCCCGTCCCCTTGATGAGCGTGTGAATGCCGAGATCTCGATGTGCTCTGAGGAGACTGAGATACGTATCGCCTCTCACAGGAAAGAAGAAGGGGCGGTAGTATTCAAAATCAAAGGTGGAGAAGAGGCGTAAGAGCTACAGGATCGTATCGGGAGGAGATGCCATCTCCTTCCGTTCTTTTTCGCGATAGGCGCCGGGACTTATCCCGGCATATTTTTTAAACACCCGGCTGAAGTAACTCACTTCCTCGTATCCGACCAGTTCCCCTATCTGCTGAACACTGAGCTCGGGATTCTGGATAAGAAGGTGCTGTGCATCGTGAATACGCAGTGATATCGCATACTTCACCGGACTCATCCCGTAGATGCCCGAGAAGACTTTCGTCACGTAATCGGAGCTGTAGTTCATCTTCGAGACCACGTCCTCCAGATTGAAATTGGTCTTGTAGTGAACGCGGATGAATTCCCTGAGCACCTCTGCCGCATCTTCCTTCGTGATCACATTGGGAAGATCGTACGCTGCATCGAGATTCTTTCGGGCGAGATCGAGCTGTGTCTTGATACTGAACAGTGCATCCCTCAGTTCCTGAGCATCCACCGGCTTGAGCAGGTACTCATTCACATGGCAGCGGATGGCGACCTTCGCGTAATCGAAATCGGAATACCCGCTGATGATGATCGTCTTCATCTCGGGATACTGCTCTGAGACCCGGGAGAGAAGCTCAATCCCGTCCATCACCGGCATCTTTATGTCTGTAATAAGGAGATCGGGCACATGAGCGCTCACCAGATCCAATGCATCCACTCCCGTCTGCGCTGTCCCGATAATACGGAAACCGAGATCAAGAGAGTTCACCTTGCCTATCAGATTGCCCAGGAGGAGCTCCTCATCCTCAGCTATGACCACTGTATATGTTTGATTCATCCTTTTTCTCCCTCTCTCCTGCCCAGCATGACACACGCACCTTTCTCCCCGTTCTCAATGGCGAAGTAGAACTCGTTCCCGCAGAAGATATTCCACCTCGCATAGACATTGATCAGACCGAGTCCACCCTCCTCGGCAGGTGCCGAATTGTCGCTCTCAACTATATTCCAGGCAGCTATCTTCTCATTGATCATCTCAAGTGCCTCATCAGAGAACCCGTTACCCGAGTCACATACCTTGATGCGCCACAGATCGTCAGTGATCTCTGTACTGATCGTGATAGCCCAGGGAGGGGAGCATTCTGTTCCGTGCTTGATCGCATTCTCCACCAGCGGCTGGATAATCAGACGGGGTACGGGAATATCATTCAATTCCTCATCAATATGGAAGGAATAGGTAAGAGATGACTGATACCTCACCTTCATACAGTAGAGGTATTTCTCTGCATAGGAGAGTTCGGTTGCCAGCGTTACCGTCGATAGGTCACGCCTTGCGGCGTAGCGCATGATCTGGGAGAGGTTGGTGCAGAAGCGCACCACCTCTTCGTTCTTTCCCCCTTCAGCAAGGGCGATAATGCTGGAAAGGGAGTTGTAGTAGAAGTGGGGATTTATCTGTGCCTGGAGGGTGAGGAACCGCGATTCCATCTCCCTTTGCCGGGAATGGAGGAGTTCGTCCATAGAGGTTTTCAGATTCGCATTCATCTCATGGAAGGCGTCGTTGAGTTCATCGAATTCGTTGTAGGAGGATTCCAGGTGTTTCTTCTCCCCCGAGAGGGTCTCTAAGTTCGTCGTATCTATTCTCTGAAGGAGATCCCGAATCGGTCGTGTGATACTTCTTGAAAGGTAATAGGAGGTGATCGTGGCTATCAGGAGGATCAGGAGGGTGGCAAGGAGGTGTATCCTCGATACGTTCTTCACCGGCTGAAGGAAGATATCGGTATCCTGCACGCACAGGTAGGTCCAGCCGGTGTAGGAGGAGGTTTCTCCCGATATCAGTTCCTGTTTTCCCGTAACGGGATTCTCATAGATCTCAGGGTTATCCGACTCCGATGCCCTTGCATAGTAGTACTCCTGTAGGTCGCTGTCGATTGCCACATCGCTGTAGGGAAAGAGGAGATGTCCATCTGAGTCAAAGACCAGAACAGTGAGATCTGAATCGGCGAGTTTCCGGTAGGAGATGATGCTCGAGAATATCTGAGACGCATACTGAGCAGTCTCGATGTACCCGATGGGATCCCCTGAAGGGCCACGCATCTTCCGGTAGAGCGAGATATAGTACGGCTCCACCTTCTTGCTTGTCTGCATCGCACTCGAACGATAGGGAACCGAGAGTACCTTGCGGTAACTCGACTCTTCGGTTTTCTCCACCCAGGGAAGGTCACGTAGGCTGAGACTCTCCTGCGTCGCATACGCTCCCATACTCACCTTCTCCCCGTCATTGCTGTACACGGTGATGATGGGAAGGGAGAAATCGGCTCCGTTGATCGCCACAAGAATCTCTATCAGGTTCGAAAAGGACTCATTCCTGTTCACCCCCGCATCCATATACCTGGACAGATTGTCCTGCACCATACCGCTGTAGAGAATGTTGATCGAGGTATCATCCATGATCCTCACCTCGTTCTCCGTCTGGTTGAGAAAGGAGGTGGTCAGTGCCTGAAAGGAGGAGGTCTCCCTGTCGACAAGAATACGGGAGAAGTAGAGGGAAAAGAACAGAGCGATGCTCCCGACGGCAACCGTCGAGACAAGGGAGAAGAGGAGAAAGAACTTCATTGAGATTTTCAGTTTCTTTTTTCCTGTGTGCTGTACTGTGCGTTTTCGCCTATGACTCATCAGTAACACAGTATATTCTCTAGAAAGTTTAATTGTCAATTTTTTCCTGATACTACTTCCAGAAACGGTTGCTCAAGAATACTATCATCTTACATGCAAAGCATTTCCGAATCTGTCAGGAAAAGTGCAAAAAGTAAACTTTTCTGTCCATAGATTTCTGACAAACGCGATTTATACTTATACGTAAACAAAAAAAAGGAAACAAATTGGAGGAACCTATGAAAAAAAACGCAATCTACAGGACTGCCCTCATGGCACTTCTCGTTCTTGCCCTTCTCATGACCGGTCAGGGACTTTTTGCCGCAGGCGCTTCGGAATCGACATCAGCAAGCCCCTACGCCGGAGAGGAACTGAGCATTCTCGTGTCCACCGGATGGATGGACAGCCGCTATGATGAAACGATCGCACGCTTCGAAGACACCTATGATGTAAGTGTCGACCTGCAGGCGGTCCCCGCTGACCAGTACAGCGACCTGCTCCAGGTACGACTGCTCACCGGCGAATGCGCCGACATCTTCTGGATTCAGTCGAATCCCTTCGCCATCAACTCTGTGATCGTCGACCCTGAAGAGTACTGTATCGACTTTACCGGCGAAGCCTGGCAGAGCGTTGTTCCTGATGCACGACTTCTTTCGTGTATGGTGGACGACACCCTCTACGGACTTCAGATCTGGCACAACTCACCTGAGTTCGTCATGGTCTACAACAAGACTCTCTTTGATGAGATGGGACTGAAAGCTCCGACCACCTACGCCGACCTTCTTTCCGTATCTGAAGAACTCGACTCACAGGGAATCATCCCCTGGTTCGTTCCCGGTGCAGACGGCTGGCAGCACCAGCTGAGCTTCTTCCAGATCGGAGGCGTCTATGAAGCAGCGACTCCCGGACTCTATGATGCACTGAACAGCAACACAGCTACCTTCGCAGGTAACAAGACCATGTTGAAAGTCCTCGGCCAGTTCAAGGAAATGTCAGACCGCGGCTACTTCGGTGAAGACTGGATCGGTTCTAACAGCACAAACATGGTCAACATGTTCGCAGACCGCAGCATCGGTATGGCTATGGCTAACTCAAGCTACATTCAGCAGATTCAGAATGAGACTGACACAACCGATGAGTTCGGACTCTTCCTCATTCCTTTCGCTGACAACAAGTACTTCCCGACCAACCCCGCAGGACCTACGATGTTCGGCTACAAGGGAACAGAGCATGAAGATCTCGTCAGAGAATTCTTCTCCTTCGTCACCACTACACAGAGTCTGCAGGAAATTCTCGACAACTCTCCTGCATACACAAACCTGCACGTGAACGATTCTGCTTTACAGCAGCACTGGCTCCCCGCAGAACAGACCTTCATCGACTCTATTCCTGCAGAGAACATGGTGACACCGGTACTCCAGAGCGGAACCAAGTACACCAACGACTTCTGGATGGACTTCGGTGCTGACATGGTCGCCTACTGTCAGGGCACCATCACTGCGAACGATGTTCTCAAGAACATGGACGCAAACAGGGCACAGGCTGCCAAGGTCGCAGGCGACCCCGCCTGGAACTGATCTTCCCTCGTATGATACTTCTGCCGGCGTTTTCAGCCGGCAGAGTTATCTCACCGGAAAAGAAAAAGGAAGCATATGAATAAACGAAGTATCTATCCGCTGTGGTTCGTCCTCCTTCCCCTCGTCTTCTACGTCATCTTCTTTCTCCTGCCGAGTATTCTCGGTGTCTTCTACTCGTTCACCGACTGGAATGTTCGCAACAGAGGAGAGATCAGTTTCGTCGGACTGCAGAACTATGTCGAAATTTTCACTTCGGACAAGAACTATGCCGCCGGTATTCTCAACACTCTCAAATTCACCCTCGTTTCGAATATAGTGAAGCTGATCCCCGCCCTCTTCCTCGCTATTTTACTGCAGAGAGGACTCAAGGGACAGAACACCTACCGTACCATTCTCTATATGCCAGCCATCCTTCCCTTCCTGATCATCGGACTGATCTTCAAGGCGGTGCTTGATTCACAGAACGGGATTCTCAATGTGGGACTTGAATTCTTTCACCTCGAATTTCTCCAGCAGAAATGGCTCAGTGATCTCGATGTCGTGTGGAAATCGATCTATGGTATCGATGCCTGGAGGGGCATCGGGTACGTCATGACCATTTTCCTTGCGGGATTGAACGCAATTCCCGACGCCTACTATGAGGCGGCGGAGATAGACGGAGCCCACTTCTTCCACAAACTGCTGTACATCACCCTCCCGATGCTTTCGGGTTCGATCATGATAAATCTTGTATTCGGAGTCACCTACGGTCTGAAGGTATTCGATATCGTCTATGTACTCACCAACGGAGGGCCGGGGCATGCCACCGAGGTGGTCACCACCTACGCCTATAAACTCTACGCGACCGGTCAGTACGGTCTTTCGGTAGCGATGAGCACGATACTCTTCATCGTCGCCACCACCGCGGGCATCGCCATTGTCATGGGGATGAGCCGTAAGGAGGTACAGCTGTAATGACTATCAGGACAAAACGGCGCATACAGACGGTATTAAAACATGTGGTACTCATTCTCCTCTCTCTTGCGGTGATCATCCCCTTCTATCTGGTACTGGTGAACTCACTGAAGACAAAGGGAGAGGCGGCACGGATCAGCCTCGCACTCCCCACCGAATGGCACTTCGAGAACTATCGGGATGTCATAGAGAAGGGGCGACTGATCCAGGGTTTCTTCAACTCCCTCCTCTACTCAACCGTTTCGGCGGGAGTCGCGGTACTTCTGGCAGCGATGGGTAGCTTCGTGATCAACAGACGACGGTCGAAGAGATTCAACAATATCTACTATTTCATCATCTGCGGTCTCTTCCTTCCCGTGAACTACGTCACACTGCTGAAGGTACTCGACATGACCCACCTCTCCAACGGACGGGTCGGGCTTATCATAACGTTCCTGAGTTCGATGATACCTTTCAGTATCTTCGTTATCAGAAGCTTCGTGTCGACCATACCTGTCGACATCGACGAAGCGGCAATCATTGACGGAGCGGGGCCTCTCCAACTCTTCTTCATTGTTATCGTTCCCCTCCTCCAGCCGATTCTCGTCACTGCCTTCATCCTGCAGTTCATGGGCATATGGAGCGATTTCATCACCCCGTTGTACCTGACCAGCAAGA
The DNA here is from genome assembly GCA_963677695.2 of Sphaerochaetaceae bacterium. Classification (GTDB taxonomy): domain Bacteria; phylum Spirochaetota; class Spirochaetia; order Sphaerochaetales; family Sphaerochaetaceae; genus SABI01. The sequence goes on along the minus strand of CAXXUJ010000001.1, from coordinate 2,219,410 downwards.
GTTCGATGTGGCCTATGAACCTCGCAGTCTACAACTTCTTCGGAAAGTATACTTCAGAGTGGAATCTGATATTCGCTGACATCGTCCTCACCACCCTTCCGGTCATCATCGTCTATCTGTTAGGACAGCGATACATCCTTCAGGGGATCACGGCAGGGTCAGTGAAAGGCTGAGGAGAAAAAAAGAGAAATAAAGTAGAGCGGTGCATGAACAGGGGTTTCCTTATTCGTGACCGCTTATCACCTCTCTCATGTAGTAGTAGCTGTCTTTGGGAATCCTTTTCTGAGTCTCATAATCGACGTAGACGATTCCGAAGCGTTTGGTGTAACCGAAGGCCCATTCGAAGTTATCAAGAAGGGACCACACGAAATAGCCCCTCAGGTCGACTCCGTCTCCGATAGCTCGAGCTGCTTCTCTCAGATGATCTTTCAGATATTTCACCCTCCTCGGGTCATGGCATCTTGAGGTATCATCACTGAGCTCATCGGGCATGGCACACCCGTTTTCGGTGATATAGAGAGGTAATTTCCCTTCGGTGTGATTCGATACCCATTTCAGATGTCTGTAGAGTCCCTGAGGAGTGATAGGCCAACCCATGTCTGTCCGTTCATGATGGGAGTGTACATCCTGAAATCCTTCCGGATTCTTCGGGTCAGAAGCGACAACGGGCTCCCAGTAGTAATTCAGACCGAGGAAATCTATCGGGGAGGCAATTGTCTCCATGTCACCATCAAGGATCACAGGTCGTTTCAGCTGTGGGTACGCATCAAAATGCCTCTCGGGATACCCCTTCCCCAGCAGTGGATCGAGGAAGAACCTGGTTCTCAGATCGAGTGCCCTCTGAACTGCTTCCTTGTCCGCTTCCTTTCTTGTGGCCGGTCGCGGGGTCTCAAGGTTCAGGGTGATTCCGATAGGTACATCACTTGAGATCTGAGAGCGGTAGGCCTGGACGGCCTTACCGTGGCCGAGAAGGAGGTGGTGGCCTGCAGCCCAGGCATCTTCAAGACTCATCCTTCCGGGTGCGTGTTCACCGATATAGTAACCGAGAACGGCACTGCACCAGGGTTCGTTCAATGTGATCCACATATCGATATGATCGGAAAGTCCGGCAAAGCACAGAGACGCGTATTCGGCGAACCTGTCCGCTGTATCTCTCAGCGGCCAGCCCCCCGCATCCTCAAGGGACTGGGGAAGATCCCAGTGGTACAGGGTCGCAACTGCCTGTATGCCATGGCTGTGAAGTTCATCGGCCAGACGTTTGTAGAAATCGAGACCGGCGGGGTTGACCTTTCCCTTTCCTTCGGGCTGAATCCGGGGCCAGGCGATTGAGAACCGGTAGGCACCGAAGCCACCCTTTTCCATCAGCGAGATATCCTGCTCATACCTGTGATAGTGGTCAGCAGCTTCATCTCCATTCTGTCCGTCAAGGATCTTCCCGGGGATGGCAGAGAATGCATCCCATATGCTCCTTGAGCGCCCGCCTTCGGTGACCGCTCCTTCCACCTGATAACTTGCTGTTGCCGTTCCCCAGAGAAAGCTGTCAGGAAAAGTATTCATACTGCTCATACAAACTCCCTGTAGGTAAGATAATCGAAATCGGCGGGAGACCTTCTTCCCGACACGTCATGGCATGCGATACCGACGAACATTCCTGTAAAACCGAGAGGGTCGGCGTAATCATCCGAATACTTGAATGATGGAAAGGAAGGTCCTATAGGCTCAAACCGTTTCCCGTCACCACTGTAGAAGAACTGAATGGAATCACTTTCCATCACCGCTTTCAGGTAGATCGGCCTGTCAGGAACCCTGATCTCCTCTTCCCCTAACGGCATGCTCAGGTGTTCCCTGTCGTACGAAAGGATTCCCAGAGTTCTTACCCCCTCTTCTGCGCTGAGACGGAGGTAGAGCTGGGTGTTCTCATCATAGCGGAGAACGAGTCCCGCCATGCTCTGAAAATCCTCGGGATGAAAGTCTATCAGGGTCTCGGCTTCCCACTTGAAAGCGGTCACCCTTCTCGCTAAAAGCGTCTGACGGAAGACAGAGGTGGGTGACTCGGCTCCATGGAGCCGTATCCAACCCTTTCTTGCTTTCATATCATATGACGCATCAGCTCTCTGTCTCACGCTCTGCAGCTGCAGATCCCAGATATCTTCGTCAAAGTCCTCTCTCCAGTTCACCGGAACCTCAGGTGAGGTTCCACGATACGTCCCATCCCTGTCACTGAAGGTCACAACAGACTGGGGTCCCATCTGCACAGGATAGGGCCATCCGTCCTCTGACCAGATCAGTTTCTGCAGTGCAGTCTCCCTGCCCAGCGGACAGTACAGGGTTCCTGGAAGAGGGCGACCGCACAGGTGGGCGAGTATCCACTCATCACCGTCCCAAGGGACCATGCTGCCGTGTCCTGCCTTCTGCAGGCCTGGATACAGGCCTTCATACACAGTTTCGACAGATTCTGAAGCAAGTCCCTTGCGGACTATATCTCTGTCTTTCACCGAGGAGAGGAGAGGATTATGTGGATGGAGCTCATAGGGACCTTCGAGGCTGCGGCTCCGTGCAAGGGTGACTGCATGCTCATAGGTCGTCCCTCCCTCTGCAGTCATGAGGTAGTAGTACTCACCTCTCCTGTAGAGGTGAGGAGCTTCGGTGAGGGCTATCTCTGTTCCCTTGAAGATATTTTTCACAGGACCGATGAGACATTTCTGATCGTGTGAGTATTCCTGAAGGACGATTCCCGCAAAATTATTTCGGTGCGGGCGGTAATCCCATATCATGTTGACGAACCATTTCCTTCCATCTTCGTCATGGAAGAGAGAGGGGTCGAAACCGGAAGAGTTCATATAGATCGGGTCAGACCAATCGCCGGTGACTGTATCACAGGTGACAAGGTAGTTGTGAGAATCCTTGAACCCTGAATTGAAACCGGGACGGATACCCGTCCACCCTTTCACGTCGGTGTAGATAAGCCAGAACTGTCCGTCCGAGTAACTGAGGCAGGGAGCCCACACTCCTGCAGAGGCCTGTTCCCCCTCCATGCTGAGCTGACTTTTCCGGTTCAGAGGTCGTGCGACCAGTTCCCAGTTCACCAGATCCCGTGAATGGTGGATCGTCACTCCGGGATACCATTCAAAGGTACTGGTGGCTATATAGAAGTCATCACCGACGCGACAGATTGACGGGTCGGGGTGAAAACCTTTGAGCACGGGATTTATGATTGTCGGCATATGTAACTCCTGTTTTTTCCATGTCGTCTCACAAAAGAGATCTTCTCTGTGTTTCGTCCCCTATTCCTTCAGTGCACCAAGGGCGACTCCGGCGATGATGTACCTGGAGAGAAGGAAATAGATCACGAAAAGCGGGATGACCGTCAAGGTAAGTCCGAGATAGACAGCACCGTACTCGGTACGGTAGATATCACCCCTGAGGAGGCTCACCATGATGGGCATCGTGTACTTGGACTGATCGGTGAGAAGAACGAGGGGCATGAAGAAATTGTTCCAGCTTGCAACGAAGGTGAAGATCGCCTGCACCGCCAGTGCAGGTTTCATGATATGAAGTATGATCGTGTTGAATATTCTGAACTCCCCTGCCCCGTCAATTCTTGCCGAGTCCACTATATCGAGCGAGAGGGAGGCGAGAAGGTACTGTCTCATGAAGAAGACCATCGCCGGAGAGGATATCGAGGGGAGTATCAGTGCAAGGAAATTGTTCGTCCACCCGAGTCGGTACATGAACTGATAGAAGCCGATGACAACGACCTGTGCAGGTATCATGAGGATACACATGATGAAGGTGAAGAACGGTTTTCTCCATTTCCAGTTGTAGGCCATCAGGCCGTAGGCTGTAAGAGAAGAGAAGTAGACCGCGCAGATCGTTGCTCCGCTTGAGATGATCAGCGAATTGTAGAACCCTTTCATGGGATTGAAACTTTTTCCGCTCAGGATCTTGAAGTTGTTCAGAAGATGATTGGAGGGGATGAGGGAGATGGCTGACTGCTGTATCTCATAGGTTCCCCTCGTTGCGTTAATGAACATCGTGTAAAACGGGAAGATACTGAGCACTGCCAATGTGATACACACCGTATAGATGAGAATCTTCATCCCTATTCTGTTCTGTTTCATGCCTGCACTCATACTGCTGCCCTCCGCATCGCCTTTTCAGCCCTTTTCTCTTCTCTCTTCTGTTTGTTCAGTTTTGCTTCATCCTTATCTCTGAGAATGAAGAAGAGGATAGCGGAGAAGAAGACGATAATGACGAACATGATCATGCTTGCAGCTGCCGCACGGTTATAGAGAAAACTTCCGCTGAAGGCCTGGTTGTAGATAAATACGCTTGCCGTCAGTGTCGAGTTGTCAGGTCCTCCGAGGAGGAAGAGCTTTGAGATATCGAACATGTTCAGCCCGCCGACCAAAGAAGTGACGAGGGTGAACAGGAGAATCGTCCTGAGGCTGGGGAGGGTAACCCTGAAGAAGATCTGGGAGGAAGAAGCTCCGTCGATCCTTGCAGCTTCGAAGAGTCCGGGGTTGATCCCCATCACACCCCCGATTAAAACGATGAGGGTGTTTCCGTACCACATCCAGAACTGGATATAGGCAACCACTCCCCGAGCTGTCCAGCTATGGATCAGATAGTAGACAGGAGAATCCTGGAGTCCGAGACCTATGAGGATGTCGTTGATGGGTCCCTTGGGGTACCCGAAAAGGACATTGAAGAGGATAGCTATCGTCGCTGCGGTCATGATGTTGGGCATATAGAACAGCACCTTGAACGCACCCTGTCCACGAATCTTGAAATTCAGGTTGGTGAACCAGGCTGTCAGAAGAAGGGCGATACCGATTTGGGGAATGAAATTCATGAACCAGATCAAAAAGGTATTGGAGAGTGACTTCCTGAAGGTGGCGTTTGCCAGAATCGATTTGAAATTTCCGAAGATGTCGGGGAGAAAATTGATATCTGTTTTCGTCAGTCCCCTGAGATCGGTGAAACCGATGATCAGCGTATATAAAATCGGGTATAACCAGAACACAAGGAAAGCAAGTACGAACGGAATAGAAAATAGGTATCCGTACTTTGCATAGCTGATACTCTTTTTGGGCATCTTTCACCTCTCCACTCAAGAATTTCATGATATCAGGCAACGGTTAAAAAGAGAGGGAGATAGTATCTCCCCGTCTGCAGGACCGTCCCTGATTGAATCGGGGCGAACGGTTTTTCAGACCGTCCGCTCCATCATATCACGTGTTACTGAACCTCGAGACCGAGATTATCAGCGACCTGCTGTTTGAAAGCGGCGAGAGCCTGGGAGCGGGTCTTTGTTCCTGCTGAATATTCTCTCACCTGATCTCTCCAGTACATATTGATGGTCTCATCATACTGAGTCTTGTTCTTACCGGTGGCGAACTGCCCTGCCGGAACGAAGACGTCAAACATATTCTGTCCGCCGAGGAAATCGAGCACGCCGTCCGACTTGGCCATAACAGTACCTGAAGCTACCGTATCCTTTGTTCCGCCTGGACCGTTGAGCGTTCCGTTCGCCCAGTAGTACTGCAGACCGGTATTGGAAGTATCGAGAGTGATCCATTCGATGATATCACCGACAGCGTCTTTGACCTTGCTGTCGTTGTTTGCGAGCACCCAGGTGCCGCCCCAGAAGAAACCGACAGGAGGTTCACAGATCGCCCAGTCACCGTAGGTGCCTTCACCGACAGCTGAACCGCCCGAGTTGCCGGCCATGACATAGTTGATCAGCCATGCAGGACCGAAATAACCGAAGATACCCTGTGCGCCTGCATCCTTCATGTCAGCAAACCAGCCGTCTGTCCAGTCCTGTGTATCGTTATGGTAGCCCTTGTCTTTCAGAGTCTTGGAGATATCGAGGAAGGCTTCCCTGGCAGGATCGATATAGAGTTTGCCGTCCAAGATCCATCCCTTGTCGCTGCTGTTCTCGACAGCATGCCATACATCTCCGTCACCTGAAACGATTCCGTACCCTTTCGCCTTCAGCTGTGCAGCTGCTGCGAAGAATTTGTCCCAGCCGGGACCGATCTTGGTCTTGATCACTGCAGGATCATCTGTTCCCCAGACATCCTTCGCAATAGATCTGCGGTAGATGAAAGCACCGCCGGTTGCCTGATACCCGAGTCCGACAAGGTCGCCGTCAGGATTTGTTCCGATATCAACGGTATAGCCTGCGATATCAGCAGCCTTGAGGGCTGAGGAGACATCGATACCCAGATCCTTGTAGGGAGCGGCGAACTGAGCTGCATCACCCTGGGTATATTTGAGCACGAACGCAGCTTCAGCTGTGTAGATGTCGGGAGCATTGCTGCCGCCGCCTACCAGAGCCTGGTCGAGTGCCGGCTGGTACGCTCCATCTGTTGTAGCTATGATCGTCGTATTGATCTCATAATCGAAATCAGGATGTGCTTCCTTGTATTTCTCGATCATCTTGGGAACTTCATCGGTGAAGCTCCATACGTTGATCACCTTCGGTCCTGCTTCTGCAGTTTCACTCTGTCCCGCAGCAAAGACCATACCGACTGTGAGGAGACACATCATAATCAAAAGCATCGATTTCCTTATCATAATTCCTCCTTGGATCAGGCATCTGATCACATGGATATGTCAGTGCCTGATTACTTTCTGGAACACATTGTATCATGACAAATATTAACCGTAAAGCATAATTTGTATTTATTTTGAATACAAATTAAGGTGTTTAAATCGCTATTTCAGTGAAAAACAAGGACATTACCACTTATTTTCATTATTCTTACGTACATTTCATAAATTTGTAGACAAATTTTGTTTTTCCTGCAATACTGGAGTCATGAAACCGATGACGAGTCCGACATACATGCAGATAGAAGAACTTCTCATTGCGAAGTTCCGTGACGAACAGTACGAAAACGGGGATAAACTCCCGACAGAGCATTCCCTCATGGAGACGTTCAATGTGAGCAGGACCACGATACGAAAGGCGCTCCAGATACTGGAGGCAAAAGGACTGGTCACAAGGACTCAGGGGAGCGGGACCTTTTATAACGGACGGGCGGCGGAGAAGAATCTGCAGCCGCAGACGAAGAAGATAGGTCTGCTCAACTACTATTTCATGGATTATATCTATACCGAAATCCTTCGGGGTATAGAGGACGAGCTGGCTTCAAAAGGGTACTCATTAATTATAGCAAGCAGCAATGGAAGTGAAGAGAGGCAGTACGACTCTCTGAAAAGACTGGTCGAACAGGGTATCGACGGTCTGATCATAGAACCGAAGCGCAACCTGTACGAGGGTGAAGATATTCCTATCCTGAACCTGATCAAGGACATTCCCTTCCCAGTTGTATCCACCCACTGGGGGATAGAGGCAAAGAATATCTCTACGGTCACCATAGATGATATCTATGCAGGGAGAAGCGCAGCGAAGTATCTGCTGAGCTGCGGCCATACAAAGATAGGCATTATCTACAAGCACGACATTCAGTCGGCCAATGACCGCTTAGAGGGATTCAGGGCAGAACTTCAGGAAGCGGGCTTTCCCCTTCAGGAGAAATACTGCTGCTCTTTCACCGGAATTGAAGAGGCAAAGGATTTGCGTCAGGGATATATCCAGACACTGAAGATGCTTGAGAATTGTGATGATCCCCCCACCGCGATCTTCTACTTCAATGACAACTTCGCCATTCAGGGCTACAAGGCCCTTGCTGAACTCGATATCAGCGTACCGGAAGATATTTCGATCCTCGGATTTGACAATCACAGCAACTGCTCGATCGTCTCTCCCGCCCTCACGACCTTTGAGCACCCGAAGTATGATCTGGGCAGGTGGGCGGCAGTCCTCCTGATCGAGGAGATCGAGAGGGGTTCGACAGCCCTTCCGATGAAACTTATCTTCGAACCCCGGCTGGTAGAGCGGGGTTCGGTGAGAACGTTATGAGCATACGGCGGGATACGCTTACAGCGTCATCCCGTTTTCTTTCGCTATCTTTCCCAGGTAATAGGCACTCGGTTTTGGTGTTCTTTCCATCGTTTCACGATCGACTGAGATGATACCGAATTTCGGCTCATACCCTCCGACCCATTCAAAGTTATCGAAAGCGGACCAGGCAAAGTATCCTCTTACATCGATTCCATCGGTAAGGCAGCGACTCACCCCTGCCAGAGCACCCTTATAATACTCCACTCTACGCGTATCATCTTCTGTGGCTACTCCGTTCTCAGTAACGATCACAGGAATGCCGGCGATCTCTGAAGCAAGCCGTATCGTTCCTTCGATCGCCGCAGGGTAGAATTCCTCATGCATCTGTGTGATCTCTACTTCAGGACCGGGGGGAATGATTCCCTCGGGACCGACAACGAACCTCGAATAGGTCTGGACACCGACGAAATCATCATCTGTCAGGCGCTGCACATATCTGTCCGATATATCCTTCCTGAGTTCCAGAGCCTTCTCTTCTCCCCCTTCTACGCTATGGACGTCAGTCATAGCGACTGTCAGTCCTACCGGGAAATCTCCCGGACCGCCTTTGAGGATATCCCTCGCTTTCAGGTGGGCAGCATGAATGATATCCCACATCTTCTCATCTGATACGAACTGGTAGAGACCGAGGGTGTCGGAGGTCACACCGAAATGGTCTGCCGCGTTCTTCCAGAAGGGAGTGTCCTTTGGGGAGAAGGGAAGGATATGCTTTAAAAGCCTTGCGATGTTCGGTTCATTGAAGGTGGCCACACCCTTGAACAGGTCTCCCATGTGATCTGTCACTTTTTCCGTGTACCGGGCGAAGGAATCAATGATTCTCTCATCAAGCCAGCCTCCCTTGCGATGCGCCCACTGGGGGGTGGTGAAATGATGAAGCGTCACAAATGGTGTGATATCGTGTTCCAGGCAGGTACCTATCATCTTGCGGTAGTGTTCGAGTCCGGCAGAGGAGAACTCACCTTCGGTCGGTTCGATGCGTGACCATTCAAGGGAAAAGCGGTAGGAGTTGAACCCCAGGCTCTTCAGCAATGCGATATCCTCAGGATACCGGTTGAAATGGTCGCAGGCGATCCCGGAAGGGTCGGCATATATCGTCTCGGGAAGCGTCTCAAGCACCCAGCTCTCATTGGCATTGTTACCACCTTCAACCTGATGGGAGGCCGTTGCCGTTCCCCACAAAAAATTCTCTGGAAATCTGTAGTTCATATCTTTATCCTTACGTTGTCTGTGTTCAATACTATCTGTCAGCCGCTTCGGCAAACGCACTGTTCATCTTTTGGACCGCTTCAGCAGAGGCATGCACCATTTGAAGCAGAGAGCTCACACTATTTCCCCGCTCATTATTCATCACCGCATAGATGAAGGGAGGCACATTGAGTTCATCCAACACCTTCATGAGGGCACCCTTCGCCTTTGTATCACCGAGCACTTCACCTATCAGGTCATCCACGGTATAGGGTCCACGCGCATCGGGATCCACATAGGGTACAGACCAGCTGTACTCACCGCTTCCAACCTCTATGAACTCTTTCTCAATCTGTGAGGGAAGGAGTATCTCTGCGCGCGTATTGGGAGGGATGATAACGTTCACATTGAACATCCCTTCTTTAATATCCCATGAAACGTGAATTCTTCCGTAGGGACTTTCGTGCTCACTCATCGCTGATGTTATGTTTCCTCCGGGATGAGGAGCTATCCTGATGTGCTTATACCCGGGAGCAGCCGGTGCCAGTCCTCCTATGACTCTGTGCATCCAGTCAGCCACAGCACCGAGGGCGTAGTGGTTGAAGGAGGTCATCTCCCCTGAGTTGATAGTTCCGTCAGGAAGCATGGAATCCCACCGCTCCCAGATCGTGGTTCCTCCCATGATCACCGGGTAGAGCCAGGAGGGAGATTCCTCCTGCTTCAGCAGCCTGTAGGCTGTCACGTAGTTCCCTGTCATGCTCAGGGCGTCACAGATAAGGGGAGTGCCGACAAATCCTGTCTGTATGACATACCCACTGTCCCGCACAAGGGAAGCAAGTCTGTTTCCTGCTTTTCTTTTCTGTTCTTCATTTTCAAAAAGGTCGAAGACTATGGCCAGCGAATAGGCAGTCTGGGAATCGCTCATCATCCGTCCCGAGGGTGTGATGTACTCTCTCTGGAATGCTGTTCTGCTCTTTCTCGCTATATCTTTGTAATACGATGCTTCCTCCATGCAAAGGAGGGCAGCCGCCTGGGCAAGGAGAGATGAGGAGCGGGCGAAGTAGGCCGAGGCGACAATTTCCTTCGCCGTCTGAGCAAGCCAGGGCTTGTCAGGGGGGGCGGTGGGGTCAAGCCAGTCGCCGAACTGGAACCCTGAGTTCCATAAGGAATCCTCACCTGCCGATGAAATGATGAAATCGACCCAGCTCTTCATACTGTCGAACTGGGATGCGAGGATACCCCTTCTTCCGTACCGTTCATAGAGCACAGAAGGGGTGACCGTTGCGGCATCTCCCCAGGCTGCCGCCCCGAAGGTATCGCCGAGAGCGTTGGGAACGACAGGGGGAACAATACCGTTATTTTTTTTCTGTTCGATTGAGAGATCCTTCAGCCAGGAGGAGAGGAAATCAGTCACATCGAAAAAGAAGGAGGCTGTAGGAGAGAAGACCTGAAGGTCTCCCGTCCACCCGAGCCTTTCATCCCTCTGAGGACAATCGGTGGGAATTTCAAGGAAGTTTCCCTTCATGCTCCACAGGACATTTTCATGAAGACGGTTGAGCAAGGGGTCAGAACAGGAAAACCAGCCCGTCCGTTTCATGTCAGAGTGAAGGACCACTGCCGTAATATCTTCCTTGTTGATCTCACTCGGCCAGTTCTCCACTTCGACATAGCGGAACCCGTGAAAGGTGAACAGGGGCTCCCACTCTTCGTACTCTCCAGTGCCCTGAAGGATATAGGTATCAGTCGCCTTCGCAAGGCGAAGGGGACGTACTCCCAGTTCTCCCTTCTCAAGCACCTCTGCGTGTCTGAAGGTTATTGCGTGTCCTTTCTCTCCCCTCACCCGTATGCTCAGGCGTCCCACAAGGTTCTGGCCGAAATCGATCAGCTGTTTCCCTGAAGGGGAAAGAACGAAACAAACAGGAGCTATCTCTTCGATGCGCCGTACCGGCGGTTTGTCGGCGGGTGTGAGCAGTTCATTCGAGAAGGGAATCTCCTGAACGCGCTCCCAGGAACTCTGGTCAAATCCGGGTAAATCCCACCCGAGCATGGTATCTCTGGCATCGAATAATTCACCGTCATAGATACTGCTGAACTTGAGCGGTCCTGCTGAACTGCGCCATTCACTATCGGAAATAATCTTTTCAGAGTGTCCGTCTGCGTAGGTGATCTCCAGCTGCCCGCTCAGGGCCAGCCTCTCTCCCCAGATATTCCTCTTCCCTCCGTCAAACCCGAGCCTTCCGCTGTACCACCCTTCTGCGAGGATTGCACAGATCGCATTCTCTCCTTTGACGAGGAGGGACGACACATCATAACTCTGATAGAGGAGACGGTCACTGTAGACCGTCCATCCCGGTGAGAAACAATCGTCACTCACTGTCTTCCCATTGATACGGACATGGTACAGTCCCAGGGCTGTGATATAGAGGCGTGCCGAGAGGATCTCACCGGAACTTGAAAACTCTCTTCTCAGATAGGTGCAGGAGTCTGTTTCGTTCCCTTGTGAGGTTATGAAGGAAGAAGACCAGTCGGAAGGTTCAAAGAGAGGAGCTTCCAGGTAAAGGGAATCACTCCATCCACTCCACTGCCCATCCTCATCAGTTACGCGCACTCTGATACTTCGCCGTTCGCGTGAAGCAAACGGTTCGAACGGCCAGGGGATTCCCACGGAATCGGAGGACGCAACAACTCCTGTCGTTGCCACCTTCTCTCCGCTTGCATCATACTGCTCAACCTCATAGGAAAGCTGCATCCAGTCCTTCTCATCGGTCTTCACCTTCCAGGATAGAACGGGCATCGCTTGTGCAAGGAAAGCGGGAGTACTGAGTGAGCATCTGCCTGCCGACAGTTCATATATCTGTATCATTGAATTCTTTTCCACTATCATCATTTTCCTGTCTTTTGTACCGTTCCATCGGAAGTAATGGTGAAGTGATGCTCTCCCGAGGAGAGATCAGTCTCATATCCACTCAGCTTCAGTGCAGCCTCACACCCTTCAGGGACATTCAGTGAGAGTGTACATGTTCCATCAAGCACCTGATAAGAGCAGGAAATGATACCCCAGGCACTCTCAACTTCCACCTGGACACTCTCAAGTCCGCAGGTTATCAGGGGAGAGAAGAGAATCTTCCTGTACCCTGCCTCCCCTACTCTGATCCCTCCGATATAGCTGTAGAGGAAGTCCCCTACACTACCGAGAGCGTAATGATTGAACGAGGAGGGCATTGCTGAACCGTCAGGTCTTATCGCTTCCCAGTTTTCCCATATCGAGGTGGCTCCCTGTTCTACCATATAGAGCCAGGAGGGAGCTGTCTTTGTCATCAGTAGTTCCATGGCAAGCTCCCCTTCTCCGTTATCAGCAAGGGTTCCCAGAAGGAGGGGTGTCGATACAAACCCTGTATCAAGATGAGTACCGTTTTCCCTGATCAGGTTGATCAGGCGCTCCAGAGCATGCTGTTTCTTCTTACCGGTGAGTATACCGCAGGCAAGGAGAATGACATAGAGACCCTGCAGGTCTCCCTGAACACGTCCATCAGGAGAGACATAACACTCAGAAACCGCCTTACGGACGTGCCTCAGTCTCTCGTGTATTGTTCTGATTCGATGTCCATCATCTCCTGTCGCTCTCAGTATCTTCAGAAAGGTCTCGAGCATGAGGGCATGGTAGGAACCGGCTACCACATCTTTGGTGAGTGCAGCAGCTTCGAAGGGATTCCGGTTCTCCCTTTGGAAGGAGGGGATGAACCAGTCTCCGAAATGGAAACCCGTGTTCATCAGGTATTCATTCCACCTCTGTTCGCTCTCACTCCTTTGTTCGATATCCTCGGGGATCTCGGCGCACTGGGAGATTGTGTAATTGACCCACTTCTCCATCATGGGCATACATCTTCTGAGCACTTCCTTATCACCGTAGGAAATGTACAGCTGCCAGGGAATGAAAACAGCAGCATCACTCCATACAGCCGAGGTACTTCCTCCAGTACTCTTCTGATGTGCATCCTGCATCGGATAGTTGGGAATGACGACAGGTATGCCTCCGTCCTCCTTCTGTTCAGCCTTCATATTCTCCAGCCATCCAGTGAGGAAGGCATCAAGATGAAAATTAAAACAGCCGGTGGGGGCGAAGGCGACCATATCTCCGGTCCACCCCGCTTTTTCCCGCTGAGGACAGTCGGTGGGAACAGAGAAGAAATTGGAACGTGCACTGTTTCTGATATTCTCCTGCAGTCTGTTCAATAGTTCATCGGAACAGCTGAAAGTCCCCCTCACTTCAAGATCAGTTCCAAGAACACGGGCAGAGAGTCCGATGATATCATCGGGAGTGATTCCGGTTATTCTCATATAGCGGAAACCATGGTAGGTGAACTCGGGTGAGAAACGGGTATTGCCGTTTCCACAGATGAAGGAGTCCTGCTGGTCCTTGTTTCTGCCGAGAATATTGCGGAGAAAGGTTCCGCTTTCATCGAGCACTTCACAGAAATCAAGAATCACTTCAGTGCCTGCAGCAGAGCGTACTTCTATATCGGGAATACCTGCTATCACCTTCTTGAAATCAGCTATCAGCTCCCATTTCCTATTGATAGCTATGTCAGCTTCCAGCCTCTCATACTCGATCACAGGGGGAATACTCTGCGCAATCAGGTTCTCTGCTTCGACATTGAGGAGACGGCAGCTTCTCAGCTCTCCAGGTTCATATAAAAAGTCAGTCCGCTGTCCCATGAACAGGTCAGCATAATCGATACTGCTTCTTCTTCCCTGAAAACTCTCGTCGCTCGCAATCATGAGAAGCTCTCCTGAAGGCATCTGCATCTCAAGCTGAGCAATAACAGCAAGGGTATCACCATACTGACAGGAATCGCCTGAAATGCCGATTCTCCCTATCCACCACCCATCGGCAAGGATGATTGAGAGTGTATTTTCTCCTGACTGAAGAATCCCGTTCAATTCGTAAGACTGGTAATAGAGGATATCCCGGTAGGCAGAGGTTTCGGGAGCGAACAGGCGGGGAGAGATTTTTTTCCCGTTCACTGTCAGAGAGTAGATCCCATGGGCCGATACATACAGACGTGAAGAGAGCGGTTTGCTATCAAGAGAAAAGGTCTTCACAACTTCCTGACAGGGACGGAGGCGCTCATGGCCGCCGAAAAATTCAGGATTGGGAGCAAAGAGCTCATGGAACCTGATCTCCTTCTCTTTCACTCCTTTCTTCTGTTCCGGTTCAATCCAGGATGCAAGCCATTCACTTCCCATGAATCCCGTTTCAAGAGTGAACGTCCCCTGGTCTGTCAGACCTGAAGAGTTGAACAGATCTACAGTGACGGTGTAGCTCCTTTTCGGAGCGAGAGGAATCCCATCGTAGACGATCTGGCCGGAGAAAGGGAGGTGTCCGCTTTTCCAGAAGCGTGCTCCATCCTCATCATAGACCTCGACAACGAGATGATCGACAGATATCTTTGCCTCTTTGTAGAGAAAGAATACCGGATGTGCCTCATCGGTGAGACAGTGAGAGGATTGACCGTGTACCGTTATTCTCATCGCTGCCCCAGCGCCTCAGCTTTCTTGATCCGGTTGAGTCTTCCCAGTTCGAACTTGTGTTTGTTGAACAGATAGACGAGGAAGACCAGGACGATCACACCGTCAATGACGGTCTTCAGGGAGGAAGAGATTCCAAGGTTGACGATTGCCGAGGAGATGGATGCCTGGATGAAGGCGCCTATCACAACTCCGATATTCCGGTCTGAGTAGCGGGCAAGGGCACCGCCTATGAATACGGGGAGGAAGGCTCCCATCATGAAGGAGGAACTGGAGAGTCCCGACTGGGGTGCGATATAACCGTACTGAGAGAGATAGAGCACACCCGCTGCTCCCATCAGTCCGCCTGCAATCGTGTAGGAGATCAGTGCGTTGACATTCTCATTGATTCCCACCTCGACTGCATTCTTCTGTCCCGATTCAAGCGCCCCGGCGTCATAGCCGAACTTGGTAAAATTGAGCAGATAGATGAGAATGAGGAGGATTGCTCCGAGCAGCAGAAGGTTGAACGGAGGACGTGCCCAGATAAGCATATCGAACCTTCCTATCAGCCTGATACCGTTCCCTTCATTGATGATGAATGCTATCGATTCATAGATCATCGTGACACCGAGCGAGGTGACCATCGCGGGAAGTCTCAATGTGATGTACATGAATCCCGAAAAGAGACCGAGCAGCAGACCGAAACCTACGACGATGAGCACGAGTCCGACAGGTCCCGCATTGAACATCTTTGCAAGCGATCCGCCTGCGATCAGAGAGAGGATCAGTACCGATCCGATAGAGAAATCGAGTCGTCCCGAGGTGAGGTTATAGGACATCGCCAGGGCGATGAAACCGGAGAACACCATATTGTAGATGATGGTCATGAGGTCGGAACCCTGGGCAAAGCCTCCCTTTCCTGCGACACTGGTAAGAATCATCAGAAGAATAAACACCAGAGCAGGAGGAGAGAGAGACATTGCGATATTTTTCACAGTTCTGTTTTTCGAAAGCATAAGCACCCTTCATAGGACCCGGCCGGGAATTCACTCCCGACCGGATCTGATTGTGTATTCCTAGCGTCTTGCCTTGATCTCATCGGCAGTGACAGCCATATAGAGATCACCCATCGATTCGACGGAGAGGTCTGAATTGAAAGCACCGAGGCCTGACTTCACATCATCGATATCGAAGACCCATGTGCCCCCCTTCTTCTCGATCGAAGCATAGTACTTCAGTTCTTCCACGTCAGTGATCTTCCAGCTTGCCGCCTTGACCTTTGCGGCCGTGCCGTCCGC
This sequence comes from Sphaerochaetaceae bacterium, assembly GCA_963677695.2. Classification (GTDB taxonomy): domain Bacteria; phylum Spirochaetota; class Spirochaetia; order Sphaerochaetales; family Sphaerochaetaceae; genus SABI01. Next base: position 2,203,438 of record CAXXUJ010000001.1, on the reverse strand, counting down.
GTTTCTCTGCATATCACCATAGCCTTCGACAGCGTTGATGATCATGGGAATGGACATACCGAACATATCGGAGATCTCTGCACAGATACCGACATAGGCACCTGCCATCATCAGTCCCACCATGTCGTCATTGACCGATTCGATGCTTGACTGCTTGATCTTTCCGAATTTTCCTGCGTTCTGGAGGGGCTGAATCCACATGAGAGTGGTCAGTGTACCCGCAAGACCGTCGGCATCGGTATCAAGAGCTGCTGCCTGGTGTGCGGCGAATTCCTCTGTTCCCGGCCAGCCAGGAACTTCGTAGGCGACTTCGATATCGTATCCGCTGTCCTGCGCTGCTTTGATTCCGTCCATGATACCGTTGTAGCGGCTGACGAAGAAGGGGACTCCATAGTCCTTACCACCGCTCATGACGATGACCTTGTGGCTTCCCGCCTTCACCAGAGCTTCAGTGATAGCTACACCGAAATCGTAGTCCTTGCTTCCTGTATCGTAACCGCCGAGGTACATAGGATCGTCCATGACAGGGTCATAGATAGCGGGGATCTCGGCTCCGCCCCAGTAGTACATGCCGAGTGAGGAAGCAAGTTTCACACTCTCTGCACGCCCTTCGTTGTAGTAACCTATGATTGCCTTACAGCCTGCAGCTGCGCAGCTCTCAATGAAGGCGAATTCCTCTTCAGCACTGGCAAGGGATTCAGACCAGATGATCTCGAAGTTGAATGCCTGCTGAAGGTAGGTGAAGTAGGTCTTCAGCTCAAGCACCTGCTGTGCGGTGGAATCGTAGTTGACGAATCCGATCTTGATCGTCTCTGCGGGATAACGCCCGTCAGCGGCAAGAGAGATTCCCGAAGGGACATCACCGAGTGGTGAGACATCTGCCGGTGCGGCACTCTCCTGAGCACCTCCTGCGAACACGGTCAGCGAGGCAAGAAGCATCACGGCCAATACAAACGCGATTCTTTTTTTCATACCATTCTCCTTTTGGTTTTGTTTTTTGGTATCCTTTTTATTATCGAGGCAGCAGCTGCGTGCGGTAGGTCATACTCGCAAGGTAGACTATTGCCAGAAATACGATTGCTCTGCTTATCTGAATGGCGGCCAGATCGAAGCCGACCATGGTCAGTCCTGCATTCAGAACAGCGATGGTGGCAGCTCCCACGAGACCTGCCGAGATTCTGCTTCTCGGTCCTCCCGAGAGGGGCATCCCTCCGAGAACGAGGGCGACTAAGACGTTCATACCGACCGTACCGGCGCTTGTGGTTCCCACTGTCCGTGTCCTGATAAGAAGGGCGAAGGCCGCGAGACCTACTCCGAGTCCGGAGACGAGGAACGCTGTGATCTTCACCATGGGAAGGTTCATTCCCAGCTGCCTCGCTGTCACCGGGTTTCCACCGAGGAGTTTGACCTTCCTTCCGAGCGAGGTGTAATTGAACAGGATGAGGCAGAGGAGGAAGTAGCCTCCGAGAATCACAAGGTTGATGACGGTAAGCTGAGAGAAGGAGAAGGAGGGGATCTCCTGTACCGCTTCACTCAGGTAGATGGTCACATCGGTTCCCATGATAACCAGTACGAACGAGGAGATCATAAAGCCCAGGACGATGGTCACAATGAAGAGTGGTACATCTATGTAGGCGGCAAAGAGTCCTTTGAGAAGCGCGACGGCCAGGGCTACGGCGATTGAGGTTATCAGGGCGAGAAAAAGACTCCCTGTCGCAATGGCGGCATACCCTGCAAGGACCGCACTCAGTGCGACCGAACCGCTCAGCGAGAGGTCGAAGTTCCCTGAACCGAAGATGAACACAGCACCGATGGAGACCAGGGAAATGGTCATCACCTGGTTCAGAAGACTCTGAAGGCTCATTTTGGAGAGTATTGCACCCCCCGTTGCGATTGAGAAGATAAGGAGCACAAGGATGAAGCCCAGGATAGGGAACATCTGTTTCAGTGTTGTCCAGCGTTGTCTATTCATTGAATTCCCCTTAGATCATACTCTCTACGATATCGTGTTCACTCAAGGATGGTGATCTCATATACTCGGCTGTCTGCTTCCCGTCCTTGAGAATGAGCAGCCTGTCTGACATCCCGATAAGTTCGGGCAGTTCTTCAGAGATCATCACAATTGATTTCCCTTCACTCTTCATCTCCTCCATCAGTTCATACATCGCAGCCTTCACACCGACATCGACTCCGCGTGTGGGACAGTCGAGAATGAGAATGTCACACTCTCTACCCACCCATTTTCCGAATACGACTTTCTGCTTGTTACCTCCCGAGAGATACTGCACATTCTGTTCGATCGAGGCGCATTTGATGGAAAGAGAGTCAACCTGTTTCATCACATACGATTTTTCCTTCTTCGGAAGGATGAACGGTCCCGTGGAAATCTTATCGAGAGCGGCACCGGCGATGTTATCTTTGATCGAAGCAGAGAGCACAAGGGCTTCGCGGTCCCTGTCCTTGCTTACATACCCCATCTTCAGAGCGATCGCCTTCTTCGAGGAGACGACTTCTTCACCGCTACCTGTGTGGGTCACCTTCCCGGTGAGCAGTCCCTCATCACCGAAGAGAGCTTTGCCGAGTTCGTGCATACCGCAGTGGGAGAGACCTCCGACACCGAGAATCTCACCTTTATGGAGATCCATGGAAAAATTCATCAGAAGACCGCTCTCAGTCGTAATCTCATCAGCACTCAGAATGACAGGGTCTGAAACATCGGCCACGTAATCCTCTCGGTAGTACTTATCCCCCATATCACGTCCGACCATGTTCGCTTTGATCGTCTTGTCATCGAAATCGTCCTTATCGAGGGTGGCGACGAGGACGCCGTCTCGAAGGACGGTGAGGGTATCACAGGTGGCCATCAGCTCATCAAGGTCATGGGAGATGAAGATGACGGCCTTACCCTCTTCTTTCATCGAACGCATGATGGAATAGGTAAGTTCACGTCCGTGGTGGCTGAGCGCTGTCGTCGTCTCGTCTATGATGAGGACATCGGGATTGGTGGTGAGAACACGGCATATCTCGATCAGTTTTCTGTCATGGATATCGAGACGGTCAATCAGCATGGAAGGCTCTATCTCTTCCATACCTATTCTTTTCAGCACTTCGGCTGCCGCCTCATGCATCGCCTTTTTTGAGATGGCACCCCGGCGGTAGAACTGGTTCTCCACGCCGAGAAAGATATTGCGTGCAATGGAAATCCCTGTGATATACCCCTGTTCCTGAACGACCATGCCGATACCGGCTCTGCCGGCTTCGATCATCGTATGAGGGGCATGGGGTTTTCCCTTGTAGCGCATCTCACCTGAGGTGGCCTGCTGCATACCTGCTATGATAGAGGAGATCGTTGATTTCCCTGAGCCGTTCTCTCCTATGAGACCGGTGATCTGACCACCGTACACCTTCAGACTCACGTCCCTGAGAGCACGGGTAGGCCCGAAATTCTTGCAGAGCCCTATGGTCTCGATCAGAGGCTGATCCTGCTGATTCGTCTTCTCTTGTTCTTTCACCTGACCAAACCCTCCGATACATCTACATCTCCGGCATCTGCCGGAATGCTCTTTACGTAAGAATCACATGTACTGTCCGCATGAAACGTCGTACCCTATCGGTCCTGACCCTTCAGACCAAGGAGAAATACCCGGTAGATATTGCTGAACAGCTCTCTATTGTCCACATTGAATTCCTGCCCTATCTTCGCACCGAATTCCCCTATTCTGCTTATCAGTGCCGAGACGAAATTGAAGACCATCGCTTCCAACGTCATGGCATCGATATCATCTCTGAGGGAGCCGTCTTTCTGGCCCCGAAGGATAACGGCATGCAGATTCTCTCTGTCCACCGATAGGTTTTCTTCAATCAGAATATGCGTTTCTTCGACACTCAGTTCCTTGGCATACAGGTGGTTGAATTCAGCAACGAATCGCGCTTCCTGAAGATTATCGAAGATATAATCCATGTGACCTTTCACGAAGAGAACGACCATTTCATACCCGTTTCCCTCTTGATTCCACACTTCCCTGGCATTCCTTTCAGCCCATCCCTTACTGATGGTTCTGAATATCTCGGTGGCCATACCTTCTTTATTTGTAAAATAGTTGTAGATGGTAGGTTTGGTGATGCGGGCATTCTTTGAGATATCATTGATTGATACCGCATCGATACCCTTTTCAATGAAAAGGTTTTCAGCTGACTCAAGTATCATCGCCTGCTGGTTAGCCCGGTGTTTACTGTAGACTATCTTTGCCATCCGAATCCTCCTCAAGAGTTTAACTGGCGGTTGTATTTTTTATTCGAGTTTAAAACTTTTACTACCAGTTAAAATTACTCTATTACGGTTTTTCTTACCCGTCAAGAAAAAAGAATATAAACTTTTACCTTTAAAAATATTTCAACAATTGTATGGAAGACAAATTCACATATAAAAATTCGAACGCCCCTTGAGAAGACCGTACAAGTTACCATACAAGTCATCGAACAAGTGTAATTTCTTTCCATCTTTCCACTGTTGAGCCATTCAGTCGAAAACCCTTTATATATAATTTAACACCGCTATGGTATACTCATAGTACCTACTCATGTGCACCTGCCTGATGGAACGTTATTCAACGGAGGTCTTCATGAAGATTAAACCTGCTTTGATACTCACAGGGCTTGTACTGCTGCTTCTTATTTCATGTTCGATTGATGGAGCGGATGAGAGTTCAGGAGGCAGCGGAGGCAGTGCGCCTGTCATCACCGAAATTCCTATCCTTGAAACTCCGGAAGAAGTCTCTGACTTCGTCGAGGAATTTGACCAGCCTGTTCATGACTACTTCTATGAATATATCGTCAGGTTCAACAGAGTGAATACGCTTGTAAACGGAGCACTCTTCGCCGATCCTGAGAAGACCTCACTACAGACGATGGTCGGACTTTCAGATTCTGCCGTGTCAGAACTCGATGATTTCATAGCTTTCTGCAGAGAGATGGAGAGCTGGAGCAAGAATACGCTTAAGCCAGCCATAGAAGATGCAAAAGCGAAGCTGCCTGATAAAACGTTTTCCAGGTCAGTTGTCGGCGGGATGAGTGATACAGCGTATGCGAGACGTCTTGTTGAACTGATGCTCGATACCGATTACGGGCTTGATGTCACTCCAGAACAGATCTCGAAAAGAACAGGAATAGAGATGGGAAAGATACGCTTTCTCATGCAGCAGGTGAGCAATGAACTGGGTGATGCCGTTGATAACCTCGAGGTCGATATCCAGACAGAAAAGATGGAGATGGCAGAAACAGTGAGAGATACGGCCAGTGCTGTGAACTCGACGCTCGCCCTCGCCACTCCGTTCGGAGCCTTCGGGGCTACAAGTGCCGGCACCCTTGCTTCTTTCGGACCGGGATGGATAGGAAAAGCCAAGTTTGGCTATGCAGTACTGGAGAACACCAGTGCCGCGATCACCTTCACAGGAAATGCGTTAAACATTACCGTCGGGGGAGAAAATATACCGACACCGGTAAAGGATGTATTGAAATACAATGGATATGCAGGATTCCTGTTCGGAGGAACTGGAATAGCCACAGGCGATACCAAATTGGATAGCGCCCTAGCACTCATAGGGACGGCCACAGACGGTATTAACACCTTCGTCCCGGTGGATGATGATGAAGACCATGCATTCATCAAAGTTGATGATGACGAAATTTCTATAAGTAACATGCCACAACTTGATACCACCACCCCTGTAGATCTGAATAATTACGAGGATATTCTACCAAGGGGATACTATCAGATACCGTCGGTGGACTGGGATGATTGGATGCCAGCAGATTTCAACTGGGATCAGGAAGGAGATTCATACTGGGAGAATCTATACAACGGTATAGAGGATATCACAGAGGAAGCATATGCCAATCTTGAGGCAGCCTATGCCCAGTTCGTTATCGACTGGCGTAGTACACATGATCCCAACCCAACCGAAGCACTGACGGTGGGAGGAATCGGTCTCCCCTCTTTCTTCGATATAGAGGATGACGATGATGTGTATGCAGACCATGATGACCTTGTCATCACCCCTGATGCCGCTGATTTCACTGTCGCGATCAATACCTCTGGATACACTGAAGTCGGTTCTGACTACAATGTGACCTTCTCGGCAAAACCCAGCAGCGCCTTCGTGAGATATCGGCTGAAGCTCACCTGGGATTTTGGTGATGGTCCAACTCAGACCCAGACTGTCGGAGAGGCCGGTTTCACCCCTGAAATTACACACACCTACTCTTCAGCGGGAGTCTACACAGTTAAGCTGCAAGCTGAAGATATCGAGGGAAACACTGCCAAAGAGGAAATAGTTCTCCCTATCGGCGGAGATCTTCAGGACATCATCGACAGCTACAAGGGAACTGAAACAATCATTTCTGTACCGGGTGGAACCTACGGAGGAGGAGATGATGGTCGCTTGAAAATCTGGGAAAACATCACGCTACGTGGTTCAAAGGACGATACAGTCATTGATGCAACCATAGAGATGTTCCCGGGTTCTAGAATAGAGGGCTTCACTCTGAAGAACACTGGAGGATACCGTATCATCCAAATGGGTGACTCAAGTGAAACAGAACAGGACTCCTGGACAGAAGGTGACAAGTGGGATATCAGGATCATCGGTAACATATTCGAAGGTTCCAGCGGCACAGCCATCTATCTGAACAGCAGTCGCGGTATTATCTACACTGGAGAGATCAGCGGAAATTCCTGTACCGGGGGGATGTCCACCTTCCTCGATATGAGTGATTTTTCTGGCATTATAAGCGACAACACACTTAAAAATAACGCATTCTTTGATATTAATCATGCCATGGATTCAACAATTTCTGAGAACACTCTCGAAAACAGCCGCGGTATGACGATTCATACCCTTGAGAACACCGAAGTGTCTGATAATATCATCAAGGATACGATGATGTATTATGGCATCCACTTTATAGAAATGATTGGAGACTCTGTCTGCACCAGGAATACAGTCACAGGAGGAACAAGTTCCTATATCAGGGGAATATACATTAATTCCCTTGAAGAAGGCTCATCGGTAACTGAGAATACCGTAACCGGCACGAAATCGACCGGAATAAAAATAGATGATATGGCAGGAGAAGTTTCTGAAAACACGTTCAGCGGGAATGATGAGTATGGTCTATGGATAGAAGAAATGTTAAGCACCGGTGTTCTACAAAGTAATACAATTTCTGATAATACCGATGGCGGTGTGAGGATACTTAAAACCGAGGGAACCATCACCGACAATACCATTACGGTAAATACGAGTTACGGTATATATGTATACCTCTTCAAAGGGGGCATCATTTCAGGAAATACAATTACCTACAATGAAGGAACAGGAGCAACCATACCAAGCAGTGACAACGGAGGACTGGACCCAAAGCCCTCTCCTAAAATCAAGGATTCGAATACAATTTATGGTAACCTCGGCACCTATAATTTATGGTCAGTGTACGAGGATGATCGGATTCCCAAAAACTCATAGAAGGAATGACCTGCACATACGACAGCTGAAACCGGTGTTCTCTTCCCATTTCAGCTCCCAGCTGAGGGGGTGAACTCTTGCTTTCCTCTCCGTTTGGTTCGATAATTATATTATGAAGACCAAGCGGACACTTATCATCGTCGATGTCCAGTATGATTTCCTTCAGGGGGGATCCCTTGCCGTGCCAAGAGCGGATCGGGGGTACGTTGAAGACATTGAATCGATCAGGTATAAGTTCGACCAGATCATACTCTCTGCAGACCATCACCCTGAACATCATTCCTCCTTCTCTGTATTCCCTCCCCACTGCGTGGCGGGAACCCACGGAGCTGAACTTGCTGTCACTCGGGGAGATTATCTTCTGCTCAAAGGGGAGCATCAGGATAAAGATGAGTTCAGTGCCTTCATAGATGGCAGAAATATTGAGAAGATAACAGGAGAAGAGGTGTACGTACTCGGCCTTGCAGGGGACTACTGTGTAAAACAGACCCTGCTCGATCTGCTCGAGTTCGCTCCCGATAAGAAATACTTTGCCGTCACCGATCTCATCAAGAGCGTTGACGGGACAGAGTACGGTCCGCTTGATTATTTTGACGGCAGAGTGATATTCATTACTTCAGATGAAATAGGAAAGCAACCGGATCTGAACTGTTGAATCTTCAGCGGATGAAGTTCGTCGCCTGACGGGCTTCTATCTCAGGGAGAGGAATCCCGTTCTGGATTCCCGCTTCCTTGCACTTGAGAAACCACGCCATATTTCGGCCGAGAGTCCTCATGATCTGAAGCCCTTCAATATCCTGTTTCACCTCTTCAGGAGTGTTTCCGTGAACCATATTCCAGTACTGAGAAGAGATGACAGGCATCTGGGAGATGAGAAAGTACTTGTTGAGCTGATCAAGGCTTGCCGTGGTGCCCGCCCTTCTTGCCGATACGATAGCTGCAGCAGGTTTGAGGAAAAAACTGTGTCTACCGCTCCTTGCATCTGAATAGAACACCCGGTCCATGAAACTGATGATTGCACCGCCGGGGGAAGCATAATGGACAGGAGAACCGAAGATGAAACCGTCAGCTGCCTGAGCCTTCTCCAGGAAAGAAGGAACAAGGTCATCCACCACACAGTATCCTGTGTCTCTGCACTTCATGCATGCAATGCACCCCGAAACGGGTTTATTACCTATCCAGAAGATTTCAGTATCAATCCCCTGTTCTTCAAGGGTACCTGCGATTTCCTTCAGAGCCGTTTCCGTACACCCATGGTGATGGGGAGAGCCGTTCACTAACAGTACTTTCATAGGTTACTCCTTATGTTTCGATCACCTGAAGGTGTCATTTAATCGAGTTCGATATCGACAATCAGCTCGTTCGCAAGTTCCTCGAGCACTTCACGAAGATTCTCCACTGATCCACCCTCGCTCATTGACAGCAGGATATTGGCCTTGAACAGCTGGCCTCCGGCCATGGAAGCTTCCACCACCTCGGTATCGAGGTCCTCCACTGTCGCTCCGTTGCTCGAAAGAGCAGAGGAGATCCGGTAGACAATACCGGGACGGTCCTGTCCGATCAGGGAGAGGCGGTAGCTCTCCCCTGCCGCAGGCGCTTCGCTCAGAACATCTTCCACACGGATACTGAGGTGAGAGGTCTTCTCTGAGAGGATATCACTCTTGAATGCATCAGCATGGTCAGAGGGCACCTGCACGTGCAGGATACCTGCGAACTTGCCCACAAGATTGGACATATGGCTTTCAACCCACTCTCCGCCGTGGTCATTCAGGATATTCGAAACTGTTTCAACTATACCCGGGCGATCATCACCGATCAGGGTTATGACTAAGGATGTTTTCATCACGTATTCCTCTTTTTCTCTTCTCTTTCTATTCCTGCGTATATTCAGTAACCGCAGGGCAGGTACAGACCAGGTTTCGGTCGCCGTAGACATTATCGACTCGGCCGACAGGGGACCAGTACTTCGCTGTCTTCAGGCTTTCCACCGGGTAGGCGGCAAGAGCTCTGCTGTAGCCGTGTTTCCATGCATCGCTGCTCACCTCATCCACTGTGTGCGGTGCATTGATCAAGGGATTGTCATCCTTATCTGACTGTCCGCTTGCAACAGCATCGATCTCGTTCTTGATTGCTATCATCGCATCACAGAAGCGGTCGATCTCCCACTTCGATTCACTCTCGGTCGGTTCGATCATCAATGTTCCGGGGACTGGAAAGGACATGGTGGGAGCATGGAAACCGTAGTCTATGAGACGCTTGGCAACATCATCGACGGTGATTCCGCTCTCTGCTTTAATCGGGCGAAGGTCTATGATACATTCGTGTGCCACCATACCCGCTTCATCACTGTACAGAACAGGGTAGTAATCTCTCAGGCGCTTCGCAAGGTAATTGGCATTCAGTATGGCAGCCTGTGTCGCCTTCTTCAGTCCCTCAGCTCCCATCATTGTGATATAGGCCCAGCTGATCGAGAGGATTCCGGCGCTGCCCCAGGGGGCAGCTGAGACAGGTCCCACCTGCTCAGGGCCGCCGTCAAGGACGGGGTAACCGGGAAGGAAGGGTTTCAGGTTCTCACCGACTGCAATCGGTCCTACACCGGGACCGCCGCCTCCGTGAGGAATGGCGAAGGTCTTGTGGAGGTTCAGGTGAGATACATCTCCCCCGAATTTCCCGGGGGCGCAGAGCCCCACCATCGCATTCATGTTCGCTCCGTCGATATAGACCTGACCGCCTGATGCATGCACCAGGTCACACACCTGAACCACGCTCTTTTCAAACACTCCGTGGGTCGACGGATAGGTGATCATGATTGCGGCAAGGTTCTCTCCGTGTGTGTCCAGCTTGAGACGCAGATCGTCCATGCTGATGTTACCCTTCTCATCAGTTGCCACGACAACGACCTTCATTCCAGCCATGGTTGCAGAGGCAGGGTTGGTTCCGTGTGCCGATGCAGGGATCAGGCAGATGTCGCGATGAGAATCGCCTCTGCTGTGATGATAGGCGCGGATGGCAAGGAGTCCAGCATACTCCCCCTGGGCTCCCGAGTTGGGTTGCAGTGAGACTGCAGCATACCCTGTGGCGGCGCAGAGAAGTTCTTCCAGTTCCTCAGTGAGGATGCGGTACCCTTCTGCCTGTTCTTTCGGGACAAAGGGATGGATATCGGCGAACTCAGGCCAGCTCACCGGCATCATTTCAGATGCGGCGTTGAGTTTCATCGTACAGGAACCGAGAGGGATCATTGCGCGGTCGAGTGCGAGATCCTTGTCGGCAAGGAATCGCATATACCTCATCATATCTGTTTCCGAGTGGTAGGAATTGAACACCTCGTGACTCAGATAGGAACTCTTTCTCAAAACGGACTCGGGAAGACACCCTGAGACTTTCCGATCAATTGAGGTGACATCCATACCGTGGTTCTCTCCAAGGAAGATCTTCCAGAGATGTTCGATATCCTTCTCTTTCGTCGTTTCATCAAGGGAGATCGAGATACGGTTTTCATCAACCTTTCTCAGGTTGTAGCCTGCACTCAAGGCTTCAGCGATATAGTGATCACTCTTCTTTTCAGTTTCCAGAGTAATCGTATCGAAATAGTGAGTGGATAGGAGAGAGATCCCCCCCTCTTTCAGTCCGGCGGCAAGGATTTCGGTGAGACGATTGATCCTGAGTGCAATGTTCTTCAGACCAACAGGGCCGTGGTAGATCGCGTACATGCCTGCCATCACGGCAAGGAGTGCCTGGGCGGTACAGATATTACTTGTAGCTTTCTCTCTTCTGATATGCTGCTCGCGGGTCTGCAGGGCGAGGCGGTAGGCGCCTTTCCCTTGAGAGTCCACCGAGAGACCGATCAGACGACCGGGCATGGAACGCTTGTAGGCATCCTTTGTTGCCATGTAGGCTGCATGGGGACCGCCGTACATCAGGGGGACACCGAAGCGCTGGGTATTGCCGACAGCGACATCTGCTCCGAATTCTCCCGGAGGAGTGAGGAGGGTCAGACTGAGCAGGTCTGCTGCGACTGCAACCAACCCCTTCTTCTCATGCACCTTCTCACTGAGTGTACTATAGTCTCGGATTTCTCCTGTCGTTCCCGGGTACTGCAGCAGTACACCGAAGATATCGAGGTCATCAAGGGAGTGAGAGAGTGGATCGCCCACCACAACCTCGATACCTATGGCTTCCGCCCGGGTCTTCACTACACCAATGTTCTGGGGGTGACAGTCTTCGGCAACGAAGAAGATCTTTCCCTTGCTCTTGCTCATTCTCTGGCACAGGGTCATAGCCTCGGCACAGGCAGTCGCTTCATCGAGCATCGAGGCGTTGGCGAGTTCGAGAGCTGTCAGGTCGGCGATCATCGTCTGGAAATTGAACATCGCCTCGAGTCTTCCCTGCGAGATCTCCGCCTGATACGGCGTGTACGCGGTATACCAGGCGGGGTTCTCCAGGATATTTCTCTGAATCGTAGGAGGGGTGACGGTATTGTAATACCCCATCCCTATATAGGAGGTAAGGAGGGTATTCTTCCCTGCGATCTCTTTCAGGCGGGCAAGGGCATCGCTCTCGCTCTTTCCCTCCCCTATCGGCATTGCATCCTTTCTCTGAATGGACTCAGGAACGATCTGATCACTCATCTCGTCCAGTGACGAGAATCCCAATGTGCTCAGCATGGTCTGCCGGTCAGCTTCATCGGGTCCGATGTGACGACGATAGAATATATCTGCCTGATCAAGCTGCTTGAGTGAGAAATGAGTCTGACCCATGTGTTACCTCAACTTATGAATTTCTTATAACTGTCCTCATCCATCAGCTCATCAAGCTGAGAGGTATCGGACATGCGTATCTTAATGAACCAGCCATCTGAGAAGGGCGCTTCATTGACCTTTTCGGGAGCATCATCAAGGTCGCCGTTAACTTCCAGAACTTCACCGCTCACAGGTATGATTACATCACTTGCCGACTTTACCGATTCGGCAACGGCAACAGCGTCCCCTGCTTCAAACGAATCTCCCACCTCGGGCAGTTCGATATAGACCAGCTCTCCGAGCTGCTCCTGAGCATAATCTGTGATACCGATGACGGCAGTACCGTCCCCGGAAGGGGAGACCCACTCATGATCCTTTGAAAAACGTAGTGTACTCATCTTCTATTTCCTCGTCAATTATCGTTGTGTAAGCTGATTGCCTGATCAAAAAGGACCCAGGTCAGCCCCGGTAGTACCTCTGCTGCACAAAGGGCAGCTTTACCACACTTACAGGCACCTTCTTTTTCCTCACTAGAGCAAACAGTTCAGTCCCTATCTTTGAAAACTCTTTTTTCACATAGCCCATAGCTACCGGACCGTCGAAGGTCGGACCGAACCCTCCGCTGGAAACAACACCGATCTCATTCTCTTCGCTGTCGACGAGAACCGCACCGTCACGTACAGGCATCCGCCCTTCAGGCTTGATTCCCACGCGCTTGCGCTCTACACCTTCGACAATCTGCTTCATGATGATATCTGCTCCGGGATACCCACCTGCTCTTTCTCCGTCAAGCCTGCGGGGCTTGGAAAGTGCCCAGAGAAGGGAGGACTCCACAGGAGTCGTTTCGGTGTCGAGGTCATGGCCATACAGGCACAGTCCGGCTTCGAGGCGGAGGGAGTCCCTCGCTCCTAACCCTATCGGTTCGACTTCGCTTTGAGAGAGCAAAAGGCGGGCAAGCTTTTCAGCATCGTCGTTATGAACTGAGATTTCGAACCCGTCCTCTCCGGTGTAACCGGATCGGGTGACGAAACAGGAGATTCCCTCGATCTCAAGGTTCGCGGCATTCATGAACACCATATCCTTACTTGCAGGAGCAAGGCGGGCCATGACATCACAGGCAAGGGGCCCCTGCAGGGCAAGGAGGGAATAGTCTTCCAGAACCTCGATCTCACAGACATTGCCTATATGCTCTCGCATGTGAGCAATATCCTGCTCCTTGCAGGCTGCATTGACCACTACGAACAGATGATCTCCTGCATTGGTGACCATCAGGTCATCCATCACTCCACCGGTTTCGTTCGTGAACAGACCGTAGCGCTGTTTCATCGCTCCGAGCGATATGATATCGACGGGCATCAGCGACTCAAGCGCCGCTGCGGCGCCCTCCCCTTTCAGGAGAACCTGACCCATGTGGGAGACATCGAACAGTCCTGCACTGCTTCTTGTGTGCAGGTGTTCCTTCAGAATACCCATCGGGTACTGCACCGGCATCTCATACCCTGCGAACGGAACCATCTTGGCTCCCAGTTCCACATGGAGATCATATAACGCGGTTTTCAACAATTGTTCATTACTCATATTCTTCTTCCCCTTCAGCTCTTCACCGCTTCCTCAGGTTCTGAAGAAACGGTCAGTGCGAGCATACCCGTCGGGTTCTATTGTAAAACGAATCTGCCTGCCGGACAATCAGGCAGGCAGCTGCTTATGCATGTTCTTCAAGCCATCTGAGGGCGGCATGTGCATATACCGCCGCAGCACGGGGAATCGCTTCCTCATTGAATTCAACTTTCGAATGGTGCTGAGGGAAGATCTCTCCGTCTGTGATATCGGCCGAGACACCTACGAAGATTGCAGGTACGTGGCGGGAGACGAAGGCGAAATCTTCAGAAGGCGACAGCCGGTGGACTCCCGTCACTTCGGGACCGTCCACTTCACCGGGGAAGATTTCTTCACAGTAGCTTCTTATGTCCTGATTGAGTTCAGCGTTGTTCAGCATCGAGGGGTTGGAAAGGGAGTACTCCAGTGAACCCTTACACCTGAAGGCTGAAGACATGTTCTCCACGATCTCAACGATTCTCTGCTTGCAGTGTTTTCTGATATCTTCATTATAGGTTCTCAGTGTTCCTTTCATAAATACCTTGTTCGGTATGATATTGAACTCCTGTCCTCCCTGCACCGAACCGACTGAAGCAACCATCATATCGTCAGCCGGGATCTCCCGGGAGTTGATGCTCATGATGCCCTGATGGATATGTGTTGCAGGGACGAACGGATCGATTCCGCTTGAGGGCATCGCACCGTGGCACCCTACCCCTTCGATCGTGATATCGAATCGGTCATTGCTTGCAAGAACAGGTCCGTCGTCCATGAACATAATCCTCTTCGTTCCCACAGTGGGAAACTTGGAGAAGACATGGATCATGAAGGCGGCATCGACCTTCGGGTTTGTCAGAACCCCGGCCTCGATCATCCGCTTTGCTCCAGAGAAGATCTCCTCTCCCGGCTGGAACATCAGTTTGATCGTTCCCTGGATTTCATCTTCCCGCTCCTTCAGAATCTTCGCAGCCCCTAGGAGAGCTGCGGTATGAAGGTCATGGCCACAGGCATGCATCTTCCCGTTCGTTGATTTGAAAACACACCGTGATTCCTCGGTGATAGGGAGGGCATCCATATCGGCTCTCAGAAGAATGGTCTTTCCTTTCTTCTTTCCACCGACAAGGGCCACCAGACCCGATTCTGTGATATTCACCGGTTCATATCCCATCTCTACCAGCTTCTCCTTCACGAAGCTGCTGGTCAGAGGAAGCGATACCCCGGTCTCCGGGTTCTCGTGAAGAACCCGGCGGTATTCAATCAGCTCATTCTGTATATCGAGAGCGCGCTTTAAAATGTTATGCATCTGCTCCCCCTGCCTTTCCGTCTTTATTTGCCAGGATGAGGGCAAGGGCGATGGCGAAGACTGCCGCAACGGCAACATCCCCGACCGCCACCAGCTGTGCCACTGTCTTGGGGAGGAAGGAAGGTGAGAGCTTGATAAGGAGTGCAACGATTCCACCTAGAACGGTGACCATGAGCGTATGCTTGAGCGACATCTTCTTGGCAAACATCACCAGCATCGCACCGAGAATTCCCGGAAGCGCATAGGAGAAGGAATTCAGAAGAGATTCGGGCATGGCACTCAGGACGACCTGACCTGCGACAACCACGACACCGAGAATGAGGAGGTTGACGACAACAGATGAGATGAGAGCGAAAATGCCTGCAACTTCTGCTTTCTTCGTGCCTGCTTCCAGATCGAGAGCGTTTTGCACGGCACCGATGACCGGAAGTCTCATGTTTCCGATGTTTCCTGTAAGAAACGACATGTAGGTCCCTGCGGGTCCGAGGATCGGAAAGTAGGAAACCGGTTCTATGAACCATACCATTCCGACAAATCCCGCGATCGAGATCAGACCGGTGACCAGGTTCCCAGCATCGGGGATGAAACCGAGAACAAAGGTAAGGTAAAGGGGAATCGACATCGTCATGACGACGGCGACAGCAATGGTCAGTCTTCCCCAGAAATGGATCTGCTGATTAAAACTATGTGTATGATCTTTCATCTTGTATTCTCCTTAACCTGCAATGCTGCCGGTAATCATGGCTCCGATGACGGCAAAGCCCATCGCCCACTCTTTCATCCATTTCAGCTTCTTGTTCTTCCCGGAAAAATGCTGAACCGCCCACATGATCACCGCTCCGGTGATGACAGCGACAAGCTGTCCTGCATTCCCTCCTGAGAGTCCCTTGCTCACCTCTTTATAGGAAAGGGTCAGAAAGAGAATGAAGGGGGTGAAGCTCGCCATATAGGCGACGATGAGGGGATTCATCTTGTTTGCGCTTTCCTGAATCGAATCAAGGCGCTTGGTGACAAAGAGGGTGACAAGCAGCCAGCCTGAGCCTCCTATAGTCATGACCCACGAAGCTGAGGAGAGCATCTGTCCTGTGAAATCGGGAGTTCCCACCGTTCCTGCGCTTCCGATACGTGCCGCGATGAATTCATAGGCGGCAGAGCCGATAACACCCACTCTCGAGAGGGTGATGGGTCCTCCGACCTGCGAGATAAGCGCTACCGCGACAGCGAACACAGCCATTGCCGGTCCGAGAGTGCTGATAGCCCCCACCTTGAACGAGGTACTGATCTCCCCGGGAGTGAGAATCCTGGTCTTGTTCACATACGATTTTGCTATGCGGTAGAATATAACCACCTGAGCCAATACAACACCAATAATAGCCAGTGCCAGAATCCACATGACAGGACTATTGGCAATCTTCAATGTCTGTTCCATACCTACTCCTAAAACTCTACTCTGTATTATCATGCATGAATGATGTATAATATTATTTACCTGCATATTTATAAAAGCAAGTGTAAATTTAGACCCAAGTATAATTTTTTTCGGTTTTAAGCTATTTTTTTTGGACAGATTGAATTAAATTACATGCATGTAACCGATATTGGATGACTTTAAGAATAAGCAAGCAAGGAAGAGACTGTGAGCGAACTAAAAACCATACCGTTGAGAGAGAGAAAAAAAGCCACGACACGGCTTGCGATACTGAACGCAGTGATCGACCTGCTTGAAGAGAGACGCCTTGGGGATATCACGATAGATGAGATATGCGAGGAAGTTCAGATTTCGAAGGGAACCTTCTTCCAGTACTTCCCCCAGAAGACTTCCGTCCTTGTCCTGTTCGGTCTCCTGTGGAACCTGGAAGCGATGTGGAGAGTCACCAAAGCCCCCGGAGCACAACTGGGGCTGGAAGCGATCGAGTCTATGTTCGAAAAACTGGGACAGCAGGTGGAGGAGCACCCCCACCTGTGGGCAGAGATCATTTCCGTCCGTGCCCTTCAGCCCGAGGCCTTTTCCCGCATGGGAGCGGCAGGGATTTCCCAGATAACGAAGGCAGAGAGACTTATCAACTTCCCAGACCTTGAAGGAATTGAGAGTGTAAAAGAGGGGAATTTCAAACAGTTCTTTGAATTGAATCTGGAAGCGGCGAAAGAACAGGGAAAACTCCCTGCTGATACCGATATCGCTCCCGTCTATCTCTCCCTTGCCTGCATATTCTACGGTGTTCCCCTGATGAGTTTTGAGAAAGACCCGATGAATTGTAGTGAGAACTACCTGAAGCAGGTGAGACAGCTCTGGCGCTCTCTGCAGTAATCCTGATCACTTTCCTATAGACTGTGAAGGAATCCTGACAGTCTGTCACACCCGCTCTTCAGTCTTGGGAATAATTGTTCCACCACCATTTCATCGCTTGTCGGTCTGTCAGGCCATGTCTCATGCACCATATCACCATCGAAATCGACAGAAGCTATTCTGGCACCGAGATGGGTCGACATGAAATAGAAGTCGGAACCGGGGAGGAGCGCGACGCCCGCCTCGTTGATGATCCTGTCACTGAGGGCGAGACCGGTGTAGAGCCCATGCTTTCTCAGCTTGAATTTGAAGTTGTCGAAGTCGGGGAAGAGGTAGAAGGCACCCTGCGGCTCGGGGCAGTTCAGACCCATATCATTGAACCGTCTCCACAGGTAATGGGAAGCGAAGTCATAGATCTCATTGTTTCTCTGAACGAAGGGTTTGAGTTCATCGTACCGCGAGTAGGCGGCAAGACCGGCGTACTGGATGGGAGCACTCACACAGCTGAAGGTTTCGCTGATGATAGCTTTGATCGCATTCATAAGAATCTCAAGAGTTTTAGGGAAGAGCATGACGCCCAGGCGGTAACCGCCTGCGGCGAAGAGCTTGGAAAGTCCCCCGCTCACTATCGTTCCCTCGGGATAGGACTTCGCTATGCTCGCCTGTGGTTTCCCTGTGAAATCGATACCGGCATAGATCTCATCCGAGATCACAATGATCTGGTAGGCACGGCAGATCTCGGCAAGAGCGTCCACTTCCCCTTGCGTGTACACTGCTCCGGTGGGATTGTTCGGGTTATTGAGAATCAGCATCTTCTGCTGCTGTCCGAGGGAGTAACAGGCTTTATCGAGCTCATCGGGAGTCAGCTTGTAGCTGTTCTCCCTCTTCGTCTCTATAGGATACACCGCCTTTCCCCTCAGCGATGCCTGGGGACCGTAACTCACCCAGGAGGGGGCGGGAATGAGGAGAGCCCCCTCGACAAGGTAGAGGGTCTGGAAGATGAGTTCCTTGCTTCCCGGTCCCACGCATATCTGTTCGGGAGGAAAGTGAAGGTCGAACTGCCTGCTGTAATATCCGGAAACAGCTTCTCTCAGTTCCATCATCCCCTGTGTTGGAAGGTACATATTGCTCTCGGCATGCTCTTTCACTGCATCCTGAAGGAGCTTCGGTACCGTGAACGGAGCCTGACCGAACCCGAAGTGGGTGATCTCTTTTCCCTGTGCACGAAGTTCCTTCGCCCTGATGTTGATCGCCAGGGTG
This sequence comes from Sphaerochaetaceae bacterium, assembly GCA_963677695.2. Taxonomy (GTDB): domain Bacteria; phylum Spirochaetota; class Spirochaetia; order Sphaerochaetales; family Sphaerochaetaceae; genus SABI01. The sequence goes on along the minus strand of CAXXUJ010000001.1, from coordinate 2,184,730 downwards.
GCGGACTCTTTGATACTGGTCACGAGCGGATTCAACGACGGGTTCATGGCATCACCTCACTTCACTTTATTTTAAGGTCATTATAATACACGAAGAACGAGAGCGCAATTTAACACATGAGAATACCCAGGATGATGAAATTCCGTGATACCGGGTAAATTTTCATCGGCAGAAGCCGATACATTACAATGGGAAATGGGTAAAATTTTATCTAACATATGATATCGATACGGACAAAACTGGACAATAGAGGACTTTTATAGGAAAATCATTGACAAAATTAATTTTTACCTTATGAATGGGTAATAGGAGATCACCTTGAACCTGCGAGATAGATTGAGTTTATCACCTCTGAAACGCTTCTCGATCCTTGTATTCCTTCTTATCGGCAACTCACTTTTCGCCGAGGAGGATGTCTCCACTGTGCTCTTCGGGCATGTTGCGAATTCATCGGAACTTGACCTTTTTCCCTACGTACCTGCTATCCATCTCCCCTTCGGCATCACGGTTCACCATATCATGCTCGTTCTGAGCATCGCACTCATCTTATTCGTCTATCTAAGGTATGCGACGAAAGAGAAACTGAAACCGAAAAAACTTCAGATAGGACTCGAAACTCTTGTCATCTATGTCCGTGATGATATCGTCTATCCCATCATGGGAGAAGAGAAGGGAAAGAAATGGGTCTCCTTCTATTCCACCATCTTCGTCTTCCTTCTCACCGTGAACTATATCGGACTGATCCCCGCATTCAAGACGGCAACCGGCAATATGAACGTCACCATGGCCATGGCGATTCTTATCCTCGTCCTCACCTTCATCGTAGGATTCAAGGAAATCGGAGTGAAACAGTTCTTCAAGAACCTGATCCCGGGAGGGACTCCCCTCCCCCTCGCCCTGTTCGTCGCATTCCTCGAACTGGTGGGAGTATTCACGAAATCGCTCATCCTCGGCCTCCGACTCTTTGCGAACATGTTCGCAGGCCATATGGCGATCCTCTCTTTCCTCGTACTGATGTTCATCATTTCCCCGTTTTTCGGGCTGGTATCAGTACCCTTCGCAATATTCACCTATGTACTTGAAATTCTCATAGCGTTGCTGCAGGCACTGGTATTCACCCTGCTCAGCTGTATTTTCATATCGATGGCAAGTTCTCACGAGTAGACTGCCAAAAGGAGAAATCACATGGATGTTACACCATTAGCACACGGACTTGCAGTTCTGGGAGCAGGATTGGGTATTGCCGGAGGCGGCATCGGTATCGGTCTGGTCGGCGGAAGAGCACTCGAAGCCATCTCACGTCAGCCTGCTGAGAAAAAAGAGATCAGAACGAACATGATCCTTGCAGCAGCACTGATCGAAGGTCTTGCATTCTTCGGGGCTATCCTGGCACTTCTGGTCATTTTCTAGGCAGTCATGGACCTATTTAAACTTGAACCGGGACTGGCGATCTGGACCTGGATCTCATTCGGACTGCTCCTCATTATTCTTGCGAAGTTCGTCATACCTTCCATCCTGAAGAATCTGCAGGAGCGAGAGGATTATATCCACTCATCCGTGGATAAAACCGCCGAGATCGAGAAGCGGCTAAGCGCGATCGAATCGGAGAGGGATGCAAAGATCGAGGATGCAGGTGCTCAGGCCGACAAGATTCTTCTTCAGGTAAGAAGCGAAGCTGAAGAGCTGAAGAAGAAACTCACCGCTCAGGCGGAAAAAGAGGCTGAAGAACTGATCGAACAGGCCAGAAAACAGCTGGAAAGTGAAAGGCGAGCCCTTATCGAGGCAATGAGGCAGGAGATCACCGACTTCGTAGTGGAGACAAGCGAGAAAGTGGTCGGTTCTGCCTTTGTCGGCGATAAAGAGAAAGCGTTCACGAAAGATCTGGTTGATACGCTATGAAAAATCTCTCTGTGATCAAACGGTATGCAAGAGCACTCTATGAAACAGCAGTCACAACGAAAGCTTCTGAGCTTCTCCGAAAGGATATGCAGGTGCTGGAAACGCTGTTCGCTGAGGCTCCCGAGATACAGGAGCTGTGCGCCAGAGCTTCAGACCCCGATAGCTCTCACACCTCCGGCATTCTCGTTGAAACCGCCTTCCTACCCTACCTTTCTGATATGACAGGCAGTGCAGTAAAGCTGATGGAAAAGAACGGCAGACTTGCCGTCCTCCCCTATCTTCCCCGGGTCATACAGGAATTCTTTGATGAGGATGAAGGCATTTCTGCAGTTACCGTGGAAAGTGCTTCCGAGCTTGATGATTCCACGAAAGAAGAGATCACAGAGAAACTGAAGAAACGCATTGAAAAGCGCCTGAAGATTGACTGGCGCATTCGTCCCCTCCTGATGGGCGGGATCACTGTTCAGTGGGACAACCTGTTTCTTGATATGTCACTGCGGGGCAGATTCGACAGTCTGAAACGACAGCTGAGAGGAATACAAGATGAGAGATGATTTGAAACCTTCAGAGATCCTGGAGGTACTGAAAAGCAAGATAGCCGGATTCGATACCACGAGTGATGCGACTGAGACAGGAACCGTCCTCCAGGCGGGAGACGGTATCGCACAGGTATGGGGTCTCACCAACATCCTGATGGGAGAACTTGTAGAGATCGATACCGACTCGGGAGAAGTGATCGACGGAATGGTCATGAACCTCGAAGAAGAGACTGTCGGTGTCATCCTCTTCTCAGACTACGCCCATGTAAAGGAAGGCTGCCGTGTGCGCCGTACCGACAAGGTTGCTGAAGTCCCTGTCGGAGAAGCGATGCTCGGTCGTGTAGTCGACCCTCTCGGCAATGCCATTGACGGTCTCGGACCCATCAAAACCAAAGAGATGCGAAGGGTTGAGGTCAAAGGTCCCGGGATCATCGCAAGAGAGAACGTTTCCGAACCGTTGCAGACAGGAATCAAGGCGATCGACTCGATGATTCCTATCGGCAGAGGTCAGAGAGAATTGATCATCGGTGACAGAAAGACTGGAAAGACGACCATTGCCGTCGATACCATCATCAACCAGAAAAAATCTTCTGAAGAGGAGAGAGTCCACTGTTTCTATGTCGCCATCGGTCAGAAGCGCTCCTCGGTCGTCCAGCTTATCGAGACACTGAAGAAGCACGATGTGCTGCAGTACACGACCGTGGTCGTTGCCACCGCATCGGACCCTGCCTCCCTTCAGTATCTCGCCCCCTATTCCGCCACCGCCATGGCAGAATACTTCCGCGACAGCGGCCGTCATGCTCTGGTCATCTTCGACGACCTCACCAAGCACTCCCAGGCATACCGTGAACTCTCCCTTCTTATGAGACGCTCACCGGGACGCGAAGCATACCCCGGGGATGTCTTCTATCTCCATTCGAGACTCCTCGAACGCGCAGCGAAGATGAGCAGGGAGATGGGAGGAGGATCCCTCACAGCCCTCCCCATTGTCGAAACACAGGAAGGAGATGTATCAGCCTACATTCCGACCAATATCATATCGATCACAGATGGACAGATCTTCCTTGAGACGAACCTCTTCAACTCAGGACTCCGTCCTGCTATCAACGTAGGTATCTCAGTATCGCGTGTAGGAGGAGATGCTCAGATCAAAGCGATGAAGCAGACCGCAGGATCACTGAGAATCGACCTCGCCCAGTTCCGTGAACTTGCCGCATTCATGCAGTTCGCTTCCGATCTCGATGCCTCGACCAAGGCACAGCTCAAACGAGGTGAAGGACTCACAGAGATTCTCAAGCAGCCCCAGTACACCCCGCTGGACGTCTACCAGCAGATCATGATACTGAAGGCGGGAACAAGCGGAAGACTCGACAAGTACCCCTCAGAGAAGCTTCTCAACTACCAGAAAGAACTCTTTGAATTCCTCGAGACAAAGGGAAGTGACTTCATGGCCTCTCTCAGGTCGAAGAAGGCATTTGATGAGGAGCTGAATGCTCAGGCAGACGACCTGTTCGATGCCTTTGAAGAGACCTTCAGACCGGAGGCGACCAAGTCGGGTATTGATTCGGGCTATAATATCAACATATCCCTTGCCATGAGCCAGAGCAGCACAACGATCAACCGCGACATGCTGAAGCTCGTAGAGATGCTTACTGCCAAGGAGTACGCTTCTCCGTCGCTCGAGAACGAGATCGAGCAGATCATGACAGGTCAGGACAGCAAGGACGAAGACAAGTTCGAAACCCTTGTCTCCAGATGCAAGATCCTCAACTACGACAAGAGCAGGTCAATGGAAAACCTTTTCAAGGTTGTTGCGAAGGAATTCGATATTCCGGGCACCGGCAGCGACGAACTCCTGAAGAAATTCCTTGCAAGGGAAGAATCGAACTCGACAGCCCTCATCCCGTTCTTCGCCATCCCTCACATCGTCGTGGACGGTGAGAACACGTTCAATCTCATTGCAGTGAGATCGAAGAAAGGAATCAAGTTCACCGAGGAGATGGACAGGGTCCATTCGATATTCTTCATCGTCACAAGCGAGGATCAGAGACACCTCCATCTGGTAACCCTCTCCACTCTTGCAAAGATCACTCAGCACGAGGAATTCGAGAGAATATGGATGAAGGAGAGCGATCCCGAGAAACTGCGTAAGCTGATTTTGAGAATAAAGAGAGAACAATGAGTAACGTAAAGGATATCGGACGAAAGATTCATTCCCTCAAGAACACACAGAAGGTGACGAGGGCGATGAATCTGATCTCATCCATTAAACTCAAGAAATATCTTCCGACCCAGTACCCCTCTGACCGTTTCTTCAAAGAAACGGAGAAGATCAGACGGCAGATGTCCGCCTCTCTCGGTGAGACGAAACATCCCGTTGTCGAAGGGTATCCGGAGGTGAAGAAAACACATATCATCCTCTTCTCAGCCGACAAAGGGCTCTGCGGTACGCACAACAGCACGATCTTCAAGTCAGCCGATGTCTTTTATGACAAGCTGAACAAGAAAGGCATTGCCGCTGAATTTACCTGCCTCGGGAACAAGGCTGTCACCCATGCCCGTCACGAAGAGTGGGAAGTGGTCCGCTCTTTCCAGATGAACGAGAAGGCACTCACCCCTGAGGTTATTGATCAGATCGTCTCTGATATCTACGGACGGTTCCTTGCCTCTGAGATCCAGGATGTATGGGTCATAGGGAAGGTATTCCGCTCTACACTTGTGCAGGAGACCATTCTCAAGCAGATTCTCCCCCTCCCGTCGAACAAGGATATCAAAAACGCTCCGGGTCCCATAGAGTGCGAACCTTCAGGGGACTCACTCGCACTCACCTACGGAAAGATCTACCTCCGGGACCTCCTCAGGGTCCTGATCGTGAACGCCTATCTGAGTGAGCACTCGTCACGCCTCACCGCGATGGAGAATGCTACAAGGAACTCGGAAGATATGATCAACAAATATATATCAATACAGAACCACGCACGCCAGGCTGCTGTAACCAACGAACTGATCGAAATAGTATCCGGCAAAGAAGCACTGAAAGGATAAAAGATGAACCAGAAACGAAGAATCGGAAACATAACCCAGGTACTTGGACCGGTTGTAGACGTCTCCTATGATCAGGATTCCATTCCTGAAATCTATACCGCTCTGAAAACGACGAACCCTATCCTCTCAGATAAAGAAGACAACCTCATCCTCGAAGTAGTCCAGCATATCGGTGACAACGTCGTACGTTCAATTGCAATGGACTCTACCGATGGTTTGAAACGTGGACAGGAGGTGTCAGATACAGGGGAGCAGATCATGGTCCCTGTAGGTGAAAAGACACTGGGAAGAATCATAAACGTGACCGGCGATCCTGTTGACGAAGCAGGAGAAATCGGAAGCGACATCCACTACCCCATCCACCGTCCCGCTCCTGAGTTCAAGGACCTCAACACTTCTGATGAGATTCTCGTAACGGGCATCAAGGTCATCGACCTTCTCGCTCCCTACATGAAGGGGGGAAAGATCGGCCTGTTCGGCGGAGCCGGTGTCGGCAAGACCGTACTTATCATGGAACTGATCAACAACATTGCCAAAGTACACGGCGGGTACTCGGTCTTCTGCGGAGTAGGAGAAAGAACGAGAGAAGGAACACAGCTGTTCGGAGAGATGAAGGACTCGGGAGTCATCGACAGAACTTCCTTGGTGTTCGGTCAGATGAACGAACCGCCCGGGGCACGTGCCCGTGTCGCCCTCTCGGCCCTATCCATCGCAGAGTACTTCAGAGAGGAACAGCAGAAGGATATGCTGCTGTTCGTTGATAACATCTATCGCTTCATTCAGGCGGGTTCCGAGGTATCTGCACTGCTGGGAAGAATTCCCTCAGCCGTAGGCTACCAGCCCACCCTCGCCACCGAGCTCGGTGAGCTGCAGGAGAGAATCACCAGCACGAAACAGGGATCGATCACCTCTGTTCAGGCAGTCTATGTCCCTGCCGACGACTATACAGACCCGGCCCCTGCAACGACCTTCACCCACCTTGATGCGACCACTAATCTTAGCAGATCGATCGTAGAGATCGGTATCTACCCCGCGGTAGATCCCCTCGCCTCCTCATCCCGCATGCTCTCTCCCGATATCGTGGGAGAAAGACACTACACGGTGGCTCGACAGGTACAGGAGATCCTTCAGGTCTATCAGAACCTTCAGGATATCATCGCGATCATGGGAATGGATGAACTCTCCGAAGAGGATAGGAAGACAGTACAGAGAGCAAGAAAAATCCAGAAGTTCCTCTCTCAGCCCTTTACCGTCGCCGAGCACTTCACCGGAATTGAAGGCAAGTTCGTTCACCTTGAAGATACGATCCGATCATTCGAGGAGATCATCCAGGGCAAACATGACGACCTTCCCGAGCAGGCCTTCTACATGGTGGGAACCATAGAGGATGCACGGAAGAAAGCAGGGAACCTGTAAGGAAAGCAGAGATGGAAACTTTTCACCTATCATTGCTCGAAGAACATAAAGTCCACTACGACGGAGATGTGAGTTACTGTGAGGTGACCACACACGAAGGAAGGATAGGGTTCAAAGCAGCTCATGAGGATTTTATCTGTACACTCGAGCCCCATACCCTGATCACCTACCACCTGAGAAACGGCTCAGAAAAGAGCATCAGGTGTGCCTATGGGGTACTGATGTTCCGTGACAACAGCTGCACCGTCACCTTCTCGAAAGACGTGGACAGAGAGTAGTTTCATGAACCAGGATATTCTGACACTTGCCGATGCGGCCCTTTACCTGAAAGTCTCGGAAAAAACCATCAGGAGACTGATAGATGACGAAGCGATCCCATGTGCGAAGGTGGGCGGTCAGTGGAGATTCATGAAGACGATGATAGATGACTGGCTCAGGAGCCAGATGAAGGTCGTCCCCCACCAGGAATTCATGAAGGCCCTTCAGGCTCAGAAGGATGCGGTATCACTTAGTGCATTGATCGACCCTTCCTGTGTCTTTCTCTCCCTTGAAACGAATGATGCAAAGGAAGTCCTCGGCACCCTCAGCCGTTCCCTTCAGGAGTGCAGGGCGGTATCGGATGCCTCTCAGTTCCTGCATCAGCTCATCGCCCGTGAACAGCTGATGAGCACTGGAGTCGGAAGGGGTACCGCTCTTCCCCACCCCAGGGAAGCAGGAAAACCTCCCGTCCTGCGCAATGCCATTGCTGTCGGCTACAGCAGCAAGGGTGTGCAGTTCAAGTCCCTCGATGGAAAGCGGACTCACCTCTTCTTCGTCATCGCCTCTACGAACGAGTCAGTCCACCTGAAAATTCAGTCGATGCTTGTACGCATCGCTGGTGAAGAAGACTTTATGAACAGAATTTCATCCCTTGAAAGTCCTTCTGAATTCATCAGATACATGATTGAAAAAGAGAATGAAATTCTGGGAAGATAGTTCCCTCTAATCAGATCTTCAGCGCCTCAACGAGAGCAGTGACGACGGCCTTGCTGTCGTTGCATCGCCAGGCGAGTCCCAGGTCTGAGGAGGGAGAATCAGGAATAGATATGATCAGGACATCGCTGTTCTTCTCTAGACGGGTATTGTGGTCAAGCAGAGCAACACCGAGACCGGTTTCCACACTGAGAAGGAGACTCTCAATCGACTTCAGTTTTCGTGCGATCTTAGGTGTGAAACCGAAGGAAGCGCACTCCTCAAGAAATCTCTTATACCCCAGAGGAGACTCCTCGGGAGAAATCACCACGAAGTTCTCCTCAGTGAGATCAGTCAGGCTGAGCCCCTCCTTCGATGCCAGGGGATTATTCCTGTTGATAGCTATAGCCCCGCCGCTCTGACTCAGGATCGGGCAGTAGTTGATATCAGCTTCAGATTCGATATCGAAACAGAGCGTGATAATCGCATCATAAAAACCGTTGGCAAGACCGTTTCTGAGATTGCTGAAGCAGTTTCTTCCAAGAACGATCTCCACACCGGGAAAGTCATTACTGAACTGCTGAATCTTCTCCAGAATCCTATGATCGAACTCCTGACCTTCCAGCACACCCAGAGAAATTCTTCCGCTCTCTCCCCTGTTCATGGCTCTGGCCTGTTCGAAGGCGTTCTCTATCTGCTGAGGAATACCGTCCAGCTCCTGCAGGAGCAGCTTTCCCGGTCCGGAGAGTTCAACACTCCTTTTTGTCCGTATAAAAAGCTTCACCCCGATCTCTTCCTCCATCTGCGCGATATGTTTGCTCAGGTTCGGCTGGGCCATGAACAGGTTCTCGGCAGCTTTTGTGAAATTGAGAGTTCTGGCCACTTCCAGAAAGTAATTGAGCTTCGTCAGGGTCATTTCGCTCCTCCAGATAGGATTATACAGGTTGATTCCTTCTTTTCGCAATAATAATCCATCTGGATAATCAACTTATTCCATTCAGTATATAAATCAGGAATAAATAAATATTTCTCACCCTGGAATTCTAGTGATAATCTTTTATCTATAACCATTTATCTATACAGAAGAATACAGAGGTGAAAGATGAAGATACTCGGAATAGCGGCCGGACGGAAGAACGGAAACTCGGAAATACTCATGAAGAAGGCCCTGATGGCGGCAGAAAAGGAATACGGAGCAGAAGTTGCCTGGTTCAATCTCCATGATGCGAAGATCATCCCGTGCGATGGATGTGAGTCCTGTACGATGAGAGTTGCTATGAAGCATGAAGAACCCAGATGTATCTTCAAGGGCAAGGATGATATGGAAAAGATCATGGCCGAATTCGCTTCCGCGGACGGTATCGTTGTCTCGGTCCCCTCATTCTGCATGCAGCCTCAGGGTATCTGGAGAGTGTTCACTGACCGCTGGCTTCCCTATGAGTGGGCGCTGCAGAAGCAGGCGGGTCTCGTAGAGAAGGCTCCCGACCGCGTAGCGGGACTGATCACCTGCGGTGGATCGACCGAGAACTGGATGACCATGACTCTCGCTTCCCTGAATGTCTCGATGTTCATGCAGTCTATCAAGGTCGTTGACATGATGATGGCGACCCGTGTCGCCCGTCCCGGTCATATCGTACTGAAGGAGAATTATCTCGAGCAGGCGCACAGGCTCGGTCTCAACGTCGCAAAATCCTGCACGATCGATTACGACAAGGTGACCTACCTCGGAGAGGAAGATGGGTGGTGTCCTGTCTGTCACCATAACCTGCTCAAGAAGGGGAAACCCCACTGGGACGGACTCACCTTCAAGTACGAGTGCGCCATGTGCGGTGCCGGAGGCGATCTCGTTCCCGCTCCCGCAGGAGAGGTCGAGTTCATCCTTGACGAACGAGGTCTCGAACACTGCCGCCTGTTCACCGAAGGAAGAGAGAACCACGGTATGGAGATCGGTATGACTCAGAGAAGTTTCTTCGAGAATATCGAAACAGCAAAGCCCCTGATGAAAAAATGGGCAGAATACAACCCGAGAAAGATTCTGTAAGGAGAATTGAGATCATGAAAGCAGCAGTATTCTATGGAAAAGAAGATGTACGAATAGAAGAGCGGGCGATGCCCGTACCCGAAGCGAACCAGCTGGTGGTCAAGATCGACTACTGCGGTATCTGCGGAACCGACCTCGAAACCTATGCCACCGGAGGTCCGATTTCCCCCGTCATCGTCCTCGGTCACGAGAATATCGGGATAGTGACAGCTGTCGGAGAGGGGGTGACCGACTACAAGGTAGGTGACAGACTCCTCTGCGGTCCACCGACCCAGTGTGCAGAGATGTGTCCTTCGTGCAAGAGAGGAGAAACAAACGTTTGCATCAACGGCTTCCCCCGCACCGCCGGTATCGGTGGTCCTGACGGCGGGTACGCCGAATATATGCTTGTACGCGATGTGAAGCATACCCTCCTGATCAAAGTCGCTGAATCAGTCGACCCGAAGCAGGCTGTCCTGTTCGACGTGATCTGCGTCTCCTTCCACGGTATCCGAATATCGAACTTCAAACTTGGTGACAACGTCGTTGTCAGCGGAACAGGTTCCATCGGCCTTGCCGCCATCTCCCTCCTGAAGGCTGCGGGGGCGAACAAGATCATTGCGCTCGGTACCACCACCAGCAAGTTCCCCCTTCTCAAGGAGTATGGTGCCGACCACTGCATCAACCCAAAGGAGACAGACAACCTCGCAGGAGAGATCAGGGAATACTTCGGCAGCGAAGTGGGAGCAGACGTGGTATTCGAGTGTGCGGGTAACAACGCATCACTTGAGAACTGTGTCTACCACTGCGTGAAACCGGGCGGTCAGGTGATGCTCGTAGGTACGATCGGCTCTCCCATGACACTCGTCCAGGCAGCCTTCGGCATTCACGAAGTAGATCTGAAATCCTCGTTCGTCTACACAGCTGATGAGGTGAAGATGTACCTGGAGATGCTTGAGAGCGGAAAGATTCAGTTCCCCGGTATGGTCACTGATATCATCGCGCTTGATGATGTTGTAGAGAAGGGACTGGGAAGAAAGGACCGCACGGGTCAGATCAAGATACTGATCGATCCGTCGAAATAAGGAATGAAGAGGAATTTCATGTCAGATAGATACGCAAAGCTGCTTTCCCCCCTGAGAGTGGGTGGAAAGCTCCTGAAAAACAGAATCATAACAGGACCGTCGACGCTCCATTCAGCGTCGAACGGGGAGCAGTACCCGACAGAAGAGGCAATCGCCCACTTCGCGGGTCGCGCCAAAGCGGGAGCAGCCCTAGTCACCTGTGCCGGAGTCAGTTTCGTCCCCACCGAAGATGATGGTATGCACGCCTCCTGGGATGTATACAAACCCAATTCACTCAATTCCCTTGCCCACCTCGCAGAGAGAATTCACTACCACGGGGCTCTTGCTTCTATGGAACTCGGCGGCGGCGGTATGACCGGCGGAGGCTACGCGGTAAGCGACGGTGCACTCCTGATCAATATGGAACCTGGAAGAGAAATGCCGGTTGAAGAGATAAAAAGACTGGTCGGCTGCTACGGGGACGCCGCTGCTGCCCTGAAGGATGCGAACTATGACGGAGTGTTTCTCCATTTCGGTCACGGTCTTCAGGTAGGACAGTTCCTCTCTCCTTTCACCAACAAGAGAACGGATCAGTACGGCGGATCACTGGAGAACCGTGCCCGCTATGCGATCGAGATCATTGATGAGATCAGAAGGAGAGTCGGCCGCGATATGATCATAGAGGTCCGCATCAGCGGTACCGAGATAGAGAAGGGAGGGATTGAAATCGAGGAGGCTATCGCCTTCACCGAGATGATTCAGGAGAAGATCGATCTGATCCATGTCTCCTGCGGCATGCACAATCCCAAGTACATGACCGTCACCCACCCCTGCGGCTACCTTCCCCCTATTCCCAATGTCTACCTTGCAGACGCATTCAAGAAGAGCGGGAAGATCACCATTCCAGTGGTCACCATCGGAGGCATTCAGGACCTCGATGAAGCCGAAGGCATTCTGGCAGACGGAAGGGCAGATGTACTCTGCGTTGTCCGCGGAGTCATCGCCGATACCGACCTAGTGAACAAGGCCTATGATGAGAAGGGAGAGGATGTCGTCCCCTGCATCAAGTGCATGAGATGCCATGACTCCACCGTCTTCGGCCACAAATTCCTCTGTGCCGTCAACCCCGTGATCGGCATGGAACACGAACTGCCCTCCCTCATCACCCCTGCAGCGGAGAAAAAGAAGGTCGCCGTCGTAGGTGGAGGACCGGCAGGCATGAAAGCCGCCCTAAGCGCATCTGAACGCGGACACGAAGTCACCCTCTATGAATCAAAGGAAACACTGGGAGGAACACTTCACTTCGCTGACCACGTCCCCTTCAAGTACCCCCTGAAGAACTTCAAGGACTACCTGATCGCACAGATCGGCAAGTCGGATGTAAAGGTCATCACAGGAGAGGAAGTGTCGAAGGATACCCTGCTAGCAGAAAACTATGACCATGTCATACTCGCCCTCGGTGCAGATCCTGTCATTCCCCCGATTGAGGGAATAGAAGATAACCGTATCATCGGGTCACTCGATCTCTACGAAAAAGAAGAAGAGATCGGAAAGAGTGTCATCATCATCGGCGGAGGAGAAGCCGGCTGTGATACAGCCCTCTATCTCGCTCAGAAAGGAAAGGAAGTCACCATCATCGAGATGAAGGACGAACTTGCCCAGGAAGGATCGATGACCCACCGGACAGAACTCCTGCTCGAACTCGAGGGAGAGAAGGGGATCAGCTCGGTGACCTCTGCAGTCTGCACGGAAGTGAAGAAGGGAGCTGTCTCCTACCGGAGCGCTGACGGTACGATCACAACCATCGAAGCCAACTCGATCGTTCTCGCTGCCGGCTTGAGAGCGAAGACTACTGCGGTTGACGCCCTTCAGGGTTCAGCCCCGAAGGTCAGTGCAATCGGGGACTGCGTGAAAGCACGAACCGTCGAAAATGCGGTGAAGGAAGCCTTCTATACCGCACTGAATATCTAAGTCAGAAAGCCCTCCGGTTCCAAAAAAGAGCAACCGGGGGCTATCAACATGTCCAAACGGCACTCTGTGCCCGCTATCTCATATACACATTGGAGGAAATGACATGTCTCAATCGGGTATTTCATTGACAAAAAGCAATTTCGGAAGAAAAGGATGGGGAATTCTTGTTCTCGCCTTCTTTAGTATTCTTCTGATGAGTTCCATCGTCTATGACTCACTGAACGTGACCATCGAGATCTTCGCTCAGCGGTTCGGTATGGACAATCCTACCCCGCTCTATCTTTTCAGTACTGTTGCCGCATGGATTTCCGTGCTGGGAGCAGTCATGTGGGGTGCAATCTGTACGAAAAAGACGATCAAGTTCGCCTGGGCCGCTGCCCTGTTTCTCGGCACCGCAGTCTGTCTACTCTGGGGAACCGCAAAGACCCCTGCAGTCTACTTTCTCAGCATCGCACTTGCAAGCGTAGCTGGTATGGGGTTCGCCTACATCGCCAACCTGAATGTCATCTCAAACTGGTTCCCTCGTAAAAAAGGACTGGCAATGGGATGGGTCACCATCGCATTCCCCCTCTCTGCCGTTCTGACAGTTCCTGTGCTGACCGGGATTGTTCACGCAGCGGGACTTTCAAGTGTTTATATGATGTATGCCATTGCAACCTTCATATTAGGACTCCTGGTCGTATTCTTCGTGAAAGACTATCCTGAACAGGCGGGAGCCTTTCCTGACAACGACAGACTCTTCGATCCTGAAGAGATGAAAAAACAGCTCGCTGCAGGTATCGAATACCAGAAGAGTTCCCCATGGCAGCCGAAAAAGCTGTTAAGGACGAAAAACGTCTGGAAGATCGCCGTATCGCTGGGAATCATGGAACTGCTCTCACTCGGAATCATGACCAACTTCGTTCCCAGAATGATGCAGATCGGTTTCGGTGAAGGTCAGATCATTCCCATGCTCATGATGGCGGGAGTGATCGCCTGCTTCGGCAGCTATCTCTGCGGTATTCTCGATGCGAAGGTGGGACCGAAAAAAGCGATCCTGATCACTCTCGTGCTGGGACTGATCTCTCTCATCATCAACCTGACAGGAGGCTTCCTGAAGGTGGCCGGGAAAGACCAGATAGCGATCATTTTGATGTTCGCAGCGCAGCCCTTCCTCGGAATCATGCTAGGGGGAGCGGCAAACTACCTTGTCTCCCTTACCACCAGCGTGTGGGGACGGTTCGACTTCAATATGGCATACCGTGTGCTCAAACCGATAGTCGCTATCATCGGAGCGCTCGGCATCACGATCGTCGGAGGCCTGGGAAACACTGTCGGGTACGCCTATGCCTACATGGTCCTGGCAGTCCTTGCCGCCATAGCCATCCTCTTCATCCTCATCGTTGATGATTCGTATGTGGGCTATGCACACGATACGGTAAAATCAGAGATATAGGTGTAAAAGAAAGCTATCATATAAAAGGAGTATGCCGGTTGCAGCATACTCCTTTGTATATAATTTATCTTCAGTGACACTGATAACCGCAGAAGCGTCAGTGTGTACCCAGAAGTCGCTCTTTTTTTCTGAAAAATGTGATGAGAAAGGCTTCCTCTTACGATGAATTAATTACAGCGTTCTGAGCAGCATATTTTCAAGACTTCTTGTAATGTGCTGTTTCATAACAGCTCTAGCCATGTCAGGTTGAGATTCTTTTATAGCCTTGATGATAAGAGCATGTTCCTCAAATGATTTATTGGCATGAATTACTGGTTGGATAACGGATCCAATGGAAAGACCATTCCAGAGTTGAACAAGGATCGATTTGATCTTATTATTTCCGGAACCTTCCCAGATTGTCATATGGAACGCCTGATTACAAAGATTCGTCTCATCCATATCTGAGTTATCGATGGCTTTTCGCTGTGATTCATGAATGAATTCAAGGTGCTCGACATCGGAAAGACCACTCAGACACGCTTTCGCAACAGCTTCACATTCAAGAATGAGTCGGACTTCGAAGTGCTCCTGGATGTACTGAGCAGACACCTCCTGCACTATCGCGCCTCTGTTGGCCCTGAGTTTGATAAGACCTTCTGAGGATAGAATCTGAAGAGCTTCCCTGATTGGCATGCGGGAGACGCCGAGCATCTGGGCAAGATTATCCTGCCTCAGTTCCTGCCCTGAAGTAAATTTTCCTGAAAATATAGCATTTCTCAGTTCAGAGGCTACCCGCTCCCTTACCGGCAATACTTCAATCTGTTTCAACATACCATACCTCTAGCAAAAAGTGATCCAATATCCATTATATTACAAAAAAATGGCACAATACACAATGGGGAGTCATCCCCCCCCATTTTTTAAACAAGCCGTGATAACTCACGGCTTGCAGTATCTTCCTTACTTGATGTAATGCACTTTTTCCGATATTTCGGCAACAAGGTCATCCTTACGTTTATAAAAGACTTCCTTATTCTCCTTAAACAGGTTATCTCCGTTTGCATCAATTGAGACTATCAATGGACCAAATTCCTTGACACGGCTTACCCAGAGAGTTTCGGGCATTCCAAGGTCCTGCCACTGAGCATCGACTATCTCTTCAAACTCAGTTGCAGCGAGAACGGCACATCCGCCTGGAAAAACACAGTGAATGGCCTTGTGAGTCTTACAAGCTTCTTCAGTTCTTGTACTCATACCGCCTTTCCCAACGATCACCTTCACTCCGGTCTGCTCAACAAACTTAAGTTCAAACTTTTCCATTCGCATACTCGTCGTCGGACCGATCGAGACCATCTCATGTTTTCCGTCTTCATTTTTCTTGACGATCGGACCAGCATGAAAAATGCAGAGGCCTTCCAGTTCAACAGGGAGTTCCCGCCCAAGTTCTATCAGTCTTCTATGAGCAACATCTCTACAGGTAACAACGGTACCGTTCAGGTAAATGATATCGCCAATTTTTATATCTTTCAGATCTTCATCTTTTATCGGTGTCTGCAGAATCTTTTTCATAGTTTGAAATCTCCTTTATGAGTAAGAACCTTATAATTCATATCCTTATCAATTCTGATTTTTCCCCATCTGTGAGACCAGCATCCGACATTGACAGCTACAGAGATCGTGGATGGGTGACGAGCTGCTGATTCAATATGCACTCCCATGACTGAGGCATTACCGCTCAGCCCCTGAGGTCCAAGGCCGAGTCTGTTCAAACCGTCCTCAAGAATCTTCTCAAGTTCAGCACCTTTTTCATTCGGATGGCGTTCATCAATAGGTCTCAACAGAGCCTTCTTTGAAAGAACAGCCGCATTCTCAACTGACCCTGCAATCCCGATACCTACAAGAAGCGGAGGACAGGCATTAATACCCCAATCGACCATAGTATCAAATACGTACTGCACAATTGTCTCGTAACCTGCAGAGGGCATGAGCGTAATAGCTCTTCCGGGAAGACTGCAGCCGCCGCCAGCCATGTAGGAAATGACTTCAATCTCATCACTGCCGGGTATGATATCCCAGTGGATAAACGGAGCACGCTCTCCTACGTTTGTTCCATCATTCTTTTCATCAAAAATTGCAACGGTATTGTGTCTGAGAGGTGCATTTTTCGTAGCTGACCTAACAGCCTCCTTCAAACAATCCTTAACCTGCCCCATGCCGGGATAATTCTCCCCTACTGAGACGTAGAAGTTGATTACTCCGGTATCCTGGCAGCTGGGACGATCAAGTTCAATTGCCATATCCTGATTCTTCATCATTGATTCATATACGACTTTTGCTACAGGAACAGTTTCATTATCTTTCAGTTCTGCAAGCTTAGCGCTCACATCATCAGGCAGTCGCTTACCTGACATGGCAACAAAATTACTGATGATCTCAGTGAATCTTTCTTTGTCAAACATATTATCTCCTTGTTTAAGCATTCATAAGGTTGGGGAGCCACATGATAATGTCCTGCACATAGGTAATAACCAGCAGGTCCACTAACAGGACACCTAGGAAAGGAAGTATCGATTTCGATATCTTCTCGATGGAAACACCCGATATGGTAGAGGCCACAAACAGGTCTACTCCGACTGGAGGTGTAAGACACCCGATAGCAAGGTTCGTTACCATAAGAACTCCGAAGAAAATCGGATTGATCCCGAGTGCAACAGCAATGGGAACGAGGATCGGCGCCAGAATGGTAACCGCTGCTGAAGCATTGATGAATGTACCTGTAACAAGCAGAAGAACATTGATCAGCATCAGGAATACGAGCGGGCTGTCAGAGATCGAAACAAAATAGTTCGCCAGTTTTAGCGGAAGCTGTTCACGTGTGATCAGCCAGCTGAAGAGACCTGCGGCGTTCATGATAAACATGATCACTGAAGTACCGACAACTGTATCCTTGATGATGCCCGGGATATGACTGAGTTTGAGATCCTTGTAGACAAAGAAACCAATTACCAATCCATACAGAACCGCAACAACAGCAGCCTCGGTTGGAGTAAAAATTCCTCCGTAGATACCGCCGAGGATAATAACCGGCATGAGAATTCCCCAGATTGCACCGATAAATGACTTCAGGATAGGTTTTACTCCCCCGAAAGGAACTTTCGGATATTTCTTCTTCTTGGACACAACATAGACAAGAACTGCCATGGAAAGTCCCATGAGAAGTCCTGGGCCAAATCCCCCAAGGAACATATCACCTATGGAGACACCGGCAATAACACCGTACACGACCATAACTACGCTAGGAGGGATGATGATACCGGTTTCTCCCGAAGCGGCTACCACTGCTGCAGAGAAGGCTCTGTCATACCCTCTTTTTTCCATCTCAGGAAACAGCACTGAACCAACAGCTGCTGTTGTAGCTGCAGAAGATCCTGAAATTGCGGAAAAGAAGATACCAGAGACGTTAGCTACAATACCCAAACCTCCGGTCATCCATCCAACTATAGAATCTGCCAGAGCAACCAGGCGTTTCGATACGCCACCACGGGACATAATAGATCCGGCAAGCATAAAAAACGGGATCGCCATCAGGGGGAATGAGTCATTTGATACGACCATTCGCTGCACTATCAGAGCCAAGGGCAGATCAGAGATCAGAATTGATATTGTGGTGGACAGACCCAGAGCAACCGCAATAGGTAAACCTATAAGTATAAAGACAAATAATGATAGAAAAAGAACTGCTGCTACCATTTCTAGTTCTCCTCTGCCTGGAGTTTTTTAACCTTCTCCAGGTCTTCACTGATATTTGCAACGCTGTTGATCAGAAGAAGCAGACCTGATAGAGGCATTGCGAGATAGACAAGACTCATACTCCAACCTAAGGCTGGGGAAGTCTGTTCAACTGTTTCAAGAAGCATCACAAACCCGTAAATGAGAATAATCAGAAAGAATAGGACTGAAAGTGATTCAGAGATTATCTTCAGGATGGTTCCGGCTTTCTTCGGAAGACTATCTACAAACAGGGTGACCTTCACGTGTTTACGCTTTCTCAGAGCAATTGACGAACCTATTGCGACTGTCCAGATGAACATAAATCTCGCAAGTTCCTCGGAGAAGCTGATTGAATTTTGAAATACATATCGAGAAATAACCTGAACTGATACCATCAGTGTCATGACACCAACAGATGCATACGTCATCCAATTCGCGATAAGATCAGTCTTCTCTACTAAAGTTTTTAGCTTTCCCATGGCTGACACTCCTTACCATAGTACCGGGACGAGACAATTCTCATCCCGGATTATTCATACTGACTCAACAGTTATTTAGTGTTGTAGACCTTATTGATAAGATCTTCACCAATTACATCGTAATACTTCTCCCAGACAGGTTTCATCTTCTCCTGGAAAGCTGCTACAGCTGCAGGTGAAAGAACGGTAACTTCCATTCCCTCATCTTTAACGGCCTGGATATATTCCTTATCCTTCTCTTCCTTCATCACACGGCAGTAGTCACGGGCTTCATCAGCAGCCTGCTTTACAAGTGCCTGATATTTCGCAGGAATCTTGTCCCAGGTCTTCAAACTGAATACGAGCACTTCAGGTGAATAGGTATGACCGGTGAGGGTAAGGTAGTCCTGAACTTCATAGAATCTTGAAGAATAGATCTGACCCATCGGATTTTCCTGAGCATCAACAGTCTTCTGCTGAAGAGCAGTGAAAAGTTCACTTCTTGCCATCGGAGTAGGATTAGCACCGAGAGCATTAAACATATCGATATACATCTGGTTCTCCATTACTCTGATCTTGATCCCCTGCATATCATCAGGCGACGTAATCGATCTGACATTATTGGTAATGTTTCTGAAACCGTTTTCCCAAGTATTGATGACTTTGAGTTTCTTATCTGTATCACCCTTGAATATTTCTGCAGCAAGAGGACCGTCAACTACATCATATACATGCTTACGGTCACGGAACATGAACGGGAGTTCGATAACCTGTGAGGTAGGAATGAAATTGGCTAAGACAGCTGCTGTTGTAAGAGTAGCATCAACAGTCCCCATCTGCAGTCCTTCAATCAGATCGCGAGAACTTCCGAGCTGGCTGTTCGGGAAAATTTCCACTGTGATCATTCCATCGGTCTTTTCTTTCACCAGTTCAGCAAATTTCACTGCTGCAAGATGATAAGGTTCTGTGTTTGTCGCTACATGACCAAGCTTGAGAGACATTGGTTTAGAAAGCTCTCCAGTTTCAGAATCGCCATTAGCGAACAGGGGTGTTGCCAATGAAACGATCAGTAACAGGGCAAGAGCAATAATTCCGTGTTTTTTCATAAAAAACTCCTTCTCATTTTTTTGGATCCGATATCCATGTTTAATCAGGAGTCTAAGCCACGAATGCTCAGTTGTCAACAAAAATTTTCATAAAATAATGTTGGTGCCAGATTCCTTGATATGTATGGTCACTCATTTTGAACTAAAATGATTATCTGAGATTAAATTAATCATAATTCTTTATATTTTAATATATAATTTTCTCAGTTCAAACAGTCAGGAAAAATGAAAAAGGCATGAACAAAGAAAGATTGATTTGCCTTGTTAGACTCTCCAGTGATCTATGCGAGTCATAACACACGAATACATTCGGTATAGATTTTTGGATCCAATTATGCATAACTTCCTATTGTTTAAGAATCACAGGGAGTACTCATGAAGCAATATCGAAAAATCGCTTTAGTGTTCTCAGACATTATGATTAGATTTGAGACAATTCACCTATTTAATGACCTAAAGTACCATTGCTCTCAATTTTGTTCTGACCGGTATGCCTGTTCTTAGAGAAGTTGAATACGCTTAGAGGGTCGCTGTTCTTGTGGATATCGATGCCAATGGTGATTACAGTGTCATAATGACATATATTTGTATGTGGTAGCGGCATACGGGTTATGCTTTTTATTCCCAGGATGCGAATGGATTGAAAAAGGAGTATGCCGGTTGCAGCATACTCCTTTTTTCATACTCAAATCTTCTGTGACACCAAAATTACTCTCTTCCGGCGTTTTCTCTGTTAGAGACGTATCTCGGCCTCTCCTACTTCAGGAGCGAACGAAATCATTGTTCCAAGGAGAGTCTGTTCAGACGTTCCAGCGGAACATTGTACTACAGAATCGACACCACGCAACAGGACATTCCACTTCTTCGCTTTCTCCCCATCCGATATGATTTTATTCAGTGTTAGCGTATCATCCGTCCGTTCAACGTTCAGTGTCAGCTGAAGCTTTCCTTCTGATGAGTAGACAGGAGAATCAATCTTCGCACTCTCTTCTATATCGAAAAAGTGGAAGGTCACATCCTCAGCATAGTCATAGCTTGGGATATCCTCTACGGCACCGACAGGAATAACGGTATTCTGAGGCACCATCAAAGGAAGGCTCAGGTAATCATGCTGTTCAGTCTTCCATGCTCCTCCCTTTTCCTGCTTTCCTGTGATGAAGTGCGTCCAGCTTCCTTCAGGGAGGTAGTAGGTCACTTCACTATCTTCGCTGAAAAGAGGAGCGGTGAGCAGCGAGGAGCCGAAGAAGTACTGCCGGTCAAGGTATGCACAGGTGGGGTCTTCAGGGTACTCGAGGATCATAGGTCTCATCATGGGCACTCCGCTTTCATGCGTACTGATCGCTTCCCGATAGATATAGGGCATGAGAGAACACTTCAGACGGGTGAAGAATCTCAGGACATCACTCGATTCATCATCGAAGTTCCAGGGGACACGGTACGATTCGTTTCCATGAAGTCTTGAGTGGGAAGAGAAGGAGCCGAAGGCTATCCATCTCTTGTAGAGATCGGGGGTCGCCGTCAGTTCGAACCCGCTGATATCGTGCGACCAGAAACCGAAGCCCGAAAGGGCGAGGGAGAGTCCGCCGCGGAGGGTCTCTGCCATTGATTCATAGGTTGCCGAGCAGTCCCCTCCCCAGTGGACGGGGAACTTCTGTCCGCCGGCTGTCGCCGAGCGGGCGAAGACGAGAGCCTTGCCCACCCCGAGTTCCTCCTCGAGGAGGGTGAACACGGTCTGGTTATAGAGGTAGGTGTAGTAGTTGTGCATCTTCATCGGATCAGAGCCGTCATGATAGACGACATCGGTTGGAATACGCTCACCGAAGTCGGTCTTGAAGGTATCGACTCCCTGGCGGACCAGAGTCCTCAAACCCTCCCGATACCATGTACAGGCATCAGGGTTAGTGAAGTCCACCAGACCCATACCTGACTGCCAGCGGTCCCACTGCCAGACGCTTCCATCATAGTTTTTTACAAGGTAGCCGTTAGCCATTCCCTCTTCAAAGAGACGGGAACGCTGTGCGATATAGGGATTGATCCATACGCAGATATTCAGCCCCTTCCCTTTCAGTCTCTTCAGCATCGCATCGGGCTCGGGGAAGAGTTCCTCATCCCAGACGAAGTCTGTCCACCGGTACTCTTTCATCCAGAAACAGTCGAAGTGGAAGACATGGAGAGGAATATCACGTTCGGCCATGCCGTCAATGAAACCGGTTACAGTCTTCTCGTCATACGAGGTGGTGAAGCTCGTTGTCAGCCACAGCCCGAAAGACCAGGAGGGAGGAAGTGCCGGACGACCGGTGAGGAGGGTGTAATTTGAAAGGACATCCTTGAGGGTATCGCCTGAGACGATGAAGTAATCGATCTCCTCTCCGGGGACAGAGAACTGAACAGCGGTCACGACCTCAGAAGCGACCTCGAACTGCACACGTGCAGGAGAGTTAACGAAAATACCATACCCCTTGCTTGAAAGGTAGAAGGGAATGTTCTTGTAGGCGATCTCACTGCTTGTTCCACCGTCTTCATTCCAGATATCGACAACCTGCCCGTTCTTCACGAAGGGGGTGAACCTCTCTCCGAGACCGTAGATCGTCTCCCCTACCGACAGATTCAGGTACTGGCACAGGTAGGTTTCCTTCTGGGTGCTTTCAACATGCTCGCTCAGGCGGGTATCGATGGTCATATGACCTGAATGCCTTCCTGATACCTCGGTCAGCTTTCTCCCCTCACGGGTGAAATTGAGTGCCCAGGAAGAGTAGGCCACGGCCTCCATGACCGGGTCCTTCTTCTCTATCTTTGCAGTGAGCTTACCGGAGGTGAAGGAGGAAACCAGCTCATCCGAAGCGACCGTGACTGAAGGCTCTCCTTCGTTGAGAACGAAATCTGGTCCCCGGTGAATGCCTCCTCTGAAGTGGCTTGTCTTCACTCGTATGATATCTTCATGGGGAGAAGATATCTCTGTAGTAAGGAGAGGCGAATTGAGTGTCGCCCCCCTGTGATGGATCTGCCGTGTAGCCGAATAGAGGGTAAGAGTGGTATCGGTATGTTCGCTGTCTCTGACTTCAACAGGATTGATCAGCCTGACGCCCTCTTTCAATCCCCAGTAACCGTCTCTGAATTTCATAGTCGGATCTCCTTCAGTGTTTGAGTTGGATGATGATTCCCCGCGATCAGGTCTTGATCGCCCCGGCGATCATTCCCTTTATGATATGACGCTGCAGTGCGAGGAACAGGATGACCGCAGGTATGATGGTGAGGAGCACTCCTGCCATCGCATAGTGCCACTCGACCTTGTACTGTCCGAAAAAGTTATAAGCCGCAAGCTGGAGAGTGAGTGCCTTCTTCGATCCGCTCAGCAGGAGCAGGGGGAGAAGGAAGTCGTTCCACATCCACATGGCGTTAATGACGACAACTGATACTGTCACCGGCTGCAGGAGTGGGAGGATGACCTGGAAGAACGCTCTCATGGGAGAGGCTCCATCGATCATGGCACAGTCATCAAGGTCCCTTGGAACCGATTTCACAAACCCGTGGTAAAGGAAGAGTGCAAGGGGAGCACCGAGACCCCAGTACATCACTCCCAGTCCCCATGGAGTTCCCGTCAGGTGGAGTACCTTTGCCACCTTGACCAGTGCTATCATGAAGGAGTGGAACGGAATCATCATAGGAGCGATAAGAATGATGAACATCACCCAGGAATAGATCGTTTTCGTTCTTGAGAGTTTATACCCCGCCATGGAGGCTGTAATGACGACCCCTAAGACACCGACACTTGTCGCGATCAGAGTATTGAGGAAGAGATTGGGGTACTTCATCAGCTTGAAGGTCTCGACATAGTTTACCAGCTGCGGTTTCGCAGGAAGTGCGACCGCATTGATCGTGATCTCGGCGAACGTCTTGAGCGAGTTGATCACAATGAGGAAGAGAGGATAGAGATAGATAAGGGCGATCACCGTGAGTATGATTGTAATAGCCGCAGATGTACGTGACTTTCTCATACTTCCACCTCCTTCTGCTTGAATACTTTCACCTGGAATACGGTGAGGATGAGAATGACCAGGAACAGGACAACCGACTTTGCGGTACCGTAACCGAAACGACCGGTCACGAACGCCGTTCTGTAGATATCGAGTGCGATACTCATTGTCGCATTCCCCGGTCCGCCGCTTGTAAGGGAGAGGATCACATCAAAGGCCTTCAGACCGTTCGAGAGCGAATAGAAGACCGCCACAGTGACAGAAGGCATGATCATGGGGAGCGTCACACGGAAGAAACGCGCAAGCGGTGAAGCTCCGTCAATCATTGCCGCTTCGATCAGGTTCTTGGGAACCGTCTGCAGTCCAGCGATATAGATGACAAGGTAGAAACCGAGCTGCTGCCACACTCTCACAAGGACAAGGGAGACGAACGCAAGGTTCTTGTCCCCCAGCCAGCTGAGCATGAACACGCCCAGATGTGTCATCTCGAAGAAGGAATCGAATCCCTTGGTGAAGATGAAACGCCAGACATACCCGATAACGATCAGTGAAATGATGTTCGGGATATAGAAGGCTACTCTCAGTGCATTCTTGCCCCTGATATCACTGTCGAGAAAGACAGCGAGCGCCAGGGCGAATATATTGGTGAAGATCACAGTGAATGCAGCAAGCTGCAGTGTGAAGCCGAGTGCGTGAAGCACGTCAGGATCGTTTTTGAATATTTCGATATAGTTCGCCAGTCCGATGAATACCGGGACCTTGTCCAGCCCGTTCCACTTGGTGAAGGAGTAGATGATACTCATCAGGAACGGAATCTCCACTGAAAGGAGAATGACGGCCAGCGCAGGAACGGTGAAACCGAGGAATATCAGAAAACTGTTGAATTGTCTCTTCTGGTACAGGTTCATAAATTTCCTTGCCCTTTCGAGAAAGACCTGGTAGACACACACCCCGTGCATCTGTCTACGATGTCTCTCTCATGTCTGAATAGTCGACTGCAGTGAGCGTACGAAGGGTGATCCACACCATAAAAGGCGGAATGTTCTCTTCTGAGTCCTGCATCTGATGGAATAATTCTTCCCCCTCCTCGTATGAGGAGAAGGGGAAAGAAGATGTGTGCTTAGAGTGCGCCTGCGATCTTGTCGTATGCGCTGTCGAGAGCCTTGAGGGTCTCGGCACGATCTGTGACGCCTGCACAGTAACCCTGAAGGATTGCACCGAGCTGCTGTTCAGTTCCGGTGGGGAACATCTGGTAGAACCAGGGGTAGCCGGGAACGCTGTCAGCGAGGAGAGCGCTTGTTGCCTGTGCGATCTGTGAATCGGGTGCAGCTGCTCCCTTGATCGGTGAGGACTGCTTGATCTTTCCCGGGACCCAGTTCTTGCCGTATTCGCTTGTTGTGAGCCATTCGAGCCAGTCAAGAGCTGCCTGCAGGTTCTTGCCGTCCTTTGCGACTCTGATGGTCTGGTTTGAATCGAACATGATTCCGCCTTCAACGTCACCTGCTGTCGGTCCTACAAGGAAACCAAGTTCTGCATCGGGATTGACTGATAGGATGGAACCTTCTGCCCAGTTACCCTGGTGGATGATTGCTGCCTTGCCGACTGCGATGGATGCGGTCTGGTCAGTGAAGTCTGATTCGTTGGGTTTCGGTCCGCCGTACTTGCCGATGAGATCAAGAACGTCGAAGACGTATTCCATTTCAGCAACGTCAGCGAAGTCGAGAGTATTACCGTTAAGTCCTGCAACGAACTTCTCGAAACCGCCGTAATTGGATACGTAGGGAGCGAGGATCTGCCATGCAGTCTGTGGGAGTACCCAGAATTCCTTGAAACCGGTACCGAAGGGCTGTACGCCTGCTGCCTGAATTTTCTTTGCAACAGCTTCGAGTTCGCTGATAGTCTTGGGTTCTGTAAGACCGAGCTGTCTGAACAGAGCCTTGTCATAGATGAAGGAGTGGGACTGAACGAGGAAAGGATAACCGATCACTCTGCCGTTCACCGTTACACCGGTGAGGACTGAAGGTTCGATATTCTGCATGAAGGGCTCGTCAGTGAGGTCATACACATAATCCTTGTAGGTAGAGTTGTCTGCGTATGCGCTTGACATGAAGATGTCAGGAATGTCACCTGAGTTGATCTTACTTGTCAGAACAGCTCTGAAGTCAGTCTGAAGGACTGTGATCTCAAGATTGACGCCTGTTTCAGCCTTGTAGGCTTCCACCATGTCATTGTACTGGTCCTGCAGTTCAGGTGAATAGAACAGGAGCTGGAGAGTTGTTTCCGGCTCAGCTTCAGCTCCACCCTGTGCGAACAGAGAAGCATTCATTGCTAAAAGCGCAATTAATAGTATCAGTGCTAGTTTTTTCATTCGATACCTCCTTTTTTTGTATGGCATGAAAAACTTTCAAATTAATTCCTCCGTTAAGGAGGATATGATATACGTATATCATACGATATATCAGTTGTCAAATAAAAATTATGCCAACTAAGAGAAATTGACTTTTTTGTAATTATCATTGTTTTATGCATCCATGTACCGTATAATCGTGGATACAGAGGCAGAAATGGAAAGGAATACCCCCTTTTTCCCTGTTTCTGCTGAAGGTCAGGAATGTGATATGCGTATAACACAAAAAGAAATTGCAAAGAGACTTGGAATATCTCTCATCACGGTGAGCAGGGCACTGAACGGAACAGGGTATGTATCGCAGGACCTGAAGGATGAGATCACCGCCTTTGCGAAAAAACATAACTACGTCCCCTCCAAAGCCTCTCAGGTTCTGGTAAGAAACAAGCAGCGGCGCATTGCCCTCTTCTCCTCCTCCCTCCCAGCCTACTTCTGGGACGAGATCAGACGTGGAGTCGATGTCGCTGCTCAGCAGCTAGAGGGATTCAATTACCGCATCACCTACCATAATATTCCCGAGTATGATTCAGATCTCTATATCAGTGAACTCGAACGACTCTACGAGGCTGGTCTCGATGCTGTCGGTTTCGTCAATCAGAGAAAGTACGACATGGACCGGATCATTGCGAAGATCGATTCCTTTAACATTCCCTATGTCACCTTCAACGTCGATGCGCCGAGGAGCAAGAGAACCTGCTACATTGGAAGCGATTATGCCGCAGGGGGCAGGATAGCGGCGGAATTCATAGGAAAGATGCTCAGACTGAAAGAGCAGAGTTCTGTCCTTGTGATCAATCTCAATGAAGATACCTCCACCTACTCTGATGCACCTGACATCAACACCGAACGTCTGAAAGGCTTCCTTCAGATCATGAGAGAGCAGTACCCCCGTATCGCGTGTGAGATCAGAATGATCACCACACACTACCAGCCCGAGCTGATGGACTCACAGATACGTGATATCCTCACGGAGAGAGAGGGAAAGGTGGACGCCGTCTACCTTATTCCCGCCTTCAACAGGCTCTTCCTTGATGCGATCGATACCCTTGACTACCATAATACGGTCACGGTACTCCATGACCTGGACAAGACTGCGATCAGCCATCTGGAAACGAATCTCCTGACTGCCGCGATCTACCAGAACCCGATACTACAGGGTTACTATACGGTTAAAGTGCTGGAGAGAATTCTTGAAGCTCCCGAAGGGACTCCTTTTGAGAACACAGAGATCATCCACAATATCGTCATGGCAGAGAACAAGGACCTGGTAACCAACCTCTACGTCCATCTGTAGAGAATAAGGACTCACCCCTCGCTTCCCAGTGTATCTGCTACGTAATACAGGTATGAACGCCCTCTCTTTCCCTCTCTTGTGATCACCCCTATCCTGCTGAGGAACCAGGAGAGCTTTGAAGCCTGAGAAAGGGTCAGCTTCCCATGATCGGCTATATCGCGGTTGGTGAACTCGTCGGGAAGAGAAGCGGGAAGAAGAGAAAGATAATCGGAAGGGCAAGTAAACCTGAGCACCTCATCAACGGAAATAAGCTCCCTGTCTACGATGCTCACCCCCTTTCTTCTCCAGCTCCCTTTTCCGTCATCCGCTCTCGCCTCTCTCACACTCACCAGCAGCAGCTCAAAAGTAAACCGGGGATGGAGGGCAAGGGCAGGAATCCGTATCAGTTCCTTCGCCGCGTGGGCGGGCACTCCTCTCAAGGGAGATTTCCGTTTTTTCACCAGAGTACCATGCTCATCATAGAGAAGCAGTTCCTTCCTTCGAACAAGGGGATACACCAGTGTGATATCATAGAAATCAAGGAGCTTCAGGAGCTTTCTCCCTATATTCGAGAAATTCCCTGTCTGGATCTCGATGATCCGCGAACCGGTATAGAGGTCGGCGATATATCCATCGAGTGCGCACTCGGTCTCTCCACCGAGCTTTTCCCGGTACATGTCCTTGAGCTGCTCATGAAGAGAGGATTCTTTCAGCTGTCCGATGATACGTTTCTCTGTGTCCATACATCCTTAAGTATACACGATTACAGGGAACGTGTTTGAATGGATTCACCGGTCACTTCTTGCGAAATCTCATCGAAGGGTTTCGAATATCCCTTGCGCCTTGTTCTTGATTACATTGTCCCAGTCGAAACAGCGTCCATTCATGGTGATATAGACTCCGCTCTTCTTTTCCTGAACAAAGGCTATGGCAGACCCGAGATTGAACACGGCATCAGAACCGGAAACACTGTAGGGAACCATCGCTCCGGTAAGGATGATGGTCTTATCAAGCTCTGCCGGTCCGAGCAGCTGAGCACTCTTCACCATCGTATCGGTTCCATGAATGATGATGATGTTATCAGCATCGCTGTTCCTGCAGGCTTCAAGGATTGAAGCCCTGTCGCTGTCTTCCATGAATAGACTGTCTTTGAGGGGAAGGAAAAGGAGCTCGTAATCCAGCGTGCACCGGACTATCTCCATGATCTGAGGGAGATGAGAGGTCTTGAAGGTGAGAGCTCCTGCAATCTCATCATACTTCTTATCAAAGGTTCCGCCTGTTGCGATAATAAGGATCTTCTCGTTCATAGGAAACACACTCCCTCACAGATTCATTCAATTTGTTACAGTATAGAGAAGCATGAACCTTTATACAACGAATAGACATAGCGAAGAGAAGGACCACTTAAAAAAAAACCGAGCTTACACCCAACCTACTGAAATATGCTGTAAAACCAAGAGGAGCGGGAATTCATCCTGCTCCTCTCTTCTGAAATGAGATGTGCTGTATGTACTGATGATAGGTTATTTCGGTTCCCAGTAGCAGCGCTTCGGTGAGACGATGGACTCATCCTTCTTCATCACCTTCATTGCCTTATCGATCTCTTTTCTGTCGATACCGGTTGCATCGGCGATCTGTCCGGCGCTCATCGGTTCTCCCGCTTTCTTCATTGCTTCAAGAATTGCTTCTGTTGTTTCCATTGGTGTACTCCTTGTATTGATCTATGGTTCAATATACACACTGATATCATTCAAGAAAAGAAACTCTTTCAAAGAATTTATTGAGTTTCCTTATAAAGCCCCGTAAAATAGGGATAAATCAGGATCAGGAGTAGCATAGTGAAATCACGTCGAATCCTCATGGTAGCAAGTGAATCGGTTCCCTTCGCGAAATCGGGCGGACTGGCAGATATGGTGGGAGCCCTCAGTGTAGAACTTCATAATCAGGGAGATGATGTCAGGATCATCATGCCCCGCTACTACTCGATCCCGAAGGATTCTCTCACTGACCTTGGAACGATGTGTGTCCACATGGGATATGGAGAAGAGTGGTGTCAGGTACTGACGACCAACCTCCCGGGAACTGAAGTTCCCGTCTACTTCATAGAACATGAACACTACTATGGAAGAATGGGAATATACGGACCTACCCCATCCTCCTCCTTCGATGACAACCCGCAGCGCTACGCGCTCCTTTCAGTGGCGAGTTTCGAGCTCTGCAGAAAACTCGACTGGATTCCCGATGTGATGCACTGCCACGACTGGCCCTCCGGCCCCGTCCCTCTCCTGCTCAAGGTTAAGGAAAGGTGGGGACAGTTCTGGAGCACCTCCTCGATCATGACGATTCATAACCTCGGGTACCAAGGAAATTACGGGACAGAGATGGCAGGTGCCATTCCCCTCTCCCTTGATGAGATTTCCTACCACCACGGGACCCACATGGGTGATATAAACTACCTGAAGATGGGGATAGAGAATGCAGAGATCGTCTCGACCGTCTCTCCCTCCTACGCAGAAGAGATCAAGACAGAAGCCTTCGGTTACTCACTCGACGGATCGCTTCGTTACAGGGAACATGATCTGTTCGGTATCGTAAACGGTATGGACTATGGTGAATGGAATCCAAAGGATGATCCCTTCCTTGCCCCTCTCAACTTCACCTATGATACCCTTGAGAACAAGGCGAAACTGAAGATGCAGCTTCAGGAGGAAGCGGGACTGGAAGTGAATCCCGACATCCCCCTCATCGGTATGGTGAGCCGCCTTGTCGATCAGAAAGGGTTCGGGGATCTCTGCGGTCCCGGTCACGGAAAACTCTACAGCATTCTCCATGACATGGTCGTGCAGTTTATCATCGTCGGAACGGGAGAGGATTGGTGTGAACAGGAACTGAGAAATCTCGATGCCTCCTGTCCTAATTTGAAGACCTATATCACTTACAGCAACCGTCTCGCTCACCTCGTGGAGGGAGCTTCAGACTTCTTTCTCATGCCGAGCAGGTACGAGCCCTGCGGACTCAACCAGCTCTACTCGCTCAGTTACGGGACCCTCCCCATCGTGCGGCGTACTGGAGGACTTGCCGACACGGTGGAGCAGTACAACGAATACACAGGGGAAGGTACCGGTTTTCTTTTCGATGATCTGACCCCCCTGAATATCTACTACACCGTCGGATGGGCTGTGAGCACCTGGTATGATAGAAAGGACCATATCGACAAGATGAGAAAAGAGGCGATGAGCAGAAGGTTCTCCTGGGAAGGGTCTGCGGAGCAGTACCGCAACCTCTATCAGTGGTCGCTGGACAGAATCGGGAAAGGCTGATTCCCGACCGTTATAGGTGACATATCCTTTCCTCCCCCTTATTCCTGTGGTATCTTTACAGGTACGGAGGATATTCATGGATCAGAATAGTAAATTCATTTCGAAAATGATGTTCGGCAGTACCGGACACCTCAGCACGCGCGCCCTTTTCGGTGCCGCTTCTCTCGCCTTTGTATCACAGGAAGATGCCGACCGCACCATGGAACTGATCAATGAATACGGCATCAACCATATCGATACTGCCCGTTCCTACGGGGAAGCAGAGGTGCGTCTCGGACCCTGGATGAAACATGCGAGGGGAAGCTACTTTCTTGCCTCGAAAACAGGAGAGAGGACAAAGGAAGGAGCCTGGAGAGAACTCAATGAATCACTTGAA
Organism: Sphaerochaetaceae bacterium; assembly: GCA_963677695.2. Lineage (GTDB taxonomy): Bacteria > Spirochaetota > Spirochaetia > Sphaerochaetales > Sphaerochaetaceae > SABI01. Next base: position 2,153,723 of record CAXXUJ010000001.1, on the reverse strand, counting down.
CGCCTTCAGACAGACCATATCGACCTCCTGCAGTTCCACTGCCTCGTTGATGAAGAGGGGTGGCAGACAGCCATGGGACCCGGCGGGGCCCTGGAGGCAGCCATCGAAGCGAAGGAGCAGGGATTGATTTCCTATATCGGTGTGACCGGACATGGAATCCAGACGGCGGAAATGCACCTTCGAAGCCTCGAACGCTACCCGTTCGACTCCGTTCTTCTCCCATACAACTACACGATGATGCAGGATGAGAAGTACAGGACTGACTTCAATAACCTGCTCGAAGTCTGCAGCAAGAAGGGAGTGGCGGTACAGACGATAAAGTCAATCGCACAGAGACTGAAGACACCTCAGGATAAGAAGTACTCCACCTGGTACATGCCTCTCGATAGAGAAGAGGCAATCGCGATGAGTGTCTCCTGGGTCTTGAAGAATGAACAGGTATTCCTTAATACCGTAGGTGACATCTCCCTCCTCCCGATGGTTCTCAAGGGAATCGCAGCACATGAGACCTACAGTGACGAGGAGCTCGCTTCGCTCGTGAAAGAAGCCCAGATCGAGCAATTATTTACTGAAGAAAATCGGAATATGGTGATCTAAAGAAGCTATTAAGACACCTTTATATATTCAAGGGTATTTTTTTACTGCACCGCGCTCTCCAGTGGGGTATACTTTGAGAAAAGGAGAGCGCGTATGAAAAGATTCGGCTTTGTTGTTTTCTTTCTCTTGATTGCCTGTACACTCTTCGCTGTACAGCTTGACGGTTCGTGGCTGAAACTCCATGATTTGACACTCGACGGGTACCTCGATGAAGATTCCGGTGAAACGTATCTCGCCATTGAAACGAAGAACGGGGAACTCTCCGCGGTATATGAAGGTGCCGATTACACTCCCTCGCGAAAGTTCTATGATTTTACCATCTCTCCGAGCAAGTACGATATGGATGTCATCACCTTCTGGTACGCAGATTCTACAAAACCCAATTACTATGCAGTGTTCTCAGGGCTCATAGACAGTGACGGCATCATAGTGGGAACCTGGTACGACACAAGAGGGAACGCAGGGGACTTCGGAATGGTACAGGTACCGGGAGGAGAAGAATCGTATGTCGGAGGAACGTACTCGGTACAGGCTATGGACGGGTATCATCTCTTTCAACCCTCCTACAGTTCCATCGTCCTCTCTGATAACCCGCGGGAGTTGAAAATTACCGTAGTACAGGGTGAAAGTGGTACGGAAGGAACAGCTCTCAAGCAGGTGGGGAGTGATGGAGTCTACATAATCACTTCCAAATACTTCTATGATAACAAAGGCAGTCTAAGCGACAAAGATACCGGTATCCACGCCATCATCATGGGCGGAGTGGATTCAGCACATCCCGAGTACTCGGTATTCAATATAGTGCCGGGCCTGAATGGAGAAGGGGTCTCCTTCGAATCAGAGGCCTTCCCGGGATTCTATATACGTGCTCTGAACGATGGTCGTCAGGGAGGGTATAAGAAGCTGTACCTGCAGAAAGCCTCTTATGACAGTGAATACAAAAGGGATGCGAGCTTCATGCTATTTGAATAGCATTCAGTTGAACTGAAGTATTGCTCAAAAACAAAGGCGGCCGAAGCCGCCTGATTGCCATGGAAAAATCTTCTATTACTTGGTTCCGATCTTTCGTGTCGTTACATCGAAGATAACGGCAAGGGCAAGAACGACACCGCGTACGATGTACTGCGATGAGATATCGATTCCCATCAGGTTCATACCTGATGTGAGTGAGGTGTAGACGATAGCTCCGATAAGTGAACTTACCACCGACCCTACTCCTCCTGCTGCCGATACACCGCCGATATAGGCTGCAGCGATGGCGTCGAGTTCGAACAGTGTTCCTGCTGTTGTCGTTGCAGACTGGAGGCGGGAAGCGAAGAGCATTCCAGAGAGTGCGCTGAGCATACCCATTGAACCGAAGACGATGAAGGTGATCCTCTCAACGTTGATACCCGAGAGCTCCGCCGCTTCAGGGTTGCCTCCCACTGCATAGATGTGACGTCCGAGGACGGTCTTCTTGGTCACAAAACCGTAGATCGCAACAACGATGAGTACGATGACCAGAGTCCAGGAAATACCGTTGTACCCTGCGAGAATCCAGGTGACGACTGCGATAAGAACTGCGAAGAAGGCGAGCTGAAGCACATGCAGTGACTGTGAGACGACTTCAAACCCGTACTCCACTTTCATCTTCCTTGATTTGTTCTTCATGATCACAAACAGGACGATGGCGATAAGTCCGACAAGCAGTGTGAGCTTGTGTACATCGGGAAGAAAGGACTCTGAGGCGAAGATATCGGGAATGTATCCATTTCCCAGCGCGTTGAACGCCTTGTTGGGAATGATGATCGTTCCTGTCTTCAGTGTCGAAAGGAGAAGAGCTCCGCGATAGATCAGCCAGCCTGCAAGGGATGCGACAAACGCGGGGATACCGAGTTTCGCAACCGGGTAGGCGGTGATCAAACCGGCAAGCACTCCAAGGAGAAGAACCACGGGAATCACAACGATAACCGGCATGTGGGCGAAGACCATGAGGATGGCCGATATCGCACCGAGGAAACCGGAAAGGAATCCAATGGAGAGGTCGATATGTCTGATGACGATGACCAGTGTGACACCGATTGCCAGGACGGCGAGATAGCCGGTCTGGTTCAGCAGGTTCGATATGTTACGCGGAGAGAGGAATACTCCCTGCGTCATAATCCCGAAGATGATGAAAATCACAAAAAGCGCGATATACATTCCGTAGTCACGGATATGCTTTCTTAATTCAGTTTTTAATTCATTGAATATCATAATAACCCTTCCTTCTCTCAATTCGTTGCCAGATGCATGATTTTTTCCTGAGTCGCCTCGGCAATCGGCAGCTCTCCGGTGATTCTTCCTTCGGATACGACATAGACTCTGTCACTCATCCCGAGGACTTCTGGAAGTTCGGAAGAGATCATGATGATACTCATCCCCTCTTCCACCAGCTTGTTCATAATCGTGTAGATCTCGTACTTGGCTCCGACGTCGATTCCCCGGGTCGGCTCATCAAGAATGAGAACATGGGGCTTCGCAAAGAGCCATTTCGCTATCTGCACTTTCTGCTGATTTCCACCCGAAAGCTTGATGACCTGCTGTTCAAGTGAAGGCGTCTTGATATTGATCGCCTCTTTGTATTCGCTCGCTATTTTGACTTCTGAGTTATCGTCCACGATCGAACGTTTCGAGATCTCATGGAGGTTTGCGACTGTGATATTCTGTTTCACATCCTGTGTGAGAATGAGACCGTTCTTCTTCCTGTCTTCCGACACATAGGCAAGGCCTGCCTCGATCGCTTTTTCAGGATGGGTGAACCTCTTCTCTTCGTTGTTGAGTTTCATCTCTCCGGTGATGCGGTACTTGTCGGGGTTGCCGAACAGGCTTCGGGCGAGTTCGGTACGACCTGAGCCCATCAGGCCGGCAAAACCGATAATTTCTCCCTTCTTCAGATTGAAGGAAACCTCGGTCAGATCATTCCTTCCCTTCTGGACGTTGAAGGCGCTCCAGTTGTTCACTTCAAGGACGACTTCGTCAGAAATCTCATGATCCCGGGGAGGAAATACGTTATTGATTTCACGTCCGACCATGTGTTTGATGAGGATGTTCTCTGAAACTTCTCCGGCAGCGGCATCGAGGGTACAGATCGTCTGACCGTCCCGAAGGACTGTCACGGTGTCTGCGATGCTGATGACTTCCTTGAGTTTGTGGGAGATCATGATACTGGTCACTCCCTGTTCCGCCTTCAGGTTCTGAATAAGAGCAAGAAGATTGTCACAGTCATCTTCATTGAGAGCGGCGGTCGGTTCGTCAAGGATAAGGACCTTGACATCGCGGCTGAGTGCCTTTGCGATCTCAACCAGCTGCTGCTTTCCGACTCCCAGTTCCTTGACCAGGGTACCGGGATTGATCTTAAGCCCTACCCTCTTGAGCAGTTCAGTGGAACGCTTGATCGTCTCGTTCCAGTCGACTGTTCCGTTCTTCACGATCTCGTGGCCGAGAAAGATATTCTCGTAGACCGACATCTCGGGAACAAGAGCAAGTTCCTGATAGATGATGGCGATTCCCGCCTTCTCGCTGTCGCTGATACTTCTGTACTGCTGAACCTCTCCGTCGAAGAAAATATCTCCGGTGTAGGTACCGTAGGGATATACTCCGCTCAGGACTTTCATCAGTGTCGACTTACCGGCACCGTTTTCCCCTACAAGACAATGAATCTCACCTCTCGTTACAGAGAAAGTCACCCTGTCAAGCGCTTTGACTCCGGGAAACTCTTTTGTGATATTCTTCATCTCGAGTATATATCTGTCACTCATCAATTCACCTCCTTACCTCTGTAGTGCTGCACCCTGCTGTCTTCCCTCAGAAGATGAAAGCCGAGGCGGCGGAGATATCCGCCGCCCGGGGTGTCTGTGTTCGTATTGATCTTAGAGACCGGTGAAATCACCTGCTTCATAGTAGCCGGTGTCAATGAGAACTGACTTCACATTGTCCTTGGTCACTGTGATAACCTGTGACTGGATAGCAGGAACATCGGTAGCACCGTTGTCATAGGCACCTGAAGCTGAAGGAGCTGAACCTTCGAGGAGGGCGACTGCTGCTGCGATAGCATCCTTGACGAGAGTTCTGACATCCTTGAAGACTGTCATGGACTGTTTGCCGTCGATGATGTACTGGACTGAAGCCTTTTCTGCATCCTGTCCTGAGATATAGTACTTGCTAACGTCAGGATCGGCTGCGAATGCATCTGCGATAGCACGTGCTGTTCCGTCGTTAGGTGCTGCAATGTAGGTGACGCCCTTTGCTGAAGCAGGAGCGGAGGTCAGGTTGGCTTCTGCAAGGTTCTTAGCTACGTTGAAGTCCCAGTTGGTTGTGACCTGTCCGATGATCTTTCCGAGCTCTGCGCGGGAGAGATCTCTCTTACCCTTGAGAGCGACTGCTTCTGAAGAGTTGCGGATGACGAATGTTCCGTCGGCGATCTTCGGCTGAAGAACGTTCCATGCACCTTCGAAGAAGAGGAATGCATTGTTGTCGGTTGCTGCACCTGCATAGAGGTAAAGGTTGTTGCCCTTGCCTGTTGCATTGTCAACAAGGTACTGACCGAAACTCTTACCGACTGTGACGCTGTCGAATGTTACATAGTAGTCGACATTTTCTGTGCCTGTGATGAGTCTGTCATAGGAAATAACCTTAACACCTGAACGTGCTGCTTCGTCTGCTGCCGCTGCTGCCGCTGCACCGTCATGAGGACAGATGATGAGGACTTCGATACCCTTGGCGAGAAGAGCTTCGACGTTGCTTCTTTCACGAGCGGGGTCACCCTGGCTGAACAGGATTTCTACTGAATAACCGGCTTCGGTGAGAGCGTCTTTGAATCTTGTTTCATCCTGGAGCCATCTCGGTTCATCCTTGGTGGGAAGTACGATACCTACTGCCAGTTTTGACTGACTTTCTGATTGTGCCTGTGCGAACACAGGAGCTGCGACTGCGAACATCATTGCAGCGATGAGCACTGCTAATACTACTCTTTTCATGAGAGCCTCCTTTTGTATATGGAGTCTCTAAAGCATCAGGCGTGCCATGTCATGAACATATGGTTAAAATACTTGCAACTATTATCATATAAAAGAATTACCAATTCTACTACTTTGAACGTCTTCGATTGCTGCTGTGGTGGAAGCGGTGGTTTTCAATCAACCGGTGGTGCATATGCACCGTTTTCCAGCTGATACTTCTTCAACCGGTAGCGCATCGTGTTCCTGGTGATTCCCAGTTTCCTCGCCGCCGCGCTGATATTCCCGCCGCAGGAATCAAGAGCATCCACGAGCACTCTCTTTTCCATCTCGTTCAGAGTCGAGGGATATTCGGTCTCTGATACGATATCGACGGAGTGGCAGGTCTCCACCGGCCGAACGACCGTGCTCCTGATCTCACCGGGAAGGTCTGAGGTGGTAATAAGGGAAGAATCGGAGAGTACCACCATTCTCTCTATCACGTTTCTCAGCTCCCTCACGTTCCCCGGCCATGAGTAGGATTCGAGGAGAGATCGTACTTCGTCTGAGAGATTTTTTTCTCCCGTTCCGAAATCGACTGCAAAGGAGTCGAGAAAATATTCAGCGAGCGGTGCAATGTCGCTTCTTCGTTCTCTCAGAGGGGGAAGCTCAAGGTGGAAGGTGTTGATTCGATACAGAAGGTCGCGACGGAAGGTTCCCTGAGCGACCAGTGCATCAAGATCTTTATTCGTGGCGCAGATGATCTTCGTGTGTACATCGACCTGAGTTCCCGTCCCGAGCGGTTCTATCGTCCTGTTTTCTATCAGGCGGAGAAGCTTGGGTTGTATCTGAAGGGGGAGATCTCCGATCTCATCAAGAAAGAGGGTTCCCCCTTCGGCAAGTCTCACCTTTCCCTGAAAATCGCTGTCGGCTCCGGTGAAGGCTCCCTTGCGGTAGCCGAAGAGTTCCGATTCGAAGAGGCTTTCGGGAACTGCAGAGCAGTTCACACTGATGAAGGGAAGCGTGTGCTCCTTCTGGTACAGGCCGTGAATCGTACGGGCGAAGACCTCCTTCCCGCTCCCGCTCTCTCCTGTAAGAAGCACGGAAGTGGCGTTTCCCGCGATCTTCTTCATCTTCTCATAAAGACCTCGCATTCGCTCTGAACGGAAGATGAGGTCATGCTCTTTCACATGAGCTCTCAGTGCCGTGTTCTCCTTTCTCAGCGAATCCATCTGGAACAGACGTTCCACCGTTCGTATGATCAGTTCCTTGTTGAACGGCTTGGTGATGAAGTCGACCGCGCCGAGCTTCATCGCCTCGACGGCACGCTCGATCGTGCCGTAGGCGGAGATGAGGATGAAGGGGATCCCTTCATAACGGGAACGGATCTGTTCAAGAAGGGCTATTCCGTCCATGACAGGCATCTTCAGGTCGCTGATCACGAGGGAGATATCGCCTCGGCTTTCCAGCAGCTGTAATGCTTCCTCCCCGTTTGAGGCGCAGAGGACGTGGTATCCTTTCGATTCAAACAGGATCTTGAGTACAGCCTGCATGTTCAGTTCATCATCTACTATCAGTATTCTCTGCATTGTGCCTTCCCTATATCAGTATCGTGAAGAGCGTGCCTTCATTCTCTTTTGATTCGACGTGTATCGTGCCTCCGTGTTCCTGTATGATACGGTGAACTATGGAGAGACCGAGACCGGTGCCGCTGTCCTTCTGTGTATAGAAGGGATTGAAGATATTCTGCATCGTCTGCTCATCCATTCCCTTCCCTGTATCTTTCACTTCGATCCTGAGCTTTGATTCCTCTTTCTTGAGAGAAAGGAGGACCTCACCTTCCGGTGTCGCTTCGAGGGCATTCTGCACCAGGTTCCTTATCACCTGTTCCATCAGGTTCCTGTCGAGACGGTAGGATGGGAGTGCCCGATCTATCTTCGTTTTCAGGGTGACAGAGGGGAACTGGTCAAGGGGAACAAGAGAGAGTGAGTCCTGAACGAGTTCTTCAAGGTCACAGAGTTCTGCGTGTACCTGAATGGGACGGGCGAAGTCGAGGAAGTTCTGAATGATATAGCTCAGACCGTCGATCTCGGTGACAAGCATGCCTGTAAGCTGCCGGTACTGCTTCTCATCGGTCTGTACAGATGGTGTGAAATTGTCCCTCAGGATCTCGGAGGATACTTTCATGATTCCGAGGGGATTTCTCAGCTGGTGGGAGACTCCGGCCACCATCTCTCCGATAGCCGCGAGTCTCATCGATACCTGCAGCTGTTCCTCAAGGTGTCTGACCTTGGTCACATCGGCGATTACGGCGATGATACCCATAGCCTCGCCCCTTCCGTCGGAGAAGGGAGAGGTTGAAACCGAGAGAATCTCCTCTTTCCCTTCATAGGAGAAACGGCACTCACTCAGGTTCACATAGTGTTCTTCTCTTATTCCTTTCCAGATGATCTCTTTGACCTGGAGAGGGAACCCCGCCTCTTCGAGGAAGAGGGGGAGCTCTTTCTGTCCCATCAGGTGGACCATCGAGCGGGCAACAGCATTACAGGTGTTGATCATTCCGTCATGACCCACTGTGATAATTCCCGATCGCACATTGTTGAGAATGAGTTCGTTGTAGGTGGCCAGAGCTCTCAGCTGTTCATCACGGTTCAGCAGGTTGATCCTCATTCTGTTCACCGACTCTGCAAGGTCTCCGAACTCATCACGAGATTCCCTTTGGACCGGGTAGGAGAAGTCTCCCCTTCCTATCCTGGTGACTCCCTCATGGAGAAGATTGAAGGGTCTGAGAAAAACTTTCCGGTAGAAGAGGATGCTTGTTATAAGTGCACCGAAGAGGACGATGAAGGTGAGGGTGATACTGAACCTGTTGTAGGCCATCAGGCTGGTTCTTGCTTCTCTCATATCGAGAATGCAGAGAAGGCGTCCGTGAGCGATATCGATCCCGGGAACCTCGGTTATCCCAACAAGGTAGTCATCAAGCAACTCGGTCTGTCCAATATTGAGTGAGGAACTCTCGGAGGTGAGGGATTCTCTCGCATCTGATGAGAGTGTATCTGAGTAGATGGTCCGGTAGGGCATCTCTATGAGGACCGCTGCATTGATTCTGTTCTCCAGCTTCTTGAGGTAGGAACCGTCAACCCTGATCCGTGCCCCGAGCAATCCTATGATCTCATCCTCGCGTACTATCTGACCGATAGACCATATGTACGTGGCATCGGCATCGGAGAAGATGAAGCTCTGCAGCCCTTTAGAATAGGCATCGGCGATCCGTTTATAAAGATCGAATCCTCTGAGGCTGTGCCCCTCTTCGCTGGAGGTAAGGAGGCTCCCTGTATCGTCGAAGACGAAAATCCCGTTGAGACCGAGTGCCTGGTTGAAAAGCAAGAGCTCACGGCTTAAGAGGTTGTTCAGCCTGAAATCTGTGTACTCTATAATATTCTTCTGCCCGGTAAGGAGGTCAACCATATTCCCCAGTTCATCCTTCGACTGGGTGATATAGGTTGAAACCCCTGTCATCTTGGTTTGAAGCTGATCTTCGTAGCTGTCCAGATTGCTCCGGTAGATCAGCGAATACATTCCTATCATGGTGAGAATGCTCTGAATGAGAACGACAACGATGAAGAAGATAATGACCTGCGTCGATATGCTGACCCTATGCCGGCTGAAACGTGCGCTCATAACTCTATCTCCTTCAGTCTCTCTGATATATGTGCAAAGGCGTCATCAACAGAGAGTTCACCCGCAAGCGTCCTGTGGATTTCTTCGACTATCGTGTTTGATATCTTCTGGTAGGCAGGATGAATGTAGCGGACCTTCGCCCCTTCCACCTGCTTTCGCTTCACTTCAAAGAACGGGTCCTCTCTGAGAACGGCAGGATCTGACCAGACGTCCTTCCAAACGGGGAATTCATCTATGTAGCGGCTCTGGAAACCGGGAGAGGAGAGGTACATAATAAAATTCCAGGCATCATCCTTGTTCTGTGAGTTCTTCATCACCGCAAGTCCCTGATACCCACTGACGGTGGAACTGATCTGACCGGGGATTTCAGTGGGAATGACACTCACGTCAAAATCGAAATCCTTTCCTCCCTCCCTGTTCTGTAATCTTCCGAGAAGGAAGGTCCAGTTCGTAGTGAACAGTGCGTCTCCCCACTCGAACACATCGCCCGAGAACATCTCTCCGGAGGATAGACTGTAGGGATTGAGAAGACCGTCGTCAAGAAGCTGTTTCAGAAAATTCACCGCCTTTCTGTTCTCCGGTGTATCAAAGGTTGTACTCTCTTTCTGGGGGTCCCACTCATTTCCGAATGCTCCAGAGAGCCAGACGAGTTCGCACATCAGAATCTCTTCAGTACGAAGAGAGTCGAATATCGGATAGGTGATCAGCCCCTTTTCCTTCGCCGCTGAGGCCATCTCTCTCATTTCGGAAAGCGTACGGGGAGGCGCGGTGTACCCTGCCTCCTTGAGCATACTCATGTTGGTGTAAAGAAGCTGGAAGTTGGCAAGGAAGGGAACGCCCCACATCGTATGATCATACACATTGGCACTGTAGATTTCGGGAATCACTCCGCGTTCCACCTTTTCCATCACCGGAGAAGGAACCGGATCGAGGATATCTCGGTCGGCAAAGTCGGCCGTCCAGATATTGTCGAGAAGGACAATATCGAACTCTCCGTTCCTTCCCTCTTCACCGGTGACGATATCATAGATGTCATCATACTCTTCAAAACGGAAGGAGACCTCCACTCCCGTTTCTTCTGTAAATTCGGCACCCCTCTTTTCGACATCGAGAGGGTCGTACCCGGCCTGAGCCATATAGAGAACAGTGAGAGAATGGGCATGTATCATCATTCCCGACAGGAGCATGGCTGCCAGGAGCAACTGTTTCATATAGTAAGAAGACTACAACACGTTGCTTGACAGCACAAGAAAAATACGGAAACAGAGGAATAGGCGGGAGGGAAACGAAGGAGGTCAGGAACTGAAATTCATAGGCCTTTCATAGGGTCCCTTGTAAAGTAAAATGCACGTTTTTCTTTCTCATCCTCTTACCTCCAGTATTCCAGGCAAGCAGAGTTCGGGCCCGAACTCTGCTTGAAGCGCCATCCGAGGTGTCAGCCCCTTCAGGATTTTACGAGGATAGGAATTCATCCAGTCCTGTATCTTTCTCACTACATTCTTCGTATATCTGCTGATATCTGAACCCTTAGGTATAAAACGTCTGATAATGCCGTTATGATTCTCATTGGTTCCTCTTTCGAAGCTGCTGTACGGATGAGCATAATAGAGCGTAACACGATGCTTGTTCGAAAGAGCAGAAGTCTCGATTCCCTCTATATCTGAAAACTCTCCTCCATTGTCAGCTGTAATCGTTTTAAACAGCTTTCTGAAGAGTGTAGGACCCAGTTCTCTCTCAAGCACAGCAAGTTCCTTCCTGACAGCCGCAGCTGTCCTGTTGGCAATCCTGCGGGTAATCTCGAAACGGGTCTTACGCTCTGTCAGTGTCAGCAGACACGTAGAGGAAGTACCGGTTCCACTCACAATCGTATCAGCTTCCCAGTGTCCGTACTCAGTACGATCATCAGCTCCCTGTGGACGCTTTGATATACTTTTTGCAGCAGCCGCTACACGTGAATGTTTTCTAGGTTCCCCCTTCGGTTTCCTGCGTTTCCCCTCCAACAGGAGATCTTTCTCACTCAGATCTCCCATATAGCCCGACTGAATATAGTTATACAGCGTCTTCTCACAGATTCTGGTATCACTGGGCCATCCTTTGTTGTCGAATTCAGCAATAACGGCGTAGGGTGAATATTTTTTATCTCGAATCAGATGAGTCACTGCTTCCACGAGAGGCCAGTCGTACCCCAGCTTCAGGTCAGGTCCTTTGGCAGAATATTTGCTCTTAGCGTCTATATGAGCATATTCTGCGTTGTATTCCGTTCTTTCAAAAGGCTCCTCTTCAACCACATGGGTCACCATCCCTCTCTTCAGTTCTCGGCGGATGGTTGATTCATGCTTGCCGAAGATCTTTCCTAACAGTAAAGGCGAGCGTATTTTGGTGTACCCATTTGTCCCCGCATAATAACTTTGCAATTCTGCCCTCTGATCCCAGGTGAAATGACTATTACGTGCATGATCCTTTATGGTAAGCTTGTTTCGTCCCATGGCTCCCTCGCTACATTTGGTTTGTGGTAATTCCATTGTAACAGAGTCCCATGGGACTTTCTTTTTCTTTTCGCCTTTCGGCGTGCATTTCATCTTACCGCGCGCGCATAGGCCTTTCATAGGAATGTCGCATTTGCTTTTTCACTCTTTTCCTGCTAGCATGTAACGATATGTACACAACAACACATCAATTAATGTACTGAAAAGGAGTTGCTCATGGTTTTATTGTATGTACAGTTCAGTCTCTATCTCGTTCTGATGCTTGGTATCGGCATCTATTCAATGTCAAAAACGAAGAACAATACCGACTTCATCATAGGAGGAAGGACGCTCGGTCCCTTTACATCCGCTATCTCGGCAGGAGCTTCGGACATGTCGAGCTGGCTGCTGCTCGGTCTTCCCGGAGCTGTGTTTGCCAGCGGTCTTGTCGAAGGTGTGTGGATATCTCTCGGGCTCTCCATAGGAGCATACCTCAACTGGCTGATCGTAGCCGGAAGGCTCAGAGACCTCTCGGAAAGGTACGGGGCAGTGACCCTCCCCTCCTTCATCGCAAAACGGTTCGAGGATACCACGCACATTCTGAAAGTCGTGGCTACCCTTGTCATTCTCTTCTTCTTCACCCTCTATGTCGCGAGCGGACTGAAGGGAGGAACCCTCCTGTTCGCCCATACCTTCGGTGCATCGGAGCAGACCGCTCTTCTCATCACCACCCTCGTCGTGGTGAGCTACACCTTCTTAGGAGGCTACCTGGCAGTCTGCTGGACAGACCTGATTCAGGGGCTTCTGATGGTAACAGCCCTCGTATTTGTCGCCCTTCTCGGTTTCTTCGCAATCAGCGGGAGCGGAGCAGATATCTCAGCGGCAAACCCTGATGCATTCAAGTTCTCTACCGGGTGGATCACGGCGGTATCGCTGATGGCCTGGGGTTTCGGCTACTTCGGGCAGCCTCACATCCTTGCCCGCTTCATCGGTATCAAGGACGCAGAGTCGGTGAAACCGGCACGGAGGATCGGCATCACATGGATGGTGATCTCTCTTATCTTCGCAATTCTGATCGGGATTATCGGGATCGGACTGAATGCGATTCACCCCCTCGAAGGGGTAACTGGAGACGGCGGAAGCAGTGAGAGAATCTTCCTTGCACTCACCACCACCCTCTTCCACCCCTTCTTTGCAGGACTCGTACTGGCTGCAGTCCTTGCAGCGGTGATGTCGACAGCCGACTCACAGCTCCTCGTTCTCTCCTCCTCTCTCACTGAGGATATCCCGGCAATAGCAAAGCTAGACGAAAAGAAAAGAGAATGGATCAGCCGCGGAGGAATTGTGGGCTTTGCCCTGATAGCCTATATCATCGCATCGAATGACTCGGGAACGATTCTGAATATGGTCGGTTACGCCTGGGGAGGTTTCGGTGCCGCCTTCGGTCCCCTTGTGATCCTCTCTGTCACCTGGAGACGGGCAACGAAGTGGGGAGCCCTCGCCGGTCTTATCACGGGTGCGGTGACAATCTTCGTTGTGAAGAACTTTATCTCGATCGATGGGGAGTATTTCTATGAACTCCTTCCGGGATTCATTCTCGCACTCATCGCAATCGTAGTTGTCAGCCTTCTCACCAAAGCACCTTCAGAGAAGACCCTGAAGAAGTTCGATGAGACCCAGGAGCTTGCGAAAACTCTCTGAGAAGCTATAGAATAATTGGATAATACAGTACAGACACCCCATTTGGGGTGTCTGCTTCATACAAAGAGGAATGCAGGTATGAACATAGAGAAGATGACAATCAAAGACTATGAGGAAGTCCATGCTCTGTGGATACGTACTCCCTCCATGGGACTCAACACCCTTGATGACTCACTCGAGGGCATCCAACGTTTCCTTCAGAGAAACCCCTCCTCCTGCTTCATCGCGAGAGAGAATGGAAAAATTCAGGGTGTCATACTCAGCGGACATGACGGAAGAAGAGGGTTCATCTACCACCTTGCAGTGTCGATGGGTTCCAGAAGGAAAGGAATCGGTTCTGCTCTCCTTTCTTATTCACTTGATGCGCTCAGGAAAGAGGGTATCACGAAAGTCGCCTGTGTTGTCTTTTCCCGTAATGAAGGGGGAACTGCCTTCTGGGAAGAGCAGGGGTTTACTGTAAGGGAGGATCTTGCCTACCGGAATAAGGTGATTACTGACCTCACCCTAGAGAGAATCGATACCTGACCGATCAGAGAAATATAGTGACCAGGTTCGCACACGAGGTCAGAATGATCGCGAGTCCGACATACCTTTTGTAGTGCGCCTCGGGGATGAGACGGTGTATATAGTAGCCTATCAGGATGGCTACAAGGAGGAACGGAACTGCGATCATGGCGCTCTGCACTCCCTCGCTCGAAAGAATCCCGTTTGCCATGTACAGGGGAATCCTCGTAGCCGCAGAGACCAGCCAGAGAAGGCCGAAAGAAGCACGGTAGGATCTCTGTCCTCCGAATTCAGGACCGATGACGGGGATGAGAAACACCCCGATACTCGTTGCCCCGATAATGAAGCCGCCGAAAAAGTAGAGGGGCTTTTTCCACCTGTCGGGAATGACTGGTTCCCTTCCTGTCACAAGGTTTACCCCGTAGATGAGAATGATGGCAAGGACGAAAAATTTGAAAATCCTCTCGGGCACGTACCCGATGAACAGGCTCCCTATGATCACTCCAGGCATGATGAACAGCATAGCCTTTCCCGTCACCTTCCACAGCACCGACTTATAGTCGCTGAGCGTGATGAACAGGCTCCCTGCAATCGCGAACACGGGAAGGAGGCTCACTGCCTCCTTTGCAGGAAGATTCTGGGAGAGAAGGAGAAAGGTGACGATCGAACCGCCGAATCCGAAAATACTTTCGGTGGCATACCCAAGTGATGCACTCATGATGACAAATGGACTCATAGTTTCTCCTCCCTTCCTGTTTTGGTATAAAACAGGAGGAAAGGTCAAGTACCACCACTCAGGCAGAGAACGGGAAGGGTCCCTGAAGAGAGGGAAAACAGCCTCAGATTTTCCTCACTCCACCCCTGTATCACCTCTCGGGTGGTTGACAAGAAATCACGACCTATACTATGGTAGGGCATACTTTTTTTTACGGAGAGGTGACGCCCGGTGATTGGATCTGATTTTGTTTCAAGATATCAATTTGGGTCGAGTGCGGCTCCGCAGAAAAGGCAACTGGCCTGACGTGTGCAGACTGGTTGCCTTTTTTATTTAAAGGTAACGGCAGGATGAACCGTAACCGTCGTTTTTTATAAGAGAAGTAACGTATCATATAATCGCTATGATAAGGTTAGCAAGTTTCTACCCCCGTCCGGATATTCGGGGACTATGATACAATGACTCAGAGCAGACATCCTTACCGATGTCCCTTGTGTTGTTGGCGAGTAGACTTGATAGGAGTCTGCTTTTTTATTTCTGATAGGAGTACGCAATGGCGAAGATCTACGATGAAGTTTCAAGAACATTCAATGAATACCTTCTGATTCCGAGGCTGACAAAGAAGGAACACCTCCCCGACCAGGTGTCACTGAAGACACCGATCTGCAGGTTCAAGAAAGGGGAAACACCCGATATCTCTCTCAATATTCCCTTCACCTCTGCGATCATGCAGGCAGTCAGTGATGACCGGCTTGCCATCGCTCTCGCCCTTCAGGGCGGACTCTCCTTCATCTACTCCTCACAGTCGATCAAGGAACAGGCGGAAATGATCAGGAAGGTGAAGCAGTTCAAGCTCGGTTTCGTAGAGAGCCGCTACAACCTCACAACCAAGGCAACGTTAAGTGATGTGGTGAGAATCAAGGAAAAGACCGACCACTCCACCATCACCATCACCTCTGACGGATCTCCCCACGGGGAACTTCAGGGAATCATCACCGACCGTGACTGGAGAGTGCCTCAGATGGCTCTCGAGACCCCTGTCATCGATTTCATGACTCCCTTTGATAAACTGATCTGCGGTCACGACGGCATCAGCCTCGATGAAGCCTATGACATGCTCTGGGACCACAAACTGAGTGTTCTTCCCATTGTGAAGGGAAGCAAGCTCACAGCCCTTGTGTTCAGAAAGGACTATGATTCGGATGAGGAGAACCCCTCAGCCCTCATGGACGAAAAGAAGTCGTACATGGTTGGAGCGGGAGTCAATACTCATGACTACAAGAAAAGAATACCCGCCCTCATCGAGAGCGGAGCAGATGTCCTCTGTATCGACTCCTCCGACGGGTACAGCGAGTACCAGAAGGATGTGATCTCCTATGTGAAGGAGAACTACGGAGAGACAGTGAAGATCGGAGCGGGAAATGTCGTCGACGAAGATGCGTTCCGCTACCTTGCCGATGCAGGTGCCGACTTCATCAAGATCGGTGTAGGCGGTGGATCGATCTGTATCACACGAGAACAGAAGGGTATCGGACGGGGACAGGCAACTGCGATACTTGAAGTGGCAAAGGCACGTGACAAGTACTGTGAGGAGACCGGGATCTATATCCCGATCGCCAGTGACGGAGGTATCGTTCAGGACTACCATGTCACCCTCGCTCTCGCCATGGGCGCCGACTTTGTGATGCTCGGCCGCTATTTCGCCCGCTTCGAGGAAGCACCCGGAAGACGTTACAGAGTCAACGGAAACTTCGTGAAGGAGTACTGGGGTGAAGGCAGCAACAGGGCAAAGAACTGGGCACGCTACGACAAGCATGACAAACGTCAGATGACCTTCGAAGAAGGTGTCGATTCCTACGTTCCCTATGCAGGACCTCTCAAGGACAATCTGGCCATCACCCTGGCGAAGATCAAGACGACGATGGTGAACTCCGGCTGTATGGATATCAAGGAATTCCAGGACAAGGCGACCCTCACCGTCGTCTCAGAAATGTCACTCAACGAAGGATCGGCTCATGACGTCATCCTGAAGGAACAGAGTTTCTAGGGGGTCTGATATGAAAGTTGCTATCATCATGGGTTCCAAGTCCGACTATCCTCAGATGAAGGAAGCGGAAAACATTCTTACCGGCTACGGAATTGATGTGGAGGTGAAGGTCGTTTCAGCCCACAGGACTCCCGAGTATATGGTCTCCTTCGCCCGTTCGGCGAAAGAGAACGGT
Source organism: Sphaerochaetaceae bacterium (assembly GCA_963677695.2). Classification (GTDB taxonomy): domain Bacteria; phylum Spirochaetota; class Spirochaetia; order Sphaerochaetales; family Sphaerochaetaceae; genus SABI01. The sequence continues at coordinate 2,136,883 of CAXXUJ010000001.1, read as the reverse complement.
ATTGATGTGATCATTGCCGGTGCAGGAGGCGCAGCCCACCTGCCCGGAATGGTGGCCTCCCTTACGACCCTGCCGGTCATCGGAGTACCGATCAAGAGCAGCACCCTTAACGGTGTCGACTCCCTCCTCTCCATCGTCCAGATGCCGGGAGGCGTTCCGGTCGCAACGATGAGTATCGGGGTTGCAGGAAGCAGGAATGCCGCCCTCTATGCTCTGAGAATACTTGCCCTTTCCGACAATGATCTGAGCGAGAAACTGGAAAGTGCGAGAGTGAAGACAGCTGAAGACGTGATCAGCACAGGTCTCGGGGAATGACGATGAGAAGAATCGGCATCATAGGCGGAGGTCAGCTGGGGAAGATGATCGCCCAGGCAGCACGAAAGCTCCCCTTCCCTGTCGAAATCTCCATATATGATGCTTCATCGGAAGCGTGTGCCAGAACGGTTGCCGACTCCTTCAGCACAGGAGCGTTTGACGATAGGGAAGCAGTAAAGAAGTTTGCAGCTGAACTCGATGTCATCACCTATGAATTCGAGAACATCGCACCAGAGGTGATAGAGTCCCTCCCCAATGCAGTGCAGGGAGCCAAAGCCCTCAGAATCCTGCAGAACAGAGCATCGGAGAAGGAATTCGTCAATTCACTTGACGGAGTGAGCTGCGTCCCCTATGCCGAAGTACAGTCCCTCCCCTTCTCTTTTCCTTTCCCCTATATCGTGAAGACAAAAACACTCGGGTATGACGGAAAGGGACAGTACCTCATAAGAGGTGAAGAGGACCTTGAGCAGGTGAAGAGAGGTATGGTAGCAGAAAAATACCTTACAGAACTCACCGAATATTCGATGATCATAGCGCGCAGCGCGAGCGGGAAGGTCACCCACTATCCTCCCCTCGAGAATGTCCATATCAACCAGATTCTCGACACCAGCGAATTTGCAGATGTGTCCTCTGAACTTGAAGAGCAGATGTTCAGCAAAGCGGTACGCATAGCAGAAGAGCTCGGGTACTGCGGTGTGCTCACAGTGGAATTCTTCTTCTCTGAAGGGCAGCTCTACGTGAACGAAGTGGCTCCCCGCGTTCATAACAGCGGGCATATCACCTTAGACGGCGCTTCGGTGAGTCAGTTCTACCTTCACCTCTGCGCAATTTTAGACCTTGAATTCCCTCCCATTGAAATAGACCGCTCTTGGTGTATGGTCAACGTGCTCGGTCAGCATGTTGAGAACATCAGGGAGAGCGAACTTCCCGGCGTCTTTTACGACTATGGAAAGAACAGCAGTAAACATGACAGAAAGGTGGGCCATATAAACGGGCCGGCCGAACAGATAGAAAGACTGAAAGAGGCAAGAAACCGATGATGAAAGAGCAGGTATTCATTCGAAAGAGAGAAGAGTTCGACGGAGTGAGCACGGCACTGTGCGAGAAGGTCGAACATGCGCTGCATACACCGATCAAGGCGACTGTGTATGCAATGTATGAGGTTGAAGGTCTCTCAAAGGAGTCCCTCACCTACTTCCAGAATGAGATTCTCGGGGACAAGATCACCGATATCATCACAAACTCGATCGATACCGAGGGAAAACAGACCCTCGCCTACACATTCCTGGCAGGTCACTTCGATCAGAGAGCCTACTACGCCCTTCAGGCAGGGAAGATGGCACTCGACCATACCGATGCCTTCGCTGTCAGATCCTCAACCGTCCTCCTCTTCGAGGAGCCGGTTACAGAAGAGGTCATGCAGGGAATCAGGGAGTACCTGATCAATCCCGTAGATACCCGAGAGCGCACGCTATCCTTCGAACAGGTTCCCCAGGCTCAGGTCAAACCAATCAAGGATGTATCGAACCTCACAGAGATGGACAGAGAGGCCCTTACTTCCCTCAGGGAAGAACTCGGTCTCACCATGGATACCGATACCCTCGAGTACGTGAAAGAGTACTACAGAAGCGAAGGGAAAACAGCGACGGAAACTGAACTCTTCCTCTTCGACACCTATTGGTCAGACCACTGCCGCCATACCACCTTCCTCACCACCCTTACCGATATCTCCTTCGCGGGTATCTATAAGGATGAGATTGAAAAGAGCTTTGCGAAATACCTCGCACAGAGAGAAGAGATCGGAAGAAAGAAGGATGTCACCCTCATGGACCTTGCCACCCACTCTGCCCGGTACCTGAAGGCAAAGGGTCAGCTCACCAAGGTGGAGGTCTCTGAAGAGATCAACGCCTGCAGTGTCTATGTAAGTGACGAGCATGATGAATACCTTCTGATGTTCAAGAACGAAACCCATAACCACCCTACCGAGATTGAACCCTTCGGTGGAGCCCAGACCTGTCTCGGCGGTGCGATAAGGGACCCGCTGAGCGGGAGAAGCTTCGTCTACCAGGGAATCAGAATCACAGGGGCAGCCGATCCTACCAAAGATGTGAGGGAAACGATGGCGAACAAGCTCCCTCAGTCAACCATCGTGAGAGAGGCTGCGCGGGGATTCAGTTCCTACGGCAACCAGATCGGTATGGCCACGACAATGGTAAAGGAGATCTACCACCCCACCTATGTTGCAAAGCACCTTGAACTCGGTGCAGTGGTTGGTATCACACCGAAGGATGAAGTGGTGCGTGAACGCCCCGAACCCGGGGATCTCATCGTCCTCCTCGGAGGAAAGACAGGAAAGGATGGGATAGGAGGCGCAAGCGGCTCCTCGGTCTCCCATACCTCTGAGTCTCTCGACACTTCCTATGCACAGATTCAGAAGGGCAATCCTCTCGAAGAGAGAAAACTGCAGCGCCTGTTCAGAATTCCTGAAGTGAAGAAGATGATCAAGCGCTCCAACGACTTCGGTGCTGGCGGAGTGAGCGTCGCGATCGGTGAACTCGCCCCCGGCCTCATCATCAACCTCGATGCCGTTCCCCTTAAGACAATGGGAATGAACGCCACCGAGATCGCGATCAGCGAATCACAGGAGAGAATGGCAGTCGTCATCGAACCGAAGGACCTTGAAAGCATCATGGCATACGCCGCTCAGGAAAACGTCGAAGCGACCTTGGTCGCTGAAGTGACCGAAGAGGAACAGCTGGTGATGATGCATGGAGGAAAGAAGGTCGTCGATATCTCCCGTGCCTTCCTCGATACCAACGGACCGCTCCCCTCTCAGGATGTCTCGGTGGTAGACTACACAGGAAGCGAATACGACAGAGCACACTATGAAAAGCTCAACGGCTACTCGCAGAAGGGACTCGGTGAGATCTTCGACTCATCGGTCGGTAACTCCACCCTCTTCGCTCCCTATGGAGGCGTGAGCCAGAGTACGCCTGAACTCTCCTCAGTGCAGCGCTTTCCCCTCCATTCGACAACGTCAAAGGCTTCGGTCGTATCCTATGGCTTCGACCCCCTGTTCAGCGAAGCTTCACCTTACCTGATGGGAATGAACTCGGTGATTTCCTCTGTTGCAAAACAGATGGCAACTGGTGCCCTCCTCGAAGACATCCACCTCAGTTTCCAGGAATACTTCCCCAAACCGGGTACCGACAGTGAAAAGTGGGGACTCCCCCTTCAGGCACTGCTTGGAGCATTTGAAGTATGTGACAGCCTCACCCTCGCTCCGATCGGAGGAAAGGATTCGATGTCCGGAACCTACGAGAACATCGAAGTCGTCCCGACCCTCGTCTCCTTCGCTTTTTCCGAAGTCGAGATATCACGTCTGCGCTCGAGAGCGTTCAAGGCTCCGGGGCATTTCATCTACATCCTGAAACAGGAGACAAAGAACGGACTTCCCGATCTCGATTCATTCAAAGCAAACCTCACCATCCTCGAAACCTGCAGGGATGAGATCACAGCGATCTCCACCCTCGATGAAGGGCTGAAGCAGACACTCGATCTGATGAGCATCGGGAACGAAGTGGGCTATGCATGTTCAGCAGAAGAGACAGGAAAGAACCCCGGAAGCTTCATCTTCACTTCGGCCACTGAACTCCCCGGACTTGAAGCGGCTGGAAAGACCACCTCAGAGTTCTCTTCCACCTTCAAGAACGAACACCTTGCAGGACTCTCAGAGATCTTCCCCTATACAACCCACACAGAAAAAGGGACACTCCCGGAAGCGAAAGTATTCGAAAAACGCTACTACCACACCAGGGTTGAAAAACCGAGAGCGCTCATCCTCGCCTTCAGCGGGACGAACTCTGAACTCGATATGGAGATGAACTTCGCTGAAGCAGGTGCAGAGACAAAAGTTTTCGTTGTCAACGACACCTCCCACGAAGTATTTACAGAAAGCGTAATGCGCTGTGCAGAGGAAATTGAGAAAGCACACATCATTGTCGTCCCGGGCGGGTTCAGCTTCTCTGATGAACCGGACGGTTCTGGAAAGTTCATTGCGACCTTCCTCAAGCATCCCGTGATCAAAAAGGCTGTGGAAGAGTTCCTTGAAAAGGATCACCTTATACTCGGTATCTGTAACGGCTTCCAGGGACTGATCAAGAGCGGATTGCTCCCCTACGGGACCATCCAGGAGACAGCCGAGGATGACCCGACCCTCTTCTTCAATGACGTGTACCACCACGTGGCGCGCCTGACAGAGACGAAGATTCACTCGAAGCGCTCCCCCTGGCTGCAGGAACTCGATACAGAAACATCGTACACCCTGCCCGTCTCTCACTCGGAAGGGAAGTTTGTCGCCGATAAGAAAAAGCTTGAGTACCTGATTGAGAATGATCTTGTGGCTACGACCTACCGGGACAACCCCAACGGTTCTGTGATGAATATCGAGGGAATCGTCTCGGTGAACGGAAATATTCTGGGCAAGATGGCCCATAACGAAAGAAGCCGGGATGAACTATTCACCAATGTGGACGGGAACCGGAGACAGGATATATTTATGAGCGGAGTACGCTACTTTACGCAAGGCGGAAAGGCATCTACCCATGGAGGGAAGAAATGAAACAGCTCTACGAAGGAAAAGCGAAGATCGTCTATGCAGGCGACAATGCCGATGAAGTGATTATCCACTTCAAAGATGACGCGACCGCGGGAAACGGGGCAAAGAAAGCTTCCATCGCGGGTAAAGGAGTTCTCAATAACAAGATCTCCACTCTCCTGTTCTCCTATCTTGAGAAGAACGGGGTGGAGACACACCTCCTTGAGACACTGAACGACAGGGATGTACGCTGCCGTAAGGTCGAGATCATCCCCCTTGAAGTGATCGTGAGAAACATTGCAGCAGGTTCCATGGTCCGCCGCCTCGGCCTCAGCCGCGGTGAGAAGTTCTCAGAGCCCACAGTCGAGTACAGCTATAAGAAGGACGAACTCGGCGACCCCCTCCTCAATGACGACCACGCAGTAGCCTTGAAGATAGCGACCAGGGATGAACTTGCCGTGATAAGAGCTGCTGCTTTGAAAGTGAACGAACTTCTTAAGGCCCGCTTCGAGAAGATAGGCATGACCCTGGTCGATTTCAAGCTCGAGTACGGGAAGGCCTCTGACGGAAAGATCTATCTCGTTGATGAACTCAGTCCCGACAACATGCGCCTGTGGGACGAGAACGAGACAAGTTTCGACAAGGACAGATTCAGAGAGGATTCAGGTGACCTGATCAGCGGCTACGAGGTTATCTACAATTCATTGAAGGAAACCGACTGATATGAAACAGACAGGAATGAGAGAAGAGTGCGGCGTCTTCGGGGTCTATAACCACGATGATGCTGCCAATATGGCGTTCTACGGACTCCACTCCCTCCAGCACCGCGGCCAGGAGGCCTGCGGTATCATGGCAGGAGAGAAGGGAGAATACGATATCTACAAGGGAACAGGATTGGTCCACCAGGTGTTCAAGGATGATATCCTTCAGCGTCTGAAGGGTTCGACCGCTATCGGTCACGTCCGTTACTCGGTGACCGGGGGAACCCACTCCCACAACATTCAGCCCTTCATCTTCAACTACCAGGACAAGACCTTCGGTCTCTGCCACAACGGAAATCTGGTCAACTACAAGGAACTGAAAAGAGAACTCGAGGATGCGGGATCGATTTTCCACTCCATCTCCGACTCCGAACTGATCGCACACATGATCCACCGAGAGATGTACGAAAACCCGATCAAGGCGCTGAAGAATGCACTTCCCCGCCTTGTCGGTGCCTTTGCTTTCATTTTCCTGATCAACGACCGCCTCTATGCGGTGAGGGACAAGAACGGACTGAGACCGCTGTCGATCGGCAAGATCGATGATGCCTTCGTCATTGCCTCCGAGACCTGTGCTCTTGATGCAGTGGGAGCGGAGTTTGTACGTGACGTCCTTCCCGGGGAGATCGTGGAAGTGAAGCCCTACGGGCTCACCTCCCACTTCTACACTGAAGATACTGATGAACACCTCTGTACGATGGAGTACATATACTTTGCCCGTCCCGACAGCGATATCAGGGGACTGAACACCCATGAGTTCCGGAAACAGAGCGGAAAGAGACTTGCGAAGGAACACCCCGCCGAGGCTGATATTGTCATCGGTATCCCCGATTCCTCTCTCAGTGCGGCAATCGGGTACGCAGAAGAATCGGGTATTCCTTATGAGAAGGGATTGATCAAGAACAAGTATATCGGGCGTACGTTCATCGAACCTTCCAAGCACCTGAGAGACCGTGCAGTGCTCCTCAAACTTGCCGCGATCAAGCGGGTTGTCAAAGGGAAGCGCCTCGTACTTATCGATGACTCGATCGTCAGAGGAACAACGCTGAAGCACATCACACAGCTGCTGAGGGAAGCGGGAGCGACCGAGATTCATATCAGGATCGCATCCCCAGAGATCACCCACCCCTGTTTCTACGGAGTCGATATCTCGAACTTCTCGGAACTGGTGATGGCTCATACGACCAGGGGAGACCTGAAGAACTACTACGGAGTCCACTCCCTTGAGTTCATGAGTCTCGATACGATCAGAGAGTGCTCTCCCGACATTAAGTTATGTACCGGTTGTTTCAACGGAGATTATATTACAGACACCTTCAGCCGGCTTGAAGAAGCGGAAAAGGCGAGATAGAGGAACGTATGTCACAGAAATACAGTGAGGCCGGAGTAAGCCTCGAGAGCGGATACGAGAGTATCGAAAGAATCAGAAAGCATATCGGATCGACGAAGAGTCTCGGTTTCAATGGTGATATCGGGGGTTTCGGAGGTCTGTTCGACCTCTACAAGTACGGATACGAAGAACCGATCCTCGTTTCGGGAACCGACGGAGTGGGAACCAAGCTCCTCCTCGCCATCCAGAACGGTGTGGTCCACACTGTAGGTGAAGACCTCGTCGCAATGTGCGTCAACGACATTCTCACCTGCGGAGCAGCTCCCCTCTTCTTCCTCGACTACATCGCAGTAGGAAAGAATGATCCTGCCGAGATCGAGAAGATCGTGGCAGGAATAGCGAGCGGCTGCCGTAAAGGATCTCTTTCCCTCATCGGCGGAGAAACCGCAGAGATGCCAGACATGTACGAAAAAGGACACTTCGATCTCGCAGGCTTCGCTGTCGGTGTTGTCGAGAAGAGTAAGAAGATCGACGGCTCTCAGGTGAAATCAGGCGATGTCCTCATCGGTATTCCCTCCTCGGGCATTCACTCCAACGGCTACTCGCTCGTGAGAAAAGTTCTCAGGGACAGTGGAGCCGACCTCTCTCAGAGCTTCGAAGGAGGAACTCTCCTCGATGCACTCCTTGCACCCACAAAGATCTATGTAGATGAGATCATGCGTCTCAAGGAGAAAGTTGATATCCACGCGATGTCCCACGTAACCGGAGGAGGCTACTATGAGAACCTTCCGAGAATGCTCAGTGGAACCTCTCTCGGACTCTCTCTAGACCTGAGCGAAGTGAAGGTACCTGCTATCTTCACCTTCCTTATGGAAAAAGGGGAAATCACAGTTGATGAAATGTATCATATCTTCAACATGGGAATCGGGTTCGTTGTCGTGGTCTCTCCAGAAGATGCAGAAAAGACTCTCTCTCTCCTCAAAGAGACCTCACCAGATACCTGTATCATCGGTGAAGTGACAGGAAAAGAAGGAATCACTATCAGATGAAGAGAGTTGCCGTTTTCGCCTCGGGAAGAGGAACGAACTTCGAGAACATCGTAAAAAGAAATATTGCAGGATGTGATATCGGAATCCTCATCACCGACAAGGTGTGTGCAGCCCTCGATATCGCAGCCGAACACGGCATCGAGGCAAAGACCTTCCTGAGAAAGGAATTCGATTCGAAAGCGGCTATGGAACAGGCGATCATCACTGTTCTTGAAGAGATGGAGATCGACCTTATCATTCTCGCAGGTTACATGAGACTCTTATCTCCTTCATTCGTTGACAGATTCGACAGGAAGATCATCAACATCCACCCCTCCCTCCTCCCCCTCTACAAGGGAACCCATGCCATGGAACAGGCGATAGAGGACGGGAAGAAGATCTACGGCGTCACGGTACACTATGTGAATGCTGGTATGGATGAAGGTGAGATCATTGAACAGGCGACCGTCGAATATGACGGAACAGACCTTGAAGAGCTTGAGCCAATGGTGCATGCAGCCGAGTACGAGCTGTACCCTAAGGTGATCACGAAGCTCATAGAACAGGAATAGGCAGCATGAACGTAGCAGTACTTGGAACAGGCGGACGTGAACACGCACTCGCAGTGAAATCTCTGAAATCAGCACATGTGGAAACCGTCCATGTCATTCCCGGCAATACCGGGATGCTGATGAGCGAAGGACTTGTCATTCACCCTGAGTGGGACGGCACGTTCCCCTCTCTTGAATCCTATATGAAGGAGCATAAGATAGGTCTTCTTATCGTGGGAAACGAAGCTTATCTGGAAAAGGGTGTGACCGACTATTTCAAGGGTTCTTCCATTCCCGTCTTCGGTCCCGAGAAGGCTGCAGCTCTCCTCGAGACAAGCAAGAACTTCGCAAAGGAGTTCATGGCCCGCCATGACATTCCCACTGCAGGATTCACTACCTGCACCACCTATGAAGCTGCTGCAGAACACATGAAAGGGACTGAGGGAATGCTTGTGATCAAGCAGGACGGACTCGCCCTTGGAAAGGGTGTCCTTGTCACAGATGACAGGGAAGAGGCAGATGCATTCCTGAAAGAGAGTTTCAACGGGACCGGTAAGGTCGTGTTCGAACAATTCCTTTCAGGAAAGGAATTCTCTCTTCTCGCCTTCGTCAATCAGGACTACTACAACCTGATGGTTCCCGCTCGCGATTACAAGAGAGCGTACGATAATGATGAAGGACTCAACACCGGTGGCATGGGGTGCTACACCCCCGTAGAATACATCAGTGACGAGGATATGAAAACGGTTGAACAGGAGATCGTCATCCCGACTGTGAAAGGACTGCAGGACGACGGTATCAACTTCACCGGCATCGTATACTTCGGTCTGATGAAGACGGAAGCAGGGGTGAAAGTGATCGAGTACAATACCCGTTTCGGTGACCCCGAAGCGGAAGTTCTTCTCGATTCCATGACCAGTGATCTCGTTGAAGCGATCTCTGCGACCTTCGAAAAACGTCCCTTCACCCTTACCTGGAGAGAGGGAATCACACTCGGCGTGTGTCTCGCATCCAAAGGGTATCCCTCTTCGTATGAGAAGGGGTTCAGGATCGATATCCCCGAAGGGATCAACTGCTGCTCCATGGCTCTGAACACCGATGGCGATCACTACACGAACAACGGTGGAAGAGTCGCACTGGTCATAGCAAGCGGGGAGACAATGGAAGAAGCACGTGAAGCCTGCTACGCTGATGTGAAGAAAGTTTCAAGCGATATTCTCTTTTACAGAAACGACATCGGGAAATAAGAAAAGGAAAAGGGAGTTACCTCTCTACAGGGTAGCTCCTCACCTCCTCCCTCCCGGTCAGCACGGCCCAGCCGTGCCAGGCAAGAGCCTTCAGCTCCTGTTCTCCCGGATAGATATGCACCTCTGCGAGGTGCTTCACTCGCTTAATGATATCGCGGGTGAGAGATTCACTGTAGGCAAGGCCTCCGGTAAGAAGAATCGCATCGACCTCCCCTTCCAGCACTGTAGAAAGCGCTCCGATATCCTTTGCCACCTGGTACACCAGGGCATCGCGGATGATACGACTCATCCGCTCTCCCCTTGCTGCAGCTTCCTCTACTTCCTGAGCGTTGTTGGTTCCAAGATAGGCTACATACCCTCCCTTTCCTGCCAGCATCTCCTTCACCTCACGGTGAGAGAAATCACCTGAGAAACAGAGATCGACCAACTGACCGGTCGGCAGCGTCCCGCTTCGCTCCGGAGAGAAGGGACCTTCACCGTTCAAACCCTGATTCACATCGACCACCCGCCCTTTTCTGTGAGCGCCGACTGTGATACCGCCTCCGAGGTGGGCAATGATCAGGTTAAGCTCATCATACTCCCTTCCGATATGCTCGGCATGGGTACGTGCAATCGCTTTCTGGTTGAGTGCATGGAAGATCGACTGACGGGTGAACAGGGGATGACCGGTAATTCTCGCAACCGGGTCAAGTTCATCCACGACGACAGGATCGGCAATGAAAGCACGGGAGAAGGGGATATGGTAGGAAATATCCTGTGCGATCAATCCTCCCAGGTTGCTTGCATGCTCACCCATCACCCCTTTCCTCAGGTCCGCTGCCAGGTACTCATTCATCTCATACACCCCGGAGGGAACCGGCTGAATAAGCCCTCCCCGTCCCACCACGGCATTTATCAGAAGGGGGTTCACCGCCTGCTCCTTGAGAGTATAGAGAACCTTCTCCTTCCTGAACTCGAACTGATCGCTGATGTGGGCAAACCGCTTCAGCTCCTTTGTCGTGTGGGAGATTGAAATCTCGAAGATCATCTCGAGGTCACGAAACAGACCTATCTTTGTCGAAGTCGAACCGGGATCGATTGCAAGTATGAGGGGATGCTTCATCGCCTGCTCCCCGCTACAGCGGCAGCAAGAAAGATGGAGTAGAGTTTCGTCGTTTCTGAATCAGCACGGCTTGTGAGAATCACGGGGGCAGAAGCACCCAGGATGAGTCCCGCAGAGTGAGCGCCTCCCATGAAATTGAGCGCCTTGTAGAGAACATTACCACACTCGATGTCGGGAACGAGAAGGATATCGGCATCCCCTGCAACAGGGGAGACAATCCCCTTCTTCTGTGCCGCTTCTGAGGAGACTGCGTTATCGAGAGCGAAGGGTCCGTCCACAAGTGACTTCGGAAAGCGACCCTTTCCAGCCATCTTCACAAGCTCTGCAGCATCAAGGGTGGCTTCCATCTTCTCATTCACCTTCTCAATCGCAGCAAGAATAGCCGCTTTCGGCTTCCCAACTCCGAGAGCGTGCATGAAATGAACAGAATTCTCGAGAATTGATGCTTTCTCTGCAAGTGTCGGTGCGATATTCATCGCTCCATCGCTCAGAGCAATCAATTTGTGGTAGTATGGGCTTTCAATGAGAGCGACATGGGAAAGAAGCGTATCCTTTACCAGACCATACTCCTTGTTGAGCACCTCTCTCATGATAGAGGCAGTGGGAACATCTCCCTTCATCAGAACATCTGCCTTTCCTTCGCTGATCGCCCTTACAGCGGCAGCGCAGGCACTCTTCTCATCCGAGCAGTCAACAACAGAAAACAGATCAGAAGAGATCTCAAGAGAAGAAAGCAGTGAGAGAATCTCCTCTTTACGTCCAAAGAGGAGAGCAGAGAGAGAAATCTCTTCAGAAGCATCTCTGAGTGACTGAAGCACCTTGCGGTCAGCAGCACACGCCACCGAGACGGTAACCGGTTGTCCCATGCGACAGAGTTCCTTCAGCTGATCAAGCGAATTTAACACCCCTTCTTCTCCTCCTTTCCCAAGTATACGCCTGAAAACGATTCCAGCACAATCCTCAATGACAAACAGAATCAATCGGGTTGAGATTGCCAAATCAGTCGGGTTGAGATTGCCAAATCAGTCGGGTTGAGATTGCCAAATCAATCGGGTTGAGATTGCCAAATCAATCGGGTTGAGATTACCAAATCAATCGGGTTGAGATTGCTAAATCAGTCGGGTTGAGATTGCTAAATCAGTCGGGTTGAGATTGCCAAATCAGTCGGGTTGAGATTGCCAAATCAGTCGGGTTGAGATTGCCAAATCAATCGGGTTGAGATTACCAAATCAATCGGGTTTAGATTACTAAATCAATCGGGTTGAGATTACTAAATCAATCGGGTTTAGATTAGGAAACAATCCCAATTATTTAATTATGGTCTTTCAGAGTATAGGTATATAATTCATAACATCTGAATAGATAAACAGTTTATACGCGATACTCCACATGATGATAAAGATGACTGTGTTCAGAATACGCCAGGTGACGGGTTTCCTGAAAAGAGGAGAGAGGAAACCTGCTCCGATCGATAGAGCAAAAAACCAGATAAAGGACATGGAGAGTGCACCGAAGCCGAAAAAGTAACGCCCGGACTCTCCATACGTGCTGCTGATACCTCCCAGGAGAACCACGGTCTCAAGATAGACATGTGGATTCAGCAGTGTGATGGTCAGAGCTGCAAGAGCGACATCCCTTCTTGTTCTGGCCTGGCCTTTGCTCTCTTCCATACCATCAGAGCCCTTTATCACAGCAATCAGGCTCTGCAGTCCGTAGATGAACAGAAACAGAGCACCGCTCAGCGAGGCGAGGGTCATCAGTATCGGAATATTCTGAATGATCGTGCCGAGACCGGCTGTACCTGCGGTGATGAGAATGGCGTCACAAACGGCACAGATCAGAGCGACTGTTACATGGTACTGACGTCTGATCCCCTGAGAGAGTACAAATGCGTTCTGGGATCCGATCGCAATGATCAGTCCCGCTTCGGTTCCTAGACCTGCTAAAAATGGTGTCAACATGGGGCAATACTATATGTAATCTTTAAATTAGTAAAATTAATTATTTATATCTATTATTAGTTATGATAATATACAACCATGATTGATTACAGGAATTTAGAAGCTCTCGCTGCTGTAGTGGATGAAAGGGGGTTTGAAAGGGCTGGAAACAGACTCCATATCACCCAGTCCGCGGTGACGCAGAGAATACGTCAGCTCGAAGATCTTACAGGACAGATCCTTCTCATCAGAAGCCAGCCTCCGTCAGTCACCGAAGCAGGAAAGGAACTCCTGGAGCATTTCAGGAAGGTTCAGGTACTTGAACAGGAATTTTCTGAACGGACAGGTATTATTGAAACGCATCAGAAACCGCGTATATCACTGGCGGTGAATGCCGACAGTCTGAATACCTGGTTCTCCCATGTCGTCTCTGAGTACTTTTCCCTTCACAGCGGCTTTCTCGATATCAGGAGCGCTGATCAGGATATGACCCACCACCTGATGGTGGCAGGGGAAGTAATGGGTTGCATCAGTTCCATCTCGACACCGTTCAGAGGGTGTAAAAGAGATTTCATTGGAAACATGAGCTACCGCTTTGTATCCACCCGAGCCTTTGCCGAGCGTTATTTTCCTGAACCCATGGATGCGACCTCCTTTCAGGCGGCACCGAAACTGAATTTCAACCGAGATGATCAGCTATTATCACAATGGGCTTCCCAGTTCTTTCCTTCACCCGATTCCTTCCATAACTCCCATCTGATCCCCTCTTCCGACCAGTTTCCGATTTTGATAAGAGAAGGAGAAGTCTGCGGAATGCTCACAGAGAGTCAGTTCGAAGCTTCCAGGGAAGAGTATGATCTTATCGATCTATCAATGGGGAAAGCGGTCTCAGCTCCCCTGTACTGGCACAGGTGGAGCATACAGTCTGCTGAACTGGAACAGCTCAGTACGATCATACAGGACGTTGCAAAAGAGACTCTTACAAAAGAAAACCCGCAGTGAAGGATTTCAGCTGCGGGTGCTGTGAAAGAATTGTCAGTTAGAAGAGATTACTTTTCACCCAGGCGGCAGAAGTCGCGGCCATGGCATCAAGGTCGGGGTCCTTCACAATCTCCCGCCATACTCCTATATCACGTCCGATCTGCCCTCCCTGCATGACAAAGGGTTCCATCACCATCGGACCGTCGAAACCGATATCATCAAGGGCTGTTTTAATCTCCTCCCACGGCATTCTTCCGGTTCCCGGCATCTTCCTGTTCGGCTCACCGAGGTGGAAGGCGGCAAGGTACTTCCCTACTCTGCGAATCGCATCTCCGAAGGAATCCTCTTCAATATTCATATGAAAGGTGTCAAGAAGAATCCTGCAGGCAGGATGGTTCACCTGTTCCATGTAGGCTACGGCTTCATGGCTGTCATTGATAAGGAACTGCTCGAACCTGTTCAGCACTTCAACGTTCAGCAGCACACCCCGCTCTCCAGCATAGGGAGCGAGAACGGACATACTCTCAAGACTCTTGTCCCAGATTCCCTGCTTTGTGGTAAGTCCCTCAGGCATTGAACCCGGCCAGTAGCTGTGAACAGTACCGCCGATCATACCTCCACCCATGTTGGAGACCCCGTCGATCATCCTCTTCATGTAATCGAGGCCGTTCTTTCTTACCTTCTCATCAAAGGAAGAGACATCATATTCCTTCTTCAACCCTATCCCATAGGAGAGAAGCAGACCTTCATTGTCTGCCATAGCTTTCAGAGCTTTCTGCTCCGAGCGTGTCATGTCGGCTATTGTTCCTCCGTTCAGTTCAAGCTGATCGAATCCCAGCTTCTTCACTTTTTTTATGAACGGGACAAAATCCACGTCCCACTCATGGGTCCAGAACGCGTAATAGATTCCGACTTTTCTCATATCTTGACTCCTTTATCTTAGGTCAGGGGAATGTATAGTGATCACCTGAAGTTCAGCTTCAAGAGTAAAACAAACAGGGGAGAGAATCAATTTTTATTTACCAGTTTCCATATGTTTCATGGATACAAAATCGCCTATTCCTGAGTGGACTTTCACTCCCTGTTGGATTACGTTTAAAGAAGGAGTATCTGCTAGGATACGAAGGAGGAGAGTATGCACCATGTAGTCATCGGAGGAAATGCGGCAGGAATGAGTGCTGCGGCGAAGATACGGAGAACTGCACCGAATGACACGCTCACGGTTCTTGAAAAGAGTTCAATCGTCTCGTTCGGAGGTTGCGGTCTCCCCTACTATGTAGGAAACTTCTTCTCAGATAAAAAGAAGATGTTCCACCGCTCTCCCGAGAAGTTCCTTGAGGACGGAGTCGATCTCCGTCTCAACCATACGGTCACTCTCGTTGATCCTGTGAAGCATGAGATAACAGGAATAGATGAGAGAGGAGAACTGTTTGCTTTGGTATACGACAACCTTATCGTCACAAGCGGGGCTGTAAGCATAGTGCCCCCCATCGAAGGGGTGAACCTTGAGCATATCCATACGCTGAGGGTGATGGGTGACGGGGATGCGATAAAGGAAGCGATCGGCAACACAGGAGAGCATGCTGTGGTCGTAGGAGGAGGGTTCATCGGACTTGAAATTGCCGAAGCTCTCCACGAGGCCGGCAAGAAGGTGAGAATCATTGAACTGCTTGACCGTGTTCTTCAGACAGCCGTTGTCCCTGAAATATCTGAACTCGCACATCAGGAGATACTCTCCCACGGTGTTGAACTCTCCCTTTCTGAGAAAGTTGAGAGGTTCACAGGGAAAGGCAAGGTTGAACAGGTAGTCACTTCGAAAGGAACCTACCCTGCCGATCTTGTCATTCTCTCGGTGGGAATCAGGCCGCAGACCCAGTTTCTCGCCTCCTCCGGTATCGAGATGCTGCAAAACGGAGCGATAGTAGTGGATGAAACAGGAAAGAGTTCCATCGATCATATCTATGCTGCAGGAGACTGCGCCGCTGTTACGGTGATGAACGGGGAAGGTCATATCTACTCGCCGCTTGCCACCTCTGCGAACAAGCTGGGTCGTATCATAGGAGATGTGATCGGGGGAAGTGATAAAGTATTCCCAGGGACCCTCGGGACAGCCTGCGTAAAGGTCTTCGATCTTGAGATCGCTCGTACGGGAGAGAGCAGGGAAGAGGGGAATATCACATCCGTATTCGTGCAGGACAAGAACCAGACTCCCTACTACCCCGGTCAGGAAGATATTTCCATCAAACTCTTCTTCGACAGAGAAACGGGAGAGATCAGGGGAGCGCAGACTGTCGGAAAGAAAGGAGCCGCACTCCGAATCGATCCCATTGCTATGGCTATACAGATGAACGCAACTGTGGAGGACCTTGCCATGGCCGATTTCTGTTACGCTCCCCCGTTCGCGAAGACCTGGGATGCACTGAACGTTGCGGGAAATGTTGCTTCAAGCAAGTGGGAGAAGCTGAAGAAATAAGTGGAAGCTTCCTCTTATTCCAACTCTCTGACCATACTTGAAGAGGTGTGCTGTTTCTTTTCCCTCTTTGTTTTCCTGAGAGGCAGTTTCATCTCACTGAGAATGACCGAGGAGAAGATGACAGTTCCTCCGGCTACAAGGAACACGGTGAACGGCTCAAGACCGAGGAGAACTGAGAAAAGGGAGCCGAAGAGGCTTTCACAGGATAGAATAATTGCCGTCTTTGTACTCGTCGTATGTTTTTGGGCAAAGGTCTGAAGGAAATAGGCGACAAAGGTGGCGAACACTCCCAGATAGATTGCCCAGAGCAGTCCCTGCGACCAGTTCACCTCCACTCCTGCTGATCCCCTGTCAAACACGAGAAAGTAGAGGAATGAGAGAACAGCGGCGGTTGCCAGCTGGACGAAGGTGAGAATGCCCGTATCGGTCACTTTCGAAGCGGTGTCGAGATAGGCTACATGAAGGGCGAAGAAGGCTGCACATACGAGGGTGAAGGTATCACCTATGGTGAAATTGAAGCCGGTTCCCGGTCTGTAGGTGAGGATGACCACCCCGAGGAAGGTGACAAAGGGAAGTATGAAATACTTTCTCTGAGGCATGTTCTTAAACAGGAGCCATGACATGAAAGGTACCATGATCACGTAGGTTGCAGTGATGAAGGCGTTGTTGCTTGGAGAAGTGTACTGCAGACCTACGGTCTGTATGAAGAAAGCAAGGAAGAGGAAGGTTCCTGCAATGAGACCGTGCATGAGGTCCTGTTTCCTCATCTTCCTGATCCGTTTTGAGAACAGAAGTACAAGAATGATGGAAGCCACGGTAAATCTGATCAGGAGGATGAATGAGATGTTCATTCCGCTGTTCAGGGCATAGACCATCCCGGGAAAACCCGTTCCCCAAACTATGGTGGTGATAAGAAGAGAAAGGTCTGCGTAGATTGATTTCACAGGTACTCCTTGAGAGATATGGGACATCGTACGGATCTGTAGAGGCTCTGTCAATCAGTCAGATTGACGAAAGCAGGATGTCACTGAATGATGAGTGCGAAGAGTTTGATGATGATAGGAAAGAGTGTGATC
This sequence comes from Sphaerochaetaceae bacterium, assembly GCA_963677695.2. Lineage (GTDB taxonomy): Bacteria > Spirochaetota > Spirochaetia > Sphaerochaetales > Sphaerochaetaceae > SABI01. Next base: position 2,119,482 of record CAXXUJ010000001.1, on the reverse strand, counting down.
GAGGCGATAAGCCGTGTGATCTGAATCAGGGGAATGACCGGGGAGGAGTATTCCATATCGTGTGCGATCAATGCGATATCGCTTGCACCGGCGGGAATGGTGCAGAAGAGAGCTATTCCCTTGTTCAGTCCTGTGATTTTCGCTACGGCATACCCAATCAGGGTATGCAGCACCAGATAACCCGAGATCATGAGGATGACGGGGATGATCAGGTTCTGCAGGCCGAGTATCGTATCCATTGAGACCTTGGAACCTACAAGAACAGCTGAGAGCACCTGAGCCACACGCCTCAGAGGAACGGGAAAGCAGGTAGGATGCACAGAAACGTTCATAGCCGATACCGCTATCATAGAAAACAGCATGGCAGGGACGGGAATAAAGGGGATGAAGGAGCCCGCGATACCTCCTACAGTTCCCACTGCGAGAGTATAGAGCACCTGAACAAGTTTCGGCATTCTCCTTCCTGACTCAGACCCTCCTGTTCCGATCTCCTCCTGATACGAAGCATCATGGCGGAGGAGGAAGTTGATCAGCGAGGGGAAGAAGATAAGGGAGAACAGGAGTCTGCTCATATGCATAATGGCGACTGTAGGAACATCGGCTCCGAGCTGGTCAGCCATGATGAAGCTTGTAGCCATCCCTCCCGGGATGGTTCCGGCTAAAGCTGTGATGATATCGAGGGGAGACACAAGAGAGATCACGGTACCCATGATGAGGTTCGTCAGAATCATACCAACGATGAAGAGCGAAGAGGGAAAGAGAAGTGATTTGATCCCCATCAGATCCTTTTTGGAGAAGGAGGAACCGATCAGCGTCCCGCTGAGGATCTGAAGAACCACAGAAAAATAGCCGGGGGGCTGCACCTTTCCGGTAAGGACACTGAAGGTGGAAGCCGCAATAATCCCGCCGACAAGCAGTCCGGCGGGAAATTTCAGCCGCATCAGCAGGTAACCTCCTGCAGCTGCGACTGCTATCGCTATGAGAAAATAGGATGTGATCAACATCTGCTCCTAGTTGTAGTATGACCCGTAGTTGCCTCTCAGGAAGTCAACACTTCTTTTTGCTGCGATATCGGGTTCGGGCAGCGGTAGAATCTCCACCGATGTCCACCCATTATACCCTATAATCGTCAAAGCCTGGAATATTTCGTCCCAATTCATGTGACCGTCTCCGGGAGCGTGACGATGAGAAGCTGCGAAGTGAATATATTTCACGTACTTCTTGTTTCTGATCAGAGACTGACCGATATGGTCGTCTTCAATGTTCATATGAAACACATCGGGCATACAGGCAAAGGCAGGGTGGTTGATCTCATCAAGGAGAGCGGAAGCTTCGTCCACGCTGTTGATGAAATCGATTTCGTACCGGTTGACCGGTTCGAGAATGAGAGTGACTCCCCTCTTCTGAGCATAGTCTGCCATCTCCTGAGCCATATCCATGAAACGCCCTTTCGCCCCTGCAGGGTCCTCGGTTCCGAGGGAACCTCTGGTTCTTCCAAGATTGACCAGCTGACCGAAGTCGCTTGCGAGATCGATGAAGCCGCTGAAGGTCTTGCGCAGTTCGTTTCTCTTCTCCTTGTCAGGTTCGGTGAACGCGAGCTGGCGGGCACCCCACACCTGACCGCTGCTGATGGCGGAAACTTCCATACCGTTCTTCTTCAGAAGTGATTTCAGATCAGCCTTGGAAATCTCATCGGGTCTCTTGAGCGCAAGCTCAACCCCGTCATAGCCGAGGTCACTCGCCTTCTTGATCGATTCTTCCAGTCCCCTGAACACGACGAACGCATTGGGCATAGCCTCTTTTCCTGCAACTGCAACTGATAATTTCATGTAAAACTCCTATGTATGTACTCAAACGAGACGCCATGCGTCACGGAGCGTCCGCTTCGCATTCGCTATCACGATCTTCGGATCCTCATCACCCTGAGGCTTCACCTCGAAGGAGAGAATCGGTCGTCTTTCTGTACTGAGATATCCAATTTCGAGCAGCTTCTTCAGATACGCTGCAAGGTATTCTGTGTCGCTCTCGCTTCCCGGGAACCCGAAGGAAGGGTGTGTATCACCGTAGAAGGGATGGGAAGGGTCGGCGATGATCGTGTTACCCATATGGGCGTGTACGATATATTCCCTGATAGGATCGAGTGATTCATCGAGGGTTTCATGGAGCATGGGGATATGGGAACAGTCTACCATGAGACCGAAGTTGTCCACTGACTCACGCACCCTTTGGACATACTCTTTTGCCCTATCCACGGGACCGACAAGAGACTTCTTGTCGATATCGAAATCAAAGATCTCATGACAGACAGGCATAGCACCACTCGAGGCGGCATATTCGCACAGCTCGATGGTACTTTTCACCAGAGCATCCATATGCTCTGCAATGCGCTCAGGGTCATAGGTCCTTGAGAGGAACTGGAAGGTGAGTGCACCGAACTCGTACGCCTCGTCGATTCCTTCCTTGAGCAGCTGAACCGCTCTCTGTCTCTCTGTTTCATCTGTCGAGTTGATATTCGCATTCGCTGCGAACAGGCGGGAGTGACCGCTGTAGGTGAGCTCGGCATGAGCCGATCGGATAAGGGAGGGAACGGTCTCATTGAGGGAAGGAAACGGAAGTTTCCCGATCTCGATGATCTCGAAGCTGTCATCATAGAGGAGTTCCTTCAGGGTAGAGATAAAGTCTTCCTCGCTCTTCTGGGAAGAGGGGAAGGCCATCGAGTGAACGATTCCCAGTCTGCAGTAATCGTGAATTGATGCTTTCATCTATGCCTCCATTGCCTTTGAAACGGCGGCGATGCAGGTCTGTGGGGAGCTGAGGGTCTTCACCCCCGTAAAGGACTCAACTTCTTCTCGCATCAGAGCCATGGAGGCCTGGGCGAGAACGATCACGTCATACCCCTTCCCCTTATCTGAAAGTTCAAGGAGGAGTCTGTCGTGAGTCTCCCTGTCCCCGTTCTTCAGTGCAGCTATCGCATCGGGATTGCAGAACCCATCGATGGTGACCTCTTTACCCAACTTTCCAGCGAATGTTTTCGTCTTATCGACAGCAGGGGGAAGCGCGGACTGGGCAGTTGCCAGGACACAGATGCGTTTTCCGGACTCTGCGGCCTGTGAGCACATCGCATCATCGATTGCCATGACAGGGACACTGATGAATTCCCTGAGACGGTCGATATAGGGAGAGAGGGTGGAACAGGTGACCACGATAAGGTCCGGGGCCGCTTCCTCTGCGCTCATCATGAGCATATAGAGTCTTTTAAGACTGGAAGCGGTGAATTCCCCTCCCCTCCTTGCCGGATCGTTTGCGAGCACTTCATCGACAATGTTGTCGATGAGGACATCAGAACCGAGGGCGTTCTTCAGGTCAACGGGAAAGGTCTCGTAGACGCTTTTCACTGTGTGTATGATTATAATATGTTTCATGGCAGTTCCTTGAGCATAGCTGCAACCGAAGCGAGACACAAGGGAGTGCTGGCAAGAACTGGAACCCCTGCTGCCTTCTCTCCCTGAACAGCAAGATGAGCCATCGAGGCCTGGGCGAGAACGATCACATCGGCATCCTTCACCTGAGTAATCCGCTCAAGCACCATCTCATCATGCGTAGCCAGGTCTCCCCTCTTCATCGCCTCATAGGCGATCTCATCGTCACTGCTTGTGACAGTCACAGAGGCACCCGCTTTCTCAGCTTCGTCCTTTATATGATCGACTGTCGGAGTGATGGTAGATCTCGCCGTCGCCAGGACGGTGATCCTGGGACCTCTTTTCACAGCCTCCATGCACATCGCGTCATCGATGGCTATGATGGGGGTTGAAAAAAACTGTCTCAGTGTCTGAACTGCAGGGGTGAGGGTGGAACAGGTGGTGATGATAAGGTCAGCTCCTGTCAGTTCGCAGTTCTTCAGGTCGTTTTCCAGGCGTTTCTGGTTCAAGGGTGTGAATTCACCCTTCTCCTGAGGATCGCTTGCAAGAAAGTCATCAAACAGGTGATGGAATTTCACTTCGAAGGGCAGCAGGGCTGCGAGCTGATCAGAGAAGGTATTGAGTACAGGACGTACCGTGTAGATGATTGCAACCCGTTTCATAGCTGTCTCTCCTGAAAACACATCGATCCCGGCAGAGCCGGAATCGATGCTTTCATTACTCTTGATTTAGAGTGTTGCGAGGTAATCAGCCTGGAACTTGTCGGCATATGCCTTGTATTCCTGCCAATCCATGTAATCGGGAACGAGCTTCTTCTTGTCGATGTAGCCTGTGTTCCATGCGTCAGTCTGGCTGACCTTCTCGAATACGCCTGACCAGAAGACCTTAGCTTCGTCGCTCATGTTCGCACCACCGACAACACTTCTCCAGTTGGGAACTTCAACGTCATTGTAACCGAGTTCTGAAAGAGTGGGAGCGCCTGAAAGGTTTCCGGGGAAGCGGCTTGTTGAGAGAGCAAGAACGGGGATGATCTTACCGGCAGCAACATATTCGCTTGCAGCAGCGGGCTTGGAGATCAGAAGATCAACGTGACCACCGAGGAAGGTTGTGATTGCAGCACCTGTTGAGTCATGTGCAATGTAGCTGAAGGTGTCGGGGCTTACGCCGATCTCTTCTGAAAGTGCAGCGTGACATGCGATGTCATCACCCTTTGAACCTGCAAGGACCATGTCTTCACCTGCCTGGAGAGCAGCGATGATCTCTTCGGCTGTCTGGTACTTTGAATCAGGTCTCACGAAGATGAGGTGCTTGTCAACAGCCATGTGTGACAGCGGTGTGAAATTCTCGATTCTGTTGGGAGTGTTCTTAACCATCGGCATAAGGTCTCCGCTGTTGAATGTGAGGAGGGTGTAGTCTGCCTTGCCGGCCTTTGTGTTGGCAACGAGGTTTCTTCCTACTTCACCTGCACCGTCAGTCTTGTACTGGATGACGATATCCTGACCGTTTGCAAGACCTTCAGCCTTGATGATGTCGATGATTGTTCTTGTGAACAGGTCAGAACCGCCGCCCGGTGATGACGTACAGTACCATTCAATGGTCTTGGTAGGAACGAATTCCCCTGAAGCGGCCTGTTCAGCTTCTCCCTGTGCGAAGAGAGGCAGAACCATCATCATGACGAGTGCGATTAACAGCAATGTCTTTTTCATACGATTTCTCCTTTTTCGAAAATCCTTAGTATTGTTGTAGGGTAAACTCACCCTCTGGAGCCTTTTACTTTTCCGATGACACTACGTACGATCGGAGTGAGAATGATTGCGAACAGAACCAGCATCAGGACCATGGAGATCGGTTTCTCGAAGAAGATATCTACTGAACCATGGGAGATGATGAAGGCCTTTCTCATATTTGATTCAAGCAGCGGAGCAAGAACGAAGGAGAGCAGCATAGGTGCTGTTGAATAGCCGTTTCTGTCGAGCACGAAGCCGAGTACACCGGAAAGGAACATGACCAGGACGCCGTACATCGAATTGCTTGTGCTGTATGCACCGACGATACAGACGACCGTGATCGCGGGAATCATCAGCTTGATGGGTACCGTCAGGATCTTGATCAAAAATGGAATGATCAGGAGTGCGATTGCCAGCGTCAGGATGTTTGCAAGGAAGAGTGATGAGATCAGTCCCCAGCAGAAATCTGGCTGTGAGCTGAAAAGGAGCGGTCCCGGGTTGAGACCCCACATCATCAGTCCTCCGAGGAGTACTGCGCCTGTTCCGCTTCCCGGGATACCGAGAGCGAGCAGCGGTGCGAAGGAACCTGCAGCAGCTGCGTTGTTGGCAGCCTCACAGGCTGCAATACCTTCAACAGCACCTGTTCCCAGTTCCTCTTCACTCTTGAACGACTTCTGCAGGGCGTACCCGAGGAAGCTTCCGGTTGTAGCACCGGCCCCCGGGAGAACACCGACGAAGGTTCCGAGGAAACCGCTTCTCAGTGCGGGAGGAAGAAGTCTCTTCAGCTCGTGACGGGTAAGGAGCGAGCCCTTGATCGTCAGTTTCTGGTCGAGATGTGCTTCCACCTTGTTGTTCTTCTCGCTTACGAGCTTGAGTACCTGTGCGAATCCGACTGATCCGATAACGAACGGAGTGAAGGGAATACCGCCGAGGAGGTACATGTTCCCGAAATCGTATCGGGGAGAACCGGTAAGGGTATCCATTCCCATCGTTGCGATAAGAATACCTACGAGGGTGAGAACAACACCCTTGGTGGGATTCTTACCTACAAGCCATCCGATACTTGTCATCGCGACAAGGAGGAGGGCCGTCATCTCTGCCGGTCCGAACTTCAGACCGAGGTCTGCAAGAGCCGGTCCCATGAAGGTGAGGATCAGCATACCGATAAGACCGCCGGTGAAGGAGGAGATGTTACTGGTGAAGAGCGCCTGTCCCGGTCTCTTTCTCTTCATCGCCATCGGGTACCCGTCAAGGGCGGTCATGACCGCAGGGGTATCACCGGGGATGTTAAGAAGAATTGCACTGAATGATCCGCCGTACATGTTCGAGTAGTAGAGTGCACCGAGCATGATAATTGCGGTGGTCGGGTTGAAGCGGTATGTCAGCGGAAGAAGAAGTGCCACACCTGCAAGCGAACCGACACCGGGCATTGCCCCGACGATAAGGCCGAGAACTGCTCCGAGCATAGTTACAAGAACGTTCTGGAGAGTGAAGACGACCTGGAAGCCGTCGAGAAGCATCATAAAGTTTTCCATTCTCTCTCCCCCTTAGTAAGCGAATGCATCAAGGATCAGACCCTTCGGGAAGGGAACCTGAAGCCAGAACATGAATACACCGACAACGATTGCGACCATGATCACTGTCGTTGTGATCGTTGTCTTCCAGTTGTATTTCTCGTAGAAATGAATCCAGCCGATAAGAAATACGATGATCGAGAAGAGCATCCCGAATACGAAGGTTCCGAGAATGATTCCCAGAGCTCCGAGAGCGGGAAGCCAGTTCTCCATCGGAACGGGCTTGGAAGGATCCTTGAAGGACTGAATCAGTGCAAGGACACTGATCACGACAAGGACGATTCCGACCAGGGTCGGGAAGAATCCGGGGAGAGGGCCTTTCACATCGTGCCAGAACCCGTATTTGGTTAATCCCAGAGTGAGAAAAGCTACACCGATCGCCGCAGTAATGATCGGAATCAGGCTTCTCACGCCGAATGATTTCTTGTTATCCATGTTCACCTCTATTTAGCAGAGTGAAGGGCCATCTTGCTGACCATCTTCACTGCATTCTCGAATGCACTGGTTTTTACGATTCCCTTACCTGCGATATCATAGGCAGTGCCGTGTGCGCAGGTAGCGATCGGAGCGGGAAGACCACCGGCGATGGTGATTCCCTGATCGAAGCCCTTCAGCTTGAGAGCGATCTGTCCCTGGTCATGGTACATCGTCACCACACCGTCGAACTCGCCGTTGAAAGCTCTGATGAAGGTGATATCTGAAGGATAGGGACCGCTTGCATTGATTCCCTTCTCCTGTGCCTCCTTGATTGCAGGCTCAATGATATCGATCTCTTCCCTGCCGCATCTCCCCTCTTCACCAGCATGGGGATTTAAGGCGCAGAGTGCAAGACGGGGATTCGCTTTTCCGCTCTTTCTGAGCGAGTAATCTGCAAGAGTCATTGCTCTCATGATAGATTCTACTGAAAGGGCATCGGACACTTCCTTGATGGGGATATGGGAAGTGGTACGGGTAGTCCACAGATCGCCGAGAACGTTGATCTCGCCGAAAGGTCCGGTATGCTCGAAAAGGGCTGCCATGAAGTGGTGTTCACTCTCTACCTTGCAGCCTGCATCTTTCATCGCAGCCTTGTTCAGCGGAGTGAAACAGAAACCGTCCAGCTTGCCGTTCTTGTAGAGGTTGACACCCAGCTCGAGCTGGTCGAGACAGACTTTACCGCCGAGAACCGAGATCTTACCGAACGGAGTCTCTTCAGGGTTGCAGTCGCTCTGGTCAAGGAAAGGAAATCCCGGAGCATTCCAGTCAATATCATCGACAGATGAAACAACCTGGAAGGTCACATCAGCGCCCACGATATCAAGAGCCCTCTTCATCACTCTCAGATCCCCTATGAATACGGGTCTGCAGTACGATGAGAAGAAGTCGCCTGAAGCGAGCTTTGCCATGATTTCTGATCCTACTCCTGCCGGGTCTCCGAGGAGCATACCGAGCACTGGTTTCTTTTCCATATATAACCGCCTACATTATTTTCGTGTTCGAATACACTAAAGCAGACAGCGTGCCAAGTTGATAAAATTAAAAAATATTTAATATCATCTAACTCAATTACAACATCTTAGATAAGTAATTTTAAATGATTTAAATTTATAAGTATAAGAAGAATTCCTTATATGCATGTTTCATGTTTCATAATTCATTGCGTTTCATTTGAAACATACGAAACATTCAACACAGCTTTGTTCGGGTCATGATGTACTGCTTAGCTCAATCCCTGGAACTTCGAGAGCTTTCTCCAGAGAGTCGTCCTGCTCATTCCTATGCTTTTCGCATACTCTTCACGAGACATTCCGCTCTCAATAAAACCTTTGTAGAGTTCTTCGGTTGAGGTTTCCTGTCCCCTCTCATTCCTCTGAGGAAGGGATCCCGTCAGAGAAAAATCATCTGACAGGGACGTTGCTGCGATATCGAGTTCAAGTATCTCGGGAACTCCTACGGAATCGGAGGTGAGGAGGATGACAAGGCGTTCGGCTGCGTTTCTCAGCTCCCTCACATTTCCCTGCCAGGAGTATTTCTTGAGCAGTTCAAGGGCTTCGGGGAGGATGGAGGGCTCCTCAATATGCTGTTCCTTGCAGGAGGAGCGGACAAAATGGGAAAAGAGGAGAGGAATGTCATCTACTCTTTCCCTGAGCGCTATCAGTCTGAGATTGAGAAGAGATATACGGTAGAAGAGATCGAGACGGAATTCTCCGCTTTTCACCTTCTCGGGGATATCGACGTTGGTGGCGCTTATCACCCGCACATCGACTGGAACGATCGTATCTCCCCCGATACGGCGCACTTCCTTTTCCTGAAGGACGCGGAGCATTTTGGCCTGAAGCTTGAGTGGCATCTCCCCTATTTCATCAAGGAATATCGTCCCCTTGTGGGCGAGTTCGAACAGTCCCTGCTTTCCACCCTTCGCGGCACCGCTGAAGGCACCCTCTGAGTAACCGAAGAGTTCCGATTCAAGGAGAGTTTCGGGAAGGGCTGCGCAGTTCACCGCGACAAAGGGTTCACCGCGTCGCTTCGATGCATTGTGAATCGACTGGGCGAACAGTTCCTTACCGGTACCGGTCTCTCCGATAAGGAGGAGGGCACCGTCAACCTTGCTGTAGCGCCTCCCCTTCTCGACAACCTGCTCAAGTTCCTTGTTTCTCGTGATGATATCACTGAAGGTGTAGCGGGCAATAAGCCCCTTCTTGCTCAGTTCCTTTCTGATTTTCCGTTCAACTGACCTGATTGTTTCAATATTCTGGAAGGTCATGAGGACACCGAGCCCCTCGCTCCCGGTCATGATGGGAACAGAGGAGACGAGAATCTGCATACCGTTGATCTTTTTAATGATCTCTCCGCCGGTTCCGGTGGAGAGGGTCTTTTCCCAGATTTCCCCTTCGTAAAACTCACCGATATGCTGATTGATCATCCCCTTGCCGAGCAGCTGCTCGGCCATGGAGTTGGCGACAACGACAAGGCCTCTGCTGTTCAGAGCGATCATGGCGTCCTTGTCGTTGTTGATCAGGGTCGTGAGGATGTTCATCCTCACCTTGGCTCTCTCAAGGGATCGGGCAGCCCCTATGGCCTCCCCGATGGCTCTGTTGATCGAGTGTCGTCCGCTCTTGATATGAACGTAGGGATACCCTTTGCTCTCGCAGTAGCGGCAGGAGGTAAGACCGCCAAGGAAGATGGTACACCCGTTTTCTTTCAGGTACTCCACCCCGTTGTGAATCTCTTCCTGATCGTTTGCCACATAGAGATTCACATGGCGTCCGATGAGGCTGGTGACGTGCTGTGCGTCACACATATCAGAAGAATCGGCTAGGAGACCTATATCGCCGTCAGGCTGTTTGCCTGCTGCGTAGAATGCTTCGATGAGGTCATTTGGGCCTGGAAGAAAGGGGACAAGGTGGGTGTCTGATTTCAGTTCGGCAAGGGCAAGGAAGGTGATGCCCCTGGCCACTATGATATCGGCATCGATACCGCGCAGGGTCTCATGGTCCGTCCCGTAGATATGGGTCAGTTCAATGTCGAATCCTGCGGTATCATACTGTTTGATCTCTTCCTCTATCAGGCTGAACAGCTCACGATAGGGAACGATGATCAGAATTTTGGTCATGTAACGCGCCTTCCTTACTCAGGCAGAGAAGGAATCAGCCTTCTGTTCCAGCGGGAACAACATAGGGACCGTCTTCGATCCAGGTGACTTTCATCTCTTCAAGCTCTTTCTCCTCTCGTGCGCTGATCGTCTTCAGTGATTCACTGACGAAGCGGGAGAACTTCTCACCCTGAGGTGTCTGCTCTTCAATGTACACGTTACCGTCCACCCCTGGCAAGAGAGGATTCCACAGGCGGTCCATACTCGGGGAGTAGAAATAGAGGTGATCCATGGGAATACGGTCAAATACCTTACACCACATCTGCACCTGCCACTGCTCGGGAATGAAGGTCCAGTCCTCTGAAGCGATCAGTCGGGTGAAGTTCTTCGCACCGATCCTGGTCAGGAGTGCGATGGTCGTCTGGTAGTTCACTCCTCCCACAGGGTGGGTGGGATCGTTCGTATCGGCAATGATGATGAGGTACCCGTTCTCCTTGAGAACACCGAGGGAGGCGACAGCGCACTTTGCCACCTGGTAGTGGTTGATGCCTACAAAGCCTCCGTGGGTCACCACGATATCACTTGCGGGAGAGGGAACTCTCACATGTTCGATGATACTTTCCACCGCCTTGAGGTGGGCAGTGATATAGTTCCCGCTGAAAATTCCTGTGATATGGAATTTCCCGTTGAGGGTGACATTGACAAGGAAGTCGATGCCGACCGTTCCTGCTACCTCGAGCGCCTCCTCATGAACAAGATTGTCCTTGAGGTTCAGGTCGCGTGAATTCGCATCGGCCATGAAGGGGACACCATGGAAGACGAACGTACTCTCTTCCCCGATGATTCCGGGGCAGATTGCCTTGCGTCCGCCGCTGGCTCCCGCCATGAAATGGCTTTCGACCAGACCGGTCGCGATCTTCAGGTCTGCATTCACATAGAGTGAATTGAGGTACATGTCGGTTCCCTTCTTCGTCTTACCGAGGAAGGAGAGCCCGGCATCGTCAGTACAGTCATGGTTGACCACCTTGATACCCATGTCACGAACTCGTGTATCGAGCATCTTCCAGATCTCGGGCTCTGCCATGGGAAGATGGGTTCCTGTCGCGATGAGGATAAGGATATCTTCGATACCGTACCCCGTATCCATCAGCACCTCGATGATAGGGAGAAGAATGCCTTCTTCCCCCCTGTAAGGCACCGGACGGGTCTTGTCCGAGACAACAATCACCGCGTTCGCTTTCCCTCCGTCCTTCGCCTTCCGCTCTTCACGCTTTTTCAGGGCGATTGATCTCAGGGAGTCTGAATCGATCGGATGTTCGAGTGATTCCCTGATCTTCTCGCTGACTGGAGTGAGAGCTTCGGGTTCCGCCATCCTGACCACATGAGTGTGATCAGGAAGGTTGAGGGGGTCATAGGCATTGAACGGGTGATTGATGATCATACGGATAGTTCCTTATTTCTCTTTGATGATTGACATGTCGCCAGTCTTGGCAGCTTCGAGAATCGGAGCCATGTAGACCATGACATCCTCTGCTGTCATCGGAACAGGCATGTTCTGCAGCTTCATCTTGAGCTGAGGGTCCTGTGCCGCACTGAGCGCTCTTTCGATGTGAGCATCGGTGAAACCCTTGAGATCTGAAAGCTTTGTGGGAGCCTTGATTGACTTGGAGAAGTCGATCATTCCCTGTGCAACGGTAGTTGCAAGCTCTCTGCCTTCAATTGAAGCGATGTCAGCTGTGATGTAGCCGTGCTTCTTGAAGATCTCTGCGAGAACCTTGAGCTGCTTCTGGATAGCCTTGCTGTAGAAGACTGCGTAGTACGGGTTCATGATACCGCAGGCGGTACCGTGAGAGACGACGTCGACGAGTGAGAAACTGGTGAGGTGAGCACCGCTTGTACCGCCGATCATGATGGCGTAACCGCCGAGGTCGGTGGCAAGACCGATTGCCTCACGTGCTTCGATGTTTGAAGGATCGTCCATCAGAACGGAAGCGTGGGAAGCGACAAGGTCGATTGCAGTTGAGGTGATCTCGCTGATCAGCTCGAAGTTGTCATCGTTTGCACCGCAGAACACTTCGAAGGTGTGTGCGATTGCATCGAGAGCACCGTCGATAGTGACACTGAGGGGCATGCTGACAGTTGTCTTGTAGTCAAAGACTGCAACGGAAGGGACAACGGCCATATCGACGATCAGTTTCTTCTGTCCGACAACGGGATCGGTGATGTTTGAGTACTTGGTGAGGTGTGCACCGCTTGATGCGCTGGTCTCGACTGCGATGACGGGCTTGAGTGTCTTGCCTGTCTTCTCGAGAGCCTCGGTCACCTGTGATGTACCGAAGTAGGTATCGATCTCACAGCTGTTGGCGCCGCCGAGAGCTGCAAGTGCATTGGCTGCCTTCACTGCATCGATGGAGCTTCCTCCGCCGATGACCACGATGCTGTCAGGGTTGTGTGACAGGATATAGGTGGTGAGGCGGTACACGTCCTCTCTGGGAGCATTGGGCTTCGCATCGGGAGCGACAAGACCGCCGACAAGTGCGACACCTGCAGCTTCGAGGGAAGCGATCACCTGGTCTGCAACCGGCTTCAGGTAGGTCATGTTCGATACGAGAAGTGTGTTCTTTCCGAAACCGGCAGCGACTGCACCTACCTGATCGAGAACGTCAATCCCGAACACATAGCCGTCTTTCTTCCAGCTCTTGAGAAGTTCATATGCTTTTTCTCTGCTATTCATATTGTCCTCCAATAATTATTTTACGAGTTCTTCTGCCTTCGCAGCAATATTCTCTGCACAGATTCCGTACTTGGCGAGGAGTTCGTCATAGGGTCCTGTTTCAGTGAATCTGTCTTCGACACCGACAGCTCTGTAGGTGTAGGCAAGTCCCTCACCGCTGAGCGCTTCAAGACATGCCGAGCCGAAACCGCCGACAACGTTATGCTCTTCGACACTGACAAGCTTAGCGGTTTTTTCAACCGATGTCTTCAGTGTGGCAGCATCGAACGGTTTGACAAAAGGCATGGCAAGGACTTCAGCCTTGATACCCTTTGCGGCGAGAGCCTCTGCAGCTTCGAGAGTCGCACTGAGAGTGATGCCGTTGGCTGCGAGAGTCACGTCACTTCCCTCTTTGACCACGACACCCTTTCTGTCAGCGGCATTGAAAGGAACGCCGACATCGGGAACAGCGTTTCTGTTGAGTCTGATATAGACAGGCTTCTTCACAGAGAGAGCATATTCAAGAGCACTCTCTGCCATCTGAGCGTCACAGGGAACGATGACTTCCATCTCGGGAAGAGCTCTCATGATCGCAATGTCTGCAATACTCTGGTGGCTTGCTCCGTCGAAGGAGTCACTCAGACCGCCGTACGCACCTGCGATAACAAGGGGAAGCTTGTTGTAGCAGAATACGTTTCTGATCTGGTCAGTACCCTTGAGGGCAAGGAAGATGCTGAAGGCATTGACGATCGGGTGGAATCCTGCGGTAGCCAGACCTGCTGCGATACCTACCATGTTCGCTTCTGCAACACCGACGTTGAAAAAGCGTTCCGGGAAATCTTTACCGAAGAGTCCGGATTTAGTTGAAGAAGATACATCGGCATCGAGGACGACGATCTTGTCATTGGTTTTACCAAGTTCGGCCACTTTCTTACCGAACGCTTCTCTCATTGCAACGCTCATAGGAGGCCCTCCTTCTTTTCGAGATCATTCACGAGCTCAACACGTCCCTTGGCATAGCTCTCATCATCGATGGGAGCGCCGTGCCAGGTGTTCTTTCCTTCCATGAAGGAAACGCCCTTACCCTTGACAGTTTTGTAGATAATGGCTTTCGGCCATACATCGTCACTGTCGATCCAGTCGAAGGACTCAAGGATGCTGTTCATGTCGTGACCGTCATAGGCCTTGTCGCTGATATTCCAGCCGAAGGACTTGAACTTGTCAGCAAGGGGATCAAGAGGCATGATATCGCTGCTGGTACCGTCAAGCTGGACACCGTTGTAGTCGATCATGTATACAAGCTTCCTCGGCTTGAATTTGGATGCACTGAGCATTGCTTCCCAGGTCTGTCCTTCATCAAGGCAGCCCTCGCCGCTGAGAACATAAGTGAAGTAATCCTTCTTGTTTACCTGTGCACCGAGAGCCATACCTACTCCGATGGAGAGTCCGTGACCGAGAGCACCGGTAGACATATCGACACCGGGAGTCTTGTTCATGGAGGGGTGACCCTGCAGGTGTGATCCGAGTGTTCTGAAACCGGGAAGGTCAGAAACGGGGAAAAAGCCTCTGTGAGCAAGCACAGTATAGAGGTTCACTGAAGCGTGTCCCTTGCTGAGGATGAAGCGGTCCCTGTCCTCGTCTGAGGGATTGTCGGGATTGACGTTCATTCTGTTGAAATAGAGGGCTGTGGTCAGCTCTGCAGCTGAAGACGATCCTCCCCAGTGGCCTGTCTGTCTGCTATGAAGCACGTCAAACATCTCAAGTCGCAGGTTTGCAGCGAGAGCTGAGAGCTGAGTGGCATCAAGCGGTGCAAAAGTGTTTTTCTCTAGAAGAGATTCTAATTTCGGATTCACCGTATTCTCCTTGTTTTCCACGTAAGATATTGTATTGTATACTATATGCAATCTTCTTCAATATTTCAAGACTAAATATTGATAATATTTGAATTCATATGCTCTAAATATGCTTTTTATAGATAATACCCAATAAGAAAAATGTCATACAGATATGAAAAATAACAGTTAAGTACGCTAATTGAGCCTATTGTATACAATTTAATACATCTATGGATATACATCCCTCTTATTCTTATGCCGCCACTTTTTTACAAGAAAGATTGACAACAGACCACATTCTGATAGTATATGGTATATGGTATACAATCCACAATAAAAAATATGATAAAATCAAAAGGAGCTCCCGGATGAAAGGTTTAGTGAAATATGAAAAAGGTCCCGGCAACATGAAAGTTATGGAGATGCCGGAGCCGACTTGCGGTCCCGACAGCGTAAAAATAAAGATTGAATATACAGGCATCTGCGGTTCTGACATCCATATCCGCGCCAGCGATATTGCGATTCCCGTAAATCCTCCGGTCATCACCGGACACGAATTCAGCGGAATTGTGGTGGAGGTTGGAGAGCATGTGACCAGCTGCAAGGTTGGAGACAGAGTCACCAGTGAGACTGCCTACTCCTACTGCGGTGAATGTTTGAACTGCAAGAGCGGTCGATATAACCTTTGCAATGAGAGACGCACTCTTGGATATTGGTACAACGGTGCATTCGCCAGCTATACGATGGTACCTGCAAGGAATGTCCATATTCTCCCCGATTCAGTCTCTTTCCAGGAAGGAGCCATGATTGAACCGATGGCATGCGTCACCCATGCCGCAATGAACCTCGCATCGATCGATTCGACAGACACTGTCCTTGTCATCGGACCGGGAGCCATCGGGCTTATGGCGATGCAGGTTGCGAAGAGCCAGGGAGCGAAAGTCATCGTTTCCGGAACTACCGTAGATACCCAGCGGCTTGCCCTTGCGAAGGAACTTGGTGCAGATGTCACCGTTGATGTATTCGTCGAAGATCTTGAAGCTGTCGTAGCGCGTGAGACGAAAGGAACCGGAGTTGATGTGGTACTTGAGTGCTCTGGAAGTGAGAAGGGTACCGAAAGCGGCCTCAAGGCGGTCAGGAAAATGGGACAGTTCGTTCAGATCGGTCTCGCCGGCCGCCCGATCACACTCCCCTTCGAGCTTATCTGCTACAAGGAGATAAAGGTGACCGGTTCACTCGGCTCCATCTGGAGTTCCTGGAAGAAGGCGATTTCCCTCCTCGAAAGTGGGAAGGTAAACCTGAAAGTCCTTGCCAGCGATACCTTCACACTTGATGAATGGGAAGAGGCTTTTGAGAAGTTCGAAAAGAAAGAAGGACTGAAAATTCTAATCAAACCTGAATAAGGAACATCCCTTCTATCGAAGAAACGGTCCGTCAGCTTATTGCCGGCGGACCGCTTTTCTTTCCTTTTTATCATGAGTATCAGGTGAAAGAAACCAGAATTTTCGTAATCTTTCCCGGGTTCTCGCTCCATTGATGAAGCGCATCTGCCGCCTCCTCAAGTGGAACTACTCTGCTTACCAATGTGCTTACAGGAACCAGATCTTTCTTCATTGCTTCAAGGACATCACTGAAGTCCTCCTTCGTCGCATTACGGGACCCGCGGATCTCGATCTCCTTGAGAACGAATGTTTTGGTCACAAAATCGACTTCCTTCGAAGCGTAGCCCACATACACAACTCGCCCCGCAAACGAGACAAGGTCAACGGCCGCCTTATAGGTCTCGGGAAGACCGATAGCCTCAATCACACCCCTGGGACCATGACCGTTCGTGATAGCGGCTACCTCATCTTCAAGATTCCCTGTCAGGGAATTGATGGTACATTCGGCCCCGCAGGCTTTAGCCGTTTTCAGCTTCTCATCATCTATATCTACAGCAATCACCTTTGCACCCAGAATTGAAAGGTTCGTTATCGCCCCGAGACCGACAAGACCACAGCCGAAGACCAGCATATAGTCCCCTCTTGAGGGATAGATGCGTCTAGCGGCATGGAAGCCGACAGCAAGGGGTTCAACAAGAGCTATCGACTCGAAAGAGAGCTCATTCAGACCTGCTATAATCTTTTCATACGGAACGCTGATATAATCCACCATCGCCCCGTCCCTCTGTACACCGAGAGTCTGATTGTTTCTGCAGGCATTCGGTCTCCCTGCGACACAGGAGGCACACACACCGCAGGTTGTATAGGGAAGAATCGAGACCTTATCGCCAATGGAAAAGGAGGAAGGAACGCCTTCTCCTATCTCCTGGATGACTCCTGCAATCTCATGCCCCGGTATGAGGGGAAATTTTGCAAGAGGGTTCCGCCCCCTGAAAGTGTTAAGATCGCTTCCGCAGAACCCTACCCTCTCAAGCCGTACAAGGATTTCGCCCCTGTTCACTTCTGGCATCGCAATGCCGTCAGTCATACGGCTTTGCAAAACTTCTGTTATCTGAAAACCTTTCATTTTTACTCCGCTCTCCTGACGGGAAGTCAGCGTCCTCCGCTTCATCAGAAGAGTATTCTCTACATCACTTGCTTTCTCTTTATATATGGAAGAGAAACATCCGGTTCCATCAGCGAAGAAGAACTCCGCCATTCACATCGATCGTGGTACCTGTCAGGTAATCAGATAGATGGGAGGCAAGAAAGAGCACCACCTTTGCAACATCTTCAGGCTTTCCCAGCCTGCCGAGCAGTGTCGCATCGGGTGAGTAGAGCCCTCTGGCCATATCAGTTTCGATCAGCCCCGGCGAAACAGAGTTTGCCGTGATCCCCCACCTCGCCCCATGACGGGCATATGATTTTGTCAGCCCCATAACGCCTGCCTTTGATGCGACATAACCGGGAGAAGTCCGCATCCCTCCGACCTGCCCGCCGAGAGATCCCATATTGATGATCTTCCCCCCGCCGTTCTTCTTCATGATGCTGAAAACAGAAGCAGAGCAGAGTTGAACTCCGGTGAGGTTCACATTTAACATACGCGTCCATTCTTCAAAGGATTCTTCTTCCACTCCCTTGAACAACCCGATTCCTGCATTGTTCACGAGAATATCAATCGTACCGTACCTATCGAGAACAGCAGCTGTCATGGCTTCCACTGAACCTGCAGAACTTACATCAACGGCAATAGGCAAAACCGAGAATCCTCCTGCACTGAGATTCTCTGACTCAGTCTGAAGACGCTCTTCACTGAGATCAGCCATAACTACCGTTGCGCTCTCTGCAGCAAGAAGTTTCACACTTGCGAGCCCGATTCCTGCTGCGCCGCCGGTAACGACAATCACTTTGTCGTCCAATCCTAAATTCATACTCTCCTCTTCTTTCTGATCTTTTCATCTCAGAGATATTCTTCTACTAGAATTGACCATCACACAAGATATTTTGTATACAATACACCGTAAATAGATATACGTCAAAAAAAATGTTCACAGATTACGTAAAAACCTGGGGCTCTCGTACCCATAAAAATTTGACCATGGTAAGGAAAAGATGTATAGTTCATACCCATGGAAAAGCATAAGATAGTTCAGCTCGGATATGGTGAACAGGTATACCAGCATCTGAAACACATGATCCTGTCAAGAGAATTGACTCCAGGAGAAAGAATTCCGGAAGGAAGGATAGCAACTCTGTTCAACGTAAGCCGGACCCCTATACGTGAGGCGATCAAGAAGCTGAATGAGTATGGACTTGTCGAGACCTTTCCAAGAAGCTTTTCCGTTGTCACGAAAATCAGCACTAAACAGGCAATCGATATCGGAGAACTGAGAACGGCCTACGAGAATTTCGCCCTCCACCTGATCTTCCAGAAGAAACTGATCAATGACAAACTTCTCAAAACACTACGGAAGGCTAGCGACGAAAGTGTCGAAGCGATGCAGGGAAACAAGGACTGGGAAAAAGCCTTCGAAAAGGATACAGAATTTCACCATGCGATTATATCGGCTGCCGACAACGAATATCTGAGCGAGGCATTCGAGAAGCTCGACACGAGAATTCAGCTGGTACGCCTCAATATGAATGTCACTCCTGAAACATTTATAGAAGATATCAGGCAGCATTACGGGGTGATTGAAATGCTTGAATCAGGAAATGAGGAGGAAGCTATAAAACGACTCGATTCCCACATATACAACTCGTTCACCCTCTATCAGATAAAAAAAGAGCAGAACAGGAAGAACAGAAAGAAAACTCTCGATACAGCATCTGATCAGTAGAGAACGTATGAAATACTGAGTAACCCCGACCTATAATTGTTATTGTATACAATCATATCTCATCCTCTACCCCTCATATATAGCTATTCCTTGCAAAGTTACAGAAGAATCTTCTTCACCTATTTTCTTTTTCTGATATTTTGTATACAATGTAACAATACAGCTGATCCGACCACAAGGAGATAGGGATGCCGAAGGCTATAAAGAAAGAGAGTCTCAGTGATAAAGTGTATGCAATCGTTAAAAGAGAAATCCTCAGCGGTCAACTGAGAGGTGGTGAACTTATCAGTGAAGAAGCTCTTGCGAAGAAACACGGTGTCTCGAGAACTCCTATCAGGGAAGCTGTCCGCCGTCTGAGTGAGTACGGCCTGGTCATCATCAAACCAAGGAGCCATGCCATGGTGTATCAGGTGGATGACAAGGAAGTTGCCGATATCGCGAAAGTGCGTCTCGCGCTTGAAGAGCTGACTGTTCAGCTGCTCACGCCAGATGCAATTGAAGAGAATATAGAAAATCTTTCCCGCCTTGCCGCTGATTGTCAATACTATATGAGTATAGGCAACAGGGCTGAAGTATTCGTGAAGGACAGTGAGTTCCACTTGGAGCTTGTAAGATGTACAGGGAACAAGGCTCTCTACGATGTGTATGAAAGACTCGATGCAAAAGTACAGCTGCTGAGAATCGCCCAAAATCTTGATAACGAGAACCTCCCGAGAATTATTACCCAGCACCCTACCATCATCGACGCATTGAAACGGGGGAGTATGCCTGAGAGTCTCGAGCTTATAAGAGAACACATCATTCACAGCTATCTTTCCGAGCAGAACCAGTAAAACTCATATTCCTACCCTCGCAACTTTTCAAACAATCTTCTGAAACAGATAAGAAATGCCTTGAAGGAAATTTTCGTATACGGTATACATTAAAAAAGGACATACTAAATACAACAAGGAGAAAAGAATATGAACATTGGATTTGTAGGACTCGGAATCATGGGCAAGCCCATGGCAAAGAACCTGATCAAGGCAGGACATGACCTGACCGTTTTCGATATCGCAGAGGCAAACGTTGCAGACGTTGTTGCTGCCGGCGCAAAAGCTGGAACTTCAGCAGCAGATGTCGCTTCCAAGGTCGATATCGTCATCACCATGCTTCCCAACTCACCCCACGTGAAAGCAGTTGTCATGGGAGCAAACGGTGTCCTCGAAGGCGCTAAGGAAGGACTCAAGCTCGTTGACATGTCCTCTATTGCTCCTCTGGCTTCCCAGGAAGTGGCTAAAGCCTGTGCAGAAAAGGGCGTGAAGATGCTCGATGCACCGGTATCAGGTGGAGAACCCAAGGCAATCGACGGAACACTGGCTATCATGGTCGGTGGAGACAAGGCTCTGTTCGAAGAACTCAAGGAGATGCTCCTTGTGATGGGCGCATCAGCCGTTCACTGCGGAGATGTCGGAGCAGGTAATACCACAAAGCTCGCAAACCAGATCGTTGTCGGTGTGAACATCGCTGCAGTGGCAGAGGCATTCACACTTGTGAAGAAGGCTGGAGTTGACCCCAACCTGGTATTTGATGCAATCAGAGGCGGACTTGCAGGCTCTACAGTCATGGATGCAAAGGTACCCATGATGATCGAAAGCAATTTCAAACCCGGTTTCAAGATTGATCTTCATATCAAGGACCTTGCGAATGCACTCGATACAGGACACGGTGTCGGTTCACCTCTCCCCTTCACAGCTCTCGTGAGAGAGATGATGGAGACCCTCCATGCAGACGGCAAAGGACAGGACGACCACAGCGGTCTTGCACAGTACTATGCAAAGGTTTCCGGTACCAAGATCGGAAAGTAACAGAAGTGTATGCTCGTGCATCCCATGAGCATCCCTGGTGTACAGCCCCCTCGGTTTCCAAGAATAAGATTTCTGGAAGGAGGGGGTTTACTATCACCAGATTCTCTACAAACAGATATCTCGATTGATACTTTTTTCATCTGTTCTCCCGCTGAATATGTCGATCCCTCCGGTGTTTAAATCCACGCAGACCTGATAAGACATGCTATTCATCCAATGGCCTACCTTGTTTTATATCTTTACAGATACGAAAGTTATTCCCATGTGTGCATGAATGAAGTATGGCAGTAGAACCTGTAAAGGCCGGAATGAGTGAAGAAAACCATAAAGAATCAAAGGCTGGGGAAAAAATTAGAAAAAATGTTTTGACAGTTCGGGAATCCGTGGTAATATACGGTATATCGTAATTGGTATACGGTATACATAATACGATTTCAAAAATCAAAAGGAGAGTTTATGAAACGTTTAGTAGTCATTGCCGTCATGGTAAGCATCGTGTTCTCGATGGCTTTCGCACAGGGTGAAAGCGAAGCCGCCGGAGCAAAAGTTCAGATGAACATCGAACACAACCTGCCTAAGACAGAAACCTGGCAGAAGGGATTTGAATTCATCAAAGCAGAGATGCAGGACAGATTCCCCGGACAGATTGAATCAACAATCTACCCCAATGGACAGCTTGCAAACAACAACTGGGCAACAATTTTCGAACAGACCCAGGAAAACGTTGTACAGATGGCTTGTGAATCACAGGTAACCCTCGCTTCACTCGTTCCCGAACTGTTCTCACTCAGCACACCTTTCATGTTCGAAGACATGCAGCACGTTCTCCGCTTCATGGATGAAAAGCCTGCTTTCGTTGACAAGTGGTTCGCAAAGCTCGAAGACAAGAACCTCAAGGTTATTGCTTACTGGCCGAGAGCTCCCCGTCAGCTCCTCAACTCACAGCACCCGATCATCACTCCCGATGACATCAAGGGCATGGTATTCAGAGTTCCCGCTATGGATCTGTTTGTAACAACTTTCCAGGCAATGGGTGCTAATCCTGTACCTCTCCCGTCAGGTGAAATCTACACAGCAATGCAGATGGGTACTGTTTCAGGTGAAGACAATGCGATTTCAACCATCCAGTCAACAAGAACCTATGAACAGGGCAAGTACTTCAACGTATGGAACTACATGGGTGACGGCGTTCTCGTAGTTGTGAACAAAGACTGGTTCGATGGTCTCTCAGCTGACATGCAGGCTGCACTTCTCGAAGTCGGCGCAGAATCAACTGACGTTGTCCTTCAGGCTACCATTGAGAGAGAAGTTGCCGGTAGAAAGACCATGGAAGAAGCTGGAATTGAGTTCACTGACTTCACTGCTGAAATGAAAGAGCCCTGGAGAGCACTCATGGGTCCTGCATACGCAGCAATTGAAAAGACTGTCGGTACAGAAGATTGGAATGCACTGGTCAAGCTCGCTGACGCTACCAGATAATCATCTTCAACTTAAGGAATGTAAGGAAAGGATGCTCCTAACGGGGCATCCTTTACATTAGACGAATCAATAGGTGTGGGATTATGACAACAAATAAAAAGGATTTTAAATTTTTCCTGAAGAACCCGGAGTATGCGCTCTCGATAGCTATTCTCCTCGTGATTCTCCTCTCTTCGCTCATGCAGGTTCTCAACAGGATGATCCCGTCCATGAAGGCGCCGTGGACACTTGAACTGATCACATATCTGTTCGGCGCTCTTATCTGGATCGGAATCGCACTAGCAATCCATGATGATTCCCATGTAGGAATCAAGAGTATTTATCACAAATTTCCAAAGAAAGCCAGAAAGGTGCTGAAAGTCATTCATATGTGTCTCTTCGCTCTTATGCTGATCTTTTTTGGATATCTGGGATCACGTGCTCTTATCCAGTACGCACACAGGGGACAGTTCACTCCGGCCCTCCATGCCCCGACATGGCTCATGCGCTCCCCTATCGTCATCGGCTCGCTCATCTCAATCTACAGACTTGCAGAGCGTATCCGTATGATCATCAAAGACAAGGATCCGGAATTCATCTATGACATTCCGGAAGGTCTTGAGGACCTCAGTATCGAAGAACTGATCCATGACGGTCTCATCAAGCCCGTCCCCGAACAGGAGGAGAAATAATATGATACCTGTAATGAGTTTGACTGTCTTCGGACTAGCATTGGTTCTCCTTCTTTCAGGAGCTCCCGTTTTCGTATCCATCGGACTGGCCAGTGTCTTCACGATCCTGATCCATCATCCGGTACCCCTCATTTCGATTCCACAGCTGATGTTCTCGGGAATTGAATCATATGTCCTCGTTGCTATCCCCCTGTTCGTTTTATCAGGCGTTCTGATGGAATCGACAGGAGTAGCGAAAAGACTCATCGATTTTGCAAAGGCAGGAGTAGGCTGGGCACGAGGAGGACTGGGAGGTTCGAACGTTGTTGCAAGCTTCATCTTCGGCGGTATGTCGGGATCATCGGTTGCAGACACGGTCGCTCTCGGAACGATCCTCATCCCTGAAATGGAAGCTGACGGTTACGATAAAGGGTATTCAGCCGCAATCACAGCTCTTTCCTCCACTCTCGCTGTTATTGTTCCGCCAAGTATCCTGATGGTTATCATCGGAGCGGTAAGTGAGCTGTCCGTATCCTGGCTTCTCATCGGCGGCCTCGGGCCGGGAATTCTTCTCACCTCAACCATGATGATCCAGAACTACGTCATCTGCCGCAGAAACAACTATGGATCAGTAAGGAAATTCGACTTCAGAATTCTCTGGGATACTTTCAAGAGAGGAATCTGGGCACTCGGTGCACCGGTCATTATCATGATCGGAATCATGAGCGGTGTGGTTACACCGACTGAGTCCGGAGGACTTGCAGTAATCTACACGCTGTTCATTGCGACATTCTTCTACCGTACCCTCACGGGGAAGGTCCTGTACGAATCATTCATTGCAGCGGCACGCCTTACGGCGGCAGTTGTCGCGATCATCGGTTCATCTTCGATCTTCACCTTCATCCTCACCTTTGAAGGCCTTCCGCAGATCGTAGCTGACTTCCTCCTCGGGTACACAACGAACCCCTTGGCGATCTTCTTCATCATCAACGTGTTCCTTCTCATCATGGGAATGTTCCTCGATGCAGGGGTAGCAATTATCGTTATGGCGCCGATCCTTTTTCCAGTCGCAAACGCAGTAGGAATACACCCGATCCACTTCGCTGTCGTATTCGTTCTCAATCTCGCAATCGGCATGGTCACACCTCCCTTTGGAGTCTGTCTCTTCAGTACCTGTAACGTCGCGAGAATGGAGATGGGACAGCTGATAAAATCGGCACTTCCCCTCTATATCTCAATGATCATAGTACTAGTTCTCACCACCTTGATCCCGGGAATTGTACTCTGGGTACCGAGCCTCACTCTCGGTTGACGGGAATGAAGAAGGTTTAGCAGGAAAAACTTACACCAGGTCCGATCAGCGGACCTGGTCGTCCGCTTACTACACGAAGCAAGCAACGTCACTCAAGATTGATAAAAGGAAAACTCTATGGAAAGTTTACAAGGAATGACGGCAATCATTACCGGTGCCGCTCAGGGCATGGGAAAGGGAATCGCTTTCGGGCTTGCAAAGCGCGGTGTCGATATCGCTATCTGTGATCTCAAGAAGGAAATTCTGGAAGAGACAGCACAGGAAATCCGAGAAGCAACAGGACAGAAGGTTGTCGCTACGGCCCTCAATATAACAGACGAAGCTGCAGTGAAAGCCTTTGTGGCGGAAGTTGAGAGTACACTCGGAAAGGTTGATATCCTGGTGAACAATGCCGGTATCCACCCTCTCAAGCCTATCGAAGAGATCGAGGGTGATGAATGGGATCTTGTCTTCTCTGTCAATGTCAAAGCCTCCTTCTATTTCTGCAAGGCTGTCCTTCCCGGGATGAGAAGCAGAAAATTCGGAAGAATCATAAGCATCTCGAGTGAAGCAGGTAAGAACGGGGGAACCGTTGCCGCCCTGCACTATGCTGCTTCCAAGGGTGCTGTTCTCGGTTTTGTGAGAAACCTCGCACAACAGGTGGGTGCTGACGGTATCACGGTGAATGCTATCGCTCCGGGGCGTATCATGACAGCAATGTCGGGTGCGGTGAGTCCTGAAGAGAATCAGAAGTTCATCGACAACAGCATCACCAAGTCCCTCGGCACGCCTGAGGACATTGCGTATGCTGTCTGTTACCTTGCTAGCAGGGAAGCTTCCTTCGTCACAGCGGAAACGATGATGGTGAACGGCGGTACACTGAGAGACTGATCTTCCTCTGGTCAGGAGTGAATTGAATAGAGTGAGTTCTGTGAAACCCTTCACAGAACAATTCTGGAGAAAAGTATGAGTTCAACACAGAATGAAAGAGTATGGGACCGGAATGGGATTATTGCAGGTATTCTTGCACCGGTCCAGCTTCCCAAAATGGCAAAGGTACGGCAGAAATTCGATAATACCCATATAGAGGACATACCGAAGGCTATAGCCGAAGAATTCGCGAAACCTGAGATATCATCTACAATCACTGATGGAATGGAGATTGCCGTTACCGTGGGAAGCCGTGGTGTAGCAAACATTGCTCTCATTACCAGAGAAATTGTCCGGAATGTTAAAAAGTATGGCGGTAAGCCTTTCATCGTCCCCGCCATGGGCAGCCATGGAGGCGCAACGGCAGAGGGCCAAAAGGAAATGATAGAAGGCTTCGGTGTCACCGAGGAATTCGTTGACGCACCGATACGTTCTTCTATGGAGACAGTCCACATCGGTAATACCGTGGATGACAAGCCTGTCTATATGGATGCCATTGCAGCTCACTCAGACGGTATCATCGTTGCAGGAAGAGTGAAGCCTCACAGTTCCTTCCGCGGAACCTATGAAAGCGGCATCTATAAGATGATGGCTATTGGGCTCGGCAAGCAGAAAGGTGCAGAAGCATGCCATGTCGAAGGATTTGGGAGAATGGCCTACAACGTTGTCACCTACGGTGAAACGATTCTCAAGAATGCGCCGGTCCTTTTCGGTCTGGCTCTTATTGAGAATTCTTTTGATGACACAGCAATCATAGAAGCCATACCGAGAGAAAACATTGCGGCAAGGGAACCCGAGCTTTTGAAGATCTCCCGTGATCTCATGCCTGCAATCGCTATCGGCGAGATGGATATCATGATCATTGATCAGATAGGAAAGAACTTCAGCGGAGACGGAATGGATCCGAATATCACAAACACATTCTGTACCCCCTACGCGAGCGGCGGGCCTACCGTTCAGAGGCATGTTGTACTCGATTTGAGTGATGAGAGTCACGGAAACGCAATCGGTGCAGGAGTGGCGGATATCGGGACGAAAAGACTTTTCGATAAAATCGATTTCGATGCAGCTTATCCTAACTCGCTTACGTGTACCGTTCTCGATACAGCAAAAGTTCCTATCATCATGAAAAATGATGAACTGGCGATCAAAGCTTCAATATTCACCTGTGTCGGTATCGACAAATTACGTCCCCGTATCGTGAGAATCGCGAACTCATCCCATATCGATACCATCATGGTATCCGAGTGCCTGGAAGAGGAAGTGAAGAATAATCCGATGCTGGAACTGCTCGAACCTTTCCACGATCTGGAATTCGATGAGGAAGGCAATCTTGATCTGTAAAAGAGATTGAAGCTGTACCTGCTGAATCCCTCTATTGAACCCACACTCAATAGCGGCAGAGGGAGGCTTCATCCAAATCTCCCCGTATATCCCCTGGTGACTGAATTCACAGTTTCAGGGGATATACTTTTTCCTGATCATAGATATATCAGGATGTCCCGTTTCTACGGGATAAGGGTAAATAGGTCTGAATTAAGAATATCTGTGAGACCGGTATTGTGGTGCTCTTCCATCAGCCTCTTTGCTTCTTCTACATTCCGTGCCATGATCATTTCGATGATCCGCTCATGCTGTTTCATCGATTTCAGGATAATCTCCTGAGACGATTCCACATGAGACCATCTTCTGATCAGCCACCAGAGGTCACGCACCATCTCAAGGTGGAATTTCAGATGCTTATTCTTTGCATTGGTAAGGATCTCGTCATGGAAACTGATATCGTACTCTTCAAGGGGAGTTTTGCCACCTTTCACGTCCATGTTTCTGAATCGCTCGAAATGGGCAAGTTCCTCTTCAGTACTTCGCAGAGTACAGTGCTCTACCGCCATCTTCTCAAGCTCGAGGCGGAGAGAGGAAATATCCATCACTTCATCCCTGCTTGGTTTGAATACGATATAGCCCTTCCCCTGCTGGGTGATGAGACCCTTCGAGATAAGAGAATGGAGAACATCCCTGATCGGGGTCCTGCTTACATTGTATTCCTCGGCGAGAGCATCTATAACCAGGCGTGTGCCGGGGAGATATTTTCCGGTGATGATGCTGGTTTTCAGCACGTCGTGAATCTGTTCCTTCAGGTTTGCCTGGACTATCTGCCTCTTCATGTTCTGCTCCTTCTCAAAGCCTGCACCTAGTTAAATACATGACATAATCTATTGTACACCGTATATTGAAAGAAACAAGTTATCAAGATGTAATAATCTAATTGTTTATGCTTGACACTCTTAATTAATCGTGTATCATATACCGTATACGAAAAAACAAAAAGATAAGGAATTATCCATGAAAGAGAGAACAGAAACAGATCAGGAGCTCAAAGTCGCAATCGTGACCGGAGGAGCAAGGGGCATAGGGAAGGCAATTTCAATGAAACTGGCTTCCCAGGGAATACTTGTTGTTCTGTTCGATATAGCTGAAGAGGCACTGAAGCAGACTGTCTCGGAAATAAAGGATCTCGGATTCCAGGCAGACTGGGCTGTTGCTGATATCAGCAAGCCTGAAGCGTCAAAAAGCGCTGTTGATCAGGTTGTTGAAAAGTATGGGCAGATAGATATCCTCGTAAACAATGCCGGAATCTTAAGCAAATCTAATATCCTTGAGATTGATGAAGCGGAGCTTGACCGGGTGATGAACATCAACGTGAAAGGACCTCTCTTCATGACCCAGGGTGTCCTGAAACACATGGTTCCCAGAAGAAAGGGAAGAATCATCAACATCTCTTCCCTGGCAGGAAGAAACGGCGGACTGAAGACCGGTACTGCCTATTCGGTTTCCAAAGCTGCCGTGATCGGTCTCACAAAACGCACCGCGCGTTTCGCATCGGAGTTCGGCATCACGGTGAACTCAGTCGCCCCGGGTACCGCCGCTACTGATATGGTGAAGGGATTCTCTGATGAGGAGATGGCCGCACTGCTGAAGAATATTCCGATGGGAAGACTTACCCAGCCGGAGGAAATAGCAAATGCAGTCGCCTTTCTCGCAGGTGACCTTGCACAGTCGATCACAGGGGTTATCCTTGATGTGAACGGCGGCATGTATTTCTAGAAATTATTTTTTTATAAAACATATGAAGGAGAACAAGGAATGAAAACTGATTACCTTGCTTGGATGGCTGCCAACACAAAAAGCCAATGGGATAACGATTCAACCGATCACAACGACATACAGGATGCGATTGAATCAGGAGCTGTAGGAGTCACTTCAAACCCTCCCCTCACCTATGCGGTACTTACTGAGTATCCTGAACTCTACACAGAAGAACTCGCTGCCATTGATCCGGCGCTGGAAGGTGATGACCGCATCGTCGCACTCATCGAGATCGTTGTGAAGAGAATTGCAGCAGGTCTTGAGGATATGTATAAAAAGACCGACGGGAAGTACGGCTATGTGAGAGCACAGGTCAAACCCCTTGACGGTGCTGACAAAGAGAAGATGTTCGAAGTAGGAAAAAAATTCGCCTCCTTTGCAGAGAACCTTAAGGTAAAAATTCCAGGCACCAAGGCAGGGATCTGGGTACTCGAAGAGCTTGCAGCTCTCGGCATTCCCACCAATCCCACCGTCTGTGTTTCTCATGCCCAGATCGTTGCAGCAGCTGAAGCAAATGAAAGAGGCAGAAAGAGAGCTATTGCAGCAGGACTCAAACCTGCAGAATCCACAGCGGCTTTCGTCATGGGAAGGCTTCAGGACTATCTTGTCTCTCTCAATGAGAAAGAAAACGCCGGCCTTTCACTTGAAGATATAGAGAATGCAATGATTGCAACAACGAAGAATGTCTACAGAACGATGGAAGAAAAAGGCTACAGCCAGATCCTGATGCCCGCTGCTTTCCGTTGTGCACGTCAGGTTACAGAACTCTCAGGTGCTAAAGTCGAAATGACAATTCACCCCAAGGTACAGAAAATGATCAACGAGCTTGATGCCTCAACCGGAATTGAAAGAGTTGAAAAACTCAATGATCCTGTTGATGAAGCAGCCGTAGAAAAAGTAATGAAAGCCCTTCCTGATTTCAAGAAAGCGTATGATGCAGATGGCCTTACCATTGACGAATTTGATGATTTCGGCGCTACAATCATGACTCTTGACGGTTTCGATCAGGCATGGCAGAAACTGTATACCCTCTAAAGTAGAAACAGATTATGAACAGACCAATTTTTTCAGTCAGCGTGACAGATAAGTTCTATGGAGACTCTACCCCTATCACCCTCCAGGAAGAGGGGTTGAGAACCAATCTGGAACTTGCGAAGGAAATAGGCTACGAGGGAGTGGAGCTGCAGCTCCATACCCCTTCCAATTATGTGTGGGATAAGATCGCAGACCAGACAGAAGAGTTGGGTCTGAAGGTTACAGCCTTCGGCACGGGACTCGAATACGGAGTGAACGGCCTTTCGTTCACTTCAAAGGACGAAACGATCAGGAAAAAGACACGGGAGCGGTTCATGGAATACATCACCGTGGCATCAAAGTTCGATGCTTCAGTATTCCTGGGGCTCTGTCGCGGTACAAGCGGGAGATTTTCTACAACAAAGCAGTACTTGGATGTTCTCCACCAGGAACTTGTTCCTCTGTGCGAGTACGCACAGTCTCTTGATGTAACTCTTGTCCTTGAACCTATCGTCTTCTACCTGACAACCTTGCTGAACACGACGCAGGAAACTCTGGAGTTCATGCAGAGACCCGGACTTGAGAACATCGAGCTCCTCCTTGATACACACCATATGTTTATCGAGGATACCGATTATATTCAGTCCTTCAGGGACGCTGCAGGGAAGATAGGACATCTTCATATTTCAGACAGCAACAGGAAATACCCCGGTTACGGGAATGTCGATTATACGGCAGTTGGAAACGTATTGAAGGAGATCGGTTACATGAACCCAGTCTCCCTCGAAACCCTCCCCTTCCCCACCGGAGAGGAAGCAGCGAAGTTCTCTCTCGACTGGATGAAAAGCACCTGGTCTGATAAGTAACTGACTTTCTGAAAAAAAAGAGCTGTTGCAGATTTGCGGCAGCTCTTTTTTTCCATGCATGCTACCGCCGGAAAACCCTCAAGCAAGCATTGTATTGGTTATTCCAGCCGTAGTTGGACAGGTAATCCTGTAAAAACTGTACACCCTTCCAGTTTAAAGTGAACACCCCCTGCCGTAAGATGAAAAAGGATGCGTATGCGTCCACATCTTTCAACGCAGGAGGGAAACAATGGCAGTTCCCAAATATCGAGACATTCTGAGTCTTCATCTCAAGAATGTCAGCAATGTGAAGATTGCTGAAGTGTGTGAGTGTTCACGAACGACAGTTATCTCCGTTCTGAAGGTCTTTGATCAGCGACCTATCGATCTGACAAAGATCGACTCAATGACAGATGTTGAGCTGAAACACTATCTGTATCCACGAAAGGAAAAGGTGAGCGAAAATAAGCCCGATGTGAAGGCTATTGCTCAGGAACTGGATCAGCACAAGAATCTAACTCTCAAGCAGCTATGGGTAGAATATCTAGACGAATGCACAGAGAAGAAGATTGCACCGTTGATGTATTCGCAGTACTGCTACCATTATCAACAGCATACCGTCACAAGACGGGCAAAAGGTCATGTTCCCCGTCATAGCGGGTTCTCAATTGAAGTCGATTGGGGCGGGTCTACGATGCAATGGCAGGATGTACGAACTGGAGAAATTCTTATTGCATATCTGTTTGTCGGTTGCTTATCGTACAGCAGATACACGTATTGTGAAGCCTTCTCTACACAGGACACCGACAGCTGGATCTCCGCTCACAATCATATGTTCAGCTATTTCGGTGGTTCTACAAAGATTCTTATCTGTGACAATCTCAAGACAGGAATCATCAAGCACATAAAGGGCGAAACCAGAATCAACAGAACCTATCAGGAGATGGCAAGGCATTATCATACAGTCATCTCTGCTGCTGCCGTCCGTCACCCTAAGGGGAAACCGAATGTAGAAGATTCTGTCGGTATTATCGCAAACAATATTATCGCTGCTCTCAGGCACAAGCTTTTTTATTCGTTAGCTGAAATCAATCAGGCTATCAGGGAGAAGATTGAGGAGATCAATGGCAGTCCCTTCCAGCAACGGGAAGGGAGCAGGAAGATTCTGTTTGAGCAGGTCGAGTGCAGCGACCTTCAGAAGCTTCCCGCCACTCCCTTCGAGATGGCCGATTGGCATACTGGCCTTACAGTCCAGTATAATTATCATATCAGGATTGACAAGTGGTTCTACTATTCAGTCCCCTATCAATATATCAACAGGACGGTATCGGTCCGGGTGACACTGTCTGTAGTAGAAATCTTCCTTGCCGACAGCAATGAAAGAATTGCTACACATCAAAGAAATTACAATCGTAGAGATCCGTACCAGACAGAACCTGCCCATATGCCGAAAGCTCATCAGGAGGCTCATGCTAAATGGAATGAACGTCGATTCCTTTCCTGGGCACAGAGTATCGGGACCAATACATGTGCTGTTGTGTCTGGAATTCTTAATTCCCGACAGATTATCCAGCAGGCTTATCCCGCCTGCATGGCAATGCTCAATCTCTCGAAGACCTATGGTGAGGAACAACTGGAGTACATCTGTTCCCAGATTGTCACAGATCATATCTCGCCGAGCTATTCGAATGTGAAGAATATGCTTGCAGCAACAGCAACGCCGAGTCCATCTAAAAAAGTTGGGCCAAAGAAGGAACCGAAAGGGTTTCTCCGTCATTCCGCCTATTTCTCAAGCGCTGTGCAGAGGGAGGTGAATGATGACGAGAAGTGAAACCGAAAGAAAGCTGATTGCCATGAAATTATCGACAATGGCGCATGAGTATCAACGACAATCAACAGACCTGCTTGCAATGGATCTTCCCTTCGAGGATAGATTTCAAATGATGGTTGATGTCGAATACCATGCTCGGACGAAACGAAAGATCAACAGGTTGCTCCGTCAATCTGGAATCTTGAACAGAGACGCATGCCTTGCCGATATCTATTATGGCGAAGAACGCAATCTTCACCGTCAGACGGTTGATCGTTACGCTACATGCATGTTCATCCCTGAAGGCTATCATGTTCTCGTAATGGGGCCTACCGGATGTGGTAAGACCTTCCTCTCTTCAGCTATAGGAGTAGAGGCCTGTAATCGAGAGCATTCGGTCAAATATGTTGCACTGGAAGACATGCTTCTCGATATCGAAGCGGTTGAGCATGATCACGCTCTCTTGAAACGAGTTCTTACCTATTACAGAAAACCGGATCTCCTCATCATAGACGAATTCCTGCGGTGGCGGTTATCTACCAACGAAGCTAATCGACTTTTCAGGATTGTGGATTACAGGAGTGCTAAAAGGAAACCTATCCTGATCTGCTCCCAGTATCCATGCTCCGAATGGACTTCTCAGATTGATGACCCGGTGAATGCAGAAGCTCTCATCGACCGTTTGATTCATACCAAGTACAAAATTTTCATCAATGAAGATGGCGGTGGAAAGTCTATGAGAGAAGTATTTGCTAGCAGCTGACTTACGAAAATCCGCGGACTCGACATCCGCGGGTGTTCAACTTTCTCTGGAACCCTGTTCAACTATTTCAGGATTTGGTGTTCAACCTCGCCCGGAATAACCATTGTATTCATTCTCATATACCAATGGAAACAACCCGCTATGATATATCCCCTGGGTATCAGGAAAAAGCGGATAAAAAATTTCTTAAAATATTTTACTCTTTCCTGTTTCATCCCCATTTCTCAGGAAATGCTGTTTTTGTCAGGTAAAATGAAATGTATTTCATTTTTATCCGTTTTCCTTTCATCTATTTTCTCTATATTCATGAATTATAAACATATAGGGCCTCAGATCGCTATTCGCTGATTGAAATAAATTACGTTTCGTGCTAATCTTCGCACCATAAGGCAGGACAACAACCGACAAGGTCAACCTGATGAAGTCTATGATTCCAAAGAGCTCAGAGCAGCTGAAAAACAGGGAATCTTCCTTCAGAAGTTCAACTGAAAAGAACAGATCTTGGTGGTGTGGGTGATGCCTGAAAAAAGTAAAAGAGTACTGGTTTTAAGAATGTAATTCATAAGAACCTATAGGAGTAATAACTATGGCAATGTTAGGAAAAGAAGTAAGAATGAGCCGCCTCGTAAACCCGAAGAGCGGCAAGATGATGGCAATCACTGTTGACCACGCCATCTCACGCGGTATCGCACCCATGACTGGACTGCACCCAATCCAGGATACAATCGACAAGGTCGTTGCCGGCAGACCCAATGCAATGACCATGACAAAGGGTATTGCAGAATCATGTCTTGCTCCTCATGCTGGAAAGACCAGCCTCCTGCTCAAGTGCAGCAGCTACTCACCTGTCCATCCTACAAAAGATATCAGCTTCGGCACAGTTGACGAAGCGATCAGAATGGGAGCTGATGCAGTCTCCATCGGAGCCATGGTACTCGGTGACTACCAGGACGAACAGTTCGCAGAGATCGGAAGATTCTCTGAAGAATGTATGGCGAAGGGTATGCCCCTTATCGGTCATGTCTATCCTAAGGGCGAAAGCGTTCCTAAAGACAAGATGACTGCATGGGAAAATATCGCATACAGCGTAAGAAGCGCATGTGAACTCGGAATGGATATCGTAAAGACAACCTACACCGGTGACCCGGATTCAATGGCAAAGGTCATCTCCTGTGTACCGAGCAGCTTCAGAGTCGTTATCCAGGGCGGTGACGGATGCAATACCCTTGATGATTACCTTAACATGACTCGTGATGCAATGGACTGCGGTGTCGGTGGTGTTACCATGGGACGTTTCGTCTGGGATTACAAGGATATCACAGCACTGGTCGTTGCTCTCAGATATATCATCCATGAAGGCTACAGCGTGAAAGAGGCGAAAGAACTTCTTGCACAGCTCGAAGCTGACAAGAACTACGGCGATTTCTAGGAATTGTACCACCCTCTACCGAGCATTCGGCAGAGCTGGAAACAGGTCTTCTTCCCGAAAGGGAGGAAGACTTTTTTTTCAGCTCTTGATTCTCCGCTTTTCCTCTACCGAAGAGCGCACACGGCCCGAGACGAAAGCGGCATCCCCGTACGATTTGAACAGGACCACGATCTGCAGGATTGACATGATGGTGAACTCCTCGAGTCGTGATCCCTGGAAATCACTGAGGTCATACTGGTGGTGAACATCACAGGCAAGAATGATATCGGCATACTCGCAGATCGGGGCGCTGTGGCTGCCGGTAATGGCGATTGTCGTCGCCCCCCGCTTCTTTGCGATTTCCAGAGCATCTATGGTGGAACGGATACGCCCGCTATGGGTGATACCGATCACCACATCCTCAGGAGAGGCGTACTCGGCGGTCATGATCTGTATCGAAGCGTCTGTTTCCAGAGTGCAGTAGACACCTGCATTGATCAGATTGATCCTGGCGCAGTCGGCCATACTTGCACTCCCCCCCTCTGCTATGAGGATGACCCTTTTTGCTTTCACAACCGCATCCGCGGCCTCTTCGAGATCATCAACATCGATAGCGGAACGGAACTCATCGAACAGACTGATCGAGTACTGTATGATCTTGTTTTTAATGGTTGAGACGTTATCTGTCTGCATGATCTGCTGTTCCTGCTCAACCACGTAGAGGAAATCCCTTTCCATCTGGTTCTTGAAATCAAGAAACCCCTTGCATCCTATGGTACGACAGAATCTCACGACAGAGGCGGCACTTGTCCCCGTCTTCTCTGCCAGTTCACTGGTGGAAAGGTCAAGAATGGTATCGGGATAGGCTTCGATGTATCTGGCTATCAGTTTTGCAGATTTACTGAACGTGTCTTCAAATTTCTTAATATACCCTACTATATCTCTCATACCCTTATTCCTGCTGATTCATGTAGCTCTGGATGAGCTCATCATCAACCCCTGCAATGAAGCAGGAGTCATTCTGCAACTCCAGAATTCACTATACCACAGGTGAAACTGATCAGTGTACAGCTGAGGTGTATTTAGTCTACAGATTCTTCAGCAGAGGATAGAGGGAGGAGTAGCGGGAGAAGGCTTTCGCATACAGTTCCTTATAACGGGAATCAGGGACAAAGGAATTCACTGCTTTCTTGTCCACTTTGGAAGAGGCTTCTCTCCCGTCACGATATATACCTGCAGCGATACCTCCGAGAAGAGCGGCTCCCACTCCCGCGATATCGGGAACATTGACTGAATAGAGTCTTTTTCCGGTAATATCTGAGATGATCTGGAGCCACACAGGACTGGAGGCGCCGCCCCCGATCACCGGGATATCATCGACAGGCCCGGTGAGAGCTTCTGCAATCTCCAGTATCTGGGTGATTCCATACCCCGTACTTTCAAGTACCGCCCTGATAATCTGGGAACGGGAGGTGTCCTTGGTAAGTCCGAAGAGCACACCCTGAGCAGATGCATCCCAGACGGGAGTCCTCTCCCCTGAAAGATAGGGAAGGAAGATCGTTCCTCCTGCTCCCGGCTGCTCATTCTGTGCCGCAATATCCATCTGACGGTACAACTGCGAGCAATGCGCTTTCACATCCTCTTCAGTGAACAGAATCGACTGTATCCAGGACATGGCAAGACCGACAGAGGACATCACCCCGTTCATCAGCCAGGTATCTCCTGTGACGTGGCACCTGTTCATGTTCCTGTCATCAAAACGTCCGGAAGAGGAAGCTGAACAGAGAACTCCGGAAGTACCCAGTGAGAGAAACTGCTGAGAGTCTTCAAATACTCCCATGGCAAGAGCGGCACAGGCGGTATCGGCACCGCCGACGGAGACGGGAATCCCCTGTCGCAGTCCGAGAGCGAGAAGGTCGCTGGTGTTCAGTCCTCCCAGCCTCTGTGAGCCTACTGCAAGATCGGGAAGAATCGATTCGGGAATCGAGACTGCATCAAGCAGCTCCTGGTTCCAGGTCCGTGTGATTCTCAGATCAAAGAGTCCTGAAAACGAGGCACACGAATAATCAAGAGCCATTTCACCTGTCAGTTCCATACCGATCCAGGTGGAAAGGTATCCTATCTTCTCCACCTTCTGATACAGCTCGGGTTTATTGTTTCTGAACCAGAGAAGGAGAGGAAGGGTGTTCCCTCCCGTGATGATTCTGTTTCCACCGGTCTCGAAGAAACGCTGTGGACCGAGTTGTGCATTGAGTTCATCAGCTTCCGCCTGTGACCGTGAATCGATAACAATGACAGGAGGGTACAGCATGTGATTCGAGGCATCAAAAAGGACGAGGCCGGGACAGAGGGTGGAAATACCGATAGAGAGGACGGATGCAGGAGAGACACCGGTTTGCTCAAGGAGCTCACCGGTTGCTGAAACGAGATCTTTCCATACTTCTTTGGAATCGAGTTCGGCTGCACCCGAAAACGGGTGCAGATTTCTCACCTTCCTCTGGACACTGCCTGCAACCTTCCCGCAGGTGTCAATGAGCACCGCCTTGAGGCTGCTGGTCCCGAGGTCCCATCCTAACAGATATTCATTCACGTATCGTACCCTCTGATCTCTGATGAAAGGCTGTTTCAGCCTGTCACGCCCTGGGGTCTCAGAAGAACCTTCAGACCTTCACCCTTCGTGGAAACCTCATAGGCTTCAGCGAAATCTTCGAGGGCGAACTGGTGTGTGATAAGTCCGCTCACATCGACTCTTCCTGAAATGAGAGATTCCATGGCAGTCTTGTAGTCTTTTCTCGTGTAGGCTGAAGTGCCGTTCACATTGATTTCCTGGTAGTGGATGATATTCGCTTCGATGGTTGCCTCTCCGGTACCGGTGAAACCTGCGAAGAGGTTGAAGGTACCACCCTTTGCAACCATCTTCATGACAGGGTTCACAAGAGAGGGAATCCCGATAGCCATGATTGCGCAGTCGATTCCGACTCCGCCCGTCTTTTCCTTCACCAGAGCATCAAGCTGATCGGTATCAAGGGAAACAGCGTAATCTGCTCCGAATTCAGCTGCCTTGCCTCTTCTGAAATCATTCGGCTCGTTCACGATGATGAGTGAAGCGCCTGCGGCTTTGGAAAGTTTTACATGGAGGAGACCGATAGGACCTGCACCGATGATCAGGACAGTCTTTCCGAAGGAAACTGCCGCCTTTCGCTGGCCATTGATACAGCATGCAAGCGGCTCAACAAGGGCAGCCTGCTGCATCGATAGCTCTTCAGGTATGTGAAAAAGGTTACCGGCCTTCACGAGAGTTTCGGGAATCTTCACATACTCGGCGAAACCGCCTTCGAATTCATACCCCATGGCAGTCCTGTTCAGACATGCGTTCTCGTTCCCTGTCATACAGGAATGACACTTGAAACAGGGAATGACCGGAGCAACCCCAACCCTGTCACCGACAGAGAAAGAGGCATCGTCATTACGGGTCTCAACAATGGTCCCGGAGAATTCGTGACCGATGGTGGAAGGGTATCTGACACCCTTCGTCTTCTTTCCGGTAAGGATTCTGCCGTCTGTCCCGCAGATTGCACAGGAATCGACCTTGAGGAGGATCTCACCGTCGGTGATCTCGGGCATTGACACTTCTTCTACTGAAAAATCATTGGCTTTGCGTAATACTAATGCTTTCATTTTTCTTTTCTCCATATTCTTTCTGATAATTTCTTCTTTCTCTTGATTCCCGAATCAATCAGTACCGGGAATTTCCAACTCTCCTGATTTCTACAGGATTCTGTTTATTTCTTCTTTCCAATCGTAGCATTTCGTGTAATGCCGATATTCTTATTCGACTCCTCATATCGGTCGAATGCGATACTTACATAGAGCGCATCAATAATGGTGAGTTCAGCAATTCTTGAGGAGAGGGCATCGCTTTTAAACGCAGTCTCCTGGGCGGTGGTGAAGAGCGTGACATCTGCATGCTTGAGCACAGGAGATGACCCGAAATTCGTGATCACAATGACTGAGGCCCCGGCTTCACGTGCAAGTTTCAGGTTATAGAGGAGCGCCTTGTTCCTTCCCGTGTGGGTGATCGCAACAACGACATCCCCTTCAGATAATAGAGAAGCGGACATAGCCTGAAGGTCATTGTCATTCAGCGCCTGACACTTTACCCCGATCTTCAGGAACTTGTGAGAGGCATCAAGAGCGACAGCGGCCGATCCTCCGAACCCGTAGAACTCGATTCGCTTCGCATTCGCGAGGAGTTCGACAGCTTTTTCAAACTCTTCTTCGGAAATACTCTTCAAGGTGCTCAAAATAGCTTCTGAATTACTTTTGAATACTTTCTCTTTGATGGTTTCCAGGGTGTCATCACGTTTCAGTGCTTCATGGAAGAAACCGACAGGATTCTCAATTTCCCTGACCAGATTCAACTTGAAGTCCTGGTACTTCTTGAAACCGAGATCCTTGGTAAGACGAACGATGGTTGAGAGACTCGTACCGGAGACTTCTGCGAGTTCCGTGATATTCAGATTCTCTATTTCGAGGTAATGGTCGATGATGTATTGCCCTGCTACTTTCTTCGTGTCTGAGAGCTTGGGCATCAGGCTCTGCAGCATCGTAACACAGGATGGAATTTTTTTGACAGATTCATTCATCTCTTTACCTTCTAAACAAAAAGTATCACGCATGAATATTATTGTCAAGTTTTATCATATTTTTATGAATATATTTTTCAGTATATAAAAAGATGAACTGCACCGCTATGCCGTCAGGAAACAGACATCAGGGTGCAGTCCAGTACAATGATCAGGCAAAACCTCATCTTTGCAGGGAACGAGCTTCATTCCCTGCAGGTGTTCAATATCAATACCCGAAGAACACGTGCGGCAGCCACATGACTGTTGCAGGTATATAGGTAATGATAAGAAGAACGAGAATGAGAGGAATAAGGAAAGGAATAATTTCCTTATAGAGCTTCTCAAGTGAAACGTTCGCGATCTTACTTGTAACGAACAGGGACATGCCGACCGGAGGAGTCGAGAGACCGATCATCAGGTTGAGAACCAGAACAACCCCGAAGTGAACCGGACTGATTCCTGTTGCACCGAAGATCGGCATCAGGAAGGGAACGGTGATCAGAAGGATTGAAAGACTTTCCATGAACATACCGAGAATAAGGAAGACAATATTCAGCAGAAGCAGGATGAGCCACTTGTTCGTTGTGATTGAAAGCAGTGTTTCAGACACGCTCTGGGGGATGCCTTCCATAGCGATCAGCCATGAGAACGCAGTTGCACCTGCAATGATGAAGATAACCGAGGCAGAGGTGATGACAGTGCTGATCAGGATGTTTTTAAGGTCAGTGAACTTAATCTCACGGTAGACAAACACACCGAGGATGAAAGAGTAGACTGCCGCAACAACAGCTGCTTCGGTCGGAGTGAAGATACCGCCGAGGATACCGCCGATGATGATGACCGGAGTCATCAGGGAAAGGAACGATTCCTTGAAAGTCTTCAGCACCAGCTTGAGGCTGAACTTGTCTGCACGGGGATAGTTTCTCTTCACTGAGAGAATGTAGACGATAACCATGGAAGCGAGTCCGAGGAGTACGCCGGGAATGAATCCACCCATGAAGAGGGCACCGACTGATACTTCCGCTGCAGCTCCGTAGACGATCATCGGGATGCTCGGAGGGATGATCGGACCGATGGTTGCTGAAGCGGTTGTAACGGCAGCACTGAACTCTGCATCGTACCCTGCTTCAGTCATGGCCTGCATCTCAACCTGACCGAGACCGCCTGCATCAGCTACAGCTGAACCGGACATGCCCGAGAAGATGATACTGGCCACGATATTGGAGTGACCGAGTCCACCAGGGATGCGTCCTACAAGCGCTGTTGCGAAAGCGAAGATCTTTCTTGAGATCCCCCCGGTATTCATCAGCTGACCGGCAAGAATGAAGAACGGGATCGACATCAGGATATACGAGTCAACACCTGAAGACATTCTGTGTACAGCGGAAAGGATTGCATAATCACCGCTTATAGCAATGGCAACGATCGTACTCAGTCCCAGGGAGATTGCAATGGGAACACCGATTGCCATCATGATTGCAAAAACTATAAATAATACTGCACCTGTCATACATGCACCTCGTGGATTTCAAGATCTTTGGTTTTGTCCGAAGTCGCAATAACCATGATGCGGTCGATCACAGCAATGATCATCGGAAATGCCATGAAGGGGAAGGATGCATAGAACACGCCGATAGGAACGGGAATCGTGTTGTAGATCTGTCGCATTGTTCTGCCGGTGATTTTAAGACCGTAATAGATCACCAGCACCAGGAAAATCAAAGTAATCACTTCAATGACAATTTCCAATGCGGCACGCTTACCCTTGTGAAGAGAATTCAGCATGAACGTAAGTTTAATATGTTCGTCCTTTGCAAAAGCAAGATAGACTCCTGCAAACACTGTCCATGCAAAGATGATGACGACTACTTCGTACATCCATACAATCGGACTCTGAAACACATAGCGATAGATAACTCCCGTAATGGTACCGATTGTGAGAAACACAATCAGAACAAACGCCAAGTATTCAATCACTTTCTGGATTACCGAATTCAGCGAATGGAAAAATTTAACCATACAAATACTCCGACAGCACACAACCATTCGTCATATGCTTCACTTCAAATTGATCTGCCCGGCAGCAAAGGCTCTGACAGAATTTGTTTTACCTGAGTGATCAATATCTCAAGGGGAGAATCATCACCCAAAAACCATTGTACTATAATAAAATACTTTTACAATACCGATTATTTAAGCAGTGCTCCGCACCGGAATCCAGCACGGAGCACATACACCATTTCTAAACGATCAGCTTATTTGGTTGCAGCAACGATACGATCGATGAGGTCCTGACCAAGTGTGTCAGCCCATTTTTCGTAGACGCTTGCAGTTGCAGCCTGGAAAGCGCTCGTGTCAGGGCGGCTTACCTTCATGCCCTTAGCTTCGAGGTCAGCAAGGAGGTTAGCTTCGTTTGAACGAACGAGATCTCTGTGGACAGCAGCGAACTTCACAGCACCTTCTGCAAGGATGTCCTGCTGGTCAGCTGAGAGAGTCTGCCATACGTCTTCGCTGATGATGAGCGGGCAGCTTTCGTACTTGTGGTTGGTGATTGAGATGTAAGCCTGAACTTCATCGAACTTAGCAGCGTGGATGTTGGTGATCGGGTTTTCCTGAGCATCAAATACACCCTGTGAAAGTGCCATGTAGAGTTCTGAGAAAGCAAGGGGAGCGGGGCTTGCGCCGAGTGCTCTGAAGATATCAAGAGTCATCTTGTTTTCAGGAGTTCTGATTTTGATCCCCTTGAGGTCAGCAGGCTGTTCGATCGGGCGGACAGAGTTAGCCTACGATAAACCAAAAAGTAGAACCATAAATCTGAGCAGTCTCAAGATCTTCAGGTCTTTAGTTTCAGGTTCTCGGATTTATACTTCTTGAGGTCCAGTGAAGCGGGAACCTTCACTTTCAACTTCTGGTAGAACTCTTTGGATTGTTTGTTCGGGACCTCGACAAGTATGGTCCCATCCCGTTTCTTCATGCACATCAACGATTGGGTTTTCCCGATGAGCTTGTTCGTAGAGATTCCCGGTCCAGAGAGTCTACTTCTCAACTGAAGCAGCGCAATAGTAGCGATGATATCGGAAAGCAGCTTGCCCCTGACGGTAAGATCCGACCACTTTGACAATGGGAGAAGATCCAGGTATTCCTTGCTGGTCTTGAACACGTTCTCGATACGTGTCCTGCCGAAATAGTCATCAAGTTTTTCATCAGCTTCCTTGAGTTCAGTGGAGAGTAAGATAAAGAAGCCGAAACGTACCGCATACCAGTTTTTCTCCTTATCGGTCATCTTCTCGTATTCCACTGAATGTTTCAGGCGATAGTTCCTGCTTCCTTCGAGGGCATTGTCCTTATCTACATACACGTAAGCATGCATTTTGAACCCAAAAACCTCAGTCTCAATATGTTTGCCGAAATAGGTATGTCCCTGCCTGATGAACTCATACTTGGCATTGCTCATCAAATTTTTTACCTGATGATAGAGTGTTTTGTGCGGGTAGCCCTTCTTTGCAGGCATACGGACAGTAATAGTCTTTCCCTGTTCATTCCCGCTATGAAAGGACTCAATAAGCTCTTTACTGGCATACCCTGCATCAAGGACGAAGTTGCTGATGCAGATGTCAAGGCTCTCTGCGACGTCGGACATCGTTGAACGAAGAGTGCTCAGGTCGAGAAGATTTCCCGGGATCACCGAATACCAGACAGGAAGTCCGGTCTTTTCATCGAGTACAAGTACAAGCCTTGTCTGTATGGAGGTGGAGGTAATCCCGTGACTGCACAGTGCA
Source organism: Sphaerochaetaceae bacterium (assembly GCA_963677695.2). Classification (GTDB taxonomy): domain Bacteria; phylum Spirochaetota; class Spirochaetia; order Sphaerochaetales; family Sphaerochaetaceae; genus SABI01. The sequence goes on along the minus strand of CAXXUJ010000001.1, from coordinate 2,076,791 downwards.
TTGAATGGATTGTCGCGTATGGCGTTCGGCAGAGGAGTAGAGTCCACATAGCAACCTGTTCCGAACTCAGGATCTTTCTTCCTCATCTGAGTTACGAAGGCCTTGAAAAAGGCTATCCTGCTTGCATCCTCTCCCATGAAGGAAAAGTAGATTGTATCGCTTCCAAGGGATCCTAAAGGAATGTTCTCGAAGAGGTAAGAAGCGAATGATTTCCCAATGAAATCATCACAGGATATTCTTGATCCGTCCTTCAGAACTGAGTGAAGCAGATGGGTGAGAACCCGTTCATACTCCTTATCTTGTGGAAAAGAAGATCTCAGTACGGCAAGAAGACCTGATTTTTCACAAACGGAGAGAAAGAGGTAGACATCACCGAACACGGTATGGATCTCAGGTTCTCTGAAGAGTTTCATAGCATCTATCCTTGGATCATCCCGTTCAACACTCTCAAAGGAATCAGCTATCGAATCATAGGCAACGAGACCACGAGTCGGGGAAAGGAATACCCCTTTTTTCCTGTCTAAACTGATTGAAATAACCTTTCCGAGCTTTTCTCGAGTAGTGTGACGGGAATTTCCCTTGTAGGAACTGTCATATTCAGTAGTCATGATTGAAGCGCTGCCGGAACGAACGCTACCGTCCTCATTGACAACCAGTTTCTGCACTTTGATGAATGCCATAACCTATTACCTGCCGCACGTAAGATATGGTACTAAGTAGAACCATATATATAGTACAGCAGAACAGATCAAGACGCAAGAGGAACTGGAAAAATGCATGAGAAATGCAGAAATTTGATGATTTATAGAATTCTACGAGATTATGGTTCTACTTTTCTGTTTATCGTAGGGTTAGAGATCTGTCTGAGACCGTTTTCCCAGTAAGCGAGAACTCTGATTCCCTGTGCAGGAAGATCAGCGGCAAGTTCAGCACCGATAGGTCCGTCAAGAACGAGGTCAACCTTCTCAGGTGAGCTGAAGAGGAACGGAAGTTCGAGAGCAGCGAGCTTGGGTTCATATGAAGCAATAACACCGTGAGCGTTGATTGACATGTCAAGAGTACCCATTGAAACAGCTTCACCCATCTGTCTGTCAGTTCCGAGCATTTCTGCAGGATAGAGGTCAATTGTGATTGATCCGCCGCTCTGTTCGTTCACCCATTCAGCGAACTGTTCAGCAGCAATGTGACGGGGGTTGGTTGTGGGAGCACCATAACCGAGTTTGAGAGTCACGTTCTTTTCAGCAGCTTCTCCCTCACCCTGAGCAAAAACGAAACTGGAAGCCAGAATCAATGTGAGTAATACGACGATAAGTTTTTTCATACTTTTCTCCTTTTTTCCCCTTCTGGGGTTGTATTCATGTTTCTCGTGAAATTCTTTCACGTTTCAACCGATATTGTGATGTTAAGAACTTTAACATCGTTGAATATATTTGTCAAAATTTTTTTTATTTTTTTGAATAATATATTCCATATTAATTCCGCCATCAGGCGGGATTAATCACTTCCGCCCGAAGGCGGAATCAAGCACATTCCTCCGATGGAGGAATTAATCCATGTGTGATCCACCGTTGATGTCGATATCTTCACCGGTGATGTAACCAGCCTCTTCTGAAGCAAGGAATGCGACAGTGAAGGCGATCTCTTTTGTTGTTCCGGGGCGCTTCATCGGGATGGTCTCCCAGATCGCACGTTCCTTCTCATCTGAAAGTCCTTTGCGGATATCAGTTGCGATAAGACCGGGACAGACTGAGTTGACAGTGATTCCCTGCTCGACAACTTCACGTGCAAGTGCCTTGGAGAAGCCGAGGATACCGGCTTTGGCTGCCGAGTAGTGTGAACCGCCGTAGACGCCGCCACCTCTCTTGCCTGAAACAGATGAAAGACTGACGATTCTTCCGTAGTTGTTTCTTGCCATCACGGGCACGACTGCCTGTGAGCAGAGGAATGTACCGTTGAGGTTGACTGCGATGATTCTGTTGAAGTCAGCGAGGGTCATGTCAGCGGTGGTGATCGGCTGTGTGATACCTGCGTTGTTCACCAGGACATCGATTCTGCCGTACTTTGCATCGACTGCCTCGACCATAGCCTTGACTGATTCGGGATCAGTGACGTTCAGAGAGACTGCGAAAGCCTTTCCACCGTCTACTTCGATAGCCTTTGCAGCAGCTTCTGCACCTTCAAGGTTCATGTCTGCAATGACAACTGTTGCACCCAGAGTAGCGAAGTAGTTCGCTGTCTCGCGGCCGATTCCCCTTTCGGAACCGGCGCCTGTTACAATAACAACTCTATTATCGAAATTCATTATTTGGCCTCCATCATCTTTTTAGCCTGATCGACGATATGAGCAACGCTCACGCCGTTTGCCTTGAGCAGTTCTTCGTAAGGACCTGATTCACCGAAGCGGTCTCTCACACCCATTCTGAAAAGCTTGCCCTTTCCGTACTCTGCGATCACTTCGGCAACTGCGCTGCCGAGGCCATTGATGATACTGTGGTCTTCAACAGTGATGATATTTCCGCAGGTGTCGATTGCGTCTTTGACAGCTTCCTCATCAAGGGGCTTGATGGTGTGGAAGTCAACAAGGCGAGCCTTGATACCTTCTGCTGCCAGCTGCTTCACTGCTTCGAGAGCGAAGCTCATGATGTCACCGGATGCGAGGATGGCAATGTCATCACCTTCGACGATGGTGTTCGCCTTACCGATGGTAAGCTCGACAGACTCATCATATACATACGGGATGGGGTCACGGGTAAATCTCATGTAGACCGGTCCGTACATCTCTACAGCTGCTCTGATGAGCTTTCTTGCCGAATAGTAGTCAGCAGGAGCAATGACAGTCATGTTCGGAAGTGTTCTCATCACGCCGAGGTCTTCGATCGACTGGTGGGAGGCACCGTCGTTTGCGGGAGTGAATCCGCCGTGTGAACACATGACTTTCACGTTCAGGTTGGGGTAGCATGCTTCCTGTCTGATCTGCTCGATCATTCTGAGTGAACCGAATACAGCGTAGGTTGAAACGATGGGGATCTTGCCGAGTGTGGCGAGACCGGCTGCAACGCCTGCTGCGTTCTGCTCTGCAATACCTACGTTTACGTGGTTTGCAGGGTACTGTTCCTTGAAGGGGACAGTCTTACAGGACTTACCGATGTCAGCATCGATGACGTAGAGCTGAGGGAACTCCTTTACGAGTTCAAGAATTTCATCACCAAAAGATTCTCTTAATGCTTTCATTTGATATCCCCTTCTTCAATTTCCTTCATTGCCTGGTTGAACAGCTCTTCATTGGGAGCCTGTCCGTGCCAGATGGGAACGTCTTCCATGTAGGAAACGCCTTTACCCTTGGTGGTGTTGGCAACGATGACCTGAGGCTTGTCAGCCTTCTTCTTTCTGATATCATCAAGAGCATCGAGGATCTCAGCGACATTATGTCCGTTGATATTATAGGTATCACAGCCGAATGCCTTGAACTTGCCTTCGATATCCTGTACAGGCATGATCTCTTCACAGAAACCGTCGTTCTGAATTCTGTTCTTGTCGAGGAAGATCACAAGGTTGCCGAGCTCGTATTTTGCTGCAGCTTCAACTGCTTCCCAGACCTGCCCTTCCTGGCTTTCACCGTCACCTACGAGGGTGAAGACTCTTGCAGGAGAGTTGTCTCTCTTGAGACCGATAGCCATACCGACGGCAGTTGAGATACCCTGTCCAAGTGAACCGGTTGAAATATCGACTCCGGGAGTCTTCTTCATGTCGGGGTGACCCTGAAGGATTGAACCGTACTTTCTCAGGTTGTAGATCTCGCTCTTGTCCATGTATCCCTTAAGGATGAGTGAAGAGTAGAGAATCGGGCAGACATGTCCTTTGGAGAGAACGAATCTGTCTCTGTCTGCTTTCTTGGGATCGGTGGGATCCACATTCATCTCTGAGAAATAGAGAGATGCCATAATCTCTGCTGCTGAAAATGACCCGCCCGGGTGTCCAGACTGTGCTGTGTAGATCATAGTCAGGGCTGTCTTTCGTAATTCTTTTGCCTTTCCCTTAAGGAACTGCACTAATTCATCACGTTCCACTTGTTTATACCTCTTTTAAACTTTGTGCCGATAGATTCTTCCGATCACCATCCGTGCCATCGAATCTGTGTATAACTGTAAGGGCAGTTTTTTCATCTGTCAAGAAAAATTTTTCATAATTTTTTAATTTATTTGAAAAATATTTCGTAACTTTATTTAAATACCCTTTAATCTTTATTCGCCAATAAATATATTTATTCCATATCTTTAACCTTCAGCATTCTTTATTCATTACTGTAAAAATAATTAATAATAATATTAATTTTAGATGCTAATAGGTCATAAGCCATACATGTTGGAAGAATTATCGGAAACACAATTTCATTTTTATTGTACTAAAATCTTATTTTTACAAACTATCGAAATGCATTACTTCGGTTACATGATTGCTATTAAATAGAACAATCAATCATAGTAATAATCAGGTGAAGTTTTTAAAGTTTCCAACTGATTAAGATCATGACCGAAACAAACAAGAGAACCGTATTCTTTGAACATCCAATAAATACGTTGTACAGTTCTTTTTGCTCCCACACTATCGTGCATGATTCCTGTGGGTTTGAATTCCGGATAGAAATTTTCAGTCCTATAGATTGCATCAGATACCAGTATTACACTGCCCGTGTTTTTTAACATCGCGTGTATTCCCAACATGCCATATGAGTGCCCTGAACCGAGGTTCATCAGAGTAATACCTTTCGCAATAGGCAGATTATCCTGATCTCTTCTTACAAATCTCCAGTCAATTTTCTTATTGATCCAGGTATCAATATCCTTAATCACAAAAGAACAGTTATAGTTCTTTGTACTATAGGCTTCCATTGCTGCTGCGAACTCATCTTCATGAACATAGAACTGGGCATTTGGAAATGATGCAATACAACCGGCATGATCGTTGTGCATATGAGAAATCACTACGTGAGTTATTTCTTCGGGACTCACACCAATTTCCTTCAATTTGTTGAGCAGATTATCTTCCTCGGTACCTGAATAAGGAAAATGCTTCTGCTGGTGTTCAGACCAGTGACCTTCCGGTCCCATGGCATTCAGATGACATCCTGCATCAAATAGGATCTTTCCCTCGGGATGATCAAATAAAAATGCAGTTACAGGGAATTTTTCCCAGATTGCAGGTTTATTTGGTTCATCCACCGTGGCTAAAGTAATGCCTCCGATAAGAAGGGATTTATCCATGTGCATTCTTCCCAAATCTAAAATATACATTTTCATATCAGTCATTTTAATATTTTCCTTTTAACCATAAAAAAATGAGTGGGGCATTCACCGAATAATCTATCCGGAAATGCCCCACGAAACGTTTCAAGTCTTTAGAAATTGAAATTATCAACATTGTCCTTGGTAAAAGTCATGACAGGAAGTGAAACCTGCATACTGATATCATCGGCCTTTGGATTGTAGGGACCCATTGAACCAGCATCATACTCCTTACCAACAGAAAGTCCCTCTGTGATAATTCGGTATGCAGAATATACTGTCAGGTACCCATGTGCAGGAGCATCCCAGAGAAGTACTGACTTAACGCTTCCCTCTTTAAGATAAGGACGCATCACGTTTGGTGTAGCATTACCGACTACTGCAACCTGACCAACTTTACCAGCATCTTTCACTGCATTCACTGCGCCCGGCACGTTGGGAACACCAAGAACGATGAGTCCCTTCAGATTCGGCATGCTTTTAAGGTAATCCTGTGTAATCTTATAAGCCTGTTCCGTACTTTCGCCGGCAGGTCTTACATCAACGATGTTGAGCTTCGGATATTTCGCTGCAATCTGCTTTTCAACACCCTCGATCCAGAGAACCTGGTTAGGTGCTGTGAAAGTTGTTGTGATGATAGCGATATCACCCTCAGACCCGACTTCATTTACCATGGCATCGACCAGACCAGCACCGAACTCATCATAATCTACGAGGTTGATGAAGAAATCTCTATAATCTGCATCTCCATCCCAGCTCAACACTGCAATACCTTCACTCTTTGCCTTTTTAAGAACTGGAACAATTGCCGCATTATCATTCGACGCTACACAGATAGCATCCGGTTTCGTTACAATAATATTCTCCAGCATCTCGATCTGCTTTTCGACCTGAGCTTCGGTCGGTCCCATCCAGATAATTTCCGCATCGGGCAGTTCACTCGCTGCCTGGTCAACGCCTTCCTTTACTGCATTGTAATAATCAATACCAACGAGTTTCGGCATAACTACGATACGATACTTCTCTGAAGCCGCCTCCTGAGTTCCGTTCGCAAAAGCATTCACCATCACAGTGGCTACCAGCATTACGATCAACACAAATACCTTAACCTTTCTTGACATGACAGACCTCCTTGTCGTCTAAAAAAAACTTTATTTTCCACGCATTACATGCGCATTATTTTTTCTTTTTGAACCATGTTTTTCCAATATCACTGTTTGCGACAACAGCAACGATCAGTATTGTACCGATAAGAACGGTCTGAACCTCCGCTGGTATCAGGGCCATGGTTAAGCCACGTCGTGTTAAAATAATCACAAGCATTCCAAGAAGTGTCCCCAATGGGTTTATCTTCCCACCCTGCAAAGTAGCTCCACCTAATACCACTATCGTTATTGCATCCAGTTCATATCCTTTACCATAATCGGCTTTGGCACTGATGACCCTGGAACAGAATAAAATTGCGGCCACAGAACTGAATAAACCTGATAGTGTATAGATCAAGGTTTTAACAGTTTGAACGTTGACTCCTGAAAATTTGGCTGATACTTCATTGTTTCCAGTCACAAGGAACATTCTTCCCATGGTGGTTCTTCTGAAAAGGAACACAAGAATGCCGACACCAAGAAGGAAGATAATAAACTGCAGTGGAATACCGATCAGAGATTTTTCACCAATTGCCTGGTTAAGATATTCCGGCACAGGATATGCATTCCCCTTAGAAAATCCGATAGAAAGCCCTCTATACACACCCATAGTGCTTAACGTCACGAGGAAAGCTGGAAGTCCGAATTTACTTACTGCATAGCCATTAACAGCACCAAGCAACGAACCAACCAGAATTGTGATTAGAGCAGCGGGAAGGAATGAAAAATTCAATGAGAATAAGTATCCGAAAACAATCGAAGATAGTGCAAACATAGACCCCACAGAAAGATCTATTCCGCCGAGCAGAATCACAAGGGACATCCCGAGTGCGACTATTCCTATTTCAGATCCTAGCCTAGTGGAATCTAGGAGATTCCGAAAGGAGAAGAAATAGGGTGAAATATTAGACATAATCATAATAACAATCACAAGAACGAAGAGCATGATTATGTTATATTTAGCCGTTGAATTTATAGAATTAAGCTTCATGATAAAATCCCCTTATGACCGTACTTTTTTAGGTTTTGAAGCGATGACGGTATAATACAGGACCGCAAAAAGGATGAAGGCACCCTGCACTGCCTGTTCCCAGAAAGCGCTGATATTAAAGAAGATCAGAACCGTACTGATAATTGTTATAAGAATAGAACCAGCAAGAGTTCCCACTACCGTTCCAGCTCCTCCCATAATACTGGCACCACCAACGATCACTGCGGAAATCACTACCATTTCAAACCCTATCCCAGTATTAGACTGGATACTGCCATACCTTCCAATAAATATGAGGGATGAGAAACCCAGCAAAGCCCCGTTTAGAATGAATACCAGCAACCTCGTTTTAGCAACGTGAATCCCTGCCAGACGTGCAGCCTCGGAATTCGACCCAATACAATAAATATGTCGCCCTTTCTTCGTGTAGGTTAGAAAGAAACTGGATATGATAAAAATCACAATCGCCATGAGAATGGGTATCGGTATACCGATAAAGCTACCTCTCCCGAAACTCAGGATATTGTCAGGCAGGGTTGTCACCCATTTCCCCTTTGTAATAATGATAAACATGCCTCGGAATATACTCATAGTTCCAAGTGTTGCAATAATTGCCTGAATGCGAAATCCGGTAACAAGTAGACCGTTTATAAACCCAAGCACCATACCGGTAAGCACTGCGGCTAACATAATGACTGGTATCGGGTATCCAGCTTTTGCAAGTGTACCTGCCACCGCTCCGGCTATTGCAAGAATAGCACCTACCGAAACATCTATATCACCACTTAAAATGATGAGCATCATCCCGATAGCGGAAATAAAGACATACGATGAATTAATCGCCACGTCTTTCAGATTATCTATGGACAAGAAAGAACTGTCTTTAATTGTTGGAAGAAGAATTAAAACGAGAAGAATCACTCCTAATGATATTTCACTTTTTCTGCTAACGACCATAGCTTAATCACTCCTTCCCCTGACCACTGACATGGTCGATGATATCCGAAACTTCACAACCCTTATCGAGTTCTGCAACAAATCGCCCGCTTCTCATGACCATAACCCGGTCTGAAAGATCTACCAGTTCCTGAAAATCAGAAGAAACAAGAATTACACCCATTCCTTTATTAACGACATTGTCTATTAATTTATGAATTTCGAATTTAGCATGCACATCTACACCCTGCGTAGGATCGTCCAGCATAAGGACAGCTGGATTACCGGCCAGCCATTTGCCTAAAACTATTTTCTGCTGATTTCCTCCAGAAAAGTTTTTAGCAATCATGTTATACATTCCGGAAGGATGGATATTTAGAGCATCGAACATTTCTTTTGCGATTCCCAATTCTTTCGACTTGTCTATGATTCCTAATTTTGCATCTTTCCTGAACGTCGTCATGGAGAGGTTGAGAGAAGAGGACAACTGAAGGAGGAGTCCCTCTTTTCCTCTATCCTCTGGAATGAGTCCTATGCCTTTTTTTATAATTCCAAAGGTGCTCTTTGGAAGACGTTCATTCCTATATTGAATCTCTCCTGAATCAATTGGATCAATACCAAAAATAGATCTTAGAAGTTCCGTCTTTCCTGCCCCCACAAGTCCTGCGATTCCTAATACTTCCCCCTCTCGAAGAGTAAGATTCACATCACGATAAAATTTACCTCTGCTAAGATTGTTAACGTTTAAAAGATCTTTCCCCGGTTCTCTATAAGATCTGAGTTTAGACTGGGAGAATTCTTTGCCAACCATTTTGTTTACAATCCACTTTGCATCGACATCTTCTATTAGTGCAGTTCCAACCATCTCACCATCTCTGAAAATCGTAGCTCGATCAGCTATTTCCATTACTTCCTCAAGATGGTGGGAAATGAAAATTATAGCAGTTCCATCTGCTTTGAGTTTCCTGATTATATCAAACAATCTCTGTGTATCTCCCGCAGACAGAGCGGCCGTAGGTTCATCCATGATTAAAATTTTTGCGTTATAGGTAAGAGCCTTCGCAATTTCAACCAATTGGGCTGAGGCCTTTCCAAGATTCCCAAGACGCTCTGTCGCCGGGATATGAACACCTAGGGTAGAGAAAATTTCATCAGATTTTCGAATCATCTCTTTCCAGTCTAGAGCCCATTTATTCTGAATAAGCTTGCCAGCGAATAAATTTTCAGCAACTGAAAGATCCGGGAACAAACTTGTTTCCTGGTAAATCGTGGAAATACCTAATTCCATTGCCTGATCGGGAGAATATTGAGAATATTGAACACCATCAACAGTAATATGACCGCTGTTAGGAGCATGAGCTCCTGACAATACTTTAATCAAAGTACTTTTACCTGCTCCATTCTCTCCAAGAAGTGCATGAACTTCCCCAGTCTGAAGTTCAAAGTCAACACCTTTGAGAGCATGAATACCACCAAAGACCTTTGTTATTCCTGATGTCGAAAGAATCGTTTTCATCTTGAATCCTTTTCCTCTTCAAATTAGCACACGATACAGTAAGAATTAAAATAATGAAAAATTTTCCATTTTTTCATTCATTTTTCGAAATATATTTTATATCCTATGAGACTTCATTTCAGTTGTCAACTTTTATTTTCATAATTTTCGAGGCCTAATTTTTAAAACTATTCCATATATTAATTACTTATATTTTCTTGATCGTTAAATTATATCGAGCATAAATAAAAGCCCCAGTCTAAAAAGAGACTGGGGTCGTGTAATAGGCAATGGTTTGTTTATATCTAACTAATCGCTATCTTTTCACTCGTTTAATACTTAGAAGTTTATCAATATCTTCTCTGAAGTCTCCCAATTCTTCCTTTCTTCTAATCGACAACACAGCATGAATAGTTGAGACCACATTTAGCTCACAGATTCTAGCAGAAAGAGTATCACTGAAATAAGGATGGTTTGAGACGCCGGTTAGTAGTATAATATCAAGGAATTTACTCAAAGGCGCGCCTGTTATCCCTATAAAACCTATGGTATTGATATTCATCTCGTGTGCAAATTTAATACTTTCATACACATTTCGGCTCATTCCGCTATGACTGAATCCACATACAACACCTTTCCCTCCGGGTTGCATTTTTGAAATTGCAAGAATCTGAAAAAACGGATCATCAATCATAGTGCAAGGGATTCCTATCTGTAAAAATGAGTCATAGGCCGCACGCGCAGAGGAACCTGATCCACCCTCCCCTATAATGATAACTTCATTCGCATTATTTATAAAATCAACAGCCCTTTCCAACTCCCTATCATCAATCACTGCAAGGGTTTCATCCATACTGTTCTTATTAAAACTGAAAGATTTCTGTTTGATCATCGCTATCGATTCGTCGCTTTTCACCTCATACCAGTTGGCAGTTGGACTGATCAACTCATGTTTTAGATACATTTTAAATTCAACAAAACTTTTAAATCCAATAGATCTACAGAACCTGACTACTGTAGCAGGACTGGTCCCTGTAATCAGAGCCAGTGATTGAGAGGTAAAATCACCAAGCTCTGCATGCTTCTCTAGTATATGATCTGCAATTTTCTTCTCAGCATTACTGAGTATATGATAATGATGGTTTATTCTTGTTAAAAAAATAAGTGAATTGTCCAAAACATCTACCCTCCTGCATAACTTCAACTGATTGTACACCATATTTCAAATTTTTTTTACTTTTTTTGAAAAATTTTTCATTTCGCTTCTTGAGTTAGCTCTGACAACATGCTACAGTACCGTTGCCGATAGATAATGTATCACTTTCCCTCACATTGAATAAAGAAGACTCTAAGGAGACAAGAATTATGAAAATTGTAGTACTTGACGGATACACCCTCAACCCGGGCGACCTGAGCTGGGAAGCTCTTGAAGCACTGGGCGAACTCACTGTCTACGACAGAACACCGATTGCCAATGATATCATTGCAGAGAGGATCGGGGACGCAGCCTATGTGTTCACCAACAAGACTCCTGTAAACGAAGCTATCATTGCAAAGTGCCCCAACCTGAAGTTTGTCGGCGTCCTTGCAACCGGTTACAACGTCGTCGACGTTGCTGCTGCAAAGGCAGCAGGAATTTCCGTGACCAACATTCCCACCTACGGTACCGATGCAGTAGGTCAGTTCGCTATCGCACTTCTTCTTGAGATCTGCCACCATGTGGGTCACCACAGTGAAGCAGTTCATGAAGGACGCTGGGAAAGCAATGCAGACTGGTGCTTCTGGGACTACCCCCTTATCGAGCTTGCAGGCAAGACTATCGGTGTGATCGGCTACGGAAGAATCGGACAGAGCACAGGAAGAATCGCTCAGGCCTTCGGCATGAAGGTGCTTGCCTATGATACCTTCCAGAATGCCGACCTGGTGAGCGACACCTGTCAGTATGCTGACCTTGATACGGTGTTCGCAGAAGCTGATGTGATCGCTCTCCACTGTCCCCTCTTTGCTGAAACCGAAGGGATCATCAACAAGGATAACATTGCGAAGATGAAAGACGGTGTGATCATCATCAACAATTCACGCGGTCCCCTCATTGTGGAACAGGATCTTGCTGACGCACTGAACAGCGGTAAGGTCTATGCTGCAGGACTGGATGTTGCTTCAACCGAACCTATCAAGGGAGATAATCCCCTGCTGAAGGCAAAGAACTGTCTGATCACCCCCCACATCAGCTGGGCACCGGTGGAAAGCAGAACACGTCTGATGGGAATCGCAGTTGACAACCTGAAAAGTTACATAAACGGAAATCCTGTGAACGTTGTTAACAAATAATCTTGTGATTATCGATGAAATATTGATAATCTACCCTTTCGTTATTTGACACGCAGATATGAGCATCACTACACTTATCCTAGAGAGGAGGTACGGTGATGCTCATTTTTTCTCACCGGGGTTACAGTGGCAGCTATGCTGAAAATACCATGCTCGCCTTCGAAAAGGCGTATGAGGCAGGAACTGACGGGATAGAACTCGATGTCCAGATGACCAGTGACGGCACGGTCGTGATCTTTCATGACGAGACGCTGAAGAGAGTCTGCAATCTCGATAAGTACGTGAAGGATATGCACTATGAAGACCTTCCACTTACCGCCGACGGGCTCCACCATATTCCGACCCTGAGCCAATACCTTGAGTGGGCACGCGATAAAGACTTCACTACCAATATAGAGATCAAATCCTCTGTCATCTTCTACCCCGGCATGGAGGAAAAGGTGGGCTACCTTATCCGCAAGTACCGACTTGACGAGCAGGTGCTGATCTCCTCCTTCAATCCCCTCTCTCTTTTAAGAATGAGAGACTATGCCCCCCACCTCCCTTTGGGTTTCCTTGTAGGCGAGTACGGCATGTCCGGGTTCGACCACCTCTGTTCAACCTACGGCTTCGAGTACTTCCATCCCGATATCTCGATCGTCACTCCCGAGCTGGTAGAGTCGTTCCACCACAGGGGCATTCATGTGAATACCTACACGGTGAATAACGAAAAGGAATTCCTCAAAGCACAGAAAGCAGGAGTGGATGGTATATTCACCAACATACCGGAGACAATGAAGGCAATTGCAGATCAGGCAGCAACTGCCTGATCTCAATCACCTATTATATGCACATCCCGTAGAACCTTTCTCATTCTTTTATAGGCTAGCGAATAGAATGTTGACTGTGATCTTTTCATCATACCTTAATTTTTCAGGTATACTCTAAAAACTTTCCGTTTCGGCATGAAATTTCGGGTATACTCGAAAAATTTATCATAAAACCGACACATTCGCTCTCACCTATGCAAAGAGAGTCGTTCATCATACAATGAATCAGGGGGAAAGCATGGAATATCTGTTTGAAGGCGTACGCGATTTCACGAGCAATGATTTCATCCATTTCAAGGAACTCTTCGGAGCACTGGAGAAACAGCAGAAACCACACTCACTCTTCATCTCCTGCTCAGATTCCCGTATCGTTCCCTCCCTGATCACAAAAACACTTCCGGGAGAACTCTTCATTATACGAAATATCGCGAATATCGTACCGTACCATCATGACTCCCAGGAGTTTCTCTCTACCACCTCAGCCATCGAGTATGCAGTTCAGGTTCTGGGAGTGGAGAACATCATCGTCTGCGGTCATTCAAACTGCGGGGGCTGTAATGCCCTCTATGCAGAAGAGCATGCCCTCGACCATGCTCCCCATACGAAAAAATGGCTGGAGCTGGCACGACCTGTAAAGGAGATGGTGGAAAGAGATCCTGAGCTCATGAGTGACATCGTAAAGAGAGAATGGGTCACCGAGCAGCTCAATGTCGTGGAGCAGAGGAGCCACCTGCTCACCTACCCCTATATACAGGAGAAGGTGGAAAAAGGGAAACTGAATATTCTGGGGTGGTACTATATGATCGGGACCGGAGAGGTGTTCAATTACGATGAACAGAAGCACTGCTTCTACCTCATCTGATCCTTACCCCCGCTGAGGAAGTTCCTGGCGCGTAACCACATCCTTGAAGTGAGGGTCAATCAGCTTGTGACGGTTAACCTCTTACAGAGTATTCAAGAAGAAAATCAATAATGTTCATCACCCTTATGCCTGAAAAATCGTTGAAGACCATTCTATCCATCGTGAGAACAACTTTGGGGTAATTATCATCAATGGCCGCCAGCGAACGCAGTTCTCTGGAGCGCGTAACTTCATCCATGATAGTCGCGCTTACCTGATAATATATCCGCTCATCCGTTTTTTCAGCAATGAAATCCACTTCGAGGTTGTTGAGCTTCCCGATGGAGACTTCGTAGCCTCTTCGAAGAAGCTCAAGAAATACTATATTCTCAAGGATATGACCGTAATCGGTATTTCCAAGCCCGGTCAATCTGTTTCTCAGACCGATATCCACCATATAATATTTCTCGTACGTCTTGAGGAACATCTTTCCCTTCATATCATATCTTTTCGCCTTGTATATAATGAAGGCCTGTTCCAGCATTGCAAGGTAATTGTCGATTGTTTCGTGTGAGGTTTTCCTGCCGGTGCTTGTCAGATAATCACAGATTTTCTTCGTAGAGACCGTGCATCCGATGTGTGCTGCGATGTATCTCAGAAGGCTTTCAAGAAGGACTGTATCCCTTACTTTATGTCTTCTCATCACATCTTTCACAATAACAGTGTTATAAACCCCGTCGAGAAAGGGCGGAATGGTTTCAGGGGTATCAAGAAGATCGGTTATGGTAGGAAAAGAGCCGTATTCCAGATATCTTGAGAATTTTTCATCAATTGATCGTGATGTATCATCCTGCACAAAATCGAGGTATTCCTTAAATGAGAGCGGCTGCATCTCAATCTCCACATATCTTCCGGAAAGCAGTGTCGACAATTCCGCCGAAAGGAGATAGGCATTTGATCCGGTGATATATATATCGACTAACGGGTCAAGGAAAAGGGAATTGACCTCTTTTTCCCAGGATTCCACCTGCTGGATCTCATCTAGAAGGATATAGTGTTTCAGGTCTGACTTTTCTCTTCTCTCTTTAATGAGCGTATGAAGCACTCTGAAATCTGTTACGTTCAGATACTCATATGATTCAAAGTTGATCTGTATGATCTGTTCTTCAGTCACCCCGCTATCAAGCAGCTCCCTGCTGAATAGCGACATAAGAGAGGATTTCCCGCACCGACGCACCCCGGTGATCACTTTGATCAGAGGTTTGTCCCGGAACATCATCAGCTGCGATAGATAGAGCTCCCGTTTCTTCATAGCTTCTCCCTGACCAAATTATACCTTACATTCCTTCCGTTTTCAAATAATTTTTCGAGTATACCTGAAAAACTTTGTAATTTTATGAGATATTTCAGGTATAACTTAAAAATTCACAACACAATTCTTTCAAAGAAGCATTGGACGCTCACGTTTCCCCTAAAAGGTGAGATATGAATATTCTGAGTTGGTTGGTAATAATCGGCGCCACAGAGGTGGCAGATTTCGATGAGGAGAAGCACTGCTTCTGCCTCATCTGATCCTTACCCCCGCTGAGGCAGTTCCAGTACCGTGACCACATCCTTGAGGTGAGAGATAATCGGTAGGTGCTGGGGACAGCTAGTCTCGCAGGCTGCACACTCGATGCAGGCCGAGGCCTTTCCTCTTCCAGAGGAGATCAGGTTGTTGTAGTAGATGTTCTGGAGGGTGAAGCCCGTTCCCTTTGAAAGCTTCTGTGCATTGAGAAGACCGAAATACTCGGGAATCGCGATATGCTCAGGACAACCGTCCACGCAGTAGCGGCAGGCGGTACAGGCCACTTCGATATTCTCCTTCATTACCGATACAGCCTTCCCTATGATCTCCTGTTCCTTTTCATCGAGGGGGAGAAAATCGTTCATATACCCGGTATTGTCTTTCAGCTGTGCGAGGTCGGACATCCCGCTGAGCACCATAAACACCCCTTCCAGACCTGCAGCATATCTGACAGCCCAGGATGCTGATGAGGCACCGGGAGCATGAGTGGTAAACATATCAGAGACCTGAGGAGGTACATCGGCGAGCATACCCCCCTTCACCGGTTCCATGACGATAATGGGGAGGTTGTGCTTTCTCGCTACTTCGTAGCAGGCTCCCGACTGGATTCCTGCGTTATCCCAGTCAAGATAATTGATCTGCAGCTGAACGAACTCCACTTCGGGATGGGCGGTGAGAATGTTATCAAGGAGCTCTGCATTGTCATGAAAGGAGAAACCGAGCCTCCTTATCTTCCCCTCCTTCTGTTTCTGTTTCAAAAAGGAGAAGCTGTCAAACTTCTGTACGGCAGCGTAATGATCTATGGAGAGGTTATGGAGCAGGTAGTAATCAAAGTAGTCGACTCCCGACTTTTCAAGCTGTTCGTCAAAAATCCTTTCCTGGTCTCCCTTTTCCTTTAAAACCATAGTGGGAAGCTTTGATGCCACAAAAAAGGAATCCCGGGGATGCCGTTTCACCAGGCACTCCCTGACAGCGATCTCGCTCTGGTGTCCGTGGTACATATAGGCGGTATCGAAATAGGTGAATCCCTGCTCCAAAAAGGAATCGATCATAGCGGAGAACTGCTCATAATCGATGGAGGTCTGATCCTCCTTGTCTAGAAGTGGAAGGCGCATGCACCCGAATCCCAGTTTCTTCATGGTAAGAACTCCCTTGTCTGTATGGTGGTTATTCTTCAGTGTAGAACAGTCTAAGTACTATTGGTACCATAAATAATAGTTCTTTTCTTACACTTCATCTCACTCTGGTGTTCCTTAGCACTATTCAATCAGATTCTTGAAGAAAATCATGAAAAGAGTTTCCTCCTTTACCATCCATTTTTCTCCGCTGGGATACTGTGCCCCTCCTTGAAACGGGATGGTGAAAACCTTATGAATTCCTGACCTGTGATATACTTGACCATCGTATGATTTCCCGATAGTATTCATTCGGTGTTCGCGAGAGTAGCTCAGTGGTAGAGCTCCACCTTGCCAAGGTGGATGTCGCGGGTTCAAATCCCGTCTCTCGCTTGCTCAGCGACCCGAGTACCCGGGTCGCTTTTTTTCATGAACACCCTGATACAGAACACTTGCCCTTTTCTAGCGGCATGTTTACTATAGATAAATCTGATTAAGAGAAGGATTATATTAAGATGATTGTGAAACAGGAAGTAAAGGACCTCGAGAAGTCCCAGGTAGAATTATCTATCACAGTTGAACAGAAGGCTCTGAAAGATGCCTATGATAAGGTAGTAGCGAAGTACCTGAAGACAGTACAGCTCCCCGGCTTCAGAAAGGGTAAAGTCCCCAGAAACGTGCTTGAGAACAAGATCGGTGAAGGTATGCAGGAAGAAAGTGTCTACACTGTCATCGACGAAGCTGTCCAGAAAGCAATCGAAGCTGTCGAAGATGCAAAGAAACCTATCGCCTACTCAACTCCCTCTCTCAAGGATGAGGAGAACATTGCGAAGGGTATCGACGCTGATCTCACTTTCTCAGTTATCTATGATGTATTCCCCACCATCGAACTCCCCGCCTACACTGATCAGACAGTTGATGTAAAGAAGATCGTCATCTCCGACGAAACTGTCGATAATGAAATCGAGAAGATCCGTGACCAGAATGCCATGGTGATCGAGAAGGACAAGAAGATCGAAGATGGTGATATCATCACTGTCGATTATGTCGAGCTCGATGAAGCTGGTGAAGAAGTTGCAGGAACAAGCCGCAAGGACTTCATCTTTACAGTCGGCACCGGTGCGAACTTCTACAAGATCGACGAAGATGTCATCGGCATGGCCAAGGGTGAAGAGAAGACGATCTCAAAGACCTACGGTGAAGATCACGATGCCGCAGAATATGTCGGTAAGACCGTTTCCCTCAAGGTGACCGTCAAGGTTATCAAGGTGAGAGACGTACCTGCACTCGATGATGAGTTCGCTCAGGACGTTTCAGAGAACTACAAGAGTGTCGCTGACCTGAAGAAGGGAACCAAGGAAAAGCTCGAAGAGTCAGCTGAAGCCCACATCAAGGAAGAGAAGCTTGGAAACCTGATCGACGCTCTCCTTGAGAAGACTGATTTCAGTGTTCCCCGGTCGATGATCGACGCTGAAGTGGAGAACTCCTGGAGAAGATTCGTCAGCCAGTCAGGCATGCCTGAAGAGCAGCTGATGCAGTACCTTTCCATGAGCGGTCAGGACAAGACAGCTTTCACCGCAGCCTGGGTACCCTCAGCAGAGAAGAACCTCAGAGTCCAGCTCCTCATCGAGAAGATCAAGGAGAAGGAGAATTTCGAGGTGACTGAGGAAGAACTTCAGAAGGAAGTTGATGTACAGCTCAAGGACATCACTGACGAGAACACAAAGAAGTACTATACCGAAATGATTCAGGATGACCTGAAGACACGCATGGCAAGTGATTTCCTTCTTGAGAAGAACACGTTCAATGAAACCGAAGAAGTAAGCTTCGAAGATTTCATGAGCGGCCACCAGCACTGATTGAAAAAGAATAATTGAGAAATACAGGAGACCGTATGAAGGATATGCATGAAACAGTAACTCAGTCACTGGTACCTATGGTGATAGAACACTCGGGTATCGGCGAACGTTCCTTCGATATCTATTCACGTCTCCTGAGAGACAGAATCATCATCCTCGGCGAGGAAGTGAACAACGTGACGGCCAATCTCGTCGTTGCACAGCTGATCTTCCTCGAGTCAGAGGATCCCACCAAAGATATCTCGCTCTATATCAACTCTCCCGGCGGTTCAGTAACCGCCGGCCTTGCGATCTACGACACGATGCAGTATATCAAGTGCGATGTACAGACCATCTGTCTCGGACAGGCAGCAAGCATGGGAGCACTCCTCCTTGCAGCCGGCGCTCCCGGGAAGCGTTACGTGCTTCCTTCATCGAGAGTGATGATCCACCAGCCGTTCGGCGGTGTAGGCGGTAGAGTAAGTGATATCAAAATCCATGCAAAGGAGCTGCTGAGAATCAAGCAGCTCAGCATTGAATACTTTGCTCACCACACTGGCAAGGATAAGGAAACGATTGCGCAGGATCTTGAAAGAGATTACTTCTTCACTGCTGCGGAATCGGTCGAGTACGGTCTTGCCGACCGTATCATGGTAAGGAGCTGATTATGGCACGAAACGCGAAGGTATGTTCCTTCTGTGGACGTGGAGTCCAGGAAGTCAAAACCCTCTTTTACGGCCCGGGTGTAGCTATCTGCAATTACTGCGTCGATAACTGCAACGATATGATGCTCAATGACCCCACCCTCCTCGCTGACGAAGGTGAGTTTGATGCGCTCAGCGAGATCCCCACTCCCCGTGAGATCCATGAATACCTTGATGATTACGTCATCGGTCAGGATGCAGCGAAGAAAGTTCTCTCTGTTGCCGTGTACAATCACTACAAGAGGGTGAAGTTCGACCGTCAGTTCAAGAAGGACGGTCTGGAGATGGACAAGTCGAACATCCTGATGATCGGTCCCACCGGAACAGGAAAGACCCTCCTTGCCCGTACCCTTGCACAGAAACTTCAGGTTCCCTTCGCAATTGCCGATGCAACCACCCTCACTGAGGCCGGTTACGTCGGTGAAGATGTGGAGAACATTCTCCTGAAGCTGATTCAGGCTGCAAACAACGATATCAAGAAGGCTGAACAGGGCATCATCTTCATCGACGAGATCGACAAGATCGCGAAGAAGGGAGAGAATGTCTCGATCACCCGTGATGTATCAGGTGAAGGTGTCCAGCAGGCGCTTCTCAAGATCATCGAGGGAACCGAAGCCTCCGTTCCTCCCCAGGGGGGAAGAAAGCATCCCAACCAGGAGATGCTGAAGATCAATACGAAGAATATTCTCTTTATCGTCGGCGGAGCCTTCGTCGGTCTCGACAAAGTGATCGAGAAGAGAGTGAGCGCCCATCAGATGGGCTTCGGCGCCCACCTCATCGGCGGCGAGGAAGAGACGAACACGAAACTTTTCGGCCAGATGCACCCGGATGACCTGATCAAGTTCGGTCTCATCCCCGAGTTCATCGGGCGTCTTCCCATTCATGTAGCTCTTAACGACCTGAAGAAGGAAGATCTCATGCAGATCATCACTGAACCCAAGAACTCGATCGTGAAGCAGTATACCGCTTCCCTGAAACTCGACGACGTCGACCTTACCTTCCTCCCCGACGCCATTGAAGCGATCGCCGAGAAATCGATCGAACAGAAGACCGGGGCAAGAGGACTGAGAAGCATAGTTGAAAATATGATGATAGAGGTGATGTACGACATTCCCTCCCGCAAGGAGATCAAGGAAGTTGTCATCGACCGTGAAGCCGTGGAGCTGATGAGACTCCCCACTCCCCTTCTCGAAGCGGATGAAACGGCCTGAGAGAGTATTGATGTTCACCTATCCTGAAGTAGATCCTGAAGTTCTTGAACTTATTCATAACGCATCATGTGCAGTCGTAGTCGGTCATGTATCACCCGACGGAGACTGCATCCATTCACAGATCGCCATGGGAAAACTCCTTTCGGCCATGTCTGTGGATGTCCACCTGGTCAATGCCGGTCCCTTCTCCCGTAAAGAGATCAAGAAGTATGAACCCCTCTTCGCCGACCATATAGACAGCAGAATCAAAGCTAAGAATCCTCTTGTTGTCATCGTCGACTGTTCCACAGTTGACCGTATCGGCCATATAGCGGATGAAATAGAAGGACTGACAACACTGGTGGTCGACCATCACGCATCGGGGGAGCCGTTCGGTCATGCCTCCTATATCGTGACAAAATCCTTTTCCACCACACTGTGCATCATGCAGCTCTACAAAGCGCTTGAAGTCCCTCTCACCCATGAGATTGCCGAACATATCTTCTTCGGTTTCGCGACCGACACCGGGTATATGAAATTCATCGGTCCCTACAGGGGAGAGACGTTCTCGCTTGTCGCCGAGCTCGTGGAAGCGGGTGTGAGCCCAAACGAAGTGAGCAACATGATGGAGGGGACACATACCCTTGAGAGCAGAAAATATCTTGCGAAACTGATCGATACAGCCTACCTCGTCCATGACGGCACTGTCCTCATTGTCAAAGAGGAAAGGGAGGAGTTCAGTTCCTTCAAGAAAGAGGATCGACCTACCGATACCCTCTATGCACAGCTTCTTGCAGTTGAAGGAGTGGAGGCCGTCCTCTATTTCAAGCAGGGAGAAGATGACCTGTGGGAGATAGGGTTCAGAGCATCCCACTCCACACCGATCAATGTCGGTACCATCGCAGGATCACTCGGAGGCGGAGGCCACCGCAAGGCGGCGGGAGCCACAGTCGCCATGGACTTCAAACCTCTCCTTGCAACGATCCTTTCAAAACTCAAGGAACAGACAAGCTGAGACAGCAATTCAATTCATGACAAGATGTTAGCATGTCCTGCAATTGTCTGATGGCACAGTAACTGCCGAAGGGCTTCCTATTGAACAATAGGAGGCCGTATGTACACTCAGGCAACTACGTTAACAGAGAAGGTCCTCTACCTTCAGAACCATCCTGAACAGAAAACTCTCAAACAGAAACTCCTTCATTTCTGTGAAATCATCATCTACACCTACCCCGTGCAGACGAAACTGCTCGACAGAGAGGAAGCGAGTGAGCTTCTCCTCTCCGTCCATCCGAGAATCGAAAACCTCCTTTTATCCTTTACCGACCAGGGCATCCCGTTCGAAATCTACATGAAGAAGGTGAGCTACCTTCAGGCTGTGAGCTTCAAGAAAATGAAGAGGAAGGAGAGACGCCGGTTCGTCTGTGACTATGTCCCCCATGAAGATATCGAATACCTCGCCTACGCCGTAAGAAAGACGAGCATCACAGATGAAACGGATGAACTGCAGTGGGATCCACACTCCCCTATCGCTGAAGAGATCAGGGAGAAGGTCACAGTCCCGGGACCGTTCCGAAACAGGATTCTCCACCTCATCCTTCTCTGCGGAGATCTGCTCAGCGCCCCCTGTATCGCCTTCCTTGCCGATTATCTTGGAATGGACGAACTGGTTCTCGCTGAGATGATCAAGGAGGCGATGGAGAGAAGCAGCCGACGTATCGAGATAAGCGATGACAAGAAGAGAATACGGGACACACATTTCAGTGAAAAGCAGTTTCTTGAGAGAGAGTATGAGTATCTTTCTCATGTGGATGCCCATCCGCAGGTAGTCTCTGATGTTGAAAGGAGACTTGAGACTCAGAAGCAGTACTGGAAGGTGATGAAGGATAAGGTCGTGAAACGACCGGGGAATATCACACACGCGGTCGCAGCGGGAATTACAGGAACACCGAAGGGAACGGTCGACTCGGGTCTGCAATCTCTCTACCGTTATCTGAAGAAGCGAGTGGACGAGTGAAAACAATTCAGGTACATTGAGTGGTATGAATCTATTATTCGCATCTCAGAACAGACACAAGATGAGAGAGCTCAGTCTCCTTCTCTCCCCCCACACCCTCACTCTCCCCGAAGATATGGGTATCGAATATGAATTTGAAGAGACCGGAGATACGCTGATCGATAACGCTCTCGGCAAGGCCCTTCATCTCTACTCCCTTACAGGAAAACCCTCGGTATCGGATGACACGGGACTCTTCGTTCCTGCCCTCAATGGCGAACCGGGAGTGAAGACTGCCAGGTACGGAGAGGAGGAAAAGGGAAGACAGCTTTCAAGTGAAGAGAGGAACGCCCTCCTTCAGAAGAATATGGAAAGCTTCACAGGTGAACAGAGGGACGCTTCCTTCATCTGCGCCATCGCCCTCGTCCTCTCACCCGAGAGGATCTATGTGTTCCAGGAATCACTTGAGGGGCAGATTTCCACTGAAGTATGCGGGACAGGAGGCTTCGGATACGACCCGGTCTTCTACCTTCCTTCACGCAATGTGCACCTGGCAGAATTGAGCGATGCTGAGAAGAACCTGATCAGTCACAGAGGGAAGGCGGCAGCAGCACTGAAAGAGATGCTGAATTATCTTCAAAGAGGAGAAACGACATGAGCGATACACATACGATACCGCTGAGAAGCGAAGTCAATGAACACGATACCTGGGACCTCAGTAAACTTTACACATCAGTGGAGAAGTGGGAAGAGGACCTGAAAAAACTTGATGAGATTGCTGAAAAGGTAGCAGGTTACAAGAACAGAGTGGGTGAGAGCCGTGAAACCTTTCTTGAGCTGATGGCTTTTCTCGATGAAGCGGGACTCCTCGGCGAATCAGTCGGGCAGTATGCCTTCCTCCGTCATGCGGGAGACGGATCGGACAACGAGAACGAAAAACTCAAAGGAAAGGCGATGTACACCCTCACCTCCCTATCGGCAGCGATGAGCTTCATCGAACCTGAGATCCTCTCCATCGATGATGATCTCATCGATTCCTGGATTGCAGAAAGCGATTTCGATCAGTACAGGATTTCCATTCAGAAAATGAGACGATTCAAGGAACATGTCCTTTCAGCCGAACTCGAAGAAGTGATGGCACTTCAGAGTGAAGTGGGAGGCAAGGCCCAGGCAACCTTTTCCGCCCTCACCAATGTCGATCTCAATTTCGGCTCAGTCAAGACCGATGACGGCAAAGTCCCCCTCACCCAGAGCACCTACGGGCTCCTTCTGCAGAATCCTGACGGGAAGATCAGAAAGAAGACCTACCTTCAGTTCTACAAAACCTTCGAAGCTCACCGCTACACCCTCGCCTCTCTCTATGAGACAAGCATCAAGCAGGACATATTCCGCTCCAAGGTGAGAAAATATGAAAGTTCGAGGAAGAGAGCCCTCTTCCCCGACAATGTCGATCCTTCTGTGTATGATTCACTCATCACCAGCGTTCACGAGGCGCTTCCTGCCCTTCATGAGTACTATGCAATGAGAAAGAAGGAACTCGGTGTGAAGAAACTCTACCACTGGGACGTCTATACTCCGGTGGTGAAAGATATCAAGGTGAAGCACACCTACGAGGAAGCTGTCGATGTGATTACCGAAGCCCTCGCCCCTCTCGGTGAAGAGTATGTGAGAACCATCAGGAGCGGACTCCTGGAAGAAAGATGGGTAGACAGGTATGAGAACAAAGGAAAGCGCTCAGGCGCCTTCTCAAGCGGCTCGTACGAGTCTCTCCCCTATATCCTGATGAACTACCATGAAGATGTCCTCCGCGATGTATTCACCCTCGCCCATGAAGGCGGCCACAGCATGCACTCCCACTACTCTGCTGCGAACAACCCCTTCAGTTCCTACGACTACACCATCTTCGAAGCAGAGGTTGCAAGCACGTTCAATGAGCAGCTCCTTGCCTCCCATCTTGTAGAGACGACCGATGATACAAAACTGAAGAAATACATCATAGGCAAACAGCTCGACGATACAGTGGCAACCCTCTACCGTCAGACGATGTTTGCCGAGTACGAACACATCATCCATGAACTGGCAGAAAAAGGCGAACCGATCACCATAGAACTCCTTAGGAGTGAATACCGTAAGCTCCTGAACCTCTATTTCGGTGAAGAAGTCACACTTCATGAACTCAGCGATCTGGAAGGACTCAGAATACCTCACTTCTATCGTGCATTCTATGTATATAAGTATGCCACAGGAATAAGTGCAGCCATGGCCCTCTCAGAGAGAGTGTTGAACGGAGCTGAGAAGGAGAGAGAGGAATACCTTTCATTCCTGAAGAGCGGAGGATCCACCTACCCTATCGATTCACTGAAGAAAGCAGGAGTCGATATGAGCACCCCCGATCCTGTCGCCTCCGCCCTGAAAAAGTTCAAAGATCTACTCGATCAGTTCAATGAATTGAAAGTGTGAGATTTCTCGTAAAAGAGTATTGACGAACTTCCGTTTTTCCTGTACTTTTGCACAGGTCACGCGGTCGTGGTGGAATTGGTAGACACGCTAGCTTGAGGGGCTAGTGGGAGTAATCCCGTGGAGGTTCAAGTCCTCTCGGCCGCAAGATTCTAAAACCTTATTTTCTAACAATTTAAGTACCTCATTCAACAGTCCTACGGGATTGTTGTGTGAGTACAAATTGTTGGTGGACACCAGAATGGACACCAATTGGAGAATTGAAAATGAGGTATAAACAACCCTTCTCTATCTACAAGAGAAAAAGATCCAACGGAAAAAATTATTTTTATTACCACGCCTACGATGAAGACGGAAAAAGATTTTCTGTATCCACCGGGGAAACGTCGAAAGCCCGTGCAACAGAAGAAGCGATGAAACGATGGAAGGAAGGTACTCTCGTTCCTGTGAGAACCCGTAGAATATCTATGATCTTCTCTGAGTTCGCTGAGCCGTTCTTTGTCTGGGGAAGGTGTCCTATAGTCACTGACCGCATTGCACGCGGAGGGAAGTACTCTCAGGCGTTCTGCAGGACAAATAGAAATAACATAGACAAACACCTTATTCCTGCATTCGGAAAGATGCGGATCGACCGGATCACCCCTGCTCAGATAAACAGATGGCTTCTTGCCCTCCCCGCCTCGGTGTTGTCCGAAACGAATGACAAACCTCTTTCTAAAGCGACATGCAATAAGCAGCTGACTGTTCTCCGGCAGATCCTTGAGGAAGCAGTGAACCGGAACCTCATTAAAGAGAATCCGGCAAAGAAAGTGAAACAGTTCGTTGTGACGAATAAATCGTATGACTCCTTCACTGTTGAAGAAATGAAAAAGATTTTTGATGATCCGAACAGGTTCGGTAATGAGCTCGCCTACAATGCTTCTCTGCTGGCCTCGATGACCGGTATGAGAAGAGGTGAGATTTTCGGACTGCAGAGAGAAGACATCCTTCCGGATAAAATCTGTATCCGTCACGGGTACAGTATGGTCGATGGTCTCAAGAGCACCAAGAGCGGACACGATAGAGAAGTCCCGATCACGAAGAGAATCTACGATCAGATAATTTCTCTCGCCCCTGATCGCGGGTACGTTTTTTCAATCGACAACGGAAAATCTCCTGTAGGGGATAATGTTATAACAAAGACTCTTCAATCCAGAATCTGCGCAGCACTTGAGATCTCGGAGGAACAGAGACGGGAAAGAGGTCTCACGTTCCACTCGTGGCGTCATTTCTTCAATACCAGGCTTATTGCATCCGGGATTCAGGGAGCAGTCACGCGCGCAGTGATCGGGCATGAAGATGAGAAGATGACAAATCATTATCTTCATCTCAAAGCAGATGATATCAGGATGGTTACTGACCTGCAGACGTCGCTCCTTGCATAAATTCAGATATCCACCAGCTGTTCCACCTTGTTAAAGATCACGAGAGGTCATCAGCTCGATCATCTTCTCTGCAATCGCGCTTATAACCGGAACACTCACCGAGTTCCCCGCCTGTTTGTATAGGTGACTTTTTGCCAGCGTTTGGGGAAGTTTGTATGAGTCATCGAAACCCTGCATCCGGAAACATTCCCTGGGAGTGAATTTCCTTATTCCTTTTTCATCACGGATCAGTGGGACATTGTGCCCCCCTGTTCCCATGTTTGCAGTAAGAGTAGGGCATACATTACTCTGGTTTTCACGAACGTACACTCTTCTCCACTGATACACGGTGTCCGGGTTTGTCATCGCTTCATTAAGCTTATAAAAATACTGATGATTTTCTTTATAGTAATAAGCATCTTCTATCACTCGGTTTTCGAGCAGATCACGAACTTTCGTGTTCAGCTCGATCTTTTCAGGTAGAAGAAGATTTTTCAGATCCTCATGTGTGTCTTTATCAAGGGAATCGAGATTCTTATCGAAACACATCATATAGATTCTTTCTCGATTCTGCGGAATATTCCCGTACTCCATGGTATTCAGCACAAAATCGGTGAAGGTGTATTCTGCGTCATCCAGAGCGTCTCTGATGATTTTATAGGTTCTTCCATGATCGTGTGTCTGGAGGTTTTTAACATTCTCCAGGAATAGAGCTTTCGGGCGTAGCAACTCTACCATCTTCATAATAGAGAAGAAAAGATTTCCCCGCTCGTCTTCGAATCCTTTACGATATCCTGCAATAGAAAATGCCTGGCAGGGAAATCCTGCAGTGAGAATATCAATTTTCGGTAACTCAACTTTTCCAGCTTCCGCATCGGCGATCAGAGAATTCACATCACCTTCGAAGAGAGTATGATCGAAATTAGCTCTGTAGGTAATACAGGCAGCCTTATCTATCTCGCTGGCCCACAGGACTTTTGCCCCTGCTTTCTCGAACCCTTTTTCAATACCGCCGATTCCGGCAAACAGACTTCCTACCGTGTACATATTAGCTCCATCCATAGTTTCGGACAGTATAATACCTGCCGGCAAGAAAAGCAGCCCTATAAGTAATCTTTTTCGAACTCTGCGTAAGTCCCTATTTTCTTGAAGTTGATCTCGAAAGAAAGCTCCTCTAACTTCCTGATTTCAACAGAATCTATTCCTATTCTCTTGAGATCTTCATAGGTGACCAGCTCTCCTTCCGGGATGTGCAGTATGTCCCTTAAAATCCAATGACCAAGATCCTGATTGGGGGCACTCATTAGGGCTTTCCCTCCCTGCTGACATACCTTTGCCTTCAAGATATTTCTATTTGGAAGCCTTAGATCAAAATGGGTATCCTGTGGTGGAAAGAAGTCTGGAAAAACTCTGTGAATCCACACAGGAAGCGGAATATACAATTCATCCGGATGCCTGTCTCTTCCACCGGCATTCCATTGATTCAGTCCGCTCTTTTCGAAGACTTTTGGATTATCCAGATTTCGTGGAGAGAACAATGGCAGACATACTGTTTCCTCTATTTCGGGGAGTTCAGGTTGGACTGCCACGAATGGTCTTTCAACCGAGCTTTCCCCGCTGCCCATAGATTTTATCAGTTCATAAGGATTGTCGAGTATGTGTGCATCGAATTCATAGGTAGGACATCCCTCTGATGAGAACCGCTTAAAAAGAGTGCTCTTTGAGAGATTGAGCTCATACTCATGTAATCCGTCATTGAAAAATAAGTGCCTTCTCTCACTGTGTTCGAAGGTTATATTGTCAAGATCCACTGGATTCATCTCCTGTTCATAGATCTTCACTATTCCTTTGTTTCTGACAACACAATGATAAATGATCTTATTCAGACCGAGCATATCGCATGTAGATTCAATACGACGGTTTCTCAGCCGACCTACATAATCCACCAGTTCCGCAGGTCGCATAGACTTCTTGATTTCTTCAGTCAGGTCCTTGTTGAATTCCGCGACTTTCTCAAAACTTCTGTTGTTCTTTTCCAGGAAAGTTTTAATTCCAAAACCCAGATTAATTTCATTATTTAGCAGTTTCATCGCATCCGCTGAACAGTCTGACCTTGAGACGTTCACTGCATCAAACGTCTTGCAGAATATATTTTCAGAGACCCTATAGGAAATATAAGGAGATTTACTATCTGAAAAAAGTTTCGAAAGACTGGCAATTCCCCTTAAGTATTCTACATAGTTATTCTTGATCTGTTCGCTCTGATCCTGGAAAAACATATCAATCCCCTGACTTTGATTTTCTCGTATTTTACACTTTATGATCACTTCTGTGTTACTTTATTTAAAAACTATTGCAATTAAAAGGCTTAATTGCTAAACTTATGTATACTAAAATCTTAATATATCAGTAATTAATATATAAATCATCTCAAATTAAATTTGAATAAATAATAAAGCCTGTTAATATTTATCTCAGGAGGCTTAATATGGCAATTGGCGATAGATACAAGACAGGACATATCTCTCCCGCAAATGCTTACTATGCATGGGATGGTTACACTGATGGAACTAGATATCCTTCTCCGACGAGTGAGGAACAATATATTCGTCTTGAAAATGGCGAAAGATTTCCACCGATAAATTCGTGTGATAAAGGTGCCTGGTGGAAAATGACTTCATATGCTTGAGTTGAGACTGACTATCGAAAAAGATCATTCTCGATATTTTCTCTCATTCTAGCTATAGTAATCTGAAATATACAGCTTTAAAATATCCTCATGAAACCTGTCAGACTCTGGGCAACAACCGATCCTCACACTTACCACCGACTGCTGCAACACATAGCATCTTCTGTCGATAAAAAAGGGAAGAAACTCAAGATCGGAGAGTTCGTAGAACAGGCTGTAAAAGAAAAACTGGATAAATCTCTGGGAAAGAATACTTAAAATCCACTAGTCCTTTCCCTTCTCCCCTCTTCGGAGGGGTTTTTATTTTGTCAGGAAGAATTCGAAAACCGGTATTAGAGTAACCCCCTCCCAGTGGGTTACAGTAAATCAATGATCAGAACTCCACCTGCGCTCCCGCTGAGAACGACAAGTCGTCCATAGAGGGAATCTCCAAAAGCCATTCCGAAGGCGAGTATTCCGCGCCCACGAGCAGTGAGAACCTGTTGAGTCTCACCTCCAGATCCACTGTCGCTCCGAGGTTTCCCGTGTTCGGGTCCCATGTTGCTCCTGCTCCGAGAAGAGGAGCGAAAGTCTTAGTTTCCGGAACTGTCTCCAGAATCTCCCTGTCCTTCTCTTCTGTGTTGATAGTTGCAATCTCAAATAAGCTCGAAGAATTCTCAATTTTTTTAAAAAAAAGCAGCACAGGTCATAAAACCCAAGCCACGCTCGAACCCTCTGCAGATTACGTCAATGAAGCATACTTCAAGAAGGTACGGGAAGCAAGCGAGCTAGCCTTTCAAGAGGTTGAGATATAATTACCAGAGTTCTGGAGGCTGAGGTAAAGTCAAAACCATCATTCTTGGGAAAGGATTTCGTTAACCTGTCAAATTGCTCGATATATGTTCTTCGACTTTTTACTTATGGAATTTAAAATGTATGGTAAAGTTGTCTAAACTGCTTCATATAATGAGGGACAAAATGACAAGGGATCAGGGATATCAAATATATTACACAATCTTCGAACAGCAAGATGATGATCGACACCACTATAACTATGAGTATTTTCAGAAACTGATTTTATCGATCCCTCTGGTGTTGGATGAGGGAACATCTCATACATACTTTCCTCTTGATGTGTTCGACTTAATAGATTTGTTGAGAATAGAAAAAAAGAATGACGTTCAAGATAGATATATCTCCTTCTGGGATGCTGAAGACAGCCAGGACTATGGAGAGGTTTTAACGGGTTATTTCCCAGACTTTCTAACCTATATAAACACTCGCAATGGGAAACATGCCATACTTTACACTTTAGCTCACAATGCCAATGCTTCAAATATATTTAAAGACCGCATTCAACAATGGGACCACTTGATTAATGCCTACCGAAAAAAGGAGATAAATAAGGAATCTATTTTTTATGCCCTCTACAGTTGGCCCATACAATTTGGGATTCAAGGAGTACCAAGATTATTTTGCCCATACTATCCATACACCGCCCATCAAAAACGGATTGTAGATTTTTATAAACAAATTAAAAATGAACTCTTTAATGATTCGATCACGAAGGAATCACAAATGGTGGGTATTGCGAACTATTTTCGCCAAGCCGTTAATATAAAAAATGAATACGAAGAAAGAAGATTATTTGCGCTCTCTTGTTTTGGGGAGACCTATTGTTTTGATGGACAAACACCTTGGTCAACCGAAAAGGATGACTTATTGGAAGAAATCCTTCACCAAATAAAAAGTGAGTCTACCAAAATCCATAATGATAACAAAGAAATTTTAGATAATACAAAACAGATTCCAACAATGGGTACTTCTGTAGCTCAAATGTTTGAAGAAACGAAAAATACGCTAAAAAATATACAGGATGAGTTTAAGAATCCAGAGGTGAAAATTTTTCGATACGGTATTGAATGTGGTGCTCTAGCCCCACCCATAGGCGAAGACTTGAGATATATCATCTATGGCCAGGTAGGTCCGTCAATAAAAAAGTGGTTCGAATTTCTTAGAGATAAAAAGCACTTCAAACGAAAAGATATACCCAAGAGTTCCTCCTTAAAAAACAGATTAAGAAGAGCTCCGGGTGCTTTGATGGACATCGAACAAGAAACTCGACTTATAGGTGAAAGAATAGAAAAAGTGAAAAGTGAAATGGATTGGCTTGAGTAACACCAATCCTCCAAACACAAACATCTGATTTCCTATTCACCCCCACCCAAAACAGAACCTTACGGTTATAAAAAATTCGCAGCTTCCATCTAGCTTCCAAGGGGCTTCCACCTTTTCATGGCTATCTGAGCTAGCATTCGATTATCACTAGTTGCCACTATTTGGCAAAGGAGTATAACGAATGGCAAGATTTGTCAGAGTGAAGGAGGTTGCGAAATACACGCAACTCAAAGAGAGGACGATTCGTTCCTACGTGTTGAGGAATTCCATACCTCATATCAAGGTGAACGGGAGTCTCGTGTTTGATCTCGATGTCATCGACACCTGGATGAGAGATAATTCCAAAGCCCTTCCTGAGGGAACTGAGCAGGAGGGTACAGATGAAAACAGGTAAGAGATTGCTCACTATCAAGGAATTCTGCTACGTAGCACGGATTTCAAGGACATCGCTCTATCGACATCTGAAGAGCGGAGAGATCCCGCACACCAGGATCGGTAGCAGAGTGCTCATCTCTGCTGATGTTATCGACCTGATCGCAGAACAGGCAGGAGAATCAAAGCATGAAAGAACAGAGTAGAAATATCAATTCAACGGATATCATCAAGACTTTCGAATCGATCCTTTCTGACAGTCCGAACTACGGAGTCATGACCATTGCCCTTCATTTCCAGAATGGTGTTGCTTACCGATGTGAGACCACACGAAATGAATCATTTATGATTGACAGGAACTCGGATACAACAGGAGGGAAGACAGCATGACACCGGTAAAATTGATCAATGAATTTCGCCCGAGCAAGTATGAAAATATTAGATATCAGTCCTATTCTGGAAGTACTATCGCGTTTCCAACCTCTAGGGTATTGCCGATTATAACTACAGATACGGGACAACGCCTGTTGTTCCGTTATCGGAGAACGCACGGCAAAAGCTCAGAACCACAGAAGTATTTGACCGAGCGATAGGAGGAATTATGGATTATGATATATCCTCGGTAACTTCCGCGGAATCTGCGGCCCTCGTCCAGCCCAGTGAAGTTGAAACAGATAGTGTGTTCAATCCTTATCAGCACAGCGAAGATTCACTGATGAGTGAATCTTCCTGGTTAGAACCGATCTCATCTTTTTGTCGTAAACCGGCACCCATACAATGGCTCATCAAACGTTGGCTGCCAGAGAAATCTTTAATCATGGTACATGGAGCATCCGGATCAGGTAAAACCTTCCTTGTCCTTGATTGGTGTTTGAGAATTGCTTCCGATGAATATGTATGGGCGGACTATCCCGTACATCATGGGTCTGTAATATATCTTGCCGGAGAAGGTCATGCAGGACTCAGGGGGAGGATCACAGCGTGGATGCAACATCATAAAGTTGAAGAAATTGATATGTTGATATCCAAATCGGGGACTGACCTTGATACGAAGGAAGGACTGGAAATGGCAATAGCATCGATCCTGTCTAGCGGATATGAGCCTAAACTCATTGTAGTGGATACATTACACAGATTCATGAGTGGTGATGAAAATTCTGCTAGGGATACCAGAGCTTTGATTACTTCCTGTGCACAACTGATGGAAGTATTCAATTGTTCTGTTCTGCTTGTCCACCATAATGGAGTCAGTGAAAATGCTCAGAGCAGGGCGAGAGGATCTTCGGCTTGGAAAGCCGCACTCGATGTTGAAATCTGGGTAAACAATTCAAATAGCAAATCGAATCTTATCGTCAGGCAGTTAAAAAACAAGGATGGAGAACTGGCAGATGATGCGCACTTTCAGCTTGTTCCTATTCAAATTGCAGGATGGTTTGACGACGAAGGGAAAGCCGTAACATCAGCTGTTCTTCAGAAGATCGAACCTAAAGATATTCAGAGAAATGCTCAAATAAAAAAGGACATCTCTGAATTGAATGATGCATGGTTGTTCTCGGGCAACCATGTAGTAGAGGGCAAGCCGTATCTTCCGAGAAAAGAATGGAAGGAATATCTCATTGAACAGGAAGGACGCTCTAAAAAGGGGGCAGACCAAGCTGTTAAAGCAAGCAGTACTGGCATCGCTTCACGGCTTACGAGGAGTGGAATCATCAAAAATCATCAGAAGGGCGTGATAGTCATAGATCCAGAAATTTCATCACACATGCTGAAAAGTACTAATGGTACTTCAATGGTAAATAGTACCACTGGTACCAGTTGATTATAAGGTTGAGGTTCTGGTACTAATGGTACTCTCTCCTTTAGGAGAGTACCGAAGTACCCCTCCCTATCAATGATCAGGTAAGAAATGTTGATATAGCCTTTCAAAGAGCTGAGTCAGGTCGAAAAACAGGAAGCTGCCACTACTTCATTCTGTTCTGAATGGGGATCGAGGATCATAGATGAGAAAAACAGGCACTGTGAGAAAGAGCAGAAGAAATTCGATCTGGAAGGTTTACTTGGATCGTAAGCAGCTCTGCTTGAACTTAGATTGAAAATCATAGTTCCAACAGCACGATTTATGCAATTTCTCACCGGATTCCCATACTGCACTATTCAGTATCATATGTACAACTTAGTAGGGTAAAAGTAGTACGAAAGTATGGCAAAAGTAAACGATTTCTGATCTGCCTTCACATCAACGAATTAGCAGAAAAACATCCTCATCTCCGGAGCTATACATCTCCAGAAGAATGGAAGATTATGAGAGGCAATAAGGGATTCTGTGGAGCGACCGGGCTTTGTTCGCCTGCCTACCTCCAGCAGAGTTCCTTGTTACGAGAGGAGAGTACCTGGGATGCCGTGCTTGATATTGCCGGATCAGGAGGTCTCCCCTCTTCTTTGCAGAACTTTGAAGAAAGGAACTAAATCATAAAAAGCCATACAGCATTCTGATTCTTGCACATCACTCCCTTGAATGATAAGATCAACTATGAGGCTGATCTTGAGCTATCACCCTTAAATGAGGTGTCTTGGAGTGGCTCAAGACCTAGACCTTCATACAGAGTCTGATATCACCCCCGGCTTTGGGTGCCGGACCGGACCAGGTATCAGGCTCTATTGGAAAGACCGACAGCATTCATAAGAGTCCTTGGGAGTGCTTCCTTAACTGGGAGTCTTGAACACCCTCAGGTGACTCTCTTTTCAGTAGAAGCGTCTCTGCTACTCTTGACAATTCACCTATCCGAGGATGATAATACCCTAAGAGTCAGTGCTGACCGCTTCCATGGGGAATTGGATCCTGACGGATTGCAGTTAGTGGTACTATTATTTCAGTTTTTTATTGAACCCAATGGGACTGTTGATCCTAGTAAGTTCATTGAAAATACGATTTGAGAGTATGATTGACCTCCGGGAGTTGTTATCTCGATCTGGTCAATCGGTCATTTCTTTCTCAAACCCGGGATCTGACTGAAGAGCATTCTCTGCACACTGTTTATAATCAGGGTCTGCACAGATAAATTCGGCACAAGCCCTATGCTGTTCTCTCAGGCATAAGAATCTCACTCTAGTAGAATATAAAGAATCATGTTATCTTTACATTTGTTGAGAGAGTCTGATTCGCCTCCGGGAATTTTGATCCTGAGCAGTCGGATCCGGCTCTCTTTCTGGTTTTTATGTGGGAGATTTATTAAGAATTCCAATAGACGTGAATGGGATTTTAAATATATAAAACGTTCTGGATTCCAGTTTCATACGATCTCCGCCCTGCACGTCTCCCTCGACTACCTCGTGACCGGGGAGGAGATCGGTGATCCTGTACTTAAATCCATCGACAGCAACCCTCTCGTGAAGGAGATCGCACACAAGCTGACGATGTGCGATGAAGGAAACATTCAAATAGTGAATGCGATGGTGGACTCGTGGGTTCCTGTGGAGAACAGAAGTAAAGGGACTGCCTGAAGTTTAGGGGCACGCAAAATAATAAGCTAACAATTCTTCGGAGAGAAGGGAAGATTGTGTTTGTGGGGTGAGATTTTCTTTTAGACAGCAATTTTGATTGAAATATACAAAAAGGAGATATCATGAGTTTAGATAATATTAAATGCCCTCTGTGTGGTTCTGATACTGGAACTGTTTATCCCCATCATGGTAATACTGGAGAGTCTTTCAATTGCCCTCAATGTGGAATTTACACCATTGAGTTCGATCTTAAAACGGATCCTGATTTCAAATCTAAAGCATACCTCTTCGCAGGCTATCTATTGGAAATCAACAATAAAGAGAGAAGGCTTCAAACTTCCGATCCAAGTCTAGAGTACCTTGAAATTGAAAAGAATTTCCCTTTATTTAAGCGTGAGTCTTTGAATATAGAAAAAAATTTCCCGTTAATTCCTCAGAGAATTTCTGAAAAACCGATAAAACTACTAAAGTATATCAATCAGAAAACCAAGAATTATGGACAGTATATAGAGTTCCCTAAAGAAGCCGCATATGCCCAATCTGATCAAGAAGCTCTTTCTCTTGTGGGAATCCTCAAGTATAAGGATATGTTAATTGATCTCTGCACAGATGATACACTGGAAGCAGAAATAACCTTAGACGGGATGCATTATATTGAACAATATGAACGCGAAAATGCAGTCAAACCAGATCAGGCGTTCGTTGCGATGTGGTTTAACGATGATGTGCCAATCAACAAAACAGTGTGGGAAGAGATCATTGAACCGGGTTGTCTACTTGCAGGATATGATGCGAAAAGAGTCTCTGACAGAAGATTCAATGACAACGTTGTGGATGAAATTATTGCCCTGATAAAGGAAAGTGCCTTCGCAGTTGTGGAATATTCAGGATATCGAGGAGGCGTCTACTATGAAGCAGGATATGCTAAGGGTCTCGGAAAGGAAGTCATCAGTATCTGTCATGATAGCTGGTTCAATGGGAATGAAAAGGAAAATAAAAAAGTCCATTTCGATGTAAGCCATAACAACTTCATTGTCTGGGATGAAGAATCAATCGAAAAAGCGAGAGATGATCTCGCTGTTCGTATTCGCGCGACTGTAGGGATGGGGACGTTTAAGGATAAAAAGGAATGAGAGACTTTTTTGAAATCACTCAGATGATCGTTTCGACAATAGCAATATTTATTGCGGGTTTCTGGACGTACAAACTATACGTTCAAAATCGTATTGGGAAATATAAAATCCTAGTCGAAAACATTGAGCTAAACGTAATGAAATATGATGACATTTCAAGTTATATCCGCTTCAAAGTTCTGATTAAAAATATTGGGACTGTTATGTTCAAAGGAAGTAAGGCAGAAATCAAGATTAAACAGATATTTCCTTTAGAAGATGGGTTCTCAGTGGAGTTGTACAAGGGATTTGATCAAATGGATATGAACACACCAAAAATATCTTGGCCAATGATTTATCAACGGGAATATAATCTTTCTAAGGACCCTATTGAAATTGAACCAGGTGAAAGTGATGAATTTATTGCCGATTTCATTGTACCCTCGACGATAAAAGTAGTAGAAGTATACTTTTTCCTTGTGAACAATAAAAAACATGGGAATATTGGATGGGAATTTTCAAAGATTTTTATATTAAAAGAGGATGAAAAATGGGATTGTTAGATGAAATGAAGAATCGAATGGGTGAGCAAAAAAGAGGTGAAAAGCCAGAAAAGCCTGGAAGACCGGAATCTCCTGCTGAGCATGGTAAATCACAAAAAAGACAACAGGAGCAAGAAAGAGAACAACGGCCAACCCGTCCTGAGAAAAAATGACTAGATTCCAGGAACATGACTCAACCAGATTCACCTTCGAAGGGAAGGAGTATGCTGCGGATCTCGAATCCCGCGGGAATCGGATGTCCTTTGTCTCTCCCCTCCCGGATGGAATTGAGTTTGACCCGGATGTGTACAGCTCCTTCAGGGTCTACGATGAGGATGATGTGGAGTACTTCGGGCTGTGGGTAGCAGAGGATCTCTCGCCGAGGAAGGAAGAAGAGTTTCCGGAGCCGGTGATGGTGGTGAGGGTGTGGGATGGAATGAATAAATCGAGGGGATCACAAATATAGTAGTGACTTTTTATGAAGATGTTGTATGAGCAAATGAAACAAATCGCCAATAAGGCTTATGAAGTTTTGCAAAAATATCATAGAGACATCAAGGCTGATGCGATGCCTCTATTTCCAAAAGGGGCATGCATGCCCGCTTCAATATTACTTGGGACATATTTGCTTGAACAAGGGTTTAAAAATGTTAATATCGCAATAGGCCAAGAGAGTGATTCGACTCAGACTCATGTATGGATTATATGGAATAACGATATTGTAATTGACCTAACATATAATCAATTTTTTCCAGACTTTGATGGTCCATACATAGGCGCTCCTACAGCTTTTCATAAGAACTATAGTGATAATTTTAGCTCTTCCAAAGCTGAATGTTACTATTACGATGAAGGGGAAAAAGCACATTCAAAGTTTAAGGAATTAATGGATAGGGCTGTTTAAGTAAAATTGCTTTATATAATAATCAAGGAGTAAAAATCATGTCTTCGTATTACCATCTCCTTAATAACATGAATAGCATTTTACATATCAAGCCACGCATGGTAATATATGTCATATGAAAACCAGGAGGCTACTCAATGGCTGACTATGACGTTTACGCTGTGAAGAAAAACGATGACGGGAATATAACGCATTGTTATACCGCGTCATACATTTCAGAGAAGTTCGAATGGCAGTTTGAAGCTAAAGAATATGTGGAGAAACACTGCACGAAGAGAACAAAACGAGAAGTGATAAATGACATCACTTCTGACGAAAGTAATAATATCTGGACATTCAAACTCATTAGCAAAGATTCAAAATATGAATTCAAGCCTGGTGCTAAAATTCACGTTGTAGACAACCGATACCTTCGTACTGATGCAAATAGCACAACAAGCGACAATCTGGAGAACATTCTTGAGATAGATTAATCATGCCTTATTTAACAATGAAGGCTCCATGGTGGATATTGGCGCATTTTAAAAAGACAGCTTCATCCCACAATAGGGAACTGGTTGTCTAGGAGAATAAAGGAGAAGATATGCGAGTCGTCCCAAAATCAGAGTATGCCATAACAGCAGTAAAATATGATAGCGAAGAAAAACATATCAATGAAGTTGAAGTTCGGGATTTGCCTACTAGGAATAGTTCTCGCATGAGGCGAGAAGTTGTTGTTTCTTATCTTGATATCGGTGTAAAGTTTATAACTTACACATACGATGAAGGACACTGGATTCGTGGTGCTGAAGTTATACCGGTACCTGTCAACGGTGTCACATATATTAAAACTGAACAAAATTCGACCGAAAAAGATAATCTTGGAGACCTTCCAAAGTACTAGCTTAATATCTGGTGCCATTTAAGATAATAATACTGATTGCTTAAATACTCTCCAATATTTGTGAAATGCCCTCTAAAAGGTCGTTTTCATGCCTAAAGCAGTCTGGTCATTTCCAACCTCAGAGGTAGTCTGTTGCTAGCTTTTCTTGAACCAGAAGGGATTTTTCAGACTCGACTCGCAACTCAATCTTATTCATAGTAGCTGAATCAAAATTGTCTGATTTATCAGCTGTAAAATGCAAAACAACGCTCGCTGTTGCTAGACTTACAGCCAGGCCAACAAGCACCCAGAATGTAATCATGCCACTTTTTATAGTCCATTCTTTAGAAGAAACCGGTTTCTGTGTTAATACCAAAACAAACCGGAAGAAGAGAAGTACAGCACCAATCACAAAAACACCGATCACTGAAGCATAGGACAATACTCTTAAAAAAGCCGTTCCATTCGTTTGAACAGCATCCTTGATTCCGCTCAGTGCCGACACACCACCGAATAAAACAAAGGCTATACCAGTGAAGATTGCTACGATCGCTATGATTTGAGAATAGATAGAATCTTTTAATTCTTTTATAGCAGCCTCTGTTTCTTCCATCTTCTCTTCAATCGACGCGGAATCAATTCTGATTTTCTCGGCTTTTTCACCTATCAATTCAGAATCCTTCCTGAGTTCTTCAGCTTTTTCTTCGATTCTGTCTGAGACACTCTGTACTTTTCTATCTATTGATTCGAATTGAAGTGCTGCAAGATCGATATGATCAAGAAGTTTAATTATAAGCTTTCCAAGATCCGGATCCCCTTTGGCTGACTCCGAATCAGAAATTTTAGTTAGCCTCTGCCTTCCATCATCCACTCTCGAGCTTTTTAAATCATCATAATTTCTTGTATTTTCAAGAATTCGGTGAACCACAACCGTTATTTGGTAATAGGGAATCCTAATTTTTTCATTTCGTGCAAATTCCAATAGGTTCTCATGCAATTTCTGAATTAAATCTTCTTCAGGATATTTTTCGGGTTCACTTTCATCTTCTTCAAAAAATACAAGGTTAAGAATATCTGTAATTTTTTCATTGGCTATAATTACACATGAATCTTCAGCTGCCGAATGCGTTTCAGCATTTTTATTCGGATTAAAACCCATAAGTGTAAGCGTTCCTAGTCTTTAAAGAAGTTGAAGAGTGCTTCTTTTTCTATAACCGTATGCATACCTTGGGCAAATGCATTTAACCATGGATCCTGACGATGAGTAATTTCTACAAGTTGAGTACTTGAATAGCCTCCCAATTGATCGATCATATCATCTATCAATTCAGCATCATCTTCATTTTTCTTAATTTGATCAACGAATCTCACTTTCTTGAAAGTCCATGAATCGGGATCCATCTCAGTGAAATATTCCACTGGTGGAATTATAGAGCTGCCATACATTTTAAAGTTTTCGTAAGCCTCGACAACTACTGGCCCATATCGCCACGCTACGATATTTTCGTTAAAACAAGCCTGAGCGCCTTTGGTTTCATATAGGAAATTTGCCTGAATAAAATACAGAAGTTTCTGCAGTTTCAGATTATCGATATAAATACCTTTCTCATTACAATAGTTAACAACGTGTCGGCATACAGACAACACGTCATATCTGCTTTCAATTGCCATATGCTTCTCCTTTGTTCTAAATCTGCTACATAATTATAACAAAAAATGATACAATTGTGTGAGAAAAATTATATTTTTATACAATGAGTGACCATTTACCGCCAGCCAGACGTAGCTGGAACATGTCTCAGATCAAAGGCAAGAACACAAAGCCTGAAATCCTTGTCCGGAAATTTCTCCATGCCAACGGTTACAGGTTCCGGATCCACCGAAAAGATCTCCCAGGGAAACCGGATATCGTACTGCCGAAGTATAAAACGGTAATATTCGTCCACGGCTGTTTCTGGCACCGACACGAGAACTGTAAGTACTCCTCCTCCCCTAAGACTCATACAGAGTTCTGGGAGGAGAAGTTCAGGCGGAATGTTGAACGGGATCTACAGAACATTACCGACTTGGAATCACTCGGCTGGAGAGTGATTGTCATCTGGGAATGTGAAGTAAAAAACGGCTCATACCAGAATAATCTGATTGATGCTCTGACCATGAAATAATCTATGGACACCAGAATGGACACCAGTATGGACACCAATTGAAAGTAATTTTTTGACAATCAATAAGAACATAAAGGAACAAGAAAGAACAACTAAGTACTTGTATTTAAACAGTTTTGGTGTAAAATAGGAACATGAAAGAACGTCAAAGAAAACATGATTTGCCTTTTGAGGGGCTAGTGGACATTAGTCCGTGGAGGTTCAAGTCCTCTCGGCCGCATCAGAAACCTTTCAATCGAACAGATTGGAAGGTTTTCTTGTTTTATGAGGTCCCCTCATGAGGGCCCCTCACTCTCTGACCACTCATAGCAGGAACACACTTTCTGTAATTCGATTATTCCTGTATAATACTCATGAGAGGAAAGTATGGCACAGGATGTGAGATGGATTCAGCGATTTCAGAATTATAGGAAAGCTCTTTCTCAGCTTGAAGAGTTTCTGGCATTGGACTCTCCGAACAAGTTTGAGTTACAGGGAATGGTTCAGTGTTTTGAATATACATTTGAACTCAGCTGGAAAACCCTCAAAGATTATCTTTCCTCTGAAGGAATCGAAGCAGCGACACCCAGGAAAGCAATTCAGGAAGGGTTCAGATCAGGTATGATAGAAGACGGACATACCTGGATTGAAGCACTTGAAAGCAGAAACCTCTTGGCCCACACATACAATGAAGAATACGTGAAAAAAGCAGAAATACTCATCCGCAATGAATTCTATCCTGTGCTTCGAGCCTTATTCGATTTTTTATCGAAGGAGCTGTAATGTTCGGGTTGTCTGAGGAAGATATTGCTTACATGAAAAGGACTCTTTCTTCGTATAAGGAAATCACTGATGCGAAGATTTTCGGTTCGCGTGCACTAGGAACCTGCAGGAACGGTTCTGATATAGATATAGCAATCTTCGGCAAGGATATCACAATGAGGACGGTTTCCTCTCTCAAAGCACAGCTTGAAGAGCTGAGCCCCCTCCCCTATCTTTTTGATATAGTGGATGCTACGCATCTCACTCATGAAGAATTACTGGATCATATCAAGAGAGCAGGAATTGTCTTCTACAGCATGATGGATTAAAATCAGAGAGTGAACGAACAGTATAGGATCTAGAAGGATTCAGACTGAAGATTGGAGCCGATTACCACTGAAAGAAGTCGGCAAAGCTATGGCAGCTTATGAAGAGGAATAGAGTCATGAAGAACCTTTCAGCGCTTGAAGCCTGGTTCGATGAAGATTATCTCTGGGTCATGCTCTCTGACGGACGCCAGCTTGCCACACCGATTTCATACTTCCCGAAACTACTCTCTGCATCTCCAGCAGTAAGGGATAGTTTTGAAATGAGCGGAGGCGGAAAAGGGTTACATTGGAATGATATTGATGAAGACATCAGTGTTGAGGGACTCTTACTTGGCTTTGGAGACCAGCCACAAGACAAGATTCAGGTAGATTCATAGCTCTTCGGCCACATTCTGGGACTAAGTCTTTGTACTGAATAAAAACTGGATGTTACATACACATAGACGTTCTCTCATCTGAATTCGTGAGTGAGCACTTTCATTACTCTGCGCACTATAGGGGGTTTTGGCAAATATTACTTTGCGTACTGTTAAAATGCTGGTATAGTTGAAGCAGAGGATGATCCAATGGAAATCAAAAGAAAAATCTATGACAGGCTTCTCGCATGGAAGCAGGAATCCGACGGGAGGACTGCTCTTCTCATTGAGGGAGCCCGTAGAACCGGAAAATCTACGATTGCAA
Source organism: Sphaerochaetaceae bacterium (assembly GCA_963677695.2). Classification (GTDB taxonomy): domain Bacteria; phylum Spirochaetota; class Spirochaetia; order Sphaerochaetales; family Sphaerochaetaceae; genus SABI01. The sequence continues at coordinate 2,034,636 of CAXXUJ010000001.1, read as the reverse complement.
AGAAGTTCGGGGAAGAGCAATATGACTCATTCATCTTGATTGACTTTGCAATTGCACCTAAGAATATCCTCGACAATTTCAATGAGAACCTGCACAAGCTCGATACATTCTTCCAAATCATCTCACTCGAATATAATGTCCAGCTCTTCAGGCGAAAGAGTTTGATCATCTTTGATGAAATCCAGAAGTTCCCGAAGGCTAGGGAAGCAATAAAATATTTGGTTGATGATGGACGGTACGACTTTCTGGAAACAGGTTCCTTGATCTCGATTAAGGAGAATGTGGAACATATCATCATTCCTTCTGAAGAAAAGAAGTTGAATATGTATCCCTTGGACTTTGAGGAGTTCCTGATAGCGGCAAAGGAAGAAGTGCTGTTGGGATACATCAAAGAATGTTACCAACAAAAAACTCCACTGGAGATAACCTTTCATAAAAAGGCGACGAGACTGTTTCGTGAATATCTGCTCGTGGGTGGCATGCCCCAGAGTGTCGTTGCCTATTTTGATAACGACAAGGACTTCTACAAGGCTGATGAGGCGAAACGCCAGATACTCTCCCTTTACCGTGATGACATCAAGAAAGCAGCAAGGAAATACAAATCAAAGGTATCTGCCTTGTTCGAGAACATCCCAGGATATCTCTCCACTCATGGGAAGAAGGTTATGTTAAGCAAGATAGATGAAAATAAAACATTTGACCAATATAATGCCCCTCTCTTCTGGCTCGAGGACTCCATGATCTGCAACATCTGTTACAAATGTACTGATCCAAGCGTAGGGCTGTCCCTGCATAAGGATGCCTCATCGATAAAATGTTACATGGGTGATACCGGTCTCTTGGTGAGCTTGGCATTTTCTGAAAACGAGATTTCATCGATGAATCTCTACAAACAAATCATGGATGGTAAGCTGTCCTTAAATGAAGGGATGATCCATGAGAATGCCATAGCGCAGATGCTCACCGTCAAGGGAAAGAAACTCTATTTTTACACCCACTATTCTGATGAGAAACATCGCAATGACATCGAAGTCGATTTCCTGGTATCTAATGAGAGCAAAACGACAATAAAGCTCTGCCCTATAGAAGTAAAATCTTCAAAAAACTACACAACACTCTCATACTCTGCCTTCAAAGCTAAATTCGGAAGAAAAATAGGAGACTCATACATCGTACATCCTAAAACATTCCAGATTTCAGAAGAGGGCCATAGGATTCCATCCTATATGTCCTTCTGCCTGTTTGAAGAGGATTCTCTCTTCTGAGTCGCTATTACTCTGCGCACTATAGGGGGTTTTGGCAAATATTACTTTGCGCACTGTTGATTTTTTTTCTAATCAGGTCACGTCAGAGCCACAACCCGACAGGGTCCGCCATCGACTCCCTGGAGTTTTACCGGAAGAGCTATGAGATGTACCCGCTTCGCTGTCAATGCGTCGACATTGGCGAGATTCTCGATTATCGGAATTCCGTGGCTCAGAAGAATATGATGCATCGGGTTTCCGCTGTTACCCGGCACTTCAATGGATGTCGCATCGGTTGCATAGGCTGCAATGCGTTTCTGAACAAGCCATTCAGCTGCCTCCGGGGCTAAAGCTGGGCACATTTCATTATACTCAGCTGTTCCATATCTCTTATATATACCCGTAATGATGATGACTCTGTCTCCAGGATGTATGGAAGAGTCAAAGACTGACAGATCTGATTTCGTAATGATCGAAAAATCCTTTCGCCCGGTTATATTCAGGATAGCTGCATCCCCTACCATACGCTCAAGAGGGATGTCATCAACAGTCTGTCCGCCATTCATCACATGGGCAGGCGCATCAATATGTGTTCCAACATGAGAAACAAAGCTTATATGGGTGACATTGGCACCCTGGCGGTCTACAGAGAAATATTCCCTGAATTCGGGCTGCGGAAGCCCCGGGTACATCTCTGTCTCAGGAGAAAGCCCGTAGGTCAAATCAATTATTTCTGACATCTGATTCCCTCCTATCACTCGTTGATAAGCATAACTTTGACTGCGTCTCGATCTTCCATTGCAAGATGCATTCCTTCGATCGCCTCGCTGAGAGGGAGGGTATGGGTTACAAGAGAAGTCACGTCAACCTGTCCGCTCTCGATCAACCCGATAGACGTCCCGAAATCCCACTGCGTTGCATGCTCTCCAATAATCTCTATTTCGCTTATAATCACCTTTCTGATATCTATATTAATCAAACCGGTGGGAACCCCTACCTGGACTACACGTCCTCCCGGACGGGTAACATCGATAGCCTGCTGTACCGTTTGGCTTAATCCGGCAACTTCAAAAGTAACATCCGCACCGATTCCATTGGTTAATTCTCTCACAACCGAAGCAAGATCTTCTTTGCCCGGATCAATCACCTGATCATGTCCCGCACTGCGGGCCAGAGCGCGTCTGCCTGCATGCGGTTCGCTGATAATAATTCTACTTGCACCTGTCAGTTTTGCGACGTTCGCGGTGTGAAGCCCCATGGGTCCCGCACCGATAACAACAACCGTTTCGCCCACTGTCACCCGAGACCGATGTACAGCGCGAACAGCACAGGCAAGAGGCTCAACACCGGCTGCAGCTATATTAGAAATGGATGGCGGAACAAGAGAGCATCGTTCAGCTGGAATCGTCATGTATTCAGCGAATGAACCGTTCATGCTGACTCCCAGATGTCCTATATTCGCACAGATATTACTCTGACCACGGAGACACCAGTAGCAGCTGCCGCAGGGGATATGAGGTTCAGCGCACACTCTGCTCCCCACAGTAATCTTTGAGGACACCTGAGGATATTTCTGCGAAAATTCTACTTCAGGCCCGATCTCAACAACCTCGCCGACACATTCATGGCCCATAGTTACTCCTGGAATCGGAGCTTTACCAATCCAATCGCCATGAGTATAAATATGAAGGTCAGTACCGCATACACCCGTGGCCAGTACTTTTACAAGTAGTTCTCCAGGTCCCGGGACAGGTATATCAACGTTCACCTTGCGAGCGTCATTATTGGCGAAATACTTGAATGCTATCATGGTCTCTCCTTTTAGGTGTTCAGGAATCATGGAACATCGACATGTAATGAATAGGTTCGAACGGGAGTTTCTAACCCTCTCTGTATCAGGGTAGTTACTCTGATGTTTCTCGGGGATCTTCCCGTAGTAGAGCGCCCCGGTTGAGGCCTCTCAAAATTCATCATGTAAAAAGGTCATCACATCTTAAAGTCTACGTTCATTCCTGTACGCTGTCAAATGATTTAGGCTCTGCTTCTGAGAAGGGTAAAGCATTTTCCACAACCGGTTGTGGTGAGACTATGGAAAGAATGAACATTGTCAGAAGATCATATCCTCCCTGAAGTCTGTTCCAGCGATACCCGAATTTCTCTACATATTCCGTTATCCGGGACATGAGTAGGAGACTCTGACGCTCTATCAATATGCAGATGGACAGCTATAGTTCTCCTGTAATAACTTTAAAGCCTTATATATAACATCACATGTCATATGTCTATTATTTCTAGATTTTTTACATTATTAATAGTATGTATTCTTATTTATTTTCACATTAATTGTTATAACATGACATATGTTAACTTCTATATATATTTATTTATTTTATTATTATATATAATTTTATACACTCTTTAAAAAAATAATAAATTTAACTATAATAATTTTTTAATCTAGTCTTGACATATGGCATATTGTGGAATATTTTAAGAATTAAGAAATATTACAAAGGAGTATAATATGAAAAAGATTCTTGTAATGTTCATGCTTCTTACAGTTTTGATCTTTTCTCTCTCTGCTGAATCACGAAGTCTTACAGTTCTCGGAGTTCTTGCGAACGGAGATGTGACATTTTCAGCAACGCCTGTAGATGCAGTACGAGTAGACCTTACATCAGATACTGTGAAATCAACTGGAGCTGGAGTCAAAATTGGTGACTATTCTGTAAGTCGTGTTCGCGGTGGAAGTCTGCAGTTTTCAATGTCGTATACATACGGACCTCTCACTGATCAAGATCCCGCGGTTACAACACCCGAAGAAATTGACATCGTTCTCCTTGTAGATGATACGGATGATGGAACGAATAATCCAACAGAACACGCATCGGGTTCAACATCACTCCTATTTAACGGAAGTGGCGGGTTTTCGGTGACAAAAGAAGTATTATTCAGGTTTACCACAACGGGAGATTCTGATTTAGAGACGGCTCCGGCGAGTGACTACAATTCTGACGTTACCTTAACGCTCGTTACAACCTGATTGACATTGATACTGGAGTAACATAAAGGATACACACTTGAACTGTATTCAGTTCATTGGATAGATGTAAAAAATCAGGAAGAATGTGAAACGGGATACACAAAACATTGCAGATCTCGAATCACGGAATACATATTCATTACTCGTTTCCATTGTAAAAGCAATGGCAACGAGTACACCTTATTTACTTCACAGTATTTTAAGGAAAGAAGAGAGTTCCAAGTTCAGGCTTCTACCTGTACTCAGAACTCTCTTTTGATGATTCACTTCTTTTATTACTGAATCAGTTTAATCCAGCCATAGTCCACAACATGTTTCTGAAGAGATTGAATATTTTCGGATCCATGTAGGGGGCAGCAAAACTCTCATTGTCAAGATGCATACTCTCCCTCCCTTGAGAAGTATATACAGGCCATTCAGGAAGGTTATCAGCGACAGGTTTCCCTGTTTTCGCGAATTCAACCCATGCACTTGATACAGTTTCTGCAAGTTTCTGAGCATCTTCGCCACCACCTGTCATGATGATTCCCGCTTCTGTGTTGGCATTATTGAATACAAAAGGAATCTCAATGGTGTGGGGTGAATAGAGTTTCCCGTCATCAATGGGGGTCTGCCAGTCGAACCTGAAAGAGTAGACAGGAGCAGCACCCTCAATCGACCTTACATCCATGATTTCATTATTCAGAGTCCCCATCATGAAATCCGATACTATTCTGAACCAGATCCCCGATGGATCATATTCCGGGAAATCACGGGTATAGATAGAGAGTATCATACCGGTAAGGTCGGGTCCGAACATACCGTTCATGCGTGCCTGCAATCCTGCTTCATCCAGATTGAATGCCTGCTGATCTCCTGTCATGAAAAGAGTGAATTCTGTTCCGTTCGTTCCGATGAGAAGGGGAACATCGGTGCTGCTTGGTGCGGGGGTACCGTCAAAGACATGATCAGGAATAATATCTCCGTCAACAACCGGCCAGAATCCGGTCGGAAAACCTGGAGCGCTCATCATGGATGCCATGGAGGAATTCGCCATAACACGTGCTTCGGCGTCCATGATATCCTGTGCGGACAGTTCGTTCAGCTTTTCATAGTTTTCCTTTGTGATGCCAAGTTCCTTCAGCATTGATGATGCCAGGGCATCTGATTCATCGGGGGTTAGGAAACGGGTGAGGGGACCGCTCTGCATGATTGCATGGTCGAATAGCCCCTCAGCCGAAGGAACTCCCAGCATGGTAGCCACTTTCCAGCCGCCGCCTGATTCACCGAAGATCGTCACAAGATCTGGATCACCTCCGAACGAAGCAATGTTGTCTCGCACCCATTCTAGAGCTGCTATGATATCTTGGATGCCGAGATTGGAAGAATCTGTGAATTCGCCACCGATGATCCTGGAAAAGTCGGTAAATCCGGAAGCTCCGAGTCTGTGATTGATCGTAACCACGACAACATCTCCACGGCTCGCAAGATGTTCTCCGTCATAGATATAACAGGATCCGCTCCCGCTCGTCCATCCTCCTCCATGAAGCCAGACCATCACAGGAAGTGTTCCGTCTGCTTTTTCAGGGGTCCAGATATTCAGTGCAAGGGAATTATCACCAGATTCTACATACTCGGGGGTCTCGAATGCAGGCGATACCGGTGTTGCACCTGTCGGATCAGCTCCCTGCTGCGGTGAGGATTCTGCAAAACGTACCGTATCCTTTATTCCATCCCAGGGAACTACCGGCTGCGGGGGCATGAACCTATTCTTACCGGCGATACTTTGGGCATATGGAATTCCAAGGAAACGATGCACTTCGTGTACCTGCTCTCCACGTACCAGTCCTGCGTCGATGGAAACAACTGTCGAATCATTCTTCAGGTCATTCATTTCTGCCATTCCTTCTGCTGCTATAGAGCCCATACTTAACAGTAGTATCATACATATGGTTGATATGTATGATACTATTTTCGAAACATTTCTCATGTCTGTACACTCCTTCCTCTCAATTTTCGAGGTTTCTTGATCGAAAGGTAATATCTCGACCTTACTCTAGGTCAAGCATCTGAATGGTTTTTTTTCTTCTATACATCAGAACGTGCAAACTCACCCTTGTTTATCGTTCACTCTCCACTCTGTATAAGCTGAACACAGCAGGCAGACTTGCAAGACAGAGGAAACATATAATCAGATACAGATTCCCCTCTCCTATCCAGGCTGCAACCATGATTCCAAAAAGTGGTCCGATGGTACCGCCGAGATCTCCGAAGAACTGAAGGATTCCGATGGATCTGCTTTGTTCTTCTCTGATCACCCTGTCTCCGATAATTGCAGTGAGCGGTATGGTAAGATTATTATAGGTCAGCCCGATGAGAATGATGGCAATAAGGACAAATGTGATGGATGTGGCACGAGAGAGAATAAAAAACCCTATACTCATGATGATCAGAGCAGGAAAAATCAGCACAGAACGACGTGAGAGTCTATCAAGGATTCGTCCGGCAAAAAAGGCCGACAAAGCAGCACAGCTTACCATCACAGCCATAACAAGCCCTGAACTACCTTGTGCCGTAAGTCCTCCCAGAAATGCCTGCTGTCTTTGAAGGAAAAGAACCAGTGTTGACTGCAGGGAACCCTGTACTGTGAGGAAGATGAGAAAGTTCAGAATCAATGCAGGAAGAAATCCCTTGGTTGAAGGAAATCTGAATCCCCCCGTGGGGCCGCGTCTTATATCGACGCTCTGCATGTTCTTATGTTCAGCCGATTGCTTACCCGGAAGGAAGATGAACGCTACAATGGTACCGATGAGGCTTATTCCCGCCCCTGCTATAAATGCTGCGAAGTCTGAATGAAGGTCGGAAATGAGACCTCCCAGTACCAGACCGCCCGGTATAGCGGCATTCACTGCCAGTCTGACAGAAGCCATTTTTCTTCCCCGATCATGGTCACTGGAGAGTTCAAGAACTGCCGACTGAGCCCCCACGATGAGAAATGACGCTCCTATACCATAGAGAACCCTTCCGACAAGAAGCCACAGGGCAGGTGCGCTGCTGAGCACCGCGAAACTGAAGAACAGGAGACCTGCAGTAGCTCCGGCCATAGCTCCACCGAGCATACGGCGTATTCCAAGACGGGGGAACAACTGGCCTGCAGGTATATTGAAAATGAGACGGGCAATTTTATCAGAAGAGAGTATGATACCGATCATGAAACTGGCTATACCCAGTTTCTCTCCGAGAGCCGGCAAGATGGGAAAGGCTATACCGCTCCCCAACCCGCCTATGAATAATACAAGGGAAATAATTACAGTCATGAATATGTGTCCTTCTGGAATGATGTAATAAGATTACCGAACATCTTTCGCCCTTCTCGATACACAACCCAGCGCCTACTTCTCAGTGACACCGTGAACGAGTATGAATCGAGCAAAATAATCAACTCTCCGTGAGTCGTTGTATCAGCGTGACAGCCTTACTGAGGAGAATCTGTTCTTCCTGATTCAGTTTCATCGATATTGAAGAAGTGAGCCAGTCATTCCATACACTCCGCCCCTCACGCAGGAGTCCGTGACCTTTTTCGGTCAGGCTCAGCCATATCTTCCGCCCATCATCAGGATCTGCATGCCCCTTTACATAGCCGGAACTCTTTAGAGATTCAACGGTATTCCTCATTGACTGCGGTCTGATGCCTTCAAGCCTTGACAGGTCGGAAACCGTTGCCTCTCTGACCATTTCAAGACGAAGAATCACTGCTGTCTGAGATGATGTCAGTTTCCCGGGATCCGACTGCTCTCTCAGTCTACGTTTCATTTTACTCAGCTGTGCACGTAGCCGGGCAGCGAGTATAGTCGTATCTTCACGTGTGTACGTCTCAATATCCATGTAAAAAAATCTACAGATATGCAGTTAAACTGTCAAGTCTATCTTTTCAGTTTAACTGTATGTTTTTGAAAGAAGATTCAATCAATGATGAGTGATAACACAGTCGTGTTCTTCCCATACTACTTGACCTAGAGTTAACTCGACAGTGTAAAAAAAAGTTGGATAGAAACATATTCGGAGTAACGAATGAATAAGAAGGTACAAACAATGGGATTCATTAGCATATCAATCGGCATTCTCCTTATTGCTGTGTTCGTAATGACTCCTCTGGGATTCGGCCGGCTCCCTCTTGAAGGTGAGTATCAGGTTGATATCACAGTGAACGGTCATGATCTGACAGCGACCATGATGAACAGGAGGCCTTCAATGGCATTCAAGCACCTACTGCTTCGAGGTCCTAAGACGATCTCCATGAGGGATTACGGTGCGATGGAGAAGGTGGGGATGATGTGGAGACGGTTCCCTACGGAAAACCAGCAGATCACAACAGAGCCCGGTGATCTTATTCTGTATATGGGAAGCGCCCTTGTCCTGTACTATGAAAGCAACTCGTGGAACTTCACCCGCCTTGGTCATGTCAATGATGTCACAGGCGAGGAACTGCGAAGTATTCTGGGAACCGGTAATGTTCGCATGACCTTTCGTTTAAGGAGATGATACGATGAAACAATTATGTATGATACTTGTCATACTCATAGTCTTTTCGACTGTCGGATGTATGAATTCAGGAGAAAGCGCGGGACTCATCATTCCCGCAGAAACTTCGGATAACGAAGGTATCGTTCAGCAGGAGAGTCAGAGTGACACTGGATATACAGAGGAGATGACAATGAAACTTACGATCGGGAAGACAACACTTACCGCAGCACTGGTTGAGAATTCAACGACAGAAGCATTGAAGGATATGCTTTCTGAGGGGCCGTTGAGCATTGAGATGAGAGATTACGGGGCTATGGAGAAAGTCGGGAGATTCCCCCACAGTCTGCCGAGGAATGATCAGCAGATCACCACGGAGGCCGGAGACCTCATCCTCTACCAGGGGAACGCTTTTGTCATGTACTATGCACCGAACTCCTGGAACTTCACAAGAATCGGGAAGATCAATGATATCACGGCATCAGAGTTGAAGAAGATTCTCGGAAACTCCGATGTAACTGTCACCCTCTCTCTTGACTGATATCCCTACTCCCTCATTACATACCAATTTACTCATGCCTTTTGAGCATTAAAAAGCATACAAAACTAGTATTGGGCATATTGTAAAAGATTCTGTATAGTAAGGACAGGTGAATATGGCAGGCAGGAGTGAATGCAATCTCATGTTGTTTCTGTGGTGTTCATCTTCCGGTGCCGCCTCATCCTTGTGTAGTGTATGGGAGAGGACATCTATCTGCGGCACTGATATCAAGTCGGTGAGCCGACTCCCGAGGAGTATACTATGGCAGGTCCAAAAGTAACAGCAGGAAGAGATCAACTGGGAGAATTCGCTCCCAAATTCGCGGAACTGAACGATGATGTACTGTTCGGCCAGGTATGGTCACGTACAGAGGAACTCTCGTTGAGAGACAGAAGCCTCCTGACAGTGACCTCATTGGTTGCATCAGGCATAGCAGACAGTTCTCTCGGTTTTCATCTGACCAATGCGAAATCTATGGGTATTACAAAGGTGGAAATAGCTGAAGCGCTTACACACATAGCCTTCTACGTCGGCTGGCCTAAGGTGTGGCCTGTATTCCGTATGGCTAAAGAGATATGGATTGACGCTGAATAGATTATTGAGTCTCCCTGCCCTGCAGGGATATGCGATATAGGTCACAGGAAGTGAATGACTATGAAATATACTGAACTTGGAGAATGCTATACCCTGTCTGAGAGTACCGTGGAAGAACTGAGATCAGCTGAGGTGTTTGACGAGACGCTCAGCCCGGGATATCCCTCTCCTTCTCCCGATACCTATGAGCAGTCCCTGAAACGAATCATGTCTCTCAGGCATGCTGGGATGGAACTGAAACGGATTAAGGTGTTCATGCAGCTGGAACATACGGGAGAGAGCACTTTGCAGGAGCGTGTGAATATGCTCCGTTCACAGAGACAACAGCAGCTTGAATTGCTGCATGAGAACCAGAGAAATATTGACCGGCTCGATTATCTGATACACGATTTAAAGGTTCATTCAACGAAAGGAGAGTGAAGACATGAGAACAAGGATGCTCCTCAGGATAACAGTGGACGTCGGAATGACAATCCTGCTCGTTGTCCTTATGGGGCATATGTTGACAGGGGATCTCGTTCACGAGATAAGCGGTACAGCTCTGTTCATCCTGTGGATCATTCATGCCCTTCTCAACAGGAGATGGTATGGCAATCTCACAAAGGGAACCTATACTCCCCTGCGCATAATCAACCTCACCATCAATATGCTCCTCCTGATCTGCGGCCTATCGATTATGTACAGTGCAGTGATCCTCTCATCCCAGGTATTCAGGTTTCTCGGTATCGAGCGTGGAATGAGCAGTGCACGTATCATTCATATGGTCAGTGTATACTGGTACCTCCTCCTCTCCTCCCTCCACCTCGGATTGCATTGGAACACGATACTATACGTTCTCGAAAACAGAAATAAGATACAATCATATCCCCTCAGGGTGATTCTCCGCGCCATTCCGATTGTGTTCTCCATCGCAGGTGTATACAGTTTCATTGAGCAGCAGCTTGCTTCCTACATGTTTGCCCGAACACAATTCGTCTTTTTTGATTTTGAACAGTCTGCCATCTCTTTTTTCACACAATATGTGAGCATGATCGTGTTCTTCGCAACGGCAGCCTATTATGGAAAACTACTGATCTCCTTTATAAGGAGAAGAAGAAGGAGTGTGTATGACACGCAGACCAGATAGAATAATTTTGATGCTCGCCATCTGTCTCATCCAGACGGCAGTTCTTTTCGCCGGCTCGGGTTCCGATGTTCTCATCGCTTATTTCACATGGGCTGAAAACACCCGCATAGAGGACAGGTCCCGGGCAATCCGCGAAGCGAATACTCACGTATTCAGCATGGAACGAGGTTCGGGTGCGGATGCAGTGACAACCGCCAGTGTACTGCCTCCGGGAAACACTGCAATGATGGCTTCATGGATTCAGCAGGTCACGGGAGGAGATCTCCATTCAATCAAGGTGAATGACCTCTATTCCTGTTACTGGGACGAATGCCTGGACAGGGCGTACATGGAAAAATCAAGACAGGCACGGCCGAGCCTCACAGAAACGTTATCAGATCTGGATGAATATGAGGTCGTGTTTCTCGGATTCCCTACCTGGTGGTATACGATTCCCATGGCAGTCGCAACATTTGTTGAATCGCATGATTTTTCACATAAGACTGTCATTCCCTTCGTCGCTCACGGAACAAGCGGGACGGCACGTACGATACGTGATCTTACACAGCTGCTCCCGTCTTCCACAGAGGTATCTGAGGAGATCGGTCTATACCGCTCCGAAATCCGTCAGAGCAGAAATGAAGTAGTTTCATGGCTGAGCGACCTTGGGTATAGGTAAAAGAATGAACGGCCTGCCCTATCCCGGCTCGATAGTTCAGAGGACACGGGGCAGCAAGCGGTTTACAGAAAACACAAGGATGGTATAGTGACATATGGAATTACGGGTACTTAGATATTTTCTAACAATTGCGCGTGAAGAGAACATAACACGGGCAGCTGATATCCTTCACATTACCCAACCGACCCTCTCGAGGCAGATCAGGAATCTCGAGGAAGAGCTGGGGGTATCTCTGTTTCACCGCGGCACCCGATTCTCTCTGACAAACGAAGGCATTCTCCTGCGCCGGAGGGCGGAGGAACTTCTCGACCTTGCCTACAAGACAGAGAATGAGATACGGACGAAGGAAGAGCAGATCAGCGGTACGATATATCTCGGTGGTGGAGAGACTCCTGCGATGAGGCTGATAGCTCCCATCATAAAAGAATTCAGTGAGGAAAATCCCGAGGTGGTGTTCGACTTCTACAGCGGGAACGCTGATGATCTGAAAGAACGTGTGGATAAGGGGCTTGTGGATATCATCCTGCTGATTGAACCGGTGGATATAGAGAAGTATGAATTCATACGCCTACCGGTGACGGACAGGCTCGGCCTTCTCATGAGAACCGACTCTCCCCTTGCAGCGAAAGAGTACGTAATCGCTGAAGACATCGCTGACAGCCCGCTGATTCTTTCCCGTCGTCAGATGATGCAGAACCGTCTGATGCAGTGGTTCGGTTCCCATTATGATACACTGAATATCATCGCGACCTATAACCTCATCTATAATGCGGCGATCATGGCAGAGCAAGGACTTGGATACACAGTCTCTCTCGATAAACTGATAGAGACCGGCACCCATGACAATCTATGTTTCAGACCTTTTGAGCCCCCATTGGATGTCAGCTGCTATCTGGCATGGAAGAAATATCAGGTATTCTCACCTGCAACAGAGAAGTTTCTGAAAAAAGCTATACAGATATTCAAATAATCTCAACAAACGAGAGGTGCATACTGTTGACCTCGAGTCAACTCTATGCATTATCCTTCAACATGAAAGGCTTTATTACATATTCATATCAAGGAGCCCATAACAAGATGAAAAGAACGATACAAGGAAAAAATCATATGATGAACATGAAGAAAGGATTATTTCTGTTATTCACGCTCTTCATAGTGTCCACCCTGCCTTCCTGTACAACACGGACTGAAGGGACAGCGGAAACAACACAGAGTAAGGAGATACAGAAAATGGATCAAGAAGCACCCGAAGGCGGCACGCCGGTCATCATGATGATGAATGGAAGAGAAGTTCATGCAACACTGAACGACACCCTGACAGCAAGAGAGTTCATTCAGCTCCTCCCCTATTCCGTTACTGTTTCGAGAGCGACTGATGATCTGTGCGGTTCAGTCAGAGAAGAACTGGCATCAGATCCTTCAGAAGGATTGAACCGGTGGAAAATCGGGGAAATCGGATGGTTCGGCGGGTGGTTCACCATTCTTGTGGACAATGAGGAACGTTTCTCGAAGATGCCGGGAGTCATGATCATCGGCAGTATCGATGAAGAAGATATTGATTATGTCACTCAGTTGAGTGGCAGAGTGGACATAGAGGTCTCTCTCGCAGAGTGAGTCCGCTGCTTCACATAGATACCCTATACAAAGGAGAATGTATGACCACGTATCTGAAAAATCACAAAAAGAGCATCACACTTGTCATCCTCATATGCTTCACTCTGATGCAGAGCTCTTTCCTGTTCGCCGCAGGTGTCCAGGAAAGTGAAGTCAGAGAACCAGAATCTCAAGCGACCAATATTCTTCCTGAATCCGAGCGGCTTGATTTCTCTTCTCTCGAACACCTGAGCGACTCGTCTGAGGTCCCGGTCGTCTACATGACCGAGGATATCAGTTCTGCTGGACTCATGGCTGTCTATGAGGCTCTTGGAAGGTCTGCCGAAGGGAAGGTCGCCGTCAAACTCCATACTGGAGAAGGAGATGGAAGCAACAACCTTGAACCGGAATTCATCAGGGATCTTGTGTATGATGTCGACGGTACCATCGTGGAATGCAACACCGCCTACGGCGGAGCACGTGCGAGCACGGCGCTGCATATGCAGATTGCAAAAGATCACGGCTATATCGACCTCGCACCATTTGACATCATGGATGCGGATGGAGGAATGGAGATTCCCGTGGAAGGCGGTATCCATCTTCAGACAAACGAGGTGGGCTCTCACTTTGCAAACTACGATTTCTATATCATTCTTTCTCACTTCAAGGGTCATATGATGGGCGGTTTCGGAGGCGCGTTGAAGAACATGGCTATCGGTATCGCTTCTTCAGAAGGGAAATCTCTCATCCATACAGCAGGTGAATCGAGAACCGGCATCGGCTTTCAGACACCGGTCGATATGTTTACCGAATCGATGGCTGAGGCTGCAAAATCGATCTCTGACTACCTCGATGACGGAAATGATATCCTTTACATCAATGTGGTGAATAACATTTCAGTTGACTGTGACTGTGTCGCTAACCCTGCGGCTCCTGACATGCACGACATAGGTATCTTTGCATCCCTTGATCCGGTCGCACTGGATCAGGCTTGTGTTGATCTCATCTATGCCGCTGATGACGGAGGCTCTGTCGTTACAAGAATCGAATCAAGAAATGGAACTCATATTCTTGAGCATGCAGAGGCTATCGGCTTCGGAAGCCGTGCATACCGTCTCGTGAGTATTGATGACTGAGATTCTGCAGAGGGAGGGAGTCTATCTCTGGTACTATATCACGGTGCTCTTCCAACAGATATTCCGATACTGGGCAGGAGGCATCCTGATCGGATCGGCTATCTCAGTGTTCGCGAAACAGAGCATCCTGAAATGGTTCAGTGACCTCCAGGATAAGCCTATCGGTATGCTCGGCATACTGCCGGCAAGTATCCTGGGAGTTCTCTCCCCGCTATGCATGTACGGAACCATCCCTATAGCCGCATCCTTCAGCGAGAAAGGGATGAAGGATGACTGGCTGGCAGCGTTCATGATGAGTTCCATCCTTCTCAATCCGCAGCTTATCATCTACAGTTCAGCACTCGGAGCTGATGTCATGATCATACGTGTGATCATGGCACTGCTCGGCGGAGTATTAGCAGGTGTCCTCATACACCTGTTCTATTCATCACGAAACAAGGAATTCTTCACTTTTTCCGCACTGACCTCCTGCAGCAGCCGGGATACCGCGAAGAACCCTCTCATCCGCTATCTGCTGAACGTATACAGGAACGTGAAAGCGACGCTCCCCTACTTTCTATTCGGCATCCTGCTCACCGCAGCATTCCAGAGATATGTACCTGATAATCTGATCTCTCTTCTCTTCGGAAGAAATCAGGCTTTCGGTGTTCTTATGGCCGCAGCGCTCGGAGTTCCACTCTATGCATGCGGGGGAGGAACGATTCCTCTCCTTTTCGACTGGATGGCGCGTGGAATGAATCTAGGGTCTGCGACGGCTTTCATGATAGCAGGACCGGGAACGAAGATCACGAATCTTGGAGCACTCAAGGTGATTCTCGGAATCAAGCGGTTCGCATTGTACCTGAGCTTCGTCATCGTTTTCTCATGGGTCATGGGAGTGATCGTCAACCTCCTGTTCTGATTTCTATATGGGAAAGCATTATCATGCATATCAGGCATAAGCAACCATTCAATATAAGTATTGGGCATAACGAAACAAACTTGATACATTAGGATAATCAAGACTAGACCTCGCTCGAGATCGAGTCATATATAACAGATCTCTGATATATCCATCGGAGAAACAAAGACCAGGACAGGTTTGATTCCAATTATGGATCATAGTGTCCGATAGGAGTTTTCACATGAAGAAACACATTTTCCATGACCGGAAAGGTGGATTGAAACAGCTGCTTCTTCTTGCACTGTTCATCTCTTTCGTCCCCTCTCTCTTCTTCGCTGAAGGGATTGCGGAACAGACAGCATTCGACGGATCCGAAGCATATTCCATGGTACCTGCAAAGGAAATAACAGTCCTTTCCGAGCAGATGCAGAGCATCGTCACCATAGCGGCGTTCACTGCGAACGGTGATACAGAAAAACTAACCACTGCAATCAGCGTCGGACTTGATAGAGGGCTTACGGTGAATGATATCGGAGAGATCATCCTTCAGTCGTATGCTTATGCCGGCTTCCCGAGAGCGCTGAATGCACAGGGCGCACTCGCTTCGGTTCTGGAAGAAAGAAGTGCGAAGGGAATCACGGACTCATACGGCACGCAGCCTGCAGTCCTCCCCGAAGGAGTCGACCGGTACGAGTTGGGAGTGAAGAACCTCTCAAAGCTCATGGGATTCCCACTCAATCAGCAGAAGGCACAGACAAACGGCTACAGT
The DNA here is from genome assembly GCA_963677695.2 of Sphaerochaetaceae bacterium. Lineage (GTDB taxonomy): Bacteria > Spirochaetota > Spirochaetia > Sphaerochaetales > Sphaerochaetaceae > SABI01. The sequence continues at coordinate 2,018,549 of CAXXUJ010000001.1, read as the reverse complement.
GATGCGATGGACGCATTCCTGAAGGAACATCTCTTTGCAGATATCTTCGCAAGGGACAATATCTCCTTCGACAGAAGAGAACTCACAACGGTCAGCATCCTCGCCAGTCTCGAGGGAACCGATTCTCAGCAGATGTTCCACATGAGTGCTGCAATGACGAGCGGTATCACAGAAGAAGAGATGCAGGATGTTGTCTCGGTCATCACCAATGAACTCGGTAAAGAACGTGGAGAGACAGCAGCTGCCGTTCTCAGCCAGGTGCTTGCACGCAGGGCAAGTATGCCTTCGGCACCAGCTCCCTCAGGCGCTGAAGAGATTTCTCCCTACCCGTATATCCCCGAAATATTCCCTCTCGGTCAGATGAGCGGCAACGAGACGATTTTCACGGGTGATACCTGGGTAGGACCCCTGGTACCGTTCGATAATCCAGCAGGACTCCCGATCGTCAATGTCACCTTCTCTCCCGATTCAAGAACGACCTGGCATGCCCACAGTTACGTACAGGTGCTGCTGGTCACCCTCGGAGAAGGCTACTACCAGGAAGAGGGAAAGGAGGCACAGCCTCTTAAAGCCGGAGACTCGGTGGTCATCCCCGCAGGAGTCACTCACTGGCACGGTTCTGCACCCGGTTCATGGTTTGCACACATTGCTATCATCGTACCCGTTGAAAGCGATGCTGAAGACAAGTGGCTTGACCCGGTTGCAGAGGATGAATACTCCCTCCTGTAGCCCATAGATTCCCATATCACACAGGCAGCTCTGAGATTATGATCTCTCGGAGCTGTCTTTTTTTTCCAATGGATCTATTGCCTGTACATAGGGAATACGAGTATACTGGCAGATAGAGTAAAGCTGACTCTAGGTCTAGAAAAAACACAAGGAGTTCGTCATGAATTATTCTATCGGTCAGGTAGCGGAAAAATTCGACTTATCCATACATACATTGAGATATTATGAGAAAGAAGGTCTCCTCCCTTCGATCAAACGTACAGGCAGCGGAATCAGACAGTTCGATGAGATGAGTATCGAAGATCTGAGACTTGTCGAATGCCTGAAAAGAACGGGTATGCCGCTGAAGGATATCAGAACCTTTCAGGAATGGAGCGAGGAGGGTGACAGCTCCCTTGAAAAAAGGAAAGAGGTGTTCGAGGAGAGAAAGAAGATCGTCCTCGAACAGATAAAAGAACTTCAGTCCGTGATGGATCTCATCGATTTCAAGATCTGGTATTATACCGAATCGGCAAAGGTCGGGTCGGAACAGGCTCTGCTTGATAGGGGGTTTGAGAACGTACCGAAGGAAATTCAGGAGCTGTACATAAAAACACATCCGTAGGATAAAGGATAGTGTGCCCGCAGGATGAGTACATCATGAACGAGCAACGCATCAAAGGAGGAGCAGGGTCATTCACCCTGCTCTATTATTATGTACCCATGTATAGCGCTGAGATACTTCCATCCTGGTACTGCCGCACCACGTTCATAGAGCCCGAAAGCCTTTCCGAAATCACCGTAGAACATGACGACATCTCCCCCGGGCGCATCATATGCAGGCGTACCCGCCATCGCATCAGCTGCAGTCAGTAGGAATATCAAGAGGAAGAGAATAAGGTTCTTCACTCACTCTCTTCGCCCTTCAGATATTCACGGTAAGAGGCCATTCCCTGTTCAATACGTGAAAGCGCATCGTCAAGAACGCTTCTCGGGCAGGCGGTATTCATTCTGAGAAATCCTTCTCCTCCAGTACCATAGTGACTTCCCTCACTCAGGTACACTCCTGTCCGCTCCCTCAGGAAGCGCTGAAGATCATCACTGTCCTGTGTTATGTTTCTGCAATCGATCCACAGAAGATAGGTGGCATCGGAAGGAACGACAGAAAGTTCAGCGATATGCTCTGAAATGTACGAACGAACGCGACACTTGTTCTGATACAGATAGTCCCTGAGCTCATCAAGCCAGTGTCCGCCTTCAGTAAACGCACTTACTGCTGCGATAGCCGCAAACACATTCGGTTCTGCCACCTCATCGGTATTCAGGGCACGGTACACCTTGTGCCGCAGATGAGGGTTCGCGATAGAGACTGCCGCACTCTGCAGCCCTGCAAGGTTGAAGGTCTTGGTCGGAGCGAGGCAGGTCACACTGTTTTCTCTGCACGTCTTTGAGACTGAGGCGAAAGGGGTATAGGAGATTCCCGGGTCTGTGAGATCACAGTGAATCTCATCGGAGAGAACGATGACATGGTGCTTCTCACAGAGCTGACCGATCTGAGCAAGGGTCTCGGGTTCCCAAACCTTTCCCACCGGGTTGTGAGGATTGCAGAGAACCATGAGAGAGGTCTGCGGGTCTCTTAGCTTTTCTTCAAGGTCTGAGAAATCAATAGAATATCTCCCTTCTTCATATACAAGAGGACTTTCAAGAATAGTACGTCCGTTGTTTATAATTGAGTTGTAGAAGATATTGTAGACCGGACTCTGAATGAGGACGTTCTCACCAACGCTTGTCAGCTTCCGCACGATGCTCGAGATAGCGGGAACGACGCCGGTGGTGAATATAAGCCATTCGGTCTGAAGCGGGAAATTATGGCGGTCAGCCCACCAGCTGCTATAGGCTTCGTACCAGGATTGAGGTACTTCCGTATATCCGAACACGCCATGGTCGATCCGCTTCCTGAGAGCATCACGTATTTCGGGTGCAGTTTTGAAATCCATGTCGGCAACCCAGAGCGGAAGTTCATCCTCTCCCACAGACCATTTCATGCTGTCTGTGCCGAACCTGTTCACCGGTGTATCGAATTCATAGGCCATACGTCAGATAGCTTCCTTCATCGTCTCATCAGGATCATCGGTGATGATGGTGGTGAGAGAGGGATCGATCTTCTCATCATCCATGATAATCTCACCGATACTTCCGGCTCTTATAGTGCCTCCGGCAGGGTTCTTGATACTCTTGATATGCCCTTTCACTTCAACAGCAACTGTCGAGTATTCGAATGCAAGATCAGTATTCACCAGCGTACACCCCTTCAGTACAAGATTATCTATGTAGCAGAATCCCTGCAGACTCTCAACGGTACAATTGATGAGGGTAAGGTTCTTCGCATTCCATCCGAGGTACTCGCTTGAGATATAGGAATCGTACACAGTCACATTCTCACTGTTCCAGAATGCGTCTTTGGTGAGAAGACGTGAGTTACGTATCTCTACGTTCTTCACTCCATCAAATGAGTAGCCTCCTACAAGGGTGAGTCCATCCACCGTCACATGCTCGCAATTCATCGCGAAATAATCGCCTTTTGCATGGACCTGTTCCAGCGTAACATTCCTGCAGTTCCAGAGTGTCTCACCGGCATTGGTGAGAGATACATTCTTCAGTGTCACACCGTCACACCGCCTGAAATTCTTCGGAGCCTCGATTATACTGTCTTCAACAGTAATATTATCTGTGTACCATACACCGGCACGGCCCATTTCGAACCAGGTACTGTTTCTGATAGTGATATCCTTTCCGTACCACACAGGGTATTTCCACTTGAAGGAACTTCCTTCGATATCGATGCGGCGGCTTTCCTTCAGGGGGGATTCCCCGTTCTGAAAGACGGTATCCTTGATGTAAAGATTCTGTTCTTGAAAGAGGGCTCTCTCCCCTTCCATAATTTCCTGTTGAATTGTTTTCATATGCTTTATTCACACCTTATATACTTTTTTTTATTGAATCTACCGACCAAGTTCCTAATAACACTTCACTACTGAAACCTTCTATGTCGGCAGCACTGCCGTCGCTTTTACTGATCTGAGACCATATACCGTGGTAAAAAGGAGTAGCAGACCGGCTATGGAGAGACTTATCGTCAATCCCGTTTCATATCCATCAAGAGAGATCAGGGTTCCAAAGAGTGCAATTCCCAGAGCGCCTCCGATCTGACGGCTCGTATTCAGTATCCCTCCGGCAGTACCGGAGATTTCTTTTGGGACAGAGTTTAACAGGAGTGATGTTGCTGAAGGCATCGCCAATCCTGCTCCCAGACCGACTGGTATCATACAGAGTATCAGAACAGGGATAGATGCATTCCGGGCATAGGCACTCAGCAGCAAAAGACCGGTGAACATGAAGATCTGTCCAAGTGAAATGGGAAGCCATGGACTCTTTTTCTCCGCCATTGCAGCTGCCAGGATCGGCATAACGATAGAGAATCCTGTCACGGGAATAAATGCCAGTCCTGTCTGAACTACAGATAATCCCCTTGATTCCTGAAGGTACAGGCTCAGGACGAACACCATACCGAAGAAGCCCACCATAAATGTAAACCCTATCATAACCGTGGCGGTGATTATCCTGGAACTGAACAGATTCGGAGGAACCAGAGGATATCGTTTCCGTTTCTGAATCAGTACGAACAGAGTCCCGACAGCAAGAGTTGAGGCAAGGGGAATCAGCACGAGAGGATCACTGAAGGATCTATTACCCATCTGAATCAATCCGAAAATCAGTGCTGCAAGGGAGAAAAAACTGGTGACCTGACCCGAGACGTCAAACGGCACCGGGCGTTTCCTGGAAGAATCCACACGTGTGAGAACGATTAGGATGATCACTCCTACGGGAAGATTCACAAGAAAAATCAATCGCCAGTGTACGGCACTGAGAACTCCGCCGATGAGCGGGCTGATTGTTGTTGCGACTGCTCCTCCGGCTGCCCAGAACCCTATGGCACGGGATTTTGCAGAAGGATCGGCGTAAGCTTCTCCTATCAGGGAAAGTGATGCGGGAGTCATACATGCCGCACCCGCTCCCTGAAAGAAACGTGCAGCAACAAGAAGCAGCGGATGGGGAGCTGCCGCGCAGAAAAGCGAGCTGATCGTGAACAGTGACACCCCGTAACCAAATATTCTCTTCGCCCCGTACCGGTCTGTAAGACCTCCGGAAAGGAGAAGTAAAGCTGCGAACGGAAGAGTATACCCGTCAAGTACCCATTGCAGCCATACCATCCCCACACCGAGATCATGTTCGATGGCAGGAAGTGCGACACTCACTATGAGCGCATCTAACGTGATGGTGAAGAATCCGAGAGTCGCTGCGGCTAAGGCAGGTTTGGGTCTGATCATACCTCCCGGTTCTCCCATTCTATCTCAATGTGAAATGTCTGTATCATTCTCTTTATAGCTGTATTCATCGTGTATATCTCATTCCGTCATCATGCATAAGGCAGCACACCTTGCCTGAACTTCATCCACTCTGAATATAAAGAAAACGGCAGGCTATGCCCAATACTTTGTTCTAATAATACGGCATGCTTTAAAGGCATACTATCAAAAGAAAGGATGAACAGCAGGCCCATCCTCGGAGATCATACATCCGGGGACGGGATCAACAGAGAGGGCATTGATTTCTCTGGTATTCTTTTCAGTTTCTTTTCTTCGGAAACATCATGGCCAGCATTGCCTTGAAGTTCAGCTTGCCGCCATAGACCGGCATGACACTCGCATCCCCATAGTCTTTTATCGTCTCCATTTCAGTAAGAGATTTCATATCCGTCTCGCTGATGGTGAACTCCAGGTCCGCATTGTTTTTCATGTGATCCGGATTGGCTGTTTTAGGAAGAGGAAGAAGCCCCAGCTGAAGATCATACTTGATTGCAAGTTGAGGCACTGACACCTGATACTTCTCTGCCATTCTCACAATATCTTTGTTCTTGAATAGTTCTCCATGCCCTACAGGGGAATATGCTTCCACCAGAATACCGTGGTCCTGACAGTACATAATCAGATCATTCGGGACATTCGAGATATGGGCGAGAATCTGATTCACCATAGGTTTTACGGTGCGCGAGGAGATTATATTATCGAGGTCAGCCTTGTCAAAATTCGAAACACCGATCGCCCTGAGCTTCCCAGCCTTGTATGCCTCTTCGAGAGCACGCCATGCTTCCCGGTTCCCTTCGAAGTATCTGTCCTGAGAGCCGAACTTCGTCCAGGGCTGGGGACTGTGAATGATCATCATATCGATATAATCGAGGCCAAGCTTCTTCAGTGAATTGTCAATCGCTGAGACAGCTTTCTTATAGCTCTTTGCCTCCGCTGCGAGTTTAGTCGTGACGAACATATCTTCACGGTCAACCCCGCACGATCTGATGCCTTCACCAACCCCCTTCTCATTCCTGTATGCCTGAGCGGTATCGATGTGGCGGTATCCTGCCGCTGCGGCTGATTTCACAGCCTGTACGGAATCCCTGTCATTGATGAACCAGGTTCCCAGTCCGAGTTTCGGAATCTTCACTCCGTTCGAGAGTGTGTATGTTTCCTGTAATATCATATCTTTTCTCCTACATGTCTCTATGTTAATTGAGTCAATCTATACTGATCAACTCATACCATCTGCTGCCGAGACCGATATCCTCGGCATGTTTCAGGGTAAGGAGTCCGTTACGGGACTCAATCCGCTCTATCACAGAACCTCCATCATCCGCGGCATACACCAGATCAACACTTGCCTGATCGAGTGCGACGGGATCGGTTGATGCAAGAATCCCGATGTCATGCATATCAGGCTCCGCAGGATTGGCAACGCAGTCACAGTCGACCGATATGTTGTTCACAACGTTTATATAGAGGATATCATCACCGTCATGTTCATAGTCCGAGACAGACTTCGCCGCCTCCGCCATCGACTCGAGAAAGGCGTTCTGCCGGGTGAACAGCATCCCGAAAAAGAAGTTAGGGAGTACACCTGCGGTGTGTATCAGTCCTTTTCCTTCACTCGAGGCTATTCCGATGGAGGTATTCTTGATGGCTCCACCAAAACCTCCCATGTAATGGCCTTTGAAGTGAGAGAGAACTATCACTGAATCATAATCAGCGAGATGGGAGCCCACCAGATTCTCTTTCAGCTGCTGTCCTTCCGTGACAGGAAGTGTGAGAGAGCCTTCAGCATCCAGAATATCTACCGGAGCTACTTCAGTGAAACCTCTCTCCTGAGCGAGCTGCATATGCACGGCTGTTTCGGTACGGCTTCCACCGTATGCGGTATTGCTCTCTATGATCGTGCCATCAACGAGGTCGATGAGCGGTTCGATGAACGAGGGTCTGAGATGAAAGCTATCCTCGCCCTCGCCCGTATGAAGCTTTACGGCAATTCTGCCGTCAAAATCCCTGCCGAGAGCCTCGTACACCCGAACCAATCCCTCCGGTGTGATATCACTGGTCATATACACGAGAGAGGGGTCTGCTTCTGATGGTGTCTGGTCAGTAACAAGAAAGGAGGTATGGGAGATCTGCTCTCCCTGGTTCTTGCCCCAGGCGACCCAGACGATAACAATCAGGAGCAGCAGGAGAATACTTCCTGTGATACTCAGTACGATGTTCCTGATTTTCCGGTTCTTTTTCTTCTGTATTTTCTGTTTTTTCATATGGATGTCCACCAATCTATAAAGGATTATACTGTGCGTCAGTCACATGGCCCTGCCACTCGTTCTTCAGATTTTCACCGGAAAGTTCCAGGGCTATATGGCTGAACCAGCTCTCCTTTTTCGCTCCGTGCCAATGCTTCACTTCTGCAGGAATATATACGAATGAACCTTCTTTCAAACTCACCGGCTCCTTCCCCTCCTCCTGATACCATCCTTCACCGGAAGTGCAGATCAGCATCTGTCCGCCTCCGCTGGTCGCATGGTGTGTATGCCAGTCATTCCTGCAGCCCGGCTCAAAGGTCACATTGACGAGAAAAAGAGGGGATCGTCCGGGCATCGTCAGCATCTTCAGGTAGGAGCGTCCTACAAAGTATTTTGCAAGCATGAAGTTGAATATACCGGTACCGAACATGTTCAACTTGCTGAACTGCTTTTTCGTCATCGAACGTGACTTCGGTATTCCGTAGGAGACAGGAGAATGTCGTTTCTTCTCCTTCAGGCTGCTGTAGGACTGATCAGATACCGGGTCGAGCCATTCATTCTTTACCTCTTCACCGGGAACCTCAATGGATATGTGGCTGAACCAGCTATCGGATTTTGCACCGTGCCAGTGCTTCACACCAGCGGGAATAGATACAAACGATCCTTCATGAAGCTCCACAGCCTTCTTCCCTTCTTCCTGATACCATCCTTCTCCTGCAGTGCAGAGCAGCATCTGCCCGCCTCCGCTTTTTGCCTGATGGATATGCCAGTGATTCCTGCAGCCAGGTTCAAAGGTCACATTGGCAAGGAATAACGGAGTTTCTCCCGGTTTCACCAGCAGCTTCAGGTATGAATTGCCTGTAAAATAGGCAGCAAACATCTCATTTTCGGTGCCGGTACCGAAGATATTCGCTTTATCGAAGGTTTTTCTGTCCATGTATTTCATCAAATTAGTCCTTATATATCCCTGAATCGCGTTCTGAGTTATTCAGAGATGTTTCTGAACAAAATGTACAAACTAGAGTTAACTCTAGGTCAATACATCGTAACGTGATATGACCTAGATTTCAGAAATTGATTTCAGCTCAGGAAAAGTCTCTCACACACACGCACCTGCTTCACGTGGAAGCAGGTGCAGTCATAGTGAAACATGTGATTATTGGAGGTGCTCAGTGAAAAAGGAATCAATCTTTTCAAAAGGAATCATATCCTCTCTGTCATACAGATCTATATGACGTGCTCCGGGAATGATCACCAGTTCCTTGGGATCTCCTGCCTTCTCGTACGCTTCTTCAGTGTAGTAGCGTGAGTGAGCATTCTCGCCCATGATGAACAGAATCGGTCGCGGAGAGATATCGTCAATATGATCAAGCAGAGAGAAGTTCATGAAAGACATAGCGCTCGTGAGCGTGAAATTATCGATCGTGTTGGGGTGCCAGCCGCGTTCCATCGCATAGTACTCCCAGAACTCAGCCATGACCGGGGGAATACCTTCGGGTATGAAATCGGCAGGACCGTCTGTCGGCCAGCCGCCCTGAGGCATTGCCGGGTATCCTTGTTCAAAATCCACCCAACGCTGCTGACTGAGCTGTTCGAGCGTTGCATCCCTCATATCATCTGTGATGTAGTACCCGAGACCATCACGTGTCATACTACTGATATCATACATGCTGGCTGTAACAACCGCCTTGATCCGCGTATCGACCTGAGCCGCAGTCAGGGAAAATCCTCCGCTTCCACAGATACCGATTGCTCCGATTTTATCTCTGTCCACGAACGGAAGCGATCCGAGATAGTCAACGCCTGCACTGAAATCCTCGACAAAGAAATCGGGAGAAGAAACATCTCTCGGTTCTCCGCCGCTCTCTCCATTGAAGGATTCGTCAAAGGCGATGGCTACATAGCCCCGCTCTGCCATATTCATGCCGTACACACCTGCACCCTGTTCCTTCACTCCGCCGTAAGGTGTACCGATGATCACCGCGGGATACTTCTGTGTCTTATCTATATCTGCCGGCAGGAACATATGTCCTGCGATTTCGATTCCGTATCGGTTTGTATATGAAACCGGTTCAAGAGTAACCGTATCACGCAGATCATAGGTAAGATAGATAGGCTGTTCTGTTTCACTCACTGCTTCAGTCGTACTGCATCCGATAAAGATGAAACCTGTGAGTGCAAGCAGGAGAGAAAATAATATAATTTTTCTCATGGAAATTCTCCTTCCAAAATTAAGATGTCACAAATGTACAACCTAGAGTTCGCTCAAGGTCAATAGGCTTTTTTAATAAAACACGTGATTTTTATTCATTCTCGTCTTCTCTGCCTTTACGGAAGAAAATCCCCCTCTATATCTTGACCTAGAGTAAGCTCCATCATGTACCATTCAAGACATCTCTTATAAAGAAGGTCATATCGTGCTTACCAGAATAAACAGTAAAAACGGGAATTCACTTTCTATCCTCGGATTCGGATGCATGCGGCTCCCTATGAAAGGATCGTCAATCGATGAAGAAAAAGCGATCGCCCTGATTCGAGATGCCGCCGATCGCGGTGTAAACTACTTCGATACAGCCTACCCCTATCACGGAGGAAAGAGTGAACCCCTTCTTGGTAAAGCTTTAGCTGACGGTTACAGGGAACGAGTCTACATCGCGACAAAACTGCCCCAGTTCATGATCAATTCACTTGATAGAGCGAAGAAGATTTTCGCGACACAGCTTCAGAGGCTCAATACTGACTATATAGATTACTACCTGCTTCACATGTTCGCCGACAGAGCAGGCTTCGAGAGGATGAAGAAACTCGGTGTCATTGACTGGCTGGAAGGATTGAAGAAGGAAGGAGTCATCAGGAATCTCGGATTCTCCTTCCATGGAGTGAAGGAAGGGTTTGAGGAACTGATCACTGCCTACCCCTGGGATTTCTGTCAGATTCAGTACAACTATCTTGATGAGAACAATCAGGCGGGAAAGTCAGGACTGCAGAGAGCCCATTCCCTCGGTATTCCTGTCATGATCATGGAACCCCTGAGAGGCGGACAGCTGGTCAATCAGCTTCCCAAGGTCATCACTGATGAATTCAGGGAATATGATGAAGCACGGACGCCTGCAGACTGGTCGCTCAGATGGATCTGGAACCACCAGGAGGTGAATGTCGTACTATCCGGTATGAATGAACAGTCCCAGCTTGATGAGAATATAAGAATCGCTTCCGAGGTCGAAGCTGACTCTCTCACCTCGCGAGAGCTTGAGATATATGACAATGTAAAGCGTGTGATGCTCGAAAAGACGAAGGTTCCCTGTACCGGATGTTCGTACTGTATGCCATGCCCCTCGGGAGTGAATATTCCTCAGGCATTCTCACTGTATAACGAAAAGTATCTTCTGGAGGGGAAACGGGGAACATTCAAATACATGATGGAACTGGGTGTCGGAGCAAAGAAACCGGGATTTGCCTCCCAGTGCACCGAATGCGGGAAATGCGAAAAACACTGTCCTCAGAATATACCCATTCGAAAAGAGCTGAAGAATGTGAAGAAAGAGATGGAGGGGATCTTTTTCAAGCCGATGGCAGCCCTCTACAGGAAGATGGCTCGGGTCGGATAGTAAGCTCCCTGAGATATCGATGCACTCAGAGAAAAACCTCACCCCCGATAGAAGGGAAATAGCCGTAGGATGCTTCCAGGCTCTCATGACCATGATTCTATCGCCATGTTTTAGGAGTCCCGTACAGGGAAGTGTTCAACGCGTCTAAAAGAGCAAACCGCGAACAGATCCAAAGCCGATAGCAAACGCACACTGTACAATTCACACCTGTCATTCCCTTAAGGAATACCAGGTGATCGAATATGTTTCAATATGATTCAAATAGTCTCATGTAGTCTCAGAGTATAAGCCTCCCCACGCCTCAAATGATTCTAGATATTTGGACCCATTCACATTTTTCCAATACCACCTCCATTTTCGAATCAAACTAATTTATTACATCAATTATAAATAGAAGCTTCTCATCGCGAATACTCATGCTTTCTCCAGTTTGGCATATTAATTGCAAAATACATGGATGTGCTGAATGGGGCATCCTTGCCCTGACACTTCCCTGCGTAATGGACAGGAAAGAATCAAAGGAGAAAGAAAGGAGGATAAATCTCTGATGTGTATCGATTGTCGGAAGTGACTGTGTTACATGTCATTCACATCAACAGGAATTTCAACCCGTTTTATGCCCGGTCATATTGGTTGAAAAATTCCTTTGTATAGGAAATAGAGCTGCATTAAACATTAGGAGGTTTATATGAGCAATTCTGCAGAGGTGGCTGTCCCAAATAAAACAGACAAAATTTGGACTCCTCAAAACATTTTAAAAGCAATTATCTTAAGCGGATTCGGTATTTTTTCAGTGTTCATCCCTATTACCATCGGAGATACATCTTCAGTCCTGCTGGATCATGTGAATACATTCATTTCAAGTACATTTCCTACATTTATGAGATATTTCGCTCTGGTCATGTGCATCATCGGGGTTGTCCTTCCGTTCGTACGGAAGACCTGGAACAAGACCGGATACAGCAAATTCTTCTCTCTTTTCGGCATTTTAGCTATCCCGACCTCAATCATGTTCTTCACAAACCAAGGACCCGAATTTCTTATGGTACCCTCTATCATTCCAACGATGTACGGAACGATCATCATTCCATGGACTCTTGTCATCATCACAGGTTCTATCTGTGTCTCTTTCCTTTCAAACTTCGGCCTCTTTGAGTTTGTCGGCGTATTCGCTCAGCCCATTATGCGCAAGGTGTTTAGACTGCCCGGACTTGCTGCCGTCAACTGCCTTGCCTGCTTTACAGGAAGTTTCACTGTTGGATCTCTTGTGACGAACAATCTCTACAAGGAAGGCCGCTATACCCGTCGAGAGGGTGTAATACTGCTGACAGGATTCGGCACCGTCTCTATCACCTTCATGATGATTCAGGCTCGTGTCGGTCATATAACTGATATCTGGACCCTGTTCGTTGGAGCTTCGTTCCTTGTCACCCTCATCGTATCTTCAATTACCTGCCGGCTCTGGCCCATTTCTGCCATACCCGACACCTGCTATACGGGAGATCCTCGTCCTGAAGAGAAAAGGGAAGGGAATCCATTCTGGATAGCTGCGGAGGACGGTCTGACGACATGCTCCACCTCACCAAGCATATTGGAAACACTGTGGATTGCATTGAAACAGGCTGCATTCATGATCTGGGGCCTGATGCCAGTCATGGGATCAGTCGCCGTTGCTGCCCTGGTCATTCTGAATTACACACCTATCTTCAACATCATAGCCTATGCTTTCTATCCATTCACCAGAATAGTGGGATTATCAGAACCCCTTCTTGCAGCCCGTGCCGCAGGATTCACACTGGTTGACGTAGTTCTTTCATGTGCGATGGTCAACAGCCTTGACATCGCCACACGCTTTGTCATCTGTGTCACCTCTGTTTCACAGATTATATTCTTCTGCGGATCTCTGCCCTGTTTCCTAGCCACAGACCTGGATTTCAGTTTACCTAAGTACATGCTGGTTTCACTCTATCGAATCATTCTTTCGGTGTTGATAGCCGGTGTATTGGCAATGATCATTTTTTAACATCAGAACTTAGGAAGCCTGCCTCTGCAGGCTTCCTGATACAAAGAATGAAAGACACAGGATGCAATTATATTTTTGATAGGAATCGACTTCTCATGATATAATCATTCAGAGCAAGGAGAATTCGAAACCTTATGAGTTATTTCGATGTAGAGGATGAAGAAAAAAATCAATTCAACGCAATGGTTCTGGAATGTCTTTCCAGAATGATACCGATAACGGTACGCGGGAGGATAAGAAATTCCGCTATGTCAGCGACCAGTTTCTTTCTCACCTTGGTCTGAAGCCTTCCGATGTCGCGGGCAAAGGTTCAACAGAACTAATACAGGAAAAACTGTATGACAAGTCTGCAAGTGAAAAGGCGTTTGAACTTGATTGCGATGCAAAAGAGTTTTTCCATGCAAAAGATGATAAATGGGTATATTCCGAGAGCAAGATAGTTCGTGGTAACAAGAATCTGCTGGATTATGTGGTCACTTATTGCATGTTGCCCAATGAGCTTCTCAGGGAAATTGACAAGCTCAATCTGCATCTTGAATATTACAGACGAGAGAATGCCCAACTGTACGAGTATCTCATGAAGAAAGACAACACGCCTGTCTTCATAGATGAGAAAATGCAGGGTATCGTTGAAAAAGCACTTAAAATCGCCCATACGAATGTCAGCGTGGTCATCACCGGTGAATCCGGTGTGGGAAAAGAGATCATTGCACAGCTGATTCATGACAACAGCGATAGAAAAAATAAACCCTTCGTTCCCATCTGTATTCCACAGATGACACCATCCCTGATGGAGTCTGAACTGTTCGGTTATGAGAAGGGAGCTTTCACAAACGCCTCGAACACAGGACATATAGGACTTCTTGAGTCTGCAAACGGGGGGACGGTGTTCCTGGATGAGATCGGCGACATTCCCCTTGAACTTCAGGTAAAACTTCTCAGGGTAATCGAGAACAGGAAATTCAAGAGAGTGGGAGGAACAAAAACCATTGATCTTGACATCAGATTTATCTCAGCAACAAACAAAAATCTAAAACAGATGGTAAGGGACAATCTCTTCCGAGAAGATCTGTTATATCGGATAGGAGTAATTTTTCTCACCATTCCCCCTTTAAGAGAACGAAAAAATGATATCATACCGCTCATCAACCATTTCGTAGTAATCCTTAACAATCTGTATAAGGAACATCACAGGGTCTGCGAAGAAGCCTACCCCATGTTCATGGAATACGAATGGCCAGGGAACGTGAGAGAACTACGGAACATTGTCGAGAAACTCGTTGTGCTTTCAGAAGAAAATCTTATAACACCACGAACAGTTGAAAAGCTATTGCAGGGTGATGATTTCCTGCATTCACTATCAACACCGGATATTCCCACGGAAAAGACTGTACTTCCTGATGAGACGTCCATTTCTGATAAATACAATAAAATTGAAGAAGACAAAATACTCAACGCCCTTGTTAAAACCAATGGAAACCGCAATGCCGCGGCAGAAATCCTTGGAATCTCAAGGAGCACGTTATACCGCAAACTGTGCAAATATAACAGCAAGATAGAAATGTAAACACCCCCGAATGTTTTTGCTCTGTCCATTTCCCCTGTATAAATTTAAACCGGCAGAGATGATCCGATGTGGCAATAATATTCTGTACTTCCTTTTTTCCGTGTCAAATATAACATGCAGGAAACTTCTCTGCTGCTGTTCATTCATATCTTCTTCTCTCTGTCACCAGATCCTACATACAGGAAAAATCCTATGAGTGAGAGATTCTGACGAGTCTCAAATTGTTTCATATTAGTTCAAATTGTATATCGATAATCTCAAAGGGTGTCTTCCACTATTCATCTTCTCACAGATACAAGTTTTCTTTTCAGGAATCCACTCTGCACCGAAACTTTTTATTCTTTATAATATAATATTTTGCATTTTTTTCTTGTTCTAGTCCATATTTTCATAATTTGGCATCTAAATTGCTTTTCATCTATTAAGTCAGGTATGAAGGAATAACAAATAAGAACAAGTTATCTCATACGGACCAACATTAATGAAAGGAGGAGTATGACTATCCCTATGAGATAATTCATACAAGATTGTTATGGCCAAAATAATTTCTGCCGAAGCTGCGGCAAATCTGGTGAAAGACAATGACGTCATGTCCGTAAACGGTGTATGCACAGTATGTAACCCGGATCTGCTCGTTAAAACCCTGGGAGATCGCTACCGTGAGACACAGACTCCGAAAGGCTTGACACTTTGGGGGGCAACAGCACTAGGAATCGCAATGCCCGGAGCATATGCAGATGCCATGTTCCAGAATGCTGAGGGACTGGTTGATAAAGTCATCATGGGACAGTTCAGTTCCACCCCGTCAATAGCCCGTATGATCGCCAATGAACGGGTAGCGGGTTTCAATCTTCCTCAGGGAATCATCTCTCATCTATACAGAGCAGCAGCGGGCAAAAAACCTGCTGTCATCAGTGAAGTCGGGTTGAAAACATCGGTAGATCCCAGACAACACGGAGGTCGACTCAATGAAAGAGCGAAGGCCGAACCTGATGTCGCGACACTTATTACAATAGAAGGTAAAGAATATCTTCAGTATGAAACTCCTAAACTGGATATTGCTTTCATTTGTGGTTCAGCAGCTGATGAACGAGGAAATATTTCGTTTGATAATGAAGCTGCCTTTGTCGACGCCACGACTATCGCCATGGCTACGAAGGCCAACGGGGGAATTGTCGTTGTGCAGGTCGAACATACTTCAAGCAAACGTTTCCCCGCGAAATCTGTGTTACTTCCCGGGAAAGTTGTTGACTATATTGTTGTCAATCCGGCACAGATGCAATGTGTCTTTGAAAAGAGTCAGCGCGCTCTCAGCGGAGAATCAGTTCTCCCTACAGAAAAAGTCGTTCCATATATAGAGAAAATGGTTTCAATCATTCCAGGGAACAAGAAGCGTTATGACCAGTATATCATTGCCCGTCGGGCATATGATGAAATCAAATCAGGTGATGTGATCAATCTTGGAGTCGGTATTCCTGGACTGATTTCGACCATAGCCACAGAAAGTGGGAAATGGGATGAGATTGTAATGACGAACGAAGTAGGTCTCATTGGTGGTATTCCTCTTCCTGTTCCTGGGTTCGGGGCCACGCTCAACGCTCAGATGATCACCGACATGCCTACCATGTTTGATTTTTATGACGGAGGCAATCTGGACGGAGTGTATGTCGGTGCAGCTCAGATCAGCCCAAAAGGCGATGTCGGAGTCAGTAAAGTCGGTAAAATAATCATCGGTGTCGGAGGCTTCATCAATCTCACCCAGAGCAATCATAAGATCGTGTTCATGACCAGTTTTATGGATGGCAAGGGAATGGAACTCTCATTCAAAGAAGGAGAGCTGAATATCGTGAATGAGGGGACAGCAAGAAAATTTGTACAGGAAGCCGAACAGGTATCCTTCTCCGGGGAACTCGCTATAGAAAAAGATCAGGATGTTATGTACATCACTGAGCGTTGTGTATTCAGGCTCACACCGAAAGGTCTTTTACTCACTGAGATAGCCCCAGGAATAGACCTTCAGAAAGATATTCTGGATAACATGGATTTCGTCCCAGAGGTTTCAGACACCCTAAAAATTATGGATACAAAGTATTTTGATTTTTCGCTTTAGCATCAATCAGAATTATTTACCAAAGACTACAAGTAAAATAAGGAATAGAACATATGTATGAACCATTATTACAGCCCGGAAAAATTGGGAAACTTGAATTGAAAAACAGATTTGTGATGACTCCTGCAAATCTTTCGTATTGTACCGAAGACGGAATGATAACTCCCCGTCTTGTTGAATTTTATCGGCAGCGAGCTGCTGGAGGCACCGGCCTTATCGTTGTCGGGGCCGTAGGCGTTGATCCAAAAAGAATTAATACCGTCGGCGTCATGCAGCTTTCCAGTGATGCGAATATGCCGGGGATGAAAAACCTTGTGGACGGAATACACGCCGAAGGAGGGAAAGTTTTTCCTCAGCTGTGGCATCCGGGTGCGTATGCAACCCCCATAGCCTATAATGATGAAATTCCTGTGGCACCATCTGAATTTTTCTGTAATTTCAGCAGGACAAAAACCAGAGCTCTCACAATTGAGGATATAGAGGAAATTATACAGGACTTTGCCGATGCAGCAAGACCTAAATTTCGATAATCTTCTCACTACAACCTAAAATTTCACATCTCAGAAAGTATAAATTCTTCTTATAAAAACAGTTGAACATCTTGCGCTATTCAAAATGTAGTGATAATATAATAACTACAGAGGTGCAAGATGGCAATAATTAGGCAGAAAAACAAGCAATCCGGTATCGAATATGTCTTCCTTTCAGTCAGCAGACGGGTTCCAGACAAGAAATGGCCTGTTTCAGACCGTACTTCCCTCGGTCATTTCGACCTCGACGGCGATTTCATCCCTAGTGCCAGCTTCCTGGCTCTCGATGAAAAGCAGCAGCTTGCCACCGGATTGGTCGATGAACCATTTGTCCGAAGGAGTGCCGACAAGGCAGTCCTTATGAGGAAACGATGCGGGTTCGATCTTCTGTTTTCACACGTTGCACATCAAACCAAAATAGATAAGATCCTTCGGGCGATCTTCCCGACAGACTGGAAAGCGTTATTGTCCGTAGTGTATTTCAATCTTGCAGAACCTGATCTGCCTATGTTTCGATTCAGCAGGTTCGATAGAAATAATCTTCATCCGTACGGGCAGAATGTTCACAAGGATATGATTACTGCTCTCCTTCGTCTGGTAGACGAGGAATCCCGTTCTCTTACATTCGCACGTCTTCGTGAAGCGAACAGTTCAAAAAATGCTACCCTGCTTGCATTGGACAGCACCTCTATTGCAGCCTTGGGAGAACTTCTCTATCGGGCAAGTCGTGGCTTCAGTAAAGAGGGTATACGGGACGAGGATCAGATTGAGATGCTGACTGTGTATGATCTGAACAGCAGGATTCCGATCTATTACCGTACTCTGGAAGGAAAGATTGCTGATGTTTCCACACTAGAGAATACTGCAAAAGATCTCAGCAGGGACGGTATAGATCCGAAGAAGTCTGTATTTGTCCTCGATCGTGGTTTCTACAGTGATGAGAATGTTCGCAAGATGCTCAAAGCTCGCTACAAGTTTGTCTGTGCGATCGATATCAAGAAGAATACGTTTGTAAGCGATGCTGTTTTAGCTACCGGATTGTCTGTTCAGTGTGCTGACAACTTCATTGAGGACAGGAACCTGTACTGTACCCGTCTTGCCCATAGGATCGAGATTCCCCGTCGGGGGCGGGGAGAGAACAGCAAAGATCTTGCTCTGGATGTCTGTTACAATCCACTCAGGGCTGAAAGAGAACAGAAGTTGCTCTCTAAGAAGCTTAAAAAGATGCGTGCTGTTCTGGAATCTGGCAAGGCAAAGCTTGAACCAAAGAGTGAATACAGCCGATTCTTCGAAGCAGTGAAGAAAAAAATATATGGCAAAGGAACCGTTACCACCTATGAGGTGAAACCCGAGCAGGAACAGATGGAACGATCTCTGTGTGGTTTCTTTGCCTATCTGTCAGATGGTTCTCTCACAAAAGAAGAAGTTGTTGATGCATATGCTGAGAGAATGATGATTGAGTGTTCCTTCAAGAATTTCAAGGAACGATACAGTCGACCTCTTCACAGTGATGATCAAGGAGTTGACGGTGAGATTTATGTCACCTTCCTGACCGTAGTGTTGGAAAGCTGGATTCGGGAACGAATGAAGCAGCAGGAGCTTAATAAAAAGTACACGATGCGATCCATGTTTGATGAGATTGAAGGGATCGAATGCTCGTTCCCCTCTGACAAACCGAAGAGCAGAGTCTACTCTGAGATCACGAACAAGGCTGGTATGATTCTCTACCAGATGGGAGTGAAGATGCCTGAAGAGACCTGGCCCATCAAAGTTCAGCAGGCAGTTGCAAGGGACCGGAAGCTGGCGGCGAAGTCAGCTGGCTGACCGGCAGATTCCTGTAGTGCGAAAATTATAGAAATATAGGGCAAGAAGATCCAAAGAAGTCGGATTCGATGGAATCGAACTGGTGGGTAGTGCCGGGTATCTGATTGCCCAGTTTCTATCTTCAGCCACAAACTTTCGTACAGATAAATATGGTGGTTTCCTTGAAGGTCGTATGACCTTCCTTAAGGAGGTATTTCAATCAATTCGCAAGGAGGTTGGTCCTGATTTCCCCATAGTCGTCAGGCTTGCAGGCAACGATTTTATAAGGAACGGGAATGATAATGATGACTGTATCCGCGTAGCGATGGAACTTGAGCGTCTGGGGGTCGATGCGCTTAATATCACCGGCGGCTGGCACGAGACCCAGATCCCTCAGGTCACCATGGATGTGCCGAACGGGGCTTTCAGTTACCTTGCAAAACGGGTGAAGGAGCGTGTTTCTGTACCCGTGTTTGCATGTAACCGCATGAATCTCGAAATAGCGTCCGGGCTTGTTGAAAGGGATGATGCAGATTTCATCGGGTTCTGCCGGGCATTCATCGCTGATCCGGAACTGGTCAACAAAATGAGAAAAGGTCACTCCCATCTGATCCGCCCCTGTGTTGGTTGTAATCAAGGCTGTATGGATAACATTTTCAAAAACAAACCTCTCACCTGCCTGTGCAACAGTGATGCAGGACGGGAACTTGATGAGAACAATCATAAAAAAGCAGCAACACTGGTTATTGGAGCAGGGGTCGCTGGTATGGAATATGCTCTAAGGGCAGCGAAGGAAGGGTCGCCTGTCACAGTCTGGGAACGTCTTGATATCCCGGGAGGTCAGATGGATATGGTTTCAGCTCCTCCGGGACGAAAATCCTTCGGTAATCTGCCAGCCTATCAGTATCAGGACTGTCTCGCAGCTGGCGTGGAGTTCGTATTCAATAAGGAGGCTTCTGCTGTAGAGATTGCAGCCGCAGTCGCAGATGGAAAGTTTGAACGGGTCGTCATAGCTACAGGGGCGGCTCCTATCCTCCCCTCTTTCCCGACAGAGGAAGGGGCGCAGGTGCTTTCGGCCTGGGATGTTCTTCGAGGGAAGGTGAAAACCGGTAAAAGAGTCGTTGTTGTCGGTGGAGGCGCGGTTGGTGTTGAAACAGCTCTTATGCTCGCGGAAGAAGGAACAATCAGTGCGGAAGTTTTGAAATTCCTTATGCTGTATCGCGCTGAATCACCCGAGCGGCTGTATGAACTGCTCACACAGGGAAGCAAGAAAGTTTCCATCGTGGAAATGCAGCACAAAATCGGGAGTGACATAGGACCTTCCACCAAGTGGGTGTTCATGGGAAACCTGAGACGTTTCAAGGTTGGGAGGTATGTAGACTCCAAAGTCGTCTCTATTCAGACCGATTCCGTTACCGTAGAAAACCCCGAAGACGGAAGCCGTAAAACTATTCCGGCAGACACTGTCGTCCTCGCGATCGGTTCCAGATCCGAAAATGCGCTGAGTGAACAATTAAAGAAAATGATTCCATACAATCTTGTTGAAATCGGAGATTCTGTAAAACCGAGAAAAGCTATGGATGCCATCGCAGATGCTCGGACCGCTGTCATCGCAATGTAAATGAGTTCCCATGAAATATATGGACTGTGCAACAGAAAACACTGTTGTACAGTCCATGAATGGAGAACAGAATTAAGAGGAGATATATGGAACCATTCATTGTACTTGAAAAGAAAGACGCTATTGCCATAATCAAATTGAATCGTCCGAAACAGCTGAACGCTCTGAATCTGGAATTGAATCAACTGCTTCTGGATGCAATCAGGTCAATACAGAAAGATACAGCAATTCGAGCTCTCATACTGACAGGATCAGGTAACAGGGCTTTTGCCGCAGGAGCCGATATCACAGATATGGTGGAGGCTACCCCTCAAGAAGCGAAAAAAATCAGTCAGCTGGCAATCTCAATCAATAATACCCTGGAGGATATGACGATACCAACAATTGCCGCTGTAAACGGGTTAGCTCTCGGAGGAGGGATGGAACTGGCGCTCTCCTGTGATTTTCGTGTCGGCGGTCCCCGCACTGTTTTCGCATTTCCTGAAGTAGGACTAGGTGTCATACCCGGTGCGAACGGCTGCGTGAGGATCGTATCTCTTCTAGGGCCGTCCCAAGCGAAACAGCTTATCTTATCTGGGGATTCAATCAGTGGAAAAAAAGCCTTGGATGCCGGACTGCTGAACTGGTTTGCAGAAGGTAATGCAGAGCTGAATGAGGCTGCTTTAGAAGCACAGTCTGAGTTTCAGGATGCAAAGATGAGGTCTGATAACCAGCTGGAAGAGATAAAAACCTTATATATGGAGCTTGAAGCAAGAGCAGCTACCTCTGAAACTGAAGCCGTGTATAAAAAAGCACTAACCATAGCCTCCCACCTGAGTGAGAAGCCTGCCGCTGCAGTCGCAGCAGCGAAGGCCGTTATTTCCTGTACAGTAAGGGACGGGATCGGCAAGGGGAAAAAATATGAGTCAGAAGAATTCTCAATGCTCTTCGGAACTCATGATCAGAGAGAAGGGATGCGAGCTATGCTGGAGAAAAGGAAAGCCGTATTCACCCATAGATAAGGAGTGTAACGTATGAACGTGGAAACAATCGGCGTTATAGGTGCAGGGCAGATGGGGGCCGGTATTGCACAGATCGCTGCAGGAAGTGGTTTCAAAGTAATTCTTAGAGATATACAAATCGAATTTTGTGATCGTGCGGTCACACATATACGCTCAGGTCTTGAAAAAAGACGAGATGCCGGAAAGACAACTCAGGAAGCTATAGATCAGACAATATCTAATATCACCTGTACAACTGAGATGAGAGCACTCAGCAGGTGTGATATGGTCATTGAAGCTGCTCCGGAGATCATAGAACTGAAACAGGACATATTCAGGGAACTGTCAGAAATCTGCCGCCCTGATACTATTTTCTGCACAAATACGTCCTCAATGTCTGTGGAAAAAATCATGTCGAAAAGTGTTGATACATCACGATGTATCGGCATGCATTTCTTTTTCCCTGTAGCAGTTATGAAACTTGTAGAATTGATCCGTTGTGCACATACGAGCGATGAGACTACTGAAACGGTACGTCAGGCAGCTGAACGAATGAAAAAGACAGCTGTGGTGTGTAGACTGGATACACCTGGATTCATTGTAAACCGCTGTCTGTTTGCCTTTATGCTTGAAGCAATCCGATGTTATACCGATGGTGTTGCCACGCCGGAAGATATCGATACGGCAATAAAACTTGGTTTGAATCATCCCCTCGGACCATTCGAGATGATGGACTTGTCCGGTACTGATACATTCATCCATGTCTGTGATTCGCTGAAAGAACTGAACATCACAGACTGGGCATGCCCGGATGTTATCAGACATATGGTGGATGAGGGACGACTCGGACGTAAGTCCGGTACCGGATGGTACCACTATAGGTAAACAAGGAGATAAATCATGAATGAAGCTGTAATCGTCGCCTATGGACGCAGTGCCTGCTGCCGAGCAAGGAAGGGTGGATTCAACGAAACCCACCCCATCAATTTTGCTGCACAGACCCTGCGTGGTGTGCTTGCAAGAGTTCCCGATATCAGTCCGGAACAGATCGGGGATGTTATAACAGGATGCGCATTCCCTAAGAATGAGATGGACATGAATGTCAGCCGCCTGATCGTCAATCGCGCAGAGCTTCCGGAGTCTGTTCCTGCTCAGACGATCAACCGGTTCTGTTCGTCGGGACTTCAGGCAATCGCTACAGCTTCATATGCTATCCAGGCAGGTGAATACGAGGTGGCGGTGGCTGGCGGAGCTGAATATATGACAGGATGTTTTTCACCGATTCAAGAAATATACATGAATCCGTGGCTGAAACAACATTATCCACAGGCCTTCATGCCTATGGGAGAAACAGCGGAGATTGTTGCCGAACGATATCATATCAGCCGGGCTGATATGGAATACATGGCTTTAGACTCACACAAAAAGGCCGCTGCTGCTAGAAAAAACGGAAAGCTGAGTCAAAGCATTGTCCCCATTGTAAACGATCAGGGGATAACCATAGTAGAAGATGAAGGCATTCTTGCAGATGCTGAGGGTAACCTGCGTACATCATTGGAGAAGATGGCCAGTATGGATCCATGTTTTCGTGAAAATGGAATCGTAACTGCGGCTACCTCTTCACAGATGACTGACGCGGCAGCTTATGTAGTCCTTATGGATAAAGAAAAGGCTGAAGCACAGGGAATCAAGCCAATCGCCGTTCTTGAGGGATTCGCTGTTGCCGGTTGTGATCCCAAGGAAATGGGGATGGGTCCTGTATATGCGATTCCAAAAGTGCTGGAGCAGACAAACCTTTCCCTGAATCAGATGGATGTCATTGAGTTGAATGAGGCTTTTGCATCTCAGTCACTTGCATGTATACGGAAACTTGAACTTGACATGAAAAAGGTGAATCCCTACGGTGGTGCTATGTCGCTGGGACACCCGATGGGGGCCACCGGCGCTATACTCACAGAAAAAGCCCTGGATTACCTCAAGGATACGGGCGGCACATACGCTCTCATTTCCATGTGCATCGGTGGTGGTATGGGTGCAGCGGGAATATTCAGACGTGTATAGAAGGATTCGATCCTGTGACTGATGAAGCGGCAATAACTGGTTACACAGGTTGCCGCTTCGCTGTCCTAAACCGATAGATTTCTCACTTCAGTTCACTCAGGGATGAAACCTTTGTCTCTTATGAATATCGTGGATGCTCTACTCTTTATGTGAATCCATCATCGTATGATATTCATTCAGCCTGCTGATGTGTTCGAAATAATCAGACTGCTGATCGGCAGAGAGATGGTCAAGGAGCTCGGTCATATACTGCCAGTGTTCATTTCTGAATCCTGCGGTAAACTCTTCTCCCTTCTCACTCAGCACCAGGTGGAACACTCGCTTATCTTCCTCTGACTGCTCTTTTCTGATATACCCTCTCTCAATCAGTTTCGCGGCAACGGGAGTGAAGGAACCCTTCGCGATGACGAGCATACGACTCAAGTCACTCATCGTCATATTCCCGTGAAAGCGAAGGGTCAGCATCGCTTTTACATGGGTGAAGTTCAGACCTTCAGGCAGTTCAAACACCTCTTCAAAGCCCTTGAAGAACATCGAGATAATGTGTCTGTGCAGATTGAAAATGCTCTCAATCCTATCTTCAGCGATCTTAGTTCCACTCATATGAGACCATCTTAGTATGAGTATTCACCGTCTGCAAGCAGATTCAATTCTTCGACCTGAGATTCTCTTTTCGATGTGGTATCATCATGGAGACGGCTCAGTTCCTTGAAGAAGGAATAACTCATCAATGCGGCGACTCCTGTAGTGAGGATATCAGCTATCGGCTGAGCATAGATAAAACCGTTGAAACCGAACAGATGGTTAAGAATGAGGAGTGCCGGGAGGTAGAGAAGAAACTGCCTGCCCAGTGAAACAATCAACGATCTCAATGCCTTGCCCACAGACTGGAACGTGATCATCATCGTCATCTGAAAACCGATGAACGGCAGACCGACTGAGAAGGCCTTGATCATTTTGGTGCCTGCATCCACCGTGGCAGGATCCTGGATGAAAAGTCTGATCAAATCTCCGCCGAAGATCTGGAAAATCACGGTAAAGAATGCAGCAAGGGAAGTGGCGAACAGCAGTGTCGTCTTGAACCCTTCCTTGAGCCTATCATACTTCTGGGCTCCGTAATTGTAGCCGGCAAACGGCTGATACCCCTGTGCGAGACCCATGATGAGCATGAAGGCCATACTCACTACCCTCATCTGAACCCCGTTTCCTGCGACTATATGATCACCATACCCTGCTGCAATGATGTTGACGAGAATCATGGAAAAAGACATGACCAGATTGGAAAGAGCTGAGGGAAGACCTATCTTGAATATCTCAGCATATATTTTCTTCGAAGGATGAAAATTACGAGGCTTTACAGAAAGGAGAGTATTCTTAGATAGCAAATGGGTAGCGAAATAGAGAGCGCCGATTGCAGTCCCTATCACAGTTGCCCAGGCTGCTCCAGCCACTCCCATATCGAAGGCGAAAATGAATAGAGGGTCAAGGAGAATGTTCGATCCTATTCCCAGCATCATTCCTACCATGGCCTTATTGGTCGCCCCCTCACTCCTGATGAGACCTGCAAGCGAAATCTGCAGGATGAACACTATAGCGAAGGATGAGACTATTGAAAAATAATCGGAGGTAGCCTGTAAGGTCGCAGCACTCGTGCCGATAACTGCGAGCAGCGGCTGCCTGAACAGCATGAGAAGGACGGTCAGTACAACACCGACAACAAGAGCAGTGTAGACTGCCGTGGATGATGTCCGTTTCGCCTCCTCATACTCTCTTGAACCGAGTTTCCTTGAGATATAGCTTGAGGCTCCATTTGAGAACATGTTACCGATTGCCTGAATTCCCATAAAAATAGGGGACGCGATCGAGAGGGCCGCCACAAGATTGGGATCATTCAGTCTCCCTATGAAGAACGTATCTGTCAGGTTATATATCATCACCACCGCCATTGCGAGCATCGTGGGGAGAGAGAGCTTGAGAATCGCCTGCCTGACAGGCGCTTTCTCCATAAGAAGTATTCTATCGTTATCCATATATGGACTCCTATATGTACAGTTAGTTTGTTTTCAAACTAAATATAGAAACCTATACAAAAAGAGTCAAGTAGTTTGTTTTCAAACTATTATTTTTTATATCAACCCCTACTCCGAAGGTAATACCGGTGGTCAGACGAAAGATGACTCGAAGCAACATATGGAGAGCACCATGACATATGAAGAGAGAAATCATACACACCGCATACAGTGTATCCTCATCATATATAAATTTTATGGCCTTCATAGAAATTATGTATTTCCATAAGAGGTATGTTTTCACTATAGTTACGAACATATCGATAAATTTTTCGTGATTGACGTACTGAAAAAGACAGGCTCTCAGGAGCCGGGGTACAATGTTCACCAGGTGACTGGTTCAGATGCTCAAGACGAAAAACGACCGACAGGAGTTTGTTGTATGGAACAGAGCACAATTGCAATCATTATTCTCGCCTCAGCGCTAGTACTCTATTCAATTCCAAGGATTCCGTTATCTGTCACAACTATGATAGCGATTCTCGCCATGGCCTTCAGCGGGATTCTGACGTTTCCTGAGGCCTTCTCCGGCTTCGCAAGCACTGCCGTGATACTTGTCGCCGGCATGATGGTCATAGGGCATACCTTCCTGACCTGCGGTCTTGCAAAGAAGATAGGGTTCATCCTCTATCGTTTCGTCGGATCGGATGAGAAAAAGTTCACGGCAATGATCATCATCATCGCCCTGACGCTCGCTATCCTCCTGAACGGTGCACTCGTCGTTGCGATGCTGATGCCGATCATAGACAGTGTGGCCTCCCAGTCTAAGGGAAAGATCACAAGAAAACACACCTATTTCCCCCTCGGTTTTGCCTCGACGATCGGTAACAATCTGACGATGATCAGCGCAACATCCATGATCACCGCAGCAGGGCTCATGTCCGCAGCCGGCTACGGTCAGCTCGGACTCTTTGCTCCTACAGTCATCAACCTCCCGGCAGTCGTTGTCGTCGTGGTACTCTACCTGCTGTTCGGGTACAGACTCCAGAATAGATGGTTCGATTTCGAGGAAGTCCCTCTTCCCGAGCATGAACCCTGCAGCAGAGACAACTGTACCTGCACTCCCTGGAAAATGGTTCTTACTACATTCGTCATGTTCGGAGTGATCATCATGATGCTCAGCGGCGTTCACTACGGAGCTGCCGCCCTTATCGGGGCTACGATCCTGGTGGCAAGCGGGTGTATCAGTGAGAAAGAGGCCTTCAGCAGTATCAGCTGGCCTACAGTCCTCATCGTCGGAGGGGCGATAGGGATATCGAAAGGACTGGATGTGAGCGGGGCCGGGGTACGAATCGCCCAGTTTGTCATAGACGGATTCGGCCCGCTGGGACACTCCCCGTTCGGTCTCTGCCTGATCTTCTGCATCCTCGGATCTCTGCTTTCGAACCTTATGTCAGATAATGCGACTGTGGCCATTCTCGTTCCCATTGCAATCAGTCTCTCAGCGGCTCTGGGGTTCTCCCCGATCCCGCTGGTTCTTGCGACAGCATCGGGCATCAAGGTTGCAGTAGCGACACCAATCAGTGTCGCACCGATGACCATGGTACAGGTACCGGGATACCGGTTCAAGGATTACTTCAAGATCGGAGGACTGATCAACATCACCTCGATTCTTGTCACGAGTGTTGTTATCAAGCTTGTCTATTTCATGTAGGGACTGAGAACGATATAAAGGCACATAATCCTCTTATTCGTCCTCTATAATACCGAATTCTTCCTGAGAGAAATCGATGCAGAACTGCTTCACGTATTCTGCTGCATTGCTGAGTTTCTTATCCTTTGCCCACAGCATGTATACATTCCTCTTGTTCAGCGGGTGATCCAGTTCAACAACAGAAATGAGCTGAGGGTCGACAGGGAGGCGGGGTCCGATGGAAATACCCTGACCGAGGGCAACATAGGATATCTGTGAGGACCAGTCGGTGGAGTCTGTCCTGATATCGGGTTCAAGATTTTCCATCTGGTACATCCTGAGAATCCATCGGTAGAGATTCGAGTCCTTATAATACCAGAGCAGAGTCTCATCCTTCACGTCCTGTAAAGAGAGCTTTTTCGCTCCGGCCAGAGGATGATGTACAGGGAGCATGAGCACTAGATCCTGCTTCGCTATAGGATAGACTTCAAGTCCCTCGAATTCCTTTGTACATGCAAAGGCGATATCGATGTTTCCCAGTACGACATCCCGTTCGAATACCGCACAGCGGTGATTCACACTGAACTCAATGGAAATCTCATTGCTGCTGCTCTCCTCATAGAAGCTCTGGAATATAGTGGGAATCTGGGAACCGTTGATGTATGAATAGGCGATATTGACCACGCCGTTCATCGGATTTCTCATCTGATGAATGTGTCGTTCCGCATCCTGCACTTTCTGCACCGTCTCCCGGCAGTAAGGAAGAAAAGCTTCTCCATACGTGGTGAGTTCCACTTTCTTTCCACTCGCACGGATGAAGAGAGGCACCTCAAGCTCCTGTTCCAGTACACGAATCGAATGACTGAGTGAAGGCTGAGATACATTCAGGTTCTGTGAGGCCTGAGTGAAATTCTGTGTGTGCGCCACTTCTATAACATATTTTATCTGCTGTAAGGTCATCTCCGTCATCCTCCATCGGCTAGCTGATCCTGTAGACAGGTATATTCGTAGTGAATTCACATCGCGTTGTCAACTCCACATCCCTTGATCATCTTTCAGTTCATCACTCCTCTTTTCCATAGTTTTTCTTTATGCAGGTCATAGAAAAGAAGTATTTCTCTAAATGAAAGCAACTTATTATAGTGCAAAATATATCGATAAAAAAAGATTAAATAGCCACAAGGAGAGGGAGATACCATGATGAAACCATTCCGCTATGGAACACCGGTACCAATCTATTTCGGCGAACACTGTGTCAGAAACAATGCGAATCTCTTCAAATCGAAGGGTGAGCGTGCTTTCATTGTCACAAGCAAGTTTGCAGAAGGATCAAGAAACTACGGCCTCGAGGACGTAGAGGCGATGCTGAAAGAGGAAGGAATCGCATATGCGATTGACGACAGCGTTGAAGAAAACCCGAGCGTCGAGTCGGTGGTAGCCATCACTGAAGCCGCACGCGCTTTCAAACCCGATTTCATGATCGTCATCGGCGGAGGGTCAGCCATCGATGCAGCTAAGGCTGCCAGCTGTCTCATTCCTCATGAAGGAGAAGATCCGTACACTGTATTCTTCGGCGGATGGGTATCCTACGGCAGCACCGTCAATGAATGCAGCATTCCGGTATTCTCTATCCCTACAACCGCAGGAACCAGTGCTGATATCACAGGAAACGCGGTTCTTACAAGAACCGACACCGATACAAAACTCACCACCGCCCAGTACCTGGTCTCCGAAGCGTCTTTCATCGATGCACGATACCTGAAGGAATCACCCTACTTCCTTCTTGATACCGGTGCCATGGATGCACTCGCTCACGGTATGGAGACCTATGTGAACGTGAAGAGCAACTACATGAACAGAGCTGTCGCAGAAATCGGCTTCAAACTTTTCGCAGAGTTCAAGGACAAACTCCTGGCAAAGACGATGGAAGATGAGGACTTCGAGAAGATGCACCTCGCAGCGGCATTCCAGGGTATGGCATTCATGCAGGCGGGAACAGCGCTGCCCCACGGCATGAGCTACCCGTTGAGCCATCACAAGGGAGTGAACCATGGTCTCGGCTGTGCAATCTTCCTCGGCGAGTATATCCGCTCCTTCAAGGATACGTCCCTTGTTCAGCCTATTGTCGAGATGTGCGGGTTCGAATCAATCGAAGCCTTTGCTGCCTATGTGAAGGAAATCACAAACAGAAACGTAGACATCACCGTCAGCGATGAAGAACTTCAGAAATGGAGTGACGATTTCGCCGGCCTGAAGCACCGTCTCGAACGGCATCCGGAACCCATCACACGGGATGAGATCTATACGATCTATCGCGACTCTCTCTCAGCTTATATCAAATGATGCCCCGATAACGCATCTTACATTTAATCACAAAAGGAATAATCAACATGGAACAGAGCACTTTCGCAATTATCGTACTGGTCGCAACACTGGTTCTCTACACAATCCCGAAGATCCCTCTCTCAGTCACAACCATCCTTGCCATGCTTTCACTGGCAATGTTCGGCATTGTCGACTATGCAGCAGTGTTTTCAGGATTCTCGCACAGCGTCATCTTCCTTATTGCAGGACTGATGGTCATCGGACAGGCAACAGTCACCACCGGGCTTGCCCAGAGATTCGGAGCGATCCTGACGAAAACGAAAGCAGGAAACAATGAAAAGTCATTCATCATCGTTCTCTTCATCATTTCAGCTTTCATCTCAACCTTCGTGAACGCAGCCCTCACGGTCGCTATCTTCATGCCGATCATTAATGCTGTCGTACTGAAATCGAAAGGAAAGGTGACAAAGAAAGGCACCTACATGGCACTCGGTCTCTCATCAGTTCTTGGGAACAACCTGCTTACTATCAGTGCAACATCAATGCTTACCGCTGTAAGTGTTCTCTCGGAAGCCGGTTACGGGCAGATGGCTATATACGCGCCTCTTGCAGTCAACCTTCCTGCGGTTCTCGCTGTTATCATCATGTATGCACTGTTCGGTAAGAAACTTCAGGACAAGTGGTTCGATTTCGAAGAAATTCCCATCACCGATGCCGGTCCTGAAGAGAAAACTGTAGAATATCCCGTATGGAAGCAGATTCTTGTAGCAGTCGATCTGGTCGTTGTCGTCATTGCACTTCTCATGAAAGTCAATTACGGCCTCGCATCACTTCTCGGTGCAAGCGTACTGGTCCTCACCGGTTGTATCGGTGAAAAGAAAGCTTTCAACAGTATTGGATGGAGTACCATCGTCATCGTCGCTGGAGCTATGGGACTGTCAAAGGGTATCATGGCAAGCGGTGCGGGTGTGGTCATCGCGGACTTTTTCATCAAAGTCTCCGGACCTCTCGGTCACTCAGCTCTCGGGATGAGTATCGTCCTGTTCTTCATCGCCACACTCATTTCAAACGTCATGTCAGACAACGCAACTGTCGCGATCATGCTTCCGATCGGTATGTCAATCGCACAGACAATGGGTATCGACCCTACAGGAATGTTCCTGGCTATCTGTTCAGGTACCAAAGTCGCACTTGCGACACCGATCTGCGTTGCTCCGATGACTCAGATAGGAGTAGCCGGCTACCGCTTCAAGGACTACCTCAAAATGGGTGGTCTGGTGAACCTTATTTCCATGGTGGTGACCATGACTGCCATCGCAATCATCTATTACTAAACATGGTAACGGCTGGTACGGTATCGCTGTACCAGCCTGTCACTTGTTTCGAATGATAACCAAATAGAGGAATATTATGAGTTATAGCTATCAGAATCTCATGAGCCCGATGAAGATCGGGAACATCACAGTAAAAAACCGTTACGCCGTAGGTCCCATGGGTGGCCGTCATTTTATTTACGGAGAAAAGGGAGAATACAGCCAGAACGGTATCGATTATTTTGTCGAACGTGCAAGGGGCGGATTCGGTCTCATTGTGACCGGTTCAAATGTCGCAGACCTCACTGTCGACCCGTTCGACCCAATCAACGGCAACCCGAACCCGATGTATGCGAAATCGAAGTTCGGTCACACTGCCCGAACTCTGATTGAACGGGTCCACTCCTACGGTACAAAGATTTTCATGCAGATCTCTATGGGCCCCGGCCGCATGAGAGACGGAAAGACTCCTTCAAGAATCCCCATGTACAAGCAGCCTGACAAACTCACCGAGGAACTTACGGCAGAAGAGATCGAGACGAAGATCACGGCAATGATCGAAATTGCAAAGTTCGCAAAAGCCTGCGGATATGATGGTGTTGAAATCCACGGTATGCACTGGGGTTACCTTCTCGATCAGTTCGCCATGGCTTACACAAACCATAGAACTGATGAATACGGCGGTGACCTTGATGGACGTCTGACTGTCATCCGAAAGATAATCACCGGTATCAAGGAAGCCTGCGGCAAGGATTTCCCCGTGTCAGTTAGAATGTGTATTCGCACCTACATGGCAGGGTACAATCAGTCCGCACACTCGGATGAAGAAGAGGTGGGAAGAACTGTCGAAGAGTCAATCGAGATTGCTAAACGGTTTGAGCAGTATGGTGTTGATATGCTGAACGTGAACACAGGAACATACGACTCCTTCTATTACTGTGTCTCTCCTTACTACATGCCCTACGGGTACAATATCGCTGACGCGGCGAAGGTAAGGGCGGCAGTGAATATCCCTGTGATCGTTGCTGGTCAGATGGATGATCCCGATCTCTGTGAGAAGGCGATCACAAACGGAGAGATCGACGGAGTCACTCTCGCACGTGCTTCACTGGCCGACCCCCATTATCCTAAAAAGATAGCGGAAGGGAGGACGAAAGAAATTCGTCCCTGTATCAGATGTACAAACTGTATCGATACGACCCTCTCTGGCGGTGTCCCCCTCTGTTCCACCAATCCTTCAGCCATGAATGAACTCAACTACGGCATACCTATTGCCGGCGTGAAGAAGAAGGTCGTCGTAGTCGGAGGCGGGGCTGCAGGGATGGAAGCGGCGAGGACGGCAAAACTCGCCGGTCACGATGTCGAAATCTATGAGAAAAGCGCAACCCTGGGCGGTCACCTCATCGAGGCTGGAAGTCATCCGGTAAAAGACGGTATTGCCAAGTTCAACGCGTGGTACAAGGTTCAGATGGAAGATCTCGGTATCCCCGTACACCTGAATACCGCTCTCAGTGCAGATGATATCAAAGCCCTTGGAGCTGATGTCAGCATACTCGCTCTCGGTTCTGATTATTTTATTCCGCCTATTCCCGGACATGACCATAAGAAAGCTGTCAGCAGCTATGATGCTCTCATGCATACGGTAGAACTGGGAGATAAGGTCGTCATCGTAGGAGGAGGACTGACGGGAAGCGAGCTTGCCTATGAACTCGCTCAGTATGATAACAAAGAGGTAACGATCGTCGAAGGTCTTGATGATATTCTTTCTGCCGGAGCTCCTGTTCAGAAAGCTGTGAAGATGATGCTTCTGGATCTGCACAAGGAAGCGAACGTAAAAGTCATCACAGGCAATATGATAACCGAAGTTTCCGATGGGGGAGCACATATCGTCGACAGAGAAGGAAACAAGACTCTTCTTGAAGCCGACAATGTCGTGTTCGCCATCGGATTGAGAGCGAAAAGCACGATAGCGAATGACCTCCTTGGAACCGGAATAGAAGTCTATGAGATCGGTGACGGTGCCGGTGTAGGCAATATCAGGAAGGCCGTAGCAGAAGGGTACCAGGTAGCGAGAAAATTATA
The DNA here is from genome assembly GCA_963677695.2 of Sphaerochaetaceae bacterium. GTDB lineage: Bacteria > Spirochaetota > Spirochaetia > Sphaerochaetales > Sphaerochaetaceae > SABI01. The sequence continues at coordinate 1,985,446 of CAXXUJ010000001.1, read as the reverse complement.
GAAACACATAGCTTTTTCATGTTACTCCTGGGTCATGGTGAGTTGTGCGCCATGGCCCTTTTTTCGTAGGTATACGCATCAACCCTTCAACGGAGCTGTAGCAATCGTCCTTTTCATGTGATTCCCGCCAGAGATAAAACGGATGTGATGGTATCGGGTGGTGGAGAAGGGAAAAATCTGTTAGATTCAAAGATACCTTTTCGGTTATAGTAAAAAACACCGAGAGGCAGTACATAGGCTTACAGGTGAGTTCTCACCTCTTCAATGCCCTTTCCGGTATCGAGACCCCTTCATTTCAATGATTCACCAATCATAAAGAGGTCCTCCGGAATCAGAGTGTGTGCACAAAGGAGGCTCTACATCGCTGCATTAAAACAACCATCTGAAAAAAAACCGCTGCTCGATATACATCCGATTGTGTTCTATACATCAGCCTCGCTGATCATAGGATTCGTCATCATTTCGGTGTTTTTCAATGAGATGCTGGGCAACATATTCAATCCCCTTCTCAATGGGATTTCGACGAATGCAGGGTGGTTCTTTACCCTCACTGTGAATGTCATTCTCCTGTTCATTCTTTATCTGATGTTCAGTCAGTACGGAAATATAAGACTGGGGGGCGATGATGCGGAACCCGAATTCAGCACTCTCAGCTGGTTCGCCATGCTGTTCTCTGCAGGAATGGGAATCGGCCTTCTCTTTTATGGGGTTGCCGAACCTATGTTCCACTTCCAGTCGCCACCCCTTCCCGGAGCCAATGCCGCAGAGACAGCGAAACAGGCAATGCAGTTCACCTTCCTACACTGGGGGCTTCACCCCTGGGCGATCTATGCTCTGGTCGCACTGGCACTTGCCTTCTTCAGTTTCAATAAAGGACAGCCGCTCTCCATCAGGTCTATCTTCTACCCAATTTTGGGGGAAAAGACAAACGGAGCATGGGGAAACCTCATCGATATCCTGGCTACCGTAGCAACACTGTTCGGGGTAGCGACCTCGCTCGGTTTCGGAGTTCAACAGGTCAATGCGGGACTGAATCACCTCATCGGTCTTGAGCAGAACGCCGTCATTCAGGTGATCCTCATCGCCGCGATCACCTCCATCGCAACGATATCGGTGGTAAGAGGCCTTGATGCAGGCATAAGAAAACTCTCTGAACTGAACATCTGGATGGCCACAGCACTGCTTCTATTCGTGTTCATAGCAGGACCGACACTCTTCATCGCGAACGGTTTTCTCGAGAATATCGGGGGCTACCTCCGATCCTTCGCCGAGATAGCGACCTGGAACGAGACCTACGAGAACACATCATGGCAGAATGGATGGACGGTGTTCTACTGGGCATGGTGGATATCGTGGTCACCGTTCGTCGGTATGTTCATCGCACGAGTATCGAAAGGGAGGACTATCAGAGAATTCCTCATGGGCGTACTTGCTATTCCCACCCTGGTTACCTTCCTGTGGATCACAGTCTTCGGTGACTCTGCTCTCTACATTGAACTCTTCAAGGACAGCGGACTGGCAAAGGCAGTCACAGAGAACGTACCGCTCTCGCTCTTCCTCCTTCTTGAGCACTTCCCCTTCACTCCGGTCCTCTCGGCACTTGGAGTCCTGGTCGTCATAAGTTTCTTCGTCACCTCATCCGACTCGGGTTCCATGGTGATTGATATCATAACGGCAGGAGGAAATCCTGATCCCCCGATCCCCCAGCGTCTGTTCTGGGCGATTCTTGAAGGCGTTGTCGCAGCAGTTCTGCTGCTCAGCGGAGGGCTGACAGCTCTGCAGTCCGCGGTCATAACAACGGGACTCCCGTTCGCCGCTGTACTGCTGGTCCTTACAATCTCCCTGAAAAAGGGGCTGAATGAATATACGGGAGTACAGACATTCTCGATCAAAACGGGAAAAGGTAAAGTCCATCATTTTCAGATAGAGAGCGGTGAGACTCCAAGTGTACGATTCAAGAAGAGAGAACATAAGAAGGAGTCTTCAGATGTATAAGCATGCAGCTCAGAAATTCTCAGGCGGATGTTTCTACCTCCTGAGGAAAAAGGACGAATCGGTTGTCTTTCTCGGGACTGCTTTCATTGCCCACAAGGAAGGATATATTCTCACAGCTTCATACCTGATTGGCGATGATTACTCAGGTCTGATGGCAGGAAGAACGGATAATCCAGAAGAATTTACCTCTTTAAGTCTTGATAGGGTACAGGCTGTTCCTCTCGAAGTCGTAAAGGCAGACCATACCACCAACACCGCCGTACTGAAATTCTCAAAGAATGTTGTCCTTGATACTCCCGATCACCTGGTCGGTACGGTCGAGAATATCACACTGGGAAATTCCGTCCTCTGCTTCGGATTCCCGTTCGGACATAGGGACCTGCATAATCTCTCTGTACAGAGGGCGCTTATCAGTTCTAAGATTTCATTGAGGGATTACACCAATTTATTCCTGTTTGATACGGCCGTTCATGCAGGAATGGCCGGTGGTCCTCTGGTGAACAACGATGACGGGAGAGTCATAGGAATCATCATCGGAAGATTCCTCCCCGAAGAACAGGGTGGAGACTTTGTCAGAGGTGACCATCCCGATTACGAGACAAGTTTTTCTTATGCGGTCTCAATCGAGTACGGTAAAAGAATGCTGGAAGACCTTGGGCTAGAGGTGATGTAAGGCATCGAGCCTTACAAGAGAATAAAACTGATTATGCACTCATACCCCCTGCCCCTGCCATACATCAAGGATTGGTGCTCGGTAGATAGACAGATATTTCTGACACGGGGTATACTCGTGCAGGTACTCACGAACCTGCACGAGAAAAAGCAAACGACGAATGATAATAAGGAAGGATTCCATGAACAACAAGCGGGCGATATCACTATGGGAAGAGAAGGAAAAGCTGTTCTTTCAAAAACATGAACCCTATTATGCACATCCGGAAAAAAGCTGGATTGACCCATTCAGAATTATCGGGAACGTCTATTTTATAGGCGACCGTGTAGTTGCTCCCTATCTGATCGATACCGGAGAGGGTCTCATGCTTCTTGATACGGGATATCCTCATGCAGGCGAGATGCTGAAAAAAAGTATAGCCCAGCTGGGGTTCCACCTGAAGGATATTACGTACATCCTTCACTCCCATGAACACTTCGACCATTTCGGGATCACCAGAGAATTACAGGAAACCTACGGTTGCAAGGCGTTCATTCATGAATTAGGGGCAAAAGCTATACGGGAAACCCCTGAGCATACCCACATCAAGGACGCCCATTGGGATAAGGCAGAACTGTTCACGCCAGATGAGACATTCACCGACGGTGATGTGATAGAACTCGGTAACATGAAAATAACGTGCATACACACACCCGGCCACTCCGCAGGAGCTACCACCTTCACCTTTCCGGTGGAAGAGAATGGTACGACATATCAAGCTGGAGTGTGCGGTGTCGGCGGTTTCCTCGTCCTGCATACCGGACGTCTGCTGAAGTACAATCTTCCAATGGAATCAAGAGAACAGTACCTTCAGAGCATCGAGAAGATTCAGAACCTTCCCATAGACATCACATTGGATGCTCATCCGAGACCGAACGGTGTTCTCGACCGAAGAGAGAGAATGCTCAAAGACCCAAACACGAATCCTTATATCGATCAAAGTGCATGGAAAGAGAATCTCAGTGCGTACAAAGAGCGGTTCAAGAACTTTATTCAGGAAGAACAGAGAGAACTGAACAGTGAAAATGATTGATCTCAGTCTCATAGAAATGGATAAATAGAGCCAGGGCGAGGAGGTCCGCACTTCCTCCCGGGCTTATGTTCTCGTCAATGAATTCCCGATCCAGCTGTTCAATCCTCTTCAGGAACCGTGAGTTCTCCCATTCCTCTGACGAGGTCAGTTCTTCCATCTCTTTCCTTATTTCACACATCCTTTTGTAACTCGACCTGCTGATGATATTCGTATCATCAGATGTCGACATGATCCGTACAAGCGTTCTCACTGATGCATTATTAAGAGAACAGCCGGAACTCAAAGCGGAAGAAAGTTCCTCTAAGGCAATAGAGAACAGCGTGGGAAAACCCTTAGAGGCTTCACCCCTGATTCCCTGTACCCCATAGACTGTGAAACAGGTTTTTCCTGCTGTCTCAGGACCTGCATCAGAAAAATCCTCAAGAAGATGGATTGTCATATCGGCGCAGAGGAGGGAGAGGGCATCTCTCGAATACCCCTTCGCACTGAAAAGCATACGCCCTGCGGCGCAGCAGATGATCCCGAGCGAAAATATCAATCCCTTATGGGTGTTCACACCACCTGTAGCCCGAAACATGTCGGCCTCGGCCTTTCGTCCTACAGGCCGAATGCGGTCGAACACCTCAGCAGGCGACAGAGCCACATCGACAGTCCCTATCCTTGCAAGCTCCTCGAAGTAGGATCTCAGGCTCAAGGCGCTGTCAATAAAAGTAAAGATATTCATATCGGTATGAGCTCCGCTATTGTTCTTATCGACCAGACCGGGTTTCGGGGTTACAGCTACTTCATACAGTAAAGCTTTCACCGCCAGATCGCCTACGGTAGAGGCATGCAAGTCAATACAACAGGTTCTCATGATACGGCATTCTTCTTCGAGAAGCTGTTCCACGTTGTGAGCTCTTGATCTCGCGCAGGAGGCGGCAGGCCCCGAACAGAGAAGGCATCTGCGTTCAGGAAATCCAACGTCGGTCCTGGAAATCTGACGCCCTGTGGAGGCAATCACATCGATGTCGAAGATCCGACCGAGGGGATTTCCTTCTTCAAGTTCACACATATGGGTTTTCACTTGTTCAGCATTCCCATCTACGGCCATCAGCGCTTCATATCCTGTGTGCTCTCTGGTTACCCTCTGGGAAAGTATGGTCAGGCTCTCCGACTCACATCTTCTCCTTATGAGCCGAAGTCCTTCTTCGAAAGTGAGGATTGTCAAAGGAAACACCTTGATCTCTCCTACAATATTCAATGTAAAAGATATGAGTGTCGATTCATACGTGCCCAAGAGACGCATCTGATTCTCTCTGCGCCTTTCACGTGCACAGAGAATCTCCTCAAGCTGGACATGAGTGCCTGTGACAGTTTCATTCATCCGTTTCTATTCTCTCTTTCCGTGGTTTTCCTATGTCTTACATGAAGCATACCATGTTGTTCCTGCTTTCATAACGTTCGAAAAACACCTTCATTCCAGGGTATAGAGCGGCAGGAAGCCCTGTTCACAGGTTGGATGAGACGTAATCATTTCAAAATGAACTGAAAAATGAAAAGCAGAATAGAATACATATCCTCACGAAACGTCATATTCTCACCGAGCGGCATATCTCTCCTATATCACGTATCACCTGACCTGAAATATATCATAAAACCGGCCTCAGGTCAGCACTCATCTCCCTCAACTCTTTTGGCATAGAATCTGCTGTTAGGCAAAACAGGAACGTCCTGCGTAACACGTGAAGGGACGTGATCAAAGGCTATCAAAGAGAGGTAAACCATGAAACCGACCATAGTGTACACAAAGACAGATGAAGCTCCGGCTCTCGCCACAGCATCCCTGCTTCCTATCATCCAGGCATTCACTGCCCCGGCAGGAATCAATGTCGAGACGAGAGACATCTCACTGGCAGGACGTATCCTTTCCCAGTTTCCCGATTACCTGAGCGAAGAACAGAAAGTCTCGGATGACCTGGCACTTCTCGGTAAAATGGTTCTCTCACCCGAAGCGAATATCATAAAACTTCCCAATATCAGCGCATCGGTTCCTCAGCTTCTCAGTGCTGTTGCAGAACTTCAGGCCAAAGGCTTTATGATCCCCGACTACCCCGCCTCTCCTTCAAATGAGAAGGAAAAGGAGATCAGGTCCCGCTATGATGCGATCAAGGGAAGTGCGGTGAACCCTGTCCTTCGTGAAGGGAATTCGGACAGACGTGCTCCCGCCTCTGTCAAGAACTATGCGAAAAAGCATCCCCACTCCATGGGAGCATGGGAGAAGTCTTCCAAATCACACGTAGCAAGTATGAGCAGCGGTGACTTCTACGGTTCAGAACAGTCTGTCACCCTACCTGAAGCGACGGAAGTGACGGTAGAGCTTGTTTCTGACAATGGAGAGAAGAAGGTACTCAAAGAAGGACTTTCACTCCTGAAAGGAGAGATCCTTGATTCAGCTGTGATGAGTGCTTCATCACTGAGGAGTTTCCTTGCTGAGCAGATCGAAGATGCGAAGGCACAGGATGTCCTGTTTTCCATCCACCTGAAGGCTACCATGATGAAAGTTTCTGACCCGATCATGTTTGGTCATGCCTTCTCTGTCTTCTTCAATACCCTCTTCCTCACACACGGAAAAACTCTCACCGAACTCGGTGTAGATCCCCGTCTCGGCATGGCTGACCTGCTCAAACGTATCGATACTCTTGATGCGGACAAGAAAAGCGAAATCCTCGCAGCGATAGATGCCTGTTATGCAGACGGCCCAGAGCTTGCCATGGTGAATTCGGATAAGGGAATCACCAACCTTCACGTCTCAAGTGACGTGATCATCGATGCTTCCATGCCCGCAGCGATCAGGTCATCTGGAAAGATGTGGGGCCCGGATGGGAACCTCAAGGATATGAAAGCTGTCATCCCCGACAGATGCTATGCAGGTATCTATCAGGAAACGATCGATTTCTGTAAGGAACACGGCGCATTCGATCCCACGACGATGGGAGACGTTTCCAATGTCGGCCTCATGGCACAGAAAGCTGAAGAGTACGGTTCACACGACAAGACATTCGAAATTCCCTACAGCGGTACCGTTCAGGTCAAGAATGCAGATGGTACTGTTCTCATGGAACAGAACGTCGCCCCCGGCGATATCTTCCGCATGTGCCAGGTCAAGGATGATCCTATCCGAGACTGGGTGAAGCTTGCTGTCAAGCGTGCCCGTGCAACAGGGAACCCCGCCATCTTCTGGCTCGATCCTGAGCGTGCTCATGACTCACGTGTTGCAGAAAAGGTACAAGAGTACCTCCCCCTTCACGACACCGAAGGACTTGATATCTCAATTCTCTCACCCTCAGAAGCCACAAAGGTCTCACTTCAGAGAATGAAGGAGGGAAAGGATACGATATCGGTCACAGGAAATGTCCTCAGGGACTTCCTCACCGACCTCTTCCCCATTCTTGAGCTCGGAACGAGCGCAAAGATGCTCTCAGTCGTTCCCCTTATGAACGGCGGCGGACTCTTCGAGACCGGCGCAGGCGGCTCGGCTCCTAAGCATGTGCAGCAGTTCCTTGAAGAGGGACACCTCAGGTGGGACTCTCTAGGCGAGTTCCTCGCCCTTGCCGTCTCCCTTGAGCACCTCAGTGAGGTTCACTCAAACGCAAAAGCTCTTGTCCTCTCCAAAGCTCTCGATACAGCAACCGGACAGCTGCTCGAGAATAGGAAGTCCCCTTCACGTAAAGTGAACGAGATCGACAACAGAGGAAGCCACTTCTACCTCGCTCTCTACTGGGCACAGGAGATGGCTGCTCAGAACGAGGATTCAGAGCTGAAAAGTTATTTTGCTCCAATAGCAGAGAAACTTGCGGAGAATGCTGAGAAGATCGATGCTGAGCTCCTTGCAGCGCAGGGAAGCATGATTGATATCGGAGGATACTACTTCCCTGAAGACGGTCCACTGAAAGCGGCGATGAGACCGAGCAAAACATTCAATGAACTCATAGAGAGCTTGTAATCAGATACATCCCGCTATGAAAGAATCAGGATATGAATGGAGCAAGGAACTCGTAAGACCTCTGCTTCCAAGAATGATTCTTTCAGGGACTGCATTCGGAAATCCAATAAGAAAGATATATGGAAAACATATCAGGAAGACATGATACAAATATGAATAGTTTCAGCTGAGATCCAGCAGGACACCCTTATATTTCTACACATCTCACATGTATACCATAATGAATTTCAATATGAAATTCATTATGATATTTCTATATACATTTCTGTATAATATTATCTAAAAATTGTAAATTCATGATATTTTATCATGATATACCTCTCAGTATTTCAAACAATTATAATGCATACTCAATATATCAAGCATCAATTTGGCATACATTGTGCGTTTCATGTATACGCGGTTCTGCTCCGTGGCCTAAAAACAAAAAAGGATTCGTACATGAAAATTGGTTTTATTGGATTTGGGGAAGCTGCCTATAACATATCCTTCGGTCTGAGACAGGAAGGTGTAGAAGGCATTATCGCTTCAGACAAGATGACAGAACATGCCGAAATCGGACCAAAAATCAGGGATCGAGCTCAGGAAGCCGGCGTAACGCTCATGGGTTCGGCGAAAGAGGTTGCCGGTCAGACCGATATTGTTTTTGTCGCAGTCCCTGCTGTGAATGCAACTGAAGTATTTCAGGAGATAGTTGATTCTCTCAGACCCGAACAACTATACATTGATGTCTGTTCTACGTCTCCGAGTGTCAAGAAAACGATCAGTACAGGAGTAGAGAGGATCGGAGCTCTCTACGTCGACGCAGCCATGCTCGGATCGCTGCCATTGAAAAAACACCAGGTGCCCATCACTGCCAGTGGAAGCGGTGCACACCTGTTCAAAGAAACAATGAGCCCTTTCGGCATGGACATCAGTACTATAGGAACAGAAGCTGGGGCCGCTTCAGCTGTAAAATTGATCCGCAGTATCTTTATGAAAGGTATCGCCGGTCTGATGCTTGAAATGCTGCAGGGTGCACATGAGTACCACGTCATTGATGAAGTTGTTGAATCGATCTCGAAATCAATGGATGGAATCCCTTTCGAAAGCCACCTGAATCGTTTGATAACCGGCACTGCAACTCATGCACGACGACGGGGAGCAGAGCTCAATGGATCGATCCAGATGCTCTCTGAAAGATATATTGACAATGCCATGACAATAGCGGCACAGCACAAGCATGAAATGCTTGCTGAAACCTTCACTGAAACATTACTTAAAACTGACAACGGCAATTACAGGGACACCGTCGCAGCCTTGTCTAACGACCTGAACATAAAAAGAGAGGAAAACAATGCCCGTAGGAAAAAGAATATTTTTAAAACGAGATATACCGGACCCGAAACTGATTGAACAATTCAAGGAGATTCCAGCATCAAACTGCGCCGATGTCATGGAGCGTTCCAGTTCGATGAATCCTCGGATAAGATTGATGAGCAGTCCGAAGAGTCAGATGATGGCCGGTCCCGCTTTCACTGTGAAAGCGCGAGCAGGTGACAATCTGCTGATTCATGCTGCGCTGAATCTGGCCCAGGAGGGTGATGTGATTGTGGTCTCGAATGAAGGTGACCAGACCCGTGCATTGATGGGAGAGATCATGCTTGCATACCTCTTCTATACGAAAAAAGTGGCAGGAATCATTCTTGACGGACCGATCCGTGATATCGACGAAGTCCGTTCGTGGGATTTCCCCATCTATGCGACTGGAACGACTCCCGGCGGCCCCTACAAGGATGGTCCAGGCGAGATCAATGTACCGATCTCCTGTGGAGAAATAAGCGTCCATCCTGGAGACATTATCCTTGCCGATCCTGACGGAGTTACTGTGATTCCCCGAAATGATGCTCCTAAGGTGTTGGAAGATGCGAAAGCATTCCAGATCCAGGATGAAAAGAAACTTGCTGCCGCAAAGAACGGCACCGCGAACCGGGAATGGGTAGAAAAACGACTCGAGGAAAAGGGGTTCGAAATAATAGACGAAGTGTATAGCAATTGAGCGATACATAGATATAATTAGAAAAAGGAGAAAAAAATGAAAAGGATTCTAGTGATTTTAGTAATGATCAGCATGCTTTTCGGTGTGTACGCACAGGGCCAGGGAGAGACTCCCGCGGAAGATGCAAGTCAATGGCCAAGCCAGCCGATCAACCTTCTCGTCCCCGCATCTGCAGGTGGCGGTTCTGATATCATCACACGCATTATCATGAAGTATGTGACTGAAGAGACAGGTCAGCCTGTTGTCATCACGAACATGACCGGTCTTGCAGGTTATGAGCAGGTAAGAAAGCAGGAGCCCAACGGCTACAACTATATCTTCGGTATTACCGGCCTTCTCATCTCAGCAGCACAGGGTCAGCTGAATTTCGGTCACGATGCATTTGATGCTGTATTCTGCCCGGGTCTCGACTCATCAAACGGTATCGTAGTCAGAGGAGACTCTCCCTACAAGACACTCGACGACCTGATCAACGCAATCAAAACAGATCCCAACAGTGTCACCGGTGGTATTTCCATGACTGGTTATCCCTATCTGTGTGCAATGGGAATGAATGATGCTCTTGGGCTCGACACATACTTCATTGATGCTGGAAATACAGGCGAAAGAGCAGTTGCACTTCTCGGCGGCCAGGTTGATTTCACCATCTCAGGAATGGCAGCTATCACAGGCTATCTTGATTCAGGCGACTTCAGATACCTTGCAATCACCGCTGATGAGAGAAACCAGTTCCTCCCCGACGTACCAACCTTCAAGGAAAGCGGATATGACTTCTCATTCGTCAATCAGGGTGGATACATTCTTGCTCCGAAGGGTACTGATCCTACAATCATCGAAAAGTTCAACAAACTGTTCCATGAAAAGATTCAGACAAACCCTGAATATCAGAAGGAAATGGCAAGATTCGGTATGATCGATGTCAAGTTCACACCTGAAGAACTCACTCAGGAACTTGATAAGGCCGCAGCCACCTTCAAGAAATTCCTGTAACAGCGAACGAAAAAGGTAGAGTAATACGATGAATAGCAGATTAGACAATTTATTTTCCAGATGGTCAGTAAATTTCTCAACGTACAAGATGCTTGCTCTGGGAATTGTATTGATTGTCCTATCAATCTTTATGCTCCTGCAGACACCAGATTATACGAGAGCGAACGGACTGAATGTGGTAGACAGTGCTGCATTCGCACCCCGGCTCGTGTACACGGGCTTACTGGTCTTCGGATTTGTAATTACTGTCCAGCAGCTTCTTCTGCTAAAGACCCTGAAAATCGAGAAGAAGGAAATAACAGTTTCCAAAGAAGAGAATAAAGGGAATCAGAAGGCTCTACTGATCCTGGGCACTATATTGGTATATATAGTGCTCATGTATATCATTGGTTTTATCCTCGCCTCGATTCTATATATGGTCAGTAACATGATCATCATGTCATCGAAGGAATCGAGGAATATAAAACTATATCTATTGGTTTCGGTGCTCGTTTCGGTCATCGTTTACTACTGTTTCAAAGAATTCATTTACGTGAATCTACCGACAGGCATGCTGTTTTAGGCAGAGGAAAGGTTTATATGTTAGCTGCTTTACTTAGTCTTCTCACACCATTGAATATTTTTCTGGTGGTCTGTGGTGTCATTGTAGGAATTCTGTTCGGAGCCATCCCGGGGCTGAGCTCGACCATGGCGATCGCTCTCTTCCTTCCGATCACGTTCGCTTTCCATGTAGAAAGCGCCTTCGTCCTCCTGGTTGCTCTTTACATAGGAGGCGTTTCCGGAGGTTTGATATCCGCCATTCTCATAAACATACCGGGATCGGCAATGTCCATTGCAACGACCTATGACGGGTCTCCCATGGCAAAGAACGGACAGGCACACCGTGCGCTCGGTATCGGTATCGTCTTCTCTTTCCTTGGTACGATGTTCGGCCTTATTATTCTCATTCTGGCCGCACCTCCCCTTTCGATGCTCACTATCAAACTGAGTTCGTATGATTTCTTTGCATTGACACTTCTGTCTCTCACCCTTATTTCAGGTGTTTCTGGAAAGAATATGATGCTTGGACTGGTTTCAGGTTTCATGGGCCTCGCCATCGCGATGGTCGGGATTGCTCCAATTGATGGCACTCCCCGTTTCACCTTCGGCAATATTCAGCTTCTCAACGGGTTCTCTCTCCTTCCGGGAGTCATAGGACTTTTTGCTGTGACTGAGATCATGAAATCTGTGAGTGAAATGCATAAGAAACCGGTTGTCAAAGCTGAGACAGAGAAGGTCCGAGGCTTCGGATTTTCTTTCATGGAGATGGTCGGACAGACTAAGAATTTTCTTATTTCCTCGGTCATCGGACTGATTATAGGATTCCTTCCGGGTATGGGAGGATCTCTTGCCAATCAGGTCGCATATGCAGCTGTACAGAAAAATTCCAAACACCCCGAAAAATTCGGAACCGGAATCATGGATGGAATTGTGGCCTCCGAATCTTCAAACAACGCATCCATCGGTGGTGCGATGATCCCACTGCTCACACTCGGGATTCCCGGTGACGGACCGACTGCCATGCTACTCGGTGCATTCATGATTCACGGAGTCGTTCCAGGCCCGCTGCTGTTCACAACAAGCAAACCCCTTATCAACCTGATTTTCCTCTCGTTGGTGGTCAGCTCTGTCGTTATGCTGTTCATCGAATACTACGGGCTTCGACTGTTTGTAAAAGCATTGAATGTTCCCAAAGAAATTCTTCTGCCATCAATTCTCGTCCTCTGTACGGTGGGTTCTTTTGCAACGAACAACAACATGTTTGATGTCTGGACCCTGCTCATTTTCGGCGTGTTCGGCTTCCTGATGCATAAAATGAAGATACCGCGTGCTCCGATGGTGCTCGGATTCGTACTGGGACCTGCGGTAGAAACATACCTTAGAAGGGCCATTCAGCACAGCAGAGGTTCTCTCCTTCCGTTTGTCACCCATCCTGTAAGTGCTATCCTTCTCGCAGGCTCACTGGTCATCATAGTCTTCTCTTTCATCGGTCAGTTCAAGGCTGTCAAAGAAGAGAAGCTGAAGGCCGCAGAAGCCGGCAAGTAATAAAAAAAAGTACAGCATGTGTTCACAAGCTGACTGATAACGGGAAGCATATGTTTGATCTAGTGATAAAAAATGGGGAGCTGCTGGATATCGGCGGTTCCAAGACAGGAATCAACGATATAGCGATACAGGCGAACCGAATTGTGAAGATCGGTAAGATTCCAGAGCAGGAAGGATCGCGCGTCATCGACGCCTCAGGCTGTATCGTGAGTCCGGGACTCATTGATTTCCATCTCCATCTCGCCCCGCTTGCCGAAATCGGAGTCTCAGGAGAAGCAGCATGTTTCCCTTCCGGAGTGACCACTGCAGTTGACTGCGGAAGCGCAGGAGCGGGGACCTACGCAGGGCACCGTCCCGCGATAACCGCAAGCAACCTGGACATATTCACCTTTCTTCATGTCAGTTCAGCAGGACTTGCAACTGGAAGCTACCTTGAAAATCCTGATCCCAAGTACTACAACAGAGCGAAAATAAAGGAATATTTTGAGCGATGGGGAGATCAGGAACTGCTTGGTCTGAAAATCCGCCAGGGAAAGGAAATCGTAGGAAGTCTCGGGCTTGCCCCTCTTCAGGAGACCATTGCAATCGGGAATGAATTGAATGTACCTGTGATGGTGCACTGCTCGAATCCTCCCGGTTCCATTGATGATATCCTTGACCTGCTGCGCCCTGGAGATATCATCACACATGCGTTCCAGGACAAAGGCGGCAGCATTCTCTCTCCCGAAGGAACCATATCTGCTTCCGCAAAAAACGCACGTGAACGCGGCGTCATCTTTGATGTTGCTAATGCCAATATCCACTTCTCCTTTCAGGTAGCTGCACAGGCAATCAGAGAAGGTTTTCTCCCTGATACCATCAGTACAGATCTGACCACAAGAAGCCTTTATTTCAGACCGAACGTGTTCAACCTTCTTCATGTCATGTCCAAGTACATCCATCTCGGAATGACGACAGAACAAGTGTTTTACCGCTGTACAGCGAGACCAGCTCAACTTATCAACAGAAAGGATGTCACGGGAATACTCGATGAAGGGCATATAGCAGACATCGCAATTATCCGTCGAATTGATACACCCGTCGTTTTCGGAGACAGAGTAGGAGAAACCCTTGAAGGGGCCTCATTCCTGAAGGCCATGGCGACTTTCAAAGGCGGAAAGCTTGTCTACCGGGACCAGGAATTTTAAATCGCCATCTCAGTATTCCAGCCTGCAGGGAATACTAAAATGGATTTATGATAGAAACCTTATAGAGCGTATGAAATCTGTGGTACACTTGCGATAGCAGACATAGCTGGTTCAATTCGAGAATCAATGCTACGTTGCGGGCAGTCTGAAATCGGTATGGGATCAGACCGATGAATACCTGGAGATCAGAAAACAAAGAATGAATAAGATAGTAATTTTTTCGACAACACCAGGAATGACTCAAAGCTGTGAGTATGTTTTAAAGAAACGTAATATCACCGATATTCCCATTTACGAACTCACGACACAGTTTGCGTTAGAGAAAGCAAAGGAATGCCAGGCTTCAGGCACTAAGGTGTTCGTGTGCAGAGGCGGAACCGCTGCATACCTTCGAGAACATCTTGACGTGCCGATCATAGATATACGCCACAGCTTTTTAAGCTACTTTGTGGCAATCAGAAAAATAAACATCCCATCTGATAAGATAGCAACAATAGGATTCCCCCAATTCTGCAGTACAGCTGAGAAATACAATCATATCATGAATGCATCACTGAATGTCTTCAAAGTGACTGATGTACGTGATTTCGAGTCAGCGTTCCTCAATGCACGTCTGCTCGGAGCTGAAGCGGTTATCGGCGGATTTCAGATACGACAGTTGTGCAGGGAATACAATTTCCCTTTTTATTCCATATACCCTGATGAAAGTGAAGTTGAACAGGCACTGGAAGAAGCCCTCTACTCACAGTATGTGGAGGAAGAGAGAGAAAAACAGTTCAGTATCATCTCAACAATACTTCACAGCTCCTCAGAAGGCATCGTAGGGATCGGGGCAAAAGGAGATCTTCTTCATATCAATAAAATTGCAAAAGAACTGCTCCAGTACGAGGATGGTGAAGAGAACCCCTACCTCAACAGCCTGGTCACCAACAGGAATATTCTGAGAACCATGAAGACGGGTGAACCTATTTACAATGATCTGCTCACCATACACAAACTCTCTCTCGTGTTCAGCTGCCTACCCATCATTCAGAGTGGTAACATTACCGGAGCAGTCATCTCTTTGCAGGAAGAGACGAATATACAGATTATTGATTCAAAAATACGAAAAAGACAGATAGATTCCGGTCACTATGCGAAGATGAATTTCACAGATATTATCGGTGAATCAGATGAGATCTGTAAAGTAAAAAACCTTGCAAGGAAGTATGCGCAGAGCGACAGCACCATCCTCCTTTCCGGAGAAACGGGAACAGGGAAGGAACTCTTTGCTCAAAGCATCCACAACTACAGCATGAGAAGGCATAACCCGTTCATTGCGATAAACTGTGCAGCCCTCCCTCAGAGCATTCTGGAAAGTGAACTGTTTGGATATGCAGGAGGAGCTTTTACTGGAGCAAAACCGGGCGGGAAGGCAGGTGTCTTCGAACAGGCTCACAAGGGTACGGTTTTTCTTGATGAGGTGACTGAGATTCCGCTCGAAGTGCAGGCTAAGATGCTGAGAGTGCTTCAGGAAAAAAAGATCACCAGAATCGGTGATACCCGTATAATTCCTGTAGATATACGTATCATCACCGCATCAAATAAGAACCTTCTCCATGAAGTTGAGATGAAGAAATTCAGAGAGGATCTTTTCTACCGGATCAATGTTCTTGAACTGAAAATCCCTTCACTCAGGGAGAGAAAGGCTGACATCCCTGAACTGTTTACCCACTTCCTGAAAGGAAACCAACACCTGACTGAGAAAGCCCGGGACGTTATCACTTCATACCGATGGCCGGGAAATGTTCGTCAGTTGATCAATATCACAGAGAGAGCACACGTCCTGAGCGATATCGAAGAGATAGATGAAGTGCTGATTTCGGAACTGATAGATTCCAAGCAGTTGAAATCCCAGCTCAAAGGAGAATATCCATCCTCTCCTGCTCCCGACCTTATTTCCCATTCCTATGAGGAATTCATCAGATCCTCAGCAGGAGGATACGAAGGAATGCTGAAAGAGCTGGAAAGAAGGGCAATTATAGAAGTCCTGAAGAAAACGAACGGAAACAGAGAGAAAGCGGCAGCAATACTGGGAATCAGCATCTCCACTCTCTGGAGGAAAGAGAAACTCTATCTGACGGCCTCCGGGAAAGATCATAAGGCATCCTCAGAGTAGCAGACAGGGTGGGCGCTGTATACGTGACACCTGAAGTACTCTATCTGAAATGGATGCAGGTCGAATTGAATTTCATATTGCATTCTATAGTGAAATTCATTCTGAGAAATTTACATAACGCAATCTCTTTCTTACCTCCAGTTGTCATCCATTACAGACACCCTTAAGCCTATTTTGTGTTATTTCATCGACTCACAATATGTCATTACAATTGGCATACTATATGCGTTCTTTCTTAGTGATTACCGGAGAAATCAGAAATCATTGATGAGTCATCATCATGGATATCATGAACGACCGTTCTCCGACCATTCAAAGGGATGAAGGATATCTGTATGAACACGAAGAAAGCGATGGAATTATGGAAGGAAAAGGAACGGTACCTATCGACCAAACATGAACGTTATTATGCCGATCCGACAGAGATGTGGGTCGACCCGTTCAGAATTATAGGCAACGTATACTTCATAGGAGATGCAATAGTCGCACCCTACCTGATCGATACCGGCGACGGTCTGATCATCGTGGACACAGGATATCCTCACGCACGAAAGACTTTCCTGAAGAGTATCTCCATGCTCGGCTACCGACCAGAGGATATCTCATACATCCTTCATTCCCATGAACATTTCGATCATTTCGGATCCACAAAATACCTGCAGGAGACATACGGATGCAAGGCCTATATCCATACAGCAGGTGCTGAAGTTATGAGAAACCGACCTGAACTTACCCATATACAGGAGGAAGCCGAACTGTTCATTCCTGACGTAAAGTTTTCTGATCAGGACACAATAGAACTAGGAAATACAAAAATCACCTGCCTGCATACTCCGGGACATGCTGCCGGAGCATCTACGTTCCTGTTCGATGTCGAAGAGCAGGGACAAACTTATCATGCAGGAATCTGCGGCATTGGAGGCAACGTGGTCCTTCATGCCGGAAATCTGATCAGAACAGGAGTCTCTTTTTCAGTGAGAGACGACTACCTGAAGAGCATTGAAAAGCTTAGAGACATGCCTGTAGATATTACCCTGGACCCGCACCCCCGTCCTAACGGTGTACTGGACCGAGGAAAACTTCTTAAAAACGATCCTGAAGAGAACCCCTTCATAGATGCAGCGGCATGGAATGCGAACCTTGAAGGATATGAGAAGAGATTTGAAGAATTGATGCAAGAAGAAGCAGTGGAGCTTACAGACTAGAAGACATTACATGGTATTGAAATATACCTTGAGCTGTACGGATAGAGTGTGTACGGAACAGAAGGAGATATATCGTATGGAATTGGTACAAACCGGGATTTCAGGGACCTTGGAATCGAGCGATGTGATGGTGACTATAAAAAAATCGGACAAACCCGGAATTTCCATCAAACTTGCCAGCATAGTAGAAAAACAGTTCGGGAAAGTAATTCGCGAGGTCATAACCGAGACTCTTCAGCAGCTAGAGATAGAATCGGCAATCGTCGAAGCCGTAGATAAGGGAGCTCTCGATTGTACTATACGCGCGCGGGTCAAGACAGCTGCCTACAGAGCGGGAGACTGTGTAAGGAATGATTGGGAGAACGCACGATGAAACAGGCAAAACTGAGAAGGACGATGCTGTTCGTTCCCGGCAATCATCCTGCGATGATCCAGGATGCTTATATATATGGCAGTGACAGTATCATGTTCGATCTGGAAGATTCCGTTTCCCCCACCGAAAAGGATTCTGCAAGAGCTCTCGTATATGAGGCCCTGACCACCCTCACCTTCAACGGTATAGAGACAGTGGTCAGGATCAACCCTGTCGAGACCGAGCACGGCATACAGGATCTCGAGGCTATCGTACGTGCCAGGCCGAATGTCATCCGTCTGCCGAAGACAGAGGACGCCGATGATGTCAGGAGGTGTGAGGCGGAGATCTCCCGTATTGAAAAAGCATCAGGCATAAAAGAAGGTTCCACAAAGATGATGGCGGCGATTGAATCTGCAGCCGGAGTTTTGAATGCCCGGGAGATCGCTTTTGCGAGCAGACGTCTCATCGGAATCGCTCTCGGAGCCGAAGACTATGTGACGAACATGAAAACAGATCGATCAGCCGAAGGAACAGAGCTTCTGTTCGCACGGAGCATGATTCTCCATGCAGCCCGTGCTGCGGGAATAGCAGCCATAGATACGGTCTACTCTGATGTAGAGAACGAGGAGGGACTGAGAAGGGAAGCCCTGCATATCAAACAACTTGGTTTTGACGGCAAATCAGTTATCAATCCGCGTCAGATCGCGATCATCAATGAGATTTACCGGCCGACCGATAAGGAAATAAAGAAAGCAAGGGATATCATTCATGCCATAGAAGAGGCAAAGAAGAAAGGAAGCGGGGTCATTTCTCTGAATGGAAAGATGATCGACAAACCGATAGTGGAAAGAGCTGAGCGCGTGTTATCGCTTGCTTATGCTTCAGGCATCATCAAAGAATTATAAGGAAAAACATATGGAACTGAAGGATATTCCCCATATCGAAGAGTTGAGCGGAATCAATACATTTTTTGACAGCAAGCACGTGACCAAGGATACGAGGAGCCTGAAGGAACATTCTGAAAGTTCCCGCAAGGTATTGAAAAGTATACAGGATGCAATACGGGCGACTGGAATCCACGACGGTATGACCATCAGCTTTCACCACCATTTCAGGAACGGTGATTACGTGTTGAATATGGTCATGGACGAGATTGCGGCGATGGGAATCCGGGACCTTACCCTCGCACCCTCTTCTCTCCAGGAGATTCATGAACCATTGATCGAGCATATAAAGAACGGTGTGGTCAAAAGGATAGAGACGAGCGGAATGAGAGGAAAACTTGCACAGGAAATATCCCGGGGACTGATGGATTATCCTGTGGTTTTCCGCAGCCACGGTGGCCGTGCCTATGCAATCGAAACGGGGAAACTCAAGATAGATGTAGCCTTTCTCGGTGCTCCGGCTTGTGATCCTTTCGGTAATGCGAATGGCTATTCCCGCGAAGATGATAATGGAGTAAAATGCGGCTCCCTCGGATATGCGAAGTGTGATGCCCAGTATGCAAAGCAGGTGGTCATCATTACAGACAATATCGTGCCTTTCCCGAATGCTCCGTTCGGTATTCCGGAGTCGGACGTGAATTATATTGTCAAGGTTGATAAGATCGGTGATCCTGACGGGATCATGAGCGGTGCCACACGATTTACGAAGAACCCGAAGGACCTGATCATTGCAGAACAGGCGGCTAAGGTGATCGAAGCCAGCGGCAAGCTGGTGGATGGGTTCTCTATCCAAATGGGATCAGGAGGAGCATCGCTGGCCATCACCCGATTTCTCGAAAAGAGGATGATCGATAAAAATGTAAAAGCTTCATTCGCACTTGGAGGCATCACGGGCTCCATGGTTGCCCTGTTTGAGAAGGGGCTGGTAAAGAAGCTGCTTGATGTTCAGAGTTTCGATATCGATGCGGCAAAATCACTGATCAATAATCGCTTTCACCAGCAGATATCTGCATCCTACTACGCAAGCCCGGGAAATACAGGAAGTGCCGTGAATCAGCTTGACGTCGTCATCCTCTCAGCAATGGAGATCGACCTTGATTTTAACGTGAACGTCCTCACCGGATCAGACGGAGTAATCAGGGGAGCTATAGGTGGTCATAGTGATACAGCTACGGGAGCGAGCCTCTCAATCATCGTGACACCCCTGTGCCGCGGGAGAATCCCGTCTGTGGTAAGAAATGTAAACACTGTGGTCACTCCGGGCAAAACTGTAGACGTCGTAGTGACCGATCAAGGTGTGGCTGTGAATCCCCGAAGACGGGATCTTGAGAAAGTTCTGAAAAGCAGAGGGATCCCCATAAGAACAATCGGAGAGTTGTGTGAAAGAGCCGAAAATATTGCAGGAAGATCAATACCGATCAGATATACCGATAAGATAGTAGGGATTGTGACCTACCGGGACGGCAGCATCCTGGACCTTGTGAGACAGGTTGATGAGACTGATGAATGATTTTCACGGATACGGAGTAAGAAAACAGGATGTACACAAGATATTCTCTGCACGAGATTGAAGGGTCGATAGAGGACCATTACCGTGGTGATGACCTGATTCGTTTCCTGAAAGAAAATAATCTTACATACACAGGGAATACCGACTTCTCGGTATTTCTGGAGGATGAAAGAGAAATCGTTGCTACAGGTTCGACATTGAAGAACGTGATCAAATATACTGCCGTTGCGGCCTCTCATAGAAGTGAGGGACTCCTCGCCTCAATCATGACACCCCTCATGCAGCATATCATGTACCTTGCTGAAGAGCATATCTTCATATACACCTCTCCTGCAAATCACCTGATGTTCAAAGATTTCGGTTTTTTCCCGGTCGCGGAAACTTCTGATGTTATCCTTCTTGAGAACAGGAAAAAAGGTATTCAGGAATGGATGAGAGAAGTCCTGGCAGATACAGAAGAGAGGTTCGGGAATCTTCCCGAAGGACAGACGCCAGGTGCGATAGTAATGAACTGTGACCCGTTCACGATGGGTCACAGATACCTTATTGAGTATGCGGCGAACCGATCATCAATCCTTCATCTGTTCATTCTCTCTTCCGGAGGAACATTCACTCCTGATGAGAGATTCCGGATGGTTCAGGAAGGGACTCATGATATACACAATGTCATCCTGCACAAAGCTTCCGACTATATTGTCTCTCCTGCAACGTTCCCCACTTATTTTATCAAAGCTCAAGATCGTACCCATGAAGTAAGCTGCGCCCTCGATATAGAAATATTTTCTCGGATCATAGCTCCTGCCCTTCACCTCGCTACCCGTTTTGTCGGTACTGAGCCCTTCTGCCCTGTCACCTCCGTGTACAATAGGATGATGAGGGAAAGACTACCGGCATCAGGTATCAACTTTATCGAGATCCCCAGGCTCGAGGTTTCAGGACGGGCAGTGAGCGCCTCTGAGGTCAGAAGACTTTATCACAGGGGAAGCTGGGAAGAACTGGCAGAGATAGTCCCTGCCACCACATATCAGATATTGAAGGAGCTGCCACCAAGGGAGGAGATCACTCCACCACACCGCTGATTCAGTGAATCATCTTCCCGTCAGGAGAGAGAATCATATCTGGTGATATCGACTTTGTGCACTCCGGAGTCCGTCTCCACCTCGATCCCATGCGGGATACGGGCTTTTACATTCATCTTCCCATCTGTTGACACCCACTCGAGATCTACAGAACCTCTGGGAGTGATCACACTCCCCTTCGCCCATTGAAGAACCCCGGGAAGAGGATGGATCTCGAGTGAAGAGAAACCGGGGGCCTTCGGGCGTATACCGAGAACGGCAGAGGGAAGCTCGTATAATGCCAGAGCTCCCCATGCATGGCAGTCACTTCTGCTGAGCACCGAATCCTCCTCACAGGTTGAGAGGTTCTTCCTCACCATCTCCCGCCAGATATTCCAGAGCTCATGAGTCTTCTCATACAGATCGCATGCTTCCAGTGCCCTGAACAGGTAGTACATCATCGCGACCGAACAGGGAGCATAACGACTTGAGTCAGTGAAGGTCTCAACCAGAAGTCTCCTTCCTTCTTCCTGTGATACGGTTCCTGTAAGAACGGCGAATACTTGAGCATGCTGACTGTACTCGAATATTCCGGGGCCATCCAGGTACATACCGCTGCTGTCACGACAGAGGCTGTTCACAGCATGCTGCATCTCTTTCACATGAGACCTGAAGGGAGCTGCATCATCTTGTGCTCCCACGAATTCTAACAGCGCTGCTGCATACTGCAGACCCTGAATATACAGGAGGCTTTCCATCGTCAGCGGTCCTGAATTCGTTGCAGGGGGCACTCCCATGGTCTCCTTCCACTGCGGAGTCCAGTCGATGAATGACCAGTAATCTGCCTGAAACAGAGGTCCTCCGATCTTTCCCACCAGTCCCGATGAATCAATATTTCTCCTGAAGAAATCGAGAATACCGGAGATGACGGGCAGGTGGGCTCTTACCAGATCCACATCACCATAGTACATCATGTGATCATACACCATCCCGATATAGTAGATAGCGAACCCGGGAATGATATGGTGCTCGTAATTGGGATACGAGCAGTTTATCAGACCGTCAGGTTTGACCGAACGGCGAAAATCATCCATACACTGCCGTGCAAGACGGTCGTCAGCTGAAAGGGCATAGGTGTAGAGGATCTGACTCCTTGAATCCATAGCGTATTGAAGCTGCTCATAGAACGGGCAGTCCTCATACGTTTCATGCATGCACAGTCTCAGAGTCCTTTCGCTTATTTCCCACACCTCCTTCAGTGTCTCATCAGAGGTTTCCACAGTTGTGAAGGCCTCAAGAGGGTAATTAAACGTTGTATAGGTAAAATCGGTAAGAGTGAGAGGAATATCTGATGTCTCAACAATGAGCTCAACGTACCGGAAGGTACGGAACCAGAACGGCTGGTACATGTGCGGAGCATGAGAGTTCCCATCTCCCTCTACACGGTAGGTGTCGGTGAACCCGAACAGTTTCCCATTCTCTGAATCGGTACGATCCCCTTTTTTCGGCATGAAAAAGCCCTCAAGCTCCTCATCAGGGTCATAGGCGTAACACTCAGAGCAGAGGATCCTTATCGTGGAACCCTCCCCTCCCCTCATGAGCAGGTTAAGGAAACCAGTTCTCTCGACTTCTGCTGATATGTCTATGATCTCTCTGCTGTGAGGAGGAATGGTTACAGGATTCGTCCCCCTCAGGAACCTGTTCCATTCATTTAAAGAGATGTTCGAAGCTCTCACCTTCTCGATTCTGCCAAACCTCATCGGCTCCATCTTCATGAGAGGAATGGTTCTGGGTATCAGCATCTGAGGCTGAAGATGGGGGGCGAGGGCTTCCATCGTATATTCCTGCGCAAAGCGCCAGTGATGACCTTCCATCGCTGAGAACACTCCACAGACATCAGGAGAAACGGACACCTCCTCACTCATCTGCAGAGGAGAGAACATCTCACTTTCCCTGAGAAGACGAATCTGGGCTTTTTTCCACATCCACGTAGCATCCGCCGCCACGGATCCGTCTGAGCTGACCAGATACAGTCCGGGGGTTCCTGTCCTGAAGAAGGAGGCATTTCCCGCATCACTTTTATCAGGGATCTGCATGACATGAACGAGGATGACATTCCTTCCAGCCACTAATGAGGCGGACACTTCGAGAGTATCATAGAACCAGATACTGGAGTCCCCCTTCTGAGGACCAATGTTCATGAAGAAGCCATTCACGAAAAGTTTGTACTTCGCATCCGCAGAGATATGAAACAGCAGGGAAGAAGGAACAGAATCCAGAAAGAATTCCTTTCTGTACATGATTATCTCTTTTTCAATGCATACATTATTCGTTCCGATCCAACCGCTGCTCACCTTCTCAGATCTCCTTATCTATTCTTTTCTAGCCATTCCCGGTACCCCTGAGGGCTGAAGCCGGTCTTGCTCTTGAAGAACCTGCCGAAATACCCTGAACTGGAGAATCCCAGCTCGAAGGCGATCTCTTTCACCTGAAGGTCATTGTCCTCTATCATCTTCTTTGCCTTGATCACCTTCAGTTCATTGATATAGTGAAGGACAGTCTCGCCAGTACTCTTTTTAAAGAGTCTTGAAAGGTATTCCGGTCTGAGACTGACAAAGTCTGCAAGAGTTTCGAGGGATGTATCCTCATTCAAGTGCTCCTGAATATATCTCTTCACACGCTCGGTAACATCACCTTTCCTCTTTTCAGAAGCTTCTGTCTTCACATTGAATAGCAAGTCGGCAACTGAGATCAGGTAATCGAACGCATCCTTCCAGTTCGTATGAGTGTGAAAGTTGTACAGAGCATTCACATCGTATTCAGCGAAGAGGGACAGGGGAATCCTGAACTCATTCGAATAGGTGAGAAGCTTCACGGCAATATCTCCATACACTTCCACTGCAAAGAGGTCATGCATATCATCACTGTTTTCGAACATACGCAAAGCCTCTGTGATAAGTGCGATGACACGCTCTCTGTTCAGGTTCTCAAAATAGAAATCAAGAAGCTGAAGATGTGATTTCAGAAGAGTCTTCTTCTGATCTTTCTCTGAAGAATCATCGTCAGTCGGTGAGAAACCGAGGTCAACCGTAGTAATACTCTCATCGTCACTACTCATCAGAAGTGCAGCCTTCAGCACCTGAAAACCTCCGGTGATACCACCTATAGGGAGGGGACTGCTTCCTATGGCAATGGAGATTTCCATTGAAAAATTCTTCAGGCACGCCCGCTGGAACAGCTCCCCATTCTCCTTCAGCATCATGTTCGTATACTCTTCAGTCATCGTCCTGAGAGGTTGCAGAAGCACCACAATATAGTTCTTCGAATAATGGACTGAAATTCCTCTCGTTGTTGTGAAGATGTACTTGTTCAGAAGGAACTGCATATCCTCGAGAATCCTCAGCTGCTCAACATAGGAATCGGTCAGAAGATACTCATGATGAATGACCAGACAGTAGACATCCTTCCCGATATCAAGAGTGATTCCGAGTGAGTCAAAGAACTGCTGGTCCACGGCCGAACTCTCTACAAAGCCGTTCAGCAGATCGTACATAAAACGGATCCTATCAAGGTCCTTCTGCTGCTCCACCAGCTGGGAGTTCCTCTGTACGATCCGTTCCACCATGAAATCATTCTCTATCTCATCGATGGCTTCCTTCACCGCATCAATGATCTTCTCATCATCCTCGGCCTTAAGGACATATCGGGCATGTTTCTGCACTTTATAGACATAATCGAAATCGGAATATCCTGTGAGAAAAATCACCTTGCAATGAGGCCATCTCTCAAGAATCAGATCCATAAGCTCCAGACCCGACATCTTCGGCATCTGGATATCGGTAAGAACAATATCTATCTTCCTCTGTTCCAGAATATCCTTTGCATCAATCGCCGAGGGAGCTGAAAAGAGATTCAGCTCCAGGTGCTCCTCAAGAGAGAGCAGTTCAACCACTCCCTCACGGATAATTTTCTCATCATCTACTATCAGCACATTATACATACCGCTCTCCTCTCATCACTGATAGGTTCATGGTACCACAGGAATGTTTCCGAATCATGAGGTTCTTTTTCTACTCCTTCACGCTTCCCAGTGTCATACCAGTAACAAAGTACTTCTGGAGAAGAGGATACACAAGAAGGATAGGAATAATAGCGATGAAGATCTGTGCTGCAGAGAGTGTCTTCTGAGACATCTGCTGCATCACCTCAGCACTGTTCAGGTCGATATTCGTTGCTGACGCAGCCTGAATGACATTCCTCAGGTAGGTCTGCAGGGGATACTTCCCCGGATCGCTCAGGAATACAAGTCCATCGAACCAGGAATTCCAGTGAAATACCATGATGAACAGACCGACTGTAGCCAGCGAAGCCTTCGATACCGGAAGATAGATCTTCTGAAGAATCTGAAAATGGTTTGCTCCGTCGATGAATGCCGACTCCGCCAGTGCATACGGTATGCCTCGGAAGAAGTTCAGCATGAGAATCACATTGAAAGCCTGAACTGACATGGGAAGGACGAGTGCCCATACGGTGTTGTAGATGCCCACCATCTTGATGGTAATGAACAGCGGGATCAGTCCTCCATTGAATACCATGGTGAATATGAAAAGCCAGGAATAGACTTTTCTCGCCCTGAATCTTTCATCAGCCTGTGCCAGCGCGTAGGAACTGGTAATCGTGAGGAACATACTGACCACCGTTCCCAGAATGACTCTGATGATCGACATCTCGAAGGCCTTGAAGAACTCAACCTTCCCGAGGATGTACGTGTAGGAGGCAAGAGTGAAACCTTTCGGAAAGATCGTCACCCAGCCGGCCTGAGCCGCAGAGTTCGAACTGAACGAGAGCGCCAGAATATGAAGCAGCGGGAACAGGGAGATGAATGTAATGGCTCCCAGGAACACGTAATTGACTACATTGAATATTTTTCTCTTCATTGAAGATTTTTCTACAATCATGATGAGCTCCTAGAATAGTCGGTAATTCGCGAATTTTTTCGCAAGGTAGAATGATGTGGAGATGAAGATCAGCGATACCACGGACTTGAAAAGCCCGACAGCTGTCGCGACACTGTACTGCAGCTGCTGCATACCGACCCGGTATACGAACGTATCGATGATATCCGCTTTCTCATACACGATGGGGCTGTACAGGTTGAAGACCTGGTCAAAACCCGCATTAAGAATATTTCCGAGGCCGAGAACAGTCACGAGAATGATGATCGGCTTCAGGCTCGGCAGCGTGATGTATATCAGCTGCTTCCACTCCCCGCTCCATCGACCTTAGCCGCCTCATAGGGCGTCTGGTCGATACTGGCAAGTGCTGCCAGGAAGATGACCATGTTGTACCCCACCTCTTTCCAGATATTGGAGATGACAAGGACGCCCCGTATCTTATCGGGATCCCCGAGGAAATAGATAGACTCTCCTCCCATTGCCATGATGATCTTATTGATGATTCCTCCGGTAGGTGAAAGGATATCTATGAGAATACCGCTCAGGATAACCCAGGAGAGGAAGAAGGGAATATAGATGACAGTCTGTGCAATCTTCTTGAAGTACCTGCTCTTGATTTCATTCAGCAGGAGTGCGAGCACCAGAGGAACAATAATTCCTGCGACAATCTTGTAAAGAGCGATGACGATGGTGTTTACCAGGACCCTCTTCGTATCAGACATGCTGAATACATACCGGAAGTTCTCCAGACCAACCCACTCCGACTGGAAGAATAATCCGAGACCGCCTCCTGAAGGGATAAAATCCTGAAAGGCTATGACGATGCCTGCCATCGGTACAAAATTGAAAATAAAGAGAACAGCGAGAGCAGGGAGCATCAGCACATGCAGGGGCCATTCAGTCTTGAGTGATGTTTTCATTCTCCAACCTCTTACATAGGGGGCTGCCGAAGCAGCCCCTCATTGGTGATCAGTTACCGATTTGAGTACCAGGCATTGACTTCTTCAGTGATCTTATCGAGACCGAGTGTGTTGAGTTCGGCGACGAAGGCATCCCATGAATTGAGTGTCTCCACTCCCATGATAACCTTGGTGAAGTATTCCTCTTCCTTATCCTTGATCATCTGAATGCGTTTCTTCATCGTATCGGTGGGAGCTCCGAAGAACTTGTCCATCTGGAAGAGATCGTCATTATAGTAGACATCCATCACGCTGAACGCACCATTCTTACCGAAGGTCTTATCCGAACCTGCCATGGCAAGGTTGCCGTTCTGGTAGTCCTTGATCGAATTGTAGTAGTTCAGCTCCTCGACATTGAGGCTGGAAGGATCGCCGGCATCAAATGCAGCGGAGACATGCCAGTAGGCTTCAAGGTTCTTCAGTGCATTATAGGTCTTGAACATGGTGTCGTGCAGAGCGAAGCTGGGAAGACCTGTGTCATCGACAAGATAATTCTCGTACTCTTCAGGGGTGATGTAGGCGAATTTCTCGACAAAGAAGTTGAGCAGCTTGATCAGAGCTTCCGGGTGTTCGGCTTTGCTGCTGACAACATAGTACCAGGGAATGTTGAGTTTGATCTGAGGACGTCCCGGTTCACCGGTAGCTGAAGGTATGGCTACAGGAACCCAGTTCGCATCAGGGTTGTTCTGCAGAGTCGCACCGAGCGGCCACATTGCATTCCACATTGCACCATACTGGAGACCGGCCTGACCCGAAGCTGAGAGCTGGGAAACCTGCATGAGGTCTTTAACCGCAAAGTCTTCTTCGATCAGTCCTTCTTTGTACAGTTTGTTCATGTAGGAGAGAGCTGCCTTGGTCTCGTCCTGGATACTTCCATACGCGAGCTTTCCGTTCTTCTCGATCCATGCGCGGGGGTAGGAACCAAAACCGTTGAAAAGACCCAATCCATCACCTGCATCAGACATACCTCTTTCTGAGAGGATCGCCTTGTGTAGAATGAGTCCATATTCGTCCTTCTGTCCATTCCCGTTCGGGTCTTTGTCCCTGAATGCGACCATCACCTTATAGAGTTCATCCATGGTTGTCGGGACCGAAAGACCAAGAGCGTCAAGCCAGTCTTTTCTTACCCAGAGGAACGAAGAGGTATCTATCGAAGAGTCTGTACTCGGAATGGCGATGATCTTTCCGTTGAAAGTCGCTGAATCCATCGCAGCTGTCCCTTCCTGATTCATCCAGCCCTTCAGGTGGTCTGAGGCATAGGCGTCGTAATAGTCGCCGATATCTTTATTGATCAGGTTGGTCTTTGCGAGCAATGCAAGCTGTTCCTTGTTCACCATCATGATGTCGGGAATATCGCCTGAAGCGATCGCGATGTTCTTCTTCTGGACGCTGTCTTCATCAGACTGCGCAGCGAACCAGAGGTATTCCAGGTTGATGCCGAGCTCTTCAGCATACTGCTTTTGGAACACATTGTTCATGATGCGGTCTTTCGTGAAGAACTCCGCGAGGGGCGGTTCTATCTCGAAATAAGTAGACACGGTAATTGCCGGATCATAGGCTGCCATCGGGTCACTCACCACCTGGACGGGTGCCGCAGGGGCCTGCTGCTCACTTGATCCCTTACTCATGACCACAGATGTCACCATGAGAAGCATCATGGATACGAGCAATGTTTTCTTTACAAAAGTATTCATATCTTCCTCCTGATTGTTCATGTTAATTGTATGAACTGTTTCCTTTTTTATTCAGTATGGGTCACCTTTTATGATCGGAAAATCAGAAATTCTTGATATGAATGTTCATTTTTTGATATTTACAAAAGAATCTTACATGAGAGACATATTGTCATCAATGAAAGAGTTAGGAAGAATGTTCCTTCCCCTCTCTGACAGTCAGCACAATCTGGACGCCTCCCAGCGGGCTCAGGTTCACATACACACCGCACCCATCACCGTACGCAAGGAGTAGTCTGCTGTTGATATTGATCAGTGCATGATTTTCGTTCTCTGAGGGCTTCCCAGCAAGGTTCTTTCTCATCTGTTCTATCAGCTCATCATCAGCATCCTCACCGTTATCCTCTATGATAATGTTCAGAAGTGAGTGTTCCCTGCGGTACCGTATCGAGATGAGACCGCCAGAGAGCTTGTTTCCCAGTCCGTAGGAGTAGGCATTCTCGATAATCGGCTGCAGTATGAGCTTGGGGACCAGAATCTGTCCTGCTTCGGGAGGGAGAGGCTCCGCCTTCACGCTGATCTTGTCCTCAAACCGCATCTGCTGGATATCAATATAGTTCATCATGTGAGCAACTTCTTCACAAAGCGGTATGAAGTTGTGAGTCTCCTTGTTGATGAACCGGTAGTACTTGGCAAGGGAGGTCACAAACTTCGTGATCTGGTCATAGGCTTCGTTCTTTGCCATCCTGTTGATGATGAAGAAGCTGTTGTAGAGGAAGTGAGGGTTGATCTGTGACTGCAGCTGAGCGAGTTCTGCGTTCTGGAGCAGTTTCTCCTGCTCTCTGATATCCTCGATCAGTTTCTCGATATAGGAGACAGAGTCGTTGAAGTGGGTGTACAGGTAGTCGAACTCATCATGGGGTGCATGGTATATCCTCACGGTGAAATCCCCGTTCTGAATTGAACCGAAAGCGTTCATCAGTTCTTTGAGCGGTCTTACAACTATTCTTCGTGTGTAGATGAGGCTGAATGCATAAAGGGCCGAGAGGATGAGAACGACAGAGGCAAGCAGGGTGATGTACTTCACCCTGATCTCGCGTATCAACTGCCGATTGATGAAAGAGATGATGGAGAGGGGGTACTTAAGGCTTGCCAATTCAGAAAACTGGTAGTCTTCGGCAGCCTGACGATAATCGGTAGGGAGGGTATGAAGTCCTTCGGCAGGACTGCCTGGACCACTACCTATGAACACATCTGTATCAAGACGGAAAAGGAGGGAACCTCCGCTTCCCCTCTCGTCGTGAAATACGGTGAGGGTTTCGGCGAGCAGTTCCTGTGAGAGTATGATCCTTATGTTGAAGTCCGGAATATAATCGGAGTTTTCCGAGTATGTGAGCGGATAGGAGAAATTCATGAGGATCTCTCCATCAAAGGTCATGAAGTAATTGAACTCATCCCCTCCTTCACCTTGAGATGGCAACGAATCCATCGTCTCCTTCATGTAGCCCACGACCGAGGAGACAGCCATCCCTTCAGAGGGAAAGGAGATCACGATCTCCTTGATAAGTGGACTCATTCCCTGGATGCCCTCGATCGTTCTCTGCAGGGTGAGAATAAGCTGTGTCCTCTCGTAATTGTCCTCGTACACCTGATAGGCGAGTTTTCTCACATTCGTGGAGTTCGCAAGGTTGATCTCATGCTGATAGATCGCATCGAACTGCTGTTCGAGAGTCTTCAGGACGTTCTGTGCCTGCACCTGTTTGGACTGAATGAGCACCTCTGTCGATCTGTTCATGTAGTTCTGGAAGATTCCGATGAGTACTGCACACAGAATCAGGATGAGAAGAGAATAGAGAATAAAGAGTGTAGTAAAGACGCTGAAACTTCTTCTCCTGAGCATGGAGATATTATAGTACAGAGTTTCTGAAAAATAACCCTATTTCTTCAAACGCCTGATCAGACTCAGGCGACTCAAAAAGAACAAAGACATGGAAAAGCTCTTCCCATACCCTCAACGTCACATTCACATCGGCAGCGATACATCTCTCATATATAGCCACCGCATCGTCGAACAGAACCTCTTCGCTTCCAACATGGATCGCGAGCTCAGGAAACCCGTGAAAGTCCCCGTACACAGGAGACACGGAATAACTGGAGAAATCTGCATGTGCATAGTAGGGAACCACTGGCTCATAGCTGAGCATGGGGTCTCTCTCTTCTCTCTCGTCATGGGAGGGGTAATCGAGTTTCTGTCCGGCCACAGGAGAGAACACACAGGCTTTCTTCGGCAGCGGCATCCCCTTGCTTTTCATAGTGAGGATCATGGTCAGCGTGAGCATCGCTCCCGCCGATTCCCCGAAGATGAAAATATCATCGTGATCATACCCTTTCGCTAAGAGCCAGCGATACCCGGCAATCACATCATTGAGTCCCTGAGGGTGCTCCGCTTCAGGCCACTGTCCGTACTCCACCGAGAAGGCATCCATCTTCGCCCTCTCAAGAAGGCTGTGACAGAGTCTCCGCCTGGAGGCAACAGTTCCGTTCATGAAACCACCGCCGTGAATGAAGAGAAGCACCTTTCCTTTGAGCTTCTCCTGATCATCACTGTCATAGGTATAGAACTCACCCCGGCACTCTTCAGTGAGAACATCCTGTGTTTCTACACGAGGACTCTGAGGGGCTGCGCTCAGTACTTCATCGATACTTCTGCGATCCTCCAGAGCGACTTCGGGAGTCATAGGCCTTGCGGCAGAAGCCGCCTTTGCCTCTCTCATCATCTTGAATGCCTGCTGCATCTCTTTACTCACCATAGTATATACTCCCTTTTCTTCTCAGCCTTCCACCTGATTGACGGCATCAAGAAGGTCCTGCAACTCATCATAACCGATAATTCCCCCGAATGTGACAACACCTCTCAGCGGCATATTTCTGGCCATTTCTGTGAGAAACCCTGAGGTTCCCTCTCCGAGAGCGGTGCTCTCTTCTTCACCGACGAATATTTTCATGAAACGCATCGCGACATCGGCAAACACACTCTTCCCTACCGGATCCTTCAGAATATCCCCGACAGGAGTATCAAGCGTGAAGGTCATCCGAGGATTCGCTGAGTTCACCGTCACACGTTCAAAGAGAACTATGTCGCGAGAAGACTTTCCTATCTGGATCTCATACTCTCCTGAAGGCGCATACCATGTTTCGAGATCTGCTCGGTAGATCGAAAAATCCCTCTCACTCAGGTGAAAGTGCACACTTTTCGTCTCACCGGGCTGCAGCATGATTTTTTCAAATCCTTTCAGTTGCCGTACAGGCCTGTTCTGTTGAGTTCCGCAGGGGGCGATGTAGAGCTGGGCAACCTCCCTGCCGGCCCTGTTTCCTGTGTTTGTGATATCGACAGAAACCTTCAGCTCCCCTCCATCTCTCAGCATATTCGAATCGGTTCTCAGGTCAGAATACTCGAAGGTGGTATAACTCAGTCCGTGACCGAAGGGAAACAGGACATTCATATTTTTCGCATCATAATAGCGATACCCTACAAACACACCTTCCCGATATTCAACGAGATCTCTCTCACCCGGAAAGTTGAGGTAGGAAGGGTTGTCTTCCAGGCGCAGCGGAAAAGTCTCTGCCAGTCTTCCCGACGGATTCACATCTCCGAACAGGCATTGCACCGTTGCTCCCCCTATCGCCTGACCGCCCAGGTAAGCTTCAAGAACGCCTTTAACGCTGTCAATCCAAGGCATCTGAACAGGCGATCCGTTATGCAGGACGACAACGATGTTCGTATTCACATCGGCTAAAGCCTCAATCAGTCTGTTCTGATTGTCGGGCAGTCTGAGATGGGCACGGTCGAATCCTTCGGATTCGTAGGAGTCGGGAAGTCCGGCAAATACCACGACGGTATCGACGTTGCGAGCAAGCTTCAAGGCCTCATCAAAAAGGATCTGATCATCGGTTCCTTCACCTATACCATATCCCTGAGCATACCGAATGGTATCACCGCCGGCATACTCCAGTGCGGATTCTACTCTGGAGGCATTGATATGGGAACTTCCTCCCCCCTGATATCGTGGATGTTTCGCAAAGTATCCGATAAAGGCAGTAGAAGATTGTTTAGAAAGAGGCAGGATATCTTCATTCTTCAGCAGGACCATACACTGTGAGGCAATGCTTCTCGCCTCTTCATGGTCGGCATCCCTATCGAATACTGCACTGGAATCACGATGATCTTCAAAGGCAGAGATGACAGTGAGGATACGACGGACGGCCTGATCCACCACCTCGATTGCAAGGTCACCGGCATTCACCGCCTTCACGATCAGATTGTCATTGACACCATTCGATGAGGGCATCTCAAGGTCAAGTCCAGCTTCGAGATCTCTCACCCGGTGATTCACCGCTCCCCAGTCACTGACGACGAACCCGTCAAAACCCCATTCAGCCCTCAGAACATCAGTGAGGTAGGTCTTGTTTTCAGCCGCATAGACTCCGTTGATTCTGTTGTAGGAGCACATCACGGTCCAGGGCTTAGCTTCAGTTACCGCCTCCTCGAATGCCGCAAGATAGATTTCTCTGAGTGTCCTTGCATCAACCTGCGAGCTCGAAGTCATTCTCCGGTATTCCTGATTGTTGGCAAGGAAGTGCTTGATGCTGGTTCCCACCTTCCTGCTCTGCACTCCGTTGATAAAGGACTTCGCCATACGGGAAGCGAGAAGGGGATCTTCCGAGAAATATTCGAAGTTCCTTCCGCACAGCGGAGAGCGTTTGATATTGACCGCAGGTCCCAGGATGACTCCTACCCCTTCAGCCTGACATTCGTTCCCGAGTGTCATCCCGAGACGTTCCACCAGCTCTTTGTCGAAGGAGGAGGCAAGGGCGCAGCCGGCGGGGAAACAGACAGCCTTGATGCTCTCATTGATTCCCAGATGGTCACCCCCTTCCTGCTGTTTCCTCAGTCCGTGAGGACCGTCGCTCATCAGCAGAGAAGGGACTCCAAGCCGTTTAACAGCCTTGGTTCGCCAGAAATCTTCACCTGAAAGCATGCCCGCTTTCTCTTCGAGTGTCATCTGTGACATAATGTATTCGATATTCATAAATTCAGGCACCTCATACCTCTGACAGATCACTGAGAACGGAACTCTGTCTTTTATAACTCTACAGCCATCATAACCAGGTTGGAAGTGTGAATTCTTGATATCGGTTGTGATTTCTTGATATTCCGCGAAATAGATCTCCACATGAGGATTTGCTCTGATCATTCCATATGCTGATGGTTTATCGAGATTCGAATCCGAACAGGATTGGAGACAGTCATATAAGGGTGAGAGGAAATGAATGAAACAGATGAACAAAGATCAAAACATGCTTCACAATACTCAGAGGCCTGCAATACACACCACTGATAGGACAGCACATTACATTACAATGAACGTACGGAGTAGCTATGAGCTCAATCAATATTTCGAACGCAAGGAAAGACCTCTATAGAATCATAGAGTCACTGCAGGATGCTCATGAACCGGTTCATATTACAGGAAAGAACGGCTCCGCAGTCCTCAACAGCGAGGAGGATTGGGAAAGTATCGAAGAGACTCTCTGCCTTCTTTCGATTCCATCGATGAGAGAATCGATTGTCGAGGGAATGCATACCCTTTCTTCTCTGCTCACCGAATATCTGGACTAGTGGATGTACCGTCTTCTTTACACGAAGCAGACCCTCAAGGATGCGAAGAAACTCAAGAAGAGCAATCTTAAAGAGAAAGCTCTTCAGATTCTGAATCTTCGTCAGACCGATCCATGGAAGAAGCCTTCCCCCAAACGTCTGATCGGCGACCTGGAAGGTGCTTTTTCAGAAGAATCAACGTACAGAACAGAATTGGCTATCGTGTACTTGAGGAAGAATTAACTGTCAAGGTCTTGCGGATGTGGATTCACTATGAATAATGGATCCTTTCGTTCTTTCGATGACAGCCTGTCACTCCCGTGTAGTGACTCTCTGCCGGTGAAGTGTAGCGAACGAAAGCACAAAGAGAAAAAGATTGAAAAGCATATAGAACGGAAGCAGGAACATCCTCTCCGATTCATGCACTCCCGCAATGAGGGAAAAAAGAAAGGGGAGTAACATATTGCCCAACGAGGCTCCTGTCAGCAGGATTCCCATGATATAACCTGAGTGGGCAGAGGAGAATCTACGCGGCACACTGTGTACCATTGTGGGAAAGACCGGGGCTACTCCCCCACCGATGAGGAGGACACCACAGAGAGTGAAAGAACGCGAAAGGGGAAGAATCATGAGAATGAGGCCTGTAAGAATGAGAGCGATCCCTCCTGTTATGATAGTCCTGTCAGGAAACCGAAGAGAGACAAAGCCTGTAAGCATCCGTGAGGCAGTGACGCTGACAAAGAATACCGACAGCCAGGTAGCCGACTCGGCTGCGCTCATTCCCTGTGACAGGTAGAGGTAAGATGCCCCCCACAATGCAAAACAGGCTTCCACTCCACCGAACAGGAAGAACATCAGAATCATCGGAACCGATTCCTTCATTCGCAGATACGCGGACAGGGAAAACTCTTCCTTCCCACTCCCCTCTTTCATGACTATCGTCTTTTCAAGTCGTTCCCACAACGGTAGGGAGAGGATCAGACATAGGATCAGGAGAACCTGAATCGCACCTCCCGCCTGAAACCCCACTCTCCAGGAGTAACCTCCGGAAAGTGCAACCGATATGAGAAGAGGCCCTCCCATCGCTCCGATACCCCAGAAACTATGAAGCCAGTTCATATGGTGCGCTCCATACTGCTGCGCAGCGAACGTGTTGAGTCCCGTATTCAGCACACCATACCCGAAACCGAGAAAACTGGAGGCGAAGGCGATTGTAACAAGGGAGGAGGAAAAAGAGAAGACAAAGATCGCAGCGGCGGTAAGTGACATACCGAGGATCAGATCCCGTGAGATCCCGTAGCGCCGCATGAATATTCCCGAAAGGTAGCTGGAAAGTATAGGGAGACCCGCAAACAGCATCTGCAGGATTCCCAGGTAGCCGTAAGGCAGTGAGGTATCAGATTGAAGAGCAGGCCATGCCGCACCCAGTAGAACCCCGGGGATACCTAGGGCTGCAAATGATAGATAGAGGAGAACAATAACAGGTTTTGTCATACACACCGCCTGAGAGACAGGAATACCGAACAAGATAGCCCCAAAAATACCGAATAGACATCCTTGAAGCCTTTTCATCTATGATCTGAGAAGGATCCTCACCCCGCTATAATCTCGTTCAATCGGCGGAAGGTCAATACCTCTGTTCATCAGCTCATCTCCCCTGACCGGTACAGGGAGGGTGATATGTTCAGCATCCGAGTAATCCCTTCCCGTCATGGAAAGCTCGACGGTGTATGCCCTTTGAGGATCAAGTCCCGCCAGTTTCCATCTTCGTGACCCCTGATTTCCTTCAGAGAACATCACGAAATAGAACGCAACAGCATCTTTCTTCTCAGCGTCTGTGATGATCCAGGATGCTCTATCCCCTTCGAAGGGACTGAGAAGGCGAGTGAACGTCCCTTTCTGAAGGAGTTCGCGATGTCGTATATACCACTCAATCTCACTCTTGAGAATCGCGGAATCGGTCTGTGAAAGTTTTGCAGGGTCGAGTTCTAGTCCGTAATTTCCTCCCATGGAGACCATGGACCTTAAAAGCATCGGTGTCATCCTTCCCACCTGGTGACCGGGAACATCAGATACGTGAGCGCCCATTGCGACCGGAGGGAACATATAGGAGGTACCGTACTGGATCTTCATTCTGCTCACCGCATCGGTATTGTCGCTCGTCCAGTACTGAGGGAAGAAGGGCATCATGGCATAATCGAATCTACCTCCGCCGCTTGAGCACCCTTCAAAGAGAATATCGGGGTATTCAGAGGTGATGATCGAAAGGATACGGTAGAGTCCCTGTGTGAACCTGAGGGGCACCTCGCCCTGTGAACCCTTCCTTCCCCCCGGAGGGAGTGCTGAGCCTGAGTTCGTGAAGTAACGGTTCATATCCCACTTCACGTACTCGATACGTGCAGAGTCAAAAAGACTTCTCAGCTGCGTAAGAATGTTTTCCTGCACATCCTCACGGGACAGGTCAAGGAGGAGCTGATGACGTCCTTCCAACCGCTCTTCTCCCGGGACATGGATACACCAGTCAGGATGGGCACGGTACAGGTCACTGTCTGCAGAGATCATCTCAGGTTCAACCCATATGCCGAACTTGAGACCCAGAGAGTGTACCTTCTCGGAAAGCCCGCCTATTCCGCTCGGAAGTTTTTCCATGTTGCAGTACCAGTCACCGAGAGAGCAGTGGTCGTTATTCCTTTTCCCGAACCATCCGTCATCGAGCACGAACAGTTCAACACCCAGGTCCTTCGCCTTCCGTGCGATATCGATAAGCCGCTGCTCATCAAAATCAAAGTAGGCCGCTTCCCAGCTGTTGAGGAGCACAGGACGT
The DNA here is from genome assembly GCA_963677695.2 of Sphaerochaetaceae bacterium. Taxonomy (GTDB): domain Bacteria; phylum Spirochaetota; class Spirochaetia; order Sphaerochaetales; family Sphaerochaetaceae; genus SABI01. Next base: position 1,948,121 of record CAXXUJ010000001.1, on the reverse strand, counting down.
TCCAAGTCGCTCCACTTTGTATTCATCAGTATCTCTGTGACCCACCTGTGGCTGATCTGACTCAGGGCATTCAATCCATCAGGAGAATATGTAAGATAGGCTGCAGGTGTATCGAAGGCATCTGATGCGCTCAGCAGATAGCGGGTGGTATCGGGATGGACACCGACGTTGATACGAATCTTTTCATCATCTGCGAGATCACTCTCAATGAGAAAATCTCCGCTATGGATGAGAGAGAGGGCATAACAGTCCCCGTGAAATTCATCGGTGTTTCTGTCGGCTAGGATCACATAGGGAGTATGGCCGTGGGCGCTGATACCTCTATTGCTCCCGACAGAGGTGATTCCAGACCGGACAGGAGTCCTGTTCACCTGTTTCTCCCTCGCATGCGCTCCATCGAGGGTGATGAGATCCCAGCTCCCTTCAGGAAAGGCTGCTGTCGCTGACATGGCCCGATCCACTGTGAAGGTATCCTGTGAGTTGTTTTCTACGCTCATCCATCTCAGAAACACATCATGCGAGGGAATCACCGCATAGGAAAGGATCACTTTCAGACCTCTCCCCTTGTGGGTGAACATCAGACGGAGAGTTTCACCTTCTGCACTTTCATTCTGCAGTGCAGGATACCCTTCGGGCATCGTTACACCAGAAATCTTTTCGAACGAATCGTAGATAAAATCAGTGACAGGATACCCCTCATCATCCCTCACAGCAAGAGAAGAAGGGCGGAAGTCACCTCCTGAGAAGAGGGAGAACTCTACAGGGTAGTAGGTGGTTCCCAGGTAATCTTCAAGGGAGAGGTCAAGCACCTCAGTAGCCCGTGAAGGGTACTCAATGAACCAGTTATCCCTCTGAGGAAGTTCCATCTTCTTCCCGAAGTGGTACCTGAGAAGACTCTTGCCCCGATGCATTCCGATGATGTAGGAGGCATGATGGCTTTCAAGAGAAAATAGCTGCTGGGAAGAATGAATGTGAATCATATCCTGTCCTTTTTATTTCTGGGTTGTGTGTGAGAGAGGTGCACTGCAGCACCAAAGAAAGCTCCTGCAGGGAGAGCGTTGAAGCTGATCCCTGCGAGGATTCATGTGATTATTCGTTCAGCATCTTGTTGACAGAAGCATTCGCTTCAGTAAGAACGGCAGATGCATCAGCATTCTCGAGATAGATCTTCTCGAATGCATTCTGGAAACTTTCCTGAACCGCGGCAGCATTGTCTGTGAGCGGGAAGAGGAACGTCTGACCGGACACCTTGACGAGATCAGTGTAAGCACTCACGTCAATACCATTTGAAGCATGCTTTGCGATGGTGTACTCTTCACTGCCCTTGACGGCTGGGAATACGACACCTGCTTTACCGATGATGTCCTGAGCGTCTTTCGAACCGAGGAACTTCACCCACTGCCATGCTTCTTCCTGATTTTCTGATCCGGACCAGATAGCGTCAGCGAGACCGTTGAAGGGAGAGCGCTTACCGACAGGACCGGTAGGAAGGCTTACAAACTTCACATCAAATTCGACGTTGTTCGCATAGTAGCCGATCATCCAGGAACCTGCGAATGTCGCAGCGATCTTCTTTGATGTGAACATCGTTGTATCACCGAGAGCGCTGATATCCTCAAGAGGAACACAGACGCCTGCATCAATCATGCGGTTGAACCATTCGTGAGTGTCCGCAAGTCGGGGATCATTGAAGTTGAACTGGTTTGAGTAGTTGCCCTGTGAGTAGGTGAATCCTGTTGAGTGAGCAAGATGGCTCCACTCCTGCTGACCAAAGCCGCTTGCGTAGAATGTTCCAAGACCTGCTGTTCCCGGATTGGCTGCAGCAACCTTTCTGAGAGTTTCTTCAAAGGTACCGCCGTCCTGAGGATTCCAGGTCCAGTCATCGAGTGAATCGACATCGATTCCAGCTTTCTTGAACATATCAACGTTGATGACTACAGCGATGGTATCCCAGTCTTTCGGAAGTCCCCATCTGTGTCCGTCTCTTGTCCAGAGCTCTGCGAGGCCCGGGTAATAGATGTCAGTGGCGACACTGTCTCTCTCTACGAGCGGCTGGATATCAAGAATCTGACCCCTCTTTGCGAAATCATTTGCGAAGGCAAGGTGATTTGTGAACACATCAGGACCATCACCAGCTACCATTCTTCTCGGAATATCTGTCCAGTAATCTCCCCACCCCATCTGATTGATCACAACCTTGATGTTGGGGTTTCTTTCCATGAACAGAGCTGCTGCCTGTTCATATGCAGGCTGCTGGTTTGAATCCCACAGCATGTATTCAATCTCGACGATACCGTCAGAACCCTTTTCACTGCCCCCCTGGGCAAACACTGATACCGATACTGCACAGATAAGCAGTATACTTATTACAAGTCTCAAAGTTTTCATAGAAACCTCCAAATTAATATCCGATGGCCATCGGTGTTTTACTATTTTATTCCTGAGTGGCCAATTGAATTGACCAGGTGTTTTCCAAACGCCGCGAACAGGAAGAAGATCGGGAGTGCCGAGAGGAATGCGCCTGCCATGAGGCCACCCCAGTCAGGCATACCCTGCGGAGTCTGGGACTGGAAGATGCCGAGAGCTACGGTAAGTACTCTCACAGCTTCCTTTCTTCCGACGATGAGCATCCACAGATACTCATTCCAGCTGTTCGTGAAAGTGATGAGTCCGACAATGATCATCGAACCTTTCGACATCGGGAAGATAATCCTGAACAGGATTCTCAATCTCCCCGCGCCCTCTATAAGAGCCGCCTCTTCGAGTTCCTTATGGATTCCGAGGAAGAACTGTCTCATAAAGAATACTGAGAAGGGGGTCATAAGCAGGTAAGGTGCCAATAGCCCCTGATAGGTATTCATCCATCCCAGCGAGTGCATAAGCAGGTAGTTCGGGATGACTGTTATGATTCCCGGGATCATCAACGCGGAAAGATAGGAAGCGAAGATGATATCACGGAATTTGAATTTCATGCGGGCGAACGCATAGGCTGCAAGGGAGGAGAAAAAGACCTGCCCCACTGTGATCAGTCCTGCTACGATGACCGTGTTCTTCAGGTAGAGGAAGAAGTCAAACGACTGACCTGAGCCTCCTGCGGCAACTGCGGTAGCTGTATCAACGAGCCCGAGTACACGTGCGAAGTTCAGCCAGGTGAAGGAGGGCGGCAGGATGCTGGTCGGGTCTCCTACAATTGCTGAAGAGGTGGTCAGACCGGTTCTCAGCAGCCAGTAAAGGGGAAACAGCGTCACCAGGATCACAAGGACGATGATAAGATGAAGAATGATCTTGAAAGGGGTCAGGCCCTCTCTCTGTTTCAGAATGTTCATGCATCAACCTCCCAGATCCGATTCGTTGGCGTTGGATTTCTTCGTGTAGGCGAGAGTGAAGAGGAACAGAACAACGAAGAGAACGAATGACACCGCACTTCCATAACCCATGTTGAAACGGGAGAAGGCATGTTTGTAGATATACCAGATGATGACTTCTGTGGAGTGTGTAGGTCCTCCTTCGGTTGTTACAGCAACCGTGTCGAACAGCTGGAAGGAGCCGATCACCGAAGTGATCACCACGAAGGTCATAACCGGTCTGATCAGAGGCAGCGTGATATGGAGAAAGCTCTTCCATGTCCCCGCCCCATCTATCTCGGCGGCTTCATATATCGATTTCGGGATATCCTGCAGTCCGGCGAAAAGTATCAGGCTGGTGTAGCCCATATGGCGCCAGATGTTGATTCCTGCGATCGAGCCAAGTGCGTACTTCGATGTCGAGAGGAAGGGAATGCGGTCAAAGCCGAGCGCCCTTACTCCCTCATTGACGATACCCAGGGTGGGATCGAGCAGCCAGAGCCACAGAAGACCTACGATAACGTTCGGAAGCAGCCAGGGAAGGATGATGAGCGATCGAAGGGCTACGCTTGACTTCTTGAGCTGGATGAGAGCCACCGCAATACCAAGACCAAGTGCGGTCTGAATCGGTATGTTGTACACCACATAGAGCAGTGTAACCTTCATCGCATTCCAGAATTCAGGATCCTGGAAGATTTTCACATAGTTCTGTACTCCTATCCAGTTCGGCTCGGTGAACAGATCCCAGTCGGTAAAACTGAGATACAGCCCGCGGATCGCGGGGAAAATGAAAAATGTAAAAAAGCCGACAAAACTCGGAAGGATAAGAAAGAACGCTGTGCGGGACTCACCGAGAGAAGAAAGGCTCGTTCTTTTCACTCCCGCTGTTTCCCCTGTACGGATTCTCTGTCTTGTTTCCATATACCGTTTTCCTTTTCTTGAATAAGCCGTTGCCCGGCCCCTCTTGCATGTTGAAATCTTAGCACCGAATATCAGATCGACATATCTACTTTTGTCATATATAAAATGATTATGTCTTTCATTTATCGATTTTTATAGCATCATTCACATAATCATTATATAATACAAACCAGATATTCATGAATTCGTACGGAAAAGGGGGAAGTATATGTTAAAGAAACAGGTATTTAACGATACCGAAGTAAACCGCGACATTTCCCTTCTTTTCTGCGGAATGGAGCACTGTTCATCCACACATTCCTTTACCGGACGGAGAGATCATCATATCATTCATTATATCACCGGAGGAGAAGGTACTCTGCAGATCAAGGGAAAGGTCACTCATCTCAAGGCTGGAGATGCTTTCATCATCTATCCTATGCAGAAGAACAGATATGCGGCGAATCCTGCTAACCCGTATAGATACAGATGGATTGCATTCACAGGTATTGCAGTGAATGAAATTCTCCGCCAGTTCGGCATCATTCCCGACCATCAGGTCCTTCCCGGAATATACTCATCCAGCATAGAAAAACTGTTCACCGAAACTTTTGATGTCCTGAATGCGAGAGAATTCGGGTACACACTCAAGGCAACGAGTATTCTCTATGACATCCTCTGGCAGCTGACTAGAGAGCGCTCCAAACAGCCTGTCATCAATGCAGAACGAATCAACTATGCCAAGACTGCGAAGCAGTTCATACATACCAACTATGCGACAAATATCAATGTGAATGATATTGCAAAACACCTCGGTATACATCGAGGACACCTTTCGAGACTTTTCCAGGAGGAGGAGAAGGTCTCTATTCTTGACTATCTTATCAGGTACAGAGTCGAGAAGTCGAAGGAGTATCTCACCCACAACGATGACCCGATTGCAGATGTGGCGGCCTCTGTGGGCTATCCTAATTACTTCACCTTCGCCAAGCGATTCCATCAGGTGACCGGGTATACACCCACTCAGTACCGTCATACCTTCAGACTGCGTGATCCCCACTATTACTTCGAGGATCACGACCGGTGAGTATGTTTCAAGCGAAAAAATCTATAAGATTCGCCCTGCAGGGAGTGAGCGGATGTTCAGCTCAGTCACACTACCCTTTGTGAACACCTTTTCCATAGTCTCTTTGTACATCTCAGATCTTCCAACGGGAACATATGCCTGAATCGTTCCGGCGAACCCTCCCCCATGAACACGACATGCACCTTCTCCCTGAAGGAAAAGCTCCGTAAGGGCCAGAGCTACAGTGATTCCCTGCTCTTCTGGTGTAGAGAGGGAGTAGGTATTCTGAAGGAACATTCCTGAAGAATGACCCGAACCACGCACACAGGAAAGGTAATTTCCCATATGATCTTCTCTTACCGAACGTATCATGTTCTCGACACGTTCGTTTTCAGCAAGGTAGTGAAGAACACGGCTCACTGCCCTGTCTCCCGCGACCACTCTCACCTGATGTATGGCCTGTTGAAGCTGAACATGTGTGACCTCTCTGCAGGAAAAAACACCAAAGTAACGGGCGATTTTTCCCATATCTTCCCTGATTGCTGCATAATCAGAGGTCAGATCAGCATGGGATCCGCCGGTATCGACAACTACAAGAGTATAGTCATGGCAGCGAAAGGAGAAATCAAGAGGAGTCACCAGAGGATTTTCAGGATCCTTGAAATCGATCCCGATCATACCGCCATAGGCACAGGCGGCCTGATCCATCAGGCCGGAGGGTTTTCCGAACCAGAGGTTTTCCGCATACTGTCCGTATCGGGCAAGTGTGAGTGCATCGACGCAATCATTGTTATACAGGGAATTGAAAATTGAACCTATAAGAATCTCAATCGCCGCAGACGAACTCAGACCGGCGCCTTTGGGAATGTTGGAGACAGTCACGGCATGAAACCCTCCGACGTGTAATCCATTCCTTAGAAACGCATCCCCAACTCCCAGTGCAAGGGCTTCGGTCATACCATGAAGACGGCCATCGAGGTGACGTTCTTTTGTGTCCTTTGACCTGATAACGGAAAGATCTACCTCGACTGTCGGAAACCCTTTTGAATCGATAATGACAGTATCATCATCGCGAGGAATGACCGCAGCGATCACATCAAGATTAACTGATGACGCAAGAACCTTTCCATGATTGTGATCAGTATGGTTGCCGCCAAGCTCAGTACGGCCTGGAACACTGTACAGGGAGACTTCTTTCCCCCTGGCCGAAGGGTCCTGTTCGAACAAGCGTGCAATGACTTCCTCGTACCGCTCTTTCGCAGCTTTCAGATCTCCGGTATCTCCATAGAGGTTCTTCAATATCTCTTCTGATATACCTGATGTGATATGTTGAGCCAATGTCATATAATCCTTTTTCATCAGAGAACCTCCATGTAATGAATACTTGAGAGCTCTCTGAGCCGATGGGCACTCATCTCTGCGGTGATATCGCGCTGAGGCTGTGCAAGGAGTTCATACCCGACCATGAATTTCTTCACATCCGCTGAGCGGAGAAGGGGTGGAAGATAGTGCATATGGAACTGAGCCCCTTCCCACCTTTTCCCGTCGGTAGGGAGCTGATGTATCCCCATGGAGTACGGGAAACTGGTCTTGAACAGGTTGTCATATTTCACCCCCAGCTCTTTCATGATCGAGGCAAGGGATATTACTTCTTCACCAGTACATTCTGAAAGTGAGGGAAGGTCACGATGGGGAAGAATCATCGTCTCAAAAGGCCAGACAGCCCAGTACGGAACGAGGACAGAAAAATATTCGTTGGAGAGGACGATTCTTTCCTTCTGTTCCTTTTCATACCTGAGGTAATCAAGAAGCATCGAAGTACCATGAGTTTTGAAATACTCATCCTGATGTTTCAGTTCGAGAGCGGGCAGGGTCGGGATCACCTCTTCGGCCCATATCTGTCCGTGAGGATGTGGGTTTGAACACCCCATCACTGCTCCCCTGTTCTCAAAGATCTGTACATGATTGATTTCAGGTCTGCTGCCGAGCTCTTCGTATTCGTCAGTCCAGGTCCTTATCACACCGGCGATTCCTCCGACTTCCATGCGGGAGAGAGTCAGATCATGGCGAGGAGAGAAACAGACAACACGACAGATGCCCCGTTCACTTGCTGCATGGAGCAGACCATTGGGTCCCTTTGTTTCGCTAAAAGAATCTACCCCAGGCAGAAGAGCCGCATAATCGTTTGTGAACACATAGGTTCCCTCGTAATCGGGATTCCTGTCCCCCTGAGCCCGCTCATTTCCCGGACAGAGAAAACACTTCTCGTCGTACGCAAGCCCTGTATCACACTGAGGAGTTTCATTCTGCCCCTGCCAGGGGCGTTTTGTACGATGCGGTGAAACCAGTACCCACTCTCCCGTCAGTGGATTGAATCTTCTATGTGGAATTTCATGTTTTTTCATTCTTTTACCTCCATGATATGTACACGTGTACATTTGTATGATACAGTACCATACAGAAAGCTGAACAATCTGTCAATATGAAATATTGGGGACGAAGCCTGAGAGGTACTATGAAGAGGGATAAACAGATAACAAGAGATGATGTTGCAGAGGAGGCAAAGGTAAGCTCCGCTACGGTATCGAGGGTATTCAATAATCCCTCCAGCGTGGCTCCCAAGAGAAGAGATGCTGTCCTGAGAGCAGCAGAGAAGCTCGGATACTCACCGAACAAGTCAGCGAGCGCACTGAGAAGAAGCGGAAGCGGGATCATCACCCTTCTGAGCTTCGAAAAGAAGGAGAGACCCTATTACTGGGGGAATCAGGTTGAATCGTCCTGGTTCTATGGTGAGATCGTTCAGAACATAGCAGCAGAACTCGAACATACGATGTATACATTGAACCTGAAAAAGAGAGGTGAACTCTCAGATATAGACACATTGAACCTCACAACCGACGGGATCATATGTTACGACATTGATTCTGCCGAAGAGATCGAAGCGGTTGAGTCCCTCAAGATTCCCTTCGTCATCGCCCACCATACATCAGGATTTCCCGGTCCTCTCAGCTGTTCCACAGATAACGTGAAGGGCGGCATGCTTCAGGGGCAATACCTGAGATCACATAAGGCATCAAAACCTCTCTATTGTGTCAATTTTCTTGATACCGTTTACCCGAACAGGGAACGACTTCAAGGTTTTATGAAAGAATGGAATGGAACGCAGCCTCACATTGTGAACATAGATCCCTCCTCAAGAGCATCCATTCCCGAAGAGATCATTGATCTCATATTGGACGGCACATATGATTCCATCGCCTCAGTGAATGATGTGACGCTTCTCACTCTTCTCAATGCCGTGACAAACCGAGGAGGAAAGAGCATCCTGGAGACCATGGTTCTCTGCGGCTATGATGATATTCCCATGAGATCCTTCCTCCCCTACACCTTCGCCTCAGTGGACATCAGACCGGGAGAGATATACAGGAAGGGAACACAGCTGCTTCTTTCTCATCTGGGACAATCTCCTTCACTCTCATCACTCACCGTACAGCCTCACCTGGTGATTCCCTGAATGACCCCGGGAGGTTGAAAAAAAATATAACTGCAAGCATCCTTAAGAAGGATGCCAGGAGGAAATTATGAAAATTCTCTTATGCGGCGGCGCCGGCTATATCGGTACCCATGTTGCTCTCACCTGCCTTGATGCAGGCCATACGGTAGGAATACTTGACGATCTCTCCAGCGGACTGAGAGAGAATATACAACCAGAATCGCTCTTCTTTGAAGGATCCATCCTTGATGAAAAGATTCTTGACCAGGTTCTTTCAGAAGGATGGGATGTTGTCATTCACCTTGCAGCGTTCAAGGCGGCAGGAGAGTCCATGACAGATCCATCTAAGTATGCCCATAACAATATCACCGGCTCTCTCAATCTTCTAAGATGCTGTGAGAAGCATGGGGTGAAAAATTTCATACTCTCTTCCTCCGCAGCGACCTACGGAGAACCTGAGTATATCCCGATCGATGAGAACCATCCGACGAAACCGTTGAACTACTATGGATACACTAAGCGGGCTATAGAGGAAAATCTCGAATGGTACAGAGAACTCAAGGGGCTCAACTATGTTTCGCTTAGGTATTTCAATGCGGCAGGCTACGACCCGGACGGGAGAATGAAAGGACTCGAAAGAAACCCTGCAAACCTTATCCCCGTTGTCATGGAGGTTGCTGCCGGGACTCGCGATCATCTTGATATTTTCGGAGATGACTACCCTACCGAGGATGGAACGGGTATCAGGGATTACGTGCACGTCACCGATCTCGCTGACGCACACCTGAGAAGTGCTGAGTTCCTTATGGACTCTCAGAAATCTCTCATCGTCAATCTCGGCAGCGAGTCAGGTCTCTCAGTGAAGGAGATCGTCGAAGAAGCAAGAAGAGTGACAGGAAAAGAGATTCCCGTTCATATGGCACCGAGAAGAGAGGGAGATCCTGCAAAGCTGATCGCTTCCAGTGCACTGGCAAAAACTGCTCTCGGCTGGGAAGCGAAGCACAGTTCACTTCATGAGATTATCAGGACAACCTGGGAAGTGTATACTAAGGAGAACTGAGATTGATCAGGAAGGAATTGAAAGCATCTCAAGCCAGCTGACAAGGGAGGAACGTGCACGTTTTCCTCCGTCATCGTAGAAGGAGATACCTTTCATTCCTTCGCCTTTCCTGCATGCCTGTGTGATATCGTTCAGGACTCTCGCTTCTCCTCCCCCTCCGTGAGTACAGAACGGGATCACACGCTTGTCAGAAAAATCGAAAGCCCGGCAGAAGGTAAGGAGAGGAGGCGCCATCGTATTGCACCAGTTGGGGGACCCGATAAAGATATGCTCATAGGCATCGATGGAATCTGGAAGGGAGACCAATCCAGGTGCATACCCCTTCTGAATCTCCTTCTTCGCCTGCTTCACCACCGTTGTATAGTGAGCGGAGTAGGCATCCTCCGGTTCGATCTTCCACAGGTCGCCACCTATCTCCTGCTGTATCAGTTTCGCTATCTTTTCGGTGTTGCCTGACCAGCTGCAGTATGCAATTAAGGTTCTCTCTGCCATATATGTTCTCCGTTACTCTACAATCTCGAGCGTTGCGCTGAACGGCTCATCCAAAGTGGTGAGTTTCTCTAACCCCGATGTGATGCGTCCGATGGGAATGAGTCCCCGTGAATAGGAGAAGTCCCGGTAGAACAGGGCCAGATTGCCCCACGGAGCATACAGGGTCAGATCCCCTGCTGACGGATCATATCCGTCAGGAGCATCATCAACCGAGAGCTTCGGTTCAAGGTAGGTAATCTTCTCAGTTGAAGCATAATCCTCAAAGGTAAGGGTCAAAGGGAGTCTGCTGAGCAAATCCCGAGCTGTCGGGTTGTCACACAGTTCGATGAGAAGCTCATTTCCATTCATACTCATGCGTACCATAGTCACTCCTTCTGATTCCATGTTCGGTATCTCTTTCTCTCCCTGTGCTCCGAGGCCTGCGGCGCAGAGAAAAAGGAAGGTAAATAATATCATGCGTCTGTGCATCATATGAATCTCCTAATAGGCAGGGAGACCCTGCCTGTCCTGTGACGGTGATACCCCGAAGGTACGTTTGTACTCCCTGCTGAACTGAGATACGCTCTCGTACCCCACCCGCGCAGCGGCGGTATTCGCCTTCTCCCCTTCTGCCTGTATGATCTCTCTCGCCTTATGGAGCCGTATGTGTTTGATATACTGAAGCGGTGAAGTGCAGGTCATCGCTTTAAAGGTGGAGTGGAATGCACTCGAACTCATTCCCGCATCCTGAGCGAGGCGGGGTATCTCAAGAGGTTCGGTGTAATGGTCATGGATCTCCTTGAGCGCATGGGCGATCTGAGAAGTCCCTCGGCTGTTCTGTACAAGAGCCTTCAGTATCTCTCCCTTGTCACTCTTGATAATATGATACAGCAGTTCCTTCAGATACATCGGTCCGAGGATATTCATATCATCCTCATTCCCCAGTGTACCGAGAAGGCGCACAGTGGAGTCCTTGATCACATCGGTGACAGGTGCGTCATATACACCACGCGAAACCTTGTGAGGCACAGGAGTTCTTGGTGCCATTTCATAAAGGATCTCCCCTATCACCTTCGGATCTATTGAAATAACGAGACCGAGCATCGGTTCGTTCTGTTCTATCACCGCTTCACAGATAACAGGAAGAGGAACAGTCTGGACAAAATAACGGGAAGGATTGTAGGTATAGATTTCTTCCCCGAGGTAGATATTCTTTCGTCCCTGAGCGAGAATGATGATCTGAGGTCTATAGAGCTGCGGACGCTGCATATAGGGAGTATCTCGTCTGAAGATGACCAGATTCTCTATTCCGGTCATCCTGATCTCCTCTCTCGGGAGCAGGTCATACAGCAGGGACTTCATTCTTTCACTGTCTCTCTTCACTTCCTACGCCTCCTAAATAACCATATTATTGTTGAATTATGCATGTTTTCTCCCATTTGTCTACATAACTTCTTTTATCTTTACAGGATCAGGCAAGCTTTATGTAAGATTGTATATATCCTGTACAGAGATTATCCCATACCATTGAGTCAACTGATTGAGAGGATCCTGCCCAGTGAATGATCCCCTCAAGACAAGGAGAGATACGTTATGAAATACATCGATAAAGAAGCATTCGAGAAAGCGAACATGTTTGGAACCGGAGTTCCAAACGATTTTTTCGCGAAATATTTTGTGGGGAACTCATACCTCAATTTCATGGTGAAGCCGGGAGAAACTCCCGTGTTCCTGGCAAATGTGACCTTCGAGCCGGGCTGCCGCAATGACTGGCATATCCACAAGGCAGCAACAGGTGGTGGTCAGATGCTGATCTGCACTGCCGGTGAAGGTTGGTATCAGGAAGAAGGGAAAGAGGCTCAGAGCCTGAAGGAAGGTTCCTTTGTATATATCCCCTCCGGGGTGAAACACTGGCATGGAGCAAAGGCGGACAGCTGGTTCAGCCATATCTCCCTCGAAGTGCCGGGAACTGAAACCAGCAACGAATGGCTCGAACGTGTAGATGAAGAGGCATACAAAAGCCTTGCAGAGGCCGATGCATGAACAGGGAAGAGAGCAGCAGAAAGCATATGGAAAAACTGTTCGATGCCGAACACGAACAATCGGTTCCCGCATTTCCTGAATTTCAGGAGATACGCGACAGATTCATCTTTGGCGAAATCTATGACCATGGAAACCTGAGTGACAAAGAGCGTTCACTGATTACTCTCGTGTGCCTCACAGCAGGTCACATGTATGAGGATCTCCCGGCCTACGCTGCAGCCGCACTGAAAGGCGGCACTGAAGCAGTTGAAATGAGCGAAGCGCTCTTTCAGTGTGCTCCCTACATAGGATTCCCCCGCGCACAGACAGCACTTGAGATCGTCAGTGAGGTATTTGAGGATTCTTCGATTTCTCTCCCCCTCACGTCACAGAAAACTGTGAGTGAGGAGAACAGGCTGGAAAAAGGGATCGCTGCGCAGAAAGCGATCTTCGGACCCTTCATCGACGAGATGAGAGCAGCTGCCCCTGCGGAGGTTTCACATATTCAGGATTATCTGTCCGCCTTCTGTTTCGGTGATATCTACACCAGAGGAACCCTGGACCTGAAGATGAGAGAGCTGCTCACCTTCTCTATACTCATCACCCTCGGGGGATGCGAGTCACAGGTAAAAAGTCATATTGCAGGAAATGCACAGATGGGGAACAGTAGAGAAACCCTGATTTCGGCAATCACCCAGTGTCTTCCCTTCATAGGATTCCCGAGGACACTCAATGCACTGGCAGCACTGAATGAAGTGCTCGGCCCTGCACAGTAAACAAACGAGATTCGAAGAATCCGCATACTCTTGGATTCTCAGAAGAAATACAAAAGAATTAATAAATTCAAGGAGAATAACATGTTACAAGAAACGTATACATTATCAAACGGAGTCGAGATTCCGAAACTTGGACTCGGCACCTGGTTCATCAGCGACGATACTGTCGCACAGGCTGTAAAGGATGCAGTCGCACTCGGATACCGTCATATCGACACTGCTCAGGCCTACCAGAATGAACGCGGTGTGGGCGAAGGTGTGAGAACCTGCGGTATTCCCAGAGAGGAACTCTTCGTCACAACCAAGCTTGCAGCTGAAGTGAAAAGCTATGAAGAAGCTGTCGCTTCAATCAACGGGTCTCTGGAGACCATGGGACTTGATTACCTCGATATGATGATCATCCATTCCCCCCGACCTTGGATGGAATATCAGAAAGCAGATCCCTTCTTTGAAGGAAACAAAGAGGCTTGGAGAGCCCTTGAAGAAGCCTACAAGGCAGGTAAGATCAAGGCTATCGGCGTATCGAACTTCGAAAAGGAAGACCTTGAGAACATTCTCTCTTCCTGTACCGTCAGACCGATGGTCAATCAGATTCTCGTCCATATCAGCAATACTCCTTCTGAGCTGATTGCATACTGTCAGGAACAGGATATTCTTGTAGAGGCCTATTCACCCGTCGCACACGGAGAACTGATGAAGAACAGCGTGGTCACCGAAATGGCAGAAAAGTATGGAGTATCAGTCCCGCAGCTCGGTATCCGCTATTGTCTCGATATCGGGACTCTTCCCCTTCCGAAGACAGCAAATCCTGAGCACATGAAGAACAATGCTGACCTTGATTTCACCATCAGTGCAGACGACCTTGAAACTCTCAAGAACATCGAGAAAATTGAGAACTACGGCGATGCTAGTTTCTTCCCCGTGTACGGTGGGAATCTGAAAGGATAATCACACAGCTGCGCACCGAACTTAACTGGGTAGAGTGCGCAGCTATGGTAGGAGATTTCGTCGACCCTGATATGGAGGATGCTGTATGAAACAAATTGGTGCGATATTATTAACTCTGCTCCTAGTAACCGGACAGCTGTTTTCAGGTGGAGCACAGGAGGATTCCCCTACACAAGGTAGAACACAGGAATCTGAGAGAACTGAGAACTGTATGATTCTCGTAGAAGGCGGCTCATTTCTGAGGGGAAGTCCTGAATCGGGGCGATACCCGGTCCATTCATGTTCTACCTTCAGCTTGCTGGAATATTCACAGCAGTGGGCCTCATATCTCACCTGGTTCTCACCATCGGAAACAAACAGGGGAAAAGAGAGAGAAGGTCCCTTACACTGACAAAATAATCCTGAATAGATTCGACCTTATCAGTCAGTGCTCAAATGAAAAAATATCACAACGTATTGAGAGCAGAACATGCCCCGACCGAACCCTTTTCCTTCAGGGGACACGAATCTGAATCGGGGAATGGATTGAAAATTTTTATTTCTTTAGCTGGGATTCGTCTACCTCGGCACCTTCGGCAGCGCGGGAGATTGCCTTGATCCCGTTGATACATCCGCTTTTCGTAGAGTAGCCCTCCTCCGATATCGCAACATTCATACCGTTTGCGGCTATCATCCTGTAGCGGTACATGTCAGCTTTATCGAAATAAATTTCGAATTTCGGACACTTTTTCTCCACCGGTTTCTGAAGTGTCTGATCTTCTATCTCAATCTCCGCATTCTTCTTGATAGTCTCTATCCCGTCCCTGCAGTTACTCAATGATGAGTAGTTTTTGCTAGTAAGAATTGTCATTGAGTTCGCGGCTGATAAAGAGAATCTGAAGAAGCCTTTAGGTGTTTTCTTGATACTGAATTTCCCTGGCATAATTAGAACTCCTTACATTATCTATAAGACAAGTATAACAGCATATGAGTCCATCGGAAACACAATTTCTACAATCACCTCTCTGAAAAAGGTGGTGAACACTGATACTGAAAGTACTTGCCATGTACCGGATGCTCCTCAGAACGCAGAACCACTCTTAACTGATCATTTCTGTCATATCTATGTATGTAAATATCAACAACTTACGAAATATCTATCTAATTACTTAAATTGACATTTTTAATAAAATTGTTATGTCATATCCCGATTCATTATCGACAACAGGAATAATTACCTGTACACTCTTCTCTATGGATTACCTCAACCGGATTTTCATCAACGTCCTACCAGCCGTACTGATCCTCGTGATCCAGATTTCTCTTGGTCGTCCAGCCTTCCGGTCAAACAAGAAAACTACTCCCGATATGGTGATATTCACCTACTTCTGCATTTCGGTATTCACCATTCTTATCATAGAAGCAAGCCGGTGGTTCCTGTATGCATTTCCCCATAACGGAAACCGCACGATCCACACGCTACTATTTTTCCTCTACTACGCACTGCAGTATGCACCCGCATCGATCTATCTTCTCTATGTAGATTATCACATCTATGAGAGGACAGACAGGATTAAGACCATGATGAAGGTGCTTGTCCCTATCAACGTCATCATGGTGATCATATCGGCATCTGCTCCCTGGACAGGACTCCTCTACCGAATCGATGAGAGCAATACATATACCAGGGGAAGTGGAACATATATCTATTTCATTCTCCTCATCATTCTTACCCTTACAGGCATAATCATAGTACTCAAGGGAAGAAAGAAACGGAACAGGAAGACTATTCGTAATCTCCTTATATTCCCTTTCATCACTCTTGCCTCCGGAGCCGCTCAGATACTGGTCTACGGGTTTTCGATCGCATGGCCCTCCTCCGTGATATTCATTGTCGTAGCCGCGATGAATGTGCAGAAAATCCAGATGCACACAGATCACCTTACAGGGCTGTTCAACAGAAGAAGCTTCGATGACCGTCTCACTACAGAAATTCAAAGAACTGAACGGTACGGCTCTCCACTTACGATCATTCTTATGGATATCGACCATTTCAAAGATATCAACGACGAGTACGGACACCATGTCGGTGATGATGTTCTCGTCCAGATTTCCGAGATCCTCACGGCAAATACACGAACAACCGATACCGTCGCCCGCTGGGGAGGTGAGGAGTTCATCATTCTCATGCCGGAGACTGAGCAGTCAGAAGCAGCCTACTCGGCTGACAAGCTCAGGAAGAAGATTGAAGAGTTCGATTTTGTGAACGGCATCAAGGTGACCATGAGTTTCGGGGTAGCCCAGTGGCTGAAGATCATTTCAAAGAATATGTGGTTCAAGCTTGCTGACAAGGCACTCTACCAGGCGAAAGAAAAGGGGAGAAACAGAGTTGAACAGTGTTTATGGAGAACCATTCTTGCCCCTGAAGAGACCTCCATCCGCTGGCAGTCACGCTATGAGACAGGACATAAGGATGTGGATGAAGAGCATCAGGACCTGATTCAGATAGCTACCCGCCTCCTTGCCGACTCCGATAGTGATGAAGCTCTTCAGAAAGCGAAACTTGAACTGAAGAATCATATCGCTGAACACTTCGATCATGAAGAAAGCCTGATGGAAGCAGCGGGCTACCCTCAGAAATCACAGCATACGGAAATCCACCACAAGCTTGTGGAAGATGCACTGGCAACCTTTGAAGAAGTTGATCGTGGTTTCTACGACAATTTCTACTTCTTCCTGATTGATGAGGTCATTATAAAGCACTTCTTCCGTCAGGACAAACCGCTCGTTGAATTCCTGCAGGAACAGAAGACCTGAACAGCACCGATATATAGAAACTCCGGATATGAAAAAACTTCACCGTAAATGGTGAAGCCTTTTCAGTGAAATGTTGTATCATTCCCTGACCTGTGAGCGTGGGAGCTGCGTTCAGGGAGACAATACTCTGCCGGTACCCGATCGGTTCGGAATCAATCAGGTTCATTCGCTCCTGTTAAATACCATACCGATGGTATCATGTACACGCTCTTACGGCAGCCATGCGCTAGATGCCGAATCGTATTCGTAGGCATAAATCTGACCTGCGTCAGTTACCGTAGTATCGTGATCCGGTGCACCTACAAGGATGTGGTCTCCTGATATTGCGACATAATTACCGAAGTGATCTTCGATTGCGCCATCAGAAGCAAGCATAGCCTTATTCACTTCCCATGTAGTCGAGCTGCTGTCATAGTGATAGACATAAGCGCTTCCGCTTTCGATGGTACCATCTGCATCATCATGGAGGGGCGAGCCGACAACAAAGTAATCTCCTGAGATTGCAACAGATTGACCGAAGAACTGGCCTCCCTTTGTATCGATTGCTTCATAGAAGGTTTCTGAAGAAGTCCAGTCAGTACCATACGTATAGGTGAACACGGCTCCACTGTTATCACCGAGTCCCTGGTAGCCGAAGGCTCCAATTACCATCTTATCTCCAGAAATAGCGACAGACGCACCATAGTCAGCCTGATTTCCCATACCTGTCGGATACAGCTGCTCAGAGAATGTCCAGTTATTACCTGTGGTAACATCAAAGACATAGGCACTTCCCAGACCGGTACCGCCATCATCGTTCCCAGGTGCACCAGCGACGGCGGTTGTACCTGAGAGCGAAACTGAAGTTCCGAAGTAGTCCTGCTTTCCTGAAGCAGTAACCTGCTGTCTCAATTCACTTCCCCAGGTATCTGCAGACAATTCGTAGAAATAGATACTACCTGCATCTTCCTTATTTCCCTCATCATTTGGAGCCCCTACTACCGCATACGCATCACTATTCGATACGGACCAGCCATAGTAGTCATAAGCAGAGCCACCGTTGAGAGTATCAGCAATTAGCGTATCATGGTACTCCCATGTTCCCCCGTTATTCTTGTACACATACACCGCGCCGGCATCTATCCCATTCGCATTATCATCATACGGGGATCCAACAAAGGCATAGGTATCGGAAATAGATACTGAGTACCCGACGTTATCGCCAGCAGCGGCATCGGCTGGTATGAGAGTCTGTGATATACTCCAGTCACCGTCTGCATACACGTAGATATATGCTCCTCCGGCATCTGTGCCGTTTGTATCGTCATACGGCACACCGACTATAGCAGTATTACCTGCTATCGCTATGGAATCCCCCAGTTTATCAGATCCCGTCAAAGTAATTCCTGTTGTTGACACGCTCTTCGAGACAGGCTCAACCCACTTCGCATATAAGGTGAGAGCGGTATCTGCTGTGTATGTACCGCCCGCACTGTAATCAGTACCGGTTCCATCCGCTGCTGTATTCCATCCATCGAAAGAATATCCGACCTTGATCAAGGTACCGGTATTCGTCGCGAGCGTAAGGTCTACTCCCTGTATTTTGCTCTGATCTGCAGGCACAGTCCCACTGTCCGCTAAATTAGCATCGTAGGAAACGGTATAGGTCGGTAATGCAGTCCACTCGGCATCGAGGGAAAGATCGCTGTTCGACGAGTACGTTGCTCCGACCTCATAATGAGTTCCTGTACCATCAGAGGAGGTATTCCAACCTTCAAAACTGTACCCTACTCTGCTCAGAGAACCGGTGTTACCCTCAAGTATGATAGCAGTATCCTGAATCTTCACCTGTGAGGCAGGAGCGGTTCCACTGTCAGCACTGTTTGCATCATAACTCACCGTATAGGTAGCCAGGTTTGTCCACTGTGCATAGAGCGTCACATCAGTGTTTACGCTGTATGTTCCACTGGGGGAATAGGCGGTTCCGCTTCCATTGGACAAGGTATTCCATCCGGTGAACGTATACCCTGTATAGCTGAGACCGGTGCCATCAGACAGAGTAAGATCCTCACCATACGTTTTGGTGTCGTCGCTGACAGATCCACTTCCGCCGTTTGCTACATACGAAACAGTATAAGTTGCGGGAATCCATTTCGCATAGAATATCTTGTCTCCGGTTGAACCTGTGGTAATCGTTGAGGAAGCTGAAATCGTCAGCTCTGGATCACTGTACCAGCCGTCAAAAGAATTCCCAGTCTTAGAGGGATTCTGAATTGTGATAGTACTACTTTCTATCGTGTAGCTGGTCGGATTTGCAGCGTCATTTATTCCACCATTGAGATTATAGGTAATTGAATACGATATAGGTGTCCACTGTGCAAAGAGATCAAGATCTTCATTTGCTGTATACAATGCTCCTGCAGCATAATCAGTTCCATTTCCGTCAGAAGCAGTATTCCATCCGGAGAAGGTGTAGCCTGTGTAGCTTATTCCTGTTCCATCAGAGAGTGTATAACCTGCGTTATATGTCTTGGTTCCATCGCTGACACTTCCGCTTCCGCCGTTGGTATCATAGGTAATTGTATAGGTGGTTACAGTCCATTTCGCGTAGAAGGTCTTAGCTCCGGTCGAACCGGCTGCTATCGTTGAGGAAGAAACAGTCAAACCAGAGTCACTGTACCATCCACCGAAGGTATATCCCGTCTTAGTTGGATCGAGCAGGGTTATCAGACTGTCTTCAATCGTGTAACTTGCTGGGTTGCTTCCGTTATTGGTTCCGCCGTCAAGATTGTACGTGATTGCATATGAAGTGGCAGTCCACTTCGCGTAGAAGGTCCTAGGTCCGGTTGAACCAGCCGCTATCGTTGAGGAGGAAACAGTCAAGCCAGAGTCACTGTACCATCCACCGAAGGTATATCCCGTCTTAGTTGGATCAAGAAGCGTTATTTCACTGTCTTCAATCGTATAACTTGCTGGGTTATTGACATCATTCGTTCCACCGTCGAGATTATACGTGATCGCATACGAGTCGGCTGTCCATTTCGCGTAGAAGGTCTTAGCTCCGGTTGAACCGGCTGCTATCGTTGAGGAAGAAACAGTCAAGCCAGAGTCACTGTACCATCCACCGAAGGTATATCCCGTCTTAGTTGGATCGAGCAGTGTAATTTCATTGGATTCAATCGTGTAGCTTGCTGGGTTGCTGACATTATTCGTTCCACCATCAAGATTATACGTGATCGCATACGAAGTGGCAGTCCACTGGGCGAACAGATCAAGATCACTGTTCAGAGAATATGTCGCGCCAGCTGCATAATCAGTTCCGCTTCCATCAGAAGCTGTATTCCATCCTGAGAAGGTATATCCGGTTTTAGTAAATCCTGTTCCATCAGAGAGAGTGAATCTTACGTTGTATGTCTTGGTACCGTCACTGATACTTCCGCTTCCACTATTCGCATCATAGGTAATTGTATAGGTGTCTATTGTCCACTGGGCGAACAGATCAAGATCACTGTTCAAAGAATACGTCGCGCCAGCTGCATAATCAGTTCCGCTTCCATCAGAAGCTGTATTCCATCCTGAGAAGGTATACCCAGTTTTAGTGAATCCTGTTCCATCAGAGAGTGTATATTCTACGTTGTAGGTCTTGGTACCGTCACTGATACTTCCGCTTCCACTATTCGCATCATAGGTAATTGCGTAGGTGTCTATTGTCCAGTGAGCGTACAGCGTGGTATCAGCTGTGATCGCTACTGTGGAATCAGAGGTAATTTCAGTTCCTCCGGTGCTAGCTGTAAACCAACCGTCGAAGGTATACCCCGTTCTCGACGCTGTGGGTAATGTTCCGTAGGTACTATCATATGTAACATCTCCGGTGGCTGAAGTTACTGAATCTCCGTCGGTCTTATCAAAGGTGACTGTGTACGTATTGGCTGTCCATTTTGCGTAGAAGGTTTTTGCTTCGGTTGAACCAGCCGCTATCGTTGAGGAGGAAACAGTCAATTCAGAATCGCTGTACCATCCACCGAAGGTATAGCCTGTTTTAGTCGGATCAAGAAGCGTTATTTCACTGGATTCAATCGTGTAGCTTGCTGGGTTGCTGACGTTATTGGTTCCACCGTCGAGATTATACGTGATCGCATATGAAGTGGCAGTCCACTTCGCGTAGAAGGTCTTAGCTCCGGTTGAACCAGCCGCAATCGTTGAGGAGGAAACAGTTAATTCAGAATCGCTGTACCATCCACCGAAAGCATATCCTGTTTTAGTCGGATCAAGAAGTGTTATTTCACTGGATTCAATCGTATAACTTTCTGGGTTGCTGACATTATTCATTCCACCGTCGAGATTATACGTGATCACATACGAGGTGGCAGTCCACTGGGCGTACAGCGTGGTATCAGCTGTGATCGCTACTGTGGAATCAGAGGTAATTTCAGTTCCGCCGGTGCTAGCTGTAAACCAACCGTCAAAGGTGTAGCCGGTTCGTGTCCCTGTCGGCAGTGTCCCGTAGGTACTGTCGTAAGTTACTTCCTTAGTGCCTGTAGTTACTGAATCGCCATCTGTTTTATCAAAAGTTATGGTATAGGAGTTCGCCGTCCAAAGAGCATACAATGTCACATTCGAAGTGCTCATGGTGAAACTCGCTTCATCAGCATAGTCGACACTACCATCAGAGGTTAATGACCATCCCGCAAAGGTATAGCCGTTTCGTGAAAACCCGATGGAAGTAAGCGTAGTCGATTCACCATTGTTCAGTGAAATATCCAGCATAGATCCTGTTGCATCAACATGATTCTTGTCAAAACTGAGTGTAAATTCACCAGCATCCCACTGAGCATAGAGCGTCACGTCATCGGTTCCCATTGCGAAACTTGATTGATCGGCATACGAGGACCCGCTGCCGTTTGACGCCGTGTTCCAGCCCGTGAAATTATAACCAGCTCGAGTGATGGTATTCTCAGGAAGAGTGGTTAGCTCATCTGTATCCAGTGATATATCATCTAAGATTCCTACTGCATCATCCGCATTTTTATTGAAAGAGAGTGTATGAGTCAGAGCCGTCCATTGGGCGAACAGATCAAGATCACTGTTCAGAGAATATGTCGCGCCAGCTGCATAATCAGTTCCGCTTCCATCAGAAGCTGTATTCCATCCTGAGAAGGTATATCCGGTTTTAGTCAATCCTGTTCCATCAGAGAGAGTGAATCCTACGTTGTATGTCTTGGTACCGTCACTGATACTTCCGCTTCCACTATTCGCATAATAGGTTATTGTGTAGGTGTCTATTGTCCACTGGGCGAACAGATCAAGATTACTATTCAAAGAATACGTCGCTCCAGATGCATAATCAGTTCCGCTTCCATCAGAAGCTGTATTCCATCCTGAGAAGGTATATCCGGTTTTAGTAAATCCTGTTCCATCCGAGAGTGTATATTCTACGTTGTACGTCTTCGACCCGTCACTGATACTTCCGCTTCCACTATTCGCATCATAGGTAATTGCGTAGGTGTCTATTGTCCACTGAGCGTACAGCGTGGTATCAGCTGTTATTGTTACTGTGGAATCAGAGGTAATCTCAGTTCCGCCGGTGCTAGCTGTAAACCAACCGTCGAATGTATACCCCGTTCTCAACGCTGTCGGCAGTGTCCCGTAGGTACTGTCGTAAGTTACTTCCTGAGTAGCCTCTGTTACCGAATCCCCTCCGTTTTTACTGAAGGTTATTGTATAGGTATTCGCTGTCCACTGTGCAAACAGGGTTACGTTCTCGGCTCCCATAGTGAAATCTGCTTCATCAGTATAGTCGACACTGCCATCAGAGGTTAATGACCATCCCTCAAAGGTATAGCCCTCAAGGACAAATGTATTTTTTACTAATGGTGCACTCTCGCCGTTATCCATAGCTACTGAGGACATGTTTCCTGTTGCATCATCATTGTTCTTATCAAAACTTACAGTAAATGCACCTGCATCCCACTGTGCATACAGTGTGGTATCAGCTGTGATCGCTACTGTGGAATCAGCGGTAATTTCAGTTCCGCCGGTGCTGGCGGTGAACCAGCCGTCAAAGGTATACCCGGTCCGTGTCGCTGTCGGCAGTGTCCCGTAGGTGTTGTCGTAGGTGACATCTTTACTGCTTGATGTTACTGAATCCCCTCCGTTTTTACTGAAGGTGATGGTGTAAGTATTCGCTGTCCACTGTGCAAACAGTGTAGTATCAGCTGTGATTGTTACTTTAGAATCAGAGGTAATCTTAGTTCCGCCGGTGCTGGCGGTGAACCAGCCGTCAAAGGTATACCCGGTCCGTGTCGCTGTCGGCAGTGTCCCGTAGGTGTTGTCGTAGGTGACATCTTTCGTTGTATCTGTTACTGAATTTCCGTCGGTCTTATTAAAGGTGATTGTGTACGTATTGGCTGTCCATTTTGCATAGAAGGTTTTTGATTCGGTTGAACCAGCCGCTATCGTTGAGGAGGAAACAGTAAATTCAGAATCTCTGTACCATCCATCGAAAGTATATCCTGTCTTAGTTGGATCGAGCAGTGTTATTTCACTGTCTTCAATCGTGTAGTTTGCTGGGTTGCTGACGTTATTGGTTCCACCGTCGAGATTATACGTGATCGCATAGGAATCGACCCCGGCCTCTCTTGTTACTTTGAGCACATATTCTTTCGTTGACTTGTCCTGAGCTGTGACGGTGATGATAATTTCATTCTCACCTACATCAAGGGGCTGAGGGACACCGACATTCTCACTGAGACGTGCATCCTTATCATGCAGGGTTGCATTGATTTCAATTGAATCCACTTCTCTTGGTACCGAGACTCTGTAGCTCGTACCGGAAGGAGTGAATTCAGGAGAGAGTTCCCCTGCACTCAGTTCGATATCTGAAAGAAGAGCATCGTGAGAGATGCTGTCTATCTCAAGGAGACAGCCGGTAAAGCTGAGGATTATGAGAGTGAGAATTCCGGTTGCGGTGAATATGATAGATGATTTCGAACGGACCTGATGCATACAATTTCCTTTAAAATCTGTTACTGACGAACGAAGATGCCTGCGCCTAAACCTATGAGATAGCTTCTGCCGCTTTCGCTGAACAGCATTGAGCCTGTAACGTTACCTCTGAGTGCGAAGGAGTCTGAGACCCAGTAATCGAGAGCCAGTTTTCCTGAGAATGTCTGTTTCCTGAAAGAATCGTTCTCACTGATGTAAGCCATCACTCCATAAGAGAGAGAAGGGACTACCCTGAAAGATTCATTCAGATCTATGGGATAACCGAGACCCGCCGCAGCACCGAGAATATAGAAGGTATCGGGCCATATATCGTTAGGTTCGGAGATATGGAAGGTAATATCGAAATTGAGAGCGAGATCATCAAGATCATAGAGGAGATCAATTTCTCCTCCGTAGCTGTTTTCAAAGAGAAAAGCCATATCAGCCTCGGGATTGGTGAGATGACCGAGTATGCCAACCCAGGCACCAGAGGGTTCCTTGTACTTCCATAGATTTTCATGTACTGAGAACGTGTAGGTCTTTGCCTTGCCCCAATGCTCACCGTCATCAGAGGCTTCGACAGTCAGAACGGTTCCATCGTTCACGGAAGGGAGTATGGCAATGGACTGCCCCTTTTCAAGAACGATCCAGTTTCCTCCATTCTGTCCGGCTACCTTGTAACGATAGTAGGTGTCAGCATCGAAAGGGAAGCAGACTATGTTGGAATCGGGCTGCTCAAGCTGCCACGTTCCTTTCTCTTCTTCGTATATATAGGAGTATTCTGGAGAAAATCCGTAGGAAGGTGAAAACTGCTGGAAAACGAAGTGATCGGTTTCGGGGTTGAAGTTTTCAAGGCGTATCGGCTGATGGCTATCTTGAGTCTGCCACTGGCCGTTCATATCGAGATACCGGATAAGACTGACTGAATCCCCCAGCTGGTTTAATTTGAATGTCACACTCTGCGCTGAAACAGAAATAACCAACGTATATAAAATAGTGAAAATCAGTATCAATTTCTTCAGCATCTTACGTTCCCCAACACTTGATAGTTCATTGCCTGGTCCATATATTCACAGACGATTCTTTATGACCTGAGCCAGTACTTTCTGTGGCGACCGACTTTCTGACAGGAAATATCTACCTTCCTTCTTCCCATATCTCATCATCTTATGACATAACTTTACTCTACAATACATACCCAAGTTCTCAGTAATTTTCAATAGGACCAATTCCTGATAAGAACCGCCTACAGGTGCAGGTTCAGTAACAAATCCACACGGCAATCATCATAAATCATGCATTTTACACACATATAATGCAGGTTTTTACTAAAATTCAAATATATAACAAAGCATATATGACGGGTATGAGAATTTTGTAGTATTTTGCCTACAAAACTCAGGAATGTAACGCTTTATATATTGAACATATAAATAATTAACTACACCTTTATCGATATAACCGGAACACAGGAGGAGGAACCCAAGAATAATTAAATCTGTTCTGCACATGTATCTATATAGTGAGTAATACCGGATAAAGTTCTGTCATAATGACGATATTGAAGCATTTCTTGCCCTTCTTCATCAGATAGACTACAATCCGGGAAAAGAACGCAATCCGGGGATGCATATGAAACGGCTCTCACTCACCATTCTACTTATTCTCTCACTCTTTACTGCCTTCGCAGAGAACCTCTCCTCGATCTCCGTGGAGTACTTTGGGGATATAGGCTGTTCTCACTTTGATCTCTTCGAAGAAAAGATCCTTCCGGAGGCTGAAGCTTCTGCAGGCTTCTCAGCAGATGTGGAGTATATCAACGTGCTCGCCAAATCGGGATTTGAACGCTGCGAAACACGTCTTGCAGAGATGGGCTACGAGTTCAGGTTCTCTCCAGTGATGATCATTGGAAACAATGTCTACCAGGGAGACAGTGCAGTAGAGAAGGGAATCCTTGAAGAGCTTATCTATGCTGCCGAGCACGGCGCCTACCAGCCGAAGCAGGAAACTGAAATTCCGGTACAGAAAGAAATCACCCTGGCATTCCTCCCTGTGTTCCTTGCCGGTCTCGTTGATGGTGTGAATCCCTGTGCGTTCGCCACGATGCTGTTCTTCATCTCCTGGATCTCTCTGAGAGGAGGTTCAAGGAAGAGAATGGTCCTAGCAGGGAGCGGTTTCATCGCTGGAGTCTTCGCTGCCTATCTGCTGATAGGCCTCGGCCTGTTCACGATATTCGAGGCGGCACAGAATTTAACGCTCCTGAGGACTGTGATACGTTACCTGTTCTCTTCTGCTGCCCTTGTTCTCGCCTTCCTCTCGCTGCGAGATGCTTTTCTGATACAGAATACAGGGAAATCGGAATCGATGAAACTTCAGCTGCCTTCAGCAGTGAAGAAAAGAATTCACGGCGTCATCAGGGAGACAGACATGAACAAGGGGGCAGTTCTCCTGTTCTCAGCCCTTTTCATCACGGGAATCATCGTCTCGCTTTTAGAACTGGCCTGCACAGGACAGATCTATTTCCCGACCATTGCCTACATGGTTCAGAGCGGATCAGGCGGGAACGCCATTCTCTGGTTGCTCCTTTATAATATTGCCTTCATTCTCCCGCTTCTGGTTCTGTTTGTTTTTGCCCTCACCGGGGTATCACAGAAAAACCTCGCAGGTTTTTTCACACGGCATATCATCAAAGGAAAGGTAGCCGGCGCACTGCTGTTTCTCATGCTCGCCGTGATTATCTGGATCAGCGGGTGATCAGGGAACCCGCTCTGTCACTGCTTCTCCGTAGCTTATGATAAGCTTTCCTTCCTCACTCCATACCTGAGTGATCATTCTATGGTTGTCCTCGAACAGATCATACCCGATCATCTGCCCCGAGGGAGACCAGGTGGTCGTTCTCTCAATATTCTTTCCTGTTATATCGGTAAAGAACTCAGTTGTTGCGGTAGGTGAGAGCTTCCGTTTGTTGTTATCGTCAGTGTAGAGGAATTTGTAATCGACTGATTTCTCACCGTCAATGATAGAGACAACTATCTGCCAGATATCCTTTACATTCCTCGCTGTATCCCAGTAGTTCACTGAAATCCTCGCGATTCCTGAAGGATCGTAATAGAGATCCACAGCAATCCTCCTGTCAAGGAAATAGGAGTAGTCCGTTGTCTCCTTCAGTGTCCACTCGGGCTGCAGGTACATCGCCATGATCTGAGCATAAGTGGGAGGAGAACCGGGGGAAGAGGATGCGGGAGCAGCTTCAGGTGCAGGTGCTGAAGAACTTGAGGAAGCGGTTTCGGTGGCAGATGAAGCGGTGGTCTGATCAGGTTTCGGTTTGGTCAGTTCCTCCTTACCGAGGTAGACATTGAATGCCTTCACAAGGCTGCACTTCTCCCTTGTCTGTATCGTTTTGATAGCTGAGAGCATATTCTGTATGGTCACCTGGGCATCGTCCCACATCACGTACTTCTGCACCATGTCGATGGTAAACTCTGCTGCATCAACAGCTCCTCCTACCCTTTCAGCTATCTTCTCTCCGTACTCCTTCAGTTCGCTGGCTGTCTTTCCCACTGCCTGCCGTTTCACCTCATCGGTATAGGCATCCTTGAGACCGTCCTTCACCTTGCCGAAGGCTTCCTCCGCATACTCCTGGGTCTTGGACTTCTCAAGCTTCGGTGAGATGAAATTGGAGATGATATGGTCTTCTATCGCGCTGTTCTCGCTTCCGAAGGTCTCCCGTATCATCTTTCGCACTTTCTGTCGCATGAGGGCATCGGCTGTATCCTTGAGAATATCTGTCCAGTTTGCCGTATAGAGGTTTTCCAGCAGATTTTCAGAGGTGGACCACATGATTGTTGCGGTCTCGGCAAGATCGGAAGCTGACCACACAATGGTGTTGGTGAGAACGACCCACATGCTCGAGCGGTCTATCTGCGCCTCTTTGTAGTAGTTTTCCTTGTAGTCTGCCTGCACGATCAGTTTTGTCAGCTCGGTATAACGGGGATCGGATGGAGAGACGCTGCTGCGCTCAGCGATCAGAGTTGCTGCCCGTGTCTTCCACTTCGCTTCGAGAGTCTTGAACATGTCGATCTCATGCTGTGTGAGCGCATAGAGGGGAGAGCTCATAACAAGGATGAGAAGGAGTGTAAAAACAACTATTCTTGTTCTTTTTCTATCGATCATACTCACCTCCCTCTAGTTTTCCAGTACGATGATCACATCTTCAGATTCTTCAAGTGCGAGGTCTATCACAGCTGATCCGTACCTCCCTTGCCCTGAGGCGAATTCCTCCTGTGATACTCCTGCAATGAACAGGCACAGGGAATCGGGTGGAACAGAGAGAGAGAAATTCCCAGAGTAATCACTTACCGTCTCGGAGGTAAGAACAAGCTCCATATCATCCAGAGAGCTTATAAGATAGGCTTTCACCGGCATGTTATATACGCCCTGAGAGCTGTCGAGCACCTTACCCTTCACGCTCACCGAAGCAGTCTGCTGTTCAGCTATCGGATTCTTTGTGTTATCGATCTTGTAATGGTGTACCTTCATAGTGGGACTCACCTTGAATATCTCTTCACCTGTGACCAGTTCCCAATGCAGACCTTCTTCATTGTAGGGAATACCGAGGTAGCTTCCCTCGGGAAGATCGAGATGGTAAAAGCCGTTCGCATTCGTTGCGGCATAATACCGTGCATTTCCATCGACAACATAATCATCGATATCCTTAGAAGAAAAGCTTCCGCTTACCCGTTTCACAGGAAAGAATGCAAGATAGACAGGGTACGCTTCCTTGTGGAAGATATCCTTCAGATAGACGCTGCCTCCGAAGGATCCTCGTACATGATAATCTCCGAAGGTGGTAAACCGGTCGGGAACACCGCTGCTCTGCACTGTCTCAGGCTGAGCGGGCTGTGACGGCTGAGGAACCTGCTGTGGTTGAACCTGTGGTTCTTCCTGGATGACTTCTGCCTGCTGCGTCCCGCCGAGCATCATGACCTCTTCTTCACTGAGCGCACGATCCCAGAGATAACTCTCTGAGAGTGAAAAATCACCGAAGTACCCGATGGAACTTGAGGGATGCATATGACGCCCGATATAGATGTCCTTTGACGAACTGGAGGGGACGTTTCCGGAAAAAGTGGTATCGAGAAGTTTATCGTCATCAAGATAGAGCAGGAGCTTCTTTCCCTCGTAGACAAGGGTGATGCGGTACCAGGTATTCAATTCGGGAGTCACCCCCGTTTTATAGTACTGCGCCGACCTTCCGATTCCTGCGGCAAGCTCATGGGGTGAGGTTGAGTAATTGTAATCTCCGAGAATCTGGAGTCTCATGATATAGCTTCTAAGATCATAAGGGACGTCATTGGTCCACTCAAGGATATACTGGTTGTCCGCATGTCTCCCGTCATTCGCCCATGAATTGAACCGTATTCCAAGACTTATCGTGTAGCCGTCATACAGGTCGTACTGCGATGGATCGAGAAGAGCGTACTGGCTCGAAGCGGCAGAGAGGTTCAGGATCTCACCGTCCATCACAGCACCATTCATCTGTCTGATATTATTGCCGTTGAGAATCTCCTCACCGCCGAACCAGTGAGCGAGCAGCCCCTCGGAAGGAATTGAAGCCGTTGAGGTGGAGACGGTATCATTCTCCCACACTTTCACATTGTCAAAGGCAGCGTACACACCCTGCTGCGTATAGAACCCGAAACCTCCCTCTGCATAGGAAGAGTCAGTAAAGTCATACACTCTCTCACCGTTTATGAAACAGGAAAAATCTTCCCCGCTCATCTCCACTTTCATCGTATTCGATCCATGGGGGGAGACTTTCTGCGAATAGGTCCAGCTCTTGATCAGCTGAGCAGACCCGTTCACCGCCTTGCCTACCACATAGTATCCCTGCCCTGCCAGCCAAAAGAAATAGAAATTTCCTGAATCGACAAAGCGGAATATCACCCCGTACCCGTGGGTATCACGTTCGCCGACCCACTGCGTATCGACTTCTATGATTCCATTCCTGAAGGGGGTGGATCGCCAGGAGTAAGCATCATTGCCTTCAGAATAGAACTCGTACCTCCCGTTCGTGACTCTCATACGGGATCCATCCTCAAACCAGCCGTTCCTGTTGTCGCTGAAGTTTTCATCCCAGATGAGCTGGGAGGCACCAGCAGCGGAAACAGTGAGAATAAGAAGAACTGTACTTATAATTCGATAGGAATACGAATGACAACGATATGGTTTCACAACACCCTCCTATGCAGAATGGATCGCGTGGAGCAGGTGTCATGTACCAAGGTGCAGAAGCAGAAGTAAAGGAACGAAATTATATCCCACCTGATTCCTTCGTAGATCACATACCTTTATCTCTATTATATCCCTTTGAAAAACTCAGAACAAGGAAAAAAGGTCTATGTTCATATGTGATAAACACATAGCCATAACCTAAGACAATTGAAGAAAAAAATACTGCAGGACTACTATCGATAGACACGTTCTTCAATAATTTATCACTCCCTGCCCCACCCACTTTTTATTAATATATTTCTATATATCATACAGTTAAAAGACTTCTTAACTGGAAGTGCATACCTACACTACTGAAAAAGTTGTGATTTTTCATAAAAACGCAGAATTTTCACTTGTGATATTCGATAAAAAAATATATATACATGTATAAGGAGTGAAACAATGAAAAAAATATTTCTCTTGATGCTGATCGTTATGATCACTGTTCTTGGTATGGTCTCTTGCGGAGGCGACAAAGAAGAAGCTGCAGCACCTGCTGCTGCACCGGCAGCTGCTCCTGCAGCTCCTGCGGCACCCGCTGCTCCCGTTTCTGACGGTTCAGAAGACCTCTTAATCGACCTTCAGGTGAACCTTGCCGGTGCTGATGCCGACAACCACTTCACATGGAAGTCAAACGTACGTTATATGGCAGCTGAAGATGCATTCGATGCAGGCACAGGTGCATCAGTTGCAGGTGCTACTCACCTCTTCATGATGGCTCTGTACGATATCGAAGGAAAGGTCACCATGAGCTCAGCTCTCCGCGGTCTCTTCCTCTTCGGTGTAAACGGTGCTTCACAGGTCGCCAGCGACAATCTCAACGCAACAAAGAATGCTGACGGTTCCATCACCATTCAGTATGTCCACCGTGGTACAGCCTACCGCTTCGTCACAGACAAGAACGGCGTTCTCACACTGCCTGAAACAACAACTGACAGCGTGAAGGTTGGTACAACAAAGAACGAGATCGAACCGGCATTCAGTGCTGACGGCACAACCGCAGGTATCGACTTCGCCAAGGTCTGGGCAGCTGACGTTGCAAAGAACAGCGCAGATGCTGATTCCATGTACTACTGGGACGGCGGTCTCCAGGTCACTCTCAATGGTGACATGCTGAACGTTTCAGGTGTTCTCACTGCAGTACCACGTCGCTAACACGACAAAACAGGACGGCTCTTCACCGTCCATCAATCCGTGATGAGCACGCATCACGAAAACAAGGAAGCTGGTTCAATCTGAGCCGGCTTCTTTTTTTCTGCCTAGGAAAGGCTTCATCTGTATCTACATGCATTCCTAGATGTTTATATTTTGTTAATATTCTCTTTAACTTTAATTACTACTTGTTTTGTCATAATTATTGTATAATAATTCCAAATTGTTAGAAGTAAGTTATATGTAAACATGGAGGAGACATATGAACAGAGCAAAAAAGGTAATCAGCACACTCCTTCTGATTATGATCATGTTGGCACAACTACCTGCAGCATCAGGGGATACGACCTCATTCTCTTTTACCGATTTCATGCAGGGACCCGAGATGTACACGATCCTACAGGACACGCACAAGATACTCGGTTACACCTCTGCCGCCCTTGGAATTGCAGCATGTGTGTTCAATCCGGCACTGGTAGATAAGGATATTCACGAATCTCTCGGTACGGCTGCAGCTGTCACTTCGGGGATAAACATCGGTGTGGGATTTCTCAACTACAGCGATAGAATCTTCACTCCCTCAGATGCAAAGGCGGAAAAATCGGATGTGCTTCATGCGGCCTTGAGTATAGCAGGAAGCATCCTGATGATAGCAGCCACTGGTGTGGAAGGTGAAGATGATGATGACGGCGGTGGCGGCGGTACTGCATTACATGCGGCACTCGGCATTGCAGGAGCAGGCCTGATGGCTTCCTCAATTATATTTGAATGGTAGAAAGGCGGAAAAAAATATGAAACGGACAATAATTTTCATTCTCGTTCTCGCAGTGGGAACAGCACTCTTTGCAAAGAATTTCAGTGTCGTGTACCTGAACAGGACTGAAGTGAACATGGAAGCGACAAAGTATATCAAGAAGCAGATAAAAAAGCAGAAGGCTCCTCTCAAGGCAACGTTCAGGATGGGCTTCAGTAAAGTTGAGAACTCAACAGAACCTGTTGCCATCCTCAATACAGGAAGCGACGGCGGTATAGATTCTAAAATCGAATCATTCCTTTCAGGAAGAAGCGACAAGGAGAGGTTCGTACTTGTCAATCTCTACAGAATGGGAAACAAGACCTTCTATTCCACAACAGCTGTAACAGACTCTTCAGTGGGCGTCGATGAGATTTCAGCATCCTCGTACTACGATGACGGGAGGAACAGTCAGACCGACGCAATGCATGAAAAGTGGGTCACCGAGATGTTCACCCTGGTACAGGAGAGGATGTGATGGCACGCCTCTCTCTGCTTATCCTCATATACGGCATCATTCCTGCTGTGCAGTCAGTGCTCTACATGATGGACCTTGCTTTCATCACTGTAGGGAGCGCACTAAACTACACCCTATCGATCTTCACCTATTACTGGGTATTCAACCACCTGCTCATTTCAGTGAAGATACCACGTCTGCAGAAATTCTTCCCCTACGACAGAATGGTCGGTTTTCATGCGATCTCAGGAATTTTCCTGACGATCAGCATCTACTACCATGGAGCCTATAAACTTTTTACAGGAAAGCAGCTGGAAGGCTCGAGTATCGTACTATTCTTCCTGTGGACCGTTCTGTTGTTCCTTGCCTCCATCTGGATCGACACTCCGTTCACAAAACGTATACGGAAGGCGCTCTTCGGGAAATTCGAAAATCTGAAAAAGGTATCATATGATCTACTCAAGATCATCCACACCTACCTGTTCATAGCCTTTGCTTTCATCTCCTTCATCCACGTGAATGAATCTGATTTCCTCTACACCTCCTACTCGTTCGTCAACGGCTACGGGACCTATTTCCCACTGTCAGTGCTGGCAATCGTTGTCTATTCCAGGGTGAGAAAACTTTTCCTTCCTGTTCTGCAGGTCGTGAGTGTGAGAAATGAGGTCGAGACACTGGTACTCAGCCTTGAACCGAAGGGTGCAAGACGTCTCAGGTACAGAGCGGGACAGTTCGGTTACCTGAGGATTCTCAAGAAGGGAATGAAACTTGAAGAACATCCGTTTTCTTTCCTCTCCAATCCCCATGAAGGAAAGGTGATGCTTGGGATCAAGGCGCTCGGTGATTTCACCACTTCTCTGGAGAAGCTGAAAGAAGGTGATACGGTAAAGATAAACGGCGGTTTCGGAAACTTCATTCCGAATACGGAAGAACCTTCCAATGTCCTCATAGGTTCGGGTATCGGGATCGTACCTATTCTCGCACTCCTCAGGAACATGAAACATGATGCTCCAAAGGGGAAGGTGGAAGCCTTTCTTGCAGTGACTCAGAGGGAGGAACTCCTGTTCGAAGAGGAACTGAAGGAGCTGGAACAGAGTATCAAGAACCTACAGATACGCACCTATGTGTACAAGGAGGACGGAATTCTCTACACTGCAGAGCTGTTCAAAAAGGAGATTGAACATCCGGCGGATGCCCATTACTTCCTCTGCTCCTCTCCCGGTGTGAGAGTGATCGTCACTGAAGCGCTCTACACTCTCGGTATAAAATCACATCAGATCCACTTCGAGGCCTTCTCATATTGAGAAGCCTTTTCATATGAAGTAACTTTCTTCCCGGAGACCTTCATCGTATCCGGGAACAGCTTTACTTTCCTGCTGCTTTTGAATATTTCTGAATCTGCTCCTTTATCATGGAATCGGTGAACTTGAAGTAACTCACGATATCTTCGATATCATCCTTGAAGTCATCACTCACCCACTTCCTGATCAGTGCTATCATCCCCCCGACACCGAAGGTGTACATATTCTCTATCATCCCTTGCTTCTCTGAATGCACCTGCAGTTTCCACTCTTCGAGGAAGGAACTCCTGGTCATCTGAAGAATCTTCTTCAGAAAGTCCTGATTCCCGTTCTCAGAGAGCATCACACGACTCAGATCCTTGTTTTCCTTGAGAATGAGAAGAAGGCTGCGGCCCGTCCGGTCCAGATCATCGATCTGAGACAGAGATGTAGTAATGATCTCAAGGAGGCCGTCCTCGATTGTCGCAAGGAGGTCTTCAGGACCGTAATAATACTTGTAGAAGGTATTGCGGTTCACATCGGCCTTCCGGCAGATCTCGGTGACAGTGATCTTCCTGATCTCTTTGTCATGCATCAGGGAGAGAAGACTCTGGGAAAGGACCATTTTCGTGTACTGTGTTCTCCTATCCTCTTTTCTGTGACCCGTGGTATATTCATTTTCTCTTGACATGACGCACCTCCTGGTGTTCCTGCACTCTGACACTCTGCTCCTCGATATGACACTTCAGGAACACAATAGGCAGCAACTGTCTCTGAACAGTCAGTTCCTTAAAAGAACCCACTATAAAACAGCGACATTCTGACTTTATCATAATAGCATGTCTGTTTCTATACAATGTGTTCATTACTAAAAAGACTACAACCGATATGGAAACACTCGAATGAAGACTGAGAGGAGAAAAGGTATGAAACTGTTGTCGTCACTTATTATCCGATTTCCACGTCTGCTGATCATGATCGTGGCGTTCCTTACAATCTTCTTCTCAGTCATGATCATGAACCTGGAAGTGGAAGCAGATATCACAAAGGCAATTCCTTCAGACCTTCCCGAAGCCGTATTTCTTGAGAAAGTGGACCAGATCTTCCCTAAGCAGGAATTCATTATCGTCGGCCTTATTGCCAACCCTCTGTTTACTGTTCAAAACATTGAAAAGCTCGATATCCTCACCAGAAGATTCAGTGCCATCGAAGGGGTCGGGAGTGTCCTCAGTCCTGTGAATCTCGATCTGATCCAGGGGAGTGATGAAGGGATAGAGGTGACCAAGATCCTGGATCATCTCCCGAAAAACGAAGAAGAGATAGAGGCATTCCGTAAAGAAATCACGACGAACAGGCTCTACAAAGGGACGTTCATCTCGAGCGATGAGACTGCCGCACTGATCCTGATCCAGATAGAGAACGGGGAACACCGTGAGCAGATGCTTACTGAGATCAAGAGCATCATCAGTGAAGTGAAAAGTGACGGAGAGACCTACCGGGTCGCGGGAGAAGGAGCGACACTCAGTGAGGTGAAGAATATCATCACCTCCGATCTTATCTTCCTCTCTCCTCTTGTCGTTCTTGTCATTCTCACCATCCTCTTTCTCAGTTTCAGAAATGTACGGGGTGTCATTCTCCCCATCCTCACGGTGATCATCAGTGCGGTGTGGACGCTCGGGATCATGTCGATCATGAACATTCCCCTGTCGATCATGACAACGGTGGTCCCAACAATTCTGATAGCGATCGGAAGCGCCTACGGTATACATATCATCAACAGGTTCATGACCATCAAAAGCGAGGAGAGAGACTATCTCATGAGAGAAACGATACAGCAGACAGGAGTTGCCGTCCTGATGGCTGGACTGACCACGATAGCAGGCTTTCTCTCCTTTCTCAGCAGCGATATCGATATGATCAGGGAGTTCGGCATATTCACCGCCATAGGAGTGATGTGCGCACTCTTCTTCTCTCTGACCTTTATCCCAGCTCTACTCTACATCGCTCCACTGCCTTCCAGGAGAAGAAGCGCCTACCACACCGATGAAGAACATGCCGGTCGTCTGGGCTCCGCTCTGGCCTCCCTGGGGAGTTTCTCTTCACACAGGAAAGGAGTCATCCTCCTCATCGTTCTTGTCCTTATCATCTTCTCGGTCACCGGAATCACACGTCTCAGGGTCGAAAGCGACCTGGTGCAGATGTTCGGCAAGGATTCCTCGGTCATGCAGGACAATGAGTTCTTCAAT
This sequence comes from Sphaerochaetaceae bacterium, assembly GCA_963677695.2. Lineage (GTDB taxonomy): Bacteria > Spirochaetota > Spirochaetia > Sphaerochaetales > Sphaerochaetaceae > SABI01. The sequence goes on along the minus strand of CAXXUJ010000001.1, from coordinate 1,912,078 downwards.
ACCAATTTCACCGGAACGATGACGATGCAGATCGTGTTTGAGAGTGACGAGGCAGACAGGATGAAGGATCCCGAGGTGTTGAAATCGATCAGCGATCTTCAGGCGTTTGCCGAAAGCTTCGATTTCGTCGGAAGTTCCCAGTCCCTGTCCGATGTGCTCAAGGAGATGAACAGGGTGATGCATGCAGATGACGAAACGTTTGATGCAATTCCTCAGTCAAAAAACCTTGTCAGTCAGTACCTTCTTCTCTACTCCCTTACCGGGGATGAGTCTACTCTGGAGAACCTGGTCAATTATGATTACAGTAAAGCGAACGTCACTCTTTTTGTGAAGAGTTCGAATCTGACGGCGATGAACGCCTTCGAACAGGAGATGAAAACGTACATTGCAGAAAATATCGATCTGGAGGGAATCACGATCACCCCCACCGGACGTATCACAGCAATGTCGGTCCTCAGTGAACTCATTGTTAAAAGCCAGCTGCTCAGCATCACCGTCTCGCTTATCCTTGTTCTCCTCATCACCTCCCTCATCTTCCGATCCCTCTACCTGGGAGCGATATCCACCATCCCGATCATCATCACGATCCTGTTCAATTTTGGTCTGATGGGACATCTTGATCTCCCACTCGATATTGCCACCGTACTGATAGCAAGCGTGGCGATAGGGATCGGGATAGATTATACGATTCACTATATTTCGCACTACATCAGCGAACGCACCTTCGGAATCGATGTTGCTGAAGCTATCAGGAATACCCACAGGACCACAGGAAAGGCGATCGTCTACAATGCACTCTCAGTCGGTGCAGGGTTCCTTATCCTCATCTTTTCCAGCCTAGCAAGCGTAGGAATTCTCGGGGCCATGGTCGCTCTCACCATGGCAACCTCCTCTCTCGGATCTCTGACCATCATTCCTGCCATCCTCACTATCATGGAGAAACGTACAGCCCTACACAAGACAATCAGAAAAGGGGCAAGAGAAACCCTTTCAAGAACGGAATAATCAAAAGGAGTCACCTATGAAACACGCACGATACACGCTCATCATCATCTTTTCCCTCATCACCTCTCTTTTGCTCTGGGCAGGAGGCTCAGGAGAAAAGGAAACAGCAAGTCAGGCTCAACAGGTGCCTGAAGAATTCCATTTCTCCCCCTACAGCGGTGATGACGGGCTTACAGGAAAGGAGATCATGGAAAAAGCGAATGATACCCTCATTGCCAGTGATATCTCATCAGATATCATCATGACCCTTGAAAACGATAAGGGGAATAAGAGGGTGAGAGAGCTCTCCATAAAATCGAAGGAGAGCGACGGACTGAGCAGGTCCGTTCTCCATTTCAGATCTCCTGCAGATATCGAGGGGACGGGTTTTCTTATGATCGAGACCCCTGACGGGGATTCCGATATGTGGCTCTACCTTCCAGAACTTGGCAAGGTGAGAAAGATCGTCTCATCAGGCAAGGGGGACAGTTTCATGGGAAGCGATATCACCTACAGTGATATGGAAGGGAAGAATATCGAGGAATTCACCTATACGAGATTCGAAGATGAGATAGTCGACTCAGAGTCCTGCTATGTCATTGAAGCTGCTTCCATTACCCCTGACAGCGAAGATGGATACGCACGGACAGTGTATAAGATCAGCAAGGAGAAGCTGGTTCCCCTGCAGGCCTTTATGTTCAGTACCAATGGTACCAATGTGAAACAGATGCATATTATGGATGTGATCAATATGGAGGGCTCCTGGATACCTACTCTCATCGAAGTGGAGGATACGGAGAAACACCATAAAACGATCATGAACCTTCTCAACGTGGAGATGCACACATCTCCTGACGATTCGTACTTCACCCAGCAGTACCTCAAGCGCGGCAATTAACCGGAAGGAGACGACAGTATGAAACATAGAGGACTCTTCATTCTTTTCCTCCTTCTCCCCCTCTTCTCTCTTTCAGCCGGGACAGGACTTTCAATAGGCGGAGCATTAGACAACGAGATAGTTGTTCCCGCCTGGTGGAACAGCGGGGAGGATTATCTTGACCTCTCCTCCCGTTTCCGTCTCGATATCGATTATGAGACAGAGCAGACGGAACTGAAGACCTCTCTCCTGTTCAGTGTCGATGACCTGGCAGATATGGAGAATTTTGAAAACCTCTACTCCCTGAAACCTGAGGAACTTTCCCTTTCGATTTATCTGGAGAATGTCGACGTGAAGGTCGGGTACCAGCGCATCAGCTGGGGACGTGCCGACGGCATCAATCCCACTGATACCATCAATCCACTCGACATGAGCGATCTCAGTAACATGGCTAAGCAGGAAAGAGAGGAGCGGACCCTACCGGTACTCGGAGCGGCATTCACCTTTTACCCTTCTGAAACCCTCATTCTAGAGGGAGTGCTCCTACCCCGCTTCACACCTCCCGCTCTCCCTGATTATGAATCGTCCATCCCGGCCGAGCTGGGAAGTCCTACAGTGAATTTCACCTACCCTGAGGCAGCGCCACAGAGTTTCAAAGCAGGACTCCGTGCAAACGTGCTTCTCTCTTCTATCGACTTCTCCTTCAGTTACTTCTATGGATGGGATGAAGTTCCCGATATGAGCATCACAACAGAAGAGATCACACAAGGAGGGTTCACCTTCGGTATTCCTTCGGTGATAGATCTCACCTACCACAGGGTACACATTATAGGGGGAGACTTTGCCCTGCCGCTCGGCATGCTGGATTTCAGAGGAGAAGCAGCCTTCGTCATCACTGAAGACTGGGAAGGAGATGATATATCCATACGCAACCCCTTCTTCCATTACGTTCTCAGTGCCGGCTACACCTTCTTTGACACACTGCAGACAACCATCGCATTCTCTCAGAAAATAACAAAGGACTTTAAAAAAGTGAGCGATTACACATACAACGTACAACTCCCTGACCAGAGTTTGGATTACTACGATCAGGCCTACACGATACTTCTCAGCCCTCTCATTAGCACACAGACCTCAGAGTACGCTTCAACCCTTGTCGCAGCCTTCTCCCTGCCCCTGTTCAACGATTACCTGAAAGCATCACTGGCCACGGTTTATAATTTCCCCTCCGATTACAATGATGCGGATGAGAACACAAAACTTGGAGACTTTCTCATTTCCCCGTCACTCACGTATCAGGCAGTTGATGCACTTGATATAGAACTGGGAGCGAACCTTTTCTTCAGTCTGCAGAAAAACAGTGAGGGAGAAGTGGTTTCGGATCCCTACACGAGTTTCGGCATGGCAGATGGAATGGATCAGTTCTATCTCAAAGTACAGTACAGTTTCTAATCCCCGTATTACTGACTGAGAACCGTCAGGTACTGAGTACTTCAGAATCGATATTACTGCTCCGTAAAAGATAATTTCTTGACAAACTGAAAGATATCCATGGTATCCTGTCTCAAACAATGAGAACAACCAGACACTGAATCACATACGATGATTGGAAAAAGGGGATTGCCATGAACCACACACTTACTGAAAAGACTGTACTGATCACGGGAGGAGCAAGCGGGATCGGAAGACTGCTGGCCCTCCGATTTGCAAAGCGAGGGAATAACGTCATCGTGTGGGATATAAACGAGGACCTTCTCAGCGACCTTGAAGCCTATGCAATAAACAATCATCTCACCATCACAACTTTCTCCTGTGATATAACAGACCGGAATGAAGTGTATAAAAAAGCTAATGAAGTGAAGAAACAAATCGGAGAAGTCGATATCCTCATCAACAATGCAGGAATCGTATCAGGAAAGCCTCTCCTAGAAACCACAGATCAGCAGATCGAAGCAACTATGCGGGTGAATCTCCTCTCCCTCTTCTGGGTTACCAAAGCTTTCCTCCCGAACATGGTGAAGAAGAGATATGGACAGATCGTCACCATCGCAAGCGCTGCCGGACTGATAGGAGTGAAGGGATTAGTAGACTATTCGGCAAGTAAATTCGCAGCGGTGGGCTTCTCAGAATCAATCAGGATGGAATATGGAACTAGAAAATCGGGGATTTCCACAACAACCGTCTGCCCCTTCTTCATCGACACGGGGATGTTCAGCGGAGTGAAAACGAGATTTCCCCTCCTCCTTCCTATCCTGAAACCTGAGTATGTGGCAGATACGATCGTGAGATCGGTGAATAGAAGAAAGAAGCTGGTGATTCTCCCCTTCTTTGTGAGAACACTCTTCATACTCCGCCTCTTCCCCGTCACCGTCTTCGACACAGTCGCAGGCTTTTTCGGGATCAATAGATCAATGGATGAATTCACCGGAAGAGAACATGAGGCAGTAGAAGAAGAAATCATCTCCTAGTACTAAATCTTCAAATATATTTACTGCATTCGCACACCTGATTCCTCCGGGTACATACTACTTTCTATTTACTATTTACTGGCTTATTTTACTGCTATTCATTGTTTTTTACTAATTCTACATTTTCTGCATACTATGTCAGAACTCTTGAGAATGTATCTTCCAGTTTTCTCCTGTACTACTCATTACAGCAACTCTCAAGGCCTCTTGCATCTGTGGTTGAGAAGATGGTACCGTCCATAGGAAGAAAAGGTTCCTGGGAGAGATTCATGAAGATACACGTCATACGCCATGCTGAGAGTGTCGCGAACAAGAAAACTATCCTTGCAGGACAGCACGACTACCCGCTCACAGAGAAAGGGAAGAAGGATGCTGAAGATATTGCTGAGCGGTATGCAGCTGAATACCGTCCTAATGCTATCTACTGCTCTCCCCTGCTGAGAGCTCAGCAGACAGCTCAGCCCTTCAGAGATAGACTTTCAGTACCTTATCTGCTTGATGTACGGATAGCTGAACACAACCTTGGAGTATTTCAGGGAAAAACGTATGCTGAAGCAGAAGCAGACCCTCTGTATGTGACCGAAAGAACCAAGAGATGGCATTGGACTCCCGAGAATGGGGAATCCTATAAGGACATTGCTGATAGGCTCACTTCCTTCTTTTCCTCTCTTAATTCTCATGGCGGTCACATACTCATTGTTTCCCACGGAGCTGCCATGCGCATCATGAGAGGCCTTTTAGAACAGACCCTCCCCGTCTACAATGAAAGGATTCCAAGCAACGGAGAGGTATGGGAATTTGATTTCCAGGGAGTCGGGAACAAGCATGAGATACAATCCCTCTTCTTTGACGGTCTATCCTACACCGAACACAGAGCATAAATAACGGACTTCAGTAGATTCACCATGGACTGAAGCCCGTCTGGGTTTTACTGAATAGCGCTGTCTAGCAGTGAATCCTGTGCGTTTTACTACCTTCTCTTTTTTCTATTACAGCTCCACAACTTTGATCATATTCGTATTCCCCTCTACTCCTACAGGAACACCTGCCGTGATCACGATGGGACCTCCCGTCTTGGCGAGGTTATGTGCTCGCAGATATTCAGGTGCGAGCTCCAGCAGTTCGTCTATAGAACCTACTTCATCGATAAGGACGGGAGAGACTCCCCAGGAGAGGGCAAGCCTGGTCACTGTGGAAGGAATGGGAGAAAAGGCTATGATAGGCGTTTCCGGCCTGAACTTGGCTATGCGTCTCGCAGTGGAGCCTGAGTTGGTAAAACAGGCTATCTTGCATGCCTTGATAGAGAACGCCAGTTCTCTGGTGGCAAGCCCTACAGCATCGGTGACCGATCGTTTCTGCCTCAGTTTGATATGCCCCTTGTTCACTCCCTGATTGATGACCAGGTTCTTGAATTCACTGCTTCCTTCAGTATAGGTGATGATTCGATTCATCGTCTGAACAGCCTGAAGAGGATACTTGCCGGCAGCGGTCTCTCCGCTCAGCATCACAGCACTGGTACCATCAAGAACAGCATTGGCTACATCATTCGTCTCCGCCCTCGTCGGACGGGGATTAGTGATCATCGATTCAAGCATCTGGGTCGCGGTAATAACCGGAGTCCCTGTCGCCTGACAGGCCCGTATGATATTCTTCTGTGCAAGAGGGACTTCCTCAGGATACATCTCTACACCGAGATCTCCCCGAGCAACCATGATTGCTCCCGATTCACTGATGATGTCTTCTATATCATCTACTGCTTCAGGCTTTTCGATTTTACTGATGATAGGAATCTCCCTGCCGTACCTGCTGAGCATCAGCTGTCTGAGTGCATGTACATCACGGGAGGAACGGACAAATGAGAGAGCCACAAAATCAAGGTTGTTGTCAAAGGCAAAGGAAAGGTCGGTCTCATCCTTCGAAGTGAAGGAAGAGAGGTGCTTGAGAGGTACTCCGGGAAGGTTTACTCCCTTACGCGGTTTTACTAACCCGCCCTCTACGACAGTACAGTTAATATCTGGTCCTTTCACTGAATCGACTCGCAAAGAGATCAACCCGTCATCAATGAGAATTCTTGACCCTGCGTGTATTTCGGTATGAAGGAAAGGGTAGTCGATACTCACTCTTTCTGGAGAGCCTTCACACTTCTCTGTAGTCATGATCAGCTTGTCTCCTGCATTGACAGTGAACGGATCTTCAAACTTTCCAAGGCGTATTTTAGGACCCTGAAGGTCCTGAAAGATGGCGATGGGAATATTGAGCTCCTGTGAAGCCTGTCTCGCCCTGTCCACACGAATCTGATGCTCTGCAGCATCCCCGTGGGAGAAATTGAGTCTGACGACTCTAGCTCCTGCTGCAATGATTGATTTCACTGAATTGTAATCTTCACTGGCTGGTCCGATCGTTGCTACGATCTTGGTATAATTGTTGAGCTTCTGCATAATACGCCTCCATTCGGCCACATCGTACTGAAGCGGCTCTCAATGGTCAATCATATCATAGAAATTAGATGGGTATTGCACATATTTCTCACATCCACAGTCGATTCAGTAAAAACAGCAGGGAGACTTCCGGAATATCGGTTCATGTCTGAAGGTATCGGAAAGCAGTAAATCCTTCATAATTTTACTAAAAATCAACGGTTTTTACTGATTATAGCTTTTAAAAAGATACTGACTTCAGAGGATTTGCTGCTTAGACAGCGCAGGTCTCTCCCCTTATATTGAAAGGGAGAGAGGTACTATCGTTATCGCTTTCTAAGCCGTTTCCAGATGGGAAAGTTCATGAGGACAGTGATGATGGTCAGGAAGAGAAGAACAAGGGTGATAGGTCTTCCGAACAGGGCGATAAGCATGTTGTCTTCCGATATAGCGAGGGAGACAGCTCTTCGGAAATTATCATCCATCATTTTACCGAGCACGAGAGCGAGGGTGAGCGGTGCAACTGAATATCCGTTTTTACGCATGAAGTAACCGGCGACACCGAAGAGCATCATGAGCAGGATATCAAACATCCTGGTGTTGTAGGCATATGCTCCGATAATGCACAGAACAGTCACAGCCGGCAGGAGTATGTTCTTGGGAACAGAGATGACCTTGGCCATGTGGGGTGCTATATACAACCCTATGAGCAGCAGTGCAATACACCCGACAAACCCTCCGGCAAGAATGACAGAGAAGAATTCTGGCTGTGTCTGAATGAACATAGGCCCGGGCTGGAGTCCGTGAACATAGAATACCGAAAGAATGATAGCGGTGACTGCATCACCGGGAACTGCCAGGGTGAGCATAGGAATCAACGCTCCCCCGATACACGCGTTATTCGAGGATTCTGATGCAACGATCCCTTCCTCTGCCCCTTCTCCGAATGGTACCGGAGGATTCTTGACGATCCTTTTTGCTTCCGAATAGGCAAGGAAGGAAGCAACAGGGCCGCCGGCACCGGGAAGTGCCCCTACCAGTGTTCCGATAGTGCTGTAATAGAGAGAATGAAGGAAATGCTTCGTGATATCCTTCATCTTCATCGACATCTTCTTCACCTCTGATATCTGGGCATGCACGTCCCCTTCCGAAATGACTGTCAGGACTTCAGAGAATCCGAACAGTCCTACCAGGGCAGGAACGATCGGAATTCCTGCCTGCAGATTCCAGATCCCCATGGTGAGACGAGGAGTACCGAGCACTGAATCTAGACCTATCATGGAAAGAAAGAGTCCCGCCAGAACGCTGACCATTCCTTTCGTGAAAGATTCTCCGGTGAGAGAACCTACTGCAGAAAGACCGAAGGCAGCCAGAAGAAAGTAATCCATCGGCTGAAACTTGATAGCAAGGTGACTGATAGGCTTTCCAAGAAGGAAGAGCATGAGCAGTCCGAAAACACTCCCGACGAAGGAGTAAATCGTGGCGAACCTAAGAGCCTTGTGGGCCTCCCCTTTCTTCGCCATCGGATGTCCGTCGAAGGTAGTGACAACTGAAGAGGGAGCTCCCGGAATATTGATCAGGATTGCAGAAAGGGCTCCGCTGAACACTCCTACCACATAGAGTCCCATGATGAGTCCGAGAGCATCGCTTGTCGCCCAGGTATAGGTAATAGAAACAAGGATGGCAGTTGCCATGGTGACTGAGAGACCAGGTATCGAACCGACGAAGAGACCTGACAGGGCTCCCATCAGCACGAACATAATGAAGCGCGGGTCACCAAGATAGGTGAGAATATGAATAAATTCCATCAGATGATCCCCTGTGGCAGTCGTACGTTCAGCAGTACCTGAAAGACTACATAGATGATAATGGTGAGCGAGACTGAGAGGATCACTCCCTTCCACCATGGTCTTACGCCCAGATACATCAAGAACATAAAGAGCAGAACAGTATCAGTGATCAGGAACCCCAGTAGCGGAAGCAGAACGTAATAGATGACGACCAGTCCCACAAAACCCGCTACACGCCTGGAAAGAACCTTATCAGTTGTGTTTTCGATCTCTTCCCCTTTTCGTCCCTGAAGGTACATCGATATCGAAACGATGATGAGAAGAACAGCTATGAACACAGGGAACAGATAGGGTGAGAGCTTCCATGCTACTTCCACCTGATAGTGAGAATAGAGCGAGTACACCAGGAGCAGAACTCCCAGTGTACCGAAGGTTACGGATTCGAATCCGTGTCTGTTCCTGCGTAAGGAAAGAATCAGTGTTTTCACAACTATTTACTGACCCTTTCAATACCGAACTCAGCAGGGTCATGCTTTGTAGCTCCTGCATCGTAGAGAAGATAGGTTACGATCGATTTCCACTGATCATAGAAATTGACGATATCGTCAGTCTCAGGGTACTTCTTGTAGAGTTCCTCTAGATTCTTCTCCGCAACAAATGCGAGCCAATCGGGATCTTCCACTGCTTTAAGAGAGGCTTCTCTGAGAACGGATACAACTGAAGCATCCACATCCTTGGCCACGACCAGTGAGAGCGGAGTGAAAGGAATTGAGAGGTATTCGGTGAATGCAGGATCAACATCTGCAAGGGTGGGAACTTCGGGATAACCGGGAAGTCTGTCGAGAGCTGAAATACCGAGAAGTCTCAGATCCCCGCTATCAAGGTACTTACCGATGGTTGAGAAATTCGAGTTGGTGAAATCGACCTGGTCACCGAGAACTGCGATGATACAGTCGCCGCCGCCTGCATACGCAGTCAGTGCCATATCATATCCCTGTTCTTCGAAAATGAGGGCCTGAACATGACCAGAGCCGCCGGGACCTGTGTAGGACATTTTAACCTTTCCGGGATTAGCCTTCATGTCATTGAGAAGGTCTTCCAGAGTCTGATACTTGGAATCGCCTTTTACAACGATAACTTTCGGGTCATTCACGACAGCCATGATAGGAGTAAAATCATCATAACTCATATTGCTGATACCCATGACCTGCTGAGTACCGAGAGAGTCTGCAGTGTAGTGGATAGTGTATCCATCCGGTTTTGCATCGAGTACAGCCTTTGCACCGACAGAGCCTGAAGCTCCTGATACGTTCTGTACTGTTACAGGCACACCGAGCTGCTTCTGAAGAGCCACAGCGAACTTTCGTCCGGTCACGTCGGTTGTACCACCTGCACCGTAGGGAACCACCATCGTGATTGCACCTTTAGGGTAATCTGCACCGGAAGTCTCTGCCTGTCCGGTTGCGGCAAGAGAGAACGTCATCATCATAATAAGCATTACAAGTACTAGCTTTTTCACATTTTCCTCCATATGTTTTTCAGTATTTGAAACAATTCAAACGTCGTATATTTATACGGTGATTTTGTGCAAATTTCAAGGTGTTTTAAATAATTATACATTTGATTGTGAGGAGAGTTGTCGGCCATGCGAGAATCGGATGGCAAGGAATGTGAATACTCTACTGAGAGGGGCGTAGTACTAAGTTACTGAATTTATCTCATAATTACTGCTGTACTGAGGTTTTTACTAAGATCGCTTCAAACCTCGCTTTACTGAACAGTTCGTATGATCACACTGGTATGGTACGTATCATGCCTGCCTGAACAGAAAGATTTCTGTCAGGCAGCAAAGGAAATGTCTACCCGGTTTCCTCAGCTCTTCGAGCTGTAACCGCTTTTAAGGTGATGGTAGATCGCATTCGTGTCCTGCTCTCCATACCCGGCCTTTTCCGCTTCACCGAACTGCTTCAGGGTGACATCGAGAAGTTCATTCGGAGAGTCTCCGAACAGTACTCTATTGTACCTCAGATCCTTTGTAGCGAGTTTCAGAGCGAAACTGAGTGAGAAGTCGTCATTGATGAGACTTTTCATGATCCCCTGGAAACTCTTGCTGTTTCCGCCCGATACCGTGATGAAGTCCCTAAAGGCTTCAAGGTCTATCCCCTGTTCTTGAATAAGAAGTGCGGCGGTGGAGGAGGCAGCTCTGTTGAGCATCGCAAGGAAATTATTTACTAATTTGGTTGTATGTCCCGCGCCTACAGGCCCTGCATAGAAAATATTTTCAGCAGTAATTTCAAGGAGAGGGAGATACTTATTGTAGAGTTCTTCATCACCTCCAACCACGAGATTTATCGTACCGGCTTCAGCTTCCTTCGGTCCCCTGGTCATGGGAGTATCGAGCATGCTGATTCCAGCTTTCTCGAGCAGTGCAGCCACTTTCCTTGTGGATTCAGGCAAAGCGGTAGTGAAGTCAAGAAGAACGGATACCTTACGGTCGGCACAGGAAAGGAGGCCCCCCTCTCCGATGATGACGCTTTCGAGCGTGGGAGAGTCTGAGAGGCAGGTGATCAGGATATCAGAAGAGGTGAAGATATCATTCAATGTATCCGTGATTTCCACCTCATGCTCTCTCAGGTAGCTGATCTTCGCATCCTTTTCATCTATGACTCGCTTATAGGCTATGACTTCATATCCTGCTTTTCTGAGATTGGCGGCAATCCCCTTCCCCATTGCACCGGCTCCGATGACTCCTACTCGTTCCATACCAATACCTCTCATTTTTCTATGATTGTGAATGCTCTATTTCACGTACCCGGCTCATCTATGCAAGAGCACCTTTTCCTATACTAACCTCTGTGTATCGACACTGCTACGTTTTTTACTGAAAACTTCTTATTTTCAGTAAAGATTGCACGGTTGATAATGAACATTCGCTATCTGGAAAATATACGATCACTGAGATAGTCCCATTGCCCGATAGTGCACAGGAATGAAGACTATTCGTTTTCTTTCAATGTAACCTCTTCCCGATACCCTTTGCCCCTGATTTCGTGAATGAAGAAAGGGATGAGAGCACATACGGAGAGTACGGCATAAATAATCCAGAGAGAGCGTATACTCCTCTTACCGCCTGAAAGCCAGGCAGAGGCGAACAGAGTGGCCGCGAGTCCCCCTATCTGAAGGGCGAATGATGCGGTTGAGAGCAGAGAAGATCTCAGTGCGGAAGGGATCCTCGTATTGACGATAGTTCCAGAGACGACTCCGGACATTGCCACGAAGATATAGAATAATGCATAGAGGCCGAAGAAGCCCAGCTCGGTATGGGTGAGTGCAAGCAGGACGAAGGAGAGCGCCAGAAGAAGCCTCAGCAGGACAAAGATAAATGACGTCCCCTTTTTCCACCTCCCGATCAGCTTTCCGGCAAGGAGCGAGCCGACCAGGGCTCCCATGAACCCTATGAAGGCAACGATACCGAGGAGGATCGAACCCAGATCATCACCAGGTATCATCTGAAGCAGGACAGGCTGCCAGTACAACTCGATGGAAGAGAGGATAATTCCGAGGGCAAAGATCAGAATGAGAATGGAGGCGAAACTCTTCTCTCCCGCTATGGAAAGGAGCTGCTTCACTGAAATCTGATCGCTCCCTGTTATTTGATCATCCGATAGCGTTTTTCGCAGCTGTACTGTCAATATGATAATCACCACCTGCATGAGAGCGCTGATGAGAAACACCCCTGCCCTACCGTCACTTCCGATATGCAGATGGGTAAAGATTCGGGCAACAAATCCTGAAGCAAGCGCTCCTGATGATAACCCGAGAGTTTCCCAGACGGACATCATAGTTGTAATCTGATGCATCTTCTCTGTACCGTATGTTTCCTTATGCCAGTCAACCACGACAGCTTCAAAGGAGCCGGAGGAACAGGAACGGGCAAGAGAGAGCAGGACGGCTGCTCCAAACATGAAGAACAGAGAGTGTGAGACAAATACCGTCACCATGCCGAAGAAGGTGAGCAGTTTTGCAATGAGATACATCGGAATTCTTCCAATCCTGTCACTAAGGTAACCGCTCGGAATTTCCGTAGCGACTATGATTCCACTGTACAATGCCATGAAAAGGGCGAGGGTACTGAGTGTAAGCCCCTTTGAAAGAAGGACCACATTCATCATGGGCAATGTGATTCCAAGAGCGAAGAAATCGAGGACCATGATAAAACCGGCACGGAACATGCTCATAGGTCACTCCTTTGTTTCATACATGAGAAATGCGAATTCCCATGCTTTGTCTTTGTCACTTGCCGGCGATTCATGGGCATCAAGAAAATCTCTCACCATGTAATTGAACTTCTTCGCATCCGGTTCGCTGAGATGGACGATTCCTGTAAGAAGGTCGCCGTTGAAAAGGGAAGGATCATGCTTCTTTACGTTTCTCAGGCGCGGAAGCGCGGCAAAGAATCGGTGTATGATATCTGCAACAACCTGACGCGTTGTCTGTTCTCGCTGGTTATACAGAGAATCATCCACCTGAACCCCTATCGACACCGAAGCATCCACCGTCCTCAGGTAGTCTGCCTGTATCCCATTGATCATTTCATAGTGATCATGCTCAACCAAACCCAGTCCCTGGAGTTTCATCAGGTGATGCCTTGCCGAGGAAGGAGAGATACCAAGCATATCAGCTACCCTCTTGGAGGTGAGAGGAACACCGGCAACTTTCATGGTCCTGAGAATCCTTTGACGCAGAGGGAAGGAGAATATTTTCAGTTTCTCATCCGTATCAAGAAGAATCACCTTTCTCTCTTCTGAACCCATATACTCCCTCCTTACGTTACACTCTTTGTAACGTTTATTATATTGTAACGTTAGGGTAAAGGCAAGAACAAAAGAAGGAATCTCCGAAATTATACGGGAAGCTCTTTCAGTACCGTCTTCTTTCTCAGGGAAATGAGGTAGAGAGTGACCCCTGCAAGGATACAGGAGAAGGTGATCGCATCATGAACCTTGAAGGGTTCATCAAAGACGAAAATACCGAGGAGGAAAGCCATGACAGGAAGAATGAACTGAAGGAATCCTACTGTCGTTGCCGATACGCTCATGTTCCCCCTGATATAGAGGACGAGAGGAATAATCGTCACTATGCCCCCCAGTATGAGCAGCGAGGTGGTCGGTATATCATTCAGCGAATAGGAACTTTGCCCTGTTACCAGCAGGTACGTAACAAAACTCAGCGAAACCGGCATAATGATCAGGCCGTCCATGAGGAGTGCCTGGATACCGTCAAGACGGAGCGCTTTTTTGCATATCGTGTAGGCTGCAAAGGTGAGAGCAATGATCAGTGAAAAGTAGGGAATCTCCCCTCCCATCACCCCGGTATACACAACACCGATGAGGCAGAGGGACAGTGCGACAGCCTGAAGTTTTCCCATCTTTTCCTTGAAAAAGATCATAGCGAACAGCACGAGAAGAAGCGGCGAGATGAAATAGGCCATACTGGCCTGCAGCAGGTGTCCTAATGAAATGGTGTAGAGAAAAACAATCCAGTTCAAAGCAATGAAAAGGGCACTGGCGACAAGGAGCCACACTCGGCTTGTCCTGAAAGTCTCAAGCGCGATCCTGATCGGATTTTTCCCTTTCAGGAGGAAATAACCTGCACTGAACAGACCCGTCCAGAGTATTCTGTTCATCATAACTTCAATGGAAGGCACATGATTGAGAAGACTCCAGTACAGGGGAAGAATTCCCCATAGGACATGAGCAAATGCCACCTGAGCAAATCCCGTTCTACTATCTATTGAACCGTGATCCATACCACCCCTTTCCACCTTTTGAGGTAATGTAGCATGAAAAATAAAGCTTGGAGAAGGGATCTTTATACACAAAATGAGATCTTTATCCCAATCCTATTGGTCCTGGGACCCTTGTTTCTCTCCTCCTTCTTCTCTTTTCTTTCACTGATTTTCCATATTTCTCTCCGTTTTTCCTCTGTAAAAATTTTCCTTGCGTATCTGGTTAACCAGTGATACACTTCTTTTGGTTACTGGTTAACCAGTTCGTGTGGAGGGGTAATGGGTGAACAGAAAGAGCATCCGGTCGATCGGATACTCAGAAAAATTCAGGATATGATTCACAAGGGTGCAATCTCGAGCGGAAGCAGAATGCCTTCCGAGAGGGTTCTAGCTGAAGAGCTGAACACCACCAGAGGATATGTCCGCATCGCACTGCAGCGCCTTGAACACTACGGCGTTCTCACCATCGTCCCTCAGAAGGGAATCTATGTATCACCTATCAAGTCGATAACCCTCGAATCGATCATCAACAATATCCTCCGGTTCAAGGCTCATGAGATCGCCGACCTGATGGAAACCAGAAAGCCGCTGGAAATAGAGGCAGCCCGTCTTGCAGCGATACGGGGGACTGAAAAGGATATAGCGGAGATCGTTCAGGCCCACAGGAATTTCGAACAGGCCTACCGTGCAGGGCAGACGACTCTGGAAGAGGACCACCTCTTCCACCTTGCCATAGCAAAGGCTGCCGGGAATACCGTTCTCGAATCGCTGATCACATTGATCACACCTGAAATCATTTCGATGAACAAAGATTTTGTAGAAGAATATGAGATCGTGAAGAAACACTCGCTTGATGAACACCTGGCAATCGTGGAATCGATCGAACAGAAGGATCCCGAAGCGGCATCACTTGCTATGAGTGTTCATATGGATAACTCCATAGAGAGAAGAGTCGGCCTGAAGAAGCCGAAAACATAACAGAAAGAGAAGGACCTACGGGGAGGAATATGAAACAGAAACGGATGCAGGGAAAAGCTGACCTGCAGAAACTTCAGGATCTTGCACAGCAGCTCAGACGGGATACCATCCGTATGATCAGCCATGCAGGAAGCGGACATATCGGCGGAGCTCTCGGTCTTGCCGATTACATGGCAGCCCTTTATGGGTGGACATTCGAATATGATACGGAGCGAAGCGATGATCCCGACAGGGACCGGATGATCCTTTCCAACGGTCATACCTGCGCTGTCTGGTATGCAGCCCTTGCCAGGTGCGGGATGATCCCCCTTGAAGAACTTGCTACCCACAGACAGATGGGTTCGCGATTACAGGGACATCCCTCCCGTAAGGCAATGCCAGCCTTCGTCGAAACCTCCAGCGGTCCCCTCGGACAGGGATTTCCGGTTGGAAACGGTATCGCACTCTCCATGAAAGCACGAAAATCTGAAGGACGAGTCTATATCGTCCTCGGTGACGGCGAACTTCAGGAGGGACAGGTATGGGAATCCTTCATGACCGCTTCCCATTACAAACTCGATAATGTATGCGCCTTCATCAACCTGAACAATATTCAGATCGACGGAAAGGTGGAGGACGTGATGGGCATAGAACCCCTCGGCATCCGCCTCTCCTCCTTCGGCTGGCACGTTGTCGAAATCGACGGACACGATATTCCTTCCCTTCTTGAAGCACTTGATGAGGCTTCTCAGGTGAAGGGAAAACCGACAGCCATCATAGGGACTACGGTAATGGCGAAGGGAGTGCCTTTCATGGAAGGTCTTTCTGCCTGGCATGGAGCGACTCCGTCGGATCAGCAGACAGCCGAAGCCCTCGAGGCAGTCGGAGCGAACTCACGTTATACCGACTTCCCTATCGACGGAAGGGAGGAGTAAATCATGTACAGTGGAAATAAATCAATGCGGGAAGCATTCGGAGACGCTCTGGCAGATCTCGGAGCGAAGGATCCTCGGATAGTGGCCCTCACTGCCGACCTTACCGATGCGATCAAGGTGGGCAAGTTCGCTGAACACTTCCCCGACAGATTCTATCAGATGGGTATCAAGGAATCAGATATGATCGGCACCGCCGCCGGCATGGCCATTGATGGTCTGATCCCGTTCACCAGCACCTTTGCCATCTTCTCCGCCTCCTTAGCCAACCAGGCCATCAGGGTCAACTGCGCATACAATCATGCGAATGTGAAGATCGCCACCAGCCACGGCGGAGTCTGTGTAGGAGCTGACGGAGCGACCCATCAGGCTTTCGAGGATGTCGCCCTTATGAGGATGATACCCGGCATGACCGTCCTCGTTCCCTGTGATGCGAATGAAGCCTACCATGCTACGGTAGCCGCTGCAGAGATGGACGGCCCTGTCTACCTCAGGTACGGAAGAGTCGCGACCGAGGTCGTCACTTCCTTCGATGAACCTTTTGTCATCGGAAAGGGAAAGACGATGAGGGAAGGAAGTGATGTCGCTATCATAGCGATGGGAATGATGGTTCCCTTCGCCCTCGAAGCTGCCAGAACTCTCAAAAAAGAGGGAATCGAAGCAGAAGTACTGAATATTCACACAGTCAAACCGATCGATGCCGAAGCGATTGTCGCTGCCGCAGCGAAATGCGGGTGTGTGGTGACAGCTGAGGAACACACCGTCCTAGGAGGTTTGGGAGGAGCTGTTTCCGAGGTGCTTGCACAACGCCAGCCCACTGCCATGCGCATGGTAGGTATGCTCGATACGTTCGGAGAATCGGGCGAACCCGATGAAATTTTGAAGAAGTATCATCTCACACCTGAAGATATCGTTAATCAAGTCAGGCTTGTCCTGAAGGAGAAATAACAAGGAGGAACGTTATGAGAAAAGTTATCGCTATAACTTTGATCCTGCTCACAGCCGGTTCATTCGTCTTTGCACAGGGTGCACAGGAGAAGGCCGAGGAAACGCAGGTCGTTAAATTCTGGTATCACTTCGATAACCCCGAAACAGCACTCAATCCGCTGATCGAGAAGTTCGAAGCAGAGAACCCGGGAATCGAGATCGAGGCAGAGAGAATCAGCTGGGATTCTTACAACCAGAAACTTCTCACCGCGATCGCCGGAGGCTATCCGCCAGATGTAGCTCAGGTGAAACTGTGGTGGCAGCCCCAGCTGGTAGACATGGGAGCACTCCTCCCCCTCGACGATTATATCGCTGCCTGGGATGGAAAGGATGATGTATACGACAAGATCTGGGAACTCACCAAGTACTCGGACGGTCATCAGTACTATATGCCTCTCCAGATGGTTATCCTCTATCTCTACTACCGTACCGACATGTTCGACGAACTCGGTCTGAAAGTACCGACCACCCGTGCTGAATTCCTTGATGTCGCACAGAAGCTGACTCGGGACACAAACGGTGACGGAGTGACCGATGTCTACGGTTTCGGTATCCGCGGAGCACGCGGCGGCCACGACTGGTGGGGAACTTTCGTACTCTCCAGCGGAGCACAGTTCTTTGATGAAAACGGAAACAGCGGTCTGACAACTCCTGAAGCCATTGCGGCAAACCAGTGGTTCATTGATCTTTACAGAAAGTACAAAGTCAGTCCTCCGACCACACCAAGTGACGGTTTCCAGGAAATCATCGCAAACATGAAGAGTGGAAAGACAGCCATGACCATCCACCACCTCGGCAGTGCCAAAGATCTTGAAGCTGTACTAGGCGACAAACTGAGCGCAGCTCCTGTTCCCAAGGGAACCATGGGGTCCTGGACATCCTTCGGTGACGAAGAGAATGCTGTATTCGCAGCAACCGAAGTACCCGATGCAGCATTCAAGTGGGCATCCTTCCTTGCAGAAGCTGAAAACAATGCCGTCTGGCAGAAATCAAGCGGACAGGTTTCCATCAACAAGAGCAATGCCTCAGCTGATGCAGACCGCTTCCTGAAAGCCACCACCGACAGCGCAGACTTCGCAGGCGTTCTCCCCGCACACCCGGGAGTGAGCGAATTCGTCGAATCACTCTGGCCCGCTCTCATGCAGCAGGCCTTCGAAGGCAAGATCACCAGCGCAGAAATGATGCAGGCGATCGAAGACCATTTCGCCAAATAGAAACCGATACGGTACACCATCAGGGGGGAAGCAGCTGCTCCCCCCTGTCTATCACAGGGTACCGCATCACGATTACAGGAGACGATCATGGGACACCCAACCATTCAGAAAAAGAGAGACATGCTCCCCTACGCTCTGATTACCCCCGCACTGGCCATCACCGTAGCTATCATATTTCTCCCGATGTTCCGGACCATCACCTATAGCTTCTCTCAATATATCCTCTACAAACCGCAGGATAAGGGACTTATAGGATTCGCAAACTATGTGACCGCTTTTACTGATCCGCTGTTCTGGTCTTCCCTCGCAAATACCTTTATCTGGATTGTGAGTATCATAGTATTTCAGTTTCTTCTCGGACTCGGCACGGCCCTTCTGCTGAATAGAGATTTCATAGGACGGGGAATTGCGAGATCCCTCATCCTCATACCATGGGTGACGCCAAGCGTCATCACCGCACTGATGTGGCGGTGGATGTATGACGGCAACTATGGTCTGATCAATCAGATCCTTTCAAAAGCGGGTCTGATCAAGGAATTCATCCCCTTCCTTGCCCAGTCTTCGACAGCGATGGGTTCCATCATTGTCGCACTTATCTGGCAGGGCTTCCCCTTCTTCGCCATCATGCTCCTTGCCGGACTTCAGGCAATCCCTTCAGAACTGTATGAAGCAGCAGAAATCGACGGGGCAACGAAAGGTCAGCAGTTCTTCAGAGTCACCGTCCCGATGCTGAAACCTGTCATTCTCACCACGGTACTCTTGAGAACGATATGGGTGGCAAACTCACTCGATGTCATCCTTATCATGACCGGCGGAGGACCTGGCTACTCAACTCATACACTTCCCGTCTACTCCTATGTGAAAGCATACAAGGGAATGGATTTCGGGTACTCAAGTACACTGGCAGTCCTTCTGACAGTGCTTCTCATGATCATAGTCACTGGCTATGTCCGCA
Organism: Sphaerochaetaceae bacterium; assembly: GCA_963677695.2. Lineage (GTDB taxonomy): Bacteria > Spirochaetota > Spirochaetia > Sphaerochaetales > Sphaerochaetaceae > SABI01. The sequence goes on along the minus strand of CAXXUJ010000001.1, from coordinate 1,892,709 downwards.
GCATTCTTAAATCACAGGAGGCGTGAACATGGCACACATAAGCAGAACAAGAAAAATAGCGGGAACCTACCTCCCAGTCCTGATCATCGTCCTTTTCGCCATCGGACCCTACATCTGGACATTCATATCATCCATCACACCTGAGACGGAACTCTACCGACCCGATTTCCGATTCTTTCCCGAGCATCCGACAACAGAGAACTACACAAGACTGTTCACGAAACTCAATTTCACCAAGAACATCTATGATTCACTGATCGTCGCACTGTTCACAGCGCTTCTGGGACTCGGGATCACGGTACCGGCAAGCTACAGCTTCTCCCGTTTCAAGTTCAAAGGAAGAAGTCCACTGCTGATGCAGTTTCTGGTGATCAACATGTTCCCTATCATGCTCCTCATAGTCCCGCTTTTCGTCATGATGAAACAGATAGGTTTCATGGACAAACATATCGCCCTGATAGCGGCATACTCGACCTTCACCATCCCGTTCTCTACCTGGATGCTGACCAGCTTCTTCAACGCTATCCCTCTTGAACTCGACAAGGCAGCACAGATAGACGGCTGCTCCCGCATTGGAGCAATGTACCGCGTCGTTCTACCGGTAGCTATGCCCGGAATCATGAGCACCGGAATCTATATCTTCATCACCGCATGGAACGAATACCTCTACGCTGCGATTCTTACAAGCAGCAAGGTACGGACGATCCCGATCGCTCTCCAGAACATGATCGGTGAATTCTCGATAGAATGGGGACTGCTGACGGCAGGAGGTGTACTGAGCGCCCTTCCGGTCATCATTCTCTTCTTCTTTATACAGAAACAACTAATTTCAGGAATGACAGCAGGTGCTGTCAAAGGATAGGAGGAAAGCATCATGATTGCACAGAAACAGTATGAAGGAGAGGGATTATCTCTCGTGTATGATGAAGGTGATTGGGTGATCGGGATCAAGAACTACAAGGTTGCAAACGATATCTCGACACTCAAGACTCTTGAGAAGCATAACAAGACCGATGAATCCTTCGTCCTTCTTCACGGTTCATGTACGCTTATCGCCTATGACGAAAAGAACGAAGGTGCAGAATACCTGAACATGGCTGAAGGAACTGTCTACACGATTTCGAGCGGAGTGTGGCACACAACGATCATGAAACCGGGAACCAAGATGATACTCATCGAAAGAAGCGGCACCTCAATGGATAACAGCGAACTTCTCGACCTTCCCGACCATGTCATTGCCGAAGCGAAACAGAAGATAGAATAAGACCATTCTCAGGAAATATCTCCCGCTTTTTCAACACACAACGGCCTCTCATTTCCAGGCCCTTCTGAGAAGGGCCACTCCTTCTTCTATCTGACCGATGGAGAGTGAGGCATACCCGAGGAGAATGGAAGGGCCTTCCTGCACCTTTGTCTGACGGGAATAAAACAGGGAGAGACCATAGACTTTCACCCCTGCTTTTTCAGCTGCCTGTACCAGCTCGTCTTCACTCTTGCCACTCTTCATCCGTATGACAAGATGCCCCCCTGCAGGTGCACCTTCTATGGTGCTCTCAGGGAATGATTCCCTCAAGAAGGTGACCAGCACTTCCCTCTTTCCCTTGTATATCTTTCTCATCCTGTTCAGGTGCCTGTCGAAGTGGCCTCCTGAAAGAAAACGTGCGAGAGTCTTTTGAATCTGAAGAGGTACCGGGCACATGTAGAAGCTGAGGAGTTCGTCATAACGGTGGCAGAGATGTTCAGGAAGTACCAGATAGCTCACCCTGAGAGATGGAAAGAGAGACTTTGAGAATGACCCGAGATAGATCACACGCCCGCTCTGATCGAGTCCCTGAAGGGAGGGAATCGGTTTTCCCGCGTAACGAAATTCACTGTCATAATCATCCTCTATGATATACCGTCGATCACTCTGCTGCGCCCAGGAGAGGAGCTGTAATCGTCGCCCCACCGGCATGATCGAGCCTGTGGGAAACTGGTGGGAGGGGGTGATGCAGACCACATCGGCATCACTCGAAATAAGCTGCTTTAAGATAACTCCCTGCCCATCCACATCGATAGGTCTGTAGGTTACCCTGTTGCTCCTGAACAGCTGGCTCAGTTTCTCATAACCCGGATTCTCTATCGCATAGATCGTATCAGAATCAAGGAGCTGTATAAGAAGCTGCAGAAGATATTCCGAACCCGAACTGATCAGCACCTGTGAAGGAGAACACTGCACCCCTCTCGACAGTCTCAGATATTTCGCGATGCTTGAACGCAGTTCATAACTCCCGTTTGCATCAGATGATGACAGAAACACTCCACTCATAGCCTCACGGCTCAGGCGGCGCCACAGAGTGAGAGGAAATGAAGTTTCATCTATCCCCTGGTATGAGAAGTCATAGAGATAGGGAGAGACCTTCTCTTCGGGAAGAACAACAGCAGTACTCTGTAATCCTCCAGTAAGAATTCCCTCGAGATCTGCGACAAAGAAGCCGCTCTTTTCTCTGACTCTCAGGTATCCTTCATCCACAAGCTGTGCGTATGCGGTCTGAACGGTATTCAGTGAACACTGAAGAGACTCGGCCAGAGAACGTTTCGATGGAATCCTGTCACCGGCCTCATACTGTCCCGAGATGATCTCATCCCTTATCTTTTCACACACCTGTTCATAGAGATTTTTACCCGGTTGCCTTGCAGCCTCAAAATTATTTTTCACACTCCACCTCTATCTGGTACCATAACCCATAATCGATCTGAACACTTTCACCATATCAGATATAACACATTCTAATCATGAAACGGGCAGAGAGCAAGACTACCGTCTCTGAGTGGCGGCAGAGATAGCCTCCACTTCATTGGTTTCAGCCATATCTGGTACCATATATTCCTTTCTTATTGACACTTTTAAAACAACCAGAAGAGACGTAGGTTGATCACGGAGGTGTAGAAATGAACACTGAACAGTATGAATTGAATAAGAACCTTGCTCAGATGCTGAAGGGTGGAGTGATCATGGATGTAACGACACCGGATCAGGCGAAAATCGCAGAAGATGCAGGAGCATGTGCCGTGATGGCCCTTGAACGAATCCCTGCAGATATCAGAGCGGCAGGGGGAGTCTCGAGAATGAGTGATCCCGGGATGATCCGAGGTATTCAGGAAGCGGTCTCAATCCCGGTGATGGCCAAGGTGAGAATCGGACATATCACAGAGGCCAAGATACTCGAGGCTATCGGGATAGACTATATAGATGAAAGCGAAGTCCTCTCCCCCGCCGATGATATCTACCATATCAATAAGCGTTCCTTCCGTGTCCCTTTCGTCTGTGGTGCAAAGGACCTAGGTGAAGCTCTCAGAAGGATATCTGAAGGAGCGAGTATGATACGAACGAAGGGAGAACCGGGTACAGGCGATATCATACAGGCTGTCCGACATATGAGAAAGATTCAAAGGCAGATACGGAAGGCAGCGAGTATGAGGGAGGACGAACTGTATGAGTTTGCCAAGGAACTGCAGGTTCCCTATGATCTTCTCTTTCAGACAGCATCTGATGACCGTCTGCCTGTTGTGAACTTCGCAGCCGGAGGAGTCGCGACACCTGCCGATGCCGCTCTCATGATGCACCTCGGAGCTGAAGGTGTCTTTGTCGGTTCGGGAATATTCAAATCAGGAAATCCTGCGAAGCGGGCCCGCTCAATCGTGGAAGCGGTAACAAACTATAAGGATGCAGCTCTCCTTGCTGAGTTATCTGAAGGATTGGGTGAAGCAATGGTAGGGATAAATGAAGAGGAAATCAGGGTTTTGATGGCGGAGAGAGGACTGTGAACATAGGTGTGCTGGCCCTGCAGGGAGCGTTTGAAGAACATAGAAAAGCCCTAGATAGACTTGGTGTTAACAGTTTTGAAATAAGGCAGCTGCCTCATCTTGATTCGGCCATGGATGCTCTCATCCTTCCAGGAGGGGAATCAACGGTCGTAAGCAGACTTCTGAAGTCCAGAGACCTCTTATATCCTCTGAAGGAAAAGATCGAACAGGGGCTCCCTGTGTTCGGCACCTGTGCAGGTCTTATACTCCTTGCTGACACGATCGAGGGAGAGGATACAGCGACATTGGGAGGCATCTCCATCATGGTCAGACGTAATGGCTATGGTCGGCAGATAGATAGTTTCCAAACAGTTTCTGATTTCAAAGGAATAGGTGCAATACCTATGAGATTCATCAGGGCTCCCTACATAATTTCCTGTGAGGAAGGTGCACGTCCCCTTGCAGTGGTGAACGGGAAGATAGTCGCTGCTGAGAACTCTCATATTCTTGTCGCAGCATTCCACCCCGAACTGACTGACGACCTGAGGGTACATCAATACTTTCTCAATAAAGTGAAAGGCAGGAGAGCTACGAATATTGAAGGCTCGAAACCCTGTGCAAGCACGCACACATAGGCTCAATATGACTCTTCAACACCCTTCAATGCCCGATTTGACTCCCTTCTGCAATCATTTGTAGTTTCAACCATAGTGTAGTAAAATAGGGGTGAGAGGGAGTCTTGCCCCTGCTCGGAAATCCTATCGCACAATACTTCCTCTCGTGACTTTACACGACTGGAGGTACTATGAATACAACAAACAGCTTACGGAACGCCCTGCTCATCTCGATAGCTGTGGTGCTCGCCATGATCATCCTGGTAATGCTCCTTTCTATCGGAGAAGCGACAGCAACAAAAAGGACGGTGACCTTTATCATTGTCCTTGGCCCCATTGGTTTTCTTATCCTTCTCTGGATGAGAACCTTCAGGCTTTTAAAAACTGGAACAGGCATACCTGTGACTGATGCCACTGAATCCGATATTGATGAAGATACAGTGATCGCTCACACGGGGAACACCTGTGAGATCCCGGGAACCTACCAATGCACAGAACATGAAAAAAGGCAACTGAGCATGGTACCCGGAAAGAGATTCCCTCCTTGCCATGGAGAAGGAAAAGGGCATTCAGCAGACTGGATCCTCGTAGAAAAAAACTAACATACATCATTCCTCTTCTATGAGACATGGACATCCTTATACTGAAAGGGTGTCCATTTTTTGTGTGTATTTATGTTCTTTCTTCTCATGATGTATGCAACTTTAACGCTGCATTTCATGATTGAAAACCTGCAAATTTATATCGAGTGCGTTACCAACTATTCCCTTTGGGACCTTCACCCTGAAATGATGACATGCCTATCATATCAAAGAACTGGCCACCCTTTGCAGGGTGGCCAGGAATGTTGAACATGTGTTCTCTTACTTACCGAAGTGGCTAACCAGGTAGTCAGTAAAGATCTCATCGAGTCCCTTACCATACATGGTCACAGGCTTGTCAAGCATTGTGTAGCCATCACCGCCAGCAGCGAGGAAGTCGTTAGTGACGAGGGTGTAAGTTGCATCCTTATCAATGCTCTTACCGTCAATCAGGACTCTCTTGATTCTGCTGCCAGGATCTGAGAAGCGGCTGTATACGATTCTCATACCTGCTGTCTGCGGGAATCCACCGTTTGTATCAGGAAGCTTCGAGTAACCCCATTCGAGGGCGTCGTAGATATCCTGTCCTGTTACTTCAACTACGATAGCAACATTGTTGAACGGAAGTACTGTGATGATATCACCTCTGGTGACATCGCCTGCAGCGATGCTTGCTCTGATACCGCCACCGTTTGTGAGGGCGACATCTGCATCGGTTGCTTCGATCATCGCATCAGCGATCATATTACCGAGGTTGGTAGGTCTTGTTCTGACCATCGCTCTTTCACCCTCAAGTGCAACTGGAGTGGAAGCAACAACTTCGCTGGTAATCTTTTCGATCTTAGCCTGCTGTGAAGCAACATAACCTGCTACTACAGGATCTTCCTTGACTTCTGTGATACCGACCATCTTGGCAAGTTCGCTTGTTGAAGGATCGGAAACCTGTGCACCGGAGATCAGGTACGCCTGTTCACCGACAGCCTTACCGTTTCTTACCTGTACATCGACAAGTCCGACATACTCCATATACTCGCCAGCCTGAACGATCAGAGTGTCTCCGACCATCATGCCGTTTTCAAGAACATCGTGGCTGTGACCATCAATGAAGAGGTCGATACCCTTGATATTCTCTACAATTTCCTTGCTGGTTACAACTGAATCTGCATCGTTACCGATGTGACCGAGAACGATGACATAGTCAGCTCTCGTATTCATGTAATCAATAGCAGCCTGAGCATTCTGAACAACAGCCTTGGAAACGAAGGAGAGACCTTCTACATTCTTCGGATGTGTCTTTGTCTGAGTGTCAGGAGTGGTAAGACCGACTACAGCGACTTCGAAACCGTCGAAGGAGTAGATCTGGTAGGGCTGGAATACCCACTCACCCTTTGCATTCAGGACGTTCGCTGAAAGAACCTTGATATCAGAATATTCTGCAGCAAGTTTAGCGCCTTCAATCAGTCTGTCAGCACCGTAGTTGAAGTCATGGTTACCCGGTGCAACTGCATCGTATCCGACGAGGTCGAGACACACTGCTGAAGTTTCACCTTCGAACATGTTGGTGAGAAGTGTTCCGTGGAGGACATCACCTGCATCAAGCACGAGAGTCTTATCCGTCACACTCTGACCCATCTTCACAAGGGTGGCGAGTCTTGAATATCCAACGATATCATCAGTGGGTTCAATTCTACCGTGGACGTCATTGGTGTGGACGATGAAGAGATCGAAATTCTTCGAATCACCATCAGTCTTCACAATCACGTCGGCAGGAACTTCTTCCTTAGCGGCAGGAGCTGCAGCTGCGGGAGCAGCCTTTACTTCAGCCTTTGCTTCAGCCTTCGGTGCAGCCTTGGTTTCAACCTTGGTTTCTACCATTGCTTTTACTTCAGGAGTTTTTGCCTTGCCTGCTTCGTATGCAGCCTTGACCATGTCGACATACTCCTGTACCTGAGGCTGTGCAGGAATGTATGTGATTCCCATTGCCTTGGCAAGAGCTGATGTTGACGGGCTGTTCACGTCTTTCGCTGTAATGCGTACAGGTGAAATCCGTGTTGCTTCGCTATTCTTAACGTGGATCTCAACAAGTCCGACGCTGCTCAGTTTTTCACCGGCATTGACGATCGTTGTTGAGCCTACCTTCTTACCATTCGCGGGAGCCATTGCTGCTGCTCCGTCGATGATAAGGTCAATTCCCTTCACATTCTGTGCAATCAGTTCGCTTGCATTGTCTACGCCGTATGCGTTACCGATGTTTCCGAGAAGGACAACAAAGTCTGCTGTTTCTCTTACTACATCAACTGCATACTGTGCATTGTCAATGACAGCCTGATCGAGGAATGAAAGTCCTGCTGTGTCTGCCGGGGGTGCAGTAGCTCCGATTACCGCTACAACAAATCCGTTGTAGTAATAGAGCTGGTACGGCTGGAAGATCCATTCACCCTTTGCATTCAGTACGTTCGCTGAAAGAACCTTCAGATTCGTGTTCTCTGCTGCAAACTTGGCTGCTGCCTTCAGGTAATCTGCTCCGTAGGCAAAGTCTGCTGGACCGGGTGCAACTGCATCATATCCGAGTGCAGCCATCAGAGCACCGACTGGTTCTCCGTAGAACTTCTCTACTTCTGCTGTTCCGCTTACAGCGTTACCGGCGTCGAGCAGCATGGTCTTGTTCGTAAGTGAAGAACCAAACTGAATTCCCGTTGCAAGTTTCGCGTAACCGATACCTTCATCAAGGGCACCGAGAACATCGTTGGTGTGAGCAATGTACAGGTTGAATTCATCAGCCTTGTCATTACTCTTCACAACCATATCTGCTGTGGGAGCCTTCCGTGCGGGTGCTGCGGGTGCTGCAACTGCAGGTGCTTCTACGACTGCAGGTGCTGCCTTTTCTACAACGACAGGAGCTGCTTCTTTTACAACAGGCTTCATTTCAGGAGTTTTTGCCTTGCCTGCTTCGTATGCAGCCTTGACCATGTCGACATACTCCTGTACCTGAGGCTGTGCAGGAATGTATGTGATTCCCATTGCCTTGGCAAGAGCTGATGTTGACGGGCTGTTCACGTCTTTCGCTGTAATGCGTACAGGTGAAATCCGTGTTGCTTCGCTATTCTTAACGTGGATCTCAACAAGTCCGACGCTGCTCAGTTTTTCACCGGCATTGACGATCGTTGTTGAGCCTACCTTCTTACCATTCGCGGGAGCCATTGCTGCTGCTCCGTCGATGATAAGGTCAATTCCCTTCACATTCTGTGCAATCAGTTCGCTTGCATTGTCTACGCCGTATGCGTTACCGATGTTTCCGAGAAGGACAACAAAGTCTGCTGTTTCTCTTACTACATCAACTGCATACTGTGCATTGTCAATGACAGCCTGATCGAGGAATGAAAGTCCTGCTGTGTCTGCCGGGGGTGCAGTAGCTCCGATTACCGCTACAACAAATCCGTTGTAGTAATAGAGCTGGTACGGCTGGAAGATCCATTCACCCTTTGCATTCAGTACGTTCGCTGAAAGAACCTTCAGATTCGTGTTCTCTGCTGCAAACTTGGCTGCTGCCTTCAGGTAATCTGCTCCGTAGGCAAAGTCTGCTGGACCGGGTGCAACTGCATCATATCCGAGTGCAGCCATCAGAGCACCGACTGGTTCTCCGTAGAACTTCTCTACTTCTGCTGTTCCGCTTACAGCGTTACCGGCGTCGAGCAGCATGGTCTTGTTCGTAAGTGAAGAACCAAACTGAATTCCCGTTGCAAGTTTCGCGTAACCGATACCTTCATCAAGGGCACCGAGAACATCGTTGGTGTGAGCGATGTACAGGTTGAATTCATCAGCCTTGTCATTACTCTTCACAACCATATCTGCTGTGGGAGCCTTCCGTGCGGGTGCTGCGGGTGCTGCAACTGCAGGTGCTTCTACGACTGCAGGTGCCTCTTCAACAACTGCAGGTGCCTCTTCAACCGGGACTTCCGCCACTACTGCAGGCGCTTCCGGTGCCGGAGCTGCGGGTGCTGCAGGAGCTGGAATATCTTCTACTTTCTCTGTTGTCTGACAACCGATGAAAGCGAACGCGATCAAAGCTACCAGCATTGCTGTGATAAGACTTCTTGAAAGACGTTTCACGTGTTTCCTCCTCATGGACATTCTATTGAGTCATTATACATAACAACTATAACACACGGCAAAAAGATTTGATACAGAAAATTCTGGTTTTGTCATGAAAAAACATGCCGAAACAGCAGTATTTCGCTATATAATCTTTTAACCGGACATCATACAGTCTTAAATATACAAGGAAATCTCCATTTTTTCCAATTCTTTTTCTATTTTTCATGTAAATATGGGATTAGATGCACTGTAAATCTTTATATCATATGCATTTAAAAAGCATTTTTTCCGTCTTGAAAAGTCTCTGAAGACAAAAAAATCCATGCAGCTGAGTGCATGGATATCTGTGTGAAAACACACGTTGCGATCTACATAAGATCTTTCGGCTTTCTTGCAGTGTTACCGCTCTTTTCGCAGTAAGCGACGTGCTTGAGCTTACCGTTTTCGAAGACTGACTTCATCTTGATAGCTCCGCCCCAGCGGCTTGTAAGAACCTTTGCTCCACTTCTTCGTGCGTTCTTTGATATTGGACCTGCCATATTTTTATTCCTCCGTTACTTGCATTACAGACTTAGACGCCCTACTATAACAAAAACTCCTCTCTTCGTCAAAGCCTTAAACACCATATATTTCATTTTCTTGAAACCTTCTCATTTATCGTCTATATTCAACGCGTGAGTGATATATTACACAAGATACATAAGGGATTGAAAGAGGCAACTCTCCTCCCCGTCCACTTCTACCGCTTCTTCATCTCTCCCCATCTGCCACCTTCATGCATCTACGATCCATCATGCAGCTCCTTCATGGTGAAGGCGGTGAGAACCCATGGAATATTCAAGGGATTCACCCTCGGATTTTTCAGGATCCTGAGATGCCACCACACCCTTTTTTACGGCGGATACGATCCGGTCCCAGAAAACTGGTCTAAAAAAACACTATTCCATCCCTACACCATATTCTTCAAACGGTGGAGACGAAAAAAAGATGAGTCTTAGGTCGTTATCTCCTTCACATAAGAAATGAGGACCATGAGAGCATTCTCATTATGCCCTCCCTCCGGGATGATCATATCTGCATATTCCTTCGTAGGTTCTATAAAATTGAAATGGCCGGGCCTTGCCACATCGATGTACTGGGTGATCACCGAATCAACTGTTCTTCCTCTCTCCCTTATATCTCTCTGAAGGCGCCTGATGAATCTGATATCATCAGGAGTATCAACATAAAGCTTGAGATCAATCAGATCCCTCACCCTCTTGTCGTGCAGGATCATCAATCCCTCTATGATCACCAGGGGTTTCGGTGCAACTGCAAGATAATCATCCCGTCTCCGGTGGTGTACAAAATCATACTGCGGCATCTCAATCGTCTTCCACTCCTTCAGAGCATGCAGATGCTCGACAAGCAGGTCCGTGTCGAATGCGTCGGGGTGATCGAAGTTATACGCGGTAATATTATCGTTGCTGATATAGGTAGCGCTATGGTAGTAGTTGTCCTGAGGGATGAAGACGAATTCGCTCACCACCTCGCTGATCTTTTTGGCAATGGTCGATTTACCCGACCCGGAACCTCCCGTGATTCCGATTATCCTCACATCCATGAAAAACTCCTATCAATCTAAAGATCAGCAAATGCTTTGCCCATCAGGGTGTCAAGCTTTACAACAAACCATCGGCCTGAAGCGACCCCTTCGGGAAGAATAGGCTCTTCCACTTCAGAAGTGTCGAGCACCGAATGAAAAGGAGCGTCAGGCTTATTCCTGAACAGCACCTGATGGGAAGGTTCCGTATCGGATGAAGCAAACCACTGTTCCCATCCCTTTTCTCCTATAGCCTCTTCAGGTGGAACTGCATGGATCACAACAAGGTCCTCACTCCTCAACACAAACCAGGAATATCCCTCATACAGCCTTTCAGCCACATCGTAGTCAGGAAATACGTTGTGCAGAGAGACTCCTATTTCAGAGAAACCTTTTACAATAGGGACAAAATCGAGTTTCTTTCTCAATCGGCACTCCTACACGATATCGTGGTGAATCCTGTCTGCCCGATGCCTGAGCCTCCATATCCGCGTATCAAGATGCTGTATATCGATCTGGATCTCGCTTACCAGCTTCTCAAGCCTCTCCGCTTCCCTTACAAGGGCGATCTTATCCAATGAACCGGTTTCGTGAGACCCGAGCGACAGGATCTGCTGATTCAGAGAATCACGCAGCTCCTTTTTCTTTTCCAGCTGCAGGCGCAGAGATTCAATCTCCTGCTCGATCGCCTCCAGCGTATGTTTTTTATGTTCTGAGTGCGGCATACAACCTCTACCCTCCGATCTCAGTATATCACAGATACACCACCCGTACAGTTTAAAACAGCGGGAAGACACCTTCTGCCTGATCCCATCCAAGATCGATCACTTTCTGATAAGAACAGGAAGCAGCCTCATGAAGGCGGTCAGGGAAAGGAGAGAGATGATAACGGCGAGGATTTTAAATGCAAGTGCTGCTGAGAAGATATCGGCAACGGCTCCGAAGGCGGGGAATATGAGAATCATGATGATGCTGAATATCATCGACTGCATGGAAAGGACTGTCGCCCTCTCCTTCGATGTGATCAGGTGGTTGATATACGTTCCCATAGTTGCAATGAGATATCCCTCCACAGGACCAAGAAGTATGTAGAAGAAAAAGGAGTATGGAGTGAGTGCGATACCCCACAGGGCGATGACGGGAGTAGCGAGAATGATAAGAAAAGTCCACTTCTTTCCTATCCGTCTTTCAATTACGGATGAGCGGTATGCCCCGATACCGCCGAGTACCGCTTTGACGGCGAATACCGTCGTTATCGTCTTCTCAGAGAAGCCTGCTTCGGTCCAGTAGCTCTGCAGATAGAAGAAGGAAACGACAATGACGGTCAGAAACACCTCTTCAATCAGCATGAGATAGAGCACACGAACATCCTTGTGAAATACCCTGATGCTCGATGCTATATGTTCAAGGTATTTGGTCAGTTCATGTTTTAAAGAACGGGAAAATGCTTCCCTCTTCTCAATTGTCACCTCGGTGAAAAACAGCGCAGTCACAATCGCAATGAGGTAGGAGACTACCGAGAGTCCGAACGTCAGCGGATAGCTGATACCTGCCAGCACACCACCTGCAAGGAAGGCCGCGATACTCGCCACCTGAAACATCAGCTCCTGCTTTCCTGCCACCCCCATATAGATATCGGTATCACCTGAGGCTGCAAGGGTATCGTACAGGAGCGCATCCCCCGCCCCCGATTCAAGGTTATTCGACAGGGCGATCAGCATGAAGCCCAGGGTCTGCACAAGCATCGTATCGCCGTACAGAGCGATAAGGAGTGCTCCTATACCAAGAAACCGTCCTGAAATACGGCTAAGCTTCCGTCCCCACACATCAGCAACGGCCCCGGTCGGAATTTCCATGAGAAAACTCGATACATGGTACATTCCTTCCATGATACCTATCTCAAGCAGTGAAAAACCCTTGACGGTGGTCAGGTAGATGATGATCACCCCGTGAGTGAAATCGAGAGACATGAAAAACTGAAAGATGTAACTGAGCATAACATTTCTTTTTGCCCTACTCTTTGTGATATTCAACTCTCCACCCCTACCCGTTTTTTCCTGATTTTCGTATACTTTCTGACATCATGGAGGTATCAATGATACAGAAATATAAAGAAAAGAGCCCCGTCATAAGCGACTCAGCATATATTGCCTCAACGGCTGTCATTATAGGGGAGGTCACCCTTGCTGACAACACCTCTATCTGGCCGAACGCTACGGTCAGGGGAGATATGGCCCCGATCACCATCGGGGAAGGATCAAACGTACAGGACAACTGCGTCGTCCACGTGAACACCGGAGTCCCCACTGTACTGGGAGACAATGTCACGGTGGGACACGGAGCAATCCTTCACGGATGCACCATCGGAAACACCTGCCTGATCGGCATGGGAGCAATTGTTCTCGATGGAGCAGAGATCGGAGACTACTCGATCGTGGGTGCTGGATCGGTTGTCACCCCGAACAAGAAATTCCCCCCGAGATCGATGATCATCGGATCCCCGGCAAGAGTCATCCGCTCGCTGAGCGACGAAGATATCGCTGCCATCAGAAAGAACGGAGAAGTGTATGTAGGGTACGCCGCCGACTATCGGGCAGAAGAACAATAAGCTCGACACCTGTATGAATAAAGGGAAAGAACGGTATGTTCTTCCCTTTTTTTTGTAAAAATCTCAATCTGATAACGCTGTTTTAAGCACGTTAAATCAAGGCTATGGTTAAACGTTTAAATTCATTTAACATACATATGTTAATTATTATCTCTTTCTTATAACTTAATTTATATTTCTCTGCATTTTTATTGGTTATTCGTTTAAGTTAAAATTTAACTAACTTTTTTTCTTGACTGCTTTACAAACGAAACCTATGATTTTCTCAGAAGGGGGAGGGTTACTGGTGAAGTCTTCGATCAAGGAGGTCGCCCATCTGGCGCAGGTTTCCATAGCAACGGTCAGCTACGTTCTCAACGGAACAAAGCGGGTGAAACCCGAGACCGAAAAGCGGGTTATGGACGCTGTCAGAAAACTCAACTACCAGGTCAATCCCCTCGCACGAAACCTGAGAAAAGGAGAGAGCAAACTGATAGGTTTCGTCATGAGTGATTTCGCGAACTACTTCTTCCAGGACATAGCCATGGGACTTGAAAGGCAGCTTGCCTCTGCAGGCTACAGATTGGTACTCATCGACAGCAAAGAGCAGAAAGAGACAGAAATCGAGAATGTGAAGAACATGATCGCACAGGCCGTTGACGGACTCGTCATCGCCCCTACTACGGAGGACTGTTCCTATCTCTCTCTCATGATGGCGAACAATCCTATTCCCATCGTATTCCTGGATAGAAAGCCTGATGGATTCGAGAGTGACATCGTCCTCGCCTCGAATGAACAGGGTTCCTACGAGGCTGTGAAAGCACTGACCGACAGAGGCCACACCAAGATCGCCTTCATGGGATCCAGACGGGATTCAACAATGCTAGAGCGGCTTCACGGGTACACGAGAGCACTCGAGGATGCACAGATACCGATCAATGCGAACTATATCAGGTTCGGAAATCACGAGAGCACCTCGCAGAGGGCTCTCAAGCATGGAGTGATGTACCACCATACCTTCGACCTGCTGAGCAACCATGATATCACTGCGATATTCAGCGGTAACAACATTGCGACTGTAGGAGTCTTCTCCTGCATCAGGGATTCAAACCTGAAGGTACCGGAGGATCTCGCCTTCATCACCTTCGACGATTCGTTCTGGCTGACGATGACGACCCCGGCCATCGCCGCAGTCGCACAGAACCCGGACGAGATGGGAAAGGTTGCCGGGAACCTTATCATCGAACGGCTGAGAGCACGTCCCGATGAAGAGTACGCCTATCAGGAGATTAGAATAGCCACCCGCCTGATCATCAGGGGGAGCATATAAAAAAAGGAAACATATTGGTCGTTGACCAATCAAATTTTAAGGAGGAACTTATGAAAAAGGTATTAGTTCTGATGCTTATCGTATCACTGTTCGCAGGATCGATGGTATTCGCTCAGGGAGCTGCGGAAGGCCCCGTCGAAGTGAATATCGCCCTTGCAAACAACCCGCTCAGCCAGGCGCTCGCAAAGATCGCTCAGGAAGAGTACAGCGCCGAAGGCGTGAGTGTGAACATCTCGGTACTCCCGGAGAACGACCTGAGACAGAGACTGACAACAGAGGCATCCACAGGCGGAACAACCTACGACATTTTCTATCTCGGACCTTACGAAGCAGCCACCTGGGCAAAGAACGGCTGGCTTGAAAACCTCGAACCCTACTTCAAGGGACTCAGTGCTGCTGATGCTGCCTGGTACGACAGAGGCGACCTGATTCAGGGTATGGCTCAGTCACTCAGTGTTGACGGCGAAGCCTATGCACTCCCGTTCTACGGTGAAAGCTCATTCATCATGTACAACAAGGAACTGTTCGCACAGAAGGGACTCACCATGCCTGCAGAACCTACCTGGGACGAGATCTATGAACTCGCAAAGAAGATTCATGATCCTGCAAAGGGTATTGTCGGTATGACCATGCGCGGTGCACCCGGCTGGGGTATGAGCGGCGCTCCTTTCGTCACTATGGTTAACGCATTCGGCGGACGTTTCTTCGACATGGACTGGAACGCCACGGTCGACACTCCCGAGCAGAGAGAAGCCTGGGCAATGTACAAGAAGATCCTTCGTGAAGCAGGACAGGCTGACATTCTCAGCTATACCTACAACGAATGTATCGGACTTATGGCAAGCGGCAAGTGCGGTATCTACTACGATGCAACTTCCATTGCTCCTCCTCTCGAAGCAGACGATTCGAAGGTACAGGGAAAGATGGGTTACGTCATGGCTCCGCATGACAAGCTGAAAACCAACACTGCATGGCTGTGGAACTGGGCAATGGGACTCAACCCCAACTCATCCAAAGCAAAGAAAGACGCTGCATTCGATTTCATGCTCTGGGCAACCAGCAAAGACTACGTCAAGATGACAGTTGAAATGGACCCCACCGGAGCCTCCACTCCTCCCGCTTCCAGATCATCCACATATGAACTTCCCGTCTATGCCGCAGCACCATATGCCGACATGACACTGAAGTCACTTGAGGGAATGGACTTCACCAAACCGACCGTTGATCCTGTTCCGTATGTCGGTCTGCAGTACATCGCAATTCCTGAATTCGCAGATGCAGGAACAAAGATGACTGAATACCTTGCTGACTACGTCGTTGACAAGATCTCACTCGACGAAGCCATCAGAAAGACTCAGGCTGTGTTCGAACAGGTTGCCATTGACGGCAGCTACAAATAAGTCGAAACATCGATCTATCTGTCCGGGAAATCCCCGGACAGATCTGTACTACCATCCTTAGAAAAGGATATCGGAAAGGCCATGAAATCTTTACATAAATCTGATTACCGGTTCCTGCTTCCGGCAGTGGTTGTTGTCGCTGTCATGACCCAGGTCCCGTTCCTGCTGACCATCATATTCAGCACACTGAAGTGGAATCTCTCCCGTCCCGACCTGGGAAGGTCGTTTGACGGCATAGCTAACTTCATACATTACCTGAAAATCGAATCACTCTCTGAGATTCCCGAATTCTATTCCATCCTGTGGCAGACCATCGTCATCACAGGCATGTCGCTCGTACTCTGCGCGATCGGAGGCTTCCTCCTCGCACTGCTGCTCGACCATGACATTCCGGGCGTGAACATCGCAAGAACCCTGATGCTCGGACCCTTTTTCGTCATGTCAACGGCAAGCGGAGTCATCTGGAAGACCACGATCTTCAACACCACCTTCGGATGGTATGGTGTGATTGCCAAAGGACTCGGATTCACTCCCGTTGACCTCATATCATATCACCCGCTGTTCGTTATCATCCTGCTGTTCACCTGGCAGTGGATGCCGTTCTTCATCCTCGTTCTTCTCGCAGGACTGCAGGGTATCCCTCAGGACCTGGTCGACAGCATGAGAATTGACGGTGTCAACTGGCTGCAGGGAGTATTCAAGATCAAGCTCCCCCTCATCATGAACCACATGCGAGTCGCGGTGATGCTAGGACTCGTCTTCATCATCAAGGAGTTCGGACTTATCCTCGTCACTACCGCCGGAGGCCCGGGAACACGAAGCTACACCCTTCCCTACTCGGTGTACAATCAGGTGTTCCTGGCCAACAACGTGGGACGTGCAAGCGCTCTGGCAGTGATGACCGTTGTTCTCACCCTCCTGCTGGTGAATCTCCTCTACCGCTCTATCGTGAAGCGGAATCAGAAATACAGTTAAGGGAGGTGCACTATGCTTGATAACAGATCAATAGTCGAAGTACAGAAAAAAATACAGAGAAACAAGATGATCAAGAAGATTGCACTCACTCTCATCGTCTACCTCATTGCAATCCTCTACTTCTTCCCCATCCTCTACATGTTCCTCAGCGGATTCAAGACAGAGGCTCAGGCTGTAAGCCCCTCGATCTTCTTCACTCCCACTCTGGAAACATACAGCAAGGTCCTCAGCGATCCGACGATGTGGGGCTACCTGAAGAATTCCTTCATACAGGTCGTCGGAGCGACACTCGTCTGTCTCCTCCTCGGAATCCCTGCGGCCTTTGCCCTCGTGTTCGGGAAACTGAAACACAAGGACTCGGGGGGAAAATTCTACCTCTGGTTCATCACTACGATCCTTCTCCCACCCGTAGCCGTTCTCATCCCCCTGTTCACCTGGTTCCAGAAACTCCACCTGATCAACACCCCGTGGGGACTGATGACAGCATACATAGGGTTCCACACACCGATCGTCGTATGGATGGTACACTCGTTCTTCTCAGACCTCCCCCTGGAAATCTTCGAAGCGGCAGACCTTGACGGAACAAGCAAGTTCCAGCAGCTCCGCCTCATCGCGATCCCTCTGGCTCGGACAGGAATCATATCTGCATCCCTTTTGGTCGCCGTATTCATCTGGAACGAATTCTTCCTCGGTTTCAACCTGACGGGAAATCCGACAGCGACACTCCCGGTGTACATGGCACGTTTCCGTGAACAGCAGGGAATGTTCGTCGCCCAGCTCTCAGCCTCATCCACCATAGCCGTCCTCCCGGCCATCATCCTCGGATGGATGACCCAGAAGGCACTGGTCAAGGGACTCACCATGGGAGCTGTCAAGGGATGATCCCCTCTATCCTCGTCTACGACATCGGTACGACAAGCGTCAAGTCGGCACTCTTTGATTTCAAGGGAAAGCTCCTCATATCAGAGAGTGCCCCCTATCCCACCAGCTACCCTGTGAGCGGGTGGGCGCAGCAGAACGCTGATGATTACTGGCATGCCGTCATAGCAGGGACACGGAAACTACAAAACAGCAGTGTATGGGAGAACTGCACCATTGAAGCCCTCTCCCTTACCGGACACATGAACGGAACACTCTGTGTAGATGAAGAGGGAAAACCCGTTCACCCTCAGCTCATCCACAGTGATACGAGAAGTATCTCCCAGGTTGCTTACATCACCTCTCTCGTATCACAGAAAGAGATCTACCGTGCGAGCGGAAACAGGATGGATGAGTTCCTCTCACTCCCGAAGCTTCTGTGGATCAGAGACGAAGCCCCCGATGCTTTCAGCCGCTGCCGTTTCGTGATCAACTCGAAGGATTATATCAGAAGCAGACTCACCGGTAGGATAGGAACGACTGACTTCACAGATGCATCGCTCACAGGTGCTTTCAGCATGGAAAGACGGGGATGGAATCAGGAACTGATTGAAACTGTCGGCCTTTCAGCAGATATCTTTCCCGAGATCTATCCCTCTTTCCATGTTGATGGCTATATCACATCAGAAGCGGCAACTCTTTTGAACCTGAAGGAAGGAATCCCGGTAGCCACCGGAGCAGGCGATGCCGCCTGCGCCACACGGGGAGCTATGGTCACAGATGAAAGGGAGACCTATATATCACTCGGGTCAAGCTCTTGGATGTCGATGCTGAGAACATCGGTCGAACATGATGATGCAATGAGGATGCAGCACTTCTACGACCTTGATGCAGTTCATATCAATGTCTGCGGGACCACACAGGCTGCAGGAACCGCAACCGACTGGTCACGTACGGTATTCTCTCCCGATTCGAAGATAGATGAATGGGAGAACAAGCTTGCTGACATCCCTATCGGAAACCGCCTGGTCACCCTCCCCTATCTTCAGGGTGAGCGAACTCCCCACTGGGATGCCCATGCAAGGGGCACCATGATGGGACTTTCCTTCTCGACAACGAAAGAGGAGATGGCGAAGTCGTGGTACGAGGCTGTCGCCTTCGCTCTCTATTCCATCTATGAAACCTATCGGGAACTCGGAATGAACGCATCGAAGCTGACAGTCGTGGGAGGCGGTGCTCAATCCTCCTTCTGGCTCCAGATGATCAGTGATGTGTTCAAAATGGATGTACACAGACACCCCTTCTATCTTCATGCCGCCAGTTACGGGGCTTCCCTTGCCGGCATGGTCGCCTGCGGAGCCTTTTCCACGATCGAAGAGGCTCTCTCTTCGGCCGATGCCGAAGGTGAACGGATACAAATGAGAGAAAAAGAGCACGAGACCTATATGACATACTACTCCCTGTACGGCAGAATGTATGAAGCATTGAAACCGCTCTACAGAGAACTGAACACTCTATAAGAAAGGAGAAAGATGATGAAAGCACTTGTCATTGAAAAAAAAGATACCGCTCACGTGGTCGATATACCAATCCCCGAACCGAAGGAGGATGAGATCAGAATCAAGATCTCGATGTGCGGGATCTGCGGAACCGATGTCCATATCTTCCGAGGTGATTACCTCGGTGACTATCCGATCATCCCCGGACACGAATTTTCCGGGACCGTTGATAAAATCGGAAGCGAAGTCACACGGTTCACTGTCGGTGATGAAGTCGCCGTGGAACCGAACCTGAGCTGTAACAACTGCACAAGCTGCTTCAACAACAGACAGAATTTCTGTGAGAACTGGGAAGGAATAGGGGTCACACAGAGCGGAGGCTTTGCAGAGTATGTCTGCGTTCCTGAGAAATCTGCCTTTGCCCTGGACGGAGTCTCCCTGGAAGCGGGAGCCTTCATGGAACCCCTTTCCTGCGTCCTCCACGGTGTGAAGAAGGCAAACCTTCACAGCGGGGATAAGGTACTGATCATGGGTGCAGGTCCCATTGGGATCCTCCTTCTGAAGACCGTCCTTGCCAAGGGGGCGGGAGAGGTGACTCAGCTCGACAAGAACGAGTCGCGCCTTGCCCTGGCAAAGCGCAGCGGAGCTGCGAAGACCGTGAAGGACCTGAAAGAGCTTGAAACGGGAACCTACGATATGGTCATTGACGCCACCGGCGTCCCCTTCCTTATGGAAAGTTCACTCACGTCAGTGAGAAAGGGAGGAACACTCCTGTGGTTCGCTGTTCCCCATACCGATGCGAAGGTGACGCTCAGTCCCTTCCAGATCTTTGAGAAGGGACTCACGATCATGGGAACCTTCACAAGCGTGAGGAATTCACTGGAAGCAGTGAACCTGCTTGCAAACCGGCGTATCGTTGTGGATGACCTGATCAGTCACATACTCCCTTTGGAAGAGTTCGAAAAGGGTGTCAATCTGATAGAGAATTCAGTCGAAGGTGTACTTAAAGTCATGATCGACTGCACCAAGTGAGGAGCATATGGAACAGAGATTCAAAGAGAAGATGTGCATTGTTACAGGCGGAGGCGGAGAGATCGGACTTTCCACGGCAAAGCGCCTTGCATCAGAAGGAGCTGCAATTGCCCTGGTGGATGTGAAGGGGCTGGAGCGCTCAGAGGCAGCACTGAAAGAGTACGGCACTCAGGTGAAAAGCTATATCTGTGACGTATCAGACTGGGATGCGGTGGAAAAAACCGTCGCTGTGATCCAGAAGGATTTCGGACATATAGACATGCTCTTCAACAACGCAGGGATTCAGGGAGCCTTCTCCCAGATTCATACCTACCCCGTTGATGACTTTCACAAGGTGATAGAGATCAATCTCATAGGTGCTTTCCATGTCCTCAGAGCCGTCACTCCGGTGATGGTCGCCCAGGGGGGCGGAGTCATCGTGAATACTGCAAGCATGGCCGGCGTAGGCGGCCCAGTGAACATGGTGGCCTATGGAGCTTCCAAATGGGCGATGATCGGTATGACCAAGACTGCATCGAAGGATCTCGCTCCCTACAATATACGAGTAAACTCGATCTCCCCCGGTTTCATGGGACCCGGTTTCATGTGGGACCGACAGGTCGACCTTCAAGCCGAAGCAGGGAGTCAATACTACTCGAGCGACCGTGACGAAGTGGCTCAGCAGATGGTAGCTGAAGTACCGATGAGACGGTACGGAGGTATAGAGGAGATTCCGGGAACAGTTGCATACCTGATGAGTGAAGACTCATCGTACAGCACAGGAATCAATATTCAGATATCAGGTGGAATTTAGGAGGAATATCATGGCGAAATCAATTCTTGAAAGATTTTCCCTTGCGGGAAAGAGTGCACTGGTGACAGGCGGTGGAAACGGGATAGGGAAAGCATACTGCCATGCCCTCGGAGAAGCCGGAGCAGCAGTGGCTGTTGTCGATA
This sequence comes from Sphaerochaetaceae bacterium, assembly GCA_963677695.2. GTDB lineage: Bacteria > Spirochaetota > Spirochaetia > Sphaerochaetales > Sphaerochaetaceae > SABI01. The sequence continues at coordinate 1,871,434 of CAXXUJ010000001.1, read as the reverse complement.
TCAACCTTGAAGCGGCACAGGGAACAGTAACTGAACTTGAAGCGAAGGGATTCAAAGCGATCGCGATCAAGTGTGACGTCACTGACGAAGCTGATGTCGAGAAGATGGTGAAAACGGTAGTCGATACCTTCGGCTCCCTTACCATAGGTGTGAACAACGCCGGCATGGGCATCTGGAGTGACGCACTTGAGATGGAGTTCGGGATGTGGAGAAAGACTCTCTCACTGAACCTTGACGCTGTCTTCCTCTGCGCACGCATCGAAGCGAGAGTGATGAAAGAACAGGGATACGGGAAGATCATCAACACTGCAAGCATGAGCGCCCATATCTCCAACACACCTCAGAAGCAGGTGGCGTACAACGCCTCAAAGGCGGGTGTCCTTCACCTCACACGCTCCCTCGCGGCCGAATGGGCTCCCCTGGGAATCAGAGTGAACTCGATCTCTCCGGGATATACAAAGACAGACCTTGTAGACAAGCTGCTTGAAACTCCCGAGGGAAAGGCTATGGCACCGCTGTGGCTTGAAAAGACTCCCATGGGACGTATGGCTGAAACCGAAGATCTGCAGGGAGCACTGGTCTACCTTGCAAGCGAAGCGTCGGATTTCGCAACCGGAACCGATATCATCGTTGACGGCGGTTACTGCGTCTGGTAGGAAATCATCACAGGGGAATCGGGGTGACAGTGAGAAGCTGTCACCCTTTGTCTTTACAGGAAGGAGAATATCTGGTGCGGTTCATCGATCGTGCCGAGCACTCCGTGTTCAAGAGGAATCTTCTCTCCTTTGTGATACCCGAAGCCCCAGTCGACTGCAAGGAAATCGACCCCCACCGTGATCGCCCCGTCCATATCATGGGGGGTATCACCCACCATGAGAACCTCGTGTGAGACTTCCCTGTTCACAGCTTTCAGTGCGTTCCGTATGATATCGGCTTTCGTGAATATTCCCTGTTCATCCGCCCCGTGCACACTGGTGAAGTAATCGATCAGCCCTTTCTTTCTCAGGATATCCTGTGCCATTGATTCGAGCTTGAGCGTTGCGACAAGAAGTATGAGCCCCCTGTTCTTCAACTCTTCCAACATCTCTATGATCCCTTCATAGGGTTCGGCACCGTACATCGTGCCGCTGCCGTACTCGTCACGGTAGATCTCACACGCTCTGCTTATCAGATGCTCTTCAAGACCGCAGGCGACCCGAAAGCAGGCGGCAAGGGGAGGGCCGACGAACTTTCTCAGCTGAGCATCGGTGAGCTCGGGAAAACCGAGAGTTCTCATCGTGTGATTCGCAGTTGCGAAAATACCGGGAGAGGTGTCGAGAAGAGTCCCGTCCATATCAAAAACGACTACTGTATGCATGGTGAGTATCGTAGTTGATTATCTTCTTTTGCTCAAGTTGGGGAGGAAGGCTAGGATAAGTGCTGCCCCAAGGGCTACGAATTTGAGATTGGTAAGCGACGCTGCAAAGGGAACGCTGTTGTGAGTGAAGTAGGTGTACAGTGACATGCAGTTTTCACTGATGTCGCTCACTCCCGAGATAACGAAAAGAACCTGTACCGCTCTCCACTTCGATACAAGGGCCATCCCGGGATAAAAGGTGAGGGCGAAGAGGGTGTCGGTGATGAACAGGAGAAGCACCCACTTGAACGGCACCATTTGGTAGAGTTCCATCACTTCAGCATACGAAGCAGCATTGGAGGGGAAGAGGAGGTCCACAAGGGCTGCTTTGTCGATGGGAATCAAAAAGAGCATGGCAAGATAGAGAAAGATAGAGGGGAGAAGGAGAAACTGAATTGCCGTCTTCTTTTTCTTTTCCATTCATTTCCTCCTCATGCTATACTAGCACGAAAAAAAGGAAAGCAAGCCATGAAATATGTACGATACAGCTCTGAAGAATGCGAATACTACGGGATAGTGAACGGTGAGAAGATCCACAGGATCACAGCGGCTCCCTACGAGGATTTCACCGAGACCGGTGATATTGAAGCGATGGAGGAAGTGACTCTCCTCACTCCGGTGATCCCGTCAAAAATTCTCTGTGTCGGTCTCAACTACCGTGACCATATCGAGGAGATGTTTGATGCAGTACCCACCTCCCCCGTGATATTCACGAAGCCTCAGAGCTCCCTCCTCCCTCCCGGAGGGACCATCGTCCGTCCCGAGATCTCGAAGAGAGTCGATTTTGAAGGGGAACTTGCCCTCGTCATAGGAAAGAAGGCATACAAGGTAGCACAAGAGGATGCAGAGGAGTACATCCTCGGTTTCACCTGTGCAAATGATGTCACGGCGCGTGATCTGCAGCCGAAGGACGGTCAGTGGACGATTGCCAAGGGATTTGACACCTTCTGTCCTCTCGGACCTGTCATCACCGATGAATTGGACCCGGAAAACCTCGCGATCTCATCGGCAGTGAACGGCGAGATCAGGCAGAAATCAAACACCTCGAATCTTCTTTTCACCCCCTCCTATCTTGTATCCTACCTCTCAAACGTCATGACCCTCATGCCTGGTGATATCATCCTTACAGGAACTCCCTCGGGCGTCGGTCCCCTTGAAAAAGGAGACACGGTGGAAATAACAGTGGAAGGGATTGGAACGCTGAAGAACACCGTAGAATAAAGTCTGGAGAAATATAAAGAAAGAGTGGAAAGCGAGTTTACCAAATCCCTCTTTTCGGACATGATATGCTCCTATGGATATGATACTCGGGCAGTTGCTCGGTCTGACAACTGCCTTCTGCTGGGCACAGAACTCACTCGTCTATTCTCACGTCGGAGCGAAGATCTCATCGGCAACCACGGCGCATGTGCGCCTCTGGATGTCCCTGCCCCTTATCATCCTCGTCCACTTCATCTTCAACGGAACCTTCTTCCCCCACGGAATGGGAGCGGGAGAGACGGCAATACTCGGCCTCTCGGGAGCCCTCGGATTCTTCGTTGCCGACATGTTCATCTTCAGCGCCTTCGTCTCCATCGGTGCACGGTTCACTATGGTGATCATGACGCTCAATCCCCTCTTCTCCTCCCTCTTTGCATGGCTTATGGACGGGGAACTCCTCTCAGCCGTACAGCTGACCGGCATGGCCGTCACCCTGAGCGGAGTCATATGGGTCGTCCTTTCTGAAGGAAAGAAGACAGGATCATATAAGAACAGCCACCATGTAAGGGGAGTCATTGCCGCCCTCCTCGGAGCCCTCGCACAGGCGGCCGCTGTCGTCCTTGCAAAAAAGGGAATGAGTGAAGGACTCGACCCGATCGGATCGAACCTGATCCGCCTCGCGGCGGGCTTCATCACCATCGTCATCTACCGCCTCATCAAGGGTGCGTTCAAGAAAGACATGCTGCACCTTCTCAGACCCGAGAAACCATCACTGGTTATGCTTATCTTCCTCGCCGCCCTCGTCGGACCCGTCATCGGCATGATAGCCAACCTCACAGCCCTCACCCTCGCCCCCGTCGGCGTCGTCATCACCCTTTCACAGATGACCCCGGTCATCCTCCTTCCCATAGAACGCTTCTTCATGAAACAGCACATAGCTGCCGGAGCGATCGGAGGCACCTTCGTCGCTGTCGCAGGGACGGTCCTCCTCTTTCTCTTTTAAGAGATTTCTTCACATCACGTGGACAAACAGACTTCCTTGAATTACAATACCCCCATACAGGTCAGAGAGGAGAGTGTTGTCATGGATTATGAGCTTAGTTATGTAATTGTGAGTCCCTATACAGTGGCGAAGGGAAGAATCGGAGGTGTGTTGAGCAGACTCCTTACCCGCGTCGATCTGGAACTCGTGGGAGCACAGCTCATAGCTGCCGACAATGAATTTTCCAATGCATATGCCGACATTCTCGGTGAGAAGAGTGAAACATCTTCTACCGATGCAAGTACACTGCTGAGCAAGTACGTCCATAACAACATTGCACCGGGAAACGAGAGGGCACACAGGACTCTCCTACTCCTGTTCAAGGGACCGAACGCAATACGAAAACTGAGTGACATCTGCGGAGCACTCTATGCGGAGAACCGGGGAGTTGAATCACTCACCGGAGAGACTATCCGCGATACCTATGCCGACCTGATCGTCGATCCCGAAACACAGGAAGTGACCTACTTTGAACCTGCGATCCTCACTCCGAGAAACAAGACCAAGGCGATGAAAACCCTGAAGCTCCTGGCCGAGTGGCTTCCTGATCAGGAAAACCTTGTGGAGAACATCACCTATGAGCATCCTGAAAAGGTGGAGAAGACCCTTGTCATCCTGAAACCTGACAACTGGAACTTCGCTTCAAGCCGCCCCGGCGCAATCATCGATATCTTCAGCAGGACAGGGATGAGAATCGTGGGAATGAAGGTGCACAGGATGAGTGTAGCCGAGGCGAAATCATTCTACGCTCCCGTGAAGAAATCACTCGAAGAGCGTCTGGCTGTCCCGATGGGAAAGAAGGCGAAGGAATCGATTACCGAGGAGTTCGGTATCCAGCTGAGCAGGAAGGCGGAAGATGCCCTTATCAGCAGTTTCGGTTATGCCTACGCCCATGAAGAGTTCGAACAGATCATTGAATTCATGGCAGGAAAAAAACCGAGCGAATGCGCGGTTGATGAACTCGATCAGCCTGGAAGTGTGAAGTGCATGATCATGATCTACGAGGGAGAAGGAGCTGTGTCGAAGATCAGGGATGTACTGGGAACGACAGATCCCACAAAGGCGACCCAGGGGACAGTCCGCAAGGAATTCGGAAGCAATATCATGGCGAACACCGCTCATGCATCAGCCTCGCTGGAGAATGCGGTCAGAGAGATGAATGTACTCGAGGTCGGAAAGAACAGCTGCGCTCAGATCATCCAGAGCTACCTTGCCATAGAAAGCGAAGCATAATATTTACCTCTCCTCTTATTGACTCACTCCTCAGTCGTGATAGAATTAAGGCGGGAGGACTAGTTATGGAATATATCATTGAAGTTACTGACCGCGATGCGATTCCCGCTCTCTATATCGAGAGAACCATTGACGCCGACCACATCGAGGATGAAGTGGGATCCTCTCTGATAGAGATCTATCAGTACCTCGAAAGCATCGGGGTGGCAAAAGAGGAACCTGCCTTCGTTGCCTACCTGAACACTGACATGACCCACCTGACTATCAGGGTAGGATGCCTTACAGGAGCAGCCTATCCCGGGTACGGAGAGATCATCAGCGGTGATGTCCCTGCAGGAAAAAGGGTAAGCTGCCTCTACAAGGGAGCGTACAAAGCCATGGGCGATGCCTACACTCATACAGTGGAGTGGATGAAACGGCACAACCTGAAGGCGAAACAGATCAGTTACGAGTTCTACCTCAACTCCAGAGTCGAGGTTGACCCCCCGGAACTGATCACAAAGATCGAATTCCCCCTTCACGCGTAGAATCTGAATTTCAAGCTTGGGTTTCTCAAGCTTGAAATTTGAAAGCTCTGCCGCGAGGGACTGAGAATACAATAACATCTAAAGGACCACTGTTATGGATACGTATGTGATTTTTGCCTTCAACGGCAATCCTACCTGTTTCATTCATGTCCTTCTCAATGCGATGGATCTGCATGAGAAGGGATACGGAGTGAAGATCGTTCTCGAAGGTGAAGCTGTCACCCTGATCAAGACTATGGAAGAGGGAAAGAACCCTCTGTTTAAAAAAGTTCTCGAAAAGGGACTGTTCGACTGTGTCTGCAAAGCCTGTAGTGCAAAGCTCGGCGTACTTGAGTACAACGAAAAGAGCGCAATTCCTGTCACCGGCGATATGAGCGGTCACCCCTCCTTCTCCCAATACATCGCTCAGGGATATAAGATCATCACCCTGTAACAGAGCTGATACAGATGAGGTCGTTCATTGCCCTCACCCTGCCCCCTTCCATGATACGGCAGGTGAAGACCATACAGAAAACCATCTCAGGCAACTCACAGGCATCTCGTCAGATGCCTGCTGATCAGCTTCATGTAACCCTCGCCTTCATCGAGGATCTCCCTTCAGAAAAGGAGAAGGAGTTTGTACAGTGGTTTCTCTCTGATCTTGTCATCCCTCCATTTCTCCTCTCCTGTTCTTTCATAGCTTCAATGCCGTCAAGAAGGGACAGGCTTGTCTACCTCGCACTCGAAGCCGATGAGCAGTTGAAGCGTCTCACCTGGAATCTCAGGGAGAGGCTGGATGATTTCGGCATCGAGTATGACAGACGCAAGGTGAAATACCACATCACGATCGCACGGGGAGTGAGAGGATTCTATGAGAAAGAGCATGAACATCTGATACGTCTGCCTGAAAAGGCGGCGCCCACCTCACTCACCCTCTTTCATTCGCAGCTCACTTCAGCGGGACCTGTTCACACATCTCGCGCTGTTATACCGATTCACCCCCTTGGCACACAGCAGTGATCTCCTGTAACGTACCTTCATGACTGAAAGAGAGCGATACATCAAAGGACTCCTCATTGCATTCACAGGCGTTGCCGTGCTCAGTTTCGATGCGCTCCTCATACGCCTTTCAGGTGTGTCCGGATTCGTCGCAGTCTTCTACCGTGCACTGTTCACAGCGATATCCATGGGGATCCTCTTTTTCTCCCTTGAAAGGAAGAAGAGTCTTACCCACCTCAAGGAGGGAGGAAGACCGATGATCCTCAGCGGAATGATGTGGGGAATCAGCGGGGGAAGTTTCACTCTCGGAGTGCAGATGGCCGGGGTTGCGAATACCCTTGTCCTCATCTCCCTCTCTCCCCTATTCGCAGCAGCCTTCGCACGTATTGTTTATAAGGTACGAATACAGAGAAGTACGATCATCGCTGCCGTGTTCGCTATCGGCGGGGTGTGGTTCATCTACCGTAAAGGCTTCGGAGAACTTGACCTCACAGGTCTCTTCTTCGCTCTTCTCACTCCCATCTTTCTTGGAAGCAACCTTTCTTTCATGAGAAACCATGAGCACGTGAGACGTATGCCGATCGTCATGATCGGAGGAATAACGGGGACGATCATATCTTTTCTTGTAACAAAGGGGGATGTGGCCATCTCGGCTTCAGCCCTTCTTCCCCTTGCCCTGCTGGGCTTTCTTGCCATCCCGTTTGCACAGACGACGATCTCAACCGGAGTGAAGTATATTCACGCACCGGAAGCTGCACTGATCAATTCGTGCGAGACCGTTTTAGGGGTTGTGTACGTATGGCTGTTCCTCGGGGAGGTTCCCGCATCTGATATGATCACTGGAGGACTTATAGTCTTCGCCGCGATATCGATCAACTCAGTGTATCAGGCGACAAAGAGCGGAAGGTAGGGAATCAGGACTCTTTCATTTCATCGTACCAGGAACGGTACAGATCGGTTTTGAGATCTCGGCGGATAGGAAAGAGGGATCTCACTTCGTACGCCTTTTCCACTTCGATATCGACCATGAAGAGATGTTCACCTATCTGGGTGAGGGGGATTTCATGCCCTCTCGGATCAAAGACATAAGGATTGCCCCCATACTTCTCCCCTGCAGGGGAAACCCCGCTCTGGTTCACCCCCACCGTATAGATCTGATGATCTATGGCACGGCACTGAAGAAGGGTCCTGAAATGGATATCTCTGCTTTCAGGCCAGGCGGAAATGGTGATCACGACCGGGGCGGTGCGGGCGATCTTCCGATAGAGTTCACCGAAACGGAGGTCGTAACAGATAGCGATACCTAAAGGATGTCCCTGAAACTCAGCGACTCCCGCCTCTTTACCTTCAGTGATGTATTCGTTCTCACGGGCAAAGGAGAAGGGATGGATCTTTCGGTAGACATACTGTTCTGTCCCTTTGTCATCGGTAAGAACGGCACAGTTGTACCACTCATCTCCTTCCTTACGGACATGACCGTACAGGAGTGCGAGTGCATATCTCTCTGAAGCGTCAGAGAGAACGGAAGCTGCATCACAGATGACAGCTGCCTTTGGAGCCTCTTTTCCATATCCCGTGATACCCATCTCAGGAAAGGCAATAAGATCGCACGACTGAATGAACGCTTCCCTGATAGCCTCTTCAGCCTTGAGAAGATTTACTTCACACGAGGTATACTCGCTGCTGAGACAGCTGAGTGCTATTTTCATCTCCTTAGCCCCCTGGAATGAGAAAGCTGTCCGGAAAACCGGACAGCCTTCTGTTGAATCGTTGTTTGTTACAGGATTGAAGCTGCAGCTTCGAGGACTGCCTCTTCTGTGATGCCGAAGTACTTGAAGAGTTCTGATGCAGGAGCTGACTCCCCGAAACTTCTCATACCGATCACCTTACCGCCAAGACCGACATACTTGTACCAGTAATCAGCGTGGGCGGCTTCAACAGCGACTCTCTTTGTCACAGCTGCGGGGAGCACCGATTCTTTGTACTCTGCACTCTGCTTCTCGAACACCTCAGGAGAGGGCATCGATACGACACGAACTGCCTTACCTTCACCTCTCAGCTTTTCAGCAGCGCCTTGAGCAAGTGAGACTTCACTTCCGGTTGCGATGAGGATGATATCAGGAGTGCCTTCGCTATCGCTCAGGATATAACCGCCCTTTGCGGCATCAGCAATCTGAGCAGAGCTCTTAGGCTGCATAGCGAGGTTCTGGCGGCTGAGGATGAGTGCGCTCGGACCGTCGGTCCTCTTCACAGCTTCCTTCCATGCCACTGCAGTCTCTACAGCATCACAGGGTCTCCAGCTTGTCATGTTCGGTGTGATTCTCAGCATGGTGGGCTGTTCCACCGGCTGGTGGGTAGGACCGTCTTCTCCGAGACCGATAGAATCGTGAGTGAAGACATACACTACGTGAAGGCCCATGAGAGCTGCCATTCGGATAGCGTTCTTCGCATATTCCATGAATATCAGGAAGGTTCCGCCGTACGGAAGGAATCCACCGTGGAGAGCCATGCCGTTCATGATGGCGCCCATGGCGAATTCTCTCACACCGTAGTGAAGGTAGTTTCCTGAGAAATCGTCCTTTGTGATCGACTTGGAGCTCTTTGAGAAGGTCAGGTTGCTCGGAGCAAGGTCAGCTGACCCTCCGATGAACTCATTGAGATGTGGAGTGATGACATCGAGCACCATCTGACTTGCCTTACGGGAAGCGACAGTCACACCCTCTTTCTGCCAGGTTTCGATTGTTTCATCGAGAGCCTTCTCCCATTCACCGGAGTTCTCGCCGCTCAGTCTCTTCTCGAGCTGAGCACCCTCAACAGGGAATGCACTCTTGTAGGCTTCGAAAGCAGCCTTCCAGGCGCTTTCAGCCTCATTGCCCTTGACCCTGCAGTCCCATTCCCTGTAGATCTCTTCGGGGATATAGAAGGGTTCATCATACTCCCAACCGAGTTCCTTGCGTGCAAGAACGATCTCATCGGCACCGAGAGGTGCACCGTGACAGTCTTCCTTGCCCTGCTTGTTGGGTGAACCGAATCCGATGGTGGTCTTGCAGCAGATCAGTGAGGGTTTGTCGCTCACGTTCTTTGCTTCTTCGACAGCTTTCAGGATCGCTTCAGCGTCATGACCGTCGACGTCGCGTATCACATGCCAGTTATAGGCTTCGAAGCGGGCGGGAGTATCATCGGTGAACCACCCTTCAACCTCACCGTCGATACTGATACCGTTATCATCATAGAGAGCAATCAGCTTTCCAAGCTGCCAGGTACCGGCAAGGGAAGCCGCTTCGTGGCTGACACCTTCCATCATACATCCGTCACCTAAGAAGGTGTAGGTGTAATGGTCGATGATTTCGTGTCCTTCTTTGTTGAACTGGGAAGCGAGGATCTTCTCACCCACTGCCATACCGACTGCGTTCGCAATTCCCTGTCCGAGAGGGCCGGTGGTCGTCTCGACTCCCGGTGTGATGCCGTACTCGGGATGTCCTGCTGTCTTGGAGTGAAGCTGTCTGAAGCGCTTCAGTTCCTCAAGGGGAAGGTTGTATCCGGTGAGGTGAAGGAGAGAGTAGATGAGCATTGATCCGTGACCGTTCGAAAGGACGAATCTGTCTCTGTTTGCCCAGGAAGGGTTGGAGGGATTGTGGCTCATCACCTGTCTCCATACGACTTCAGCGATGTCAGCCATTCCCATGGGAGCGCCCGGGTGTCCGCTGTTCGCTTTCTGCACCCCATCCATACTCAGAATTCTCACTGCATTTGCTAATGTTCTGCTTTTCATAATCTATCTCCGATTGTTTTTTTCTTATGGGTCAAAGGATAGTCTTTAGAAGGTAAAAGGTCAATAAAGGGTCTCTTCCCTCAAGATCTATAGAACCGGTTTGTTGAGACAGATAAAGGGAAACAGCTGTCCCCTCCGCTGAGTGAAGGAGTACTCGCGGGAGGGGTGCAGCTGATTGTCTTTATATATTCAGGGCATTCCCGTCAACGTAGAGGGTGTATCCGTTCAGATCAACGCCCTCGGTTGAGTTGATCGAACTGATGAAGGAATCTTCACTCAAGGTCCAGGAGCTTCCAGAATCAAAGAGGAGATCGATATTACCCCCTTCATCTTCACTGTTGATCGACCCGGTGAACGAACTTCCGTTCTCAAGACTCAAAGTGAGGGAGGAAATTTCATCAACGATAATCTTTCCTGAAAGTACCTGGGCATCGGCAGTGAAAGTCACCTCACCTCCGTTCTCTCCTGTTGTCCCCCAGCCCCTTTCGCTCTCGTTCCCGACGGCTTTCAAAAGCACATCGCTGCTCAGTGTGATATCGACATCACTGAGATATATCTCACAGGCTGTGTTGGTCACATAGATCATATCTCCGCTGTAGGAGGTGAGGGAACCGCCTGTCATGGAGAAGGTGCTCACACCTACATCGGCATCCCCTGACATACTCTGGTAGATCATAACGTTCTGTACGTTCTCACCCTCCATCGCATTCATCGAATCGGCAACATCACAATCGGTGAGGATCACGGAATTCATTCCCTCTATGACGATAGCTTCAGAACCGTTCGCTGTCAGGTCGGCATTGCTGATTGTGATTTCCGCAGTGCTGTACACGGCAGGTGAGCCTTCACCGTTCGAGGTATAGGAACCACCGTCAACGACCAGAGTACCGCCGCCGCGGTCTGTTCTCAGCGCAGCTGAATGGTCACCGAGGGTCTCGATATCGGAATCACTGACATACATCGTCCCGCCTCCGGCGACCATGATGCCTCCGGCTGAGTCCCCTGTTGTCTGAATCAGGACGTTATTGACCGACACAACGGCATCCCCGTAGGAAAAAATCCCGTTGGACCCTTCAGAAACCGTCTGCACCTCTGAGTTGCTGATCGTGAGCTCAGCTGAATCCATTACGAGAATACCTGCATTCAGACCGTAGAAGTTGCTTGCATCCCCGGCTTCCGATGCATCTCCCGATTTTGTCACTGTGATATTACTGAGAGTAATTTCACTCTCATCAGCAACCCTGATCGCATTCTCATCTGCACTCGTACTTATATACTCACCGCCGACAGCATCCTCGGTTGCAAGAAGGGCATACTCACCATGATCGATCTCGCCTGGAGAGCCTCCGGGCATTCCCCCCTCAGGAGGTTCTCCGGGGAATGCCCCGTCAGGGGGAGTCCCCGGCATCTCAGCTGTTACCGATGAAACTGTCTCAGTACTCTCTGATGCAGTGCTTTCAGTTCCCGCACAGCTTGCCAGCATGAATAGAGCGATCACTGAAATCAGTAACAGCTGAATTGATCTGTGTGTTATGTGTTTCATATTCTGTTCCTCTCATCTCTTATTGATGAGCTCAATATATGAGAGGAGACTTAAATGAACCTTAAAGGAGACGAAAAAAGAAAAAAAGTGTGCAGTCAGTACGCAGACAGGAGAAGCGAAACAGGCATGACCGACTGAGTATGTATACATTCAAGAGTTGACACGAAGAGAAGTTGATTATGAGAAATGGCTCAGGACGTACGTATCGAACCAGGAGGGTATCTGTTCATCCAGAAGAATAATTTTCCCTTCCTTTGAATATGCGAAGTTCTGAAAAGCTTTACCTGCATGTGCAACTGAATTATCGAAAAGGTAGGAGGTGTCAGCGATTTCCATGGCAGAGAATACATGACTCATCGTTCTATGGTATCGCTCTCTTATCTTCTGAGACGGGACGTCATGTCCACCCTGCCCAACGCGAACCCTTACACGGCTCTCGTTGATGGATGGCTGCTCAGTCGATATGAAATAGAGATAGACCTTGCATCCTCTTTGTTTGGCTTCCGACAAGAAATCAAGTTTCCCGGGGTGGGAGAGAACAGATTCGAAAGAAAACGAAGTCCCTGCATTGAGCAGCTCATAACGGAGAAAATCTGCGAAGGCCGCAGAGACATATGAAATCGGGCCATCAGACTGTGTCAGGTAGATCAGATCATTCTCAAAGACCATAGACTCTCTCAACAGTCTTTCATCAACGACCTCAGAAAGAGAGGTGGTTTGAATGTGTTTGAGAAGCGCATCATAAGTGATCGAAACAGGCCAGTTTCTTAAACTGAGTCCCGTTCTCAGCATCTGCTGCTGCATATCATCAGCATTTACATTGTAATAGGATTGAAAATATCCCTGAGTGGAAAGATATCTGTAAAGTGAGGTTTTTCCGGAGCCGTTCGTTAGGCCCGGCAAAAAGACGAATTCTCTGAGTCATTTTGCATCTGAAAATTTATAGACTCTTTTAGTCACTTTCACTTTCGGAGGAACATGACCGATCACCTCTTTCACCCCGTTCAGTTCACGGATGATGTCGGTCCCTTCAGCATAGGTAAGGGGAAGTCCGGCAGCAATGGTTGCCCGCACAGCCAGTCTTCCGGCTTCAGCGCACAGCATCTGTCGCTCCGCATGGGTAGCATTGTATTCCTTTATTATTTTCTTCTTCCCTTTCTTTTCCATACCCCTAGTGTATCACCTTTGATCAGGGAAGGACATAGGCACACTGCAAGATTGTGTATGCAATACCCCTCTGCAGGAAAAGAATGAGGATATAGGTTGTAGGCAGGAATCTGCCGGAGGCGGGGCTCGAACCCGCACGTCCTTACGGACAAGGGATTTTAAGTCCCCACAGTATTAATTCACTATCCACTGTAAAATTAACTATTTTATTACATTATAATAAATTATAAAATTACAATCTTAAGATAATATTGTCATAATTATCAATATAACAGCATAAGTGGTAACAGTATCCCCAATTTATGTCTACAGTAAGAACACATTTTTCCCCTTCTTCCATATCTTCAATCCGCATTTTGAACATTCCCACATAGGCTCATCAAGAGTTCTGCAACACCCACCCAGAACAACTCTTCCTTCATCTAGTTTTTGTTCCAGATCATCTGATATTCCAACAAGACCATAAAGGATACTTCCCATTGGAGCATAACCACATTGAGGACATTTCTTGGGTTTGTATGCTCTTTCTACTCTTGATGACAATTCCTTCATATCTGGGTATATCTCCTATTCTTCTAAGTTGAAGAAATCAATAAGCTTTTCCAGAGTGAATTTATTCCTCAATTTGAAGGCACTGTTTTGGTTTGCTCTTAATCCTTTAACCCAATATGCATCTTCAATTCTCTTTGTTTTCAACCATTCAACAGCTACTAGATATTCAGTTGTATCCATGTCATCTAGATTTGTTTTTAGCCCTTCACATTTCAATTGCAGATCAAGGATAGACTTTTCTATTCCATCAATACTAACTACAAAATCCTTTATAGGAACGCTAGTTGCTGTAACAATCCCAACTCCTACATATCCCTTCTTTGGTATCATGGCAAATACCCGTTTGCCTTGCTGAAGGACATTCAAAGACCGTGAATACCACTTTCCTCCTCCAGCAGAGATAAACCCATATTTAACACAATCTTCCCAAGAGGAACCTTCCTCCTCTGTCTCATCAATATTTACAACAAAGTCTTTGCCATTCCATGGTTCTGCTTTGTTCTGAGATTTGACTTTGCCCCCTCTCTCCACAACTTCTTCTGGTGATATCAACCAACTCCTACTGAGAAATTCTGAATTACCTTCTTTGAAAAAGTGAAAGAACACAACATTGATTGGAACATTGTAATTGTCTGAAAGATAGTTGAGGATACGCTCAGTTTCATTATCTAAACTAGAACAAACTATAAGCATATCATGTTCTTCATTGATTTTCTCTGGAGGAGGATTCCCAAATTTATCTTCAAAGGCCTCTTCAAATGAGTTCCCGTTCATGTCTTCATAGATGTTTTTAATATCATCATAGGATAAATCTTGAACCCATGAGGCATAATCCAGAGCCTGTGCAACCACTTCTCTTGGAGTCTTATCCTTCTTTAATTCAAAAATTGTGATCTTTCCAGAAGAGTCAATAGATAGAAGATCAATGATCTTTCCGTAGGTAGTGTAAATCTGTCTTCCTATGAGTAAGTAATCATCACCAAGAATGGATATATCCTTAAAAAGGATATCTTCAAGCTTCCTTTCATTCTCAATAGCACTATACTCAATCTTCTTGATTTCAGAACCATCTACTTTCCATATTCCTACTTCTACTGGCATTTGATTACCCTCTGTTTAATTTCATTTCATGAATCTTCTCATAATTCTCAAAATTTAATGCTCCAGAAATATGACTCATCACAGATCTCCATTACCTTTTACGTTTTCGAACATTCTTCTTTAGACATGTGAAGAATTCAACCATTTTGAAATTCTATCTATATTCGCAATTGAGAGTTAACCTTCAAGTTTTTCTCTCGTTTCCTAATCAGAGCCTCTGCTTCTTGCTTCAACCTATTAGCTTCTGCTTTTGATTCTTGTTCAATCGTCCTCTTATAAATACTATTTGCTATAGGTAGCCACTCTTTAAAATAATCAATAGCTCTTTGAGCATCATAATCAGGGATTGAAGTTCTTACTTTCGTCCCATTGAATGAGAAGGCTTCTGGGGGATGTCCCATCAAGGATGTATAGCTCCCCATATTATGCAAAGCTTTAATCCATTTTTGATTTACTGATTGGCTTAATGTTAATGTTAGAGTGCCATTTTCCCATTTTGCATCAATTAATCGAGGTGGATCATCTATTAAAATATCATCAATTTCTGAGACCTTTATTACTTTAGATTTAGCCTCATTCAGTTTTTGCTGTTCAATGAATCTAAACTTGTATCCACTCAAATCATTTTTTACTTCTTCTATGCTGGTGTACCTGTCCTCTTGATTTTGCATTATCATCTTCTCAACAATGGCATCTAAATAGGAGAATTCTGAAGCTTTTGATGTTATATTTTTATACCCATTCCCTTGAGGAACATCACCAGTGAACATTTCATTCAGTATGAGACCTAATGAATAAATATCAGTTCTATTGTCAGCTTTTAAGTAACTTTTTGGATCTCTCTGTTCTGGGGCGGAGTATCTGAAATTTGCTAGTCTGGTTGTATCCTTTGTCTGAACAGCAGTATAGAGGTCTATCTCTTCAAAGCGGGCAATACCAAAATCAGCAATAAGCAGTTCGTTCCTTTGTGGATTGTAGAGTATATTTTCAGGTTTGATATCTCTGTGAGTGATATTGAATTTATGGGCACTTTCTATACCATCAAGAATACTTGAGAAGTATTGTTCTATCTTGTTTGATTCTATACCCTCATTCATTAAATCTCTTAGTGATTTGTTATAGTAGGGCATCACATAAAAAGGGACATCCACTTCACCTTCATAATATGCTCCATAGTCGCTCACACTAATGATATTTGGATGTGTATTCCTAAATTGGAAATGCAGTTCATTCTTGAATCTAGAACGTTTCTCCTTACTCACACTTCCTCTAAGCATTTTTAATGCATAGATCTCTCCATGTTCATCTTGCACCTTATAAACAATTCCAGAGCCACCTTCTCCAATGACACCTTGCTCTTCATAAGATTTTATAGCTGTGATAAATTTTTTCTTTTTTTTACCCAAGACAAACTCCTTAAGCTAGCAACTCCTCAGCAATCATTTTAGTGGTTCCCCACATTCTAAATTCCCATTAACTGAGTATTCTTCATCAACCAAGTTCTGCATTCCTTATAGTCTGGTATTATGCGTTCTAAAGCCCCCCAGAAGCTCTCTGAGTGGTTTTGATAGAGTATATGACATAATTCATGTACGACCACATAATCAACGATGTGGTGTGGTGCTATGATGATTTTCCAGTTGTATGTAATCTCCCCATTAATGGAGCAGCTTCCCCATCGTGATTTGAATGAACGGACTTTAATTGATGAAGGATATACCCCAAGAAGTTTTGCATATCGTTCGGTCTTTTCCGCTAGTCGCTCCCTAGCATGTTTCACATACCAATCGTGTAATGCTTTCTGAGTTTTTGCTTTCTTTTCATTCTCAGTAAGATTTGAAGCAGTGCCATACACAAACTTACCACCTATCAACTTTACTTCCTTTGATGGATCATTTATGAGCTTGAGTCGATAGTTTCTACCTAAGTATGTGAAAGATTCGCCTGACACATACTCCTTAAGCTTCACTAGTTTTTGGTCAGCCTGAATTTTGAGTTGCCTCCTTATCCAAGGAGTCTTTTTCCGTATAAGGTCCTCAAGTCGGGTAGGTGAGAGAGTTCTCGGAATAAGGACTCGGACTTTTCCATCTTCTACCTTAATCGATGCAGTTTTCTTTCTGTCTGTTCTTTCTACTTTGAGAGGAAAATCGGTATCAAGGTTGCTCTGTTTGATAAAGCTATCTGACTTCATTTGAACTTCACCTTTGCAAGTTCCATGAATCTTTCAGTGATTGCCCTTACAAGTTCCTTATTACCAAATTGTTCATTGAGAATGGTACGTTTGATATGTTTCTTCACACTCTTGATTTCATCAGGCTTTTTGAAGAACTCTACTATCTGTGTTGCTTCTTCCATCATCTGAACCAAATGTTTCGTTACTTCAACAATCTGGTTCTGAGTTTCTTTATCTACACTTTCACTCTGATTCACAATCTCTGCCATTAATATGTTATGAAAGGAAAACTCTGTTTCAGAAAGACCTATTCTTTGAGCTCCCCGTTGATGTTCACTTTCAATGGTATCTCTGAAGTCCATAAGAAGTTGAACCAAGGTTTCCCATTTCTCACGGTTTGCTTCTATTATCACCTTCAGTCTATCTGACAGTGACTTATAGTATTCTGGATCTTCTTCAAGGTTTATCTTGATATGGGCTCTTATCGCATACTCTATTTCAGAGGCTTTTGCCCTATCAGATTTATGCTCATTAAGTTTCTTCTTATAGTCATTATCCAATAAATCCATCGGAGGGATTTTAGGGTCAACACCTGTTGAATAGATATGTTCCTCAATGAGTTTTCTTACTTTCTCCCCTGCACCTGCAATGTTAAGCTGTTCATCACGGTAGAGATTTCTTGCCCCAATAGAAATCTTTCCAAGTCGTTTGAGGTCTGCAAGGAAGGGACTAGCCGATTCATCAGGTAGAATAATATCCATTTGCTTAGAGAAGCGTCTGAAGTCTGTTTGGAACTCCTGTCGCTTATTCTCGTCTTCTAGGGAAAGAATACAATCATCTACATCATCCAAGTCTAATCCTTTGAAGTGCTTGATGACTCGTGTATGTGCATTCTTCAATACAGGAATCTCTTCTTTAAGGTCGATGAGAGCTCCTTCCACATCTTCAGTGGAGAACATTTCTAATGCTTCTGTGAGATAATCGCTCAATCCATAGTAATCAACTATGTATCCACGGAATTTATTTTTGTTTGTTCGGTTCACACGGGCTATTGCTTGTAGAAGGTTATGGTCGGTCAGTTTTCTGTCAAGGTACATGACCTGTGCAATTGGGGCATCGAACCCCGTCAGAAGCATATCCTTGACTATCAAGAAAGATAGGTTTGATTGTCCTTCCCCAACACCGAAAGGTTTCTTGAAATTATCTATCTGCTGTTTCTGTTTCTGGCTATCGGTATATTCCCAGAATCTCCTTTCATCGTTATGGTCAGCAGAGATGATGACAGCAGATTCAGGACTTCCAAGTTCATCCATCATTTCTTTGTAGGTGACTGCTGCATGACGAGAGGAAGTAACCAGCATTGCCTTGAATCCATTAGGCTGAATATGTTCCCTATAATGTTTCAGGATATCAATGCAGATTCTTCTGATTCGTTGAGGAGCTTCCAGGACAGCTTTGGTGGTTCCATACTTCTGCTTGATAGCTGTCTGTTCTTCTTCTGTTTTATCGGAGAAATATTCAGCGAACAAGCTATCAAGTGAATCACCCATTACTTTGACATTTGCTTCACGACCTTCATAGAGTATCTGTATGGTTGATCCATCTTTCACAGCTTGCTCAATGGTATAGGTATCAATGTAGGAGCCAAACTCATTGTTGGTTTTTTGAGTCTTGATAAGGGGAGTACCTGTAAATGCAATCTTGGGAGCATTCGGGAGTGCTGTGTTGAGAGCAACACCCAGAGTGCCATACTGCGTCCTGTGGGCTTCATCAGCAAGGACTACGATTTTTTCTGATTCATTGAGTACAGGGAAATCAAACTCATCAGCACTCTCTTGGAATTTCTGTATCATAGCGGTAACGATATCTGAGGAGTCTTTTGAAAGGAGTTCTTTAAGATGAGTTACAGAATTTGCATGGTAGATGGTTTCATCCTGAGCTCTCTGGAAGGTAGATGTGAGTTGGCTATCTAACTGAATTCTGTCTGTAACAAAAACCAGTTTGTACTTACTGAGAACTGGGTCTCTTCTCATCTTCACTGCAAGGAAGACCATAGTCAGAGATTTCCCTGACCCTTGAGTATGCCAGATGACTCCTCCCTTCTCTTTCCTTGTGTTTCCTGTTTTAATGCGCTCTATGGTCTTATGCACAGCACGAAACTGTTGATACCTTGGAATCTTCTTTATAGTCCTACCATCAACGGGTTCAAATACAGTGAAGTTCTGAATAATATCCAAGAAATTCTTATGGTTGAACAAACCCGCTATCAGTATCTCTTGTGAATTTGGCTGCGCTCCGATTTGCTCAGTTTTGAGAGGATACGGGTCTTTCCATTCAAGATAGTGTTCCATCAGGGAGCTTATGGTTCCAACACGTGCCTTGTCTCGATGAGTGGATACCATCATTTGATTGTAATGAAACAGCTTTTCAGCCCCCTCATCTTCGATTGGATTTCTACGGTTTGCATATCTCATTAACTGGTCTATGCCTGCTTCCATAGGATTCGTAGTATAGGGAGACTTGCACTCAATCACTACGAGAGGGAGACCATTCACGAAGAGGATAATGTCAGGAATGATGTTTTGATTCGCACCTGATATCTTGAATTGGCTCGTGCAGAGGTATTCATTGTTCTCAGGATTATCGAAGTCTATGACTTTGACTGTTTGACCTCTACGACCTTTTTCATCCAAATCTTGTTCGACTGATATGTATTGAGTCAGCGTTTCCCAGATGGACTGGTTCGTTTCCATCAGAGTAACATATTGAGGTTTTACGATGTCACGGACGACCTTTCGAAGGTTTTCATCACTTATCCAAGGATTGATACGTTTAATAGATTCAGTAAGGCAGATTTCAAGAATTACGTCGCTGAAATAAGTGCGTTCATCTGAAGAATCAGGAGAAAGTAAAGACCCGTGAATATACTCCCATCCTAGTGATTGGAGTTGTTCAATAGCGGGAAGCTCGACCTTCTCATATTCTTCATTACTTATCATAGTGGAACTCTTATTTTTCCTGTGAGGAGGTCTTGCATGAGAGATTTCTTAAGATTCTTGGTTTGTTCAAGTTTGCGCTGTTTCTCTTCGATGGTATTATCAATTGAAGAGAGAACGGATGCAATTTTTTGTTGTTCCTTTAGCGGTGGGAGACTAACAATTCTTTCAACTAAATCTCCTTTGGTTACATGCATAAAAGAATCCTTAAATCCATGTGCATCCTTCTCTATTTCAATCTGAACATGCTTCAGTAATACCAGCAGGAAATCTTTTACTATCAACAAGGCATTTGGCTCAACTTTAAAAATATGCTGGTTCAGAACTCCATCTTTCCCTTTCCAAATTCTAGCGCCGAAAGATTTTCCTCTTTGACCACTCCATGCAAATAGTAATGTCCCTTTAGGAATAAACCATCTTTTATCTACATTGCCTTGATAGTAGTTAAAATCCAAACTTCCATTTAAGTTTTGAATACGTATTATCGGAAAACCATTTTCTTCCCATTTAGATGCTTTAAATCCATGTCCATTATGGAACTCTGCCAACGCGCCAAGTCTTTTTACTCCCCACTCCTTCGGAATCCTTCCAACAGGACTATCTTTAAACTCTGTATGACCGATTCCACGGGTAAGAAGTTCGTTCATCGTTCCCCTTTTCAGGTCTTGGAGTTTGTTGATTTGGGATTGGGTTTTCTCAATGAGATTATCAACTGAGGTAAGGATTTCTGCTATTTTTTTTTGTTCTAGGAGCGGAGGTAGAAGGAGTAATCTGTTAAAAAAGTCATCAACAGAAATATTAAGAAGGCCATGTGCTCTTGCTCCTTCTTGTACAACAGAATTTAACTGTCTTTCAAACCAATATGAATCAAAATGATATGTAAGAAAATCATTATCAATTTGTTCTGATTTAATAGTGAAACAAATATATAGAGGTGAGAGGATACCTTTTTTATATCGAGTTAATCTTCTTATTACACCTACAGGGTAACCGTTTGAATAGCTTTTGTTATATGCAAAATCATCTTTGTGTAACACAGTGTAATTAGAAATATCAGCACTTGCTACGGTTTTATTAAAAAATAGCTTTTGGTTCACAAGTCCATGTTGTGCCGATGCTGTCAGTATATTAGTGTTAAGTTCTTTGTTTTTTCTCTTTACTCTTGTTGAGTGTTTTTTCAAAGGAAATATCATCCACCCCTCTGGAACTATAATATTATTCATAACCAAGTTCCTTCAGGTATCCCCACATAACCTCTTCTGCTTTACTAACTTCATTATCAAGTTGATGTAATGAAACCCGATACTTATCCCACCATCGTTCAAATTGAGAGATAACTTGCTGGTCAGCTGTTTCGAGATAGTCCCTTATCTGTTCTTTAGTTTCTATCTCACTCTTGAAGTCGTAGTAGTCAGAATCTCTACGAACAAAGACACAACTGACATCCATTCCCTGTAGAGTTTCTTGGATATATTCATCTTCAACTTCACTGACAGGAATACCACCATTCAGAATTGCACGTACATCATAGTTTTCTGGAGGGGGAGAGGTATCTGCATATCTTCTGATGTTAAGGTTGTAGTCATTCTCTCGAATCTCATCGAGAGTCACCACCTTAGAATATCTCTTCAGGTCTTCATAGCTATCAAAGGTAGATACGATCTTCTCAATATCCTGAGGTCTTAATTTATTCTGATTCTTTCCTTCCTGATACTCAAGTTCTCCATTGATGAAGAGAACTTTCTGTTTCCTCTCTGAAGATTTCTTTTTATTGATGATTAGCAGCGCTGCAGGAATTCCTGTTCCATAGAACAATGAGGAGGGCAACCCTATGACAGCTTCAAGTAAGTCATCTTCAAGTATTCCCTTTCGTATCTCTTTTTCACTGGAACCACGGAACAGAACACCATGAGGGACTACAACACCCATCATCCCTTCTGCATTAACAGATGCAATCATATGCTGAATGAAAGCGAGGTCACCTGCATCTTTCGGAGGAGTTCCATAGGGAAACCTTCCATACGGATCATTATCGGCTTCATCTTTTCCCCATTTCTTCAAACTGAAGGGAGGATTCGCAATAACCCTGTCAAATACCATTAACTCTCCACTATGAGTATGCTGTGGTTCTCTTAAGGTATCGCCTTTACGTATATCTGCATTGAACACCCCGTGTAGAAACATGTTCATCTTGCAGATTGCCCACGTATTTAGATTCATCTCCTGACCATACAAGGAAAGGTTTGCAGGGTTATCACCATGACTAGCTAGATAGTTCCGTGTAGTAACCAACATACCTCCAGAGCCCACTGTTGGGTCGTATACCTTCATACCTGCATGAGGTTTCAACAAAGAAACTAACAAGAGAACTACTTCACTTGGGGTATAGAATTCTCCACCTTTCTTGCCTGCTGAATCCGCAAACTGCTTGATGAGATATTCATAAGCTGAACCCAAGAGATCTGGGGCTTCAAAATCTTCATTACGCAATCTGTATTTCGAGAAGTGTGATAACAGGTCTCTCAGTTTCGCATCAGAGAGTTTGTTCTTGATATTGAAATCAATGGATACCAGCACTCCCTCCAAAGAAGGATTGTATTCTTCTATTGCTTCTGTTGCTTTATTCAGTTCGGAGCCAATATCGTGCTTAAGGTCTTTGAGGTATCCCCACCTAGCACGTTCAGGAACAAAAAAGGTCTTATCGTACTCATCTTCATCATTAGCGAGGTCTACTGCATCTGCCTTTGATTTCCCTGTTGAAAGGTAATGCTGGACTACTGATTCCTGAGCTTCTTCAAACGAATCTGAGAGCCGTTTAAGGAACATCATACCAAAGATGTAGTCCTTGAACTCTGATGCATCCATATTGCCCCTGAGGATGTCTGCGGTCTCCCAGAGGAAAGATTCTAACTGTTGTAGAGTAAGCTTATTCATATGTTATTTCGAAATGTCCTTATTTGGGTTTTTTCTTGACCATTGCTTTACGTGTAATATACCATATTTTTCATTAACGACGCAAAGAGAATGAAGAAAATCTCATTTTTAACGAATTCCTTCATTGAATTGAAAAAGGAAATCTATACAGTTTCTAGGGGCAGGATAATTGATTCACTTTGGTTCAGAGGAGTTTCCTAACTGGAAGGCTGTAGTTGACTACCTGAATGATATGTACATGTATACGTCATAGAACTTCTAATTTTCCTGAGATCTTTTTCAAATAGTGTTAACAACCCTTTATGAATAATGTAATTCATGTTAATATTTAGAGGCTTATATAAACAATGCTTGGTTAATTCAACCCTACTTTATCTTTCTTGAGAAGCATTTATAGATTTCATTGCACTAATGAATGAGACATGGAATACGTATAGTATTCCTGTTTTGGAGGCTGTTTATGTTGAAGAAAGCAATTGTTGGTTTTTCAATTACCGTCTTTCTGCTGGTAGCTCTTATATCTTGTGATTTCCTTGGTGAGACCAACTCTGAGTATGGAAGTCTCACAGTTTCAACCAATACAGGAGAAACAAGGACAATTGAGCCTACTCTTGAAGATTTAACAATCACTTCCTATAGGGTTACTGGGACAGGCCCAGGTGGAGAATCCTTTGAACCTGTGATTTCTTCTGTCAGTCCTATAACTGTAGATAAACTTGTAGTTGGGTCTTGGAGCATTACTGTTGATGGTCTGAATGAATCTGGAGATATTGTTCAAACAACAACTCAAAATGTTCTAATTGAAGCAACTGAAACTACATCAGCTACCTTTAATCTTGATTATCCTGCAGGTACAGGTAGTCTTTTGATGACTATCAAATGGCCTCAGGATGTGACTTCAGTATATTCTATCACTGGTACAATTTCACCAGCAGTAGATGAAGTAAGTTCCTATACGGCATATGCCTCTGATGCGGTAACAGTAGATGATATGAAAACGTTAACAGCTGACTTTGCTGGTATTCCAACGGGGTCTTACTCACTCAATGTCAAGTTTTACAACTCAGAAGGAACACAGATAGGGCTCACCATGATGGAGCAGATAAATGTCTATGCTGACCTAACTTCCATAGGAACCTTTATACTTCCTGAATACTTCTTCCCTGTTGAAGCTCCTACAATTTCACCTGATGGAGGAAGAATATCCTTAGAACAATTGATCACCTTAGAAACAACTACAGAAGGTGCTACAATCTATTTTACTACTGACGGCACAGAACCTTCACTTGAAAGTACTGAATACTCAGCTCCATTTACATTACCTTTCAGCAAAACAGTAAAGGCAATTGCCGTGAGAGATGATATGTTTGCTTCTTCCGTAAGCTCAGCAGATTTTGAAGTAGCAGTAGCCACTCCCACTTTTTCTGTAGATGCTGGTACGTATGAATCCTCTCAGACTGTAAGTATCACTAGTGCTACCTCAGGAGCTGATATCTATTACTCTACGGATGGATGGGTATCACAATCGTTGTATGAAACACCAATTGCCATTAGTCAAAACACCACCCTAGAAGCAATAGCAGTGCATGAAAGTTTTGGAGATTCAGAAATTGCATCTGCTGTCTATAATATCAGGACTGCTCCACCATCATTTAGTCCAAGAGCTGGAACTTATGGATCAACTCAGTACGTAACTTTATCATCAAGTGTCACTGGTTCTACAATTTACTATACCCTAGATGGAGAACCCCCAACTGCAAGCAGTCTTGAGTATACATCTCCCCTTGAAATTAGTGAAACAACAACGGTCAAAGCAATATCATGTGAGGATAATATGACCAACTCCATTGTTGCTTCAGAAACGTATACCATAGTATCTATCTCAGCAGTTTCAAACCCTAGTTTCAACCCAATTGCTGGCTCCTATTCATCACCTCAAACAGTGACTATAGCAACCACAACAGAAGGATCAACAATTTATTACACTCTAGATGGGACTATTCCTGATCAGTACAGTTCAGTCTATACAGAACCTCTATTTATTGATGAAACAATGACTATCAAGGCATATGCAATAAAGGATGGGTATGTAGACTCTGAAACAGTAGTTGCTGATTATGTAATTCAAACAGCAACACCAACATTCTCTCGTGAAAGTGGAGTCTACAGTGATATATTTGATTTAACGTTATCTTGTTCTACCCCTGAATCTTCCATCTTTTACACCACTGATGGATCAGACCCTAGAGTTGGGGGTACTCTTTATGATAGCCCTTTATCATTAACCTCTACTGAGGAAACAACAATCACAGCTTATGCAACAAGAGCCACAATGCCTGATTCTGAATTAGCTGTTGCTTCATACACTATTGGGGGAACTGGTGGCATCATTATTGACGAGCGCACCCATTATACTGTATCTATTCAGACTCCTGATGATTGGAATGGTGAACCCGTTATTACAGATGTATATGGTAATTTTTCTACAATAGTTTCCCCAGTGACATATTCAAATGCCCAATTTTCATGGTATCTAGATGGAGAATTAGTATCCAATTCAGAAAATTTAGTTTTAGGTGACACCTTTAGTGAGACAAATATTGGGACTTCAAAAGGACTTCATGGCGTATCCTTAAAAGTTGAAATCGATGACGATATTTATTGCGAGAATTACCTTTTCAGTAGTTCTGATGATGGCAATGTAGGCGTGAGAAGAACCACAAACTTATCAACACAATCTAGTAAGTACTTCCCTTCAGTTTCATCGGTGACAGTTGGGAACGGGGAATTGGCACTTGGTATAGGCACCACAGATAGTAATACAGGGAGTGTAATAATTTTCAACAGATATAATGGGCACTGGAGAGATGTTGCAACACTACAGGCTTCAGATGGAGAAGTAAATGATTGGTTCGGGGCATACATCAGTATGAAAGAAGATTTACTTATTATTGGTGCAACTGGAGATGATGATAATGGCACTAGCTCAGGTAGTGCCTAT
Organism: Sphaerochaetaceae bacterium; assembly: GCA_963677695.2. Lineage (GTDB taxonomy): Bacteria > Spirochaetota > Spirochaetia > Sphaerochaetales > Sphaerochaetaceae > SABI01. The sequence continues at coordinate 1,845,819 of CAXXUJ010000001.1, read as the reverse complement.
ATATTCAGAAAAGATGCGATTACAGGGATATGGAGAGAAGAAGATAAAATCTTAGCTTCAGATGGTGAAGCTGGAGATAGTTTTGGTAGATCGATTGATATCTGCGGAGATTATGCAATCGTCGGAGCCTATCGAAACGATGACAATGGTTCAAATAGTGGAAGTGCATATATTTTTAAGTACAATGTAGAGTCAGGGAAATGGGAAGAAATAAACAAATTAATCCCAACAGATATAGTTGAAGATGACTGTTTCGGTTTTTCTGTAGCAATAAGTAACGATAATGCAATTGTAACCGCGCCTTTTTCTACGTATGGGATTTATCCAGACACAGGAAGGGCCTATGTCTATATACTTGATGATGACGGTGTTTGGAATCAATCCCAAAAGATAGAATCAGATGATTGGCTTATGGGCATGTTTGGTTCTGCTATAGCAATGGATGATGATTCATTGATTGTCGGAGCACCGAACCAGAGCAATGAAGGTAGAGCTTACGTTTTTAAATTGCAAGATACTGGCCTATGGACAGGAGGTAGATTACCTATAGCTTCTCAGAGATCTTTTGGGGATCGCTATGGACGTACTGTTGCAATCAGTGGGGATTATGCGGTAGTTGGTGCTTATACAGAGAGTGATGAATACCCTAACATGGCTTATCTGTATAGAAAAAATGAGTATGGGGTTTGGCGTGAATTGCATAAGCTTTCGGAATTTGAGGGTATAGATTATAACCAAGGTGTTCCACAAGTAGATATAAGTGACGAGTTTTGTATTACGGGAGTCATCGGCTCTAGTATTGATGCAGGTAGTATTGGAAGAGCCTATGCCTACTATCTAGATTGATGAGAAGAGATATTTAATGAGACTCAAGCATTCCCCCTCATCCATCTATAAAGCCCCTGAGGAGTGATATCATATTTCTCAGCTATTTTCTTCTTAGTAACTCCCATTTCAAGAAGGCCCAGGATCTCATCCTTATGAGCATCAAGCTTAGATGACTTAGAGCCGACAGGCCTTCCAAGTTTTAATCCTGCCTTCATCTTAGCAGCAAGAGCTTCCTTTGTTCTGATGGAAATGAAGTCCTTTTCTAGTTCTGCGATAAGGGAGAACGTAGAAATCATAATTTTAGTAGTCATGTCATTCTTGCCATTGATGATCATGTTCTGCTTGATAATGTGGAGCCAGACTTCCTTCTGCTGACAGGCTGAGATGATTTCGTAAATCTGGGGAACGCTTCTGGCTAGTCTACTGAGCTCTGGAACTATGATGGTATCATTGACTTCTGCTTTTTCAATAAGCTTCCCAAGCTCCCTCTTCTTCCAATCCTTAGTACCTGAGATTTTCTCTTCAATAAAAGTAACAGTTCCCAGTTCCTTGTCATTGGCATAGGACAGGATATCATTCCTGAACTTTTTGTTGTCCTGATCTGTAGTACTGACTCTGAGATAAGCGTATGTTTTCATAAAATATCCTCCATTCACCAATAAACCCATGAAAGATATTTAAAGTTTATGAAAAAGTAAACAATAAGTCAATCATTTAATGTTGTTTTTATGACAACACATAACGTTCGTTTTGTGTTTAATATGCTAACCCCATTGACGAGTTTATATCTAGGGTTTCATTATGATATGGTATTATTAACATGCACGGCTTTAATCTTATCGTTTCGCATGAGTCCTATACTAAGAGAGATTTAGGGAAGTCCATAAATATCAAGATGAAGGAGAAAGTTTTGAAAAAAAATAAAGCTCAAGAATTAAGAATGCAACCTGCATATCAGAAATTTTATAGTGCTTTGAAAAATATAAACCGTTTTAGGCTAGATAATCCATCATTCGAAAATATTTCCTATCTTGATAATTTTTTCTCAGAATTTCGCAATATCACTTTTGTCTTATACAATTGTCTCCCCAACGGCTCAAAGAATAAATATTACCTAGCGATGAGTGAGAAATATCTTAAGCTTCCATGGATGCAGTGGTTCGTTGATAAGCGTAATGAAGAAACTCATGAGCATCCAACGTCTTATACTAGATTATTTTTCATAGAGATTTATGGTGAATCTTCAATTGTTTATAGTCATAAGGTAATGTACGATGATGAACATCATCCACAGGAAGATATTAATACCCTCTTAATTTCGCTATTCTCTGCTTTTCATGGTGCTATCGAAGTTTACTTCTCAGTTACGCATATGATTATCAATAATAGAGAACAGAAGCCCGTGGATATGTTTGATATGATTCGAAAGGGGGTTAATACTATGTGGAAATTCCTTCAAGAGTTGAACACCTTTTTTGTTGAACCTAATTGTGATTTTCAGCAACTTGAAAAAGCAATTGATTCAAATGTTCGAGAAATTCTTTCAAGTAAAATTCTTTTTACAATTGACTATGTGTTTTCCGAAAAAGAGAAAAAGATTAAAGCCGCAGAGAGGGGAATGGTGACTTTTAGAGGGGAAGAAGAACGAGCCAATTTAAAATCAGAGAATTTTTTCTCTCCTTCTGGAGAAAAAATTGATATGGATAGTAACCTTGACTTGTACAAATGGTTTGTAATGACTCACATCCCAATGTATTGGATGGGTGCTAGAGATTTGATGTCCACATTCTTCATAATCTTTAATGATAAATCATTTGTAATAAAGCCGTTTTTTTCAACCTTAAGAACTACAAGCTATAGGATGATAAATGAGGTTGCTGGTTTAGTCTCAAAAGGTGATATTCGAGCGGTAATCTACTTATACGAGGCTTACCTATATGATGAAAAGGATTTTGAGTTGTATAGTGAGTTGCCGTATGAAGATAGAAAGACTCATGCTGTATCTGAAATAGTGAATATAGAATTGCTTTCTAAGAGAACCTATCGGTCTATTTCATTTGATCCAGACCGACTTAATGATAAGAGATATACTTCAACCCTGATGAAAAATCTTTCTGGTGAAATTACAGAACCCTTCTTATCACCTATAAAGTTAGCATTTGAAGAATTGCAAAAAACGGAAAACAAAGAAAAAGATTGAATTTACTAGGCAGATGTATACGGGGAACAATGGGAAATCAGATCTTGTTGAAGTCCGTTAAGAACTTGCTAAGTTCTTTCAGTAGTTCATTTATGATGAACCTCCTAATTTGGCATAGTGTTAATTCTATTACCAGAGTATTAGGAGGTGAGAAATTGCTAAGAGATAAAAGAGGTTATTCTATCTCAATAAGCTGAACTTCCTGACCTGCGAACCAATCTGCACAACATTCTTTAAGGAAGGTTTCATCAGATATAGGTAGTCCTGAAAAATTTCCCAGCAGAGCATCTACAGGGCAGAAGTGACAGAACGCAGTTCTTTGTCCATCATGTTCTTCGACCATTTCAGGCTTATATTTCTCAGGATCATATAACCTACCGCAGTAAGCACACACAACTTTGGAACTTGCAGAGATTTCTTCTTCATTCTTGAAGGTATGCTTATTGGCCTCGACGATGGAACCCGACCATACAACCGGTGTAAACCCTGCCAATGAATGGAGCGAACCCTGCCAGTCTCAGTGGGCTGACAGGGAGCAGTATTCAGAATTATGGTTTCGCTGAGTGTCTTGTTCTCAAATCTGGCCCATCAAGATCTATCTGAAAAGATGCTGTTTTAACACGTCCTAAAATCGCCTGTCCCAAAGCAACATTTCCCATGACAGTAGGCCAATTATCAGGCGGCAGCTGAGTACAGATTATCGTAGATGTAGAATTGTACCTAAGCTCCATGAGTTCCAACAGGATATTGACCCAGATTTTATCAGGTTGCTGACATAGCCATTCATCGATCAGCAACACAGGGAATCTACTGTAGTAGAGTATCCGTTTGTCATACTTCACTGTATCAGTCCTATTCAGATGGCTAAGTTCTCTCAAGAGAGGAGAGTAAGAGACCACCCTTGTTCTGTAGCCATATTCACAGGCTTGTCGCGCAAGAGCTCGAGATAGGTAGGTCTTGCCAGTGCCTGCAGCCCCAACGATAATGACATTGGAACACGCTGCAATGTATTCACACGTGCTTAACCGATCGATCAGAATCTTATCGAGATTTCGCTCGGGACGATATTCGATCTCATCGAGATGAGCGACTGTATTATGAAGTTTCGCACGTTTAAGGAGCCGGTCAGCACGGGAAGATCTTCGTTTCTCCAATTCTGCGTGTGTTGCTTCCAGAAGGACTTCTATGAAAGGAACATGTTGTTTTGATGGAGAGCTGAAGGCTTCTAGAAGTGACATGGAGATGCCTTCCGCTCCTAACTTTTCAAAATTTAAAACCAATTGCTGTTCAGAAGGTCTCATTAGGTACCTCCTGCTTGTGAATGCAATACAAATCATTCAGATCATCGTCTGGTAATGATATTTCAAATGGAGTGGCGGGTGTAACAGGAGCCGCATCCTTGAGTGTTTTTGCAATCGTATTTACTGCTTTGAAAGAACGCAGCCCATTACTGTTCGCCTCTTTGCAGGCAAGTTCCAGTATTGGTCCATACTTCTTTACCAAGTTGAGGATTCCGACACAGCTTCGATAAGATTGAACTTCATATTCTCTACTTTTAAGTACTATGGAGATCGTCTTCTCTGTTTCTGGGCCGATCTTTCGTGCCTTGGACAGGAAGTAATCTCCTGACCACATCAAGTAGTCAGCATGTTTGTCATGAACATGCTCAGGCAATGTGTTCCTCTGCCCCTTGAACTTGCATCGCGGATGTTCCGTGATACGCCGCCCTTTCCTATCGAATATGAATACAGTATTAACCGAAGCCTTCACGAACACCTCGCTTTTCACAAAACTTGGTGGTACGCTGTAGAAAGCTTTGGCGAACTCGATATGGTAGTCACGGCTGACTGTTGCTTTCGCCCTCTCGAAAAGTTCAAAGGGTTTGAGAGGGAGAGGCAGCAGTTCCGGTTGTTCTTGTTCGGAAAACAACAGGAGGCGACTACCTTCCTTCTTTTTGAACTCATCTGCATTGAGTTGATCCATCAACTCCCAGATACAGGTATTCATCTCATTGATAGAGAAAAATTTCTGATTTCGTAAAGCTGCGATGATGTGTCGAGATGCATAGCCGACAGCACTTTCAACGACATTCTTGTCCCTGGGAGCCCGTACTCTAGCAGGGACAACGACTGTGTTGTAATGATTAGCCAATTCGACCATAGCGGTATTCAGTTCAGGTTCATATTTGTCAGCCTTGATAACGGCTGTTTTGAGATTGTCCGGTTTTAAAATGAGCGGGACACCTTTGAAGAATGAAAGGGCGTGAACAATACCGCTGATCCAGGAATGAATTGCTTCGTCTGCAAAAGCTTCAACATAGAAGTAACTGCTGAAAGGAAACGCTGCAGTGAACAGATGACAGGGAATAGCATCATCTGTCAACCTATTACTCAACAGGATTGCTGATCCAGACCAGTCAAGCTCCAATACTTCACCGGGATGATGATCCTGACGAAGACTGATATTCTTCTTCTGAGCATAATCTCTCAGCAATGCATTGAACTGGCTGATGCTGTAAGGTTTCAGTGAAGAACTTTTGCATTGAATAAGATATTCTGTCCATAGCAGACCGTTCGTGACATGGGGTCTTTTCAGCTCTTTTACTATTTTAGCGAAGTCAGGAAGCAAATAGTCAGGGTTTCTTACTCCCTGCTGAGTGTTGAGTAACATCTCCTTTAACTCGGCGTTCGTTACCTCCTCGGGGATAGGAAGTTTAATTTCTCGTTCCCTAACCCGTTTGAGACACAGTGAAACAGCATCACGAGAGCATTGAAGACTCTTAGCGATGACGCGTTGGCTATACCCTGCACAATGCATACGCAGGATTTCCTTGTAATTGGTCATAGTGACCTCCTTGAATTTAGATGACATGCTCAGCATGCCTTATTCAAGGATACTCTATGCTTTATTAAAAAGGGTGGACTGTTTCACTCCGTTCAGTGGACTGGTTTTCTCCGGTCAGGTGGTAGGGTCAGACCGTCGAGGCCAGCTTATGAGCCATGTTGAGATAATCAGTGGAATATTTTGACATATTGTCCTCCTTGTAAGTTTTCACCATTTTTTTTACTTACCTGTGAAAGGACGCTTTTAATGTAATGCAAATGTATTGTGGAATCAAGGTCTAAAGGTAATCCTTTACAACCTCTCCTAAGTCTCTCTCAAACTATTGTAAAATAAGGGAGTTTTTAATCTTCTATTTAAGATGGTATAAACTCTCATCTGAAAAAGGAAAGTCTCTGATCCCTTTGTAATACTGTAGAGTTTTAGCTCAGAATTGAACTGAGGGATGTTGTCCCTCTGGGGAATTCCTATTATGCCTGAACAACAGTAATCACAGTAAAGAATATCACCACTGCAACCAGAAGTATCTGCTCAGGCAGTATCTTCAATCTATCCCTTCTAGAATTGCTTGAAATAGATGTTTTGTGCTCAGTTTTTAATCTTTCCTTTTTAAGTATCTCTTCTGTATTCATATACGTGTTCTCCTAAACTCTGTATTTGTCCCTCAATTTCATAGGGGGGACACTATAATAGTGGTGTTTTGAAGGAGAGAGCCTCTTGGTGATTTTAGAAGGAGAAAGGAATAAATGAATGACTAGCGTATTTGATTTAGAGACTTTATAGTGTTAATCAAATACGTGGGTAAAAGAGGTCTCTAATGGCTAAAGTAAAGAATAGGGAAATCATAGAACCATTTCTTGATATTTTTGATGGTTTCAACGAGTTTGATTTTGAATCCTTCGTAAAGGGAGAACATCTAGCTTATATTTATGACAGCAAGGAGCCTTCCCCACTTATCACAGATGAGAAAAAGTTCAGAGAGCTATATGAATACAAAGTTACTAATGATTTTATACAACGTAGAACTGGTAATAAAACTTCTCTGCCTAATCAATATAAGCTGAAAGCCTTGGAAGAAAAATCTAATTCCAAAGCAGAGAAACAATTTGGATATCTCCTAGACATCATCAAGAAGGATTTCACACACAGTAGATTGCTTGTAGATCAGGTATACCCTAGAAGCAGTCTTGTTTTGGGTGAACTGGAAATAGAGACCTGTTATTCTTACTTCTTTTCAAAAGCTGGTGAGAAAACTAAGGATTGGGGAAACATGAGTAGGTGGATACTGCTTCAAGAATCTCTGATTTTTCCCTATCAAAAGGATAAAAACAAAAACTCTCTGAAGCTTAGGATTCCTAGTGCTATAGTCAATACCTTTTATGGCAAAGATATTGGCAAACTTGAGTTTTATCTAGGGACTGATGGATTTAGCACTGATGATCTATATATTTTCCCTGTTAGGAAGGATAAAAAAATCCGCTTTATTGATATGAGGATGTTAGATCCAAAAGTTATTATTGAACCTGAGGCGATTGATAGGTCTCTTTTAACTATTTGGAAGAACCCAGTACCTGTTGTAGAAGAAGGGGATGGTTGGTATCTGAATTTGCCAAATGAATTTTTTGAAATAACTGAATATGATTCTATAGACTTGCCAGATATCCCTAATGCTCCTGAAAAACCAGGATTTGTTATTTCTTATGATCTTTATGGAAATCTGAGATTTCAAAGAGTGTTGTTCACTACTCAAGAAAATAACAAACTTCAATATCCTTTTGAGTTTGCTCTCTTTCATGATAATCCAGATAGGGTGAAACTTAAAAAAATCTCTACTGGAGGCAGATTCATAACAGAAAAAATCACCGTTAATGAATTAAGAGGTACTCAACTGCTTAAATCACTCATTGAGGCAGAGGAGAGAGAAAGGCAGAATCCTCTATAAGATTAGGTTCTTGAACTGAAAACCAAACATTTTTTATTACCTCATTTTTCTACCCCCACAGAGGGGAGGAAAGGGTTTTATGCCCTTTCTATCTTCCATTTGTAATAGTGTGGGGGGTTAAGAAAGAAATGAGTTCCAACTCTCTATAACTCCCTTGTATTCCCTAAGTTAATAGAAGGAAGGTTTTTTCTGAAAACTCACACTATTATATTAGGAGCAATGAAATGAGTAGCTCCTGAAATCAAATAGTAAGGAGCTTTTCATGAAAAAAGTATCAGTAACAGAATCAGTTGAAGCCATCATTCCAGTACAGATGTGGTTCAGCCTCAAAGAAGCATGTGAGTTAAAAAGCCTAAATTACAAGACGGCCTGTAACAAGAGATATCTACAACCTCTTAGAGGAATTCCTGAAGGTCGGATTGGGGGGAAAAAGAAATGGCTGAGGCCCACCATCATTGAATGGATAGTTCAGTCTGATGAGATTATTGGAGGGGAGAATGAGTAACTCCCTTCATAAAGAGAGTAGAAGCAACATTAGGAATCTGGTGCTTCTTGGTCTTGGTGGAGTAGGGAAAAGTCTTGCCCTCACCCAGATGGTAGAATATGAGATAAAGCAAGGAAATCTGAGACAATATGAATTCCTTATCCTTACCTTTGATAAAAGATTGAGTAAAAGCTATCTCAATAAGTCCCACTACTTCAATAAGAACAATGTAAAGACTGTTCATTCTCTCTGCTATTCAGTACTGAGGGATATGGGGCTGCTACCTCTTCAGTTTGCTGGTATGAATGAAGAGGAACACAGTAAGGATTTGAAGAGTAAAGATTATGATGAACTCATCTCTCTTTTCTTGGGACTAAGAGATGATGATATTGCTGGTTTAACTAGAGGGAAAATGCTCAATACAACCTTTTCAGAGATGAAACTTATTCTAGCTGATGAAATACAAGACTTCAGGGAGGACTACATGGCTGTTATCAAGAAGTTAAAGAGGGTGGGGAATAGTACAGGAGTCATTATAGCAGGGGATAGGCATCAAAGGATTTACGGTTTTCAGGATAAGCATGGGAAGTTCCCTCTCTCTAATGTAATCAATGAACCTTCTTCACTCTATGGGGATGAATCATATGAGGTGCAGTACCTAACTACAAACCATAGGGTGAAGAATCCTGAAATTCTGAAGTTCATCAATGAGTTTGTTGTGAATACATCAGGTACAGAGAAGGAATATCTCTATGATTTGTCAGTAGGAGAGAAGAGTAAATGGAAGAGAAAGCCCATAGTCTACTACTTTACTAACATGAAAGAGGAACAGACGTATATAGAGAAAGAGATTGAGAGCGTTTCTGAGGGATTTTCTATTGGAATATTAGGGAGAAGTAAGAAGGATATAGAAAAATATGAGAAAGTATACAGGGAGAATCCCAGAGTCTCTGTAAGTACAGTACACACAATGAAAGGAGATGAGAAGGATTACATCTTCTATGTAGGATTCCACTATGATGTAGAATCTGATCCAGAGATTACTACCATCTGCTATACCGCTATATCCAGAGCTTCTAAAAGACTCTTTATCACTTCCTCATATCCTATGGGAAATGAAAAGAAAGTGTTCACAGATGATACTTATGAGTTCCATAGTACACAGAGAGATCTCTCTAAACCATTTCTTATCAGAAATAAGATAGAGAAGAATAAGAACCTTACTTGGAATAAGATTAAAGACAATTACATAGATTCTCTGGAACTGAAAGTAAAGGTTAAAGATTGTCCATTTTTACCATACATCAAGAAGGAAGGGACAACACAGTATCGGTATCAGTCTATCCTAAGAACTGTATCTGATTATTGGATGGAATATTCTATATCTCTTCATCATTCAGCAAAGGCATATTACTTCAAATTTAAAGATCTCAATCTCTTAAAAAGGAATGGGTTCTCTGATACTAAGGTCATTCAGGCCTGTATCAATGAACTATTACAATTCTATGATAATAGGGTAAGGATAGAGGATATCATGGTTAATAGAGTGGATCTATGTAGATTCATAAGATTTGATAGGGAAGAAGATATAGAGAAAGGGATTATTCCTCTTATAGAGAAGATGATAGAGGAAGGTAGATATAGCAGTATCCTGAATGAAAGGAAGAGGGAAATAGGTAATGCAAGTGATCTGTATCACTACTTTTCTCTCCTGCATGACACTCTTTATGTAAATCATCATAAGGACAGATATAGTTCTATTACATCTTGTCTGTACTATCCCAAGAACAAGGAAAATGAGAATAGGATTCATATAGATGAACTGTATAAGATTGAGATGAGAGCAAGAGGTAGTTTTTTGGATAGGAAGATGGCATTAGATGGAGATAGAAGAGTCCTTAACTTACTTGATAAGAGTGAGAGAGGAGAGTTAGAGGATTTATTCTATAACTGGGTTTCCTATTACCATGGGGAGGAGATAGAGGAGAATATGAAAAAGTTAGGGGTTTCATAGTGAATGGTGAAATGAAAAGATGTGAATAAGGCTTTTACATGAGGGGTATAGGTATTGGAGAGAATGGAGTTTATAGGAATATAAGAGGGGAATAGAGATAGAGAGTATGGTAACTTGTTTGAATGGAATAAGATGTATAATACTTGAGTAGATGTAGAGAAGAATAGATTAAATAAATATTATGTCCCATATATATTATACAGATACGGGGTGTTAAAATAGAGACCCCAGTGGTTCATGGAGTCTCTATTTCCAGAATGAGAAGTAGTAGAATTAACCTCCCAATTGACCAATTTGAGTTTCAATCACATTCCCTAAATCTTCTAAATGCTCAGGTGTCCAGTGGGTGTATCTGTTTTGAATTGCTTCGGAACTCCATCCAAGAGATGCTCTGATTTTATCGGGGTTAACACCAGCTTCTCTTAATATAGAATTAGCATTATGTCTAAGAGAATGAGGTGTGAGGGCACGTCCTTCAGTATCAATCTCAGCTCTAACTATAGCAGTATCAAAGAACTTCATTATTTTAGACTTAAAAGTGCAGGTTGAGAAGACTCTCTAGACCCATCACCCATACTGAGACTCCAATGTAGAAACAAGAAGGCTTACCTTATAAGTGAGCCTCCTGTTTCTTTTGCTTCACAAGGAAGTCTAAGAGAAGTTGAATCCCGTATCCCACACGGCTATTCATTTGGCCTACCCTTCCAGACAAGTATTTTTTAAACCATTGGGGGAAAGCTTCATCCAAACTATCTATACCTGTAAACTCTGATGCAATAACTGACTTGCAATGTTCCAGAATCTTATCTTTCTCATTTATAGGTAATTCATCACAATAGAGAAAATGGTTATTCACTTCCTTAAAGATAATATTTTTAATTGATGACAGTGTTTCAATTGCGTTGTTCATGTTTCCAGAATCATTCAATTGAGAAATAGTGTATTCCCAGTTGTTGATCTCAAATGCAAACCGTTGATTTTCTTCATCTGTAATCATCTCCCACTTTAAAGGCTCTCCAGTAAACAATTTCTGAATTGCCTCTGCTACCAGTAGAGTGTTTTCTATAGAACGACCTGTATAATGTCTTTCTTGAACCACTGATAAAGGTTGAGAATCACTCCACCCTAAATACTGTCTGATATAGACAGGAGAAACAGAACTTTCACCAATAAGCAAGGTATTTAATGTTCCCCTAAATGAATGGGGCGTGAAGTGATCATCAGAGAAGAATAACTTCCCTTGTAGCTCTTCCATAAAGTAGGAGAATTTCTTACTCCAAGAAGAAGCATCAATAGCGTTTCCGACAGAGTTCATAAATACATATTCTTCCCCACCATGGTCATTCCCATCATGAATGATTTTATGCGCTGAGTCACTTAATACTATTGTTCTCACTTTATTCCACTTAGGAAAGTCTATATCTTCTTCTCGTGTAGTATTTTCTTTAAAAGCCCGATCAATTTTAAGAATTTTACCATTCCTAAATTGCTTCCACTTCAAAGCCCTAACCTCTCCTGAACGCATTCCAGTTAAAGCCGTGAATTTATACGCTTTGAAAACAGAACTATGGATGAATTTATCCCATTTCTTATCATTTGATAATGTTTGAAGCCAGTCAATATCAAACATCTTTTGAAGGTGTAGTTTAGAAAAGAATGGTTTCATTTCTTGAGAATTAGATGTAGGGATTCTTATTCCATTGAACGGATTACTATCAATAATACTAAGAACATCAAAACAATATGTGAAAAAGCATTTAAGAGCAACTAAATTCATCTTGTAGTTACCTATCACTTCCCGTAGTTCAGCATTGCCCTCACATCTAACTCCTCTTGAAGTTCTATGTAACCATAGCTCATCAGCCAATTGTTGAGCGTCCTTTCTTGAAATAGTTTCTAACCGTTTTCCAGAAAACCAGTTATATTTTGATGTTTCCAAAAACATATGATTGAAAGCATAAGATATTTTCTTTGCTTGCCTAGAACCATAGTTTTTCCCCTGTTTCTTTGAATCTACTCTTTTAGGATGAGTCTCCCAATTAAGCCAGCCCTGACCTTTTAAGGATTCTAAAACTGTATCCATCTTCACTATATCAACAGGAGAAGATTCATTATTTACATTGCTTTCTATGAAGTAGTCTTTGATGAGTTTAGCAAACTTCACCTCAGAATTAAAAATTGAATTCACTTCATCTTGAGCTTTCCGTTTGCTCGTATGAGACGTGGAAATGGTCTTTCTTTTACCATTAATTTGAACTTTAAATGAATAGTATTTATCACTGAAGATAGCACCATTCCGTTGCCTATGTTTGTTCTTAAATACGGTAGGAGGAGTTCTCTTTCTTGCCATAGCACCACCTTATATTCAAGACTACTACAGCCTGCAAATGATGTAAAGACAAAAGTGGATACAGTAACGAGCTTGTAAGTGTACACAGAAGGGATAATTCAGTAAAGAAATTGAAGGTACCTAAATTTATAATTTGTTATAATAAAACAATATGCCGAAGGAGGGACTCGGACCCTCACGCTCAAAAGAGCAAGGGATTTTAAGTCCCTTGTGTCTACCAATTCCACCACTCCGGCTCGAAAGTCATACTACATGGTAGGTATTGATGAGTCAACTATAGCACTCTTATTTTAATTCATTATCTTGTATGTGATGCCATTGTTCTGTAGTATTGGGAATAAGGAGACGTCAGATGCTTGAACCTTCAGACCTGAGAGCCATTGATGAGAACTTCCCCTTCTGGAAGGATCTCAGTGATAAGGACAGGACAACCCTGCTTCAGGGAACGATCAAATTCACCCATAAAACCGGTGATATCGTTCATGAGGACAGGAACACATGTACTGGCATGCTGCTTGTTCTCTCCGGACAGCTGCGGGTCTATATCGTCAGCGAAACAGGGAAGGAGATCACTCTCTACCGCCTGTTTGACAGGGACGTATGCGTCCTCTCCGCCTCCTGCCTGATCAGAAATATCACCTTCGATGTCTATGTCACAGCAGAAAAAGACACCACGATGCTCAGGGTCGCAACCGACAGTTTCAAGAGTGTCGGCCATACAAATCCTGCAGTGCTCGATTTCACGAACGAACTTGTCTCTTCCCGCTTCAGCGACGTGATGTGGATTGTCGAGCAGATTGTCTTTATGAGCTTCGATAAGCGCCTCGCGATGCGTATCCTGGAACTTTCAGCCATTGCCGAGAACGATACATTCAATATTACCCATGAAGCGCTGGCACGGGACCTCGGAACAGCCAGGGAGGTGGTGACCAGGATGCTCAAGAGATTCCAGGAGGATTCCCTCCTCACCCTGTTCAGAGGAGGCATCACCATCACCGACCGTGATGCCCTCTACGATCTTACTTAATCGAGACCGATCATCCCGCGAATGATCTGCTCGTTTCGAACACCTTCTTCCCTTGCTATGACCTTGCCGTCCTTGAAGGCAAGAAGCATAGGAATCGTCATGATCTCAAACTCTTCCGAGAGATTTTCATTGGGGTCGACGTCTACCATGCAGATCTTCGCCTTCGTTCTGTCTATATCACCGTCAAGTGCACGAAGAATACCTTCCTGAACCTTACAAAACCCGCACCATTTCGCCCAGAATTCGACGACTACAGGGACAGGTGAGTTGATAACCTCTTCCCTGAAAGTATCTTCATTCACATCAACTATCATATCTATAATCTCCTTCACGAATCATTTCTATTCTATCAACAAGAAGATACGTGTAAAGTGCTGTGTGAGTATGTAACAAAATCACCATAGGAAAGAGTCCTTGCAAGAACAGGCGTATTTCCGTAGAGTACGGGTATGGATATACTCCCCTCTCTTACCGACTCCCATTTCCATCTCTCTGAACTCGAGAAAAGAGGGGTATCAGCTGTCGAAGTCTGTGAATCCCTCGACGGGTTCGCGGCGGGAATGAACATCTCCCTCGACTACCAGGATCTGGCAGACAAGAGCGACCTTCTTTCGAACTACCCCTTCATCAAGGTGGGCTATGGCATCGGTCCCTGGGGAGCCCAGGGAGAAGAAGCTGTTCCTGACATGCTTTCCCGCCTTGAAAGGGAGGTCGGCACCTACCCGGTAGACGCAATCGGTGAAGCAGGACTGGACTACTACTGGAACTATGGAACAAAGGAGAGGCAGACAGAACTGTTCGAAGGACAGATCGACCTTGCCTCCCGACTCTCCAAACCGATCATCATCCACTCACGGGATGCAGATGAAGATATGAAGAATGTACTGAAGAGAAAATCCTTTTCTTCCAGTGGAATCATCCACTGCTTTTCAGGTGACCTCGATTTTGCGAGGACCGCTCTCGATGCAGGGCTTTACATATCCTTTGCCGGACCCCTCACCTATAAGAGAAATGACGTACTCAGGGAAGTTGCCGCCTACGTACCAGCTGACAGAATTCTCAGTGAAACCGACGCTCCCTACCTTGCACCACAGAAGAAGAGAGGGAAAACGAACCTTCCTGCCTATGTCTCTTTCGTAGTGGAGGAAATGGCTCGGGTAAGGAACGCAAGCCCGGAGGTCATCACTTCCCTCATTGCTGATAACTTCAACCGCCTTTTCCGCTGAATTACCCTCTTTCCTTATTCATGTTCACATCAAACCTTAGGTCCGTCATATAAAAGCTCTCAACGTAGAGAACCGAAGGGTCCGCTCTCAGATCTTTCCTCTTTTTCTTCTGATTCTTACCCGTATAACAGCGATGTCAGTTGACCAATAGAGGTATTTAGAGGTAGGTTACACATACACGAGTACATATTAAGGAGTAAACCTATTATGATTTCTTACAAAGAACTAGGACTTGTAAACACGAAAGAGATGTTTGCCAAGGCCGTGAAAGGCGGATATGCCATCCCAGCCTACAACTTCAATAACCTTGAACAGCTTCAGGCTATCATTCAGGCATGTGTTGAAACCAAATCTCCTGTTATCCTTCAGGTATCGAAGGGCGCAAGAGACTATGCGAACATCAACCTGCTTCGCAACATGGCTAAAGGTGCATCAGAGTATGCTAAGGAACTCGGTTGCGAGATCCCCATCACTCTCCACCTCGACCACGGTGATTCTTTCGAGACATGTAAAGACTGTATCGACAACGGGTTCTCATCTGTCATGATCGACGGATCACACTACCCCTACGAAGAAAACATCGCTCTTACAAAGAAAGTCGTTGAATACGCTCACGCTCACGGTGTTACCGTTGAAGGCGAGCTCGGTGTTCTTGCCGGTATCGAAGACGATGTCGTTGCAGAGCACTCAACTTACACTCAGCCCGAAGAAGTTGTTGACTTCGTCAGCAAGACCGGTGTTGACTCTCTTGCAATCTCAATCGGAACAAGCCACGGCGCGAATAAGTTCAAGCCCGAACAGTGCACACGCAATGAAGAAGGCATTCTTATTCCGCCCCCGCTCCGCTTCGATATCCTCGAAGAGATCGAACAGCAGCTCCCCGGCTTCCCCATCGTTCTTCACGGTTCTTCCAGTGTTCCTCAGGAATACGTAAAGATCATCAACGAGAACGGCGGTGCCCTGAAAGACTCTGTCGGTATCCCCGAAGAGCAGCTCAGAAAGGCTTCTGAAAGTGCTGTCTGTAAGATCAACATCGACAGTGACGGTCGTCTTGCAATGACTGCTGCTATCAGAAAGATCCTTGCTGACAAGCCGGGCGAATTCGACCCCAGAAAATATATCGGACCTGCCAGAGACGAACTGAAGAAGATGTACATGCATAAGAACAAGGACGTTCTCGGTTCTGCAGGCCAGGCCTGATTTTATCTGAAAAAAAATTAATCACTGGTACCTACACGCCCCTTTGACGTAACACGGGGGCGTGTGTTATAGTGGTGCTCGCAGGTTTTTACCTGCGAATCCATTACATCGCATTTCGTTTAAGAAATTGAGGAGAGAGCTTGGCTAAACCTAGTAAAGAATTGAGAACAAACCGGCAGATTCGTGCAAGAGAAGTCCGGCTTATCGACGCTGACGGCAATCAGGCCGGGGTACTGTCCACCATGACAGCCATGCAGATGGCCGAAGAAGCAGGACTGGACCTTGTGGAAGTTTCCCCTAACGCAAACCCTCCCGTGTGTAAGATTATCGACTTCGGTAAGTACAGATACGAGCAGGAGAAGAGGATCAGGGAAGCGAAAAAGCACCAGACCGTCATCAAACTCAAGGAAATCAGGATGCAGCCTAAGATTGAACGCCATGACATGGACTTCAAGACTAAGGCGATTGCAGAATTCCTTTCTGAAGGAAACAAAGTCAAGGTCTCTGTCCGTTTCAGGGGGAGAGAGCTCGCCCATACGGAACTTGGAAAAGTCGTTCTTGACCAGATCCTTGCTCTTCTCGAAGAGAGAGAGGTAGGTTTCAATCTCGACAGACAGGCGAAAATGGAAGGGAGAATGATGTCAATGATCGTGTCTCCTTTGAAAGCTAAGAAATAATCCATCTCTCAAAGGATGGGTAAAAATACGTAGTCCCAGGGGTACTTGTTCCCTGCGGGCGCGAAGAAAGAGGTATCATATGCCAAAAATGAAAACAAGGAAGGCTGCCGCTAAGCGGTACAAAGTCACCGGAACAGGGAAGGTCCGCTACAAGAAGCAGGGTCTTCGTCATATTCTCACTAAGAAGAGTACCAAGAGAAAGAAGAATCTCAGACACACTGGTATTCTCAGCGAAGCAGAAGTACAGAAAGTAAAAGTAATGCTTCCCTATCAGTTTTAGGAGGAATGGACGATGCCAAGAGCAGTAGATGGAACTAAACACAAAGACCGGAGAAAGAAAATCATCGAACAGGCTAAAGGGTACTGGGGCAGAAGAAGCACCAACTACCGAATTGCCAAAGATGCTGTCGCTAAAGCTGGCCAGTATGCCTACAGGGACAGAAGACGAAGGAAGAGAGATTTCAGAGCTCTCTGGATTGCCAGAATTTCTGCCGGTGTACAGGCTGAGGGTCTCAATTACTCACAGTTCATGCACGGACTCAAACTCGCAAACATCGAAATCAACCGGAAAGTACTTTCAAACATGGCGATTGAAGACAAAGCAGCTTTCTCAATGCTCGTAGCTCAGGTTAAAGAGGTACTTGCGTAAGAAAGAGGTTTCAAACCCCACAGGAGGTGGTGCAGATGACAACCCTCGATAAAGTACAGCTGCTCGAGCAGCGCATTATCAAGGCAGCGGTCCTGATAAGAAATCAGGAAAAGAAGATCAGCGAGATGCAGGATGAGATCGATGTTCTCTCCACTCACAATGAGGAGCTTCAGAAGTACACTGAGACATTCAGTACTGACAGCAAACTCATCGAGGAGAGTATCAACAACGCACTCACCCAGCTTGACTCGATTGACGGTCTTGACGACATCGACATCACCGGAATGCTTTCGGGAGATCTTGACGAAGCAGATAAGTTCACAAGCGGAGCAGCCATCGATATCGATGAAATCTCCCTTGACGACCTTACCTGATATTCTGAGTTTTAACTTCCTGCGGAACCTCTTAGGAGGTTCCGTTTTTATTGCCGTTATGATACCATTACGGTAGGCAGTGAGTATGAAACATAAGGTCTTGTACTCACCGATAGATTTATGATATGAGTATGATCCTGCGGTGTGTGTGATGAGACAATTCTCTTGGCTCAAAAAACACAGACGGGATGCGGTATAGATGAGTTGAATTGCTCCCGGCGGTTTCGGCCGCCTTCAGGGAACAGGATGCTTACCACCAAGCAGCCCCCTTGAACTTCCGGTTCAAGAGATCCTAATCAAAGCCGCGCCGCAGGTCTTTTTATTTTTTCACCGGGAGGATTCCCGGTCCATCAGGAAAAAAACCCCATGCAGACAGAACCGATCAACGTAGCATTAGCAGATATCAGATATCTCCACATTGCTGAATCCTTCGAAACAAAGGAAGAATCCTTCACCCTCGACCCTTCCATTCCCCTTCCGGTCCAGGTAACCAGCTCCGAAGAGGAGATAGATTCCTCCGCAGGAGTCTCCATCGCCCAGATAGCGAGCGGCATCATCAAGGTTCTCGCCTATGATCCGGCGAACAAGCATATTCCCTACTACAAATCTCTCCTCCTCGCCCTTCAGCCCGATATCGTCCAGGAACTGCAGATCGCAGCGGCGGCAAAGGGAGACAAGGGTGATATAGAATTCGCCATAGAACTCTACCTTGCTGCAGTGCAGCTCAACAGGATGATTCCAGAGCTCTATGTCAACCTTGCCACCCTCTACGCACACAAGGCGAAGAGTGCAATGAATGAAGAGAAAAACGATGCATATGATCAGGCAGTTGAAAGCCAGCTCGAGATCCTCAAGGAAGGACTGGACAGGCTCCCCGCCTCTCCGCTCCTTTTAAGCGAGTACGGTCTGGTTCAGCTCTTTCTTGGTAACAGCGAGATTGCTCTGGAATACCTGAGCACCTACCTTACCTGTGCTCCCGAGGGGGAAAAGAAAGAAATCATTCAGAAGCAGGTAGCTGCTCTGAGGCAGCAGAGTGAGGATGAGAAGACACTGCAGCAGGCATTCGATGAGATGCAGCTTTCCAATGAAGCACATGCCCTCACCCTGATCGATTCCTTCCTCGAGCGCAATGACGATAACTGGTCAGGCCACTTCATCAGAGGATGGGCACTGAGAAGACTGGGAAGATATGAAGAGGGGGAGAAATCCTTCCTCAAGTGTCTCTCACTCGGTGCTGACAGCCCCGATATCTACAATGAACTCTCGATCTGCGCTCTGGAGACAGGGAAGAGGGATCTCAGCAAGGATTACCTTGAGATCGCCTTGGAGCATGAAGAGAGCAATCTCACCTTCATCACGAATCTCGCCCTCCTCCATCTTCAGGACAGCATGTTCAATGAAGCCGCCCAACTGATCCTGCGCGCACGCGCCATAGACCCCGCCGACCCCATGATAGATTCTTTGGTCAGAGAACTCTCTTCAAAGGGAGGAATCGAACTTCCCGAGGAGACGGAGGTCATAGATGGGTGATACAACCCTCTTCACCTGCACAACTGAGCAGGAGACGAAGGCCCTCGGCAGGAAAATCGGGAAAGCGCTCACCAGTGGTTCTCTGGTATCCCTGAGAGGCCCTCTCGGAGCGGGAAAGACGGTGATCGCCAAGGGGATTGCCCAGTCTCTCGACATCACAGAGGCGATCGTAAGTCCCACCTTCACCCTCGTGCAGGAGTATGAAGGTAAGCTTGAACTCCACCACCTCGACCTCTACAGAATCGAAGGGGAAGAGGAGTTTGACGGAATCGGAGGAGAGGAGCTGCTCTACGAAGAGGGAGTCACCCTTATCGAATGGAGCGAGAAGATCGATACACTGCTTCCCTCCCATACCATCTATATCACGATCACGCTAGGAGAGAACCAGGAACGCTACATCGAAGTGAAAGGACTCGCAGTATGATTACACTTGCTCTCGACACATCACACGACACCCTCCATCTCGCACTTGAAGGAGAGGGTTTCTTCGACTCAGTGCGTTTTACGGTGGGACGGAAATTCACAGAGAACCTGATGCTTGAAATCAAGGCAATCCTGGAGAGGCACTCCCTGAAGCTGAAGGATATCGACCTCCTGGTCTGCACCAAGGGCCCCGGCTCTTTCACCGGACTGAGAGTGGCCATGTCGAGCATCAAAGGAATATCACTCGCCTCAGGCGCCCCCTATGTCAGTGTCTCCACTCTCGAAGCGTTCGCCCATCCCCTTTCTCTCCTTTCCACTCCAGTCCTGACCGTTCTTGATGCCAAGAAACAGAGGTTCTATGCAGCCCTCTTTCAGAACGGGAAAAGGGTTACAGCGGACAGAGACCTCACAACCGATGAAATTGGTAACTTAGTCACAGATCTTGATCAGGTGGTGATCAGCGGTCCCGATTGTGAAATGCTTATCAGCCAGCTTGAGGATATCAAGGAAAAATTTGACACTTTTCCTCTCATTATTCCTGATAATCTTCAAAACAGATCATACGGAGCATCCCTCATCACACTGGGAAAAGCTCTCTATGAAGCCTCCGGAGCAGACGATATCGCAAGCGGTCCCACCTATGTACGCTTGAGCGATGCTGAGTTATCTTTACTGGAGAAATCAAAAAAAGAACATAAGTAACTATAGAAGAGGTACGAAATCCATGAGCGAACAGAAAGAAAAAGTCGATATTATCATCATCGGAGGAGGCCCGGCAGGTCTCACAGCAGCACAGTATGCGGCACGTGCCGGCCTGAGCGCCTATATGATCGAAGAGATGGCTCCCGGCGGGCAGACTCTCATCGTTGATGACCTCGAGAATTACCCCGGTTTTGATGAACCTGTCAGCGGTTTTGAGCTTTCAGAGAAATTTCACAAGCAGGCTGAACAGTTCGGTGCCAAGGTGATTCTCAGCTCGGTCGATGCAGTACTTCACAACGAAGACGGCTCGTTCACCGTGAAGACCCCTTCTGATGAGTACACTGTCCCCGTTGTCATCATGGCAACCGGTGCGAAAAGAAAACTGATCGGCGCCCCCGGCGAAAAAGAATACCAGGGAAGAGGCGTCAGCTACTGTGCCACCTGTGACGGTCCCTTCTTCAGAAACAAGAAGATCCTGGTCGTGGGAGGAGGAGACAGCGCGTGCGGTGAATCTCTCTTCCTTTCGAAGCTCACAGGCGATGTGGTCATCATTCACAGAAGAGACCGCTTCCGCGCTCAGAAAAGTATCGCCGACAACGTAGCACATGACGACCATATCGATACCCGTTTCAAGCACACACTCAACGAGATCAAGGGTGACGGCAGCAAGGTGACCCATGTCTCCCTCCACAACATCGAAACCGGAGAGGACTATGATGAAGCGTTCGACGCAGTCTTCATCTTCATCGGTGCCAACCCCTCCACTGCACTCGTCCCCTTTGTCGGAACGGATGAAGACGGTTATATCAAGACAGATGAACATATGAGAAGCGACATCCCCGGACTCTATGCAGCCGGTGATGTAAGAAACGGTGTGTTCAAACAGATCATCACCGCCGCAAGCGACGGTGCGATAGCCGCACATGCAGCAGCGGAATACATTGATGAACTGAGAGGACAGGCGTACCTCTAGACACCATAGACACTTCACTTTCAAAGCCGGTGAAAACGGGAGAAAATCTCGTACACACCGGCTTTAGTTTTTCGTTAAAATTGTACTGATTCAGCGAATTTTCTTGACCATAGCTGTTTTTCAATGGTCTAATGTACATATGAAGATTTATATGATCACGAGTGAAGCAGTCCCGTTTTCAAAGTCGGGAGGGCTTGCTGATGTAGCTTCATCCCTCTCTATCGCACTGAATGAAATGGCTGATCACACCGTCAGACTCGTCCTTCCCCTCTATGGGCTTACAGATACAACCACCTTCCCCCCTTCACCCTCTCCCTACACCTGCACCGTTCAGGTTGCTGGAAAAAGCGAGACCGTAAGGTTCCTCACAACAACGATGAAAGGGGTAGAGGTCTTCTTCATCGATCACCCATGGTTTTCACAGAACAAAGGCATCTACGGTGATACCAGTTTCTCACCCTACGCGAACAACCTTCTCCGCTATATCCTGATGAGCAAGGCTGCGCTGGAGCTCTGCAAGGAATCTGATTGGATTCCCGATGTCTTCCACTGCCATGACTGGACAGCTGGCTTCGTCCCCTACATGATAGGCCAGGATCCCGAATTCAAACAGGCCACCAGTGTCTTCACCATCCATAACCTTGCCTACCAGGGAGAATTCCCCCGCCTCGATCTTCTCCTTGGAGATCTCAAGGCAGATATCTCGATGCTCTACAGTGAAAGCGTCGATGCGAGGGTGAATATGATGAAGGCCGCCCTTGTGCATGCCGATATCATAACGACAGTATCACCCACCTACGCACAGGAAATTCAGGAAGAAGAACAGGGCTGCGGACTCGACAGGCTTCTGAAGAGCAAGAGCAACCGCCTGTTCGGTATTCTCAACGGAATCGACACCGAAGAGTGGGATCCCGAACATGATGAACTCCTCTCTCACCATTTCTCGTCAGGAAACATGTCAGGAAAGGCACTTCTGAAGGAAGAGGTGCAGAAGAGATTCTCTCTCCCCCTCGAACCGGAGACTCCCCTGATCACCATGATCAGCAGGATAGCGGAACAGAAAGGCTTCTATGAACTCTGTCAGGGATCGCCCTCCCCTTTAGAGAGGATGCTCACCGACCTTGGCGTTCAGATCCTGATCATCGGTACAGGTGACAGCAAGATAGAGGAAAAACTCACCTCCCTTTCCCAGATCCACCCCAACCTCTCAGTGAACCTGATCTTCAGCAATGAAGCTGCCCATGTCGCAGAGGCGGGAAGCGACCTCTTCCTGATGCCCAGCAGGTACGAACCGTGCGGACTGAACCAGATGTATTCGATGCGCTACGGAACCGTCGTGGTAGCGAGAAACACCGGGGGACTTGCC
The DNA here is from genome assembly GCA_963677695.2 of Sphaerochaetaceae bacterium. GTDB lineage: Bacteria > Spirochaetota > Spirochaetia > Sphaerochaetales > Sphaerochaetaceae > SABI01. Next base: position 1,823,013 of record CAXXUJ010000001.1, on the reverse strand, counting down.
GATTCTATCAGCGATGCCGACATGGAGAACGGAACGGGATTCCTTTTCAATGAAATTTCGGGTGCCAGCCTGTTCGACGCTGTCCAGCGGGCTGTGGAAACCTACAGAAACAGACGTGAAGATTTTGATACAATGAGAAAACGCGGAATGAATAAAGATTTTTCCTGGACCCACTCGGCACGGGAATATAGTAAAGTTTACACAACCATAGTAAAGGGGTAACTCATGAAAAAACAAAAGACGGTAGCAATCGTTCTCGGGGGCGGTAAAGGGACCAGACTCTATCCTCTGACGAAAGACAGAAGTAAGCCGGCGGTTCCATTCGCAGGAAAGTACCGTCTCGTCGATATTCCCATCTCCAACTGTATCAACAGCGGGATGAAGAAAATTTATATCCTCACCCAGTTCAATTCAGCCTCACTTCACAACCATATCGCCCACACCTACCAGTTCGACACGTTCAGCAACGGCTTCGTAGAGATTCTTGCTGCAGAGCAGACCTTCCACAACAACGACTGGTACCAGGGAACGGCAGATGCTGTGAGAAAGAACCTGAAACACTTCCAGGACCAGGGCGCTGATTACTACATCATCCTGAGCGGGGATCAGCTCTACAGAATGGACTTCCAGAAAATGCTCGAAACCCATATTGAAACCGGTGCGACCCTGACCATCGCAGCAAAGACCATCAGCCGCGAAGAGGCTACAGGCCTTGGCATCATGGGGTGTGATGAAGAGGGTATCATCAAGAAGTTCTATGAGAAACCGGCTCCCGACCTTGATATAAGCGAATACAAGGCGACAGACGCTCTCATTCAGAAGTCTCTCGGCGTACCCCTGTCGAAGGAGAATGAATACCTCGCATCGATGGGTATCTACATCTTCAACGCCCGCGAAATGGAAGAGATTCTTGATGCAAACAAGTCTGCTGACTTCGGAAAGGAGATTATTCCTGAGGTCATCCAGAACAGAAAGGTTGCCGCCTACGTCTTCGACGGATTCTGGGAAGATATCGGAACGATCAAGGCTTTCTACGATATCAACATCGATATCGCATCCATTGCCCCTGCCTTCAATTTCTATGATGAGGAAGCTCCCATCTACACACACCGAAGACACCTTCCTGCAACGAAGGTCAATTTCTGTAACGTTTCCTGTTCACTGACAAGTGAAGGTTCGATTATCACCAATGCATATATCGTCAACTCGATCATCGGTGTAAGAACCCTGATCGAGTCCGGAGCATCTCTTGACGGCGTATACTGCATGGGCGCAGGGTATTATGAAACGGATCAGCAGAAAGCGGAAAATGCGAAGAAGAAGATTCCGAATATCGGAATCGGCAAAGCGACGATCATCCGCAAAGCGATCATTGACCAGAACGCCCGTATCGGAGACGGTTGCAGAATCGGTATCGATGATATCGAACGTACAGAGGGTGACTACTCGAACTATTCGATTCATGATGGAGTCATCATCATTCACAAGAATGCGATCATTCCTCACGGAACGATTCTCTAGCCACGAAAGTTAATCTTACAAAGGGATGCAGCTTCACACTGCATCCTTTTTTTTCTTTCCTTGTAATTCCCTTCTTTCAGATAAGAATACCTGCAGGGTAGATCAGGTGTACCGCAGCGACTATAATCACTGCGAACCCGAGATTCCTTTTATGGAATTCAATGGCGGAGTGACCCATCATGAGGAAATCTCTCGGCGTAGCCGCTTCCCTCACCTCCTCATCGAAGTTCTCCTTCGGTGAGAAAAAGACTCCTGTAGTAAAGAGAACGAACAGGGCAAGAGAGATGACGACAGAGAACTCTCCGAGGAGCACGGGTCCGGGAGAGACGGGAAAGAAGAGATTGCACACCATCAGAATCAGATAGATGATAATCACAATGATGAGACGTTTTCGTTTTCCAAGAAGATAATTCTTGGTCTTCAGGAGGAGGATATATTTCCACCCGTAGTAATCTGACAGGAAGACCAGCGCCTCGATAACGAGCGCTACCATGGTGAGAAAATAGAGCTGCATCATTTCGCTGTTCCCTTCTCGATCAGCGAGTAGGCTGAGGGTATGTATTCTATCAGCCGGTTGCTGTCAAACCACCGGTGTTCCACCCGTGCCAGCTCTCCCGCCTTCTGATGAAGAAGGACCCCGCCTACCGCCGCCTGAGCGGCCGACAGACCTCCTGCGATCAGGGAGGCGATAATACCCGTGAGGACATCTCCGCTTCCTGCCACCCCGAGAGCGTTATTGTTTCCTTCAACGACAATCGGTACTGAGTCCCTGTTTCTTCCGTCAGCTATCCAGGTGACGTGACTTTTCAGTACAAGAATCACATTGAGTGAACGGGCAACACTGATGAGGGCATCAAGGAAGGCTTCTGGAGTTCCTCCGGAGCCGGTATCCTGTGCATACAGCGGCATTGTCAGCTGCTCAAGGAGACTTCTCAGTTCACCGGGATGCGGAGTGAGTACTACCGGAGGGAGGTTTCCTGTTTCGATCCGTTTTTGAGAAAGGAGGGAACCGAAGGAGGAAATACCATCGGCATCGATGACGACAGGAACATTCCCGCCCAGAATTTCCTGAAGCTGAGATTCCCTGCCTGCTCCCCAACCCGGGCCGCAGGCTATCACATCATACTCCTGAAGAACACTATTTCTGAATGGAGTATGAGCGGCAGCTGTATTGATGATGAAGGAGGGATGGTCCTTGCGGATACCCCTGGCGACCTCTTCATCGATGAACAGCGATACAAGGCCGGATCCGCTTGCGAAGGCGGCATAGGCGGATAGCTGAACCGCCCCGGTATATTTCTCACTCCCGCCGAATAGTGCGGTATGACCGCGGCGGTTCTTGAACTCAGCTTCGGTGAATCCTGGAAGTTTCGCATCGGAGAAACGTGAGAGGTACGCACGTGCTTCCGCCTTCTCCATCAGTGAGGGAGGGAAGGAGGGATTCACCACCTCTATATCACCCCAGAAGGATCTTCCTGCCGGAGTGTAGGAACCGAACTTCCTCATTCCGAAGGTGATGGTGATATCGGCTTGCACATGAGCCATCGTTGCCGGCAGCTGATCGCTGTACCCGCTGGGTACATCCACTGAAACGATCAGTGCTCCTCTCTCTTTCTGTTCATTTACTGTATGAATGACAAGGGAGGTGGCTTCATTCACCTTGGAGTGGAGACCGGTACCCAGGATCCCGTCAATGATAACACCTGCATGCTCGAGAATGGAGAGGGTTTTTGTATCGAGAGCGCCTTCGGTAAGTGATACCTCATGCACCTTGATACCGAGCCGTTGGATAATCTCACGGTGCACCTGTGAGCTCTGGGAGATATGAGAACCGAGCAGGAGTACTGTTATAGTCCTCTTTCCCATGAGATATGCTTCACGTGCCATGACCAAAGCATCTCCCCCGTTGTTGCCGCTTCCGGCAACCACGACGAGTGAGGAATCGGGAAGCATCACCTTACCGGAAAGCTCCGCAAGGCGGTGAAAGCCCTTGATTCCTGCATGTTCCATGAGAAGGAGGGAGGGGATGGCGAATTCTGTCATCGCCCGTTCATCTATGTTACCCAGCACCTGGGTGCTCACCAGTCTTTCCATACCTGTATCTTACTCCCCCCGGCGAGAGCGGTCAATAAATTGGGAGAAAACAGGGATGAAATGGGTACCACGATTTTCTCATACCGTGTTACTATTTCAGTGCAAGGAGGCTTCAGATGAGTTCCACTGTCCGTTTCGGTGTTTCCATGGATAAAGAGCTGGTAGAGGCTCTCGACCAGCTGACTCAGACCTATGATTTCTCTAACCGATCTCAGACGATCAGGCATATGATTCATGAACAGGTAAGAGAGCTCGGAGAGACTGATGAATCAGCTGAGGTCACTGCGGTGGTCTCCCTTCTGTACCGGTCGGGAACCACGCTGAATCGGGTTCCTGTTGACGAGTATGGGAGCCTTTCGATTCATACGAACCTGCAGTCACATATTTCCAAGGATGTGGTATTGAAGATTCTTGTGGTGAAGGGACTCTCAGGTGAAGTGAGACGATGGGCATCCAAAGTGATGAGCAGCACCCATGTGGTGGGTAACATCTCGATCGTTGCACTCGATAAGATGGTGGATGAATTCAAGTGGTAAGGTATGAGCCCTCTCTTCCCTTCTTTTCCTTTTACTCTATCCATAGTTTTCACTTGTCATCAGATAAAATCGATAACAAGATATTATAATATAACAAGTTATCATGTACTCTTCGTAGAATATATATGTAGTACTTCAGTTGTTTTTCTCTTTTGTTGCCAGTATGCTCCGCAGGTGCGAACGAGTATACACGATTAACCCGAATTCAGTATCCATCTCTTCCCTTCTTTCCCTTTTGCTCTATCCATAGTTTTCACTTGTCAACAGAGAAAATCGGTACCATAACATTATAATATAACAAGTTACCCTGTACTCTTCGTAGAATATATATGTAGTACTTCAGTTGTTTTTCTCTTTTTTTGCCAGTATGCTCCGCAGTTGCCCACGAAAAAACACGATCAGCCCGAATTCATTCATCATCTCTTCCCTTCTTTCCCGTTTGCTATATAATCTGAAAGCATGAGTCATACACGAACATACATAAAATCTGGTCTCCTCTTCTTATTTCTTCTTTTCCTTCCTATCCTTCTCTTTGCAGAAGGTGAAGCAGAATCAGCAGATGATATCAGTTCCTCGACAATCTATGCAGCCTATGCAGGTCAGAAGAGTATCATCCCTTCCCTTTTCGCATCGACTGAAGAGGTTGCTGCGATCGTGACATTCGCCACCGACTATCCTGTTACCGTCCCTTCTGTGACTGTAAAGGAGGGGGCTCCCTCCTTTACTCCAGACGATATCTCGGCAGCGAAAGAGGCGGACATGGTATTCTGGGAGGGCTCTGAGAATTTCATGGCGCAGCTTGTTACAGCTGAAGGGATACAGGAAAAGAATATCAGGACCATACAGACAGAGCTCACACCTTTGTCTTTGAAAGAGAATGTCGACCGCCTTGCGGCTTTCTTCGGTACACAGGATATCGCATCAGAGAGAATGGATACGATAGAGATCCTGTTCGACCAGATGCGCTCAGCCGTATCAGAGTTGAGCAAAGATGAAAGAACGGTGATTGTCCATTACTCACACCAAGCGTTTGCTGAAGCTATCGGGTTCACTGTCGCTGCAGTGATCGGGCCGGCAGCACCGCCAGAAGAGGAAATTGAGAGCATCTCCTCCCTTGAGTTCTCTCTCATCATTGATGATGCACACGCTCCGTTGACTCTCCCTTTCGTGAATGACAGCAGCAGGTATGTAAAGCTGGAGAGCTTTCATGATTCCCTCATAACCCTCATCACTGGCAATGGGGCACTACTCGGAATACTTGACTAAAGCGGTAAGGATGATTATTCTTTGACCGTCTTGGGGTGGTCGATATCGACCTGAGATTATACCCGTCGAACCTGATCTAGGTAATGCTAGCGAAGGGAGTACAGATAATCATCAGAACATATAATCCCCACAGACAGAAATCATACTTTGAGGAGGTAGTATTGTGAAATTTCGCATTCTACTTACAACGGTATTTCTGGCTGTATGCATGAGCCTGACGGTGACAGCCGCAGGCACAGCGGAAATAGAGAAAGAGAGTACACTCACCGTGTACGCATACGATTCATTCGTCGGTGAATGGGGCCCTGGAGCCGCCATTGCCGAAGCCTTCGAAGCGAAGACAGGCATCAAGGTGAATATGGTATCAGCTGGAAACGGCGGAGAGCTTCTGACCAAGCTCGAGTTCGAAAAGAGCGCTCCTAAAGCTGATGTGATTGTAGGAATCAGTGAAGAACTGACTTCTCGTACTATCGAATCAGGTCTTCTGGAACCCTATACCTCTACTGCTCTTGAGAACGTTCCCGATTACCTCGTGTTCGATACAACTCATACACTCGTTCCTTTCGACTGGGGTGCATACTCGTTCGTCTACGACAGTGAAAACCTCACTGACGTTCCTTCTTCTCTTGATGATCTACTCGATCCCAAGTATGAAGGCAAGATCATCGTCATGGACCCGAGAACAAGCAGCGTAGGCATGGGTCTTCTTCAGTGGACGATCGCAGTCTACGGAGATGACTACCTCGATTGGTGGAAGGGTGTGAAGGGTAATCTCCTCACCGTTGCTGACGGCTGGTCAAGCGGGTACGGACTGTTCACAGAAGGTGAAGCTCCTCTCGTTCTCTCCTATACAACTTCCCCTGTTTATCATAAGATGTGGGAAGAGACTGACAGGTTCCAGGCTACCGCCTTTGATGAAGGAAACTACCTTGCAATCGAGGGAGCGGGAATTCTGAAAAGCTCAGAAAATAAAGAAGCGGCAAAGCTCTTCATCGACTTCCTTCTTACTGAAGCTCAGGGTGATATTGCAACGACGAACATCATGTTCCCGGTCAATACCACCACAGAACTTCCCGAAGCATTCTCAATTGCTCCGGAAGCAAAGAAGGCACTTCTTCTCGACAACGGGACAGTCTCCCAGAATAGAGATACGTGGATCGATGCATGGGTTGAAGTGATGAGCAGGTAATGAAAAAAAGAGAGGCAGGCACAGCAATCACGTTAGCTCACAGCACCCGGTTCTACCGGTATGTCAGCTCACCGGCCATAGCCGTGCTCCTGCTTCTATTCTTCATACCTCTTTTAATCATACTTTCGAAGGGATTCATCAACCGGGAGGGGAATTTCACCTTTTCCCTCTTCGGCGATACGCTCCGCGATCCGTATGTACTCAGGGTGATTCTCTTCACCCTCGGCCAGTCGGCGGCGAGCACGCTCGGTGCCCTGGTCATCGGTCTCCCCGGGGCATACTTCATGTCCCACTACTCCTTCAGGGGAAAACGGCTGGTCAAAGCTGTTTCAACCATCCCGTTCATTCTTCCCTCGATCCTTGTCGTTCTCGGCTTCGTCATCTTCTATGGAAACACAGGGGTACTGAACACCCTTCTGATGAAGGTCTTCCCCTTTGAAGAACCTCCGGTGAAGATACTCTACTCCTTCAAGGCGATCATCCTTGCCCACACCTTCTATAACTTTCCCATAGTCCTTTCGATCGTGGCGACCTACTGGCAGCAGCTGCCCCTCAGGCCTGCCCATGCCGCGCAGTCGTTGGGAGCATCCAAGTCACGGGTATTCTGGACGATCACGCTCCCGAGACTCCTTCCGGCAATCATAAGCGCCTCAATCCTCGTCTTCCTTTTCTGCTTCTCCTCCTTTGCCATCCTCCTTGTACTCGGAGGGGGACCTAAGTTCACTACACTGGAAGTGGAGATCTACCAGAGAGCGAGAATGGCTGGCGATATAGCGGGATCGAGCGCACTTGCGGGAATCTCAATTCTCATAGCGGTACTGCTGGTCACCCTCTATTCGGCAAGCCAGCAGAAGATGAAGGTAGCTGAAGAGTTCACAATACAAACAGACGGAAGGACACCGGGAAAGATGAAAAGCAAGGGGATGAAACTCTTCATCCTGATCTATATCGTGTTCACCGTCATCTTCATTCTCGGACCGCTGCTCAGCATCGTCTACAGGTCACTGTTCGCTCAGGTGAGCAGGTCGGGGCCCATGGTCTTCTCTCTTCATAATTACCAGCTACTCTTCTCCTCCTTTGCAGGAGGAAACAACACCTCGCTGCTCTCGATCATCAACAGCGTAATTATAGCGGCAAGCGCTTCGTTCATCTCTGTCATCTTCTCAGTCCTCCTTTCGAGCCGTATCGTCTCGGGAAGAAAGAGAGACCGACTCTTCCTCGAAGTCTTCGCCATGCTTCCCATGGTCGTCTCATCGGTCACGCTCGGACTCGGGTACTACATGGTTGCCGTCATCAGCAGCAGATGGGATGTGAGCAAGGTCGTCTTCGTCGTCCTCGCCCATGTCGTCATCACCAGTCCTTTCATCCTGAGAAGCGTCCTTCCCACCTACAGAAGAATACCTCCCACCTACCAGATGGCCTCTCTCACACTCGGGGCGACTCTTCCGAAAACATTCTGGAAGATAGACCTGCCGCTTTTAAGAAATGCTCTGGTCACGGCGGGAGCATTCGGCTTCGCCATATCCATGGGTGAATTGCAGGCGACTCTCACGTTATCAGACTCAACTATCATAACACTGCCGATCACAATGTACCGGCTTATAGGTTCCTACAATTTTGCAGCTGCCTGTGCGCTCGGAACAATACTGATGCTTGTGTGCATCATCATATTCCTTTCAATCGAATACCTGAAAAAAGGTGAGGTTCAACATGGGTTCTCTTCTCATTTCTGACATCCGGGTCTCCTACCCTGAATTCGCTCTCGAGTTCTCCTGTGATATTCCTCAGGGATCCCTTGTAAGCATCATAGGTCCCTCCGGGTGCGGAAAGAGTACAACCCTTCAGCTGATAAGCGGGCTCCTCCCCCTCCATGCGGGAACGATCCATCTCAACGGTGAAGATATTACGGAGAAGGAAGTCCATCAGAGAAACATCGCCATGGTCTTCCAGGATTACGCACTCTTTCCCCATATGAATGTGGAAAAGAATATCGCCTACCCGATGAGCCTGAGAAAGATGAAACGCTCAGAGATCTCACGTGAAGTAAAACGTCACCTCGATATTGTAGGGATGAAAGGATATGAGAAGAGATCAATCTCAGAACTGTCAGGAGGGGAGAAACAGAGAATCGCCCTCGCCCGTGCACTCGCAAGTTCTCCAGAGATTCTTCTCCTTGACGAACCCCTTTCTGCTCTTGATGCAAAGAAGAGAAAACACCTGAGAACCCAGATACGTGATATCCACGATGCGACCGGTATCACCACGATCTATGTCACTCATGATCAGGAAGAGGCTCTCACCCTGAGCGACCTTGTCATTGTGATGAAGGACGGGAAGATCGAACAGGTGGGAACTCCTCAGGAGGTCTATACGAAGCCTGCAACCCTATTCGTTGCCCAGTTCATGGGAGAAGGGTCACTCGTCCCTTCAGAACTGGTTTCTGAGAATGTCATACGGAGTCACGGAAAAAATCCCCAGAAAATTCCAGAGGGAAAGGAGAAGCTCTTCTATCGACCTGAGAACGGTATCATCGTCACAGAGACATTGGAGTTCCCCCCTACCCTGTATGACCATATCTACCTGAACAACGCGATCCCTGTCCATCAGGAATTCCGCGGGTCGCGATATCTTATCACATTGGAGTGGGAGGAACAGACGCTCTCGGTCTACTCTTCGGAGAAGGTGAGGAAATCTCAGGTCGACATCGCGATTCCTTTCAAAGATATTATCTTTTATTAATCTTCCCACAGAAGTAACCGATAGGTTATTTCAGTGTTATCTTATATACGTGAAAGATAAAAAACTATGCCTGAGTGGAATACTGATTCTTATCCTTCTCACTTTCTCCCTTCAAGGTTTGAGCGCTTCATTGAATTCCCCTGCGCTTTCCGTTTCGGGGGGCTGGCACGGCTCCTTCCCCTCAGAGATACACGAAGAAACCCTCCACGTAAGAACCCACGGCTATGGCTCAGTCGACCTGATACCGTTATCCTACCGCCTCACCGGAAACCTCTCACTTGAACTGAGATCAGGTTTTTCCTATACCACAGACTCACTGCCCTACGAAGGGGTGTACTGGAAGCAGTTCTTCACCCTCTCAGCAGGAGGCGGGCTCCTATACAACCTCACCTATGTCGATTCCCTCTCGGCAGGAGTTGTCTCAGCTCTCCAGTTACCCGATGACGACAGGGGCGTGTTCACCTTCCTCTCTCCCTATCTCTCATACAACAGGACGCTGTATCGCACAGAGCTGTACGATATCGATCTGATCATCCCGGTATCGGTTGAACTGAGAAGCGATTACACGGCAGTGAAGGGTGGAGCAGGTATCCTTTTCAGATGGAAAGGAGACATGGAATGAAAAAAATCATCCTTACCGTTTCAGTTCTTGTTCTGATCATATTCCTCAGCGGATGCGAACTGGCAGGTCCCGGGTATACGACAAAGATCTACGGGCTCTTCATCGGACTCGATTACGAAAACACCTTGGACTCTAGGAATTTCCTGACGGGAACGATCCCCGATACAACAGAGATGGCAGGTGCATTTTCCCGCTTGTCAGAGGGGTACGGCATTGAATTCGAAGGCTACCTTGCCATTCAGGAAGGCTCTTCCCCCGACTACGCTAATCCCCTATATCCCACAGCAACACATATTGAGGCACTCATTGCTCATATCGGGGAGAAGATGAATGAGAGCGATATGTTTGTTGTCTACTATGCAGGGCATGGCGGCGCTCATAACGAGTCAGATGATTCTACCGGATACATCATACCTGCGCGTGAAAGTGCGAGCTCTCCCTCCTATCCTGAATGGGGAGTTGATGACCTCGCCGCGTCCTTGGCAGCTATTCCAGGGAAAAAGGTAGTGATCCTTGATTCATGCAATAGCGGAGCGTTCGTCGCCCCCTATCCTCTCCATCAGACCGATGCGATAGAAAGGTACGATCCAAGTCAGTTCTACCTTACATCTACACAGATTGATGAGGTTGCCCTGGATAAGACTTCTGCTGGGGATCACTACCACGGGTATTTCACCCGTGAGCTCCTGAATTTTCTGGGCTGGGAACATGAAGATGCTGCCGAGGGAAAAAACTACACAACAACTGCAGATTTCTATCTGACATCACTGGAAGAAAAGGAGAGCGCAACAGTTTCAGGCAGGCTGACCGATGCCGCAATCGGCAATCTACCGGGGACTCTCACACTCGAGGATCTGAAGGATTCAGTGCAGAAACTCTCTTCTCAGGAAGCAGAAAAAACCAGCGGCCCGAGAGATATCATCCTGTTCCATTAAGTTCAGGAGATCTTCATCTGTTTAACATTCTCGATCTCGTCTCTCAGCATGGCGGCCATCTCGAACTCAAGGTTCTTCGCGTGTTCTATCATCTCATGCTCGAGATCCTTAATGTACTTCTTCCTGTCTGAGGCCTTCAGAAGGTTATACTTTCCTTTCAAGATATCTATGTCGCTCTTCTGAATCTCTTCCTTATCTTCGTGCTCCCGCTCGAGAATATCTTCCACTGCTTTTCTGATGGTCTGAGGAGTGATTCCATGCTTCTCATTGAACTCACTCTGGATAGCACGTCTTCTCTGAGTCTCCTCGATGGCTTCTTTCATCGCATCACTCATCTTGTCTGCGTACATCACGACCCTTCCGTTCACATTTCGTGCCGCCCTTCCGATCGTCTGAATGAGAGAGGTGGCGGAGCGGAGGAAGCCGATCTTGTCTGCATCTAAAATAGCGATGAGAGAGACTTCGGGAAGGTCGAGTCCTTCCCTGAGGAGGTTGATTCCGACAATCACGTCATAGATACCCCGCCTTAGGTCACGGAGGATCTCCACTCTCTCGATCGTCTCCACTTCTGAGTGGAGGTAGCGTACTTTGACCCCTAAGTTTGCAAGGTAATTGCTCAAATCTTCGCTCATCTTCTTGGTGAGGGTAGTGACCAGGATACGCTCGCCCTTGGCCACCGTGGAACGGATCTCTCCGTAGAGGTGTTCCATCTGCCCCTTTGTACCGTGGAGTTCGATGAGGGGGTCAAGGAGACCGGTAGGTCGGATAATCTGTTCAACGATCTGGGAGGATTCTGCAAGCTCCACCTTGCCGGGAGTGGCTGTGACATAGACCCTCTGGCCGCATATCTGATCGAATTCGGCATACTTCAGCGGTCTGTTGTCGAGAGCGCTCGGCAGTCGGAACCCGTAATTGACCAGGTTGAGTTTTCTTGACCTGTCTCCCTCGAACATCGCACCGATCTGTGAAAGGGTGACATGAGATTCGTCTATGAAGGTAAGGAAACCGGGAGGGAAATAGTTAAGGAGGACGGGAGGGGCTTCTCCCTCTTTTCTATCCCCCAGCGGTCTCGAGTAGTTCTCGATACCGCTGCAGTAACCGAGTTCACTGAGCATCTCCAGGTCATATTCCACCCTCGTCTTTATCCTTTCAGCCTCCAGCGGCTTGCCGGCATCTGAGAACATCGCAACCTGCTGTTCTTTCTCCTGCTCGATACGGCCGATAGCGGTCTTCACCTGCTCTGGTGGAATGACGAACTGTTTCGCAGGATAGATACTCACTGATTCGACACTCTCGGTCACTTCATAGGTAAGGGGATTGAACCATTCGATCGATTCTATCTCATCCCATTCGATATTGATTCTCACTGCAGTCTCAAGGTAGGAGGGGAAGACCTCAAGGGTGTCTCCCTTGAGACGGAAATTTCCTCTGTCCAGAACCATATCATTTCGTTCATACTGCATCCTGACAAGGTGCTGCAGGTCTTCCTTGTAAGCAAACCTGTCCCCCACCCTGATATGCTTCACCATGTCTCTAAAGCTCTGTGGACTTCCAAGACCGTAGATACAGGAAACGGTGGCAACGATGATCACATCACGACGTTCCATCAGGGAGAATGAGGCAAACAGACGCAGTCTGTCTATCTCTGCATTGATCGAGGTATCTTTCTCTATGTAGAGATCCTTGCCTGGAACATATGCCTCCGGCTGGTAGTAATCATAAGTAGAAACAAAGTACCCGACAGCGTTGTCGGGGAAGAACGATTTGAACTCCCTGTACAGCTGCGCAGCAAGGGTCTTGTTATGGGAAAGGACAAGGGTCGGTCTCTGCACGCGCTCGATGATCTTGGCCATCGTATAGGTCTTACCGGAACCTGTCACACCCTTGAGGGTCTGACGTTCGAAACCCGAATCGATACCTGCACAGAGAAGTTCGATCGCATCCTTCTGATCTCCTGCAGGTTCATACTCTGCAGCTACTCTAAATTCCTTCGGCATCAGCGCACCATCCATTCCATCTGGTTCGGCCGCTCGACAAGTTCGACATTGAAGGTCCGGGGACTTCCGTCTCTGACAACAGTCACGGGGACGATATCACCGGGGGCAGTGGCAGTCAGTGCCTGATAGAGTCCGGAGTAATCGGTGACGTCCGTCCCGTTGATATTCACAATGATATCACCACCGAGATAGATGATACTGTCTCCATACTGAACCTTCTGTTTTCCGCCCTTCAGGCCGCTCTTTTCAGCCTTTCCTCCCGCACTCAGTGTTGAGATAAGGAGGCCCTCCCTGACGGGGAGGTCTGCGTAGGCGACTATGGAGGCATCAAGCTGAACCATCGTCACATCGAGCCAGCCGCGAATCACCTTACCATGTTCAATGAGATCGGGAATGACGGAGACGGCGGTCTCCACCGGGATGGCGAATCCTATACCCTGAGATCCTCCGCTGGTGGAATAGATACTGGTACAGATACCGACCATCCGGCCGGCACTGTCAAGGAGCGGTCCTCCCGAGTTCCCCGGATTGATAGCCGCATCGGTCTGTATCATTCCGTTGATCAGGGTATCGGCATCAACCCGTACCGGCCGCCCCACCCCGCTCACCGTACCGAGGGTCATGGTCCGGTCGTAACCGAAGGGATTTCCTATGGCAACGACCTTCTGCCCCACTTTCAGCGAAGCGGCTTTCCCCATTTCTATCGGTGAAAGGACAACGTCCTTCTTGGGATCTATCTTGACGACCGCAAGGTCGTTTTCGCTATCAAGCCCGATCAGCGCTCCGTCATAGTTCGAACCGTCAGAGAGGGTGATGGAGATCTCATCCGCATCGCTCACCACGTGATAGTTCGTCAGGATATATCCGTTCTTGCTTATGATGATACCGCTTCCTGTTCCCTGGGTGGGAAGGACATCAAGGAAGCTGTTCAGGCTGACCGTGACCGTTGTGATATTGACAACAGACTGGTTCGCACCCTCGTATATCGCAATATTCCTCATCTCATCAGCACTGTAGGTGAAGTCATCAAGTTTTCCGAGAAAGACACTCAGTCCCTGTTCACCATAGAAGATATCATGAACCTGGGCTCCCGCCTTCTCAAGCAGTCCCTGGTGACCTTCCTCCTGAAGCACTCTCTGAAGGATTTCCCTCTCTTTCTGATCTTCACTCTTCTTCTCAAGAGCAGAAGTCCATACGATGATCACGACTGCAGCGGCAAGAATGAGAGCGGCTATGACTGCAATGAGGAGTATGGATTTGAATGAGGGGGGCCTGTACTCTTTTTTTCTTTCGTTCATCGTTATCCTTCCAGAGCTCTCCCTTACTGTACTCAAAAATCGCTCGCCTGTACACATGGAATCAGCTGCATCGGAAAAATAGGATAGATTGAATGAGAGAATGAACATATCCTTTCAATCTGAATTTTTGTACTCTCTTTTCTTTCATGAGCACATTGTGATAGTATCATCAATTATCTAAGGAAAGAGGCGAGAGTTGTTCATGAACACAGAAGAGACAAGAAACAAACATTTCATCGAGAAGATCATCGACGACGACCTGCTGCACTCACGGGTGCCTGAGGGTACGATCGTAACCAGATTCCCACCGGAACCGAACGGATATCTTCACCTCGGCCACGCTAAGTCCATTATTCTCAACTTCTCACTCGCTGAGGAGTACGGAGGCAGATGCCACCTTCGTCTTGATGACACCAACCCTGAAAAAGAGGATATGGAATACATCAACGCGATCCAGGCAGATATCAAATGGCTCGGCTTCGACTGGGGCGACTATCTCTACCATGCAAGTGACTACTACCAGCAACTCTATGAAATCGCAGTATCTCTCATCAGGGACGGGAAGGCCTATGTCGATTCCCTCACTCCCGAGCAGATGAAGGAGTACCGGGGAACGCTCACGCAGCCAGGAAAGGAAAGTCCCGACAGGAACAGACCAATTGAGGAAAACCTGAGACTCTTCGAGGAGATGAAGGCTGGAAAGCACCCGGAAGGGAAGTACCTTCTGAGAGCGAAACTCGATATGGCAAGCCCCAACATCAACCTGAGAGACCCTGCCCTCTACCGTATCAAATTCGCAACTCACCCGAGAACCGGAGATGCCTGGTGCATCTACCCGATGTACGACTACACCCACCCGATCAGTGACGCGATCGAAGGAATCACCCACTCGATCTGTACCCTCGAGTTCGAAGACCACCGCCCCGCCTATGACTGGGCGACCAGTATCGACCATATCCCCCACACTCCCCACCAGTACGAGTTCGCCAGACTCAATATCAACTACACGGTGATGAGCAAGCGAAAGCTCCTCTATCTTGTGAAAAACGGTCTGGTTGACGGCTGGGATGACCCGAGAATGCCCACCCTCGTTGGTGTGAGAAGAAGGGGCTACTCTCCTGAATCACTGAAGATGTTTGTGGACAAGGTCGGTGTAGCGAAGGTTGAGAGTGTTGTAGACTTCGCCCTCCTTGAGTTCTGCGTACGTGAGGATCTCAACAAGAGAGCGAAGAGAGTGATGGCAGTCCTCGATCCCCTGAAAGTAACCATAACAAACTACCCTGAAGGTGAGAGCGAGTTCGTTGAAGTGGAAAACAATCCTGAAGACCCTGAGGCGGGAACCAGAATGGTTCCGTTCTCAAGAACACTCTATATCGAACAGGAAGATTTCATGGAAGTTCCCATCAAGGGATACCGAAGACTCTATCCCGGCAACGAAGTCCGCTTCAAAGGTGCCTACTATCTTACAGCGAACGACGTGGTCAAGGATGAGGATGGCAATGTGATTGAAGTACTGTGTACCTATGATCCAGAAAGCCGTGGCGGAACGACTCCCGACGGAAGGAAGATAAGAGGAACGATCCACTGGGTGAGTGCCGAACACGCAAAGGATGCTACGGTGAGACTGTATGACAAACTGTTCCTCACAGAAGCTCCCGGTGAAGCGACAGGCGACTATCTTGATGATATAAACCCCGATTCGCTGATCACACTCACAGACTGCAAAGTGGAACCCGCTCTTGCAGAGGCTGCACCGGGCGAATACCTGCAGTTCATGAGAAACGGTTACTTCGTTCCCGACTCGGTTGACTTCACTGCCGATGCCCCTGTCTTCAACAGGACGGTGACACTGAAGGATTCGTGGAGTAAAAAGAAAGGTAAATAATGCACTGAATGAGAGAGACCGATTGACGGTCTCTTTCTTCTTTCTGTACTCTTGATCTATGAGTACAGTGTTCTTTGATGCCCACATGCATGCGATGAATCTGATGCATCCTTCGTTCACCTCCTACATCGACTCGGTAAGCGAAAGCTTCTCCGACTTTGTCGCCTCCGGCGCCCTCTCTCCCGGTTATATTCTCTCACCCCAGCTCAGAGGACAGCAGGGACTGACCACCGCTCTCAATATGTTCAATATCTTCGACCGTCCCATAGGGGAGATCTTCGCCACCATGGAAGAGGATCTGAGCGGTGCCTACAAATCTCATGAATACATCGGAGTGAAGGAGAAGGGGAAGGCTTCCTTCCATTACCCTGAAAAACCGTATATCAGAGGGGGAAAGTTCTCCTTCAGAGACAGATCGTATGACAGGTACGCCCTCATTCCTTTAGTGATGGATTTTTCCACCCAAAGTACTGATGAGCACTCACGGTCCTACTATACGGCAGAAAGCAGTGAGAAAATTCTCACCTACATTAATGACACAATAGAAGGTATCGATTGGTACCGCTCTGTGCGTCCCGACGGAATTCTTGATTTCTACCCCTTCCTCGGTATCAATCCGAAGATGCATACCATCAACTTCATTCAGGATCTGATAGAGAAGCATGTGATTACCACAAAGAGGGAAAGGCATCAGGGAAGGAAATATTTCAGCGGCATCAAGCTCTACCCTCCCCTCGGAGGTGATCCCTGGCCGCTGGAAAGCATTGAGAGGGATAAGGTTTCCCTGATCTATGAATTCTGCAGTAAGAAGAGGATACCGATCATCACCCACTGTGACGATCAGGGGTTCAGGGGTGTGAATGCCAGGGTCGCTCAGGAGTTCACGAACCCGGCGAGGTTCAAGGAAGTGCTTGCCCGCTACCCCGATCTTATCATCGATTTCGCCCACTATGGACGGCAGTACAATCCCCTCTCAAAAAAATCACTGAAACGTCTGATAGAAGGAGTGTTCACGGAAGATTCCTGGTTCACCCAGATCATCAGTTTCATGAGAGAGTATGAGCATGTCTATGCGGATGTCAGCTTCAGCGGTAGCGATCCCCTTTTCTACTCAGGGTTGAACAGTTTCATGAACAAGCTCGATGAAGGTTCAAGACAGAGAATTCTGGAAAGAAGTATGTTCGGTTCAGACTTCAGTGTGAACCTGACGAAGATAGAATCGTATGCGGCCTACCTCTCGGTATTCCATGACTCTCCCTTTAACGACAGCGAGGTTCACACGATAGCATCGGTGAACCCCGCAAGATTTTTAGGTTTGCAATAATCTATTCTTCGTCGTCCCCTGAAGATCTCTTTGATCTCTTGGGAGCATCGAATCCGTACAGTTTCGGTTTTCTCGGAGTCCGGGGAGTCCGCGGGTCTCTTTCAGTGCGGGGATAATCCCGGTCATCCCTTTTTTCCCTGAACGGACGATCTTCACGTGACCTGCGGGGTCTATCCTCACGTGAGTCAGAGTAGGATTTTCTTTCGAACGAATCACGTCTCGGTGGTCGTCGAGAGTCTCTCTCAGAATCACGGGAGAAACTTCTTTCTGAATTTCCTCCTGAAAGGCTGTCATCCCATACGAGAGGGCCGACATCATCAAGAGAAACTTTATCTTCTTTCACGCGGCTTTCTCTGTTGTCCCTTCTGAAATCGCCTCGGCTGTCGTTACGGTTATCTCTTCTGAAGTCTCTGCCGCCGTCGCTATTGCGGTCTCTGCGGAAATCGCCTCTGCTGTCGCTACGGTTATCTCTTCTGAAATCTCTGCCACCTTCGCTGTCGCGGTCTCTTCTGAAATCGCCTCTGCTGTCGTTACGGTTATCTCTTCTGAAGTCTCTGCCGCCGTCGCTATTGCGGTCTCTGCGGAAATCACCTCTGCTGTCGCTTCGGCTGTCTCTTCTGAAGTCTCTTCCGCCGTCGCTGTTGCGGTCTCTGCGGAAATCGCCTCTGCTGTCGCTTCGGCTATCTCTTCTGAAATCTCTTCCACCGTCGTTATTGCGGTCTCTTCTGAAATCACCTCTACTGTCGCTTCGGCTGTCTCTTCTGAAATCTCTTCCACCGTCGTTATTGCGGTCTCTGCGGAAGTCACCTCTGCTGTCGCTTCGGTTGTCTCTTCTGAAATCTCTTCCACCGTCATTATTGCGGTCTCTGCGGAAGTCACCTCTGCTGTCGCTTCGGTTGTCTCTTCTGAAATCTCTTCCACCGTCATTATTGCGGTCTCTGCGGAAGTCTCTCTCGCCGTCATTGCGGCGGTCTCTTCGGGAATCATCCCGGTCATCTCCACGATAGGATTTCTTCGGATATCCACCCTTCTCGTCCCTTGAGGATCTTGAGGTGTATCGGTCATCCCTATCTCGCTTGAAGGAAGGCTTACTACCCTTCCTCTCTCTTCTGTCTGTGGACCCCATCTGGCCCCCCTTATGATATCTTTTCTGCTTTACAAGAACCCAGTTTCTCATGCTCGTTCGTTTCGAGGAGAAGCCCGGTGCTCTGTACTCACTAGTCACTTCATTCACAGCAAATCCGTTCAGTTCACGCTTGTTCATCCTGAATCTGCTGAGGTTTGTAGAGAAATAGAGAATTCCGGAGGGAGTGAGAAGATCCCACAGAGAATTCAGTATGTCTGCATGATCCTTCTGTACATCGAAGACGCCGTCCATCTTCCGGCTGTTCGAGAAACTTGGAGGATCAAAAATAATAATATCGAACAGTGTATGCTGTTCCTTTGCTTCTGCTATATAGGAAAGCGCATCCTGGTTCACAATCTTGAACTGGTCACCGAAAAATCCGTTTCTCTTCAGATTCTCCTCACACCAGTCGCTGTAGGTCTTTGAAAGGTCTACACTGACAACGCTCCTTGCTCCGCCGCTGGCGGCGTAGACACTGAACGATCCGGTGTAGGAGAAGAGATTGAGAACGCTCTTTCCTTCAGCTCCATCCTTCAGGGCCTTGCGGACAGGCATCTGGTCAAGGAACAGGCCAGTATCGATTCGGCTTGTCAGATCAACACGGAAAAGCAGTCCGTTCTCCTTCACGTCCAGTGTAAGCGGTTCTCCTCCGGTTTCGGTGTGCTGTTCCCCTTCTTCCCTCTTCTCTCTCTTGTGGTAGATGATTCTATCGGGTTCCACATACGCGTTACGTGATACCACGTCGCAGATCTTTTCGATCTCATCTTCAGTGAGTACATCATCGCTGTAGTCGGTAATGCGGGCATATACACCGTAGAGGTCTACTGTGACAGGTATTTCGTGAAGATTCCTGTCATAAATCCGTATCACATCAGAGTCGAGGTCATTCATCACCCGTCGCATCTGGAGTGCATTTCTTTTCAGGATTTTACCGAAATCCTTCTCTATATACTGTTTCATGATTATTCTGATTGCCTTCCACCGGCGGAGTATATATGATAAGGTAAAAAAAAGATAGAGATAGGGAGAAGCGATGACTGAAGAAGCCAGTGATTTTATAGCAGAACTCGAAAAAAGGTTTGGTGGAACTATCGATTATCGCACGTACAGCACCTGGTTTGCCGCATCTGACGGGACTATAAGGAATTTCGGAGTATTCCTCTATCAGATCGATTCTATCCTGCATTTCGAGGATTTCGAGAGAAAACCGGCCCTGTTCGGCATCCCCCTGGGTGCAAGAAAAAAGCAGCCGAAATATGAAAAGTACGAAGGGGCGATCGACCCGAAAGATATTTCAGATATCTCACGGGTATCGAAGAAGGTTGCACTGAACTGCGTCCTTGACGGGAAGGACTCTTCCGCAATCCCTCCTGCGAACTCGTTTCAGAGATTCTTCTCCACCCTGGTCACCCGCATCATCATGACTGACGGGACCGTCTACTTTTTCGAGCTGATCAATCACAAAGAATTTGTATCAAAGATATAAAAAGGATTCATACCATGGGAGCATTCAAAGCATACGATATTCGTGGAATCTATAATAAGGATTTCAATAAAGATACCGTCTATAAGATCGGTTATTTTCTACCCCGCCTTCTTGAGAGCGATCATGTGGTTGTTGGAAGAGATGTGAGGGCAAGCAGCGACGAAATCTTCGAAGCCCTCTGCAACGGAATCACAGACGGCGGAGCTGATGTATGGAATATCGGATTGGCAACCACACCTATGGTCTACTTCGCAACCGTCTTCCTGAATGCCTCTGCCTCAGTGCAGATCACCGCTTCTCATAACCCTGCTGTCTATAACGGACTTAAGATCAGCCGTACGGGAGCACTCCCTGTAGGACAGAACTCGGGACTGATCGAACTCGAAGAGATGGTGAACACAGGAACGATAGAACCGGCAGAGAAGAAAGGAATCGTCATAGAGAAACCTGTGAAGGATGATTATATCGAGTACCTGAAGAGCTATCTTCAGGACTACAGCGCTCTCAATATCAGTTTTGACCTCTCTCACGGCATGTCGAACCTCCTTGCCAAGGAGATATTTGGTGAGGATCACCACTATCTGTATGACCATTTCGACGGTACCTTCCCTGCTCATGAACCGAACCCTCTTGAAGTGGAAAACTGTGCAGACCTGATCGAAGCAGTGAAGAAGAACAGAAGTGATATCGGGGTGATCTTCGATGGAGACGCCGACAGGGTGATGTTCATCGACGAAAAGGGTCGGTTCATCCAACCCGATTACATCACTGCCCTCCTGGGCACCTACTATCTGAAAAAGGAACAGGGAGCTGTCCTTGTCGATATCAGAACAAGCCGCAGTACAACCGAGTACCTCACTTCCATCGGAGGAGAAGTCTCTGTGTGGAAGGTGGGACACGCCTTCGCGAAGCTCAAAATGCGTGAGATCCATGGAATCTTCGGAGGCGAGCTCGCAGGTCACTACTACTTCAGAGACTTCAACTACTGTGACAGCGGCTTTGTCGCCGCCCTCATCGTTCTTGACGTGGTGAGTGAACTTAAAAAAGAAGGAAAAACCCTCTCCTCTTTTATGGATACCATCATCTCCTATGCAAACAGCGGAGAGGTAAACTTCAAGCTCGAGCAGAAGGATGAGGCGATGAAAGCCCTCTACGACACCTATGGAACGAAAAACGATGTGAAGGCCCTCTATGACTTTGACGGCTATCGTATCGAGTTTGACTCCTGGTGGTTCAATGTACGTAAGTCGAATACCGAACCCTACCTGAGGCTTGTTGTCGAAGCTCATACAGAGGAAGAACTGAAAGAAAAGTTCGCCGAACTCAGCGGGATCATCAAGCAATTTTCGTAAAGGAAAAAGAACTATGAAAGTACTCTTATGCGGCGGTGCAGGCTACATCGGGACCCATGTCGCCCTCTCGTTCCTTGATAAGGGACATGAGGTCGGAATCTTTGATGATCTTTCCAGCGGACTGAGAGAGAATATCCAGGAGGGGACAACGCTCTATGAAGGTTCGATCCTTGATGAGAAAGCTCTCGAGGAAGTCCTTCAGAAAGGGTGGGACGTTGTCGTCCACCTTGCAGCCTTCAAGGCTGCAGGAGAATCGATGACAAACCCGTCAAAGTATGCCCTGAACAATATCACGGGCTCACTGAATATGATCCGCCTGTGCGACAGGCATGGGATCAGGAATTTCATCCTCTCCTCTTCCGCAGCCGTCTACGGAGAACCGGCATACCTTCCTATCGATGAGAAACACCCGACCAGTCCGATGAACTACTACGGGTACACCAAACGGGCGATAGAAGAGAACCTCGAATGGTTCCACAACCTCACAGGATCCAACTACGTATCCCTCAGGTACTTCAACGCTGCGGGCTACGACAGTGAAGGAAGAATGAAGGGACTAGAGAAGAACCCGGCAAACCTCATCCCCGTCGTCATGGAAGCAGCTCTCGGCATGAGAGACCGCCTTGAGATCTTCGGTGATGACTACCCTACTCCTGACGGTACGGGAGTACGGGACTATGTCCATGTCACAGACCTTGCCGACGCCCATGTCATGGGCGCCGAGTACCTGATGGAGAACAACGCTTCACTCGTTGTCAACCTCGGAAGTGAATCGGGACTCAGTGTGAAAGAGATCCTTGATGAAGCGAAGAAAGTATCAGGAATCGACATTCCTTCCCGTATTTCACCGAGAAGAGAAGGCGACCCGGCAAAGCTTGTCGCATCAAGTTCTCTGGCGAAAGAGAGGCTCGGCTGGAGTGCAAAACACAGCTCACTCAGTGAAATCATAGAGACCACATGGCGTGCCTATAAAGGATAAGGAAAATACCCTCAAACAGCTTGACATGAGTCGATGATTCAGATACATTAGCCATTGTTCGAAAGACACGAGCATTCCCCTGTAGCTCAGTCGGTAGAGCAGGTGGCTGTTAACCACCTTGTCGGCGGTTCAAGTCCGTCCGGGGGAGAAACAAAGGCAATTCCAGAAATGGAGTTGCCTTTTTTTTAAGAATTTGGATCAATCACTTTTTCTGTGGGATGAAGTTATGGAGTATCAAAGAATAGGAGAAGAGGAAAAAGAGGGTGTTGCGATTGCATAAGAAGGGGCCATCCCTGTATTGTTAAGTTACCAAACAAAAACGTACAGGAAGACAGCCCCGCATGCAATATATCATGTTCCCCTCAGGATTGGTAGGCTTTACCAACGACAAGACTGAAATAGTACAGACCACGACAGACAGAGAGATGTACCTGCTTTACGGGCAGTTGGAAAGCAGTGTAGATCAATGCTCTTGTCTTCATTGCGGCACGCATATGCATATCCAGGGCAGTTATGAGGTTACTCTCAGACACCTATGCTTCGGACATCGAATGAGCTGCCTGAGGTTTACAAAACTCCGGTACCTATGCCCATTATGCCGAAAGACGAGGATGCAGGAAGTCCCTTTTCAAGCTCAAGGACATAGAATCAGCGTAGAGTTACTGACCTATACAAAGGATCTACTGGCTTATGGACTTACGAACAAAGAAGTTGCATACCTGACCGGTCTTGGCAAGAATACCGTCAAAAATATTGACCTACAGCGACTTAAGGACCGTTACACCATAGATGGCACTCGCCTGATCAAACCTGAGAAGCAGGCGAGAATTCTGGGTATAGACGAGTTTAAGCTTCACAACGGACACCAGTATGCGGTAGTGATCATCGACATGGAGAGCGGACACATCCTATGGCTGGCGCATGGGAAGAAGAAGGCCTCAGTGCATGCTTTCATCGACCATGTCGGTGAAGAATGGATGGACGATGTCGAGGCTGTTGCCTGCGATATGAACAGCGATTTTCAGGAAGTCTTCGAAGAGCGCTGCGCCCATATTCAGCCTGTCTTTGATCACTTTCATCTTGTCCGCAATTTCAATGACAAGGTAGTGGGGCAGATACGTAAGGACGAACAGAAAAGACTGATTGCCGAGGGTGACCTGGAGGGAGCCAAGTCACTCAAGGGATGCAAGTACATCCTCGCCTCTTCGAAGCAAACCCTTGCAAGGAAAGATGAAAATGCAGGAAAGGTCATCAACGAAGGCTCATCCCTATTCAGCAGGGAACCCTATGTCCTCAAAGGTGGGCATCTGGACAAGTATGAGGAGCTTCTCAGTCAGAACAAGCTTCTGTTCACCCTGGATTTGATCAAGGAAAAGCTCAGCGGAGCCTATAAGATGACCGATGAACCATCCATGGCTAAAGCTATTTCTGAAATCATGGATATGTGCTGGAGTTCCAAGAACTCCCACCTGCGGTGGTTCAGAAGATTACTGGATAATCACTTTGAAGGAATAATCGCTCACGCCACGTATGCGATCTCTTCCGGTAAGATTGAGGGTGTCAACAACCGAACGAAAACCTTACGGAGAAAAGGCTATGGGTATGCTGATGATGAATACTTCTTCCTCAAGCTCTTTGGGGCTAGCAGGAAGACCTACGTCAGGAACCCCGTCGCTCACAGAATCCCACAAAATTTATGATTGAACCAAGAATTTTCAGGATCAGCCTGAATCAGCCCCTTTTTGAGCCCTCTTTTACGCCCTGATCAGTCAATGAAATTAGGAACGCGAGAAGGATGATGTAGTGGAAAAAATTTTAATGTAACCTCTTGTTTTGAGTTGGTGAGAGAGAAGAAAAGATAGAATCTACAGGAGTTGCAATTAATGCTCCACCTATTGTCTAACCGAGCTATGCACCTGAATAATAGACTGCTTAATGATTCTCGAACAAACCCATTAGAATATGAGCCTTGATTATGACCAGTCGACAGGTTTTGTTAAGTGAATGCCTGTTACAGAATGTATATATGGATCTGGTAAAATAGCTGATTCAATATCTCTAAGTTTCATTTTATTAACGAAGGTTGTATTTCCTTTGAACTCTCTATTGTACCTATTGTAAGGGAAAATGATCCCGATCTTTTTCATATAGTCTGCTTTTCTAATCATATCTATTGCAGGTATAAGATCAGTATCGCCAGATACGATGATAGCTAAATCATAAACGTTTGAATAGAAATCGTTTAATAGATGGAGCGCTATATTTACATCAGTTCTTTTTTCTTCATGAGTTTTAAATGGTTTCTTGCAGCGACGACAGAATACCGTCTTCTCTTTGAATCGCCCTAGGATAACCTGTACACCCATATCTTCTAACACCTTGATGTACTTTTTATGACGATCCTGCTTATCGCTATCAGGAAACAGCGCGGTAAAGTATTTAATAGAAACTATCTCTTCCTTATCACTGACTTTATTTAAAATCATTTTGCGGACATCGAACCATTTAAGAACGTTCCCCATTGGGGATTTAGCTGCCGCCTCGACAAGAGAATGGTAGAGATTGAATCCGTCGATGTAGACGGCGACGCGATCTTTTTCCATAAACAAAAAGAAACCCGCACGATTGCGGGCTGCCATGAAACGCAATGCTCATGGGGATGATTTACCTTATATATACCATTGTATTTTTCATGCGTCAATGATCCGGACTAGTCAAACTATAAAAATATTTAAGTACTACCATATACACCTGTATACTATCTGCAATCACCTGCTGCTACCTGCAGCAATGGTTTCAACCTGAATTAGATAATTCTTCAATGCATTCGGTCAAGGCTGTTTGGCTCACCCGGAAAATATAGAGAGTAATTCCTGAATAATTCCCAAAGGGTGCTGCAACAATTAACATCAGAATATTTCCTATTCCTTCATATTCCTTGACAGCAGTAGCTAAGCTGATAGTTTTTAAGTATAAAAGACCGGGTGAAACAAAGGGTTCGATGTAAACACTATTTTGTGTCCCTTAAGTAGCCCAACTTTTTTTAGAGTCAGGATATGAATTCAAAAAATGTTGATGATTATTTAAAACTCCCCTATACGATAGAGATGAAAAAGGACGAAGATGGAACACTCCTTGTATCAGTGAAGGAACTTGAGGGTTGCATGTCGGACGGGGCAACTCCGGATGAGGCCTACAGCATGATTGAGGATGCTATGAGAGCCTGGATCGGTTTTCACCTTGAGAAGGATCTTCATATTCCTGAACCTGAAAACCTCATCGAATAATAAACTGAAGAATCCCACTGAATACATGATATAGGAAGTGAAGAAAAAATATGTATTCAATCTCTTGACCCTATAGTTACTATAGGGTTTATCGTGACCTCATTAAGCTGACGAGGTGCACACGATGGAAAAGAGAAAACTGATCCGAGGCGTGAGGGCGATTGTGAGCTGTGATGCTCACGATACCGTGTATCACAATTCCGATATCCTTATTGAAGGATATAAAATCATCGACATTGGAACCGATCTCCCTTCTCAGGGAGCAGAGATCATTGACGGCAGCCGTTACTTCATCTACCCGGGTCTTGTGAATACCCACCATCACTTCTTTCAGACCTTCGTACGTAATCTCATCACGATCGATTATCCGAATATGCTGGTAGTGGACTGGCTCGATAAGATATACCCGATCTTTGCTCAGATCGACAGCGATGTGATCTACTATTCTTCTCTTGTAGCCATGTCCGATCTTCTCAAACATGGCTGTACGACCGCATTCGATCACCAGTACTGTTATACGGCGAAGACAGGGAAGAGTCCTGTTGACCGTCAGATGGAAGCCGCTTCACTCCTCGGTATCCGCTACCACGCGGGAAGGGGCTGTAATACCCTTGAGAAAGAGAAGGGAAGCACCATTCCCCCTGAGATGGTAGAGAGCACTGAAGAATTCATTGCCGACTGCAGAAGATTGATTGAAACCTACCATGATCCTGAGCCGAACAGCATGAGGCAGATCGTCGTCGCTCCCTGTCAGCCGATCAACAGCTATGAAGAGACATTCACCGAGTCTGTGAAACTGGCACGCGAAATGGGCGTTCGTCTCCACACCCATCTGGGAGAAGGTGAAAACCCGATCATGCTTGAACGGCATGGGAGAAGAACCCTTGAATGGGCTGAAAAGATCGGTTTCGTCGGAGACGATGTGTGGCTGGCTCATGGGTGGGAACTTACCGAAGATGAGTTCAGTACCCTGAGCCGTACCGGCACAGGGGTCTCTCACTGCCCTGCCCCAGCGGTCCTTGGGGGTTTCCCTATCCTCGATATCCCGACCATGCAGAAAAGCGGTGTGAATGTATCGCTCGGTTGTGACGGGTCGGCAACGAATGACGGTTCAAACCTTCTGGATTCCTTGAGAATGGCCTACCTTGCCCAGTCCTATTTCAGCAAGACGAGAGGAGCAGCCCCCTCGTCCTACGACATGCTCAAAATTGCGACGGTGAATGGAGCAAAAACTCTGGGAAGAGAAGATATAGGGTCACTTGAGGTGGGAAAGGCTGCAGATCTATTTGCGATAGATGTGTCCAGGCTCTCAATGGCGGGAACGCTCCATGATGCGAAAAACCTTCTTGCCCGAGGCGGATTCACTGATGAAGTTGCCCTTACCATGGTAGGGGGGAATGTGGTGTGGAGTGAAGGAGCATTCACACAGATCGATGAACAGGACCTTGCAGAAAAAGCTGAAAAAGTGTGCACCGAGCGTGTAAGAAACCTGTTCCCGGAAATCTTTCGTTGATGTGTTTTATGAGGGATATGTCCCTGATGAGGAGAAATAACATGAAAAAAACATTGCTGGTAGCTTGTTTGATTCTGGTGCTCGGTTCCGCGGTTCTCATGGCCGCTGGAAAAACAGAAGAGAGTACAGACGGGAAGATGAAGGTTGCTCTTCTGCTCTCCGGACCTGCAAATGATCAGGGCTGGAATGCGGTTGCTTTCGCCGGTCTGAAAGAGGCTGAGGAGGCGTACGACCTCGAAACCGCCTACTCTGAAAATGTCAGTATCGCTGACAGCGAAGCTGCTTTCAGGGACTATGCTGCGAAGGGGTATGACCTCATCATCGGTCACGGTTTCCAGTACGGAGAACCTGCCGTGAGAGTGGCAGCTCAGTTCCCTGAAGCAACCTTCATGGCAATCGAGTCTGCTTCTTCAAGCGATAACGTCGCTTCCTATGTGATGGCCTGTGAGCAGGCTGGGTACCTGATGGGTATGCTCTCTGCCTCCATGTCGGAGACTGGAACTATCGGTATTGTCGGCGGATTCGAGCAGCCCTCCATCGTCAAGGTTCTCGAAGCCTACAAACTCGGTGCAAAGGCAGTCAATCCTTCCATCAAGGTACTTGATGCATATGTAAGCAGCTTCACAGATGTCGCACTCGGCAAGGAAGCAGCTATCTCCATGGCCGACCAGGGTGCAGATGTACTCTCACACTGTGCGAACCAGGCAGGAACCGGTGTCATCAAGGCAGCTGAAGAGAGAGGACTCCTCTCCACAGGTGACTCCTATGACCAGAACTCTATTGCTCCTGATACCGTCATGGCATCAACTCTATACAGTGTACCTGCTCTTGTCCTTACCGCAGTAGAGAAGGTGAAGGCAGGAACCTATGAAGGCGGCGTCTACAACCTCGGAATGAAAGACGGTGTCGTCGACATTTCAGGCTATAATGGATTTGAATCAAAGATTCCTGAGGATGTGAAAACTCTCATTGCAGATGCAAGAGCACAGATCCTTGACGGAAGCCTTGTGATTCCCGTCATTGAGACAGCAACGAAATAATACGTTTCATCTATCTGCCCCTTGTTTCAAGGGGCAGTTGAAGATAAGGAGAGTCCATGCCGTTCTTGCGCATGTCGAATATCGACAAACAGTTCTTCGGTAAGAGTGCCAACTCACACGTCGATCTCACAGTTGAACCGGGAGAAATCCATGCGTTGCTGGGAGAGAACGGAGCCGGCAAGACTACACTGATGAACATTCTCTATGGACTCTACCAGTGTGACAGCGGAAAGATCGAACTTTCTGGAAAGGAAGTGAGTATTAAAAACCCAAAGGAAGCTATCGCACACCAGATCGGAATGGTGCACCAGCATTTCCAGCTGGTTCCCACCCTCACTGTCAGTGAGAATATCACCCTCGGACTGAAGAACCCTGGACACCCCTTTGTGAACAGGAGAACTCTTGACCACAACATTCAGGAGCTGAGCGAGAGATACAACCTTGCGGTTGATCCCCGCGCTCTTGTCAAAACCCTTTCAGTCGGTCAGCAGCAGAGGGTAGAGATCATAAAAGTCCTCTACCGTGAGGCAAAACTGCTCATTCTTGATGAACCTACAGCAGTTCTCACCCCACAGGAGGTTGAAAGCCTGTTCGATGTTCTCAGGAAGCTGAAAGCAGAAGGGCACTCAGTAATTATCATCACCCACCATATTGAAGAGGTGATGGCACTTACTGACCGGATCACGATTCTTCGTGACGGATGCAACGTGGGAGTGGTAAGGACTGCCGATACGACCGAGGAAGAACTCTCGAACCTTATGATCGGTCGACAACTTGAAACGAATGATAAAAGAACGGAAACAATCACGGAAACAGGGAAAGCCCTTGTCCTTGATTCTGTCATCTCGGGGAACAGACGTCTGGGTCCTGTGTCACTCACGATTCCCCAGGGTTCTATCATAGGAGTGGCTGGAGTAGATGGAAACGGACAGAAGGAGCTTGCAGAAGTCATTCTCGGCATCAGCGGTGTTGCTGAAGGAAGTATCTCTCTTGATGGACAAAAGCTGAATCGGCTTACGATAAAACAGAGGAAAGACCTGGGGATCGGATATATCTCAGATGACAGACTTCAGGATTCCCTCGTTCTGGACATGGACCTGAAGGAAAATCTCCTTCTCAGTCTCTACAGGAAAAAAGAATATAAGACGCACTCTCTCCTCGATTTCACCTCTGTTCAGCAGATGGCTGAAAAGGCGGTGAAAGCGTTTGGAATCAAAACCTCCTCCATTGAAACTCCTGTCCGCTATATGTCAGGGGGGAATCAGCAGAAGCTGATTCTTGCACGGGAGCTGGAAGGTACTCCAAGAGCTGTCATCGCCAGCCAACCTACCCGCGGTCTCGATATCGGTGCTACAGAAGATGTGCACAATATACTGCGGGAGCTTCGTAGGAGCGGATGCTCCGTTCTCCTCATCTCCAGTGACCTTGAAGAGATTCTTCGCCTCAGCGACAGAATCGCAGTGATCCATAAAGGACGCATCGCGGACATCATCGAAAACGATGATGTCGATCTGACCTATGTAGGAATGCTGATGGCAGGATCAAAAACCAGGAGGCTCAGATGAAACAGAGAAAGGTCTCACTGATATCGGGGTCAGCAGTGTTCCTCATCGTCCTTACAGTTTCGCTCATTCTCATCGCGATGGTAGGGAGCAGCATACCTGAAGCCCTTTCCAGTTTCTTCATGGGAATCATCGGGTCCACCTATTCCATCGGAGAAGTCCTTGTCCGTGCAACACCGCTGATGTTCGCGGCACTCGGAGTGTCCGTGGGCTTCCGCACAGGTTTTCTCAACATCGGAGCTGAAGGACAGATATACCTCGGAGCGATTGCCATCACAGCCCTCGGGATGTGGTTTCCATCAATTCCCTCACCGCTGATGATCATACTTGCCCTCCTTGCCGGTTTTCTGGCAGGAGGATTCTGGGCCCTGATACCGGGCTTCCTGAAAGCGAAATTCGGACTGTCAGAGATCATCAACACCATCATGCTTAACTACATCGCAATCAACTTAGTCGGAATACTGGTACGAACAGCACTGAAGGATCCCTCCTACCCCTACCCCATGTCACCGACCTTGCCTGAGTCCACCTTCTTCACCATGCTCCTGATGCCGACAAGGCTCCATACCGGTATCATACTCGCCCTCATCAGTTCTCTGCTTATCTATATCCTGATGTTCAGAACCTCCACCGGGTTCTGTATGAGAGCGGTGGGTCTCAACCCGAGGGCAAGCAGATGCAGCGGAATCTCGGTGCCGAGGCACCTGATTCTCTCTGCTTTGATAAGCGGAGGGATGTCAGGTATTGCCGGTGTTTCTGAAATCGCAGGACTTCACCACAGACTCCTGGAAGGGATCAGTCCCAGCTACGGCTACCTTGCCATCGTCGTCTCCCTGCTGGGAAGGAACCATCCCTTCGGAATCGTTCTTTCAGCCATAGGGATAGCGGCCCTGCAGGTAGGTTCAGCAGCGATGCAGAGAGCGAGCGGAGTACCGACATCAATTGCAAGCATCATCATGGGACTGCTTGTCATTCTGATACTTGCCCGAAGGCAGTTCACTGAGAGAGAGGAGTAGGAACCGTATGGATACAGGCATGATGATTCTGGTAACAACGTTCCTCGCGGCAACAGTGAGAATGGCGACTCCGATTGCGCTGGCAGGTCTCGGTGAGACGATAAGCGAGAGGGCGGGAATAAGCAATATCGGAGTGGAAGCTATTATGCTCAGCGGTTCCTATTTCAGTTTCTGGGCAGTCTTCAACAGCGGGAGCCTCTTCCTCGGAATCCTTGCGGGGATAGCAGGCGGTGTGGCTGTCAGCCTCATACATGCTGTGCTGAGCATCAGATTCAAGGCGGATCAGACCATAGCAGGTCTTGCTCTCAACTTCCTTTTCCTGGGACTGACGAGTTTTCTTTTTCTCATGCAGTTCGGAAAAACCACCACACTCCCCTCGATACAGGTGATCAAAAGCGTAAAAATTCCCGTTCTCTCCAGAATTCCCGTTCTAGGAGAAGCGCTGTTCAACCAGGATCCCTTCGTCTACCTCCTGCTGCTCTGTGTTGTTTTCCTCAGTGTGATATTCTATCGTACTGAGTGGGGTATCGTACTTCATGCAGTGGGAGAGAATCCTCGGGCTGCCGATACCGCAGGTATCAGGGTCTATGCGGTTCGCTACACCGCAGGTATCCTCAACGGAGCTCTGGGAGGACTGGGAGGAGCATACCTTTCCATGGTCAAGCTGGGCTTCTTTCAGGAAAACCTCACCTTCGGCAAAGGATATATCGCATTGGTCGTGGTCCTACTCGGAAGAAGAAACCCTGTCGGCGTCCTTATAGCCTCTCTTGTCATCGGCTCAGCCGAAGCGCTACAGATACGGTTACGGACCCTGGGTTCAACCATACCCTCTCAGGCCTTTTCCATGCTCCCCTATGTCGTCACGATCCTTGTTCTTCTCCTTTCAATCGGAAAGAGTCATAATCCTGCGGCACTGGGTATTCCCTATGAACGTAACAAACGATAGTGTTAGATCATGAACGACTTTTTCACGATCGGGGAACTGGCAGACCTCTTCGCCATCAACGTCCAGACGCTCCGTTACTATGACTCCATAGGGCTCCTGGTTCCTTCAAAAAGGGATCAGCAGACCGGGTACCGGCTCTACAAGTTCGATCAGGTCTACCACGTGGCATCAATCAGATACCTGAGACGTTTAGGGTACTCACTGGAACAGATCAGGGAATACCTCGACAGCAGAACACTCGAACATACAATGCAGCAGCTCAATGCTCAGTCCACGCTTCTCCGGCAGCGCTGGAAAGAACTGATCGATATCGACTCTGCCATTCAGAGAAAACTGGAGTTCATCAAAGCGCAGCTTCCCCTGGAACACCTGGATCAGGTCCAGCTCAGGACCTTCCCCGACAGATATTATATCAACATAGGATCAGAAGAGACGCTCTACGGATCAGATGTATTCTACTTCCACCCCACACTGGTGTTTTACCAGGAGGGAAAGAAACGTTTCGGTGCATACCTTTTCGAATACAATCCTCAGGAGTCACAGACACCTTCCCCTGCCGATGTGTCCGTCCTGGAGGGCGGGGAGTACCTGTGCGGATACCATAGGGGTTCGTACGAAAGTATCCTGAAATCGATACAAAGGATCAGGAAATCTGCAGGAGAGAACACTCTGGCGGAATGGGAAGTCAACTTCAATATTCTCGATCAGTTTGTGGAGCGGGACAATTCCCGTTTCATCACAGAGATCCAGATCCCTGTGATGCACGGATAAGAGGTCTCAGTTCTTTTCTTCGAGGAATATATGGGAGCAGAGCGCGGTCCCGGTTTTTGTCTTGAAGATCTTCTCGAGCACCTTTCTGATGGTTTCCTCACTCATTCCGTCTTCATCGAAATTAACAAGGAAGTCACTCTCGATCAGGATCTGATAATCTATGCCATCGACCTGAGTGTAGGTATGGTGGTGGGCGACAAGGAAGGCGACTCTGTCAGTGATATCGGCTTCAAAGCCGAGCTCTTCCATAAGGGAGCGGGCGATCGGAGGTCCCTCAATTTCCTGAAGGTCACCTGAGCATCTTCCTTCGTACTTCTGCTCACATATTCTGATCCCTATATCATGAAGGACGGCCGCTGCTTCCAGCGTGAGCTGTTCAGTTTCATTCAGCTGTTCCAGCAACCCGATTGCACGGGCATACCCGTGAACTTTCACAAGGTGTGCTATCCTCTTTGCATCTCCTGCATTGTACGCAATAGAGCGCAGAAGAAGACGGGCAATCATCGTATCGTTTCTCATGATTTCTCCTGTTTCAGAAGTGGTTCAAAGAGGGAGAGGTTATCCCAAGAAGGTGTCAGTTCTCCCCTCTCTATCCTGTGGATGATATCGACAACAAGGTCATTGACCGGTGTAGAAACTCCTGCACGTCTCCCTTCCGCTGAAAGGACACCGTTGATTCCATCGACCTCGCACGGTTTGCCCTTCTCTATATCCTGAAGCATGCTCGGTTTGAGTGCCTTGTGTTTTTTCAGGGCAATGGGGATGAGGGAGAAACTCACCCAATGCTTCACAGGGTTGTGATAATCAAACAGTTTCACGATATCCTTTCCCTGTACGGGTTCTATCACAATGCCGGCAGCCTTTGCTGTGTCGATCGTCTCCTTCATCACAAGCTGTGCCGCTCTTCTCGATTTTTTATTGGAGACCGTCCCTCCGTAGGTGGTACCGAGGAGAGTCGATACGCCGCTGAAAGCGGCATTGATGAGAAGCTTGGACCACCTCGCACCGATGAAGTTCTTTTCTATCGTGACCTGACCCATAAGTGAGAGGATCGATGCTATCTCCTGAAGTTTCTCTTTCTGACCGGGAACGGGAAGACCGAGATTGAAGGAGAAGGTATCGAGGGCACTTGTGATTTCCACTTGCCCGTCATCTATAAGGGTTGCACCCCATCCCACGGTACACCCCGACACTCTCTCTTTCCCTAGGATATCGATGAGAAGAGGTTCGGGGAGACCGTTCTGAAGGGTGCAGAGCATGCCGGAAGGAGCGAGATGAGGAGAGAGGAACTGAGCGACTTTGGTATTATCGAGTGTCTTGGTAAGGAGGAAGATGATATCGTAGAGACCTTTCATTTCTTCGGGAAGGAGGGCTGTGACGTTCTGAGTGAATTCCCTGGTTCCTGTTATGATTGCGCCCTGTTTCCTGAGCGCTTCTATGTGGCCTTTGTTTCTGCTGATCAGGTCAACCTGAACCTCTTTCTCGCTCAGAAAGGCACCGAGTACCGTACCGAGTGATCCCGCACCGTAGATTGCAAGCCTCATAGGAATCTCCTTATTACTCAGAGAACATCAGGAGTGAAAACTGAACAGTTACTTCGCCGCTCCCGATAATCTTTCGATCTCACCAGTGATACATGCCTGAGCATATGCAACTGATTCTATCATATTCTTCAGCCTGTAGTAGTGTCCGTGATATATCTTGAATTTCTCTATCGCCTTCGAACTCTTCTCTTCGACTGACTTAAGCTGAGGCAGGGCGTCTGTCAGCTCTTCCACAGAGAATTGAACGGTACCTGCCTGCAGTATGCACGCTTCTGCAATGGAGACAGCATGAGCCCTGTTTTTCATCAGCGAGTGCTGAGGTGTTCCCTCGGCGAATCTTTGCTGCATCTTTTCACTCGTCGTTCGTATTTCCGCCAGGGTATCAAGGTATTCTTTCTGTGTGTCTTCCATGCGTTCTCCTTGTCAGGAGTATGACATGAAAAAAGAGAGGAAGGCAATCACGACAGGGGGAGGGAAAAGAGAGTGCCGTAAGGGATCAGGCTACAGGTTCGGAGATAAACCTGTTCTTTCCGCGTTCTTTCGCCTTGAACAGCTTGATATCGGAATGTGCGACCATATCCGTTGCCGCCTGCTCAGTATCGAGCTTCTCATCGGCGATGAGCACCTCGATCCCTCCGCTGAGGGTCACTGTGATATCTGTGTCAGGGACCGTTATGGCATCCATTGCATTCCAGATCTTCGCTGCAACGACCCTTGCTCCCTGAATCGACGTATGGGGCATGATGACAATGAATTCATCACCTCCGTACCGACCCACTTCATCATCTACATTCACTGAGTCCTTTACCGCTGATGCTATCTTACGTATCACTTCATCACCGACAAGGTGACCCCAGGTGTCGTTGATACCCTTGAAATCATCGATATCGAAAAGAAGGAGAGAGAGGGAACCTTCGTTCTGTTTCGCTCTATCTATCGCCTTCCTCAAACGTTCCTGCGATGCTCCGTGGTTGAGCAGTCCCGTCATCGGATCCTTGATGGCAAGGTCTGCCAGGAGCCTGTTCTGTGCTTCAAGTGTTCGTGAAGTTATGAGAGACCTCACATTCATGGTGAAGACAAGGCGGCCGAAGAGCCAGGAAAGGAGGGCGAAGACAATGACGTTGTTGATGATTACGAACTCGATTTCCTTGTGAATAAGCAGGTGGGGGTAGATGAGCAGGTAGGGAATCACTCCCAGGAGAATGAGGATAAGGTGATCAAGGGCTGGAAGTATGAAGAATATGGCAATAGTGACAATGGTCATGAGAAAGACATGGACTAGGTCTGTGCTCATCAGCCCTTTCAGAGAGAGTCCCGAACCGAGTCCCATGATCAGGAGTATATAGGCATAGACTGCAAGGCGGATGGACCACTCCTTCATACGATCCTGATGCTTGTTTGCATGATATACAAAGGGATAGACGAGAACGTTCAGGACGAGAAAGATTTTGACCACCAGAGTTACTCCGAGAAGGTATCTATCCAATGGAAGAAGGGAGAGTTCCATCAGGAAAAACAGAGGTCCGATAAGCACGAGACGGTGCAGGTTGATCCTATAGAATTCCCTCCGGGTATCCTCATCAGCATTCGCAGTGAGAAACGACATGAAGTGAGATATCTGCTGTTGTATTCTACTTTGGGACTCACCCATACATAAAACTCCTGTCCACAATTCTACTCAAAGCAGATTATACAATCCACAACATAGGAGATAGAAATATATGCGATTGACAGGATCGGAAGTGTAAACGTTTTACCGGCAACGGTGGGAAAGAAACTGCCTATCAAAACCTGAAATAATTCAATTAGAAGCTGTAAGAAATCTGAACCTTATGGTTATCGGGATCACGGATATAGAAGAACTGTATATGATCATTCGGTTGGAAGGGACCGCTTTCGATCTCTATCCCCTTTGACTTCACCAGTTCCATAGCCTCTTCGATCGGATTCTCCGTTGCGAACCCGAGCGTGATCGCACCTGATTCGTCACCTGTTGCACCGGGTTTGACAATCAGTTCGACCTCAGTATCGCCTTCCCCAAGGAACACGATCTCTCCGCCCACAGGCGGCGTAAATCTCCTGTTGAGTTTCAGGCCGATGATTCCCTGATAAAATGCAAGCGATCTTTCCATATCTTCTACGAATAAGGTAGTCCAACAGAATTTCATACACACCTCCTCTACACGTCAGTTACCCACTATACATGACAAGCAGTGTTCAGACAACAACAATATTAAGATAGATATATACCCATTCAGATATTCTATTAAAATTTTTTCTTGACAGATGTGAAATTCCGTATGAAACTTACACGTATGACGTCTGATGTCGCATGTAGAAGTAAAGGAGTTTGTTTTGAGTCATAAAATAGCAGCAATTTATACAGGTGCAGCTCTGGTGAAGCCGCTTTCAGATCTTATGAAAGAGGCAATGCCGGGATACGAAGTGATGAATATCCTCGATGACAGCATGATTGCTGATATCATCAAGGCAGGGGAACTGACAAAGGCAGTAAAACGCCGTCTCTACGGTTTTTATGAGATTGCAGTAGCTTCGGGAGCTGAGCTTATCCTCAATACCTGCTCCTCCATCGGAGATGCAGTCTACGGTGCACGCGAGTTCATGCCCGTACCGGTAGTCAGGATAGATGAGGCAATGTGCCGTCTCGCTGTCGCCTCCTCCGATTCCGTGGCAGTCCTTGCCACCGTACCGACCACCCTCGACCCGACACTCCGGTTACTACAGATGTGTGCAGATGAAGCAGGAAAGAAGGTGACAACCGTCTCAGGCCTTGCAGAAGGTGCGTTCAGCGCCATCACCGCCGGTGATGGAGAGACTCACGACAGACTCGTAGCTGAAACAGCAAAGAAGGTTGCCGCATCCTGTGATGTGATCCTTTTAGCTCAGGGATCGATGGCACGCATGGAACAGCCCCTGAGAGAACTGACAGGGAAGACAGTCCTCTCCTCTCCCCGCCTCGGTATCGAGATGGTCAGAGATATGATGGAGGGAAAGTAATGTCCGCAGATATAGCTTACCTTGAAGACAAGGCGAGACAGATCAGGAAGGACGTTGTCGAGATGGTCTACAGGACCGGTGACGGCCACCCTTCCCCCAGCTTCTCAGCTGCCGACATGATCGCAACCCTCTATTTTGAGGTTCTGAACATCGATCCTGAGAACCCTGACTGGGAGGATAGAGACCGTTTCGTCCTCTCCAAGGGACATGCCTGCCCCGCCCAGTACGCTGCCCTTGCACGGAGAGGCTACTTCGATCCATCGGAGCTCCTTACCCTCCGTTATCTGAACAGCCACCTTCAGGGACACCCCTACCAGCTCAAGACCACAGGACTTGATGCGACCACGGGATCTCTTGGAAACGGCGTCTCAGTCGGTCTCGGTATGGCACTGGCAGGAAAGATCAGAAAAAAGGATTACCGGGTATACGTCATCACAGGTGACGGTGAACTCGGAGAAGGTCTTATCTGGGAAGCGGCGATGGCTGCGAGCCATCATAAGATGGCGAACCTCACCGTGTTTGTCGACAACAACAACTACCAGAGCGGCGGTTCGGTTGAAGAGGTTTCCGGACCCTACCCGATAGCTGAGAAGTGGGAATCGTTCGGATGGCACGTACAGAGCATTGACGGACACGATATTTCCCAGATTCTTGAAGCAATCGAGAAGGCGAAAGCTGTGACCGACAGACCCTCAGCCATCATTGCAAAGACGGTCAAGGGACAGGGACTCTCCTACATGATCGGAGATAATACCTGGCACAAGAGAGTCTATACAGACGCAGAATATGAACAGGCAATGAAAGAACTCGGAGGAAAGGCATGAGCACAGTAACAGATAACACCCGCGTAGGGTTTACCAACGGGCTCATGGACCTTGCCGAAGAGCGTGATGATATCGTCTTCGTTTCGACCGATTCCCTCATGGTCGTAAAGGGTCAGCCCTTCCAGGAAAGATGGCCCGACAGAGTCGTCGAACTTGGAATCAGCGAGCAGAACGGTGTCGATGTGTGTGCGGGACTCGCTTCGAGCGGTCTCACCCCCTATATCTGCACCTACGCAGGATTCCTCACCATGAGAGCCTGCGAGCAGATGAGAACCTTCGTCGCCTACCCGAAACTCAAGGTCCGATTCGTTGGTGCGAACGGCGGTATTTTCGGTGGCCACAGGGAAGGTGTCAGCCACCAGTTCATCGAAGATATCGGCATCCTCAGGACGATCCCGGGCTACACCATCCTCTGCCCTGCAGACGGAGACCAGGTGAGGCAGGCAATGAAGGCAAGTGTCGACATCGAAGGACCGGTCTATATCAGAATAGGGAACGGCAAGGAGGAGAAGATCTTCCCTGACGGAACTCCCTTCCCGCTCGGTAAGGTGAGAGTCATGAAGGATTACGGTAGCGATGTCACCCTCTTTTCCAATGGGTTCGTACTCAACCGGGTGCTCAAGGCAGCCGAAGAGCTGAAGGATAAGGGAATCAAGGCTAAGGTCGTTGAAGTTGCGACGGTGAAACCGCTCGACAACGAAGGCGTTTCAGCCCTTCTTCGCGAGACTGGATGTGCTGTGACCATCGAAGACCACACGGTCATCGGAGGACTGGGAAGCGCTGTTGCGGAGCTCATCGCGGATGAGACCCCGGCCTCGCTTGTCAGGCTCGGACTGCAGGACACCTACGCCGAGTCGGGTTTCCCTGACGAACTGCTCGATACCTACGGAATGTCGGTACACGATATCGTCGAAGCTGCACAGCGCTCGATCGATAAGAAAAACAGGAAATAACGACAGAGTCGTTACATATAAGAAAAAAACATACAAAAAGGAGAACATGTATGAAAAAAGGAATGATTGTACTTCTCGCAGTACTCATGATCGGTTCAATGGTATTCGCACAGGGCGCTTCCGAAGCAGGACCCACCCCCGAAAAACCGCTCGTACTTCGCTATGCGCACATGAACGCTGAAACAAGCCCGAACGGACTTCAGGCAGACTACTTCGCAGACAGAATCGCAGAAGAGACAAACGGAGCCATCAAGATCGAAGTCTACCCCGCAAGCCAGCTGGGAACCATCACTGAAATGGCAGAAATGGTCTCACAGGGATCAGTTGCACTCCACCACAACACCTTCGGCGGACTCTCAACCATCCTCAGCGACCTCGGTCTTTTCGACACTCCGTTCCTCTACAGAGATGTTGACCACCTTCTGAAGGCTACCGATCCTGCTACTTCTTCTGTCATCCAGGAAATGAATGATAGACTTATCGAGGAAAGAAACGTGAGAATCCTCTACTCTTTCTACTTCGGTACACGTGAGCTCACCACCAACAACCCTGTCTACTCTCCCGCAGACCTCAAGGGCCGCAAAATCCGTGCTATCCCCGCAGACATCTACATGGCTGCTGTCGAAGGTATGGGCGCTATCGCAGTCCCCGTCGACTGGGCTGAAGTACCTGTCGCACTCTCAACCGGTGTCGCAGACGGTCAGGAAAACCCTGTAAGCGTTCTTGTCACCCACAACCTCAATGACGTTCAGGACTATGTCATGCTTACCGGTCATATCATGGGTGCAGAACCTGTCGTGATCAACGAAAGCGTCTGGCAGAAACTCTCAGACGAGAACAAAGCTATCTTCGAAAAAGTCGCAGCTGAAACACGTGACTGGGCTTCCAACTACGTCCTTGACGGTGAAGCAGAAGGTCTTCAGACTCTCGCAGACAGAGGCATGACCGTCATCGGTCCCGAACAGGGTCTTGATATCGATGCATTCAGAGCATCAGTAAAGAAAGTTGTTGACGAAAGATTCGGCGACAAGTGGGGCGCATACTACGAACAGATCAGAGCAATCAAGTAAGAAAACTCACATAGATCTGTTATAATATGACCGTGACTGGCCTTATGCGGTCACGGTCAATTTCCCTCCTAAGGAGAATCAACCATGCAATCGTTTGTACGTACATCGAGCAGAATTCTCGAAGGTATCGGAATGCTGTTCCTCACCACACTCTTTGTCTGTGTCCTTACACAGATCGTGATGCGAAACTTTTTCAACAGCGGATCGGTCATCCTTGAAGAACTCGCAAGAACATCCCTCGTGTCGCTTGTATTCATCATGATCCCTGTCATCCTTGTGAAAAGGCAGCATATCATAGTCGATCTGTTTTCAAGCAGACTCACGGGAAAAGCAAGTCACATCCTTCAGATAGTGGTTGAGCTTCTCACCCTCTCCCTCTCTGTTTTCCTTCTTCTCTCAGCAAAACAGGTGCTCGTGAAGAACTGGAGTGTCGTCACTCCGGCAATGAAGATGCCGAACCTGATCCTCTATATTCCGATCGTGACCGGAATCCTCTTCACAGCGTTAGAATCTGTTTCGTTTCTGTACAACCTCATCAAGGGAAAGGAGAGAATATCATGAGCGGCGGTGTAATCATACTTCTGTTTCTGGTCTTCATGATGACGGGACTTCCCATTGCAGTAAGCATGTCGCTTCCAGCGGCTATCTACCTTATGATCAATAACATTCCCATCAGCGTAATGATCCAGAGAATGGTGGCAAGCCTTAATTCCTTCCCCCTCCTCGCCGTCCCCCTGTTCATCATGGCCGCAGGCCTCATGAACAACTCCGGGATCACCCACCGTCTCTTCGAGTTCTCGAAACTTCTGGTAGGCAGGCTCAAGGGAGGTCTAGCACAGGTGAACATCGTCGCTTCCCTGATCTTCGCCGGTATTTCCGGTGCAGCGCTCGCTGATGTCGGCGGTCTGGGAAACATCGAGATCGATGCAATGGCAAAGCAGAAATATCCGAAAGAGGATGCTGCTGCGATCACAGCGGCTTCCGCAGTGGTCGGTCCCATCTTCCCTCCGAGTATTCCTCTCATCATCTACGGCTCTGCCGCAGAGACTTCCGCGATGAGACTTCTGATTGCAGGAATTTTACCAGCTATCGTCATTGTTGCACTGCTGATGCTGCAGGTGGGCTTCTTCGCCCGCAAAAAACACTACCCGAGGGGAGTGGAAGAAAAATATACCACAAAGGAAGTGCTCAGCATCATCAAGAAGGGACTTCCCGCCATGCTGATGCCTGTCATGCTGATCGTCGGTATGCTCAGCGGCTACTTCTCTCCTACCGAGGTAGGGGCCATCACCGTGACCTACGCACTCATTCTCTCGTTCATCTATAAGGAACTATCCTTCAAAGCGCTCCTTCAGATCCTCAGAGACACCCTTCAGTCAACGGTAAGTGTTCTGTTCATCGTAGCGGCGGCAGCTATCTTCGCATGGACGCTGACAGTCGAACAGCTTCCCCAGCAGGTATCACAGCTGATGCTGACGATCTCTGACTCACCTGTGATCCTTTTACTTGTCGCGAACGTCGTACTGCTCATCGCAGGGATGTTCATTGAGACAACGGCGGCGATCATGGTCCTCACCCCGATCCTCCTTCCCCCTCTGGTGGCGGCAGGGGTATCACCGATTCACTTCGGAGTGGTGATGGTTCTCAACCTGATGATCGGTATGATCTCACCTCCGGTGGGAATGAGTGTCTACATGCTCTCACCGATCGTCAAACTATCGGTAGGAAAAATATTCAGGGCGGTTGCTCCCTACTACGTCATTCTCATCATCGCCCTTATCATCGTGACCTATGTGCCTCAGTTCTCACTGCTGCTGCCCGGTCTCATGTTCAATTAATACAATAGGAGTAATTTCATGAATAATAACGGCTACTTTCAGAGAGTCAGAAAAGAGACAAAAACACGTTTCTGGGTGAATAACCCCACCATGGACGAAGCGAGACTGGCAATCGAGGCAGGAGCAGTGGGATGTACTACAAACCCCGCATATGTCTCAAAACTGCTCTCCTCTCCCGCAGACCGTGCCTATGTGGAGAGAACGATACAGATCCTTGCACCCCATATCAGCAGCGACGCTGTTCTCGCCTCCCTCCTTCAGAGGATCATGGTGTCGCGCCTCAGCGACCTCTTCATGCCTCTGTATGAAGCATCGGAAGGCAAAGCCGGATACGTCACCATCCAGAGCGACCCTCACCAGGAGGAAGATTCCTCCTTCATCATCAGCGACGGACTCGAAAACAGGAAAATCG
This sequence comes from Sphaerochaetaceae bacterium, assembly GCA_963677695.2. GTDB lineage: Bacteria > Spirochaetota > Spirochaetia > Sphaerochaetales > Sphaerochaetaceae > SABI01. The sequence continues at coordinate 1,780,870 of CAXXUJ010000001.1, read as the reverse complement.
GGGACAACATCATGGTGAAAATACCGGTAACCGTCCCTGGAATTAAAGCGATCAGCACCCTTGTCGAGAAAAACATACCTACCATGGCTACCGAGATCATGGGACTCTCACAGGCAGTATCCATCGCCGAAGGATATAAAGCCGCCTCGGAAAAGACAGGCCTCACCCCTCCCTTCTTCTTCACTCACATCACGGGGATTCTTGACGACCATTTCAAGCGTGTGATCAAGAACGACAACCTCGACATCTCAGACGAAGCTGTGAAATGGGCAGGCCTCTCGATTGCAAAGAAACAGTACGCTCTCGTAAAAGAGAGGGAGTACCCGGGAATCATGATCGGTGGAGGAGCGAGAAAGCTCGAGGACTTCACTGAACTGGTCGGAGGAGACCTCCATATCACGATCAACTGGAAGGGTACTGCCGACACACTCATCAAGAACGACAGCGACGCTGTTTCAAGAATCGATGCCGAGGTCGAGCCTGCTCTCATCGAGGAACTTCTTGCGAAGCTCCCTGATTACAAGAGAGCATATGATGAGAAGGGAATGGTTGAGAGTGAATACTATGACTACGGCGGCGTTGAACTGTTCCGTTCTTCCTTCATGAAGGGCTGGGACCTGATGGTTGACCTCATCACAGAGATAAGGAGTTCACTGTAATGGCTGATATAAGAAAACACAGAGGGTCACTTGAAAGTGACCCCAGGGTCCAGAGAGCTAAAGGTATCGACAGGGTGACACTCACCTATGATGAGGATACGATGATGTGTTACTTCTACCTGGAAAAGGGTTCAGTTCTTGAGATGCACACCCACGTGCAGTCACAGAACGGGATCGTGATGAAGGGAAGGATCAATTTCCTTAAAGGTGACGGTGAAGTGCTTGAACTCAAGGCGGGGGATGCCTACTATTTTGCATCCAATGATCCTCACGGATCAGAAGTTCTTGAGGATACGGAACTTCTAGAGTGTTTCAGCCCGTCGAGAGACGATTATAAGGACTGAAGAGCACCACACATTCTTGAAAGAGAGTTCATTTCTAGCTAAAGTATAGACAATACAGCACAGGAGATCATCTTGGAGGAATTATTCACAATCACAGAGCGACGCCTCTCCTCAGTTGAGATAGTCGTCGAAAAGATTAAGCAGCTGCTCATTGACCAGAAACTCAAACCGGGTGATATGATCCCGAGTGAGACTGTTCTGGCTGAAAACCTCAAAGTCGGCCGCGGCTCTGTCCGTGAAGCAATCAAGATGCTCAGTGCCTATGGAGTGCTCGAGATAAGGAGAGGTGCTGGAACCTTTGTTGCAACCGCTTCAAACCAGCAGCTCTTCGACTCCCACCTTTACCAGATTCTTGTCCAGGAGAGAGACTACCACTCGCTCACCCAGGTGCGTCAGCTCCTGGAAGAGGGAATCGTCCGCCTTGTGATAGAGAGCGCAGATGATGAAGAGCTAACTCTCCTGAACTCACGAATGGAGAGATTCGTTTCCGAACTCGATTCCACCGCTTCCACTGCCGAAGCACATGAACTCGACATCGCCTACCATAGACTTCTGGGAACTCTCTCCCATAATCCCATAGTCGAACGGATCTACAGCTTCATCATTGAACTCTTCACACCGACGATCAACCCGATACACGAAGGGGTAAAGGAAGCCCACTACAATCTGCAGCAGGCTCTGATGGCTAGGGATGTAGAAGAGGCGGTACAGTGTGTCAGACGACATACCGATATATGGGTGGAGTCACACTTCGATATAGAACAGAACTGATTCATCAGGAAAGAACAAAATCTCAGTTTCCTAAACAGATACCCATGTCGCGTGCACTGCGGAGCAGGTAATGATCCTCAGGAACATATTTCTTGCCTCCGACAACGTCCTCGAGCGGCACAGGCACGATATCGGTGCCCTGAACGCTTATCATATGGCCCCAGTTCTCTCTGGCAACTTCCAGAGCACACCGTGATCCTAAAGCAGTGGAAAGGACCCGGTCACGGGGAGTGGGGGTTCCACCCCGCTGAACATGACCGAGGATCGTGACCCGTGTCTCCTTCCCCGTATAATCCTCAAGGTCTTCAGCAAGCTTGTGCGTCCTGATAGACAGATAACTCTCCACCTGAGTCTGGATTGCCTTGATCAGATCATCTTCGGGAATATCCTTCTTTTCGACTTCCTTCCTTGCTTTATTATAGATACTCTTCGGGACTGCTCCTTCTGCAACCACCACGATACTGAATCGTTTTCCCTGCCGGGTTCTTGCGGTGATTGCTTCAGCGATCTTTTTTTCATCGAAGGGAATCTCGGGCAGGAGAATGACATCTGCTCCCCCGGCTACGCCGGCTTCGAGAGCGAGCCACCCTACCCTGTGTCCCATCGTCTCAAGAATGATCACACGGTGGTGAGAACTTGCTGTTGAGTGGAGACGGTCGACTGCTTCGGTAGCAATGGAGAGAGCGGTATCGAATCCGAAGGTGACGTCGGTTCCCACCACATCATTGTCGATAGTCTTTGGCAGCGTCATGATATTCAGTCCCGCCTGGTGGAGAAGGTATGCGTTTTTCTGAGTCCCTCCGCCTCCCAGACAGATCAGACCGCTCAGGTGATTATTGTTGTAGTTATCGACCATGGCCTGGGTCATATCGAGCTTTTTGCCTCCGACAGGCATCTTGTTCGGTTTGTCCCTGGAAGAACCGAGGATCGTACCCCCGGCAGTGAGAATATTGGAGAGTCGGGCATCATCGAGGTCGATGAAGCGGTTTTCCATGAGACCTCTAAACCCGTCATTAAAGCCTATCAGCTTATAGTCGTAGGTATGGTGCAGTGTTTTTCCGATTGCACGGATCGCCGCATTGAGTCCCGGTGTATCGCCGCCTGAAGTAAGTATACCGATAAGTTTTCCCATGTTCTTCCCTCTCTACATCTTTCTAAGGGCTATTGTAACACAGTTTATGAATCGGATGTGAGTCTCCCCTTGAAATATTTGTACAGCGCCTTCTGAGCCCTGTGGTGATCTCCATCCCTTCTTTCCACCGGCTGGTTGTACATATCACTCTCAAGATGGAAGGAGGAGTGATTATCCTTCTGCAGCTCCTCTATGATCGTATCAAGCTCTCCTGCAATCCCCTTGTCCAGGATCGGCGTGATCACCTCTATCCTGTTATCGAGGTTCCTTTCCATCCAGTCTGCAGAACCTATGAAATGGAGGGGGTTTCCATTGTTGTAGAACCGGTAGATTCTCGAGTGCTCGAGATACCGGTCGATGAGTGCCGTACCGGTTATCATACCGGGAGGGAGTCCTTCGGTATCGGTATCGAGGGTGCAGATGCCCCGTATCAGAAGCTGTACCTTCACACCCTCTTTGGCAGCTCTGAGGAGCTGCCTGATCATTGCACCGTCGACAAGGTTGTTCAGTTTGAGTGTGATCTCTCCCTTTCCCCCTTCTCTAACTGCCTGAATCTCTTTCTTGATCAGAGCGATGAACTTCTTTCGTGTTGTGAAGGGGGAGACGATGAGGTTTCTGAACGAAGGAATGGCGAAACCCCGTTCAAGGAGCTCGAATACCTGTATCAGATCCTTGCTTGTCTGTTTATCGGAGGTAAGGAGAATATTATCGGTATAGATTCGGGCAGTGGACTCGTTGAAGTTACCGGTCCCGATGAATGAGATGTATTTCTTGTTCCTTCCATCCTTGTAGACGATCGTTCCGATCTTCGAGTGTACCTTCATCCCCTCCATGCTGCTGATCAATGTGACATTGGGTTCACGGGAGAGTTTATCAGCCCAGGAAATATTCACTGCTTCGTCAAAGCTTGCCTGTATCTCAATGAAAATGACAACCTTCTTTCCGTTCCTCGCAGCATTGATAAGTGCGTTGATCACCCTGGAGCGCTCTGTCACACGGTAGAGTGTCATATAGATCGTATGAGTCCTCGAATCGAGTGCCGCTTCCCTCAGGAGATCAACAAGATAATCAAATGAATGATAGGGAACGGAGAGGAGGATATCCTTGTTCTCCACCTGAGGGATAAGAGGAGAATCACTTACAAGATCAGGATGGGGAAGAGGCTTCTGCTCAGGAAAATAGAGGGAATCCATGGCAATCTTTGGAAAACCGAGAAGGTCCCTGGCATTGTGGTACTTCCCTCCCGAGAGAATGATAGGTGCACTGTCGAAGTCCCCCTTTTCCATAAGGAGATCAAGGAACGGTTGGGGTATTTTCCTGTCGTAGACGAATCGGATCGGGAGTCCCCTGCTTCTCTGTTTGATCGAGGCTGATATCTTCTCATAGATACTCTTGGTGATCTCTTCCGATATATCGTACTCACCGTCACGGGTGATCTTGATCGTGTAGGCGCTGTAGGTATCGTAATCGAAGATATGGAAGATCTCATGGAGGTGAAGTCTGATCATATCATCAAGCATGATGAAGTACTTCCCTCCGTCAGTGCAGGAGATAGGGATATATCTCGGAGAGGTATCTGCCGGAAGCTTGATCAGTGCGTACCTGTGCTCATCCCTCTCTGTAGAGTACATGTCGACGGCAAGGTAGACCGTGATATGTTTCAGGTAGGGAAAGGGGATATGGGAATCGAGAAGAATGGGGAACAAACTGCTGCGCACCTTCTCTTCAAAGTATGTGTGGACATACGCATACTGTTCGTCACTCAGACTGTTTTCATCCACGATGTGGATATTCTGCTCCCTCATTTCATCGAATATAGAAAGGAGCACCGTATCGACTCGCAGACTCATCCTGCGGACTTCCTTCTCGATGTGTTTCACCAGCGATCGAGGTTTTACGTTCGGAGGAGAGGGATGGTGTTCGGCATCGACGATCATCTTGTTCAGTGCGCCCACCTTGGTTGAATAGAATTCATCAAGGTTGCTCGAGAATATTCCGATGAATTTCAGTCGTTCCATCAGAGGAATACTATGGTTCTCTGCAGTGAGCAGCAGCCTTTCATTGAAACTGAGCCATCGTAGTTCTCTGCTGAGATATGTGCGATCCATGCTGTACTCCTTCACCCTTTTTCGGTGTAGAAAGATTGTACCCTCTTGTGAAACATTCTGTCCACTCTCCATTGAATTCTCCATTGTTAAAAAAATGTGAACAAGTTTGCGGTTTAGTTACCAAAACGTAAGGTTGAAGTCGAATTCAGTCGGTATTCCTTGACTTACATCAGGTTCTTCACTATAACTGTAAAGACTAGCGAAATATGCTAGAGACTTCACTATGAGGCACACTGCCGCATAGAAATCAGACGTGAGGGTGCACCGAAAATCGCGGCCTCCGTCACCAGAGAAGAGTTGAATTACTCAGACTTTGAAGCAGACAGGAGAGGCATCATGCCGAAGAGACACACAGCGGCCAACATCATCTACCAGCATCCAGCTGAGGATACACAGAGTCTTGAAAAAGACTATTTCATCGATCTCGTAACAGCGGACATCTACCGTGTTATGAAAGAGAGAGGAATCACGAAAGCTGACCTTGCCCGGATCATGAGAACCTCCCCTGCCAATATCACCCAGATACTCAACGGAACAAGAAACTTCACCCTTGGCAAGCTTGTTGATATCGCATCAGCCCTGGGAGCGAAACTCTCCATCGGTATGAGTAGCAGAGTCACTCAGGGAACGCTCAGCTATTATAACTATTCTCCCTTCTCCTTCGGCTCCGACAAGGAAGCTCTCCTGGTAAGCGAAGAAGAGAAAACGGGACTCCTGCGTCATATAGGTCCAATTGCTGAGGAGACGATGGAAGGTGTCTCCCTGCTCAGTGTCGATATCATAGAAGTATCACTGAAACGCCACACATTCTCGAAGCACGACATGGCATACGATTTCTCTACAGAGATCGGCATCTGTCCCCTCAAGGATCAGCACTATGCGGAAGTTCTTCTCAAGATATCGATCAGAGGGAAAAAGGATCGTTCCGTACAGCTCGACACTTCGATCCTCGGCATGTTCCGTCTTGATGACCTGAACAGCCTTCCCGGCGGAATCGATGAATTCCTCCATGTATCGGCTCCCCAGATCATCTATCCCTACCTGAAAGATATTGTGGACAAAACCGTGCGGACAGCAGATCTTCCTCCGGTGAATCTTCCCGAGTATGATTTCAAGGAAATGTACGAAGCGAAGAATGCGAGCGGGAAAAGGCTCAGCTGCTAGGGATTCAGTGCATCCTCCACAGCAAGTAGTATAACCCTGCTGCTGTAGGAAGCGCCGCTCACAGCATCCAGATCGATCTTCTGTTCCTTCACTATCTCATCCAGCAATGCCTCGGCGGGAGCTCCCTGACCGTTGTCGTGCTTGATCAGGTCTATCCCTGTGATCTCATGATTCCTCACCGAAACATTCAGAATGACATGGATTGGGAACACCTTGTATTCCCCTTCATACGTCCCGTCGGGAATTGAAGAGAGATCAACCTCGTGAATCTCGATTCCTTTCAGTTCATCAAGAGCTTTCTCTGTCTGATTGAAGAATATCGCGAAAGCGATACTGACGAGAGCAATGATTACCGCAAGAGTGATCAGCACCTTATACCGTGTTTTCATCAGATGACTCCTTTTTCTCTGATTTTCTACCCTTCCTGTATTCCAGGAAGAACAGCAACGCCCCAAGGAGAGAAGGAGTGACAAGAATGTAGAAGGCAGAACCTCCTGAAGGACCATGCACCAGTACCGTAAACAGAATACTTGCCGAAATATATCCGATCGCACCGTAGAGCGGTCTTCTCCATGAAACGATGAGAATTGCAATCAGAATGAAGGATGGTATCATATGGATCAGAAAGCCGAGGATCTGTTCCATTCTTCCCAATTCAGGGTCAAAGGCATCAAGGGCGAACAGGGAGATGAAGAGAATGTAGAGAATCATGATTCCTCTTGGCAGCCAGAACTGCATCTTTTTCATACCTCTCCTCCCTATGTTCACAATACTCTCGGTTGAAGCGACTTTCAAGTGCAGGATGGACTGCAGGTGATTCTATGCTATGATTATGAAGAAGGAGGTTTCCCCATGGGATTTCACCTTGTAGAAGGCGATATCACAACGATGAAAGTCGATGCTATCGTCAACGCAGCGAACAGCGCCCTTCTGATGGGAGGAGGCGTATGCGGTGCCATCTTCTCTGCTGCAGGAGCCTCAGAGATGCAAAAAGCGTGCACTCCCCTCTCCCCGGTTGCCACCGGGGATGTTGCCGTCACAGAAGGTTTCAATCTTCCGGTGAAAGCGGTCATCCACGCAGTGGGACCTGTGTGGAGAGGGGGGAGGCAGAATGAACAGCAGCTCCTGACCTCCTGTTACACGAGAGCCCTTGAAGAGGGAATGAAAAGGGGATTTCACTCTATAGCGTTCCCTCTGATCTCTTCCGGCATCTACGGATATCCGATTGATGAGGCTTACAGAGTTGCTATCTCATCAATCAATGAATTTCTTAAAGAACATGAGATGGAGATCTATCTCGTCATCTACGGGAAAAACCTCCATGCTCATCTCTCTATGGTAAGGTAGGAAGGGAATTATTCCCCATCGATCGCATCACACAGGTTTGCCATTTCGATAGCAGAGACTGCGGCGTCAAAACCCTTGTTTCCCGACTTCGTTCCTGCTCTCTCAATGGCCTGCTCAATCGTATCAGTGGTGAGCACACCGAAGATAACCGGCTTGTTCAAATCGAGTCCGATCTTCCCTATCCCTTTCGATACTTCAGCTGAAACGTAATCAAAATGGGGTGTACTTCCCTTGATCACGCAACCGAGACAGATCACTCCGTCATACTCATCCTTCATAGCAAGCTTCTTTGCCACAAGGGGAATCTCAAAGGCTCCGGGGCACCAGGCAAGAGAAATATCTTCCTCGGCTACCCCGTGACGCAAAAGGGCATCCATCGCTCCGCCGATCAGCTTCGAGGTGATGAATTCATTGAACCGCGCGGCAACGATCGCGAATTTCTTTCCATCTGCTGTAAGGTTTCCCTGCAGTGTTTTTGTGTTGTACATGTCCTTCTCCTATTCTCTTCTATTTCTTTCAGATCGCTTTCAGATCATCATTATCGATGCGGTAGAGGTGTCCCATTTTGTCTGACTTCACCTTCATGTAGTTCCGGTTGGAGGCATATAGTTTCGTGACGACAGGGAGACGTTCAGATACGCTGATTCCATTCTCCTGAAGTCCGTCCACCTTCTCGGGATTGTTCGTGAGAAGCTTCACTTCATTCACTCCGAGGTCAGAGAGGATGAAGGCGGCAATACCGTAGTCTCGCTCATCAGCGGCGAAACCGAGATGAATATTGGCTTCCACGGTATCGAATCCCTGTTCCTGAAGCCGGTAGGCTCTCATCTTGTTCACTAATCCTATGCCTCTTCCCTCCTGTCTGAGGTAGACGACGATACCTCTCCCCTCTTCAGCGATTTTCGCAAGGGATGCATCAAGCTGATCTCCGCAGTCACATCTGAGTGAGTGGAGAACATCGCCTGTCAGGCATTCGCTGTGAAGTCTGACAAGGGGAGCCTCAGCTGAGGTGACATCTCCCATGACCAGAGCGAGATGGTGTTCTCCAGTCTCTGCATTCGCATAGGTATGGAGGGTGAATTCCCCGTACGCAGTGGGGAGGGCGACAGTGGAGTCCCTGACAAAGGAGGGGTTCTGCTTCGCCTTCATCCATTCGATCAACTGAGCAATGGTTATGATAGGCAGGTCATGCTTTTGAGCAAAACTGACCAGATCATCAGTGCGTGCCATCGTTCCGTCATCCTTGAGAATCTCACAGATGACAGCCGCTCCCCTCAGTCCCGCTTCACGGGCAAGGTCAACTGCCGCCTCGGTATGTCCGGGGCGTGCAAGCACACCTCCGTTTGCCGCTATGAGAGGAAAGACATGACCGGGGGAGGTGAACTCATCCTCTGAGGCATCGGCTGCCCCGAGCCTCTGTATGCTCAGAGCTCTCTCATATGCCGATATCCCGGTGGTGGTATCCTTGTGATCGACTGAGACGGTGAATGCAGTTCCCATCGGATCCCTGTTCTTACGTGCCATGGGAATGAGCTCAAGGTTCTCCGCAATAACGCGGTCAAGGGGAACACACACTAATCCCCGTCCATAGGTGACCATGAAATTCAATACCTCGGGACTGGCAATCTCTGCAGCCGCAATAAGGTCTCCTTCATGCTCCCTGTCCATATCATCGACAACAACTGCCATTGATCCTTTTCTGATAGCTTCAATTGCTTCTTCCACTCTGTTCATATAATCCTCCACATATCTGGTTATTTCTTCTCTTACATGAAACCCTCTCTCGCCAGAAGGTCGAGAGAGATACTCTCTGCAGGTCTGTTCTCTTTCACTGCAATCTGATGGTGCACGTACTTGCCTATCTGATCACATTCAAGGTTCACAAGCTCTCCGCTTTTTTTCTCTGCTAAAAGCGTATGCTCCCTTGTATGCCCGACGAGAGAGACAGTAAAATCACATTCGCTGAGTTCAGCAACGGTAAGACTGATTCCATCCAATGAAACAGAACCTTTGGAAATGATGAAAGGTCTGTGCCCGTCAGGAATCTCAAGGGTGACAAGAACGGCATCCTTCTCTTTCCTGCTTTTCAGTACCTGGGTCGTGGCATCAACATGACCTGCAACCAGGTGTCCCCCTACCCTGTCCCCTAGTCTCATTGCCCGCTCCAAATGGACACCATCACCTGTGTTGAGAGAACCAAGATTGGTCGTTCTCAGGGTGACAGGCATGACTTCCGCAGTAATGGAGGCTGAATCGAAGCGGATAACGGTAAGACATACTCCGTTCACAGCGACGCTGTCCCCTATTGCCAGATCCTTCTGCACTTCGCAACAGGAGATGGCGAGGGAGTCTGCACCCTTCGTTCTGATTTTCCCTATTTCTTCTACAAGACCTGTGAACATCTACTTATTCCCCTTTCTTACAGTTGCGAACACGACGATATCTTCACCCATCCTCTGTACTTCGATATCGGAAAAGCGGGCGGCATCATTGAGTGAATCTATCCCTTCCCCACCCACGGGTGAGGGGGCATCCTTTCCTCCGATGATCATGGGAGCTATGTGGGTGATATATCTGTCTACGGAATCGGCGCGAACAAAGGATTCGATGAGGGTTCCCCCTCCTTCAACGAGGAGACTGTCAATATTGCGCTTCCCCAGGGCTGAAAGGGACTTGGAAACCATATCGGCACTGTTAACAGTATCGATTATGAGCACCTCAGCACCTGCTTTTTCATACTCCCTCTTTCGCTTTTCAGAGAGTGCCTGAGTTGAAATGATAAGAAGAGGAGCAAGCTCGATAGTCTTAAATACCTGAGCATCAAGTGGAGTGCGTCCTGTTGAGTCGAATACGATCCTTAAAGGATTGCGCCCCGCTGTACCATCGAGGCGTGTGGTGAGCAGAGAGTCATCACTGAGAAGGGTATTCACTCCCACTGCGATAGCTGCGTTCTCATGTCGCAGGGTATGCACATAGGCTCTCGATTCAACCGAAGAGATCCAGCGGCTGTTGCCGGTGGCAGTCGCGATCTTTCCGTCCAGACTCATGGCTGTCTTCACTGTGACAAACGGACGGGAGGTTTTCAGGAAGTGGAGGAATACAGAATTGATCTTCCGTGCCTCCTCCTCGAGGAGACCGACCTCGACCTGAACCCCATGCTCTCTCAGGTAGGCAAACCCCTTCCCACCCACCAGAGGGTTCGGGTCCTCTAAAGGACACACCACCCTCTTGATACCTGCCCTCACAATCGCTTCACAACAGGGAGGAGTCTTCCCATGATGGGAACAAGGTTCGAGAGTGACATACATTGTCGCCCCTTCGGGCGAAGCAGAAACCTTCCTGAGGGCATTCACTTCTGCGTGGGGTCCACCCCACTTTTCATGCCACCCCGTAGAGAGGATCTCCCCGTCTTTGACTATGACAGCTCCGACAAGGGGATTGGGCCGTGTCCAGCCGGCCCCTTTCAGAGCTGCCTCAAGTGCGATATTCATGTAGGTATGGTCTGAAACCATGAAAAACCCCCGAAGATAGTTCTCCAGGGGTTCTTTTATGAAAGCGGATACATAGAATACACCATGGGTGTATAGAACACATGCGCTGTTCTTCTTCCATCCAGACTGTAACTGTCGGCTTCGGAATCTGACCGAATCAACTCTCTCGAGCTCGCGGGCTCATACCACAAAGGATATCTACCGCCGGTAAGGAATTTCACCTGACCCTGAAGAACGTAATTAATAATGTTTTATCTAATACAATACACTTTTAACAATTCTGTCAAGAGTGAAAAGCTATCTCTGCCGGGAACTATTTTTCTCTGATAGTTCCTTCCATGGTGAAGGTACCTCTAGGAATCAGGTTCAGACCTGCCAATTCGTCCGAAGTCAGGGCGTAATCAAGTGTACCATACTCAACAGGATCCAACACAGTAGAAATATCATCTAAGTAATACCATTGGAAGGTTCCGGTAATCTTTCCTGTTCCCTTCACCTTCGAACCAAGACTATGTTTTACCACCCAGTTCATCTCTATATCAGCACCTGCAAGAAGATTACCCTTCAGTGTTCCATTTGCCTGCAAGGTAAGAACGGTAGCTCCCTCTGCATTCACAAAATCAATCACGCTATGATTTGAACCCCACAGGTCATACGTAACCGGATCAAGATTGTAATTGGTCTTATTCGTCATTGAGACCTGAGTACCTGCAACCATATTCCATTCTGAATCAACACTGCCTAGTGGATAACCTCCGATAAACTGATCAAGAGTGTACAGGTGTTCTTCAAGCACTTTTGTATGATTGCTATTACCTTTCGGTTCATCTATAACTCTGTCTTCAATCAGATTTCCTGCCTCATCATATACATCATACAGCTGATACAGTGTCACTGTTGCTGATACGTCCTGCTTTGCAGAACTCTTTGAAACAGCTGAACGTGTTTCCGCCATGAGAATATCTTCATCTGGTATGATATCGGCTTTCACCGCACATCCTGCGAGCAGCAGGATCATTGCCACAACGGCAAGGACAGAGATCGTGATTTTTTTCATAGAATACCTCCTGGATCATACTTCATGTGTACTCTGATCTTCATGTTTGTACTCTACGAAACTCAATTGATGCCTGATTCCTGAAGATATTCATGGTATGACACAGCTATCTTACATCACATATTCAATTTTATGCAATCATTTATTTAAACAGGAAATAAGTGTCACAATATATGACACATTTGATAATTCTTCGGGTGCAGTGAGTTCAAAGTCGTGGACATTTCGTCACTGCAGCTGAAGAGTCTCAGAGGATCCCGCGACACACTCGCTGAGCTATCACAGAATCCTCCCGAGATATGCTATTTATACAGGAGTGTATCCTGCTTCTGTTATCGCCTTGCGGGCTGCTTCCTCATTCTCCTTACCGGATGAGAATGTGACGGTCACATTCTTATTTTCGAGCGAGACAACTGCCTGCTCGACTCCGTCGACTGCTGCAACTGCTTTTTCCACATGCATCTTGCAGTGGTTGCAGGTCATTCCTTCTACATGTATCACCATATTCTTTTCTCCTTGATCTATAGTATCCACCTCACTGGTGGTTGCTGTATGATTCTTTTTCTCTTTGTGCGAGGCAAACCTTTTCAGAGTCAGTGAGTTCGACACCACGGACACTGAAGAGAATGCCATTGCTGCTCCGGCTATCATCGGGTTGAGGAAACCGAGTCCTGCGAACGGGATTCCCAGTGCGTTATAAAAGAAGGCCCAGAAGAGGTTCTGCCTGATCTTGTTCATCGTTCTTCTCGATAGTTCGAGGGCTACGGAGACTTCGGCAAGGTCACTCCTCATCAATGTGATATCGCTTGATTCCATTGCGATATCGCTTCCTTCTGCCATTGCGATTCCGATATCGGCAGTGGCAAGGGCGGGAGCATCATTCACTCCGTCACCGACCATGGCGACAACGTTTCCTTCCCTTTTCAGGATCTCGATCTGCTCGGCCTTTCCTTCGGGAAGTACTTCACTGAGCACATGGTCGATCCCCGCCTTCTTTGCAATAGCGGCAGCGGTTCTCTTGTTGTCGCCTGTGATCATGACAACCTTCACACCCTGCTGTTTCAGCCTGTTGATGCTTTCGAGCGAACTCTCTTTGATCATGTCCGAGACACTGATCAGAGCAAGTGCTTCATCAGCGGTGGAAAGGATCATCACGGTGTTGCCTTCTTCCTCCAAAGCAGATTTTCTATCGGCATAGGAGGAGGTGGATATTCCATTTTCACTCATGAATCTCTCAGTTCCCACAAAGTACTCGTCTCCATCAAGAACACCCCTGACACCACGGCCGGGGACGGCCGAGAACTCTTCAAGATCTGAAATCTCTGCACCCTGACTCTTTCCGTACTCGACAATCGCCTTGCCGAGGGGATGTTCGCTCGTGTTTTCCAGGCTTGAGGCAACCTGCAGCAGATGCTTCTTATCTCCTGAACCGAGAAGGATGAACTGGTTCACCTCGGGCTTTCCTTTTGTGATGGTACCGGTCTTGTCGAAGACGATGGTCTTCACCTTCTCCATCTGCTGAAGGACTTTTCCGTTTCTGATCAGAATACCTCTCTGGGCTCCTACACCGGTGGACACCATGATAGCTGTCGGGGTTGCAAGCCCAAGAGCACAGGGACAGGCAATGACCAGGATAGCTACGGCTGAGATGATTCCCTGAGTGACGCTTGAGAAGACAAACGCCCAGATAAGAAAGGTGATCACTGCTATGGAGAGGACTACGGGGACGAAGACGGCTGCAACTTTGTCGGCGAGTTCCTGAATGGGTGACTTGCTCCCCTGTGCCTCTTCCACGATCTGAATGATACGGGCGAAGACTGAATCCTTCCCAGTATGCTCAGCTTCGATCTCTAAAGCTCCGTAGCTGTTCAGCGATCCGCTCAGGACAGAGTCACCTATACTCTTTTCAACAGGCATGCTCTCCCCTGTGAGGGCGCTTTCATCAACTGCGGTTGCTCCGCTTCTCACAAGGCCGTCGACGGGAATTCTTTCTCCCGGACGTACGAGTACGAGGTCTCCGGGAACGATATCACTGAGGGGCAGGTCAAGTTCCTGTCCGTCTCGTCTTACCCGCGCACTCTTGGGCTGAAGGTCCATCAGACGCTTGAGGGCTTCACTTGTCTTTCCCTTCGCCATATCTTCAAGGTAGCGGCCGAACAGGACGAGGGTAATGATCACAGCAGATGCTTCGAAGTAGAGTCCTGAGGACTCGACACCCGCCAAGGGTGCAAAGAATGCATTGAATACGCTGAACAGGTACGCAGCGCTTGTTCCCAGCGCTACGAGGACGTCCATGCCGGGATTTCCCGCTTTCACAGTCTTGTATGCCACGACATAGAAGCGTCGTGCGATATAGAACTGAACCGGCGTAGCGAGGACAAACTGAAGAATGGGATTATGGAGGAACATGAGTGCTTCAATACCTGCAATACCCGCGATCATGGCAAGAACGAGAGGAGAAGCGAGAATGGCAGAAAGAATCGTTTCTCTCTTCAGTTTCTGAGTGTGAGCCTTCTTCTTCTCTGCTTCTTCATCATCCTTTGCGATGTGGGCTCCGTACCCTGCATCCTTTATATGGTCAATAATCTCATCTATACCCGTCACTTTCGGGTCAAAACTGACTGTAGCCTTCTCTGTGGCAAGGTTCACAGCAGCCATATCGATACCGGTACCGCCCTTGATTCCTTTCTCAACATGGGCGACACAGGATGCACATGTCATTCCTTCTACCTGAATCTGTACCGTCTCCATACTCTTCTCCTACTTGGTCATCTTCTTTATCGTGACAAGAAGTTCATCGACGACCTCGTCCCTTCCGTCACGAATCTGCTCGATCACGCAGCTTTTCATGTGCGCTTCAAGGAGCTGGGTCTTCACCCCGATGAGTGCTGAGTCCACAGCCATGAACTGGTGAAGGACATCGTCGCAGTAGACGTCGTTGTCTATCATTTTTGCTATACCCCTGATTTGCCCCTCAATTCTTTTAAGTCGGCTGATCATCTTTTTCTTCGCCTCAGGCGAATGGTGTGCTGTTTCCGGATGACAGGAATGTTCCATACAATACCCCCCTACAGTATATTTAGTATAGTAAGAGAGAGAGGAGAAGTCAACTGACTGAAGTCATTTCTGATGAGGAAGGCGGATGAAGGTCTCACAGGGGGTGGCAGAAGAATGCAGGCGTAGAGCGTTCCTACCTATTTTTTTCATATCTTGTGCATTATTCATTATGCATACCTTTATATCTGAGATATAATGAGTTCAGGTCGTATTTTTGTATCGCTGTGAGGAGAATGACAGTGCACTTCAATTTGGAACATCTGACCAATCACCAACCAGCCTGAATCTCACTTTTTTTGGAGGATTTTGAATGAAACGTTTTGTTTTCGGTCTCTTCGCTCTTAGTATGATTTTTGTGCTCAGCGGATGTCTCACCTTTCCGGTGATGACTACTTCTCCTCAGACAACAGCCCCTGCCCCTGCACAACCGGCTGCCGTTCAGGAGCAGCCTGCACAGCAGCAGCCTGCACAACAGGCCGTTCAGCAGAGCACACCTCAGCCGGAAAGTGTTCAGGTCTATGAGCTCGGTGAACGCGGTCCTGCAGGAGGAATCGTCTTTTACGATAAAGGCTCCTACTCCGATGGATGGCGGTTCATGGAATTAGCCCCGATAGAAACGGAAATAGAATGGATGAAATGGGGAGGTCATGGCATTGATGTCGGAGAGACAGGATTCATAGTGGGAACCGGCAAGGCGAATACAGAGCAGATTGTAACCGTCCTCGGAAGAGAGGATCCTGTGAATCATGGACCCTACCCCGCGCTTGTCTGCGACCAGCTCTCATACGGCGGATATGACGACTGGTTCCTGCCGAGCATCGATGAGCTTCTCCTTGTCTATAATAACCTGATCTCACAGGAACTCAGTGATTTCAATGATCCTGGACGGACTCAGTTATGGTCGAGCAGCTGGAAGAACGGCTGGATAACCTATCTCAGTGCAGGGAACGGGGGAACGAGTGAAACCTCTCCTGAGTTCCTCGGAGTTATATTCAGAGCTGTCAGATCATTCTGACGGCATTGAACATCTCATTGAGGGAACCTGCTGTCCAGCGGCCACATAGCAGGTGCCTTGAACATTGACAGTGTATGAAACAGCTCTCCTCAAGGAGGGCTGTCTCTATGTTCATGATGAATAATATCTGGAACCTCCTCAGGGGTGTGTCTCCTTCTTGACCATAGCTGGAAGATCTTCCTACTTTTTTCCTGCTTCCAGCAGGGAGACTGCAAGGTCGAGGATATCATTCGGCCAGTACTCTTTGTCTCTCGGGTGGTGTGTCCTCACCTCCTCTGATGAAGGTCTGCACGAGGTTAACACACCCACCCAGCTTTCGGGGAGAGAGGACTTCCCATATAGAGAGCCGAGCAGCGCTCCGCAGATAGCTGCATTGGTGTCGGTATCGCCTCCCTCGCTGATCGTATCCGAGATGGCATCTTCCACGCTGTGAGTATGGAGAAGCTGATACAGGGCATTGATCCATGCGATACGCACATGTCCCATCAGGCAGGAGTAATCTTCCGGTTTACGCTTTCTCCCTTCATGAGTCCACGCTCTCACTGTTGTATCTATTCCCGGCTCTTCAGACCAGGCGCATATCATAGCGTAGAGGTCTTCAGGAGAGAGAGGCCGCTCTACAGCAGAGGCAATGGCACGTACAAACAACCGGTTTATATCTCTACAGACTCTATGGGGATGCGTCATCGCTGCATCTGTCGATGCAAGGTCATACATCACTTCAGCTGAGAAGCCTTTTCCCGCACAGTAGATTCCCAGCGGGGAGATTCTCATGAGAGCGCCGTTGGCTTGCGATTCGTAGTTTTTATCTCCGGTGAGTCCCATGGCAACGGTATTGCCGCAGTCGAAGGGAGGAGAGTCATACCACCTGATATAGGATTCCAGTACATCGGGTTCATCATACGCTCCTTTTCGGACAATGGAACGGGCAAGGGCGAGAGCTAGCTCAGAATCATCGGTGGCCTGACCTGCCATGAGCGACCACGTCCCCCCGTCAGCCATCTCTCTGATACCCTCGGGATACTGAGAAGCAATTGTTGATTTCGAACGGAATTCCACCAGGGCACCGAGGTTGTCACCTGCGACCTGACCGATAAAAGTTCCCTGAGCCCTGTCTATCATACCATTATCCACAGCCCGCCTCCTTTATCTATTATACCTCTTATCTATAGGCTTTCAATAAGAATAGAACTCAGAAAACAGTACAGCTCCCTTTTCAGGGAGCTGTGATATCACGGTTGTAAGTAGACTGAGAAGTTTACCTGCTCAGGAATGCATCAACATGCTCTGCACAGCGTCGGCCGTGATCAATGGCACGGACAACGAGAGATGCACCTGTGGTGGCATCACCTGCTGCGAAGATCTTCTCGACTGAAGTCTTGTACTCCTTGTCGACTGCGATGTTTCCTCTCTCATCGACATTAAGACCGAACTCCTTCACGAGAGGAGAGTCCTTGAAGGGGACGAATCCCATGGAGAGGAGAACGAGGTCGGCTTCGAGGATGAATTCACTTCCCGGAATTTCCTTGAACTGTCTTCCTTCCCATTCGAGTTTCACAGCTGAAAGCTGTTTCACGTTTCCGTCCTTGCCGAGGAATTCCTTGGAACCGATCGACCAGAGTCTTTCAACCCCTTCCTTGTGGGAAGAACTGGTTCGCAGGATGAACGGCCATTCGGGCCACGGGTTGGTGGCGACACGACTTTCAGGCGGCTTGGGGAGAAGCTCGATCTGTGTGACCGACTTCGCTCCGCGTCTGATTGAGGTACCGACACAGTCGCTTCCTGTATCACCTCCGCCGATGACAAGAACGTTCTTGTCCTTTGCGTCGATGTAGTCTTCAGGAGCTACGGTATCACCGAGAACCATCTTCGTCTGCTGAGTGAGGTACTCGAGTGCAAGGTAGATACCCTTGTTCTCTCTTCCCTTGATGGGAAGGTCACGTGCAAGGGGGGTACCGGTGGTGATGGCAACGGCATCGAACTTGCTGAGAATATAGTGAGCTGAGAGGTCGTTTCCGACTTCCACTTCTGTTTCGAAGGTCACCCCTTCTGCTCTCATCTGCCCGAGGCGTCTTTCGATCACATCTTTTTCAAGCTTGAAGTTGGGGATTCCGTACATCATGAGTCCGCCGATGCGGTCCGATTTCTCGAATACGACAACTTCATGACCCTTTCTGCAGAGCTGCTGTGCAGCGGCAAGTCCCGCAGGACCTGAACCGATGACTGCCACTCTCTTACCGGTCTTCACCGGTGCGATATCGGGTACAACCCAGCCCTGGCGCCAGCCCATCTCTGCGATGGCGAGTTCGATCTCTTCACAGGTGTTTGCTCCGAAGTCGACACTGAGGGTACAGGAAGCTTCACAGAGAGCCGGACAGATACGTCCGGTGATCTCGGGGAAGTTGTTGGTCGACTCGAGGAGATCGAGTGCTTCCTTCCATCTCCCTTTTCCGATCAGATCGGAATAGTCGGGGATACGGTTGCCCAGGGGGCAGCCGTACATGGAACAGAAGGGGATTCCGCAGTCCATACAGCGGTCAGACTGGATCCGCACTTCTTCAGGGGGGAGCATTCCCTCCACAGCATCGAAGTCTTTGATTCGATCCTTCACAGGACGATATTCAGCGTCCTTTCTATCTATAGTAAGAAAGCCGTCTTGCTTACCCATTGAAAACCTCCTCAGTGACACTCATCGTCTCGTCATCTCTGTTCTCATTGAGACTGATCCTTTCGAGGACCTTACGGTACTCGGTGGGAACGACCTTGACGAACTGTGGATACTGAACTTCCCAGTTCTCAAGAATCTCCTGAGCGACAGCACTGCCGGTTAGGTCGTAGTGTTCCTGGATCAGACCTCTGAGAACTTTCTGATCCTTCATATCCCATACACCTTCGAGTTCGACCATGTCGAGGTTACACCTTGAGTCAAACTGTTCGGAGGGATCATACACATATGCGATTCCGCCGCTCATACCAGCAGCGAAGTTCTTTCCTGTCTCGCCGAGAATAACAACCGTACCTCCGGTCATGTATTCACAGCCATGGTCACCCACACCCTCGACAACTGCAGTACCGCCGCTGTTACGTACACAGAAACGTTCTCCAGCCATTCCGTTGATGTAGGACTTACCGCTTGTTGCTCCGTACATCATGACGTTACCTGTGATGATGTTCTTTTCCGGAGCGATCTTGGAATCAGATGGGGGAACAACGATGATCTTACCGCCGCTCATGCCCTTTCCGAGGTAGTCGTTCGCTTCACCGCGGAGGTTGAGTGTCACGCCCTTGGCAAGGAATGCACCGAAACTCTGTCCGACCGCACCGGTGAGGTTGAAGGTGAGTGTATCGTCTTCGAGTCCTGCAGAACCGAAGGTTGAAACGACCTTTCCGCTGAGGGTTGCACCGATCGTTCTGTCTCTGTTGTTTACATCGAGAGCGATGGTTGTCTTCTCTGCGCTGCCCCAGAACTTCTTGAGATCCTTCTCGATCTCCTGATCGAATCTGGAGAGTCCGGGTCTGTCGCCCACCTTTTCGAAGTGGAGAGGTACATCCTTGGTCAGGTGATCGGAAGCGAGAATGGCATCGAGGCGTAAGCCTGCTGCCTTCTTCTTCTCTCCGTTCGGGATGAACTTCAGCATATCGACGCGTCCGACCATCTCTTCAACGGTTCTGAATCCGAGCATTGCCATGTATTCTCTCAGTTCCTGTGCCACGAAGCGGAGGAACTCGATAACGAAGTCTGCCTTTCCTCTGAAGAGCTTTCTCAGTTCAGGATCCTGGGTTGCCACACCGAACGGACAGGTGTTGAGGTGACACTTTCTCATCATGATACACCCGAGGGTGATAAGAAGAGAGGTACCGAACCCGTACTCCTCTGCTCCGAGGAGAGTTGCGATGGCAAGGTCGCGTCCGGTCTTGAGGTGACCGTCGGTCTGAACAATGATCTGGCTTCTCAGCTTGTTGAGGATGAGTGCCTGCTGGGTTTCGGCAAGGCCGAGCTCCCAGGGAAGTCCCGCGTGTCTGATGGCAGTGAGCGGAGATGCTCCGGTACCGCCGTTCTGACCTGAGATGATGACTCGGTCGGCTTTGGCCTTCGAGACACCGCTTGCGATCGTTCCTACACCGGGTTCACTTACCAGCTTGACAGAGATCTCTGCTGCAGGGTTTGTGCTGCGCAGGTCATGGATCAGCTGTGCAAGGTCCTCGATTGAGTAGATATCGTGGTGGGGAGGAGGAGAGATGAGGGTCACACCGGGAGTGGTGTGTCTGATCTTCGCGATGTATTCAGAGACCTTCTTACCGGGTAGCTGTCCGCCTTCACCGGGCTTTGCTCCCTGAGCCATCTTGATCTGCATCTCGTCCGCACTCATGATGTATTCGGTGGTGACACCGAAACGTCCTGAAGCGACCTGCTTGATGCGGCTTCTCATCGAGTCGCCGTTTTCAAGGGGGATGCTCCTGATAGGATCTTCACCACCCTCACCGCTGTTGCTCTTCGCGCCGAGACGGTTCATCGCGATAGCGACAGTCTCGTGTGCTTCCTTGCCGATCGATCCGATTGACATCGCCGCTGAAACGAAACGCTTGGTGATCGCTTCAATGGGTTCGACCTCATCGATTGAAATAGGTGTCCCTTCCTTGAAGTCGAGGAGGCCTCTCAGCTCTCCGTTCGTTCTGTAGGAGGTATCCATCACAGAGGTGAACTGCTTGAAAGTATCATAGGACTTCTGACGTGTAGCGGACTGCAGGAGGCGGATGGCATCGGGTGACCAGTAGTGGGGTTCACTGTTCGGTCTGTAACGGTAGGAACCGCCTACATCTCTCAGCTTTGCCTTTCTTCCGTCAGCCGGGTAGGCCTTTGCCAGGCGCTGCTCGACATCCCAGGAAAGTTCATTCAGTCCAGCTCCTCCGATTCTCGAAATGGTACCGGTGAAGTACTTTTCAACGACTTCATCGGAAAGACCGACTGCTTCAAAGATCTGAGTGTTGAAGAAACTGTGGAGGGTTGAGATACCCATTCGTGAGAAAGTCTTGAGAAGACCCTTCTTGATAGCTTTCACATAGTTGTCTGATGCGATTTCAGGAGAGGTGTTATCGAGTGACCCATTCTCTGCGAGAGTACGGACTGTCGCGAAGGCGACGTACGGACAGATCGCGTCACAACCGAAGGCGAGGTGGAGTGCGTAGTGGAATACTTCGCGTACATCACCTGCTTCTACGATGATTCCGATCTTTCCTCTCAGGTGCTTTCTCAGCATGTACTGATGGAGAGCGGAAACAGCGAGGAGTGAAGGGATCGGTGCCCTGAGGGCTCCTGCGTTCTTGTCTGTCAGGATCATCAGGGAGATATCTTCCTTAGCGAGCTTCTCAGCCTGTGCACAGATCGCATCAAGGGCATTCTCCATCGCCTTTCCTGATTCATCGGGAGTGTAGGTGATGTCGAGGTCTGCGTACTTGAGCTCGGGATGCGGGTTGTCCCTGATCTTCGAGATATCGCGTGAAGTGAGGACAGGGTGAGGAAGCTTGAAGGAGCGGTACTGGCTCTGGTCTTCATCGAGGGGATTGGTCTCGTTCTCGATGAAACTTTCAAGCGACATCATCAGCTGCTCTCTCAGCGGGTCGATCGGCGGGTTGGTAACCTGCGCGAACTGCTGCTTGAAGTAGGAGAAAAGAAGCTCACTGTTGTCGGAGAGAACGGCAAGACCGGTATCATTACCCATCGAACCGATCGCTTCCTGTCCCTGATTTGCCATGGGACGGATGATCGTCTTCATATCTTCATCGGTGTAACCGAAGAGGATCTGCTTCTCGAGCAGTTCCTGCTCTTCCATCTTATGGACACCGGAAGGAGCGAAGAGACCTCTCAGTTCGAGTCTGGTATTCTTCACCCACCTGCGGTAGGGATTCTGACGTGACAGACGTGACTTGATGACGTTATCGGGGATGATGCGGTGCTGTTCAAGGTCGACGAGGAACATCTTTCCAGGATGGAGTCTACCCTTCATGCGCACTTCAGAAGCGGGGAGGTCGACGACACCTGTCTCGGAAGCGAGGACGATAAGACCATCCTTCATCACCGTGTAACGTGCCGGGCGGAGTCCGTTTCTGTCGAGTGTAGCACCGATGAAGCGACCGTCAGTGAACACGACCGCTGCGGGTCCGTCCCACGGTTCCATGATCGGTGAGTGGTATTCGTAGAATGCCTTCTTGTCGGCACTCATCTGGATCTCAGGGGAGTAGGCTTCAGGAATCATCATCATCATGACGTGAGGAATGCTCCTTCCAGCCATGGTGAAGAGCTCAAGGACGTTGTCGAAGACAGCAGAGTCACTTCCGCTCTCGTCGATGACGGGAATGACATGCTTTACATCATCACCTAACACCTTGGAAGTCATATATCCTTCTCTTGCCTTCTGCCGGTTGATATTTCCCTTGAGGGTATTGATCTCACCGTTATGTGCAAGGTAGCGGAAAGGCTGTGCCAGACGCCACTGCGGGAGGGTGTTGGTACTGAAACGGGAGTGAATGATCGAGAATGCACTGACGAAGTCGGGATCTCTGAGGTCTGGGTAGTAGGGTTCGACCTGGTCTCCTGTCAGCATTCCTTTATACACGACGACGGTGGAGGAGAGAGAACAGATATAGAACTGCTCTTTATCACCGAGAACTTCCTCGACGTTTTTTTCGATCAGTCTTCTGAGAACATAGAGCTGTCTCTGAAGCGCATCACCGCGAAGTGATTCGTGGGTGATGAAGAACTGATAAATTCCGGGTTCAGTGGAGAGAGCGAGCTCTCCGAGACCTTCGGAATCAACAGGAACATCTCTCCAGCCGAGAAGGGAGAAGCCTCTGCTCTCAATGCTCAGCTCGATCGATTTCTTGTATGCATCGGTATCCGCTTTATGAGGGAAAAAGGCCATACCGACAGCATAGCTGCCCTTTTCAGGCAGCTTTATGTCAGAAACAGCTTTTTTGTAGAAGGCGTGTGGTATCTGGGTCATGATACCGGCACCGTCACCTGTCTTCTGGTCCCCACCAACAGCACCTCTGTGCTGCAGATTCCTCAGGACCTTCAGTCCATCCGATACGATTGAATGTCTTGGATTCCCGTCCATATGGGCAATGAATCCGACGCCGCAGTTATCATGTTCGAAACTGGTTCGGTACAGGCCATAACCACCCTGTTGCATGGTTTGAGCACGGAGCTGCTCAATTCCTTGTCCGCTTGCTGTTTCCTGCATAGCTTCTCCTTATCGAAACATCCCTTAAAGGGAGCTTTGAGCCCCCTTCCGGGGGCTCTTCTTTTAATATTTTTCTACACTATTAACTAGAGCGTAAACAGCATATCCTCAAATGTCGGGAATGGCCAGTACGCTTTATCAGTCAGCTTTTCAACCAGATCACCAGATGTTCTGAGGGTTGCCATTGCCTTCACGATATTATCATAAGTGAAGCGTGCATGGTCAAGAACCTCATCCTCGTGTTCAGAACCTTTCTTGATCTGAGCATCGAGAGCCTTGGCGTTCGCGAGAGTTGAGTTGATAGCTCCACCGAGCTCCTTAGCGAGAGCTTCGAGTTCGGTCGGCTTGATGCCGAATTCCTTCTGAGCGTTGATGCTTGCAATCAGCTCGCTGAGGTAACGGTTCGCGGCAGGAACGATCTTGCCTGAAGCCATTTCAACCATGAGAGAAGCTTCGATATTGATCTGCTTCACATAGGTTTCAAGGTAGATTTCCTTACGTGATTCGATCTCTTCCTTGCTGAAGATCTTCTGCTTTGAAAGAAGTTCAACATACTCGGGATCATCGAAGTGACTGAATACCTCAACAGTGTTGTTCATGTTGGGCAGGCCTCTCTTTGCAGCTTCAGCGACCCATTCTTCTGAATAGCCGTTGCCGTTGAAGACCACTCTCTTATGCTCTGCATAGAATTCCTTGATGATCTTCTTTGCTTCTGCAAGAACATCGTCAGCTGCTTCAAGACGGGCTGAAACCTCGTTGAGGATTTCTGCGACTGCAGCATTGAGCATGGTGTTGGGGTCAGCGAGAGACTGTGAAGAACCGACCATTCTGAACTCGAACTTATTGCCTGTGAAGGCGAAAGGTGATGTTCTGTTTCTGTCAGTATCATCGAGGGGGAAGGAAGGAATGGTGGTAAGACCGAGTTCCATGACCTTGCCGTCTTTCTTGACCAGTTCCTTGTCTGCTGCAATTGCTTCAAGCACTTCGTGGAGCATGTCGCCGAGGTACATGGAGATGATGGCGGGAGGTGCTTCATTCGCACCGAGTCTGTGATCGTTTCCGCTGGTTGCAGCTGAGAGGCGGAGGAGGACCGAGTAGGTATCGACTGCCTTGATCAGTGAGGTGAGGAAGAGGAGGAACTGAACGTTTTCAGCGGGGCTTGCGCCGGGGCTGAGGAGGTTCTGTCCGTCATCTGTTGAGATGGACCAGTTGTTATGCTTACCGCTTCCGTTGACACCTGCGAAGGGCTTCTCGTGGAGGAGTGCAACCATGCCGTGGTGTCTTGCCACAGTCTTGAGGGTCTCCATGACGAGCTGGTTGGTGTCGACTGAGATGTTTGCTGAAGCATAGATTGTTGCGATCTCGAACTGGTTGGGTGCAACTTCGTTATGCTGGGTCTTTGCGGAAATGCCAAGCTTCCAGAGCTCCGAGTTGAGTTCCTTCATGAAGACGTTGACTCTTTCCTTGATGGCGCCGAAGTAGTGGTCATCCATTTCCTGGCCCTTAGCACTCATGCTGCCGAAGACTGTTCTTCCTGCGAGCTTGAGGTCGGGTCTTTCATTGTAGAATTCTTCATCAATGAGGAAGTACTCCTGCTCGGGACCGACATTGACACTGATCTTTGTAGCAGTGGTATTGCCGAGAAGCTTGAGAACCTTGAGTGCTGCTTCATTGATTGAGACCATTGAACGGAGAAGAGGGACTTTCTTGTCGAGTGCTTCACCGGTGTAGGAGAAGAATGCAGTGGGGATGGTAAGAGTCTTAACGCCGCCGCTCTCCTTGATGAATGCAGGAGAAGCTGTATCCCATGCTGTGTAGCCGCGAGCTTCGAAGGTAGCTCTCAGACCGCCGTTGGGGAATGATGATGCGTCAGGTTCACCCTGGATGAGTTCTTTTCCTGAGAATTCAAGAACAACAGAACCGTCACCGACGGGAGAGATGAATGCGTCGTGCTTTTCAGCTGTGAGGCCGGTCAGGGGCTGGAACCAGTGTGTGAAGTGTGTAGCGCCCTTCTCGAGTGCCCAATCCTTCATTGCGTTCGCAACGACTTCAGCAGCTTCTTTTGAAAGGAGAGTTCCGCCATTCTGAACAGCTACAACTTCCTTGTACACATTTTTCGGCAGTCTTTCTTTCATTACTGTATCGCTGAAACAGTTAGCGCCGTATACGTCAACTAATGACGTTTTTGAATAGTCAATCATATTCGTAAACTCCTCTAAAAATACGTTGGGTGCAATTATTGTTGCACACTTCATGCCAACCTGTAAATATGTATATTACAAGCATTAGCATATTACACAACAATGGAATCCTACACAAACGTAAGATTCCATTGGAGACATCCTACATAACCGTAGGTTTTAGCCGATTGCCTCAGTACCTTCGTCCCGGTTCCTGATTCTAATCGTCTGTTCGATCGGAAGAATGAAGATCTTTCCATCTCCGATCGTTCCGGTACCTGCACCGGCAACGATTGCATCGACTGTCGCATCAACGAAACTGTCATTGACTGCGATTTCGATTCTCAGTTTCTTCAGCAGGTTCACTTCGATGTCGACACCACGGTAGACTTCAGTGTAACCCTTCTGCTGTCCGCAGCCCAGTGCGTTGGTTACGGATATCTTGTAAATCTTTTTCTTGTAGAGCTCCTGCTTTACTGCAGTGAGCTTGTCCGGCTGAATATATGCAATAATTAATTTCATCTCTTTCTCCTTTCCTACATTGTGGTGAAGATCTGGAATCCGCTGTACGCTTCACTGTTGTGCTCTGAGAGGTCAAGACCGATGAGCTCTTCCTTGGGTTCAACTCTCAGGCCGTGTGCCTTCTTGACTGTGAAGAACAGGATACCTGCGGTCACTGTGACCCAGATGAATACTGCTACAACACCGAGGGCCTGTACGCCGAGCTGGTGGAAACCGCCGCCGTAGAAAAGACCTTTCATGCCGTCTACAGTACTGAAGAGTCCTACTGCAAGGGTTCCCCAGACACCACATACACCGTGAACACTGATTGCACCGACGGGATCGTCAATGTGGAGTACCTTGTCAATGAATTCGACAGAGTAGACTACCAGGACGCCTGCTACGAGACCGATGATGACTGCGCCTGCGGGGCTTACCACTGCTGTGGGAGCTGTGATACCGACGAGACCGGCCAGTGCACCGTTGAGTGACATACTTACGTCAGGTTTCTTGTAGAGGATCCATGAGATGATCATAGCTCCGATTGAACCAGCTGCTGCTGCAAGTGTTGTTGTGACAGCTACGTTAGCCATGGTGAGGTCGGTACCGCTGAGGGTAGAGCCTGCATTGAATCCGTACCAGCCGAACCACAGGATGAAAACACCAAGGCTTGCGAGGGGCAGGTTATGTCCGGGGATAGCCTTTGAAGTGATCTTCTTGCCGCTGGTGACGTACTTGCCGATACGGGGTCCGAGAGCGATTGCACCCATGAGTGCTGCCCAGCCGCCGACAGAGTGTACAACAGTTGAACCTGCGAAGTCGTGGAAACCGAGGTTGCTGAGCCAGCCGCCGCCCCAGATCCAGTGACCGCTGATCGGGTAGATGACCGCAGAGATAACAACAGAGTAGAGCAGGTATGCTGAGAACTTCGTTCTTTCAGCCATTGCACCTGATACGATGGTTGCTGCTGTTGCTGCGAAAACAACCTGGAACATCCAGTCGCGATAGAGAATTGAATCGCCCTTTACAAAGAAGTCGGAGAAACCTAAGATTCCGCCTACGTCGGATCCATACATGAGAGCCCAGCCGATTGCCCAGTAGAAGATTGCTCCTGCACTGAAGTCCATCAGGTTCTTCATGATGATATTACCGGCATTCTTTGCACGGGTGAGTCCCATCTCAACCATGGCGAAGCCCGCCTGCATAAAAAATACCAATGCTGCTGCAACGAGCAGCCAGATCATGTCAAGGGAATCCTGGTGGAGTGCGACGGTGTCCGCCATATCATCTGCTGCCAGGGTTCCAACTGCGAAGCACAGTATCATGAGCATCACTGCCAGTACTTTGTGTTTCTTCATATCCATCTCCTTACGATTTTGATGAATACTCCTATGCATCCGGCATGCCAATTTCTAAAAAATATTGTTCAATTTATTTTAATTCATTCTAAGTCAAGTGTTTAAAATTTTAAGATAAAGAAAAAAGAAAGGCAGAACACACCGTATATACCTATATTCATAACATACATTTCTGTAGGTTTGGTATTTACCCATACATTTTTGTAGGATATTGTGTTTCTGCCTTCAATTACTGCGCTATTTCAGTTTTTTAGGGTCAATTTGGTATTTTTCTATCCTCAATCCCATGATTCTCTCAGAGATTCCCAGATTCCTCGCTGCATGGGCCCTGTTTCCCCTCGTTGTTTTAAGCTCATCGGTGATGAGTTCGTACTCGAGAGCATCAAGAGCACTCTGAAGAGTGGAAGAAAGGGAGGTATGGGAGGATTCAGCGGACTGCAGTGAGGGGGGCAGATGGTATCCGTGGATAACCTCGTCCCTGCTCAGCAGTACAGCGCGCATGATGATATTCTCAAGCTCACGTACGTTGCCGGGCCAGTGATACATGTTCAGCAGGTCGATGGCGTTCGTTGTCAGCCGCTTGATGCTCAGGCGGTTCTCTTTATTGTATTTCTCGATGAAATGGTCACAGAGCATCGTGATATCGCTTCTGCGCTCCCTCAGGGGAGGAATGTAGACCGGAAAGACATTGAGACGGTAATAGAGATCCTCACGGAAGGTGCCTTCGGCGACTTCCTTCTCGAGGTCACGGTTCGTGGCCGCGAGGATTCTTACATTCACCTTGATCGTCTTCACTCCCCCTACCCGCTCGATCTCACGTTCCTGAAGGACTCTGAGCAGCTTGGCCTGCATCGCCATGGGAAGTTCCCCGATCTCATCAAGGAAGATGGTACCCTTGTCGGCAAGTTCGAATTTACCCTTCTTTGCAGCATGGGCTCCGGTGAACGAACCTTTCTCGTGTCCGAACAGCTCACTCTCTATAAGACCTTCGGCAAAGGTTGCACAGTTCACCTTGATCAGGGGCATGTTCTTTCTATAGGAAGAATCATGGATCTCCTGGGCGACAAGCTCCTTACCCGTACCGCTTTCACCGCGGATCAGGACAGTCGCATCGGACTTGCTCACCTGTGATATCTGCTGATAGAGCATCTGCATCACCTGAGAGTTTCCTATGATACGTTCAGGCTTGTACCTGTCATCAAGCTCCTGCTTCAGCCTTTCATTCTCTTCAGTCAGCCGCTCGTTCTCTTCCCGCATCTCCTGACGCATCTTCACGATACGTGCAAGCATACTCGCGATAACGATGAGAAGTTTCTCAAACTTCTCCACATCTGCCTTTTTCAGGTTCTCGAACGTGATATTGAGGGTACCGATCACTTCTTTGCCGCTTCGGATAGGAACACTGATGAAGGAAACCTTCTTGGACCCCAATTCATCCTGTTCGGCCCCCGTTTTATTTGCATAACGGGTATCCTTGGAGATATCAGGAATGGTGACGGGAACACCCTGCTCTACAACCTCGCCTGTGATGCCTTCACCGAGGTTGTACCTCCCCTTCTTCTTCTGCACATCGGTGAACCCATATGCAGCTTCTATAAGGATTTCCTTTGTATCACGATTGAGAAGCGTGATAGCACCACGCTTCATCTGAGTTTTGTAGCTTCTTGAGAGAGCAATGAGAATGGGAGTCAGAATACCTTTGATCTCTTCGTTTTCGTCAAGGATATTACTAATCTCATGAAGTACTTGAAGTTCTGTTGAATAATCCATTGACTATACAATACAAAAATGTAGGAATTGTTGCAAGTAAAAAGAAATTGTTATACCAATGTAACTGATCAGTGAATCATTCACTGAAAATTCAGACCTTTTTGGCCCTAACGGATTGACATCACTATGCATAATTCGTTAGCGTAGCCAATAATATACAAAAAGACGCAACATGTCGCAACATGGCGTCTATACACTAAGTACAGGAGGTAGGACATGTGTGGATTTGTTGGTGCATTCAACATCACAGATGAGATCGGTGACATGCGTGAGCGTGTGATTCAAATGTCTAAAAAGATCAGACATCGCGGACCGGATTGGTCAGGGGTATATGCATCGAATAATTGTATTCTTGCACATGAACGCCTTTCAATCGTCGATCCGTTCAGCGGCAAACAGCCACTGATGAGCAAGGACGGCACGCTCTCTCTAGCAGTGAACGGTGAGATCTATAATCATCTCGATATCAGAGAAAAGTATGCTGACAGCTATGAATTCCTTACACAGAGTGACTGTGAAGCGATTCTTGCACTCTATACGGATAAGGGAACAGATTTCTTTGAAGATATCAATGGAATCTATGCCTTTGCCCTGTGGGACAGCAACAAGGAGACATTCCTTGTAGGAAGAGACCACATCGGCATCATTCCCCTCTATCACGGATGGGACAAGGAAGGTCAGTATTATATCGCAAGCGAACTCAAGTCTCTTGAGGGTGTCTGTGCTCACTTCGAAGAGTTCCCCCCGGGACACTACTTCACAAGCGGCATGAGCGAACCCAAGCGCTGGTACACCCGTGACTGGGAATCCTTTGATGCTGTCAAAGACAATGTAAGCAGTGTGAAGGAAATCAGAGAAAGCCTCGAGGCTGCTGTAAAGCGCCAGATGATGAGTGACGTTCCCTACGGAGTTCTCCTCAGCGGCGGACTCGATTCATCCATCATCGCCGCTGTCATGATGAAGTACTCGAAGAAGAGAGTCGAGACGCATGACCAGGCAGATGCCTGGTGGCCCCAGCTCCACTCCTTCGCCATCGGTCTTGAAGGCTCTCCCGACCTGAAGGCTGCGAAGATCGCTGCAGACCATATCGGTACGGTACACCACGAAGTGCACTTCACCATTCAGGAAGCACTTGATGCCCTGAAAGATGTAGTTTACCACCTCGAAACCTATGATATCACAACAATCAGAGCATCAACTCCGATGTACCTGATGGCACGCGTCATCAAGTCGATGGGGATCAAGATGGTGCTGAGCGGAGAAGGTTCCGACGAACTGTTCGGCGGTTACCTCTACTTCCACAAGGCTCCCTCTGCTAAGGATTTCCATGAGGAGACAGTGAGAAAGCTGAGCAAGCTCCACCTCTATGACTGCCTGAGAGCGAACAAGTCGCTCGCTTCCTGGGGTGTTGAAGGTCGTGTGCCTTTCCTCGATTTCGAATTCATTGATGTCGCAATGAGACAGAACCCTGTCGACAAGATGTCAAGCAAGGTTCCCGGCAAGGTGAAGATCGAAAAGCATATCCTAAGAGAGGCATTTGATGACCTTCTTCCGAAGGAGATCGCATGGCGCCAGAAGGAACAGTTCAGTGACGGAGTCGGTTACTCCTGGATCGATACCCTGAGATCACTCACAAGTGAACAGGTTACTGACCAGCAGTTCGAGAATGCTCACCACCGCTTCCCGACCAACACTCCGCTGAACAAGGAAGAATACTACTATCGTTCAATCTACGAAGAGTTCTTCCCCTCCGAGTCAGCTATCAAGTGTGTTCCTCACGAAGCATCGGTCGCCTGTTCGACACAGACCGCCCTCGAGTGGGATGAAGCGTTCAAGAAGATGAACGAACCCTCAGGAAGAGCTGTTGCAGGAGTGCACGACGAAGCCTACTAGGTTCACCATACTTGGAAAACGAAACGGACAGTGATCTGAACTGACCCCAGTTCAATGGATCCTGTCCGTTTTTATTATTCCCTGTTATTCTTTCTCACATGATCGAGGAGTCTTTGAGTAATCCTCTTCTTTCAATCTTCCGCTTCAGGTTCTGAAGCTGGAAGGGGACAAACCATTCAAGAGGTTCAGGAAGAGAAGTAAGGGGATACCATCCGCCCTCACTGAACTCAAGTGGAGTCAGTGTCATGACAGCGTTCATCTCCCTCACCCGGTAGTCGAATACTTCAAAGTGAAAGAACGGGGCGTGTATCGCCCAGATACGGGAAACCTCATCGGATTCTGGTATGGCATAGCCAGTTTCCTCCTTCGCTTCCCTCACTGCAGTCCTATGATAGTTTCTGTACCCTTCGGAGGAAAATCCATCAAGTTTGTCCCAACCCCCTCCTGGAACGGACCAGCGTCCCTTGTCGACACCGTTCAGCCGCTTGCCGAGAAGTACAAGTATCTCTCCCTCATCTCCCTGTTTCCAGAAGAGGAGACCCGCCCCCTTGAATCCGGCTCCACCCCGGGATAATCTATTTTTTATATACGTAATCAAGTTATTTCCTCACCCATCAGGCTTTACAGAACCGGAAGTTCTATATGAAAATCATACAATTCTGAACCTTTCGCGTAGTCTATAATGAATCTTCCATTTGATAAAGCCTCAAACGGTCTCAATCAGATATTCCACATCATCTTCTTACATGAATGTAATAACGAGCATCTATCGTTCCATACATTTTCAAACAGTTATTTCATAGGAGAAACACACTTTTTTCATCTCCCCGTTCTATGGTTACGTATCAAATCTATCGGAGGAAACTATGAAAAAGTTTGCCGTTGTTCTTATGGTGATGATGCTCACCGTTTCTCTTTTTGCGAATGGCCAGACAGAAAATATGGCTGAAATCAAGAATGTCATTGTCCTTATTCCGGATGGAATGAGTGTCGCAGGAACTACCTTAGCCCGCTTCTACAAAGGTGATGCCCTTGCCATGGATCCGATGGCCTCCGGCCTCGTAAACACCTGGAGCAGTGACGGCACCATTGCTGACAGCGCACCCGCAGGCTCCGCTTTCGCTACAGGGTGGAAATCACAGAGCGGAAATATCGCCAACACCGGTAAGGTATACAGCATCGCAGGTGCTCGCACTCCTTTGGTTGAAGGGGTGAACCGTCCTGTTGCAACAATCCTCGAAGCTGCAAAGCTCGAAGGCAAGGCAACCGGTATCATAAGCACAAGTGAATTCATGCATGCAACTCCCGCTGACTTCGCTTCACACGATGCATCAAGAAAGAACTACGACAACCTTTCAGAGCAGATTGTCTACAACAATCTTGATGTCATCCTCGGCGGAGGTATTCCTTTCCTCACTGCTGAAGGAAGAAATGACGGAGAAGTTCTCGGTTCGATCCTTTCTGAACGCGGGTACACACAGGTAAAGAACACCAAAGAGCTTCTCAGCTTTAACGGAACAAAGCTCATCGGTGTATTCGGACCTACCGATGCAAGTACTGCCATGTCATACGACCTGGACAGAGACGCTGTTAGAGAACCCTCAATTTCAGAAATGACTGCTAAGGCGATCGAAGTTCTTTCAAAGGACGAAGACGGTTTCTTCCTGATGGTTGAGGGATCAAAAGTCGACTGGGCTGCACACGCAAACGATCCAGTCGGAATCATCACTGACATCCTCGCCTTCGATGATGCTGTTGCTGAGGCAGTGACCTTTGCAGAAGCAGACGGACAGACTCTCGTGATTGCAGTGACCGACCATGGCAACTCTGGAATCTCAATCGGGAACAGAACGATCAGCT
Source organism: Sphaerochaetaceae bacterium (assembly GCA_963677695.2). Classification (GTDB taxonomy): domain Bacteria; phylum Spirochaetota; class Spirochaetia; order Sphaerochaetales; family Sphaerochaetaceae; genus SABI01. The sequence goes on along the minus strand of CAXXUJ010000001.1, from coordinate 1,747,922 downwards.
CTGGCTACGACAAGACTCCCTGGACCACCTTCATCAATCCTCTCAAGGCTGCGAAGGTGACAGGCGAAGGTTTTGCAAAGAAACTTCCTGCTGACAGAGAAGGTGCTACTGTTGCATCCATGGGTGCAGAGATCAGAAGCCTCGCAGCCGAATGGCTCGGCCTCACTGACCTCAGTGACGAAGAAGTACAGAAGATCATCGATTCAGCAGACCGTTCAATGAACTACACTGTCGGTCCCATGATCGCTGACCGCGCTCTCATCGGATTCACTACAAACGGTCACACAGGAGAAGATGTAGTACTGTACACCTATGATCCCAGAGGGAAGCTGCTCACCGGGTATATCGACAACACGGACGTCGCTCTGTTCATCGCTGATTCCATCAACGTCAATCTTGATGAAGCAACCAACGCTTTATTCAGGGACGCAGAAGTTTCCTTTAAAGCAGCAGGTGCAACAGTTTCAACTGATGCATCAGATGCAGAAAACCCCATCCTCATCGTGAAGAAGGGATCAACTGTTCTTGAAATCCCCAGAAACAAGAGTGTTGCCTACCTCAACGGCAAGGAAATCGATTCTGACGGTGTTGCCGTCTACACAGGAACCCAGTGGTTCGTAGCTCAGAACCTCATCGATCTTCTCAAATAATCTAACCTAACATGAATCTCTTACGGGAGGGGGTGCTTCGGCACCCTCTCTTCTATTTCCTGGAGCAATCAAACGGGGATGATTATTATCAACATACAGGCCTCAAAAATCTATATTTCCGTAAAAAAAGAGGAAGTATCCACATTACTTGTAAGATGTGTTAAAAATCTTTAATATTCATGTTCAGATAGAAGGCTGAACATCACACGTTAAGTCCATAGGTAACTTTCTAGAATTTCTTATAATAGATAGGAATAAGCGCAATATTACTTGACAATGCCCTTAATACATTAAACAATATACATCTAATGTTTGAACGAAAGAATTATGTCCCAGAGGTGTTGATACATGTCGACTAAACTGTTTACAGCGCAGGAAAAGACAACATCAGTAAATGTTGTCATTAATGCAATTAAAGAGCTTCTTATTCAGAAGAGACTTCTACCCGGGCAGAAAATGCCTAACGAAATGGAGATAGCAAACGGTCTGGGGGTAAGCCGCGGTACTGTTCGTGAAGCGCTGAAAGTTCTCTCTGCATTCGGAATTATCGAAATAAAAGTAGGGAATGGGACGTATGTTGCAAAAAAACCTCAGAAGAGTGCACTTGATCCAATGCTCTTTGGTCTCCTTCTTGTGGATACAGATACAAAGAAACTTTCTGAGTTCCGTAAACTGATTGAAATAGATATCATCCGTCTTATTTTTGAATATCGGGAAGAGAATACACAAGAAATAGCAGAACTCAAAGAAAATGTTACTGAGCTGGAACAACTCTGTGAAAGAAAATCAGAACCGAATATCGATGAGCTCACATTCCAGAATGATATGGAATTTCATAAGATCATGAGCCGTGCCTGTCACAATGAAATGGCAGAGAGAGTTTACAATTTCATTATCGATACCTTCTCCTACTCGATTAAGATAAGTCATAAACATCAAGCACTTGGTGAAATGGCACTTAAAACACATACAACGATATTGAATTCGGTTATGAGCGGCGATCTAGAATCTGCAAAAGCAGCTGTAGCTGAATCAATTGATGTATGGGAAGAACTGCAGGGAGAGTGATATCACAAAAACTGTATTGATGAAAAAAGCTGCCTGGAAGATTTCCGAAGCAGCTTTTTTCGTTGATAGGGTAATTTATTTGTTTACAACGTTTATCGCTTTACCGTCGATATAACTTTTCAGGTTGTCAACTGCGATTCCCATAAGACGTGTTCTGCTTTCCACCGGTGCCCAGCTGATGTGGGGGGTGATCAGACAGTTCTTCGCCTTCAGCAGGGGATTATCTCCCTTGATAGGTTCGGTTGAAGCAACATCAAGTCCTGCTGCATATACTTTACCGCTGTTCAGTGCATCTGCAAGATCCTGTTCCACAATGAGGGGACCGCGTGAGTTGTTGATGATGATCACACCATCTTTCATCTTCGCGATGTTATCCTTGTTGATGATCCCTTCGGTCTCTGCAAAGAGTGGACAGTGGAGAGCGATCACATCAGCTTCTGCGAACACCGTATCAAGGTCTGCATACTGACAAGTGTCGCTCACCAGGTCGGCATTCTGGAAGGTATCATAGGCAAGCACCTTCATGCCGAAGGCCTGAGCGATTCGTCCTGTGCTCTGTCCAATTCTTCCGTAGCCGATCACACCGATAGTCTTGCCTGCAAGCTCGATGAGGGGGTAGTCCCAGAAGCACCAGTCTGCATTGCTCTCCCAGCGTCCTTCATGAACTGCTTCACTGTGGTGACCCACATGGTGGCAGATCTCAAGAAGAAGTGCGATAGCGAACTGACCCACTGCATCGGTACCGTAGGTGGGAATGTTTGTCACGGAAATTCCTGCTGCCTTTGCAGCAGCAACGTCGACGACGTTGTAACCGGTTGCAAGGACGCCGACAAACTTCAGGTTGGGGCACTTTGCAATGATAGCTTCGTTTACAGGAGTCTTGTTGGTGAACACATAGGCTGCGTCCCCGATCCTCTCTGCAATGATATCATTCTCGATCGGTGTTCTGTCGTAGACAGTAAGTTCTCCCAGTGCTTCAAGAGCTTCCCAGGAGAGATCTCCCGGGTTAAGGGTGTATCCATCTAATACTACAATCTTACTCATCATCTCTCCCGATTACACCAATGGGTTTTCAGGGTGAAGCATGGTAGCGATTGACTTGTCGAGATTCTCTTCTTCCCAGATCTTTCTCCAGTCATCACGAAGAACCATGCGTGCACCGATTCCCATCGCTACCTGACATGCATCCGATACCGGAGTCTTGCCGAGAAGTCCGAGAAAGTTCGCTGAAAGATTGTAGATGTGTCCTGAAAGGAAGGAGATGGCAGCTTCACGGGGAATGCCGCGTCTCTCCGCTTCATCAACGGTCTCTGCCATTGCATGGAGGGTTGTTGCTCCGAGAATTTCAACGAGAGTAGGCTCGAGGAAGGCGATCTGACGGCTTGTCATGACGTAGGAGTTCACAACAGGAGCATACATCAGTTCAGAAACTCTTCTGCACTTTGCAAATACCTCATCATCACCCTGGATCTTTGACATGACGATGTCCTGCTTGCCTCCGAGACCGCCGAAGTAGTCGTGACGTGCTTCATAGGTATCCTGATCGAGGAAATAGGAGGGGTGACAGGGGTGAGCGACACCGAAGGTACAGTCATCGCGCAGTTCCAGTTCCTTGGCCACAGCAGCTGCAGGGTCGAGAATAACAAAACCGGTACCTGCTCTGAGGAGGGGAACTACGTTTGCTGAAAGCTTCTTGATGAGTGTATCAGGAACAGCGAAGACAACAACGTCAGCTACCTTGAGGGCGTCTTCCATCTCTGTGACTTCGAGGCCTCTCTCTTTGATCGAGGCAATACCCTTCTCTCCTGCTTCTACACAGTAGAGTTCAATTTCTTCAGGAACCTTAGCAAGGTTATTGCTGGTTCTGGTACCCATCTTTCCGCCGGCACCGATGACTGCTACTTTAATTTTATCCATAGTATTCCTCCTTAACCTCTTACGAGAGCTGCAATCCCTTCGGGACTGTAACCATATGCATCAGCAAGTTCTTTTGCAGGACCTGATTCGCCGAATGTCTTGAGACCGTGCTTCTTCACGACCTTGGGATCGTGTTCACACACGAGACCCTGGATGTAGGAACCGAGACCCCCGTTTACAGACTGATCTTCCACTGTCACGATCTTACCGGCGCTCTTGATCACTTCGATGATCTTTGAGGGATCCTTTCCATTGATGATGTTGACATCGGCAACGGTAACGGAAACGCCTTCTTTGTGAAGGATCTCTGCAGCCTCAAGTGCTCTGTCGAGAATGAAACCACTGGCGAAGATGACTGTGTCTCTTCCGTAGTCCTTCAGGACTCTCACACCATCAAGGGTGAAGGGAGTTTCCTTATCGTAGACATCAACTTCCCTTCCGCTTCCGGCTCTGATATATACCGGACCGTCTACTCCTGCAGCTTCTTTGACTGCATGGTAGGTCTGATTGCCGTCAGCGGGAAGGAAGATGGTGAAATTAGGAATGGCTGAGAGGATAGAGACATCTTCATAGAACTGGTGGGTCACACCTTCTCTCTCTCCGCCGATAAGTCCTGCGTTGATACCTACGAACTTCACATTGAGGTTCGGGTAGGCGACGAAGGTTCTCATCTGCTCACAGGCTCTCATGGTGAGGAATCCTGCATAGGTTGCAACATAGGGGATGATACCGCAGGTGGAAAGACCTGCAGCGACATTCACTGTTCCCTGCTCGGCAATACCGCACTCGATATAATTCTCGGGGTATGCATCGGCATAGGGGACTGCTCTCATCGCTTTGAGTGAGTCACTCGAAACGAACATGACTTCCTTGTTCTCTGCTGTCAGCTCAGTGATAGCAGTTGCAAATGCTTCTCTGGTTCCTTTGTATGACATTATTTTGCCTCCCCTAACAGTTCGACACCGGCTAAGGCATACTGTTCATCGGTGGGCACACCCTTGTGCCAGTTATTATCATTTTCCATATAGCTCAGACCCTTACCCTTGATACAGTCGCTGATGATTGCAATGGGCTTGCCCTTGACTGTCTTGGCTTCGGCAAGTGCGGCCTTGATCTGGTCGATATCATTTCCGTTGATCTTGATGATATGCCAGCCGAAAGAACCGATTCTTTCATCGATATTGTTTGCACCGATCACATCTTCTACGGAACCGCCGCTCTGCCAGCCGTTACGGTCGACAAAGACAATCAGGTTATCGAGCTTGTAGCTGGTAGCTACGTTGATACCTTCCCAGCAGACCCCTTCCTGAAGTTCGCCGTCACCGACGACAACGAAGACACGGTAGTCTTTCTTGTGGAACTTACCGGCAATCGCCATTCCTGCAGCAATGGAGATTCCGTTTCCGAGTGATCCGGAAGTGCTGTCGATACCGGGAGTCTTGTGACTGACCGGGTGGCCCTGGAAATTGCTGTGAAGAGCTCTCAGGTTGAAGTGTTCAACCTTCTCTCCGTTATAACCCTTATCATTGAGGGTAGCATATGCGATGGGACATGCATGCCCTTTGGAAAGGATGAAGCGATCTCTGTCTTCCCATTCAGGATTTGACGGGTCAATGTTCATTTCATCGTAATAAAGTGTTGTTACGATATCGGCAATTGAAAGTGCCGGACCGGGATGTCCGTCCTTTCCTTCCCACACCATCCGAACAGCTTCGTATCGAAGGCGGTTCGCTATTTTCTGTAGTTCTTTCGTTTCCATATACGTCCTCTACATGTTTTATCATCAAACATCTGATGAATATAAATTATAAAAATTTTCCTTGCCTAAAATTTCTCAGTCATGACCACCGGCATAGCCGGTGGCTTGCTGTTCGCCCTATAAGGGCCTGTTACAGCTGCAGCTAAAGCTGCGGTTCACAACTGCATCTATTACTCGCAACCCCTAAAGGGGTTCTCTATTCATCTCCGAACCGGTCAGCTTCTTCCTGGTTCTGAATGTACTTCTTGATCACTTCTTCGTTGATTCCAACGGTGCTCACATAGTACCCTCGTGCCCAAAAAGTTCTATCTCGACCGGTTCTCCGTCTCCATTCCGGGTGTCGGTCATACAGCATCAGGGCACTCTTTCCCTTCAGATAGCCCATGATCTTTGACACCGCTTCTTTTGGCGGCATTCTCACGCTCAAGTGGATGTGATCTTTGCTTATAGACCCTTCCACGATTTCTATCTTTTTCATATCCAATAGTTGCCGGAGTATACTTTTCAACTCATCTCGGCACTCGCCATATAACACCTTCTTTCGATACTTTGGTATCCACACAATGTGGTATGTGCAATCCCAGCACGTGTGTGCTAAACTCTGTTCTGTCATTGGGTCTCCTGTTTTCTGTTCGAATGCGTTGTGAACCGCTATTCAAATGTATCACAGGGGACCCTTCTTTCAAGAACAATTGTTCGGGTGTAACCTCCTATCGCACCACAGGCTCAGCCTGTGGATTTCTTATGGTATTAAATTCTCAGCAAATTATCTTACTTTGATTCTATGGGAATAAATTCCCGTCCTCATCGAATACCATGTACTCAGGGTCACTCAAGATTTCAATCTGAGGATTTTTTCTGGCGTCCTCCAGTAATGCCTCAGAAATCAGAATCTCTCCTAAATGCAAAGTATCACTGATTCGTACAATTCTTGGATGTGCCCTATCTATTTTATTGCAGGTCTTAATACAGGCACCTATAGCATCATTATGATTTTTAGTTACCATCGGCATTTTTGTCGCAGGCAGCAATGTTGAAGTCAGAGCATTGATATACATGACTTCCAGATTTGATTTATCTAGAAGCCGCTGGGTTGTGAAGTCTCCCATCCCTACTCCGAAACAGTTGCCGTGAGTTTCCTCTGTCAGATCAAGGACTGCAACCCGTTGAGCATTCAACATGCCTGACCCATAAGGTGTAGGGAATCTTCCGGTAATATTAGGATCCATTCCGTCACCGCTGATATTCTTGCCAATGCGATCAACTACGAGAACATCGATTTCAGGGAATAATATCCTTCCGAGTCTTTCCTTCGAATATTCAAGAAGGGCTGGCTCTTTCTCTTCAAATTCATGTGGTAGAAGTACCTCTAAACCACATGTTTCATCATATGCATTCTCTACAATTCCTATTCCGAACAGTATGGGAGCATGTTTCAAAATTGATCTGCCGAATATCGGGATATTGACGGCCATTTCTCCAAAGCCTAAATCATGACAGGTTTCAGCTCCCACCTGCTTGCCCATACCGATCACCATCATCTTCATGAGGCCGCTCTCAAAAGGACCCCTGAAAGCTGTATGAGCTTTTATACGATTAATAACGATGATATGATCAGCTTCTGCTGCATTTTTATCTATGAAAGTCGGACGTCCATCTTCCGTTTCACCGATATTTACAACATCCATGGAGGATCTTACTTCACATCCAAGGAATTCCTCGGTTACACCATACTCCCCAATCAGCTCTGACTGACCAAGGTTATTCGCACCCCCATGGCTACCCATTGCCGGGAACACAAAAGGCACTCCCTCTTTCTCGAGAACCAGCTGAACTACACTTTTTATAATAGCAGCCATATTGGAAATTCCACGGCTACCGCAGGTAATCGCAACAGTGTTTCCTTTTTTTATGCTCGAAACAGCAGCACTCATCTTTTCGGAATAGAATTGTTCGCTGAGAACATCTTCAATGTTTTCAATGTGACTGCCATCGAATACCTGACGGACTCGAATCATACGGGGAAGCGGAAATTTGTTACAGAGAGAACTCATTGTCGCCATCGTATCTTTATCTTTAATCACGATCAGACTCCATAGAAAAGGTTAGGCAGGAACATCGTTATCTGCGGAATATATGCAAGCACCAGGAGAACAGCAAACAGTATGATCATAAAAGGCACTGCCGCCTTGGCGATACGATAGAATGGCACACTGGAAATATTTGACAGTGTGTATAAAACAAGACCTACCGGTGGTGTAATCAGTCCAATCATTAGGTTCAGCACCATCAGAATCCCGAAGTGGACCGGGTCCATTCCGAATGAAGTAACAATCGGCAGTAATACCGGTGTCATGATGGTTATCGCCGCGATAGTTTCCATAAAGCATCCGACGACAAGAAGGACTATCATCACCGCAAAAATACCAATTGCAGGAGAGGTGAAGAGTCCAAGGAATGAAGAAGATAGAATCTGGGGAATCCTCATATAGGAGAGAACCCAACCGAAGACTGCTGCAGCGGCAATGATAACGATCGTTGTTGTAGTCTGAATTGCAGTATCAAGAAAAATCTTTTTCAGTTTCCTTATCGAAAGTTCTTTGTATATGAAGCCGAGAATCAGAGCATACGTTGAAGCTATGATGGCAGACTCAGTTGGTGTGAACTTACCCGAAACAATTCCTCCGATAACAATAATAGGGGTAAGGAGTGCTGGAAATGCATTTTTAAAACTGACAACTTTTTCTTTCAGTGTCCGCTTCGGTTCAACAGGATAGCCTCTTTTATGTGCTATAAAATATACGACGCCTGACATGGCAAGAGCCATGAATATCCCTGGAATGAACCCTGCCAGGAAAATTTTTCCGATAGAGGCACCGGAAGTAACACAATAGATAACAGCCGGGATACTGGGAGGTATAATCGGTCCCACAGTGGAAGATGCAGCTGTTACTGCAAGCGAGAAATCATCGTCAAACCCAGACTCTCTCATCGCTTTCAATTCGATCTGCCCTAAACCGCCTGCATCTGCTACAGCAGCGCCTGACATACCTGCAAATATTACTGAGGCAAAAATATTTACATGCCCCAGACCACCTTTCACATGACCGACACAATAATCAGCAAACCCAAAAATCCTTCTTGTCACCCCACCTGTATTCATCAGATTTGCCGCAAGAATGAAGAAGGGAACTGCAATCAACGTATACGAGTCGGGGCCAGTCAGGAACTTCTCGACAACTACTCTCATCGAGAATCCTGCTCCTGAGACAAATGTCATCGCTGCGGTAACCATACTGAAAGCCACAGGCATTCCGAGGAACAATACAATCACGAAAACAATAATAAAGAGAACGGTCATGCAGCCACCTCGTTTCTAGATTTTGATGGAATCAATTCGATTAAATTTGCAAGAATATGTACCTCTGCGAGGACACAACCGACAGGAAGTGAAAGCATCACGAATCCCATTGGATACCCTGTTGTAGGTCCAAGAATAGCCATCTGGTCAGCAACATAAACGAGTGCGAACCTAAAGAGAACAACAAGAACCAAGGCAAGAATTATGTCCATAATCATTGTAACGTAAGCTCTCACTTTCTCAGGAATCTTCAACACAAAATAATCGAGATTGATATGATAGACTTTTCCGATACCGTAACTCATTCCGATGAAGGTACTCCAGACGAAAATGTGTCTTGTCAGCTCTTCACTCCATACGATTGACATCCCTAAAATCGCTCGAGAAAAGACCTGAAGCGCCATAACGATACCCATGATCACGAATGTTACAATCAGAAAGGCTGCTTCAACCTTAAAAATCGCGGTATTCACTGTTCGGATAATTTGCTTCATATTCGCTCCTAGTGTAAAAATTATCAGCTGCATTACCACATGCTGTGGCAATGCAGTGATATATCCATAATTATATACTATTATTTAATGCTCTGGAGCTGCTGGTATACACCTTCTCCCCAATCAGCTGCACCTGCCTGAATTACAGGCTGTGCGGCATCAATGAATCCCTGTCTTTCAACTTTGACAATGGTGATACCCTTGGAAGCCAGTTCTTCAAGACCTGTCTTTTCGTAGTTCATGATGTAGTCAGTGATTCCATACACATCCTTCTGGACGGCAGCATCAAGAACAGCTTTCAGTTCATCATCAAGCTTATCATATGCAGCAGTTGTCATGAAGAGAGGAGTTGACTGAACTGAGTGCCCTGTCATATTGAAATACTTACAGACTTCGTCGAACTTGGAACTTGTGATAGTTGCAAGAGGGTTTTCCTGCCCATCAACAACACCGGTCTGCAGTGAAAGATATACTTCACCGAGGTTCATGGGGGTAGGAGTTGCACCAAGTGCCTTCCAGGTTGCTACTGAGTTGGGCTGGTCGGGGACTCTGATCTTCATTCCCTTGAGAGCCTGAACGGTAGTAACAGGTTTGGTGGTTGTAAGAATTCTTGATCCATAATAGATAGGTGCTACCATCTTGATACCAGTAGTATCTTCGAACTCACTCCACAGCTCCTGACCAAGATCACTGCTGAATGCCTTGAGCATCTGTGTTGCATCTTCGAAAATAAACGGGGCATCAAATACCAGAACAGGTGAGAATCTCTTTCCTACTTCGCTGATTCCCATAACTGCCATATCAACTGTGCCGTTTCTCATACCTTCGTGAATTGAAGGTTCAGCACCAAGCTGACCTGCCGGGAAATGCTGAATCTCAAGTCTACCATTAGATTCCTCTGCAACAGTGGCTGCGAGATTATCTAACCCAACTGAAACGGGGTGGTCTGGAGAATAAATTGTTGCCAGTTTAAGAACAACTTTTTCCTGTCCACCTTCTCCCTGACCCTGAGCCGAGAGAGAACCGAATACCAATCCGAGAATTGCGAGAATGATTAGAACCTTTTTCATAATGTCTCCTTTTGCGGTTTTTTCATTCTATTGAGGAAAGAATCTCATATGTATCATCGTTCCCCAAATATTGACTAATAAATCAAACAACAAACATCTGATGTTTGATAATATAGTGATATTATGGCGTAAAGTTGGATTTGTCAACACATTTCTTTCACAAATTGATAAGTTCGACTCCGCGAAGTGGTAGATACTTTCGAGAATTACAAATCAGAACAATCGTGCAAAGATAATCATTGTGTCAATAAATAATTAGAACCCTCTTCAGTGAGAGGGAATTGGCACATATAGAGATCATTATAATATTAAACATATAAGAATAAGGGGAAATTCTTGTTCTAGCCGCCGACAGCGACAAGCACTATCAGGACAGCGGTGAGAATACCGGCAAGAACACAATACTTTATTCTTATCATGGCTCACCTCCTTGCTTCACTACTTAAAACAACTGAGAAGACAAAAAATTACAGCCGGAAAGTTTTTTTCCGGCTGTGTGATATATTCTAAAGGGGAAGAATCAGTTTCTTCCGCCGTGGTGGCCGCCCCTCTGATTGGAAGGACCTCCCATTCCCATGGAACTTCCGAGAATATCATCCATTCTTTCCTGGCTGATAAACTGTGCTTCGTAGGTTTCACCGTACATCGCAAGCTGATTCATGAAAGCTCTCATGTGCTGTTCGCTTCCTGCGATAAGTCTTTCGTACACTTGAATGGTAAGAGGGTCTGTGGTACCTGCAAGATACTCTTCCAGGTCTGCGATATCAAGGTCCTCAATGAGAGTTCCGACCTTCAGTGCATCAATTGCTGACTTGGAACCCTGCTCTACCAGTGAATTGTACAGGTCCTTGATTGCAGGAATGGTGAATTCTCCGGGTGCTGCATAGGCTACGGTATCTTCAATACCCTGCTGGTCCATCAGATAGGCAACGGAATCCATGTGCTGCTGTTCTGCCTGTGCGATATTCTCAAAAGTACGAATACCCCAGATGTCAAAGAGAGCGAGGTACACATCACGTGCAAGCTTCTCTTCTTCTCTCATGTAGGTGACGCCGTGGTCATCGCTGGCGACAGTCGTTTCATCTGCTGCAGGCTGTGCTGATGATGGGCTCTGGATTTCCTGAACTCCTTCTGCGAAGAGGAAGGAAGTTCCCGCTATAACTGCCATGACGGCTATGATTCCAATTTTCTTTGCTGTATTCATTGTTCAGTCCTCCTTAGAAACCGGCTCTTCCCATTCTGCCTGAGCCCTGACGTCCTGTAAAGGCTTCAGTATCAGACTGGTTCAGGTACTGACGCGCTCCTGTTTCGAGGTAGAGGCAATCTTCAGGGTCCATACGATTATAACTTGCCTGATTGGCCTGTCCCTTTGATCCTCTGGTAGAAACTGAAACGTTTCTGCTCTTTCCCTGTGACATCCTGCTCGGCCCGCTCGTACTGTTCACGGTATGTATTCCACGTGAAGATCTCATTGTTCCCTGTGCAGGTTCTCGGAGGTTATCATCACTTACAGCTCTCATTCCATACTGAGGAGTAACATCATCAGTCAGGTGGAATCGTGAACCGGGACCCCAGGTGACTTCATCACTTTCGGTATCGGTCGTGACCGCCTGGTCATCAAGCTGGAAAGATCCCCTGTATCCGCCGTAGGCGAAGACAGATCCGCTCATCATTAAAAATATCAAGGCCAGTAAAACTACGGTTGCTCTCTTATTCATGGAAAACTCCTTCGGAGCCGTTCAGCTCCTTTTCCTTTTGTTTACAACCGAAGAATACACCTCATACATAAAGACAAACTGTGCCGAATGTAAAGATTAGGTGAATCACATACAGAAGGTTGTTAACTTCTTTATTTACATTAAATTAATTTTTTAAAAAATTTCATTTTTCTTTCTGGAAAGATATTCTATGGAAAGAATAGGGTTGTATTGCCTATTCTTCTGATACATGCCATCATCCCCTTATATTCTTGAATACGGGTGAAAAACGCTATGAAAATTCTATCCTTCCGCACCAGTGGAAGCCGGTTTGCTGTGAACCGGCTCCCTTTCTATTATGGATTCGTCATTCTCTTCATCTCCTCTCTCGGAATCATCGCAAGCATCCCGGGGCAGACTATGGGAGTGTCGGTCTTTACAGACCATTTCATTGCCAGTCTCGACATCTCCCGCATACAGCTGAGCAGCGCCTATATGGTAGGCACGTTGGCAAGCAGTTTCATAGCACCGTTCACAGGTCTCTTCTACGATAAAAAAGGACCGAGAGTGACGACCTTTATTGCAACTGTTGTCCTCGCCGTCTTCCTCCTCTATCTCGGTTTCAGTGACAGGATCCTTGCCTCGCTCGCCGGTACTGCCGGCAACGCATCGGTGATTGCACTGATCATGATGACCTTCGGGTTCTTCGGTATCAGGATGAGCGGGCAGGGAGCGCTTACGATGGTATCGCGTGCAACCCTGGCATGCTGGTTCAGTACCCACAGAGGGATTACTTCAGGGGTATTGGGGATCATCACCTCATTCACCTTCTCCTTCGCTCCGCGGGTTCTTCAGGGGATGATCAATAGATTCACTGCAGGTGGAGCATTCATTGTCATGGCTCTGATTCTCTTATTCATCTTCCTCCCCCTTGCCCTCCTGTTGTACAGGAAGGATCCCGCTTCGTGTAATCTGGAGATGGAAGAGGGGCTTGAAAACCGCAGAAAGAAGAAGCGGCAGGTGATCGATACCGGACTTCAGCTCACCATCGGCGAGGTGAAAAGGCGTCCTCTCTACTGGATTCTTGTCGGGACCTTCGGTTTCTTCTCGATGTTCAACACCGGGTTCACCTTCCATATCGTGTCGATCTTCTCTGATCAGGGAGCGACAGCTACCGAAGCGGTATCGATATTCCTTCCCATCGCGATCGTATCGATTGCAAGCAGTTTCTTCAGCAGCTATGCAAGCGACAGGATTCAGCTGACGCATCTGTTCAGGCTCTACGGCCTGTCCTGTCTCCTTGCTTCGGTTTCTATGCTTATTATCGATTCACCTGCGGGTATCCCTCTGATGATCGTTGCCTTCGGTCTTGCCGGAGGGTTCTTCGGAACGCTCCTCGCAGTAACCTTCCCCAAGCTCTACGGAACGAAACATATCGGAGCCATCACAGGTCTGGCCTCTTCCGTCGTCGTTGCGGGAAGCGCACTCGGCCCCTGGCTCTTCAGCATCATCAAGGAGTCAACAGGATCATATGAGATGACAGGGTTGATGGGAATCGTTCTTACAGTGATTTTGCTTGCAGGTCTCTTCATCGTTCCCTTCCCTCCTCACAATCTGTACGGGAGCGGGAAAGAGGCGTAGCCTAACTGAAGTTCTCGGCGGCCTTGAGGGTTCTCTCGAGCTCTGAAAGGAGGGAATCCATGAGAGGGGAGGAGCACACGGGCTCTTCACCCTTCAGCTCCTTTTCAACCTCAACACAGAGTTCATGGGCATGGGAAGCTCCGACTGAACCGCAGCTCCCCTTGCACATGTGGACAAGCTCTCTTGACCGTTCGATGTCATTCTCAGAAATAGAAGATCGGAGATCTGAAATTCCTTTCCTGAGTTCTTCCATAAATGATACAAGCACTTTCTTATAGAGATTTCTATCTCCTCCCATCCGACGGATCCCTGCCTCAACATCTATGGCGGGGATCGCAGATCCATCAGGAGACTTATTTGCTGCTACTGTGCGTACACGGGAGACCAGCTGGTCAGGATCGTACGGTTTCCCTATGAAACCGGAGACGTGCATCTGTTCACACTTTTCCTTTACCGAATCGACAAGATCGGCAGAAAGAATGAGAATAGGAATCTCGCTGTTCTTCTCACGGATCAGGCGGGTAGATTCATACCCGTCCATCCCATCCATATGGAGATCCATAAGGATCACATCAATTGAAGCTTCGTTTTTCAAGAAGGTTTCATACCCTTCCTTCCCGTCTCCTGCAAGGTAGACGGTACAGTTGTTTCTCTCGAGAAGCTCCCGTGCAATCATCTGGTTTGTGAGGTTGTCTTCCACGACCAGGACATTGAGCGGTGGCCCTGCAGAATCCGCAGATATACTGTCAGTCGATGAGTCTGCAGTGTTCCCTCTTCCAAAGAGCTGCAGAAGGGCGTTGAAGAACACAGACTGGATGAAAGGAAGGGGAAGCATCACATCCTGGTCACTAAGGACCTGAGAGAGCTCTTCTCCCGAACTCTCCTGAAGGGAGAACAGGATGACCGAGGGCCTCGACCCGTCTGAGGCGGTGACCTTTGTATGCCAGGAAGCGGGGAGTACTGAGGGATGATCCACTTCGAGGATCAGAAGGTCGAAGCTTCTCTCACCTGAGAGGAGTGTCTCAGCTAGGGCGAGGGAAGAGACTTCATCGTATCGTATCTGATACTCTTTCAGGAGAGTACCGACCTGAGAGGAGAAGGATCTGTCGGGTATCACAAGAAGCGCCTTGAGGTGCGTGAAGTCAACCGATTTCTTCACCAGCAGGTCCTGCTCCATACCCTCACGGTCTATATCGAGGGGGAGAGTGAAGCGGAAAGTGCTCCCTTCCCCTGCCCTGCTTGTAACTTCTATCGTTCCTTCCATAGCCTCAACGAGCGTCTTCACTATGGAAAGACCGAGGCCTGAGCCTCCGTATTTCCTGCTGATACTCTCATCAGCCTGAGTAAAGGGAGTGAACAGGCGTGACATCTGATCCTCTGTCATTCCGATTCCGCTGTCCCGAACTTCGCAGGAGAGTACACAATGTTCCTCTTCCGTCTCCATTGCCTTCATGGAAAGGGATACCTCACCGGATGAAGTGAACTTCACCGCATTGTGAATCAGGTTCGTGAATATCTGACGAATGCGGGTAGGGTCTCCGATAAGGAAGGGGGGAACTGAAGGGTCGAGGTTCAAGGAGAAGGTAAGTCCCTTCTCTTTGATCAGCCAGGAGTCGAGAGAGATCGTGTTCTGAAGGATATCATCGACACGGAACGGGATATATTCAAGCACAACCCCGCCATCTTCGAGTCTCGAGTACTCGAGAATATCGTGAATGATCACCTGCATCGTCTGGCTTGCGCCCTTGATCGCATGAAGATAGCGATTCTGCATCGCATCAAGCTTTGTCTTTTCTAAAAGATAGCTCATTCCCTTGATCCCGTTCAGGGGAGTCCTGATCTCGTGTGAGACCCTGGCCATGAACATGCTCTTCTCCCTGTCCGATTCTTCCGCCCTCTGCTGTGCGATATCCTTCTCACGTACCGCCTTCCTCAGGCGGAGAATCCAGAAGGAGGAGACAGAGAAAAGAAGAATCACAACGACAACGAGAATAATCGCAGCCCTGATCACCCAGGTGTAGTCAGTCTTGGAATCGAAGCGTATCCAGTTCCCGAATATTGCCGAGTACTCGCTTTCGGGAATTGCATCAAGTGCCTTCTGGAGAATGGAGGCTAACAGCGGCCAGTCGTTTCTCACTGCCATGTGAAGGTCATGGGCACCACCCTCCGCGAGGGTGATGAATTTAAGTTCGGCAAGGCCGAGGGTGCGGGAAAGATAGGCGCTGGTCGCTTCGTTTCCGACGAATGCGACTTCATCGCCCCTGTTCACCGCAAGAAGAGCCTCCTCCACCGTAGCGTAGGTGCGCAGGCTGATTTCGGGGTAGTCAAGAAGAAAGCCTTCGTGGGAGCTGTCCTTCTGAACTGCCACCTGTCTTCCATAGAGGTCCGATAACCCTGTGATAGTGGTATTACCGTTTCTTACAACAATGGAACGCTGAAACTGCATGTAAGGTTTCAGGTAGGTCAGGTATTCGGCACGTGCAGCAGTGAACCCGACAGCGGGAAGGAGGTCGATCTCCCTCTGACGAGCCCCTTCCACCGCTTCACCCCAGCTCAAGGAAGGATTCGGGATAAAATCGATTCCCGTCAGTTCTGATATCTCGGAGAGGATATCTGATGCGATACCGTTGTACTCTCCCTCCTCATTGAAGAACTCAAAGGGAATGAAATGAGGATCCACCCCGATCTTCACTTCCCTGTGGGTCTCAATGAAAGCTTTCTCTTCGTCAGTGAGCAGCAGCTGCGGGGCTGCAGAGAGTGAATGGAGGAGCATACAGAAGAGGAACAGTACCGCAAACCGTGAAGGACGTGTCACCGATAAAGCCATTCCGTATCTCCTTACAATTCGCTATCGCAATCTATACAATCTTCAACAATCGATATAAAGCAGTCAAACACAACCGGGTCGAAGTGGCGTCCCGCCTCTTCTGCCATGACAGCGAGTGCATCGGTATGGCTGAGGGCGTCTTTGTACACCCTCTTATGGGTCAGTGCGTCATAGACATCAATGACAGCCATCAGGCGTCCGCCGAGGGGAATATCTGTCCCCTTCAGTCCCGCAGGATA
Source organism: Sphaerochaetaceae bacterium (assembly GCA_963677695.2). Taxonomy (GTDB): domain Bacteria; phylum Spirochaetota; class Spirochaetia; order Sphaerochaetales; family Sphaerochaetaceae; genus SABI01. The sequence goes on along the minus strand of CAXXUJ010000001.1, from coordinate 1,731,199 downwards.
GCCGGACCCGTCGAACCACTCATGGTGAGAGGCTATCAGCTCCTTCGCTGTCTCGATGAAACTTATCTTTGCTTCACTCTCTTCAAGTGAATACTCAAGGGCTTCCACCCCCCTGATCACATGAGTTCTCATTATCTCCAGTTCTGTATCGTCAAGCCTTCCGGGCTTGAGAAGCACGGCATCAGGAATTCCCACCTTCCCGATATCATGAAGAGGGGCTGTGGCAACCAGGTCCTGAATCGCCCGTTCTGTCAACTTATATCCATCTTCTCCCTTCGCACTCACCTTTCGTGCCAGTTTTCCCATCATCATACGGGTTCTCACTGAATGATCGCTTGTCTCGATACTCCTGATCTCAAGAAGCCGCACCAGAGCGGCAATGGTTATCTCATTGGTACGCCTCACCTCTGCCGTTCGCTGCTCGACAACTTCCTCAAGGTGACGATTGTACTCAACGATCTCCCGTCGTCCCTGGAGGATTCTGAGCTGCATCTCTATTCTTTTCTGGAGGGAGAGGAAATTAAGGGGTTTCCTCACGTAATCAACAGCACCCATCTCGAGACCCTTGATCTCGTTGTCTAGTTCCTCTGAATTGGTGAGAATCATGACTGGAACACGGAAATCCCTGTGAGAACACTGCTCGAGAAACTCAAACCCGTTCATCTTCGGCATATGGAGGTCAAGGAGAATAAGGTCTATATCAGGTCGGCTCTCAACGATACTGAGACCCTCCGCTCCGTTGGATGCGGTGAGAACCTCGTGGTCAACGAGAAAGCTTGCTATGATAGTGCGGTCAGTATGTGAATCATCCACTGCAAGTATTACGGCCATACCCTTATGCCTCCTGTCATATACCTGTTCATACTAACATTCACTTTTTTATGAGTAAACACTCTTTCCACAATAAAAGTCATGACAGCGCCATATTTCTATTACTAGCCTTTATTTCATAGGTCATGTCATAAAAACGGAACAAATCAACGAAAGAAACAAATCTTATAATATTTCTCTTTACCTTTCATTAGTTATGGTATATCATGATGGTATGGCATTAATGAATAAAAGAACAACATTTGCACTGGATGAAGAAACAGTAAAGAGATTGCAGAAAATGGCTCGCCTCCTGCATATATCTCAGGCAGAGGTTGTGAGAAAGGCGGTAGAAGAGGCTGAAATAACTTTCAACCAGCAAAAACAGAAAAAGCTGCTCATCCTCGAACAATACCTGAGGACAAAGGGGCTCAAACCCGAAACAGCAGATGCTTACCTGAAAGAGGTTGCAGAAAACAGATTAGAATGGGTGCGTGGAAAATGATTCTCCTTGATACAAATTATTTAATCAGATCACTTATTGACCAATCCGAAGAGATGAAGCAGATTGTACGCTGGATACAGGAAGATGAAGAGCTCATAACTTCGTCTGTATCATGGTACGAATTCTTATGCGGTCCTATTGATGATGAAGCTGTCGAAGTAGTTTCATCCCTTATTGAAGACCGCATCATACCTTTCACACGAGATCAGGCTGCAGAGGCATCACGTCTTTTCAATGAAACAGGGAGACTCAGACATCTTAGAATAGATGCCATGATTGCATCTGCCTCCATCATATTAAATGCTTCCCTTGCGACGGGAAACCATGCTGATTTTTCAAAATTCCAGGATCTAGGATTGCAGTTGACCAACAAATGACTGACCAATTAGAGATTAGAGAAAAACTGTAATTGGACTCCCTGAAGAATATCATCTGCTAGCGGCATGGACGAAATAAAGAAACCAGGTCGAGATAACTTCTCCATGGAGAAAAAGGCATAGAGGATACTTAAAGGCCTCTCTATTGAAAGCCCATTCATTTCCCATTCTCCTTTTCCCGATTATTGCCTTTTATGAAACTCTTTATTATGTTTGAGTGACAGAATTAGACGGGTAAGACATACCCAGTCACAACGAACTTGTGATGGGGGATATTTCCAGTCTGGTCAGCAGGAGTAAAAACAACATGAATGAACGCGTCGTAGTATTAGGAGCAAGCTCAAAACCTGAAAGATATTCATACAGGGCAGTAGAGCTTCTTACAAAGCATAACCACAGTCCCCTTCCGGTCTCACTGAAGGGTGAAAATATCCTCGGGCATAAAGGATACAAAGAGATTTCTGAGATCGAAGGAGCTGTCGATACAGTCACCCTCTATGTGAACCCCAGAATCCTCTCTGAATCAGTCGATGATATCATCGCACTGAAACCGAAAAGAGTGATCATGAACCCGGGAACAGAGTCTGCAGAGGCAGCTGATCAGTTCGAGAAGAACGGCATCAGAGTCATTCAGGCCTGTACCCTCGTCCTGCTCACAACCCAGCAGTACCTGAGCGTCTAATCACTTTCCTTTCGATGGCTTCTTCACTGCACCATGCGGGGAGAAGCTATCTGACAGCTCACACCACTCTCTTTCCTTTCCCTCCATGCCATTTCCCATAGTATCATCTTCTATTTTCTGCGCTCATTATATCGAAACAGCTCAATAACAACCCATCTTCTCTTTGAAAGATATCTTCTTTGTACAAAACAGGCTGCTCATAAAACTTATTTTTTTATACCGTATCAGACATTGATTATTGGTCATACGAGACGTACAATACATGTAAGATTTAAGCTAAAATATTCAGAAATTTTAGCTCATAAAAAGATAGGGGGGTGGAGTATGAAAGTATCGACATCAGTCCTTCAGAATGCCTTCGGCAAGTATCTGAAGAAGGCAATGGAAGGAACACCGGTCTATGTGGAAAAGAACAATGAACCGGTAGCAGTCCTGAAAGGACTCAGTGATGAGGAAAGGTGGTACCTGAGAGAAAGGGCCCTGGCCTACAAGGCAAAAGGACGCTACACCTATGAAGAGTTCAGGGAGATAGCAGAGAGAGAAGATAATACCTGTCAGTATGAGCTGATAGATGGAAAGATCTATATGACAGCTGGACAACGCATGCCCCATCAGCATGCTGTCGGAGAATTACTTGCTGTTCTTTATAATTTTTTCAAGAACAAATCCTGCAATGCATATGTAGCACCGCTTGATGTGAAACTGTTCGGCGAAGCGGAACGTTTCGAGGACAATCCCAATGTCGTACAACCCGACATTCTCGTCATCTGTGATCCAGAGAATATAGATGAAAAGGATACCTACCAGGGAATACCGACGCTTGTTGTCGAAGTACTCTCACCCTCTACGAAATCGAAAGATATCATCATCAAGACTCAGCTCTACATGAGCAGCGGTATCGAAGAGTACTGGATCGTCGATCCAGTGGAAAAACATCTCATCATCTATAGTTTTGAGGAGAGGAAACTGAAGGATCAGAAGATCTATGGAAAAGGATCGACAGCGTTATCAGCCTTCTTCGAAGGATTGACTGTCGATACCGGGAATCTTTTCCTCTGATGATTCCCCCCCAGAATACAAGAAAGGAGGGACAATCCCTCCTCTCTTGTATTGCTTTGAATAGTTTTGTTAGCGGATCTGCTCAAGACTCTCTGTGATATTCATACAGTGGTCACCGATCTGCTCAACATGGCGTACGATATCGATATAGAGAAGTCCGCCCCTCACATCGAAACCGCTCTGCATCTTGTCAGTCGCAGTCTCCTTGAGAGCCTTTCTCATCTTGTTGATTTCCTTCTCAATCTTCATAGCTACAGCCATATTCTCGCTGTTCACATGCTCATTGAGATGGCTCTTGATGAAGCCTATGAAACGGGTGACCAGTTCAATGTAGGGAGTGAGAAGCTCAAGAGTTTCCGCATCGAAATCAATCTTCTTCTTGTAACGTCTCTCAGTGAGAATGATCAGGTTGAAACAGCTGTCACCGACACTCTCGAGCTCGTTCGTGATTCTCATCATCGAATAGACATTCGCAGCACTCACCTTGTTCATGCTGTCCAGTGAACACTGAGACAGGAACTTCGTGATCTCTTCCTGCATCTTATCTGTGAGATCTTCCATCTTCTTGTACTCTTCCACCTCGTTTTTCATCTTGGTGTCGGGGTTGGAGAATATTTCCCAGAAGCCGCTGAACATATCACACACGATATCAGCCATCTTATTGAGTTCTCTCTTCACAGTAAGAAGGTAGAGCTCGGGAGTATCCTGAATGGAAGCACTGATATATTTCAGTGAGTAGGTTTCAGGTGCATTTTTATCATCGGGAACGATCTTTTTGACAATTGCAGCAAACTGAGGAACAAAGAAGATACAGATAAAGGTGTTAATGATGTTGAATAGGGTGTGGAACATAGCAAGGTGTGCCGGAAGGAGGGTCGCATCTACGCTTGCGCCGAACATCGCACCGGGAACAATGAGATCAACAAGATGAAGGAACGGAGTGAACAGGAAGGCCATCCATAACACACCGAAGAGGTTGAACAGAGTGTGCGCCCTGCTTGCCCGTCGTGCGTTCACGCTGGTTCCGATTGATGCAAGATATGCTGTTACCGTTGTTCCGATATTTTCACCGAGAACAATGGATGCTGCCGTGGGGAAGTCGATCCACCCTGCATAAGCCATTGTCAGAGTTATGGCCATGGCAGCCGAGGAAGACTGAACAATGACCGTAAGAACCGTTCCTATGAGAACAAAGAGAAGGAAGCTGAAAATGCCATGACCTGTGAGGTGCTGTACATATTGGAGTACCTCAGGGTAGGCCTGAATATCAGGGACAGAATTCTTCAGGTAATCGAGACCCATGAACAGGAGTCCGAAGCCGATCAGTGTCTGACCGAGATCAACCTTATTCAGTTTCTTCGCCATTAAAAGAACAAATCCGATACCGATTGCAGGGAGGGCAAGGGCTGCCATCTTTACCTTGAATCCGAGAATGGCAACAATCCATCCGGTAACTGTCGTACCGATGTTTGCTCCCATGATGACACCGATGGCCTGCTGAAGGGAAAGAAGCCCGGCATTGACGAAGGAAACAACCATAACCGTGGAGGCTGAAGAGGACTGAACGATCGCTGTGATCGAAAATCCTGTAAGGACTGCCATCACCCTGTTTCCGGTCATGAAGTTGAGTATCGAATGGAGACGGTCACCAGCGGCTTTCTGTATGCCGTCACTCATGGTTTTCATGCCGAACAGAAAGAGACCGAGACTTCCGATTATCATCAGAATTGAATAGAACATGCGAGCTCCTTGAGAAAAATATCTAGGGAAAATGTATCAGAGTGAAGGGCATATGAGAAGGGTTTTTTTATACTTTGCTCACACTTTTCTTACAGATTTTTAATGATTCAACTCTTAAAGGGTGAGATAATTATGGGCTTTCACATACGTAGAACGGGAGATCGGGAGCTGTAAAATATCGGTGAGAGGAGTATCCTTTCTCATGGAAACTATCTTCCGTGCCGTTACCGGCCCGATGCCCGGCACCTTCAGGAGATCTTCCTTCGATCCCCTCTTCAACGATACAGGAAAGAACTGAGGATTCTGATCAGCCCAGGTCTGTTTGGGGTCCTTGGAGAGATCGAGGGAGCCGTCACCTTGAAAGGAGAGGTCACTGAAGGAGAAACCGTACTGACGGAAAAGGTAGTCTGCCTGGTAGAGGCGGTGCTCTCTCATAAGCGTCGGGCTCTGCTGATCCCAGGAGAGAGTGAATTCCTTTTCCAGTGCGGCGCGGTAGCGCCTTTCACCCGGGAGATCGGGGTCCCCGAGTCCACCCTGGTAGGCACTGAAATAGAGGCGGTCGAAATCGAGGTTGCTGTACATGTTCTGGGTATAGGAGAGGATTTCCCTGTCACTCTCATCACTCGCTCCCACGATGAACTGACTGGTGGTGTGTACTCGTGAGAACTCTCCCCCCTTGGAGGTAAGAGACGAAATCAGTTTCAAGCTGTCTATGATATCCTTCGAATACTGCTTTGAATGGGAGATGCGCGAGAAATGGTTCTCTCCCGGTGTCTCGATATTCAGCGAGACAGCTGAAGAATACTTCAATGCGCTGCGGATTGCCTCGTCAGAGGCCCCGGGAATGATCTTGGTATGAATATATCCTCTGTACCTATATTTCTGACGGAGGATCTGGGAGGTGGCGATAAGCCGGTCCATGGTGAAATCGGGATGGCCGACAACGCCGCTGGAAAGAAAGATTCCGATGAGGGGACGGGTACGAAGCATATCGATGAAGAAGCGGGCAAGGTCATCAGGGGAAACAGAGGTTCTTCTCGTATCCTGAGACTCGCGAAGCGGGCAGTAGAGACAGTCCCCGGTGCAGCTGTTGCTCATAAGCGTCTTCAGCATGATGCCGCTTCCGCCTTCAGCCACCGTTACCGGATAAACCCATGACTCAGTATCTTTTCTTTTTCTGTGTTCTGCGGGATCTTTTGTCCCGCAGGCACACGATAAATCATACTGGGCATCTCGTGCGAGGATGCCCAGAGCGTCTCTGATATCCATACTGGATATGTTAACATGTGTTTAGTGGTTTGACAAGATGGAATATGTCGGTTAAAATTTTACCACTCTGGGATCGATATCCTTTTCGTAATCAATTCCTTCATAACCGAAACCGTGAATGTGGGAGTACTCGCTTCGGAAACCGTCAAGGTCGCCGCCCTTGAGCTCCTCACCTTCAGCCTGCTGCTCCCATCTCACCATCACTTCCTTCTGAACTTCAGGATCCATCTCGAGGTCATCGATTCTGATTCGTCCTTCGGCATCGACCAGGATATCTCCTTCTCCGTACAGTCGATCCTTGTAGAGACGATAGATCTGCTGAGTACACTCTTCATGGGTTCCGTTGTCTTTCATGACACGGTAGAGGATGGAGATATAGAGGGGAACGACAGGAATCACACTGCTTGCGCGGGTCACAAGGGCCTTGTTTACCGAAACGAAAGCCTTGCCTGAAAGGCTTGCAAGCTCTTCGGTGATCTCGTGAGCGCTTCTTTCCAGATCTTCCTTCGCCCGTCCGATCGTACCGCTTCGGTACATCGGGAAGGTCACTTCAGGTCCGATATAAGAATAGGCTACGCTCATGGCGCCTTGAGCTATCAGATTTCTCTCTTTCAGGTAGGAGATCCAGAGCTTCCAGTCTTCACCGCCCATGACCTTCACGGTATCGGCGATCTGAGCCTCATCAGCTGTATCAAGGGAGACCTGTTCGATCGTCCCTTTCTGCATATCGAGGGAGAGGGAGGTATAGACATCACCGATAGGTTTGATCACAGAGCGGTACATGTCACCGGTATCGGGATCGGTTCTCACCGGGGAGGCGAGAGAGTAGACGATCAGGTCGACCTGACCGAGTTCCGCCTCTATGATATCTGCAGCCTGCTTCTTCACTTCGTGAGAGAAGGCATCTCCGTTGATGCTCTTCGCCCAGATACCCTTTCCCTGTGCCCACTGCTCGAACGCTTCGCTCATGTAGTAGCCGGGAGTGGCTGTCTTCTTCTCTGCAGGTTCACGCTCGAAACTGACGTTGAGAGTGGCGCTGCCTGAAAAGACGGCGGGAACCATTCTGGAAGCGAGACCGTAACCGGTGGAGCCTCCGACAACGAGAATCTTCTTGGGAAGAGTCGATCCATCGATCTCACCCTTTTTTGATTCAAGGTAGTCAAGCTGTTCAGCCACATGACGGACACACCCTTCGGGGTGAGCAGTCAGGGAGACACCTCTCATGATTTTTTCTTTGATTATCATCTTCTTATTTCCTACTTCTTTCCTACGATACACATCCAGGAAGCCTCAGCGGCAACCTTCCCGTCGACAGTGATCACACCCTTCTGGCGGATCATGGCCTGTGAGACTCTCACGTTCTCTACCTTCATGACGATCGTATCACCGGGGCGGACCTGATTGCGGAACTTCGCCTTCTCGACACTTGCAAGGACGAAGAAGGCTCCCTTTTCCAGGATACCGAGCTGTCTCAGCCCGGCTCCGCCGGTCTGTGCCATGGATTCGATAAGAATGACGCCGGGAACGACAGGGTATTCGGGAAAGTGTCCCTGGAAGAAAGGTTCATCCGCCGGGAAGTGTCTCTCTCCGATCACATAGTCCTCTGTCACCTCGGTCATCTTGTCGAGGTAGAGGAAGGGGAATCTGTGGGTCAATGCCTCCTCGGCACTCATGTACTGTTCCATACTGTTACTCCTATCCTTTGTAGGGAGCGAATACAAGCGCTCCGTTATGTCCACCGAAACCGAGAGATTCACTCAGCGCATAGCGCATCGGTGCCTCTACACCCTTATTCGGTACGTAATCAAGGTCGCAGTTCTCATCGGGAGTCGAGTAGTTGATCGTAGGGGGGTAGAACTGATCCTGGAGAGCCATGAGGGAAATAATGGATTCCACTGCACCAGCAGCACCGACAAGGTGTCCTGTCATACTCTTGGTGGAGGAGACCTTCAGCTTGTAGGCATGCTCTCCGAATACGATCTTGATAGCATTGGTTTCCATCACGTCATTCGCCTGGGTGCTTGTCCCGTGTGCGTTTACGTAATCGATATCTTCGGGCTTGAGTCCCGCTTCTGCAATCGCCTTCTGCATCGCCTTGGCTGCTCCGGTTCCTGCCGGATCCGGTGCTGTGAGGTGGTATGCATCGTTGGTCATACCGTAACCGAGGATTTCTCCGTAGATCTTCGCACCACGTGCAAGGGCATCCTCAAGAGTCTCGAGAATCAGGGTACCTGCACCCTCTCCAAGGATGAAACCGTCTCTGGTCGCATCGAAGGGACGGCAGGCCGTCTCTGGATTGTCGTTATTGGTTGAAAGGGCCTGAATTCTGTTGAATCCTGACACTGCCAGCTTCGTGATGGCACCTTCTGTACCGCAGGCGACAGCTTTATCGACAATTCCATACTTCACTGCCTGAAAGGCTGCTCCGATCGCATCGGTCCCTGAAGCACAGGCAGTAGCGACTGTGACTGACGGTCCGTGAATACCGTACTTGATTGAAATATTGCCCGCAGCCTCATTGGTGATGAGCTTGGGGATCGTCAGGGGAGCAACAGCTCTCGGTCCGCGGCTGAACAGCTTTTCCATGTTGTCCTCGACAACTTCGAAACCGCCGATACCGTTACCGACATAGACACCGGTTCGATCGGGATCGTACCCGCCCTCTGCAAGACCGGCCATCTCCATCGCTTCCACACTGCTGTAGAGGGCGTAGACAGTGAAATCTGCAGCAGAGCGCACTTCCTTCTTATCTAGGACCTCGGTGGGGTTGAAATCTCTCAGTTCCGCCGCGATCTTTGTAGCGAACTCGGTGCAGTCGAATCTTGTCAGCTGCCCGACACCGTTCACGCCGTTCTTAATGTTCTTCCAGAACTCGTCAATTCTCTTTCCCAGGGGATTAATCGTACCCATACCGGTAACGACGACTCTTCTCGTTTCCATACCAGCCATCTCCTTTACATTACCATTCCGCCATCGACTGTGATGACCTGTCCCGTGATATAGGATGCATCATCAGAGGCAAGGAATGCAACTACCTTCGATATCTCTTCAACATTACCGATACGCTTCATCGGAATCTGTTCCATAAATTTCTCTTTCGCCTCTTCAGGAATCGCATCACTCATCTGAGTGTTGATAAATCCCGGAGCGACGACATTGGCGCGGATATTTCTCGCACTCAGTTCTTTTGCTATCGATTTTGTAAAACCGATGATCGCCGCCTTGGAAGCAGCATAGTTCGCCTGACCGCCGTTCCCTGTGATCCCGACGATTGAAGAGATGGAAACGATCGATCCCTTTCTCTTCTTCATCATAAGACGGGAAATGTACTGGGTCACCTGGTAGATGCTTCGCACATTCACGTTCATCACCTGATCCCAGGCATCACCGGACATGCGCATCAGCAGGCCGTCCTTCGTGATTCCAGCGTTGTTCACAAGAACATCGACGCTGTCGCTCATCGAGGAGAAGCTCTTGAGAGCCTCATCGATAGAAGCGGGATCGGACATATCGACCGCGATATGGTGGGAGTGGGGAATAGCTTCCGCACTTGGAGTTCTGGAGAAGTAGAATACTTCATACTCTCTTTCGACAAACTCCTTCACGATAGCGCTGCCGATTCCCTTGGAACCGCCTGTCACAAGAGCTCTCTTCTCATACATATGCTCGTTACTCATTTCCTTCAATTTCCTTCATACATGCTTCGATCGACTCAACCGTTCCCGCCTGCAGGCATTTCTTGCCTACGCTCTTGAACAGTCCGCTCAGAACCTTATTCGGTCCCGCTTCCACAACGGGAAGGGAGGGGAACGAGGCTTCGATATTATTCATGATCTTCGTCCATCGTACAGGAGAAACGATCTGCTGGCTACAGAGTTTCTTCATAACTTCACCGCTGTCCACCTTCTCTCCGGTCACATTGGAGTAGAGGGTGATGGCAGGGTCATTGAAATTCACCCCTGCAAGTTCATCATCGAATGCCTTCTTCGCTTCATCCATCAGAGGTGTGTGGAAAGGACCGCTCACCTTGATAGGGAGCACCCTTCTCGCACCGGCTTCTTTGAGGATCGGGGCAATCGCATCCATTGATGCAATAAGCCCGCTGATCACAACCTGGGCAGGTCCGTTGTCATTGGCCGCATAGAGATGGGGAAGACCGCTCTTCTTCAAGATTTCATTTACCGGTTCGAAACCGAGTCCGATCACTGCCGCCATCGATACCTTGCCGTAGCTCTTCTGAGCCTCCTCACCCCAGTGGGCCATGAGAGCACCGCGCTTTGTCACAAGGCGGAACAGGTCCTCGTCGGTGATAACTCCGGAAACGGCGTAGGCGGTGAGCTCGCCGAGGCTGAAGCCTGCGGCCGCCGAGGGAACCATACCCTTGGAAGCAAGCACCTTCGCTGCGCTTCGGTTTACCAATGTGATCAGCACCTGAGCGTTCTCGGTCGCTGTCAGCTCCTCCATCTCACCGTTCGAGAGGAGAGAGTGGACATCGAGTCCTGAGATATCGGAAGCGAGGGTGAACAGCTCCTTCACTTCATCATAGGTATCAAAGAGGTCAATGCCCATCTTCTGGAACTGCGCTCCCTGACCGGGGAAACAACTTACGCTTGCTACCATATCAGATAGTTTCCTCCATAGGTGAGACCTGCACCGAAACCGACGGTGATGATCTTCATCCCTTCCTTGAGCAGTCCCTTTCCGACCATGTCATGAAGAGCGATGGGAATCGAAGCTGCAGAGGTGTTCGCGAACTGATCGATATTGAGATAGAACTTCTCGGGATCGGTCTTGATTCTCTTCGCACACGCCTGAATGATACGGAAGTTCGCCTGGTGGGGAACAATATAATCGATATCATCGATCGTGAGATTGTTTCTCTCGAGAAGATCTTCGATCACATCCTTCATTGCCTTCACTGCAAAGTTGTAGACCGCTCTCCCATCCATATAGAGGAAGGTATCATCTCCGTTCTTATCTGCTGTTCCACCGCTGGGAACTGAGAGGAACTTGCTTCCTGAACCCTTTGCATGAAGGATGCTGTCGATCACTCCCCTCTCACTTTCAGGATCCTGGGAAAGGAGCACCGCTCCTGCACCGTCACCGAAGAGTACGCAGGTGTTTCTATCGGTCCAGTCAGTCACGTCCGAAAGCTTCTCAGCCCCTATGACGACCATATGCTTGTAACCGTTGGCGAGCATCAGAGAACGGGCGATCTCGACTGCATAGATGAAACCTGTACAGCCTGCCGCTATATCGAGGGCGGGAATGACATCGAGACCGAGCTTATCCTGAATGACACAGGCCGTGCTCGGAAACCCATGGTAGTCTCCAGTTGCGGTTGAGAGGACGATCCCCTCGATCATATCGACTGTAAGATTATTCTGTTCAAGCAGAGTTTTCACTGCTGCCACGGCAAGATCGCTTGTAGCTTCTTCCGGTGCCGCGATATGGCGGAATTTGATACCTGTATGGGAATAGATCCATTCATCACTGGTGTCAACGATCTTTGATAAGTCATCGTTGCTCAGTTTTTTCTGCGGTACGTACGCACCGACTGCTTGTATGTATATAGACACTTCAAATATCTCCTGTAATAGAGTTTATCATATATTTTACAATTTTCGAGATTTTGTCAACATTGACACATCCAAGAACAATCGTTAGTATCATACCAGAAAGATATTCACTCACCCCTGAGCAAGGTGTACCCAGAGGAGTAACATATGAATCTCAAAGAACTCGAATCACTTATAGAACTGTTCAACTCTCACAACCTTACCTCCCTCGAGGTGGAAGAAAAAGAGAAGAAAATAAAGATAAAAAGAGAAGTCGTCACCGCTGCTCCCGCAGCTGCCGCCTTCGCAGCTCCTGCAGTATCGACTGAAACCGCACCTGCAGCTGAGAAAAAAGATAAGAAGACCGTCACCGTCACCTCCCCTATCGTCGGTACGTTCTACAGAACCCCTGCACCCGATGCTCCCCCTTACGTTGAAGTGGGCGACAAGGTGAAGAAGGGAGATGTTCTCTGTACGATCGAAGCTATGAAGATCATGAACCAGCTTGAAGCTGAATTCGACTGCGAGATCGTGAAGATTTATCCCGATCAGGCGACTATGATCGAAGTGACCTCTCCCCTCTTCGAGGTGAAACCCTTATGATAAAATCTCTGTTCATTGCAAACAGAGGAGAAATCGCAGTGAGAATCATCAGGGCCGCACGTGACCTGAACATCACCACCGTTCTCGGGCACTCGACTGCAGATGCCGATTCTCTCGCCTACCGGCTTGCAGACAGGACCGTCTGTATCGGCGGCCCACAGAGCAGCGAAAGCTACCTCAACATGACAAATATAATCACGGCAGCACTCCTGTGCCGCTGTGATGCCATCCATCCCGGTGTCGGCTTTCTCAGCGAGAACGCTGAGTTCGCGAAGAAAATCGAGGACGCAGGACTCATCTTCGTAGGGCCTACCTCCGAAACGATCAGTCTCCTCGGTGATAAGATCGCTTCGAGAAACGTCGCCCTCAATGCGAACGTGCCTGTCACTCCGGGATCGGTCACCCCCCTTGCCTCTCTTGAAGAGGGACTCGAGCTTGCCAAAGAGATCGGGTACCCCGTCATGATCAAGGCATCCGCCGGAGGCGGAGGCAGAGGGATCAGGATCGTACGCAGCGAGAAGGAATTCGGTACCGCCCTCCAGATAAGCAGAAAGGAAGCGATGAGTTTCTTCGGAAACGATGCGATCCATGTGGAAAAATATCTCGACCATCCGCGTCACGTTGAAGTGCAGCTGATGGGAGACGGGAAAGGAAAGGCAGTCCACCTCGGAGAGAGAGACTGCTCGGTACAGAAGAACCATCAGAAACTGATTGAAGAGTCCCCTTCGACTGTCGTCTCAGATGAGATGAGAGCACAGATGGGAGATGATGCAGTGCGCCTGTTCAGCAGCCTCAAGTACAAGGGTGCGGGGACAGTGGAATTTCTCGTCCAGGACGGAAAGCACTACTTCATGGAAGTGAATGCGAGAGCTCAGGTAGAGCATCCCGTTACAGAACTGATCCACTCCATCGATATCATACGGGAGCAGCTCCTGATCGCTGGAGGCGCTGACCTCTCCATCAGACCGAAGGAAATTATAAGCGACATCCATACGATCGAGGTGAGAATTAATGCGCGCGGCGCAGGAAAGATCACCCACTTCATGCAGCCGAACGGGCCCTGGGTTCGTGTCGACACCCATATCTTCCCCGGCTATACCGTCAGTCCCTACTATGACTCCCTCCTTGCCAAGATCATAGTCTATGCGAGCGAGAGACAGGACTGTATCGATATCATGCTGAGAACGCTGAGAGAGTTTGAAATCTCGGGAGTCGAGACGAATATCGACGAACAGATCTTCATTCTGAGCTCGAAAGAGTTCAGGAGCGGCAGGTTCAACACTCAGCTGTATGAACAGCTCTTCAAAAAATAAGAACAGGAGAACTCCATGAGTAAAGACATACAATGCCCTTCATGCCATCGGACCTTCGCCTACGATGAATTTATCTCTGCTATGAAAGTATGCCCGAAATGCGGCTACCACCACAGGCTCACACCTGCAGAGAGGATTGAATCAGTAGCGGATAAGGGCTCATTCAATGAATTCCCCTTTGACTATTCCTTCCCCAACCCTATCGGGCTTGAAGGCTATCAGGAAAAAATAACAAAGACACGTGACAAAGCGAACCTTGAAGAGGCGGTCATCACCGGTGAATGCACCATCGACGGACAGGAAGCTGTTCTCGGTGTCATGTCCTTTGACTTCATGGGAGGATCGATGGGGTCAGTTGTCGGCGAAAAGATCGCAGCTGCGATGATCGAAGGAGCTCTCACGAGCAAACCAGTGATCCTTTTCACCGCCAGCGGCGGTGCGAGAATGCAGGAGGGAATCTTCTCTCTCATGCAGATGGCCAAGACCAGTGCGGCGGCAGCCCTTCTCGAGAAGACCCTGACTCCCCTCTTCATCGTCCTCACCCACCCCACCACCGGTGGCGTGACAGCCTCCTTTGCGATGCTCGGTGATATCAGCCTGAGTGAGAAGGGAGCACTGATCGGTTTCGCAGGACCGAGAGTCATCGAAGGAACGATCGGAGAAAGCCTGCCTGACGGATTCCAGAGTGCAGAGTTCCAGCTCGAGAAGGGATTCATCGATGCGATCGTACCGAGAGAAGAGATGAAGAAGACTCTCTCTTTCCTCATCAAGGTACACACCGGAGGGATCAGCAATGAATAAGGAAAGTGCAAAATTATATAATACCGTTGATACGATGGAAGAGCTCGCCTCTTCAAAGAGTTCACAGGAGGGACGTTCTTCCTGGGAATGCGTCCTCTTAAGCAGAAGGCAGAACAGGCCGGGCGCTTCCTATTACATCAACTCCATCTGTGACGAATTCATGGAACTCCATGGAGACCGCTACTACGGTGACGACAGTGCCATGATCACAGGTATCGGTACAGTCGGAGGCAGAGCCGTTACCTTCATCGCAAACCGCAAGGGTGCGAACATGAAGGAGAATATCGCCTGCAACTACGGAATGAGCAATCCCGAAGGGTATAGAAAGGCTCTCAGGGCTGCAAAGCAGGCTGAGAAGTTCCACCGACCCGTCGTCTGTTTCATTGACACCCCGGGTGCCTACCCCGGTCTCGGTGCAGAGCAGAGAGGAATCGGGGAAGCAATTGCACGCAACCTCAAGGAGTTCGCGACCCTGAAGGTCCCCGTTCTCAGCTTCATCATCGGTGAAGGGGGAAGCGGCGGAGCACTCGGTATCGGTATCGGAGACAAGCTCTACATGCTCGAGAACGCTGTCTACTCGGTGATCACCCCTGAAGGATTCGCTTCGATCCTCCTCAGAGACCCCTCCCAGGCACAGAGTGCCGCAGAGGCGATGAAGATGACCAGCCGTGACCTGAAGGAATTCCAGATCATCCATGATATCATCCCCGAAGCTCCCGGCGGTGCACACACCGATCCGGAGCTCACTGCGAATGCGATCAAGGAGACGATTATCCGCGATCTCGATACCCTCTGCTCGAAACCCTTCGAGAACCTTGTCAGGTACAGACTGAGAAAGATCAGGAACATCGATGCACAGCTGCATAACGACAATCCTGAAACCTCAACAAAACTGCTTGAAGTATTCACAAAGTGCAAACTGTAGAGTAAAAAATAGTTTCGAAAGAACACCTACAAGAAAAACCATCCTCGCGGATGGTTTTTCTGTTATCGGAGCATCGTGTGTCTGCTACGTTGTGTGGTTTTTCATGAATCTCGGTTTATGACCCTTCAGCTGCCACTTTCTGATTGTCTCATCAAGATCCCCGTAGAGTTCATTGAACGTATTGAGTTCATCGATACCGTGGAAGAAGACTCCGTACTCACCGAGCAGTTCAAACACACCGTCCATCTTCTCCCCGACTGTGATCGCGTCATTGAGATCCTGCATCAGAATGGAGACAGTATCGCGTCCTTCCTGGCAGACGGTGGAGAGGAAATCAGACATGGCGTGTGCCGCAGGTGTCGACTTGTCATACGGAGTGATATAGTAGTTTCTCAGATCTTCTCTGGAAGGAATGTAGTATGAGATATCCTTCACTTCCTTCTGGTACTCTTCAACCTCGTCGGGAGAGGAGAAGTAGGTGCTGATCACAAATTCATCAAGGTACCACCAGAAGATATGGGCTCTGTCGAGCTCTTTCAGTTCGTCCTCGATCATGGCGGGAGTGTAGGTCTCGCTCTCGTACTTGTTCCACATCACTGCGAACTGGTCGATATCGAGTATCCCGTAGAGATTGACAAGGGCGGTGGCATAGGCATCGAGTCTCTGGTGGAGATCGGCTTTGACGAACAGATCATGATTTTTCAGAAGTCCGAGGAAGGAGCCCAGTTCCCTTGGAAGCACCGCATGGTACTCATCGCCCGTTCTGAACAGGAAAATGAACCCGAAGTGGTGAAGGTGGGCGAAATCGGGGAAGAGGAAGACATCACGCGTAAGCGTATAGTCGTTTTCGTAACTGAATTCCTTCAGGAACTCGAGGTTCCGTGCAGGCACATAGGGAAGGAAGGCATGGAAGTTCTGTATGATCTTCTGTCTGAGAAGCTCTACCATCTCCGCTTTCTTCATGGAAAGCTTCAGGTCAAGAGAGTGGTCCATCCCCATCTGAAGGAGCATATCCTTCGTCAGGAGGCTCAGGCACTCATCAAGATGATGGCGGGGAGCGGACGTGAGTGTGAACTCATCAAGAAACCCCGCATTGAATTCAGGTTCCATCTGGAAAGCCGAATCAAGCACGTCCCTGGGGAAAACCGACTCTGAGAGAGTACCGTTCTGTTCTCTGTTCACCACTGTATCATCCATGTCCTCAATGTAACACAATCACATCACTGAGGAAAGCTCTCGGCCTTCGTAATGTAGAGTTCCATCAGCTCATCGCTCTCTTTTACGAACGAATTATCATCAATGGTTCCCAATACCTCAATCATCTCCTCTTCATTGCGGTAGGTGTTGCGTCTGAACGGCTCCGCCAGATCCTTCTCCCGTGTGAGGCGGATCTGTTTTCTGTGTTGATCACACAGGTGGATGAACTGAGGAACAAGAGACTTCCACGGCAGCATCTCATCACCTTCAAGGCGATACAGACGGCGCAGGGTGAGAATAGATTTGACCGCCTTCACCCTGGGAAAGTCCTTCCACCACGAATCATAAAGAGTATGAACCTCATCCCAGCTGTTGACCTCCCCGTCTTCTATCTCCCTGATCATATCATCGACCAGAGCCTCGCTCACCAGTAGACCTCCGAGGTTCGCCACAGGCGAAGCGACTGACTGACGGGCATACCCGTCTCCTGCAAGCCAGGCAAGACTCTCTTTCTCAAATGCGCTGAGCGAGAGGTCATGCTGCTCAGCATAATCGAGAATGACCCGCACAGAGGAGAAGATAATGATCTCCTTATACGCATCATACCCCTGCTGCACCTTGAGAATTCTTGTCGGTTTCTTTGACCGCTCTATATCGCGAGTACTGACAGGGAGGGTTTCAACTTCAGGTGAGTGGTTGTCGAGCAGCTCACGCCCCGCAGCGAGGCATGCCCTGCGGGAGGGTTTTTCTTCCTCTAGTACGGCACGACCGGTATGGAAGGCAAGGTAATTGAGACCTTCAAGGAGCTCATCCATCGTATCGATACTGAAGAAATCACTTTCGATATGCTGACCCACGTGATAGCGGTTATCCCTGCTCTTGAATTTCCATGCGTTGCGTGCCAGTGCGTAGCGGTTGTACATCCACCAGTATGCCGGCATGATATTCAGCACTCTCTTCGATTCATTGTAGCTGATCATGGAAAAAGGAATGCGGACATTGAGTTCGTTCGGGTAGGAGCCCTTCGCTATCAAGGTGAAGGAGGCGAAGGAGCAGTTGAACTTGAGGGAACTGGAAAGAGCGGGCCAGAAACCCCGTTTCGCCTTGAGTTCTCCGTCGGCACCGCGGGTGTTGTGGTTGCTTCCGATGTTCGCACCTGCGGCCATATTCGATTCCCCCTGAATGAGGGAGGCGATGAGGAAGGAATTGTTGTGGTGCTGTTCATGGAACGGGTACACAAGGGAGTTGAGAACCTCACAGCAGCTGATGGTGGAGTTGTCCCCCATATAGGAGTTGATCAGTCGCGCTCCATACTTCAGGGAACTGTTGTTCCCTGTAATAAACCTGACAGCCTTCACACCGTAGAATATTCTCGACTGGTACCCGATGATACCGTTTACCAGTTCGACCCCCTCTCCAATCTGAGAAGGAGCATTCTCATCAGAACGTATCGTCAGGTTCTTCAGTTTGTTCGCACCCTTGATGTAGGCATAGGAACCGACCTGTACATCCTTGATGATACGGGTCGATTTGATGACCGTATGCTCCCCTACGTAGCCGTAGAACCCTCTTCTGGGATCTACAGTCGCGTCGGTGAACTCTTTCAAGCGCTCCATCAGCACAGGACGGTCACGGTAGGTGCCCCATAGATAGGCATCACCTGTATTCATACCGACAAAGGGATAGACAGCACGTTCTTCATTCTCGTTCATGATCGAGATTCTTATGCGTACGCTCTCATCTTCCCCTTCCTTGAGGACTCCTACACCGAACTTTGAGTGGTTGCTGGTCGCCATCTCATCAATACGGTGAAGAATACACATCGTATCGATCTGGTAGTGGGAGATATAGGCGACATGGTTGAGAGCACAGTGCCTGTTTATATCACAGGAAACGATATGGGAATCACTGATTCCCTCGGGAAGGATGAAATCATGGTAGGAGATCAGGGAACTCTGCATTGATCCTATTCTCACCGCACCATAGAACGAACTGTTACGGATGAGTGAGAAGTCGAACGGGTCTTCAACGTATATCTGAGACCAGTCATTTGAGGAATTCCCCTGCTCTTTGAGCTGATCTATCTCTTCTTCCTTCAGCGGCCTGAAGGTGATATTCCAGTGCTCTATACCCTGGTCTCGCAGGAAAAGATCTTCCACCTCTCCCTTTCCTGTGAACTGATGGCCATATGCCTCGATCGGTATTCTAATCATGGGTTGTATTATAAAGCAATCAAAGCTTCTAGTATACGGAAATGTAGCTGTGAAAAAGCTGAAGAGTCATTCCGTATCCGAATATATGCGCCATCCTTTTAAATCTTGTTCATACTATCCCACAGAAAGGAATTATGACTTTCAACCGATGATTGCGTTCATCGTCATGTAGGCAAGGGTGCCGAGGAGGACACTGAGGAGCGTATTGCGTTTCCACAGATGAAGGAGCGCGACAAAGATCACCGCTATGATCTCCCCTGACCATCCGCTGAATTCTGCAAACGATATATCCTTCAGTGAATAGAAGAGAAGGATCGCTATCACAGCAACAGGGAGGCGTTTCGCTATAAAGAGAAGCCAGGCGGGAATCTTTTCATGGCGGGAGAGCAGGATGAAGGGGAAGGCTCGTGTGAAGATCGTTACAAGAGCGGAAAAGATGATGGCGAGTGCGATGTAGGTCATGCTCATGATGCATCACCTCCGCTGATTTGAAACTGTGCCAGCAGCATGATCAGTACAAGGATCATGGAGGGAAAAAGGAAGGCGGAGCCGGGCAGGTAAAGATGGATCACCAGTGCTATGGCAAAGGAGATGGCTGCAAGTGCGTAGGTCTTCTGCTGTATCAGCTGTTCTATCAGGATGACAGCGAACAGTGCTGTCATGGAGAATTCCACTCCGTCGGTGACGACGGGAAGGTAAGTACCCACAAGTGCGCCTGCCGTTGCACCGCTGATCCAGTAGCACTGGTTCAGGGCTGCGATCATCCATGCAATGGACTGTTTCTCTTCCCTGCTCTTTTCCTCTCCCCGTATCAGGGAGAGAAGGGCATAGGTCTCATCAGTGAGGGCGAAGATCATATAGAATCTTTTCAGTCCCATGGTAGAGAAGAAATCAACAAAGCTGATTCCGTAGAACATGTGGCGGGAGTTTACCAGCAGCATTGTGAGAGCTATGGAGGAAAGGGGGGCCGTTGCGGCTAGAAGGCCGACCAGGACAAACTGTGCGGAGCCTGCAAAGACGAACACTGACATGATCGTCACAAAGAACCAGGGAATGCCGGCCTCACTTAAGAGGAGGCCGAAAGCGAATCCGAGGACAGTATACCCTCCCAGGACCGGGAGGGATGTGTAGACAGCTTCCTTGAAATTGCCCTTACTCATGTTGTATCAGGTGTGCATCAGACAGTGAGATGCATCGCTTCCTTCATCATTCTGACAGTCTCGTTTCCAACTGCATTTGCTTTTGCTGTTCCCGTCTTGATGATATCGAGAACGAGATCGGGTCTTTCCTCGTAGAACGCTCTCTTTTCCCTGAACGGATCAAGAAGGGTGTTCAGTGATTCGGTGAGCTTCTTCTTGCATGCAACACAGCCGATGGCTGCAGTGCGGCACATGGAACAGATATTATCATATTCACCGGGAGTGAAGATCTTATGGTACTTCGCAACGTTACAGATGTTCGGGTCTCCCGGGATATCCTTGGTCACTCTGGCAGGGTCTGTCACGGCGCGACGCACCTTGTCGGCCACTTCCTTGGAAGTGTCGGAAAGATAGATCGCATTTCCCAGTGATTTTCCCATCTTCGCATTTCCGTCAAGGCCTGCAAGGCGACTCACGACAGAGAGTTTCGCCTGCGGTTCAGTGATGCTGGTTCCGTACATGCCGTTGAACTTCCTGACAATTCTTCTTGTCAGTTCGATATGGGGAATCTGGTCCTCACCTACCGGTACGACATCGGCGTTACAGAAGGTGATGTCGGCAGCCTGAGAGACAGGATAGCCGAGGAACCCGTAGCTGAGATCCTTGTACCCGTACTGTTTTGCTTCGGTCTTGATCGTCGGATTATGGCGAAGGACATTGACGCTGGTGATCATCGAGTAGAAGACCGTCATCTCGGCAATAGAGGGAACACCGCTCTGCTGGACGATGGTTGCAATCTCGGGATCGAGACCGACTGAGAGGTTATCGATGGTGACGTCCCTGATACTCTGGTGGAGCAGTTCCTTCTGTTCGAAGTGGGTCGTGAGAGCCTGGATATCGGCAAGAAGAATGAAGGTCTCATACTCATGCTGCATCGCCACTCTGCTCTGCAGAGATCCGACGAAATGGCCGAGGTGAAGTTTTCCCGTTGTCCGGTCACCTGTCAATATTCTCTGTTTGCGCTTTTCCATACCATCTCTCCTTGCACTATCGATGTTTGTCGAGTATACACAAAAGAAAGAGATTGAAAAAGAGGAAAAGGGACAGCAGCAATGAAAAGGGATGCATCACACCATATTCTCATCACCGGAGCAACCAGCGGGATCGGCCTGGAAGTCACCAAGTTACTCGCTGAAAAGGGATTCATCATCCACGGAGTCTCCCGTTCAGGTTCCTGCGAGACCTTTTCCCACCCTTCGGTGACCTTCTATCCTATGAATGTCACGGAGACCGATTCAGTTGAGAAGGCACTGACCAGGATCGCACTGAACATGGAAGGGGAGAAATCCTTCTCTGCCGTCATTCACTGCGCAGGCTACGGTATTGCCGGGAGCGCCCTGGACACACCGCTTGCAGCGGTGAAGGATCAGTTCGAAACCAACTACTTCGGGGTTTTGAGAGTAAATGAACTTCTCTTTGCACAGGGCATGCTGACAGGCAGCAGGATCATCGTCCTCGGCTCGGTGGCCGGGCGGATAAGCATTCCCTTCCAGAGCCACTACAGTTCCTCCAAGTTCGCTCTCGAAGCCTACGTAGAAGCACTCAGGCTTGAAACGCATCACACAGGCATCACCGCCACCATCATTGAGGCGGGTGATACAAAAACTCATTTCACTGCAAACAGGAGCTATCATGCACCGGAAGTCTCCCCCTTTAGGGAAAAGGGAAAGAAGGCTGTGGCGAAGATGGAAAAGGATGAACAGAACGGCCACCACCCCTCGGTGGTGGCAAAAACAGTCTATCGGGCACTGAGAAAACGCAGAATGCCGGTGAGAATGGTCGTCGGGGCTTCCTATTCAGCCCTCATGATACTCAAACGGCTTCTGCCCGATGCAATGGCGGAGTTGATTGTCCGTCTTCTCTATCTTTCCTGAACAGAAGGAATGAACCGGGGAGCTATCTGATCCCCGATATAGACATCGTCTCCCATCAGCAGCTGTCCCCTCAGGTAGGTCATAACCACACGTCCCGTGGCAGTCATGCCGCTGTAGGCACTGTACTTGCTCGCACTGTGGACACTCTCGTCATCGATGTCCCATTCGGCAGAGGGATCGAAGAGGACGAAGTCGGCATCAGAACCAACTTCCAGCGTCCCCTTACGGGGGTAGAGACCGAAATACTTCGCAGGATTGGTAGACAGTACCTTCACCATCTCCGACAGGCTCATTCTGCTTGAAGCGACAGCGAAATTATGGACGAGGGAGACCATTTCCTCTGTCCCCGGAATTCCCGGATAGACGGTCCTCACATCCTTTGATTCAAGCTTCTGCTCCTTCGTGAAAGCGCAGTGGTCAGTTGCTACCACATCTATCTCTCCGGCTACCAGCGCATCCTGAAGCGCATAGTTGTCACTCCTTTCTCGCAAGGGGGGAGTCATCACATATTTCGCCCCCTCTTCTCCTTCGAGACGGGATTTGTCAAGGAAAAGGTAATGGGGAGTCGTTTCAAGGATCATCTTCACTCCGTTCGCTCTCTGTTTTCGTGCTTCCTCGAGTCCCGCTTCACTGGAGAGGTGAACGACATAGATGCTCATACCGTACTGGGCGGCAAGGTCTCCCACCATCTCTATGGCACGCCTCTCGGCTTCGGCCGGGCGGAGAACAGGATGGTCGGCAACTGAGTAGTCTCCCTTGTAGGAGTAGGCGACTTCGTTGAGGTAGGTCTCATCTTCACAGTGAACGGTCACGAGCATCCCGTGACGGGCACATGCTTCGAACACGGTAGAGAGGGCATCGCGCTCCATCAGATACCCCGCGCTGCGGTAGGTGGTGAAGATCTTGACTGCTGTGATTCCCTGTGCCTTGAGCTCGCCGATCTCGCTGTCTATATCGGAAGGAAGGCGGTAGATTCCCTGGTGGAGGGAGAAGTCGACATGGGCGCCTTTCAGGTACGCCTCTTTTCTCTCTTCCACGCTCTCAGAAAGGCTCTTTCCCTTTTCGTGATCACTGAAATCGATCACCGTGGTCACTCCGCCGTAGGCGGCAAGTCGAGAGCCTTCGGCGAAGGAATCAGCTGTCACGGTCCCGCGTGCTTCGAGATGATAGTGGGTGTGGGCATCGATGATACCGGGGAGAAGACAGAGTCCCTCCGCCTCGATCAGTTCCGTCCCCTTGGGGAGTGTCTTTATATCGATATCGCGATCGATGCGGGCAACCTTGTCCCCCTCTACAACCATGTCAGCCTTGACTGAGCGGTCAGCTTCAAAGAGAACCGCTCCTTTTATAAGTAATGTTTTCATATTCATATCCCTTCTTTCTCCTGTGGGAGAAACTTTCTCCTCTGTGAGAAAATGCATAACCGCTTCCATTGTTTTAAGCATATACGGTCTGTACCCTATTATTTTACCATGACAAGGTGAAAACATGGAACGCTTTTTTCTCACGATATCTGCACCGGTTGACATATAATGCCGTTTTTTCTCAAAATCAAAGAACAGACCGCAACCCTGAAAGGAGAATGCACTATGGTTATAGAAATAGCGAAGAAAGATGATATCCCGGCGCTGAGTAACCTGCTCACGCAGCTGTTCACTCAGGAAGCGAGCTTCCATCCCGACACCGAACTTCAGGAAAAGGGACTGAGAGCGATCATTGACAATCCCGATATCGGTCATGTCTTCGCAGCTAAGAACGGAGATGAAGTATTCGGTATGGTTTCGCTCCTGTACACCATCAGCACGGCGAACGGGGGAAAGGTCGCTCTCTTAGAGGACTTCATCGTCGATAAGAATTGGCGAAAAAGGGGAATCGGGCACCTGCTGATTGAACACTGCCTGGAATTCGCAAAGCAGGAAGGGTGTTCGAGAGTGACGCTGTTCACCGACTGCGACAATCTGAATGCGCAGAAGATCTACAGGGAATACGGCTTTGACGACTTCGGCATGCTGCCGATGAGAATGCAGATCACCTGAAATAAAAAAGGGAAGAGATCTATGAACGACAGACCGCTCATTCCAACCTCTCCCCTCTCTCAATCCTGAGAGCTTTTTTCAGCTCATCAGATACTCTTCGCAGACCTCTCCGTCCTCAAGAGCATCAAGAATTTCATCAACCTGATCCTCGGTCTCGATACCGCCGTACCAGATATTCTCCGGGTAGATCACCATCGCAGGTCCCCGGTCACATACCTTGAGACAGCCTGTGGTCGATACCATCGTACCGTCAAGACCGCGGTCGATCACTTCGTTCTCGATATACTGGGCGAGAGAGTGTGATCCCTTCTTCGCACAGACGCCCTGGGGCTCTCCCGACATTCTGAAACTGCCGCACAGCAGAATGTGATGACTTGGTTTTTCCATGGTTTCCTTCTCCTTGCAATCCCTTATTTACATACACCCGACCGACTGGCCGCTGCATCCGCTTCCGCACCCGCTCCGCTTCTTCGCGAACCGTTCGATCGATTTCCCGCTTTCATACGTCTCCAGGATATCGTCTATGAGCCCCTGTACCTGATGAAGTCTCACACCGTTCTCGCTGAGAACTTTCTTGGGTAGTTCACCGCAGGTGGAGACGAAGACCGCCTCACAGTCACTGAGCAGCTCGGCAAGCATCTTCCATCTGCTCTCACCCGAACCGGAACGGGGAGCCGTTCTCTGTTCGACTTCCTTCAGTCCCTCTGCTTCGAACTCATAGATATGGAACTTGCGTGCCTCTCCGAGGTGCTGGTTCACCAGCAGTCCCTCGTGTGTTGCAACCGCGTACCTCTTGTTTCCTGTCTCCTTGTTTTTCCGTGTCACGTACTTCTGGAACTGAAGAATCTCTTCACTCGTTTTCTGACCGATTTTTCCAACTGCATCGGAGCGGCATCTGCCGCAGTGAAGCATCTGGGGAAGGAACTTCTCAGATTCCGTACGAATCTTCTTTACAAGAGCGTGGTCAGGTTTGGGAAGATGCTCGAACGGTGTCGATTCAACGGGTATCAGGGGAAGGCAGTTCTGGTAGGTCGCCCCGAGCTCTGAAGCGAGGGCGGCAACTTCCTTAATGTGTTCGTCATTGACTCCCGGGAGAATGATCGAGTTGACTTTCACTGAAAGCCCGAGCTCTGCAGCTCTTCTGATACCTTCGATCTGGTTGTTCATAAGAAGTTCGGCAGCCTCTTTTCCTCTGTAGGTGACACCGTTATATCTCACCCAGGAATAGATCTGCGCTCCGATTTCAGGATCGACCGCATTCATTGTGACTGTCAGGTGTCTCAGTCCGAGAGAATGAAGCTCATCCACGTACTCGGGAAGTCTCAGACCGTTGGTCGAGACACAGAAGACGACATCGGGAGTCTCCTCCTTGATGAGACGGAAGGTCTCCATCGTTTTATCGGCATTGGCAAGCGCATCCCCCGGGCCGGCGATACCGGCAACGGTAAGCCATTCATTCTCGCTTCGCAGTGTTGCATAGTAGTAGGAAGCCTCCTCGGGTTTCATCAGCGTACTGGTGACCCCGGGTCTCGATTCGTTCACGCAGTCATAGTCCCTGCTGCAGTAGTTGCACTGGATATTGCACTCGGGTGCTACCGGGAGGTGGACCCGTCCGAATTTCTTTACAGCGTCTGAGCTGAAACATGGGTGCATTTCTTCATAGTTCTTGTTCATCGCTTCGTTCCTATAGGTATGTATACCCGACAGGGTTTGCCGCCTGCCTCTCTTCGATCACCGCGTTTACGATTCTGTCATATAATTCAAGTGTCCCTTCATATCCTACGGTGCGGATTCTCGCCGCTCCGAAACGGTCATGAATGGGAAAACTCAGTCTGATCAGGGGAACATTCAATCTCTGGGAGACCTTGTACCCCTTCCCTGTTCCAACCATGAAGGAGATCTCCTTCTCCTTAGCCACCTCATAGATATCTTCGAAATCGACTTCCCCGATAACCAGAGGTTCGTTCTCCTCAGAGAGATCCAACCCTTTCGAAACCGAAGCTATCCCGCTTTTCATTGCATTGCCGTCACCGCCGGTGGCACAGATCACGGGAACCATCCCGATCTCGTGAAGGAAGCTGAACAGGCTCACCACCATCTCCTCTTCTCCGTACAGGAGAACCTTCCTTCCGAACAGGTACTTATGACCATCGGTATAGGCATCGATCAGACGCTCCCTTGCCTCCGTTTCATCTGTGGGAACGGGAGATCCTGTCACCTCGCTGAGGTGATCGAGGAATCTGTCGCACAGCTCTACTCCGATGGGAATGGGGGTGATGCGGGAAGGGACACTGAACGTCTCGTCAAGGTAGGAAGAAGCCGCCTGGTCCTTGTGGGCTGCGGAAAGAAATTCTATCGAGGCACCGGCAGAGCCGGTTCTCGAAAGGTCTTCGGTAGTCGTTCCCCCTTCGGGAATAGGATGGTATTCACCCCATACTCCACCATCGAGTGTCTTCTCATAGTCAGGGAAGAGGACGAAGTCACTGTTCATCTGTCGCATCAGCCGTTTCAGGTACCTGAGGTCGGCAGGTGAAAGCATGTGGGGAAAGAGGTTGATATGCTCTCCCTTCTTCCCATCCTTTGCAAAGGCCTTCACCGTCTCGGCCACCGTCCGGTAGAAACCGTCTGCATGGTTTCCCGAATAACTGGGGGTGGAGACTGTGACGAGCTTCGGAATGTCATGATTGACATAGCTCTCCGATTCCTTCTTGAATTCCCTGACAATCATGTTCAGATCGTCCCCGATCGTCTCGGAAAGGCAGGTGCTCGCTATGCCGATGACCTTCGGCTGGTACTGCCGGGTGACGTTGACGATCGCCTTCTTAAGGTTCTCACCGCCCCCGAACACTGCAGTTTCCTCGGTGAAAGATGAGGAGGCAGTATCGAGCGGTTCCCTGAAGTGACTGATCATGTAGCGTCTGATATAGGTCGCGCAGCCCTGTGAACCGTGGAGGAGCGAAACGCTCCCTTCCAGTCCCTTGAAAGCGAGAACCGCCCCGAGGGGTGCACACAGGTTGCAGCTGTTCTTTGTGACTTCTTTCATACCACGACCTCCTCAAGTTCTCTCACAGGAACGCTGTTCCTCTTCGCGAACTTCCATACAGGACTCATTGCCGAGGAGTAGACTTCATCGGCAAAGTTGACCATCCCTTCGAACCCTGCGAGAGGAATCTTCCTCTCGTGGTTATGGTCACAGAAGGCTACGCCGAGCTTGAGTGCCATGGGACGTTCCTTGACCCCTCCGATGAAGAGATCAACATCCTTCTCCAGAATGAATGTACTCAGCTCGAGGGGATTGGAGTCATCGACGATGACCGTCCCCGGTTCGCACACATCCTGCAGCTCTTTGTAGTCCTGGGCATTCCCTGTCTGTGATCCCACGACAGCGATCTCCATGCCTAGCATGTGGAGGGCCTTGATCAGGCTGAACGCCTTGAAGGCACCGCCGACGTAGATCGCCGCTTTTTTCCCTTTCAGTTTTGCCTTGTAGGCCCTGATTCTCGGATAGATCTCACCGATCTCCCTGTGAACCAGGTCCTCAGCCCTCTCCATGTACGTTCCCGAACCGAAGAATTCGGCGACATCATAGAGGGCCTGGGCGGTATCTTCGATACCGAAATAGGAGACACGGATATAGGGGATTCCGTACTCCCTCTTCATCATCTCTGCCAGAGAGACCATCGAACCTGAGCACTGCACGACATTGAGAGACGCTGTGTAGGCACGGGATATATCATTCACCCGTCCGTCACCCGTCATCACCGAAACGATATCGATTCCCATCGTCTTGTAGTACTCCTGGATCATCCAGGCTTCGCCGGCAAGGTTGAACTCTCCCATGATATTGATGGAAGGACGGCTGGCCTTCTTTGCCAATTCCAGAGTTCCCTTCGCTTCGGCCATGTTCCTGTGACGTTCCATTAAAGAAAAAAGGGCCTCGCAGGCCGCTTTGTATCCATCCTTCTTGGTTCCTTTGAAACCTTCCGAATGGACAGGGACAACGGGGATTCCGCGCTCCGACTCAACCCGTCTGCACACCGCATCGACATCGTCACCTATGATACCGACAATACAGGTGGCATAGATGAAGGCCGCCTTCGGTTCATACTGAGTGATGAGCGTGTTGAGTGCTTCATAGAGTTTGTCTTCCGCCCCGTAGATGATGTTTCTCTCCTTGAGATCGGTGGAGAAACTGAGGCGGTGGAGTTCGGGACCGCTTGAGACTGATCCCCTGATGTCCCAGGTATATGCTGCGCAGCCGATGGGTCCATGAATGAGATGCACCGCATCGGCAATCGGGTAAAGGACAACACGGGAGCCGCAGAAGACACAGGCCCGCTGAGATACGGCACCGGCAAGACTCTTCTGGTCACACTTCATGGAAAATGAATCTTCTCCCTTCGTGAATACCTGTTCCTTTCGATCCTCGAGTATCTTCTGTGTATGTACCTGCACTTCTGCTTTTCTCATGCTGATTCTCTTCTCCCTTCAACTTCTGATCATGCTTATGATCAGAAGCGTATATTTACATAACCAGTTCAAAACTTTCTTCAGGACTGTCCTTATCGATCTTGTCCATGATCACTGACAGAATCTTCTCGAGGAGTCTCATCGCACCGCTGTAACCCACCATCGAGAAGTAGCTGTGTCCGACTCTGTCGAGTACCGGGAACCCGAGACGGAGGAACGGCATGTCCTCGTCCCTGGCAATGTACTTGCCGTAGGTGTTACCGATCAGGAGGTCGACCTCATCGTTCTTGATCCACTGGTGGAGCTTGAACATGTCGGCATTCTGTCCATTCTCGACCTTTCCTTCGATGCCCTTTTCATCAAAGATGGTCTGAACTGCCTGTGAAAATTTCTTGCCCGGTGTACCGCTGATCACGTAGGAGGGAATCATCTCGATGTCGGTAAGGAACTCGACCATCGGGAGGAGGATATCGGGATCGCCGTAGATTGCGACCTTTCTTCCCTGGAGATACTGCTGCATGTCGACGATCATATCGACAAGGCGTCCTCTCTCGTCCTCGATCTCTGCCGGGATTTCTTTTCCTGTCACCTTCGAGAGTGCCATGAAGAATCTGTCAGTGGCTGACAACCCGATAGGTACATCAAGAAGTGTGTAGGGGACGGAACGGTTTGCATCGAGCCATTTGGCAGCTGCCGAAGAACAGAAGTCTCCGAGTGCGAAGGAGTGACTGGCTGCGCCTGTTCCCTTCAGTTCAGGAATCGTGGTACCACCCTTCGGGTAGAAGGAGTAGGTTCCGGTCATCGGAGCATCAAGGACACCGGAGGTGTCGGGGAACATCGTGTAGGAGATTCCCATCGCCTCCATGAGGCGCTTGATTTCTCTCATGTCGGAGGGTTCCACCCAGCCGGGAATCATATTGATCCGGTCAGTCTTGATGGCGGCTGGCTCGGAGAAGGCTTTCGCCATGCTTTCCACCATAGTGGAGAAGCCGGTGACGTGTGATCCCACATAGGAGGGGGTACTCGCGCTGATCACGTATTTCCCTTCTGGAATCTTTCCGTCAGCTTCTGCCTTCGCTGTGATCTGAGGCACATCATCACCGATCGTCTCGGAGAGACAGGTGGTATGGACAGCGATCACATCGGGTTCGTAGACACTGAAGATATTCTGAATCGCCTGGAGCAGGTTAGCCTGTCCTCCGAAGACTGAAGCACCTTCAGTGAATGAACTTGTACCTGCCATGACAGGTTCCTTGTAGTGCCTTGTCAGTGCACTGCGGTGGTAGGCGCAGCAGCCCTGTGAACCATGGCTGTGCGGAAAACAGCCGTGGATACCGAGTGCGGCGTACATTGCACCGACAGGCTGGCAGGTCTTTGCCGGGTTTATGGTAAGCGCCGATCTCGGCGTAATCTCTGCAGGAGTGTGTTTTAAAAGCATATTCAGTCCTCCGTTATCCTAATTTGCTGATGTATTCGGCTTCGATCTCTGCATGGCGTTCCCATGGAGCTGCAACCTTTGACCAGATATTCGTGTTCACCATGCGGTCTATTTCCTTGTAGAAATTGACTGCTCCGCCGAAACCGGCGTAGGGACCACCGTAGTCATAACTGTGCAGCTGCTTGAGAGGTATACCGTGTTTCTGAACGACATACTTCTCTTTGATACCGGCACAGAAGATATCGGGTTTGAACGTTTCGATGAGCCATTCAGCCTCGTGGTGTGAGATATCATCGATCATCAGGGTATTGTTTCCCATCTGCTCCATCATTCCCTCATAGTCCTTGAAGAGGAATCCCTTCTCCTTGAGAGCGTCCATCTCTTCCTCGGTCTTCCTGAGAATATACTTTGCCTCATCCTTCTCAACCTTCAATTCCTCGATGTTCCTGCTGTCGGCATCTACCTTCAGATAAGGGATTACCTTACGGCCTTCATAGTCATCGCGGTGAGCGAACTCATAACCGGCGGCGAGTACCTTCATGCCCAGTTCCTCAAAGAGGTCCTGGTAATGGTGGGCACGGGAGCCTCCGACGAAGAGCATAGCGGTCTTTCCTTCCGTCTTGGGTCGGATAGCCGCAAGAGCCTTGCGGGTTTCATCCAGGTGCTTGGCGATATAGGCCTCCACATTCGCTGTGAGAGTCTCATCGTCAAAGTACTCTGCAATCTTCCTCAGTGACTTCGCTGATGACTCGGCACCGATGAAGTTGACCTTGATCCAGGGAATTCCGTACTTGGTTTCCATCATCTCTGCGACGTAGTTGATAGAACGGTGACACATGATCGCGTTCAGGTCTGCAGTGTGTGAAGTCTCGAACTGGGTGACTGTTGAGTTTCCACTGAAGGTAGCAACGAGGGTGATTCCCACTTCCTCGAACATCTTTTCGAGCAGGAATGCATCTCCTCCGATATTGTACTCCCCGAGAAGGTTGATCTTGAACTTACCTTCGGGTCCATTATCGTTGTTACCGACAAGGTGGCGGAACAGCTGGTTGTTCGCGATATGGTGACCGGCCGACTGGCTGACGCCCTTGTACCCTTCACAGGAGAATCCGAAGACGTTACAGTCACCGAACTTCTCTTTCATCTCGCGTGCGACAGCGTGAATATCGTCACCGATAAGACCGACCGGACAGGTTGCGAAGATACTGATCGCCTTGGGGTGGAACAGATCGTACGCTTCCTGGATTGCCTGTCTCAGTTTCTTCTCACCGCCGAAAACGATGTTCTCGTCCTGCATGTCGGTGCTGAAACAGTAGGTCATGTAGTTTTCGCCGTTCTCTTCCGGCTTGGTCTGGTTTCTTCTGGTAAGCCAGCTGTAGAAACCGCAGCCGATAGGTCCGTGGGTGATATTTACGATATCACGGGTGGGACCGAGAACAACGCCCTTACAGCCTGCGTAGGTACAACCTCTCTGTGTTATGAGTCCCGGTACTGTCCTGACGTTCGCCTGAATCTCCTGTTCAAGTTTTTCGTCACGGATAACAATGGACTTCTTTCTTTTTCTCGCTACCTTCGGGGGATACACATCGGTCATTGAATCGACGACATGTTCCGGAAGGGCTATCTTCATTTTCTCATCATTGCTCATCTGTATTGCTCCTCATGCTCAGTGACTGAGCGCGCTCAGTGACTGAGCGGACCTCTCTCCTGGAAAAGGACACTCTCCTATTCGAAGTCGAGTACCTTCTCTCCGTGCTCTCCTGTTCTGACTCTCAGGGAATCAAGGACAGGGAGGACGAAGATCTTCCCGTCTCCTGCATTGCCTGTCTGGTTTGTAGCGATGATCGTATCGACCACGGTCTTCACCTTGTCATCATTCACTACTACCGTGAGCAGTCTCTTGCTCACCAGACGGGGACCCTGCCCAAGCTGTGCAATCGCCTCGGCATACCCTTCCTTCGCACCTTCGAGGACACGGTAATCGACAATCCCCTTACCTCTTCCCAGTACCCGTCCGGTACCGGTGAAGCTGGTGATACCTGCCTTGGAAAGTGCCCGTTTGGTCTCATTCATCTTGTTGATGCGGATCACTGCCATTATTTCTTTCATACCTTACGCCTCTTTTTCTCCTGTACTGATTGTGTAGACCTCATCGACCTGGGAAACGAAAATCTTTCCGTCACCGAATGCACCGGCGCTTCCGCTTCGTGCACTCTTCATGATGGTCTTCAGTACCGTCTCTTTCTCCGATTCGGGAACAACGGTAAGGAGAAGTTCCTTGGGAATCTCATCGTAGGTGACCTGACCGACTTTAAGACCTCTCTGCTTACCGCGGCCTACAACTGAAATTTTCGTGATGGCCGGGTAACCTGCATCGAGCAGCTTTTTCATAACGTCATCTGACTTATCGGGGCGGATGATTGAACGTATCATGATCATAGTATGTATCTCCTCTCTCTAGGTGGTTGAACTGCTGTGCAGCCTTAGTTGGCGATTCCGAAATCGATCAGAAGCTTCTCAAGTTCTTCAATCTCAAGCGGCTTGGGTACGACGAACATCTCATTGTTGTGAATCTTCTGTGCAAGGGTGCGGTATTCATCTGCCTGCTTGTGTGACGGTTCGTAGTCGATGACTGTCTTTCTGTTGATCTCCGCTCTCTGCACCATGTTGTCACGGGGAACAAAGTGGATCATCTGGGTACCGAGCTGGCGGGCGAGTTCCTTGATCATCTCCGCTTCGTTGTCAACGTTACGTGAGTTACAGATAAGACCGCCGAGTCTTACACCGCCTGCATCAGCGTACTTCACGATACCTTTACAGATATTGTTTGCAGCGTACATCGCCATCATCTCACCTGAAACGACGATGTAGATCTCTTCAGCTTTTCCCTCTCTGATCGGCATGGCAAAACCGCCGCATACAACGTCACCGAGAACGTCATAGAAGGAGTAGTCCAGCTCCTGCTCATATGCACCGAGCTGTTCGAGCATGTTGATCGAGGTGATGATACCTCGTCCAGCACAACCGACACCGGGTTCCGGTCCGCCTGATTCCACACACTTGGTATCACCGTAGCCGTCCTTGATGATATCATCGAGTTCGACATCTTCACCTTCTTCCCTGAGGGTATCGAGTACGGTCTTCTGAGCCAGTCCGCCCAGAAGTAATCTGGTGGAGTCAGCCTTCGGGTCGCATCCTACGACCATGACTTTCTGTCCCATCTCAGCCAGACCTGCAACGGTGTTCTGTGTTGTGGTTGACTTCCCGATTCCGCCTTTACCATAGATTGCTATCTTTCTCATCTTTCTCTCCTCTGCAGGGGCTATGCCCGCAATCGCTATGCTTCTTCTGATGCTGAGATAAATGCAGAAGGCGTGCCAAAAGGAAGAAATGAAAACGTTTTCAGAGGAGAAAAGTGAGAAACTTACGAAATCAAGGCGTAAAAAACCACAAAGATTGCACTTTAAATCATTCTATAATAATAAATAAAATATTTTTCATAAAAATATGAAAATACAAGAAATAGTTTTCAAAAAAAATATTCCCGCGGGGAAGCAGGAATAAGAATTTGGAACAGTTTTAATTTGTTTTATATAATGTTACCTAAACGGAAGCACGTAACATCGGTTATTACGTTTAGGTAAAAACCTCATCTCTTGTACCTGGTGATGTCGATACTGTACTTTTCGATACGGATCCCCATCTTTCGTACCGAGAGCCCGAGATTAGCCGCAGCCTTCGAAATATGGCCCCGGGTCTTCTTCAGTTCCTCGATGATCAGTTCGTACTCCAGGGCATCAACCTTCTCCTCCAAGGTACGTCCGTTTTCGCAGCCGATGCTGCTTTCTGCCTTCTGCAGTGAAGGGGGAAGGTCATGTCCGTGCAGGACCCCGTCATCTGCGAGGATGACAGCACGTTCGATGCAGTTCTCCAGTTCCCTCACGTTGCCGGGCCAGTGGTAACTGGTAAGCATGTCGATAGCGGGAGTGGAGATCCTTTTAATCGTGTTTCCCACAAGCTTGCTGTGTTTCTCTATGAAGTGGTCGGCAAGCGGGATGATATCACTCTTACGGTCCCTCAGGGGAGGGACAAGGATCGGAAAGACATTGAGGCGGTAATAGAGGTCCTCCCTGAACAGTCCTTCGGCCACCAGCTTTTCAAGGTCCTTATTCGTTGCAGCAATCACCCGCACATCGACCTTGATCACCTCGGCTCCGCCGACCCGTTCGATCTCTTTTTCCTGTAGGACTCTCAGGAATTTCGTCTGAGCGTTGGGGGACATTTCACCTACCTCGTCAAGGAAGAGGGTACCGCCTGCAGCCTGCTCGAACTTTCCCTTGTAGGTCTGGATCGCACCGGTGAAGGCTCCCCTGTTGTAGCCGAAGAGTTCACTCTCGATAAGGTTCTCGGGAAGAGCACCGCAGTTGAATTTCACCAAGGGCTTATGGGCCCTGTCACTGTTGTAGTGGATCGCCTGGGCGACCAGCTCTTTACCCACCCCGCTCTCTCCGAGAATCAGGACAGTTGAGGAGGTTGTCGAGATACGCTTCACCTGATTGAACAGAATCTGCATGGCACTGCTCGTACCGATCATATTGACCGGCTTGAGCATACCTCTCAGCTCCAGGTGGAGTCTGTCATTCTCCTCCTTGAGAAGCTGGTTTTCTTCCGTGATCGCCTGATGAAGCCTGACAGCCCTGTAGATCATCGTCGCGATAATGGTAAGGAGTTTCTGGTCCTCTTCAAGCGACACATCGCTTCCGAGAAGCTTATCGGCACTGAGTGTACCGATGACACCGTCCGAACCCATGATAGGGACACAGATGAAGGCGACATCCTTGAACTCGCTGTTCTTTCTCGCTTTGGTTTTATCGAGGAACTCAGGTTCGTGAGTGACCTGGGGTACGATGATCGCATTCCCGCTCTCCACGACCTTTCCGGTAATTCCTTCACCGAGGGCGTAGGTTCCCCGGGAAGCTTCGCTCTCGGTGAGACCGAACGATTCCTCGATTGAAATCTCCCCGGTCTTTCTGTTGAGAATAGTGATCATGCCCCGGTGCATCCCCATATGCTTCGACATGATATTGAGAACGGACTTGAACACTTTACGGGCATCGTCATCTTCCCTGAGGGTCAGACCTATATCATAGAGAAGCGAGATGACTATCTGGTAGTTTTTCAGCTGGGTATTCGTATCAACCATATGGTACGTACACTCCTTATCATATGTTCGTTCGCCATTTCATCACCGCCCTACGATATCTGCAGGGAGCGGCTGGTAGGCGAGATCGTGAAACTGCATCGCATGGCAGTGAATTCCTGAGGTATGGGTGAAGACAGCCTCCCCGACCAGTGGTTTATCGACCGGAATAGGGCGTCCTGTAATCTTTGAGACGTGAAGAGAGAGGTTATAGAGCTTCTTGAGATCGACACCCGTCTCATACCCGTCGCTCATCTTGAGAAGGACAGCAATCTCCGCAAGAGCGCAGTTGCCCGCCCTCTCACCGATACCGTTGACCGTGACATCGACAACCGAGGCTCCCGCCTCCACCGCCGAGTAGGTGTTCGCCGCTGCAAGACCGAAATCATTATGTGCATGGAATTCAATCTCGGGAGCATCGGCTTCTTTCGTGAAATAGGTTATGAGCGAGTGTACCTGTGAGGGAGACGCTGTTCCCACTGTATCGGAAATCCGAATCCTCTCTATGGAAAGTGAGGTGGTAAGCTCCTTCACCGCATCGAAGCGTTCAAAGGGAACTCTGAATGCATCCTGCAGGCCGACACTGATATAGGTAAAAGATTTTCGGTACCGATCAACCAGGTAAGCGAACCGGTCTTTCACTTCTTCCCAGCTCATACCGGTAGCCTCGAGGTGGTAATGGGAGAAAGGGAGACAGAGATGAAGCGCATCAACACCAGTTTCCTGCGCCAGTTCGACATCAAGTTCCTTGAGACGGCACCAGGCGGTGATTCTTTTATCACGGTACTGAGAAGCAAGGGTGCTCATGAACGCCCTCTCCTGCTCTCCTATAGCCGGTATACCCGCCTCGATCTCATCGACACCTGCCTCGAACAGACGGTCCGCTATCGCATAGCGGTTCTTCACAGCTATAAACAGGTCGGGAGCCTGATTCCCGTCCCTCAGTGTTGTATCCAGGATAGTGATTCTCTTTCGTTCCATGTTCCCTCATCGCAAAGTAGTCCATATATTTATGCATATATCATGCCAATAGAACAAAAAGAGCATATATTACGTTTTTGAAAGAAATTAAGGAACAATATACTGAAAGAAACTTACACAAACATTAAGAAAAACATACATTATCGTATGTTTTAGAAATTATCCAACATTTGTGAATGGATGAAAAGGAGTGTTCAAAACCGATACTGGAAGCCTCAGCTACCCTTCGATATATTCATACAGATCAGCCGGTACCGGGTGTCTGAGGGAGAATCTCATGGCGACCACGGGCAGATCCTCCCCCTTCCCGTTTTTCTTCGTCCGCTCAACGTTGGAGATGAAATCGACCTCTCCCATGTAGTAGAAGGCACTCCCTTCATCGTTATATTTCTGAATGAAAAGGAGCTTTTTCATCACCCCGTTCTCATTTCTGATTGCTCGGGGTTCAGAAGAATCGAGCCTCACCCTCGTTCTCGTCTCCCAGGCGAACTCTTCAGGACTGATGAAGTGATCCTCATAATCAATGGAAGGATCAATCTCTTCTGTTCTTTTATGGTAGGTGACGAATATCGGGCAGGTCATCGTTTCCCTGTGGACCTTGTAGCCGAACATCGTTCCATGTTCGTCCCTCGACCAGTTGAGAACTCTGCATACATCCTCCCTTGAGTACTTGTGATGAAGTACAAGGCCATCATCACCACGGGACGGATGGATGGAGGTTTCATATTCATAGGTGCCGACAGCAAGGATATCGAGGATTTCTGTACGGTAGATCTCACTTTTCAGGAGTTCCCTGAACTCATCTCCTATCGTGATCTCATCATCCGCGAACGTACAGTAGCAGATATTGGCATAAGCATTCCGTGCCGCCGCAGTATAGAACTGATTGGTGAGTATCCTGAGGAGGGAAAGGAAGGTCACCCGCGAAAAGGAGAGACTGTAACGCCGCTGAATGACTTCTTTCAGTCTAGCATAGGAGACTGGGGTCTTTTCAGAGAGGAGAAGCTCAATCAGAATCGCCTCATAGGGGCGCAGGCCGGAAGCCACCAGGTGAGAGAGAAAGTTGAGGCTTCTGAGGTGTCTCCCTGTCAGCTTCATGGAGAACGGTTTTTCCACCTTTGATCTGAACTCGTAGTAATTCTTACTGTGCTCGATGAAAAGAAGGGGAGAAACAGCTCCATGACTGATAAAATCAGTCATGAGGGGAATTCTTCCCACCTTTGCCTTCACCCTGTTGTATTCATCTTTCAAAAGCTTGAGGGTACGGAAGCTCGCACCGTTTATCGATTCATAGATCCTTTCCCGAGCGATCTGGTCGAAATTCACGGTAGAAACTCCGTGAATACCCAGAGAACCGGTGCTGACCAATTTTCTTAAAGCATCCTTCTTAAAGGAGGTGTCGCCGAAAAGGGCTATGGGAATCAGGTAGTTGTTCCGGTAGTTCCCGATAAAATCTATAACGGTGAGAAACTCTTTCCCTTTGCATTTTCTCAGGCCCCTACCCATCTGCTGGACGAATATGATCGCCGACTGAGTGGGTCGCAGCATGATGATCTGGTTTAGTGAGGGAATATCTATCCCTTCGTTGAGGATATCGACAGCGATAAGGTACTCAAGCTCTGAATTCTCGAGACGGTCGAAGGCTTCGTTTCGCACTGATTCACTATCGCTCCCGCTGAGAGCGAGGGTGGTCAGTCCCCTTTCGTTGAGACTTTTTGAGAGGCGGGATGCATGGTCATTGCGGGAGACAAAGATGATCCCGCGCCGTTTCAGTCCCGGTACGGTATAGCGCCCGATCGCTTCCACGATAGTGTTCACCTGCTGATCATCATCGATGTGTGCGAACTCGGAGAGTTCTTCATAGCTGGTATCATCAACTGAGAGATCTGAGATTCCGTAGTAGTGAAAGGGACAGAGGAGATCAGCTTCAAGTGCCTGATTGAGCCGGATCTCATATGCTATGT
This sequence comes from Sphaerochaetaceae bacterium, assembly GCA_963677695.2. Lineage (GTDB taxonomy): Bacteria > Spirochaetota > Spirochaetia > Sphaerochaetales > Sphaerochaetaceae > SABI01. The sequence goes on along the minus strand of CAXXUJ010000001.1, from coordinate 1,692,985 downwards.
TGTGGTCGAACAGGCGGTAGATATCATATCCGTCACTCCGTTCGGGAGTGGCGGTCATTCCGAGAAGAAAATCAGGAGTAAAATAATCGAGTGCCTTCTCGTAGCTTTGTGCCCCTGCACGGTGAACTTCATCGACAACGATGTAATCGAATTCATCAGGAGCAAAGGTATGAAGCGTCTCTTCCTTGCTCAGGGTCTGTATCATGGCGAAGGTGTATACTGCATTTCTATTATAAGGGAGACCGCCGCCGAGGAGCGAAGCCGATATCGAATTCCCAAGGATCTGTCGGAACTTACGCATCGATTCGGTTGCTATCTGCTGTCTGTGGACGATAAAGAGAAATTTCCTCGGTGCCATATGCCTCACATCAAAGGCACTGAGGAAGGTCTTTCCCGACCCTGTGGCTGAAATCAGCAGCGCCTTCTTTTCTCCTGCTGCTCTCAATTGATCCAAAGCAGTGAGCGTCTCCCTCTGCATCTTGTTTGCAATGATATGCTCACGATCGAACTGCTCTTCCTCTTCGGGAAGCACAGAGGGGAGGGGGTCGCGCCTCCTGGGCATCTGCTCTCTGAGCTTTTCATACTGTATAAGGAGAGCCTCGCTCACTTCAAAGGAGCGATCCCAGGCGTGGGAGAACTCAGAAAGGGTCTCTGAAAGGATCTCCCCCCGATCAAGTGATATGAGACGCAGATTCCACTCCCTGTTTTTAGAGAGAGCTTCCTGAGTTATGTTAGAACTGCCGATAATGATCGAAGAATACCCCTGCGGGTAGTGAAACAGGTATCCTTTGGCATGAAACGGATCACCCCGGTACATTCTCAGTTCGATATCGGGAAATTTTGATGAAAGCAGGCGTAAGGCAACCGGGTCGGTGAAACCGAGATAGTCACTTGTCAGTATTTTTCCCTTTACTCCCCTTTCCTGCGCCTCATAGAGAGACTGAAGGAGCATCATCAATCCTCCCATCGTGATGAAAGCGACTGAGAATTCAAAGGAGGCACAGTTCGACAGTTCCCTGTTCAATGTGTGGATGACCTTGCTGTGGGGCGGGTCGTTCAGAACAAGCGATGGACGGTACGGTGCATAGGAAGGACTCAGGTGATCAATGAACCCTGAGGTAAGAGATGGCAGAAGATGTTCGGCAGACAGTTGCCGCTTCACTTTTACTCCTTCATGAAACCTTTCAGCTTCTCCATAATCGGAATGTCGGCTGCAGCCCAGTCGAAGGCATCCAGTTCCTCAGAGCTTACCCATCCGGAATCGACATGCTCTGAAAGAAAGATCACTCCTTTCGTGATTCTTGCTAGGTATCCCTCCATCGTGAGAGAGAAGGTAGAATAGGTGTGAGAGACACTGACGAAGTGTCCTTCCACTTCGATATCGACACCGAGTTCTTCACGGATCTCTCTGATGACAGCAGCTTCACCCGATTCACCCTCTTCGATCTTGCCTCCCGGGAACTCCCACTTCAGTGCAAGTTCCCCGGCGTCCTTTCTCTTTGCGATGAATACCCTGTCATTCTCAATCATTATGGCTGCGGCTACATGTATGTGTTTCATAGTGTTTTCAGGCTTTATAGTAGCAGCTCACCAGGCTTCGGTCCAGGAGTTTTCGGCAATTTCAAGCCGATTCAGGGGCAATGTAATCGTTTTCTACACTTATGAGAAAAATGTCCAGATAAGAAATTTATTAGCCACTTTGGTACATCAAATGGTTAAATTTAAAAAATATTGCTGATCGGTGCATAAAAATACACTGAATTAATTGAAAAAAACAATTAATGGAGTATAATGAGCAATATTTAAAATCAATTTCAAGGAGAAAAGCATGAAAAAAACTGTTCTGTTAGTTGTATTACTGATTGCTTCTGTGTCGCTCGTATTCGCACAGGGTGGTGCTGAAACACCGTCAACAATCAAGATCGGTGTAGGCGGAGCTCACAGCGGAGACCTCGCCTCTTACGGACTTCCCACAGTAAACGCAGTCAAGCTCGTTGCTGATAAAGTGAATGCCGCAGGCGGTATCGATGGAAAGATGATCGAAGTCGTCGTTGAAGATGACCAGTGTAAGGCAGAAATTGCAGTCAACACAGCCGCAAAACTCGTCGGTGAAGATGTTGTTGCAGTTATCGGCCATATCTGCTCAGGTGCAACCAAAGCTGCTCTCGATATCTATAACTCATCCAGCATCCCCACCATCTCCCCTTCTGCCACCAGCCCCGAGCTGACACAGAGCGGAGATTACCCTAACTTCCTGAGAACCATCGCTCCGGACGATGCACAGGCTGTCCTTCAGGTCGACTTCGCAATCAACACCCTCGGTGCAAAGAAGATTGCAGTCCTCCATGACAAGGGTGACTACGGTAAGGGACTTGCCGAATTTGCAAAGGCCGCTATCGAAGCAGACGGTTCTGCTAGCGTCGTCCTTTTCGAAGGTGTAACTCCCGGTGCAGTTGACTACTCAGCTGTCATCAACAAAATCGAAGCTTCCGGTGCAGATACTGTCATCTATGGAGGATACCACCCCGAAGCAGCACAGATCGTCGGTCAGATGAAGTCTAAGGGCATGGACCTTGCTTTCATCGGCGGTGACGGTGTCATGGACGCAACCTTCGTTGCAGTTGCTGGCAAGAATGCTGAAGGCGTATACGCTACAGCTCCTGTCGATACCGCAAGCAACCCCGTTGCTCAGATGGCTAAGGAAGAGCACATAAAAGCTTACGGCGAAGAACCCGGTGCATTCTTCATGAACGCATATGCAGCAGCACAGGCTATCGTCAATGCAATCGACGTTGCCAACTCCACTGACTACGATGCAGTCATGGACGCTCTCACTTCAGAGTATGTTGATACCCCGCTCGGAAGCATCAGCTTCGACGAGAAGGGTGATGCAATCGGCGTTGGATTCTCTGTCTATCAGGTAACAAACGGCGTATTTACTCAGCTCGACTAATAAAGTATGTGATTTTTGCAGGGCAGACCTCATAACAGGGGTCTGCCATTGCTGTTATAAGGTGAAAATATGAGTCTGGAATATTTTTTCAAACTGTTTATCGGGGGACTGACGAAAGGAAGTATCTACGCCCTGATAGCAATTGGATACACGATGGTTTACGGAATCATCGGATTGATCAACTTCGCCCATGGTGAAGTGTACATGATCGGTGCTTTCACAGCCCTGATCGTAGCAGGAGTTCTATCTGCTCTGAACATGCCTACGGTTGCGATATTACTGATCGCTGTCGCTGTCGCAATGCTCTATTCTGCCGGGTACGGGTATACCCTTGAGAAGATCGCATACAAACCTCTGAGAACCGCTCCCAGACTCTCTGCTCTCATCAGTGCGATCGGTATGTCGATGTTCCTTCAGAACTACGTGCTTTTAGCACAGACTTCGAACTTCCTCCCCTTCCCTCAGATGATTCCCGAGTTTGCCTTCCTCGAACCGGTCAAGCAGACACTGAGATCGACTCAGTTCATCATTCTTGTCACCACGGCAGTTGTCATGGTATTGCTCACCCTGCTGATCAAATACACCAGGATCGGTAAGGCCATGCGTGCAACCAGTCAGGACAGGACCATGGCGCTCCTCAGCGGAGTCAATGTCAACAAGGTCATCTCCATGACCTTCATCATCGGGTCCGCAACAGCGGCGCTCGGAGGTGTTCTGATCTGTTCCCACACAGGAAGAACCCACTTCTATATCGGTTTCATTGTCGGAATCAAGGCATTCGTTGCAGCCGTTCTCGGCGGAATCGGATCGATTCCCGGAGCAGTGCTCGGATCCTTTGTTCTCGGCTTCACTGAAAGCTTCGGTGCCGGATACATCTCAAGTGACTATGAAGACGTGTTCGCCTTCGTCATCCTGATTCTGATCCTGGTCTTCCGGCCGGCAGGACTGTTGGGCAAATCAACAGCCCAGAAGGTATAAGGAATCTGCCATGCTTAAAGATAAACTGATAAAATCATTTTTCGTTTCCCTCTGGTTCGCCGTTCTCACCTTCCCCATCATGGTGATCAGAGTGAATACCATTGAAGATACTGTCACCTGGAGATGGGGTAACCTGGTGATGATCCTCGTAGGATCCTTCGTCCTCTCTTTCATCTGGACAATCGCTCTGGAAAGGAAGGAGAAGGGGCCCAAGGGCCCTTCCGCCATCGGAAAGGCGATGGCACGGGCAACGGAAAACATTAACGCAAACAAGAACCTGAAGAAGATTCTGATCGGGGTCATTCTTCTGTTCATTGCTGTTTTCCCGTTCCTCACCTCATTCTACCAGATGAGTATCATGAACACGGCACTGATGTATGTCATGCTCGGTCTCGGACTGAACATCGTCATCGGCCTCGGCGGTATTCTCCACCTCGGTTATATTGCCTTCTTCCTGGTAGGTTCCTACAGCTATGCGCTGCTCAACCAGCATTTCGGACTCAACTTCTGGATTGCTCTTCCAATCGGCGGTTTTCTCGCCCTTATTCTCGGAATCCTGATCGCTGTTCCTGTCCTCCGCCTCAGAGGTGACTATCTCGCGATCGTTACACTCGCCTTCGGTGAGATCATGCGTATCGTCGCTGAGAACTGGAGCGGACTCACAGGTGGACCGAGCGGTATCAGAAGCATTCCAAGACCGCAGATCCCGGGCATTGAACTGAGCCTGATCAACAATGCAAAGCTCGTCTATTTTATCATGGTGATCCTGGCAGCCCTCACAATCTTCATCACCCTCCGTCTGAAGGACTCAAGAATCGGAAGAGCACTGATCGCTATGAGAGAGGATGAGATCGCCTGCCGTTCGATGGGTGTCAACACGACTCTGATGAAGGTGATAGCCTTCGCTACAGGATCGGTTTTCGCCGGTATCGCTGGCGTCGTCTTCGCTGCGAATACGACGTTCATCAACCCCGCCAGCTTCACGATATGGGAATCGATTACGGTTCTTCTTATCGTCGTTCTCGGCGGTATGGGCTCGATTCCGGGTGTTGTACTTGCCGCCCTTGTCGTCAAGCTCCTCCCTGAGTACCTGAGAGCCTTCTCTGAATACAGAATGCTGGTGTTCGGTGTTGTTCTGATTATCATGATGATCTTCAAACCGGACGGGCTGCTGCCTGAGAAGAGGAAGCACTACAGCTTCACAGATGAAGATGCGGCCGAATTCAAGGCAGAGGGTAACTGATATGGCAGTATTAGAAGTAAAAGATCTGACAATGGATTTCGGTGGTCTGCGCGCAGTGGATCGGGTAAATCTTGAAGTGAATAACGGAGAGATCGTTGCTCTCATCGGCCCGAACGGAGCAGGTAAGACGACGTTCTTCAACTGTGTGACCGGTGTGTACAATCCTACCGGAGGTCATGTCAAAATCGCACCTCCCGGAGGAGTGGAAGAAGAGATTCAGGGCGTACAGCCCCATAAGATCACCCACAAGGGGCTTGCTAGAACATTCCAGAATATCAGACTGTTTCAGAACATGACCGTTCTCGAGAACGTCATGATCGGACGTCACTCAAGGCTGAAATCGGGGATCGCAGGTGCGATCTTCCGAGGAAAGAAGACACGGGAAGAAGAGAAACAGCTTATTTTCGATTCCTATGAAATCCTCAAGAAGATCGGACTGGAAAAATGGGTAAACGAACAGGCGAAGAACCTCCCCTACGGAGAACAGCGCCGTCTTGAGATTGCCCGTGCACTGGCAACAGATCCGTTCCTCCTCCTTCTTGATGAACCGGCGGCAGGGATGAACCCGCAGGAGACGACGGCTCTGGTAGACCTCATTCTCCGCCTGAGAGAGGAAGAGGGTGTGTCGGTTCTGCTGATCGAGCACGATATGAGCCTCGTCATGACTCTCTCTGAGAGGATCTACGTCATGGACTACGGTAAGCGTATCGCAGCAGGCACTCCTGCCGAAGTGAAGAAAGACCCGATCGTCATCAAAGCCTACCTCGGGGAGGACATGGATGCTTAAACTCGAAAAAATCAATACCTATTACGGAAACATCCACGCATTGAAGGATGTCGATATTGAAATCAACGATGGTGAGATCATCACTCTCATCGGAGCCAACGGTGCAGGAAAATCAACGACGCTGATGTCCATCAGCGGAGTCGTTCCCATCAGAAGCGGAAAGATCACTCTCGACGGAGAGGACATCTCCCGTGTTCCCACCGAAGAGATCGTGACCAAGGGACTGATCCAGGTCCCTGAAGGTCGACACATCTTCCCCGGACTGACTGTCAGGGAAAACCTCGATATGGGAGCATTCCTGAGAGATGACAAGGAGAAGATCAAGGAAGACATCGAGTATGTCTATTCCCTCTTTCCTATCCTTGCCAACCGCCGCCACCAGATGGGAGGAACACTGAGCGGAGGAGAGCAGCAGATGCTCGCCATCTCACGTGCCCTCATGGCACAGCCGAGAATTCTCCTTCTTGACGAACCCTCCCTCGGCCTTGCTCCGATCATCGTTCAGCAGATCTTCGATATTATCAAGAAGATCAACGCAGAACAGGGAACAACAATCTTCCTGGTCGAGCAGAACGCCAACCTTGCACTCAAGACAGCCCATAGAGCCTACGTCATGGAGACAGGAAGGATCACGCAGGCTGACACTACTGAGAACCTGCTTGCAAACGATTCGATCAGGGAAGCATACCTCGGAGTATAGGAAACCAGCAAAGAACATCAAAAAACCGGAGAATGAACATCAGTTCACACACAATCTCCGGTTTTTTCATGCCCGTTCAATAGTTACAACTACCGTTTTCCCTACTCGATCTGCGATGTCTCCCACTCAATCGCTCTTTTTGTAAGGTCCTGAATCCCGGAGACATTGAGTTTGAACTTGATATTCTCCACGTATGTGCTCACCGTGCTTCGAGAAACTTTCAGGTGCTTTGCAATCTAATTGAGCGAAAGGAGCTCCAGGCCACTGCGCTGGTGTTTGAGGGAAATATCCAGGATGAGGATATCAGGAAGAGATGTCTCAAAAAGGGCATTGAAATCCTCTATCGAGGACGCTTTCCCTATCACTGTGAATTTCTCATCCTTGGAAGCTATTACTTCAACACCTACACGTATCAGCTCATGTTCGTCTGCTATAATAATCCGTATAATTTTCCCTCTTGAGGAATGTCCGCATACATGCCGAACATCCCCTCGGCTTCCGTCCGTATATCGAGCTTTCCGCAGAGCTATTCAATTCTATATTTCATGATATTGAGGCCATGCCTTTCAGCCTTTCTGAAGAGGTTCTATGCATTCATTTTCAGCCCATTATTTTTCATCAGCAGATGATACATACCACCCTTCTTCGCAAGAGAAACACGGATAAAATCGGGAGAAGCATGACGTATCGTATTCGCAAGGGTGAGCTGTCCAAGTCCATCATGGAGAATCATCTCCTCGTACTGCCCGGTGCTATAGAAATAGAGGCATGGCTCGTGGCATAGAGGACTGCGTTTGTAATGAAAATCCTGAGGAGGTTCCAGACGAACGCACGCTGGGAGAGAAAGAAAAAAAAAGAGTCACCCGTGATAAACTTCAATTGATAATAGCCCAGGATGAAGATATCACAGATGTTGATGTGTCGGGCATCACTGATATGTCCTCTTCAGAGAGGTTAAAGATATCCATGGCGATATCTCCCTCTGGGATGTCTCGAATATCAACGATATGTCTTCCATGTTCTACTGGGCAAATTCCTTCAATCAGGATATCTCATCGTGGAATACGGAGAGGGTGACCGATATGTACAAGATGTTCTTCGGAGCCAGAAGATTCTCTCATGACCTGAGCGGCTGGGATGTCACTCAGGTGGAGAACTGGCATTTCTTCACTGGGGAGAATTTCCCGATAGAAAAATACCCGCTGTTCAGGATAGTGTAGCGGCCGGGGCCGGGAGAAAAGAAAAAAGGGAGAGAGATCACATTGAAATCTCTCCCGATTATTATTATTCCAAAGTACCGAGGTATGCTCCGTACTCTTCGGCGTTCATCAGCGCCTCATACTGATCGCTGTTGAAGTCTTTCAGAACGTAGATGTAACTGCCGTAGCAGTCGTTGTTGACTGACTCCGGAGCGTCTTCAAGGTCACCGTTCACTTCATCAACAGTGCCGTCGAGAGGATTGTAGATCGCGCTTGCGGCTTTGACGCTTTCAGCCGTGGCGATTTCGCTCCCAGCCTCGACCTCTTCACCTGTTTCAGGAAGCTCCACATAGACAATCTCACCGAGAGTCTCCTGTGCGTAGTCGGTGATACCGACATACGCTTTCGCTCCATCGATTCTTACCCATTCATGTTCTTTCGAATACTTCAGATCTGAAGGAATAGTACTCATAGTCGCTCCTTGTTTTTCAGTTAGTCCTGCACGTACTGTGCAAGCAGCTCTGCATCAAGTGAAGGGTAGAGAACGAAAGCATCGAGAAGGGTCTGAACTCTCTTCTTCGCCTCTTCCTTGATTTCTTCGGAAATCTCGTACTTCGCTCTGCTCGGCTGTCCTGCCTTTGCACCCTTTGTGATCGTACCGGCCTTTGTGTTGCTCAACACGAGGTGGATGATCGAAGCGATCTCCTTCATCTGTTCATCTCCCATACCGAGGGTGGTGGTAGCAGGAGTTCCCATTCTCAGACCGCTGGTGTACCAGGGACCGTTCTCATCGAAGGGGAGTGAGTTTCTGTTGAGGGTGACTCCACACTCTCTCAGAACGCTCTCACCCTGACGGCCGTTGATTCCGAAGGGACGGACATCAAGCAGCATGAGGTGGTTGTCGGTACCGCCGGTGGCGATGGTCATGCCGAGGTCCTGACAGTAGCCTGCAAGAGATTTGGCATTCTTCACGATATTCGCTGTATAGGTCTGGAAAGAGGTATCGAGTGCTTCCGTGAAGGCAACTGCCTTTGCTGCCATGACGTGGGGGAGAGGACCTCCGATAACAAGAGGACACCCTTTGTCGAGTGATTCAGCGAACTCTTCCTTACAGAGAACCATACCGCCGCGGGGACCGCGGAGGGTCTTGTGTGTAGTGGTGGTGACAACGTCAGCCCAGAGGACAGGGTTGTACTCGCCTTCCATAGCCTTACCGGCTACGAGTCCTGCGAAGTGAGCCATATCAACCATGAAGACAGCTCCGACCTTGTCTGCAATTTCCTTCATTTTCTTGAAGTTGATCAGACGGGGGTAGGCGCTGTAACCAGCGAGAAGAATGAGGGGTTTCACTTCCTGTGCTGTCTTCTCGATCTCATCATAGTCGAGGAGTCCTGTTTCCTTACTGACCGTGTAAGTGTAGGCATCGAACATCTGAGCAGAGACATTCTGACGGTACCCGTGAGTCAGGTGACCTCCAGAGTAGTAATCGAGTCCGAGTAGTCTTTGGTTTCCGACCTTCTCCCTCACGATGTTCCAGTCCTCTCGTGAAAGAGCGCTCGGATTGGTGATGCCCATCTCTTCAAGTGTGGGAACCTGCACCTTGTGGTTCAGAATCGCCCAGTAGGCGATGAGGTTCGCATCAGCTCCGCTGTGGGGCTGCACATATGCGTGCTCTGCACCGAAGATCTTACATGCAAGGTCATTGGCATGCTGCTCGATCAGATCGACGTTCTCACAGCCGGCGTAGAAACGGTGGTAGGCGAAGCCTTCACTATACTTATCGGTAAGAAGATTTCCCATCGCAGCCTGAGATGCGATCGAAGAAAAGTTCTCACTTGCGATGAGTTTGAGGTGGCTTCTCTGGTCATTCAGCTCCTTCACAATAGAAGAAGCGACAAGCGGAGAGGTCGCTGCTACCAGATCGAGGGAAGCGAGGTACGAGACCAGCGAAGTGTCGACTGCGTCAGCGGCTGTTTTCGCCAGATACTGTTTCAGAACGGATGGGGTTGTCATGTTGAGACTCCTGATTTGAGAGGTTGCACCTATTGTGCCGAGAGAGTACCTCGATGTCAAGAAAGTCGGGGAGATCTGACCCCTGTTTTCCGTGAATTGAGAGGAGAATTTCATGAAATGTTTTCATATGTTAAATCTTGTCTTGGCTGGTGATTTACCGATATACTTTACTCTGAAAGGAGTATTGACCATGGTTGATTGGATTTCGCAGTTTCCGCCTGTACTTCAGGCACTTTTCGGTACGTTGTTCACCTGGTTCGTGACCGCAGTAGGTGCGGCAATGGTATTCTTTTTCAAAAAAATGTATCAGAAACCGTTAGACCTCATGATGGGCTTCGCCGCCGGGGTCATGATCGCAGCAAGCTTCTGGTCACTGCTGGCTCCTTCCATCGCCATGAGCGAGGAACTCGGAGGAATCCCGTGGGTTCCCGCAGTAGTTGGTTTTATCGGCGGAGGTCTTTTCCTCTTCCTCGTAGACAAACTTCTCCCCCACCTTCATCCCGGTTTCGCCACAAGTGAAGCTGAAGGGATTAAAACATCCTGGCAGAGAAGCGTTCTTCTGGTTCTCGCAATCACCATCCACAACGTTCCTGAAGGACTTGCTGTCGGTGTAGCCTTCGGTGCTGCAGCCGCAGGTTTCCCTTCAGCCACTGTCGCAGGAGCCGTGGCACTTGCCATCGGTATCGGTCTGCAGAACTTCCCAGAAGGTGCCGCTGTTTCCATTCCCCTGCGCAAGGAAAGTCACAGCAGGAAAAAGGCATTCTGGTATGGGCAGTTATCGGGTATGGTTGAACCGATTTCGGGTGTTCTCGGTGCGATTGCCGTCCTATACGCCCGACCTATCCTTCCCTATGCCCTTGCCTTTGCAGCAGGCGCAATGATCTATGTGGTCGTGGAGGAACTGGTTCCGGAGTCACATGCAAGTGCCCACTCACACTATGCGACCTGGGGAGCGATGGGAGGATTCACTCTGATGATGCTGCTTGATGTAGCCTTGGGATAATCTCCTGTTGTGCGTTATACGCATAAATGAGAGTTGACAAAGCCCTATCCATTCCATACAATTCACAAGTCTTTTCACAATCGAATTATACACTATTGGAGGATATGTGGCTAAAGAAGAAGCAATTGAAGTAGAAGGTCTCGTGAAAGAGGCTCTTCCGAACACGATGTTCCGCGTGGAACTGAACAATGGACACGTCATACTCGCTCACCTTTCGGGCAAGATGCGAAAGCACTACATCAGAATCGTTCCCGGTGATACGGTTCGGGTTGCACTCTCTCCCTATGATCTCACCCGAGGTCGAATCATCTATAGAGAACGTTAAATCCTATCCTCGCTGTAGAATAACAATAGTTGCACCGCTCCCACCCTGGTCACGCGGTGCATCCCCATACCATCGTACATAACGCGAAGACCGCAGCTCATTCAGGACGACCTCTTTGAGGACGCCCTGCCCTCCTTCGCTGTGAAGACCTCTTCCATGAACGATCGATACCTTCTTCATGTTCTGCTCTACGCAGGCAGAAAGGAAGGATCGGATCCTGGGGAGAGACTCCTCACGGGTATACCCGTGAAGATCAAGGGTATCATCATCCTCTTTCTTCTTCAGGTAACCCAGGGAAGCCTTTCCTGTCGTATACCCTTTTCTTAGAGAAGAATTTCTCTCCCGCTGAGACGAAGAAAAACGGCTCTTATCAGCCGCTTTTCTCCCTTCGGGACTCTTTTCCCATTGTTCCAGTATATCCTTGAAATCCATCTACACCTCGCGGACGTCGAGGACCTCCTGAACATGAGGTTTTATGATCTCTACCGCTTTATCAGGTGTGATGCCCTGCATCTTGATAGTACAGACAGCGTTCGAGCTGTCGGTTCCCATGAAGGTTCCGAAGGCGATGATATCAACGCCGGCAGAGGCGAGAACATTGCTGATCTCTGCAATGGCGCCGGGTCTATCTTCAACGAGGAAGCTCATCCTTATACCGTAGTGACGAGCACCGAAGAGTTCAAGGAGAACTTTAAAGAGATCACTCTTGGTCACGATACCGACAAGGTAGTCACCTTCAACCACGGGGAGAGCGGAGAGGTCCTGATCAACCATCAGCCTTGCTGCTTCTTCGACCGTTGTCTGTTTTGTGATGGTGACGACATCATGGGTCATCAGCTTCTTCACGGTAAGCTGACTGAGCAGGTAGGCCATCTCGTGGATACTCAGGGTACTCACAGGAGAGGGTGATGCATAGAGAATATCCTTCTCTGAAATAATTCCAATCAGGTGGTGTTCCTTGTCGAGAACGGGGAGGCGGTGCACCTTCTCCCTTTTCATGATCGCATTCGCTTCAGCGACACTCATATCGGGAGTGACAGTCACAGGGTTACGCGTCATTCTTCGTTCAATTATCATCATCAACCTCCAGTTTCATTCCAAGTATCAGATACACTTTATTGTACTCTACCGATGATAAGAATTCTACAAGAATCATGAAAATAGCTTTAGGAATGCAACTGATCCTGTTTCCGTATTTACCTTTGTGAAAAATTCAGATAGAATGCCAACTGCTTTGCCTGCGGTGATTCTCACCAGGGCAGCAGAAAAGGGCTCCGATAGCTCAGCTGGATAGAGCACTTCCCTCCTAAGGAAGGGGTCGTGCGTTCGAATCGCACTCGGGGTATACTCACGGGACCTTGCAATCAGCAGGGTCCTGCCTTTTTATAAGATACTATCATCTCGTTTCAGCCTTTTCCTGGAACCCTTGCATTATCATGAACAAGCAAACTGTCGGGACATTACCCACTACACTTACCAGAGGATGTAGTATATAATGTCATCATGACTGGAGAAACCAGAAATAAGATTATGGAGATCTTCACGCATAACTCGGGATATGTGACGACCCGTGATATCCGTTCCAAGGGAATCCACCACAAATATCTCACTCAATTAGTAAAAGAAGGCGCCATAATCAAAATAAAGCACGGACTTTACGCTCTCTCGGAAATGGATACCTATTCTGTTCTTAGGGAAGCACTCCTCGCTGTATCAAATGGAATTATCTGCATGGGAACTGCTCTGTTTTATTACGACCTCACAACATGGAATCCAGCAGAAACCCACATCGCTGTAGAACGTGGAAGGAAGGTGATACTTCCCGATTATCCTCCTATCAGACTGTATCATGTATCAGAAGATTTTTTTAAACTCGGATGCTCTGAAATCGAAGCAGAAAACGGAGAAATGATGTCTATATATGATAGAGAAAGAGTCGTCTGTGATGCAGTACGATTCAGAAATAAGATCGGTATCGATATCATGAAGGAAGTTTTAAAGGAGTATATGACACAGAAACATATGAATCTCAACAAACTGAACAGATATGCACGCAGGCTGAGAATCCAAACAGTCCTCAATCAGTATATGGATGTCCTTCTATGAAAGATCAGGTTGCTTCCATTCGTGCAAAACTTCTAAATCTGTCCAGAAACGAGAAAAAAGATTTTGTAATGATTTCCCGTTTATACATGCAGGAAGGCCTTCTCTGAAGAATAAGCCAGTCAGAACATAATGGGGCTTTCTTCCTTAAAGGTGGTCTCCTTCTCTATGCAGTCTCTGGTTTAACTGGTCGCTCTACCCTGGATATTGATCTGCTGGGAATGGATATTCCCAGAGATTCGGGGAGGTTACGAAGGATATTCTCAGACATCCTGTCACCGCATCTTGATGATGGACTCTCATTCGATATAGGGTCGATGAGTTTTAAGGCAATCACTGAAGGAGCTGATTATCACGGGCAGAGACTCAAGGTTCTATGTCGACTTGGATCAATGAAAACGAACTTGAAGCTTGATATTGGTTTTGGCGACATCATCTACCCTGAACCAGTTCAGATGGAATACCCTCTAATTTTGGATTCAGCGACATTCATGGTATCAGCCTATTCGTTGGAGTCAGTAATAGCTGAGAAGTTTGAAGCAATGATTGTATTGGATATAAGAAATAGCAGGATGAAGGATTTTTATGATATTTACGACATTTTGGTGCATAAGAAAATAGATGAGTTGATGTTGAAAAAGGCTATCGAGTTAACCTTTGAAAGAAGAAAAACTATCCTTCCACAGGAACCTGCATTATTCCAGGAATACTTCAAAACAGCTTCCAGGAATTCACAACTATGGAAAGCATTTCTAAACCGGATCAATGCTGATCAGGTTGATTTCGCAACCGTGATAGAGAAAATATGTGAACAATTATATCCCATATATCAGGAATTGCAGCGATGAAAGAAGAATCTCAGATATTTTCAGCAATTCTGGCTGAATATGAATATCATAAGTGATTTACAGCGATAGTCGCCGAGCTTAGAAGATTCAGGACTTCACTGTATTGGGTGTTTGTGAGGGCTATGTCCGTGTGATCAGTGCTGCTCATATCACTCTCTTTGTACTCATCGTTTTAAACAGCTCAGTAACATCAGAAAGAAAAGCATCTGCAAGTGCAACTACGTTCTTTGCTTTTTCCGCCGAATAATCGTGTGCAGTACTCTGCCTTGCCGTAATATAATGCATCCAGGGTTCAGCGTTCTCAATGAGTCCGACTTCGGCTGCAATCCTCATGATCGACTTTGGACTTCCCGTCGCCGCATCTGCAACCCCTTCCTCGCTGAGATACCGCTTGCAGCTCTTCCATGCCATTTCAAGGGTATAATCAAATCTCTTTACCAGAGAATCTTCGATCGCTTCCTGAATAATAGAGGGACGGGTATCAGCTGTATCATTGTACAATTCAACCATCTCTTTCATGCGACTGATTGTGAGCTCAAGCTGAACAAAATCCATAACCTCTTTTTCTCCTCCATTCTCTGCCGGTTCAGTATAGACCAGCTTTTGAAACCGAAAAACCCTTTGGCTATATAGCCATAATCTCTCCATGAGAGGCAGGAAAGATCCTGTATTCCATACGATAGAAAAACTCTTCCCGATCAGTTTCAGGAAGAGCTCTCTCGTATCAAGGAGATACATATCTGCGAAGAATTCGTTCTTCTTTAGTCTTCTATGGGTTCGGGAGTGGTCATACTCCTGTAGAACTCAGCGTACTTATCCCTGTTCGCCTTATCCTGTCTGAGAGCGATCGCCGGCCGTGGGTGTTCATTGAGGATACCTGTGATCATGTAGGGAATGAGGTAGCCCCACTCTATCTCTTCGCGAAGGTCAAGAAACTCGCTTTCAAGGATTTCAAGGATGGGTTCAAGAGAGTACTTCGGATTCTTCAGGAAGCTGAGGAGGAGTTCGAGAGGACAGTTGCCTGCTCCTCTTCCGATTCCTGAGATAGTGGCATCAAGGTAGTTCGCTCCCTTTCTGATAGCTTCGATGGTGTTCGCGAAACCAAGCTGCTGGTTGTTGTGCGCATGGAAACCGATCGATTTCTTACTCAGGTTGTTTGAGAAGATGTCAACGAGGTGGTGAACGCTTTCAGACCAGAGGGCGCCGTAGCTGTCAACGATATTCACTGCAGTGACATTGGTTTCGGCTTCGACCTGCTTGAGTCCTTCGATCAGGTCGTAATCGTTCACAGCAGAGATAGCCATGATGTTGATGAATGATTCGTATCCCTTCTCATGGATGTGGTTGGCAAGGTCGATGGCCTTGTCAATGTCGTGGAGGTAGGTTGCGACTCTGATTGAATCAAGGGGACTCTCTTCGCAGGGAGCGATGTCATCGAGTTCAACTCTTCCGATATCGACCATGACTCCGAGTTTCATGTTGAGCGGCGTGTCCTGAACGATTCTTCTCACATCTTCATCGGTGGTGAATCTCCAGGGACCGAAGACCTTCGGATCGAACATGTTCCTCGAAGCGCGATAACCGATTTCCATATAGTCTGCTCCGGAGCGGTTCACGGCAAGAAAGACTTTCCTCACCAGGTCATGGGAGAACTGCCATTTATTGATCAGCCCGCCGTCTCGGATCGTTGCATCGGTTACTTTAATCTCTTTTCGGTACATGGTTTTTTCCTTCCTGTGTTCATCTCTTTTCAGAGATGAGACAATTGTGTTCAAGCACTATAATACAGAATGAATGTTATTGTGAAGAGAAACACCTGTACCGGAGACTGAATTCCTATGTGAATTCTGTGTATATCGGTCCTTCCCTCTTGAACGACCGTGTATCGAGGTGAGTATCAGCGTTGCTGGGCCTTTGCGTACATAGCTTCTATCTCCTCTTTCGATATGAGCTTCGAGAGGATGTAGGCAATCACTATAATTCCCGGGATATCGATCAGAAGACGGGTAACGGCAAAAGGTGCTCCGAGAGATGTGAGCTCGAAGAGAAACATCGGCACCTTTGTCGTCGACCACGCACCGAGGAATATGAGTACATTCCTGAAGGTGACACCCTTCTTCATAAAGACAGAGGCCACAGGGAACGCTCCGTACAGAGGGCCTGCGGCAGCCGATCCGATAAGGAAGGCAAGGACTATTCCTTTCACTCCCGATCCTTCTCCCATGAACCTGACCATCGTCTCCCTGGGGACCCAGACATCAAGGAGTCCGAGAAGAATGAAGACCGGGGGAACAACGAGGAGAAGCTCCTTCAGCTGCACTGCTGTGACATCGAGAACGGACCTGGTGAATGCGATATTGAAGAATGAGATGACTCCCATGACAAGGATGAAGAGAAGGAGGTTCCGATATTTTTTCGCAATTGCCTTCATACCAGCGCCTCCACATAGCCGATGACAGCTGCCACCAGGAAGGAGAAGATGAAAGCAAGTGAGTTCCTGTAGATCGCGAGTCGTTTACTGAAGTAGACCGTCTCGACCGGAAGCGTCACGATGCCGACCATCATCAGTGTAGAGACGAAGGCTGCAATCTGCACATACCCCGCACCCCCGTCAAGGAGCATTGCTGCAGTGGGAAAGGCCACGAAACCGGGAATGAGGGTTACAGAACCGACAACCGATGCAATGACCACTCCGAGCCAGCCCGACTGAGCACCAATGACCTTCACGATTGTTTCAGTGTCCATAACAGTGAGCAGCACTCCGACAAAAAGGAGAACAACGAGGATCTGAGGAAGGATATTCTCAAAGGACTTCCATGCCTTCTTCAGCGCCTTCTTTGTCTTCTGTCTGTCCTTGATAAACGAGACGATAAGAAGCAGTGCTGTGATCACATACAGAATCAGATTCATTCAGGTTCTCCTCTTTCTCTTTCCATAGATGTGTATTGCAGACTAGGGTAGCAGAAATTCAAGACCGATTCCAGATGCTCACTCTCTTCGTTTTCTTTTTCCCCTGTTGACTTAACCCCTCTTGCAAGGCACTATTTCATAACGTCCGAATCTGTGGAGGCTCACCATGAATGAGAAGAAAGTGCTCGCTGTAGGATTGAATCCGGTCATGCAGAAGACCATCGTCCTGAAACACCTCTGGGAAAATGAGGTGAACAGGAGTGACCGCTACCTCTTCAGTGTTGCAGGAAAGGGAGCGAACACCGCACGCGTTCTTACAGAACTCGGCGCTGAGACCATCCACCTATCTCATGCCGGAGGCCTCTTCCAGGAGACCTTCCGCTCGATGCTGTCCTCTGACGGAATCAGGGCAAGCCTCGCTGATTCAAAGAGCGAAATACGATTGTGCTACACACTGATCAATTCAGAAAAACATACGGTGACAGAGATTGTCGAGGAGGCGAAACCGGTCTCCCAGGAGACAGATGACCAGGTACGCACCCTCTTCCTCGCTTCCCTCGATGAAGTGGATACCATCACCATCAGCGGAACCAAAGCTGCCGGGTACAAGGAAGATATCATCCCATGGATGGTTGAACAGGGAGTGAAACAGGGGAAGCTGGTCATACTCGATGTGAAAGGGGAGGACCTGCTTCGATCCCTTCCCTATGGCCCTTCGGTGATCAAACCCAATCTGAAGGAATTCTCTGAAACCCTCTTCCCCGAGTTCACCTTCAAGGAACATGAGACTGACGAGAGAATCCTTGAGGCGGTCAAGGATAAGATGATTTCACTCGAGAAGGAGTTCGGGGTATCGACGGTGCTTACCCAGGGATCAAAAGCGGTGTTTTCTCTTGAACAGGGAAAGGTCGTCGAGACAGCTGTCGAGGCTGTCACTCCGGTCAATACGATCGGGTGCGGAGACTCATTCACCGCCGGTCTTGCCTACGGTATCCACAGCGGGTATGCCCTTACCCGGAGCGTGGAAATAGGAATCGCCTGCGGAAAGGCGAATGCTCTCAACCTGAGTCCGGGAACCATAGCAGGATCAGATATCCCCCGGTAACATTCCTCTTGCCTGTCAGTTTCACCGGGAGTATATTATTACTACCAAAAAGGAAGTGATAATATGAATAATTTTACCGAATACCTTGATACACTCACTGACAACGGACAGAGAAGCCGCCTCGAACAGATCTTCTCCTGGATCAGCGAGACCTTCCCCCAACTTCAAAGAAGAATCGCGTGGAACCAGCCGATGTTCACCGACCACGGCACCTTTATTATAGGATTCTCCACGGCGAAGAACCATATCTCTGTATCGAACGAGAAGGCGGGACTTGAGGAGTTCCTTGAAAGGATCAAAGATGCCGGGTACTCGCACGGTAAGCTGCTGTGGAAGATTGAGAACACACAGGAAGTGAATTATGAACTCCTCAAGGAGATGATCACCTACAATATCGAAGAGAAAAGGGATTGCACGACCTTCTGGAGGAAATAGGTGTTACCTTCCCTTCCTGTACTCGACCCTCTTCCTCCGTGTCTCGAAGACTGAGTAGAAGATGATGGCGAACAGCGATATCGCATAGGGAATGGCAAGGAGGAAGTCGGAAGGTACGTTCCATGCTCCCTGCGCATAGTTCGAAAAAGCTTCGGAGAAGGCGAATATGAAGGCGGCGGCGAGAATGCCTGCCGGTCTTCTCTGACCAAGGAATATCGCCACGAGTGCGATCCATCCTCTCCCCGCGGTGATGTTCGGGACGAACGAGCCGAGATGGAGCGAGAGGGCAGCACCTGCCAGACCGCTGTATACCCCTGAGAACATGAACGCTATGAACCGGTACTTCTTCGGGGAGAGCCCGAGAGACAGGAGTGCCTTCTCATGAAACCCTACCCCGCGAAGTCTCATCCCGAAGGGTGTCCGATACAGAATAACCCAGGCCACGACGAGCAGAATGAGTGACATATAGGTGAGCAGGTGGTAGCCTGCGATGAGAGGCAGTCTGTCCGCATAGCTTTCTAAGATGATGGGGAGTTCCCTGAGGTTGGAAAAAGAGACGACCCCCCTGTTTCCAAAAAGATGAAAAGAAATGATCACTGTCATGCCGGCTGCGAAGAGGTTCGCCGCCAGACCTGTAATAAAGACATTGGCCTTTAAAAAGAGGGTGACTGCGGCTATGATCGATGCAAGAATGAGAGCACTTCCCATGCCGATCAGCAGTCCTGCGACCAGAGAGTCGGTGAGATAGACTCCCGCTATCGAGGCAAACGCTCCCACGAGCATCATCCCTTCCAGTGCGATATTGAGCATTCCCGAGAGTTCGGTGAACAGTCCACCGGTCGCAGCAAGCAGGAGCGGTGCCATGATCGTAAGAGCACTCACTGTCAGTGAGGTGAGTGTGTGCATCATACTCTCCTCCTTCCCAGCGCGATGCGCTGAAGAACCCTGGAAGAGATCAGGAAGAAAATAACCGCCTGGACGATATAGGATATTTCATAGGTGACATCGGAATAGAACATCGCACTCTTCGCCCCCGCATCAATGAAGGAGAAGAAGAGGGCTGCTGGTACGACCGCCGCAGGCTTGAAACGGGCGATGAGGGCAACAAGGAGGGCGTTCCAGCCCATCCCTTCAGAAAATCCCTTGATCGCCGCATGGTAGGTTCCCAGTATGGCAAGTGAGCCGCCCAGTCCGTACATCGCTCCGCTCACTCCCATGGGCATGATCCTGTAGTACCTGCTGCTCACTCCCGCGTAGCGGGCAAAGTCTTCGCTGTCCCCGAACATTCTCAGTTCGAAACCTGTCCTGCTCCTGTAAAGAAAGAGCTGGGCTATGATCACAATGACAAGGGCTATGAAAAGAGAGATATTGAGCTGCGATGGAGATAAGATGATAGGAAGACGGTAGGAGGGATCGACAAAGCGGGTACTGATCAGATTGGTTTCTGGATCGACGAAGGGATAGGCTATCAGGTAATCGACTATCAGGATGATGACATTGGAAAGAAGGAAGGTTGTGATCAGATCACTGGTATGCCATTTTTCCCGCAGATATCCGCTGAATCCCGCCACCGAACCGGAAACAACCATCGAGGCAAGAACAGCTATCAGGATTCCCGCAACTCCCCATCCCGGGAGGGCAAGTGCAATGACCGTGGTCACAAGAGCTCCGGCATAGATCTGCCCCTCTCCTCCTATATTCATGTTCCCCGACCTCATTGCCAGCGAAACACCGATAGCGCCGATTGCCAGAGGGACTGCGTGGTCGATCATATTCCCTATTGCATAGAGGGACTTGAAGGGACCGGAGAAGAAACTGACGATACTGTTCACAGGGTCCTCACTGAGGATGAAAATAGCCCCGATCAGCATCAAAAGAGAGAGAAGGATGATCGAGAGGATACCGAAGAAGGAGCGGAAGAAGTATTCTATGGCTGAAAAGCGTTCAATCGTTCTCATGCTCTCCTCTCCATGCTCTTTTTCCCCAGAAGATAGGGAGAAAGGATTTCCTTGGTGAGTCCACTCATATCAGAAGAGCTGAAGCGCGCAGATATCTGACCTCTGCTGAACACAAGAAGTCTGTCGGAAAGGGAGAGAATCTCATCTATGTTGCTCGATATGAGAAGCACTCCTATTCCTCTGTTCCTGAGGTCCACAATCTGACGGTGGATCGAACCTGTGGAATTGACATCAAGCCCCCAGGTTGGTTCACAGCAGATGAGGAGGTCCTCGATTCTCTCGATCTCTCGTGCGAGAATCACTTTCTGTATGTTGCCTCCGCTCAGCGTACCGATAGGAGCTGAGGGGGTTGCCGCCACCTGGTAGGTGGAAATAAGTGTGGAAGTGTAAGACTCTATCTCTTTTGTCTTCACCTTGAACGGGGGGAAGAATCGCTTGCGCGAGGTGGCAATCACGTTCTCGGAGACACTCGCTGAAAGGGAGCAGCCGGTATAGAGACGGTCGCTGGGAACGAACGGAATACCCTTGGCCCGTGTCGCCGCGGTGTGGTGAATACTTGTGAGCACCTCATCATGATAATAAATTTCACCATGACTGACGGGAAGTTTTCCGAGAAGAATGTTCTCAAGCTGTCCCAGACCGTTTCCGCTGATAGCGGCGCAGCCCAGGATCTCTCCGGGGTGAACGGTGAAAGTGACATCATCAAGGAGAGGATGATCCTGGTTATGCCTGAGCAGGGAGATGTTCCTGAAAGAAAGGACAGCCTTGCTGCCCAATCTGTTTTCAGCCTTCTCTGCTGCAGATGCAGCGGCATTGCCCATCATAAGGCGTGCAATATCCTCTTCAGTCACGTTGGGAGTATCCCACACCCCGATCATCTTCCCTTCACGCATAATGGCTACTCTGTCTGAGATCTCTTTGATCTCATGCAGCTTGTGAGTGATGATGATAATCGAAACTCCGTGACTCTGCAGTTTCCGTATCGTGGTGAACAGGGAATCGATCTCGACCTGAGTCAAGACGGATGTCGGTTCGTCAAGAATCAGAATGTTGATATCTCTCATCAGCATCTTGAGGATTTCCACCTGCTGCTTCTCACCCACACTGAGCGAGGAGACCAGGGCCTCGGGAGAAATGGGAAAGTGGTGTTCCTTGATGAGAGCGACAACTCTCTCCCTGTTTCGTTTTCTGCTGAGAAGACCAATTGCTGATGTTGATTCATCACCGAGAATGACATTCTCAGTAACGGTGAATTCATCGACCAGCATGAAGTGCTGGTGAACCATACCGATTCCACGCTTACCCGCTTCGATGGGAGTAGGGTGATTGAAAGGTTTTCCGTCCACGAAGAGAGAGCCCTCATCACAGGGGGTGAGCCCGTAGAGAATTTTCATGAGTGTACTCTTACCGGCACCGTTCTCCCCTGCCAGGGAGAGGATCTCTCCTCTCTTCAGCGTCAGGTCTACCTGATCATTCGCCCTCTTGAGCGTCTCAGGATATACTTTGACGATAGAGTTCATCGTGACAGCGGCTGTCAGAGATTCCTCTCTCATCTATTCAGATCCTAGAGTTCGGGGATGGTATAGGTGATCGAACCGTCTTCCAGCCCTTTCATGAACTGGGCAAACTGGGTTCTCACTGATTCCGGGAGTGCAGCTTCGTAGAGCGGATCATCATCGAAGAATTTCACATACCCTTCTTTCAATCCCACGACAGAAGCCTTTCCGTACTCGACCGTACCGTCAAGAGCATCCTGAAGAGCCTCAAGGGTGACCTTCTTCTGTTCCATGGAACCGCAGCCGACAATATAGGAAGGGACGGTGGCATATTCGTTCGTGTTGTGGAAGACGATATAGGCACCTTCATCCTGAGCGACCTTGAACAGCCCCTGGGCTGCTCCGCCCGCTATTGCGGCAAAGACATCCACACCGTTATCGATCATGCTCTGAGCAAGTTCGGCGGTCTTGTTCGCATCATACCAGTTACCGATGACGCGGTAATCGAGGGTGATATCGGGATTGACCATCTGTGCTCCGGCAAGGAAACCGGGAACCATATGCTTGTTCAGCAGCGGGAACTCCTGTGCAGTGATGAATCCGATCTTCAGAGCTTTGTTCGCATAGGTCATATCGCTTGTAGTCACAAGGCCGGCCAGGTAGCCGAGGAAGAGAGACTGTTCATACTGATTGAACAGGTAGGTCCTGATCTGATCATTTCCTTCCCAGTATGCATCGGTGATGATGAATTTCTGTTCAGGGAATTTATTTCCCACTCTCTCACAGATCTCGGGGAAGGAGGGATTCGTTCCCAGAACGATATCATATTCACCGGTGGCAACGAGTGAAGTGAGCTGTTCTTCCCACTGAGCCTGATTGAAACCGGCTTCATAGACCTTGACCGTAACCTCGTCATGGGCAGCGGCAAACTCCTCTGCTCCTGCGACCATCTCCTCATAGGGAGGGGAACCGTCTGTCACTCCTGTGATATATACAAGTATCGAAATATGTGTATCTTCAACTACTTCTTTTGTCCCTGCCGAAAAGACCGGCAGCACCAGCACCGCAAGAAGAATTGCGATGAGTATATGTTTCATTCTGTTGTTCATATGATCCTCCCCAAAAACTTTGAGTTGTGTGTGAATCAGACTCTATCACACCTATACAAAAGAGACCAGATACCGGTACTCAGAATGCATGCGCTCAGAGTACCCATCTCCCCTTGAGTCCATTATACAGGTATCTGTAGTGAGCGAACAACTCATCATACATCGAGGCCTTTGTCATATCGGGTTCATACCATGCACTGAAGGAGACAAGATCAAGGGAAGCTTCGGCAAGGGAGGAATAGTACCCGTCAGATACCTGGGCAAGGATCATGGCACCGGACATTTCAGCATCGAGAGTTGATGGAATACCCACCGACCTTCCTGTGATATCGGCCTTCATCTGCTGCAGAGCACCGTACTCGCTCCCTCCCCCGATAGTCCTGAGACTTCCCACCGGGATATCACACGATTCGATCGTCTCGATCACATCGCGTACCGCGAACAGGGTTCCCTCGACTACGCTTCTCACCATGGAAAAGGAATCGGTGGAGAGGCTGAGTCCGCTGAAGACTCCTCTCGCCTCGGGGTCCCAGATGGGAGCACGCTCCCCTGCCAGGTAGGGAAGAAACACGGGGTGGGGAATATCAGAAGGAAGGCGGACAATACGTTCGTACAGGGCCCCGTACGAGTATTCTCCCAGATTAAGAAGCTCCTTCACCCACGAAACAGCTTTTCCTGCCGTGTTGATGATTCCGCTTATATTATAGAGAGGTTCAACCGGGTGAAGGTACGACATCAGCCTGACATCATCGACCGGCTTTTCAGAGCAGACGTTGATTCCTTCACTCGTGCCGCTGCGGTCACACACAAGGGAGGGGCTCACCGCCCCGCTTCCCAGTATCGAAATGATGAAGTCAGGGCCTCCGGCGACAACCTTCACCCCGTTTGAGAGGCGGAACGCCTCCTGAGCAGCTGAGGAAATGTTTCCGACAACATCCCCGGGGTAGATAAGTTCAGCGAACTTTCTCTCATCAAGGGCAAGTTTTTTAAGGATTTCATGATCATAGTACCAACGCCCTGAATCCTTTGAATGCTTGATCGCCTTCACCTCTGAAGTGAGCAGGTAGTTTATATAATCATACGTACTGAGAAAGACCTTCGTCTTCCCATACAGTTCTCTCTCTTTCTCTGCGATGTGAAGCGCCTTCGGTAAAAAGAAACCGGCATCGACAAAAGCTCCCGACACTTCAGATATCTTCTCAGCTTCCTGTACAGCCTTCCTGTCGAGATAGAGTCGTGTCAGACCGCTTTGTCCATGGAGCACACCATCAACGAATCGGGGTTCACCGATGACGGGAACGAGGGATGGTCCGCTGCCTGTGACGATGATCGTCTCTATCTTCTCAGGTTCCGCGAGGTGACCCATAAGGGTCGA
This sequence comes from Sphaerochaetaceae bacterium, assembly GCA_963677695.2. Taxonomy (GTDB): domain Bacteria; phylum Spirochaetota; class Spirochaetia; order Sphaerochaetales; family Sphaerochaetaceae; genus SABI01. The sequence continues at coordinate 1,668,445 of CAXXUJ010000001.1, read as the reverse complement.
AAGGGCAACACTGATCGCATAGGTCTCGACCCTCTGTGAGTCTGCTGTGAATGCATGTGGATCGAAGAGTATTCTGTCATGGTGGGTACAGAGGCCTTCACGTGTATAGGTAGCTGCCTTACAGCTCGTGGTACCGATATCGATTGTCAGAATCATGCTCACTTCCTCCACCCTTTGATGTAAGCATATAGGGAAGAGCCCCCCTTTATCAAGCCAAGATTCTCCATTCTCCCCTTGGTGACAACGTCACCAACTCTTTCGTTGACCTGAGCTTAAGGAGTTGCTATGTTATCGGTGTAACGAAGAGAAATTAAAAAAATAAAGATCATAGAGGAGGCAGCATATGGCTGTAATCATGTATAGCACACCGACCTGCGGGTTCTGTAAGATGGCAAAGAGTTATTTCCAGAATAACAATATCCCTTTCACCGAGTACAATGTAGCGGTTAATTCCGAGAAGGCTCAGGAGATGGTAAGAAAATCAGGTCAGATGGGAGTTCCCGTCATCGACGTGAACGGCAAGGTCATCGTAGGTTTCGACCGAGCAGCGATCGACTCAGCTCTCAAGAGATAATACAAACAACACACGAAATTGAATGTTGGAAAAAGAGCACGTACAGTGCTCTTTTTTCATGCTATACTGCTTTCATGAAATCCTATTACCAATACACGATCGACAGATTCCTCATCACGATCATCGAATCCGACGGTTATATCACAGACGTATACAGCACCAGAAGCGATGAAGAAGCTCCTTCGGTTGAAAAGAAGGAAACCTCCCTCACACAAAGCATGCGGGATGAGCTTGAAGCATACTTCAAGGGAACACTGAAAGAATTTTCCACACCAATCGCCCTGAGAGGGACACCCTTCCAGCGACGGGTCTATCATGCCCTTCTGGAAGTCCCTTACGGAAAGACCGCAACCTATAAGGAGATTGCTCAGAGGGTCGGTTCTCCGAAAGGATTCCGTGCTGTCGGTCAGGCAGTTCATAACAACCCCCATCTCATCGTCGTCCCCTGCCACCGGATCATTGGAAGCGACGCATCGCTCACCGGGTTCGCAGGAGGTATAGAGATGAAGCGGTACCTGCTCACAAAAGAGCACGCGCTGTAGGCTGCAGCCTTTCATCGAATTTTCGATTCCACCTTTCTTCTCCCCCTGACAATCCCCTTCCTGCGCAAATACCTAATTTCTCCAAGGCTGGGGAATATATACTCTCAAAGGCTGTTTTTGCACATTCTTCAGAATATTTTTATCCTTTCTCTTTTCAAATCCGATAAACGAGTCTAGTATGAAGGAATAAGAAAGAAAAAAAAGAGAAATAAAAACAATGCTTGCAACAGAACGAAGAATGAAGATCCTGGAGTTCATCCAGGAAGATGGAAGTGCCCGGGTAAAAACACTCAGTGAGATGTTTTCCGTCACCGAACCAACTATCAGACAGGATTTAGAGAAACTCGAAGCAGAAGGTCATATCATCCGTGAACATGGCGGAGCCTACCTGAAGACGATGTCGCAGCAGGTAAGTACACTTTCTCTTCAGCACACAGACCACGTCGAAGAAAAAAGACGGATTGCGACGAAAGCCATGGAATATATCCATGACGGCGAGTCAATCATTCTTGATTCAGGAAGCACCATCACCGAACTTGCTGCTATGGTGAAACAGAAACACGCCCTCACAATCTTGACCAACGCACTGAATATTGCACTCCTGGTAGGAACTAATCCCGGTTTTGAACTGATGGTCACCGGAGGCGAGTTCAAACCCCCGACACTATCACTCACGGGAACGAAAGCCGCCGCCTTCTTCGAAAGCGCATTCGTCGACAAACTCTTTCTCGCCACAGGCGGAGTAGCGAACACACTCGATCTCACCTACCCCTCCTTTAATGACCTTGAAGTGAAGAAGGCTATGATCAAGTCGGCAAACCAGACCTTCCTTCTTGCAGACTCAAGCAAATTCGGAAAGGCAAGTATCGCTTCGCTGGGAAGTCTGTCCCAGGTTGATGTCCTCATCACAGATGCAGGGCTTCCACAAACCTTCAGGGAAAGAATCATCGATCTCGGTGTTGAGGTGGTCATCGCCTAAATCAGCACAATTTCTTCCTAGATAGAATGTTCTTGCCCCTCTTATTTGAATAGTTACTCCTTGTTTATATAATTTCAATAATATTCCAATATTTTCAAAAGAAAAAGAAAGTTATTTCGTTGACAAATGAAAATCATCATATTACGATTCCTTATACATCGTGGGAACACCTCTTTACCTGAAAAATGAATAGCCCGCTGTAAACGATTAGGAGATAAGATAATGGAAAAGAAGCAGATATGTTTCGCAGTGATTGTCGGGACCAGAGGATTCTTCAATCCTGAACTGGCCATGTCGGGAAGAAAGGACCTTCTCTCCCTCCTTGAAGAGAAAGGGTACGACTACGTTATTCTTGACACTGACAAGACTGCAACCGGAGTTATTGAAGGGTACGACGACGCTAAGGCGTGTGCAGAACTTTTCAAGGCGGAAAGGGAAAGAATTGACGGAGTCATCGTCTCTCTCCCCAATTTCGGTGATGAGATAGGTATTATAAACACCCTTCAGATGGCGAAGCTTGATGTACCGGTTCTCGTTCAGGCAACGAACGATGAAAATGATAAGGTGAATGTATATCAGAGAAGGGATGCCTTCTGCGGTAAGATTTCTGTGTGCAATAACCTCTATCAGTACGGTATCCCATTCACAAACACAACCCACCATACCTGCGATGTTCTCTCTGAAGAGTTCGAGAAGGACCTTGCCCGTTTCGCTGCTGTGTGCAGAGTCGTTTCAGGGGTGAAAAAAGCACGGATCGGAGCAGTCGGAGCAAGACCTGCCGCATTCCAGACCGTCCGTTTCAGTGAGAAACTTCTTCAAAAAGCGGGGGTCACTGTCGTTCCTGTAGACCTCTCTGAAATCATTGTCGCAGCAAACTCGCATACTGATGAGGAAGGAAGCGTCACCGGGAAGGTCAAGGATATCAAGGCATATGGAAACGTTGAATCGCATGTGAAGAGCGCGAATGTTTCGAAGCAGGCACGCCTTTCTCTGGCAATCGAACAGTTTGTGGAAGACAACGAACTCGATGCTACGGCAGTACAGTGCTGGGACAGCATTGAGAAGAACTACGGCTGTGCAACCTGTCTCACCATGAGTATGATGGGGGAGAAAGGATACCCCTCAGCCTGTGAGATGGACGTTGCAGGTGCGCTTTCCATGTACATTCTCCGTCTTGCAGCCGAAGAGGCTCCAGGCTTCCTTGACTGGAACAACAACTTTGATTACGAGAAGGATCTCTGTGTCTGTACCCACTGCAGCAACTACCCGAAGAGTTTCATGGGCAGTGACCTCACCCTCGGTGAGCTCGATGTCCTGGGAACGACTCTCGGGAAGGAACAGTGCTTCGGTGCGGTCAAAGGAAAGGTTTCTGCAGGCGATATGACCTATTTCAGGGTATCGACTGACGACAGCAAAGGCATCATCAAAGCCTACGGCGGACATGGAGCATTCGTTGAGGATCCATATGATATGGACGGAGGCATTGCGGTCTGTCATGTACCGAACCTCGATAATGTGATGAACCATATCTGTTCAGAAGGATTTGAACACCACGTATCAATGGTAAGGGGCGATGTTTCCGAGATCATCAAGGAAGCGCTGACCAAGTATCTGAAGTGGGAATACACTGACCTGTAGGAATACAGACATGATGGTATTCAAAAGGACTGAGGTGTATGCTTCAGTCCTTTTTTCATACAATAGAGGCAACATTCTCCCTTGACCGATGGGATAAACTTGGGTAGTATAAGGATATCTGGATGATTTTTATCTGGGTCATTGTTCTGTGGTTGCATATTCCAAATCGGGGGAGATGGGATATGCAATCTTTTTTTTACCCGGATGTTCCAACATCAGACCTTCCCCATCCCCCTCTCTGCTCATTTCAGGAACGTACCCTCATCAAGCTGCCTGAAGGCTGTACTCAGCTCTTCACGGGTGTTCATCACTATGGGACCTCCCCATGCTATCTTTTCGTGCAGGGGTTCACCTTCGAGGAACAGGAATCTCACTTCCTCCTCCCCGGTCGTTACCTGAACGGTATCTCCACCCTCCATCTTCATCGCATGACGACCGGTGAATGCTTTTCCTGACTCATCGAATGTCCCCTTCCCTTCAAGAAGGTAGACAATGACCGTCCTCGATTTCTCGAAGCTGATACTCCATGTACTGTTCTTCTTCACTGTGACATCAAGATAGCGGGTGGGAACGATATCGGAAGAGAAGAAAGCATCCTTTCCCTCATAGTTACCTGCAATGATTCTTACCTTATAACTCTCATCCTCTACACACGGGACATCTTTATCGAGGATATCCTGATAGATAGGATCCATCATTTTTTTATCGGCAGGAAGATTGATCCAGAGCTGACAGCCGTACAGCCGGGAAGAAGGTTGAGGCATCTCCTGATGGATGATTCCCTTTCCAGCGACCATCCACTGACAGTCACCTCCCTCAATATTTCCCTTATTACCCAGTGTGTCCCCATGCTCCACCTTGCCCTCAACAAGGTAGGTGACCGTCTGGATACCTCGGTGGGGATGCCAGGGGAACCCTTTCACGTAAGAAGCGGGGTCGGTCGAGTCAAAGGCATCAAGAAGAAGGAAGGGATCAAACGAACCTGCCTCTGCATGACCGAAGACTCTGATCAGATGAACTCCTGCTCCGTCTACGGCCGGCTGTCCCTCTATGATATGTGTCACGTTTCTTATCTTCATCCGTATGCTCCTTTCCGCCCTTCACCTAACATGTCAGGGCGGGGTTACCTGTCTACAGCATCTTTTCTATATGCCGTAGACTTTCGTATCATATACCTTGGATTCTATCACATGCCTCAGGCGAATGCGTACAATCTCTTGGAGACATCAGAGATCTCCTTTTCTCCAGGATTCTCCAACGGAGTCCCGAACGGCATCTGGGAAATCAGCTTCCATGTAGATGGAATGTTCCAACGTTCCTTCACTGCAGCTTCGATCAGTTCATTATAGTGCTGCAGAGAGGCTCCTATTCCCTCCAGTGAAAACGATGACCAGATGTTGTTCTGAAGCATCCCTGAGGACTGGAGAGACCAGAGAGGGAAATTCCCGCTGTAGGCAGGGAAGGAAGACTGCAGATTCTCAATCACTTCAGAGTCCTCAAAGAACAGGACAGTACCGTAAGCGCCGCTGAACATATTGATCTTCTCTTCTGTTGCAGGGAATGCATCGGGAGGGACGATCGCTTTCAGGGCTGAAGATGCCATTGACCAGAGCTCATCATGCTCCCCATTGAGAAGAAGGACGGCCCTTCCGCTCTGTGAATTGAATGCGGTAGGGGTATGGATCAGTGAAAACTCAAGTATCTCTCTGATTCTCTCATCCGAAATCGGGGAAGATTTCTCCAGAGAATACATACTCCTTCTTTTTTTTATTGTTTCGTAAAATGGGTGGTTCATTGTGTGTCTCCTTATTCGCTGCCACCGGGGACCTGCCCGTGAGCGACAATTGAATTATGTAACCGGAAAAGATCCTCTATGAGTCTTTCCCTCTCTGTTTCATCGATCTCTGAGAACATCGTTTTCAGGTGCTCTTCATGGAGAGGAAAGATCTGTGCTATAAGATTCTTTCCCTTCTCTGTCAGATCGATATAGTATTTTCGGTTATCTTCGGTGCACTGTCTTCTTTTTGCCAGATCCTTTTTCACCAGCTTGTCTATCACATAGGTGATAGTCCCACTGGTCACCAGAATTCTCTGAGCTATTTCCTGTACAGGGTGAGCGCCTTTATGATAGAGAAACTCAAGAACACCGAATTCACTCAAAGAGATACCGTATCCCTTTAAGCTCTTCTCTATCGCATCGTTGAGCGACCGGTACGCTCTCGATAATGCAATAACAATCTTCAGTTCCTGCTGTTTCATACAAGCTCCTTTTATATCTTGAATTCAAGACATATCATAAATATACTTATATTTATCTTGAAGTCAAGATATTTTATGAAAATTATATATATTTTCATAAGGTAAAAAGATAAGACTCGTATTTATTACTATTACAGATATATAATTATTTTATTTATTTAGGTAAAGAAAAACTCTTCACTCTATGAAGACTTTAGGATACACTATTATTATTAAATCCTATCTGGAGGTACAAAGAATGAGTGTAACATTTTATCGCTGTGCACACTGCGGAAATATTATCGAGAAAGTAGTAGACAAGGGTGTCAAGGTTATCTGCTGTGGAGAACCCATGGGTGAACTGGTCGCAAATACAACTGATGCAGCTACCGAAAAGCACGTCCCCGTTGTTGAGAAGGCTGGAGACAAGATCACCGTCACCGTCGGTTCAGTAGAACACCCGATGACTGAAGAACACTACATCCAGTTCATTGCAGCTGTCACAGACAAAGGCATTCAGAGAGTGGACCTCACTCCTGCTGACAAGCCTCAGGCAACGTTCTGCGGTGCAGACATCAAGGAAGTATACGAATACTGTAACCTCCACGGTCTCTGGAAGGCTGAAGTATAAGTCATACTCCGTGTGTAAAAAAAGACTGGTATCGGGATAACCTGTACCAGTCTTTTTTTTGGGTTCAATCATAAATTTTGTGGGATTCTGTGAGCGACGGGGTTCCTGACGTAGGTCTTCCTGCTAGCCCCAAAGAGCTTGAGGAAGAAGTATTCATCATCAGCATACCCATAGCCTTTTCTCCGTAAGGTTTTCGTTCGGTTGTTGACACCCTCAATCTTACCGGAAGAGATCGCATACGTGGCGTGAGCGATTATTCCTTCAAAGTGATTATCCAGTAATCTTCTGAACCACCGCAGGTGGGAGTTCTTGGAACTCCAGCACATATCCATGATTTCAGAAATAGCTTTAGCCATGGATGGTTCATCGGTCATCTTATAGGCTCCGCTGAGCTTTTCCTTGATCAAATCCAGGGTGAACAGAAGCTTGTTCTGACTGAGAAGCTCCTCATACTTGTCCAGATGCCCACCTTTGAGGACATAGGGTTCCCTGCTGAATAGGGATGAGCCTTCGTTGATGACCTTTCCTGCATTTTCATCTTTCCTTGCAAGGGTTTGCTTCGAAGAGGCGAGGATGTACTTGCATCCCTTGAGTGACTTGGCTCCCTCCAGGTCACCCTCGGCAATCAGTCTTTTCTGTTCGTCCTTACGTATCTGCCCCACTACCTTGTCATTGAAATTGCGGACAAGATGAAAGTGATCAAAGACAGGCTGAATATGGGCGCAGCGCTCTTCGAAGACTTCCTGAAAATCGCTGTTCATATCGCAGGCAACAGCCTCGACATCGTCCATCCATTCTTCACCGACATGGTCGATGAAAGCATGCACTGAGGCCTTCTTCTTCCCATGCGCCAGCCATAGGATGTGTCCGCTCTCCATGTCGATGATCACTACCGCATACTGGTGTCCGTTGTGAAGCTTAAACTCGTCTATACCCAGAATTCTCGCCTGCTTCTCAGGTTTGATCAGGCGAGTGCCATCTATGGTGTAACGGTCCTTAAGTCGCTGTAGGTCAATATTTTTGACGGTATTCTTGCCAAGACCGGTCAGGTATGCAACTTCTTTGTTCGTAAGTCCATAAGCCAGTAGATCCTTTGTATAGGTCAGTAACTCTACGCTGATTCTATGTCCTTGAGCTTGAAAAGGGACTTCCTGCATCCTCGTCTTTCGGCATAATGGGCATAGGTACCGGAGTTTTGTAAACCTCAGGCAGCTCATTCGATGTCCGAAGCATAGGTGTCTGAGAGTAACCTCATAACTGCCCTGGATATGCATATGCGTGCCGCAATGAAGACAAGAGCATTGATCTACACTGCTTTCCAACTGCCCGTAAAGCAGGTACATCTCTCTGTCTGTCGTGGTCTGTACTATTTCAGTCTTGTCGTTGGTAAAGCCTACCAATCCTGAGGGGAACATGATATATTGCATGCGGGGCTGTCTTCCTGTACGTTTTTGTTTGGTAACTTAACAATACAGGGATGGCCCCTTCTTATGCAATCGCAACACCCTCTTTTTCCTCTTCTCCTATTCTTTGATACTCCATAACTTCATCCCACAGAAAAAGTGATTGATCCTTTTTTTGTAATGATGTAAGCTGAGAGTCAGAGAACGAGTGAGGGTGCTGTATAGACTCTTGCCTGAAGCTTCTGGTCAAGCATGTACAGCCCTTTGCCTTCACCGAAGAGTTCGAATTTGCGGATATTATCCTCAGCATTCATCTCCTCTTCTCCCTGCTCCTTCACAAACCACTCCAGGAACTGAATCGTTCTGTAGTCATTCGCAGCCTGGGCAGCAGTATAGATATCGTTGATCGATGCAGTCACATACTGCTCATGCTTGAGTGCTTCCTCGAGAGGCTCCTTGTAGCTCTTGTACTCAGCATAGGGATCATCAATCGCTCCCATCTTCACTTCGTACCCGTTGTTCAGGATATACTGCCTGAACAGCAGCGCATGGTCTCTCTCTTCCTGAGCCTGGATCATGAACCAGTTCTCGAATCCGTCAAGACCTTCCTTTGCATAGTAGTTCGCCATATCAAGATAGAGATAGGCGGAATAGAATTCCTTGTTCACCTGTTCATTCAATAGTTTCACTACGGTATCATTTAGCATATTACACCCCTTTGTTTCCAATTATTTAATATCAATTCAAATATACCTAATCGGTTCGGTAAATGCAAATTATGATTCGAAAATTATTCAGATAATTTTTAATCGATAATATTGACTCGATTAAAACTTTTCAATATAGTTGCTCGTGTAAATAATTGCCCAAGGCAAATAATAAAGGAAATCAAGCGTGGAAATAGATCTCTGCAGCATCAGAACAATACTTGCCGACCTGAAAGTCATTGAGGAGAAGGTGAAAGAGGAAACAGATCTTTCACTGAACGAGGCACTCTGTCTCTGCCAGCATTACAAGGGAAGAAACGATCCTTCGACCTTGGCCAAAGAGATGGTGCTCAGTCCTTCAAGAATGACAAGGATACTTGATTCCCTTTCCCAGAAGGGTTATATCGAACGCATTCAGAGTGAAGAAGACCGCCGTTCAGTGACGGTACATGTCACTGCAAAAGGAAAGGAGCTCACAGATACGCTCCATGCCCTTACCATTACCATTCCATCCTATCTTATAGAAGCAATACAAAAGCTGGAGACAGCAACAGGAGATAACTCATGAAAACCTATGTAATCGTGGGAGGTGTCGCCGGAGGCGCCGGTACCGCAGCAAAACTGAGAAGGCTTGATGAAGATGCCAAGATCATCATGTTCGAACGGGGAGAACACATCAGTTATGCAAACTGTGGACTCCCCTACTACGCCGGAGGAGCGATCACAGAGCGTTCAAGACTCTTCGTCGTCACTCCCGAAAAGTTCAAGGAAGTCTTCAACGTTGACGTAAAGGTCAGACATGAAGTTCTCTCCATCAACAAGGAAGAAAAATTCGTCACCGTCAAAGACCTTGAGAGCGGTGAAGAGTTCCAGGAATACTATGACAACCTCGTCCTTTCCCCGGGTGCAGCTCCCATGAGACCCCGGATCCCCGGAATCGACGATCCTTCAATCTTCTCTCTCCGTTCTGTCAGTGACATTGATGCAATCGTAGCGAAACTGGAAAGCGTGAAGACGCAGAGAGCTGTTGTTGTCGGAGGCGGTTTCATCGGTCTTGAAATGGCTGAGAACATGAAAGAGCGCGGCCTTCAGGTCACTCTTGTAGAGGCTCTCGAGCAGGTGATGAATGTCATCGACTACGATATGGCTTCGCTGGTCCAGCAGCACATGAGAGACATGGGTATCCACCTCTTCCTCAAAGACGGAGTACAGAGTTTCGAAAGAGAGAAGGGTGAACTCAAGGTAACACTCTCAAGCGGTACGGTCATCACCACAGATATCGTCATTCTCTCCATCGGCGTACGTCCCGACACGAAGATCGCGCATGATGCAGGTCTTACTCTCGGAAGAAACGGAGCAATTATCGTCGACAACCAGTTCAATACGAGCGACCCGAGCATCAAGGCTGTCGGTGATGCAATCGAGTTCCCCTCCCCCTTCACCCGTGCCGGTGTCACAGTACCCCTCGCAGGTCCTGCGAACAAGCAGGCACGACTCTGTGCGACCTCCATCGTGAAAGGCTCATGCAGACCTTACGAAGGTACGATCGCTACAAGCATCGCAAAGATATTCCAGCTGACCGCAGGTTCAACCGGTATGACCGGCAAACAGCTCAAGATGGCTGAGATTCCCTACAGGGAGATCATCACTCACGGCGGAAGCCATGCAGGGTACTACCCCGGCTCACTCTCCCTTGCTGTTAAGGTGCTCTATGATGAAGAGAGCGGAAAGATCTACGGCGGACAGTCTGTAGGGTATGATGGTGTGGACAAGAGAATCGATGTCCTTGCCGCCTATATCAAGAAGGGTGGAACGATCCACGACCTCGCAGAGTTTGAACAGGCCTACGCACCTCCCTTCTCTTCAGCTAAAGATCCTCTCAACATGCTCGGCTTCATTGCAGAGAACATCGAAGACGGGTTCACACGGCTGATCACCTGGGATCGTCTCGAAGAGATGAGAGAGAAGAATGCATTCTTCCTCGATGTACGAAGCGAAGAGGAATTCGGTCTCGGAGCGATCGAAGGAGCTGTGAACATCCCTCACACCGAGATCCGCAGTCACCTTTCCGATATCCCGAAGGACAGACCTGTCATCGTGAACTGTGCCATGGGACTGAGAGGCTACCTTGCTGAAAGAATGCTCCGCCTCAATGGATATACCGATGTCTACAACCTCACAGGAGGGTACAGCACCTACCATGCAGTTGCCTTCGAACAGGAAGCACTGAGAAATCCTGCCGAGCCTCCTGTATCACATGTAAGCATGAACGCTCTTGAAGAGGACGGATCACCACGTCACAAGCAGACTGAAGAGATCGCTCTCATCGATGCCTGCGGCCTCCAGTGTCCCGGCCCGATCCTCTCTCTCAAGAAGTCGATGGACGCACTCGGCACCGGAGATGTCCTTCGTATCGTTGCCACCGACCCCGGATTCAACCGTGACGTACAGTCGTGGGTCAAGATGACAGGCAACCGCCTGATGAGTCTTGAGATGAACGACGGAAAGATCGAAGCAATGATCGAAAAGGGCGGAGCTGAAGTCCCTGCAAAGGGTGGGTCAGCTGCTCCGCTGAAGGGATCGACTATGGTTGTCTTCAGCAACGATATGGACAGAGTCCTTGCATCCTTCGTCCTTGCAAACGGCGCCGCCGCTTCCGGAAAGAATGTCACCCTCTTCTTCACCTTCTGGGGCCTTACCGTCCTGAGAAAGAAGAATACCGCAAAGGTCAAGAAGGATTTCATGGGCAAGATGTTCTCATCCATGATCCCGGGAAGCATGGATGAGCTTGCACTCTCACAGATCAACTACGGCGGTGTCGGTCCCAAGCTGATGAGAAAGAGAATGAAGCAGAAGAATGTCGACCAGCTGAAGAGCATGTATGCACAGGCTAGAATGGCCGGAGTCAGAATGGTGGCCTGCCAGATGTCGATGGATATCATGGGAATCACCAAGGAAGAACTCCTTGAAGGTGTCGAGATCGGCGGTGTGGCAACCTACATGGAAGCTGCAAGCGAAAGCAACGTCAACCTGTTCATCTAAATTCACACATGGTATACTCTTTTCAAGGGTATACCGACAACCTGAAAGGGCCCTGATGGGCCCTTTTTTCATGGAGGAGAAATGATCTACAGACCTTTCGGAAAGACAGGAGAGTATGTCTCGGCCATCGGCATGGGCGGCATGAGATTCAAAGAAGAAAGTTATCGGGAGCATCCCTACACAGATGCTGTCGCCATTGTACAGAGGGCACTGGAAAAGGGTATCACCTACTTCGATACCGCTCCCAACTACTGTAACGAGATGAGTGAAAGCATCTACGGCGAAGCTTTCTCTCAGGTGAAAAGGAATACCTTCCAGGTCTCGACCAAATGCGGGCTGTGGAACGCGACCGACAGTGACGGTGCGAGAAGAATGATCGATCAGTCGCTTGAGCGGCTGAAACTTGATTATATCGATTTCTATAACCTCTGGAACATCCTCACCCTCGATACCTATACTACCTTCATGAAACCGGGTGGCGTCTATGAGGGAGTGGTCAAAGCAAAGGAAGAGGGGCTGGTCAAACACCTTTGCTTCACCACCCACCTCCCCGGTGATCAGATTCCTCAGATTATCAACGAAGGGATCTTCGAAGGATTCACCCTCGGGTACAATGCGATCAATTTCGCCTACCGGCAGGAAGGTATCGATGCAGGTGCCGCAGCGGGCATGGGAATAGTCACCATGAATCCCCTCTCGGGCGGAATCATCCCCTCTCACCCGGAATTCTTCTCCTTCCTGAAAAACGGAGATGAATCGATAGTCGTCAGTGCCCTTAGGTTCATCCTCGCTCAGAGAAAGGCGACAGTAGCCCTTGTCGGATTCTCTCACCCCGATGAAGTGGACGAGGCAGTCAAAGCGACAGAGAATCTGGGAGAGGTATCAGATAGTTATCTGGAGGAGATGTCCTCCAATCTGAAGGATGAGATGAACTCACTCTGTACCGGCTGCCGGTACTGCGACTCCTGCCCCGAAGAGATTCCTATTCCCGCACTGATGGATTCCTTCAACCTTCACCTTCTCGGCGATACAGAGAAGGGTGATACGGAGAAGACTGTCCTGAACAGAATGAAGATGCACTGGGGAGTGAAACAGGAAGAGGCTGCAAAATGCATTGCCTGCGGCAAGTGCGAGAAACTGTGTACTCAGCACCTTCCCATCATCGACCGGCTGAACATGATATCAGGATTCACACCTCCGCAGAGAAAACAAAGCTGAGAGCATTATAAAAGAGGGCCATAAGCCCTCTTCTTTCATTCCCGGTGAAACAGGAATTAATAGTTCTTTGAGACAAGCTCGAAGTAAGCCTGGGGATGTGCGCAGATAGGACAGACCTGAGGAGCTTTGGGTCCCACATAGATGTGACCGCACTTGCGGCACTTCCATACCTGTTCATCTTCCTTCTCAAAAACCTTCTCGTCTTCAACGTTCTTCAGGAGAGAAAGGTAACGTGCTTCGTGTTCCTTCTCAATCTTTGCAACACCTTCGAACAGAGCAGCGATCTTCTTGAAACCCTCTTCTCTTGCGGTTTCAGCCATTGTGGCATACATGTCAGTCCATTCATAGTGTTCACCGGCTGCAGCATCTTTGAGGTTGCTCGCGGTATCACCGAGCTCACCGCTTTCCTGGAGCGCCTTGAACCAAAGCTTTGCATGCATGCTTTCGTTGTCAGCTGTCTCTTCAAAGATACTTGCAATCTGCTGATATCCTTCTTTTCTCGCCACGCCAGCCCAGTAGGTATATTTATTGCGAGCCATTGACTCACCTGCGAACGCGTCCTGCAGGTTTTTCTCTGTCTTTGAACCTTTCAGATCCATACAGTCCTCCCGATTATCGAGTATTTTGGTATACAAGATGATACCATTGTAACGGCAAGTGAGCAACCTGTTCCTTCGTTTTTTATATCGATTATAAAAAAAATTATATTCAACACCTTTAACAACAAATTACATAAAAGGACGGTATAACAGGAATCTGCTAAACACTCTGAAAATATCGTGATTCGTGCAGGAAATAATCGACTCTGAAGCTGTTTCAAACTTTTGTATTACATTATAATTCCAACCATTATATTGGTTTGAAGGTACAGGCACTTCCGCACTCGCCTGTATATCATGAACGCCGGGAACCTCCCTCACCAGTGAAGAGGCTGCCGTTCCTGTAATCAATTGGAGATGTATCCGATATGAGTACACTTGAAACCAGGTATGGAACAATCAACGGTTACCAGAATCTGGAAACCCATCCATCAGGATCGCCGTCATCCATGATCTTTACCGAACGGTTTGAGATCCGCACCCCCTCAGGCACTATCATTCCCCAGTACGCCGTGGAAGAACACGGAAGACAGGCTCTGAAACCCTCCTTCTTCTATGAGAACGGGAATATCAGAAAAGCACCCCTTCAGGAGGCGGCTTTCATTGAAACCCGGTACGGAAACATGTCGGCAGAGATGGTCATCTTTCACGATGATGAGACGTTGAAGAAGGTATTTCCCCTGAACGGGAAACTCAGTGGCTACTGGGGAGAAAAAGATGAATACGCTCTGAGCAAAGATCTCTCACTCCCTCTCTCCTGCGGAGAGATCAAGGCGAAAATGATCAGTATCACCTTCTACAGGACAGGTGAGGTGAGAAGTGTGACCTTGTGGCCGCAGGAAGTCATCAACGCCGATACCCCGGTCGGAAAGGTTCCGATCCGGGTTGGCCTATCATTGTACGAAGACGGTTCGGTGAAGTCGGTGGAACCGGCACGGCCGTTCGAAGTACCTACTGCTATCGGTGTGATAGCCGCCTATGACAACGACCCTCTCGGCATGGCAGGAGACGTCAATTCACTGAAATTCGATCCTCAGGGAGGCGTAACAGCGCTGAGCACCACAACGAATTCCGTCCTCGTTACCGATCCTGAGGGAAATGAGATGCTGTATGCACCGAAGGAAAAGGCTGGACTGTGTTCCGATCTGACAACAGTGACGGTTCCTATGAAGATTGAATTCATATTCGGGAAGGTGAGGTTCAATAAAAACAGCAAAGATACCTATTCGTTGTCGGAATGCACCTTCGAAGTAAGAAAACACGAAAAGAAGATTGCAGACCCGACCTACGTGTGCAGCTGAGAGTATGAGCATACCGGGAGCTCTCAATTGAGAGAGCGCCCCTAGAATAGCGACTGACTCTGTGTATCCTTCTTCTCCACTTTCTGCGGAGCATACCCTCCCCTCAGTCTCTGAAACCTGATCCCGAGAGAGAGAAAGTGGTCTACGACCTCCTGTTCATCCTCGAGAGGGCAGGCCCTGTGAAATACCTTCGCGCAGTTCACCGCATCATCAAGGGCATGGTGGGCTTCATAATCGAACCCGTAGTGGGCGGAAATGGTCGTGAGTTTATGGTTGGGGAGCTCAGGGAAGGAGACCCTGGCGATTCGAACGGTATCAGCATAGTTGAGGGGGGGGACGGCCAGGTCATAGTGGGTCAGAAGAGCCTTGACTATCCCGATATCAAACGGGGCATTGTGTGCGATAAGCAGGTCATTGTCTATGAACATCAGCATATCAGGCCAGATATCCCTGAAGGTGGGTGCATCAACAACATCCTCCGGATGAATTCCATGGATCGAGATATTGAACGGAGAGAAATAGCTGCTCGCGGGATTGATCAGGGAATAGTAGGTATCGATCACCTTTCCATTCTCCATCCGTGCGAGCCCGACCGAGCAGGCGCTGGTCAGCGCATTGTTGGCTGTCTCGAAGTCTATTGCTACATATCTCATGCATCTACCTCTTCGCCGACCGAGGCGGTTACCAGTTTCCCGTTCAGCTTCAGTTCATAGCAGGGAATGGAAGCAGGGATCAGGATGATATCGCCTCTGCTTACCCTGAGTTCCCTCTCTTCGTACCTGAAGATCCCCTCTCCTTCGAGCACCAAGGCAATCTCGACATACTCTCTGCCGCTGAAAGAGGAGTCTCCCGATTCGGTGATCAAAAGTGAGAAATCACTGCTGTCCACATCTAGAATCGTGCTTGTTTCACTGGTTTCTATGTGTCT
Source organism: Sphaerochaetaceae bacterium (assembly GCA_963677695.2). Taxonomy (GTDB): domain Bacteria; phylum Spirochaetota; class Spirochaetia; order Sphaerochaetales; family Sphaerochaetaceae; genus SABI01. Next base: position 1,652,645 of record CAXXUJ010000001.1, on the reverse strand, counting down.
CACCTTCCTTCCGTCGGAGACTTCGAAATGTACGACGTTCAGAAACTCCTTTACATCCACATACTTCGGGGTAAGACCGCCGCGAAGTACGTCGTCGCTGCAGCTCATGATCTCTATCGCATGACCACAGATATAGGAGTGGATCATTCCCGGGGTCACATGGAAGGCCTCTCCCGGTCTCAGGTGGATCACATTGAGAAAGAAGGGAGCGAATACCATGATATCCTCAGGGTAGAGCTTAAGGAGTTTCGAGGCGATCTGTCTGGCAGAGAGGAAGGGAGAATCTATATACTGGGGATTCCTTTTCAGGTAGGAGGCAAGCTTCTGCAGCAGGAGTGTCTTTTCCGGTTCAGTGAGGTTAAAGAGTGTAGTGAGCATACAACGGGTATCCTCGCAGGAGGATATGACGTCAGAAGCCTCATCAAGTATCTCCTCAAACGTGGAAAGTATCTCGTCAAGCTCCCTCAAACCTGCAAGGGCCGTCACCTCCTCAAGGGCGAACAGCACCTCATCCTTCCCGAAAGGATCGATATAGCTTTTCTGTCCTCTCTTCTCTTCTGATTCCTTCTTAAATCCTTCCTCTGCCAGCCTTGCATCAGGGTGCACCTGAAGGCTCAAAGGAGTATTGAGCGAAAGGACCTTCAGGAGAAAAGGAAAACGATGAGCGAACCGCGACTCATGCAAGGGTCCGAGCACTTCACTGCGGTGAGAATCTATATAGTCGGAAAGGGGTTCCCCGGTTTCAAGAATGGTATTCATTCCCTTCGGGTGTACACCCATCCAGAGTTCTGCTTTCGCATTTCCATCTTCAGGTATATTCAGGAGAGATGGGATGAACGAGTGGTCTCCCCATTCATACTCCATGACAGCTCCTCGAAGTTTCATCATATCCACTCGACATCTCCTTGGATCGGTTGAGTTATGAGAGTGTACCATAAAAAACGAACCTTCGAAACACATAGCCTCGAAGGTTCATTCGTTTGTGAGAGAATTACGATCAGCCGTCAATCCCAAGATTGAAGCGGACTGTCAGTGCGTCAATCGGTCTGTCACCGATATTCACTCCGAACTCTCTCCAGTAGTAGGCTGCATCAATATGGAACAGCAGGAGATCAACGCCGGCTCCGACCGAGATATAGCCCTTGTTCAGACCTACTCGTGCATCCAGCATTGAAAGGAGTTTCACTTCAGCTCCTGCAACCAGGTGATCCCACACTGCATCAGGATTGGCTGCAGACTCTTCGCTGAGAGCAACCACATCGACCAGATCGACTGAGAGTGTCGGTCTCATGATACCGGAGAATCCACCGAGGGGAACAACCCATCCGAATCCGAGATCGAGTGTCCAGGGAACTTCAATGGTATAGCCAACGGGATCAGTGGAAGTGCCTTCATAGACCGCTTCCGCACCTGCCATCTCAGCCATTTCATTCACCCAGGTTCCAGCCTCGGCATATCTGTTCATCGTATAATTCCCGTTCAGGTTTCGCGCTACAGCACTCAGTTTCATACCGATCGGACCATTGATATTCACTCCGACATCAACGGGGATTGCATACCCTGCAGCAAGTTCATTGTTCCCAAGTATCGACTGCAGGACATCGGAGTCTTCTCCGAAGGCCGCATCAATAATACTCTGGGCACCGATCTTCTGCGTATAGGCAGTGTAGGTGGGACGCACAACAGCACCGGCATCAATGGTAAGCATATCTCTGATCAGAGGAATGTTGAACCCGATACCGACTCCGGCAGATGCATTGATCTCTGCGATGACATTCGTATCAGCTCCCGTGTCGATATTGTGAAGCTTCTCCTGGAAGTTGAAGGTCATGCCGAATCCGCCGCCGGCGAATCCTGCCATGATATCGGTGGTGAGGAGCTCACCCTTCGAAGCTTCAATTGTTTCAAGGTAATCAATCGCTGTTGATTCACTCGCATTCCCGTCAATCGCATCCTGTATGATGCCCTGATCGATGATGTTCTGCACATTGTATGCGGTCACTGAAATGCTCGGCAGTGAGAGAGAGAACTTCTGTCCTGCAAGGTTGGCAGGGTTCAGGTACATGGTCTCCATCCCTCGTGATGCCGCAATTCCTGACCCGCCCATGCCTTCGCTCCTCACACTGGTGGGAACGAACGTCTGATCTCCGTAGAAGAGAGCAGGGAAGGTATACGCCGCTGCGACCGAAGAGGTGGCAAGAACGACAATTCCAATTAGTATCAGTATTTTTTTCATCTTCATACCTCCTTACACTGTCGGCTCTGCAGGCTTCAGGCCGTCAATGAAATCCTGAATAGCCTGAGTCGCATAATCATTATCAGGAATCGAACTCGATATGGCTATGATAGTATCTTCAAAAACACTTGTATCTTCACCCAACTTCGGTTCAATGATTTCGTCGTAGAGAATATTCATCATATCTTCAAGATACGCACTGTCAAGGAATGCCCAGTCTTCTGCGCCTTCCTCTTCACCTGTCGGAATATCAGTCAGTCCATCGGTTATATAGCCATGAATGAGATTGAGCAGCTCGACCATAGTAGGATCACCGACACCACTCGGCAGCAATGCATCGTTCTTTGTGATGATGATACTGGAGAGGTAATAGAGGATATCTGAAAGCTTCATCTCTACGGTCGTAGAGACCTGAATAGCGACAGCGCCGTTCTGATATCCGACTACCATCTTGCCCCAGTCAGACTTCAGTGCATCGAATTCTTCCTGAGTCAGAGTTCCATCGCTGTTCGCATCCGCATTCTCGAAGTACATTTCGAACACAGCACCTGCTGTATCCATAATCATAGCGAGATCATATTCCTCTGATGCCGCAGGTTCTTTTCTTGTTCCTCGGACCGCACGTGACTTATCAAGCATGCCACTAAGCAGATCGCCTACAGCACCGGTGACATCAAGAGATCCGATAACGGAAGTCTTCTTTACAAACTCAAGAACCACTTTCGCTTCCTGAGCCACAGCTTCCTTCTCTTCATCGGTAATCGCTGCATCCGCCTTGCTGATCAAGTCAGTAAGCAGGATCGCAGCTGCAAGATCGGCTTCGTTTTCAATATCAATGGTAATTCCGAAATCAGTTTCCAGCTCAGTCATTTTTGTTGAAACTGCGGTGGGAATATCGGCAGTTTCAACTGTAGCAGCTAACATTTCACCCGCAGATTCTGTCTCACTGTCGCTTTCAAGAAGCTCTGCAATTGAATCCCTGATATCATCAGCGACATCCTCAACAGTTGTTTCGTCTGTAATTGTTGCAATGGTTGACTGTAGCGCTTCAACATTCTCCGTTGAAGGAACGACAACACCCTGACTGATCAGTACATTCTCCCCTGCATATCCCATGTAGGTACTTAGGCTTGTGAAGATATCTCCTTCACAGGAAACAAAGCCCAGAACCAGAAGCGAGGAGATCAGTATCAGCAACATGATTTTTTTCATGTACACCCTCCTTACTGTATGTTTTTCATACGTACTTTTCACACATGTGGGGAGGCTATGTACACAGGCCTTCTACCCCACACAGAACCGTTATACTAAGTATAACATTCCTCTTCCAATTATGTCACAAATTATAATCATTTTTTTTCAGTCCGGCAATTAAGATTAAATAAAAATGATTACATATTCGTATTATTACTCATTTTCTAGATTGTATTTATGTCATAGTTAGGGTTTTTAAGATTTCATATTTTTTTCACATAATTCCTATCCTGTTGTGGAGCATCCAATTCTGATCATGACATTTTTATTAAATATGTCAGATGTTGAATGGTGTATGGTCATGGTTTAAGCAGCGCTATTTCTTTCATTCATCTGGAAAAACAAGAATCGTTCCTATTGACATACAGGTAAAATATACTACATTAGTAGTGTATGCGGCATAAGGGATTCGCTCGAGCGAAGAAAATAGTTTTATCAGCCATTGCAGGGATAGCTCTTGCTCTTGGCCTTATAGGAATTGCACTTCCTATTCTTCCAACCACTCCGTTTGTCATCCTTGCGGCAGCACTCTATTCAGTGAGTGATCCAGAGAGGGCGAAGAAGCTTGAGAACAGCAGGATATTCGGTGAATACCTGCGCCACTGGAAAACAAGGGAGGGGATTCCTCTCAAGACGAAGGTGAGGGCAATCATATTCATCTGGGCGGGACTGTTTCTTTCCATGTTCATAGCGAAGTCCGGTGTTGTATATATTATATTATCCGTGATCGGAGTGATTGTTTCGCTCCATCTGATTTTCATAAAGACAAAGAAGGGGGAAGAGGATGAGATTCTCAAGCCGCAGACAGCTGATCATTGAAACTTTACACGCATGTACCAACCATCCCACGGCTGAAGAGCTCTACGAGATCGTGAGGAAGACTATGCCTTCGATTTCCCTCGGTACGGTATACCGGAACCTCAATCTTCTTGTGGATACCGGTGATATAAGAAGGTTCGAAGCTCCCGGTCAGGGAAAAGCTCGGTACGATGCAAAGAAGGAAGAACATACACACTTAGTCTGCACAGAGTGCGAAACGGTGTATGACGTGGAACTGCAGAGTGTGACCGGCTTCGATGCCGAAGTCGAGAAAGCCACCGGCTTTGTCACTGCGGAGCACGATATCGTCCTGAAAGGGACGTGCAGGTCATGTCGCAGCAACCTTATTCGGTAAAGAACAGTCTTTTCACCACTTCGATATTCAGTGCATCGTTCTCATCTGAGTACATCTGCTCTATCCTGTCAGCGTGATATTCAATCACCTTGTAACGGACAAGCTTCATTGTTGAATTGACGAGCTTATCCTCTTCACTGAAGGCCTTCTCAATGATCGTGAAGTGACTGGGAATCCACTGGGAAGGAATGACGTTCTTCGCCTTCGGCTCGTAAGAGGTCAGTAAGGCAAGAATCTCCTTATAGAGATCCTCAGGTGTTGTAATCCCCTTCTCTTTCATCACATTCTTCACCTGATCTTCCTGGAGCGTGACAAGGGCGGTGGTGTACGCTCTATGGTCGTTGTATACCAGCAGCTGATTGATCACGGAGGTGTTGTTCATCATCACCTCCTCTATCTCTTCAGGTGAGTACTTCTCTCCATCCTTGGCAATGAGGAGCGCCTTCGCGCGACCTGTGACGACAAGGAACCCATCCTCATCGTAGTACCCGAGATCTCCGGTGAACAGCCAGGTCTCTCCATCGATTACCTTGAGCACTTCGGCTGTGGCGCTCGGGTTCTTGAAGTACCCTTTCATCACATTCTCACCCTTGATGACGATCTCACCCTTCTCTCCCTGCTTTGCCTCTTCACTCTCGCTCTTCATGATACGGCAGGTGACTGACGGTGCGACAACTCCGCTTGTACCGAATTTGTGCCTCTGAGGAGTATTACTGCTGATGACAGGGGCGGCCTCTGTGAGTCCGTATCCCTGATACACAGGGACTCCGATCGCTGCGAAGAAATGCTGCTGTCTCGCTTCGAGGAGCGCCCCTCCTCCCACACAGTATTCTATTCGGTCACCGAATACTTTTCGCAGCTTGGAAAAGATCAGAAGGTCGGCGAGCTTGTGGGGAAAGAAGGTGGAAAGCTTCGTAGCAAAGGATGGAGCGTGAAAACCGTCTCCATTCCTCTTGATTCCTGCCTGCAATCCTCTCTCGAAGATTCCATAGATGAAAGGTCCCTTGTCCTGAATTCCCTTGATCATCTTCTTCATGAAGTTCCCTGTGATGGAGGGAACGGTCATCATGAAGGTGGGGTTCACCTCTGTGAGATTTATGGGGAAGTTACGTATGATAGCACTGTTCGAGCCCCTGGCATCTACGAAATGAAGGGTGATCCCTCTCATCATCGAGGTGTAGATTCCTACGGTATGGGCAAAGGAATGGTCGACCGGGAGAATGATAAGGGTTTCAAAGGTATTGGGAGGTATTTCGAAGAGAGCGACTGAATCATGGGCATTGGCCCAGTAGTTGAGGTGGGTGAGCATGATACCCTTCGGGTTTCCTGTCGTTCCCGAGGTGTAGCAGATATTCACCACATCATCCTCTTCGATTGCATCTACCACAGAAGAAACGAGTGAGGAATCAGTTTCCAGAGCGGCACGTCCTTCGGTGATCAGGGAAGGGATGGTCACATAGTGTTCTCCGCTCTTCCAGGAATGCTCTTTCGCCGCCTTTTCAAGGCGTTCGTCCTCTTCATCCAGATAGTAGAGAACTGGAGGAGTATGATCCATCACGCTGAAGGCTTTGAGGATATTTTCGAGAGTATTGGAACTCGCTATGATACCGACGGCCTCGGAATGGGTGAGCCGGAAGGCGATCTCTTCAGGTGTGAGCTTAATGGAAAGGGGAACGGAGATACCCCTGTTCTTGATCACTCCCATCTCGGCAGCTATCCACTCGGGACGTCCTTCTGCAAGGATCCCGAACGCTGCGGTTTCTGTTATGCCTCTCTTTCTGAGTCCTGCACATACGGCATCGGAAAGTTCATCCATCAATGCATAGGAATAGGGAATCCACCCATCATCACCCTTTTTCGTTGCATAGGCTCTTTCAGGGAAATCCCTTACTGCATTCTTCAGCATAGTCACGATAGTCCGCATGCTCAGCCCCTCCTTTGTACAGTGAACAATACTGATTCATAATATCATGGAATGGGAGAGACGGGGGAGTAAAATCTGTGTATGAAAAAAGGTAGGGCCAGAAAGTCAGAGAGGGTTCTTCAGCAGATCGACTGAGACATTGTATTCGAACAGGTTCCCGTCATAGATCGTGTAGTTGATCGCTACGAGCTTTCCTTCGGTGGTATATGCTCTGCTTCGCATCCACAGCTGTGTCGCCATAGGTCTCGTTCCTAAAAGGTCGGAAGTTTCCTTGTCGGGAACGATAGTGGCAATTGCACTCTTCACCTCTGCAAGCGTGATCCCTGTCGCTTCCTGATACGCTTTCAGGAAAGGTTTGTCCTTGATCGCCTCCCTGTTGATTCTTCTTGCCATGGAGGCGGGAATGAAGATATTCATCACCGCATAGGGTGTTCCGCCGATATGGCTGAGAAGCTGTATCCGGTGGAGAGCATCATTGGAAGAGCGGTCAATATCAAACTGGGGGAGAAGGTTCACAGCGATATCGCTGTCAGGGGAGTATTCTATATCAAGGATGATCTTGCTTGTGATAAGTTCGTTCTGTTCCAGATCGATCGGACTCGATCCGTTGGTATAATGGTCGGCAATTTTTTTCGCGCCCCGGACAAACGTCCCCTTTCCCCGGGCACGCTCTATCATGCCTGCGCGGGTCATCTCATCAAGGGCTCTTCTGATCGTGATTCGGCTGACTTCGTACTTTTCGCACAGTTCCAGCTCGGTAGGTATCATCACTCCTTCAGGCCATACTCCGGTAATGATCTTGTTTTCCAAGTCGTTCAGTACTGCCTGATATTTCAACTTCATGTTCAGAAACTCCCTCTGTCTGACTTGATCACTACACAATGCAAGTCAGACGGTGAATCGCCGCAGAGGAACAAATTCTACGACTTTCTACTGTTTGTACGGAGTGTATCTTGTCACATCACTTCCTCTGACCCACCCCATTATACCATAATTCAAGGGTTTATGAATCAACTTTATTTTAAATTGGTTCAATTAGCAATACATTCACCCTTTCATATGACGGAACAGTTCATACATATGGCGGGATATGTGGGTGAAAAGAAGGTGGGCATACCCCTCCTCGTACTCATCCCAGAGCTCTATCAGGTCATCCGCAAAGAGCTTCTTACCCTGTTCATCCTCATCAGTGAGAATCGGTCCGTAGGTGATATGGATCAGCTGCCTTGCATCGTTATGATCGAAGAGTTTGACCAGCTGTTCATCAGAAAGTGTACTGATATCGGGGATTCTCGTGATATCGGTAGTGACATGGTAGTACTTAGTCACTTCATCAAACTTGGAGAGTGCATAGGCATGCACTTCCCTGTAGAGCTCGGGTTTCTTAATAGCAACGAGTTTCATCGCCTCCAGCCAGTTCGTACCCGCCGTCTTCACATGGAAGTTTCCTTTCGTGATCCTTCCGAAGATCTCGAAGACACTGAACTTATCACTTCCCGAGTGGAGAGAGATCTTGTACCCGAAGTGGGATGCGATTGCCTGGTGGATAATCAGTTCCTTCTCGAACTGAGCGACATCACCTATGTAATCGACTCCTTTCTGGAATTCACCGCAGAAACGGGGAGCGAGGGTTGCAAAAACCACTCCGCGCTTTGTCAGCTCATTGGCTACGAAGTAGTGTTCCTGGGGGGTGGTTGTCGTGGTGGTTTCATCGATGGAGATCTCGAAATCGGCATCATAGGTGCCGTCACGGAAGAAGGTGTCGTAGATATTCACCGCATGGGATAGAACATCACGGTAGGTCATGATCATCCGCTTCACTTCCTCTTCGGTATAGGTGAGAACCTCACCGCTGCTGAGGGTGATCTCTGTCCCTATATATTCCTTCTCTATGGCAGGGTCACTCACATATTTCGCTTCGAGTTCAGCTTCATCCATCAGCTCGAATTCATTGTTCATATGCTCCGAGCAGTCGAGGGTGATCATGGTGTACCCTAAAGAGAGGGCATTACCGATCTCTTCGGCTGTCTTCAGGTGGTCGCCGTCGGCTCCCCATCCCTTTTTGTATCCTTCCTGGAATACTGCAAAGGTCGCTGCATCGAGTACCTTCTGATAATCCCGCTTGGTCAGATTCAGTTCTCTCACTGACTGCTGGGCGAGAATGGGGTAGGCATCATACTCCTTGAAGACTCTGATGTGACCGGGACTCGCGATGCCGAGGCGGTCTCCACAGCCTATGGAACGTTCCTTGGAAAGGACACGGGAAGGGGCGGTGAAGGGAAATACTTCTCTCAGGACTGCTGCGTTTGCCGCACACAGCTCTCCGATGATCACTTCCTTATCTTCGATCCTCTGGGATTCACCTTCAAGACCGATCGACGGTCCCACGGAGACAATACGTTTGTCACCATGCAGGCGTGTAATAAAGAGAGTTGTCTCACCTGTGGTATGCATCGACAGCGGATAGATTCCGTAGGCTACGGGATCAACCTTCGTTTTCATCAGGGGAATAAATTCTTTCAGATTCTTCATAACTTCTTCCTTCCTTGTATATCGGACGTTCCGGTGTAAATAATGTGAAAATTATGTTTATATACTACCATGAACATGACGCAATTCAATCGAATAGTTGAAATTCGGACAAAACTTATCAGCCTGGGAACCTGCATCACTGGATATCTCTATGCATATACTAAAATCGGCGGGTTTTCTGCCTCCCGTTTTCTCATTCTCCTTGCGGCCGTACTCTGTGTAGATATGGGAACAACCGGGTTCAACACCTACTTCGATTACGTGAAGGGAACAGACAGGAAAGAGAATAATTACGAAGAGGATAAGGTTCTTGTGCACGAAGGGACTTCCCCACTCTCCGCTCTTCTTATAAGCCTGTCCCTCTTTTTCGCTGCCGCTGTTCTCGGTCTCATTCTTGCCTCCATGAGCAGCTATGTACTGATTGCGGCAGGGGGAGTGAGTATGCTGGTGGGCTTCCTCTACACCGCCGGACCCTTCCCTATCAGCAGGACCCCGTTCGGGGAACTCTTCGCAGGAGGCTTTCTCGGCACCGTTCTGTTCATGATCAGTTTCTATGTCGCTTCTCTTACCCTCACCCTTGATGCCTTTCTTGTCTCCCTGCCACACCTCTTTCTCATCGGTATGATACTCACGGTGAACAACACCTGCGACCGCGAATCTGATATCATCGCAGGGAGACGGACACTGACAATATGTCTTTCTGAGAACATGAATGGTCGGCTCCTCACCGCAGAATTCCTGGCAGCTTATCTGGCAGCATTCATACTGGCAGGCTCGGGAGTCCTCCCCTTCTGGATGTTCCTCACCCTTCTGCCTTCCCTGATCGCATCGGCGAAGATATATGGGAAGATGAAGAAGAGAGGATTCTCACTGAAAACGAAAGGGGTTTCTATGAAGAGTGTCTCACTGATGTTCCTTCTCTTCATCATTTCCTATGCTGCAGCCCTTGTCCTTCAGTTGCTCTTCTCATGACACTGACAGATATAGAGGCTGGTGGTCTTCCCCCCCTCCCCTACTGTCACTGAAGGGAAATTCTCTCTCAGTTCGGTCTCAACGACCTTGATGAACTCGAAGTAATACCCCTTTTCGAGGTACTCGAGGATATCGGTGATGAGAGAACGGGTTGAATTATAATCGTGAAGGACGACTGTCCTTGAGGAAACCCGTTTCATTTCTTCATAGAGTCGTATCCTTTCCGGTCTGCTCATGCCGTGAGCGACATGGGAGGCTATGACAAGATCGAAGGAGTCATCCTCATAGGGGAGAGCGCCGGTGGCGTCGGCTACCTGAAAATCCACCTTCACCTCTCCCTTTTTCTTTTTTGCTACATCGATCATTCTCGCCGAGGCATCAACTCCCGTAACAGAGAACCCTTTGGATGCGAGAGAAGTGCACATCGCTCCCGTACCGCAGCCGAGATCGAGTACTCGATCTCCGTCAAGGAGAGCTTCATGCTCTCTGAGCGTTTTAATGATCTCTTCGAAGCTCCTCTTCTGATAGGCGTAAAACCAGCCGTACACTGAGGCGATTGAATCAAACACGGTGTTGTACATACGTTCTCCTATACAGACTCTACCCTCCTTCTTCCGTGAAGTAAAGTTTTTACCTGAGTAATCAACCTATACCCCGACCGAATTAGTTGACTATGCAACTGTATTTCTCTATATTAGTTGCATGAACAACCAAAAGCTGGCAGGCTACAAGATAGCCACCCTGAACCGTCTCGGTACCATCTACTTCAAGGAAGCCCTTGCAGATATTGATCTGCACGGACCCGGACAGATGAGAATACTCCTCTCTCTCTCGAAATGCGAAAAGGGAGTCACACAGGAAGAACTGGCCCACCACCTTCTGGTGGACAAGGCGAGTATTTCGCGGATGATACGTCCCCTCGTGGAAAACGGAACTATCCTGAGGGAGAAGGACCCGAACGACCACAGAGCCTATAAAGTGCATCTCTCTGAATCGACACGGGAGAAGATGGGTGATATACAGGGAAAGGCAAAGGGGTGGAATGATATCCTCATGAAAGGGTTCAGTAAAGCTGAAGCAGAGCTCTGCTCATCTTTTCTTGACCGCCTCTTCGACAATGCCCACTCATATCTGAAAGGAGAAAACCATGGCAAGAAAGAAAGCTGACCTGCTGAATGGTCCTCTCAGGAAAACAATACTCACGATGGCCGGCGGTATGATCTTTGGCATGTTCGCCATGTCGGCTTTCAATGCCACCGATACCTTCTTTGTCGGACAGCTCGGACCGGTGGACCTCGCGGCGATGAGCTACACCTTCCCGGTGGTCATGATCATCGGCTCGATATCTCTCGGACTGGGAACAGGCCTCTCCTCCACCGTATCAAGGGCTATCGGAAGCGGAGATCACCATAAGGTGCAGCGGCTGACCAGTGACGGACTCCTCCTTTCCCTGCTGATCGTCGCACTCCTTGCCCTTGTAGGTCTACTCACCATTGAACCGCTCTTCAGAGCCCTGGGGGCTTCGGGCGAGACGCTTGAGAAGATCAAGACCTACATGATGATCTGGTACATAGGGACACCCTTTGTCGTCATCCCTATGGCAGGAAACAATGTCATCAGGGCTACGGGAGACACACTGACTCCCTCTCTCATCATGATCATCTCGGTCGTGATCAATATCACCCTCGACCCCCTCCTTATTTTCGGCATCGGTTTCTTCCCAGAAATGGGGATAGCGGGAGCTGCTCTGGCTACCGTGTTCGCACGCTTCACAACCTTAGTATTCTCACTCTACATCCTTTCTCACAGGGAAAAACTCCTCACCTTTGAAAGACCGAAGACAATGGAACTGAAAGAGAACTGGAAGAATATTGCATCAGTAGGAGTCCCTGCGGGACTCGTGCAGGCGATCAATCCCCTCTCGCTGAGTATCATAACCCGCATCCTTTCTCAGTTCGGGGATGAGACGGTCGCCGGTTTCGGTGCTGCGAGCAGGATAGAGATGCTCGTCATGATGGTACCGGTCTCTCTTTCCACCGTGATCGCGCCATTCACAGGACAGAACTGGGGAGCGAGGAACTACAGAAGAATCAGGGAGGGAATCCGGTTCGCCAGCTTCATCTCCCTCCTGTGGGGAACGATTTCCTTCGGGCTCTTCCTTCTCCTGGCTGAACCGGTCGTGAGACTGTTCAACTCCAACCCTGTGGTCATCAGCGCCGGTTCAGACTACCTGAAGATAGCTGCGATCAGTTACGGTTTTCTCGGAGTATTGCTGAATTCATCACAGGCATTCAACGCCATGGGAAAGCCGCTCTATGCGGCATCGGTCACCCTGACCAAGGCCTTCGTCCTGAATGTACCGCTGGCACTTGCAGGGGCCTATCTCATGGGAACACAGGGGGTGTTTGCAGCAACATTCATCGCGAACACGGCAGCAGGCATGCTCGGCTTCATTCTCGTATCAAAGGTGGTGAGTAATACGATCAGGAGCTCTGAACAGAAGATCTCACTGCGGGGAAATGCAGCTCCGGGAGAAATTGTATAATCACCTGCAATCGGGTATCATCAGGATGCGGAGGCGGACATGGCAATTAACCTGGCTGAAATCATCATCATCTGTTTCATTGCGGACTACCTGATGAAAAAAATTCATATTCCCGGACTGGTCGGCATGCTCCTGACAGGGATGCTGCTCGGTCCCTCGGTATTCAATCTCCTTCATCCGGGGACCCTCACGATCGCAGGCGACCTCAGAAATATTGCGCTGATCATCATTCTGCTGAGGGCAGGCCTTCAGCTGAGAAGGAAGACACTCAACACCATCGGGCTGAGAGCTCTCCTCCTCGCCTTCATACCGGGAATCACGGAGATGGTCACTGTCACCCTGACTGCTCCCCTCTTTCTCCCTTTCAGCTATCTTGAAGCGGCAATGCTCGGAACCATTCTCGCCGCTGTATCACCGGCAGTGGTTGTTCCTCTGATGGTGAAGTTCCAGAGTGAAAAACGGGGAATTGCAAAGGGAATCCCTACTCTTCTCCTTGCAGCGAGCAGTGTGGATGATATCAACGCAATCGTCCTTTCCGGTATCGTCATAGGGATCTACACCGGCACTTCAGTGCAGATAGGATGGGCAATAGCCTCAGTACCCCTTTCCATCATCATGGGAATAGGCGTAGGTCTCATTACCGGTATGATTCTGTATCGCCTCTTTGACCGTTTCAATCCCCGTGCGACAAAAATGGCTCTCGTTGTCATCGGTATCTCCATTTTCCTCTTCCATGCGGGAGAGCTTCTGAATGCCACCAACCTACCCTTCGCTCCCCTGATCGCTGTCATGACTCTCGCCTTCATCCTCATCGAAAGAAGAGAACAAAACGCACATCAGGTGTCACACAAACTCGAAAAGATATGGGTCTTCAGTGAGATCATCCTCTTCTCTCTCATAGGAGCTGCTGTCGATCTCGATGTGGCATTGAAAGCAGGAGCGGCAGGTGCCGCGATCATCCTCATAGGACTGACAGGAAGAAGTCTGGGGACGATGGTCTCCCTTATCGGATCTAGGTATACAATGACCGAGAGGGCATTCATCACCCTCGCCTATATCCCCAAAGCGACGGTTCAGGCAGCCATCGGGGCAACGCCCCTTATGGCGATGAAGGCAGCAGGTATGGACGGTTCTGCAGGAGAGATCATTCTTGCAGTTGCCGTTCTCTCCATCCTCATCACCGCCGCCCCCGGTGCATGGCTTATCCAGCACATGGGAAAACGGTGGCTCTCTGTAGATGAATGATCAGACAACCCAGCAGGCGGCAAAGTGGCCGGGAGCGACTTCCTTCAATGGAGGATAGGCTTCGGAGCATTTCCCTATTGCATAGGGACAACGCGGATGGAAATGGCATCCTGAGGGTGGATTGATCGGGGAGGGAACATCTCCCTGGAAGATATGTTTCCCTTCCTTTCTCTGCTGAGGCGAGGTGACCGGGGAAGCGATGAAGAGGGCCTTGGTATAGGGATGCACATGGCGTGCGACCAGATCTTCCTTGCTTGCTATCTCAACCACCCTTCCCAGATACATGACAAGAATTCTCGTTGAGATGAACTCGACGACAGCGAGGTCATGGGCTATGAACATGTAGGTGAGATTGTGCTTTTCCTGAAGGTCAAGAAGGAGGTTGATGATCTGGGCCTGGACGGAGACATCGAGGGCGGAGACGGCTTCATCGCAGACGACGAACTCGGGCTGGAGGGCAAGGGCACGGGCAATGCCGATTCTCTGCCGCTGACCGCCGCTGAACTGGTGAGGGTAGCGCCCGCGGTAGCGGGGATTGAGTCCCACTTCTCTCATCAGCTGCTCTACTCTCTCAGTACGTTCTGCCGGTGTACCGATCGCATGAATATCAAGGGACTGTCCTATGATCTTCGCTACTTTCTTTCTCGGGTTGAGAGAGGAATAGGGATCCTGGAAGATCATCTGCATCTTCTTGGTCAGTTCCTTCATCTCGTGAGGGCCTTGCTTGAAGATATTCTCTCCCCGGTAGAGTACCTCCCCGTCTGTTCTGTCATACAGATTGAGGACGGTTTTCCCGAGTGTCGATTTTCCACACCCCGATTCCCCGACGATTCCGAGGATCTCCCCCTCGAATACATCGAGAGAGACACCGTCAACAGCCTTGAGGAGGGAGACTGTCTCACTGGTTCCCTCGCTCTTGATATGAAAATATTTTGTAAGGTCCTTCACCTCTACCAACGGACTGCTCACTGGACACTCTCCCTTTTCACACTCTCATAGTTGTGGCACCACACCGAGTGAGTCTCGTTCAACACGGTCTCTTCAGGAAACGATTCCTGACAGAGATTGCTTGCGTACTCGCATCTGTTTGCAAACGGACACCCCTCTTCTATGGTGAGGAGATCAGGTACGGTCCCGGTAATCGCCTCAAGCCGTTTCGCATTCCTGTATTTCGGGTTTGACGGAAGCGAGTTAAGCAGACCGAGGGTATAGGGATGACGGGGATCGGCGAAGATCGCATTCACATCCGCTTCCTCCACCTTCCTTCCCGCATACATGACAACAACCCTGTCGGCCATCTCTGCTACGACCCCCATATCGTGTGTGATAAGGAGGATCGACATCTCTATCTGCTGTTTGAGATCACTCAACAGGTCAAGAATCTGAGCCTGGATGGTCACATCAAGGGCTGTGGTCGGCTCATCGGCAATCATGAGTCCCGGCTGAGGAGAGGCAAGTGCCATGGCTATCATCGCCCTCTGTCTCATCCCGCCTGAAAGCTGATGGGGGTAGGAGTGGATTCTTCTCTCCGGGGCAGGAATCTTCACGAGACGGAACAGCTCCTCCGCTTTCTCCATAGCCTGTTCCTTTTTCATTCCCTGATGTGTCATGAACACATCAGCTATCTGGGAACCGACAGTGAAGACAGGGTTGAGAGCCGTCATCGGCTCCTGGAAGATCATGGAGATCTGTGTTCCCCTCATCTTCTCTATCTCCCCTTTCTTCAATGTAAGGAGATCGGTTCCGTTGAAAAGGATCTTTCCGCTGTCCACACGCCCCGGGGGCATGGGGTTGAGCTGGTTGATTGAATGGGCAGTCACTGACTTGCCGCACCCCGATTCTCCTACCAGAGTGAGAGTCTCTCCCCGCTTGATAGTGATGGATAGATCTCTCACAGCCTTCACGACCCCTCTCTGGGTTTTGAAGGAGAAGTTGAGGTTTTCCATTTCCAGTAACATATCGTTGTGTGTATCGCTCATTGCAGGCTCCTCTAGTTTCTCATCTTCGGGTCGAGAATATCTCTCAGACCGTCACCGAAGAGATTGAAGCCGAGAACCGCGAGAAGAATCGCAATACCGGGCAGGGTGACTATCCACCACGCATTGGTGATGAATTCCTTGCTGCTTGCTATCATGAGTCCCCATTCGGGTGTAGGGGGCTGAGCCCCGAGCCCGAGGAAACTGAGTCCGGCAGAGGAGAGAATCGCTTCCCCGATACCGAGCGTCGCCTGAACAATGGTGGGAGAGAGACAGTTCGGTAGAATCGTCAGGAACATCAGTTCCAGGTGTCCCGCTCCCAGAGCCCTCTCCGCCAGGACGTAGTCCGCTTCCTTCTCTGCAAGAACCGAAGCACGTACGACACGTGCGTAGCGGGGTATCTGGGAGATACCGATGGCGATCATCGCATTGAGCAGGGACGGTCCAAGGAGGGAGACGATAACGATGGTGAGAAGAATATAGGGAAAGGCGAGCATGATATCTATCAGGCGCATCACGATCTTGTCATAGATGCCTCCGAAATAGGCGCTGGTCACTCCTATGAGAATACCGAATACTAAGGAGATGCCTACACTGACAACTCCGATAGCCATGGAAATTCTTGCGCCGTAGATGAGGCGCGAGAGCATATCACGGCCGAGGTCGTCTGTACCGAACAGATGCCCATCGGTGAACATCGGAGTCTTTCTATCCTCAATGACCTGTGCCAGAGGATCGTACGGACTAATGAGAGGGGCCAGAACTGCCATGAGAACGAACAGGGTTATGATACCGAGTCCGACCATAGCCCCCTTGTTCTTCTTCAGATGGAACCACGTTTCCTGGAACGGAGTCGGGTCTGCGATGATGATCTCTTCTTTAACTGCTGTATCCACTGAATTTGTTCCTTATTGTAATCTGATCTTCGGGTTCACCACCGAATAGAGGATATCGACGGCAAGGTTGATCAGGACGAAGAAGACTGAGATGAAGATGATACCGCCCTGAACCGAGGGGTAATCCCTCGCCCCGATGGCGACGTAAAGCCACTTACCTATGCCTGGCCAGCTGAATACCGTCTCGGTGAGGATTGCTCCCGAGAGGAGAAGCCCGAACTGTATGCCGATCACTGTGATCACAGGGAGAAGGGCATTGCGCAGCGCATAGCGGTAGATCACCCTCTTTTCTTTGATTCCTGCGGAGCGTGCAGTCTTTATATAATCCTGCTGAAGCACTTCAAGCATGCTTGACCGTGTCGTTCTCGCGATGATTGCAAGGGGGATGGTTCCCAGTGCGATCGTCGGAAGAATCAGGTGCTGGATTGCAGAGAGAAGGTATTTCGGCGTCCCCTCCTTGAACAGGAGAATGAAGCCGTCGATCACGTAGAAGTTCGTGATGGGGGTGAAGTAGTATCGGATGTTCATCCTTCCACCCGTGGGAAGGAGGTCGAGCCACACGGAAAAGATCATGATGAGAACAAGGCCGAGCCAGAACACAGGCATGGAGACCCCGAACAGGGCACCCCCCATGGTCGTGTAATCGACCCAGGTATTCCGTTTTATCGCGCTGGTGACCCCGAGGAATATCCCGAGGAGGGAAGCGAATATCATGGCAGTGAGGGCAAGCTCGATCGTTGCCGGGAACAGTTTCCCGATCTCGTCAGCCACCTTCTGTCCACTCGTGATCGATTTCCCGAGATCGAAATGGGCTATGCGGGCAAGGTAGAGTCCGTACTGCTTGATAAGGGGTTCATCAAGGCCGAGTTCGGCTCTCAGCTGTGCGATCTGTGCCGCGTTCGCTCTCTCGCCGAGCATGACCCTGGCAGGGTCTCCTGGAGCGAGGGCTATCATGAAGAAGACCAGCGTCACTACCCCTAAAATGGTGGGGAGAAGGAGTGCCAGTCGTTTGAGAATATGTTTGAACATCGATGTAGGCTCCGAATAAGCGGATTCACCCCCTTTTTGAGGGGGTGAACGGTGGATCGGGTCGGTGAGACCCGATCTAGAGAATACTAGTCTTCAAGATAGACGTGCTTGAACACTCTCTTTCCTGTAGGATAGATCACAAAGTCCTTGACACTTTCCTTGGCAGGAACTGTAACGACAGAGTGAGCGATAGGTACCCAGGGAGCCTCTTCATGGAAGACGACCTGTGCCTCTTCATAGAGTCTCGTTCTTACAGCAGGATCGCCAGTTTCCTTAGCCTCCTTGATCAGAGCAGTGAACTCAGCGTTCTTCCACAGTGCGATATTTCCTGCGGGAAGCTCTGCTGCCTGAGCAGAGAGGAGAACCCAGAGGAAGTTATCAGGGTCACCGTTATCACCTGTCCAACCGAGCATTGCAGCCTGGTGTTCACCCATATCGGTCTTGTCGAGATAGGTACCCCATTCGTAGCTTATGATCTCAGCATCGATGCCGACCTTGGCAAGCTGAGCCTGCATGATCTCTGCAACCTTTCTTGCATTCGGGTTGTATGGGCGGGAAACAGGCATTGCCCACAGTTCGGTACTGAATCCGTTCGGGTAGCCTGCCTGCCTGAGAAGAGCCTTTGCCTTCTCAGGATCGTAACCGTAGTCTTCGATATCGTCATTATATGACCACATGGTTGGAGGAAGAGGATTCTTCGCTACCTGTCCTGCTGAACCGTAGACAGCTTCGACAATCTCTGCCTGGTCGATTGCATAGTTCATCGCCTGGCGGACAAGCTTGTTGTCGTAGGGTTTCTTCTGTGTATTGAGAGCAAGGTAACCGACGTTCAGTCCGGGCTGCTGGATCAGCTGGATATCGGGATCAGCTTCCATGGCAGGAAGGTCTTCGGCTGAAGGGAAGTCGATGAGGTCAACTTCACCCTTCTGGAGAGCGAGCCAGCGTGCGGTGGCATCGGGAATGACCTTGAGGATCAGGCGGTCAAGATAGACCGGACCGTCCCAGTAATTCTCGTTTCTGCTGAATACGATATCGGAATCCTTGTTCCACTGTTCAAATATGAAAGCACCGGTACCGACAGGATTGTTCTTGAAATCGTCGCCGTACTTTGCAACAGCAGTGGGTGATACGATGGAAGCGAAGTCCATTGCGAGGTTTGCAATGAAGGGAGCTTCGACGACCTTGAGATTGAATCTGACAGTGAGATCATCAACAGCTACAACACTCTCAACGATATCGCTCATTCCCATGTAGCCCCAGTACTTCCAGGGTCCCTGGCTATAGTACGGGTTGTCTTCCTTGAACTGGCGTTCGAAACTGAATACGACTGCTTCAGCATTGAAAGGAGTTCCGTCGTGGAATTTCACACCTTCTCTCAGGTGGAAGACGTAGGTGAGACCACCGTCTTCGATATCCCAGCTCTCGGCAAGGGCAGGTTTCACTGCTGTCTCTCCGGGAACGAATTCGACAAGTGTATCGAACACCGCTGTAGTTGCATAAAAGGTTTCACCGTCGGTCTCTCTAGCCGGGTCGAGGCTGACTGAGTCGCCTGAACGTCCGAATACAAGGACGCCACCCATCTTCGAGTCATCAGATCCTGCAGTGGAAGTCTCTGCGGCTCCTGCAGCGAAGATAGCTGCGGGCAGTAAAAGGATCAGAGCAAAAAGTAATACTTTTTTCATAGTTACCCCCATAAAAATTTTTAATATCCTGAAATTATGCACCACATCACATTAAAACACAATTATAAATACTTTATTTACAATATTTACAATTATGTAAATTTAAAATACCCTTGCTGTGCAAGAAAATAGGAGGATTCGGTCATTTCAATCTAATGTGAGAGGATACGCTCATACAATTCCCTAGAGCCTTTCATATGATTTAATTCACATCTCTGATATTATTCGCATCCGGGCCTGAAGGGAACAGGAACAACCCCGCTTGACGGAGCGCTCTGAGGATCCTTCGCACAGGCAAGAAGCGTTTCAGCGCATTTCATGCGCACAGAGCAGATCATCTGAACTCCCTGCCGTTCCATTGAAATGATATCGGCATCCCTCATCTGAGAGAGGTGCTTGCTCACAGAGGACTGGCTGAGCGCAAGCTCAGAGGCTATCTCGCTCACACTTTGAGGACCCCTGGTCAGAAGATCAAGGATCTGCACCCTCACCGGGTGGGAAAGGAGTTTGAACAGCGCCGCCGCTGATGATATCTGCTGTTTTTCTTCAACGCTCAACATGCATTCATTCTACCCGAAAGGAGCTCAGTGTCAATCTTCCCCCTCTCTTCGTTTTTTCATGGAATCCTCAAGATTCTTCCCTTCCTGATTTGCTGAAACGGGTATATGCTGTGAAACTGAAGGAGTGATATATGGAAACTGCAGTTGTCTATTTTTCAAGGAACGGAAGCACACGCATCATAGCTGAACTCCTGAGTACAAAGCTCTCCGCAAAGCTGGTGGAACTGACACCGGTAAAACCGCTCAGAAATTTTATCCTTGCCGGTTTCGCTTCGGTGAAACAGAAGGATATTCCCCTCTCAGGTGATCCCTGGAAGGAGATCAGCAAAGCCGATCAGGTGATTCTCGCCTCCCCTGTGTGGGCAGGAAGAAAAAACCCAGTGATGAACAGCTTCATCAGCAAAGGAGAGTTCAAGAACAAGGAAGTTCATCTTGTCACAGTGCAGGCAGATCCTCACAAGGACAGCACAGAGAGAGTCCTTCCCCTTCTTAAAGAGATGATCATTGCCCGTGACGGCAGTGTGACCTCCCTCACCGCAATACACGGAGCGTCACCGGGAAAGACCGCAGAGCGTGCATACCTTGAGCAGCAGCTCGCTTCCTGGCCTCTTCCCTGACCCTATTTTTTCAGGAAAGCAGGAAAAAGCATCAGAGAAAACAGTGATGAGAGAACGGCAGAGAGCGCTAAGAGCAGCGCAAGTGCCGTGTGAGCCGGGACCGGTGATATCAACAGGGATGTGAACCCTAGGATAATCACCAAAGCGCCTGAGAGTATGGGTCCTGCTGTACTCTTCACAGCTTCTCTTTCACAATCTGCAATACCTCTTCTGTGCAGTTCTCTATAGAAACAGAGATAGTACATACTTGATGCGTAGCTGATTCCCATCGCCACTGCCCCCCCGACTGCTGTTACCGGGGTGATGTCGATTGATGTGTAGCCCATCACCCCGAAAATGGCGAGAAGGGTCATACCGGCAGGCACTGCCGAGAGGAGTGCGAAACGGAGTGACTTCAGCATCAGGGCAGTGATACATACCGTTGCAGCGAGAGCTGCCAGGAGTGAATAGAAGAGTTGACCTTTGATCATCGTGTTCATCTGCAGTATCTCGAAGGAAGTACCTACCGGGTAGACGGAAAGGTTGCCGGTAGAGAGCTGCTTACTCGTTCCCATGATAGTGGAGAGCAGGTCAGCGTCGAGGGAACCGAGATTGATGATCACCTTGAGATAACTCTTACCTGTTTCCCCATCCCTGGAAAGGAAGGAGTCCATCACCTGAGGTTGAAGCTGTAGAAGCTCTTTCACCACCGATTTCATTTCTTCGGGAGATGAGAGGATATCATCAGGGAGTCTCTGTTCTGCTTCGTAGGAAGCAATGAGTGAATACAGAGATACCGCAGGAAATCCTGAAGCAGCCTCAAGCGTTCTTACAGCAGTCACCGCTTCTATACTGTAGGGGTCATCACTCTCGATCAGGAGGGTGACAGGGAAGGCCCCTCCTGTCAGTTCTTTCACTGTCTCCACTGAAGTTCTCACCTCTGTATCAGGTGAATGAAGGTCAAGCAGAGAAAAGTCCGACTGAACTCTCATGATACCCGAAACAGAGACAGCGATGATCACAACAGACATGAGGAGAGCGGGAATCGCCCTTACCGTTCCTCCGGTGTGTACTACGATTGTATTTCTCTCCTTCTGTTTCAGGAAAACAGGTTTCTGTTTCGAAAGGAGGATGGGAAGGATAATCCAGGTCACGATCCCCGTGAGAAGTATACCTATGGCGCTTCCCAGTCCCAGCTGCCTGAGCGGTGAGGAATCGATGGAGAGGAGGGAGAGGAAGGCTGCTGCCGCTATGAGATACTGTGCAATAAAGGGCCTGAGCTCACTGTTCACCGCAGCTGTAATCGCAGTTCTATTGTCACTTCCCTCAGAAAGTCCCTTCAACACCCTCTCGGTGAGCTTCAGAGGTCCTGCCGCAGTGAGCACGATGACAAAGGTCGGTGCGAGCACACTTATGAGGGACACAGAGCCGAAGATCAGGGTAAGGAGAGCAAGAGTGAAGATACCTCCAAGAACTGAAGGAAGAATCGCGGCGGCAGCCGGTTTCACCGACTTAAGAAAGATGATAAAGAGAAGAAGCAGTGCCAGGACCGCTGCAGAAGGAGGAAACACAAGAAGCTGGAGAATATAGGAAAGGATGTTATTCTCAAGGACTGACTCCCCTGAGATAACCGATCCGGGAGCTTTCTCATCCAGCACTTCCCGTATCGCCCTGACCGTCTGCTGTGTTCCATTAGAAGTATCAATGAGAACTCTCATCACCTGATATGCAGCGTACTCGCATTTGTCAACGAAGGGTGGCAGACCTTCATCTCTGGGAGCTGAAGCAAGATACGCTCTGATCTCGGTATCGGAAGAGAAGGCAAGAAGGGAGGGAAGAGGAGTGATCACTTCACTGACACCATCAAGTTTCTCAATCCGACGCGCCAGGTGTGATACCTCCCTCACTTCATCAGGTTCTCTTCCCGAAGGGATGAGGATGATCAGCTGCGAGTCCCCGCCGAAATGACTGCGGAGCAGATCAGAACCTGCAGACTGTGAAGCTGTAGAGGGAGTGAAAAGCGAATAACGGGTGTCGGTTGATACATTGAAAATTTCAACGACAGCGAGTGCGAGAATGACGGCAAAGAGCAGGAGTACAGGAATACTCCACTTCATAAGAAAATTCACATAGCGGGCGATTCCTTTTTCTTCATCCATCACACGATGATACCACAGAAATTCTCAGGAAAACAGAATTTATCTGTTTTCTTCTATCACTCCCTCATCTCGTGCAATAAGCTCCTTCATCATGTTCACATTCATATCGAGCTTCGATACCACACCTCTGTCAATGAATCCATCCTCGACCATCTTCCAGATCACCTTCATCGCTTCGACTATGGTCATCGGTTTTCGGTAGGGTCTCGCTTCCAGAAGTGCGGTGAAGATATCTGCGACAGCGAGGATTCTGCTCCCTAAGGGAATGGCTTCGGCATCGAGACCGAAGGGATAACCGCTGCCGTCAAGCTTTTCATGGTGATAGCCCGCCCACTCAGCGATTGTCGTAAACCCTGGAATCTTTTCCAGGATGATAAAGGAGTAATAGGGATGCTGTTTGATCCTGTCAAATTCATCTTTCGTCAACTTCCCCGGCTTGTCGATGATCTCATTTGGGATCCCGAGCTTTCCGATATCGTGCAGAAGACCTGCAAGGTACATCATCTTCCCTTCGTTCTCACTGAACCCCATCATCAGAGCAAGGCTCTGAGAGACGCGGGCGTTGTTGGTTGAGTGGGAATAGGTATAGGGGGAGGTTCCGTCGATGATGACCGAGAATATCTCGGAGAGATTGGTCAGGTCCTGAAGGTTGAATCTATCGGTCGATATGATATTCGCCTTCTTTCTGATCGTGTCGATCGCTCCGGGTGCTGTGATATCGAACCAGAAGGAGTCCTTCTTCGCAAGACGTCTCACATGCTCGACGACCATCGGGTCGAACACGGGATTATCATCGAAATGAGAGAGAATCCGTTCTCTCTGTTTCAGGATATGCTCGCTATTGTGTACCTGAACCTCTATTCTATCTGCGACATGGAGGATTCTGCTGAGAAGGGGAATTTCCTCTCCCTGAAGTCCGCTCGGATTTCCTCCGTTATAGCGGTCATGGTGATACCTTACCGGAATCGCGATCGGTTTGAGCTTTTCGGACTGCATCAGCACCTTGTACCCGTTTTCAGCGTGGTTGAATACCTCATCATCCTCATCAAGATGGGTGACGAAGTGTTTTTCCTGCCAGTTCGCTGCCGCTCCGATATCGTGCATCATCGCTGCGTTCACGAGAATCTCAAGGTCTGTGTGAGATATATTCATCTCAAGTCCGATATGGGCGGAGATCACGGCGGTTCTCCTGTGGTGGGCGACGATCCCCACACTGGAAAGCTCAAGAGCTATCGAAAGAGCATCAATGAAATCTGACTGATTGATATAGAACGAATTATACATGGCAAGCCCCCCAGGATAGTCCACATTCAAGATCACCGTAAAATCAAAGGCTCATAATATGTCATAGAATCATATTTCTGATGTAGGGATCTTCTGTTCTGTCACAGTTGATCCCTTTGTAGCCTTTGTATGCGGGAACCACATTGAAAGAAAATCATAACATATGCCACTTCAATTTACAATCGTTTTAAATTTTATACAAGAGGATGGTCCCTTGTAAAGTAAAATGCACGTTTTTCTTTCTCATCCTCTTACCTCCAGTATTCCAGGCAAGCAGAGTTCGGGCCCGAACTCTGCTTGAAGCGCCATCCGAGGTGTCAGCCCCTTCAGGATTTTACGAGGATAGGAATTCATCCAGTCCTGTATCTTTCTCACTACATTCTTCGTATATCTGCTGATATCTGAACCCTTAGGTATAAAACGTCTGATAATGCCGTTATGATTCTCATTGGTTCCTCTTTCGAAGCTGCTGTACGGATGAGCATAATAGAGCGTAACACGATGCTTGTTCGAAAGAGCAGAAGTCTCGATTCCCTCTATATCTGAAAACTCTCCTCCATTGTCAGCTGTAATCGTTTTAAACAGCTTTCTGAAGAGTGTAGGGCCCAGTTCTCTCTCAAGCACAGCAAGTTCCTTCCTGACAGCCGCAGCTGTCCTGTTGGCAATCCTGCGGGTAATCTCGAAACGGGTCTTACGCTCTGTCAGTGTCAGCAGACACGTAGAGGAAGTACCGGTTCCACTCACAATCGTATCAGCTTCCCAGTGTCCGTACTCAGTACGATCATCAGCTCCCTGTGGACGCTTTGATATACTTTTTGCAGCAGCCGCTACACGTGAATGTTTTCTAGGTTCCCCCTTCGGTTTCCTGCGTTTCCCCTCCAACAGGAGATCTTTCTCACTCAGATCTCCCATATAGCCCGACTGAATATAGTTATACAGCGTCTTCTCACAGATTCTGGTATCACTGGGCCATCCTTTGTTGTCGAATTCAGCAATAACGGCGTAGGGTGAATATTTTTTATCTCGAATCAGATGAGTCACTGCTTCCACGAGAGGCCAGTCGTACCCCAGCTTCAGGTCAGGTCCTTTGGCAGAATATTTGCTCTTAGCGTCTATATGAGCATATTCTGCGTTGTATTCCGTTCTTTCAAAAGGCTCCTCTTCAACCACATGGGTCACCATCCCTCTCTTCAGTTCTCGGCGGATGGTTGATTCATGCTTGCCGAAGATCTTTCCTAACAGTAAAGGCGAGCGTATTTTGGTGTACCCATTTGTCCCCGCATAATAACTTTGCAATTCTGCCCTCTGATCCCAGGTGAAATGACTATTACGTGCATGATCCTTTATGGTAAGCTTGTTTCGTCCCATGGCTCCCTCGCTACATTTGGTTTGTGGTAATTCCATTGTAACAGAGTCCCATGGGACTTTCTTTTTCTTTTCGCCTTTCGGCGTGCATTTCATCTTACCGCGCGCGTTTATACAAGAGGATGAAAGTTGATCGATCTTCCTTCCGGGGAGAGAGCTCACTGGTGATGCAGACACTCTGGAATGGTTCTTTTCAGTGCTCTCCGGGTAGGGATAAGGGAAAACAACATGGGGAGGAATATGCCGGTAGCAAGAGTCACTGCCATGGAGGTAAGGGACCACACCCCTCTCATCACACCCGAAACGCGGTACCCCATATCCATATCTCTCATCATGAAGGAAAAGTCTATTCCGTAGATCACCAGAAATATGTTGAGAAACGAACCCAGAGCGAGGCCTGCAAGGGCGCCCAGGAGACCGATTCCACCTGCTTCAGCGAAGAAGGCGAGGGTGATCGAAGCATCACTCATTCCAATCGCTCTCATCATTCCAAGCTCTCGGATACGCTCCTGCACCGACATCAGCATCGTATTCGATATGCCCACTGCAGTGATCAGGAACACAAAGAAGAGCATCACATCGGCTGACCCCTCGTCAGCTGCGGCAAAGGCGAAATAGTCGCTTGCAAGCTCCTTCCAGTTCATCACATCATACCCCGAAGCGATCCCTGCCACCCTCTGTTCCGCCTTCTCCAGACTTTTCAGATCGGGTACTGCAATATCTATCTCCGTGGCTGCGCCATCCATCGCAAGGTATTCATCGGCAGTTTCAAAAGGAATCATCAGAAGGACTCTGTTCACATTGGGATTGGGACAGTTCACGATCCCCACGATCTCAAGATCCATCACCTCGTAGAACCCTCCATTCCCCCTTGTCACAAGAGTGATCCAGGAACCCACCTTCGCACCGATATCCTCGGCGAACCAGGAACCGATGACAACCTCATCAGCTCCCGCAGCGGGGAATCTCCCTTCACTCAACGTCCTGTTGAAATTGAAGACATCTGAATCATGCTCGAGATCAACGGCAGTCACTTCGACCGACATATTCCCATCCTCACCGAAATCTGTGCTGCTCAACAGCATCTCTGCCAGAAACGATATCCTCTTGGTGGCACGAAAGCCCTCATCCCTGAGGTCTGACAGCAGAACATCGGGATCACTTACAGAAAGGTCGAGAGGTTTTGTGAGGCGGTCCTGCCAGTACCCGGTGTGCATGATACGGAGTTCGGCAGTTTCGAACTCTCTTAGATTTCTCTCAGAGTCGCTCTGCACTCCTATGATGATCGAATCGAATATGAAAAAGAGCATGAGACCGAACGCGATCGCCGAGGCGGTGATCAGTGTCCGTCTCTTGTACCGGGCGAGGTTTTTGAATGCAAGGATTATGATGAATCTCACGTCAGCTCTTCCTCTGATCTTCATCATAGAGGATGAACGGCTGCGTGCGCAAGGAAAGAAAACCTTCCGGCAAGGAGATCAACGATCCCCTCCGCCGGAAGTAAAGGAGTTGATCATGAAATGGCGTGGATCTGCTTCAGGAACTTCTTCGTCCGCTCGCTTTCGGGAGCAGTGAAAAACTTCTCCGGTTTCTGCTTCTCCACGATAGCCCCTTCGTCCATGAAAATGACCTGGTCCGCGACCCGTCTGGCAAACCCCATTTCGTGGGTGACACAGAGCATCGTCATCCCCTCCTCTGCCAGCTTGGTCATGACATCGAGTACTTCGCCGACCATTTCAGGGTCAAGAGCGGAGGTAGGTTCATCAAACAGCATGATCTCAGGGTTCATACAGAGACTCCGGGCGATAGCAGCACGCTGCTGCTGTCCTCCGGAGAGCTGAGAGGGGAATTTCAGAGCATGCTCCGCGATATTTACACGCTTGAGATACTTCCATGCCATCTCCTCAGCCTCTTTCTTCGACTTCTTGCGTATCCAGATAGGAGCAAGGGTCAGATTGTCGAGCACATTCAAGTGGGGAAAGAGATTGAAACTCTGAAAGACCATTCCCACCTCACGTCTGATCTGAGAAACATTGCTCATATTGTGGGTGAGCTCAGTCCCCATGATCGTCACATTACCCTTCTGATGTTTCTCAAGACGGTTCAGGCACCTGATCAGGGTAGACTTGCCCGAGCCCGAAGGACCGCAGATAACGATTCTCTCACCCTTGGTGACTTTCAGATCTATATCTTTGAGAACATGAAAGTCCCCGAACCATTTATTGAGTTTCTCAATCGAGATAACCGTCTCATCTGATCTATGTATATCTTTTGTAGCCATTGCTGCACACCTCTCTTTATTCAGCACCCTCGCGCACACGGCGCTCGATTTTTCTTGTTATCTTGGAAATGATAAAACAGATGATCCAGTAGATCATTCCTGCAAACACGAGACCCTCAGGCTCCATTCCCAGCCAGTTGCTATCATTGGCCAGCGGAGTAACGATTCCCAGAAGATCGAACATCCCGATGATGAGAACGAGTGTCGTATCCTTGAGAAACGATATTGAAATGGATCCGATATTGATAATGACCGCCTTCAGCGCCTGGGGGAGGATAATGAGGTAGGCCTTCAGCCAGAATCCGAAACCCAGGGAATCTGCAGCCTCATACTGTCCCTTGTCAATCGCCTGCAGCCCTCCCCTTATGACCTCAGCAAGGTATGCCGACTGGAAGAAGGTCATACCGATCACGATCCTGACGATCTTGTCGACACTCACTCCGGGAGGGAGGAAGAAGGGGACAACGACCGAAGCCATGAAGAGTATGGTGATCAGAGGGATACCTCTGAAGAATTCGATGTAGGCGATGGAGAAGCCCCTGATGACCGGAAGGTCAGATTTCCTGCCGAGTGCGAGAAGCAGTCCTACCGGGAAAGAGTAGACCAGTCCCATGGAGGCAAGCAGGAGGGTAAGGGAGAGTCCTCCCCAGGTCTGAGACCCTACCTGCTCTGCACCCCATCCGCCGTAGACGAAGATGAACGTCACCAGGGGATAGAGAATCAGAAGGGAGGCGAAGATGAATATCTTACCCGGTGTCTTCCTGATCAGAAGTGCTATCAGGGGGATAGCCATGATAATTCCCGCTATATTGAGTCTCCAGATCTGAGCGGCGGGATAGAAGCCGTAGAAGAAGAATCTGAGCTTGTGAATGATGAAAGCCCAGGTTGCACCGCCGCTGGCGGCTCCCTCTCTTGAATCAGCGACCCACACGGCATCCAGCACTGCCCAGGAAAAGACTGCGGAAAGAACTTTCCAGAGAACGAATACCATTACGAGCGTGATAAGAGATTGCAGCGGTGTACTGAAGTACGAATCTTTCATATAGCGGAAGACTTTTTTCGTAAGCGGAACTGCTGGAGTAATGACTGGAGAACTCATGCTGTCACCTCCTCTAGTTCTTCCTCAGTGAGGAGAGCTCCCTTGCGGTTGATGATCCGGTGGTTATACCAGTTCATCAGCATTGAAGTGAGCAGGCTGATACTCAGGTAAGTGAGCATGACCATGATCATCACCTCCAGTGCCCGTCCTGTCTGATTCAGCGTGGTTCCTGCGAACACTGAAGTCAGGTCGGGATAGGCAACCGCCATTCCGAGTGAACTGTTCTTTATGATATTCAGATACTGGTTTGTCATTGGTGGTATCATTGTCCTCATAGCCTGTGGAACAATGACGAGTCGAAGACGGAGGTAGGAGGAAAGACCGAGACTCTTTGCCGCTTCCACCTGCCCTTTCGGTACGGAGAGAATCGAGTTCTTTACGATCTCACCGATGTAGGTGGAGGTGTAGGTGCTCAGGGCACATACGATGGAAAAGAGCTCAGGTCTGATCGTCACCCCGGTTGCGAACTTGAATTTCGTCATCTCGGGGAGTACCACCTGGTAGGGACTTAACAGGGGAATGGCAAGAAGAACTACGGCAACCGAAGCGAGCTGGTAGGGCCACATCCTCCTGTGATCACCTCTCATGATCATCTTTTTCTTCACCCTTGAGATCACGATGATGACAAAGAGTGCGAAGAAGAGAATCATACTGAACGTAGTTGCTCCGCTCTGCCTGACAAGCTCAGGGACTGTGATACCTCGTACGTTGATGAACACGGCATCTGCTATGTTGATCGATTCCTTGAACTGCGGAAGTGCGTTCAGGAACACGACCTGGTACCAGAACAGGACGTGAAGGAGAGGGGGAATGTTTCTCAGCAGGTCGATATAGCGCTGAGCACTCTGCCTGAGGAGTGTGTTTTTAGAAAGGAGCGACAGACCTATGATGAACCCGATGAGAGTTGCGAAGACGATACTGATCGCTGATGCAAGGAGTGTATTGAGCAGTCCTACAACGAACGTGCGCCCGAAGGTATCTGCTTCGGTGTAGGAGATGAGAGTCTGGCTTATTGAGAACCCTGCAGTGTTGCTGAGAAAATCGAAACCGAGACCGATGTTTCTCTGTGTTGTGTTTACGTAGTAGTTGTATCCTGCCATGATGGCAAGGATAAGAAGAACAGCTATCAGGGCACCCTGCAGCACTATGGTGCGGGCTCTTCCGTCCCATATCTTCTTTGCCCTGGTTGCGACAATTCTTAGATTCATTCTAGACCCTCATTGAAATCGAATAGTGTATGAGCTGCAGCAACTGCAGCTCATACAGGATGGATAGGGAAACCGAAATCAGCGAATCGGCATTCCGTACTGCAGACCGCCTTCGGTCCACATTGCGTTGTACCCACGCTCGATCTTAAGGGGTGAACCTGCACCGAGGTTACGGTCGAAGGATTCCCCGTAGTTACCCACGAGCTTGATGATATTGTAAGCCCAGTCGGCATCGAGACCGAGACCGGCAGCTACATCACCTTCAACACCGAGAAGTCTCTTGACGTTCGGGTTGTCGCTGGAAGCCTTCATCTCATCAACGTTAGCTGAAGTCACACCATACTCTTCAGCATTGTTCATTGCATACAGAGCCCAGCGTACGATATCCATCCACTGGTCATCACCCTGTCTTACAGCAGGACCGAGAGGCTCTTTCGAGATCACTTCGGGAACCATGATGAAATCTTCTGGATGTTCGAACTTCGTTCTCAGCGCATAGAGCTGTGACTGGTCGGAGGTGACCGCATCTGCTCTTCCAGCCTCAAGTGCTGCAGCAGCCTGCTCATTCTGCTCGAAAGTGATCAGTTCGTAATCGAGACCGTTCTTCCTGAAATAGTCAGCAAGGTTCAGCTCAGTGGTCGTACCGGACTGGACTGCAATGCTTGCACCGTCAAGTTCCATCAGTGAGGTGATACCAGAATCCTTGGCAACAAGGAAACCCTGACCATCGTAGTAGTTGACACCAGCGAAGTTGATACCAAGTGAAGCATCACGTGTGATGGTCCAGGTGGTAACTCTGCTCAGCATGTCAATCTCACCCGACTGGAGGGCAGTGAAACGTTCCTTTGCACTGAGGGGTCTGCACTCGATCTTATCTGCATCACCGAAGATGGCGGCTGCAACAGCACGAGCGACATCAACATCGAATCCCTGCCAGATACCTTCAGCATCG
The DNA here is from genome assembly GCA_963677695.2 of Sphaerochaetaceae bacterium. Classification (GTDB taxonomy): domain Bacteria; phylum Spirochaetota; class Spirochaetia; order Sphaerochaetales; family Sphaerochaetaceae; genus SABI01. The sequence continues at coordinate 1,621,676 of CAXXUJ010000001.1, read as the reverse complement.
GGAGCTGAGTAACCGGGAACACCGGTGGTGACACCGACGATCACCTTTCCCCTCTCCTTGACGATATCGAGGGTTGATTTTGTCTCGACAGCAGCAGGAGCAGCAGCGGCGGCGGCAGGCGCGGCAGATGCGGAAGTTTCTGTCTCCTTACCTCCACAGCTCATCAGCAATACAGCGATAGATACCAGTAGAACTGAGATCAGAATCTTGCGAAGCACATTCTTTTTCATACATTACCTCTTAAATTTTGTGATACGTTGGATATGCAACTTCCATGCCAAACATATAAATCATAAAGCAGGATAGAATTAGTAAAAATAGAGAGAAAACGTTTACATACATTTATGTAGATTAATTATAAATTCGTACAAATATGTAGGTATCTAACTAAAATGAACACATTAACCCTTTCGTGTAAAAATAAATAGGATTTTCATATCAGGAAGAAACTGAAAGAGGGAATGATGACTCCCACTATAGATGCACAAAACACATACTTATGTCATATATATAAAGCATGTTACATCATATTATATACATATACGATTATTATATAGCACAATTAAACCATGCCTTTAATATTACTATTAATTTTTCTCTTGCTCGCAATGTACTTATGTCATAAAATAATTACATAAGGTAACTGTGGAAGGTTGTACGCAGGGACCGAATCGTCGGCTCTCGAGCCGCAGGAGATCGCAAGACCATACCGCTGGCAGAAGAACCGGTCATCCCCTCCCGGGGAGTCGAGGAACCTCCGGAAGGAAATGGGCGACGAGGCATACCAGGCCTTCACTGAATTAACACTGAACACCTGAAGCAACAGAAGGATGCAGAAACTTTTCATATACCGCTTGATATACAGTCTGCAAGGAGGCTAGATGTATGAAAAGTAAAAAACGCATAGTACGAAATCTATCTATCGTGATGGCGATTCTATTCCTCGTTATTGCCATGGTTTCCTGTGATATCTTCTCAAGCGCAGTGGAAAGCCTGTTCGATGGAGGATTCAAACTCGCACCGGAGATTGCTACAAATGAGATTGATCTCGAAATTATCGGGTTAGGTTCCGAACTGAGAGGGTATGATAACTTCCCCTCGATCACAATGTTCGTAAAACCAACAGATCCTGATACAGATGAGCTGATCACAGGACTTGTCCGTGCCGACTTCTTCGATGTTATCGATGACAACGGAGAAGCACGACCGATCGAAGTATTTGCACCAAAGGCCGCAAACCAGGAAGCAGACATTGTCTTTGTGATAGATACAACAGGAAGTATGGGAGGATATCTCTCAACAATGACATCCAGGGCTCAGGCTTTCGCCGACACATTATCCGGCACGGCACTCGATTTCCGACTGGGATTCATAACGTTCGGGGATGATATCAGAAAGGGGACAGGTGAAAGACTGGCACCTACCAGCAATGTTGATGATTTCAAAACTGCGGTAGGAGCTCTTTCTGCGTACGGTGGAGCAGATGGACCGGAAAATCAGATTGATGCTATTGATTATGCTCGAGCTGCTGTAACTGAGACCGCATCAAACCCAGCAGGATCCTTCCAGAATGATATGGGATTTACCTACAGATCTTCTGCTGCTAAACTATTTATCCTCATCACAGATGTCGGCTATCATACACCAGATGAAGTTGCAGGATCTCCAGATTATAGTGATGTCTTTGACTATTATGCTGGTGGAGTCTATAATACCGTTGATGAAGAAATTGGCAAACTGAATGCATCTGGAATCAACGTATATGTAGTTGCGCCTGATACCATGGAATATGAAAAACTTGCAGAGGAAACAGGTGGAGCATACTTCTCTTCCGGGGATGACTTCTCAGGCATTCTGGATGATATTGGAGTAGATATCTCTATGGTCGGAGCCTACATGATTACTTTCATGACAAACGACCTAAGTGAGAGCAAAGTTCATGAAATCCGCATAGCTGTACATACACGTCTTGGAGCAGCACAGGCTATTGGAACATACACCTCCCCTGCTGTCGTCGATTTTGACAGAGCACGTGAGATGGTTGAAGAGTATGATGCTCGCTTCATGAAGTAACAGAAGACTGACTGACCTTTACAGCTCCCCTGCATTGCGGGGGAGCTTTTCTATCTACGCGTATGTAATCCCCAAAACCACTCCGAACTACATGAGGATATCTGATAACACAAGCCTTGATGATAAAGACTTAAAAGTATACACTGTACACATATTTCTTAGAGGACATAAGTTGATTCACTAAAAACATTAAGCAGGGAATTTGAAAAAGAGAGACAGAACAATACTTCTCATAATTATCTCAAGCATGCTGATACTCATGATATTCTCATGCACTCCTGACCCTACCTTGATCGAACACGAAGCAGATGATCCTTCCCCGATTATCGGCAACTGGGCTGGTATTTTAACAATCAACGGAAACAGAACCAGATTTGACAGTACCGTAGAAGCAGACGGCAGTTTAACAGGGCGTTATTCAGGCAAGACCATCACAGGCACTTGGGGATTTGATTCAAATGATTATCTCTATCTCACAGCAGAAAACGGTGTACCATACGGTCCGATCAACATCGAATTATCTGATACGTACATGCACTTGACCTACACCTATCTATTATGGGAGATGGAGTATGACGGATACCGAGTGAATGGCCCGTAAAGAAAAACGATCTGAATGGATCATACGTCCTTCCAGCATATGAAAGAACGTACACTCCACTGAAATGAGAAGCTGCTCCGCACGTTCAGTACAGAGCAACCATATTCTGGGAATACATCCCGATCTTACTGCCAGCCTCTGAAACTCAGATATTCCAGTATCGCTTTTCTGAGGTTCTGATTCTCTCCATTATCAGAAGGACTATGGAAATGAGGCATTGTCATTCCTCCGAATACAACGAGACCGTTACCCCAGACTTTCTCAGCGAGAACCATCACTTCAGATTCAACATCGTCAGTACCATAGATCAGCATCGTTAATCCTTCTCCCTCAACATATGCATGACTGAAAGAACCTCCGGTATAATCCTGAACAAGCGGAGTGAAGTCGCTTCCACAAATTGTAGTATAAAAACCATCTGCAATAGAAACAGATGACTGCTCTTCAGAATACACCAGCTGTGTACTACCAAACCCGTAGCTCATACCATCACCTACATTCGGCGCAGAATTCAGGAACAGAATACCGCCGTCATATACCCAATCCTCAAGGTCTGAAAGGTTCGTATCGGTATTGAGAAAATCCTCCATCTCCTGAGCATTTCCATCACCTCCCTCAAGGAAGAGAACCCTGTCATCTGCTGTCAGGGTTTCGATATCGGCAGTACTGTATTGGTACGAATCCCATTCGCCTTCACCAAAGACTGCATTCATAGCATCAATATTATCATTTACAACCCATGGTTCTGAGGCTGCTGTAATATACGCACCTGGCAGCTGAATACCGTAGCGGGCGTAGAGAGTAGTATCCTCAGCAACTGCCCAGGGTCTTATGCCAGTCATCCTGCTTGAATAGTACTTAACTCCATCCTCAGTGAAATATCCGAGGAAAATATAACCCTCTGCAGCCAAGGCAGGTGGCGGAACAGGAGCAGTTGCTCCGGTCGGCATCGCTTCGCCGTAGGTGACTGTAATCCTGCCGCTGCCACCACTACCCTCTCCGTCATCAAGAGTGACTGAATACGTATTGGCTACCCAATTCGCATACAACGTCGTATCAGCTTCGATATCCCAGTCAAGAGTGCTGCTCATGTTCGAGCTATAGTACTGGTCACCGGAACCATCTGCTACAGTGAAATATCCACCGAACTCATACCCTGGAAGAATCGGCATAGATGCTTCAGGCATCTGGCCGCCAAAGGCAGCAATAACAGTTCCGCTGCCGCCAGTCCCATCACCGTCTGAAAGGGTGAGAGTATAGACTTGGTCAGTCCACACTGCATACAGTGTCAGATCTGACGTGACTGTGTCGATTGAAAAATCCCAGCGCTCACCGGTGCCTTCTTTATCTGCATACCATCCTACAAACCCGTAGCCCTTCTTCACAGGAGTCTCAGGCTGGATAGCCTGACTATCTATCTCGATCTCCTGCGTTATAACCGAATCACCATTCTGACTGTCAAACGTCACAGTGATCATGTCAGGACCGAGTAGAAAACATCCTGAGAGCATACTTACTGCGATAGCGATACAGGCGATCACACACATCTTCCCATAGTTACCGAACCTCATAACACACCTCCATGATCATATCTATCGTCTTTTCTTGAGGAAGTGGGCTGTTCAACAAGTCTCGATTCTCTCAAAGGTAATTCCTTTCACCGAGAATGATGTATCCAGCTAGATACCTGAACGTTATACCCGTTTAGTATGTTAAGAGCACAACTCTCCCCTAAAGACTACTCATGTAGGTATCATGGAATCTGAGAATAGTTGCACATTCTGTCCAAAATGAAAGGATTCAGTGAGAGATTTTATGTCTGGGGATGATAACAGCTATCTGAGTACCTTTATCAGGAAAGCTTTCGATCTCAATCTCAGCATTCAGATTCTCGACAACAGCCTTCACGACACTGAGACCGAGACCGGTACCCTTTGAGCTGCGGCTTCTATCGACACGAAAGAAAGGTTTCATGACAAGGTCAATCATATCTTTCTCCATTCCGATACCGGTATCTTCAACAGCGATGCGTATCTGTTTTCCGCACGTGTACCGCAGGGTGACAGTTCCCGGGTCTCTGCTGTATTTGAATGCGTTGTCAATCAGATTGCAGACCATCCGTTCGAATTTCAGGGCTCCGGTAGGGATGAGGCATTCAGTTTCATCAAGGAACACCTGGAACTGCACTCCCTTATCGTTTCCGAAGTGTTCGTAGCGGGAAGCGATCAGCTTCAGCTGCTCTAGGATATAGCACTCCCCGGTCTCATCGGTATCGGAAACAGCATGCATATATGCGTTGATATCTTCACTCATCTCCTCCAGTTCCCGGGCTGCCTGCAGAATGACTTCATCATACTCCCTGCTCTCTTCGGGACTCAGTTCATACCGACCTCTCATCTGAGTCTTCAGCTTGATCACGGAGATGGGAAGCTTGAGGTCATGGCTGATACCCCTGAGCAGTACACTTCTCTCAAATTCTCTCTGTTTCTGTTCGAGAAGTCGCAGACGCCTGAAATTGGTCGTAATGACTGCATACAGGATACTCCCTATATACAGAAGGGCACTGAACTGGTTTGTGAACATCATTTCGATGGAAGAGCCTCTCACTGACAGTCCCTGATAGAGAAGTATCTGGTGAGTGACGCTTGCAGAGAAAATGGTATAGGTGACAATGATGAGAAAGCTGTACCTGCGGTACTCGCTTTCAGAAGAGGAAGCTACAAAGAGGGTGACCAGAATTCCCAATAGATGCATGATGAAGGTGATAGCGAGATGACCCCGTATGATCCCGAACATCTCGAGAGATAAAAAACACACACTGTACACGGCAATGATGATCCTGGAGATTCTAAAACGGAACAGAACGACTGCAAGAAGCTGGGTCAACAGGAATATCATGACGGCGAGAAAGTAATCTGCGAGAAACAGGAGCCGGGAGTCGTAGAGCTGAAGGAAGGCGAATACCGGGTACTCGCCGAGGAGAATGAAGCGCATGGTAGTCACAAGGCTCATACAGATGGTTACCAGGATATAGCCCGAGCGGAAACGGATGAATAGGATGATACCTGCGACGAGGAGAAGCACATAGCCACCGAAAATGACAGAGGCAGTCATCAGTCTCTGCTGGAGGTAATGGCTGATTGTTACGGGACTGCCTATGAGGAAGAAGGAATTCGCCTGCATCCCCTTTGTCCTGTAGTGTTGAGCTATAGTGAGATCCAAAACATACCTGCCCTCCTCATACACATAATCATCGTGAGTGAAGGTGTATGCCGCATACGCGCGGTTAGGAACATATCCCGGGGTGTTTTTCGCTATATTCTGTCCGATCTCAACTCCATGAGATGTCACGGTGAAGGGAGCATGCGTATCCTCGATGATGATGGTGACCTCTTCTCCCTGAGAAGAGATGATCCGTATAAAGCTTTCCTCCTCATCACCGAGATCAGGAACGACAAGGATCGGTTTTCCGGTCTCCCCAGCTGAAGTCTCATACATCGTCGGATTGACTGCAGTGACCTGCCTCTCTCTTTCAGCCTCCGGCTTTACAACCGTGTCGATATCAATGATCTCAGGATGCAGGAGAGCTGAGGAGTATTCACGTCCGTTATAGAGATTCATCGTTATAAGGACTGCAAGGTGGACCCCTACAGCGATGAGAATGAGCAGCGCGAACTTTCTATATCGGACATCTCTCTTCTCAGTCACTATGCCTGCTCTCATGCAGTACGGTAAGGGTATATCCCTTACCGTAGACCGAATCGACAAGGATCTCTCTGCTTCCTATCTGTTCCAGGGAACTTCTCAACCGTGCGACAATGGTATGGAGCTGCCGTCTTGAGTGCATTTCTGTGGGGAATATCTCCCGGTTGCAATCCTCCAGCGAGAGAACAGCATGCCTGCGGCTGGTGTCTATCAAGCCCTTGAGAAGCCTGCTCTGGCTTGGGGGAAGGAGAACCAGCTTATTGCCGCACATCAACTCTCCCGTTGACACCTTCAGGGAGATATCACCGACCTGACAGATATCATGGTAGGAAGAGAGCCGTTTCCGTGCCGCTCTCAGTTTGAACAGGAGCTCATCCATATCAAACGGTTTCGTCATATAGTCATCGGCACCATTTTCATATGCGATCTTCTTGCTCTCGATATCGCTCAGGGACGTAAGCATGAGAATGTAGGAATCGTGGTACTCTCTCATGACCGGGATAAGGTCATACCCTTCCCCGTCCGGGAGCATGATATCGAGGAGAACGAACTGCGGTGAATGTTCTTTGTAAAGCTCTAAAGCCTCACCGGCACTCTCGCAACAAAAAGACGTAAAATGTTCACGGGTGAGACAATCATGGATGGCGAGCCTGAGAGGTGTGTTATCTTCTACTATTAGAACTGTCGGCTTCATCATGGGTTGAATAAGGGTCTCGTACAAACTGCCGAACCGATTTCAGGTTCGACATGTTCGAATCAGAAGGATCACATTGGATTCATGCAAGCGACTGAGGGGAGTCGAACCCCCGTCACAAGCTTGGGAAGCTTGGGTAATAGCCGTTATACGACAGTCGCAATCGCCTTATTTCAAGTCGTTAAAATAACGACTCACAGCAGAAGTATAGTATCATAGAATGTTTTAAATAACCAATAGGGTTTTATTCTATTTTCAATGCCTGAGTACTTTCTCTTCAAACGGGTTGAATTACACCTCCATACCAGCTACTCTTTCAGGAACAATTCTTAAAAAGGAGCAGCATATAGATGTCGACTGAAGAGATCAGACTCACATCGATGGTCGCAGCAGCGGGATGAGCAGCTAAGAGGGGAGCTTCTTCCCTGGCGCAGGTTCTGCAGCCGCTTACCACAATATTTTCCGATGTGAATGACGACAATCTTATCATAGGCCTCGAAATCAGCGACGATGCAGCTGTCTACCGTGTAAGCGATGACAAGGCGGCAATTCTCACCGTCGATTTTTTCACGCCCGTTGTCGATGACCCCTACTCGTTCGGTGCTGTGGCAGCAGCAAATGCCCTCAGCGATATCTACGCGATGGGAGGGGAAGTCACCCTTGCCCTCAACATCTGCGGATTCCCGAAAGACCTTGATCCTGAGATCATATCTGAAATTCTGAAAGGCGGTGCCGAGAAGGTGAAGGAGGCGGGAGGTATTGTCGCAGGAGGCCATACCGTTGATGACACTGAACCGAAGTACGGCCTCTCGGTCATGGGTCTAGCAGACCCCGATCATATCATGACCAAGGGAGGCGCACAGGTAGGTGATATCCTCCTGATCACCAAACCGCTGGGAACCGGTATCATCACGACCGCAGGAAAGAATCAGAAAGCACAAAAAGCTCATATCGACGGTGCGATTGAAAGCATGGCACGGTTGAACAGGAATGCCGCACGGGTGCTTGTAAAGCACGGCGTGAAGTGCTGTACCGATATCACGGGGTTCGCCCTCCCCGGCCATCTCTATGAGATGATCGAAAAGAGCGGGACAGGTGCCTATATTTCCTACATGGCACTCCCCTTCCTCGATGGAGCGGCAGAGTACGCTGAACAGGAGCTGTTCCCGGGAGGAACGTTTAAAAACAGGAAAGCCTACGGCGAATACTTCTCCTTCGACGATTCAGTCAGTGAACAGCAGCAGCTTCTGATGTTCACACCTGAGACCTCAGGTGGACTGCTGGCAGCCGTTCCCACCGAAGTATACAACGCTGTTCTAGAAGAACTCTATGACAAGGGAATTTTCTTTCAGGTGATCGGTGAGATTACAGAAGGGAACAGTGTCAGAGTAATACGGTAGCTGCTCAGAATCGGATAACACCTTTCACGATGGGGTACCCCCGCCCGCTGTACTGCCCGAACTCACTATCCTCATCACCGAAGAAGAATGGTAAACTTACCGAAACAGATAATTCTGAGGAAGGATCCCATACACCTGAGAGATAAAATACACCGCTGGAATCTTCCAGTGAAATAAGAGAGACCGTGTTAAGTGAAAGCGTGTAATCCTCACTCACCGTATTCGTCATAAAACTCAACACCCGTGAATACATTGGGAGAAGTACATCCTCATCAGTATAGGCCTTCATTCCGTGAACTTCGAAGGTACAGAACGTTCTCAATGGCATCATGTCCAGATCTACTCCTGCCACATAGTTCAGTACCCGGGCATCCGTCATCTCCTGCTCAGCATCCGGAGAAAAGATTGATCCGGTAAAATGGAGCCATTCAGTACCAAGGACTTTACCGAAGGTGTATGTGATATCACTATGGAGACCAAGTTCTCCGAGTGTCGTGGAGACTGACGCACCGATGACAGCTTTCTTTGCCTCGATCGGTATGAGATACACATCATAGGTATCATCGGCATCAGCTAGATCTCCTATGAGAATCTGGTTTGCTATATCCCTGTCGTATCCGTAGAAACCGAGGAGAGACCAGTCAAGGGACATTGTGTTTCCTGATATTCGTGCCTGCACACTCATATCATCCAGAGAGTCTTGAGAAAACGAGGCGTCCTCATAGGAAATATCACCCCGGAGGAGGTCTTTGCTTACGAGTTCTATAGCCGCGGGGAACTGGTTGACGGGAAACCAGATGGAATCCACGGGAACAAGGGAGGGAGGAGTGATCAGCGGAGCGACAATACAGTCAATGCTGAGACTGTCACTCAGCCATGCGAGCTTGATAAGATGCTCAGGCTGCAGGATATGGTCCAGATCTCCTTTGAACAGATTCTCCGGATTCGTTGAGTGAAAGAGATTCAATGGAGAAAGCAGGTTCGCACTCCCTCCATATTCGACATAGTCCCCTGCCTTCAGCACAAATTCATCACCGAGATAGAACTCGGCGAACAGAGTATTCACCTGCACCGAGGTTTCCACTGTGGAATCATGAAGCAGTTCTGCTGAGATGCTGATATCTGAAGAGAAGGTGAAGGCATCCTGATATGAGTTTACATAGAAATGGAGATCATCACCTATATCAAGCTGATTCCCCCCCGGTTCATCCACGACACCGAGGAACGAAGTGACAGACTCACCGCCGAAAACGGTTTCTCCGGTCAGGTTCGATACGATCAGTACACTGAATGCACAGCAGAGCAATATTCTGAGTAACTTCATCTTTTCGAACCTCCAAAGATACAGGTAAACCGCGGCAGTATGAACAGCGTCGTCAAGGTAGAACATACATAGCTTATCATGGAAATAATGATCGATAGAGAAATATCAGCAATGGCTGCAAACAGTAACGGTGATAAACCGACAATCAGCATAGCTGTCGTTTCCATGATGCTGATTCCCGTACTCCTGAATAATGTGTTCTGCAGGCTTTTCTTATCATCACCTGATGCTCCTGTTTTCATCATCGTACTGGAGAACAGAAGATAGGAAGTATCATCGATACTGATTCCCAGGAAGGTATAGAAGGCGAACAGAATGTTCACATCAATACTCTTATGAAACCAGCCCGCTATACCGACAAAGACAACCATGCCAAGCAGCGTAGGGAAAAGGAGGAGAAAACCTTTTCTCACTGAACGGAATATTGCAATTCCAAACAGAAATACGAACAGAATAAACACCGATACCGAACGGAACATGATCTTTATGATCTCCTTCGCTATCTCGGCAATCTTGGTCGGTTCTCCTGAAATGAAGAACGTTACGTTCTCGTTCTGTGAAAACGTTTCTGACACCATCCTCTCTATATCTCTGTACAGTGGAACTTCCCCGTTCCTGCCGACTGAGTCCACCGAGTACGATATCTGCATGACCGCCTGACGGTAATCAGTGGTAATGAGCATAGAAAGAGGGACAGAGACATCCTGAGAGGAGAGGAATTCCAAAGTCTCTCCTATCTCCTCTATGCTCCGGGGAACCACTTCCCTCTGAGATCCGTACAGCAGTCCGTTCCCGTACTCAGTCAGGTCGGTGAAAGAGACTACGGAGATCATATCCTCATGCTCTTTCAGCTTCTCACCGAGGGAATCAATGAGATGAAACACCTCGGGATCGATGAGACCGTACTCATCTTCTGCATCGATATAGATATCGAGCGTGACAGGTCGTTTCGAGTGGATCTCAATGTCTTTCATCATCTTCTCCACTTCACTGAAGGAACGGAATGCCCGTGTATAGGCTTGGGTATAGGTGTTGGGAGGAAAGAGCCAGATGAAACCCGCGAGCGAGATGGTCAGCATCGAGGCAAGAATATAGAGAGGAACCTTTCCTGAGGGGAAAGAAGCCGACCTTAAACGAGATTCCCAGGGAATGACTGTATGATCAGGAAGAATCCTGAAGAGTACCGGCATGATAGTGAACACAAGTGCAACAGAGAGAATGATTCCCACCACAAGACCGATACCGAGGTGCCGGTAGGTATCATTGTTCAGGAATATCAGATTGATATACCCCAGCATCGTGGTCATTGCCGCAAACAGGATAATGAGCCTGAGCCGTTTCATCACCCCGTCGGCTTCACTCTGAACATCCTCGTATCCTTTGAACAGATGGATGCTGTAGGCGGTGGTTAGGGAGAAAAGGACAATCGGGAGAAGCACACCCAGCGTCCCCATGGTATAACCGAGCGTTGCATACATCCCGAACACAAGAATGGTAGGTATGCCGCTGAACAGAGTGAGAGCCAATGCAGTCCGTATCACTCTCGTGATCGCAAAGAAAAAGAGGGTTACAAGCAGCATTGAGATAGGAAACATGATACTCAGGTTATGAATGATCATATCCCGTACCATGTACTCACTATATGGCTTTCCCATCATCGATATGAACAGTCCATCATCTTCACCATCACTCTTCAGCTGATCAAGCATTCTTCCCATGGCAAGCTCATCTGCAACATCAGAGGGAATTGCGTACACCTGCAGAGCCTTCTGATCATAGGAGAGGAACATCTGACGAAGGATTCCCACTTCAGTACAGGCGTTCCGTGCTTCAGCTATGCTTTCTGAGCTTCGCAGATCAAGAAAAGGAACTGCTTCCAGGGTATCACTAGGAGGTACGGTGGTAAGGTTCGTCACTGCCACCACCTGAGAGAAATAACCGCTCCCGCTCAGATCATGGACAAGAAAATCAAGTTTCTCAAGGAATCCGGTGTTCCAGATTCCTTCATTCTCTGAGAGCGGAGATACTGTCAGTATCACAGCCCTCGGGGATGTGTAGAGTTCTTCATGAGATCTGCTTTCTTTCTGATAGAGATTATCGTCGGGGAGAAGAGTGTTAATGATATCACCCTCAATCTCAATACGACCTAGAGAAGCCACAGAATAGAGAATGGCAAGAGAGAGGAGTATATAATAGATGATTCTTGCAACAGTTCTCTTCCCCATACGCCCCGCTACAGCTGAGAACTGTTGAAATATCGGGCGGGAATCGAATCCTTCAGGATGACGGAGTCGAAACTGAGAATCGTTTGGGTTCCTTCAGCGATCTGCTTCATGGTGCAGGTTAGCGGTATGCTTTCTGTACCGATGCTTTGGGTTTCCAGAACCTCGTACTGCTTTCTTACACTTCCATCCCCTGACAGATAATCGACCTTTATAATCAGTGACGAAGCAGTATCTACCGTTATGAGCCTCTCATCCTTACCGTCAACTGACAATGCTCTTATCACAACCGCATCATCTCCATTCTCAAGGAAGGTAAAATCATAGGCATCAAAGTCCATCTGAAGAAGGTCGGAAGTAGAGAAGTCCGAATCAAACAGAGGCTGATCATCACGGGAAGAAGAAGAGAGCCTCTTCACTCCTCTCGAAGTCTTCAGCCACCTTGCATGATTCTCATCAGACCGTATCGAAAGCAGTTTCATGTTTTTCAGGAAGGCAGGCTGTACGATCTGAACAAGAAATTTTTCCTCCCCATCATCTTCAGACCTGTAGATCTCAAGGCTTCTGCTCTTCTCTCCCTTCACCTGTTCTATCACCATCTCAACCGAGTACTGGACATGGTTAAGATTCCCCAGCAGAGAAGATTCTCTGAGAACAGATTCAGCATCACCGGCAGAGGCATACAGGAGTGAGATACATAAACAGAGAGAGATAAGGAAGACTTTTCTCACATGCATAAACAGAACAACCCGACCCTTTTATTGAAATAATGGAACTATCTGAAGTATAACGGCTGTCTATCTTCAGTTCAAACAGATTCTTACAAAAGGGCCGGACGCATCAGCATCCGGTCCATGGAAGACAATTTTATTCAGCTTAGAACGGAGTCCCGATATCCTCCCATTCAAGCTCATAATCAAGACCATCAAAGTCACTAACACCGATCGAGAATACTTTCTCTGCAGCATATACATCAACTTCGTACGTTTCAACATTGCATAGATTTACCGCCCTAGCGCCATCAATCCAGATTTCATAGTCGCCTCTCAGGTAATTGAAGATTTCAGGTATGCCTTCAGGCTCACTCGGAGCTGTCAGAGTTATACGGACTCGGTCAGTATTTGGTGTAAATGTGAAGTAGTCATCAGAAAGGTAGTAATGAACTCTTCCCTGTACAGGAGTATCGGCCTCTAGAGGGTAGGCAGAATCAATGGTTCTGACATCACCGAGAGTATCATCCATGATAACCGTTGATCTTATTTCATTATTAAAGTTTGTAACATGTACCAAGATTTCGTCACCCGCAGCGACTTCGATTCTGCCTAAATCACCACCTGAATCCAATTGAACGTCATTCTTATAAATCTCTGGTTCTGCAGTATAATAGGTAGCTGCCAAAGTGAATATCCCATCAGCATCCACCGTATATCTGATCCAGGCTGAGCCATCGGCCGGATAGAAATAACTATCGGAGTAAATGAGGAAGGATGTATTTACAGGCAATTCAAGAGGATTACTTTCCGTCATTTCAAATGATCCGAGGAATTCATAACGTTCTTGAATCGGAAGCTGCATCCAATCAACAAAATCATCCAAGGCACTCCAGAAAGTTCCCTTGCTCTTCACAGAAATTGGAGCATCAAATAATATGGTATCAAAATAATAACCTTCCTCAATATCTTTGACCTCGGACTCCCTGTATTCTCGATATGTCGGGAAGGGTGTGCGCACCATTATTCCCGTTCCCCTCTCTGTGATATCGGTAAGGACATGATATGCGAATGGATATCGCACAGAATCATCTCCGAACATCGTACTCACTAGAATTATGGACATATACCACGAAACACTGCCATCCTCATTTTCAATCACGAATGATGCAGGCTCCTCCACTTCCGGAGTATTGTAGTCGAACATCGCTTCAATCTCAGCTTCTGACAACGGAATGGAACTGAAGGGGATGAACCCTCCAAGCGTCAGGTCAGGAATGCAGAAGTAATACGGGGTTTCAGCATCAAAGACTGTTGCCACACTCGGTGTACGCCCGTCAAAGGTATACAGCTGCAGGTCGCCCGTATCATCAAGTTCAAGAAGGAAGTTGAAGAGCGTCTGGTCCGCATTGAATATCCTGGAGAAATTGATTCCAACCGACTGCATGCCATCCGGGATAAATGACCAATCTTCTGTGGAACTGGTGAATTCCATTGATACTTCGGTCGGCCAGTTTTCAAATACACCATCACCATCTACATCCTGAACGTACGTGGCTATCAGAGAAGGATCCTTAACCCAGTAGAAAGGAAGAATCGCCTCCACATCATTTACAACGGAATTTTCCACCTCTTCTGCAATTTTTCCGACAAAGAGGAAGTAGTCATCAACATAGATCCAGCTGTCTCCCATGAATCCATCCGGGGAGAGGATGAGAGGTTCTTCAGCAGGAACTTCTGTCGTACCTTCAGCCTCTCGGGCAGCTATCTCACTCGTCCCCTCTTTAATCAGGGAAAGTGCGGTAAGGAATGCCTCTCTCGCTTTGGCAACCGAAACAGCTACGTCATCATTATCGACACCGAGGAAACCATCTGCAAACGGGGAATAATCAACGCCTATTTCAACAATATATCCTGATTCGGTGTTGTACATAAAGGAATCAAGGAGTAACTGAATATCGAATCCCTGTTCAACGGCTTTCGTCAGATAGGCAAACATCTCTACCTGATAGAGAGCTGCTGCAACAATCTTAGTCTCGGCACTTGTATAGAATCCCATAGGAAGGGGCAATCCGGGATTAATCGTATCTGTAGAAACCTCAAACCTGGCATCATCACTCAGTCTTCCAAGATTCTTCGTCACTGCATCAAGTGATGAACCGAGTGCATCAATAATACCGTCAGTGACATCATCCAGATCTTTTCCGCCTGAAGTCATGTTATCAAGCATCTGGAGGAAATATTCATCGGGACCTACTCCGCCTGGTGCAGGGGCAAGCCCTGCGAGGAAGGGAAGGTTGAGGAGATTTTCTTCACCTGTTATATCATCAGGATCATCCGAATCATAATCAGCCCAGATAAGTTCTGACCAGGTTGAGTACTCATCAATGATTGCCGGATCGCCGCCTGACATGTACCAGACAGCCAGTGTCCAGATATTTGAATATAGTTCGGCATAGGTATCAGGATACCGTTCCAAACCTAACATTCCTTTCATCACGATCTGAATATCATCTTCAATCAGGAAGCCGCAGAGATCCAGAACTGAGAGGGCGAGAACTGCATCGGAGTTATCGGGATTGGTTGCTACCGCCTGGTTCAGGAGGGAGTAGACATTATCAAGGGCGAAGACAGGTGCTCCTGTTTCCATTCCCTGATCGATCATTCTTTTTGCTGCAAGGTAGTACTGGGTCGAAAGGTCTGCATCGTATTCTCCGAAACGGATCTCGGCACTCTCTGACGCCCATTGTCCGTCCTTCTCCACCACACAGGTAAGGTGAACAGTTTTGGCTGTATCACTGGTATATGCCAGCGTGTAGGTTGCTTCACCTTCGATCGGCAGATAATCTGCATACCAGCTATAGGAGTCTGCATCAGTCACATCTACCGATGCTGTGATAGTCTCTCCGACAGCCGCTGCATCCATATCAGTAGTGAGAGAGAACGTAAATACGGGAGAGACAGGATCGGTTACGACCACACCGGAGTTTCCACTGGTTCCGGTGAAGGTGAATTCAGCGGAGGTTGCGGCACCAGCCATTACATTGACAACTTCCACACGCCCGCTGCTGTATTCGCCGGAATCTGCAATACTGACGATAAGGGTATACAGGCCGACAGGAACACTCTGATCACAGGCAGCACTCGAATCAACTTCATTCAGTGTCAAACAAATCAGGTCTCCGCCATCCATTGGTATAAGGTCTGCAGAAACCGTAACAGGTGCTACGAGAAGTTCAGCGGTCCATCCTATTGAAAGAGAGAACAAACCTGAACCCTCAAGCCAGCTAAGCAGGATAGTCACACTGCTTACACTGTTTGCATTAACATCCACATATGCACTTCCGTCAGCGATACAGATTCCTGCACTGTTTAAGGCATCAACTGCCACGAGCCATTGCCCGGTCAGAAGATCGGTAAACATGATAGCATCACCTTTCTCGACAGAAAGATTCTTTATGGTCTCTGTTACCGTATGTGTAAGAGTAATATCGTAGGATGCGACTGATGTGTCCAGATCTGAATCCACAGATCTCGGTGTACTGAAACCGACCGATAACGAACCTGTAGCCTCTTCTTCATTCAGTCCGAGATTACACCCGAAACTGATCAATAGTAATGCAAGGATAAGAAACACATTCGCGGTATAAAACAATCCTTTCCTCATGTTCTACCTCCCAAGATATTCACTTTCAGAAACTGAAAAATTAACTGTTTCAGAGCCAAATTCACTGTCTGTCATGGCTAGACATGTTACCGAATGATTCCCCGTTTCCAAATCATCGAGAACAAGGGTATCTCCTGTTTCGCTTTCCTGCAGCACCCCATCGATATACCAGATCCAAGACAGAACTGTCTCATCTGATAATGCAGTCACCGTCACGGGTAGATCTCCTAGTACGAGTGCTGCATCATCCTCAATTCCACTAAGAGAAATTGTGAAAAGTTCACTCTCAGGATCAGTGATAGTGATACTTGTATCTCCCTGCGGAATCACGAACGAAAAATCAATGTATGTAGAAGCATCCTTCATGATTTCAAAGGCTTCAATTTTCCCAATTGAAAACAGGTCTGAAGCATTCAGATATGTGGTTACTACATATCTTCCTGCTGTAAGATCTGTAACAAGATCAGCTGATACGTTATCCGTATTCGGTGTCATCACTATAGGATCGAACGAATCTAATGACGGATACGTCAATATCGTTGTAGTTACACTCAAACCAGCCACTTCTTCGTCCCAGGAAACACTGAGATCAAAGGTGCCTTCTCCTTCTAAGTACGATAACTGAACATGTGCAGCGTTTACTTTCTCAGCTTCTACCAATACAGCCGAGCCACCCGATGCGATCATGACATTATCACTATTGAGAGCATTCACAGATATTGTCCAATCACCGATAAGCAGATCAGTAAAAAGAATTGCATCACCCTTCGCAACAGAAAGATTTCTCGTTATATCCTTGTCATCATGGGAGAGAGTTATCTCGTATGTAGTGATCGTACTGTTCAGACTGGAACTGACGGATCTAGTGGTATCCATACTGACGGTGAGAGATCCTGTTGATGAAGACTCTCCCATGCCTAGATTACACCCGAATCCAGTTAAAATTAATGTAAGGATAAGGAACATAGATGCGAAATATAATAATCCTTTTTTCATGTTCTACCTCCCAAGAATTTTTCTTTCTGACAATAAGAAGTCAATTGATTCCAGACCGAAACCATCTGTACCGATTCCGACACAGGTCAGTGAATAAGCTCCCATTGGAATATCATCGATCACGAGAATATCGCTCGTTTCTCCATCAATCAGGACTCCATTGAGATACCATGACCATGAAAGGACGGGCACATCAGCACTCGCTGTGATCGTAAGAGGCAGTGCCTCCGGACCGAGCATCGCTCCATCAGAAATCCCTGTGAAAGAAATAGGTATAAAGCCACTGTCAGGATCAGTAATTTCTATCCCTGAATCACCCTGAGGAATCTTTATTCCTACTTCAACTTGTGTCGTTGCTCCCCTGCGGATCTCGAAAGCTTCGACCTTACCTGTCGTGAACAGGGCTTCTGCAGATAGTGCTGCAGAGATCATATATGTTCCGGAATCAAGGGTCTGCTCAAGATCAGCTGACAGGTTATCTTCATTGATTGTTAGAACAACAGGAGTCTGTGTTGTGATATCAATAGGATTTTGAACAATGACGACTGAAGCTGTAATTCCATCAACGATTTTGTCCCATGTGAGACTTAGATCAAGCGTTCCTGTTCCTGTCAGATAGGAGAGTTGAACATTGACGTTTTTTGTACGATTGGCTTCGACCTTGATCGAGTTATCCCCTGTAGCAATGATGGTTCCACCAGCATTCTTTGCATCTACATGGATATCCCAGGTACCGATCATCAGTTCGGTGAACGAGACCGGGGAGTATTCACTTACCGACATCGTTATTGTATCGGTAGTTTCTTCGGTCACCTGATGCTTCATCGATACTTCATACGTCGCTATCTCGATATCGAGATCACTTGAGAAAGATCGGGAAGAATTCACCGTGATATCCACTGATCCGGTCTGCGACGATGAAGAAATACTACAGCTGACCACTATTGCGCAGAGAATTGAAACCATGAATACGAACATTTTTTTCATACTTTTCATCCTCACTCTACTATTCCGAAATTGATGGAATCACTTCCCAGCACACCATCATCTAATACTACACACGTTATCTGATACCAACCTGGATCAAGACTTGTAAGGGTAACTGAATACTCTGTGGCCGTTGCTGTGGACAACTGCTCACCATTCAGGTACCAAGAAATGGAATCAGGAGTCACACTCACTGCCGCATCGACTGTGATAAAGAGACTATCATCATAGGTAACCGTTTCATCATCATCCAATCCGGACAGAACAACGGTGATCACATCATCAGGCGGGTCAGTTATAAAGACAGTCACAGAGCCGGTATCCATTTCAATGTCCGCGGTAATTTCAGTTGTCTCTCCGCCGGTAATCTGTATGGTCTCCATATGACTTCCGCAGAGGACCTCACCATCGTAGATCTCAATCAGAAGTACGTAATACCCCGGCATGAGGTCTGAAAGTGTTCCAGAATTCCCTGTTATCGGAATATCGTTCGCTATCTCATCTGAACCTGTCAGAGTCGCTGCAATGGTCACAGCATCAGGATAGGTGACGGAGAGGGCAAAGTCTCCCAGAGCAGCTTCCGTCTGATTCACATCAATATTGACAATATTCGTCTTATTCGGTGCTATCGACACATCTTCCAAGGATCCAGTACCTACAAGTACACCATCAGCTTTGAACGCATGCACGGTAATATCCCAGAAACCTACATCAAGATCCTCATGCACCCAGCTCGAGGAGTAGATATCTTTCGCGGTGATAGGTTCTCCACCGTTCGAGAGTTCAACGGAATAGTGATCGACTAACGACTGAACAACATCGTCAGGCAGGAAATTGAGATAGAGATCGCCGGTAGCTGTTTCCAGATCGAGTGAACAGAGAGCAATTTCTCCTGCACTGATATCCAGTGTTGTTTCAGCAGATGCGATCACCTGGGCGCTGCTGTTATAGGCTTTTACCTTCACGATCCATGAACCCGGAGTGATGTTATCCAGAGTATAGATATCGCTTCCCCACTCCGGTACATCTATCACATCGTCAGGTCCGATAATGGTAAGGTGATAGTGATCAATCTGAGAAGTCAGTGTTGAATCAGCATTGATGGTGACCGTCAGATCAGCTTTGGCTTCGCTGAGAGCGACAGTACTCAAGGTGGTCTTGCCCGTACTGATCACAGGATCAGGATCGGCATCAGATTGAGCTATTACGCTGCCCACATCATCATAGGCTTTAACGGAAACACTCTTTGTTCCGATCTCCACTTTCTTACTCCAGAAGGTAGCGGCTGTATCATAGGATTCACTGTCCACAGTAATGGTGAAGTGATCGACATGTAACAGCACGTACTCTGACGGATCAATTTCCACACAGAGCGTTCCTTCGTAGATGATTCGATCCATCGTTCCTGTCGGAGCTAAGGAAGAACCGTCAGAGGTGACCGAAACTTCAATTGAAGAAACCTTGATTCCTTCACTGTCATAGCCGGAAAGTTTGAGAACCCAATCACCGAGAGCGAGAGAGCCGGTGTACTCTGTCAGAGATGTTGCGCTCCTGCTGAAGGCTGAGGAGTCTGACTGCCCGACGATGGTATAGGTAACAGGGCTCGTACCAGCAGCGTCACTGATATTTCCAAGAGAGAGTGAACTCTCTATCGGCTCTGCAGTGAGATCCACAACGGTGCTGCGGTTGTTCTTCACTGTAACCACAGCAGTTGCCGCATCAGACACCGGAGTTGTACCGTTGAAGGCCCGGGCGGTGAAGGTCCATTCTCCTCCCGGCAGTTCCTTAGTGATGATCCCGCTGTTGTCCAGGTCATCATCAAAGTCAAACAGATCACTTGCATCAGCATCACCGGTCAGTTCCCAGCTACCGATGGTATTTGAAAAACCGTCAGCAGGCTGAACTGAGAGATAGACCATACCTGTGTATGGCTGCAGTGTGAGAGGAGCACTCACATCAGCTGAAACCGTTCCCGTCCACTGACCGTGAGAGACTTCCTTTGCTCCATCATCATATCCGATGACGTCTATCGTCCATGTTCCCGGGGAAAGTTCCCTTAGGACCGTAGTCGATGTAACTCCTTCTGCAATGAAGCTGTCTATGTCACTCTGTCCGCTGATCGTGAAGGAAGCGGCGTTCATATCGCTCTTGGTTATCTGCAGTGTAAGCAGATGGGTGAGAGGCATGAGAGTAACTGTACGTATCTTCTGAACACCATTCGATACTGTCAGTGATGTCTGAGCTGTTTCGGACAGCGCCTCATCGCCACTGCCCATGGCCGTGACTGACACGTCCCAGGCACCTATGGGGAGTTTGTCAGGCACACTGAACAGAGAATTTTTTGTTGTATAAGTTCGGTCAGCCCAGGAAAGGTCGGTACAATGAAGAGTTATGCCGTAAGAATCAACCGGAGCTGTGAATGAGGAATCGAGAACCATCTGAACAAGAAGATCAGCTGATACCGTTTCAAGAACAGGTTCTGAGGTTTGAGCAATTCCTTCGACAAGTTCTACTGAAGTGCCGTCTTTGCGTGCAAGCAGTATACCCTCCGCATCGTATGCAGAGACATCGAAGTTCCAGGAACCGCACAGCATCGTATCGATTGAGAGGGAGAGATCCGTTCCTGTTGCTACATATACTTTCTCCCTTTCTTCCTGTGTGAGCACATAGAGTATGGAGTTCACAATAGATCCTATTTCATCATCCCATGAAGGCAGTACCGTAAGAGAAGTAACTGGAGGATATGCCGTCACTTCGACGTATGCAATATCGCTGGTTACCACCAGGACATCATTCTGTGGGGCAGAGGCGATCTCTGTTCCTTCTCCGTCGTACACCGTCATGTTCAGGTTATAGGTTCCCGGGGCCATTTCAGGTTCCACCCAGGTCATTTCAGTAAGGTCACTGAATGTTTCAAGAGAAATATTGGAGGCATCGAGGATTTCGAGGGACCAGGTGGCGGCAGAGGCAGCTACTTCATCCCATACCGAAGTATTTACAACCAGAACCCCGGCTTCGCCGGTGGAAGGTACCGGAAGAGCTCTTGATTTCGCACTTTTCTCTGTAAGCGAAAGCGTCTGTGTGATTGCAGTGACTCCATCGGTTGTGTAGGAATCAGTTTCATCCTGGTACACTCCGACAGGGATACCGCTGCCGTCATAGGCGATCACAATGAAACGCCAATCACCCGGAGTGAGCAGGTCGGTTGCACTCAGGGTTGCAGTTGTTTCATCTTCATAGATGAATGCATCACTGTCCGAATACCCGAGATAGGTATAGGTCTCCGCTCCTGTTACCGTACCGGGAGATACGGTCAGTGAAAGATCAGCCTTGTTGACGGTAAGTTCCACAGTACGTGTCACTGTCTGATCTTCCAGAATCGTGACATTCGTCGGACCTGCACTTGCCAGTGTCGCAGCTGAACCATCCAGCGATGTTACCGTGTAACTCCACGTACCGATATCAAGATCAGTTATCTTCAGTCCCGTGTGGGTTGTTGCCTTATGTACCGTTGTGACTCCGTCAGTGAGTTCAATACCGAAGGACTTCCCCTGAGCTGCAAGATATTCACCGATATCGAAGGAAAGGAATAGGGAACCGGTGTGTGTGACATCAGCAAGGGCCGCTGTGACACTCTTGTTCTGAGTCACTTCCAGATCGGTTATATCTTTTTCACCAACGAGCATATCATCTGAATCCCAGGCCTGTACTGTCAGATCCCAGGTACCTGAAACTATGGACTTATCAAGGGTAAGGACTGTCTGTTCGACTGAGAACGCATCATAACTCGAAGATCCTTCTATGGTATAATGATCGATCGCTGAAGTCACAGCGGAGGAATCAATGGTAAGAGCGAGGGTATATCGGAGGATATCTATCGGGAGCTGTGTGAGTGTGGTCTTCTTCACATTGACCGTGACATCGATAGACTCCGTCTCAGAAATGACATTGTCTGAGGCATCCACGGCCTCAACTGAGATATTCCAGTCGCCCTGAGTCAGTTCCTTCGTTACGATCAGATACTCAGAGTTCACCGGCGGTTCATTGCTCTCACTGTCGGTGTAGGTGATAGCGTAATGGTGCGCCTGAGAACTTACGATCGGGTCTGGCTGCAGCTGCAGCATGAGAGATCCTTTATCGACAACCGTATCAAGAGCGATAGCAACAGAGGAAGCTGCTGTAAGAGCTATCTCACTCTGTGTACCGGAAGCGATAGTTTCCTCTGCATCGTCCTCACCTATGATGGTGATTTCCCATTCGCCCCGAGTAAGATCCCGGGATATAGGAAGCGTTGCACTTTCTGTACTGAATGCCTCTATCCCGTTGGAACCGGAGACGAGGTAGTTCGTAATCAGTGCCTGTGCAGTTGAATCCGGAACCGCATCGATCTCAAGGGAATAGCGGAGTTCATTAAGAGTGATATCCACCCCGGTTTCCTCATCAAGATCTATGGCAACATCAGCGGGTACAACATTGGAAATTCTATTCCCATCAGAATCTTCGGCAGAGACTGTGATATGCCACGTTCCTATGGCAATTTCCCTGCTGAACAGGACAGTGTCTTCCAGCGTTTCAGAGAATGTGCTTTCACTGCCTTCCCTGTCGCCTTCGATAATGAACGATGGATTCTGAGCCGTGATAAGAGGATCAGCACTGACCTTTATCAGCAGGAGACCTTTTCGTGCGACCTCAATATCTACAGATTCAGTGTCATCATCAACCACGAAGCTTACTTCGTTGGCTACAATCACGACACCGTCACTGTCTTTCGTGTCGAGGGTCAGGTTCCAGGTTCCGTACGTAAGCTGTACGGGATTTGAGGGGTTATCCTGATTGTAGGAATCATATTCTGAAGAACCATACAGGGAGTAAGAGTGAGTGTCAGGTATTGTTTCATCCGTAGTAATATTGAACGTCACTTCAGAATAGAGTGGTGATATGCTCATATCCACCCTGGAAGGTGTTGTCTCGCTGATGGAAGCACTCGCTGTGGCAGTCACTCCAAGTTGACTGCCGCCGTCATCTACAGCTTGTAGAGTGAAATCCCAATCACCGATATACAGATTTTGATACAGTGTCTCTCCGGGTTCCATGTCAACTTCAAATTCATCGAGGGCACTATCTCCTGTAAGAACATAGTGATCAAGACGGGAAGCAATGGAACGGTGAGGAGATGCAGTGAAGATAGCTATGCCCTCAGGTGTATCGGCAGGAACAAGGGTGATATCAATAGAAGCAGCATCCTCACTTGTAATGTCCCTTTCTGCAGTCGCTGACGCGATTTCTTCATCTGAACTGTTAAAAGCGGTTACAACTATGGTCCAGGGACCGAACTCCAGATCTTCTATAAGAGGAAGATCGCCAGGAGATACTTCGGTATGACTGAAAGACCCCCTTCTGGACGTTCCGCTTATGGAAAGATGATCAAGTTCTGAAAGCGCTGATGTATCTATATCCAGGGTTGCAGGAGAAGTGAGCATCTTAAGAGTAATACGGGTATGTACATTTCCTCCACCGGTAACAGAAACATCTACTGGTGTGAGTTCTCCCATGAATTTTGCACCGTCTGCATCTAAACCTGCGGCGGAGATTTCCCAGTCGCCCGTACTCAGATCGCTGACCAGTACATTATATGCACTGGACCTCGACTTTATTTTTCCGAGTTCTATGGTCTCCTTGAATTCTTCGCTCCCATGACTACCGGTAATTTCAATAGTCTTAAGATCACTGCTCAGAGTCAGAAGATCTACAGAGATGTATATACTGCCTTTTGACTCTTCCTCTGAAATGGCAGATGGCGAATCCGAACATCCAGCAAGAAGTGCAATTATAAGAAGGACCGCCAGCAACCGAACATAACCTGTGATTTTGTTCATATGCGGGACACCTTTAGCCTTAATTTATATATACATTACTTGACCAGATATGACATGTCAATGTTTAAAATAAAAGTCTGCTATATTTCACACAATAATAACATTGCCTTTAATAAATACTACCTTCTTACTCTAAAATGAAATATTTATATTGTATATAAAGCCGGATGTATTGTTAATATATACACTTATGACATAACAAATGAAATGATTCAAAGAGAGATATGAAATCAAATTTAATGTAAGCATATATCGATACGTGGAAAAAATGTTACAGAACGACTCTTGCATCTCCGCTGCGCTCCACAAGTCCCCTCTCTTCCATCTTGTTGAGAAGGGGAATCATATAGCGTCGGGAAAGGGATACCCGCTCTTTCGCTTCGGGTATAGAGAAGATCTCACCTTTGCTTCTGCCTTTGAGGATAGCCTCCACCATCGTATCGAACCGTTCTCTGGTAAAGTAGATATCACCTTCGAGGGGAACCACTTTCTCAATCCTGATAAGATTGCGCAGTTCCTTCCTTGCACCGGGATCACTGATCTCCTTGAGCTGAAGTCCCTTGTCGCTTCTTTCTTCGAGCATCTGCATGATCTTCTCTCCCAGCTTTGATAGACCGTAGTCTCCCCCAAGCTGATCGGGAGAGAGAAGGACCTGTTCCTTCTGAGTGATCTCATAGGTGGTCAGCGCTCTATCGATCAGATACTCACTCACCTCAACAGGCAGTTCCTCTCCCTGAAGGAATTCAGCTTTCGTCACGCCTCCCGGACGGGAGGCCAATTGTGTAAGCCGTTCGGATTCTGCAAGGAGTCTATCCTCCAGTATTGTGATATCACCTATGATACGGTTATTGAGCTTCTCACTGTTCAAGAACTTTTTCAGTGCCTTCTTCTGCGATGAATGAGCTGTTCTTCGCCAGCCATCGATCAGGAGACGGAGAACAGACTCGTCCTCGATCTTCTCTCCTATCGGGTATGCTGCGACGATCTCGGCGAAGCGGCTGCGAAAGTGCTTTCCGGTCACTCCGGTCCAGATGAATCTTCCCTTCCCGAGAATTCTGTACCCACCCCGCTGGATGAAAAGGCAGGTATCGAGCCAGGAGACGGGAATGCTCTCATCAAGAACGATTCTCGCGTATCCGTCAGTCCTCAGAAAATGAATTCTGGCAATATAATGACCGGTCCCTGTAGCGATTTCGAGTTCCATATGATTTCTGATGACGCGTTCTTCCATCGCTGTAAACTGAATGATGAACTCTGATTCAACCTCGAACTCAGAAGGATCACGCGCGGCTATATAGCCGCGTGAAAGGTCTTCGGTCTTCAGCCCCTGAAGGTTGAGCGCTACACGGCTTGTGGGAAGGGCAGTATCGAGGGAACTGTGGTACGATTGTATGCCTCGGACTCTGGTTTTCAGTCCACTCGGAAGGATGGTCAGTTCATCACCTTCACTGATGGAACCGGCGGAGAGAGAACCGGTCACGACGGTTCCCGCTCCCTTGATCGAAAAGATACGGTCGATACACAGATAGCCTGAATCATGTCTTTCAGTGCGGTTCACCTTGGGCAGAATCGATATGATATGAGCTTTGAGGGCATCAATACCCTCACCAGTGACTGAGGAGACAGGAAGAATCGAGATATCGCGTGAGAAGATTCTCTTCAGTTCTTCCTGTGCCATCTCGCTTACCAGAGCGAGCATATCTTCGTCGATGAGGTCGGCTTTGGTAATAACGCAGATAATCTCGGGAATCCCCATGGCGTCAAGGACTCTCGCATGGTCCTCGGTCTGCTGCATCCATCCCTCGGTTCCTGCGATGACAAGGATCGCACATGAAAGTGACCAGGCACCGGAGACCATGTTTCTGATGAATCTTTCATGACCGGGAACGTCGATGACACCGATAGGGTCACCGTTGTCATCGTAAAAGTGGGCGAAACCGAGATCTATGGTCATTCCCCGCTTCTTCTCTTCTGGAAGTCTGTCCGCGTTGATCCCGGTCAGCGCTTCAATGAGCGCTGTCTTGCCGTGGTCGACGTGGCCTGCGGTCCCGATGACATGGTACATACCCTAGAGTTCTCCCAGCAGCTGTGACAGATAGGAGAGGTCACTGAGATCTATGGTCGCCAGATTCAAATGAATCCTGTCTTCATGAATGAAGGCAATCACGGGGGGATGAGATTCTCTCAGCTGCCTGAGCAGCTTCTGCGGGGAATCCGTACTCTCACATCGAACAGAGAGAGATGGAAAGTATTCATCGGGGGCAGAGCCTCCCCCGGTCATGCAGGTGCTTTCCACGATCGAAAATCGTTCGGGATCGAGTCCCTGCAGGAGTCTTTCCCCTTTCTCTCTCATCCCTTCCAGACTCTGGGAGAGGAGACGGGGAACAATGCCCGCATGGCCGTTCAGGTGTTGTATGAGAGTCAATTCGAGAAGAGAATAGATGGTCTTTCCCGGTCTGAATACCCTCATGAGGGGATGCTTTTCCAGCTTCGCGATAAGATCTTTCCTTCCGACGATGAGACCTGACTGAGGACCGGAAAATATCTTGTCGCCGGAAAAACAGACAAGGTCGGCACCGCTGGCCAGATGGTTTCTTACAGAAACCTCTCCAGGAATCTTTTCTCCGATCACTCCCGATCCCTGATCGACACAGAGGATGATATCATCATTCTTCAGAGAAGAGAGTTTCTTCACCGAAGTACTCTCTTCGAATCCCCTGATCGCGAAATTAGATCGGTGAACAGAAAGGAGCATGCCGGTTTTTTCCGAAATAGCCTCTTCGTAATCTTCCAATTTTGTGATATTGGTCGTTCCAACCTCCACAAGCCGGGCTCCCGATGCTCTGAGGATTTCTGGGACCCGGAAGCCTCCTCCGATCTGTACCTGCTCACCTCTGCTTACGATCACTTCCTTGCCCACCGCGAAGGTGGAAAGGATAAGATGAACCGCCGCTGCGTTGTTATTGACAACAAGAGCATCCTCGGCTCCCGTGAGCTTCGCCAGAAGCGAAGGAATCAATCCCTTCCGCTTTCCCCTTTTCCCGTTGTTGAGATCAAGTTCGAGATTTGAATACCCGCAGTTCATCTCACCTGCTGCATCCCATACTTCCTTCGAAAGAAGAGAACGCCCCATGTTCGTATGAATGATGATGCCGGTGGCATTTACAACCCGCTGCAGCCTCTCACGGGCTTGCCTGTCACAGGCGAGAGAAATCCGGGAGATAATAACATCCTCATGTGGAACCGGAATATCCTGTTCCAGGGCATCAGATCTCACCTTGTTCAGAACAGCACGGATGATGTCTGCTGTAACAGGACGTGACAGCACAGTATGATACTGTACGAGAGAGGGAGCATTCAGAAGAATTTCTACCTGCGGCAATGCCGATAACTGATGTTCTTTCATGTACGGAAGAGGGAGGAATTGAACCTCCCGACGCTTCTACACGCCCAACGGTTTTGAAGACCGCGAAGGCCACCAGACCCTATCAGCTTCCATGGGAATAGTGAAATACATCACAGATGTTGTCAATAATAATCACTTAAAAGAAAATAGAAACGATTACTGTTTATTTCCTTGCATTCCCGTCAACTCCTCCTTATACTTAAAGTAGTTTATATATCTTTGTCAGTCCGATGGGCGGCAGAGAGAAGGAGCAGCTCTATGCCCGAAGAATTCAAACCGGGTTGTCAGCGACCTAAAAGCGGTCCTGTCGGCGGCGCTTCGAAGGAAGCACCTCCCGATGGGAAATCAACACAGATCAAGGAGGAGATGAGTATGATCAAAGTCGGACAGAAAGCGCCTGATTTTTCAGCGCCGGCTTATCACAAAGGCAAGTTTGTCGAAGTGAAGCTGTCTGAGTTCCTCGGCAAGTGGGTAGTTCTCTGTTTCTATCCGGGTGATTTCACCTTTGTCTGAGCGACAGAAATTTCGGCGGTCGCCGAAAAGATTCCCGAGTTCGAGAAACTCGGAGTAACCGTGCTCTCAATGAGCGTGGACAGCATTTACACCCACAAGATGTGGAATGACCATGAGATTTCAAAGATGGTCGAAGGGGGAGTCCCCTACCCGATGCTTTCGGATGCAGGCGGTGCAATCGGAACTGCCTACGGAGTGTATGACGCCGCTGCAGGTGTCGAGACCCGAGGACGTTTCCTGATCGATCCCGATGGGATTATTCAGGGTTTTGAGGTCCTTTCACCTCCGGTTGGAAGAAACGTGAGTGAGACGATACGTCAGATTCAGGCCTTCCAGCTCGTCCGCGAATCAAAGGGAACAGAAGCAACACCTTCCGGCTGGAAGCCGGGCAAAGAGACCCTCAAGCCGGGTCCCGACCTTGTCGGTAATGTATGGAAGGTATGGACTGTGGACAAGGCCTTCGACGATTAGACCATAGATCACACAATTCACTGAGCCATCGGGAAACCGGTGGCTCTTCCTTTTATTGATGGTGAATATTCACTCCTGTTGAGGGAATATCGTTGCCGGAGAGTTCGTTCTTGACTTATCAACGTACTGGCACCTAAGATTAAATTCTAAAGCACACATAAAGGGGGCTTGTGATGAAAAAACGGGTTTTCGGCACGAATAAGGTGATGGTATCGGAAGTGGGCCTGGGCACATGGCAGATCGGTGGGTCCTGGGGAGAAGTCCAGGAGAGTACCGCCATGAATATCCTTCACCGAGCAGCGGAAGAGGGAATCACCTTCTTCGATACTGCCGATGTATACGGCGGCGGAAGGAGCGAGGAGTTTATCGGGAGGTTCCTGAAGGAACACAAAAGTGATGATATCTTCGTTGCAACAAAGCAGGGACGTTATGCCGATCCCGGCTGGCCTGAAAATTTCAGTGAAAAGGTTATGGTCCGTCACGTTGAAAGCTCGCTCAAGCGATTGGGTGTAGAGCGGCTTGACCTGCTTCAGCTTCACAGTATCCCTACAGAAGTGATGGCCGACGGTACTGTCTTTGAAGTCCTTCGCGACCTGAAGAAGCAGGGAAAGATCGCCGCCTTCGGCGCAAGTATCGAATCGGTTGAGGACGGTCTCATCTGCCTGGAACAGGAGGGACTGGCTTCCCTTCAGGTCATTTTCAATATCTACCGGCAGAAGCTGGTTGATGAACTGTTCCCCCTGGCTCAAAAGAAAGGTGTATCGATTATCGCCCGCGTACCGCTGGCAAGCGGTCTCCTATCGGGGAAGATGACGAAGTCGACCACCTTCGATGAAAAAGACCACAGGAATTTCAACCGCGACGGACAGGCTTTCAATGTGGGAGAGACCTTCGCCGGCCTTCCCTTTGAAGTGGGTGTCGAACTGACCGAGGAACTGAAATCCTTCAAACCCGAAGATCTGACCATGGCACAGATGGCACTGCGCTGGATCCTCGACTTTGAAGCTGTCTCCGTTGTGATTCCCGGCGCGAGCCGTCCCGATCAGGTCATTTCCAATGCCTCGATCTCGGAACTGCCTCCCCTTTCGAAGGAGCTGCACGAGAAACTGAAGGCATTCTACATGGAGAAGGTGCCTCAGCATATCAGAGGACCCTATTAGAATTTTTGAGTATTCTACGGGAACTCTGTGGTAGTGACAGAGTCCCCGTTTTTCTCTACAGTAGGTGCGGAGGCTTGCCATGGACAATATCACAGTACTTTCAGTCGGGGGTTCGATCATTTCACCGGAAGGTGTCGATACCGCATTCATCAAGAGATTCCGCGAAGCGGTAACCGGATACCTCGAAGCCAATCAGACAGCGAAGCTGATCATGGTGACCGGCGGAGGCTACCCCGCACGCCTCTATCAGAACGGGTACAGGGAAGTATGTGAGAACGTTGCCGACAGCGAACTTGATGAGATCGGCATTGCAGCCACCCGATTGAACGGGGCGCTGATGAAGGCTGTCTTCTCTGATGAGTGTGAGGATGCGGTGGTCACCGATCCCACAGCAGATATTCCCTTCACGGGAAGAATTCTGATCGCTGCAGGGTGGAAGCCCGGTTTCTCCAGCGATACCGATGCGGTCTATCTTGCAAAAAGATTCGGTGCAAAAACAGTCATCAACCTCTCGAACATCAAAAAGGTCTACACAGCCGATCCTGCCCTCGATCCAGATGCAACCCCTATTGATACCATTTCCTGGGAAGATTTCCGCAAGATCGTAGGCGATACCTGGACACCGGGAAAGAACCTCCCCTTCGACCCTATCGCTTCGAAGGAAGCTCAGAGCGGGAACCTTCAGGTGATCTGCGCTGACGGAAGGAATATCGAGAACACACTCAATATACTCAGCGGAAAGGATTTTACCGGAACCGTTATCGGTTGATCCCCCTCTTCTCTATAAAAGAAGAAAGCGGAACGGCAAACCCTTCTGGGAATGGATTGATTCTCGTGAAATCGGGAATCCAGTCCACGTTATCCTCAAGCTCCTGAACAAACCCCTCTTCTATTGAAAGTCCCTCGAGGAGATCAAGCAGACTCTCATACTCTTTTTCCGTTATCTTCTCATACTTCCCCGAATCAAAAGGATCAGAGAACTGCACCATGAGAGAGAGGTGTGCATGAGCTTTCAGCTTCTTTTCATAGTACCTGAGCACCTTGTGAGAGCTTTCCATCTCACCGGGATAGACCAGATGCCTCACTAAGGTACCTGAAAGCCTCCCTTTCTCATCATATTGAGTCACAGGGTGTTTTTTCACCAGATATTCTGTCAGCTTGTCAATTCCATCAGCATATCCCGAACATCCGCAGAACTTTTGTGCCACCGGAGCATCCAGCGTCTTGATATCAACGAGGTAGAGGTCTATCCATTCATCAATGAGTTCGAGAGCTTCGGGGAGTTCAAACCCGGAAGAGTTCCAGACAACGGGAAGTGAAAGTCCCTGTGCCTTTGCACCTAGGATAGCTGTTCTGATGGAAGGGATGAAGTGAGTTCCCGTGATCAGGTTGATGCTTGCCGCTCCCATCTCTTGAAGTTCCAGCATGTAGGTGATCAGTTCCTCGACTGTTACCGGAACATTGAAGGAGGTGCCACGGCAGCTGATCTGGTGGTTCTGACAGGATGGGCACTGAAGGGTGCAGCCGGTGAAGAAAATCGTCCCCGAGCCATGCTCTCCGCTGATGGGAGGTTCCTCCCCCTTATGGAGACCGATCCACGCAATGTTCATCACATCAGATTGTCCGCAGACACCCCTCTCACCCCGCGTGCGGTCTACCCCGCAGCGGTGGGGACAGAGAAGACACGCCTCATATTCACTCATATCTCATCCTTATCTATAAAGAGTCAGCTTGACCCTGACAGTAAAATATACCATGTTAAACTGTATGGGACTATTAGAGTATCTCAGAAAGCGGAAACAGAGTGAAGAACCTCAGAAGAAAGAGAAATTCATCCTCACCATAGACGGAGGAGGGACACGGGGCATCATCCCCGCCACGGTTCTGTCTCAGATAGAAAAACTTCTCCCCACCTTAGGACTTTCACCCACGATCACCGACCATTTCGACCTGATTGCAGGGACAAGCACCGGCGGTTTGATAGCTCTTGCACTTTCAGTCCCTGATGCATCCGGGATATCCCCCGGAAGCCCTCCCGGCCGTGCACAAGGGATCGTCTCACTGTATAAAGAAGAGTCTTCCACGATCTTCCCCAAGTTTCTCCCATTTCTCCCGACTCAGTTCATATCTCAGTTGTTCAACACGAAGTACGAGGACAACTCGTTCAATGATCTCCTTGAGCTGATATTCAGTACTGCCCAGATGGACGAGGCACTGGTCCCGACCATGGTCGTCACCTACGACTACATCAACGACAGACCCCATATCCTCAGCAGCTACGGGAAGCAGAACATCTCCATGAGAAAGGCAGCACGGGCAACCTGCGCAGCTCCCACCTATTTCTCACCTGTAGTCCTCAACTCCCACCTGCACCTCATCGACGGAGGAGTTGTGGCGAACAACCCGGTACTCTACGCCTACAGGGAAGCGAAAACGCTCTTCCCCGATACCGATATCTTTCATATTCTCTCCCTCTCCACAGGACACGTGGGGACCACGGTAGAGTATGAAAGTGCGAACCGGGGTGTGCTGAGCTGGATGGATCCAACCAAGGGAACACCCCTTTACCGCCTCTATGCCTCCTCCCAGATGCAGACGGCAGATCTCATCACAAAGACACTCAATGACGTCGAGTACCTGAGAGTCCACAATGAAAAGGGGAGAAGAATCAGATTGGATGAGACCGATGAAGAGGTGTTATCGGAAATGCAGGCCTACGGTGAA
The DNA here is from genome assembly GCA_963677695.2 of Sphaerochaetaceae bacterium. GTDB lineage: Bacteria > Spirochaetota > Spirochaetia > Sphaerochaetales > Sphaerochaetaceae > SABI01. The sequence continues at coordinate 1,589,147 of CAXXUJ010000001.1, read as the reverse complement.
GATCTGTACTGTGAGTTTGCCGAAGATTTCAGACGCTATTTCTCTCATCTCGCATCAGTGAAGGGAAGGGAGTAATAGATGTCGTTCTCAGACCCCAGGCAGATCGCACTTGAAAAAAGAATGAGGGAGATGCTCGACCTTCTCGACAACCACCTCGAAGAGACGTTTGAAGGAGCGTACAAGCTCCACCCCAACCGTCCTCCGCGGGGAAAAGCGGCGCGGGTTTCCTATGACGGACTATTCAGCACCGGAACGAAGTTCACGCTCGGTTACGGCTCAGAGAAAGGGAAGGGATACCTCGTCGACGTAGAGATCTCCACATTAGACAGGGTGCCCCCTGAAAGAAGGGAGGAGATAGAATCTGAAGCGGTCTCCTTCCTTACTTCGCAGCTGAAAGTGTTCTTTCCTGAAAGGGAACTATCTATCGTGAAGGACGGGAGGGTCTACAAGATTGTAGGGGACTTCTCTCTCGGCACGCTCTAGGATATCTTTAATCAGTAGAGATGCGTGTTCTTTCATCTTTGAAAGGAATGATTTGTACGCTTTCACTCTCCCCTCTTCCCTCGAATCACTCACATAGCGGATCACCACACAGTCAACACCTCTGGAGCGGCATGCGGCAGCGACAGCATAGGATTCCATGTCCACCGCCTGAATACCTCTTGCCTGCAGTTCACCGCTCAGCATGCTGTATCGATCCTGATCAAGGAAGATATCTGCACTCCCCAGTGTGACGCCTGACGTTACTTTGAAAGGATACTTCCCGTTTGAGAGGAGATGCTCCACCTGATGAAGAGGCATGGGAGCAGGAGTATAGGGGAAGGGGGTGGAGAACCCGTAATGGTGCACAACAGAGGCTATGATTACATCAGAAATCTTGAGAGCTGGATCAACTGCTCCGCATGATCCGGTACAGAAGACCATCTCAGGATTATAGTGTTCAATAAGATGAGCGGTATGGAGTGCACTCTCTACAAGACCGATGCCTACCGGCCTGGTGATGCACTCTCCGTCATTAAAACGGGGGAGTTCCTCTTCCGTAGCTGCTACTGTCAGGTACATGATCAGCCTCCTATCAGCTCCCGTGCGATCCTCTCTACAGACACTCCATGTGAGAGCGGCACCTGATCTTCATGACTTCTCTCTATCGCCAGTTTTACAATCTGAGCACTCTCTGTCACTGAGGTGAAGAATTCACTCCCTTTCAGCAGCTTCCCCGTCAGAATCGATGCGAAGAGGTCACCGCACCCGGGATAGCTCACCGGGAGGTGATCCTGTGCGTGAATTCTCTCTTCCCCTGAAGAGGCATCGTAAGAGGCAACATAGGTCCTCTCCCCCTGTATGATGCTTGTGATGACGACTTTCTTCGCTCCGAACTCTGAAAGCTTATGTGCCCAACCAAGCGCTTCTGAAGGAGACAGGTCATCCCTGTAAGGAAGATCGAGAAGAATTGCGGCTTCAGTCAGGTTCGGCGTGATCACATCTGCTTCCATGACCAGAGCTCTCATCCCCTGCACCAGAGCAGTGGAAAGCGGTCCGTAGAACTCTCCATTGTCCCCCATGACAGGATCGATCACAACAAGAGGGGTTCTCTTCTTCTGCCACGCTATCATACGGTGTACGAACTCGATTGAAAAGGAAGAACCGAGAAAACCGGAATAGATTGCATCGAAAGAGAGGTCAAGTTTCTTCCAGTGCCGAAGCACACGGTCCAGGTCATCGGTAAGGTCTTTATAATAGTAATCGCTGAACCCGTCTGTCTGTGTGGAAAGGAGTGCTGTGGGAAGCGGTGCGACCTCGACACCCATCATGCTGAGAGCAGGAATGACGACGGTGAGAGACGATTTAGCATAACAGGAAAGATCATGGATGGCCGCAACGGTGTTCATGGCTTCCATACTATATCTCTTGTCCATCCAGCACAAGAGGGATATACTTTTCCACTAAGCAGGAGCGTACATGAATTTCAGAAAGATAGTTGAAACAACGCGTGAACTCGAGGCAGATCAGCCTCGAAGCGAACTTGAGAAAGCATACAATGACATGATCATAAGCGCCTCAGGATGGCGCAAGGTATTCTCACTTACAGGAGATGAACAGGAGAGAAACACCGAAATTCCCTCTTCCGATATGCTCCTAGTGGCCCATATCGCACTCACCATAGCAGAGTACCTCGCGGACGACTCACGAACGCTGATCATAGCGCGTGATGCAAGAATAAACGGAGAAACCATCGCTGCCGTCCTCCTTTCCATCCTCGCCTCTCCCGAGAGGGATATACGCTATCTTTCCATTGCCAGCGCTCCTGAAACCTTCGCCTACTCTGCCGATATTGAAAACTCCCTGTTCATCTATATCAGCGCAAGCCATAATCCGGTAGCACACAACGGCTTCAAGTTCGGAGAGAGAGGAGGTGTCTTTGACAAGGCCTCCTCTGAGCAGCTGATAGCCCGTTTCCGCGATGTAGTTCAGGATCCTTCCTCGATAGGGAGAATCAGTGATAGGATGGCATCAGTGACTGAAGAGAAAATCGATGAGATTCTCGATGCAGCTCAGAAGTATAAACAGAGGGCGCTTGATGCCTACTACTCCCTCCTCCTCAGAACCCATGGAATAGAAGATGAAAACCAGAAGATGAGAAAGAGGATTCGTGAGAACCGTATAGGAATCGTGGGAGAACAGAACGGGTCGGCCCGATCGGTTTCCATCGACCAGCACCTCTTCGATTCACTTGGAATCACCTTCCTCCCCTTCAACGATATCCCCGGCGATATCGTGCATGAGATCGTCCCCGAAGGGGAGAACCTTGATCTCTGTCGGTCATTAGTGGAGAGTGAGCATAAAAAGGACAGCGCCGTCATTCTCGGCTATGTACCCGATAACGACGGGGACAGGGGAAACATTGTATACTACGATGAGATGGTGAAGCAGGTGAAGATCCTGAGTGCTCAGGAACTGTTTGCCCTGATCACCTCAATAGAAGTTGCACTCAGCAGAAGGGATCATGAAAGGGTGGCAATAGCTGTGAACGGCCCGACGAGTCTCATGGTAGACCACATTGCCGAGCGCTTTTCCACCCGCCTGGTGAGAACCGAGGTAGGAGAAGCCCATGTCGTGCAGGCAGGTGAAGTCCTCAGGGAAGAGGGGTACTGTGTCCCTCTCGTCGGGGAGGGTTCGAACGGCGGAATCATCCTCCACCCCTCACGGGTCAGAGACCCGATGAACACCCTCCTCTCCCTTATCAAGCTCCTCACTGACGAAGAACTCTTTTCCGAAGTGACGCGCCTTCATACAAGAAAACCCTCCCTTGCTCTCGCTATCAGAAGTCTGGAGAAACGGAGCATCACCGGAAGCTTTTCTTCAAAAGCGAAACTGAAAATAAAGAGCACCCGTCACGGGGACCTGAAGAGCGCATACGAAAGACTGTTCGAACAGAGCTTCCTCAAGAGGAAGAAGGAACTCGCCGACACCTACGGAATCTACAGTTATTCAGAAGAACAGATGGAAGGGATGACCTGCACCTCCCTCAGAGGACCCGAGGGAAGACATGAACCCTGTACAGGAGGACTCAAGATCCTCCTTCACGACAGGGACGGGAACGTCAGTGACTTCCTCTGGATGAGAGGAAGCGGCACCGAACCGGTATTCAGAATCATGGTCGATGCCCAGGGAGACGACACCACACGTCACGATGAACTGCTCACCTGGCACCATCATCTCGTCCTTGCAGCAGACAAAGAGGCATCTAAGCCATCACACTAAGGGTGCGATGGCTGCCCCGAGAACAGGTGAGTTGTCGATATTCACCATCTTCACATACCTCTGCTTCTTTCCCTTCAGGAATTCATCAAGGTAGAGGCGAGTATAGAACTCAAGGTTCTCAGTCTTGTAGAAGGTCGTTCCATCGGCATTGATCAGTACCGGACGGCGGGGATTGGTCCCCTCACCGCTCATCAGAACAGCAGCACTCAGGTTCACTGCCGTGAGCTTTGCCGCCCTTCTGATCACTGCATCTAAGATAGTATGGAGAGCAAGAGCATCCTTCTCGTTATGGATACACCTGACAAGGTCGTACTCCTGATTCAAAGGCATTTCAAGGTAGTGGGACATTCTCATCGTGTTGATCGGTTCGATAGCAGCATAGGATGAAGCAAAATCGGAAGAGAGGAGGCGATCTGAAATCGCCTGGTCGATCACGACTCGGGAGAAGGCTCCCAGGTATGCTCCGCTTATCATCTTCTCGAAATGATAGATCGATGCATCCTTGGTTGTCTCAAAGAACTTCCTGTCCAGCTCAGAGATGGTAAGGTCATAGTTGCCGCTCTCTTCGTTGATGATCATATGTCCTGAGGAAAGACCGGGAACCTTTGTAATTCGCTCATTGTTCTCAAGATAGGCGGTATTCGTTCCCGTACCCAGAATAAACCCGATGAAGGAACTGTATTCGTCACTGCCTGCAATCGACTTCCCTGCAAGGAGAGTAGCAACGGTATCGTTCAGGACAGCGATCTTCTTATTCGCCACCTTATAGCCTCTCCGTGCGAGTTCCTCCATGAGGGACTTTCCGATCGGCTTGCCGATCACCTCGGGAGCCTTGATCTCCTTAGAGAACACGAGAGGGATACCGTCCCTGTCGGGAGTGATCTCAGCGGCATAGGAGAAACAGAAACCGATCTTGTCGGAAAGGTCGATCACCTTCTCAACCTGGTCTGCTACCGCAGAGTAGAATTCCTTGAACGAAACCTCCCGGGTGATGCCTGGCATCCCCGTCTTATGGAAATGAGAAATCTGGGGAGAGAGATCGTCACCGAAAGTAACAAGGGCGACACGGAAGTTCGTTCCTCCCATATCGAGAATGACAACCTTTTCTCCGGGCTGAATACTCCCGTCCGCAGTTGTGTAGGTGGGAATCATCTTCAGTGAGGAAAAGTCTCCTTCCAGACCGAGGCTCATCTCCTTCATGAACATGTCACAGTTCTTCTCTATATCGACTGATGATGCATCCAATGAGTATCGTGCAAGAAATTCCTCTGCAGCCCTTTTTACCTCTTTCATCTGAAACCTTCCATGTTTGTGTGATGCCCTAGTGTATGAAAGGAGCCTATCTCTGTCTAGGTTCAGCAATTGGTTTGGAAGAATTTTGGGTGAGTGAAACGATTAATATCGAGGCTGTTTCCAGTCGAGCACACATTCAGATTACCCTTCTCTAACATCTCATACATTTGAAGAATGGGCACAGAAATACCCCCGAAGCATATCAACTGGATACTGGACATGCTGCTTTTCAGGGTACAAGGATCGGAACAGATTCATCATTGCATCCCTTTTTCACTAAGAGTCTTGTAGAGCTTATCTACCTGTGCACTGAACAGAACGGAGCCCCAATGGTCAAGAGAAGGATAATCCACTACCGGTACAAATCTTCTCACATCTTCACGGGCATAGTCCCAGTCTATCGTATCTATCTTCTCCCGAAACCTCTCAACCAACCATGGAAGATCGACCTCCAACGGTTGACCCTTCCAAGGCCCCGCCTGCAATAACGAAGATTCAAGCAGAGGAACATTGACAGCGACTCCCATTGCGGTATACCACAGGAAATCATACCAATCACGTCCTTTGACGAATCCACGACAGAGCAGCGCATGGATCTTACCTGAAAACAGGCTAGGCAGATCCTGAATATGGACAGAGGAAATAAAGGGAAAATCCAAATACTTCATCTCTGTCCTACTGCCTTTCGGGGGATTGGTATCAACTTCAAGTTTAATCCTGATCTCAGGAATCGGACCGTTTTTCCCCAGATATGAAATTCTCAGAAGCTTTCCCAGAGAGGAATCTTTAAGAAACATCTGCTTTACAGCATGTTCTGATTTGCTGCGGTCTAGAATCTCGATCTCATACCCGAATGCAGACATTTCTGCCTGGATGGAGGAAACTGCATTCGTAAGAGAGAAGTCGGGATTCGGTTCTCTTAAAACAAAATCCAGGTCCTCTGAGAATCTATTCAAACCATGAAAAATTCTCAGGCAGGTACCGCCCTGAAATACTGCAGATTTGAAGAAATCGCCCCGACCTAATGCCGCCAGGGCAACTTCCTGAGAGATCTCTCTCATTGCCTGTAGCTCTTCCAGGTCATTCCTGCAAGAATATTGTTTAAGACGCTGCTGAATGATAGCCACGCTCACGACAACACCTCCTTCGTCCACTGACGGGCAAATTTCCCTATTCTGCTATTCATGTAATTAGCTGCAGTTTCCTCTATTTCATCAGGAGAAATCGAAAGCAGCAGATCTCGATCTATGCGAAGACTCACTGACGCTTCTGCTACTCCAATCCAATGCTCTTTATGGAGATACAGATAATCGAACAGAGCCTTCACTGGAGTAGCCATGAAATATATGTTTGTATTCCCATGATCGACTCTTTGTACACCCTTGAACAGATTTCGCTGAGGAATCCTTCGATAACTGAAAAAGCCGAGAGGAGTATCAAAATCCTTTCGGGCTAAAGATACGGAAGTGACCCCCTGAACTCCTTCAGGTATAAAACCATGGTAACTGAGAGCAGATTCAACACTCACATAACTTGGACCGTGAAGTTTTTGGGCAATTGAGAAGGCTTCCAGAGGGAATTTCTGATAGAGGGGGGAGAGGCAATACACTCCTCTGCGGAGAAGAAGAATCTCATGCTGTTCAATTGCCCGTTTGAGTAGTGCATGACGGCTATAGAATGTCCCCTCCATGACAGCTGTCACATCAGCCTGAGTGAACATGGGAAAGTCGTGTGTAAAAAAATATCTCGTCAATGCATTCATTATTTTTTTTCTCAATATAGTCAATATATGACTACTTCTTAAAATTTATCATAAAAAAGACGAAGGCTCAACAAGATTTATTTGAAGAGGCATGAAGAGGATGTGCGCTCAGACTCTTGTTCCTGCAAGCTGAGACGCAGCATGGATGATGTGTAAATTATTACCCTTGTAATCCCATGATATGTTCAGTATGATAATAACTGGCTAGTCTGACTAGTTTAGAAGAGGAATATATGAAAGAATGGCAGCTACAGGAAGCAAAGAGTAAATTGAGTGAAGTTATCCACCTGGCGATGACAGAATCTCCTCAACTTATCACGAAGCGGGGAGAACCGGCAGTCTATGTCGTTGATGCAGAAGCCTATGAAAGAGAACACAGAAAGTCATGGAAAGAGCTTCTTCTCTCGAGACCCCACAAGGAGATTGAACTTGACCTAGATCGGTTACAGGATGAACCAAGGGATATTGATCTATGATGTTCTTATTAGATACAAACGTCCTGTCTGAGTTAATCAACCGGGATCCTGATGAACGTGTCATCCATTGGTTTGAGAATGTACAGGAATCCCATGCAAGAATCTCTGCAATAACAATTGCAGAATTGAACCGAGGTATTATTCGTCTTCCCGAGGGAAGGAAGAAGAATGATCTGACGGTGTGGTTTGATGATGTACTTTCTTCCTTTCAGGGCAGAATCCTCGATATCGATACATCCATCGCTCTGCAATGGGGTACAATCCTGGCAGAAAGCGAGAAAAGGGGAATGCGCATCTCAGTTATGGATGGCTTTATTGCTGCAACTGCATATGTTCACGGCGCTATTATCGTGACGCGAAACACCAAAGACTTTGAAGGGCTTCCCGTTCAGGTATTGAATCCCTGGCTCTGACTGACTCTATCCCTTTTCCTGTACACATCAATCAGAATAGTCTCCTGAGCAGCTCATCATGAGATGTAAACAATGATCTATCATGACACTTTGTAGAAATCTAAAAACAGACATGATAATTAGTAGAAAATTAGTTAATTTTCGATAATATGATCTATAATTTGTTAATTTCCCATAATAATTTGTTAATTTGTTGATTATTCCACTATTTCATGAAAGAATAATCAGAGAAAGACAGAGAAGGGGGCAATCTGCATGACAGAACAAGAGCTGAAAGATCTAACACAGGTAATTACCTTACAGAAAACAGAAACTCAGACAATAGAATTGAAAACAGCCCATGTAGACTGCCCGAAAAGACTCTATGACACTCTCTCTGCATTTTCAAATCAGGATGGGGGAGGAATTCTCATCTTTGGAATCAGTGAACAGGATTCCTATGCAATCGTCGGAGTATATGATCCTCACGATCTCCAGAAAAAAGTAAACGAACAGTGCAAGCAGATGGTTCCTGTCGTTCGTCCCCTCTTTACTATTGCCGCCGTTGGAGATGCTATGATCGTCTCAGCGGAAATCCCCGGATTAGATATTTCACAGCGCCCTTGTTATTACGGAGGCACTGGAAAAGTCAGAGGATCATATATTCGGGTAGGAGATTCGGATGAACTGATGAGTGATTACGAAATCTATAGTTACGAAGCTTTCAGAAGAAAGTATGAAGATGATATTCGAGTGAATGAGAATTCGGATATAACAGTCCTCGATCAGGATGCATTCACAAGATATATTGAGAGAATAAAAAGTCAGTACCCAAAACTCTCAAAACTGCCTGACGAAGATATCTACAGACATCTCCACCTCGTCAATCAGGGGAAACTGACCCTTGTCTGTACGCTTCTGTTCTCAGTGTATCCTCAGATGTTCTACCCTCAATACACAGTCAATGCAATGGTAGTCTTCGGAAATGAAAGAGGAATGACAAACGAGGAAGGTGCAAGATTTCTTGACAATAAAAGGATAGAAGGGACTATTCCTGATATGCTGGACCAGAGTCTTACGTTCCTGAAGAAAAACATGAAAGTAAAGACCATTATAGACAAAGACTCCGGCAAAAGAATGGATAAGCCTGAATATCCCGTAATAGCGTTACGGGAAGCTGTATTGAACGCTCTCATACATCGTGATTACAGCATCCACACTCAGGGAATGCCGATTGAAGTGATCATGTACAGCAACAGGATAGAAATAAAGAATCCAGGAGGATTGTATGGTCGTGTATCCGTTGATGAACTCGGTCGCACGCAACCGGATGCAAGGAACCCGGTTCTCGCCCGAGCTCTGGAATTTTTAGAAATTACCGAGAACAGATACTCCGGAATCCCAACTATACGAATGGAGATGAAAAAGGCAGGATTGCAGGAACCTGAGTTCAAGAATTCAAGAAGCGAGTTCCTTGTGACGTTTCGCAATGATAAAAAGGAGGAATCACTCGACACGTCGACTCCTCAGGATATTCGTATCCTTGATTTCTGCAGGAACCCGAGAACTCGTGAGGAAATTACCAGTTTTCTTGGGTACAGCACAGTGCACTGGGCAATGAAGAATTACATCTATCCCCTCCTGAAAGACGGACGTCTCAACATGACCCTCCCTGATACACCAAAATCAAAACACCAGAGATATATTTCCTCTTAAAGCATCACGATGCGATGTACATGAAGCGTCTGAAAAAACCACATTGAATAACGTTGTCTTGCCTATAAGAAGACCCATCCCTCACCTCTTTTTTCTGCATTCCTGCTGCATGAAAGTTGAATAAACTCAGATCATTACTGCTTCGATGAGCCATAACCAACGGGTGATTCCTCGTCACACGGGGTTATATACGCCAGACGTTGACAATATATCAAAAAGCACTTCTTCTACTGTACGTGAAAGATTCTTCTTGCTTCTGTGATGAAGTCTTCGTCGTTGGCAGTCACCGATAGGGGAACGATCATTCCCATCTGGTTTCCTTCAAGGGGTATCATGAAGGTGAAAGAGAGAGTGAACGGACCGCTGACCCTCGTTCCTTCTACGTAGAATTCTCCGCTCCCCTGATATCTGAAGGGAACATCTGTTTCCCTGGTGGCATCAAGCTCTCCGGTCAGCTGAATATCGCCGGGATAGAGGTGCTGCCTCTCAAGGTATTCTCGTATCATGAAATAATCTGGGAAGAGGGAGGTCACACTCTGAAGGAGCATCTCAAAGAATCCCATCGGTCGTGCCTGAGGGGGATCGGCTGAAAGAAACAGGGACCTCATATCTCCCACATCACTGTCGTTCATGGCAAGATGCATGACACTTCCATCCCCGTTCTGGGTAAGGGATGCGTGATCAAAATCAAGTTCAGGAGTGAGAAGAGAACTGCCCCTGAGGATACCTGAGGAAATCACAACTGATTTCATGGCCAATGATACATCCTGATTTGATACGGCAGGTACCTGTGCTGTGAAGCACAGAATACAAAGAGAGAAAAACAGTGTTTTAGTACGTTTCCCGATACCCATAGGGTCTCCTTATGTACCATTGATACCACACAACCGGAAAGGGTTGTCAATGATTAACCATTTTTCTCCAGTAATCGTTACATACAGAGGTGTTGATCATCCATATTTCCAGGCATCGGATAAAAAAAATTCCGCATCAGCGGATTTCAGTACTATGTGATGTTCTTCAGTTTTCTATTAGGGAGCGGTTACCTCGAAGAGGTAGGAGTCAGCGCTTACTGCTGTGGTTGCAACGTCTGCTGCGAAGTTGTTTGAAGTAAGAAGGGGAAGACCGTTTGCATCAAGGCTGACTGTAGTTCTTTCTGAGATGCTTCCGTAGATGGTCAGTGTCTGTGTTCCGACGACTGCTGCGCTGAGAGCTGAGAGAGTCAGAAGGAAAACTGTGATAAGAATGATGATCTTGGCTGACTTGTTCATTTCCGACTCCTCTTAAACGTTTTGTGATCTCCCTGATCACATATTCAGGATATGACGGATAACCAAAATCGTCAATGTGCTAAATCGTTACAATATATAGGGTTATGATGTGACAGATGTAATAAATTGTGATCAATTTTCAGACAGTGAAGAGGAAATAGGACACATGGGATTTTGAGCACTTTGACCGAGTTCTGACATTGAAATGTGCAAAGTAGGTGCGTAAAATGGGGAACTCTGATCAAACCTCTACCTGACTGGGGGTAGAAGTGACATAAGACTTCGACCACGTATATGTTAGAAGTGGACAAAGTTTTAGAGGAAGAAAAGAGCAACTTTGACCAAAGATGTGTCGGGAAAAAGTACGAAGTTTGTGAAAATATTTTCTTATGTATATATAATGAAAAGATATATTCGTAAAACTTTTTTCCGATTTTGTGTGCAAAGTGTCTGAATATGAGCAACTTCCTTATATATTAAAGGCTTTCATATCTCTTCATACGAGATATAAAGCCCTCTGCCTCCATGAGATACCTCACTCTTCTTACTGTCAAAACTCCGTTCCATGTGATACAGTTGAGCAATGGCACAGTCCCCCTCATTCCTTTTCTATGATCTCGAAACATTCGGTCTCGATCCGAGACATGACAGGGTGGCTCAGTTTGCCGCCATCAGAACTGATATGGAGATGAATATGATCGGAGAACCGATCATTCTCTACTGCAGACTCAGTGACGATTACCTTCCCGATCCTCTGGCAATCCTGGTGACCCATATCACCCCGGATGAGGTGAATGAGAAAGGATTGGCGGAGCGGGACTTCTTCGTTGAGATACAGAAACACTTCTCTGTGCCGAACACCTGTGTACTCGGCTTCAATTCTCTCCGTTTTGATGATGAATTCATCCGCTTCGGTTTCTTCAGGAACTTTATTGATCCCTATTCCCGTGAGTATGCAAACGGGAACAGCCGTTTCGATGTACTCGATCTGGTGCGGAGCACGCACGATTTCAGACCGGAAGGGATCAACTGGCCGATCAATGCCTCTTCAGGATACCCTTCCTTCAAGCTCACAAGCCTCACTGAAGCAAACAATATCGCACATGAAGCTGCACACGATGCGCTCAGTGATGTGAAGGCCACCATCGGCATCACGAAACTGATCAAGGAAAAGCAGCCGAAACTCTTCTCCTACTTCCTTCAGATGAGAAGCAAGCAGTTTGTCCGTTCTCTCCTTCCAACCCCTCTCGGAGCACCTGTCGCTCTCACTTCAAGAGAATTCATCTCAGCTGACGGAGCAACGAGAATCGTCACGCCGATCACAGCACTCACGAACCAGCCGAACACGGTACTTGCATTCGACCTCTCAGAGGATCCGACAGAACTGATAGAGAACATTGAGGCACATGACTCCCTCTTCAAGGCAGTGGGACAGAGAGATGAGATCCAAAAGGCGATGCAGAAGATCACTCTGGCAAAGGAAGGGAAGGTAGATACCGAGCAGGCTCTCGAAACGGCGATGGAGGCTCTATCGCTTGCGCTTGAGGCGATCGATTCCCTTCCCGACAAGCTCGTTCAGTCCCATGCCCTTCTTTCTTCGAAGGGGATTATACGTATCTCAGTGAACAAGGTTCCTTTCATATCTCCCATCTCTCTCCTTACGAAGGATCGGGATATTCCTTCCCGGCTCAATATCGATGTGGAAGAGGCGCTGAACAGGTATGAAGAGCTGAAAGGGTGCACCAATCTCACCCTGCACCTGCTGAGGGCGGGAAACAACCAGACCTTCAGCGGCATTGAGGATGTCGACCATTCACTGTACAGCGGGTCTTTCCTTTCGAAGCAGGATCAGGAGCGATCCGAGATCATCAGAGAGATGAGCGGTGAAGAGCTGATCACTCACCAGGTTCCGTTCGAAGATTCCCGTCTTCACGAACTGTTATGGCGCTACACCTGTAGAAACCACAGCGAGCTCCTCAGTCATGAGGAACTGACGAAATGGCATGATTTCTGTGCGCAGCGGATCATGAACCCGGTGGGACGCCATGCGATAGATACCTCCTTCTTCACCCGCAAGATAGAAGAACACCTGAAAGCCCCTGAGGCGACTCAGGAAGATAAGGATGTGCTCCTGTCTCTAAGACATTACGGAGAAAAACTTTTCAAGAGGATAGGTCTGTAGAAGATGAAAAAGAATGAGAAGATCACAGTACTTACCATGGCCTCCTACGGTATGGGGAAATACCTTGCCGAGTTCCTGACCGGAGCCTTCGGGGCCGTTGTCTACAAGTTCTACGAATCGGAGATCGGACTCGCCCCCCTCTATACGGCACTTGCAACGATAGTCTATGCAATCTGGAATGCAGTGAACGACCCGTTGCTTGGTTATTTCACCAACAAGGGAGCACCCTTTGCCTCCCGCCTCGGGAGGCGCTTCCCATGGATCATTCTCGGTCTTGTCATTTCAGGCATCTCCTTTGTTCTCATATTCACCCTCCCTCAGTCGTTCATCGACGGAGTGAAGGAGAACCCTCTCCCCGTCTTCCTCTGGATGGTTATCACGATATGCCTTTTCGATACCTCATATTCACTATGGGAGCTGAATTATCAGTCGGTCTTCCCCGACAAGTTCCGCACCCAGGAAATCAGGGCGAAGTCGGCAGGGATCAGCACGGGAGTGGGAGTACTCGGAATTGCAAGCGGCTTCATCATCCCTCCCCTTTTCTTCAGCTACGGTGATATCGCGAGCTACAAAACGGCAGCTCTTGTTGTCGGAGGCATCACCCTTTTAGGCATCTTCCTGATCATCAACGGTGTGAAGGAAAACGAGGGTATGATAGAACGGTTCAAGGTCCACAAGGAAGAACATAAGGGCTCGGCAGGCGGTTTCTTCACCCTCATGAAGAAGGTTCTCAGGCACAGGGATCTGACAGCCTTCCTGATCCTTCTGTTCCTCTATCAGTCAGCGACGATGTGCATGACAAGCAGTGTCCACTACGTAGCAGATTATATCCTTGAAGTGGAGAGCAGCGGAACGACGATGATATTTGCCGGAATGCTCGTGGGAACACTCCTTTCGATTCCCGTCTGGCTCACCCTCTCGAAAAAGGGATTGAACAACCAGAACATGCTATCGATCACCGCAGTAGTCATGGCCCTGTTCGCCTTCCCCATGACCTTCATCACAACCATCAACGGCTTCACCGTCGCTATGACCCTCTGGGGCATCGGCTTCGGTGGTTTCTGGACCTTCATGGGTCCGGCAATGGCCGATATCGTAGACGAGATCGTCGTCATGGAAGGACGGAGAGACGACGGAGTCCTGATGGGTATCAGAGCCTTCTTCATGCGCTTTTCCTACGCCTCCCAGGCCCTGGTCTTCTATGTTGTCCATGAAGTCACCCGCTTCGACCCCCAGGCAGTCACCTCTCAGGCGAAGATGGGCATATCACTTCACATGGCAGCCATCCCCGCACTCTTCCTTCTCCTCGGAGCTCTTATTTTTTCCAGGATGAACACCCTTGATGAGAAACGAATTGCAGAGAATAAGGAAAAACTGGCAACTCTGGACATCTGAAGGGATTAATCGCTATACTGACTGGCACACGTGAACCATTTGAGGAGTCTGTATGATTGAAGTGCTTGCACCATTTAAAACACAGCTTGAACGGCTGGACGAGAAACTCTCCGACCCCGCCGTCATGAGCGATATATCTCAATATAAAGAACTTATGAGGGAGAGATCTCACCTCGAACCCATCGTCAATGCCTACACTGAACTGCTCGACCTGAACCAGCAGATTGAAGATGCAGAGATGATGCTTGAGGAGGAGACTGACAGCGAACTTATTGCCCTCACACGTGAAGAACTGACCGATCTGAAAGAACAGAAGGAAGCTCTGGAACTCAGGAGCCGCATTCTCCTTGTCCCCCCCGACCCGATGGAAGGAAAGAACATCATCATGGAAATCAGGGCAGGAACAGGTGGAGACGAAGCTGCTCTATTTGCAGCCGACCTGTTCAGGATGTACTCCCACTTTGCTGAGCAGCATCGCTGGAAAGTAGAGATCATCAGTGCGAACGAGACAGGAATCGGCGGTTTCAAGGAAATCATCTACAGTATCTCAGGTAAGGAAGTATACGGAAACCTGAAATATGAAAGCGGTGTACACCGCGTACAGAGAGTACCTGAAACCGAATCGGGAGGAAGAATCCATACCTCAGCCGTCACCGTTGCCGTTCTCCCCGAAGCAGAAGAGACAGATATTGAGATCAAGCAGGAAGACCTCAAGGTCGATGTGATGAGAGCCGGGGGACCCGGCGGTCAGTCAGTCAATACGACCGACTCGGCAGTCCGACTCACTCACCTTCCCACCGGACTCGTTGTCATCTGTCAGGATGAGAAGTCACAGATCAAGAACAAGGCAAAGGCGCTGAGAGTTCTCCGATCCCGTCTCTATGATCTAGAAGAAGAGAGAAAGGCGAAAGAGAGGAGTGACAACCGTAAGAGTCAGGTTGGGACAGGGGACCGCTCGGAGCGTATCAGGACCTACAACTTCCCTCAGAACAGAATCACCGACCACCGTATCAACCTCACCCTCTACAAACTCGAGATCGCCCTCTCCGGCGATATCACAGAGATCATCGAACAGCTCAAGCTTTCTGAAGCTGAACAGGCCCTTCAGGACCTGAATATATGAGAGTAAGCGAGGCGCTTACGTGGGGAACTGCACAGATTCACTCCTCCCTCGTAAGCGACACGCCCCTTCTCGATGCCTCCCTCATCCTCACCCATTTCACCCGGTTGAGCCGGGTCGAGCTCTACACGAAGGGAGATACTATCCTGTCGCCTCAGGTTGAACAGGAATACCTCTCTGCGGTTGAAAAGAGAACCGAACACTTCCCGATCGCCTATATCACGGGAGTGAAGGAATTCTACGGAAGGGACTTTCATGTGACCCCATCGGTGCTCATACCGAGACCCGACACCGAAACCGCTGTGGCAATCACTCTCGAAGCCATAAAGGAATACGGAGATACACCGCAGGTGCTTGACCTCTGTACCGGAAGCGGATGCATCGGCATCACTGTCGCTCTCGAAAACCCGACAGTCGAGATAACACTCAGCGATATCAGCGAGGACGCTCTTGAAGTAGCGAAAGAAAACGCTACGTTCTACAGTCTCAGAGCTGAAATCATCCAGGGAGATTTGTTCGAGCATTTGGAGGACCGCAGGTTCACCTGCATCGTCTCCAACCCTCCCTATGTCGCTCCCCTGTGGTATGAGGATTGCACCCTCGAGGTAAAGAGAGAACCGAGGCACGCGATCGTCGATGAGAGCGATCAGGGACTCTCTATCATAGAAAATATCATCTCACAATCGCCTTTACACCTACACAAGGGGGGGCATCTTGTGATTGAATGTGATTACAGACAGGTAAAGGCGGTGAAAGAACGCTTCAGTGCTGAAGGTTTTTCCGATATCACCGTCACCGCCGATATGGGAGAAAGAGACCGTGTGGTCTCGGGGAGATTCATGTGTACGAGGATCTGACAAACAGATTCATACAGAAAGCTCATACTTACTCACCCCAGGAACAGGAGCGCATCGCCAAAGCCGCGCGCTTTGCCTGCAAAGCGCATGAAGGGCAGAAACGACGCTCAGGTGAACCCTATATCATCCACCCCTACGCAGTAGCGGAAATCCTCATCTCCATGAATATGGACGTCGATACCGTTATCGCCGGACTCCTCCATGATACCATGGAAGATACCGAGACCACCTATGAAACGCTTGTCGAAGAATTCGGTGAGACAGTTGCAGACCTCGTAGAGGGCGAGACGAAGATCTCAGGATTGAAGGCGAAGAACAAGACCCATCAGGAAGCTGAAACGATCAGGAAGATGTTCTTTGCAATGAGCAAGGATGTCAGGGTGATCATCATCAAACTGGCAGATAAGCTTCACAACATGAAGACGCTCCAGCACCTGAAAGCATCCAGAGCGAAGGAGATCGCGAACGAGACACTCGATATCTTCGCACCGTTGGCCGACCGGCTCGGGATGGCGGAACTCAAAGGGGAACTCGAAGATCTCTCACTCAAGATTCTCCGCCCCGACACCTACCAATACATTGAAGAGTATCTCCTCTCAAGGAAGAGCGAAAGGACTGCCTACCTCAACCGCATTGAGAAGGTGCTCTACCGGACCTGTGCAGACCAGGGCATTTCGACCATTCAGATACAGTCGCGAACAAAACACTCGTACGGTGTCTACATGAAGATGAAGAAGAGAAAGATCCCTCTCGAGGAGATGGGAGACATTCTCGGAGTCAGAATCATCTGTGATTCGGTCAATGAGTGTTATACCCTGTTAGGTATCGTCCACAAGCTGTGGCCGCCAATCGCGGGAAGGTTCAAAGACTACATCGCGATGCCTAAGGCGAACAACTACCAGTCGCTCCACACGACAGTGATGGCATCAGAAGGTAAATTACTCGAGGTGCAGATACGGACCCGTGAGATGCACGGTACCGCAGAGTACGGTGTCGCCGCCCACTGGATGTACAAGTCGGTGACCGGCGTATCAGAATCGGGATGGATGGGTTCGGAAAGCGTTCAGTTCTCCAAGATCCTTCAGAGACTGAAGAGCTGGTCGAATGAGATCGAGCAGAGCGATTCCTTCCTGGAAGATATCAAGGGAGAACTCCTCAAGGATACGATCTATGTCTTCACTCCTCAGGGCCATATCGTCGAGCTTGCCGCCCATGCGACTCCACTCGACTTCGCCTACCATATCCATACCGAGATCGGGCACCACACCACTGGAGCGAAAGCGGACGGATCCATTATTCCACTGAGCCAGCCGCTGAAAAATACTCAGGTCATTGAGATCCTCACCAGCCCGAACGCTCACCCGAACGTCAACTGGCTCCGCCTTGCCCAGACGACCAATGCCCGTAAGAAGATTCGCTCATGGCTGAACAAGAATGATGACTCCCTGATCATCGACAAGGATATCATAGCGAAGAAGAAGATTGAGGAAAAACTTCCCGCGGAAGAGGAAACCCCTCCTGAAGCAATCGATGCCGGTGATATCGTACGCTCTGTCATAGACAACAGCAAGATGACCTTCAAGGTGGGGAATGAGAAGAATATCATGATATCCCTCGCCTCCTGCTGCAATCCACGCAGAGGAGATAAGATCATCGGATACGTATCTCGCGGACGGGGTATCATCGTTCACCGGACCGACTGTAAAAACCTGAAGAATATGACCGAGATCGATCAGAGAAGCATCGAGGTTGAATGGGAGACCGAGAAACCGAAACTCACCAGACGTTTCAGGGTGATATCGAAAGTAACTCACGACCTCTTCGCCGAGATTGAAGGGGCAATCAGGAAGTACAGCGGTCACCTGATCGAGGGAAGACTCGAAGACGGCGACCCCGGGAAGCTGATCGGAAGCTTCACCATGGAAGTGGCAAACGAAGATGACTTCAAGAAGGTCGTGAAGAGCATCAAGGCCGTTCCCTCCATCATCTCCATCTCAGCTATCCGCTAGCTCATCTCCTCTAAAACCCTCACGATCTCAGGAAGCACCTGCTTCTTACGCGAGAGGACTCCGTTCAGCTGATACATGTGGTCAGAGATCAGAGGATAGGAAAATGCCTTCTCGTCCTTGAGAAAAGGTGTAGTGATAAGCAGGCTGTTTCCCTTCTTCACATCGGTGATCAGCAGCAGTGTCCAGTCGACATGGTGTGCATCCCGCACACGGGTGAGCTCAGATAGGAATTTCTCCTTCACATCATTGGCATCCGCTAAGCGCAGCACTTCCACCTGACCTATTCCGAACGAAACATTCCCTTCCCTGTATATCTTGAAATCACCCTCGATCACACTCTTCGGATCGGCATCCGAAAGGACCACGGAGTTGGAGAAAATCTCATTGGCGAACTCTTCAAGGTCTTCAACCCCGGCGAGGGGAGCAAGGGCATGGACAGCACGGACATCCATTTGAGTTGTCGTGGGACTCTTCAGCATGATCGTATCACTCACTATACCAGTGAGGAGGAGGAAGGCGATCTCCTTCTTTACCGGCACTGTCCACCTCAGGTACTGGTGGTATACGATGGTACAGCTTGAACCGACCGGCTCACTCGCTATGAAGATCGGATTCTTCGTCCTCTCCGCGTCAAAGCGGTGATGGTCGATGATCTCCATCACATCACCTTCCTCAAGCCCTTCCACGCTCTGCTTCAGTTCATTGTGGTCAACCATGATCACCTTGGGACGGGGCTTCTCAAGAAAACAACGGCGGGTGACGAATCCGACGAACTTCCCCTCCTCGAAGACCGGAAGGCCACGGAAATTGGAATTCACAAGAATCTGCTTTGCCTCATCAAACAGCTCATCCCTCTGCACATGGGGTGGAGCTTCGCTCACCAGGTCAGCAACCGGGAGAGAGAGCCTCAGAAGACGGATCGTCTCTGCAGTATCATGTGCACTGCGGTAGACCACACCTTTGAACGAAGAGAAATCGACACCGACCTCTTCTCCATCCTTGATCCCTGTAAGGATGACAGCAGGGAACTGCTGCTCGACAGCGAACTGAATGTGTTCTCTTCTGTTTCCGACAACGAGAAGAGGAAGGTCGGGGAGCATCTGCTTCAGTCTCTCCTGATACACCTCCAGTTCCATCGCTCCTGTCATGATATAGGCATTGAAGGCCGAGGAGGGATCTCCCTGAATGAGTTCTCCCTGAATAACATCTGCGAAATTGCTCACATGGAAATGGTAGCGGGGACGGGTCTTCGAGTTCTCCATGAGGAAATACATCGTGATCTCATCAAGAGAGAGGAGACCATGGAACTTTTCCCCGTCAAGGAGGGGCACGACCGATGCATGATTCTTTCTCAGATACCGTATCAGTGAATAGACCGGATCCTCGGGGTGCAGAGCCCAGTAGTCACTCATCATCACCTGATGGACACGCGGTTTCACATCCTTCAGAAATCGGGGAGGTTCCACTCCTGCATGCTCGAACTGGGTCTTCGTACCCTCGTTCATGTGCCCCAGTCTGATGGGAATGTATTCATGTGTCGTATCGACTGTATTCTTCAGGTCTGCATAGCAGTAGGCTGCACAGACACTGTCTGCATCCGGGTTTCTATGACCGGTTACGTATACTGTTGTCACGGTATGTTCTCCTTGAATCCCATAGTAGCATACCTTCAACATTCGAGACCAATAGTGTTGCAGGAAATTATGGAAAATCATCTGTTTTCAATACCAAGAGTATCTGATGAAAACAGCTCTTACCACTTGAAAATACCTCGAATACGATTACAATATGTTACAAACCAACCAGTCGGAGTAAAACATGAGTAAAGTTGTAATTGCAAATGACCACGGAGCTGTTGAGCTCACACAGAGAATCATCACCCACCTTGAAAAGTATGGATACGAAGTGAACCACATCGGAGTGGCCACAGAGGAATCTGTCGACTATCCTGATATGGCTGCAAAGGCCTGCGGTGAGTACCTTGCAGGAGGGTATGAGTTCGGAATCGTGTGCTGCGGTACAGGCATCGGAATCTCAATCTCAGCGAATAAGATCAACGGTATCAGATGCGCCCTTCCCCAGAATACATTCGCTGCAAAGATGGCGAAGGAACATAACAACGCCAACTTCATCGCCTTCGGCGGTAGAATCGATTACCCCAACGACGTTCTTGACATGCTCGACGCGTTCACCGACGAAAAGTTCGAGGGTGGTCGTCACGAAAGAAGAGTCAATAAGATCATGAGCCTTGAAGGCGGCGTCTGCTAGTCTTCAGGAAACTTGAACGGGACCGGGAGAAGATTGTCGAAACGGTATCGGGTGATGTGATCAGCATCATCACAGAGGTAGACAGGAACTTCCGGTTCTGTAAATTCACTTAACACCTGCAGACACATCGCACACGGTGGAGCAGGAGGGTTGTCTTTCGTGACAACCACGAGCATATCGATATCGAATTTCCCTTCTTCTGAAATCCCCTTCATCACCGCACCGCGCTCCGCGCAGATCGTTGCCCCGTAACTCGCGTTCTCTACATTGCATCCGCTGTAGATTATTCCGCTATCCCTGCTCACAATCGCGGCACCGACATCGTACTTTGAATAGGGGGTATAGGCATTCTCCCTAGCTTCATAGGCCTCTTCACGTGAGATGAACATCGTCAGCAGCTCGTTGAACTCTTCAATCGAAGAAAATTCAGGGAAAGCGGCAAGGCCGGAGAAAATGAAATCAGCACCCTTCTCTCTCAGCTGAGAGCGGGTAAAACTCGAGGTGATTCCCCCGCACAGAGCTCCCGCCCTTTTCGCTGCCTCCACACCGTTTGTCGCATCCTCGAAAACGATACAGTTCTCGATGGGAACACCGATCTGCTCAGCAGCCTTCAGATAGATATCAGGGTACGGTTTTCTGAGCTCAACATCCTTGCCGTGAAGGAGGGCCTTGAACCAGGAACGGTCAAGGTTCATTACATCGATATTGATCTCCATCTTGGTGGGATCAGCACTCGTCGCCACAGCCATCCTTATACCGGCTGCATGACACGCTTCCACAAACGCATGGACTCCGGGGAGAGCTTCCTCTTTCCCTTCAATGAGACGCTTGTAAATCTCATAGGTATCAAGCTTCGCCTGTTCAATATCGAGTTCGTACCCGTACTTCTCGGCTACGCCGCCGATATAACGGTTCTCCCCTGCCCCGACGAAAGGGACAAAGTCCTCAGGAGACACCATCACTCCCCGTTCATGAAAATACTCAACCGCCGCTGCGCTGATATATTCTTCAGAGTCGATAAGGACGCCATCCATGTCGAACAGAATTGCTTTTACCATGTGATACTCCCGGGTTTTCTAGTTGAAAGGTTCTACAGCCAGATGCATCAGGCTGATAAGGGGTTGATAATCCCCGTCAAGGGCTGCTATATCAGCTTCAAGGAGACGCGAGTCATCGGTCTCCGAAGGATTTATATGCCACCCTGCCCTGTGGGAAAGCTGCTGGAAGAATATTCTCATCGTGCGGGTATTTCCGTCAAGGAAGGGGTGTAGAGCATGCACCTCAGCCATGAAGTAGGCAAGGTTGTCAACGAACTGATCGAATTCCTGCTTTCTCAGGTACCTTTCCTCTCTCAGTTTCGAAAAGATCTCCTCTGCTGTCGATTCAATGTACTGGGGAAGACAGAAGACCGTTTTCTGTGTCACTGCCGTTTCCCTGAGTTCACCGCTGAACGGATAGATGTCACTGAAGAGTCTGTGATGGATCTCACTCAGGTACTCGAAATCGAAAGCACCGTCATGCTCGGTTTTAAGTATCTCTGCCATTCGCACCGAAACGATGAGCGTTTCCACCTCATCAAGGAGCAGCTGATCTGTAAGACCGAAAAGATTCACAAAGACATCGGTTCCGGGATAGACATAATCATCTGCGGCACCTGCAGCAAAGTCTCCGCTCAGACCGTAGGCTTCAATGATTCGCGAGACTGCCCAGTCAGGTTCGATCTTTCCGTCAAGGACATCATGGACGAATTCCTCCGCCTCTGTGTTCATGTGATATTCTTCGGTCTCCTGAACAAAGTAGATATAATCCAGCAGACGTCGTATATAGGACTCTCTCATTACCTCACCTTTAGAATCGATATGTTAATCCAACCCGTACAATACCAGTGAGTTCATAGGGTGTAAAGAGGTCACTCATCAGGAAGCGGGTCTCAGCCATTGCGGCAACCGACAGCACATCGCTTATATCGTAACGACCGATCACAGCGACGTACGGACCGTAGGTGGCACTCGGAGTCGTCACAGTTGAACCAGATCCTGTGAACATGAAGGAGAGACCAAGGACTCCATCAACGCTCCACTTATCACCGAAGCGGCGTGTGTACGATACACCTGCTCTCACATCGGGAGCGACAACTTTCTGACCGGCACCTTCATACAGGGAAAAACCGAAACCTGCTCTCGCAGAGAGGTAGGAATCAGGAGAATAGGTGACGATACCTGGATAGACAAAATCGAATGTGAAGGATGGAAGGATCATTGTTCTTAAAGGAGTATATGCACCGTCGGGATCAAATACACTCTGAAGGAAGACGTTATCACCCTTTCCTCCTGCACCGAGGAATAGTTCAACTGCCATCTGCGGGTTGGAATCAAGTGCCTCTATCAGCTCCTGTTCAGTGGGAGGTGTGAGGGGTGTCACCCCGCTCGGAGCAGTTGTCGGCTGTGCAATGGCATCCGCCGTTGCAGTTGCGTCAGCTGCTACTGTTGTATCAATCGTATCCTCTGCAACTGTGAATTCGTCAGCGAAAACCAGTTCATCCCCTGCAGCAATCGGTTCGTCCATCACGAGTGCTGAATCGATGGGGGCATCCATGATGATCGCTGAGTCAATCGGTTCGTCCATGATGATTGCGGACTCGATGGGAGCATCCATGATGACAGCTGATTCAATCGGCTCGTCCATGATGATCACATCTGAGACGGGAGCTGCATCGATCACTTCAGTGCTCGGTACCGTATCGATCATCGCTGTTTCAGTTCCTTCAGTCACTGCAGGGACAGTTTCACCTGCATCGACGACCATGGTTCCGGCAGGATATGCATAGGAGGAGGATCCGCTGAAAAGTTTACCATCATAGGACTGTTGGATTTCGAAGGTATAGGCGTTGTTCTCATCAACACCTTCCAGAACAAAACTCGTCACTGAGGAGTCGACAACAACCCAACCCTGATTATTCAGACGATAACGGAATGTTGTGATATCGTCATCTGCAGCACTCCAGGACCACTCGATCGTGACCAGGCCTGCCTGCAGAGAAAATGCAAGGAATAACAGAGTAGTAAGTACTAAGATTCGTTTCAAACTGAAAAATCTTCTCATATGCCCTCCGGATGCGTTCCCTCAAGAGTATAGCACAACCTAAAGTAATAATTAAGAGAGTTATGCTGTATATGTACGCACATCATGAAACTGACTGTAACTTCCTTTGAATTGTTACTATAATACGGATCATGAAAAGACTCTGGAACCTGAAAAATCAACTGATCATCATTCTCGGCAGCGCGATCGTCGCCCTCGGACTGATCATGTTCATCACCCCAGCGCAGCTTGCAAGCGGAGGTGTCAGCGGTATCGCTGTCATCATCTACCACCTGTTCAAAGTCGACGTAGGTGTATCCATCTTCGTGGTCTCTGTCCCGATCTTCATCGCGGGAATTAAAATCTTCGGGAAGAAATTCTTTCTCATCTCATTGGTCGGGACCCTTCTTCTCAGCGGATGGACCTCGCTTCTAGGCTATCTTCTGGGGTATGAAGGGATTCTTGATTATACGGATTCCATCAACATTCTGCTTTCAGCCATCTTCGGAGGATTCCTTATCGGCTTCGGTACGGGAATCGTGTTAAAAGGGGGAGCCAATACCGGAGGAGTCGATATTCTGGCACAGATCATCAGCCGATTCACTCCCCTCTCTCTCGGTACATCGTTCTTTATCGTGGACGGAATGGTTCTCCTTCTCGGAGCAACAGTCTTCGGTATCGAGAAGGCTCTCTTTGCAGCGATCGCACTCTATGTATCGAGTATCACAATAAACTATGTGGTCCTCAATATCGGAACGAGGTATGCAAAGACAGCACTGATCATCAGTGAAAAATATATTGAGATCGCAAAGCGGATCGATGAAGATCTCGACCACGGAGCCACCTTCCTTCAGGGAAAGGGAGCCTATACACAGAAAGACCGCCCTGTGATCATGACGGTCATTCCGAATCAGAAAGTGAGTTCACTTATCGCTATCGTGAAAACGTGCGACCCTGCAGCATTCATGATACTCGAGGAAGCGCACACAGTGATGGGAGAAGGATTCCAGGACCTCTCCTCCCGTTAGAAACATCAGGTCCAGAGCTTCGCAGGATAGAGACCTTTTTCGATCATCGAAGCGATCTGGCTCTTCACATTGTCCCTGTCTTCCTGGTAGGTCATACCGAACCACTTCTCGTTGGTGGTATAGAACCTCATCCTCGCCTCGGTATTCCTGATCATCTCACTCGATGCTTCAGGGAGATAACACTCCTCCTTAGCTGTTGAGACACTCTCTTTGATAAACCGGTCGAAGTACTCGCTGAGGTATTCAAGTGCCTTCGGAGTATATCCGAAATAGTTCATGGAGACCCACTCATCACCTTTAAGAAGTCTCTTCTCTCCGTCGATATCGCTGTAGATCGAATTCCCCTCATGGTAGATCGTCTTATTCTCTCTCATCGAATCAAGGTAGCCGTCCTTCACCTGACAGATAGCACGGGAAACAGAGCCGCTCAGGCTCGTGGTGTTCTTCAGCACATACCCCACCATCGCGTTCTCCACTGAATCGGGAGTGACATTCGAAAGGTGTTCAGCCATCGTCTGGAAAGGATCGATACCGTAGTAATCATCGCTGTTGATGACACAGAAAGGTGCATCCAGCACATCTTTCGCACTGAGAACTGCATGGACCGTTCCCCAGGGCTTGGTACGACCGGAAGAAAGCTTCACCTGCTCTGGTGTAAGAAGGGTGCTCATCTCCTGAAAGACATAGGAAGCATCGCAGTGACGTGAGACTCTGTCGAAGATACGTTCCCTGAAATCCTTCTCGATATCCTTGCGGATAATATAGACCACTTTCCCGAATCCGCTCCGAAGCGCATCATAGGTCGAGTAATCAAGAAGCGCCTCATTGTCCAGACCGACTCCGTCTATCTGTTTCACGCCTCCGTAGCGGCTTCCCATACCTGCAGCCATAACGAGTAGAATTGGTTTCATACCTTCCTCCTTAGCATCTGATGTTTCTGCGGGGAGTATAGCATATTACAGGAGAAGTCTCTATCAGACTATGTATGTTCACATAGATTCTTCATATAAGAAAACAATAGATGCGAACACATGTACAACAAGATTCTTGAACTCAGATCGGAATCGTCCTTGTTTTTCCTCTTCGGTCATACCCTATCCCGATATTTCGATGTATCTGGGGTGAGATAGCGGGATCTCCATGCATGTTTTGACCGCAGAAATACCAGATTATCGATCGGGAGTGCAACAGAAGACGCAATGGGAATAAACATATGTATAAAAAGGAATAAAAAATATACTTGAATCCTTTCAGTTTTGAAAGATTTGATCTTTTCCGGTTTTCTTTGTGCTAGATTCCCAATAAACCGGTCGGTCCTACGAGGACCGAGTTATGAAAGATGAAGAAGGAGGCTCATAATGACTCATCTAAAATGTACTCACCTGTGTATGATAATGCTTGTAGCAGCATCAATCCTTTTTGCTTTCTCTGGATGCAGCGTTGACGGAGAAGAAAGATCGTCCAATGCGAATCTGAGCAGTCTAACGGTATCGGAGGGAGAGCTTTCCCCTGAATTCAGTTCTGATACGACTGAGTATACTGTCACTGTCGCCAACGACGTGACAAGTATAACTGTAACTGCAGTATCTGATGATGAGACAGCGACAATGGGAGCTGAAAGCGGTGCTGAACAAACCCTCGCTGTTGGTGATAATACCATCACCATCACGGTAACTGCAGAAGATGGGACGAGAAGAGATTATGTAATAAAGGTTAATCGGGAACAGTCATCAAATGCACTCTTGAGCAGCCTTACGGTATCAGAAGGGGAGCTGTCCCCTGCGTTCAATTCATATACCACTGCGTATACAGTCACTGTCCCGAATGACGTGACAAGTATAACTGTAGACTTAGCAGCTGCTGATGAAGCTGCTTCACTGAGTGATGAAAGCGCCACTTTCAATGATCTTGAAGTCGGTGAAACCCAACTCTCCTTCATTGTCACAGCTGAGGATGGAACCGAGCAGTATTATACAGTCACGGTCACACGGGAGCAGTCGATAAAAGTATATTCCAAGGTTTTCTCCGGTATCTTAAACACTATGATGATCGATCCGGAGGGAATCCTCTGGGCCGTAGGAAATAACGCGCAGGGGCAGCTGGGAGACGGGACAACCACCGATATATCAACACCGAAGCAGATCATGACTGACGTAGCTGATGTAGCTCTCGGTGAACACCATTCGATGATTCTCAAGACGGACGGAACACTTTGGGCAACCGGGTATAATGCATATGGACAACTCGGGGACGGAACAACCACCAACAGGTCTACTCCGATTCAGGTCATGACCGGTGTCGCTCAGGTTTCTGCAGGATTCGGACATACCATGATCCTCAAGACCGATGATACACTCTGGGGTGTAGGATATAATGTTCATGGAGAGATCGGGGATGGAACTACCACAAACGTGTCTTCCCCGAAACAGATCATGGAAAATGTTGCTTCAGTTTCCTGCGGCTATATTCATACAATGATTCTGAAAAATGATGGAACTCTCTGGGCAACAGGTGAGAATTACAGCGGGCAGCTTGGAGACGGTACAACGACAGACAGATGGTCTCCGTTAAAGGTTATGGAAGGCGTTACAGAAGTTTCTTCAGGCAATGAACACACAATGATTCTCAAAACTGATAACACATTGTGGGCAACCGGCTATAACGGTGCTGGACAGCTTGGAAATGGGACCACCGAAGATGTTTCAACTCCCGAAAAATTCATGGAAGATGTTAAAGCTGTCTCCTGCGGCAGATTACACACCATGATACTCAAGACAAACGGAACACTGTGGGCAACTGGCCATAATGAGTACGGTCAGCTGGGATATGAAACAGAAATGGGCGGATATGGTATAATTAAGAAGGAATTGACTCCCAAGCAGGTCACGTCTGACGTAGCATCAGTTTCTGCAGGGAATTTGCATTCGATGTTCTTTAAGACTGACGAGACACTCTGGGCTACAGGAAATAATGAATTCGGTCAGCTGGGGGACGGGACGACAACGGACGTAACTATCCCGATCCAGGTGATAAACGAAGAATAACCAGATATCTTCATTTCCTCACAACAGAAAAACCATACGGGAGAGTTTCTTCGCTGAACTCTCCCGTTTTTCATGTATTGATGATGTTTCAGGTCATTGATCTACTGCATATTTACATAACACAGAAACAACGCTAGAATCAGACTCACGATTCAATGGATGCGTAGCTCAGCTGGATAGAGCGCTGCCCTCCGGAGGCAGAGGCCGTGGGTTCGAATCCCGCCGCATTCATCCCTTCCCTACCGATAATCAAAACTCATCCCCAAATAGACGAAAGTAGCATCTCTTGATTCCCTTCCCTGTTTTCATATCTCCAGATAGCTTGACACTCAAACTATTTTTAATTACCTTGATAATCAAGGAATCAAGTATGAACGAACGATATTCAAACATTCTAGTGGAATTTTTCGAGCGCATGTCATCCTGGGAACACAGCATCGTTGCTGAAAGGGAAATCTCCCTGGCTCAGATGCATCTTCTGGAGGTGGTGGGAAATCATCAGCCGATGAGAATGAAGGAACTCTCTTCAAAGCTCGGGGTTACTACAGGGACACTTACTGTAATGGTCAACCGCCTGGTATCAAACGGGTATCTGGTGAAGGAAAAGGATGCAGAGGACAACCGCTCATCCTTCGTCCGTCTCACCAGCGCTGGTGTACGCGAGTATGACCATCACCATCACCTTCATGGTGAGCTGATAGATGAAATTGTGGAAAACCTCGGAGATGATAGGGCAGAGACTTTTTTCACCACCCTTGAAGAGATTCAGGAGCTCATGTAGGAGATATTATGACTGAAAGAATATGTAATCAGGGATTGAAGGCAGTCGACCATCACTCGAATATGAAAAAAACAGCGATCGTAGTAGCAATCACACTTATCACGATGATAGCAGAGATTCTCGCGGGTATCATCACCGGTTCCATGGCCCTTCTGGCCGACGGAATCCATATGGGAACCCATACCTTCGCCCTTATCGTCACCCTTATCGCCTACAAGATAGCACAAACCCACAAAGACAACCCGAACTTCGCCTTCTCCTCAGGGAAGGTGGGCATACTCGGAGGATATACCAATGCCATCCTCCTTGGAATTACGGCACTGTACATGATGTCGGAAGCTATAAAACGGCTTATAACACCTGAACCTATTATTTTTTCCCAGGCCCTCCTTGTCGCTGTGGTAGGACTCATTGTAAATCTGATCAGTGCAGCACTCCTCGCTTCCGGAGGCCATCACCATCACGGACATGATCATCATAATCACGACCATGAACACCATGACCACAACCTCAGGGCGGCATACGTTCATGTGATCACCGATGCACTCACCTCGGTACTCGCCATAGCCGCACTCCTGTCAGGTTATTTCTTCGGCCAGACCTGGCCTGATGCCCTTGTCGCAGTACTCGGAGCACTGGTCATCCTCAAATGGGCGCACAGCCTCCTCCTCTCAAGCGGGAAGCTCTTGGTTGATTACCATAGTGGAGGAGAAGAGAGACTTGAACTTAACCGCTTTGCCGCTGAATCAGATTCTGAGATCATAGACATGCATATCTGGAACACATCAGAGAATCAGAAGGCGATGATCCTTCATCTCAAGGCAGGGGAGCATTTCAGAAAGGCTGAGTTCATTGCGAAGGTAAAGGAAGCGTGTCACATAGACCATATCACAGTTGATATAGATTAATCAGTTTCAAAGCGCCGCAGTATCTTTTCCATCTTCTTTCCCTTCGCGAGTTCGTCTATCAGCTTATCTAGGTAGCGGATATCACGCATGATGGGATCTTCAACCTCCTCGACCCTCACCTTGCAGACCACTCCTGTTATCAGAGACTTCGCAGGGTTGGGAAACGGAGAGGAGGTCATGAAGGTTTCTATATCAGTCTTCTGCTCAAGGTGAGCAGAAAACTGCTCCCAGGTATACCCGGTGAACCAGAGGATGATAATATCAACCTCGTTCTTCGTTCTCCCCTTCCTCTCTGCCTTTGCGATATAGGCGGGATAGAGCTCTGAAAACGGCATGTTGAATATCTTCGGTTTCATGATTCATTCCTCCTTTCCTTCATCTTATCTTTGAGCTGGAGAAATGGAAAGCAGAAATTACTCAATCCGGATCTTTGTGGTTGCTGCATTTAATACAATCATTAGAATCTTTTCAATTGCAATGGCGAATCCCAACACCCCCCCCCCAATGAAAGGTTTAAAGTTAAAAACCGACTGGCGATGCGAAAAGAACATCGCTCGTGGAGAACGTTTAGCGACTCCTTCCAGCCGTGGTTTCATTTTATTGCAGGCCTTCCTAGAAATCAACGCGAGCAAGGTCAACCTAGGAATTTCCTTCGACAACAAGAGGAATTTCCCAACAAAATTTTCAACTATCCCATATCCGAACAAATCATGAAATCTGGCTATAGCCATTCCTCAACAATTTTCAGAGCTTCTGCTACTCCTGTTTTCTGCTTTTCATTCAGTGATATGAATGGCTTTCTACAGGGACCACAGGGAGCTCCAAGGAGATCCATCGCATATTTCGTAGCAGGGAATATACTAATGTCTACAAGAGCTTCAACAAATGAATTCAGAGTAGATTGAACAGAGCGAGCTCCTGCAAGATCTCCTTCATAATACCTTTTCCGTATATCTTTAAATATACCGGGACAGATATTTACTGTAGTTCCGATAGTGGCTTGTGCTCCGGCTGTGATGCTGTATAAGTACATCTCATCAAAACCGTTATATATTACTTTGTCCGGAAATGCTTCATGAATTCTTTCCAGTTCGTACAGATTTGTAGATGTATGTTTTATTCCTACAATTCTTGAATCATTGAGAAGTGATGAGTTCATTTTCTTGGAGAAATTGATTCCAGTGAATTGAGGAATATTATATACAATCACACCGATATCCAAGGCATCAAGTACAGTTCTATAGTGTCCTTCAACTTCCTGTGGTGTATAACTATAATAAATGGGAGGAATAAGCGAGACAGCCTTTGCCCCATGAGTTTGTGCATGTATTGATAGTTCCACTACTGTTCGTGTGCTAAGTGCTCCCGTATGCACAATGAAAGGAACTTCACCAGACACTTCGGATGAAACAATTTCAACAAGCTGCTCCCTCTCATCTGTATCTAGAAGTAGGCCTTCACCAGATGAGCCACAGCAATACAAACCTTCTACTCCGTGATCTAACTCAAATCTCACTAGATTTTTAAGTGCCTTCTTATCCAGCCCTCCCGCAGAATCAACAGGTGTTACCAATGCTGAGAAAATCCCTTTCATACCTTTTATCTCCATTTATCTCGGATTTAGAAAACCGAATTGAGTTAGATTTAGTTCATACATATGCATGACTTCACATTCATCACCAGGCAGTCCATCCACCATCTACAATCAAATTCGCTCCAGTCATATACCTTGAAGCGTCCGATGCAAGAAATATGACTGCTCCGTTATACTCATCAGCCTGAGCCATTCTTCCTATCGGTATCCTCTCACAATAATTTTTCTGAAACTCCTGATCCTGTGTTTCACGAAATACCCCTGACGGAGTAAGTATATTCACCCGAATTCCTTTCCTGCCCCAGTATGTGGCACAATATCGTGTAAGGTTATATAAACCGCTTTTTGCAGCGGAATACGCCACAGGTTTAATAAAGGGGACCCCTGTTTTTTCCTCTTTATATGCGTATATATCCTGGACAGGACTCAGCATCCCATAAATTGATCCAACATTAATAATTGATCCACTTTTATTCTTCGAAACTAATCTTGAACCAAAGGCCTGAGTCATGAGAAACGTTCCAACGAGATTCACATCGATCACCTCACGAAATACTTCTTCAGGGAATTCTTCAAACGGACCTGATACTTCAGGAGGCGCACTCGGCTGTGTATCAATTCCAGCATTATTCACTAAAACATCGGGAATACCCCAGAGTTTTTCAAGCTTGTCGAGAGCCGCATGTATAGATGCCTTATCTGAAATGTTGACACTGTAACCTACTACATTGCCACTTGCGCAGAGTTCATTTCCAAATGTCTTTTCAATCCTCTTTACATCTGCTGTTCTTGAGAAGATTGCAACTTTTGAGCCACGATATAAAAATTCTCTGACCAGTTCAGCCCCTATCTGCCCGAATCCACCAGTAATCACAACTATCTTTTTAGAAACATCAAACAGAAGATCTTTCATTTCCACCACCTCTTTCCATTATCCTTCCTGTAGATTGTCATAGTTCAGCTTCAACCCTATTCCAGGTGTGTCAGGTATAGTAAGCCAACCATGTTCCGGGCGTGGAGGATCAACGAAGGCTAATTCAGACACTTCTTCAAACATAAGCAGCCGTTCAAGAAATACTCCATTTGAAGCTGGGGAGAGAATATGCATATGCATGTATTCCATCCCGTGTGGTGCCAAATAGACGTTCCAGGCTTGTGACATCCCGATTATCTTCTGCATCTCCGTTACTCCCCCACATCTGACAATATCGCACTGAAGATAATCAACAGCATTATGTAATAGAAGATCACGCATCCCATAGCGTGTATATTCATGTTCCCCTGTTGCTACTGGAATACTGGACATAGAACGGAATCTTGCCAATCCTGGAATATCATCTGCGAAAACAGGTTCCTCAAAGAACATAATATCCAGATCCTTCATCATGTCCGCGAGCCGAATCGCGGTGGCCGCTGTAAATGCATTGTTTGCATCAACCATCAAACCTACATCAGGCCCTATTGCATCACGAACTGCCTGAATTCTTGCGACATCCTCCCGCAGATTTCGCCCACCGTCGACACCGACTTTCAGCTTGATCTGGGTATAACCTCGACCAACCATGTCGAGGGCCTCAGCGACAAGTTCATCTTTTGAATAGCTTGTCCATCCGCCGCTGGCATAGACTTGAAGCTTGTTCCTTGTCCCGCCAAGAAGTCGGTACAATGGCAATTCCAGCATCTGCGCTTTAAGATCCCACAGCGCTATGTCAACAGCACTGATTGCGCAAAAGGAAAGCCCCTTCCGTCCAACACCGCGAAGATAATGGAACAGCTCCTCATAAATGGTTTCCGTCTCAAGAGGACTCCTTCCAATAATTTTAGGACCGATACCTTTTAAGACCATTTCTCTGATTGCTTCACCACCCACTTCATGATAGGTTATTCCGATACCTTTCAATCCGTTGTCGGTGATGACTTCAACCACAACATACCCTATCGTCTCTACATTTCTAGTTGAATCAGCAAAATTCCCTTTTACATGCGTTTCAACAAAAAACACTTTAATATCTTTAATCTTGGTTTGTAACATCTATGCCTCCAATAAATTTTTTTTAATTAATGATAGATGGCAACCATGTTGCCAGTCCGGGAATGAATGTTATGAGAAAAAGAGCTATAAACAAGCCCGGAAGGAATATCAATATACCGGTATACATATGCGTGAGCTTCAGTTTAGCAACATTAGATGTCACGAACAGCGTCATCCCGACTGGAGGAGTAACCAGTCCAATACAGAGGTTGATAATTACTACAATACCGAAATGTAAAGGACTGATACCGAACTGGAGAGCTACCGGGAGCAAGATAGGAACCATGATGAGAAGTGCAGGCGACTGGTCGAGAAGCATGCCGACTACAAGAAGTAGAATATTTATAAACAGCAGAAAAATCAAAGGTGAGTTTGCATAACTGAGAAAAAATGTTGTTACAGTCTGCGGAATTCTCAGTGCAGTAATCACCCATGCCATTGCTGTTGATATCGCAATAATCACCATCACATTTGCGGTTGTCTTCGCAGTATTAACCAATGCACGATAAAACTCTCTCCATGTAAGTGTTTTCAGTAAGAATTTTGTAACAACTAAGGCATAGAGAACAGCTATAGCAGCTGATTCGGTTGCTGTAAAAATTCCTGAGACTATTCCTCCGATAATGATGACAGGAAGGAGAAGTGATGGCAGGGTTTCAATAAAAGCACTCCATATTTCACGAAGGGAGGAGGCTCTGTCTTCTCTAGGATACCCATTCTTCTTTGCTACAATAAATACAGTTACAAGTTCTCCCAGCCCAATCAGGAGTCCAGGGATGAACCCGGCGAGGAACATTTCACTAACAGAGACATTTCCCGCAACAACTGCATAAATAATCATAATTGTACTCGGCGGAATGATCGGGCCAATTATTGCAGAAGCAGCAGTCGTAGAAGCGGCGAATTTTTTCGGATAGCCAGCAGTTTCCATCATATCCATCTCGATCTTTCCCAGACCAGCAGCATCAGCTGTGGCTGATCCGCTGATACCAGCGAAAAAAATTGAAGCAAGAATGTTTACATATGCTAAGCCGCCTGTAATATGACCTACGAGAGTATTACAGAAATGGACAATTCTGCGCGTGATTCCACCTGTTGTCATTAACTCGCTTGCAAGTATGAAGAGAGGGATTGCCAGATACACAAAATTATCCACACCGGTAAACATTTTCAAAGGAATGATCTGTAAATTGCCTCCGAGGATCCCGAAAGCGAAAATACTTGTAATTCCCATAGAAAAGAGAACAGGTAATCCAATTAACATTGTAACAATAAAAAACAGCAGTATAAGAAGTGCCATATTAACCTCGTTTTACAGGGAGGGTCTCGATTCGAACGGAACAATTTCTCCGACGATAACTCCTATTATCTCAACGACTGTCTCATAAGATAGTAGTACTATACCAACCGCTGGCGCAGAAAACAAAAGCCAGCCAGGAGCTCTCAGTGTAGATGATCTAAATTGAACATTCTGCATAATCACATTCAGGGAATATAGAAAGACTAAAGAGAGGAATATGATAATGAGGGCACGCGAAATATAATACATGATAGAACGCCCCTTTATTCCCAATCTGTCATAAATATAGTTGATTGAAACCATGGAACCTTCCCTCAGATTTACTCCGGCAATAAGATAAATCGTCCATATCAGTAGGAATCGAGCTAACTCTTCGGTAAACGGGAATGAGAATGAAAAAAACTTTACTATTACAAACCTGTAAAATACCTGAAACAGAAGAGTTAAAAAACATATGAAGATCAAGAGCGCACTTACGGCTTCAAGCCCTTTTGTAAGCTTCACTGATGCCGTATCAAGTGATTTATATAACTTCTTACCAAAACTATCCATGTAAGTACGCTCCCTTCCTTAGAATGCCTTATTTACGATAGGCGTCGAGTGCAGAAATCATTGAATCAACAATCTCATCACCGATCTCTTCCCGTACGAAAGACTGTGTTGCTGTGAAAATGGTGTCGTGCCATGCCTTCAAAGCAGCCTCGGTCGGCTGTGTGACGATCATGCCCTGTTCTTTTAAGAACTCCAGGCCTTCAACATTTCTGGTTGCAATTACTTTATCTGCAGCTTCTGTCGCTTTCTTGGAACCTTCAAGAACAACTTTCTGAAGATCCTCGGGCAGTGAGGAGAAAACTCCATCATTAATAATATAAGCCATAATTGAAGCCATATGACGATCAAGTGTAAGATATTTCTGCACTTCATAGGTCTTATCCTGGATTATGTTCAGGATTGGGTTCTCCTGCCCATCAACCACTCCAGTCTTCATTGCCATATACATTTCAGAACCAGGCATTGGTACCGCACGCGCGCCCATTGATTCGACCATACGTACTGAAACAGGATTCTGCATGACCCGGAAGGTTATTCCTTTAGTGTCTTCCATCGTTCCAACTTCGCGAATATTATTAGTAAAACTTCTGAAGCCGTTTGATCCGGTATTCATAATACGAATTTTAGACGCATTCCTTACTTCTTCAAACATATTCTGACCCCAATCACCATTCAGGATTGCGTTACACTCTTCGACACTCGCAAAGAGTCCTGGAATGGAAAGCAGCATTGTCGGATTATAAAGATTACTCAGCATACTAATATTGATAACTGCCATTTCAATTGCCCCTGAAGAGACTCCCTGTACAAATTCAGCAGCATTTCCTAACTGTCCCCCAGGATAAATATCAACAACAATACGTCCATTTGAATTTTCTTCTACATACTGTTTAAATATTTCTCCGTACATAACATCAGGACTGTCATTAGGATCCATCGCTACAGGAGTATAGCCCAACTTAAGTGTGTACACTTTTCCTGACTGCTCGGTTGTTCCCTGCGCAAAAAGCAGAGAGACGGTAACTAAGATTAACAGCACAACTGTCATTCCTTTTTTCATTTGCCTTCCTCCTTATGATGCTTAGCATCATATTAATATTAATAACGTTCTGTATTAGAGAACACTATTTCTTATTTAATAACTCTTGACTTACATTAGATCAGGTTTTCCATTATGTCAATATTTATTTTATATACGGAGATTTTTTATATGTAATACTGAAATATAGATCTAATTTTAAAATACAAATCATATGCATAAGCATGCAGCTTCCTGTGCATGATTGTGCAGAATCAGCTAGCTTTAAACTGTCAATATTTATTTGATTTAGTAAAATTACGAAGATCCCGATTAGATTCAGCAAGGAACACTCTCACTGATAGTTAGCTCTTCTAATTCATGCGTTTAATAAGGGCAAATGAGAGGTTTCCGGATTGTAAGAACTGAGCTTTCTTCGACTATCACGTGAAGGCAATGGAGATTGAGATTGCATGCATAAAGAATGTATGTGATCTTCTACATAGAATTCCAAATTGTTATTACCTATGACCATACGTTTGAAATATTGAGGCTTACACAAAGAGGATCTAAACAGGAGACATTGTTATTGTTTCAGGTTAGGTTCTATGTCTGATCTCAAATGATGCTGAAATCAGGCTTCGCCCTAAATCATCAATCTCTTCCTCAGGAATATGCTGTATCGGACCGGAAACACACATACCTCCAATGAGTTTACCATCACGGGACCTAACCGGAACCCCTACACAGCGGATATCATTTTCATGTTCGCAATTATCAATTGAATAACCTCTAGAAGCAGATAGTTGAAGATCCTGCATGAGTTGCTCAGAAGAAGTGATTGTCGTCTTTGTAAACGGAACAAGGACATCATCTATATGGCGAACCACTTCTTCTTGTGGAAGTGCGCTTAGCATTGCTTTGCCGATTGATGTACAATAAAGAGGGGCTCTCTCTCCGATCAGCGAGCGAAGCACGTAGTCACTGTTCTCACTTTTAGGATAGATATTGTACAAATAGAGAACTTGCGTACCATGGATCACTCCAAAAAGAACCGCATGATTCACTTCGTTTGCTAGACGTTGCATCGTTTGCATAACTATCGCCTGATATTCAAGCCTGCTCGTAATCACATAAGAGAATTCTAAAATCTTCAAAGAAAGTCGATACTGATCTGTTATCGGATTTTTCTCAATATAACCGGCGGTCATCAGGGTTGTAATGATATTAAAGACATTGCTCTTATTTAAATCAAGCTTTTTTGCTATTTCAGTAATTCCAAGTTCAGGTGTAGCAACCGTAAAACATTCCAGTATTTTTAAAGATTTATATAGTGATTTTACTTTCACATCCTGTGTATTTTCCATATACCATTACCTCGTTCTTAATTAGAATACATTTTTATCTATAGTGCGTCAAAGGAATATTGGCAAATTTACATACATGTGACCTCTGCTGAGTTTTTACACTCAAACCTCTAAACTATTTGATTTCTCTTGAATAAAGCTCGACTTCATAACGAATTCCGAGCTTTTTTTATTGCAATTTGACTCTCCATCTTATACAATAATGAGTGTAACCGGTAAACTTATTTTGGAGGGCAAAATGTATCACGATTTCACCATTGGAATTCCTGATGTTCAAGGCAAAATCACTGTCAAGAAAAAGGGTGGGTCATCTTTCGTGTTATTTGAATACGAACGAGTATATGACCCGATCCGTAAGTTCAACATTCCCAAGCGATCAATCATCGGCAAGGTCAGCGATGAGAATGGTTCACTAATGTACCCAAATGAGAATTACCAGCGGCACTTCCCTGCAGCAGTACTCCCTGAGGAGAGATCAGAGGCCTACCGAAGCTGCTGTCTGAGAATCGGAGCATATCTTATTGTCGATAAAGTAGCTCAAGAGTACGGGCTTCCTACGATGCTCGAAAAATATCTAGGTAAGGATAGCGGGCTGCTGCTCGATCTCGCCTGTTACTCTATCATCAGCGAAGATAATGCAGCGCAATATTATCCAGACTTTGCTTTTTCTCATCCCCTATTCTCACAGAATATGAGAATTTACAGCGATTCGAAGGTGTCCAGGCTACTGAACTCGATTACTAAGGACCATACCATTGGGTTCCTGGACAGTTGGAATGCAAGGCGGGATCGACGGCAGCGTCTGTACATCTCCTACGATTCAACCAACAAGAACTGTCAGGCAGGTGATGTTGACATCGTAGAGTTCGGCAAAGCGAAAGACGATAGAGGATTACCTGTTTTCAATCTTGCTATTGCCTTCGATAAGACCAATCAGGTTCCCTTGTTCTACGAAGAGTACCCTGGATCTATCAATGATGTGTCCCAGTTCAGTTTTCTCGTGGACAAAGTAATCGATTACGGCTACAGAAGGATAGGATTCATTCTGGACAGGGGTTATTTCAGCAAAGACAATATTCGATACATGGATGATAATGGCTATAGCTTCATCATCATGGTAAAGGGCATGAAAAGCCTTGTCTCAGCTCTGGTTACGAGCAAAATACACACCTTCGAAACTTCACGGGAATGTTCCATTCGTACCTACAGGGTCTACGGGACTACGGTTAAGTCCAAATTATATGCTGATGACACCAAGGATCGCTATGTCCATATCTATTACAATCCCGGACGTCAGGCGGCTGAGCGTGAGCAGTTGGAACGGAAAATTGACAACTGGAAACAGTTTCTCAAACGTTTTGAAGGTCAGGTTCTCTCTTTCGGCAAAAACATCACCCATTACTTCGACATCTACTACGGAAAGAAAGGGAACATCCTCTATGCACAAGAGAAACCATCAGTCATAGAGACAGAATTGTCCCTGTGCGGCTATTTCTGCATTGTCACATCTGAAAAGATGAGTGCAGAAGAGGCTCTCATTCTCTATAAGGGAAGAGATTCTTCTGAGAAACTGTTCAGTGGTGATAAGACCTTCCTGGGAGGGAGGAGTATGCGGGTTCAGTCTCAAAACGCTCTCTCTTCTAAGATCTTCATTGAATTCGTTGCACTCATCATTCGCAATAGAATCTACACTCTCCTGAAGGAGGAACTGTTCAGAATAGATACCAGACCGAACTATATGACAGTTCCTCAGGCCATAAGAGAACTTGAGAAGATTGAGATGGTCAGACGGAATAATGGAACCTACCGGCTTGACCATGCGGTAACGAAGAGACAGAAAAATATTCTGAATGCGTTCGGCCTGGATGAAGAATATGTGAGGTTCAAGGCAACCGAGATCGGCAGACTGCTTGCTGAGGGCAAGTCTCTGATGGACTCTGATACTGACAAAGGAGAAGACGAAGATGGCGAGAACGAAGAGTATTACTTCGATTGAATCTCAGATTGCAAAGACTCAGGAAGATCTTGTGAAGGCGAAAGCAAAGTACGATACCATAGCTGACAATCTGGAGAAACTCATGGTGCAAAAGAAGGAGCATCAGGCCCGTCAGATAATGGATGCGTTCATCAAAAGCGGCAAGAGTTTTCAGGAGATCATGAACTTCCTCAACGCCGGCCGGAAATGACCGATCAAAGCCTTGAGTGTAACTTTTATGCAGAGTTCACAATACATTATCTGAATCGAAAATGAAAATTTCCGATCTTGTCTCAAATGATTATTTCCATGAGGAGGCAGAGGAGTTGTTTATCGGAAGGTGAAGTACCAAATTAGTAGACTCCTGACAGAAACCGCCTCCCCAGGCTTTGCGATATAGGCGGGATAGAGCTCTGAAAACGGCATGGTGAATATCTTCGGTTTCATGATTCGTTCCTTCTTTCCTTCATCTTATATATGACTGAAAGAAATGGAAAGCAGAAATGATTCTGTATGCGTAATCTTCTGTATGAAACAATACACGCAACGCCAATCAGATTTTATCGATATCAGGGAACTCCCTGTCGAAAAGAGACCGAGGGAGAGGATGCAGGCTCACGGAGCACTCAGTCTCTCTGACAATGAACTGCTTTCGATCCTATTAGGAAGCGGAACAAAGAATCGTTCAGTCAGCATCCTTGCCGATGAGATCCTCGCCATTCTTGATCGTACTCCTGCAGATGAACAGATTCAGGTGAAGTCCCTCATGTCAGTTGAAGGGCTGGGCAAGGCTAAATCAACCCTGATATGCGCAGCCCTCGAACTAGGAAGGAGACGGCTTCCGCCGAAAAGGAAACAGATCATCTTCCCCGGAGATGTATATCCCTTCATACAGCATATTGGATCGAGACTTCAGGAGCATTTTCTCAGCATTTCGCTGAATGGCGCTCACGAAATCATGTCAGTTACCACCGTTTCGATCGGTTTGGTGAATCACACGATTGTTCATCCCCGTGACGTCTTTACGTCGTAATTGATACAATGAAACCCCTAAAACCGCTTCAGAATGCGCTATTTCCAAGGTTCCCCATTTCTCAAAGTCTCGAAAACACTAGTTCCCTTATGCCACGATTCCAATATGAAACCTTCTGCTGTTCATTCAGTAGAAAAAACTTATTGTGTAACTTTAATGTAGAAAATTAATCCCTTTCTAGCAAACCCTACTAAAATTGAGAGGAAATACCTCGAGATAGAAAACCTTCTAAATAACAATTTGCTTTAATCTTAAATCGTAATCAGTAATTCTCTTGCGTAGTAAGTTTTGTCTCTCTTTATCATCCGAAATCTGTTTGTTGATTGATTTTGAAAATAGATTTGTAACTGATT
The DNA here is from genome assembly GCA_963677695.2 of Sphaerochaetaceae bacterium. Taxonomy (GTDB): domain Bacteria; phylum Spirochaetota; class Spirochaetia; order Sphaerochaetales; family Sphaerochaetaceae; genus SABI01. The sequence goes on along the minus strand of CAXXUJ010000001.1, from coordinate 1,548,578 downwards.
CTAGGATTTGATTAAAATGAAGCGAATTAATTTTTTTCCCCCAAATAATATATATTATAGGGAACATAATATTAAAGATAAAAGAAATAGGCTCTACAATATCCCAATATGGAATTACTACAAGAATTCCAATAATAATATTCGGGATAAATATTAGTCCGGCAATTATATACTTTATTCTCCATCTTTTTTGGTCTTTCTGTGATTCAAGGCTTTCAATCCTCTTGTCAATTGTCTCCAACTCCTCTTCATCACGTAATTTCAAGGTTGAGACATTCCTATAATTCAAACGTAATTCTTGCAAGCTTATCTCACTAGTTTTCTCCCTTAATTCCTTCTCTTTTTCTTTTAATATTTGCTGGGTATTTTCCTTTTCCAAAATCTCCTTTTGATTTTTCTCCTCAAAAAATGAAATTGCTTTATTTACATTATCAAGTTCCTTTTGAATTTCTTGATCTTTTTTCCTTGTGGCTTCTAAGGATAATTCTATGATTTTATCTTTTAATGCAGAATCCTCTTCAAGGCTATATAAGTCTTCAAGATCTTTATTATCCAAAACAGATAAATTAACAGCTATATTGACACAATCTTGTATATTAATAGGTATAGTTTGAATACCTTGAATTCTTCTATCAACTTTTTTTAAAAGTTCTCTTCCTGGAAGTCTACGATTAAGATAAAGAGAAAACACTCGGGAAATATTAGCTCTTGAAATCATAGAGTTATTGGTAGGATTTAATAACCATAAGATATTTAATAATTCTTCTGCTCGAATTATATATGGTAATTGAGCTTTAGATGTAATTTTGTTCTCAAAATACCCATGTGTATCAGTTACAAAAAAAGCTGAAGTATCCGCGAATCCAGTCTCATCCTCCCCTCTTATTTCCCTTATATAAAGCTGCGCCATTGCATCATGTATGATACCGTCCCTATTAAATGGTCTGTCCTGTAATTTTTCATATATATCTGACTTAGGAGCTTTCTCGTAAAGACGACGATTCTCTGCCCTGCTAATAATTCTTATACTGTCTCGAAGTAGCATATGCTCAAGTTTTTTCGATATTAACTGTAAGTCAGACCCCCGAAGGTTTCTACGAAAACAACCATGCTCAATAGTGTTAAAATCCTGAGAAACAAACAGATTAAGTTTTGATATACTTTCTGCTTTTCGTTCAAGCAAGTTTCTTACTTCTTGTAAAGTCTCCGGTAACACCAACAACTCATATTTATATTTTTTTGCAATAGAGACTATTTCGTCACAATTTAATTTAGATTCAATTGAATGTAGATCCAAAAGGCTTATAATGAAATTAGTATCTAGTAATAATGTTTTTGTTGAAATATTACCGATTATATCGAGTTCAATATACGTTGAAATTACAGAACCCAAAATTAACCGATCTATAATCTTTTTATATTTTTCTAAACTGTAGATTGTTTGAAAAATTGGGAATTCAGTATTCCCATCCATAATGAATTCTTCATTATTTAAATAATGAAGAATTTCCTTTCTATTCACATCAATAAAGAATTCTATGCCCATTTTGTTTTCTATGTTAGAATCCTTACAAAGCTTTGAATACAAATCTTTTAACTCAGTAATAATTTCTACTTCACTCTCTATATTGAAATTGAATTTGTTGAAATTATCAGAAGTATAGGTAAATGAAAAATCAGCATATAATTCAAATTCTTGTTTCTGTTCTTGCCTAATCCTTTTAAGTATAATCTTCAGTGTAGGATAAGGGATTTTGATAGCAAATCGAGATTCAAATTCTTGTTTTAGATCAGTAATCAGCCCCTTTCCGGATGAGTCGGTTTTCATATTAAATAAAATTGATTCACAAAGTTCCTTGAAAATATCTATAAAAGAATTAAGATTCGATTGCTTTTCATTTATCAAACTAAGAATTGAATATGTAACTAAAGTATCCATTACCCCTCACATAATAAAGCTGTTTTTAATTATTATAATATATAATTTAAATATTTCATTAGTTTTTCTACAAAACACCCAAAATACCTACTGAACCAACCCACCATAGAAATGAGATCATACCATCGTGTTCTCAAGTCCGTTCCTTTGTGCCAAAAATCCCTTACGCGCGCATATGCGCGTATACACACCCACCTATCACATAATTCGTAGTATTTATATCTAATAGTATTTCTAGGAACATAGGAACAGATCATCTCTAACTGTATTTTTGATCAAAAGTTATAGGTTGTACTCAACTCTGTACCGATCCCTTTTCTGAGAACGGCAGGAACACGATTCTTAGTTCTTTGTGTTCTCACACTTGATTCAAGATAATCCCATCCGGGGTGTATGGCGTTCTGATATTTTATAGCAGGGCCACCAACAGAGTAACAAGAAAAGGAAATCACTTCAGTATGAAATCAGGAAAATAAGAATAATTCAATTTGGTCTCCTGAGACACTCAATTGTTCCGCCCAAGATTCCATAATCTGAAGATAGCTTATATATCGATCTGATGCCCTACCAACTGATGCAATTTTACCTTTGTTTCTATTGACACGAGCATATTTCTTGATATCACAATGACATTTTTCTTCAAGGCTGCGGGCTACAACAGCATCCAGAATCAGTGGCATTGTTTTGTTTGTTGTATTGTGAGCAGAAAAATATATAAATTTCGTAAAGAACGCAGAACCGCATTGATTAAGGCAGAAACCATCATATGCTTGTCGAATTTTGCCAACTTGGACTTTATCAAAACAGTCTTCTATGGTTTCTTGAAATCTATCATCTTTAATCATCTTATTGGTTCGATATGCACCATACCCAGTTGTACCAAAACCCCAAATCATCACTGCGACATAAAACTGTTTCAATTCACTAGACGTAGGATTAGAACCAAGACCTTTTTTTATATCAAAAATATTTTGTCTAGAAATTTGTTTCGGATATTTTTCAACTAACGCTTGGAATTCAATATCTTCTGAGAAATATTTATCCCACATTTTTTTAGTGTATGGAATAGCCTGATCACCTGGAATTAAATCTGCAATATGCTCCCTATTATTAGAAAGATAAGTTGGTATTGTCATTTTAATTCCTCCACAATTCTTTTCAAGGTTTATAGGTTATAGTTCAGAACTTAAAGCCATAATATAATAGAAATATTCATTTAGCAAAAAAAATTTTATAAAGAGACCACCTTTATGAGACATGCGGGAACCGATGATTTTCTTGTTTCAAATATGTTGAGTCTGCAAGCCTTCATACTGTTTGAATTCTCTTTGAATTCGTTTGATTTCTTTGATTTCTTTGATTCCCAGCCGCTCAACATTTTCTTTGTTTGTTCTAACTGCTTGTATAACATAGGGTTAATCGCCCGTTTGAATTCGGCTTTTTCTGCGTGAGGGGAGCCGCCCGTTGTAATAGAAAAAAGGTGTAGAGATTTTGATCCCCCTTCCCCTTGCTGGGGACCGGAAGAGGCAGAGGAAAATCAGTCACAACCGTCACAGGTAGCACAACTTCTTCTATATATCTATACGCGCATATACACATGTGCATATACCTCTATAATACTTTTTATACACTTGTATTTGCTCTTATAGAAGAAGTTGTGTTGTGTGTCATGCCTGTGTTACGGCTTCCGCTTATAGACTCTCTGTCTACCGTAGTGTGGTAGCTTGATAATCGTCGTCGTTCGCTCCCAACCAGGGATCTGAACTATAAGCGCTGCTATCGCATAGCTATCAGTTGGTTTGAGATCTGAAAGATCTCTTTTGAAACACTCACACCATATTTCCGCATTGCTTACCGTCGTCCTTTGTATAGTCCCCACGAATTTACCTTTTGCGAGACTGAAATCATCACCATCCAGGAAGTTTCGTCGATCATATCTCTCCATCTCATCCCATTTTTTAGGAAGAAGGGTATTCAGATACTTCTCCACTAGCCCGAGACGATCATCTCTCTCCATGGCTTCCCTCTGAGCTTCTTCTGCGAACTTCACATACTCGTCCTCCAGGTAGAGCTGCTCACCTGCTTCCCAGAGCATCTTAGCTTCAGCCCAGAACTGATCTCGAAAATCAGGTGTAAAGTTCCATTTCTTCTTCTGATCAACCTGATGAGCCTTCACGACCCAGAACCTTCTATTTCCCGTGATGTCCCGCAGAAAACCCCGCTCACCATTCACCGTTGCGATGATCACACACTGGCGAGGATGACTCTCTACCGTTCTTCCATAACTCGGACGATACTTATCATCAGTGGTAGAGAGGAATGCTTTCACCCGCTCGATATCTGCTTTCTTCATACCTGCCAATTCTCCAATCTCTATAATCCAAAACCCCTGCAGTTTCTCCTGACCTGCCCTTGATTCTGTATCGGTGAGGGAAAGAGATTCAGAGTAATATTCCGATGAGACGAGATCTTTCACTATGGTACTCTTCCCTATTCCCTGTTTGCCATCCAACACCAGGACCGTATCGAATTTGGTCCCGGGCTTCTCGATACGTGCAACAGCTGCAGCAAAGGTCTTGCGTGTCACTGCCCTCACGTACGGAGTATCTTCAGCTTGCAGATATCGGATGAAGAGATCCTCTACACGTTTCACACCATCCCACGACGGCAGCTGCTTCAGATAATTACGGATGGGATGAAACCTTCTATCATCTGCGGCTTTCACGAATGAAACATCGTAGTTGCGGGATGAGAATGGGGAATAGCGTATATCGATCAATGATTTCAACTGTGCACTATCAGCATCACGCCAGAAACTGTTACCTTTGGGCCTATCCCAGGGAAGAGCTCCCGTGACCTGAACCCGCCCCGCCAGTTCATTGTAGGCAAAATTGGCAAAGTCAGGATCATTGTTAAGGATCAGGTTCAGGTTCCAGACACTGTTCTTAAGTACAACGCTTTTACGCTCAAACTCAAGATGGTCTTTCCAATCATCCCCAATTACCGTGAAGTCCTCACGGGTCTCTGCAAACCGTTCTTCAATAATACACCGTCTAACCTCTTCATCCTTTTGAGCAAGCTCCATCATGGCATTATAGGTCTGCAGTTTATCTTCGTCACCAAAGAGATGTATCCTCACCAGATCAAAGGCATTGAGCAGCTGATCGCATGCAGGATCTGATGCATGGTGGGAATAGGCAAACATATCATCGTAGATAACTACCCCGGCAGCAGAGTCAGCCGGAATATAATCATACCGCCCTTCCAGGATTGATGGCTCATACACATCACTCAGATATTTCTCGATTGCCTTTTGAATGGTATAGGTTCTGCAGAAAGCTCCCACCAGCCCCTGCTTCTCATGGGGATTCCGCTGATTACTTTTTATCTTATTCTTTTTAATCCGCTCTCGATTGGTGATTGGAAGCTTGGTAGGATCCTTCCAGTCAGGATGAGCTTTCAGGTACGCATCTGGATCAAGCCAAGGACTATCAGCACGCTTGAATACATATTCTCCGTCTGTCGGAGTGGTAGGCCAGTACATGAGCTGGTGTGGACGGTAGGAGCAGGCATCAAACTGATCAATCCCTAGATCATCCGTGATATACCGTGCTATCGCAGTATACTCATCTGAGGTCACATCACGGGTAAGCGGGATGATGATCCTGACTCTCGGGTTCCTTTCAGTATGACTATGAGTCGTATACATACAGGCGGCAAAGGTGAGTTTCTCCTCAAAGGAGGAGATGAGCTCCTTCTCTGCATGATCAGCATCAAGGGTGAGCATGGACCGGGACACGATTGTTTTCCTTGTCCTTCTGTTTTCCTTGAGCTGCCCTCCTACAAAGCCTCCTTTGTCTTTTGCTTTTGTTCGTTCGGAGTTTGAGAGTTTCCGATACTCATCCATCGTTTCGGTGGTTCTTAAGGTTTCCGCTAGCCGGCTGCAGAGCTCATCAAACGTGATAGATTTATTCGACCACGTTTTTGCAAAGCAGCTGTTTCCATAAGCGATAGGTAGACTACGCATAGTCCCTCCTCGGTAAAAGTATGTTTGGAGACCTACTTTCAGGCCCCTATATACTTCCGAGAAACCGTACCCGTTGAGGGACAAGGGATCATAGAGAGAGCTGGTAATTTGCTATGAGGACTTTCGCTCATTTTTGAGCGAAAGTACATCAGCGCTATTTGATAGAGAAGGTATACAGTAAATTTATAGGCTCTCTGACTTTTACTCAAAATTGAGTAAAATCCTTTTAAGAAGTAAGACAGTTCCATAAACTAATTTTATGTAAATAGACAGGCAATTCACCCTACGGACATAGAATTTGTAATTATTTGCTATCATTCGTTGACCCTGGGAATAAAATAGGACATAATGTCCTGTGTGGAGGGAATGCATGGAACAAAACACAAAAGAACTACTAGATACTGTGTTGACCTTTTTGTCACAACGGAAAATAGCTGATGCTTTGGGTGTCAATGAAAGGACTGTACGAAGATGGGTAGCTGGAGAATGTCAACCAGCCCCATATCTTACTGTAGCGCTGAAGAATCTCATCACAATGGAATCTCACTCAAGAGAGGAACAGAACAGATTCACTTTTATCGATCTTTTCGCGGGAATCGGTGGAATCCGTAAGGGATTTGAGGATCATGGAGGAAAATGTATTTTCACCTCTGAGTGGAACAAGTTTTCAAAGGAAACCTATCTCGCCAATTTCCCAGCTACCGAGGACCATAGATTCGAGGGTGATATCACTGTCGTGGATGAACACGATATCCCTGATCACGATGTGCTTCTGGCCGGATTTCCCTGTCAACCTTTCAGTATCGCTGGGGTATCGAAAAAGAACTCCCTAGGGAGACCCCATGGTTTCGAATGTACCACGCAGGGGACTCTCTTCTTCGATGTTGCACGTATCATTGCAGCAAAACGTCCCAAAGCCTTCCTCCTTGAAAATGTAAAGAATCTTGTTTCTCATGACCACGGTAATACCTTTAAGGTCATCCGACAGACACTTGAGGAGGAACTTGAATATAAGATTCATGTCCAGATTATCGATGGAAAGCACTTTGTTCCCCAGCATCGTGAGCGAATCCTTATCGTTGGATTCCGTGAAGAGGTCCCCTTTTCATGGGATGATCTCAATCTTCCCGAGAAGGGATTGATCAAATTGAAATCTATCCTACACCCACAGGATGGATCCGAATCTCCCGAACCCCCATATACCAACGGAGAAAAGGCTATGGTTAATCCTAAATATACCCTCTCGCCACAGTTATGGGAGTACTTGCAGGCATACGCTGAAAAGCACCGTAAAGCGGGTAATGGCTTCGGATTTGGACTGGTAACGGAGGACGATGCAGCTAGAACCCTCTCCGCCCGTTATTACAAGGATGGCTCGGAAATCCTCATCTCACAGGGACCAAGAAAACGACCAAGGAGATTGACACCTCGGGAATGTGCTAGGCTCATGGGATTCAAGGACGATTTCAAGATTCCTGTAAGTGACACTCAAGCATACCGACAATTTGGGAACAGTGTGGTGGTTCCTGTAATGAGTGAGGTTGCCCGTATCATGATCCCTCATGTAATTGGTATGCAGTCAATTAAAATAGAACCCATTAAAACCGCCATCTAAGGGGAATATCATGAAGAATGGATATCTGTCACAATTCTTTGTCGGGGTCGCTTATAAACAACTCAGTGCCGTTGAATCCGACATTCTGGCCTCACACCAACATGAGTTTGATGGAGTCGCCAATCTAAAGAAGCTTTTAGGAAGACCAACTGAAAGAACCAGATATCCTGCGAAATTCCTCTACCTTACCGATTATGAGGACGATCCGATCGTTGAGGAGGGATTTCTGACATGGTATGATTCTAGACAGCGGGGAAGAGAGGCTGGAAACACGAACAGATCAGAATATCGTCTATACTTTCCATCAAATCAAGCCAGTAGCCTCGCCAATCCTGGGGACGATCTGATCATCGCGAAACTGGAAGATGACTCCTTACTCGCGATCATCGCGGAGAGGGATACTACCATAGCCGGACAGTTGAAATGGCTTTTCGGGTTTTCAGACTCTGATATCCCACGATTCTCCATCAGGGAGGAACTCGAAACCGAGCAGGACCGCATAGGGTTCACCACACGCCTTGTCTTGGAAAGTATCGGAATCGAGGTGGAAGAAACCAATGAGACCCTTCTTGATGATATGCTGAGGCGATTCGGTGGATTATTCCCCAGCACTTGTGTTTTCTCAGAGTACACTCGAACAACTCTTCCAGATTATCACCCCACCAAAGAGAATTGTGATGAGATCCTCATGGCATGGGTTGAACGGGAAGAGATCCTCTTCCGGACCTTTGAAAAACATCTTGTCGGAGATCGTTTGAAACAGGGCTTTACCGGTGATGTGGAAGGATTTCTCAAATACTCCCTTTCAGTCCAGAACCGACGGAAAAGTCGTGCTGGCTACTCTCTTGAAAACCATCTAAAGGCTCTCTTAGACAAGCTCGCCATCGGATATTCCCATACCCCCATAACAGAAAATAGGGCAAAACCTGACTTTCTCTTCCCGAGTATCAAACATTACCATGATAAAAGTTTTCCTGAGCTCTACCTAACTATGCTGGGGGTAAAAACTACCTGCAAAGACAGATGGAGACAGGTACTCACAGAAGCAGATCGAATTGAGAGAAAGCATCTTTTAACCCTTGAACCCGCCATCAGTCCAAACCAAACGAACGAGATGATCTCTAAAAATTTACAACTCGTGTTACCACGACCTCTCCATTACACATATACCGACCAACAGAGGAACTGGCTTATCGATCTCGGAGACTTCATTGCTTTGGTGGCTTCAAATCAGGAGAAGTTACATTCACTATGAGTCTCCCGACAAAACCCGAAGCCTCATCGGAGGCTATCCGGAAGACCATGCAATCAAATAAGGGCAAAAACACCAAACCAGAGAAGATGGTCAGACAGGCTCTCTGGGCTGCTGGCGTACGAGGATATCGAGTTAACCTCGGGGGTATCCCCGGAACTCCGGACATCTGTTTCACAAAGTGGAAACTAGCAATATTCATCAATGGTTGCTACTGGCACAGATGCCCATATTGCAATCTATCCATACCAAAAACGAACTCAGAATTCTGGATAAGAAAATTCCGTGAGAACCAAGCCAGAGATTCTCGGAATTTAAGTGAATTGGATAATATCGGATGGCAAGTTCTCACAATCTGGGAATGTAAAATCAAGGAAGATCTCGGATCCCAGATTGAGAGAATCATATTGAAACTAGTTTTACTTAAAATCAAAGAACCTAAAAACAAACATATTCACAAAGGCAGAGAATAGGTTTTTAAGTATCAGCAATTAAGAATGTTATCAGAGGTGGAACGCCGATTCCTTTCTCTCTCCAACTTCTCTTTCACAGCCTGTTCAACAAACTCCCCTATCTTGATTTTCTTCCTATCATTTCCCACGGATTTTGCGATATGAATGAGAAGGTGCTCGTATGTTTCTTTATCGGTTGTTGCCCAGAGTCTGAATGGTTTCGTCATAGAAGAATTGTATACCGGGAAGGAAGAGGGATCTATTCATAGATGGAGAGGAAATTATTTTTCAAATTAACCTAAATTCTCGGCCTGAATTATATGCTACAGAACGGAGAGGTTCCGAACGGGGTTGAATCAGCCTCGCCTGGTCTGTGGTTTCTTGTTCTTTCGATATTTTTTCGGCCACGCTTCGTCAGGTAAATCAACTTCAAATGTCATGAGTATATTCGCCTGCTTCTCGGTAATCTCACCCCAGTGACCTGCTCTGCCACGATAGGTGAAGTACTCAATCACATCCACTTCATTGAGCAGGCTTCTCAACGTGAAAGCAGATGAAAGGTCACTATCTTTCATCACTTTCCGTATCCTGCTGGTAATGATGAGCGCCAGGAATTGAAGGAAGACCTTACCGTTGAAGTTGTCATCCCTACTACATCTGGTTCTCTTGAGAGAGAGTCGATCCTTCAGATTATTGAACGCTTTCTCAACAGCATCCTTCTTCCGGTAGATGGACAGTACCCGAGAAGAATCAAGATGCTTCTCACTGGTAAGAAGGGCAAAGAAACCACATCTACGGATTGCTTCATTCACTCCCTTTGGGTTCTCATGGTATCCGGTGATCTGATCATTGGCATCAAGAGTGAGGTTGAAATACTTCTTCAATTCAGATCTTCGTGCCGAGACCTTCCCGCTCTCAAGCTGCTCCTGAAGAGCTGCAATCCGTTTCATAAGAGAGGCAACATCATCAGCTTCCTTCTCTTTCCCGAAATAGATATGAAGGTAGGCGTAGCGGACATTCGGTCCTCTCCCTCTTACAGGAACGGAATATTCAACAGGAACCGAAGCATGAAACAGTCGTTTCGTCTGATCATATGAGCCGTAGCTCATCATATCGTCTCGTACCTCAGAGATTGCATCTTTCACAAAGTTGACAGAGACTTTCGTTCCCAGAGTGAAGGAATGCTTTCTTTTCAGAAGATGAATGACATTTTCTTCACTGTAATAGCCTCGGTCCAATACCAGAGAAGCGTGGTCAATACCGATACCTTTCAGATCATGCATCGTATTGTCTAGCGTCGTTACATCGGTAATATTGCCTCTCAGCTTCCGGTAGAAGACGGGAACTTCTGTATCCTGATCGAATACCATCAGCAGATTGATCTGTTCAAGAGGAAGATGGTCCTTGTTTCTCCCTCGGGTTACCAGTGAAAGTCCTTGTGAGTAGGAAGAGACCGATGTTGAATCCACTGCGAGCCAGCCGGAGGCAGCCTGAAACCTTCTCACTCTCAGTGAGAGAAACTGCTGAATCTCATCTTCTGTGATTGATCCCAACAGCTCACTGCTTCTAGGAGAAGGAATGTCATTTCCATAGGGGTGATCATGCAGACGAGACCAATGGGAGAACCCGTACAGTGGAGCGTCCTGATTGGCTGCAAGATAGAACGCAAGAGATAACATCTTCTCTGCTCTATCAGTGAATACTCGCTCCAGGTCTGCATCAAGTGAGAGCGAAGCGCAGATGGTAGAGAACAGATGGCTGGTTCCTCTGAATTCTCTCTTGCCCTGCAATGATACAGGACGCCCCCGCATAATAGGTGCTGAAGGTTCACCAGCATTCTGCCAGGAAAGGCCGGTGGACTGTTTCTCCTCATCAGTGAGGGCATGGAACTTTGCGTTTGGGACGAAGGCATCATCGATCATTTTTCCGATGTATGTCCGCTTATGTCCTGGGTATGACTGCCCGGGAACCCTGAACGAACGCTCGATGTATACGTAAGGTGTCCCTTTTATCTTCTGAGTCCTTGCTTTCGGCATAACCCCTCCTGTATCATATAACTATTATATGCTACAGATAGCCGAAAAGTCAAGCTAAAACACTATTAAACAACATATTATATGAATGTATCATATAATTATTTCGAGAATTTAGGAATTAAAAGGACCGTAGAATCATTTCGTGTATCCGATTATTATCGTTTAAGAAATCAAGCGTTTTCATCTTCGTTCGGAATTTCTACAAGACACTCTCGACCATCAAAAATGAAATTTATACGAAGCAACTGCATAACCTGAGATTCATTTAGGGTTCCATTGTTATTTATAAATAATCTCAGGGATACCGATTCTAACTTCATCATAAACTCTATTCTTAACAGCAATCCAGCACTCTTCTTTTTTTGCCCATTCCGAAATGAGTTTTCCTTTAGAAGATTCTTGGATACCGTTATTTACTTCTATCGCCCAATGTCTCAACTGGTCAATTAATCGATCTGAAATATTCTGTTCCTGCCAAACCTTTTGAAAATCAAAACTGTTGCTGTATAGCATGGCAAAAACAGAAATAAGGTAAATTGTTATATTGTGAGGTGAATTCACGGTGGGAAAATCCTGCCTAATTTTTGGAAGTATTCTTTTGAATAGAATTGTTTTTGCAATCATTTTCTTGAACTCTTCAACATTAGGTCTCTCTATCATTAGATTCCCATTTTCATCCATGAGATCATCCATATAGCTTAAAAAATTCTTTTGAGCACCTAAACTAACAATGTGGGGTTTCTGTTCCCAAGAGTTCAAAAATTTTGCAAGATCAGTCTTTGTTATCCTTCGCCATGTGGGAATGATATCCTTTTTTAATCGTTTTAGTTTAGCGGGTGTTGTCCCTTCTCTAGCAAGTTTGGTGTTATAGCTTCCTGATGATCTTTCATAAAACCATTGACCGACACCATCAGGGCAAATTACTCTATCTGCAAGTTTTTCAATTTCAATATGGTAGGGTTTATTTGACTGCAGATCCGATCTTCTTACGGTATTCTGACTGTTAGCGTAGTTAGAAATATCAGCAATAAGTTCCTCTTCTCTATCTTGGTCGTCAATATTCAAAATTATAATTTTGGCTGGAACTCGTACTAAACTTAAATCCGTTTCTTTAAATTTATCCTTCGTAAAATAAAGAGAAGCTGTTGTCTGGCCGCCATTAACAATCTGCATTCCTTTTACCCAAGATATTCCTGGTATTCCATCCTCAGTTCTTGAAATATGAGCTTCATCTACAGTTAGGACAATCCCATTGTTATAGGCCATGAATCTTTCAGGTTGATTCCTCAAAGTATCTCTTATGCCTTTATTAACTTTCCCAGTGACACTAAGAAATGATCGTACATTGGATTCCAAGAGTCTCGGACCGTATTTCTCATATGCAAATCTTAGAGTATTTCCCGGAATGGCTGTAAGAGCATAATCATATTCTTCCATTTCTCCTGGAACATATACACAAGGAAGAATACTTCCAGAAATTTCTTCAAAATCAATCACCAGCTCATCACGAGGTTTCCCCTCCGAAAGATGCTTGAATAGTCTTTCAATATCCATCACTTCTAATGAAATTTTAATCCCTTGCTCTTCCCTATTTTTAAACTGTTTCGCATCCGCAATTGCATCTGTGATGACGAACACCCTTACTCTATCTAAACGGGTAAAACTTCCTTCTAGGGTAATTACTAAATTATAAACATCATTAGTAACATCAATTTTTTCAGAAAGTTTTCCGGTACAGCACTGAAGGAAAAATTTCAAACAATACTCAGCCATCTTTTTTGTTTCAGAATTTGCGATTTTTACTAATTGGTCAGAGCCCTTATAAATGCTGACAAATAAATCAAGTTGGTCGCCTTCATCTGAAAAAGAATAACCACTTAACCTTAGATTCGCGTTATTTTTACCTCGTGCACTAAAATGGCACTCTGTGGGTTCATTCGTCATTCCGATTTCGGACATGTGATTCATCACGATATCTGTAAAGACAAGTTCAGCATAGGGATATTTCGGATCAGCTGCGGCTATTCTGTTTGATATCTCCATTTGAATTTCATTCTGAGTTTGTGACAAAAATTCCTGTAATTCCATTATAAGAGAACCCCCAACTGCTTTAAAATTTGTTTATCATCCAAATCTTCTTGTGGTAAATTTGCTAGATCAATTTCGTATTTAGCCTCTAAAATCCCATCCAGAGTATTCTCTTCAGTGATTCGAGGAAAATCATTAATAACTCTGAAAACGAATCGCTCATCTAGAGAATATACATTAGTATATTCCGATGAATACAAATCAATATACCCATAATTTATCAGTAATGATTCAAATTTAACCAAGAAATCTTCATCTTCTTTTAAAATATCCCTGATCTTATTAATTAATGAAACTAGAGTCTCGCCTTCTGCACCTAATTTAAAACGAAATCCTATTAGAAATAAAGGATTTATGATTGAAGTATCCAATTGTTCTAAAGAGCTTATCTTTGCTCTAAACTGCTTTATTGAGGTCGTGCTTTTCACCTCAACACCACCATCACCTAGAATAAAATCTTTAGGTTCATCTAGAGGCCCCTTCCATGATTCTATAACATCTTCATATTCCAGATATTTTAATAAAGCTGTGAGAAAAGATAGTTCCCCGAATAGGCCGAGTTCCTTTTCCGGATTTAGTACAGGTATCACAGTTTTACCTAAAAATCGTTGCCATAGACGGATCCGTGAAATTATGCTCTTAAAAATAAACTGTTCATTTCCAAAAGACATTCTTTTCACGGTATTAAAGAGATCTTCTATCATTGTAACAAACAAGTCTATTCCAGCAGGTTGTTTTTTTATGATTATAAGCCAACAGAAATCGCTCTTTCCAAATATGTTATTATTCTGAAGTACATAGAATCCTTTACATTGAGGATATTTATAATTTGAAGGAAACTTATAGTTCATAAACCCAAATGCAACAAATTCTTCCTTTTCAGGAAATCGGCAACCAGCTACTACTTCGACTTTCTCAACATGTCCCATTCTGATCGATTGCCATCCCTCAATACCTTCTTTTTTTGAGAATGCATGCCATACCGTTAGCAGTTCCTGTTTTCTAATAAGCTGTTCCATATTCTTCTTCCCACTGTTTCCATTCCACAGTATTTACTTTATAGAGAACCTTCTCGCCTGCATTACTACCTGGGAAACTGACTCCCCATCCAACAAGAGGTTCAGTATTTCCTTCTATCTTAGCCACCTTGGGATTCAAAATATAAAAAAGCAGAAGCCCCTTTTCTCGAGAATGTTGAACACCGCCCCCTCCAAAGCCTTTTATCTCTCTTATACTTGGACCACTTGGTTGTTCGGGTTGTTTTTTCCCCTCGCTATTATTTTCCCAACGCATCTGAGTCAATTTCATGGCAGCTTTCCATTGCTCTTTGCCCAAACCTATTGATTCATCGCGTGGAGACATTAGTCTGCCAATTGAATACCTGTCATCAGTATCTAAACCTTTGCGACTCCGGTCCAACATAGTGATCTTTATGTCATCAGTTAATGAATATTCTTTATCAGAATCCTTTCGATTAGTACTCCCGATAACTGCAATTGTCCATCCCGTCAATTCGTTCACGTTGTTCATTCCAGAAATGAATTCAGCAATTAGCCTGCTTTTAACTTTATAGGACTTTGGATGATCAATATACTTTTCCATATACCGGATAACCATTTCAGCATTAACATTTTCCCAAATGAAACCTTGCCATCTTAGGGTATTTGATCCATTCCAGTTATATTCTGGATCTATCACATTAGGGTTGCCAAGATGCCGCATTAAACTTTTAGTTATATTTAGGTTGGTATGTATTGCGTGCTGATCAGTTCTGAATACAATTGTTTCAAGAAGTTCTCCACTGAAAGACAGCCATAGATCTTTTGCTGAGCGCATTTTTAATCTTGAGGTAACCAATAAAACTGGATGTGATTGGACTTTCAGTCCATACTCTTTAGGAGTAGCCCCCTTTAAAGCCATCATATCAAGTTCTTCGCGCAACTCCTCTGAAGCATCTGTTATGTGACAAAACCATTCCATAAGTTCATCTGTTATATAAAGGCGACAAAGATCAATGTATCCTGGTCTGTAACCGAACCATCTTCCCATCTGCATTAATGTATCATACATTGATGATGATCTGAGAAAATAGCTAGTACACAAACCTTCTAATGTGAGTCCTCGAGAAAGCTTATCTCCTCCAATAGCGATAATTTTCAACCCTCGTTTTTTGTATTCTTCATAATCAAGGGCTTCTTTTGCAGTTCCGTTTATTGTTCTTACTTCTATGTCATTGATTGTATAAGGAAGCTGTTTAATGATATCTTTCCATGTATAATCCATTGAGTATTCATAATCATTGAAGGTTTGCTTTACTTCAACATTGGTAACCTTAAAATCACATTCCCATATATTTTGTATTCTATCAAGAATTTGATTAGCATCTATAAATCTTGAGATTCTTCGCCGTAAATCCCTCAAATAATTCTCCACCTGTTCGGATACGAACATCTGAACGGAATTGAATCTCGTAACATGAATCAACATAGAGCAATGTTCATGGGGTTGTCCTCTCAATACTCTAATAGAGCAGGCAAGAACAAAGGATAAAATTGCATCCTCAAGCGATTCAGGTATTCTGAATTTATCCCTATAGAGCGGGCGATGATGATTTCTATGTTTTTTCGGCAGCCAATTTTCACTACCCTCTGTATTCTCAGGACTGTTATCAGGAATTAATCTAATTAGTGGCAAGCCTCCGGACCTCCCCTCGGTAGAACTGTTGCCAAATATTCTAATAGGCCCTATATAGTTAGAAGGAGTTGCTAAATTTATAATGAATGAAGCAGGGAATAAATCTAAGCCATCAGCGGTAGTCTCACCTTTATCATGTATAAAAATATTGGCAAATGGGGTCGCAGTATACCCAACGTATGCAGACTTTAAAAATGCGTTAAGTATCTTCCGAATCCCTTTATTTATAGCCTTTGGCTGATGCTCTTTATCGGGATTCCCTTGTTCATCAAAAATCTGCCCACCTGTATCTACTGAAGCATTATCTGCTTCATCATCGATTAGAAGAAGTGGGAAACCCGAGACTAAAGGAGTCTGCCTTTCAGGATCGATTCCTTCCGCGACATGGTGCTCAATCCAAGAATACAACCTATTCAATATAGTTTTATTCTTCTTAATTACAAAGAGCCAGGGTTTTTGTTCTGGGGATATCCCTAAATTATTAGATACCTTCGTGCTGAAATCACCTTTCTCCGTTCTATTCGTCGCAAAGTTAGGTCTTATCTGGATATCGCTATCAATATCACCTACACCAATGATCCTAAAATTACTTGTATTAGGGTCTGTTTCATATCCTAGAAATCCTTCATCCAGACGCATCTGAGTTTGTGATCTAAGATTATTGTGCATACCAGCAAGAACAATTATTATTTTATAGCCGGCATCGGCAGCTTTATTTATCAGCCCTGTATAATTGCTCGTTTTTCCAGATTGAACATTCCCTACTACAAGTCCTCTTCTATCCCAACCACCACTCCTTTGAGGATCTTCCAGCAGACCTAGGATTTTATTTGTAGACCTATTAATTGCATCAACTTGTGTTTCAGAAAGTTTCTTTTCTAGATACTGTCGATATCTCGGCCAGTATCGCCATCCATCCTTTCTCCTTTCA
The DNA here is from genome assembly GCA_963677695.2 of Sphaerochaetaceae bacterium. Lineage (GTDB taxonomy): Bacteria > Spirochaetota > Spirochaetia > Sphaerochaetales > Sphaerochaetaceae > SABI01. The sequence goes on along the minus strand of CAXXUJ010000001.1, from coordinate 1,531,544 downwards.
TCTAACCATGCTTCATGATCTTTATTATTTAACAAAACTGTATCCTGGCCTATCCAGATACTCAATCGTCTTAATAATTCTTCTTCGATATCTTCCAACCTTGGATTTCCATTCCCTGGAGTGAAAGCCACTGCCTCTTTTAATTTCTGACTGATAGCAAGTGGTGTAATTTGTGAACGATCTTCATATTCATTAGACAAAGCTGTCTGGGTAATGGTCAGAAGATTTTGCTCATAATTTGTGAAATCAATCATCACTCGCCTCCTTATCTCTATTGTATATCTCGGCAACAACATTCGGATAAAAATTGAAAGGCTCCATTGTTAATAACCTCTCTTTTGCCTGATTTTCCGATAAACCAAACTCAATCATCTTTTGATAAAAAGATTTTGCAGTCTCACTGATTTCTGCCAGCGAAGCTCCAAGGAAACTTGTTTCTATAGTTTTTTCTGCTTCTGCCGTATCCAACCATATCCTTTGAATTGGCACTGTTTCTTCAATTATTTTGAGCATGGCATCAGCAAGTTTCCCCCCATCATCTGATGCACTGAATAGAGCTGAAACCGCAGGATGAGAACGATCTATACTGTATCTGATCCCCGTATTATATTCGACCTTTTTCCACACCGAAATTACCGAGTTGTCACCATTTATCTCTTTATATACAATCCCTCTATTTGAGAATACTTTTCTTGCTTTTCTTCTTATATCTTCTGCAATAAATGATAAGCGTTTTTCAACAAAAACGGGAGGTTTTGCTGTTGATTTTCTTACATCAACTCTCCATGAATCATCAACGGTATTCGGTATATCAATCCTGATTCTGGCTAGTTTGTGGGCTTCCTCTTTAGTCCATGCCCTGATCATACCCAGTCCAAGCCAACTTCCTGCTAGCAGAATTCTATTGTTTCTATAAATGTAAAACCCCTGTTGAGCCGTCCATCCATGCGGACCTGCTCCCCTTTTGAATTCTTCCGTTGTCAGATGGTCTCTATGGGGAAGGATAAAACCTTCGATACGGATGTTGCCTTCAGGGCTTCTAATCACTTCTATTGGGCTTCGCATAGTCGCTGTATGATGAGTCATGAACGGATCCCAAGCCTTAATTCTTTTTCCATTGATTCTGATTTTCAATTGTTCATTGTTATTGTCAAGATATGCATGGAATACCATCGAGCAATGTGCCTCAACACGATCAATCACTTTTAAAAAATCATCACTAGTAAATCCAGTGGTAATCAGTCGATCCAGATTTGACCATAAAACCAGAGTTCCATGGTCAACTGAATCGAGCATATTTATAAGTTTCTCCCCTTCATCATCTGCACCTTCCAGAAGAAACCAGCCATCATCAGAGAGAGTAGCAAGATACTCAAAGTCCCATCGAAAACAACTAATTTTACCGTCTTTTTTACTTGCTACCGTAAGAACTCGACATTGGGAGAAAGAAGCGGTTTTGAGTCCGATCCCAAACCGTCCTAGATCATTTTGACTTCTGGTATCTAGCGGACTTTTTTCTCCAAGTTTCATTGCAGAGAACAGTTCTTCTTCTGTCATGCCAGATCCGTTATCAAAGATAATTATATTGCTACGATAATTTTCCCAGTTAAATATTATATCTACTTCATCAGCTCTAGCAGATATACTGTTATCAATAATATCTGCAATCGCGGTTTCTGGTGAGTATCCTAGCCCCCGCAATGTTTCAAACATAGCGCCGGCTTTTGGTGGTGCATATCTAGATTTTTTCTTACTCATTATCTTACCTTTGATCTAACCATCTTGCAATTTTAGTAGGACTAGTAATTAGTAGGGATCTACAAAACATGTAATTACGATAACTCCTGCTTAGAAAAGTCTCCTATTTATTAAATTGCTGCATCTATAATTCTGAAAATCAATTAGCAACATGCCAGTTCTTTTCAACTCTACTATTCTTAAAATTACGTTTAATAAATTCTCCAGTAACCCGTTTATTTTGGTTTTTCGTTTCGAGGGAACTTGAAGAAGAATAAAGATAGTATTTTAGTACCCTAGTATACTTTGGGTTCCGGATTTTCTTTAATGCCTTTTCCTCAATTTGTCTAATTCTTTCTCTGGTGACTCCATACATTTCCCCTAGCGTTTCCAAGGTGTAGACTTTTCCGTCATAGAATCCAAAGCGGTACAATATTATTTCTCTATCCCTTTCTTTCATCCCTTTCATAATATCAAGCTCAATATCGTGAAGAGATCTAAGAATACATGAATATTCCGGATTATTGTCTTCGCAGCTATCAATTAAATACTGATTAATTCCCTTATCATTATCAATCATTTCATATAATGGCAAAACTTCTTTCTTTGCTTCTAAGACTTTGGATACACGATCTTGGTTCCATCCGAGAAATTCTGCTATTTCTGGGATATTACCGGGATTACCATTCTTAAGAATTAAATATTCTTCAACTTTATGCACTTTGTTTATTGACTCATGGATATGAACCGGCAAACGAATTAAATATTTATCGTTCGAAATACTTCTAGTCACTGCCTGCCGTACCCACCACGTAGCAAATGTTGAAAATTTGTAGCCCATTTTAAAATCAAATCGATCTACAGCTTTCATCAATCCAATTGTCCCCTCCTGAATTAGGTCAAGCAGTGGAATTCCAGAATGCACATAATTTTTAGCTATTGAATATACAAGCTTTAAATTTGAATTAACCATTAAATTTCTGGATTCTAAATAGTTGTTTATTGTTTCAGCAATTGCTTCTCTCAATTCCATATTATCAGAGTCTATAAGGTTGCTGAATTCTATTAGGAATTCCCAATGAAACTTCAGTTTCAGAAGATTTTTCTTATATTTCTCCTTATTCCCTTGGAAATCCTTCATAATTTTGATAATCTCCCTCCGCAATTCACCAGTATTTAAATAGCTGATATTCTGAAAGTTATTATCATTACTAGGAATTTCGTCCTCTTCCAATTCCCGGCTATCCTCAGGAGCTCTGGGAATTTCATTTATGTCCGAAATCAGAGACGTTTCGACTATCTGTAAAAGTTTTCTATAAATATCTACATCCGAAGATAACAATCCTAACAAATCTGTATAAGCGTCGTTTATATCAGTACAAATTTTCTTGACCTGTTCATCAGTCAGGAGTTTATATGAGGCTGCTTCATTAAGAAATATTGCAAGTGGATTTCGATAGCCATCTAATTCGATTTCTATAAAGTCAAAAATTTCATCAATTTGGAATTTTTGAGACAAACTAGTACATGTAGCAATATTATGGACTTGAGGATCTAGAGTATCAAAGTCAATGACATTTATTCCAGATGCAGAAAAAGCAGCTTCTAATATTCCACTCAATTCTGAACTTTTTAATATCTCCTGATCTTTAATTTCATTTAAATAATCCTGTTTATGTAGAAATCCATTTTCAAAACCAAAATTCAGGACTTCTCGCAGCTGATTTTTTAATGAATTATTTATTTTTGTCTTCTTAGGTTTTTTCCTTAAAAAGATCTCTGGGAATTCAATATCCAAATCATCTAAGGTTTCATCAGAATCGACTGCAATAAAGGAAGACAGATCATAATGGTCTGACTTAATTTTTTCCAAAAGGTTTAAATCAGACTCTGGTATGCTATGTTTTTCTTCAATTTCCCAACCACTTTCTGATTCTTCTCCAAAATCAAATAGCACATTCTGAACATTGTTAAAGCTTTTTGTTTTTATTTTAATATAGCTGGTTATAAGAGTACTCAGATAAACGTTTCCACTTAATTCAGCTAGGTGAAGAACAGTGGTACCATTATTATCTGCATAGAAAGGATCAGCCCCAGCTTTTAATAAAATTTTACAGATTTCGATATGTTTAGCTAATATTGCATGCATTAATAAAGATTTATTATCGCTATCTATAGAATTAACATCTTCACCTAATTCGATAAAATGATTAACAGCAGCCAAGTTCCCAGTAATCACGGCTAAACTGAATAGTCTATTTATACTGTTCTTTTTATCACCGTTAAGCAAACCGAAAGATCCCCCAAAGAGTTCCGAATATTCTTCTATAAGTATTAAGACTATTCTACATATTCTAAACAATTGTAAATCAAATTGCATAACTTATCAAACATTTATACTTTATTAATAAAGACAGAAAAAAATTTAACATTCTTAAATAATATTAGATTAAGCCTTTCATCAGGATCAAATTAGTCCGAACTTTTTCCGCTCCTGTTGCCCCAGTTGCACGATTTACACGAAAATCTATTCAGGATTTAGCCATACTCTCACGATAATTTGTGATCAATTCCCCTCACCTATTATCAAATCTCCCATCTAAACCTAGAAATATCCTCAAACAATTGAATAAATCTCTCTCAAATAAAGTAATAACAGTCAAGATATTCCCCTTCTTCCTGCCAATTTGACGTCAAATTGAAGCGTTTATCTGAAATAAGGGTACGGTTCTCCGGTAAAGAGTAGGAGATAACCATGACTGAAATTCAGAAAGAACAGATCCATGAAATGCGAAGCCTGGGATGTACCTACCAACATATTGCCGATGCCCTATCACTTAAAGAAGGTACAGTGAAAACGTATTGTGTACGTGCAACCAGAAAAGGTCTCATCTCACCACCTGAACAACCATCTAAGAACTCGTGCAAACAGTGCGGCAGCCATATCGACCAGGTCCCGAAAAGGAAGAGGAAAATCTTCTGTTCAAAGACATGCAGTCAGAAATGGTGGAACAGCCATCTCTATCTGGTGGATCGTTCTTCAAAAGCTCTCTACCACTTCACCTGCCCTACCTGTGGGATACAGTTCTCTTCCTATGGCAACCCCAATAGAAAGTATTGCAGCCATGAGTGCTACATCAATGCACGGTATTATCAGGAGGAACCCATATGAACGAGAGTCTGTTTAACGCCGAATTGGATTATCAGGTTGCTTCGTTCATTTCTGCCTCTCTACTGAGATCAGGATTTCTGAGTGATGAAGAACTCATTCAAGTTAAGACCCTGCTGCTTGAGAAATACCATCCTGTATTAGGCTCATTGTTTGCTGAGGTTGGTTGACTATTGTGGCTCTATACGTGATTGATACACTACAAAACAATTATTTACAGAGTATAGATATGAGTAATGATAAAACGACAGACAGGAATACAGCGTCATGGCAGAAATAATAAAATTAGAACGCAGCCCCATTCATCCATATTCCAGAAAGCGAGTAGCGGCGTATGCCCGAGTATCGGTCGATTCTCCAGAGCTGATGGATTCTCTCGAAGCCCAGGTCAGCCATTACCGTGACTACATCCACGCTCATCCTTCATGGGAGTTTGCAGGAGTGTATGCAGATGCAGGCATCTCAGGAACGGCGATGAAACGACGCAGTGAATTACAACGACTCCTTGCAGAGTGTGCATCAGGCAGAGTTGATATCATCCTCTCTAAATCTATCAGCCGCTTTGCACGCAATACGGTTGATCTGTTAAAAACCGTAAGGCAGCTGAGAGAATGGAACATCTCAATTCGATTCGAGCGGGAAAACATCGATTCACTCTCACCAGATGGAGAGCTGATGCTTTCAATTCTCGCCTCGTATGCACAGGAAGAGAGTTACTCAACAAGCGAAAATGTGAAGTGGGGTATTAGAAAACGGTTTTCTCAAGGAAAGTTCCCTGCCTATAACATGTATGGCTACAAGTGGGTCAAAGGTCATTTTGAAATTATCGAAGAGGAAGCACAGGCGGTACGTTTCATGTACGCTGCGTTTGCCGATGGTATGCTGCTTACTGAAATATCTGAGGCTTTGGCTACACGGGGAATCTACAACCGGAGGGGGCTGCCTTTCGGAAAATCTTCTATCATGAGGATTCTCGATCAGGAGAAATATCGAGGGTTCAGTATCCTCCAAAGAACATTTACAGATGATCATCTCACACATAACAAGAAGATCAATCGTGGAGAACTCCCTCGGTTTATGGTGAAGGGAACTCACCCGGTTATTATCGAGGAAGAATTATATGAAAAGGTCGAAGCTGAACGAAAACGTAGGCGCCAGAAGGGAGCAGTGAGATGGAGACGGGCCACCTGCTTCACCGGTAAAATAATCTGTGGGTATTGTGGACATACATTCACCTACACCCCCTACTCTCGAACTGGAGAGCTCACACAATTTCAGCAGGGGCATTACCAGTGTTCTCATAAACGAAAACACGGAGCAAAGTCTTGCCTATCAAGAAGCCTTCCAGTCTATACATTACGACAGATATGCTGCTCACTCCTTGGCCCATTATCAGAGGATAAATTCGACCCGACCTGGATCGATGAGCAGATAAACCATATCGTGGTGTTCGCTGATATCCTCGAGTTTCATCTTAAAACGAACCAAATCCTGACAACGCATTGGAAGAATACCGCCAAACGGGATGCGTGGGCTCATCGGCGTGCAGTAGCACAACAAAACATTGACAACAATGAGGTAAAGCTATGAAAGAAGTACATGTGATTCCGGCGTCCAGAGAATTCAACGGGAGACAATCAACCAACTCATTAGGAACGAAGCGACGTGTTGCAGGATATGCTCGGGTATCCACCGATAGCGAAGATCAATACGCATCCTATGAGGCACAGGTTGATTACTATACCTCCATGATCAAATCCCATACTGAATGGGAATTTGCAGGGATGTACACCGATGAAGGAATCAGCGGCACCAGTACCGCCAAGAGAGAAGGGTTTAAACGGATGATCAGTCATGCTCTTTCAGGCAAGATAGATTTGATCATTACCAAATCTGTGAGTCGCTTTGCCCGAAATACGGTAGATAGTCTTCAGACCATCAGAAACTTAAAAGAGCATAAGGTAGAAGTATATTTTGAGAAAGAGGCGATAAAGACCTTTGACAGCAAGGGTGAGTTATTGATCACCATTATGAGCTCACTTGCTCAGGAAGAATCGCGGTCCATATCGGAGAACGTAAAGTGGGGCCGACGTAAACGTTTCGCCGATGGACAAGTCACGGTATGCTACACACGATTCCTTGGATACGACAAGGGACCTGATGGGAACCTTGTAATCAATGTCGAACAGGCAAAGATTGTCAGGTATATATTTTCGCTGTTTCTTCAAGGGATGACGTTCAGTTCAATCTCAAAGAAACTTGAGAGCGAAGGATATAAAACAGGCACCGGAAATACGACATGGCATACATCCTCTGTTAAAAATATTCTAACAAATGAAAAGTATAAAGGAGATGCATTACTCCAGAAAAATTATACAGCCGATTTTCTCACCAAGAAGCCTGTGGCAAACAAAGGAGAAGTCCCTCAATACTATGTCAGAGGGAACCATGAAGCGATTATTGAACCTGTCGTATTTGATATGGTGCAGCAGGAAATCGAATACCGATCAAAACATGCAGAGACAACAAGGGGTTCTCACATCTTTTCTGGACGTATTCGCTGCGGTCATTGTGGAGGAATTTTCGGCGCTAAGGTCTGGCATTCAAACGGCCCTTACCGAAAAGTGATATGGCAATGCAATCATAAATACGAACACAAAAAAGCAATATGCAAGGCACCCAACGTTTCCGAAGATGAGATCAAAGCTAAATTTATTCAAGCGGTAAACAAGCTCATCTCCAGAAAGGATGAGATCCTCTCCAGTTTCCAAAAGGTTCTTGATGAAGTTTTGAACGGTTCTGAGGATGAAGCGAAACTTGAAGAACTGAAAGCTGAACGTACCGAAATTATTACACGTATGGAGCAAATGACTGTAGCGAATGCCAGTGCAGCTTTGGATCAACATACATGCGAGATTCGGTATGAACAACTCTCTCAGCAATTGGCCGGAATCAACAAGCACTTGGCAGCATTAAAAGATTTAATACGTGACAAAAAACACAGCAAGACGAAAATAGAATACTTCCTGGAAGCCCTGCAGAAACAGGATGATCTCATAACCGACTTCTCTGCCCCTCTATGGCATTCACTTGTTGATTATGCTGTGATTCACAGTAAGAAACAGGTGTTCTTTATGTTCAAGAATGGAACGGAAATCGAAGCCTAGCGCTGATCATGTCCCTCTTCATAGACGCAATCAGGAATTCTTTTCAACTAACCTTGTACATTTCTCAAAATCCCAATCTTTAGATGTTAACGAGTCTAAAACCCTACCCTTTCCATGATATTCGCTTTATATAAAACCATTCTCATGGCTCATACGAGATCTCATAAAACTTTTTTAGGGGGGGGGGTATTTGAAAACCCGTATTATTTCTATTAGATATACAAAATTCTACACCTTAAAAATTGTGGTTATCATATACAATTAAAAGTTGTTCTATTCTCTTTTATATTTGGCTGTTAAACTTACTTTGTAAAAAATTCATTCTAATTATTTGCTACCGTTTCACTCTTCCACTCTTATCCCCAGAAGCTAGAGATTCTACCTCAGACCTTGACACAAAATTGAAATCTCCGGTGATTGAATGGCATAGACACGAAGCAGCAACAGAAAAATTCAGCAATTCTTGATCGTGATCCTTTAATTTCTCATCCTGCAACGCGAATATTAGGCTGCCACTGAAGGAATCCCCGCCTCCAACACGATCTACAATATTTCGTATTTCATATGGCTTATAATTCCCGGTTCCATCCTTAGGAGCGAAGTTTGCATTTCCTTTTTTTGCATCATATAACATTGCACCCCAATTATTATGGGTAGCAGAAATGCTTTCTCTGAGAGTAATCGCAACCTTGCTGATATTTGGGAACATTCGTGTTATTTCCTTCGCTACTTCAGGATACTTATCAATTTCAAGCTCTCCTGCCAGCACATTCGATTCTCCAGCTTTTATTCCGAGTATGCTTTCCGCATCTTCTTCATTTCCTATAAGCACATCAACATATGGCAATATCGCTGTCATCGTTTTTCGGGCAAGTTCCTTTTTGGATAAATTATTGTCCCAATTCCAGAGCTTATTTCGAAAATTAAGATCACAAGAAACAGTTAACCCCGATTCCTTAGCTGTCTTACAAGCTTCAATACTTACTTCAGCTGCTGTTTTACTTAGAGCTGGTGTTATCCCACTTATATGGAACCAAGTTCCACCTTCAAAGATCTTTTCCCAGTTGTATGCAGTTGTTGCAGTGAGAGACACTGAAGAAAAATCTCTGTCATAAATCACTTTACCGGAACGGTGGTTTGCACCATTCTCTACGTAATAAGTCCCCAGCCGACCTTCAGGAACCCGAATGATAGAAGATACATCAACACCAAGTCGCCTTAGAACCATTACTGAGGCATCTGCAACCTCATGTTCTGGCAATGCTGTTACAAACGATGAATCCTGTCCAAGCATACTTATTTCAGCACAGACATTTGCCTCTGCACCAGCAAAGGTAACTTCAAGATTTCCAGGAAGCCCCTGAACAAATCTTTGATGCTGAGGCATATTTAGACGTCCCATTATCTCTCCAAATCCGATGGTTCTACTCATAGAGTGCTCCTAATATTATTCCAGATGGTTCTTGCATCAATTGCATTTGTTGTAATCGTCTTCCAATCACGATCATTAATTAAATTTCGTTTCGATATCCAAGTTCCTCCAACAGCAACGACTTCTTTCATACCAGCATATGCGGTAAGATTTTCAAGATTTACGCCACCTAAAGGGATATAAGAGAGCCCAAGATAGGCATATGGGTTATTCAAGCTTTTTAAGTACGAAACACCCCCTGAAGGCTCTGCGGGGAAAAACTTCAGGACTTCACAGCCATAAGAAAGAGCAATCTCTAATTCACTGGGAGTTACAATGCCGGGAGCAAAAGAAAAATTTAGTTCATGCGCTTTTGAAAGTATTTTCGGATTTAATCCAGGAGCCACGCCAAAGTGAGCACCTGCCTTGATAATATCATCCAACTGTTTTGGAAAGATTACTGTGCCAACTCCAATCGTCATTTCAGGTCTACTCTCATAGATCTTATGAATTGATTCCAAAGCACTAGAAGTGCGCAGTGTCAATTCAATCGCTGAAATCCCCCCCTCTAATAAAGCATCTACAACAGGGATTGCGCTCTCTGCATCCTCAATCTCCAAAACTGCGATAATTCCAGAGGCTTCGACCTTTTTTAACAGGTCAGAATTAAAAACTTTAGATTCCATCATTACACTCTTCCGTATTTTTTAAGCAACTCTTCCACTGTGGCTCCAGCAAGAATATCTTTTCTTGAAGCTTCCTCGCCTGCCGCCTGTTTTACCGCTCTCTTATACACTTCATCAGCCTGCTCACGGGGAACTACAGATACTCCAATTTCATCTGCCACGACAATGTCACCCGGGTTTACTATAACTCCACCGCAGGATACAGGACAATTTAACTCTATCGGTTCGAATAATTGAGTCAGTGCACTATGCGCTTCACGTGGAGATACAGATTTGGATACTATGGGGAAATCAAGCATACGTGCTTCATCTGTATCTCTTGCGGAACCCCAGATTACTGCACCAACAATGCCCGCATTACGCGCAAGTCCTGACATCAGTCCACCCCAAATTGAAGTCTCCGTGTCGCCGAAAGCATCGATAACAATAACGTCTCCGGGTTTGGCATATTTAAAAATGGCAAGACAGTCTGCAAGGAAGCCTGAACTAAGTTTTACCGTGAATGCTGGCCCGATAAATGGTTTGGTAATACTTCTCATCTTCATACTACTATACATAATTCCATCCCTTTCCATACTGTCACCAACAACACAGGAAATGCTCATCACCTGTTCAAGTGATTTAAACTTCTCAGCTATGGCGGAATCGAATTCCGGCCTTTTGTGTACGATATTTTTCATAATTGTCTCCTAATTAAATAAACATTCGGGGTAATAATAACGATATCTCTGGTATAAACGTAATGATCAACAAGGCTACGATTGATGCAAGTAAATAGGGGAAGATTGCAACGGTAATCTCCGCCATTGATACTTTCGCGATACGACATCCGACATAGAGAGTTGCTCCAACTGGAGGTGTCGCCAACCCAAGCGCCAGATTTACACACATGATGATTCCAAAGTGAACGGGATCAAATCCTAGTTGTACCACGACTGGAAGAAGAATCGGAGCAAGTATAATACAAGCCGCAGATATCTCCATAAACATCCCGACAATCAGCAGTAATAGATTGATCATCAGAATGATCACAACCGGATTTGAAGAAATTGATAAAAACGCATCAGATAACATAGTCGGGATCTGATTCATAACTAAAACATTTGAAAACAGTTTGGCAGTTGCTAGAACCATCAATACCATTCCTACCGTAATACTTGCCTTAAAAATAATATCAGGGAGTTCTTTTAACTTAATTGATTTATTTATGAATCCAACGAACAGACTATACACAACAGCAATCGCGGCAGCCTCAGTTGCTGTTGTTACACCCCCCATGATACCGCCAACTATTATAAGCGGCATAATGAGTGCGGGGAGTGCACGGATAAATGCATTAATAAGTTGTACTATTGAAAACTTTTCAGATCTCCGAGGGTACTTATGTTTGATTGCCTGAAACAACGCAAGAATTCCCTGACAGATTCCAAGCAGGATGCCTGGGAGAATACCAGCAATCAGTAATGACGCAATCGAAACATTCGCTGCTATTCCGTACACAACAAGGATTATACTTGGAGGAATGATGGGGCCGATGCAGGAACTCGCGGAAGTGACTGCAGCACTGTATGCAGCTCCATACCCCTCCTTTTTCATTGCCGGAATTAGAATAGAACCAACCGCAGCTGTATCCGCAACAGCAGCCCCTGTGATACCCGCAAAAAAAATGCTTACACCGATATTCACTTCAGCAAGGGCTCCGGGCATTCGTCCGAATAAAACCATACAGAAATCAATCAGACTTCTCGATATTCCGGATCTGCCCATCAGTTCACCTGCAAGTATAAAAAACGGAATGGCGAGCAACGGGAAAGAATCGAGCCCTATGAACATATACTGTGGTATAGCATTAAGTGGGATGACCCCCTGTACAATGATAGTTACCAAGGATGAAATACCAACAACAAAAGCAATAGGTACACCAAACAACAGGGTAACGAGGAATACAATCCCCATAATTATTGTCATGCTTTAAACCCCTCCTGAACACCGGTTATTCGAACTGAGGAATACCCTGTAAGGAATATCCTCTACAGGGAATCCTCTTTTAACTATTATTTAACGGCTTCCACCCATGCATTCACCACATCTGCACCAATTGTTTTTGACTGATCGGTGTAGACGGACTGACAGGCATCTCTGAAGCGCGCGATTTCATCTGCAGAAACTTCGTTAATCTCCATATAATTGCCGAGATTTTCAAGAATCTTACCCTCGGCAGCCATAGCCTGATTTCTCTGCCATACTGCAACGTCATATGCTGTGTCTTTTAAGATCTGCTGAAGATCGCTGGGCAATGAATCGAAGAATTTCTTGTTGATAAAGTAAATGTTAGGGTCATACGTATGTCCTGTAAGCGACAGGTATTTCTGCACTTCATACAGTTTTGCGTTCTCAATATTAGAAACCGGATTCTCCTGTGCATCAACAACATGCTGCTGAAGTGCTGCATACAGCTCACCCCAAGGTGTTGTTGTGGTGAGACATCCGAATGCTTCAAAAGTACTAATAAAGACCTGATTCTGCATCAACCTGATCTTGATCCCTTTGAGATCTTCCCATTTATAGATCGGACGGATATTGTTTGTTACATGTCTAACTCCATTTTCGAGGTATGCGAGTCCTACAAACCCTTTATCTTCCAGGCGCGAAAGAAGACTCTGACCGAGATCTCCATCAAGCACCCCATACCACTGATCTCTGCTGGAGAACAGATAAGGAAGATTGAGAACGCCGAAGGAAGGTTCAAAAGCAACAATAGGGGCAGTAGCAGCATCAACCATTGTCTGAGTACCAACCTGCACTGCTTCGAGTGCTTCTCGACTTGTTCCGAGTACACCGCCATAATGTACATCGACCTCAATTCTACCTTCAGAACGCTCCTCCACAAGTTCTTTAAATCTATTTGCTGCCTCTGCTAGAGTATGCGGCCTCGTGAATGGCTCATTGAATACAATAGTGTATTTTTCGTTTTCCTCTGCTGAACCTTGACTGAATCCCATAGGGATCGAAAATGCAGCGATCAGAACCAGTGCGATAAGGATTCTTCCATACTTACTCATAATATTTCTCCTTTTATTTCTTAGTGAACATATGCTCACAAATCTTCTTCAGTACCTTTTAAGATCACTTCAACTTCCTGAATAATCATACAGATGCCACCAATGGGGAGTGCAATATAAAACCAGGACATTGACATATTGAAAACTACCGGTGAAATTTGCTGTGATACAGCTACAGTGTGTTTGAACCCCCAAATTGTCAGGACCAAAAGGAAACCAAGTACCATCACATGAGCTATAAATTGAACAATGTGGCTTAGTTTTGATGTAAGGGATTTAACTACGAGGTCAAGACCCATGTGAACCCCTCGACGGAACGCTATGGAGGAAGAAAGAAAAGCAATCCAGATCATGCAATAAACAGCGAGCTGTTCTCCCCAAACCATGGGCTTTACAAGCACATATCGCATAATTACTGAAACTACAACATCTATCACCATGATGCTGAAAAATGCTATACATAAGTACTTCACAACTAAGTTCACTGAATCGGCAAATGATACATAGTGTTCTTTCAGATTTTTCATTATCCTCTTCCCTTTTCCCGTTGATACCAGATCAATTCACTCTGTTAGGAGGATTCTCACCCAAAAGCACTGCACGCACATTGTAAGATGCATTTTTCCGGGCTTCGATTAAAGACTCCTCAGAATAATAAGCAACATGCGGAGTGATAAAACATGTATCCAGGTTAAACAATGGATTATCCTCAGCTTTCCACGAGAATCTTTTCGCTGGCTCATCTTCAAGATCATCTAGAGCTGCTGCTGCAAGATGGTCATCGTTTAGAGATTGATAGAGCGCTTTATTATCAATCAGCTTTCCGCGAGAACAATTAATTAGAATTGCACCAGATTTCATTTCCTTTAACTCCTTTTCACCTATAATATGGTGTGTTTCCGGTGTATACGGGCACTGAAGTACGACCACATCACTAGTCTGCAGAAGAGGGGTCAATTCAATCTTTTTTACATGTTCTTCCTTAAATACATCTTCAGAAACAAACGGATCGGATGAAGCAACCTGAAAACCAAGAGCATTCAGTTTTCGACACATATTTCGTGCAATTCTGCCAAAACCGACTACTCCAACCTGTAAAGAAGAGAAGCGGTATACAGGGCGGCCTGTCTGACTCCAGTGCCATTTGCTCTTTTTTGTTTCAGCAACGAACATAGGAATCCGGCGTACAAGCATAAGTAAAAAGGAGATATTGTGGTCAGCAACTTCATCCGTACAGTAGTCAACTACATTAGTGCAAATGATTCCTCTCTCACTGGCAGCATCTACATCCACTATATCTACTCCGACCCCATACCTAGCTATAATTTTCGTGTTTGCCAGTTTCTGGATTGTATCTTTGGTTACATTTGCATATTGAACCATTAAAGCATCCGCATCATATGCTTTTTCAGCAAGGCCCTTTCCATCTTTACACTGCAGGCCTATTACCTCAGCTCCGATGGGTTCGAGTATGCCTTTTTCAATATCGAGATCCTTATAGTCGTAATCTGTTACATACACTTTATAATCAGACATGTTAGTCACCTTTTCATTATTTGTATTATCAATTATTCTATATCTAGATAATATAACCCGTATTTTAAGCTGTCAACAAAATTTTTTAAAAATAAATAATACAAGTTGATTTAGCTTGTATTATTTCTTCAGTTGGTGTTTACTATTAGTAATCAAGGAGATGAAGAAGAAAATGAAGCAGATTGGAGCAAGTCAAACTGTATATAATCATGTACTGCAGGGGATGAAAACTGGAATATGGTCTCCTGGAGATAAAATCCCATCTGAACATGCGTTAGCGATGGAATTAAATGTCAGCCGCGTTTCAGTGAGGAAAGCCTTGGATCAGCTAGTAGGTGTAGGACTTCTCTATAAGAGACAAGGTGCAGGAGCCTTTGTTGCAGAGGTTGCTACTCTTAGCACCCTTGATGCGCTTATTCCAATAGTGCAGATGACTGATTTAGAAGTTATTAAACTCCTTGAATATCGAGTTGGATTCGAATCCACGAATGTGGAATTGCTTCATCACCACATTAAAAAGGATACAATTGAACAGCTTGAATACTGCATGAGTATGATGAAAAAATATGCTTCAGATAAAGAAAGATTCTACATTTATGATTACCAATTTCATCACATCATTGCAGAAGGAACAGAAAATCCCTTTGTAATAAAAATATCACAGCTACTAACTGAAATGCTGAAGAATCACTTTCTTAAACTAAATATTACCATTGGTCCTGAAATCGGACTTGAATATCACGCTCGCATTATCGACGCAATGAAGGACAATGATTTTGATATTGCAGCTCGGTATATGAAACGACATATGCAGGTAACAATTGAAGCCGTTAAAAAAGCACAAGAAAAATGTAGCGAAGAAATATAGGTTTACCGTTGCTAGTACAAACTCTATTACCAACGGTTTAATTTTTATGCCTAGAATTTACCCTTTGGTGATACTCTCATTGAAGTGAAATTCAGATCAATTCTATACTGTTACACTGGGCTAGAGTAAATTATCGGTACAAAATCCTGATAATGCAACGCCAAGAATTTCATTCGAAGGATATTCTTATTGTGCCATGGTTGACGTATTGATAGAGGTCTTCTCCACCCCGATACGGGAGCGTGCGACCGCGATCATCGTGGCTCACAACCACCCCAGCAAGAACCTGCTCCCGTCCAAGGATGATATGGCCGTCACAGGGAGACTTCGGGCTGCAGGAGACATCCTGGGTATCAAAGTGCTTGATCATATGATCTTCAGTGAAGAGGGATACCACTCGATGCTTGAGGAGAATGAGTTTGTATGACCAGCTCATTTTCTATTCTTCCGGTTCATAGCGCCGTAGAATTTGACTCCACATGCCACACTGTTTATAATGTATCATGTGCATCCTAAATTCTCGAAATAATTATATGATACATTCATATAATATGTTGTTTAATAGTGTTTTAGCTTGACTTTTCGGCTATCTGTAGCATATAATAGTTATATGATACAGGAGGGGTTATGCCGAAAGCAAGGACTCAGAAGATAAAAGGGACACCTTACGTATACATCGAGCGTTCGTTCAGGGTTCCCGGGCAGTCATACCCAGGACATAAGCGGACATACATCGGAAAAATGATCGATGATGCCTTCGTCCCAAACGCAAAGTTCCATGCCCTCACTGATGAGGAGAAACAGTCCACCGGCCTTTCCTGGCAGAATGCTGGTGAACCTTCAGCACCTATTATGCGGGGGCGTCCTGTATCATTGCAGGGCAAGAGAGAATTCAGAGGAACCAGCCATCTGTTCTCTACCATCTGCGCTTCGCTCTCACTTGATGCAGACCTGGAGCGAGTATTCACTGATAGAGCAGAGAAGATGTTATCTCTTGCGTTCTATCTTGCAGCCAATCAGGACGCTCCACTGTACGGGTTCTCCCATTGGTCTCGTCTGCATGATCACCCCTATGGAAATGACATTCCTTCTCCTAGAAGCAGTGAGCTGTTGGGATCAATCACAGAAGATGAGATTCAGCAGTTTCTCTCACTGAGAGTGAGAAGGTTTCAGGCTGCCTCCGGCTGGCTCGCAGTGGATTCAACATCGGTCTCTTCCTACTCACAAGGACTTTCACTGGTAACCCGAGGGAGAAACAAGGACCATCTTCCTCTTGAACAGATCAATCTGCTGATGGTATTCGATCAGGATACAGAAGTTCCCGTCTTCTACCGGAAGCTGAGAGGCAATATTACCGATGTAACGACGCTAGACAATACGATGCATGATCTGAAAGGTATCGGTATTGACCACGCTTCTCTGGTATTGGACCGAGGCTATTACAGTGAAGAAAATGTCATTCATCTTCTGAAAAGAAAGCATTCCTTCACTCTGGGAACGAAAGTCTCTGTCAACTTTGTGAAAGATGCAATCTCTGAGGTACGAGACGATATGATGAGCTACGGCTCATATGATCAGACGAAACGACTGTTTCATGCTTCGGTTCCTGTTGAATATTCCGTTCCTGTAAGAGGGAGAGGACCGAATGTCCGCTACGCCTACCTTCATATCTATTTCGGGAAAGAGAAGGAAGCTGATGATGTTGCCTCTCTTATGAAACGGATTGCAGCTCTTCAGGAGCAGCTTGAGAGCGGGAAGGTCTCGGCACGAAGATCTGAATTGAAGAAGTATTTCAACCTCACTCTTGATGCCAATGATCAGATCACCGGATACCATGAGAACCCAAAGGGAGTGAATGAAGCAATCCGTAGATGTGGTTTCTTTGCCCTTCTTACCAGTGAGAAGCATCTTGATTCTTCTCGGGTACTGTCCATCTACCGGAAGAAGGATGCTGTTGAGAAAGCGTTCAATAATCTGAAGGATCGACTCTCTCTCAAGAGAACCAGATGTAGTAGGGATGACAACTTCAACGGTAAGGTCTTCCTTCAATTCCTGGCGCTCATCATTACCAGCAGGATACGGAAAGTGATGAAAGATAGTGACCTTTCATCTGCTTTCACGTTGAGAAGCCTGCTCAATGAAGTGGATGTGATTGAGTACTTCACCTATCGTGGCAGAGCAGGTCACTGGGGTGAGATTACCGAGAAGCAGGCGAATATACTCATGACATTTGAAGTTGATTTACCTGACGAAGCGTGGCCGAAAAAATATCGAAAGAACAAGAAACCACAGACCAGGCGAGGCTGATTCAACCCCGTTCGGAACCTCTCCGTTCTGTAGCATATAATTCAGGCCGAGAATTTAGGGTGCATACACACTCAAGGCAGGAAAACAGTATGAGAACGAATATTGTCATTGATGACAAGCTTATGAAGGATGCACTCGAAGCGTCAGGATTCAAAACGAAAAAGGAAGCTGTCGAAGAAGGTTTGAGACTCCTCATTACAATGCAGAAGCAACGCAGAATACGCTCACTGCGAGGCAGACTGAAGTGGGAAGGTGATCTTGATTCGATGAGGAGAGATACGTGATTGCTACAGACCTCTGTCTGGATTGACTATATGAACAGTATCATCACACCAGAAATCGACTGACTTGACAGGGAATTGGGACTGAAAGGTTCCCGTTCGAGATGATATCATCTTTGATTGTCTTCAGGGTTTTCGAAGAGAGAAAGATTTCTTTCAGGCTCAGGAAATAATGAATGCACTTGAATACCACGATTTCGTTGGAAAGGAAATGGCTGTCAAAGCAGCTGTAAATTTCAGACTGTTAAGACAGAATGGCATCACAATCAGAAAGACCATGGATGTACTGATTGCGACATTCTGTATCGAACACGGTTTCGAACGGCTTCACAACAACAAAGATTTTAGTCCGATGGAGACGATTCTAGGGTTGAAGGTGAGAAAATCATAGAAGGTCATTCTTGATGTAAATAGATACTCTACACTCCAATCAGCTAGAAGATTGACTCGGTTAGGGTGAAATATAGGTATTGTTGTGTAAAAGCGAGTCATCTTCATTTTTATTCATCCATATGATACTATTTTTACATGATAGGACGAGTTGGCGAGATTGTATCCCATTATTTTGAAGATAAAACAGAGGTTCTTGCGGTCTGGGCTCTCGGTAGTGTGATAACAGGAAATTTCAGACCGGAAAGTGACATTGATCTGGCTGTCCTTCTTAAAAATGGAAAGAGAGTCTCTGTTTCAGACAGAATGCAATGGACACGTGATCTTTCCTATGAGCTTGCACGCACTGTAGACCTGGGAGAGATTCATTCAGCGAGCCTGACATACTCTCGTGAAGCTTTGCTCAAGGGAAAGCTTCTTTTTGTGAGGGATCTTGCTGAAATGTCCTCGATTCGTATATCAATCCTTGGTATGTACCTCCAGTACAATCTGGACAGAAGGGAGGTTCTGAATGCATTTAGCAAAGGATAGTGTCGCTGTAAGCAAGGCTGCTGTTATAGAACGTTCACTAAGACGGATGAAGGAAGAATACAATGCTAACAAAGCATTAGATAATTTCACTCATATTGATGCAATGATTCTCAACATTGAACGGGCATGTCAGGCTGCAATAGATCTTGCACAGCACGTCGTCGCTCTTCAACGTCTAGGGATGCCTGAAAACAGCGCTGAAGCATTTCTTCTTCTCGAGAATAAGGACTATATTTCCCACTCAACAACGAAATCGATGATCGGAATGACAGGGTTCAGAAATGTGGCGATTCATGAGTACCAGAAGCTGGATTACTCGATTTTAAAAGCCATCGCCGAACAAGAATACATCTCACTCATTGACTTCTGCAGTGAACTTGGACTTTCGATCATTGTCTGATGATCGACACACCATGCAGAGTCGATACTTACCACACCCTGAATGAAAGGGAAATGTAGACGCACTGGAAGGGATTTTTCCTCCCAAGTGCGTTTTTCCTATGATGGGATGAATCCCGTCAGATCGTGAGAGACCTCGCTGTCACGTCTTCGAGACTGTTCAGGTCATCAAGAAATCCTTTCAGCTCCGCTTCATCTGCTGTAACCTGAAGCAGGATCAGACCTATCGGTGAGCAGGCACCTTCAGGAAGGTCGTGCAGACCGAGTCTTACCTTGATATTACAGCCGAAAGCGGTGAGTTTTTCCTGCACCTGCGTCGCTGTATCCTCACGATGTCCTACCTTGATGGCAACTATCTGATATTCCATAATTCCTCCTTGTTCAGTAGTCTTATTATACTACGGGCAAAGCAGGAAGCAACCCTGAGAGAATAAAGGGATTACAAGAGAAAAGAACATCCCGCCGTACAGCGGGATTTCAATAAGAGGGAAAAGCTTTCTATATTTCGGAATTGAGAAGATTTCTTACTGCCTTCTTCCATCCATTGTACTTCTCGTCTCTCCATTCGGACTTTCGGTTCGGAGTGAAGGTCTTCTGTACTTCCCTGAGCGCTTCCAGCTCTGACACGTTCTTCCAGACTCCGCTTGCAAGGCCGCCCATATACATGGCACCTGTGGCTGAGAGTTCTTCAATGGTCGTTCGGACAACGGGAACCTCTCCCATATCGGACTGGAACTGCATCAGAAAGTCATCACGGGTCGGTCCGCCGTCCACTCTCAGTTCCTTAAGAGTAATACTTGATTCATCTCTCATCGCAGTAATGACGTCCATGATCTGATAGACAATCGATTCCTCAGCGGCTCGGGCTATGTGCGCTTTCTTCGTCCCTCGTGAGAGGTTGGAAATCACTCCCCGCACTTCCGAGTTCCAGTGGGGTGCACTCAGTCCGGTGAGAGCAGGAACAAGATAGACTCCCTGCGTATCATCCACGGTTGAAGCGAGGGTCGCTACTTCCTTGGGAGAGTCGAACAGCTCGATATCATCAATGAGCCATTTGACAGTCGCTCCGGTCGAGTTGATATTCCCTTCAAGCACATAAACGATCTCATCGTCTATCGAATAGCCGACGGAAGTCACTACCGTTTCAGCATCGACCGGCTTCGTCCCGATATTCATCATCACCGAGGATCCTGTTCCGTAGGTGGTCTTCGCCATCCCTACTGTGGAGCAGCTCTGGCCGAAAAAAGCGGCATGGGAATCACCGAGGACTCCCGCTATCGGGATGATAGTATCGAACAGACCTTCAGCACTCTGTGCGAACACGGAGTTGGAGGGACGCACTTCAGGCATGATGGAGCTATCGAGATGGAACATCTCGAGGAGCTCTTCATCCCAATTAAGGGTATGAATATTGAACAGCTGAGTTCTGCTTGCGTTGGAGTACTCGGTTGCGTGAACCTTTCCTCCGCTCAGGCGCCACATCAGATAGGAATCGACGGTACCGAACAGGATATCCTCCCGTTTCATCGAAGGATCTTTTTCTACGATATTGTCGATGATCCATCCTGCCTTGGCGGCAGAGAAATAGGGAGAGAGGACAAGACCTGTCTTTGCTTTGACTTGTGGAGCTTTTCCCTGTTTTTCCAGTTCATTGCAGATACTTTCACCCCGCTGACACTGCCATACCACGGCATTCATCACCGGCTTCCCGGTCACCTTGTTCCACATTACTGTGGTCTCTCTCTGGTTGGAGATCGAGATACAGATAATCTCTTGCGAAGTTGTTCCTGCGATCTCCATCACTTTATTGAGAGCCTTGATGGTGTTTTCGAAGATCTCTTCAGGGTCATGCTCGACCCAGCCGGGGTTCGGGTAGAACTGCTGGTGCCCTTCATCATGACGGCACACAAGCTTCCCATCTCTATCAAAGATGAGGGCCTTGGTTCCGCTGGTTCCCTGATCGATTGTCAGAAAGTATTTTTTCTCACTCATCCCTACTTCCCCTTCACGATCTCTAGGACATTCTCTCTGACACCTTCTGCGGTAAGCCCGTAATAGTTGAAGATATCGGCTGAATCACCTTCAATGGTGATCTCATCGGGAATCCCCATGATACGCATAGGAACGGGGTTCGTCTGAATGACGATCTCAGCGACTGCTGAACCGAGACCGCCGAAGATGCTGTGCTCTTCAACTGTGACAAGACCTGATGTCTCTGCTGCAGCCTTGAGAATTGCTTCCCGGTCGATCGGTTTGACTGTCGCCATGTCGAGGACACGGACACTCACTCCGTCTTCTTTCAGCAGCGCAGCTGCTTCAACGGCAATGCTCACTGTCTCGCCTGCGGCGATGATAGTCACATTGTCTCCTTCGGTGAGGACATTGGCTTTCCCGTAGGTGAAACTCCCCTTCGCTTCAGAGTAGACATCTTTGACTGCCCCTCGTCCCATTCTCACGTACGCGGGGTTCTCGCTCTTTGCAAGCCATTCGGTGATGGCTTCCGCCTGATAACGGTCGGAGGGAATGATCACATCCATTCCAGGGAAAGTTCGTGTCACTGCGATGTCATGAAGGGACTGGTGGGAATACCCGAGTGCGCCGTAGCTCACTCCACCGCTGATTCCTATGATCTTCACATTATTCTTCGAGTAGACAACATCGACCTTCACCTGTTCAAGGGAACGGGCAGAGAGGAAACAGGCCGGAGCACAGACGAACGGGCGCTTGCCGAAGGTAGCCATACCGGCTGCAATTCCTACCTCATTCTGTTCGGCGATACCAACCTCGACAAACTGGTCGGGCAGTTCCTTTGCATAGTCGTTGAGTGTAACTGATCCTCGTGCATCGCTGGTAACCACCATGATGGAGGGATCTTCCTTAGCCATTTCCAGTATTTTTGTAGTAAATGCTTTTCTGCAGGGTATAGTTGCCATCAGTTCATCTCCTCTATGAAAGCATTGATCTCGCTCAGTGCCTGAGTAAACTGTTCCTCGGAAGGAACACCATGGTGCCACTTCGCCTCATCTTCCATGTACGAGACACCCTTACCCTTGGTTGTTTCTGCTATCACGAGCATCGGCTTGCCCTGCTTGCGGGGACCTTCAAATACTTCGATGAGAGCATCGATATCGTGACCGTCAACGCTTCTCACGTCCCAGCCGAAGGCTGTCCATTTCTCCCTCAGGGAATCGAGTTTCATTACATTCTCAGTATCACCACTGATCTGCAGGTGATTGCGGTCGATGATGGCTGTCAGGTTATCGAGTTCAAAATTGGGACCTGCCATGGCAGCTTCCCAGACCGAACCCTCTGCCTGCTCACCGTCTCCCATGAGACAGAACACCCGTACATCACTCTTGTCTTTCTTCGCAGCCAGAGCCATACCGACCGAACAGGAAAGTCCGTGACCGAGAGCACCGGTGTTGAGTTCAACTCCAGGAACTTTCACCGAAGGATGACCGATCAGAGGAGATTTGAAGGTGGAAAAGTTCTTCAGATCTTCCTTCGGAAAGAATCCCTTGTCGGCAAGGATAGTGTAATAGCCTTCCACACTGTGACCCTTGCTCAGTACGAAGCGGTCCCTCGCGGGATCCTTCGGGTTGGCAGGATCAATATTCAACACCTTGTAATAGAGAACAGTGAGGATATCTGCACTTGAGAGCGATCCACCGGTATGACCGGTCTTGGAATTGTAGATGAGCGAGAGAAGATCTCTCCTTATCTCAGCCGCTTTTTTCACTAGATTCATAATCTTTGCCTTTTTATTCTATAATTACGGAACGAGTACCACTTTAATGGAATCGTCACCTTTCTTCGCAAGCTTGAAAGCTTCTTCAAAATCCTTGAGGGGGAATTCATGGGTCACAATCTCATCAACCTTGATCGTTCCCTTCTCGAGAGCGCTGATGGCTACAGGGTAACCATCCTTTCCACTGATGTGAGATCCCCTGATATTCAGCTCCTTTCGGTCGCCTATAATACTCCAGTCAACAGAGGTCTCGGCACCGAAGACACTGAATTCCACAAAGGTTCCCAGCTTCTTTATCATCTGAAGCCCGTTTATGACACCGGAGGGATGGCCTGAATTGTGAATATAAACATCACAGCCGTAGCCTCCTGTAAGCTTCTTCACCTCGGCAACCGAATCCACTTCACCAGCATTGATCACAACATCCGCACCGAGCTTCTTCGCCAGTTCAAGCCGTTTCGGTTTCATATCGATCGCGATAAGAAGTTTAGGGTGTTTCATCTTCGCAAGCTGGAGCTTGCAGAGACCGATCGGGCCCATACCGGCAACAACAACCACATCATTGAAACCTATATCAGCGCGGGAAACGGTATGGACAGAACAGGAGAGAGGTTCAATCATAGCTGTATGCTTCGCTGGAATGCTCTTGGGAACCTTGTGGACAATACTTCTGGCACCGTACCGCATATACTCTGCCATACCACCGTCAGCAACCTCTTTCTGGTGTCCATAGATATTCTGCTTTTCACACATCCAGTAGTCACCTGATTTGCAGAATTCACATTCTCCGCATGGAACGATCTGTTCAGCAATGGCCATGTCACCGATAACGAGTCCCCATTTCTTGCTGGCATTGTCGCCTATGGCGACTACTTCACCTATGAACTCGTGACCTGGTCTCACCGGAGCATCATTCCATGGGGGCAAAACCCCACCGCCCCAGAACATGGCAGCGCCGTCCCAGGACTTGATATCACCGGCGCAAATGCCGCAGGCCTTGACCTTCACAAGGAGTTCCTCCTCGTTGATCTGTGGGACCGGCACCGTCTCGTACCTGTAATCATGGGGGCCGTAACATACCACAGAGTTCATTGACTCAGGTATTCCTGATATAGCTTTCACAGATGTCTCCTTTTCTTTTCAGTCAGGCTAAGCAGGCAGGTAAATATTTTCATATCTTTCTTTATGTCACTACTATACCACCTACATATTTTCTTTGTCAATTTTTTTATTTTCTATTATTTTCTTTTTTTTTGTGTTTAACTTGATAACAGAAGAAATGAACATGTCATTCACTCCAAAATTTTACTTTTATGGAATTCTACGTTGAGTTTCCCACGAATTCCTCAAAATATTTCAGATAATTCGTTCAGGAAACCTAGAAAGGTCTATTGTAAAATGTTGAGAAAAGCACATACTTTTATTGGTTGTGTCTCGGTTTTGGCAACATATCTAACACTGTCATTCAAATTCTTCACGTGCAGGTCTCAGGTCAGTATGTGAGGTATTCCCGTGTCCGGGGATGCGGGTGAAGCGATGAAGATAAGGTCGGAAAAAGTCACGATTCAAACTGTACGGCATACATTGGCCGAAACGAGAGGCTTCGATGATTATTATAGTAGGTTTGACCCTGATCTGGCTTTCTGCTTTCTTTGTCAGGAACACACGGTACATCAATATGGCAGCGACCTTCAGCATCTCGGCGGGATCTCTGTTAGCAGCGCTTCTGTCTGCCACGGCCCTGCTGAACGGATCGACAGCGCACTTCACTTTGCCTGTGAATATGATCGCAGGAAATCTCTCCTTCGGACTCAGCCCCCTTTCCTCCTTTTTCCTCTTTGTGATAGCACTCATCTCCGTTCTCACGACAGTCTATGCTCCGAAGTATCTGGAGCATTACAAGAGCAGTTCAGCAGCATTGAAGGGTCACTGGTTCTTTTATACCGTACTGGTGGTGAGTATGATGGGGGTCGTCACTTCCCGTGATGCGGTAGCCTTTCTCATCTGCTGGGAGCTGATGTCTCTCTCCTCTTTCTTCCTTGTCGCCTTCAACAATGAAAAGAAGGAGGTAAGAAAAGCGGCGTGGATGTATCTCGTGTTCACCCATATCGGGACAGCCTTCCTTCTTGTGATGTTCGCACTGCTTGCATCTGGCAGCGGGTCCTTCTCCTTTGATTCCTTCAAAGCCGCTTCAGGTGATATCTCACCGGCTGCGGGGAGCGTCATATTCATCTTCTCACTCATCGGGTTCGGAACGAAGGCGGGACTGGTCCCCTTCCATGTATGGCTTCCTAAAGCCCATCCTGCAGCCCCCTCCCATGTGTCAGCACTGATGTCCGCGGTGATGATCAAGACTCCCGTCTACGGAATCATCATGGTTCTCTCATTCCTCAACACGCCGTTATCCTGGTGGGGATGGATACTCCTGCTTGCAGGGGTAGGCTCGGGACTCTTCGGTATCGTCATGGCAACGATGCAGAAGGATCTTAAAAGCCTTCTGGCCTACTCGAGTGTGGAAAATATCGGGATCATTTCCCTTGGCATCGGCATAGGCGTCATAGGGATGTCACTTCAAAACGAACTGCTCATGACCTTCGGTTTCATAGGAAGTCTCCTTCATGTACTGAACCACTCACTCTTCAAGAGCCTTCTGTTTCTCGGTGCCGGTTCAGTTCAACACGCAACCGGATCACTTGCCATCGAATCGATGGGAGGTCTGATCAAGAAGATGCCGGTGACAGGTCTCACCTTCCTGATCGGCTCTGCAGCCATCGCGGGACTCCCTCCCCTTAACGGCTTTTTAGGGGAGTTCCTCCTCTACTCCGTCTCCTTCAGGCATCTGATGGCCACGCCCCTTCTGAACGCACTCTTTGCCATCGTCGTCATAGGAGGTCTCAGCCTGATAGGAGCTCTTGCCGTCTTCTGCTTCACTAAGGTGGTGAGCATTGTATTTCTCGGAGAACCGAGAAGCAATAGAGCAAGGAAGGCATCTGAAAACACACCCTTCATGACAGTCCCGATGATCATCCTTGCTCTCCTCTGTATCCTCATCGCCCTTCTTCCCCAGCCGTTCATCACTGCCATTGCAGGTGCAGCAGGGTCTGTGACAGGTATTTTCTCCGATCAGATATTGCATGAGATCATCACACCGCTCACGCACATACAGGGAATCACAGTCGCTTTGGTTGCCCTCGTCGGTATCCTGTTCCTCTTCAGATTCCTGCTGATGAGAAAGAGAACAGTCGAAGTCACAGAGACCTGGGGATGCGGTTACGGCGAGGTCAATGCGTCAATGCAGTACACTGCCTCTTCCTTCTCTCAGCCTCTTACCTCGTTTCTTGACCCTGTCCTGGTCTCAAAGTCGACCCATGTTGGTACAAAGGATCCTTTCCCGAAGCAGATACACGTTCAGGTGGACTTCTTCGATTTCTTCATGGACAAGGTATTCAGTCCGGGGTACAGGAGCATGAGGAAACATATGAAAAAACTGATAGTGATTCAGCATGGTAATGTTCACATCTATGTGCTGTATATCATCATCGCACTCTTAGGCGTGTTAGCATGGAGCCTTGTATGAATATAACGTATGACTTCATCCCCCTGATTCTCGCGGTGGTGTTCGCACCTCTGGTCATCGGTATCATTCGGAAGACAAAAGCATTCTTCGCCGGAAGAAAGGGGGCACCTCTCCTTCAGGCATACAGGGATCTGTTCAAAATGCTGAAGAAGGGAAGCGTCTACAGCAGCTCTACCACCTGGATTTTCAGGGCTGCCCCGCTGATCTCACTGGCAGTTATGCTCATCGCAGTTGCGTGGATGCCTTTCGGTGGACATGCAGGACTCTTCCTTTTCGAAGGAGACTTCCTTGTCATCATCTACCTTCTTGCATTCTCCAGGTTCTTCACCTTCCTTGCAGCCATGGATACAGCCTCCTCCTTTGAGGGGATGGGAGTAAGCAGGGAGGGCTTCTTCTCGATCCTCGCGGAACCCGCGATCCTTCTCGGTCTCGGTGCATTGATCGTCAGACCTGAACATACCTCCTTCTGGAATATCATACACACCGTCGCTCTCGACAGCAGCTTCGAATTCGGTGTTCTGGTTCTTCTGGTTTCCATCTCCTTCGTTATCCTGACAGCGGCGGAGAATGGGAGGATACCGGTCGATGACCCGACAACGCATCTGGAACTGACGATGCTTCATGAGGTGATGATTCTTGATAACAGTGGTCCCGACCTCGCGATGATCGAGTATGCGGTGGATCTGAAGCTGTGGTTCTTCTTCTCTCTCATCTCGAACCTAATCCTCCCGATCTTCGATTACGGTCTGCTGGTTCATACCCTTCTCTCTCTCGTGAGCGTCTTCGTTCTTGCAGGAATCATGGGAATCATAGAATCGAGTATGGCAAGGCTGAGGCTCACCAGGATACCTCAGCTGCTGGCAGTTGCTCTGGCCATGTCGCTTATCGCGATCCTTTTCAAGGAGATAGCATGATTATCATAGTAGATGTTCTTCTCATAGGCATACTGATGACCGACCTGGTCATTGTCTCGAACAGCCGCTTAGGCACCTGCATCCGCATTCTCTCCATTCAGGGGATTCTGCTGGGACTGCTGCCTGCCGTGCTGGGTTTCTATATGGGATTCAGGATAGACCTGTTCATCATCGCCGCCGCGGGTATCGTGCTGAGGGGAATCGTCTTCCCACGGCTCCTTCACCATTCCATGGTTAACTCGAATGTATCGCGTGAGCTGAAACCCTATGTGGGCTATTTCGCTTCGGTACTGGTTGTCATCCTTCTCATCATCATTTCGGCATGGATAAACTCGAAACTCAAAATTCTTGACCCCGAGTTCTCCTTCATCACTCCGGTAGCCCTCACTACGATATTCACCGGCGCCTTTCTCATAGCGGGACGATCGATCGCAGTGATGCAGATCATCGGGTACATCATCCTTGAGAACGGTATCTACGGTCTCTCACTGATTTTAGTGGAGGAAGTACCTCTCATTGTGGAAATGGGAGTACTGCTCGATGCATTCGTAGCAGTATTCGTCATGTCAGTGGCTACCAGAAAAATACACGAAGAGTTCTCACATATGGATGTGAAGAACCTCGATTCATTAAAAGGATAAGAAGCATGAACACACTCTACTCCTACATCCTTTCAGGCTTCATCGCTATCCCTCTCATCGGGATAGCTGCCATCTATAGCATGAAAAACTCCTATCAGGTACTGGTGACCACTCTGATTACAGCACTTGCCAGCGCATTCCTGAGCATCCTTGTGACCTACAGGCTCTTCAGTGTCGATATCATACAGAACTTCCACGGATTCCTGAGAGCAGATGCGTTCTCTGCCTGGCACCTGATCATTCTCACCCTCGTCGTATTCACGACAGCCACCCTCTTCGCCTTCTCCTACTTCAACAAAGGAAAGGATATAGAAACGGATCAAATGAAACGGTTCGGCGCTCTATGGCTCGGATCACTGGCTGCGATGAGCAGCGCCCTGATATCAGGAAACATTGGAATCATGTGGGTGAGCATAGAGGCTTCGACTCTGTTCACAGCCTTCCTTATACTCCAGAAAAACAACGCCGATTCGATCGAGGCGATGTGGAAATATATCATCATGTGTTCTGTCGGTGTCGCCTTAGCTTTCATAGGCACACTGCTGTTTGCCGCAGCGGCACAGCAGGCGGGACTTGACGGAAATGAGAGTCTGCTCCTCGACAACCTCTATCAACACAGGGAAGAACTGAACCCTGCCTTCATCATGACAGGTTTCATCTTCATCCTGATAGGTTACGGAACTAAGGCAGGGCTTGCACCCATGCATAACTGGCTTCCCGACGCACACAGCCAGGCTCCCGCCCCCGTTTCAGCTCTCTTTTCGGGTTTCCTCCTCAACACAGCGCTGTACTGTATTATCCGCCTCCTCCCGATCGCACGCGATGCAGCAGGCTTTGAAGGGAAGGCAGAACAGATCCTGATGTTCTTCGGAATCTTCTCCATCCTTCTCGCATCAGTATTCATCTTCTTCCAGAAGGATGCGAAACGGCTTCTCGCCTACTGTTCGGTGGAGCATATGGGAATCATAGCACTCGCCTACTCCTTCGGTCCTGTCGGCACCCTCGGTGCCCTCTTCCATACGCTTAATCACTCCATTGCAAAGACAACAGGCTTCTACAGTGCCGGCATGCTTGGAAAGATCATGCACAGCAATGACTTCAAAGCATTCTACGGCGCAGGGAGAACCTACCGTCTCTGGGGCATCACCCTCGCAATGAGCATGCTCGCACTGATAGGCATTGCCCCCTTTGCCGTGTTCATCAGTGAATTCCAGATCGTGAAGGCGGCTGTGGAAAACCGCAGCTATATCATGACAGCCCTCTTCCTCGCAGCCACGGTTCTCGTATTCATCGCGATGCTGCGTCATGCGATCAAGATATTCTGGAAGCCGGGAGAGAAAGAGGATAGAAAGGTTCGAAAACCTCTTAACAGCGCGATTCTCGTTACAGCCGTACCGCTTGCAATTCTTCTCGTCCTCGGCCTCTGGATGCCTGAAGGTATGGAGCGTCTGATGATCTTAGCTGAAAAAGCTCTGTGGGGTGTATGATGAAAGAAGTACTGACGAAATACATGAAGAACGGAGAAGCCTGCCCCATCTGTGAAATCCCTTCAGCTCCTATCGAGACATTCCTGCAGACAATAGGTGAAGCACTCGAACAGGGAATGAGAGTGGTGCAGTACTTTGCAGTGAACACTGACGGAAAAGAGAAAGAAGCGACCCTCTATACCGTTCTCGCCGATAACAGCTCAGGAAAGCTCTACCCCCTCACTACGCAAGTCAGAACCTCATTTCCTTCCCTCACCCCTTCCTTCCCTCAGATACAGCTTTTCGAGAGGGAGATATGGGAACAGACCGGGATAGAGCCGGTCGGACACCCGTGGCTCAAACCGGTTCGGGTACAGGGAGAGAATACCTTCTTCTCCTACACGGGAGATCAGGTGCATGAGGTGGGAGTGGGTCCTGTCCATGCAGGGGTGATCGAGCCGGGACACTTTAGGTTTCAGTGTCACGGGGAGAAGATTCTCAACCTTGAGATCTCTTTGGGCTACCAGCACAGGGGTATCGAGAAACGCCTCATCGGCGGACCTGATACATTGACGATACACCAGATGGAAACGGCAAGCGGGGATGCGACTATCGGTCACACATTAACCTACTGCTCCGTGGTCGATGCACTGAAAAAACAAAAGCCGACAGCAAAGGTTGAAGCGATACAGGCCCTCAGCCTGGAACTTGAGAGATTAGCCAACCATGTGGGCGACCTGGGAGCACTCGCAGGGGATGTGGGCTACCTTCCCACCAAATCGTTCTGTGGACGCCTCAGGGGCGAGCTCCTCAACCTTACCGCCGTGATCTGCGGCAACCGGTTCGGACGGAACCTTCTTCGCCCGGGAGAGGTGAGACATGACCTCTCAGGCAAACAGATTTCCATCATCTCGGATAAACTGAAAACCATCATACAGCAGAGTCTTCAGGCAGTTGATCTTCTGTGGGACAATCCCTCGGTCCTTTCCCGATTCGATCATACAGGAACACTGGAAAGGAGCGTGGCTGAAGAACTCGGAGCGGTAGGACCGGCTGCAAGAGCGTGCGGAATCAGAAACGATGTGAGGTCCGATTTCCCCACCGGAAAGTATGAGAGAATAGGAATGCCTGTCGCCTTGTGCGAAACAGGGGATGTCTTTGCACGTGCCCTGATACGGAGAAGGGAGATTGTCCATTCAAGGGATCTCATCCTTGAGATACTCAAGAATTTCCCCGAAGGCTCCTGCATCTATAACAATACCAATGACCCGGCACCGGACAGTTTCGCTATCTCCCTCACCGAAGGATGGCGAGGAGAGATCTGCCACTGCGCGTTGACCGACTCACAGGGAACGTTTGCAAAGTACAAGATCGTCGACCCCTCCTTCCATAACTGGTATGTGCTCTCACGTACCCTGAGGAATGTGGAGATCTCTGATTTCCCCCTCTGTAACAAGAGTTTCAACCTATCCTACTGCGGATTCGATCTATAGGAGATGCCATGTTCAAAGCATTGAAAGCAAGAATAGACCAGGGACACCACACCATCGCCTTTCCCCGTAAGGAACCGGTTCTTCCCCAGAAGTTCCAGGGAGTACCCATGATCGATGATTCCAAGTGCACCAGCTGTCAGCTCTGCATTGAATCATGTCCGACACACTCTCTTGAACTGAAAAAGGAGGGACTCTTCCTTGACCTCTCGACGTGTATCTTCTGCTCCTCATGCAGCGAAGCGTGTGAATCAGGAGCTCTCACCTTTTCAAGAGATTACCAGATAGGAGCGAATAAGAAGGCAGATCTCCTCGTTC
This sequence comes from Sphaerochaetaceae bacterium, assembly GCA_963677695.2. Classification (GTDB taxonomy): domain Bacteria; phylum Spirochaetota; class Spirochaetia; order Sphaerochaetales; family Sphaerochaetaceae; genus SABI01. Next base: position 1,499,846 of record CAXXUJ010000001.1, on the reverse strand, counting down.
ATGAAGGGTACAGGAACAAGATCAAGAAACTGAAAAAGGAGATGCTCCGTGTATTCAGCCATTCCATCTCTTTCAGAGTTGTGAGCGCCGGAGGATGCGGCGCCTGCGAAGCAGATATAAACGTCCTGACGACGATCGGGTTCGACCTTGACCGCTTCGGTATCCATGTCGCAGCCTCACCACGGCATGCTGACGGGCTTCTCATCACGGGACCGGTCACAAAGAATATGGAGGAAGCTCTCAAGAAGACCTATGATGCGATTCCCTCACCGAAGATCGTAGTTGCTGTCGGCACCTGTTCGGTTTCCGGAGGAATCTACAGGGACTTCCCCGATACCTTAAACGGAGCGGATGCAGTTGTTCCCGTCGATCTTTATATTCCAGGGTGCCCGCCCCACCCGATCACGATCCTGAACGGACTGCTTGAGGTACTGGGAAGAAAATAGGGTATGTGAAGAGAAAAGGGATCAGCTGCTCTGTGACGGATTGGTGTGGACCATGACGTGACGTACACTCGGCAACCCCTGCTCGATTCTGTCATGCACGTCCTCTGCAATTTCATGCGCCTGTTCCAGGGAGAGATCCTTGTCCAAGCTGATTTCCATGTCGACATAATAGCCGCTTCCCACGGTACGGGTCTTTAGAAGATCGATACTGAGCACTTCTCCATTCTCTTTGACAAGAGAGCGGATGGTCTTCACTGTATCTGCATCAGCTGATGCATCCATGAGGACATGAAACGATCCTTTCAGGACACTCGCTCCTGAATAGATAACGAAAAGGGCAATGATAATGGAGGCAATCGGGTCGGCTGCGGGGAAACCTGCACGTGCCCCTATCACTCCCAGAATAGCGCCTCCGGTCGCAAAAGCGTCACTCAGATGGTCAGTATAGAGTGCTTTGAGGGCATTGCTCTTTGTTTTTCGATACCCCCGTCTTGTAAAGAAGGCAAGGAGAACTTTTACAATGAACGAAGCAACCGCACCCCAGAGGGCGAGGGTTGTGGGAATATGTTCGCTCTTTTCACCGAGAACGAGGCGAATACCGGAGTACCCGATGGCTATTCCGGTGATGATGATGGCGAGAGAGAAGAGGAGGGAGATGACACTCTCCACCTTCTCGTGACCGTACTGATGGTGTTTGTCAGCTTTTTTCCCCGATACAAGAACAGAGACAGCTACGATCGAATAGCTGACGATGTCACTCAGAGAGTTGACTCCGTCGGAGACAAGGGCGGCAGAAGAACCGAGGACTCCGAAGGAGATCTTCAGGGTCGCAAGGATAATGCTTGCCGCAATGGCGTAGATGGTGTAGGACATCCTGTTCGTAGAGGAACTCATCTACTTACCTGGAATGTCTTCCCTTCAGGACTTCGTACACCTCTTCCAGGTTTATGTTCTTCTGGGCAAGAAGGACGAGGAAATGGTAGAGAAGGTCGGCGGCTTCGCCGAGGAAGAGTTCCTTGTTGTCATCCTTTGCTTCGATGACAAGCTCGACAGCTTCTTCTCCCACCTTCTGTGCGATCTTGTTGATGCCTCTGCTGAACAGGTGATTGGTGTAGGAACCTTCGATGGGGTGTTCCCTTCGGTCCTGAACAACGCTCTGCAGGTAGAAGAGGAAATCGCGTGTATCGACATCAGACAGTTCGTTCGACTCATCGAAACAGGTGTCGTTTCCTGTATGGCAGACGGGACCTGACGGGATTGCCTTGATGAGGAGGGTATCGTTGTCGCAGTCGGGAATGATCTCACGCACTGTGAGGTAATTGCCGCTGGTCTCCCCTTTGGTCCAGAGGGTGTTCCTGGTACGGGAATAGAAGGTCACCAGGTTCTTCTCAAGAGTGATCTTATAGGCTTCTTCGTTCATATATCCGAGCATCAGGACTTTCTGAGTGACCGCATCCTGTACGATTGCGGGGATCAGGCCGTTTCCTTTGTTGAAATCAAGTTGCATATTCTCTCCTTATAATCATCTGAGGCGTATAGGTATACCACGATTCTGAAGAAAAATCTTCAGTTCGGGGATAGGAATTTCTGAAAAATGGAAGATGGAGGCGGCAAGGGCCGCATCGGCCTTCCCTTCAGTGAAGACATCAACGAAGTGTTCCTTTGTTCCTGCTCCGCCGCTGGCGATCACAGGAATAGAGAGCGTTTCGCTTATAAGACGGGTGATCTCAAGATCGAAGCCCGCCTTCGTACCGTCGGCATCCATACTGGTGAGGAGAATCTCTCCCGCTCCCCTGCTCTCGACTTCCTTCGCCCACTGGCAGGCATCAAGTCCCGTTGGAATTCTCCCGCCGGCAACATAGACTTCCCAGTTTCCTTTTTTACTATCCTTTTTCACATCAATTGCGCACACGACACACTGGGAACCGAATTCCCCTGCCATCTGGTCGATCACTGAGGGGTCCTTCACAGCCATGGAGTTCACTGAAATCTTATCGGCTCCCGCCTCAAGCATCACACTGACATCCTGTATCGTCCTGATACCGCCTCCGACAGTGAACGGGATATTGATCACTTCGGAAATTCTCTTGACCAGGCTGCTGAAGGTGTTTCTCTCTTCCACTGTCGCTGTGATATCGAGGAAGGTAAGCTCGTCCGCTCCGAGCTCTGCATAGATGCGGGCAAGCTCAACAGCATCACCGGCGTCTCTGAGGTCAACGAAGTTCACCCCTTTGACCGTCCTTCCATCCTTCACATCCAGACAGGGAATGATTCTTTTTGCAAGCATCTTCTTATCTCCTCTACAGGAACTCTGTGAGTTCAGCCAAGCTGATACGGTTTTCGAACAGAGCCTTGCCTATGATAGCACCTGCCAGCCCATTCGCTTTCAGTTCCCTGAGATCTTCCACCGACCTGATACCTCCGCTCGCTATGATCTGAACGCCTTGTGTACCTGCCGTTGCCTTACTGAGCAATTCATATAGTTCTAATGAAGGACCGTTTAACATACCATCTCTTGAGATATCGGTGGAGACGATCTTTCTGAAGCCGTCATCAACATAGGAAGCGACAAACTCGTCCACAGGATATTCGGTGGTCTCCTGCCATCCGCTCACTGCGATCTTTCCATCAATGCAGTCTGCACCGAGAATGAGACGGGAAGAGGAGAACTCCTCAAGAAGGGAAAGGGTGAGTTCACGGTTACGTGCACTGAGAGAACCTATGGTCACTTCGTCAGCACCGCTTTCCATCACTTTCAGGACATCCTCCCTGCTCTTCACACCTCCGCCCACATCGATATGGAGCGAGGTGTGTTTTCTGATCTGCTCAATCACCTTGTTATTGATGATTCTGCCGGCTTTAGCCCCGTCCAAGTCGACAAGGTGAAGGTACTTCAGTCCCGCATCCTCATACTGCTTCGCTACCGCGACCGGATCGCTGTTGTATGTTGTCTGCTGTGCATAGTCCCCTTTGACAAGGCGTACGCACGAGCCCCCTATGATATCGATTGCTGGAATGATCTTCATCTAGAGTCTCTCCCCTTCAAGAAAATTGCTGAGAATCTTCGCACCGACCGTCCCGCTCTTCTCGGGGTGGAACTGCACTCCGCGATAGTTGTTGAACCCGATCGAGGCACTGAACGTTGTGTCTGCATAATGACAGGTGGCGATACTCTTCTCACTCGCTTCTGCGTAGTAGGAGTGAACGAAGTATACATATTCGTTCTGCTCAACTGAGCGAAACAGGTAATCATCGGTGTGCTGAATTGTATTCCATCCCATGTGTGGGATCTTTTCACCGACAGAAGGAAATTTTTTCACCTGTTCCGGGAAAATGGAGAGGCAGGGAGTCGAGCGCTCTTCGCTGAAATCACACATCAGCTGGAGGCCGAGGCAGATGCCGAGAAAGGGCTGCTCAAGTGTAGTGAGCACTTCATCAAGATGGGTTCTCTTCAGGTAATCCATCGCACTGTACGCTTCGCCCACCCCGGGAAAGATGACCCTGGAAGCTGAACGAAGTTTCGATTCATCATCGGTCACCACTCCGTCATACCCGAGTCGGTTCAGCGCACAGATGACTGAGCGGATATTGCCTGCATTGTACTTTACAACTGCTACTGACTTACTCATAACATTCCTTTGGTGCTGGGGAGATCGGTGTTCCCCGGATATCTGAAGACAGCCTGCTTCAAAGAGCGGGCAAAGGCCTTGAACAGTGCCTCCACCTGATGGTGGGTGTTCCCTTCGGTCACGCTGAGATGAATATTCGATCTCGATTCATCGCTGAAGCTCTTGAAGAAGTGCTCAACCATCTCGGTGGGGAAGGTCCCCACCATCTCCCTGTTGAAAGCGACATTAAAAAGAAGATAGGGACGATTGGAAAAATCGAGGATACAGGAACCGTTCACATCATCCATCGGGACACGTGCATCACCGTACCTGCCGATCCCTCTTTTATCACCGAGAGCGGTCAATACCGCCTCTCCGAGGCAGATCGCAGTGTCTTCAACACTGTGATGTTCATCAATCTCTATATCACCGTCACAGATCACCTTCAGGTCGATCCTTCCGTGCCGTGCGATCTGATCAAGCATATGGTCGAAAAAGGGAATCTTTGTTGCAACCTGAGATTTCCCTGTACCGTCAAGGTTGACCTCGACGCTGATGGAAGTCTCCTTGGTAGCTCTCTTCACAGCAGCTATCCTTTGAGGAAGATCGCTCGCAGGGATGAGGAGCGGGAGCACTTCATTCCATGAAGTGAAGGGACAGAGCTGAAGAGAGGAATCAACGCTTTTGGAAGTGACGTACCTGGAGGTTTCCATGTTCGTCTCATCCAAAATGAGTTCATCCAGTGAAGTGATGATTGCCTCAATCTCCACCTTCTGGGAAGAGAGCGTTTCACTGCAGTAGGAGAGAACTTTTTCATCAATATCCTTATCTGCCAGAATGACGGGGGTGTAAAGTCCGTAAGAGGCGACCTCACTCAGCGCAGAAAAAACTGACGGAGTCCAGAAGACCTTATCCCCTTCTACTCTTTCAACAAGTACATCAACATCTAATACGAGATAGGTTGTTTTCATACGAACTCCCCTTCCATCTCTTTCATCGCTGCAAGCAGCGTATCATTTTCTTGAACACTACCGATCGTGATTCTTACGCAGCCGCTGCACCCGATCACCTTCGATCTGTTCCTGATGATAATCCCCTTCTCCAGGAGCCTGTTATACAGGCGGTCTGCATCGCTCACTCTCACGAGAATGAAGTTCGCGTCACTGTCGAAGATCGTTTCAACATAGGAAAAGGAAGAGATCTCTGAAGCAACCCGTGATCGTTCGCTTATGATCAGCTTCACTGTCTCTTCGACACTCTTCTTCTCTTTGAGTGCCTTTACTGCAGTCTCCTGCTGTACTCCGCTGAGATTATAGGGATACTTCACATTGTGCATGACAGCTATGATATCTTTATTCGCTATGGCAAACCCTATTCTGACATTCGCCAGTCCCCAGGCCTTGCTCAATGTCCTGAGCACCACGATGCGTTCGTTCTTCTCGATGAGAGAGGCGGCTGACTCCTGCGTCGAGAAATCGATGTACGCCTCATCCACAACTGTAATGCCATGGAAAAGAGAAGCGATCTCTTCGATATCTGACAGGGGGATACTGTTTCCCGTCGGATTATTGGGAGAACAGATAAACAGGAGCTTGTGATTCTCGCTGTTCAGCTCCTCTATCCTTGACCTGATCGATTCCATGTCAAGGGAGAAATTCTCTGTAAGGGGCACCGATACTGTCCCTACGTTATTGATATCGGCAAAGACCTGGTAGGCACCGTAGGTGGGAGGAAAGAGGATCGCCTTATCGGCCGCTGGTTCACAGAAGATTCTGAACAACAGGTCGATGATCTCATCGCTTCCATTTCCCAGGACGATACGTGCACCAGAGATCCCCAGGGAGGTTTCAATCGCATTCTTGAGGACTGCATGCTTGGGGTCAGGATATCTGTTTCTCCCCTCGCCACCAACGAAGTCTGTGTAGTTTTCATTGGCATCGATGAAGATCGAGGCTTCGCCAGAGAACTCGTTCCTCGCTGAGGAGTAGGGGGTGAGATTACGTATTGAAGGCCGCATAAGATCAAGAATTGAAGAATTACTCATGTCATACTCCTTTCAGGCTATCGAGTCGAATTGAAACCGCCCGAGCATGAGCCTGGAGCGTCTCAGCATCAGCCATGGTGATAATGGCTTCACCTAGGGAGGCAAGTCCCTCCGTTGAGAGCTGCTGGTAGGTGATGGTCTTCATGAAACTCATCAGGTTCACACCGCTGTAGGCACGGGCGAAGCCGCTGGTCGGAAGGGTATGGTTCGTTCCTGAGGCGTAGTCCCCCGCTGATTCGGGGGAATAGAGTCCTAGGAAAATCGAACCTGCGTTGACCACGTGCTGCTCTAAGTAACTGAAATCCTTCGTGCTGAGAATCAGATGTTCGGGAGCATATTCGTTTATGATATCGACAGCTTCCTCATCGCTTGAGACGACTACAGCATACGACCTTCTGAAGGAACTCTCTGCGAGTTCTTTCCTGTCGAGTGTACTCATCTGATGATTCACCTCGGCAAGAATCTCATGGACTATGGCTTCCCCACCCTGTGAGGTCTCATCAACAGCGACAAGGATCGCCTGGGAATCCCTTCCATGCTCGCACTGACTGAGGATATCACTCGCAGCGAAAGCCGGAGGGGTCGATATATCGACAACGACCATGACCTCCGAGGGTCCTGCCGGCATATCGATTGCAACGCCGATCGCATTGACCTGCTGTTTCGCTTCGGTGACGAAGCGGTTTCCAGGTCCGAAAATCTTATCGACAGGTTCCACACTCTCGGTACCGTAGGCAAGAGCTGCGATAGCCTGAGCACCTCCGCAGGTGAGGATCCTGTCGATACCGAGCAAGTCGGCACAGTAGAGAACGGTGGGTTCCACAGAACCGTCCTTTCTCGGAGGGGTAGCGATCGTGATCGAAGGACACCCTGCAAGCTTTGCAGGAATGGCAAGCATCAGAAGCGTGGAGAACAGGGGGGCTGTCCCTCCCGGGATATAGAGCCCCACACGCTCGATCGGGTGTGATTTCTGCCAGCAGCTCACACCTGCAAGTACTTCCACCTTCTCATGCTTCGGCCTCTGGGAGGCATGAAATGTCTCAATATTCTTCGCAGCAATGCCTATGGCCTTCTTCAGCTCTTCAGGCACCTGCTGCGCTTCTTCAGCGATTCTCTTTGAGTCATACAGAAGTGAAGTAAGCTCAACACCGTCAAACTCTGCTGTCATCTCCCTGACAGCATCATCCCCCTCATCTTTCACTCTTTCGAGAATTTCAGCTACAGCAATGGAAATATCTTCGCTCTCCCCCTCAAGGGAACGGGAGAGAAGAGTTTTTACATCGCTTTTTTCCATTGAATAATAGACATTCATACCGTATCAGCTCCAGTTCAGTCTGCCATCTTCTCAATCGCAGTCACAAGAATTCCCTGAGCTCCGAGAGCTTTCAGTTTCTCCAGCACATCCCAGAACAGATCTTCGTGAACAACCGTCTGAACGGAAACCCATCCCTCTTCCACGAGAGGCGTCACAGTAGGACTCTTCATTCCCGGGATAATATCAGCGACCTCGCCAAGGTGTGCTTCGGGAAGGTTGAACATGATGTACTTGTAGTCCATCGCCTTCCTCACTGCATCCATTCTGAGCAGAAGCCTGTCAAGGATCGCTCTCTTCTCTTCAGGAAGGTTCGGGTGGGCGATCATAACAGCGGTCGAAGTGTAGAAGGAATCGACCTCCTTGAGACCATTGCTGACAAGGGTCGCGCCGGTGGATACAAGATCACAGATCGCATCGGAAACACCGACCGAGGGAGTGATCTCAACTGAACCGGAGATTTCATAGACCCGGGCAGTCACCCCGTTCTCTTTCAGGTATTTTCCGAGGATAGTGGGATAGCTGGTCGCGATTCTTTTCCCATCAAGACTCTTCACGCTCTCATACTCAACCTCATTGGGTACGGCGATCGAGAGGCGGCACTTTGCGAAACCGAGATCACGGATCACATCGAGAGGGAAGTTCTGTTCATCGTGTTCGTTCCTCCCGACAATGCCGATATCAGCCACCCCGTCATAGACGTAGGAGGGGATATCATCATCACGAAGGAAAAGGAATTCGATGGGGAAGTTGCTTGATACTTCTCTCAGAACTCTGCTTGATGAATTGAAATGGACTCCGCAGTCCTTTATCAGCTGAAGGGAATCTTCACTCAGTCTTCCTTTCTTCTGTATTGCAATTTTCAGTCTTTCCATTATGTCCTCCAATTTCTCTTAATAAAGGAAAAGGCTCCGCTGTATGCGAAGCCTGCTTATCAGAATATAGTACACATGCACCGCAACATTACAAGGAGTTCCTATGATGGTGATGGGCATGAAGTGTTTTCATGTGAGTTACAGTACCGAAGGAATGATTTTATGTCAATAGAGAGCATCCCTATTCACTAAAGAGAGTTGAATGTGAATAACGAAGGAAGATCAACTCTCATTACTCTCTTAATGAGAATCATCCTCACTATGGTGATGGAAATCATCGTCACTGTCAGTTTCGGTTACACCATCATCCTCAGTGTTTTCCTGATCTGCAAGAGCTGATGTCGTATCTACTGCAGCAGTATCGACTGTTGTTGTTGAAGTATCTGCGGTACTCGCTGAAGAGAGGGCATCGGCAATAAACTGAGGAACAACGCTGCAGCCTGAGAGCACTGCGATCGCAACTACCAGAATAAGGGAAAAGAGAGCTGTTCTGATCTGTTTTGAATATCTTTTTTTCATCATGACTCCTTGTTGAATGTGCAGTCACCACATACTGATGCCTGCTTCTGTATCACTGTCATGGAAGGATGCTGTATCTATATATCCTACCCTTTTAGTAGTATTTTATAACTGATCATATCTGCCGTCAACGGAGAGTTACCCTCTTTTTTACAATTATTACAATTTTTTACTTATGGTATCTTGTGATCATCCTGAGGTTCTCAAGGACAGCTACTCGTCAGAAGGAGCCGGCTCCGTCACTTCCTTGGAACGGAGATAGACAATCCCTATGATGATGCCTGCAATACCTACCGTAATAGCTACAGCAGAGATCAGAGTGATGAGAAGAGAAGCGGTTTCAGCAGGGAGAAGGAAGATGAGAACAGCAATGACAATGGAGACAAAGGCTTCGAGGAGAATGGGTCTCTTCGGATATTTCCCTTTTTCCAGTGTGAACAGCTCAATAAAGAGGATGATGGAAGCCAGGGCAGTCTGCGCTGCGAGCACCTTGAGCATGATGTGAGCAGACTTCGGAGAACCGGTAAAGAGCAGGACCAGGGCGAGTACACCGATGATGAGTCCGCTGATTCCCTTTACGAGAGTACCTGCGAATGCGATACGGATTTCCTGATATCTTCTGATGGTAAAAAGGCTCACAAGAGAACTCAGGAGAACGAATACCGACAGGGTTCCGGTGAGTATCTCATTGAACATATCCCGCTTGAGAAGCATGACAAGAGCTACTGCGATAAGTATCACCGACAGTACTATCCACATGAAATACATTCTCTTATCCCTTGCCATAATGCCCCCTTACGGTATATGTGTACCTATAGGGTATCATTACCTCTTTTTATTCTTTTGTAAAGGATTGTCATGTACGACCATATACTTTTTGACGCAGACGGAACGCTGTACGACTTCGAAGCAGCTGAAAATTACGCACTCAAGGCTCTTTTCACAGAGACGGGACTGAACGCCACGCAGGAAATGATTGAATCGTACCACGGTATCAATCACAGGCTGTGGCTTGATCTGGAAAAGGGACTCACCACGGTGGAGAAGCTGAAAGTGGAACGCTTTGCCCGCTTCTTTGATCTCTATGGTGTCACCCAGGATGCTGAACATACCGCACAGCGGTATGTCTATTACCTGGGAACGAGTTATCATATCTTTGATGACACCCTTGAGACACTGAAGAAGATCGAGGATCTCGGGATAGCGATGAGTATTGTCACCAACGGAATCACGTCCGTCCAGAAGGGACGGGTGGAGGCGACCGGGACCTCCCGGTTTTTCAGCTTTGTCGCAATTGCAGAGGAGCTCGGGTTTGTAAAACCCGATATACGGTTCTTCACAGAAACCTTCAAGGAACTGAAAGCGAGGGGAATTGTGCCGAAAAAACCTCTCGTTGTCGGAGACTCACTTTCCAGTGATATAGAGGGGGCTGCAAGGGCAGGAATAGACAGTGTATGGATCAACAGGTATGGAATGGAGATCCCTTCAGATCCTCCATATACGTACAGAATCGACTCTCTTGATGAACTGATTCCTATTCTGCTTTAGCCTTCACTACCTGGACAAGCTTCACATCGAAGATAAGGAGCGTGTTGGGTTCAATACGTGAATTGCCTGCCTCGCCGTAACCGAGGGAGGGGTGGACATAGAAACGATACGAACTCCCCTCACCCATCAGCATCAACCCTTCCTTGAAACCGGGAATGAGGTTGTCAAGGCCGAACGTGCTCGGAATACCGGGAACCGAAGAGTCTCCTTCCATTCCGTCAAGGAAGGTAAGAGTATAATTGACCTTGACCGAATCTCCTTCCTGTGGAGAAATTCCTTCTGAGGGTGTGATCACTTCGTACTGAAGACCGCTCTCGGTCGTCATGACACTCTCTTTCTCACCGTTCATGCTCAAGAAGCCCTCAGCCTCTTCAAGGTTCTTCGAGGCAAGTTCTTCAAGCTGTTTACTTGCCTCATTGACCAGTTTTGTCTGGAATTCATAGAACGCAGTGCTTCGTTCTTCGCCTGTGAGCATCTCACTCTCTGCTATTCCTCTATCATAGATACCTCTGAGAAAATAGGAAGCATCAAGTGAGGGAAGGTCCTTGCTCGCGCTCTCCATCAGCATATAGCCGTACGCATAGCTGAACCGTTCATCAAGTGTCTGAGGTGTTTCAAGACCATAGAAGTAGGAGACTTCATCCTGATAGGCAACATCTTCTACCGGGGTCTCAGAAGGCGCGGCGGGTGTCGTCTGAACGGGAGGGTTTTCCACTGCAGGGGCAGCATCAACTGAAGCCTGGGGAGAGGTCTCACCGGAACAACCGGTGGTCACGAGGAGAAGAAGTAGAGATATTGCAAAGCTCTGCACTATATATGAAGCCTGTTTACGCATTAGATTCCATCCAGCTCTGTATTTCCCCACCTGGTATTCAATAGTAGAGGTGAATCACTCATCCGTCTACCTTTTTTTCAGAATATTGACTCTCCAGTGCTGTCAATGGCAACAATTACAGGAAAATCACGTACTTCAAGCTCTAAAAGAGCCTCCGGTCCCAGATCTTCGTACGCAACAACACGAGAGGAGACGACAGTATCTGCATAGAGAGCACCGCATCCTCCGAACGCAGTGAGGTAAAGCGCCTCATGCTCAGCAACTGCTCTCACCACACTCTCATTCCTCGGCCCTTTCCCTATGATGGCATCAACACCTTGAGATAGGATGGCGGGGGTGAAGGGATCCATACGGGCACTGGTTGTCGGTCCGCACGAACCGATCACGTCCCCTTCTCTCTTCCGTGCAGGCCCCATATAGTAGATGATACTCCCCTCAAGAGAAACAGGAAGTTCCTCCCCCTTTTCCATCGATCCTACAATTCTCAAGTGAACCTGGTCACGACCGACATAGATCTTTCCGGTAAGGAGAAGCTGATCATATACCCTGAGAGACTTTCTTTCTTCTTCACTGAACGGCAGTGTAATTGATTTTTTCATTCATCCTCTCCTTACAGTGTCACGTGGGCTTTTCTGTCAGCCCAGCAGCTTATGGCAAGAGCAACGGGCAGTCCGGCGATATGGGTTGGAGCGTACTCTACTGAAACACCGAGAGCGGTGAGCGGACCACCGAACCCTCCAGGACCGACACCTGTTTTCTGCACTGCCTGAAGGATCTTCTCCTCAAGAGCTGCATACCTCGCATCTGTATGGCGGGAACCGACATCACGCAGCAGCGCCTTCTTGGCAAGCAAGGCGCTCCCCTCAGCAGAGGCTCCGATACCGACACCGAGAACAACCGGAGGACACGGCTTTCCACCCGAACTCTTCACCGACTCGGCAATAAAACTCACAATCTCATCCTCACTGGAAGTTGGATTGAACATCTTAAGGAAACTGCAGTTCTCACTTCCAAACCCCTTGAGGATGAAATGGATCTCTCCCCTTCCTTCCTCACAGGTATCGAAATGGAAGAGGACAGGAAGGTTGCTTTTCGTATTCGTTCTATCATACAGAGGGTCATCAACGATAGAGTAACGGAACGAGCCGTCTATGAAAGCCTGTTCAGCCGAGGAGCTGATCACCTCCTTCAGCTGGTGCATCGTGTAGGGAGATTCAGGACCGATTGAGACAAAAGCGATGAGCATCCCTGTATCCTGACACATAGGACGCTTCTTCTCTGAAGCAATTTCAAGGTTATTGAGAATCATCGTAAGCATCGTATGACTCGAGGAGACCTGACCATATGCTTTCGTCCCTTTCTCACTCTTCTTTTCCAGATCTTCATACGAAGCTTTCATCTCGGCAAGGGCGGCCATGAGAGATGGTTCGAGTCTCACAGCTGCGTGCTGCACTGCCTCTTTCACTCTCATTCCAAGCTCTCTCAGTTCGTCTTTATGCATCAATCATCCTCCTGATGACAGTTCTCAGAATACACAGAGCCGCTGCTATTCCGAGCAGCGCCCCTCCAATGTCAGCGCACAGATCAAGGATTTCCATCGCTCTCCCGGCGTAGGGCTGAAGCACCTCAATGATTCCTCCGAGCAGAGCAAGAGAGACTGCCGTCACCACCGCTGTTCTTCTATTCATCTTTAGAAAGGCTTTCAGGTCATCAAGGTGCACGCCTTTGGCAAAAGCGAGCATCATAATGAAAGCGATGATGAAATAGGCTCCTGCATGGAGAATCTTATCCTCGTGGGGGAAAAAATGGAAGGTTGAAGGAACTTTTGAGGGTGGAAGGAAGGACATCACCGTCACCAGCACAATCAGGGCAGGAACAAGGTACTTCAGCAGTTTCTTGATGTATGGCAGCGCTCTATTCATCTACACGGTCTCCCTGGAAAGCATCCTGCTCTGCCATCACTCTGTCAAGGGAGTGAAGGAAGGTAGTCTTGTCGGGAAATTCCCTAGGGGATGCAAGGCGGTGACGCGGGGTGTCGCTCATCAGACGTTGAATAACGATGTCGGGGGGAATATGTCTCAGGAGAAGAATCGTGTTGTAGATATGTTCAGCCATTTCCGGAGCCTCTACCTCTCCTCTTTCATACATATCGAACAGGGGTGTTCCCGCCACGATATGAAGGTTATGAATCTTCACCGCTTCAGGATGACTCTCTCGAATGAGCTTTGCTGTCTTCAGGATATGCTCATCCCCTTCTTTCGGAAGGCCGAGCATCAGGTGAACTGACACGGAGATACCCGCTGAGTGCAGTGCTTCTATGCTCTTTGTATACTGACTCACCGAGTGTCCCCTGTTCAGGAGTGAAAGGCTTTCGTCGTTCCCGCTCTGCAGCCCCAGTTCCACCCATACCTTCTTCACTCTGCCGACATAGGTTGAGAGAAGAGAGACAACTGCAGGAGAAAGGCAGTCGGGCCTGGTGCTGATGATCAGCTCGGTGTAATCGCCTGTTGCAAGGGCGGCATCATAGATCCGTTTCAGGTTATCAACAGTATCGAAGGTGTTGGTGAAGGATTGGAAGTAAAGGCTTCTCAGGCTCCCGGGGTAGCGGGTATCGAGGAATGTCTGCCCCCTTTCGACCTGTGAAGTGAGCGCTGCGATTCTCTGTCTGATATTCCCCGGATCCTCTCCCTGCCTCTCCTCCTCTATATCTCTTTGAAAGGGACTGTTTCTTGTGAACGAACTCTCGTCGGTTCTCTGGTAGACAGAGACAGCTCCGTAGGAATCGCAGAAGATGCATCCTCCTCCCCGGTTTGCATCCCGATGGGGACAGCTGAATCCTCCGTCCACACCGATGCGGTAGACCCGCTTCCCGTACTCTCTTTCAAGAGCGGAGGTATAATCATTCCATCTTTCCCACATCAGTGCACCTCCACAAAGAACGCTGTTGACATGTTCGCATCAAGAGCGACACCGAACAGGATATCGGCATTCTGAATCTTAACCCCGAGTCCTGTAGAGAAGGTAAGATCGAGCTGGGGATCGGTGAAGAATTCAAACGGTTCGATATAAGGGTCGTCAGAGAGGGCATAGATGGTCTCGGTGCTTTCTCCTCTCACTCCTCCGCTGATTCTCACCGTGAACATGAGAGGTATGGCAGAGACCTTGTGTTCATGAACGTAGGAAATCGAAGCAAGGACCCGGTCCTTCACTCTCAGGGAGGGGGAAAGGCTCACAATCCCGCTGTATCCTCCGTAGGTGAGATAGTCATCTCTTCTGTGAGCGACCGATCGGGAAAGGCCGGTATCGGCCTTCACTGTCAGATAGTCATCGCCACCCACCTTCCATGTCCTCATACCTCTGAAATCGAATCGGTAACCGAAGTTGAGATTATAGGAAGAGAGCTCCGCTGAGAAATCGAGGCGGACACCCTGTTTCGGAAAAAGGGAAAAGTTCTGCGTCGTGTATACTCCCCCGAGAGAGAGGGATGGAACAAATCTGTAGTCGTAGCCTCCACCGCTTTGCATATACCAGAGAGAATTGAATGCTGCGGTGAGTTTCACTTCAGCGCTGTTCCTGTAGGTTATGAAGGCGGAAATCGAAGGCTTGAAGCTGTAGTCCTCACCATCATTCGTTCCCGGGATGACAGTATCGCTCCCACTCAGGTATCCTCGGGTGTACTCGTTGTTCATGGAAAATGAGAGAGCGGGAGAGAGATTGTACCTGAGTGCGGCATCGATTGTAATGGCTTCCATCTGTACGATGCTGAAATTGAAGGAAAGGTTCTTATGAAGAAATTCCTCTATATTGAACTCAACGGAGAAATCGGGATCGAAATCGAATACAGCATCCACATCAGGAGAGACTCTGACACTTGAGGATCCGAAAAGTCCCAGAGAGAGTGTCACATGACGGGGAGCGAAATCACGTGTCACGATATCGAGATCTCCCGAAGGATTCCCCTGTTCATCATAGGTGATATCGGTGATACGGTAGGTCACTGTCGCATAGCGGTCAGATTCTCTCATCTCTTCCAGCTGCAGTGCAAGCTGATCGATGGCCTGTTCATCCAGCAGTTCATCCTCAAAATCATCAAAGGACTCAAGCGGGAAGATATCGAGTCGGTTCTCATCAGGCATGATACGTGTATGAAGAATGTTGTGAATAGTTATATCGGGAAGACTGTCATACGTCCCGGAGCTCTCGGTACCCGAGTGCTCATCTCCTATAGCTTCAAGGAATGCGTGAAGTGCCTCTATCCTGTCACGCTCCTCGAGTGCGTACGCTTTACCGATGGCCATAATATCTTCGTAATGGATAAAATCGAACAGACCGTACCTGCTAAGATCGGGAGAGAGGAGGAGATTGACCTTATCCATCTGATCCTTATAGGTGTTCGCCGTCACAATAGTGACAAGCTGTTCAAACACGGAGGAGAGAGAATCAAGTTTCGAGAGCTCGGTAATGCTGTCCCCTTCATTCACGTCCACGGCGATGATGATATCTGCACCCATATCGAGGGCGACCTGTATGGGAAGGTTGTCGACAAGACCGCCGTCGACAACTGCACGGCCATCAAGGATCGCGGGGGCGAAGAACCCCGGGATACTGATGCTTCCTCTGATTGCGGCAACGAGAGATCCGTCGGAGAAGATGATTTTTTCACCTGTGACAAGGTCTGTCCCGATCGCCCTGAAAGGGATCGGAAGATCATCGAAGTCTCTTATTCCCGATATCTTGATCAGCGAATCGTTGAGGAGTTCCATCACCTTCTGATCCCCGATGATTCCAGGTGCCCGGCCTATCCCCTCCTCATCGAATTCGAGGGAGAGGACGTTGTTCTTATGTTCGGCAAACACAGAGAGTTCAGGGGATCTGTACGAAACAGGCGATACGGCGAACAGCTCGGCCATATCATACTCCCCGATTAACTCAACCATCTGTGAGGGAGAATACCCTGATGCGTACAGACCTCCCACCAGAGCGCCCATACTTGTTCCGATCACCATGTCTATGGGGATATCGGCATCCTCGAGAGCCTGTATGATGGGAATATCGGCAAACCCTCTCGCCCCTCCTCCTGATAGAACAAGAGCGACCTTGAGGTCACGATCTTTCGTACCGACCATGGGGTCAATTGAAAAAGCATTCAGAGGAGAGAGAATGAGAGAAAGGAACAGAAAAAGAATCAGGTTACGAATCATTCACTGGACAGTCTGGCGTTCAGAATATCGGGATTCCCGTTCACGAACGAGAGGGCATCCATCTCCTTCTTTTTACTCAGCTGAAGGCGGTTCACATAGAGTGTTCCTGGAGAACAGGCTATGGCAAGTCCCCTCTTCTTATCGAGGTGGAGTACAGTGCCGCAGGGAACATCATGTTTCGTTTCATCGTCAACCGAGTCTACAGTACCGGACACACTTGAGATGATCAGCTGAGTGCCGTTGAAATAGGTATGTACCTTCGGCCATGGATAGTATGCCCTGACCATGGCGTGTATATCACTTGCCTTCTTCGAGAAATCGAGAAGACCGTCTTCCTTCGCCAGTTTCTGAGTGAATGTCGCTTCGCTGTGTTCCTGAACCCGTGCATTCTCGTTGAAGTGATCATATTTCTCGAGGGTCTGCAGCATGAGCTGCGAGGCAAGGGAAGAGACCGTTGTCATCAGCGATTCACTCGTCTCATCTCCTTCAAGAGCGAAGGTAAGAGAATTGAGGACATCACCGCTGTCGATTTTCTTCACTATCTTCTGAATGGATATTCCGCCTACCGGCTCCTTGCTCAATATGGTGTACTGGATGGGAGAAGGTCCCCTGAGAAGAGGAAGGAGGGAGGGATGGATGTTCATCGTACCCTTTGAAAACAGGGCGATGAAATTCTGGGTGAAGTAATGACTCGTAGCGAAAGAGACAAGGAGGTTTGCATCAAGGGCTCTCACTGCTTCGGTTGCTTCATCAGTGATGGTATCGCACTCGACAACAGGTATACCGAGAGCGAGAGCGGCAGATTTCACCGGTACGGGGACCATCTTGTTTCCCCTCTTCACCCTCTTGTCGGGGTGCACCAGCACCCCCGCTACCGTAAAACGGCTAGCGACGGCTTCAAGAGTCTCAACGGAAAGCTCCGGATTACCTGCATAGAGAATCCTCAATGATTCACTTCCCATGATTACCTCTTATGTTTTTTCTGTCTTTTCTCGTAGGCCTGCAGCAGTTTTTCCCTTGCCCCCTCTTCCATCCTGTCAACAAACAGGACTCCCTCAAGGTGGTCATACTCGTGCTGAATGACACGTGCGAGAATACCGTCTGCTTCCAGCTTGAACATCTTGCCGGTCACATCCTGTGCCTGGATTGTCACCTGCAGCGGACGCTCGATGTCATAATAGACTCCGGGGATACTGAGACACCCCTCTTCATACATGCCCATCTCGTGGCTCATGCCGACTATCTCGGGATTGATGAAAGCGTACCTCTCACCGGAACGACGGGTATCAACGACGAAAAAACGTTTGCTGACACCGATCTGAGGGGCTGCAAGACCGATTCCGTCAGCCTCTTCAAGGGTGTCGTACATAGCGTCAATCAATATAGCGAGGGCAGAGTCGAACTCTGTTACTCGTGTACCTTTTTCACGGAGAACTTCTTCTCCAATAGTGTAAATATCCAACATGCCCCTACTATAGCTCTATTCACTGGCAGGGTCAACGTTGGCCAGAGACGATCGGATCCAAGGGGAACAGAGACAGCAGTGGCTAGTGTTCATTCATGCTCAGTGATGGAAACCTTTCTGAGAATAGCGATATATCTGCCATGCCAATTCATGAATATATATTCATGTTCTATCCTCAGCAAGATATCGGAATTGAAAGCATTCATGATATAATGAAGCAAAGATTTAAAGGAGAAGAACATGCAAAATAGGAATAATGTTCCAATAATTCTGGCATTTCTTGTTATTCTACTCATCTTTACACTTCTTATGTCAGGCTGCGGCAGCACAGCAACACCGGGATCACCTCACCTGAGCTCAGCATCCGAGGAAACTCACACAACGTACAAGGAACCTAAAACCTTCGAAGATGATGATTTCAGGTATATCATCCATTATGATACGGAATCGGTTACCATCGCAACATGTCTGACTGATAAGGCATCCCTATACCACGTCATCCTTCCTGATAACGTAGAGGGATATCCTGTAACTGAAATAGGCCGCAGGGCCTTTTATGAATTCTTCGACCTGAGGAGCATCACATTACCTGAAACACTCACAACCATAGGGGAAGCCGCTTTCTTCGGCTGTTACCAGCTGACGGAGATACTTCTCCCCGAATCTCTGGAAACGATTCATTCACAGGCTTTCTATGGCTGCAGTTCTCTGAAAAATATCAGGATACCATCGGGAGTCACTTCAATAAGCGATGAAGCTGTTTTCTTCGGATGTACAGGTATTGAAAGCTATACCGTGGACGACAACAATCCTGCATACACTTCCCTTGACGGGGTTCTGTTCTCTAAAGATATGACGGAGATACTCATGTATCCTCCGGCACATGATTCCACGAGCTATACTATTCCTGATGGAATAACTTCCATATCGAATGATGCGTTCTCTTCCTGTACGTATCTACTGCAAGTCACCATCCCTGATTCTGTAACAGACATAGGTGACTGGGCCTTTTACGACTGTGAGAACATAGCCTTAATCTCCCTTCCTGATTCCATTACCTCAATCGGAGATTCTGCATTTCAGGGTTGCAGTGACCTATTTCTGATATCACTCCCACAAGCGCTCACAAGTATTCCGAAGCAATGCTTTGCAGGATGCTCGAACCTTCAGGAAGTGGTCATCCCCAATGGAGTGACAGAGATTGGGGACAAGGCTTTTTATGAATGCAGAGCCTTACAATGGGTATTTATCCCAAGCTCTGTTGAAGTCATAGGGAATTCGGTGTTTGTTGCCTCCCATATATTGAACGGCATCTATTGTGGAGCAGCGGAGAAGCCGGAGAAGTGGCCTGAACACTGGAGCGGAAGTACTGACAACATGTATTACTGGGGAGAGAGTTCCCAGCTGTCAAAGATGCTTGAGAGCTTTCTTTCTCTTGCAATTTCTTATTACAAGATCGACCTCTATGAGAAAGTCATCAACGGTACACGCTTTTTAATTCACTTCACTGACAGGATGGAGACTGAAGATATTTCTCTTCTGTACGCATTGAGAGTTGATGCATTCAACGCTATGGAAGATTATGATTCCAGCCTGAAAGACCTTGATCGTCTCTATCAATTCATGAAAGACAATACGGAACAGCAGGAAACATACAATCTTGCTGACATCCTGTTGCAGCGTGGAAATCTCCTCGAAATTCTCGGCAGGCATGAGGAAGCGATTGAATCCTATCTTTCCTATCTCAAACTGGCACCTGACGATTTTGATATGTATGAGGCTATCATCGACTACTATTTCAGAGAGAGTAAGGATATTGAAGGAATTATGCTCATCCTTGATGCTGCCCTGGAAAACCATCCCTCACCGGAAACCTATACGTTCCGTCTCTCCTACTTTGAAGATCTCAAACTGTATGAACAGGCAATTGCAGATTGCACTCAAGCACTTGAGACAGGTACGGAAAGTGACTACTTCTATCTCAAACGAGCATACTACCGGATGCTTGAAGAAGATTATCATGAGGCGATTGAAGATGCGACGTCATCAATCATGACAGCTGCAGTACAGAATCCTGAAACATATCTCCTTCGTGCAGACCTAAGAAGTTTGATGGGAGATTACGAGAATGCTCTGCATGACTATCTCTCGGTGCTAGAGATTTCAGGGAATACCAGAGAGTATGAGGTGAACCCGACCATCTACGGAAAAGTCGGTATCATGCATCTCGAACTGGGCAATCCTCTGGAGGCCATCTCATCTTTCTACGATTATTATTCACGGGTACCTTTTGAAGAATTAGAGATCACATATCTCATCGCAATGGGTGATGCCTATTACCGATATGGTAATATCGACAGTGCGATCCTTTCCTATGAAGTGGGACTTTCACTCTACCCGGAATCTCCGATTCCTTATCAGAAGCTAGGTGATATGTATACGGAAAAGGAAGATTATACGTCCGCACTTGAATACTACAGAACCATGATCAACCTTGTTCAAGAAGACCCTGAACTGTCTGAAATAAAGGACTATGGAGATCAAAAAATTGCGGAGCTAGAAATGAAGGGAGGGATTTGAACTTTGGTTCCTACAGGAGAATGGTCTCGTCTTCCTCTTCTTTGATCATTCGCAGCCATTGCACTTATAGCAGATGGAGGGGGTCTACATCGATTTCGAGATAGACTCCGGAGGGGACTGAATAATTCGTATGGATAAAGGAGGTGACTCTCAGGAGATTCTTCACCTCACTGCTTCGCAGAATCATATGGTAGCGATAGTTGTTCGCGATTTTCCCTATCGGACATTCGCTGACTCCGATTACTTCAACACTTGCATCTCCAAGTGCCCTGATAGCGCTTTCAGCCATCTGTTCAAGTATTGAACAGTGCTCTATGCATTGATCTTCCTTCTTTCCCCTCACCGTGATATTCACCAGTCTCATGAATGGGGGAAATCCGGTTATCTTGCGGGTCTCCAGCTCTTCAGCATAGAACTCTTCAGATTTCCCTTCGACAGCTTTTCGTATCGCAGAGGCATCAGGATGGTAGGTCTGAACGATCACCTTTCCGTCGCTCAGAAAACGGCCTGAGCGGCCGCTCACCTGGACAAGAAGTGAAAACGTACGCTCGGCGGCTCGGAAATCAGGGAGATTCAAGGTACCGTCAGCGAGAATGATCCCTACCAGGTCGACATTCTGGAAGTTGAGTCCTTTCGCGACCATCTGGGTTCCAAGGAGGATATCTGTCTCGCCCTTCTGGAAGCGGCGTATCACTTCACCGGCCTCCCCTTTCTTCTTCCCTACATCCGCATCGAGCCGTTCGATGCGGGCTGTCGGGAATTTCTTGGCGATCTCCTCTTCCACCATCTGGGTGCCGAAGCCGGCATAGCCTACTTCGACAGAACCGCAGGAGGGACAGACGGAGACCGGCTGAGCTGTGTACCCGCAGTAGTGGCAAACCATCGAACCGCTGTGTTTATGGTAGGTGAGAGAAATTGAGCAGTGGGGACATATCATCTCATATCCGCACGATTCGCAATGAAAGAAGTAGGAAAAACCGCGACGGTTCAGGAAAAGTATGACCTGATTCCCTTTCGAGAGCGTTGTTCTCATCTGTTTTGACAGCTCGCGGGATATCATTTCCTTTTCCCTGAGCATATCGACTGTGATAATATCGGGACTCTTCCCTCCGCTTACTCTATGGGGAAGGAGGTGGGAGTGGACACTCCCCTCTTTCATCTGATGGTACGATTCAAGGGAGGGGGTGGCGCTTCCCATGAGGAGTTTCGCACCGTTCATGACTGCCCGTCTCTGCGCCACCTGGCGGGCGTGGTAGCGGGGAGTATTTCCCGCCTTGTAGGTCTGCTCGTGCTCTTCATCAACGATGATGAGTCCCAGGGAGGGACAGGGGGCGAACACGGCGCTCCTGGCTCCGATGACGATATCGACTTCGCCTCTCTGAATCCGCCGCCATGCGGCAAGTCGCTTTGAGCCGGTCAGTCCGGAGTGAAGAATCGCTACCCTGTCGCCGTAGCGCATCTGAAGAGACTGTGAGAGCTGGTAGGTCAGAGTAATCTCAGGAACAAGGTAGATCACCTGCTTCCCTTCAGCAATCACACTATCGGCAACCCGAAAGAATACCTCGCTCTTCCCGCTCCCCGTCACCCCGTACAGATAATGGAAAAGATGAGAAGAAGAAGTTATCTTCTCTACCGCCTCTGCCTGGTGTTCACTGAGAGAAATACCCTCTTTCGCACTCAACTCCTCTTCGAGAACCTCCTCGCTCTTCGCCTCCCTTCTGTTGGAGGGAAGCATGGCCGACAGGGCTTCCCCTTCAGAACAGAAATAGTAGGTACGAATCCAGGAGGCAAGCTGAATATGCTCATCGGCGAACAGAGGTTCTTTGTCCACTACTTTCAGAATATTCTTGATGGTAAAACGAGTTTCAGGCTTGCTCTCATGCACCTCAACTGCGAAAGCTGTCACATTCCTTCTTCCGAAGGGGACAGTGAGGCGGCAGCCAACCTGAACCGGCTGTTCTTCGGGATCAAAAGAATAGGTAAAACGCTGATCGAGCGGTGTCGCGATGACGACCTCGACATACATCATCACGACTCCCGTTTCTTGAGAGGAAGGTCAAGGAAGGAGGCAACCTTCTTCAGATCCTCCCAGACATCCCCTCTCAGACCTGAGTTACGGAGAACTGCAGCAGGATGGTAGGTCACCACCGTCGGTATATCATGATAGCGGTAAACCTTTCCTCTGAGGGAGCGCATGGAGTCTGTTGTCGATAGGAGGGCATGGGAGGCGAACCTTCCGAGGCAGAGAATCATCTGGGGATGTACCAGCTCTATCTGACGAAGGAGATAGGGAGTGCAGGCGGACACTTCATCCTCGAGTGGATCACGGTTCTGCGGAGGTCTGCACTTCACGACATTCGCAATGTAGACCTCACTCTCCCTTGAGAGCGATATGGCTGAAAGCCACGCATCAAGGTATGCTCCGGCCTTCCCGACAAAGGGTTTGCCTGTGTTATCTTCCATCTCTCCCGGACCTTCACCCACAACCATGAGCTTTGCTTCTGCTGAGCCTCCTGAGAAGACAACATGCTGACGCTGATCACTCAAACGGCAGGAGGTACAGGTAGAGACGAAAGACTCGAGTTCTTCCAGATTCATAGCAGACAGGGGAGTGACGTTTCCCTGTTCAATCACGATATCGGTGAATTCGGGAGGAGTCTCCCTCTCTTCATTCGGTCTGATATAGTGTTCGACATCGTCCATTACCTGCCAGAGGGCACTGAGAGTATCAGCTTTCACGCCCGGTTTTCCGGTTTCACTCATAATCATACTCCACATTATAGAGGAAAAGCCCGTCAGAGGGGGCAGTCCTGAGAACCTGAGTTCTCTCTTTCGCTTCCAGAAGGTTTTTCATCTCTTCGGCGGGAGCCTCTGTTTCGGCCAGCTGCAGCATTGTTCCCACCATCGACCTCACCTGATGCATCATGAAGGCATTGGCCTTCACAACATAGACGAGAACCTTCTCACTAGAGAGAAAGTAGTCATACATAAAATAGCTTTCAAAGACATCCCGTATCTTCGAGATACTCTGATCCTGAGAGGCTCCGAAGGTGGTGAAATCATGTGTTCCGATGATCACTTCAGCATAACTGTTGAGCAGATCAAGGTCGGGATACTTTTTAATACGGTAGACCCGTCCTGTATCGAACGGGGTCACACTGTCGAATTCCTTGATCACATACCTGTACTCACGTGCAAGGCTGGTGAACCGGGCATGGAAGGTCTCATCAACAGCTGAACTTTCACGGACCCTGACATCTTTAGGAAGGAGGGCATTGAGAGCGGGAGTGAAGGATTGCGGAGGAATCGAGAGGTTCGGGGTGTCGAAATGGACTACCTGACCGAGCGCATGGACTCCGCTGTCGGTTCTACCCGATGCATGCACAGGAGTGTGAACTCCGGTGATCTTATCTATGGCATGCTCGAGGGTTTCCTGCACTGACCGGACATCTTTCTGCCGCTGCCATCCGTGGAAGGTATTTCCGTCATACATCACCGTCATCCTGATTCTCCGGTAACCTTCTTCGATGGGATACCAGGTGGGACGCATATAGTTATCACTGCGATCCATCAGGCAACCTCTATGATGACAAAGGCAGAGGCGATCCCTTTCTCATGGGACAGAGATACGTGAATGTGCACATCACCTGAAGGAAGGAGGCTTTTCACCTTATCACTGAGGGTGATGACCGGTTTTCCCATTTCATCACTGAGTGTACAAATATCTGAGGGTCCGAAGCCCCTGAAACCTGAACCGAGAGCCTTGGAGAACGCTTCCTTCGCTGCGAAACGGGAAGCAAGAAATTCCCCCGCCCTGTGGGGCTGGGGAGGAATTGCGGCCAGTTCCTCAGGATGGAACAGACGCTTCATCACATGATCGCTCAGGCGTGAGGGATCGAGTCTCTCTATTTCAACAAGATCTGTTCCGATACCGTAAATCACTCTGACTTCCCGCCTTCATCCTTCTGATAAAAAATCTTGATGACTGCAGGATCAGAAGAGACTGAGAACTCGACATCGAATAATGAGTTGTCATAGATGAGAGAGACAGGGACTTCCTGAACTCCTTCGGTTTCAACCAGAGAGAAATCTGCAAGAGCGTCAACAGCATCGCTTCTGAGTACCGATATATCTCTATCCTCTCCGGTCAGTATCAAAGTGACTGTGTCGGGAATATTACTCACTGCCGTATAGCCTGCGGGGTGCATGACCTGCAAAGGAATCTCTACTTCCCTTGTTGCCGTTGTTGTGAAGTGAACGATGATATAGATACAGAGAGCTAAAAGGAAGGAGAATACCTTAATCGGCCAGTTATTGAGGACAATTCTGCTTATATCATTCATCTTCATCGCTCTGTCCTCCCGTCGGTTCTTCCT
Organism: Sphaerochaetaceae bacterium; assembly: GCA_963677695.2. GTDB lineage: Bacteria > Spirochaetota > Spirochaetia > Sphaerochaetales > Sphaerochaetaceae > SABI01. The sequence goes on along the minus strand of CAXXUJ010000001.1, from coordinate 1,475,037 downwards.
TCCTCTCGTCATGATAACTGAACAGGGAGAGGAGCATCTGCTTCACTGTTGCCGAATCGAGATCATACATCAACTGGGCATTGAATGCCAGAGACATCTTTCCAGTCTCTTCCGATACCACCAGCGTTACCGCATCAGATTCTTCTGCAAGCCCGAGCGCTGCCCTGTGTCGGGTACCGAAACTCTTCTTTATATTCGACTGCTCACTGAGCGGGAGATAGACTCCGGCAGCCTGTATCTTACCCTTGTTGATGATGACTGCTCCGTCATGGAGAGGACCGTCATACTCGAAAAGGGAGAGAATCAAAGCAGAGGAGAGGTCCGCCTGAACCCGTGTACCGGTATCCATGATACCTTTCAGACCTAGCTGCCGGGTAAACACGATGAGCGCTCCCCTGTTCCTGCTGATTAGCACGTCACAGGCATTGAGAATCGTATCGATCTGTTCTCCCGTTGTCTGGTCCCTCATACCGGGAAAACTGGTTCGCCCGCTGAACAGTGTTGTGAAGCTTCGTCTCAGCTCAGGCTGGTAGACAACCATGACAAAGATAATGAAGGCAAGGGTACCGTGCCGGTACAGGAAGAGGAGAGTCTCAAGGCGGAGAAGGTAGGAGACGATGTAGAGGGAGAGGAAACCGATCATTACCGCGGCTATCTGCTGAGCTTTTGTCTGGAGAACGGAGATCTGGAATCTATAGAGGAGGAAGGTTAAGACCGAGATTTCAAGTATCGGTTTTATCACATTCCACACTGCTGCGATAGTCTCAATCATGTTTTATTCTTTCACCTCATTCATTCTCTTCTACCCAGTCGAGGGTTCTTTCCACAGCTTTCTTCCATGAAGAACACAATTTTTCTCTCTCTTCATCACCCATCGAAGGCTGCCAGCTCTTCCCCTTCTTCCAGTGACGGGCAAGCTCTACCTTATCAGACCAGAATCCTACAGAAAGTCCTGCGGCGTATGCAGCCCCTAACGCAGTCGTCTCGAAAATCAGAGGACGAACAACAGGAACATCAAGCAGGTCAGCCTGGAACTGCATGAGAGGCCTGCTGTTTGTCAGTCCTCCATCCACTCGTAATTCACTGATCTCAATCGCTGTATCCTCTTTCACTGCATCGAAGATATCCTTCACCTGAAAAGCCGTCGATTCGAGGGATGCCCGAGCGATATGGGCACCGGTGGCATAGCCGGTAAGTCCGGCGATGACACCTCGTGCATCACTTCTCCAGTATGGGGCGAACAGTCCGCTGAAGGCGGGTACCACATAGACCCCTCCGTTGTCAGTGACGCTCTCTGCGAGAACATCAACCTCGGGAGCACTCTTCACTATCTTGAGATTATCACGTAACCACTGAACAAGGGAACCGGCTACAGCAATTGATCCTTCAAGAGCATACCTCGGTTTCTCACCTTTTTCACGGTACGCCACGGTGGTGAGCAGACCGCTGGAACTGAAGGGAAGCTCCTCCCCGCTGTTTACTAAAAGGAAACAGCCGGTACCGAAGGTATTCTTCGCCTCCCCTTTCGAAAAGCAGGCCTGGCCGAACAGAGCTGCCTGCTGATCGCCGAGAATTCCGCAGACAGGAACGGCACCACCGAGAACACCGGAGGGATCACTCATTCCGTACACACTCCCGATGGAATCAACGATCCTCGGGAGAGCCTGTTCGGGAACCCCGAAGAGCTCAAGAAGCCATGGGTCCCAGGTGAGGGTCTCAATGTTCATAAGTGCGTAGCGGCTCGCGTTGGTCACATCGGTAACGATACAGGAGGGATCCATTCCCGTAAGGCGGTAGACCAGATAGGTATCGATCGTTCCGAAGACGATCTTACCTGATTGAGCATCAGCTCTCAGGGACTCATCGTTCTGGAGCATCCAGGCTATCTTGCTGGCAGAGAAGTAGGGACTGAAGATGAGACCGCTGTGCTTCTGAAACTCAGAGGCATCAATCCTGTTCTTCAGATCCTGGATGATGGCGTCCCCTCTCAGGTCCTGCCATACGATCGCGCGGTGACGTATCTTTCCCGTCTCACGCTCCCATGCAATGACTGTCTCCCTCTGGTTTGTGATGCCTATCGCTTCTATCGATTCAGAAGTTATCTTGAGCTGATCCAGGACACCCTTCATCACCTTTTCCGCGTTTTCCCAGATCTGCTCAGGCTGATGTTCAACCCAGCCCGGCTTCACAAAATGCTGATCATGTTCAAGCTGCTGAGTCGCACAGAGCTCCCCTGCTCTATTGAAAAGTATTGCACGGGTGCTTGTTGTTCCCTGATCCACAGCCATCACATATTTCATCTTTATTTCTCCCGGGATTTCATGATCTATTACGCTCATTATATAAAGAATATTCCTACCCCGCCACAGGTAATTTGACAAACATCACTCACTCTGTGATATACTCCATCAACGAGGAGGATCGGATGACACTGGAAGAAATAATAAAGCTGGTAGAAGGTACGGTACTGACCGGAGAAGCATATCTGGATCGTGAGGTGGAATACGGGTTCTCAAGCGATCTCATGAGCGATGTCCTCACCCTTCTTGATGATAACATTCTCCTTATCACCGGACTCTCAAACAACCAGGCAGTTCGCACTGCCGAAATGTCCGATATCCACCAGATCCTTTTCGTCAGAGGGAAGATGCCCGACAAAGGGATGATCAACATGGCGAAGGAAAACGGAATCACACTGATTGCAACCAAGTACTCGATGTTCAGAACGAGCGGTATCCTCTATGGTGCCGGTCTCCCCTATATCTACTAGGACCTGCTCATGATCTATGAGTACGATGTTGAAGCAAAGAACTTTGCACGTGCAGGTTCTGTCTCTTCCGAATTTAAAAGGGAACTGAAAAAACTCAACCTTCCCTCAGCCCTCACCAAGCGTATTATCGTCGCCCTCTACGAAGGGGAAGTGAATGTGGTCGCCCATTCGTATGGGGGAACGATCACCTGTACGATAAGCGGGGAATCTGTCGACATAATGATACAAGATACCGGACCGGGTATTGAGGATATAGATCTCGCCATGACCGAGGGATATTCCACCGCAACCGACGAAGTGAGAGAGATGGGCTTCGGTGCAGGAATGGGAATGGCGAACATGAAGAAAAACTGCGACACGTTTGCAGTGACCTCTTCACCGGGAGCTTCCACAAAAATCGAACTCTCCTTTCTTCTCTCCTTCGAGGAATAACAGGCAATGGTAGATTCGTTTGAGCACTCGCTCCACGTAGACAGAAACTTATGCAGCGGCTGCACCCGATGCATGAAACAATGCCCAACCTCTGCAATCAGAATCATTCAGGGAATAGCTGTTGTCGACCCGGAGAAATGTATCGACTGCGGTCAGTGCATGGCGGTCTGCCCTCACCAGGCTATCAGCATCAAAGGAGAGAAGTTCAACAGAATATTCTCCTGCACCCGTCGTGTCGCCATCATTCCGAGTCTCCTCATCGGACAGTTTGACGAGTCGATGCGTGAACAGACAATGATAGATGCGATCTACGATCTCGGTTTCACCGATGTCTACTACGCTGAATTCGGTATCGATATTCTCAGGGCACTCGGCAATCATGTCAGTGTCTACTCTGACTCTCTCCCCGTCATCTCGTCGTACTGCCCTGCGGTGGTAAGACTGATCCAGCTCAGCTACCCATCCCTCCTATCCCACGTCAACCTCGTGAAGACACCTTCACAGATAACGGCGATGTACGCAAGAAGCAAGATTGAGAGGGAAGGAGTTGCTCCCGAGGATATAGGCATCTTCTACGTGAGTGGCTGCGCTGCAAAGGTATCGCAGGTGCTGAACGGCTCGGCCGACAACCTCGAACTGATAAGCGGGACCTTGAATCTCGACGAACTGGTAAACATGATCAAACCCCTCATAGCCGATTCTTCCCGAAATGAGAGTGAATATATCGAGTCCCACCCCCTCCCCCCCATCACAGCCTCTTCCTTCCTCTACTCGGTCACCGGAGGTGAAAGCAGGGACATGAGCGGAAGAACGATGGCGATAGACGAGATTCATAACGTGACCGAGTTTCTCGACCTTGTAGAAGATGAACGGCTGACTCCTGTAGATTTTCTGGAGCTGAGGGCGTGTGATACCGGGTGCACGGGGGGAATTCTTGCGGTCAGAAACCGTTTCTGTGCAACAGAGAGAATCCGCTACAGCGGATCGAAACATCCCGAAACGATTCCACAGAAAGTAACTCAGGAAATCCTGGAGAACGGGAAAGAACTCCTTCACCACCTGAAGAGTGAGCGCCTCACCTCCAAACCCTCCCTCTCTCTCGACAAGAATCCTATTGTAGCCCTTAGGAAGCTGGAAAAGGCTCATGCTATTGAAGAACAGCTCCCCGGTCTCGACTGCGGTCTGTGCGGATTCCCCACCTGTCGTGTATTGAGTGAAGAGATTGTTCAGGAGCACGCCAGCATACGAAGCTGCAGTGTTCTTAAAATGAAGAACCCCGAGGCCCTGGCAAGGCTCGAGAAGATATGGGGATCACTTGAGAGAGTGAAGAACTAGAGACCGAGAGGCGTTACCTCACACCCTTCAACGAAGGAGCTGTTCTCATCCTTTTTCAGCAATGCATCGCCAGCGATAACGACCCGGAAGTTCCCTTCTTCAAGGCTTGCAAGGATATCTGATGCCGCCTTCCTGATATCTTCGGGAGTACTCGATATGAGCAAAGCCCTCCTCTGTTCCCTGAACTCGTCGCTGATATGATACAGGAACCTTCTGAAGGCCATAATCGCTCCTTTCTGGGGATAGATCGGATGGAGTTCTCTGGAAATAATAGCTATCACCGATGAATCGAGCTCTTCGGGTGTCACTCCGTTATCAGCTATCTGACGGAGAGCTTTGAACAGATCATCATAAGAACCGCTGATCCTCGGATCACGGTAGGTCTGGAAGGTAAACAGCGATTCCATCATGTCGATGCTCGCACTCACTCCGTACGCTCCACCGCTTCCTCTCACCGAGTCCCAGAGAGCTCCGGTCGTCATAATATGGGCAAGTATACTCTGGTGCACCTGGCGCTCATCGGTTGCTGCAGCGGCCTTCGCCGCAAGGGCATCATAGGCGACCGAGGCAGGGAGGGAGAACAGTTCCAACGAGCTGCTCACTGAAGGTGTGTGAGCACTGTGAAGTGTCGCTTCGTCCATCGATCCTTCAGGAAGCTTTTCGATATACTCTGATGAATGAGATCGGCACATCTCCATGTCCCCCTCATCACTGAGGAGATGGAGTGTCAGTCTTTTCTTCACTCCAATTTTTTCCAGCAGCTGCTTCAGACTTGCTCCCAGCTGTGAGATCACCTTTTCATCTTCTGCATCAATCGTCCTCAGGAAATCCCACTGGGCAATTCCGTTCATCATTTCGTTCATCTCTAACAGAGAGGAGAAGTGACTTGTTGCCCTCTGAACTGCAAACAAATGTGCAGAGGAGGAGACATTTGATTCAAAATCGCTTCTGATATCGTTCAGGACGGCAATTACACGTTTCGGGTCATCGACGGCTGCGCCTGAGAGCAGGTCAGAAAGGAGGGAGAAGGAGGGAGTAAGTTCGCGCGTAAGACATTTCATTCTGAAAGCCAGAGCGGCCACGCCGTTCTCCGAGTCCTCCAGAAAGCTTCCGGTCTCAATGAAGAAGTGGAAACCCCCGGTGTGAGTCCTGACCCTCTTTGCTACTTCGGTATAGGGGATCTCCCCTATTCCGCACATATGGAGCATGCGGGTAAGGAGAGGAAGGATTTTCAGTTCTGTTTCATTCAGGTCACGGATATCAAACATCCCATCAACATATATCACACCATTGGTATGCATACTCTGAAGGAGGATGGGGACACCCTGAATCACAACTTCCTCCTGATCAAACCGCCTTACAGGCTGATTGACGTCATCTCTGGAAAGGGCAGGTATCTTATCAAGGTCTTCCTTCCTGTCTTCCGTCTCTTCATACTCTGCAAATCTCTCTGATTCCCTGCTGATTTTCTCGAGCTTCTCAGGATCCGCTCTGTAGGGTTCCAGTCCCCCGTTGATCTGCTCACCGAGTATTTCGCTGAAGGAAGGGTCGCCCTTCACGATCAGTGTCAGCATATGAGGATTATTGAGAAGGTTATCTTCGATCCACTGTTCAAAGTACCCTTTTCCGCCGCTTCCTTCTTTTGCTGCAAAAAGGTGTCCGCTCTTTACATGTCTCTCTGCGACAAGTTCTTTCACCTTTTTCAGGGCTTCTCCTATCTGAAGAGAGATGGAAGGGATGGAATCGTTCAGCCAGCCGCGGATACAGCGGTTCATGGCACGCAGACCCATGGGAATGGAGCCGGTGATCTCCTGAAGGGCGAATTCCTGCCGTTTGATGGAGTTCTCTACGAGAGTTTCATCGATACCGTTCTTGACCAGATCCTCGAGTGTCTTGAACACGACAGCTCTCGCCTTCTGAGCATCATCAGGATCTATTCCTTTGAATCCTACGGTGAAGGGCATGACCCTGAAGGAGGTCTCCATACCCGACACCTGGGATATATCCTTTGCAAGTGAAGATTCGATAATTGCCTGATAGAGAGGAGCTCCCGGGTTTCCGAGAAGAATATCGGTGAGAAGAGAGAGGGTAATGACCTCAATCGGATCCTCCACACCGCTTGTAGCCCAGTTGAACGTGACCGAAGCACTGCGCTTTTCATCCTGAGTATCCATCGTAGGAGCGGTGATTGTCAGCTCTCTCTCCTTCTTCCACCGGTTAGGAGCCTGAGTGGCCCCTGCGGACTTCTGAGCTGAGTACTCTTCAAGATAGTGATGATTGAGGTGGAGCAGGTACTCATCAATGTTCTCGTCGCCGTAGAAGAAGAGTCTGCAGTTGCTCGGATGATAGTAGGTACTGTAATAGGCTTTGAATTTCTGGTAGGTGAGATTCACGATAGAAGCAGGGTCGCCTCCCGATTCATACAGATAGGGAGTGTCGGGGAAAAGGTGGCGTACGCTGCCGCGGGAAACGATGGAGTCATGGTCACTCATCTCACCGAGCATCTCGTTGAACACAACCCCTTCATACCGGGGATTCCCATCCTCGTCAGCGGTGATGCGGATACCCTCCTGCCAGAAGGTTTCCGTTTTAAGAAGGGGATTGAACACCGCATCGGCATAGACATTGAACAGGTTCGTGAAATCCTGCTTTACAACCGAAGCCGCAGGATAAGCTGTAAAATCGGGATACGTCATCGCATTCATGAAGGTCTGGGCGCTTCCCTTGAGAAGCGACATGAAGGGATCCTTCACCGGGTAATTGCCGCTGCCGGCTAATACCGAGTGCTCTATGATATGGGGTGTCCCGCAGTCGTCCTGAACCGGAGTTCTGAAAATAAAGGAGAAGAAATTTTCCGGATCATCATTCGAAATATGATAGACTTCCATCCCTGTGATTCTGTGGTGATAGTGGTATCCATACCCATGATAATCATCAAGGACATCCACTGACTGAAGGATAAATCCGTTCACTTCTGTTCCCGGAGTCCTTTTCTCACCCTGTGTGAAAGACGTTTTACTCACTCATCTCTCCTTTCGTTCCATCTGAAAGAAGGTAGCATGAGGATATGTTGATTGACAACCCTTCGAGCTTTGCATACCTTGTGCACTGAAGGAGAACAGCCGTATGCATTATATCGGAGCACATGTGAGCGCATCAGGGGGAATAGAACAGGCTGTCCTGAGAGCTCAGGAAATAGGGGCGAACGCCTTCGCGCTTTTTACAAAGAATCAGAAACAATGGAAAGTTCCTCCTCTCACCGAGGAGAAGATCGCTCTATTTAAAGAGAGCATGGAAACAGCAGGCTACACAGCCCAGCAGGTACTGACACACGACAGCTACCTGATCAACCTCGGGAATCCCGATCCGGAGAAAAGGAAGAAAAGCAGCGATGCCTTTATCGATGAGATGCACAGAGTTTCCCTTCTCGGGCTCGACCGTCTCAATTTCCATCCCGGAGCTCACCTGAAACAGGTTTCCCCAGAGGAATCGATGGACCTGATAGCACAGGAGATCGACAGAGCGTTATCAGAGGTGCCTGGAGTCTATGCAGTCATGGAAACAACGGCAGGACAAGGTTCAGCCTTAGGAAGAACGTTTGAGGAACTTGCCTATATCATAGATAAGGTTGAGAAAAAAGAACGTGTCGGTGTCTGTATCGATACCTGCCATATCTTCGCCGCAGGGTATGATATAAGAACAGTGGAAGGTTTCCACGAAGTGATGAACCGATACGATTCACTCATAGGTTTCGACAAACTGATGGGCATGCACCTCAACGATGCGAAGAGTGAGTTCGATTCCCATGTTGACCGTCACGCACCCTTAGGAAGAGGAAATATCGGCATCGAAGGATTCAGAGCCCTCATGAAAGATTCCCGATTCCAGGGAATTCCCCTTATACTTGAAACTCCAGAGCCTGACATCTGGAGCGAGGAGATATCCCTCTTAAGGGAGTTCGCGCTGTGAACAGACGTCCGCTCTTCCCCGACCTGGCAAGACCGTTCGTATTATCCCACAGAGGAAACATGAACGGGAATATTGAAAACTCAATGGAAGCATTCCAGAACTGCGCCGACAACGGCGTGCAGGGGGTGGAACTTGACGTCCATCTCTGCTTAACGGGTGAGGCTGTTGTGATACATGACAGTGACCTCATGAGGATGACAGGAGAGGGTGGAAAAGTAGAGGAGCTCAGCTGGGAGGTATTGAAAAAACGGAGGATAGGTAAGGATGAAGAGGAGCGGTCACTTGGAAACAGGATTCCTCTCCTTGAGGATGTCATCTCCAGTTTTTCCTCCTCCCTCTATTTCGATATAGAACTCAAACCGAAAACGATTCCCTCTCCTTCACTCATCAGAAAGACTTCAGCAATTATCAAAAGGTATGGCATGGAGAAGAAAGTCATGATCTCTTCCTTCAATCCCCTTGCTCTCATACTGTGGAAAAGATTGGGGATTAAAGAGATTCCTACGGGACTCATCTACAGTGAGGGGGAGGGAGTCCCCCGCTTCTTACAACATGGGAACGGACGATTCCTTGTCAACTGCGATGTCCTCAAACCCCATTCATCCCTGCTTAGTCTAAGCAGAAAGTTCTTAAAAGGACATCATGTACTGATCTGGGGAGATCCGATCCCATCACCTCTCGATTACGCTCCAGATGGAATCATCACTGACTTCCCTCAGAGTTTCATGTAAGTAGAAAGCGTTTCAGCAGGGCTGCGATCTCTCTTCCGTACATGGCAAATGCATCTGAGAGAGCCGACTCCTGATCCTTGCCGCGTCCTACAGCATTCACCATCCCCGTGGTTCCCAGAAGTTGCTGGTCTGACACCCGATAAATCGACATTTCTCCCGCAACTTTCACTGAGAGGGAATCACTCAAAGTGGTGAAGGCAACCACACCTACCTTTCCGTACAGTACGATATCGGAGCTTCCGGCTCCCCCTCTCGTGAGTTCCGCGAAGAAATCTTCATCATCTTCCCTGATAGAATCATGAACGGAAGAGAAGGCAAACCCGTACCCTGAAAGGTACTCAGTCAGAATCGCTTCTGCTGTACGGGATTCGAGAAGGGAACCTCGAATGGAGTACTCTCCAAGTGCCACCAACAACCGGTTCGTACCCAAGGTATAGGTCCGTGTATACGGAACTGAGATGGTACTGCTTGAGATGAGATCCTCAATTCTCGTTCGGTCGGCTTCCCTCAGGAAAGCAACTTCGGAAAGCAGCCTGCCGGCATCAAGAGAAACCTGATACGTCCCCTTGTAAAGCATCGAGCTGTTCGTATTAATGAATCTGACGATCCCGTCTCCATCACTGGTAGAAGTAATTGTGTCAGTATAACCATTGTTCATCGCATCTTTGACCTTGATGGAGAAGATAAGAGGAATACCCTCTACCTTGGGAGCGATCGCCTTTGAACCCCGCTGCACATAAAAGGCATCGGAAAGACCTTCCACAGGGACAATAGTTATTTTTTCTGCGATGGAAATGATATTTCCCACTGCGCTGTCATAATAATCATCCCCCTGCGATCCAACGATGGTAGATGCGAGAGCGATAATGGAAAAATAGTCACTGACAGCATCCCCGTCCCTGTTTTCCCGAAGCGCTGTTCCTGCTGACGCCTGAAGGGCTGAAATCTTCGCCTTCGTCTTTTCAATTTCAACGAGCAATTCGCTTCTGTCAGCCTCAACCGCAGATCGGTCAGCAACAGCAAGGAGGTGAACCGTTACACTCTCTATCCCCTCTTTCACATACTCTCTTGTAATATTCAGATTATACGCATCGATGGCATTTCTCTGACTGAGCTGGGCGATATAGGTATTCATCACATCCTTCCCCAGATAGTCAGAGAGCTGTGAAAGCACCGACTCATATGCATGAACCCGTGCGGAGCGCACATCAGTGCCGGTTCCCGTTCCAACGAAAGGAATCCGTTCCTTCGATACCCGAGGTTCAAATACCCAGATCGGAGTATCTTCAATGCTGGAACGGATGATCGACTGAATACTTGAACAGCCGCTGAAAATAAGGAGAAGGAAGAAGATGAGGAGAATCCAGAATGTATGGTGGAATATCCCATTCCCTCTTCTCATAAGCGCACCCCAAAGATGAGACCGATAGAGGGTGTCGAGATGTATGAAACATCATCACTCAGATCCTTCGATACCCGGTAGGCAACTCCTATACCTGATACAAGAGATGGTGAGAATCTATAACCTATTTCACCACTCAACTCGCTGACAAGCGCAGGATGCACTGAAGTGGAGATCAGTACGCCTACCCCTGCATCGATGCTTCCTCTTACTGAGAATCTGGAATACCAGGCGCTGTGCGTCCATGAAGGGAACAACTGCGACATGAGAACTTCACCTGTCACTCCTACGGTCGGACTGATCAGTATCTGACCGGTAGAATCGAAGGAGGCAAGCAGCCCAGTATGAAAGGATGCATAGGAGGATGGAATCAAATTCCATCTGTAAGAGGGATTGAGAGAGAGTGAGTCCAAGGATGCACTGACGTGCATCGTGAACTCATGGTTCTCATACGGGGTAAGAGGCATGGTGTCTGCAAGCTCCCTCTGAGCCCACTCGACTGAAAGGAAGCGTGTCTGTTTGGCAGTGGAATCTACTCTCAGCAATGCAAGGAGTGTCTGAGATGAATCCTTGACGGCAAGAAGATCTCCCGGCCGTGCGAGATCGGGATCATCACTCTTTGTAAAAAGGGGAGCGCCCCGATCATACCTCAGTACAAGCTGAGAATCGGTGAGCGGGAAAAAATATCTTCCGACCTCGGCAAGCAGGGCCTCGGTTTCTTTCGTGTAGACATCCTCCACCACCTCATTCTCATGGAGGAGAAACATGATGCTTTTCTGGATGCTCATCTCATTGAAAGTGAAAAGAATATCTGAGCTGACCAGAGGCATGTCGCTCCAGGAAACCTCCTCCTGCTCCAGAGAAAGAATAGAACAAGTGATCTTTCCCGCTCTTTCATCCATATAGGAGAGGTAGGAAGGAATCAGACTATTCAGTTTATTTTCCAGAGTCTCCTGAGATGCAAAGAGAACACACAGAGGGATAAAAATAAGCAGTAATGTGAGTGTAACTATTCTCTTCATGATACCCAGTACGAAATGATCTGAGTGACCAGACGTGCAGAAGAGGATGCATCACGTAATGCAAGCCACTCATATTTTGAATGATAGTTATGTCCGCCGGTGAAGATATTGGGTGTCGGCACTCCCATCGCTGTCAGGCGGGCACCGTCCGTTCCACCCCGGATGACTTTCAGGTGGAGAGGGATATCTGCCTTCTTTCCACTTTCAAAGATCGATTCCATCACTCCCGGGTGTGCAGCTATTCCATCAGCCATATTCGAATAGGAATGGTTGACTTCGGTTGTAACTTTCCCTCCCGGAAAAATTCTTTCAATCATCTTCCCCAGTTCCTCGAGTGTCTCAATCCTTTCCTGAAACCTGTGTGCGTCAAAATCTCTCACATAGCAGAGGAATGTCGTTTCTTCTATTTTTCCTTTGATCTCATCCACTGTATAGTAGCCATAGCGTCCGTCGGTAGCTTCAGGAGATTCCTGAGGAGGGAGTGAAGAGATGAAACGGGTCGCCATAGAGACGCTGTTCACCATTCGACCTCTTGCTGCACCCAGATGATAGGGAACGCCCTTGCAGGTGACATGGACTGTTGCCGCATTGAAGCATTCTGCTTCGATTTCTCCAGCGGGACCACCATCAAGGGTATAACACACTTCACTATGAATGTTCTCGAGATGAAATGCATCCATACCTCCGCCGGTTTCTTCATCGGAGGTGAAGATGAATTCGACCTCCCCGTGTTCAATCTCGGGATGGGTGAGAAGGTATCCTGCAACTGCAATCAGTATCGCAACACCGGCTTTGTCATCGGCTCCAAGGAGAGTCGTTCCATCAGAGGTCACGAGAGTCTCCCCGATATGATTCTGAAGCGCAGGATCGCTGATGACAATTTCGTCGCTCAGTCTGATATCCTTCCCATCGTAGGAATGAATGACCTGAGGCTTCACCCCGTTACCGGGGACATCATCTGCGACATCCACATGAGCCATGAACCCTATCGGCTTCACTTCCTGTGAGACATTGGAGGGGATTCTTGCAATCAGGTATCCTGCCGGATCCATGAACATCTCCTCTACACCCATAGCTCTCAGCTCCTTCTCTAGCAGCTCGAGAAGAACCATCTGCCCCTTTGTTGTAGGCCGAACAGAGGTCACATGAGGATCACTCATCGTATCTACTCTCGCGTATCGGAGAAACGAGGCAAGAATCGTATCTTTTAGAAAGTCTGTGGACATAAAAAAACTCCCTGGTATCGTAGTACCAACCATTATTCCACAACTCCATAAAGGCAACAAGAGGGAGGTGTTGCTGTTGTGAAGGAACCTTCACAACAGCGCCTCGGGCTCATGCATCAAAGTTGTAGGTATCGAGCATCGGTTTTACCATGTCGATAACGTTATAAATGGCGAAGACCACAAGAATGAGCCCTGTCACCACTGCATTATGCCCCATAGACTTCCCGACAGTGATCATACTCGCTGCTACGGCATACGCCGCAGAGGAATCGGTCGTCACATCGGTTATCCACTCCTGAAAGGACTCGGCCATGGACATTTCATCCAGGGTATAGTAACGGTACAGCGCAAGAATCGTCGTAGCCAGAACCCCGGCAGCAATGGAAATGGCGGCAGCTGCAGTCACTTTTCCCCAGAAGATGAAACCGGGAATCGCTGCATAGACAATACCTGCAACGAGCAGCACGATCGATTTCGTCATCAGTTTCTGAAGGTCCCTCAGGAACGCCGCTTCCTGACTCGGAGGGAGATCCCTCAAGACCTCTTCTCCGAATGAGTTGAACCCTCTGGTCGTCCTATCAACCTCTTCAAGGAGCTTCTCATATTCTTCTTCGGGAATCAGCTGCTGCGCCTGTTGAAGAACGTCCTGATGATCAGAGGAATTGAGAAGCGTATAGGTGAATCTCAGGTATTCCTCCCCCTTCTGCTCTTCAAGCATATTCTCAACAACCTCGCGTCCGCTCGGCATTTCACCCCGGGCAGTACGCAGAGCCTTGAACGATTCATCGTGCTCCATGAGCACAGGTTCTATGATACGGTAATGCTCATCCACTGCAGATGCCACCGGGTCCATGAAATCTTCGGCATTGAAGGATGCATTTGGGATTGCCTCCCAGGCAAAAGTGCATCCGATGATTGAGATCATGACATAGATCGACACAATCGATGTCATGATGCGATCTTTTCTTCTTACCATGTTCATTCCTCCTTACATGTTAGAAATCTGTATTGAACAAAGCCGCCGTACAGCGAATCGATACAGCTGCATCAACCATGGTGTACCCGGGGACGAATCCCTGGATATACTCAAGTTCTTCAGTGAAGGTTCCCGACAGGTTACGGACACGAAGCCGGGGGACGAGGGAAAGACCTTTCATAAGGGGGAGTACGTACCCGAGTGACATCTCGTTCATTGTATGAACACGACTTTCAGGCATGTAGGGGCCGAGAAAGATAACCGTTTCAATGAGGCTTATCGAATAGAACAGCCCTTTCGAAAATGGAAAAATTTCAAGATGGAGACCCAGATCGAAAAGTTTCTCATCCCCTCCGGTTCCATCCGCAATGAACGTGAGAGGTAAAGAGAAACCTATATCCCCTGCTGTCACCTGAAGATCGCCCGAGATGTAGAGAGACGGCATGAACAGAGATCGGAGGGATGAAGTATCTACCGATACGTTGATTGTGAGTTCATCCCCATCGGCAGCGAAGACTCCCGATGCAAGGAAAAAGAGACAGAGAGTTGCAGTAAACAGTTTCACGATTCACCTCCATACCCGTGTACCAGTGAATCTAACACTACGGTAAAAGAGGTCTCAATCGTTTATGTACACTAGTTGAAGGTGGTCAGTCAGCCTTCCAGCCGAGAGCTTCGATAAGCTCAGCATATATCTTTTCATGCCTGAACACGACGAACGAATCCCTGTTCCCATCCTTCAGGTTGATATGGAAGCCATTTCTCAGGCCGACGACCTTGGCAGTCTCTATCGATTCCACCTCATCGATAGATCTGGACCAGACCAATCGTGCCGGGGATCCCTTCTGATAGAGTTCGAATGCATCGTCAGTGACAATGAATCTCCCCCTGATCAGGTCCTCGGAACTCATGGGAGGAACTTTCGCGATAAAACAGCTGTACCGAATCTTCCCCTGAACCAGGGAGGAAACAGCTCTCAGAGAAACCCCATACTCTATTCTGTAATACAGGAAGAGAACAAAGAAGAGCAGAATGAAGAGGGACCAGTAGGCCCACATAGGGATCATTCCTCTAGGAATGAAGATCACAGTTGCGAAGAGAGCAAGCATCAGAAGTCTTATCAGTACTTTCATGCCGCTCACTATAGCAGATGAAAGAACATAACTCCAGTGGGGCTAAAAGAACAGGTGAAAAAGAGGAGAATTGTGCTTGATTCTATACTTTTTCGGTAGTATCTTCTCTTGTATGCTCACGATACCAAGGTTCCCCGATTCAGTTGATCTCTCTATCAGACATAAGAATATTCTGCAACCTTTCCTGCTGAAACATCGTCACCACATAAGTGAATACTCAATGGCCTCCCTCCTCCCCTTCACAAAGAAACGGGAATACACCGTGAGCAGCTATATTGATCAGGCGGGTGAAGAAGCCTTCCTGTTCATCGGAAAGGATAGAAGCGGAGACCAGGAAACCCTCTTCGCCATGATCCCTGCCGGGTACCCGGGGAAAGAGATCATTAAACAGCTCAGAGGAACAGTTACTGAGATCAATACCATTGCAGGTCAGCTTGAAGGAATATGGAAACAGCAGCTGAAATCAGACGGTTTTCATTTCAAGCTCGAGGAAGACAGGGACAATGCCGATTACCTGTATGATAGAAAGTCACTCATCGACCTGAGCGGTCAGGTCCTTCATAAGAAAATGGCGCATGTGAACCGATTCATCAAGGAACACCCCGAGAGAATCATCATACCTACACATATCGCACCTGCTTCCGACATGATCTCTGTCCTTGATCAGTGGGCAGAAGGAAAGGATGTAGTGGAGGATTACCTGGCGACCAGGCTTGCCATCGAAAACCACGAGCTCCTTTCACTTTCAGGCTATGTGCTCTATTCCAAGGATACTCCCATTGCCTTCACCCTCGGTGAATTCACCTCGAATGACACCTTCATCGTCCATATAGAAAAAGCCCTCACAACCTATAAAGGTGTCTATCAATATATCAACAGAGCCTGTGTATCCCTCCTCCCTGAGAACATCACAACGGTCAACAGGGAACAGGACCTCGGCATCCCCGGGCTCAGGCAGGCGAAGATGACCTATCAGCCGAAAGACCTTCTCATGAAATACAGGATCAGGGTCGACTGAGAACAAATATTTCTCATACCTCTCTGAAAAAAAATTATCTTCCCGGCAAATCTCACCTGAACATATAAATAGATCTCGTTCTTCTCATGCTTCTTTTCCGTGACTTCAGAAAAATCAACAAACATGCAAAGCAGAACAATCTTCGACGCGATAACATCATCGGAGGTTCAACATGAAAAAAATCATACCATTACTGTTGATGTCTATTGTTATCGTGACAGTTCTCTTCATTTCCTGTGAGGAGACTGCAACAACCGCATCCCTGAGGCTCAGATTGACAGACCGGGTTTCATCGATGAGGACTCTCTACTCTCCTTTGGGGGAAGGTCTCGAGATCTATGGATACATCATAGAGGGGACAGGGCCGAGCGATCAGACACTGAGTATTACATCTCACAGCCCTCAGGTTGAGATCAGCGGCCTCATGATCGGGACGTGGAAACTGAAGGTCACCGGAGTGAACCAGCAGGGAACGCCTCTGGCTACAGGTGAGGCAACATTCCAGCTCACAACCAAGGCCAACAGTGTCGAAATCCCGGTGGATACCCTCTATGGGGTCGGATCGATGGAAATCGGACTCTCCTGGGGATCTGAAGTGTTCGAAGATATCGAAGTGGAGATGAGTGTACGGGATCAGAAGGAGATCGTCACCGATGTGAGCAAATCTGTCACTGTGGATGAGAATGCCTGCACAGCAAGCTTCTCGGACAGCTATCCTGCGGGTATCTATGAAATCCATTACAACGTCTTGAGCAATAATGTCCTCATAGCGGGTGGTATCGATATCATACGAGTTCTTGACCAGAAGAAAACTGTCGCCGAGGTCATCCTTGATGTTCATAAAATAACTCAGGAAGCGACAGGATTAACCATCACAAATCCGCTTGGAGCGAAGATTGAAGGAAAGATCGGAGGTGTCGAAGAGGTGGTTGCACCGAACAAGGAGATGACGGCCACGTACACGACCTCAGAGCCTGCTCACTCTCCCTATGATGTGACCTGGTATCTGGACGGGAGTATCATGGGAACTGGCTCTTCCATCACATTCTCAACCTATACCGGGCCTCACAGACTCGATGCCGTGGCCAGGGGATCCGAAGTTCTCACCGTGGGTGCAGACACCCACTCCTTTCAGGTATCGGTCGGCGAGACCGACGGAGTCCCCGCCCTTGTCTCCTCTTACAGTGACCCCTCTTCTGATGAGGAGGGGCGCTCTCTCTACCTGAATTCGATACAGAAGGCCAGATTTCTTCTCGACGGCAGACTTCTCCTAGCTGGAAACAATGGTCTTCAGGTGTGCGATGTGAAGAATGACGCACTCAGTGTAGTCAATTCCTACACCTCCACAGGAGGGAGTTATAAGAGCGATCCCTACCCGACCCAGGGAATCACCTCTATAGCGTACGACAGTGATGACAACCTGGTATTTACCGTGAATTCATCAACTGGAGTCTTTACGGTCTACAGATATGACAGTGAGGACGGCTCTCTCGTAAAGAGTGACGCTGTCGGGTCGGATGGACAGAATTGGGGAGAAAGTCTCTCAAACATCGTTATCGATCCTGTGACGAACAATCTCTATTTTGTGGACCGTGTTACATCCAAGGTGCATGCATTCACATATGAGGGGGGCAAGTTCACACTGCAGCTCTCCATCAAACTCGCCGGACTCTTCCAGACAGTCAAAGATGGAAAGAGCATCACTATATCCGAAGCTTTCAATACCCTGGTCGTGGCATGTCCTTCCAACAATACATTCCACACCTACAGGATCGTGTACGACGGCGAGAACAGACCGACGGTCCTGCTGAGGAGCAATGATCTGCTCGACAAGACCTACGGGACTATAGAAAAGGGATTCATCATCAATGAAAAGCTGCAGCTTCTCACGGACAAGGGATGGCATCTGTTTACCTACAACAACGGTCGGTACTCCCATACATATGAACAGCAGATAGGGCTCTCCACAGCTGCCATGAAGGAGGCTGTATTCAATTCCACCTGCTCAATGGGCTGGATGATAGAGGATGGGGAAGAGATGAAGATCACTCCCTTTGATATCATTCAGGGAGTTCCTATTGTGAACGAAACGTCCGCTGTACTGCCGAAGCTTTCCGGAGTATCAGCTACCCTCGCTCCGAAAGGGAACTACATGGCAGTGACAGGTTCCTCTTCATTACGGCTCTACAGGCTCAATGACCTGTGAGAGAGGAAATGAAATGGTGAAGGTGGTTCCATTCTTCTCATCGCTTTCAAGTCGGACAGATCCATCATGAAGTGATGCGATCTGGCTGACAATCGTGAGTCCCAGGCCGGTACCGGTAGTATTTCGTGCAAATTCTCCCCGGTACAGCCGGTCGAATATCTTCTCGCTCTCTTCGGGTGAAATGACAGGACCCCTGTTGTTGACCCGAAGAGAGACATGCTCATCTTCCTGCATGGCTGAAATTGTGATCACACTCTTCTCATCACTGTAACGAATGGCATTCATCACCAGGTTCCCTAGAGCGCGGGCGATGAGCGATTCATCCCCGCTGAAGGAGGGAAGATTACTTTGAACCGAGAAGGTGTTTCCACGACTTTCAGCAAGGGGGGTGAACACTGCTGTGATATCGGAAAGAAGACTTTCAGTCACTATGGAATCCTTTTCGACCGAAATCTCGGGAGACTCCAGTTTCATGAGGGTCTCCAGATCCCCTATCAGGGACTCTATCCTTTTCAGTTCCTTGAGCATCATCTCGAACCTCTGAGGGTTCGGCTTCAGAACATTATCGGCCATTCCCTCCACCTGAGAGGTAAGGGATGCTACCGGAGTCCGTAGGTCGTGTGCTATATCCTGTCCCCACTGAGCCCTCAGCCCCTGCTCATGGATCATCCTTTTCCGCAGCGTCTCCACCGAGCTGCCGACCCCGACAAGCTCGGCATCTCCGGTGATCTTCACCTCCTCATCAAGGTTGCCTTCACTCATCTCTCTTAAATGAGAAGAAAGTATATCGGCAGGTTTGGAAATGGATCGGGAGAAGAGATAAGCTGCAAGGAAAGAGATAAGGAGCGACACACCGAAAGCGACGAATGAAATTCTCAGCATCGAAGAGAAGAGCGCCTCATTGGCGACATCATCCTTGAACTGATCAATATTAATGGCGTAATACCCAATGATTGCAGATCCTTCGTACACCGGCATTTTCGCTCCGAACGAATTTCTACCTGCCATTCGACCCATCGACCGCTGGGCCTGGGAACTTCCGATGATCTCCTGATTCTCATCGTAGATCATGATTGGCCAGGGAGCGTCGATATAAACAGCTTCGCTATCAGCAAGTGAAAGGACCTCTTTCGCGATGGCTGCAGACTCATCCCGTCGTATCTTTTCCCACTGTCCCATAGACTGGTTGAAACCGAAGGTGACAAGCAGGCCGACGAGGAGGATCTGAAGAAGAAACGAGAGAGAAAAAACCAGAAATGTCTTCTTAACCAGCGTCATGCTTTCATCTCTCCGACAAAACGATATCCGAAACCACGTACAGTCTCGACCCAGTTCACCTTATTCAGTTTAGCCCTGATATTCTTCATATGAGTATTCACACTCCGCTCCGATCCTTCTGCAAGGTAATCGAGACACTGACCGAGAATCTGTTCTCTGGTTATAAGTGTTGCGTGGTGTGTTGCCAGGTGATGCAGGATCTTCCACTCTGCAGCGGTCAGGCGTACGATGTCTCCATCATGAGTGAGCGTATGAATCTTTTCATCGAATTCCAGCGTATGAGAGGATCCCTGCTCATCAGCAAATGTGTAGATGAGAGGCTCATCCCCCTCCCCGTCAACCTTCGGCGAGGTGCGGGCAAGAAGGGATCTCACCCTCAGCATCAGCTCCCGCATGGAAAAGGGTTTCACCACATAATCATCGGCTCCGAGCTCGAACCCCGTGATCCTGTCCGATTCGCTCGAGCGGGCAGTGAGAAAGATGATGGGGATATCGGCTTTAGCCTTCAGCTGCCTTGCTGCAGAGAATCCGTTCCCGTCCGGCAGCATCACATCAAGAATGACAAGATCAGGCATAGCCATCACCGCCGAGTCCACAAAACCCTGCAGATGGTCGAACAGTACAGGGTCATGTCCTTCGATAGAGAGATACGAAACGATCGCGTCACTCAGTCCTGCATTATCTTCTACTACAAATATCTTTGCCATCTTTCCACCTCTGATAATACCAGTATACATACAGCTTTCCCCACCGCCATGATGATTCGGTAAAGTTCTGGTAAATTCCTCCTATTTTTCTCTCAATCTCAACAGGAAACTGGACATAAGAAGAAGGAGGGAGGTTGCAAGGAGCGCAATCTCAAGCGACCAAAGGGAAGTCAGAGCACCTACAATAAGGGAGAACAGGACTGCGAAGAGGGTTTCCAGCTGTGATTCGATCGAGAGAGATGAGGCCAGTACCTTCTCGTCCATGAATGAGGAAAGGTAGGAAAGACCCACAGGTTTCCGTATGTTCTCTATGATGTAGATACCGAAGAAAAGAAGGATTGAGACAAGAGGAACCGCAAAGAAATAGGCAACGGCACTTGCGACGGCACACCAGGCGCCGATCGCGAAGAAAGAATTGAGGGCTCTCCCTTCTGATGAAAACCGGGAAGCGACTCTCGAAGCGTACTTTGAGGCATACGAGGTCCCGAAGTAGAGTAGAGAGTAGATGATACCTGTAAAGAATGCCGATCTCTGCACTTCATCATGCGAGGTAAGAAAGGGGGCGGCAAGGGAGAGAGCTACAATCATCGGCTGAATGTAATCCTTCAGAGCCTTGTAGTAGCCCGAGTAGAGAGACTGGTTGAGAAACCCCTTCATCAGATCCGGATGCTTCAGACTCGTACCGAGAGCGCTGAACATTGAAGCGAAGATTTCCTTCAGTCTCTTGCCTTTGTGTTCCCCCGTCCCGTCAAGCCATGACGGATAGCTGAGAATGAGGAAGAAGTCAATCACATAGGGAATGAGGGTGAAAAGGAAGACGGGAGCATACGAGCCTGAGTAGAATACGAGAGCTGCAGCGATGAGGGCGCTGATAGCTGAACCGATCTGAGACCAGGAGCGGGTATGACCGTAGTAGAGTCCCTTGAGGTGTCCCATCCCGTTCTCGTTGATGTAGGAATAGATCATCGCCTTGTGCGTCCCCGTCCTGAAGGCATCTCCTATCGCATAGAAGAACATCGCACCGATGAGGGCGAGATAGACATCGGAGAAGAAAAATATGATGAAGGAAAGGATGTAGGCTGCGAGGGAGAAGGCCATGGTCCGGCGTCTGCCGAAGGCATCAGCAACGATACCGCTGGGAATCTCGAAGATATTAACCAGTATCTCTCTCACTGCATACAGAGTGCCTATCTCAAAGTAGGAAATCCCCTTTTCAAGAAAGTAGAGAATGAGAAACGGTTCGAAGAATTTCAGGTTCTTCAGGAAACCGTAGGCACTGAATTTATAGTACTGGATATCCTTGATGATGGACTCTCGTTTTTCGCTCATGAGTTTTGTTCCTCTTCCGTTATTGATTGGAGTATACAAGGTTTTGTAAAATATTCAAATCTCCCCCTTGACAGTTCTGCGCTCTTAGTGTATTAGTTAATTAAGACACTAAAACTTGGAGGTGTATATGATACAGATTGAGTCAATGAAATTCCAGTACGGAAATGAGAGACTCTTCTCGTCTCTGTCACTCAACCTTACACAAGGCAATATCTACGGCCTTCTCGGGCTGAACGGAGCGGGAAAGACCACACTGCTCAAACTCGTGACCGGACAGCTGTTCTCTCAGGGCGGAGCGATCAATGTAATGGGGCATACGCCCGAAAAGAGGGAAGCTTCCTTTCTTGAACAGATATCCTTCGTTCCCGAAGAGTTTGCCCTTCCTGCAATGAAAGGAACACGTTATGTGGACGTCTACGCTCCCTTCTATCCCGAATTCAGCAGAGAGCAGATGAAGCACTACTGTGATGAACTCCATATCGATATGCAGCAGATGCTGACCAAGATGAGTTTCGGTCAGAAAAAGAAGTTCACCCTTGCCTTCGCCCTCGCTTCGAACACGTGCATGGTCATTCTGGATGAACCGACGAACGGGCTGGACATACCGAGCAAGAGCCAGTTCAGAAGAACGGTATCATCCGCTATGAACGATGATAGAACTATCATCATCAGCACTCACCAGGTGCGTGATATGGAACACCTGATCGATCCGCTGATCATCCTTCATGACCAGAAAGTAGTAATGAACAGATACATTGCCGACATCGAAGAGAGCATGTCCGTGCGCTCAACAGCTGCCGTCCCCTCTGCACCCCAACCCATCTACACTGAGAATACGGGACTCGGCTACCGCAGTCTCTACAGGAAAGAGGATATGGCAGAGTCGGAAGGACTCGACATCGAGTTCCTCTTCAATGCCGTCATCACAAACCCACACGTATTCAGTACAGAAGGAGGTATGAAATGAGACTACCGTACGTTCTTATCCGAGACCTTGAGGATGACAGAAAATCCCTCATCACCTATATCGTCACCATAGTTGGAATCATCGCCGCATCCGCTATTATCGACGGAGTCCTGTTCCGATACTTCCACAATCAGACTGAAGACACCTACACCGGACTCTTCTACGGATTCCTCTTCCTCGGCGGTATGATATTCACCTCTCTGATGTTCCACGATGACCTCTACAGCAGAATCAAGAACCACCAGTTCCTGATGTTGCCGGCAGATCCCTTCGAGAAATTCTTTTCACGTGCACTGATCACCGCTGTGATATATCCTCTTGCACTCACACTCCTGTTCACAGTTACTTCCCTTATTCTCGAACCCCTTTTCTACCTGATCTTCCGTCAGCCGATGGAACTGTTCAACCCGTTCACCCGCAGCCACATCATCAGCTATTTCCACTACCTGACAGTCTCCTCAGTCTTCTTTCTCGGAAGCATCTATTTCAGAAAGGTTCACTTCTTCAAGACTATCATTTCGGTCCTCGGCATTCTCTTCAGTTTCTCACTGTTCGGTATGCTTTTCATGAGACTCTTCTTCGCCTCCTTCTTCAGAGGCTGGGAGCTTTCTCAGGAATTCCAGCTCTATTTCTCCAGCGGCTATGCATTCCCCTACGGTACCTGGGAGATAGTGGGAAATATCATCTACTTCGCTCTGCTCCCCCTCTTCTGCTACACCGCAGCCTACTTCAGATTAAAGGAGGTAGAGGCAACCGATGCTATTCAATAACAATACCCCGATCTACATTCAGATAGCTGAACTGCTGTATCAGAAGATCCTGAATGGAGAATATGAAAACGGCTCACGGATACCTTCCGTGAGGGACATGGCGGTAGCTCTTGAGGTGAACCCCAACACAGTGACCCGCTCCTACATGATACTTCAGGAGGAAGGCGTGATAGAAAATAAAAGAGGCATCGGGTACTTCACAGACCAGGATGCATTCCAGATCGTAATGAAGAAAAAGCAGAAGGAATTTCTGGAAAACGACGTTCCCTCCTTCTTCTCACAGATGCAGCAGCTGGGACTTTCGCTTGATGAGATTCTCCCTCATGCAAAAACAGATAAAGGAAATATAGAATGAAAAAAAGCAATGCAATCCTTCTAGGCGGCTACCTTGCTGCAATACTGATGATCGCCGCTTCCCTGGCGTACGTCAGATGGGGTCTTCTTCCCCTCCTGATCAATTCCCTCTAATTACAGACGAAGAATCATTCGACCTGCCCGTGAATTCCTGTTGAATTCGGGCAGGTCTGTGTGTATGATGATCACTCTAAAGGGGTGTACATGGATTACGAAAGACAGGAAAGGCAGAGATATATACTGATCGGACTGTTTCTGCTCATCGCAACGGCTCTCGGAATGATAGAACAGGGAGTTGGAGAGACCTTCTCCTCGTTCATCACGATACAGAGCGTTCCGGGAAGGCTGATTCAGGACTATACCACCTTCGGTGTGGGAGGGGCACTGCTCAATGCATCCCTTGTTGCCCTCATGGGACTTCTTGTGGTTCGCTTCTCTTCGGTCTCCCTTGCGGGACCGACCATCGCCGCAGTGTTCACCATGTTCGGGTTCGGACTCTTCGGAAAGAGCGTGCTGAACAGCGGATGGATCATACTCGGGGTGTACATCGCCTCGAAGATGGCGGGAAAGTCATTGGGAGCCTACTCCCTGATAGCCCTCTTCGGTACAGCACTCGGACCTCTTGTCACCTACGTGATGTTCGACCTGGGACTCCCCTACTGGATATCCCTCCCCCTCGGAGCACTGAGCGGCATCCTCGCCGGTATCATCCTTCCCTCCATCGCAGGACAGATGCTCTCCCTCCATCAGGGGTACAGTCTCTACAACATGGGCTTCACCTGCGGATTTCTCGGTCTCTTCGCTGCAGCTCTATTCAAGGCAACAGGTCATATGGAGCCCACTGAACTCGTTTGGAACACTCAAACCTCCTTTGCTCTCCAGATACTTGTCCCCGTGATATCAGTCCTTTCAATACTCTATGGATTCATATTCTCGCATCGACCTATGAAAAGGACGATAGGAGAGGTTCTTGGGATACAGAACCAGAGCGGCCGACTCCCGAGTGATTTTTTCGACCTTGTGGAAGAGAGCGAGTCTCCCTGGGTGAACATGGGCCTTCTCGGTCTTGCAGGTTACCTCCTTGTCATCGTCACAGGATCAGAGGTCAACGGACCGATCCTGGCGGGACTGGCAACAATGATGGGCTTCGGACTATTCGGTAAAACACTGAAGAACTCCTACCCGGTCATTCTTGGAGTGATCGCGGCGGCGCTCATCTTCGGCAAACCACTGACGAACCCTTCGGTCATTCTTGCCATACTCTTTTCCACAACACTGGCTCCCATTGCCGGGCAGTTCGGTGTTATCATAGGAATCATATCGGGCTTCATTCACCTTACGATGGTGGAGACCACCGGTTCCTGGCATGGCGGCTTTGATCTCTATAACAACGGCTTTGCCGGAGGACTTACCGCCACCCTGGTGATAACCGTCATTCACTGGTACCAGAACACACGTATTAAAGAGGATTTTATAGATGAAACGTAAAGACTTCCTGAACAACCTTATCGCCGAAGTGACAAATTTTCTCCTTGAGGGAAATCCTCTCAGACTCGTGGTATCTCTCCATCAGGAAGATGACGGGGCCCACCTCAGTTTCTTTGACGACCACAAGAGGAGTGAAGCGGAACTGATGAGTATCAGAAAAGCACTCAATCCTCAGAAGAACAGACCTGAACTGGCCGGCTATTACGGCATGATGGCAGGCCATGACACTTCCTGGGATGCACGGCTGAAACTGATTGGATGGCAGATCAAACGGGCAACGGTCTCTAACACCGACAGCGGGGTGCAGATAGACCTCTGGCTCGGATCAGATAAGTTCAACCCCGCCAATTTCTCTATTGACGATCACGAATAGGTCCATAAAAACAAGAATGCCGGAACACACTGTAAGACAGCATCGGATCCGGCATTGTTATCAGAAACAGGGTGATATTATTCCCACTCGATCGTCCCTGGCGGCTTGCTCGTGATATCATAGAGTACTCTGTTGACCCCCGATACCTCGTTACAGATTCTCGCTGATGCTCTCTGGAGCACTTCGGGCGGGAAGCGGTACCAGTCAGCAGTCATAGCATCTTCACTGACCACAGCACGGAGAGAACAAACTTCTTCATAGGTTCTTTCATCACCCTGGACACCGACGCTCTTCACAGGAAGGAGACAGGCAAGTGCCTGCCAGATTTCATCGTACAGACCTGCTTTTCTGATCTCGTCAATGAAGATCTCATCCACATCACGGAGTGTTTCGAGACGTTCCTTGGTGATCTCACCAATACATCTCACTGAAAGTCCGGGACCTGGGAAGGGGTGGCGGTAAACGATCTCATCGGGGAGACCGAGTTCCTTACCGAGCTCTCTTACTTCGTCCTTGAAGAGCTCTCTCAGGGGCTCGAGAAGTTCGAATTTCATATCTTCTGGAAGACCGCCCACATTGTGGTGGCTCTTGATAGTCACGCTCGGGCCACCTGACGGGCTGATACTTTCGATCACATCAGGATAGAGTGTTCCCTGCGCGAGGAAGGTCGCATCGCTCGCTTTGCGCGCTTCAGCTTCAAAGACATCAATGAATATCTTTCCGACTATCTTTCTCTTTGCCTCAGGTTCGCTGACACCCTTTAAAGCTGAGAGGAACTGCTCCTCGACGTTCGCGTACTGCAGACGGATATGGAAGGCATCCTTGAAGACGGAGATGACAAGGTCGGCTTCACCCTTTCTTAAGAGTCCGTTATTGACGAACACACAGATAAGCTGATCACCGATAGCCTTGTGAAGCAGGGCCGCCACTACTGAGGAGTCTACACCGCCGCTCAGGCCGCAGAGAACAGTCTTGTTACCGACAACTTCCCTGATCTCCTCGACTTTGGTATCGATGAAGGATTCCATCGACCACGACTGGTCGGCTTTACAGATATTGACAACGAAGTTCTTGATGAGACGGAAACCTTCCACTGTGTGAACGACTTCGGGATGGAACTGGACACCGTACAGCTGTCGCTGTTCGCTTTCAACGACTGTGAATTCACAGTTTTCTGTTGAAGCGGTACAGACGCCGCCTTCCATCGGCTTTGACACCGAATCACCGTGACTCATCCATACCTGTGACTTCCTGCTGATTCCTTCAAGGAGAGGTGTCTCTTTGAGGATATCGAGGTGAGCTATTCCATACTCTCTCTTGTCTGGTCTTTCCACTGTTCCCGAATTCATCACCGTGATGACCTGGAGACCGTAGCAGATACCGAGAATAGGGATGCCGAGATCGAAGATCTTCGCATCGGGACGGGGCGATCCTTCGTTGGAAACGCTTGCGGGCCCCCCGGAGAAAATGATTCCTTTCGGGTTCATCTTCTTCACATCCTCTGCACTGATGGTGTAGGGAACGATCTGTGAATAGACGTGGGTCTCTCTGACACGTCGGGCAATCAGTTGACTGTACTGTGCACCGAAGTCGAGAACAAGAATAGCATCATGTGAAAACTGTTCCATAGGTTATCCTTCTCTATGTTATTACCAGGTTAGATACCTGACTGGCGGGTACGCTTTTCTCACTGTCTTCGCCGCTGTGATTCCAAGGATCACACCGACAGCTGACTGAAGAAGATTGAGGGGGATCTCGGTCGCTGCAGGCTCGAATCCGTAGAAGAATCCTCCTACGAGAAAATATCCTCCTACCATGATGATGATACCGAGAATACCTGCTGCGATGACTGCTGGGATCGATGCATCTGAAACAACATCAGTCTTCGATGCCTTCTTCGCGATTAGACCGATCAGTGCTCCCTGAAGACCATGGATGAGGAACGAGAAGGGAGCCCACTGGCTGTAGCCTCCGATCACATCGGCAATCGCAGTGCCGAGACCTCCGGTTATCAGAGCTGTCCAGGGACCGAACAGGTAGGCGCTGAAGACAATGGCGACATCACACAGGGAGATGTATCCCTTGATGGGGGTCGGGACTCGTACAACGATGGTGAATACAGTTGTGAGGGCTGTAAGGACCGCAATAAGTGCGACCTGCAATGCCATTCTGCTCTCTTTTTTCGTCTCCATCTCTACTCCAACTTATTTCATATCATCCAGATGCTGAAAAGCATCGGAAAAGTTGTGGCAATCATAACGCAAATGAGTAGATGGGTAAAGAGGGATTTCCCCTTCGGGAGACTTCTATAACTGCTCCTTTTCTTCCCTCCCCCGAATCCTCTGTGTTCAAGGCTCATTGCCAGGTGAGGAATGCTTTTCAGGGCGAAGATCAGGGTACAGCTGATAGCAGGGAGGATATCGAACAGTTTCTTCCATCCCTTCGACTGCGATGCCGCTGTCTCCCTGAGGGAATGTGCTTCCTGGATCTGGGTGAAGGTATCAGCAATGAAGGGGATGAATCTGAAGGTGAGTGTGATGATGAGTGCCCCGCTATAGGGAAGGGAGAACCACCTGAAGGTGAGAAGAATATCGTTCATCCTTGTAGTCCATACAAACAGTGTCGTCAGATAGGTGATGGTGATGAATCTTCCGGTATGGGTTACAAACTGAAGGAGGCTTTCCCGGGTGGCGATCGTGATTCCACCCACGATTATCATCGCATCTCCTCCTCTGTAGGTGAAGGGTATGAAGAGGATCATGATCAGTATGATGGGACCTATGGCTTTCACAGGGGAAAGGGCCTGTCTGATACCGACTGCATGAATGAGAGATATCAGGGCAAGGGTAAAAAGGATATAGATTCCTATGAGGCTGACAGGAAGAAAAACTTCCACACAGAGAATCAGGACAAGAAGGAGTTTCGCTCTCGGATCATAGCTGTAAAGCGGTCCTCTTCCGCTTATGAAGATCGAACTGATCATACAACTCCCTCCTCTCTCACAAAACCTTTCTGTATCGTGTAGGTCCTATGAGCAAGAGACGAGGCTATGGAGGGATCGTGTGTGATGATGATGATTCCGGCTCCGTTTGCCCTCAGAAGTTCTATACTCTCATACGCCATTTCATAGGTCATACCGCTGTCTATCTCATCTATGATGATAAATGGACGGTCAAGCATGAGAGAGACTGCAGCCTGAAGACGCTTCTTAGCCCCATAACTCATCAGAGTGGGGTTCGCATCCGGCAGGAGGGTGAATTGTCGGCAGACCTCCTTCACCCTCTCCTGAATCTCTTTTTTCCCCATCCCCTGTTTTTTGAGGGAATAGGAGAGCTCCTCCTCCACCGTAGGGAGGAAGATGGAGAAATCGGGATTCTGAAACAGATAGGCGATGTTCAGCCTTCTTTTCCGTGCCGACAGATCCTCAGAATTGAGTACACACGTCCCCTCAAGCATCTCATCGAGTCCGCACAGCACCCTTGCCAGGGTGCTTTTCCCTGCACCATTCTCCCCTACAAGGGCGACCACCTCCCCTTGAGAGACTTCCAGAGAACCGACTGAGAGACGGAACGGCACGCCGCTCCGCTCCGATTTTCTCGGGTGGACGATCACGGTATCCTGCAAGGAAAGGAGTGTGGAATCACAGGAAGGGGTGAATTCTGTTCTGTTATCGCTCTGAGTGAGACCTTTTTTATCAAGATCACGCTCTTCAATTTCCTGAAGTATTCCGTCCCTGAGTGTCACGATACGGGAGAACCGCCCTTCGAACTCGGGAAGGAAACGGCTGGCAAGGAGCAGTGTCGTCTTCCTTTTCGTATCCAGAACATCAAGGACTTTTCTCTTCCAGGAGAGATCAAGATCATCGAATACTTCGTCGAGAATCCACAAGGGAGCATCTATTGCATCGGTGACGGCCAGAAGCACTCGCTTCCTTTCCCCCCCGCTCAACTCGTGAGGGTGAACCCTTCTGAGCGAAGAGAGATCCCAGAAGGCAAGAACACGCTCGATCCTCTCCTCTATCTCTTCGGGTGGAAGAGAGAGGGATTCAAGAGGAAAAGCGATCTCATCCTCCACCGTATTCATCAGTAGCTGTTCCTGAGGATTCTGGAATATACAGGTCAAGTGGGACAGCAGTTCCTGTGGTGGTGTATTGAGAATATCGAGATCATCAAAGGCAATTGACCCATGCAGCTCTCCGGAGGTGTAGCGGGGGACTCCTCTGCTGATGATTTTCACCAGCGTAGACTTTCCCGCATCGGGAGGAGCAAGAAAGAGGAGAGACTCCCCTGTTTCAACACAGAGATTCAGATCACTGAAAAGAAGGTGCTTCTCCCCACTCTCAGAGTAGTCAGGGTATGAGAATGTAAGATGCTCTATGGTCAGCATACTGCTTTTTTCCTACGGAAGGAGAATGGGAGAGAGTCCTTTCTCTATATCTCCTGAGATTCTCTCGCTGAGAGATTTCATCTCTTCATCATTCAATGCAGAGGTGTCGATCGGTTTGGAAATTGTCAGAGTCACTTTCGGGAAACTGATTGTCTTCTTCGCTTCGAGGGCGAAACGGGTACCGTCGATCGTGATAGGAACGACAAGGGCTTTCGCCCTGGTGGCAAGTTTCAGTGATCCCTGCTTGAATTCACCGAGCTTCCCTGTTCTGCTTCTCGTCCCCTCCGGGAAGATCACCATGGGAATTCCTTTCCTTATATTGTCCACTCCCTTGAAGATCGCGTCGATCGAGGAGCGGGGACTCTTTCTGTCTATATAGACACAGTGCATCGCACGGATCCATTTGTTGAGAACGGGAACGCTGTTCAGCTCCTTTTTCGCGATGAAACCTGCCCATACATCCGCATAAGAGATAAGAGCCGGGATATCGAGCATGCTCTGGTGGTTGGCGACAAAGCAGACATTACTTCCCGGCGGAGGAAGGTTTTCCATTCCCTTCACTTCAACCCGGCAGCCGAGGGTGATGATGATCGTGGAGGAGATTCCGCGTGCGTTCAACCGCATCCATCTCTCACTTGCCTTCGTGGCACCAAGCACTCTCAGGAGTTCTCCGGGGATGATGCCGACAAAGATAGAAATGATGAAAACCGGGATGATGATGAGTGCGGCAAAAGCTATCTGGATGTATTTCATGTATATCCTCCTACAGTGACTGATTCCTATAGAGTCTTGCATACTGCCCGTCAAGTGCAAGAAGCTCCTCGTGAGTTCCCACTTCACCGATGTGACGGTCGTGTAGAACATAAATTCTATCAGCATCTCTGACAGTTGCAAGTCTATGGGCTATGACAATCGCAGTTCTTCCCTCGCTGAGACGGTTGAAGGCCTGCTGGATAAGATACTCATTCTCACTGTCGAGTGAGCTGGTAGCTTCATCGAATATAATGATTCTCGGGTTCTTGAGAAAGGCTCTCGCAATCGAAATTCTCTGCTTTTCTCCCCCTGACAGGCGGGTCCCGTGCTCTTTCACATTGGTTTCTATTCCCTCCGGGAGAGAATCGACGAATTCCTTCAAGCCTGCAAGGGCAAGGGCCTCATAGAGCTCTTCGTCACTTGCACCCTGTTTGCCGTACAGGAGGTTCTCCCTGATCGTTCCGTCAAAAAGGAAGACGTTCTGCTGAACAACTCCAATCTGGGACCGCAGGGATCGCTTCGTGAGGCGGGTGACATCCTGTCCGTCAATGGTGACAGTTCCCGATTCGGCTTCATAAAAGCGGGGAATGAGTGAGACAAGTGTCGATTTACCGGCTCCCGAGGAGCCGACAAGGGCGATGGTCTCGCCTCCGGCAACCTTCAGAGAGACATCGGTAAGAACCTGATCCCTTTCTCCGGTGTAGGTGAAACTGACATGGGAGAACTCTACCGATCCATCCTTGAGAACAAGGTCTTCGGCTCCCTCTATGTCGTTGATATCGCTTTGAACTTCCATCACCTCGACGAAACGCTCGAAGGAGGCATATCCCTGATGCATCTGTTCGGTGAAACGGATCAGCTGGTCAATCGGGGGAAGGACAACCGATACATAGAGAATAAAGGCGACAAGATCGTACGCCTCAACTTTACCGAGGTAGATGAACAGGGCTCCACCTGCAACGGTTACGAAGTAGTACATCTCACGGAAGAACATCATGGTCGACTCGAACTTAGCCATCACCTTGTACTGACCGCTCTTCGCTTCCTGAAACTCTTCGTTCACCTTCTGGAATTTTTTCGTTTCGTGGGTCTCGCTCGTATAGGACTGTACTTCTCTGATCCCCTGGATCGAGTTTTCAACGACCGCGTTCACGTCAGCCACAGTCTTTCGTACCCTCCTGAATCCCTGTCTCAGACGGCTTCCGTAATAGATTCCGTAGAACACGAGGATAGGGAGAGGTATGAGAGAAACGAATGCAAGATAGACATTGTTGAGGAACATCAGGGTGTAGGCACCAATGATGACCACAACTGATATAAGCAAATCTTCGGGAGCATGGTGAGCGGTTTCTGCAATCATGAAGAGATCGTTCGTGATTCTCGACATGAGGTGTCCGGTCTTCGTGTTGTCGAAGTAGGTGAAGGACTGTCTCTGCAGGTGCTCGAAGAGGTCCTGCCTCATATCACGCTCCATGTAGACCCCGAGCTGATGACCCCACCTCACCCTGAGGTAGGTGGTGAAGGTCTGCAGCGCATAGATCATGAGCATGATGACAAGGAGGAGGATCATGAGCCGCCACTGGCGGTTCGGGATCACTGTTCTGAGAAGTTCCCTCGTGATCTGAGGGAACGAAATAGAGAGGAGGGAGCCGACGACTGCGGCTCCTATATCAAGCGAAAACAATCCCTTGTATGGTCTATAATACGAAATGAACCGTTTCAGCATGAATCCTGTTACCGGCCGAAGAGTTTCGCGAAGAATCCCTTCTTTTTCGGTGTTTCAGTCTTCTTCTCCGCTACCTGCGGTTTAGGTGCATTCGTCTTCTTTTCAGGTTTCACTTCAGGCGCAGGTTTTCTTCTGGAATCTGCTGCAGGCCCCTGTTTCTTCTGATCAGGTTTTCGCTTCTGCTGAGAAGGACGTGATTCATTCGAAGCCGAACGGGTATTATCGGAGGAAGCAGGCTTGCCGCCCTTGCCCTGTGAGTTTCGGTTTCCTCTCTTCTGAGAATTCTGCTTTCTCTGAGGATTCTTCCTGCCGCTCTCATTCTGTGCACCCTTGGGAGTTCCGGTTTTTGCACCTTCACCTTCTTCAAGGTACATATTCTTGTAATATGCCATCCGCTGGTTAAGATCCATCTTCTGAATATCCTGGTAGCTCTTTCCAGCTCCCTGGGCTCCGCGGAACGTCTTTGGCTGATGATCTTTCTTCGCATGGGGTTTCTGTGACTCATGCTTTCTCGGTGAAGAGGCATCTGCATGGTGAGAAGGTCTTCCGGAACGGGAGTTCTGAGGTTTTCTGCCCCTGCCTCTGCTGTTTCTTGAACCATCTCTTCTACCGCCCCTGTCGCTCTTTCCTCCGAACTCGTTTCTCGGGACAAGGTCTCTGAAACTCATTCCTTCTGAGGCATCCTTCACTTCGGGGACAGTCTCTTCATCGACCCAGATCACGGGGATCTTCATCTGGATATACTGTTCGATCGATTCGAGGGAATAGACGTACTCTTCACACCCTAAAGTGATTGCTTTACCGCTCTTACCCGCACGTGCGGTTCTTCCGATACGGTGGACGTAGTTCTCGAAGTCCTCCGGGATATCGTAGTTGACAACGAGCTGGAGGTCATCGATCTGAAGACCACGGGCCGCAACATCGGTTGCAACAAGGAATCTGAGCTCACCCGACTTCATCCGGTCGAGGACCTGAAGACGTTTGTTCTGGGGGAGGTCTCCCATCAGGTACTGAGTCTTGTATTTGTTGAGCTGCAATCTCTTGGTGACTTCGACAGCACGTGCCTTGGTATTGGTGAAGATCAGGCAGCTTTCCGGCTTTTCCTTGTTGAGGAGTCTGAGCATGACAGAGAATTTCTCATCGCTTGAGACGTGGTAGAGTTCCTGAGTGATATTCTTCACCGTGACCTCTTCCATCTG
Source organism: Sphaerochaetaceae bacterium (assembly GCA_963677695.2). Lineage (GTDB taxonomy): Bacteria > Spirochaetota > Spirochaetia > Sphaerochaetales > Sphaerochaetaceae > SABI01. The sequence continues at coordinate 1,441,487 of CAXXUJ010000001.1, read as the reverse complement.
TACTTCGAACTCCTGAGGTTCGTTCATGTACTTCCATGCAAGGTTTCTTACTCGGTTGGAGAGGGTCGCACTGAACAGCATCGTCTGGCGCTTCTCTTTCGGTGACATCAGGGAGAACATTCTCTGGATATCGGGATAGAATCCCATGTCGAAAAGTCTATCGGCTTCATCGATGACGAAGGCGTTTACTTTACGGAAATCGAGCTTTCCCATTTTCTGGTAATCGAGAATTCTTCCCGGGGTACCGATGACGAGATCAATCCCGCCTGCAAGCATCTTATCCTGCTGCTGATATCCGACTCCACCATAGAAACATCCGATCCGTGTTCCTTCCATGCCGTGGGAGAGGAGGTGTGCGTCCCCCTCAATCTGAACGGCGAGCTCTCTCGTGGGAGCTATGATCAAAGCGAACCCTTCTGGTTCTTTTCCTTCAGCTTTCTGCTGGGCGATGTTCTGCAAAATGGTAAGGAGAAAGACTGCCGTCTTTCCCGATCCGGTCTTTGACTGGACCATAACATCTTTACCTGTAAGGGATACTGGTAATACATTTTCCTGTACGGTCATACACTCGACAAAGGAGGCATGGTCTATTCCCTTCAGGAGACTTTGATGCAAAGGTAATTCATTAAACTTCATGCGTCCTACTATACTTGGTTTTTTCTTTTTATGGTAGTAGGTTAGTCTCCCATGAGCGAATGAGCTGGTGGATTTTCTTTGTATGATTGTGGATGAAGGGGAGCGAGGTATCATCAAGAGAGCTGAGAGGCATGGCTCCCATCGAGGTCGATGAAATGAAAAGTCCGTCATAGTGTCCTGCTATGACTGTTTCGTAGGAAAGCAGTTCATAGACAACAGAGAGGGAGAGCTGTTCGGCGGCAACGAGAATATGATCTCTCGTGACTCCCTCAAGAACAAGATCAGTTGGAGCGGTGAAGAGAGTATCACCCTTGAGGGCAAAAAGGTTTGTCCTTGAGCCTTCGAGAAGGAATCCCTCGTAGTTCAGAAGGAGGGCTTCGAAAGCGCCTCTGGCCTTTGCTTCTGTTCTTGAAAGATGGTTGAGCAGTAGGTTTCCGGTCTTGAACATAGGGAGAAACCGTTCTCCTCCGTACGAGATGGCCTTCACTCCTTCAGTATAGTACTCTTCAGGGTAGGTGAGCAGGGGCTGAGTTGTGATAAAAAGTCTCGGGTCATCTCCTCCTGCGAGCATGATACGGACCGTGGCGTCGGTAAGTTCTTCACTCCTGATGAGTTCTTCGATCGAAGAAAGAATCATCTCCTGAGTGAAATCGTGACGGATCGATATTCCATGCGCGGAGCGGAAGAGTCTCGCGATATGATCTTCAGGATAGACCAGATGGGAATCGACAAGTTTCATCGATTCGTACACATTGTACGCAGTCTGGAAAGCGGGATCATCAATGGAGACCACGCACTCGCTGCGGGGAATCACTCGGCCGTTCAGTGACGCTGTTTCATGCTGTTTCATTCTTTTCTCTCCTCGATCAATCGGGTATTCTGAGAAGTTCTCTCGGTTTACTTCCCCGTGAAGGTCCAACAACCCCCTCTTCTTCGAGAAGCTCAATGATTCTCGCCGCCTTGTTATATCCGATTCTCAGTCTCCGCTGCAGATAGGAGGCACTCGCTCCCTGTCTTTCGATAATGATCTTTATCGCTTTCTCTCTGAGAGCCTCGTCACTGCTGTCGTCATCAAGATCATCATCGCTGTCATCACTGCTTTCCACTTCGTCCTCGAAGAACGACTCATCAAGGTAATCGGGCTCTCCCTGTGTTTTCACATAGGAAACAACTCTCTCGACTTCGTCGTCGGAAAGGAAGGCCCCCTGAATTCTCGTACTGTTCGGCTCCCAGCCGGGGGCAAGGAGCATATCACCCTGCCCGAGCAGTTTCTCAGCTCCGTTTTCATCGATGATAATACGGCTGTTGATCTGCCCGCTCACTGTGAATGCGATTCGCGAGGGTATATTAGATTTGATTGTTCCCGTAATGACGTCCGAACTCGGCCGCTGGGTGGCAAGAACGAGGTGAATACCCACGGCACGGGCCATCGCAGCCAGGCGAGCAAGAATTGTTTCCAGTTCCTTTCCAACCGTTGTCATGATGTCTGCAAATTCATCGATCACAACGACAATGTAGGGGAGTCTCTCCCTCGCTATCTTCTGTGAGTCGACTTTCGAGTTATAAGCCGAGATGTTTCTGACTGCCAGTGAATTGAGCATCTTGTATCTTCTATCCATCTCATAAAGACAGAACTCAAGAGCTTTGATCGTCTTCTTCGGTTCTGTGATGACCGGGGTGAGAAGGTGCGGGATACCGTTGTACATACGAAGTTCAACAATCTTCGGGTCGACAAGGATCAGCCTCACTTCCTTCGGTGATTTAAGATAGAGAAGTGAGTTTATCAGTGCATTCACACAGACGCTCTTACCTGAGCCTGTCGCTCCTGCGATAAGAAGGTGAGGAGTGCGGGCTATATCGACAACGACAGGTTCCCCTGTGATTTTTCTCCCGAGTATCATGGGGAGGTGGGGAGTCTTGTGGTTATCCACGGTTCCGAGGAGGTCTCTGAAGCCGATGATGGAGCGGTGAGGGTTTGGTACTTCTATTCCGACAGCCTGTTTGCCCGGGATCGGTGCAACGATTCTCACTCTCTGGGCTGCAAGTTCCATCGCGATGTTGTCACTGAGGTTGATGATGCTGCTTACACGCACTCCGGGAGCGAGGGTCACTTCATACATCGTGACCGTCGGTCCTTTGATGATGTCTGCGATCTTCGCTTCGATCTTGAATTCCCGCAAGGTTTCCATCAGACGCTGACCGGCAAGCTTTGTCTCTTCGTCCACCTCAGTCGAGTGGTTCGGATAGGAATCGAGAAGTTCTTCAGAGGGTTTCTTATACCCGATCTTTCCTCTGGAAAGAAGTGCTGAGGACGTATCTCTTACAAGACCACCCACCCCGCTCACAAAATCGATGTCATCCGATTCTTCTACAGCAGGGACTGCAGGTTCTTCTGCTGGAACCTGCTGTGCCTTCATGTTCTTAGGTTCTGGAGGATCCTGAGCGACTTTTACATCCTTCTCTGGTGCCTGTTCTGGAGCCATTTCTGAAGCATTCTCTGAAATCTTCACAGGTTCTTCAGTGGAAAGCTTCTCATCGGCTGCCTTCTTTTTATTTGAGGGACGAATGGGAGGAACGCTAGTGGGGACTGTGAAATCCTTGGTCATTCGATCCTTTTCAAGATGTTCATAGAGTGCCTGAAGGGGTGCTCTTCTCACACTCTTCTCTTCTGTCTCTTCGGCCAGTTCCTCTTCATCGACAGGGACGTCGGTCAGAACAAGGGAGGAATCGCTCAGCTCATTCAGTCTTCCCACGTAGATTCCCTTTTCTTTGGTAACACCGACACTCGGCATGTCAGGAACATCCTTCAGCGAAGGAAAGGAGAGAGGAGCATCTTCATCCAGTTCCACAGTGACCGGCTGCTCAGCAACAGGAGTATCTTTCGAAGCTTTCTTCATCTCCTCAGCTTTTTTCTTTCCTGCCTTGCCGGCCTTCCTGTTTTCCTTCTTCCTGATTTCCTTTTTCCGATTCTCTTTTTGTTCTTTTGTTTTTACATTCACTTCCTTTTCAGGATATCGAACTTTGAGTTTACGCCCGATACGGATCGAGACATACAGGAGAAGAAGTCCTATCGTCCCTTCCAGAACGAGGGCGAGAACCATGAGGACTTGCCCGATGAAGGGATTTGAACCGAGAACGGCAAGGACACTGCCCGGGGTTGAAAATCCTCCATGCAGTCTGAGAAATATGAAAACCGTGTAATAGACGATATAAAGGCCAGGGATGATCCACAGGAACCTGAATGTCTTCTGTAACAGGAGGAAAAGAAGAGAAGATAAAAGCAGGATAGCTGGGATCAGATAGATCTGGTATCCAGGGGGGACAAAAGATAACTCCGTATAAGGAATGACCAAAGAGAGGACATACTGTACGGTGGGAGCGTAGGGTATGGAATCTATTCTTGAGGCCGGGACAAGAAGGAACAGCAGTGATACAGCAGCCGCAATAAGACAGATCAGAGCCAATACTCGAGCTATGAACTTTTTCCCCGCCACAGAAACCTCCTTACCGTTCCTCTCCTACAATGCGAATAATAACAGATAGGTAGCGACACACACCAGATAGATACTGAAATACCAGAGCTTCGCCTTCCCTATGACCCATAGTAACATCTTCAGCGAGAAAAATCCTGTGATCAGTGCAGAAATCGAGCCGGCAAGTATAACAGGTACTGAAACCGAAGAGGCAGCTGATGAAGCATCCGCCAGAGTGAGAACCAGAGCGCCGAGGATGGCAGGAATAGAGAGGAGGAAGGAATAGGTCCCGGCCTCCTTTCTTTCCAGTCCTGCGGCATGGGAAGCGGTGATGGTGATTCCTGAGCGGCTGATGCCTGCAAGTGTTCCAAATCCCTGCGCGACACCGATCAGAAGAGCTTTTGGGATACTCATCTCAGGGAGGGTTCCCCTCTTCTCCTTTTTCGGCCGATAGAGCAGGAGTGCAGCTGTCACATACATCAGAATCGCAACCTGCGCAATTCCCCCTTCCTCGGGAAGAATCTTCCTCAGCACAAGAGCGAGAACAATCGTTGCACAGGTTGATAAAAAGAGATTGACAAGAATCTTCAGGTTCGCAAAATCGTTTGCACCCGCATCCTTCTTGAGAAAGCGGAACAGTGCAACAGCAATGTCACGCACATACATACGATAGAAGAAAAGAACAACAGCGAGGGTTGCTACATGAAGAACCACATCGAACAGAAGAGGAACCTCAGGCATACTGAACAGGTGCCTCGAGATCTCAAGGTGTCCGCTGCTCGAGACAGGAAGGAATTCCGTCAACCCCTGTATGATTCCGAGAAATACTGATTGTAATACCGAAAGAGTTTCTCTCATGCCTTCTCTTCTTCTCCTTTTTTATTCATTACCGCCAGCGTCCGCTGAGAGTCAAGAAACGGAATAACAACCTCATGGAGCCTGTACTGATATGCTCCAAGATTCCCTTCAGTCTCGCTCGCTGCAGCAGCATGAAGTTCTTTCAGTTCTTCGTTCACCTGAGACAGTTTTCCCTTGTATGCACAGATACATCCATCATCAGCTGTGATCCTGTCCAGAGGATCCATGACATCAGCGAGGGAAGATACAGCTCGGAAGGTGACCATGCGGTACCGCTCATCAACATGTTTCAAGTCTTTATTTAAAACACGTACCCGGTCCTGAAGGTTACAGGCTGCAATGACATTGAGAAGAAAACCGCACCGCTTTCCCGACCTCTCGATCAAATCCCACCGGGTGTTCTCGAACAGGATGGCAAGGGGGATTGCGGGGAATCCACCACCGCTGCCGACATCGGCACAGGGAACAGCGTCCTCTCCGGCATCCACAATATCTTTCAGGACAGAGAAAGGGGCGAGGGAATCGAGGAAGTGTTTGATGATAAGTTCCTCCCCCTTTGCGTTGACCAGATGGTATACGTCATTAAAGAGGATGAGTTCATCATAAAACCGTTCCAGCTGAGACCACTGAAGATCACTCAGAGTCAGGGAGAGTGCATCAGTTCCTTTTCTCATCAGTTCAAAGAGTTCGTTCTTACCCATGCGTCACTTCTTCTCCCGTCGGGTGAGAATCACCATAAGGACTGCCATATCGGAGTTTCTCACTCCGCTTATGCGGCCTGCCTGACCGAGATTTTTAGGTTGTATCGCCTTGAATTTCTCCTTGGCTTCAGCACTGAGACCTTCAATCACATCGTAGTCGAAATCACTGGGGATCGCTATCTTCTCCATCTTCAGGTGGCGTTCCACCTGCTTCTCCTGCCGCTGCATGTACCCGCTGTATTTCACATCGAGTTCCACCTGATAGGTGACAACAGGATCGATTTCGTTAAGCTCGGGAATCTCACGGGCGATGTCCTCCATCGAGATTTCCACCTGCTTCAGATAATCACTTGCCTTCTTTCCGGCTATTCTTTTTGAATCAAGGAGAGATTTCACCATATCGATCTTTTCGATCTTCTCCCTCAGCCTTTCCATCTTATGTTCACTGGTCAGACCTATCTCATACCCGTAGGGAGTCAGTCTCTGGTCTGCACTGTCATGACGGAGATTAAGACGGTACTCGGCTCGGCTGGTGAACATCCTGTAGGGTTCGTTCGTCCCCTTGGTGACAAGGTCGTCAATCAGGACCCCGGTATAAGCTTCGCTTCTGTTCAGGATGAGAGGCTCTTCATTCTCAAGAGATCTCACAGCGTTTATTCCAGCTATCAACCCCTGACAGGCAGCCTCTTCATAGCCGCTGGTACCGTTGGTCTGTCCAGCTATGAACAGGTGTTTCATGTGTTTTGATTCAAGAGAGGGATACAGATCGGTAGGATCGGAAAAATCATACTCGACCGCATACCCCGGTCTCATGATTTCTGCCTCTTCCATCCCCGGGATACTGTGAATGTAGGCGACCTGAACATCCTCGGGGAGTGAGGAACTCATCCCGTTCAGATAATATTCCTCAGTCCCCACTCCTTCGGGCTCAACAAATATCTGGTGCCGATCCCTGTCTGGGAATCGGACTACCTTGTCTTCGATCGAAGGGCAGTAGCGTGGACCTTTGCCCACGATGATTCCCGAGTAGAGGGGAGAGCGGTGCATATTCCTCTGTATGATCCTGTGAGTCTCATCATTGGTATAAACGATGTAACAGGGAAGAGAAGGACGGTCAATCACATCGGTGTCGAAACTGAAGGGCATCATCACTTCATCCCCGTCCTGCTTCTCCATCTTCGAAAAGTCCATTGTCGATTTTCTCACACGTGCGGGAGTCCCGGTCTTCAGCCTTCCGATTCGGAAACCTTTCGCCCTGAGAGCATCACCGAGACCTATCGCGGCCGGTTCTCCTATTCTTCCCGAGGAAGCTGAATATTCACCGATGAAGATCTTTCCTTCCATGAAGGTTCCTGTGGTGAGCACGATACGTTTCGCGCTGATGCGGTGTCCCCGTTCAGTGGCGACTTCAGTCACCTCGGTGGTTTTCTCATCTGCAATGATGTCGACGACGGTGTCCTGAAAGATCGAGAGATTCGCAGCTGCTTCTACTGTTTCCTTTGCCAGCCTGTGGTAGGTGAACTTGTCAGCCTGTGCACGGGGAGCCTGCACTGCAGGACCCCTTCTCCGGTTGAGGATTCGGAACTGAATCATCGATGCATCGATGAGGTGTCCCATCTCTCCGCCGAGAGCATCCACTTCCCTTACGATATTCCCCTTGGCGAGGCCTCCGACTGCAGGGTTACAGCTGAGCCGTCCGATCGCATCAAGGTTCTGGGTAATCAGGAGAGTCTTTTTTCCAAGTCGGCTGCAGGCCAGCGCAGCTTCAATCCCTGCATGGCCCGCTCCGATCACTATAATTTCATAATCCATTTCTTATTTTCCTACACAGAATCCGCTGAAAATTGTATCAAGAATATCAGCAGAGGTCACTTCACCGGTCAGGTTTCCGATAGCTTCGAGAGCTTCGTGGACATCAACGGCAAGAACATCAAGAGGCTGATCCTCTCCTGAGGCATCCAAAGCCCTTTTAAGAGCATCTGCGGCTTTGTTCAGTTCATCCGACTGACGCTTCGATTCTATGATAACCTCATCAGCGCTGTCAAAGGAGACTCCTCTTCCTATCTTCTTCAGGATCTCCTGCTCCAGCCGTGCAAACCCCGCTCCGGTGACTGCACTGAGAGCTATGACATCTTCAGGGATTCCCCTCCCTGCTATATCAATCTTATTATATACGACGATACACCGCTGATCGCCTATGATATCGAGGTGTTCGCTCAGCTGAACTTCCGCCTCATTTGCATCGACAAGAAGGATGATTACATGAGAATTCTCAAGAAGATACCGTGATCGTCTGACCCCTTCCATCTCTATCTCATCTGAAGAGGTGCGCAGTCCCGCCGTGTCGAACAGGAGGGCGGGGATACCGCCGATGACGGTCTGTCCTTCGATGAAATCTCTCGTTGTTCCGTGAGTGTCGGAAACGATCGAGCGTTCACTCTTCATAAGGAGATTGAAGAGTGTGGACTTTCCTGCATTGGTCGGTCCGGCGAGAACGACCTTCACGCCGTCCCGGTAGATCTTTCCCACCTTATAGGTATCGATGAGAGATTCGATGTCACTCAGGGCACCTTCAAGCTGTACGGTAGGGAATTCCACCTCATCGGAAAAGTCATCTTCTGCATAATCGAGCTGAACTTCAATAGCGCTCATGCTCTCGAGTATCGCTCTCTTGATACCGTCGATCCTTTTGAAAAGGGCTCCTTCGAGTCGATGAAGGGCAAGGGAGTGAGCCTGCTGTGAATGAGAATGGACAATTTCCATCACCGCTTCGGAGCGGGTGAGATCTATCTTTCCGTGAGAGAAGGCACGGTAGGTGAATTCTCCCGGAGCCGCTTTTCTCATCCCGATGTCACCCAGAAGGGTAAGGATCATTTCGAGGCCGAACAGGGATCCGTGACAGGTGATCTCAATGCTTTCCTCCCCGGTATATCCCCGGTTTCCCTTGAAGACGGAAAGAATCACTTCGTCGATATCTTCAGCTCCTGAAAAACTTCTCAGATACCCGTGAACAAGGGTGTGACTCGCTGCCTCCGTCAAGGCCTGAGAGCGGGAAAAATGGGGAGCGAGGGCTGCTATACACCCTTCACCGCTGATTCGTATAATTGCGAGAGCGCTTGGAGAGAGGGGAGTTGCCAGTGCAAATATGATGTCATCATTCTGATAGAGGTTCATAGCCATGTAATGCGATTATAATTAAACGATGCCCCGAGTGTCCATATAACGATTCTTTACATCGCCGATTCATCACGGTATATTCTCCCTATGAATATTGAAGCGATACGCCAGCGGGGTGTGATGTACCGAAACCTCCGTTCCTATTTTGATGAAAAAGGGTACCTGGAGGTCTTCACTCCAACCCTATCCACTCACCTTATTCCCGAACACTCCATAGCGAACTTCTCAACACGATATATGAGCGAGTTCAGAGCCTCCAGGGAGCTCTACCTGATACCGAGCCCTGAAGTGTTCATGAAGCAGATACTGAAAGAGTACCCTCAGAGCATCTATCAGATATCAACGTGCTTCCGAAATGATGAACAGATCGGAGATCATCATAACCCGGAGTTCACCATGCTTGAATACTACACGGTGGATGCAGATGACGAGGACTCTATCGCCATCACGGAAGAAATGCTTGCAAGGACCTCCCTGCCGGGAACGCCTGATCACGCTCTTCCCCCTTTCCGGAGGATGAGCGTGGCTGAGGCATGCAAAACATACGCTGGAATCGATCTTGAGAAGGTGCAGCGCCCCTCACAGATCAGAGAGGAAGCCCGCCGGCTCGGTTTCACCCTTCCCGATTCCCCTGAGACCTGGGAAGAGACGTTCCACAGAATATTTCTCACCCTGGTCGAACCGAACCTCCCTCAGGACAAGCCCCTTGTCCTCACCGAATACCCATCTCAGATCGACACCCTGGCGAAACAGATTCCAGGGAAGCCGTACAGGCGAAGATGGGAGATGTATATCGCGGGAGTGGAGATCGCAAACTGTTACGATGAGGAACTCGAAAGAGAAAAAGTACGGGAGTTCTATGAAAAGGAGTATGCACTCCTGACAGGCACCAGGAGTGTCACCGATGCTGTCATTCCCGATATAGATTACTCCTTCCCTGACCTCTTTGATGAGAAATATCCCCAGGTATCAGGTGTTGCTATGGGTCTCGACAGGCTTCTCATGGTACAGACTGGAGCCACTTCCTTGAGGGATTTGATTTTATTCAGAGTATCTGATATGATGAGTGCCGACTAACAGCATACACTGAATCTAGATACATAATGAGGTAACACATGATTAAAGCAGGTCAGATAGAAAAGGGAACTGCGCTTCTCATAAAGGGGCAGCCTTTTGTCTGCGTCGAAAGAGAGTTTGTAAACCCGGGAAAAGGCTCAGCCTTCGTCCGTCTTAAATTAAAGAGTCCTTCAACAGGACAGGTTCTGAGAGAGACCATGAAGACTCAGGACAACGCAGAAGAGATCACAGTTGAGGATCAGGACCTTCAGTACCTGTACAACGACGGTGAGAACTTCCACATGATGCACACAGAAACCTATGAACAGATCGAAGTTCCGATGGAAACCTTCCCCGACTACCAGTACTTCATGAAGGACGGAGAAACCTACCGCGTGAAGGTATGGGAACACCAGGTTCTTGAAATCATGATTCCTCCCAAGGTGCTCTTCGAGGTTGCAGAAGCTGAAGAGGCTGTGAAGGGAGATACCGTTACCGGTGCCACTAAGAACGTGACCACTGAAACCGGTCTTTCTGTCAGAGTACCTATTTTCATCAAACAGGGTGAAAAGATCCTCGTCAGCTCAGAGACGAAGGAATACCTGGAAAGAGTAAACAAATAGTTTTCACTGACGTGAATACAAGGCGCCCTGCTCGGGCGTCTTTCTTTTTCTGGATATCATGTGGAGACACTCAGGGATCAGTGTAGATCACTTCCTTCCCTTCGGGAGTGAGGAACAGGTGTCGTCCCCTCTCTGTTTCTCCACGGTAGTAGAGTTCTCCCACAGGAACCTTCCCTCCCCCCTCAGGCAGATCCACCGCCACCACAGGCATTGCCAGTCCGCTCAGCTGCATCCGCAGCTCCCTCTCTATCTGAATGGCACGGGAGAGTGGAAGGCGCAGGTGGCCTGTCCCGCTTACCATATCTCCATTGAACAGGTAGTAGGGTTTCACCCGTATACTGACAAGGGTCTCACACAGCTCAGTGAGGACTTCTGTATCATCATTCACCCCCTTCAAGAGGACCGTCTGGTTCATGACGGGAAATCCATTATGAACGAACAGATCTATCGCAGATCTGCTTTCAGCTGTGATCTCGCGGGGATGATTGAACTGGGTCATGATATAGATTGGTGAGGAGTCATGTTTTTTAAGCACCTGAATAAGTGCTTCGGTGATACGCATCGGATACGTTACCGGAGTGCGGGTGCAGAGGCGGAAAACAAGATCCTTTCTTTCTTTCCTGAGAGCTTCCAGGAGTGCATCGATGTGGGAATCGCTGAGGGTTAGAGGATCACCCCCTGTCAGGAGGAGCTCTTTCACTTCCCTATGCTCTGCCAGATATCTTGCACTCTTTTCCACCGTCTCCTCACTGACAGAGGTATGTTCATGCCCGGTAAATCTTCTTCGAAAGCAGTGTCTGCAGTAGCTGGTACAGGTATCGCTCACAAGGAGCGCCGCCCTCGATCTGTAACGGTGAACGAATCTCTCATGGGGAGCATAGCAGTTTTCATTCTGAGGATCTTCCGATTCTCCCCTTCCCGCTTCACACTCTTCGATTCTCGGAACGATCTGTGCTCTGATAGGATCAGAAGGATCATCTCTGTCAATGAGAGAAGCATAATAGGAACTGACCATGAACGGCAGGGAGGAAGAAGGAGATTGGTCAAACCACCTTCTCTCGCTCTCGCTGAGGTCTATGATCTGTTCAAGCTGGTCCCGTGACTGAATGAAAGTTCTCTCTGCCATGCACAAGGAGTAACATCTTATTCACATCTCGTCCAGTAGGATATTGTTTACAGAACAGAGCAAGGCAGGTACACTACTAAAAAAAACTGTCGCGAGGTTACTATGGAACAGACTGAAGCAAAGAAAAGCATGAAAGGGTATTACCTGACCACCTTCCTTATCGGGCTCGGTTTTTTCACGATGGGACTCATGGATCCCCTCTATGATACCTACATACCGATCTTCCTTTCCAATTTCATAGACTCAAATGCACTCATCGGGTCTATCATGACACTCGACAACGTGTTCGCCATCTTTCTGATTCCCGTTTTCGCAGCACTCAGCGACAGGACCAGGACCTCAATCGGAAGAAGAATGCCCTACATCATCACCCTCCTGCCCCTCAGCGCAGTGGCCTTCGGTATCATACCCTTCTCCGCTCTCTCATCCCTGGCTCTTCTCATCCTCCTTATTTTCGCACTCAACATCTTCAAGCAGGCGGTAAGGGGACCGGTCGTCGCTCTCATGCCCGATATCATCCCGGGGGACCTGAGAAGCGAAGCGAATGGTGTGATCAACACGATGGGGGGCATAGCCGCCATCGTAGGAACGATCGGACTTGCTCAGCTGATGAATGTGAAGATCAATGTTCCGGGGAGAGGTCTCACCGACAACATCCTCGCCTTCCCTATCGCCTCTATCCTTGTCATTGCGGCAGTGCTCCTCCTTTTCTTCTTCGTCAAGGAGAACAAGGGAGCAAACCTCGATGGGGAAAAGGAAGAGAGAGTCCCTATCCGCGAAAGCCTCAGGGAAATCTTCGGTGAAAAGGAGAAGAGCGCTCTCTTCATCCTTCTTGCTCTCCTATTCTGGTTCATCGGGTACCAGGGAGTCCTTCCGTTCGTTGGAAAATACTCTGTCGAGGTACTCGGGACTAGCAAGGGAAGTGCGGCTCTCGCTGCAGGAATGGTGGGTATCGCATACGCGATCTTTGCTATCCCGAGCGGTATCATAGCACATAAGAAGGGGAGAAAAATCACAATACGAACGGCGCTGATAGCTCTGGTGGTAGTTCTTACCTCCATCCTGATTCATAATCTCATCATTGTCCCTTCCGGCATCTCTGTCACGGGAAGAATGATCTCCTTCTGGGCACTGATGTTCCTGTTCGGCATGTTCTGGGTGACCGTAGTCACCAACTCATTCCCCATGCTCTGGCAGATGGCCGATTATTCGAATATGGGAATCTACACCGGACTCTATTATTTCTTCTCTCAGCTTGCATCAATCATTGCTCCCCCCATCACAGGAGCACTCATCGATATCTTCGGATTCGGTTCGATCTTCGCCTTCGCCGCTGTCTGTATGGCAATCGCTTTCTTTTTCATGGGAAAGGTAAAACGGGGAGAAGTCACCTCGCTGAGATAATTACAAGACCGCTGATATGCAAAAAGGGTGCCTCGGGCACCCTTTTTCAGTATTCTCTCGGTTATACTAGTTGAACTGCAGTGAATCAAACAGGCTGTCAACAGCCTCCTTTCTCCTCTGATCTGCTTCCTCTCTGAATGCAGGGACTGTGACATAGATCGGATCTCCTGTCTCATATGAGATCGGAGGGAAGAACACCTCCGGGGAGAAGATGATAGGCATGGAGTTCTTTACAATCCAATAGGTCGCGTCAGAAGGAGTGAAGGGCTTCGGTGCCGGTGCAGTCGGTTCTGAAACAAGTTTCTCTGTGACACCTTCAACGTCAGCTGCCATCACTGCATCGGAAACAGGAGCAACGCCCTTATCAGTTGCTGCTTCAGCAGGAACAGCCTCTGTCACTTCCGTGGGAACCGTCTCAACCATATCAGCTTCAGGTACCGTTTCGATCACTTCAGCTGCAGGTATTGTCTCGATCACTTCAGCTGCAGGTACTGTCTCGATCACTTCAGCTGCAGGTACTGTCTCGATCACTTCAGCTGCAGGTACTGTCTCAATCACTTCAGCTGCAGGTACTGTCTCAATCACTTCAGCTGCAGGTACTGTCTCAATCACTTCAGCTGCAGGTACTGTCTCAATCACTTCAGCTGCAGGTACCGTCTCGATCACTTCAGCTGCAGGTACTGTCTCAATCACTTCAGCTGCTGGTACTGTCTCGATCACTTCAGCTGCTGGTACTGTCTCGATCACTTCAGCTGCAGGTACCGTTTCAATTACTTCAGGAGCTGCTTCAGTGACACTCACATCCATCGACACAGCAGGAGCAGGAGGAGTATAGGGAGTGACTTTCATGGAAAGTTTCACCGGTGGCGGAACCTTGGAAGGTGTCGTCACCTGCTGAGAAGAAGGCGTCTGGGTAGAAGGAGCGGGGACCTTTTCAGTACTCACCGCAGGTGCCGGGGTGGTGACCGCAGTCGCCTGAGCAGGAGCTGCCGGACGGCTTACCTGAGTGGACACGGCAAGCTGTTCACCTCTCGGTTGAAAATATAAAATGCCTGCCAGCACAAAAACGGTAAGTGAGATTATGATACCTAAAATGATGTACAGTCCTGTCTTCCTCATACCTGTTGTTTCCTATATCCCTATACTAATGCATAAATCATCGACTTGTCGATGTATAAATGAAGCACTTCCCATATTCCTGAGGCGAAAAATCGCAACTCCGGGAGGAGTACTTCGAAGATGTATATCTTTCTGAGCACGCAATACTCTGAGATATGAACGAACCGTCGCCCGGTCTCTCTTTCTCGCACGGAGAAATCGAATGGGGTGCGGTACGGTTACATAACAGATTATATCACACAGCACATCAAGTTTCATCCGATGGAGGAGTGCCGCATTCACTATTACTCCAGCAGTTCCTTTGCTTCTTTCCTCTTCGATGATCCGCTTCACAGCCTTCACCATAGCCGGATGAACAACTGATTCCAGCTTTCTCAGCTCTGCTTCGTCATTGAACACGATCTTCCCGAGCGCAGAGCGGTCGACTTTTCCATCAGGCAGTATGATATCCTGTGAGAACACTTGTTGCAACTGATCAACGCTTTCATTCAGAGCACTGTGACCGAGTGCATCAACATCGATCTCAACCATTCCCTTCTCACTAAGAAGACGGGCTATGGAACTTTTTCCTGCACAATACTTCCCTGTGAGACCTATGATCTTCAATGCATCTCTCCCCATGACTTTCCAGTCTCGATACTCACTCTCATAGGGACAGAGAGGGGAACAGCCTCCTCCATCGTCTCCTGAACGAGAGCTTTCATCTCAGCCACCTCAGACAGCGGAACTTCAAAGATAAGTTCGTCATGAACCTGAAGGGTAAGACGGGAGGCAAGGCCGCGTTCTGCAATCTCGCGAGATACATCAAGCATTGCTCTTTTCATGATATCGGCGGCAGAACCCTGTATCACAGTATTCACTGCAATCCTTTCTGCCCCCTGCCGTACGGTCTTGTTGGAACTGTGGATCTCGGGTATGAGCCGCCTCCGTCCCAGGAGGGTCTCGACCTTCCCGCTCTCTTCAGCACCTTTCACAATATCTTCCATGAAGGAGGTGACGCGAGAGAACCGGGCGAAATAGCTGTCGATGAATTCAGCCGCCTTCGCTCGTGAAATGCCGAGTTCGTTGGAGAGGCGGAATGCTGACATACCATAGATCACACCGAAATTGATCACCTTCGCGATTCTCCTCTCATCAGGAGAGACGAATTCGGGGTGGATATCGAAAATGAGACCGGCAGTCCTTTTATGAATATCTTCGCCTTCAATGAAAGCGGCGGAGAGTGCCGGGTCACCGCTCATGTGGGCAAGAACGACCAATTCGATCTGGGAATAGTCGGCAGAGAGGAGAACTGAGCCCTCTTCAGCTGTGAAGGCATCTCGTATCCTTCTGCCGTCATCGCTCTTGATCGGAATGTTCTGCAGGTTCGGGTTGCGGCTTGAGAGCCTTCCTGTCGCCGTTCCTGTCTGTGTGAAAGAGGTATGGACTCTCCCTGTCTCTTCATTGATCATCAAGGGAAGGACATCGATATAGGTATTCTTCAGTTTCACAAGGGATCGGTTCTGGACAATGAGGCGCGGAACGTCATCAAGAAGTGCAAGGCGCTCAAGGACATCGATTGCTGTTGAATACCCTGTCTTGTTCTTCTTTCCATGAGGAAGACCTCTCTCATCAAAGAGGACGGTCTGCAGCTGTTTCGTGCTGTTCATGTTGAACTCGTGGCCCACTTCCTCATATACCTGCTTCTCTATTTTCTCAAGACGTTCGGAGATCTCCTCTCCATAGGCTTCCATCTTTTCCCTATCGAGATAAATACCGGAAAGTTCCATACGGGCAAGGATAGGAAGGAGAGGCATTTCCAGAGTGAAGAAAAGATCTTTCAGCTTCTCCTTTTCCAGCATCGTCGAAAACACCTGATAGAGACGGAATGTAATATCTGCATCCTCGGCCGCATAGGGAAGTGCCTTCTCCAATGTGATATCGGAAAAGAGCGAGCCCTTGGGAACTACATCCTCAAAGTGAATGGTCACATATCCGTCCAGATAGGAACGTGCAAGGGAATCCATGTTGTAGGTATTTACACTCGAATCGAGCAGCCAGGCTGCGATCATGGTATCGAAGAAGAGATCGACATCATCAATCCCCCACCTCACCATGATCTTGTAATCGTATTTAATGTTCTGCCCTATGATCCTGATCTTCTTCTCATGTAAGAAGGTCGAGAGGATATCTCGCGCGGAGGGAGCGTCAATCAGTTCTTTGCCTTCTGCCTTCAATGGAACATAGAAAGCTTTTCCCGCTTCGAAGGCGAAACTGAAACCGACAGGTTCAGCCTTCGTCTCATCAATATCGGTGGTCTCGAAATCGAGGGCCATGAGAGATCCTTCGGGAATTTTTTCGAAGATGGAAGAAAGTTCGTCAAGGCTCATCACGGCT
Organism: Sphaerochaetaceae bacterium; assembly: GCA_963677695.2. Classification (GTDB taxonomy): domain Bacteria; phylum Spirochaetota; class Spirochaetia; order Sphaerochaetales; family Sphaerochaetaceae; genus SABI01. The sequence goes on along the minus strand of CAXXUJ010000001.1, from coordinate 1,424,938 downwards.
GGGTAGGAACCGCTCTTGTTCAGTTCACTATCTGTTGGTTCCTTCTTCTTCACGCTCTCCCCAACCGAAGCTATCAGCGAGGTGGCCTTCGCTTTCTGGAACAAGGGTATCGCTTTGCTCCAGTCAATGCTCTCGGCAGTGTATCGGTCACTTTCGAACTCAATCCCTGTGGGAACATCCTTCTGAAGAACCACAAGGTCACGGGAAAGATAGGCCATTTCTCTCGATTCAGCAAGTTTCTTCGAAACAGAGGGAGAGTGCTCTTCAATATGTTCGTAGATGTTATCGAGGGTATCGAACTCACTCAGCAGCTTCACAGCTCCCTTTGGACCGATTCCCTTTACTCCCGGAATATTATCGGAAGAGTCGCCGATGAGGGAGAGGTAATCGACGATCTGATCAGTCCGAATAGAAAATTCCTCCAGCACATCCTCCTGATGAATCATCCGGTAGGAAGTTGATCCGTTTCTGGGAGGACGCAGAGCGCTCACATGCTCATCCACAAGCTGGAGAAGATCCTTGTCACCTGTGACCATCACCGTATCGAGCCCCTGAAGGGAAGCCTCTTTCGCTATGGATGCGATGATATCATCCGCTTCCCATCCGTCAACTCTAATGTGAGGGATATTCGCCGCATCAAGGATTTCGAGAATTCTCGGAACCTGCTCATGCAGATCCTCGGGAGCCGCCTCCCTGTTCGCCTTGTATTCCTTATACATCTCATGACGGAATGTCGGAGTCATACTGTCGAGTGCGACAACAAGGTAGTCTACAGGATATTCCTTCAGGATTTTGATCAAAGTGGTATAGAAACCGAACAGTGCAGATACATTCCTTCCGTCACCGTCTCTCAGGGGACGGCTGATGAAAGCGAAGTATGATCGGTATATTAAAGCGAATGCATCGAGTACATATACTGTCTTGTTATTCTGTGCCATAGTCTTTTCCTTACGCGTGGGGGAACTCGAGACTCATCATGTCGTAGGCCGGATGGATATCCTCCGGGAGTGCTGAATCAAAAGCATGATGTTCCAGACGGTGAGAGAGATGGGTCAGGTAGGTTGTCTTCGCCCCTATTCTTCTCGCAGCGGCGATAGCCTCATCGACATTCATATGGGTGGGATGCTCTTCATACCTGAGAGCATCGAGAACGACAACGTCAAGTCCTTCAAGAAGGGAGAAACTCTCTTCAGGAATAGTCTTGCAGTCGGTCAGGTAGGCGAACGGTCCTATTCTGTAACCGAACACGGTACGGCACCCATGGATCAGAGGGACCGGGATGCAGTGCAGGCCTGAGAGATTGATTCCTTCATTGTGAATGACATGGGCATGGAGCTGGGGAAGGCCTCCCCTGTAGGGATTCTTTCCGATAGCATAGGCAAATCGGGAGTGGAGGGTTTCGATCACAGTATCTGAGCTGTAGACATTGAGAGGACCTTCCGAGCAGAAGACTCTCAGGTCATCTATACCGTTGATATGGTCTGCATGACAGTGTGTGAACAGCACTCCGTCAAGATGCTTGATATCAGCTCTGATCATCTGGAGTCTGAATTCGGGACCGGTATCGACAACGTACCTGTACCCGTCATGTTCTATAAGTATGCTTGCCCTGTATCGATTGTTTTTCGGGTCTTTGTTTGTGCAGACGGCACAGGAACACCCCACCTTGGGAACGCCGTGAGAGGTACCGGTACCCAGAAAGGTAATTCTCATCACAGTGAATCCAGCGTACCCTTCAGCAGACGCTCGAGTGCACGAAGCTGATTCTTCGTAAAGGTGGAACTCTTCGCAAATCCCTCCTGAAGAACGCCCTTCAGATCAGAAGTCTCAATCGTCGTGAAATCGACATCCGCACCGAGTTCCTGAAGATAGTTGAGAACCGCCTCTTCACCCTCTCCCGTCTTCGCCTTTATCTGTGCATAGAATTCCTGCGTATCAAGCTGCGACAGGTACTGATCGATCTCCACCTGAGGGACACGTGCCTTCGCCAGAATATCGGAAACTGAATTCTGGAGCTGAACCACATCTCTTTTCCCCTGGTAGGAAACGCCGAAGAACGGGTCTGCAAGTGATGGAACAAAAAAGTAGATGACAAAATAGAAAAGTGCAGCAAGAATCACTGCAGAAAGTGATGAACCTAAAATTGACCGCTTACCCATACTCATCTCCTCATCTGATACAACGATAGTACCATAATCGGAGCGTGTTAGATAGAGGGATGGGTTATAAAACGCGTGTGATGAACGATACGGCAAGTTTTCCCTTTTCCCAGTCGGGTGTGTAGGGATCATTGGGACCGATACCCGATACCGAATAGGAAATACCGTAACTGAAACGGCTGAAGGAGAAATCGAGACGTGCACGGTAGGAAAGGGTGAAGTCATCAAGAAGATGAGAAAGCACATCCTGTCCAATCAGATTATCTTCGTTATAGAGCCAGAATTCCGGTTCCCAGCCTGAGTAGAGCTTGATACCGTAGGCAGGACCTGCACCGACAGAAAGGGTTGTGAAGTCAGCGACCTTCGTTGTGATCGAGAGGTCTGCCATGCCGAACACCCTCTGCTGGATCCCGTCTGCAAACGCAGCTTCACCGCCGTCTACCACATCGACGATCTCTCCCTGCTTTGTGATCATATAGGCATCAAGAGAGAGAAAAGCTGCCGTGAGTCGGATTTCAGAGCCGCCGGCCCAGTTGTTGACGTCGATCACATCAGCCTGCAAAATATCCTGAGAGCCCACAGGAACCTGGAATTCGCTGATTGTTCCGATGTTGACCGAGAACGGTGAGGCAGATACGGCAGCTGATACAGTGAGGAGAATGACTATGATGCTTGCAATTGTTTTTTTCACTATAATCACCTGCCGGTTCTGGACGACACACTCCCGAATTTCCCCGGGAGTGTGATGAATAACGGACTGACTGGGCGCCCTAGAAGAGGGTGAACAGTACCGAAGCGCCTATGCGGCCGCTTTCCCACTGATCAGTGCCGGGAAGAAGATCCGTGTAGTTGTTCGAGTCAAGGCTGAAGTCGTTGGAATCAACGGTATAGTTGAGTCCGACAAGGATCTTGCCAAGCTTGATATCTGCAGTTGCTCTCCAGGTGAGAGGGGTCTGCATGATTGCTTCCTGGAAGTCTTCACCGATTTCTGTTCCATCCTTGAAGATGAAGGTGGGAGTACCGCCGCTCGGGAAGGTGGCAATGACACGGGGTCCGAGGCCGAGACCGACACGGACGAGGCCGAGAAGGTCAAGTGAGAGACCGCCGGTGACAACACCGTCGAGGGTCAGTTCATCCTGGGTGTTTCCAAGAAGAGCCATGGCATCCACTTCAGCGAAGAGAATACGGGTTCTGATATCTGCTCCGAACTGATAGTTCTCGATATCACCCATGCTCTCATCCCATTCAAGCGTCTGTGCATCTACGGGAATCTTATACTGTCCTGTGACACCTGCGCTGAAACTCATCAGCTTTGCTGAGAGCATCGCCGGTACGATGAGTATGATAATAGCCGCTGCAATCAAAGTCTTTTTCATAACCAACTCCTTTCGAAGGTTTCCCTTCGCCTTAGTTTTTTCATCGGGGTAAATCCCCTTGTTTTTTACATAACCGAGAGATTAAGGGCCAGGCCGACCATATTGCTGCCGCCTGCGCTCCATATTCCCTCAATACCGTTATCCAATACCTGATCGCTCTGTCTCATATAGTAGAGACTGAACGCTGCATGCCCCAGTATGAAATCCAATCCGGCTTTCAGATGAATCGGCGAGTTACCGAGAACCTCAGAAAAGCTCTCATCACCGTTTGAGGCAACGCCGTTGTAACCGAGACGGGACCCTTCATCTGAAAGGAATTCGATCCCGGTTGTGACTCCAGCACCTGCTGTGAGGTAGATGAAGTCATTGATCACTGGAAGATCAAAGGAGAGGCTGGAATAGATATTGAAAGCCTCTTCCGTTTCGCTATCACTTGATGCAAGGAGTGACAGATGGAAAACTGTCATTCTCATATCAAGTCCTACACCGATCGCCCAGTTTCTTCCTACGCTCATTTCCTGAAAAAAATCACCGTCTGAACCAGACTCGCTGCAACCGTACAGCATCGCACTCTGAAGCCCGATATCAAACGTGCTGCGCGCTCCAAGGGGCAGCAGGATCAACATAACAAGGAGGACTATCAACGTGAATATTTTGTTTCGGTCTCTCCTCATGCTCTCCCCTGCTCACAGTTCCACCTTGTTATAACATAATTATAACACCGCTCAATGTGAAAAGGATACATTATTTCTCAGACTTTCTTATAAATAACGGGAGGAAAAGGGGTTATGCCTTAAAGTTAAAGGGTTTCGCCATACGTCGCCACCAGATCATCCACTTCATCTATCCACAATGACACCGAAGCATCACTCGGCATTCTGAGGTCTCCACGGGGACTGAGGGCGACCGAACCGACCTTCGCTCCGTCAGGAAGCGCACTCCGTTTGAACTGCTGGGAGAAGAATCTTCTATAGAAGGTTCTCAGCCATTTCAGTATGACGGCCGGGGAATAGTCGGGAGAGAAAGCGACCTTGGCCATACGGAAGACCTTGGCCGGGGAGAAACTCCACCTCAGTGCGTAGTAGAGGAAGAAATCATGGAGTTCATAGGGACCTACAAGGTCCTCGGTCTTCTGAGAGATCTCTCCTTCTGAAGGAGGAAGGAGTTCGGGTGAAACAGGAGTATCAAGGACATCCTGAAGGGTTTCCCTGAGGACAGGGTTTTCGCTTATCGAGATACTGTACGTAACCAGAGATCGGATGAGGGTTTTAGGAATGGAGGCATTCACTCCATACATCGACATGTGGTCACCATTATAGGTAGCCCAGCCGAGTGCGAGTTCGGAGAGGTCTCCGGTACCGAGGACTATGGCCCCTTCCGCATTCGACAGGTCCATAAGGACCTGAGTCCTTTCCCTTGCCTGAGAGTTCTCATACGTGACATTCTGAATCGCCTCGTCATGGCTGATATCACTGAAGTGCTGACGCACTGCCCGTGTGATATCAATCTCTCTCAGATCTATGCCGTAGGCACCGGCAAGTTCATAGGCGTTTGATTTCGTCCGTTGAGAGGTACCGAAACAGGGCATCGTGACCGCGATGATTCCCTTCCTATCAAGGGAGAGGTAGTCAAAAGCTCTTACTGCCACAATCAAAGCGAGGGTGGAATCGAGTCCTCCCGATATGCCGATCACAAGTTTTTTCGCACCGATGTGCTCAAGACGTTTCACAAGACCCATGCTCTGCATGAGAAGAATCGACTCAAGACGGGAAGCAGACTCGGGACCTGCAGGGGGAATGAAGGGGTGGCGGGGAATCTCACGGGTCAGATACACATCTTTCAATGCGCTCTTCATTTCCACCACAGTATAATCGCTGCGGTCACACACATCAAAACTTGTATGACTGAGACGTTCACTCAGCATTCGCTCTATATCTATTTCAGTATAGATCAACCCTTCAAAGGGAACTTCGCTCTCAGCAAGCATCGTTCCGCTCTCACTGATCATGCAATGGCCGAGAAACACGATATCGGTAGTCGATTCTCCCATGCTTGCATTTGCATAGAGGTAGGCAGCACTATAGCGCCCCGAGGCTCCCTGTACCAGCATTCTCCGGTACGCATCCTTTCCTACAATCTCATTGCTTGCAGAGAGATTCACGATGACCGTGGCTCCCCTCTTCACCAGCTGTATCGCAGGGGGATCGACAGCCCACATATCCTCACAGATTTCGATACCGACACGGAAATCACGGTAGGAGGCCGATTCAAGAAGGACAGAAGAGGTGAACGGGATGGTATCATCACCGATGGTGATCAGCTGATCATAAGAAGGAGCCGGAGTAAACCATCTCTTCTCATAGAACTCGCTGTAGTTGGGAAGGTTGATTTTCGGTACAGCGGCAAGGAAGTGGCCGTCCTCGATCACAACTGCGCAGTTATAGAGTTTCCCCCTCTCAAGGAGAGGAGCACCGACGATCACCGTGAGGTCCATTCCTTTGGAAGCTTCAGCTATCTTTGTGAGCCCCTCAAGGGAAGAGTGAAGGAGAGATTTCTGGAAGAACAGGTCACCGCAGGTGTACCCGGTGACAACAAGCTCAGGAAACACGATGAGAGCAACATCGTTTTCCGAAGCCTCTCTGATCAGTTCTATCACTGCATCGCTGTTGTACTGTACATCAGCGACCTTTATCTTCGGTGACGCTACCGCGACTCTCACAAATCCATCGATCATCTCATCCTCCCCGTGGCAGGTTACGCCATTATATACATCCTAGGCAGGCAATCACAACCCCGCGCAGAAAGACAATCATACCTCGGACTGTGCTGATTCCTTTTTATTCATCCGTTTTCTGTACAGCAGATAAAAGAGAAGAGAAGCAAGAGGGACTGCAAAGACTAACGTGGTTGAGACGATGAATGCCGCTGAATCGGGATCTTTGTATCCACGTGCCATGATCATGACCGGAATCATCTCAGGGAGGAAAGCAAGGATCGTTGCCGGGTAGGAAACGCGATACCTGATACCGAGAGCCCCGAGCATCAGATTCGTGATTTCGTGAGGAATCTTCCCTATCAGTTTCAAGAGGAAGGTGAAGAGAAAATGGCTTGTGTCCTTGAATTTCAGCAAAGCGCTTATAAAAGGAAACTTCTTCTCAATCTGAGTGACATAGACACTCCCCCGTTTTCGTCCAATGAAAAACGGGATCTGCTGGTTGATGAAGACGCCGAGCATATTGATGAAAAGAGCGAACCAGAAGGGATAGATCACAGCAACCGCGGCATACAGGGCTACAAAGGGGAGACCGAAGGAGACAGATTTCAGCAGGTAGAGGAACAAAAAGATCCAGATTGTCAGGACCTTATGGACCTGCCCGTACTCAATGACACGTTCGATCACTCCGCTCCCGTTCCTCACAAGAAAGAAGGTGATAAGAAAGAGATAGAGGAGCAGCGGGATACTTTTCAACAGAGTGTTTCGTGTAATGGAAATGTTCACCTTTTCAACTCCAGTCTCATAGTGACGCTCTCTTCTACAAGCGAATAGACAACGGCGACCGCAGGAACTCCTACGAACATCCCGAGCACACCGAAGAGGTTTCCTCCGACAATCACGGCAAAGAGAACCCAGAAGGCGGGAAGTCCGATCGAATCACCGACCACCTTCGGGTAGATGATATTTCCTTCGACCTGTTGAAGAACAAGAAAGAGGATAAGAAAGTACAGAGCCTGCATAGGATCGGTGACAACCATCAGCAATGCACCTATCGCAGCAGCGAGGAAGGCTCCCACAATAGGAATGAAGGCCGACACCGCAACAATGGAAGCCACAAGAAAGGGGTACGGGAAGGAGAATATCAGCATCGTGATGAGGAACAGTCCTCCCAGGATAAGTGCCTCCACCGCCATGGTGGCGATGAATGCCTGCATGGTCTGTGTAGCTACCCTACCCCCGTGAATCAGTGTTTCATACCTCTGAACCGACAGGTATGCCCTGAGCAGGTTCTTCAGTTTTTCTATCATCTCCTCCTTCTTTGCAAGAATGTAGATCGCGAAGACCAAGGAGAGAAGTACCGTAACAACCGATGACACCGTCGACTGAACAATAGAGAGTGAAGAACCGACAAGCGTTTTCGCTCCCGACTGCACCAGTGCCATCACCTCCGATTCAATACTCTGCAGATCCAGGTTCACTCCTGCAAGCCAGTCAGGAAGGTTCTCACTTGCACTGCTTACGTAGTCGGAGACATTCTGCAGCAGAGGCGGGAGCTTCTCAACCACTCCGTTTGCCGCCTGAGTCAGCTGAGGAATGATGATGAACAGAAGTACCGTGACAATCAGAAGAGCGATGATGAATGTGGCTACCAATGAAAGGAAACGTCTCAGTCTGGCAGAGCCGCGGGTGAACAGGTGAGATTCAAAGAACTTCAGAGGTACGCTTATGATGATGGAAAGGAACAGACCGAGGAGAACCGGTTTCAGGATTCCCACAATATAGAGCCAGAGGGAGGAAATAGTTCCCAGTGCCATGATGAAGAGAATCACAGCAATGAAGGCGACGATTCTGATGACTGAATGACTGCCTGGTAATTTCTCACTCATACAATTTTCCTTTCAACCCAATTTTTGTTGCACTTGCAACATATCTCCCGATATGTTCCATGTATAATCCATACTACCTGTAAAACGAGGAGATGACAATGATAGAAAAACGATACGCCTATGCGACAGATGATGAAAAACACATTGAGAAACTGATCGATGACGATCCTGTAATGATCAACCACATGGTACTTCCCCAGGGAGAGAAGGTCCCTGATCATAATTCCAATTCTCTTGTGCATATGATCGTGATCAGAGGAACACTCACCCTCGAGCTCGGCGAGCAGGAACCCCACGCCTACGAGAGAGGATCAATCATCAATATTCCCTTTGACACTCCGATGAAAGTACGGAATGAAGACCCCGAAACCTGTGAGTTTTTTGTAATCAAATCCCCTTCTCCGAGGATGTACAACTCTTAATCTTCCCTCTTCAGAAATGGGGCCCACACCAGCTGCGGATCATCTGAATTGAGCTGCCAGTAGGTAAGCCGCTCCGACATATGATCCACATAAGCCTCGAGAGAGGACCATATCTTCTCAGGACCGCACCTCCGGATCATCGCCGTGAGACGGTAGAGGGGGAATGCAACTGCATGACGCTGGGCGTGGACGGAAGAACACGCCTGGGCGATTGCATGAACAAGAGCAATCCCTTCCTTCTCTTCCATCCCTTTCGCCAGTGCATGACAGGCAAGTATGGCCCGCCTCCCCTCTTGTATCTTTACCTCACCGCGTGCCCACAATCGGCAGACAGCCACACACTTCCTGGGAATGTCCTGACCGGGACATAACTGTTCAAATCGTGAACAGGCTTCTTCGGCTGTGTCAAACGCCCAGAGAACCACAGATCGCTTTACACTCGACTCAAGATTCAGCGTAAGAGAAAGAAGCATCGGACTGTCTGGAGTGAATAGAATGGCGTTGCCTTTTCTATACTTCCTGAGAATTTCCTTTTTCTCTTCCTCCGTTATCATCCCTCACTCCCTTTCTTATCGTATCACAGGAATCTTTCACAGTATGTCGATTTTTCACTTGACAAAGTTTCCTATTATTCCTTATTATTACTTTATTCAACATTATAAGGAACAATTAGAATGAAAGAAACATATTATACAGTAGAACAGATCGCACAGATGCTCAGCATTCACCCGAAAACCATCCAGCGATATATCAGGGAAGGGAAGATAAACGCAGTGAAGCTGGGAAAGAGCTGGAGGGTATCGGGCCATGACCTTAGCCTTTTCACCGAAGGAACCACCTCGGTGCCCGAGAAGGAGGGAGCAGAAACTGAGTCTGCCTCCGCCCGGGTATCGGCAGTGATCGATATAGAGACAGGGAACAGAAAACATGCGATGCATATTCTGAACGGAGTCACTGCGCTCATGAATTCAAAACCGCATGATGCGGGTGAGTGTACGATGCACGCTCAGATACTTGAACCGGAGATGACTATCCGCGTGACGCTTTGGGGTGAAATCACCCCGGTAGCAGTCATTCTTCAGTCACTCAGAGCGTTCACAGAACGCTAGAAGAATAATTCAACAAAGGAACATATCATGAAACATATAGAACACAGGGGGAACAACTACGTAAAAGCTGAATCACACGAGAGAATCGAAACAGTATCGGATGCACTTGATCTAATGGCATCCGCCCGTTCTTTCGGAACTGGCAACGCACTCATCATTGCACAGGAGAATATCGATGCCTCCTTCTTTGACCTGAGCAGCGGTTTTGCAGGCGAAGTGCTTCAGAAATTCTCTACCTACAGGATGAGACTTGCGATCACAGGACCGACTAGTCATTTCACCAGTAAAGCGCTCAGAGATTTCATCTATGAGTGCAATAAGGCGAAGCAGATTCTCTGGGTCGAAAACGAGGAGGAAGCCCTCAAGCTTTTTTCGTAAAAAGAGCGATAGTCTCGGTGTGGGAACTCAGGGGGTACATGTCAGCAAAGGCAATCCTTTCAAGAGCATACCCCTGTTCCCTCAGTGAAGCGGTATCACGTGAAAAGGTGGCAGAATCACAGGAAACATAGATGATGAGCTGCGGATCCATAGCATGTATCGCCGTATGGGCCACAGGGGAGAGTCCGCTTCGCGGAGGGTCTACAATAACCGTATCAACCTTCCCGATATGTTTCCCACTCCCCCATGATTCAACATCTTCGGTAAAAAAGCGGGTGTTATTCAGATTCTTCCGGGCGCAGGAAAGGCAGGTGGAATCTCTCTCAACTGCCACTGTCTCTCTCCCTTCTGATTCCATGAAAGCGGCAAACGTTCCCACTCCGCTGAACAGGTCCACAACCCTCTCTCCTGTAATATATGTTCTCATGAAACGGATAATAGACTCGAGAATAGCTACATTATTCTGAAAGAACACATCGGCACTTGCCGTCAGTTTTTTCTCCAGTACCTGCACCTGGACACTCTCAGCTCCCAGACTCACCGTACCATCGCTTCCTGCGAGGGCGGCAACAGTGACAACAGGGCCTTTTCCCTTTTCTCTTGCAGCGCTGAACAGATCTTCCCTGTTATTGAGAAGCATGGAATTGAGGGCAGGGACAAGGATCGGACAGTGGGCGATATCAACGACATCGTGACTTTTTCTCGCATAGAAACCTATCCGTTCATTCTCAATATCGACCTGAAATCTCACTCTCTGGCGGTATCCAGTCGCAACAGAGGTCATCGGGGGATCGATTGTCACTGAAGAAAGATCAACTTTCCCGATACGACGAAGATTCTCAAGGACAATAGCCTCTTTGATTTTCACTCCCTCCTCAGGGGAGACGATCTGCAGGTTACACCCGCCGCAGGTTCCATAGTGGGGACAGAGGGGTTCAATGCGTTTTTCAGAAGGGGTGATCACAGCATCAAGGGAACAGGTCACCACACTCTTTCGGCGATTGACTTCGGTGACTTCCACCACCTCTCCCTCGAGCACTCCCGGTACGAAACAGACATCCTTCCCGTTCCGAGCAAGCCCGTCTCCCTGGGAGACGATCTTCTCAATGGTCACCCTCATCCCTTTTCAGCTCCTGTGAGTTCTACAAATTCATCGACATAGCGTTCAATAATTGAGAAACTCTCCAGCCAGAAATCCTTCGTTCTTATATCACAGGAAGCCATATCAGCCACAGAGGCGGCATCCGCCTGTCCGCTGAAAGAAAGAAGAGCATCGAAACGCTCAGGAAATCCTTTCTTGTCCTTCTCGTACTCTCTGTAGAGACCGAGAGAGAATAACTGGCCGAAAGCATAGGGGTAGTTGTAGAACGGAAGGTCTGCACTGTAGTAGTGTCCCTTCACCGCCCACATGTAGGGGTGCAGTTCCTCCCTGCTCACCCCGTCGGGATAGCTTCTCTTCTGAGCATCAAGCATCATCTGAGAAAACTCTTCAGGACTCGCTTCACCGGTTGCCACTGTCTCGAAGACCGACATCTCGAAATAGTAGCGGCTCAGGATATCGACGCAGACCTGGGAAGCATCCTGAAGGAAGGAGTCTATCAGAGTGATCCTCTCTGCTTTCTCACTGCTCTTGAGTGTTTCGGTGAAGATGATGAACTGGTTGAAAATCGAAGCGGTCTCCGCCAGGGTCATCGGGTATTCGCGGAGGGTGAAAGGAAGGTCCTTCACCATCGAATCATGATACGCATGGCCGAGCTCATGGGCTACGGTAGAGAGGGCATCAAAGCTTCCGTCGAAATTGCAGAGTATCCTTGACTCTCTTCTGTTCGGGAAGAAGGTGCAGTAGGCACCTCCCACTTTCTTCTCCCTGATGAGCGCATCGATCCAGTTATTGCTGAAGGCGCCGGCGGCGGCAGCTCCCATCGGCGGGTGGAAGCCTTCAAGGGAGGAGATGATGATCTCTTTCGCTTCATCGAATGTATAACTTTTCTCCATCTCCCCTACAGGGGCGAAGAGGTCATAGAATGAGAGGCTTTTCAGGGAAAGGGCATGGGCTTTGGCTTTGAAATAGCGATTGAAGAGTGGAAGATTCTGTTCGATGGATGCAATCAGTGATCTAAGTACTTTCCCTGATATCCTCGAGGCATCGAGTGCGCAGCTGAGTGCATCACCGTAGTTTCGCTTCTTGTAGAGCGTGAGCGCCGTCCCTTTCACTCCGTTCAGTGCGAAACTGAGGGGAATCTTCTGCTGCTCAAGCAGCTCCAGTTCTTTTTCATATGCTCTTTTTCTCACCGTTCTTTCGGGAGAGAAGGCCATGGCCCTCAGTTCAGTGAGTGTCTTTCTCTCTCCGCTCTCAGGATCCCAGAGGATCGTGGCAGTGGAGGTGATCACTTCATGCATGCGGGCAAAGGCATCGGCACCGGTGGTCTGAAGGGCATAAGCGACTGACTCCTCCCCCGGAGCCATCAGGTGTGAGGCCTCTTCCAGCAGTTCTGTTATGATGAAGGTATAGGTTCCAAGAACGTCACTCTGAGGCAGCAGTTCTTCTATCTCCTCCTTCTTTTCTGCAAGGGCGTGAATCATCTCGGTACGCCCTTTTTTTACCAGAAGACCTTTTCTCGCTACATCATGAATCCCCTGGACGGCAGAGGAGTCTGTGGTATCGATGGTCATGAGGGCATGGACATAGGCATCAAGGGTCTCATGGGTATCGCAGAGGGTACTGTAGGCTTCCAGCATCCTCAGTACATGATCCTCATCGACATGAAATCCATCCACCTCCTTCTTGAGGAGGTGGTAGAGCATATCGATCGACTCAAGGTCCTTCCGGTATTCATCACTCGTGAGTGATGGATATATCGAATCCAAATCCCACAGGGGTGTTTTCGTTGTGTTCTTCATACCCGTACTCCTAGAGATCGAGTCCGAATTCCTGAATCTTGTTCAGCAATGTTCTACGTGATATTCCCAGTTCCTGTGCCGCCTTCGTTCTGTTTCCTTCCCATCGGTGGAGAGAACGGATGATCGCCTCCTCTTCCATTTCCTTGAGCGATTTGACCTCGCTTGCATCTGAATACTGGGCAGCAGAAGAGGATGTATCGACCCGCGGGGAATTCAGGTCGGGAGGGAGGGAGATATCTTCAACAACGATGAGGTTTGAGGTGCAGAAGATCATCGCCCTTTCGAGAATGTTCTCAAGCTCTCTCACATTCCCGTAGAAATGGTGACGTTTGAGCATCTCAAGGGCATCAGTTGAGAGTCCTTCCACGGTCAGCCCCATCTTCCGGTTGAGGCGTCTGATGATCTGGGCTGCAAGGAGAGGAATATCCTCCTTTCGTTCCCTCAGGGGTGGAATGATGATTCTGACGACATTGAGACGGTAGAAGAGGTCCTCACGGAACTCCCCTCTCATCACAAGGTCTTCAAGGTTCTTGTTCGTCGCCGCGACGATGCGTGCGTCGATCGGAATGGATTGGGTTCCACCTAATCGCATGAGGGAGCGTTCCTGGAGGACGCGAAGGATCTTCACCTGGAGTGACATCGGCATGTCACCGATCTCGTCAAGAAAAAGGGTGCCGCCGTTTGCCAGCTCAAACATACCGTTCTTCCTTCCTGCGGCCCCGGTGAAGGCCCCTTTCTCGTACCCGAACAGTTCACTCTCGAGCAGGTTCTCCGGTACTCCACCGATATTCACCGCGACAAAGGGAGCCTCGGAAGAGGCGCTATGCTGGTGAATCTCACGGGCGACGACTTCCTTCCCTGTCCCGCTCTCACCCGTGATAAGCACCGTCGCATTGGAAGTGGATATCTTGTGGATAACTCCCTTGATCGACTGAATGGCAGGGGAGAGACCGAACAGGTTCTCCTCAGCTTCGTTTTCCCTCTTCATCTGCACAGCAGTTCTCAGCCGTGAACTCTCAATGAGTGATTTGATGCGTATCAGGAGTTCATCGACATCAAAGGGTTTGGTGAGGTAGTCCTGAGCTCCCTCCTTTAGTGCTGTGACCGCATCTTTTATCTCCCCGTGTGCGCTGATCATGATGACAGGCATTCTGAATCCGTTGTGTCTGATCCATTTGAGCAGCTCAAGGCCGTCCATGCCGGGCATCTTCAGGTCAAGGAGGACCAGGTCATAGGTCTGGGAAGTGATACATCTCTGTGCAGAGAGGCCGTTCTCGGCCGCATCTGTCTCGAACTGTTCCAGTTCGAGGTACTTGCACACAAGATTTCTTATATTGAGTTCATCATCTACTACAAGAATGCGCATTCATTGTCTCCTAGAGGTGGGACAGCGGCAGTACAATCTCCACGACCGTTCCGCCCCCTTCCCTGTTGTACAGCTTGAGGTCTCCCCCTCGGGCACGGACAAACTGTCTGCTGATAGAAAGTCCGATTCCCGATCCCTTCACCTTTGTAGTAAAGAACGGATCGTAAATCTTATCAAGGTGTTCCGGGTTGATTCCGTCCCCCCTGTCCCTGATATAGATGTAGAGGAATCGTTTTTTATTCCGTGTGATCTCTACTGTAACCTCGGGATCTCTCTCTGTAGTGCTTTCAATCGCATTCTTGAGAATATTCTCAAAGATCGATCGTGCACGGGAGGGGTCGATGGAGACATAGGCCTTCCTCATGGAATTCTCCGTGAATACGATTGGTGTGGAGAAGCGTTCGGTGAGGGAACGGATCATCCCTCTCACTTCGATCGGTTCCGGTGTCCCTACGGGATTTCTTAAGAAATCATTGATTCTGTCAGTGAGAGTGCTGAGCCGTTTTGACTCCTGATCGAGTACGGTGAGACCGTCAGTGGCATCCTTCGGAAGAGTCTTTTTCAGAATCGCAATCTGAATTGCGATCGCGCTGAGGGGGTTCTTGATCTCATGGGCAAGGGTACGTGCGGCTTCGCCGAGAGAGACAAGCTGCTCCTGCCGTGCAAGCCTTTCCCTATATTTCCTGTTGTTGTGGAAGATCCTGAAGAGCATCAGATGGAAGAGGAGGAGAACCGCAATGGCTGCAGCACCCATGATCCTGACTATCATGATTCTGTGGTAGTACGCTCTTCCGTCAAACAGCACATAGACAACATCGGGAAAGGTGAGGGGAGAAGGAAGATATCCTTCCTCGTCAAGCATCAGGTTTCCCGTCTCCATCTCAATGGAGAAGCGGGAGTATCTCAGGTATTCGATCATACCTGTCTCTTTGTTGTAGGTGGCTGTTCCTGTGATGTAGCGCTGCTGGTCCGGCCTCCAGAGGTCTGTCAGTTTCTCACCGGGAATGGTGTTGGGAACCGAACCGAGACCGAGACGAAGTCTTCCGCTGTTCGAATAGACTCCAATTCCCACTACCCCGGCATCGTCCATAGCAGCCAGTGCGCCGGAGTGTTCTTCCTGAAGAAGCATGAGGGTGGAGCTTGAGAAGCTCCGTTCAGCCTCATACTGCATCAGGTTAGTCTCCCTGTCTATGAACAGCTGAGTCAGGAAGATGACGAAGGTGGAGAGGAGAAGGAACAGGAATGAGAGAGAGATGGTCGTTACGATTTCATCTTTTCCCTCAAGATAGTTCCTTATTCCTCTTCTACTCATAGTTCAACGCCTCTATCGGATCCAGTTTTGATGCCTTGTATGCAGGATACCATCCAAAGAAGACTCCAACAAGAGTAGAAAATCCTGCGGCGAGAAGGAATGACGAGTAGGATATGAACAGCTGCCAGTCAACCGCCTTCGCTACGAAGTAGCTGAGAGCTGTTCCCAAAAGAATACCGAGAAGTCCCCCTGTCAGGGTAATCACCATCGCCTCGGTGATAAACTGACCCATGATCACTCTCGGGGATGCCCCGAGTGCCTTTCTGATACCGATCTCCTTCGTACGCTCTGCAACCGACACGAGCATGATGTTCATGATCCCGATACCTCCGACCAGGAGCGATATCGCTGCGATCGCCGCAAGGAAAGAGGAGAAGGTTTCGGTGATCGAGGTGGCCATTTCGGCAAGGGAGGCAGGAGAGAAGATCCGGTAGGCGTCACTTCCCACTGTCGAGTCGAGGTAGGTACTCACGTCATCAGAAACCTTGAGGGCATCGGAGCCTTCAGCTACCCGTATCACGTAGGAACCGACATATGTCGGTTTCACGAACCTGTCGGTGTAGGTGTTATAAGGTATATAGACGCTCGAGTTGTACTGAAGGTTGAAGTTCGCATCCTTCTCCTTCATCACTCCTATGACCAGATAACTCTTCGCCTGATTTCTGAAAATCGATATATAGCGGCCGACAGCGCTCTGGTTGGGGAATAGCTCATCAGCAATATCTGCACCGAGAACTGCAACCTGACGGGAAGAGAGGTTATCTGCCATTGTGAAGAATTCACCTTCATCAACCCCGTAATCGAGAACTGAAGAGTAAGAGGAAACAACACCGGAGACGGTGGCGTTGGTGCTTTCCTGTTCAACCCTGATCAGTGCTGAGGAACTGTTCACAGGGAGAACCGTCTCGATATCGCTGACATTTTTGATCAGCACATCTGAGAATTCCTCGTCGAACTCGGTGACATTCGCATCACTGCGGCTCGGGAAGATCGTTATGGTCTCCAGTCCCCCTTCGACTATCGTCTGTGTGATGCTCTTTGTCGCGCTCTGACCGAGGGTCAGAATGGCGATCACCGAACCGACACCGATCACGATACCTAAAAGGGAGAGGAGTGTTCTCATCTTGCTTGCTCCCATTGCCTTGAGAGCGAGGTGTATATTTTCCCAGACCATTCCTATTCTCCTATCTTTCCGTCACGTACATGAATCTGACGTTTCGCATGACGTGCGATATCAAGGTCGTGAGTAACGAGAACGACAGTACGCCCCTCGCTGTGCAGCTCCTCGAAAAGCTCGAGGATCTGTGCACCTGTATGACTGTCCAGAGCTCCGGTCGGCTCGTCAGCGAGAAGAATCGAGGGGTTGTTTACAAGGGAGCGGGCAATGGCGACACGCTGTTTCTGTCCTCCTGAAAGCTCGTTCGGACGGTGTTTCATCCTGTCCCCGAGTCCCACCTTCTTGAGAGCGGACATGGCTATCTCCCGCCGTTCCCTGTAGGGAACTCCGGTATAGAGAAGGGGAGTGGCCACATTGTCGATGGCACTCATCTTGGAAAGGAGGTTGAACTGCTGGAATACGAATCCCACCTTCTGATTACGCACGAAGGCGAGTTCCTTCTCATCCATACCGAGAGTCATCTCACCGTCGATGTGGATAAAACCGTCGGTGGGAGTATCAAGACACCCGATCAGGTTCATCAGGGTCGATTTTCCCGAACCTGAGGGGCCGGTGATGGAGACGAAATCACCCTTTTCTATTGTGAGCGAGACACCATCGAGAGCTTTCACGATAACCTCACCCATGGTGTAATATCTTCTGACATCCTGTAATTCAATGACTGTATTCATCTCATCCTCCCCTATTGCGGAGGCCTGCCGCCGCCCATACCCGGGACCCGGAAGGTCGTGGAGGAAGAGGAAGAAGAGACATCACCCGTCAGAATCACATCTCCAGCCTTGAGATCACCGCCGGTCACTTCACTCATTCCTTCTCCGAGATACTTCACCTTAACTATCACCGCTGTCGGAGTACCATCAGCACCCTTCTTGCGTACGACCGAGTCTCCGTTTCTGTTCTGAGTAACCGCGATGGTAGGAATGACAAGGGAAGTACGCTCAACACCGGAAGAGATCGTTCCTGCGAACGTATAGCCAGGAGCTATTCCCTTCGGCGGATCACCGATGACCAGTTCGACGTCCATGACACCGATTCCCTGAGAAGTTGTCCTTCCGAGCATCGGGATATAATCGACATAGGCACTCACATCGGTATCGGGGGAGGCATCGAAACTAAGAACGGCATCCATGCCGTCAACGACGCTCTGCATATCGATTTCATCAATCTCGACGGTTGCCTTGAGAGAACTCGTATCAACGAGAATAATCACCACCGTACCGGCTTCCGCATAGTCACCCTCATCCAAGGCTACCGAAGCAACGACACCATCGAAGTTCGCATAGGCTTTGGTATACTCGAGATTGTTCTTTCTCAATTCCAACTGCATTTCAAGGAGTCTCAGCTGATTCGCCGCTCCTTCAAGCTTCGCTGAAGCGATCGAATTCTCAATATTCGCTATCTCATATCGCTGAGAGGTATCATCGATGGTAGCAAGGAGATCTCCCTTGCTTACGATATCGCCCTCTTCCACATTGACTGAGGTGACCGCACCGGTGGAGCGGAATACAACCTCCTGGATCTGGAAGGGTTCAACCGACCCGGACACATCTATCGTATTCGATACAGTGATCTCCTGAACCGTTGTTTCTGCTACCGCTGCTGCAGCCGCTGCTTCCGCTGGAGCTTCTTTTGAAGCCCACCACCAGGAACCGCTGTTCTGATAGAGGACGAAGGTGACTGCCGTACCGGCGACGAGAACACCGAGAACTGTCCAGTTGATAATTCTCCTTCTCCTCATCCTCTGTTTTCTTTTCTTCATGGAGAGCTTTACCCGCTCTTCAGTACTCATCTCTTTGGGGGTGTTGTTCTGTTCCATCATACGTTCCTTATCCGTTAAAACTGCATCTGTGAGATCTGTTCGGCAAGAACAAGACCTTCAAGAGCGAGAATCTTCTGTTCATAATCATCGAGTGCAAGGGTGTTCACTGCATCCGTTACTTCTTTCTCTGTATTCAGCCCGAGTGATAATCCTTCCTGAAGTATTTCAAGCTGTCCCTGATGGTACTCAAGGGTCAGGGAGAACTCAGCGGACTCACTCTGCCAGGAGAGTATATCATTGGCAAGGGTCTGGGCATCTATCTGGTAGGTGAGGAGATCCTGAGCATAGGTGAGTTCTGCAGTGGAGAGGGCATTGTCATAGAGTCGTTCCTGTATGCTTCTTGATTCGGTGTCAGCTGAGGACCACGAGCCTCCGATCGTCACGGTAGGAGTCCTCGCTCCGCTGCTGGCTACATCGAGTCCGACCAAAGCATTCGCGGAGAAGCCCTTCCCTGTGTAGCTTCCTCCTCCTGAGAAGGAGTAACCTACTGAGGAGGTTCCTGTGTTTACATAATCGAGGTCTGCATTCCCAGTGATGGCGAAAGAGGGAACTGTCCAGCCGGAACCGGAGGCGACCGTCTGACGACCAAGGAGATTCACCTGCTCACGGGCTATCTCAAGGTCGAGTTCAGATAGGATCACTTCGCTGTTCCCGCTCGCAAGGGGGGTGAAACTGAGGGTCGGGAAGGATATGTCATCGAGTTCCTGGTACTCCAGTCCCGTCAGCTGTGTGAACTGCACTTGTGCAAGGGCAAGCTGTTTCTCGCTTGTGGTGCGGCTTCTTTTCAGTGCGCTCAGCTGCAGCTCGTACCCCAAATATATACTGCTTTCCTTACTGTAGTCTCCGAGGGCGAGCATGTTCGCCATGGAGGTCTCCAGGTCTGCAATATCCTGCTTCACCGAGAGGAGATTCTTCTCATAGGAGAGAATCCCGCTCAGGCTGGAATAGACAGACTGGGTGAAACTGCTCACATTGTTCCTGTACAGATACTCATTCTGTAGTGCGCTCTTCGAATCCTGAAGGTCCTGAAGAGTATCTCCATTGTCGAGAGAAGAGAATGCATGAGAGAGTGAAAGACTCGGGGAAGCACCGAAGGCACCAGAATCAAGCGAATAGAGTATAGTCCCAGGAGAGACAGTCAAAGTGGTTGCGTTGTCGGTGGGAAATCCCAAAGTGACATCAACCGTTCCCGTGAGAACATTCTCATCCACACCTCCCGTTGTGAGAGCCATCTGAGTGTAGGTGGATGAGGTATCGACGCTCACCGTCGTTTTCTTCGCCGATTCTTCGAGCGAGAGTTCCCCGCTCTCCCTGTTCAGCTCGTACATCTGCAGGATCGGGGAGTTCTCCTTTGCACCCTGAAGCAGTTCATCAAGGGGAACTGCCGTGAGAGGAAGGGAGCCTATGAGAAAACCTGCGAGTACAGTCATTCCAATTCGTTTCATATCTATTATCCTTAAAGACGGTTTTTCACATATATTATTATTGATAAAACATTCTCAGAAGAAAGGAAAGGGAGAATGCTCACTCTTTACCTATTGTTCACCTAACGGCAAGAGATGGACAGGATTCGGGATAGAACACATCAAATTCCTGATGCGAATATTGAGTGTAAAGGCGTTGAGCAGCACCCAGGTATTCACAATCGCAGAAAAGTATAGCCATCACGTTCCTACCCGCAGAATATCAAGATAGTCCTTATAACTGAACACTCTTCCACGCTGCCCCCCTCCTGACTGGACGAGAACACCGATGGAAATCAGGCGATTGACAGCACTGGCGACAGTATTGTATGAAAGCTGCAGTGCCTCGGCAGTTTCCTTAATCTCCATAATGGGATTTCGTTCCAGATAGGAAAAAAGTCTGAACACAGTGAATCTGGCACGTCCTAGGGCATTGATACGTGAAACATAGTCATCATGGAGCTTTACGAGGCTCACGGTATTCTCATATGCATCCTGCGCCGATTCAGAAACAGCATGAAGAAAAAATTTGATCCATTGCTCATAATCCCCCTTCTCTCGAACCATAGTTAACCGATCATAGTACTCCGTCCTGTTCATCTTCAGGAAGTAGGAGATGTATAAGGCAGGAGATGTCAGTGTCTTCTGTTCCAGAAGGAAGAGAGTGATCAATAATCGTCCGATACGTCCGTTGCCATCAAGAAATGGATGGATTGTTTCAAACTGATAATGAATCAAAGCTGCACGAATCAGTACATCAAGGGTATCCGAAGTATTCAGGTATTTCTCCAGGTCGGACATTGCAGCAATCATATCATCCGGGTGTGGTGGAATGAATTTTGCCTTTTTCAGAGACACCCCCTCACCGCCAATCCAATTCTGTGAGGTCCTGAATTCTCCTGGATCTTTTTCCTGTCCTCTCACTCCGTCCATCAGTACTCCGTGGGTTTCTCTGATCAGCCGGGTACAGAGAGGGAGCTCTTTCAGCCTATGGATCGCATAGTCTGTGGCCTTGATATAGTTGATGACATCTGCGATATCTCGATTTGCATTAAGAGGGGAGAGCGGATCAAGGACATCCTCCAGTGTACACTGAGTCCCTTCTATCTGAGAGGACATTAAAGCTTCCTTTCGGACGTACATTGATATGAATAATGAAATATGCGGGATCAATGATGACATGCTTTCCAGTTTTGCAATCCAGGTGTGTGCAGAAATGAGCGATTGAGTCATCGAATCGTCACTCAGAACGGGCGGAGAAGGAGGAAGAGGAGAAGGAATAAAAGACTGGTATGTTAATTCGCCACTAAGCTGTGACTTGAATATTCCTGCTCTTCTCTCCATTCCTTATACCTCCTCGACCTTATACTGAAACACTATCCTTATCATAGCATACGTATTGCAATTTATATATTTATTTTGAAATAAGAAGAAGGATTCATTGCTGTTATTTCAAGTTAGAGATCTCTCAGAAAGAGGAAATGCCTGCCCCCGATGTCCGCGGGGGCAGGCGTGTATAACGTCGTTCTGAGGAAACGTGTGAACCTTTTTTTATACTCCTTCCTTATCGAACCGTGCGATCTGGTTCGCAAGGCTCTCGGGGTTGAAGTACCTCCTCTCTCTCCGTTTGTTGAACAGTGAGTAGAGTGTCGGTGAGAGGAAGAGGGTGAGGAAGGCAGCTGTCAGCAGTCCACCGATGAAGGTAAGTGCGATCGGCTGCATCATTTCCGCTCCGTCACCCGGGAAGAAGGCGAGAGGGAAGAGTCCGAGGACGGTCGTCATGGTTGTCATCAGGATCGGTCTCAGTCTGGTCTGTGCCGCTTCAAGGCAGGCCTCCATGACCGGTACTTTCTGTGCGACAAGACGGTTGATCGAGTCGACGAGTACGATACCGTTGTTTACGACCACACCGATCAGTGCGACGATTCCGACGACCGAGAAGAGGGTGAAACTCTGACCCATGATCAGGTGAATCGCCACCACTCCTATGAGGAGGAGAGGAATCGTTGCGAAGATGATGAAGGGGTCGAGGAGGGATTCGAACTGAGCTGCCATGACGGCGAATACCAGGACGAGAGCGAGCAGAATGATGATTGCAAGGGTTCCGCCGTAAGACTGGAACTGCTGCATGTCACCGCTCTGACCGATTTCCACTCCGTCGGGAAGAAGGAGATAGGTATCGAGCGCCGTTTCCACCTTCTCCTGTACTTCATTCGAGGAGTAGCCGTCAGCAAGAGAGGCAGTAACATGGTTGACTCTCATCTTATCCTCTCGTGTGATCGAGGCAGGTGCGGTGCTGGTTGTAAAATCTGCAATACTCTCCAGCCGTACCGTACCGGAAGAGGAGGAGATCAGGAGATTGCCCAGGTCATTGATCGTGTTCAGGTTCTCATCATCCATACTGACAACGAGAGAGTAGGTCTCCTCGCTGCTGAAGGTTGAAATCGAAGTCGCTGTCGTTCCCGAAAGGGCCATGGTGAGGGTGCTGTAGACACTGCTTGCAGAGATTCCCATATCCTTCATCAAATCCTCGTTGAAGGTGATATTGACCTTGGGAGAACCGTTTTCGAGGTCGGTAGAGACATTGGTCGCCTCAGGAACGTAGGTTCCGATGATGGCCGCAATCTGGTTTACCGCTTCCTTGGTGGCAGTGGTATCACTTCCTGTAACGCTGATATTGATAGGAGTACTGCTGCCCGGTCCCCTGCTTGCACCATAAGTCCATGTCGCTGCCGGGTTTTCATTGATGATCGGTGTGATCAGATTCTTGATCTCCGATACCGTATAGCTCTGCTCTGTGATATCGGGAAGGCTGATCTCAATCGATCCGGTATTGGAAGTTCCCACTTCCACCATGATCTGGGTGTAGGCATCCTCGGGGATGCTCTCAAGCATTGCCGACTGGACGCGGAACAGTTCCTCTCTTGATGATTCCTTGTTCGTTCCCGAAGGAAGGGTGAGGGAGAGACTGATGCTGTCATCGGTACTCATCATAGGAGTGAGGTTCATTCCAATTCCCCCGAAGTACTGGAGAGAGAAGAGGAGGATGAGAACAAGGAGGACAATAAGGAGAAGTCTATGCTTGAGGAAGTAGGAAAGTCCTTTCACATACACTCTCTGCAGCTTCGTCTCCCACCATATATAGAGGTTGTCGAGCAGGATGAAGGGTTTGAACTTCAATGGTTTCTGCACTCTGCTGTCGAGCCTGAGTATGCTTCCGCTGAGAGCGGGAATCAGGGTCAGTGCGACAAAGAGGGAGGAAACCAGAGCGATACAGACAGTGATGATCAGATCCTGGAACATCACTCCTATCATCCCGAGGGAGTTCTTGTAGATCAGAAGAGGGATGAATACACTGATCGTGGTGAGCGTTGAAGCGAGGATCGCTCTACTCATGTTCTCGCTTCCGAGGATCGCGGAGGCGACGCTTCCGTGCCCCTGCTCCCTGAACTTGTAGGTGTTCTCAAGTATGATGATCGAAGCATCGACGATCATTCCAATCCCCAGGATGAGACCGCTCATGCTCATGCTGTTGATCGTGATATTGAACAGCGACATCATCATCAATGTGACAAGAATCGAAATAGGCATGGAAAGGGAGATGACTAAAGTCGCCTTGAAGTTCCTGAGGAAGAGGAAGATGACAAGGGCGGCAAGGACAACACCGATGAAGGCGCTGTTGTAGACCTGCTCCATGGTGGAGGAGATCATAGTGGTGGAGTCCTGCTGAATGGAGAGTTCGACACCCTCAGGAAGCTCACTTATGATTGAATCGAGCTGCGCACGCACATTCTGAGCTACCGTTGCGGCATTACTGTCCGAGTCATTGGAAAGGGTGAGAGTGACGACCGGTTTGCCGTCAAGGTACTGTTCCCGGAAACCCGAGTTCGTCTCTTCGGTGACTGTTCCCAGATCTGAGACGGTGATCGGAACCCCGTCAATCGTGGTAACGACGGTGTTTCTTATATCATCGAGACTCATGAATCTCTCATCCATTGTCACATTG
The DNA here is from genome assembly GCA_963677695.2 of Sphaerochaetaceae bacterium. Taxonomy (GTDB): domain Bacteria; phylum Spirochaetota; class Spirochaetia; order Sphaerochaetales; family Sphaerochaetaceae; genus SABI01. The sequence goes on along the minus strand of CAXXUJ010000001.1, from coordinate 1,400,848 downwards.
TAATCGATCGTCTCCTGCGTGATGGATCCGACCTTACCCTGCACGTTCTGGGAACTCAGGGCGGAAGAGACCTGGTTCAGTGTCAGATTGTACGATTCGAGACGTATCGGATCAACTGAGAGGGTAAGCTGCTTATCACCGGCACCCATGACACTGACATCACTCACTCCATCGATTCTCAGAAGGAGTGGAGAGATCGTATCTTCGGCAACCTGCTTCAGCACATCCTCGTCATTCAGACCATTCACAAGCAGACGCATGAAAGTGGAGGAAGAAGACATATCGAAACGCATAATGGAGGGGGTTTCAGCCCAGTCAGGGAGCTGACGCTCCACATTCCCCAGCAGCGTCGTGATATCATCGTACGCGGCATCAAGGTCGGTGCCGTAGGCGAACTCAAGCATCACCATCGATCTTCCGTCCGAGGACTGGCTCGTGATGCTCTCAAGGCCGTTGAGACTTCCCAGAGAATTCTCCAGAACCTTGGTCACCTGCTGTTCCACCTCTTCGGGACCGGCATCATCGGCACTCACCATGACAGTCAGGACAGGCATCTCAACTGACGGATAAAGTGCAATATCGAGATTTGAGACAAACAGACCCGCAACGATCAGGATCAGCACGAATGCCATACTGATCAGTACCGGTCTCCTTACAGATAATTCACTCAGTTTCATAGGGCTTCTCCTATAACAGAGACCACAGTCCCGTCGACTACGGATCCTGCGGTGATCAGCTGTTCACCCCCCTCAAGACCCGAAACAACAACGCTCTGACTGTTATCTGAATCACCGGTAACAACAGGAACTCTCTTCGCAGCACCATCTTCTACAATGTAGACGACAGGCTCTCCAAGGTAGGTGGTGATCGCATCGGAGGGGATGACTAGCACATTATCCTGCTGATCCGTTATGAGGGTGAGTTTTACGAACATACCTTCTTTCAGTCTTTCATCGCTTTCGTTGATCGTCAGAATGACATCAACTGTCCTGTTCGAGGTATTCACCTGCGGACTGATACTCGCCACTGTCGCTGTGAAATTCTCTTCAGGCCATGCGGAAGTGGTGAAGGTAGCCTGAAGACCTTCGGTCAGGGTGGAAAGGAATCGTTCGGAAATGGAGGCTGTGATCTCCAGATCCCCGGTCATTCCAAGAGTCACGAGGGTCGCCCCGGAAGAGATCTGCTGTCCAAGGTAGGAGGGGAGCTCATACACTGTCCCTGACAGCGGACTGGTAAGGGTCTGGCTCTTGTATTTGCTTCCTGCCGTTGAGGGATCTATTGTCGCAATCGGATCACCGAGAGCAATTTCATCTCCTTCAGAGACGAACAGTTCCGTGATCTGTCCACTTACCGTGCTCGCGATTGAGACGGTGTCTCTGCTGCCGGCGAGCTCTGCACCCATCGTGGAACTTTTCGTAAAGACGCCGCGGGTCACTTCGACAACTGAGACATTGACGGCTTCACTCTGGGTGGAGGAGGGCATCGGGCCGCCCTCCATTCCCATGGCCATGGGATCCTGGGAAGAGGACCCTGTGCCCAGGTAGCGATACCCGACAACGGAAGCGAGTGCGATGCACACGAGTAATAGAATGACTGTGATAATTCGATCAAAGGTAATATGTTTCATATCCTGCTCCTAGAGGAAAAGTGTTTCGATATCTGTTTCCAACAGATGTGATAGATCGTATAAGGCAAGGGTGTAGCTGACCTGCTGCTGTAAAATAGCGAGGGAAGCGTTGCTGACTGCGCTCTCAATCTCTTCTAGTGCCGCATAGGAAACCTCACCGGCCTCCCAGGCACTCTGAGTCAGTTGGAGGTTATTCTCTGCCACCGCTTTGTACTCTTCGAGGTACTGCAGCGTGGCCTCGGCCTGTTCAAGGGCGGTGTACGCACTTTCGATGCTTGAAAGGAAATCTTCGATTCCGCTCTGCTGTGTGTTATTCGCTATCTCAATGCTTTTTTCCAGATTCTCCAGAGTGATCTGGGCCTGTGAAGAGGGGAAATAGGAATCGAGGGGGAGAGAGAAGGAGACGGAAACGCTTGTGTTGTCTTTCAGCTGGGAAGTCATCGTTGAGAGGGTTCCCGAGAAATCTGTCGAGGCTGAAAGACTCATAGAAGGAGAAAAGGAGGCGTGTTTCGACTGAGCATAGGAGAGCTCTGCAGACTGAACACTCAGTCCGAGCGATTCGATACTCGTCGTTCCCATAGCCAGATTATCGAGGGTATCGAGAGAAACCAGCTCCTGAGGAGTGATAAGTTCGTCGCTGGTTCCATCCACTGTGACACCCGTCAGCTTTGCAAGAGACTGCTGTGCAGAGGCGAGAGCCTGTGTTTTCTGCTGAAGAGAAAGACGGGAGTTGGAGAGGGATAGCTCGGCCTGGCTGACCGCAAGCGTGGTGGCGAGTCCCCCTTCATACTTCTCTTTCATGCTCTGAAGACTCTGTTCCTTGTTCTTCAGGTCAAGTTCCTGTATTTCAAGGGCGTAGCCTGCTGCAACCACGTTCCAGTAGGCACTCGTGACCTGGCTTGCCAGTGTATTCATCGTTGATGTGTAGGTGTTCTGTGCCGCCTGATAAAGAAGATCACTCTGTTCATTCGAATACTTATCTGCATTTGATAAAGAGAAGGAGAGGCCGATACTCGGGGAGATGGATGCACTGTAGGAGGCATCCATGATACTTCCTGAGGCGCTCCCTCCTACAGAAAGGTTGAGGGAGGGTAGATAGGTATTGACCTGCGTTTCATTGTACTGTTTTTCGAGTTCAAGAGTGGCATTCTTTGCCGTACTGCTATTTTCCTCGGCAAGAAAAAGCGCCTCTGAAAGGCTCAGCTCCTGAGCCGCGAGGGGGATGGTGCATGCAAGTGCGAATATCAAGAATAGGTGTTTCATACGGGACTCCTGTTAATTTTGTCCCAGTATCTTTCCTCTTCCTTAACTGAACCTTAAAAAATCAGATTTTTACGAAAATCTACAGAAATTGACATAGGCAGGAGAGTAGATGACAGAATAACCATATACATTCAGGAACAAAGAGAAGGTACAGTTGCAGACTGTTTCCTTATAGGAGCCATTCCCCTCCGTCGATACGGAGAATCTGACCGGTGACAGATCGGTTTTTAATGAAGAAATCGAGTGTCAGAAGGATATCGTCCAGGGAAGCGAGCTTCTTCAGGGGGAGTTCTTCTTCTCTCTTTCTGAAATAGGCCTCTTCCTGAGGATTGTTTGATAGGATCAGTCCGGGAGCGATGGCATTCACCCTCACCTGTGGTGCACATAGAGAGGCAAGGGGAGCAATCTGGTCCATCAGGGCCTTCTTTGAAAGAGCGTAGGAAGGACGGGAGGGAATCTGGAGGGAGGCAGAAGCATCACCGAAGTGGATCACCACACTCTTCTCTCCCCTCTCTTTCATCTTCAGATAGAGCTGCTGGGTAAGAAAATAACCCCCCCGTACATGCAGATGATAATTCAGATCATATTCGGCTATCGTTGTATCAGTGAACGATTCAGTATGGAAGACCGCAGCACAGTTCACAACGACATCGAGTGAGGGAAACAGGGAGAACACCTGTTCATACACCCTCTCTATACTCTTCACATCACAGAGATCTCCCTGAATGAGAGGGGCATTACCGCAGAGCATGGAGGTTTCCCGTGCATGTTCCTCATCTGTATTATAGTGAACAGCGATCGTATACCCTTGTGAAAAAAGGTGGGAGGCCACTGCCCTTCCTATCCTGTCTGACCCGCCGAACACGAGCGCGTAGCGATTCTTTACCATATCTTTACTATATCGCGTATGAAATCATTTGTCTCTTGCTCATATTTTTATTATTTTATTAGCATCCTAACTAATATTGGAGAATTACATGGCACAACAGGATAACAACAGCACGATGGAATCACGTTCGTCAAAGGACGGCGATTCAAGAGAACAGAAAAAGAAACAGGAGATGCCCGGCATTCACAACGATAACGGGATCCGATTCAAGTTCCCGAAGAATTTCCGTTTCTCTTTCTGGTATTTTCTCGTTCTCATACTCGCTCTCTCATTTTTCAACTCCTACCTCTACAGGGGATCATCGACCACGATGATCGACTATAATGAATTCAAGAACAGAATCTCAAGTGGAGAGATCGTGAGAGTGAAGATATCGGAAGAGCTTCTCACAGGTTATCCGGCGACAACTGAAGATACATCACAGAATACCCTCACAATTACAACCAGTTACTCAACCTATGCAGTGGATGATCCAAGTTTCATCACCCTGCTCGACACCAACGGGGTAGAGTATTTTGCCACACCCCCCGAAAAGCCGAGTCTCTTATCGACTCTTCTTTCAACGCTCTTCCCCTTCATCATATTCTTCTTCATCTGGCGTTTTGCCATGTCAAGAATGAAGGGCGGCTCAGGTGGCGGAGGCGGTGTCCTCTCATTCAACCAGAACAAGGCGAAGATCGTGGCCGAAGGGGATACAGGTATCCGCTTCAACGATGTACAGGGGGTGGATGAGAGTAAGTACGAGCTCGAAGAGGTTGTCGACTTCCTCAAACGACCCGAGCGGTACGAGAAGGTGGGAGGAAAGATTCCCAAGGGAGTTCTCCTTGTCGGCCCTCCGGGAACGGGAAAGACACTGCTTGCCAAGGCCGTTGCCGGTGAGGCGGGAGTCCCGTTTTTCAAGATGAGCGGCGCTGACTTCGTCGAGATGTTCGTCGGTGTAGGAGCTGCCCGAGTCCGTGACCTTTTCCGTCAGGCACGGGAGAACTCCCCCTGTATCATATTCATTGACGAAATCGATGCGATCGGGCGAAGCCGAAGCCAGGCGGGACTGGGCGGAAATGATGAGAGGGAACAGACCCTCAACCAGCTCCTTGTCGAGATGGACGGCTTCGATGCAAGAAGCGGAGTCATCATCATCGCAGCGACCAACAGACCCGAGATCCTTGACCAAGCGCTCCTGCGCCCCGGCCGTTTCGACCGACAGGTGCTCGTTGACAAACCCGATGTCACCGGACGCTTTGAAATCCTCAAGCTCCACACGCAGAAGATCACTCTCGATGAGAGCGTGGACCTTAAAAAGATAGCTCAGGCTGCCGCAGGACTAAGCGGTGCGGACCTTGCGAATATTGCGAACGAAGCAGCCCTCATGGCAGTCAGGGGAGACAGGGAAGTTGTCAACCAGTCAGACTTCGAGGAAGCAATCGAGAAATCTGTGGCAGGACTGCAGAGAAAATCGAGAATCCTGACCCCGTCCGAGCGGGAGAAGATCGCCTACCACGAGGTGGGACATGCAGTGAGTGCATACCTTACCGAGAGTGCATCCCCTGTCAGCAAGATATCTATCATTCCAAGGGGCTTCGGTGCACTCGGCTATACCCTTCAGTACCCGACCGAAGATAAGTTCCTGATGAGCGAGAGTGAACTGCTAGGTACGATCGACACCCTCCTCGGGGGACGTGCGGCAGAAGAAATGATCTTCAGTGAAGTGTCGACCGGTGCAGGAAACGATATCTCACGAGCCTCCGATCTTGTCCGCCAGATGATCAGCGAGTACGGTATGAGCGAACGCTACCGGAACATCACCTTACCGAGTACAACGAAACAGGGACTCGGCGGAGCAAGAGAATATTCGGAAAAGGCTCAGGAATATATCGACAGCGAGACAGCACGCGTCATAGCAGAGCGGTATGAGATTGTCCTGAACAACCTGAAGAAAAACAGGGAACCGCTTGAAGAGATTACGAAGATCCTTCTGGAAAAGGAAGTGATCGACGGTGATGAGTTCAGTACTCTTGCACAGACACTCTCGAAATAGAACCAACTCTTCCCTTTTTCTTTCCCGGCAGCAGAATTCATTTCTGCTGCCGCTCTGTTATCTCATGATTCTTTTATAAGAGAATCATTTCGCTTTTTATGACAATCATTCTTGTATGGAAGAATCAATTTGAAATATATCATAAAGCTTCTTTTATATAAGAACGATTTTACATCTATCCCGAACTATGATAGTATGAAAGAAAGGGAAAAGGAGGAACATATGGTAGAGCGAGAGCGATATATGAGCCAGATTCGCAATTTTATCGACAGACCTGTGGTGAAAGTCATTACTGGAATGAGACGTTGTGGAAAAAGTGTTCTCCTTGAACTCGTTAAGAACGAGTTGCGAGATAGAGGGATTTCCGACGATCAGATCTTTGCAGTAAATTTCGAGTCGCTCAAGGCAGAACCCCTCAAGAATTACCAGGCCTTGTATAAGACTATCTCTGATAAAGCAGAAACCGTCACAGGAAAATTGTACCTCTTCATTGATGAGATTCAGGAAGCAGAATCCTGGGAAAAAGTCATCAACTCGGTCAGAGTAGATTTCGACTGTGATGTATATATCACAGGATCGACTTCAAAATTGCTCTCAGGAGAACTTTCCAGCCTTCTTTCCGGACGTTATGTGGAAATTCCTGTCTACCCTCTCTCCTTCTTCGAGTACCTGCAGTTTGCCGAAACCAACTCGGATGAGGTGGATCTTTCTGTTTCAGAGCATTTCTCAAACTACCTTCGTTTCGGTGGGCTGCCGGGAATTCATGAGATGAAATGGGAAGAGGCTTCTCTTTTCCAGTATCTCACTGACATGTACAACTCTATCATTTTGAAAGACGTTGTCAAACGACATAAGATACGCGATATTGATTTGCTTGAACGAATCATCCACTATCTGATGGATAATATCGGTTCAACATTCTCAGCTAAGAACATTTCAGATTTTCTTAAGTCCCAAGGAAGAAAACTCAGTGTAGAAACAGTCTATACATATATCAAGGCGCTAGAAAGCGCATTCGTCATTCACAAAGTACCTCGATACGATATCAAAGGGAAAAAACTTCTCGAGACACAGGAAAAACTCTTCCTCTCTGACCTAGGACTGCGTCACGCAACATTAGGTTATCGGAATAACGATATAGGAGGTATTCTGGAGAATGTCGTATTCATGGAACTTCTAAGAAGGGGTTGGACTGTCAGGATCGGCAAAATGCCTGCCTCCGAGGTTGATTTTGCAGCTACGAAAGGAGATGAGAAACTGTATGTACAAGTGACCTACATACTCCATGAAGATAATATGGATAGAGAGTTCGGTCCGCTTGAAAACATACAGGATAATTATGAAAAAATTATTCTTTCCACAGATTCTCTGATCAACATCAGCCGCAACGGCATACGACAACAGAATATTATAGAATTCCTCCTCAACGATTGACAGGAGAGGAAAAACAACAGAAATCTGTCCCCAGGAAAATTCTCTGATCTCTATTTCATATATTTTCCACAGAGAGGGTCATGAAACTCATAGAACTCTTGCACAAACTCTTATGAGTCAGTAATCTATACGCCTTATGAACCGCGAACCAATACAAGATACAGTAATCAAGGAACATCTGGCTCACCTCTCCCCTGATGTGAGAGATGTGTTCCTTCTTCAGAACGAAACCGTCAGGGGAACCATCATCAGTGGAACCGAGATGGTGAACCAGATGAGAGTGAATCACGGCCTCGGCATTCTCGAGACTTATACCCTCGGACAGGCGTACCTGGCAGGAGCGATCCTCGCAAGCACAGTTAAAGGAAACGACCGTGTCCAGCTGACCATAGAGTGCGGAGGTCCTATCAAAGGACTGAGCGTTGAAGCATGGGCATCGGGTGGAATCAGGGGCTACCTTCAGGAAAACCCGATAGAGATCACTTCCCCCCTGGAAAGCTTCGACCTCTCCGATTTCTTCGGCCCCGGCTTCCTCACCGTGACAAAACTGCTCGAAGGAAAGAAGCAGCCCTTCAACTCGCAGGTGATGATCGAATACGGATCAATTGCCAAGGACCTTGCCAATTACTTCGTGACAAGCGAACAGACCCCTACCCTCGTTTCTATCAGCATCCAGTTTGACACAGAGGGAAGAGTGATAGGTGCAGGCGCCCTGTTCCTGCAGAAACTCCCCAATGCGAGCGACGAAGATATGGACAAGGTGATCAAGGTAACTGAAAACCTCCCTTCTATCGGTGCATACCTTGCAGAAGAGAAGAGCGGGAAAGAATATGTTGAAACATATCTGAACGACCTTTCCCCTCGTTTCCTTGAGAAACTCCCTGTAGGCTTCAGCTGCCCATGTGACCGTAAGGCATTCAGCGATTACCTCACATCCCTTCCCGAGAAAGAGAAGGAAGAGATCATGAAAGAGGGACCGTTCCCTCTCCACCTTCACTGTTTTAACTGCGGAACGCAGTACCAGTTCGACTATGATGAACTTGATGATATCTTAAGGAAGGCATCCAGATGAAGTATTTCGCAGCGAGCGCTGCAAACCAGAACGACCTCGTGGCAGCGGAAGCGTTGAAGATCGGGGCTCAGGAGATTCACGAGATCGGAGGCGGTGTCGAATTCGAGGGAGACCTCGCAACAGGCTACCGCTTCTGCCTGAACAGCAGGATTGCAAGCCGACTCATGGTCGGCATTGCCTACGATGAGGATATTCTCAGTGCAGATGAACTCTATGATGCATCCATCGCCCTCCCCTGGGAAGAGTTCATCTCTCCCGAGAAGACTTTCCAGGTCACCATCACGACTGTGAGGTGCAAGTGGCTGAAGAACTCACAGTTCGGAGCATTGAGACTCAAAGATGCAATCGTCGACAGGATCAGAGAGAAGTTCGATGATGAGCGCCCATCAGTCGATACCGAAGAACCCGATATCACCTTCCACCTCCATATCAACAATGACATAGTGAAATGGTATGTAGACTTCTCAGGTAAGAGCATGCACAAGAGAGGCTACCGGGAAGAGGCGACACTCGCACTCATGAAAGAGAACCTCGCCTCGGCAGTCGTCATGCGCAGCCCATGGTACCGCGGTCTCCTCGAGGGAACCCCGACACAACTGTTGGACCCCTTCTGCGGTTCAGGAACCATCCTCATTGAAGCAGCCATGATGGCCGCCGACATGGCTCCCGGAATCCTTCACTATCAGGATTTCGCCTTCTTCAATCTCCCCTTCCATGATGAAGATCTATTTGAGGAAGTACTGGAAGAAGTGTATGGCGCAGCAGAGGCTAATCAGCTGAAAGAGAAACTCTTCACAGGCTGGGACATAGACCCTCAGGCAGTAAGCATTGCAAAAAAGAATGCAAAGAGTGCAAGAGTAGATCACCTCATCAACTTCGAAGTAAAAGATTTCTCCACGGTAACACCAGAGGACATTCCCGAAGGTGCTCACCACATGATCACCGACCCTCCCTACGGGATGAGACTGGTCAACAGAGAACCTATCGAACACCTCTACAGAATGATAGGTAAGACCTGTAACACCCTCTTCGGAGGCTGGAACATAGCGATCCTCTGCGGGAAGAAAGAGCTTCTCAGTTACGTCGACATGAAGCCGAACAGAACGAACTCCCTGTTCAACGGACCGATCGAGTCCCAGCTCGCTCACTACTATGTGTTCAGCGAGGAAGAGAAACAGGAATTCATCAGAAGGGCACAGGAACGAAAAGAACAGAGACTCAATGAACCCCTCAGCGAAGGGGCGCAGATGGTGTTCAACCGCCTGAGGAAGAATATGGCGAGACTCGAGCCGATCATGAAGGACCAGGGAGTCTCTTCCTACCGTCTCTATGATGCCGATATGCCAGAGTACTCGGCCGCTATTGATATCTATGAGAACACCCATATTCACCTGCAGGAGTATGCTCCCCCCAATTCAATTCCTGAAGAAGATGCGGAAAGACGCCTTGAAGAACTGATTCAGGCAACTGAGCGTGCAACCGGTATCGATATCGATCACATCTACGTGAAGCAGAGAAAAGCACAGAAGGGAAAGGACCAGTACGAGAAACTCGACAATGAGAAGAATTTCTTTATCATGCGCGAGCATGACCATATGTTCCTCGTCAACTTCACCGACTACCTCGACACGGGAATCTTCCTTGACCACCGGCCGGTGAGAGGGATGATAGAACAGCAGGCTGATAAGAAACGATTCCTCAACCTTTTCTGCTACACAGGAACAGCCACCGTTCACGCAGCAAGCGGCGGAGCCGTCTCCACTGTATCCGTCGATGCCTCATCGACCTACCTTGACTGGGCGATTCGGAACATGGAACTCAACGGCCATAAAGGGATGGAACACTTCTACTACAAGGATGACGTCATCGCCTGGCTGAGAGATACCCACGACATGTACGACCTTATCTTCTGTGACCCTCCCACCTTCAGCAACTCGAAGATGAGAAGGGAGTTCGATGTCTACCGGGACCAGAAGATCCTGATCCACCAGTGCATGAACCACCTGAACAGGAACGGGAAACTTATCTTCTCCACCAACTTCAGAAAGTTCAAGATGGAGGAAGAACTGCTGAACTCCTACGATGTGAAGGATATATCGGAAGAGACGATCGGAGAAGACTTCAAGCGGAACCAGAAGATCCACTACTGCTGGGAGATCACCCATAAGAAGGTGAAACCTGTGCAGAAGGAAGCAAAACCCGCAAAGAAGAAAGCGGTCAGAAAGAAATAGTTGAAAAGGAGGAGCATGGTAACGGTTCCTCCTTTTTTTTAAAGAAATGTGATGACGTCCTGAAGAAGAAATACAAAGAAGCTGATATCTTGAGATGTCAGCACGCTCATGATAGGATGAATTCATGACAGAGAAGAATTTCATTTCAGAAGAGATCTCTTTATTGACCCAGATCATGGTGGAAACGGTGCATCCGGAGAAGATCTATCTGTTCGGCTCATTCGCTCGTGGTGAGCAGACTGATGAGAGTGACTATGATTTTTATCTGGTCATGGAAAATGAAAATGAGCGCCCTTTGAATGTCAAAAAGAAAATTCGGAAAGCTATATGGGACTACAATGACAGACCATTAGACATTATTGTAAGCAGCTCCTCCAATTTTAAAAAGCGGTCAGATCTCCCTTCTCTTGAGCGTGTTATCCTGAAAGAGGGAGTACTTCTCTATGGATAAAACGGATATGGTACAGGAATGGTTCTGACTTGCTACCGCTGATTTCGAAATAGCTAAAATGCTTTCATCATCATATCCTCTGAAAATTGAAATCATATGTTAGCATTGCCAACAATCTGCAGAAAACATTGTTTTTTTTTGTGCGTGTTGCACTATCAGATTTCCAAACTCTTTAGTCATCTGAATGGATGACGATGTGAAGTATATATCGGAAGATTCACTACTGCTGGGAGATCACCCACAGGTAGATGAAACAGGTGCAGAAGGAAACGATCAGAAAGAGATAAAGGATTCTTCAAGCGTTAGTCTTAGTTATTGAAAAGCTGATATTCAGTATTTGTAATGATATATATTGACATTTCCATTACAAACTATATAATTTATAGATGTAAGGAGGTGTCTATGGCACATTCAACAGTAAATATTAATTTCCGGATGGATTCAGAACTGAAAAGCAGCCTTGAGCAAGTGTGTCAGGAATTAGGATTAACGCTTACCTCTGCTTTTACTATATTCGCGACAAAGGTTGCTCGAGAAAAACGGATTCCGTTTGAGGTCGCTGTCGATCCTTTCTACAGTGAAAAGAACATGGCAAGACTCAGAAAGTCTATCGAACAAATGGAAGCTACTGGAGGTACTATCCACGAGGTAGCTTTGGATGAGTCATGACCACCGGCATAGCCGGTGGCTTGCTGTTCGCCCTATAAGGGCCTGTTACAGCTGCAGCTAAAGCTGCGGTTCACAACTGCATCTATTACTCGCAACCCCTAAAGGGGTTCTCTATTCATCTCCGAACCGGTCAGCTTCTTCCTGGTTCTGAATGTACTTCTTGATCACTTCTTCGTTGATTCCAACGGTGCTCACATAGTACCCTCGTGCCCAAAAAGTTCTATCTCGACCGGTTCTCCGTCTCCATTCCGGGTGTCGGTCATACAGCATCAGGGCACTCTTTCCCTTCAGATAGCCCATGATCTTTGACACCGCTTCTTTTGGCGGCATTCTCACGCTCAAGTGGATGTGATCTTTGCTTATAGACCCTTCCACGATTTCTATCTTTTTCATATCCAATAGTTGCCGGAGTATACTTTTCAACTCATCTCGGCACTCGCCATATAACACCTTCTTTCGATACTTTGGTATCCACACAATGTGGTATGTGCAATCCCAGCACGTGTGTGCTAAACTCTGTTCTGTCAGTGGGTCTCCTGTTTTCTGTTCGAATGCGTTGTGAACCGCTATTCAAATGTATCACAGGGGACCCTTCTTTCAAGAACAATTGTTCGGGTGTAACCTCCTATCGCACCACAGGCTCAGCCTGTGGATTTCTTATGGTATTAAGTCATGGACCGATTCTGCTTGGGAAGATTTTGAATACTGGACTCGCCAGGATCGAAGAACATTAAAACGGATACTCAACCTGTTGAAAGATATCGATCGTAATGGACACAAAGGAATCGGAAAACCTGAACGACTCTCAGGAGACCTCTCTCACTATTGGAGCAGAAGGATTGATGACTGCAACCGTCTTGTCTACCGTATTGATGAAGATGTTATCAAAATTGTTCAATGCGGTTCTCATTATCGAGACAAATGATACATGTAAAAATTTGATCTCGCAGATCTGTCTCATAATTCGTTTTAACAGCAGGAATACAACCTCTAGAACACTCTCCTCCTGCATGCAATACTCATATTAACTCTGGACAAGCCTCCCATTTCAAAGTGCTAGTAGCCAAATACATCCCCGTGTTATTCTTACTACATGAGGAATACCACTGCCGTTTCAGAAGAGATCTCTGTATTGATCCGAATCATGGTGGAAACAGTACATCCGGAGAAGATCTATCTGTTCGGTTCATCCGCACGTGGCGAACAGAATCCTGACAGCGATTATGATTTCTACATTGTCATGAATGATAATGCTGAACGGGCAATACTCATTATGAGAAAAATCAGGAAGGCAATACGGGATTATAAGCAACTACCCGTAGACATTATTGTCAGTAAAAGCACGAGTTTCAGAGAAAGAACCACCCTCCCAACCCTGGAGAAAGCTATCGTTACGGAGGGGATTCTTCTCTACGAAAAAGCACAGGATAACAAGACCGTGGAAACACCGCTACCATAACCCGATCTTACATTACGCTCGCTCAATTCAGCATATCGGTCGCAACGCCCAGTGACAGCTCACTCGCAATGGCAAAGGCCTCGCTCAGTGTCGGGTGGGGGTGGATGGTCAGTGAGATATCCTCTTCAGTAGCGCCCATCTCCAGGGCGAGAACAGCTTCCCCTATAAGCTCACCAGCATTCTTACCGCATATACCGGCGCCTATAAGCCGTCCGGTTGTTTTGTCAAATAGCGTCTTACTCACTCCTGCAGTATTCACCTCGGAAAGGGCTCTCCCGCTTGCAGTCCATGGGAATGATCCCTTCTCATATGCAATCCCCTTCTCCTTCGCATCGGCTTCGGTCATTCCTATCCATGCGATCTCAGGGTGAGTGTAGGCCACTGCCGGGATGCCAAGGGGAGTGAAGGCCGATTTTTTTCCGCAGGCGACTTCGCTTGCCACCCGTCCCATGTGGGTGGCTCGATGCGCAAGCATCGGATCTCCGGTCACGTCTCCTATCGCATAGATGCCGGATACTCCGGTGGACATCGTTTCATCCACGATGATCCATCCTCTTTCACTCTTCTTCACATCGGTATGCTCGAGACCTATAGCATCACTGTTCGCCTTTCTTCCTACCGAGACAAGGAGAGCATCACAGGTCAGCGAAGAGGGAGCCTTAGCTCCTTCGAGTATCACTTCAAGATGCTCACTCGTACTCTTGATATCGACAACCTTCGTTTCGGTGTAGATACCTTCATACTTCTTCTTTATCTGTTTGAGAAGAGGCTGTTTCAGGTCTTTATCAGCGGCCGGGATCACTTCTTTCATCATCTCTATGATTGTAATCTTAGATCCCAGTGCATAATAAACTGCAGCCATCTCCAAACCTATGACTCCCCCGCCTATGATAGCCAGATGCTCGGGGACACGTCTCAGGGCAAGGGCATCGGTCGAATCCCAGATACGCTCATCATCAGGATTCCCGAGGGGAATCCTGGAAGCACGGGAACCGGTAGCAATGATGATATCCTTGAAGGAGTACTCCACATCTTCATCAGAGGTATGAACGGCAAGGGTCTTGTTGGACGTGAATTCTCCACGTCCTGTGATCACCTCGACCTTCCTTGCTTTCGCCAGTCCTGCCAGGCCTCCGGTGAGGCTGGTGACAACAGATTCCTTGTGGTTCCTCACTGCATCGATATCGAGTGAAGGAGCAGAGAACACAACTCCCTTATCTCTCAATGCTTCAGCTTCATCAATGACCTCAGCCAGGTGAAGAAGGGTCTTCGAGGGGATACACCCCACGTTGAGACAGACACCTCCCAGGACGGGATCTTCGTTTATAATGGTCACCGTTCGTCCCAGATCAGCAGCTCTGAAGGCTGCTGTATATCCTCCGGGTCCTCCTCCGAGTACTATCAGGTCCTTTTCAACTCGTTTCATATTCAATTCTCCTAGAGCAGTGTCCGCTTCATATCAGATAGAATTCTGCTGAGGCAGGTGGTGAATCGTGCTCCCTGAGCTCCGTCGATTACGCGATGATCGTAGGAGACACTGAAGGGAAGGATAGTCCTTGGAACGAACTCGCTGCCGTTCCACACAGGCTGCACACTCATAGCTGAGAGGCCGAGAATCGCAGTCTCCGGTGCATTGATAATCGGAGTGAAGAAGGTTCCTCCGATTCCTCCGAGAGATGATATGCTGAAGGATGCTCCCTTGATATCTTCACTCTTCAGTTTCCTCGTCCGTGCTTTCTCGCTCAGTTCACTGAGCTCTGCTGCGATCTCGAGAATCCCTTTCTGATCAGCATGACGGATCACAGGGACGACAAGTCCTTCACTCGTATCGACAGCCACCCCGATATGATAGTAGCGCTTGAGAATGAGCTCTGAAGTTCTCTCATCAAGAGAGGCATTGAATGCAGGGAATTCCTTGAGAGCCGAAACCACTCCCTTGATAACGAAAGGAAGAATGGAAAGAGAGAAGGAGGGATCAGCTTTCTTATGTTCATCCCTGACTCTCGTTCTGAATTCCTCCAGCTCGGTCACATCAGCCTGATCGGCCTGGGTGACATGAGGAATCATCTGGTAGCTCCTTTGCAGGTGCGGACCCGATATCTTCTGAATCCTGGAAAGAGCAGTTCGCTCGACCTCTCCGTATTTCGTGAAATCTTCCAGCTCCTGAGGTACACCAGACGGCAATGAACCACCGCTCTTCAGAGCGCTTTTCACATAGCCTATGAGATCTTCACGAAGAATCCTTCCGTTCTTACCAGTCCCCTTCACGACACTCAGGTCCACCTCAAGTTCTCTTGCAGCCTGCCGTACACTTGGAGTTGCATGGTAGGAACCGAGAGGGGATATGATATGTGCAGCTGCCTCAACAGGAGGAGCTTTGATCTCGGGAACTGCGGGTACCGGCTCAGGAACTGAAGGAACCTGAGAGACCGTCTCAGGAACGTTCTTTGGGTTCTCTGCCTCTACAGGCTTCTCATCCTCTGCCGATTCGATATCGGCAATGAGGGAGCCTTCTGAAACGATATCACCCTCACTCACATGAAGTGCTGTGATTGTACCGGAAGAGGGAGAAGGAATATCGGTCACAGCCTTTTCGGTTTCAAGAGAGAGGAGGGACTCATCCTTTTGAATCTCATCCCCCACCTTTACATAGAGATCGATTACGGGAACATCGGAAAATCCTCCGAGGTCAGGTATATGTATCTGTGTAACTGCCATCGTCTTTTCCTCCTGTTCCTAGCTTATCAGCGGACTTGGTTTATCGACTGCAAGTCCGTACTTCTTTATCGCTTCGCTGACAACCTTTCCACTTACCTTCCCTTCAGTTTTCAGACCGTTCAGGGCGGCAAGGGCTATGTAATACCGGTCAACTTCGAAAAACGATCTCAGGCTCTCGCGTGTATCACTGCGTCCGAAACCGTCGGTTCCAAGTATGGTGAGATTCCCTCCGGGAATGAAACGTCTGACCTGCTCGGGGTAGGAGCGGATGTAATCGGTACTGATCACAGTCGGAGCTTCATACCCCTTCATCATCTGCGTCATGTAGGGAACCTTCTCCTTCTTCTCAGGGTGGGTGAGATTGTATCTCTCACTCTCGATTCCGTCCCTGTGCAGCTGGTTGATTCCTGGAATGCTCCACAGATTTGCAGAGACGTTGAAATCCTTTTCGAGAAGCTCTGCGGCGGCAATCACTTCCCTGAAGATCGTACCACTTCCCATCAGATTCACCGTTAACTGACCCTTCTTCGCTTCCTTGAACAGGTAGATCCCCTTCCTTATTCCTTCTTCTACACCTTCGGGCATCTCAGGCTGTGTATAGTTCTCATTCATCAAGGTGATGTAGTAGAAGAGATTCTCACCATCTGAGTACATCCTTTTCAGTCCATCCTGAAGAATGACAGCAAGTTCGTAAGAGAAGGTCGGGTCATATGCCTGACAGGTTGGATGGGTGGAAGCAAGAAGGAGCCCATGACCGTCTTCATGCTGAAGTCCTTCCCCGTTCAGAGTCGTCCTTCCTGCAGTTCCTCCCATGAGGAATCCTTTCGCCCTGCTGTCTCCTGCAGCCCAGACGAAGTCATCAATACGTTGGAAACCGAACATAGAATAGAAGGTATAGAAAGGAATCATGGCAAGAGAGTTGTTGTAGTAACTGGTAGCAGCTGCTATCCAGGAGGAAATAGCTCCTGCTTCGGTGATTCCCTCTTCAAGAATCTGTCCTTTCGTATCTTCGCGGTACCACATGAGAGAGGAGGAATCCTGGGGTTCATACAGCTGCCCGGTAGGAGCATAGATCCCAAGCTGCCTGAACAGCCCTTCCATACCGAAGGTTCTCGCTTCGTCTGGCACTATGGGAACGATACGTTCCCCTATTCCCTTGTCTTTCACCAGCTTGGTAAGCATCCTGACAAAAGCCATAGTAGTCGAAAGCTCTCTTTCTCCGCTTGAGGATAACATGTCAGAGAAGAAATCAAGAGAAGGGATTGAGAGTCCCTCTTTCGGGTCATGTCGATATGGGACAGGACCACCCATCACTTCACGTCGCCGTTTCAGGAATTCAGCTTCCGGCGAACCTTCAGCAGGTCTGATGAAGGGAAGTAATTCCAGTTCCTCATCCTTGAGAGGAACATCATAGTGGTCACGAAAAGCCTGAAGAGATTCGATATCCATCGTTTTCTGGTTATGGGTAGCCATACTCGCTTCACCGCTCTTACCCATCCCGTAGCCTTTCACTGTCTTGAACAGGATAACAGTAGGTTCACCAGTATGCTTGGTCGCCTCTGCAAAAGCTGAATATATCTTACGGGGATCATGACCTCCCCTGGTCAGCTGCCAGAGCTCCTGGTCACTCTTATCGGCGACAAGGGATTCAAGATATGCGTCCCCTCCGAAAATCTTTTCACGAAGGTAAGCTGCACCTCTCGACTGAATCGTCTGGAATTCACCATCTACCATCGTAGCCAGTTTCTGAACCAGAATACCTTTCGTGTCTCTTTTCAGAATCTCATCCCACTCTGTTCCCCAGAGAACCTTGATGACATTCCAGCCTGCGCCTCTGAACTTTCCTTCCAGTTCCTGAACAATTTTACCGTTTCCACGAACAGGACCATCAAGACGCTGCAGGTTGCAGTTCACAACACAGACTAAGTTATCGAGTCCTTCACGGGCAGCCAGGGCAAGACCACCAAGTGATTCCGGTTCATCACTCTCACCGTCCCCCATAAAGACCCAGACCTTACGGTCTCCAACTTCCTTCAAACCTCTCGCTTCAAGATATTTCATGAACCGTGCCTGATATACAGCCATCATAGGACCAAGACCCATAGAGACGGTTGGGAACTGCCAGAAATCATCCATAAGCCAAGGATGGGGATACGATGATAATCCCTTCCCCTCTACTTCCCTACGGAAATGATTCAACTGATCTTCAGATAACCTTCCCTCAACGAAAGCACGGGAATACATACCGGGAGCGGAATGACCCTGAAAAAAAACAAGATCCTGACCGTAACGGGATTCAGGACCTTTAAAAAACCAGTTAAAACCTACTTCATATAAAGCTGAGGCAGATGAAAAGCTAGCTATATGACCACCGATACCATGGAAGTTGGCGTTAGCCTTAGCTACCATAGCCATCGCATTCCATCTCACATAGGAGGAAACATTCTTAGCAATGTAAGAATCATCCTTCGGAATCTTTTCTTCGTTAAGTATCGTTGTATTGGTGTATGGGCTTATTACACCTGGAGAAGTGGAAACACCTTGTTTCCTTGCGGTATCTGTCAGTTCGTTGAGTAGATAGTCCGCCTTTTCAGGACCTTCGTGCTTGATCACGCCTTCAATTGATTCGATCCAATCTCTTGTCTCTTCCGGATCAGGATCAAAATACATCTGATTACCCATAGAATCCCTCCAGTCTCTAATAAGCTCTGAGGGATAGCGGGTACTTCATACAGGAGAATACCGGGTATCCCTGTTCACTGTGTACTCATAACATTACCATTAATATCTCTACCGTCAAGGTAGCATTCATAATATCGAAAGAAACAAATACTGAAGAAGGAAAAGGGCAAATTAAAAGGCCACCTTGCGGTGACCTTTTATATAACATCCAAGTTATATTAGAATGCAATCTCAACAGAAGCTGTGATTGATCCGAGGTTGCCGTTGTCTTCAGTAGCAGCGTCAACTTCAGTAACATCATCACCTGCATATGAGAGTGAAAGTGTTGCACCGTCAATAAGAGTTGTGCTTTCAACAGAAGCGTTGAGAGCAACCTTAGCAGAATCAACATCGTAACCGAATCCTGCAGTAGCAGTGTAATCAGCAGCAGTATAAGTAACGTCAGCACCGAAGTCGATGGATGCACCATCAACAACATATCCGCCGTTCACTGAAACTGAGAGCTCGTCGCTGACAACATAAGCAACTGTAAGACCAAGGTCGAGGTCGTTGATGATATCAGCACCAGAGACAGTCACTGTCAGAGGATCAAGGTCAACAACTGCCTGAGCTGCGAGGAGGTTTGAAATTCCCTGAGCAGTACCATCACAGTAAGCGTCAGTTGCGAAGTATACGTCAACAGAAACCATGTCGTATGCAATTGCGGCAGCGATGTCAGCCATGAAAGCAGCATCGTAAACCATGTCTGCAGCAACGTCAGCTGAGATCATGTCGTCTGCATAAGCAACCTTAACTGAACCAGCAGCAGCCTTGTCAGTGTCGGTCATTGAACCGGCAACTGCAAAAGCAGCAGTCATGCCGTCTGCGAGGTCGAAGTCAGGAGTTGCGAGAGTGCCGTACATACCGTAGGTACCAGCATCAGCGTTACCTGTGAGACCGAAGCTTACAGCGTAGTCAGCATATGTGACAGAGACGCCAGCAGCAGTTGTCAGGAAATCATTTGCGCTGAGAGTCCATGCTGTAGAAGCATCGTCAATAGCGTAACCGAGATCGTTAGTTCCCTGAGCGATGTCAGATGAGTTGAGTGCAGAAACAGCCCAGTCAGCCGCATCAGCAACGCCTGTGATACCGACTGACCAATCTGCACCGACGACGGTTGCGTGGTCGAGGTCGAATCCAACGATAACTTCATCGCTAGCGTTAAGAGTACCTGCATCAGCGTTGCTGAAATCAAGTGTAAATGTACCAGCGATGTCAGCGTAGATGTCGCCTTCGCCAGCTGCGCTACCAAGAGCTTCAACAATGTTTACGTCAACAGAAACTGAGTCGCTGTTTGAGAATCCGTAATCGCTTGTGTCCAGGTCGTAGCCAAAATCAACAGATGCGCTACCCGAGATACCTGCAAATGCGAGGCTGCCCACGAGTACCATAACTAAAAGTACAGCAGAAATTTTCTTCATACTTCCTCCAAAAAATATTCGGGGCAGGCGCAATGACCCGCTTTTTCCCTTTTTTCGTTATACAAAACGGATTATAACAACCGTCCATATACCTGTCAAGATAAAATAACGCTGAGACCGTCAGGCGCACACATTGAACGAAATATTAACAATTTGTGTTCCCTCTGGTGTCGTACATTAAATTTATGTCAAAGCTATATAAAACAAATAGTAATCTCCGTCCTAGCTAATTGCATGTAGTATACATCACAATTTTGAATCTAGCCATGAAGAATTTTCGAAAAATACGCTTTTTTTAATACTTTTTACCGAAATTTCCTTCAACATCGCTTCCAACGGGATAAAATCGTTCCATAATTCGAGGATAACTCCTGTTGAACCCATAGTGTGCGAACGGTCACATACTCTGTCGAACAGGAGATGGAACAGTCCGAGACCTCGAAAGGACTTGCGTATGCAGTAGGCTCTAATCACTGCGGGGGAGCCCATTTCGTAGTGCCAGACAATACATCCTGCCACCTCATGTTCCGGAGTGACGGCGAAGAGAACATGGTCCCCTTCTCCAATGGTCCATGCCTTCTCGATATCATCTATAAGGTAGGTTCTGTAGGGTGCTCCTGTGTTCTGATAAAGGGCTATCCCTTCCTGCTTCAGCTGCTCGAACTGCTCAGGGTATTCTGCGATCTTATCACTGAACTCGAAATCTTCTTTTAATGCATCGAGGTTCTCATCCTCCATTCCTTCGCCGGGGAGACGGGAGAAGGTGAAGGCTGCATCATAGAGTTCATACCACTCATAGATCCTTTTCTGCATTTCCCTGTCTTTGAAATGGAACCAGAGTCGTTCGACTGCAGGCATCTCATGGACAACGTTCTTGAACTGCCTGAATACTCCTCTTCCCGCCTGCAGGACTTCCCTCAGCCTTTCACGGAAGACAGGGTTGCGGAGGGTGGCTACGAACTTCTCCATTGTATGGTACCCGTCTGAAGGAAGCCACTCAGGAAGTGAGAGAAATCGCTGTTCATCGGCCTGCTCTCTTTCCTGGACAAAGACATGCTCCACAATGATCTGTTTCTCAAGGTCAAGCAGGTATTCATTCCCCTGGTCTTCCATGCAGAATATGATCTGGAACATGAATTCATCGTTCAGGGGAGGCAGATTGTAATATATTGTCTGTTCATTATCTATCATCACTGAACAAGTGTACCGGTTTGACTCTAAATTGCAAGAGTATAATGAGGTAGAAGGGCCCCGTTCGCTTGACAATCTGAGTAAAAACAACCATATTTTGACCATAATGAAATTTAGGAGAGTATATTCATGAGTATCATTGAATTTGTAGAAGCAAGAGAGATTCTTGACTCAAGAGGTAATCCCACAGTAGAGGTTGATGTCATCCTCGAAGATGGATCCATGGGCCGAGCAGCTGTTCCCTCCGGAGCATCCACAGGCGTTCATGAAGCTGTCGAACTTCGTGACGGCGACAAGAAAAGATACCTCGGTAAGGGAGTTCTCAAGGCTGTAGATAACGTTAACACCATCATCGCTCCTGAACTCGAAGGTCTCGACGCACTCGATCAGGTTGCTATCGACCAGGCAATGCTTGCCCTCGATGGAACTGAAAACAAGAGCAAGCTCGGTGCAAACGCAATCCTCGGTGTCTCGATGGCAGTTGCACGTGCCGCAGCAGACTACCTTGGTGTTCCCCTTTTCAAATACCTCGGTGCTTACCACGCATGTGTTCTTCCCGTTCCGATGGCTAACATCATCAACGGCGGCGCACACTCAGACAACAAGGTTGACTTCCAGGAGTTCATGGTCATGCCTATCGGTGCTACAAGCATTCGCCAGGCTGTACAGATGGTTGCTGAAGTATTCCACAACCTCAAGACTGTTCTCAAGGGCAGAGGCTATAACACCAGCGTCGGTGACGAGGGTGGTTTCGCTCCCGACCTTCAGTCAAACGAAGAAGCACTTGAAGTCATCATGGAAGCTATCAAGAACGCAGGTTACACTGCTGGTAGAGACGGCGACTTCATGATCGCTCTCGACCCCGCTTCAAGCGAACTGTACGACGACAAGAAGAAGAAGTACGTTCTCAGATGGTCAACAGGCGAAGAGCTTTCAAGCGAAGAGATGGTTGCACTCTGGACCACTTGGGCAGAGAAGTACCCCATCGTTTCTATCGAAGACGGTATGGATGAAGATGACTGGGAAGGCTGGAAGATGCTCACCGATGCTATCGGCGACAAGGTTCAGCTCGTTGGTGACGACCTGTTCGTTACAAACACCAAGAGACTTGAAAAGGGTATCGAGACCGCAACCGGTAACTCAATCCTTATCAAGGTAAACCAGATCGGTACTCTTACCGAAACCTTCCAGGCTATCGAGATGGCACACAAGGCAGGCTACACAGCTATCGTCTCACACCGCTCAGGTGAAACAGAAGATAACTTCATTGCTGACCTCGTTGTCGCACTCCAGACCGGCCAGATCAAGACCGGTTCAATGAGCCGCTCTGACAGGCTCGCAAAGTACAACCAGCTGATGAGAATCGAGGACTACCTCGGTGACACAGCAGTGTACGCTGGAAAGAAGGCTTTCAAAGTTCTATAAGAACCGTTCTGAAAGATAATCTTTCACCAATCTAGAAAGTGAGCTGCTTCGGTGGCTCACTTTTTTTTATATTCTTTTTCTGTTTTCCAATCCTTTATTCTTGAACTCTTTATTTTTTACGGGCTAACATATGGAACATCTTCGAATGAATAAGGGAACACATATGAAATCGACCCGCTTTCTCCATACCCTCGCACTACTTTTCTGTGCTGGGATCATAACCTTTCTGGCAAGCTGCAGCACTGATGCGGACATGACACTTTCATTGGAATCAAGTGACCAGGGAATGAAAGTCCTTCCGATATTCCAGAACAGTATCGTGAAATCAAGAAGTATTGATGCTCAGGAGTATGATGAAGCAGAGATGAATGGAACGACATTCCTCCCGCAGCTGACCGGCTTCACAGAGAATTCCGATTCTTCAGACCAAAATCAGACACACTCTGTTCATATCTTCGGACTCGAGGTAGAGGGAATCATCACATCAGATACCGAGACCGGGACCTACACCATCACCTATACACTGCCAGAAGATAACGGAGAGATCATTCTCACCCTGTACAGCGACAATACCTTCGATTACTCACAGAATATATGGGTAGACTTCCCCAGAGGCTCCTTCGCCATTATGTATACCATTGATGGGGGAGACATCATATTCGATAAGGAAACGGGTGCATATAAGGAGATGAAAGCAAAGGGGTCAGCACATGTATATATACTAAGCGAAGATGAATCGGATGGATCCTTCAGTATTCCGGTAGGGATGAACATCGACACCTTCCTTCGGGGAACAGCTATCAGTTCATACGGGTTCATTTCAATTTCCTATGCAGATATTTCTTCACCCATTTCCCTGGAAACGCATTCATTTGATGCAATAGAGAATGCTGCAGCCAATCTGACATATGCATATGCAGGGGAAGAAGTCATGTACGACACCTACTATCTTCCTTTAAGCAACTACGGTACCTACTTCGGTCGATTTACTGACAGTCGCTCTGAGGAACATTCACTCTATCTTACTCCCGAAGAATTCGCTGAACAGACCGGCTTTTCGTTTTCCGATTTCGGATTCCCGAATGCCATTGATCTTTTCGAGTTCCTCGGTGACAGTCTTGATATTGATTATGTGCGCGTTTCAGCTACGTATGGTCAGGGTGTACCATGGACTGCAGACGATGCAAGCAGCCCGACAGTTTATACCATCAGTTTCACTGTACCGGAAGATGGGGTCTATATCATTCCTCCGGAGAACAAGATCATGAACAGTGAAGGGGAAAGAGTCAGTTACAACAGCTCCATGGAACTTGTATCGGGGGAGACCTATACCTACCAGATACCTTCAGAGGCTTATAATAACGGCGCACTCTATGATTATCTCTACCGTATACATTGAAAAGCTGCTATGGATCTGAGTGGATTTAATACCTAAAACTCTGAAGCAGCTCACTTATTTCGGTTCTGCAGAACACTGCTCGCATTAGAGCGGTTCCCTATCTTTCTGATTCTGAGATGCTCGTTCGGGTAGGAAATCTTCAGGACTCCCTCCGATTGAAGATTCAGACAGAAAAAAATCAGTCCAGGCATGCTTCAACGGCGTCAGTATGATTGAGGCGCCGACCTTGTGAACCGCAACCCTCTTCACCCCTTCAGGGAATCGTGCATCTGAAGGGAGCTGAACTGCCTGAGTACTTTTACATGTACATACTGTACCGAATTTCATCTCGCCCCTCCTCTCCTGTATATACACAAAGCCATTGCAGCCTTCAAGGACTTCAGTCTATAGAGCAGGAGTCTCTGATGATCGGTCAATGAGAAGTCCTGTGGTATATTTGTGGATCAGACTCGCGATCAGGGTCTGATAGGGAAGACCCTCCTGCATCGCCTTCTTCTGGATTGCCTGATATTCAAACTCTGTGAGCCTGATATTCACTCTCCTACCCTTCATCCTAAGGGTTCGAGCCGCAATCTCCTTCAGACGATCCCGTTCAGCATCGCTAAGGTTATCAGATACAAAATTCCCGGCCTCAACTTCATTGAGTATATCCTGTTCATAGGGATCCAAATCTCCTTCTAGCACAGGAGTCTCTGATGATCGGTCAATGAGAAGTCCTGTGGTATATTTGTGGATCAGACTCGCGATCAGGGTCTGATAGGGAATACCCTCCTGCATCGCCTTCTTCTGGATTGCCTGATAATCAAGCTCTGAAAGTCTGACATTCGCTCTTCGCCCCTTCATTCTAAGGGTTCGAGCTGCAATCTCCTTCAAACGCTGCCTTTCCTTTTCACTGTGAGGAATAATCTCATATTTACCTTCCTCAAAATCCTTCAATATTTCCTGTTCATAGGGCTCTAAGTTCATTTTTCACCTCCCAGATATCTCTTTGTTTCTTTCCTGCTTGGAATGATTGTCTTAAGAAATATCTCATACTCACTTTCCACATAGGGAACAATGTATGCATACTCTTTCATCTCTACTATAAAGATCTTCTGATGTTCGTACTTCTCCTTATTCGAATGTGACCTGCTATCAAGCAGTCCACCCATCAGGATTCTGGAAGCTATATCCTCGAAAGAAACTCCTCTTGTTTCCCTCAAGAGCAGATCCTTTTCTTCGTTCCATCTGAATATCTTTCCTCTATAATATAATATAACCCAATGTGTGCCTTTTGGAAACACGCTAACAACCTCCTTGAGAGTCCTTTCTCATAAGGAAGTACTACAGGGACATTGATCCTGCTTGTATTGAGTTGCTGGAACTGTTGTGTTGTGCTATTGAGATTACAGAGGAGAAAGGTGCTCTAAAAGAAATTCTGGTGCGAAATCTGCACCGTTTGGCCAGGTGATGGTACCCAGGGTAGAGGAAACGGCAACCCTTTTAAAGTAATTCGGATCCTTGAGAGCAGTGAATGCAGGTCCCCAGAGCTGATCTGAAAGATCAACCAATCCCTCCTGCCCGGTATTGAACTTCAGCTTGAGAATATAATCACTTTCAAACCTTGCTTCTACAACTTCAATCATAGGAACCTCCCTCTCAGTCAATTTCCGACTCTTCCAGTATCTCTCGATATTCACGGGAAGAAAACCCCTTCCTGCGAAGCTTTGCTTCAAGCAGCTCCTTCGAGCTTCCCTTTCTGGCAAGCTTTGCTGCCGCTCTTGCAATATCTTCGTGATAGGTACCGTCCTCGAGGTACTGAGTCACCGCCTTTTCAATATCCTCAGAGGATACGCCCTTTTCCTTCAGACGCATCTTCAGCAGTGAGATTCCTTCGGGATTGCGCCTTTGGCGCGAGAGGATGAACTGGTAGGCAAATTTCACATCATCAAGAACTCCCTGTTCACACAGAGCGTCAGTCACAGTTCCTGCTGTTTCCTTGTTGAAACCTTTCTGGATCAGTTTTATGATGAGTTCCCTTCTTCCATGATCGCGCCGAGCGATGAGGGTGACCGCCTTGTCACGGCACAGCCGTGTCGTGATCGTCTCTTTCAGCGAGAGGTACTCACTTTCACTGAGCTGTTGATCTTTTCTGAGATGATAGAGAGGGAGAAGAGATGAGGGGATAATAAAAGAGGACCCATCCTCCGCAGATGCTGTGCAGCTTCCGCGCTTCGGGCCCTCTTCGATTCTGGCAAATGCCATGAGTAAGTTCTCTTAACGTTTTGAGAACTGGAACTTCTTACGTGCACCAGGCTGACCGTATTTCTTTCTTTCGACCATTCTGGAGTCTCGTGTCATGAATCCGTTCTCGTGGAGTACGGAGCGGTTTGATTCGTCGCAAGCGACGAGGGCCCGTGCTACACCGTGACGGCATGCACCTGCCTGACCGGTAGGTCCGCCACCCTTTACAGTGATGACAAGGTCATACTTCTGAAGTGTGTTTGTCACATCAAGGGGCTGCTTTACCATATAGACGTTGAGAGGATCGACGAAATATTCTTCGACGTCTCTTCCATTGACGGTGATCTTGCCTTCGCCGTCTCTCAGATAGACTCTTGCAACAGCGGTCTTACGACGACCTGTTCCGAGTCCGAGGTTTACATTTTTCTCAGTTTTCTTTGTAGCCACGTTATCGCTCCTGCCTTAGAGTTCAACCTGAATAGGCTGCTGTGCTGCGTGCGGGTGATTTTCACCAGCATACACTTTCATGTTTGTGAACAGTTTGTTCCCGAGAGCACCCTTGGGAAGCATACCCTTGACCGCATGTTCCATGGGGAAGGTGGGCTTGCGCACGACCATATCCTTGTAGGATTCTGCTGTGAGACCACCGGGGTAGTTTGAGTGCCGGTAGTAGGTCTTGTCAGTATACTTGTTACCTGTGAGGTTTGCCTCGGCAGCATTGATGATAATGACGAAGTCACCATTATCTGCATGGGGAGCATACTCAGGCTTGTTCTTTCCACGGAGAATTCGAGCTGCAGCAACTGCGACTCTTCCCAGGTTCTTTCCCTTCGCATCGAGGAGATACCATTTCTTCTCGATCGAAGCTGGTTTTACAAAAATAGTTTTCATAATCAACTTAACCTTTTCTTCAGACACTTCACCTTGCCTGGAGATTTTGTATCTTATTGTCCTCATTCTCACGTGAAGGGCATGGGCTTCAGGACTATTCCCTGGGAAAGGTAGGCTTGGGATGATGGTCCGGTAATACCTTCATCTCACCTGAAAAACGCCACACCGTCATAAGCCATGAGCCTGACGGACAGTATGTAGATATATCACAGAACGTAAAATACGTACAGGGGTGATATTATATCGATAACGGAAGTTTTGTCTAGTGGTTTCACCCGCTTATGATCTCAAGAACTCCTGAGGAGGCGAAAAAGGTCTTGGCGGAGCCCGAGAGGAAACGCACTTCAACAAGTTCATTCCCTCTCACATTGGTCACTTTCTGCACTTCCCCTTCACCGTAGGTATCGTGAAAGACACGTCTTCCGGGAGAAAACTTCCCTCCCGGACTCCTCTTCTGTACCTGCTGTTTCTCCTTGCGGAAGGAATTGACTGTCTTCAGAATGTTCGGGTTGGTGTAGCCTCCGCCTCCGGCGAATGGATTTCCCGCAGGAGCGCCCCACAGGTCTCTCTGTCTTCCGCGGGAGGTATCGGTACGGGGGGGAATCTCTTCTTCGATAAGATCATCGGGGATCTCATCAAGGAAGCGGGAAGGCATCTGGTACATCGTCTTTCCCCATATCATCCGCCTCGAACAGGTGGTGAAGATCAGCTGCTTTCTCGCCCTGGTCACACCGACGTAGAAGAGGCGTCTCTCTTCTTCGATATCTTCATTACTCTCACTTGCAGAGGAGGGGAAGAGATTCTCCTCCATTCCTGTGATATAGACTCTGTCAAACTCGAGTCCCTTGGTGTTGTGCATCGTGATAAGCGATACCCCGCTTCCGGCCGAGGGATCGAAGTTCCCGAGGGTGGTGGGATCGAGGGTGAGAGATTCAAGGAAGTCGACAAGTCCGTCGTACCCTGTCTCATATTCACCGACAGTGCTTATCAGGCGTCCGATATTCTCGATCTTCTCGGTCGAATTCTTCTCATCCATCGCTTTATAATAGGTGAGGAGTCCCGATTCACGAATCAGGTACTCGAGCACGTCGGAGTTCCCCTTTTCCAGAATCTGGAGCGCCTGGTCGAACAGGATGGCGAATTCCCTCGCCCCTTTTGCCGCTTTCCCTTTCAGTATCCCGTTGTGAGAAGTTTTCAGAGCAGCATCAATCAGGTCCACTCCTTCATCCTCTGCGTATCGGACAATCGAGTCGAGAGCAACCTGTCCGAGACCTCGGGAAGGTTTGTTGATGATTCTCATGAAGTGAATGGGATCATTTCGGTTTAACAGGAGGTAGAGAAGAGCGAGGCCGTCCTTGACCTCTTCACGGTCATAGAATTTGAGTGCACCGATCAGGCGGAAGGGAATCTTCGCTTTCTGGAACATCGTTTCAAAGGTGAGCGACTGGGCATTGGTTCGATAGATGATGGCAGTTTCGTTGTACTTCGCATCCTTCTTTATATCATTCATGATCCTCAGGGCTTCATCTCGTTCGTCCGTGGCCTTCACAAGGCGGGGCTTGCTCCCCCCCTTGTTTGCTGTCCACAGGGTCTTGCGGTGGCGTGAGGTGTTGTTGGAGATGACGGCTGAGGCGACATCGAGGATCTCACCGGTCGAGCGGTAGTTCTGTTCGAGCTTGACGACCTTCGTCCCGGGATAGACTTCGGGGAAGGTAAGTATGTGACCTACATTCGCTCCGCGGAAGCGGTAGATGCTCTGGTCATCGTCTCCGACAACACAGATGAATGAATCCTTTCCCACGATCCTTTTAAGGAGTTCGAACTGTCCTGCGTTCGAGTCCTGATATTCATCCACTAAGATCATCTTGAAGCGGTGATGGAGTTTCTCTGCCACAGGATAGGAAGGAGAGAGGAGCTCAATCGAACGGTTGATTAGATCGGCAAAATCGACGTTTCCAACCTTCCTTAATCTCTGTTCATAGGCGCGGTACTGGGCAGGGAAGTCATTCCCCCAGCGGTAGCTCTTCAGTTCCTCATCATCTGGAGTGAGGCGCATGTCCTTTGCCAGTGATATCTGACGTGCAACTCTGGAAAGCTCAACTCGCTTTGCCTTGGGATAGAGGCTCTTCAGCAGCGTGACCGAGTCCTGATCATCATAGATACTGAAACGGCTTTGCAGCCCTATATGACTCCCATAGCGTCTGAGAAGCCACGCACCGAAGGAGTGAAAGGTACGGATCTGCATGTCAGAGACATCAACGCCACCGCACATGGAAGAGACCCTGTCCCTCATCTCCTTAGCTGCCTTGTTTGTGAAGGTCACTGCAAGGATCTCCCAGGGACGCAGTCCCAGGCGCTCAAGCGCGTAGACAATCTTTGTTGTAATGACCCTGGTCTTCCCGCTGCCGGCTCCTGCAAGGACGAGGAGCGGAGCTTCATTTTCCAGGACTGCTTTCTTCTGCTGATCATTGAGTTCTGCGAGGTAGGTATCGATTCTGCCCATACCATTACCCTCTTGGAATTGCCACAGCTTCGAGATCGACCCCGTTCACCTTCTCTATATAACACTCAATGTATTCACCGACAGGGAGATTCTCACCTTTTATCACAGTGAGACCATCAACCTCCGGTGCCTGGTAGTACGTTCTACCGAGGGCGAGATCTTCCCCCTCAATCAGTTCTTCTACAAGGACAGGCATCTTCCGTCCTACATACTTCTCGAGACTCTGATGGGTGAACTCCCGGCACAGGCCATCTATCTCACCCTGCCTCTTTGAGGCAGTCTTCAGTCTCTTCTTCAGTTCCTTCTCTGCTGTATCGTGTTCGGCTGGAGTCCCCTCTTCGAGCGAATAGATGAAGGAACCGGCGTAATCGGGTCTGAGTGCCTTGATGAACCTGATAAGCTCTTCATAGGTCTCATCATTCTCTCCAGTGAAACCGAGCATGAAGGTGGTACGGATCACGGCTTCGGGAAAGGAATCCCTGATCTTCTGAACAAGGGAGAGATACGTGTCACTGTCACCTGTCCTACCCATCTTCTTCAGCACATCGGGATGTGCATGCTGGAAGGGAATATCAAAATAGGGAACGATGAGAGGGAATCTCTTCATCACATCCAACAGTTGTAAGGGGAAGGCATCGGGGTGGATATAGAGGAGGCGGATGATACCGATTCCTTCAAGCCCTGCAAGGTTTTCCAAGAGAGGAAGGAACTGCGAATTCTTATGGGTATCGGTACCGTAGGCTGCAAGATCCTGAGCGATCAGATTGATCTCCTTCACTCCTCTCTTTGTGAGCTGCTTCGCATCCTCGATAATCGCTTCTGCGGTTCTGCTTCTCAGTCCTCCACGGATCAGAGGAATGGCGCAGTAGCGGCAGCGGTGGTTGCACCCCTCGCTCAGTTTCAGGTAGGCCGAACCGGGGAAGTTGAACAGCTGTCCACGTGAATCGTACTCCCTGTTTACAGGGGGATAGGAAGGAACGTCAAGAACACGCTCTCCCTGAGTCACCTGACGGACCACTTCGTTGATATCTCTGAGGTCACGGTTACCAA
Source organism: Sphaerochaetaceae bacterium (assembly GCA_963677695.2). GTDB lineage: Bacteria > Spirochaetota > Spirochaetia > Sphaerochaetales > Sphaerochaetaceae > SABI01. The sequence goes on along the minus strand of CAXXUJ010000001.1, from coordinate 1,370,176 downwards.
AGATCGCATCGGCTTCGGGAAGCTCTTCATAGAGACTGTCAGCGTACCGCTGAGCCATACACCCGGTAAGGAGAATCTTCTTGTCGGGAAATTCCTGCTTCAGGGCAAAGAAGGCATTGACCGACTCCTCCCGTGCACTCTCGATAAACCCGCAGGTATTGACCAGGATCACATCTGCATCTGCTGCTTCCTCCACGGAGACATATCCGTCTTCCTTAAGCGATTCAGCCATCACTTCTGCATCAACCTGATTCTTCGCACATCCGAGATGTTCTATATAGAGGCTCTTCACCTTCGTATCTTCTTCTTTCATAGTGGCAGAAATTCTGAGGCAAGAGTCCTCTCTCTGTCAAGGTGTGAAGCACTACTGGCGTTGAATCAGTTCTCCCGTTCCGTTATACTTTTCCCACACCCCGATACAAGGACGGCCCTATGTCTCTCGATACCGTAAAAGCTTACTTTTCCTCTCTGAACGCCCTCGATAAAGTGATCGAACTCACCGAATCAAGTGCGACCGTCGAACTTGCCGCAGCAGCACTCGGCTGCCTCCCGGCACATATCGCGAAGACAATATCGTTCGACCTGAACGGTGATACCATTCTCGTTGTCTGCGCAGGGGATGGAAAAGTCGATAACAGAAAATTTAAAGAGGCATTCGAGGCGAAAGCGAGAATGATATCATTTGCGCAAGTGGAAGAGAGGACTGGTCATGCCCCGGGAGGAGTCTGCCCGTTCGCACTCAATGAGGGGGTGAAGGTCTTCCTCGATGAATCTCTCAAACGCTTCGAGATAGTCTACCCTGCCGCAGGTAGCGGCAACAGCGCTGTCAAACTCACAATCGAAGAACTTGAAGCGTTCTCACGCCACCATGGGTGGGTGGATGTGTGCAAGGGATGGGAAAACTGAGAAATTTCTTTGCGCATGTTACATGGTCTCCAAAAATAATACATGGATGAATGAATCGATGGTACAATGGCAGAGTACTCTGCAGGTGCCGGTGATGTCACAACCTTGAAAATCTCGATAAGTTGTATTACCATCGTCTGGTATTATTCAAGTACAGATACATGATTCCACTTTCCTGAGAGGTGACTGATGACGAAATATGTCATTAAACGGCTGCTGGGTATCATACCCACTCTACTCATCATTATCACGGTAAGTTTCTTCATTGTCCGGCTCGCGCCGGGCGGTCCGTTCGACGGAGAGAGAAACCTTCCCGAGGTAATCAAACGCAATATCGAGGCGAAGTATCACTTTGACGAGCCTCTACTCATGCAGTACGGACGCTATATGTTCGACGTTCTCCGCGGGGACCTTGGTCCCTCCTACCGGTATAACGACCATGATGTAAACTTCTACATCTTCCAGTCGCTGCCGAACTCAATGATCCTGGGGGTGATCGCTATAACCATCTCGGTCATCTTCGGTATATCGAGCGGCATACTAGCCGCGGTCAAACAGAATACCTGGGCTGACTATCTGGGAATGGCCTTCGCCATTGTCGGTATATCGGTTCCGCTGTTCGTCATAGGACCGGTGCTTCAGTACGTCTTCGCGGTGAAGCTCCAATGGGTTCCCACCTCCGGATGGTTCACCGTCGACGGGAGCTGGGTGACCATCATCCTTCCGGCCATCACCCTTTCTGCTGCGAACTTCGGTACCATCGCGCGACTCACACGCTCGAGCATGCTCGAGACCCTGAGAAGCGATTACATCAGGACAGCGAAGGCAAAGGGAATGAAGAGCTCTACCATCCTCTTCAAGCACGCACTCAAGGGCACGCTCCTTCCCATCGTCAGCTACCTCGGCCCCGCATTCGCAGGAGTCGTTACAGGTTCAGTCGTTGTCGAGTCGGTCTTCAGAATTCCCGGACTCGGGAAATTCTTCGTCCAGTCGAGTTTCAACCGTGACTACACCCTGATCGTTGGTGTCGTCATTGTTTATTCGGTCATCCTTATCGTCATGAACTTCATTGTCGATATCCTCTATTCGCTTCTCGACCCGAGAATCACATACAAGTAAGGGGAGAGAACAGCATGTTAACAAAGAAAAAAGAACAGAAACCGCAGGCTACAAACCAGTTCAATCAGGCAGTGGCCGGCAACTCACTCACCCGGGACGCCTGGAGAAGACTGAAGAAGAACAAGATGGCTGTCATCAGTATCTTCATCGTCATCATCTATATCCTCCTTGCCCTCACCGCCCCGATCCTACCGATCTATCCATACGATGAGATCGTCCTTGATCACCAGAACCTTCCCCCATCATTCACCAAGAGTGCGGGAGAGCTTCTTCTCGATAAGAAACTGGCGGACATGTACACTCAGGCATGGAGAAACGGAAGCCTGACACTGACTCAGGCTGAAGATGATATGCTCTGGAACTGGATCGATGCAAACGAGACAAACAAGGTCTGGGATTATATGCTGGAGAAGGGAAGAGAGATGTCTGCCGACGGCTCATTCACCTTCAATGCAGCCGATCAGCGTCGGATCGAGAGGATTGAGGAAAAACTCTTAAGCGAACTCAAGGTATCGATCAACGCTCTGTGGTACACTGATCCGGCAACCGGGAAGAGGGAGAAGCTCAACTCGCTCAATACCGAGCAGCTGATTCAGGTCTACCTTGACTTTTCGGGAACCGACAGAACAGCCCTTTCCGAACAGTACACGAAAGAGATAGAACAGCAAATTCTGAGAGGAATCAAGGACCAGAGTCCTGAACTCTCTGATGATGAGTATGCTCTTTTACTTACCAGAGAGATCGAGAGCCTGAGCGATGCGCGTATGGAAGCACTGATCAAGGCAAACATCCTGACCAAGATCACCAATAAAATTGTGGGTGACGCCAACAGCCAGCTGAAAGAAATGGCTATGGACGACACCGTATCCTTCCCTGTGAAAGAGGAGATCTCACTGAACGAATCGATAAGTGCGGAGGTTGAAGCCAACCGGCTCAACGACAGGATCTACTACCTCGGGACCGATTATCAGGGTCGTGACATGCTCAGCAGAATCATCTACGGCGGTCAGGTATCGATCGCGATCGGTTTTGTGGGAACGATCACCAGCGTCCTTATCGGTATCATCCTCGGTGCCCTTGCAGGCTACCTCGGTGGAAAGGTCGACTACATCATCATGCGTATTGTCGATATCATGTACGGTCTTCCCTACATGCTCCTTGTCATTATCGCCATGGCTATCTTCGGAAGGAACATCCTCAACCTCTTCTTCGCCCTTGCGATTATATCGTGGCTGACCGTCTCGAGAATGGTAAGGGGACAGATCATGTCGCTGAAGAATCAGGAATTCATTGAAGCAGCGCGCTCGATGGGAGCCTCGACCTGGCGCATTATATTCAAGCACCTCGTCCCCAACTCTCTGAGTGTCATCATCGTCTTCTCCACTCTGAGAATACCGGCATTCATCATGACTGAGAGTTTCCTCTCCTTCCTCGGCCTCGGTGTCAGCGCACCGTTCGCCTCCTGGGGATCACTCGTCGGTGACGGAGTAGGCAGCATGGCCCTCTATCCGTGGAAGCTCTTCTTCCCCGCCCTTGCCATGACGATCTTCCTCTTCGCGATGAACTTCCTCGGTGACGGACTGAGGGATGCGTTCGATCCTCAGAGCAAAAACCAGTTATAGGAGTAGAGACTGTGGAAAAGATTACAAAACAGGGAAATGCTCCATTACTGGATGTCAGGAACCTTCAGACATATTTCAAGACAGATGAGGGAATCGTCAAGGCAGTTGACGGTATCTCCTTCACCCTTTCCGAGGGGGAGACACTCGGTATCGTAGGAGAGAGCGGAAGCGGCAAGTCAGTCACAAACCTCTCTATCATGCGTCTTATCCAGTCCCCTCCGGGGAAAATCGTGGGAGGAGAGATCATCTTCGAAGGCAAAGATATTCTTCACATGAACGAAAAGGAACTGAGACACGTGAGGGGCAATGAGATCTCCATGATCTTCCAGGACCCGATGACCTCTCTCAATCCCTTCCTCAAAATATCGACCCAGATGATCGAAACGATCCTTCTCCATCAGAAGATGACAAAGAAGGAAGCGCTTGCCAAATCGATTGAGATGCTCAAGCTCGTAGGTATTCCTGCAGCTGAGGAGAGAGTTCACAACTATCCTCACCAGTTCAGCGGAGGTATGCGCCAGAGAGTTATGATAGCCATGGCACTCAGCTGCGAAGCGAAGGTGCTCATAGCCGACGAACCGACCACGGCACTTGATGTGACGATTCAGGCTCAGATTCTCGAGCTGATCAATGAACTGGCGAAGAAACTTGATACGGCAGTCATCCTGATCACCCACGACCTCGGGGTCGTGGCAGGGATGTGTGACACGGTGTGTGTCATGTACGCAGGAAAGATAGTAGAGAAGGCGAAGACAGAAGAACTCTATGCATCCCCTTCCCACCCCTACACCTTCGGTCTCATCCAGTCGGTACCCCGTCTCGACAAGGCTCAGGACGGGAAACTCTACAGCATCGAAGGACAGCCGCCTAACGTGATTGATCTTCCCGAGTGCTGTCCCTTCCATCCCCGCTGCAGCAAGAAGATGGATATCTGTACCTATAAGTATCCTCCGGTGAAAAAGATCGGCGAGGCCCACGAAGTGGCCTGCTGGCTCTATGCCGATGAGAAGGAGAAGAGTTCGACATGAGTGAGATGAATATGAAAAAACCTATCCTTGAGGTGAGAGACCTCAAACAGCACTTCCCCATCGAGAGCGGACTCCTTCTGAAAAAGCAGGTGGGTGCAGTGAGAGCCGTTGACGGCATCTCATTCGACCTGATGCCTGGAGAGACCTTGGGAATCGTTGGAGAAAGCGGCTGCGGCAAATCGACCACTGTCCGTGCCATCAGCCAGCTCTATACCCCCACCTCCGGTTCAGTCGTCCTGAACGGACTTGATCTCATCCATGCGTCGAAGAAGAATACCCTGCAGGCAAGAAAAGACCTGCAGATGATCTTTCAGGACCCCTATGCTTCTCTCGATCCGAGAATGACAGTGAGAACGATCATCGCCGAACCGCTCGAGATCTATAAGAAAAGAGGCATGCTTGATACCCCGATGAGCAAGGCCGATATAGAGAATCGAGTCGAGGAACTGATGGAAAGGGTCGGACTCAACCGCGCCTTCAAGAACCGCTATCCACACGAGTTCAGCGGCGGACAGAGACAGAGAATCGGGATCGCCCGCGCACTCGCCCTCAATCCGAAGATCATCCTTGCAGACGAACCGGTCAGTGCACTTGACGTATCAATCCAGTCACAGATCCTCAACCTCCTCCATGACCTGCAAAAAGAGTTCGGCCTTACCTACATCTTCATCGCTCATGACCTCGCTGTCATCGAGTATATAAGCACAAGGGTTGCTGTGATGTATCTTGGGAAGATCATGGAGCTCTCCCGCTCGGCGGACCTATACAAGAATCCTCTCCATCCCTATACGAAAGCACTGCTGTCGGCGGCGCCGATCCCTGATCCGGTGATCGAGAGGAAACGGAAGAGAATCATACTGACAGGAGATGTACCCTCACCCAACGTGGAAAGGCATGGCTGTTACTTCTATGACCGCTGCCCTTCACGGATGGACAAGTGTAAGAGCAACATCCCCGAGATGAAGAGAATCGACGAACATCACGAGGTTGCCTGCTTCCTGTATGAATAGGGACAGCAGCTGCTGAAATAGAGAGGGAAGGGTATAGTGCCCCTCCCTCTTTCTTTCTTAATTCTGGGATACGGACGTTACAGACACATTGTCATATAAACCGGAAGATAATACACATCATCTTTGATCATGAGATCTTTCGGATGCAGAAGGAACCGCCTTCCAATTCTGCTTCCAAATCTTCTGGAGAATTTACTCAGAGAAGAAGAGGAATAGCGTTTTCCTGATTTCACCTCTACTGGTGATATCTTTACTGGATTTTCCGGATCAATAATGAGAAAATCAATCTCCATAGTATTTTCACTGTTCTTCATGTCCTTTCTAGAGTAGAAGTACAGTTTTCGGCTCTTCCCCCTCAGCATCTGGGCTACAATATTTTCAAAAATCATCCCATGATTGGCATCGAGTCTATCAGCGACAATCTTCTCTGCTACAACCTGATGCATCTGATCGGTCATATCATACGCATGACTTATCAGAAGGCCCGTATCAGCCATGTAGAGTTTTAAGGTCAGACGATCCTTGTACATTGACAGCCCCAGCTGGGGATCATCAGCGTTAAAACAGGTATTCACAATCATAGCATCTTCCAACCACATAAAGGCATCTTCATATTCCCTGAAACGCGCATCTTTAGAAATTGAGGAAAGCCTGAACTTCTTTTCATGCTTGGAGAGCTGTGAAGGAATATCCTCATATAACCTCAGCACTTTGGATTCATAACCCTTCGCATATTTTACAATATCATTCCTATACAACCTGAGAATATCCCGTTTTATCCTATCAACACGTGTATAATCTTTTGTTTCTATAAACTCAGAAACAGCTTGAGGCATACCTCCGACCAGTAAGTACTCACGGAAAACCTTCATGATGTGTGCATGGAGAGGTCCTAAGGGTTTTAGCGCTTTGTAGTGATCTCTTATCACGCTCGGCAGTGTTTCTTGTCCGACCGCAATGCAGAATTCTTCAAAATCCAGAGGATACATGGAAACAGCTCTTTCTTCGGAAGGGATCAAGATACCTTCTATGTTTCTTTTTATGGAGAGAAGTGAGCCCGTCTCTATATAGTCGTACCTATTATCTTTCACGAGATGTTTGATGAGACCACGTGCGGGAGGGAATAGTTGAACTTCATCAAAAATTATCAGAGTCTCTCTTTCATGCAGAGGCACAGCTGTCAATGTTGTGAGGAAAAAGAAAAATTCATCCAGATTGGATGCATATTGAGTAAAAATCGATTTCAACTCATCAGAGGCTATACTGAAATCTATCAGAATGTATGAGGCATATTCGCTCTGTCCAAATTCTTCTACGATAGTAGTTTTACCAACGCGTCTCGCACCTTCAATAAGGAGTGCCGTCTTTCCCTGTTCCTTCTTCCACTGAAGGAGCTGATCATACAATTTACGTTTGAACACCATCACACCACCTCCAGATATCATTTTACAAGTAATTGACGTTATCATCAACGATATTATCACGAATATAAGATTATTAACGAGCAATTTCTCACGAAAATGAGATTATTATTCAGCAGATTCTCACGAAAATGAACTTATTGGGTATCAGAATGCAGAAGTCAAGAAAAATAGACACCAAAAGTGTTTATTTTTGTCTCTTGTTTTTGAAAGTAGACATATCCATTTTTTTATCCTATTTAGCATTTATAAAAGTGGACATAACCCGTTGTTTGTTTTCAATATTTTTTCTACAAGTAGACACTGTCCTGTAACCTCTTTGTAGAAAGATATTTAGTTGCCTCCATTAAGACGATTTGAATCAGTAGTCTTTTTCACCTTCTTTTTCTGTACAAATTTGGGAGTTTCAGAAAGAATTCTATCCTTGAAAGTATCCCTGGCCGGCAACTCTCCTCGCTTGAACTTACGGTAATAATTATCGGGAGTATCATAGTCGATGGCATAACAGGGACGTCGTACGTTATAGAATTCAACATAGTCTGTGATGACAGCAAGAATTTCCTCTTTTTTGCGACAGTCATCGAGCTGAAAGTCCATATACAGCTCTTCTTTTATCCATCCATTCAAGGCCTCATTGACAGGATTATCCGTAGGCTTGCCGGCCCGCGACATAGATCGTACAATCACGGAGTCCTGTATGAGCTTGTTGTAGGCAAGAGAGGCGTAGACAGCCCCTTGATCCGTATGGAGTATAACTGGTTCACTACTACCTTTGAGCATGCTGACAATATCTTTGAGTCCCTCGATATACTGATCTCTTGATCTTCGTCGGTCAGCCATCTTCCAGGTGAGAATCTGTTTGGTGAAGACATCAAAATAGAAGGTCACCTCGATATAAAAGTACCAGATATGGAATGTCGTCATGTCGGATACAATAACCTGTCTCGGCCTATCTACCGTATCCCAGGTGGTATATATGAGGTTCGGGTATTTATCTCTTATTTTTCTAGGTCTTCGATGAACCTGATGTTTTGTCTTTGACGTTATTCCTAGAAAACGAAACACCTTGTATGCATAGTTATCGCTGCAGCTGATTGGATAGTTGATTCGAATATATGATGCTACCCATCGATACCCATGCGAAGAATGCTTCTTATGGACCTTTTCTATGGTCGCTATGATGCTCTCTCGAGGTGCCCTAAGAACTGAAGGGTCTCGGTTCTTCCACTTGTAGAACCCTGATCTGCTCACTCCCATAAGCAGGCAAAGATCCTTGATGGAGTAATCCCGGCTGAGAAGATTTACTATTTCGTAGTCTTCTCCCTTAAACGAATGTACTCCGGTTCCCCATCCTCGTTCGTTCGGACAGTATAGTTTTTTTTTAACCGTTCATTCTCGATACGCAGTTTGAGAATCTCCCGCTTGTAGCTTTCCTCAGTACGATCCAGACCTTCCGGAAGGACATCTGGACTTCGAGCATCAGATCTGGACAATCCCTCAAGACCGCCTTCCTGATACTGGGTCAGCCAGTGCTTGAAAGTGCAGAAGTCAAGAAAAATAGACACTAAAAGTTGCAGGAACTTATTGGATATCAGAAAGATGGACCGGGTCGATATTATCGTAGGGACGATCTTTTTCCACCCTGAGGCCGGTCGCCTGTGATATGAGAGCGGCATTGCTCTCAATGCTTCCCCGCTCCTTCCTCTCCGGGACAATTTCGATGACAAGGCGTCTTCCGTCCTGAAGGGAGATGGCGAGTACCGTCATGACACGGTTTCGTCCACGGTCTCCCCTCTGAGGCTTCTCGCTTCTGAATCCTCTGGTGAAATGGCTTATATCGATATGACTGACAGTCTCGAATGGGTGATTCACTCTCCTGACCATGAAATACACTCCGGTGATCTGCTGCACCCTGGCAGCTTCTCCATCGAATACCCAGGTATCGCGATAGCCGAGACCGAAGAGGGCAACAAGAAAAAGAAGGAAAGGAATGATCGAGGTGAATGAAAAAATTTCTTCAACCGGTACACTCATCATTCCAAGGATAATAACAACTGCGAAAAGGATATACGAAATTCGTGAAGTGTGCGGGATCCTGTAAATGTAACGATTCTCGCTCTCTGACTGTAACTTCATTCGCATCTTTTGTGTTTCCTCATTGACTTTTCCACCAAGTATACCGATTTTAGAAACAATATGAAAGGACTCTTCCGTTTCTGAAAAAGTGTGGTAGAATAGTGGAAGAATCTGTTTTATTCGTAAATAGAGTGCTGTACTGCACTCAAAAATGAACGCATATATTCAATAAGGAGATATGTACATGAAGAAAGTATTATCGATTGCATTGATGGTTCTTCTTGTTGGTGCCCTTTTTGTTTCCTGTGGAGGAAAAGAAGAGGCAGCAAAGGCCGAACCAGCTCCCGCTGCTGCAGCACCTGCAGCTGAACCGGCAAAGGCAGAAACACCCGCACCTACACCAGCACCAGCCCCGACCCCGGCACCTGCCGCTGAAGAAGCAAAAACAGTGTTCAAGCTTGTGAACGGTGGAGAACCTGCTTCACTCGATCCGCACCTCATTCAGGGTGTTCCTGAACACAGAATCTACGAGACAATCTTTGAAGGTCTTGTAGCTTATGATCCTGAAACAGCAGGTCCCGTACCAGGACTCGCAGAGAGCTGGGAAGCAAATGACGTCGGCGATCAGTACACCTTCCACCTCAGAGATGCAGTGTGGTCAGACGGCGTACCCATCACAGCACAGACTGTTGTTGATTCATGGCTGAGAGAACTCAACCCTGAAACAGCAAGCCCCTATGCTTGGTTCCCCGCAATGTTCCTCAAAGGCGCAGATGCGTATAACAGCGGTTCAGCAGGACCTGAAGCTGTCGGAATCAGAGCACTTGACGACAAGACTTTCCAGATGGATCTTCTTGGACCGCTCCCGTATGCTATCGGAGCTCTCGCTCACTACTCATTCGCAGTCGTTCCTCTCCATGCAATTGAAAAGTATGGCGAAGCATGGACAAATCCTGAAAACTTCGTAGGTAACGGTCCTTTCACTCTTGCTGAGTGGAAACCCCAGTCCTACATCAAGGCTGTTCCCAACGACAAGTACTGGGATGCAGATGCAGTCAGTCTTGACGAAGTCATCTTCTATCCGATCGACGACAACAACACCGGATACAATATGTTCATCAACGGTGAAGTTGACTGGATGACCACTGTTCCTCTTGATCAGCTCGAAGCTGCTTCACTGAGAAGGGACTACCACAGAGCTCCTCAGCTTGCTACATACTACTATGTTTATCAGACTGAAAAAGCTCCGTTTGACGATGCAAGAGTCAGAAAAGCATTTGACCTCGCAGTTGACAAGACTGCACTCGTCGAAGGCGTCACACGCGCCGGACAGATCCCTGCAAAGGGTATCGTTCCTGCAATGGCCGGCTATGAAGGTCTCGGAGAACCCACCTATGATGTCGAACAGGCACGCAAACTCTTTGCTGAAGCCGGTTACACCAAGGACAACTTCCCCAAGACAACTATCCTGTATAATACAAGCGAAGGTCACAAGGCTATCGCAGAGTTCATCCAGCAGCAGTGGAACGAGGCTTTCGGCCTGAACATCTCTGTCGGTGACAGCGAATCCTCTGACGCCCAGATCGTCCTTGAAAACCAGGAATGGGGAACCTACCTCGACAACAGAAACCAGGGTAACTTCCAGGTTGCTAGAGCAGGTTGGGTCGGTGACTACCAGGATCCGAACACATTCCTTGACATGTTCCTTACAGGCGCAGGCATGAACGGTGGTAAATATTCCAACGAAGTCTATGACATTCTTATCCAGGAAGCAGCAACACTTTCAGGTGAAGACAGAATGGACGTTCTTAAAGAAGCAGAGTACATCCTCATTGAGGAAGATGCGGCTCTCATGCCTCTCTACTTCTACACAACCAACAACCTCATTGATATGAACAAATGGGGCGGCTGGTTCCCGAACACAATGGACTACCATCCGACCAAGGACATCTACCTCAAGTAGATTCTTCCATGAACTTTATCAGGCTCCCGATTTCGGGAGCCTGTTTTCGTATCGGATGCGTTATTATTCTGAGCTATAATATTCTTGAGAATAGTAGGGAGAAGTCCAAATTCCATATATGTTAAAAAGGATTGATTACCCGTTCTCACGATTGTATGATGAACGTATGAGTAATACTGAGTTGATACATGAAATTGTCTCGCGCTTCATAGCAACGTATCACCCGCAGAAGATATACCTGTTCGGATCACAAGCATGGGGATCACCTTCTGAAGATAGTGATTATGATTTTTGTGTTATTTTAAAATCATCGAATACATCACAGGCAGAACGGATTCGTGAAGGCATGAGATCATTGAAGGGGATTCCTGTTCCTGTCGATTTACTGGTTCTCACAGAAGAGGAAGTGAAAGACCGTATCAATCACCCCTCAACACTTATCCATCAAGTGTGTACAAAAGGGAAGAAATTGTATGACGCTGCATGAAGAATGGTTATTCAAAGCTGCTCAGGATTTACAATCCTCCAAAATCCTACTTCATTCAGATCAGCTTCTATTGGATATTGCAGTATATCACACTCAACAATGCGCAGAGAAAGCGCTGAAAGCCTTTCTTGTATTCCATACACAGGAAATAAGCAAAATCCACGACTTGAGGATTCTCCTAGAAAAAGGGATATATTTTGACACCTCCTTAGAAGACATCTATGATGATTGCCTCATATTGAATCCTTTCTCAACACTCTACAGATATCCTGAAGGAGATTTGATGCCGTCTAAATCAGAAGTTGTTGAAGCAGTAAAAAGCGCTGAGAACATTCTGACAATTATTCGAGAAAAGATACTTGGCTGATTAAGTCCATCCCAGAATATTCAGGAAATGAATTTTGCATTGCTTTTCGGTCGAGTACGTATTGTCTCCAGGTTTTTGCGAAGTAGTATTTTCATGAGACCTTTTTCAAGCGTTCTTCCTGTGCTATATTCGACTCATGGATATTACCCTTCAACCATCAGGAGTCGGGGGCTCAGTAACAGTCCCCGCAAGTAAAAGTCAGACGATCAGGGCGCTTCTCATTGCACTGTTTGCTGATTCTACCTCAACCATCAGTCACCCCCTTTATTCAAGCGATACACGCAGTGCCCTTCAGGCCTGTACAGCTCTCGGTGCACAGGTGGAGGCGACGGAGGAGAAGATCGTTCTCACCCCTCCCTCTTCCTTCCCTTCTTCAGTCGATATCGACTGCGCTAACTCGGGGACCACCCTCTACCTGCTTGCGGCAATGGTTGCGGCAACCTCTACCCGTGCCACCTTCACAGGGGATGAGCAGCTGAAAAAGAGACCGATAGGACCTCTTGCAGATGCACTGACCACTCTCGGGGCAGAAATCGAATACCATGGGAAAGAAGGGTATCCGCCATTCACCGTCCAGGGTCCGCTGACAGGCGGGGAGGTGACGATGCACTGCCATACCTCACAGTATCTTTCGGGAGTACTCCTCGCTTCGGTTATGAGCACATCTCCCGTCCATATTGATGTACCCCTCCTAAACGAGATCCCCTATGTCTTCATGACACTTGCCTGGCTTAAAAAGCAGGGAATGGAAGTGAGCTACACTGACGATCTGAGCTCGATCGATGTACAAGGTGGCGGAGCCTATCATGCGATAGATGAAGCAATTGCAGGGGACTTTTCCTCCGCTTCCTTCTTCTTCTGCGCTGCTGCTGTATCTCATTCTTCACTGACCATTGATGGTCTCGATAAAGATGATCCGCAAGGAGACAAGGAAGTTCTCTCTATTCTTGAGAAGATGGGCTGTACCGTCTCATGGGATACAAACAGCGTCACCGTCTTTCTTGAGAAAGATCAGAAGATGCAGGGTGGAACATTTGATCTCAATGCGATACCCGATGCCCTCCCGGTCCTAGCTGTCACAGCGGCCTTCGCCGAAGGCACGACCATCCTGGGAAATGTTCCTCAGGCAAGAATCAAGGAAACTGACAGAATTGCCACGATGAGAGCGAACCTGGAAATTCTTGGTGTTCAGGTTGAAGAAAGGGAAGATGCCCTGATCATTCATGGCAACGGCAGAGTAAAGGGCGGAACAGTAGAAGGGTATGATGATCATAGGATCATCATGGCCATGGCCATAGCCTCTCTCGGAGCAGAGGATAAGGTGACGATTCATGGGACTGATGCAGTGAGTGTGACCTTCCCCACCTTCTTCTCTCTCCTCGAATCTGTTTCAAAGGAGTAACAGTATGATAGACCTCAGAAGCGATACAATTACACAGCCGACGCAGGCGATGCGGGAAGCAATGGCGTATGCAGAAGTCGGAGACGATGTCTACGGGGAAGACCCAAGCATCAACCGCCTTGAAAAGAAGGCAGCGGAGCTCACCGGAAAGGAAGCAGCGATCTACGTCTCAAGCGGATCAATGGGGAATCTCATCCCCCTCTTCATACACGGAGGACGGGGCAATGAGGTGATCACTCACAGAGAATCCCATATCATGGGTCACGAGATCGGATCAGTCGCAGCCATCGCAGGTGTCCTTCCCCAGTGTGTGGACACACCGAAAGGCATCATGACACCACAGTCCATTCTTCCTCTCATCCGGGAGCCATCCTACATGATGAGCAGGACCACGATGGTTGAGGTTGAAAACACGATCAGCGGTATCTGCTACCCTCTCGAGACCCTTCAGGAGATCAAAGCACTTGCCCAGGCCAACAGCCTTTCCGTTCATATGGACGGAGCGCGGTTCTGGAATGCCGTGGTAGCGACTCAAACTGATCCCATCACCCTCGCTGCCACCTGTGATACCCTCACCTTCTGTGTGTCCAAAGGACTCGGAGCACCGGTGGGATCCCTCCTCTGCGGAACCGAAGAGTTCATTGAAGAAGCACGTCACATCAGGAAGATGCTCGGAGGAGGGATGAGGCAGGCAGGCATTGTCGCAGCAGCCGGCCTCTATGCGCTTGAGCACAACATCGATCGCCTCTCTGTTGACCATGCACGGGCAAAGAAGATAGCTGAAACCTTGAAGGCCACTTCCTGGGCATCACTCGACCTTGAGGATGTACAGACAAATATCATCTTCGTCTCAGGGACACACTGTTCAGGGAAAAAGCTCGAGGAAGTTCTCAACGGACACGGAATCGCCTGCTTTGCAGCGGGAGAGAGCGTACGCCTTGTGACCCATATAAACCTGAGTGATGCCGATATCGAACAGGTATGTTCCATCATCTCGTCAATTGATGAGAAGGAGTTCCTCTAGATGTCCAGCGGCATGTTCTACTTCTCCGGAGCCGGCAACTCGAAGGCAGTTGCCTCCATGATAGCGAAGGAACTCTCATTCGATTTCTGCACGCGCATGGCCGATGCCGACACTGAAGTGATGAACGACCTGAACGTACTCGGCCTTGTCTTCCCCTCCTATTACGGAGTCCCGCCTGCCTATCTCATCCACTTCATCCATGATGTTCTCGGCAGCATCGAGATGAACCTTGAGTATCTTTTCATCGTCATCACCCATGGGGGCGGACCGATGTACACTGCAGCTGTCACCGAAATGCTCCTTCAGGATGCCGGATATGTTGCAAGCTACACAGGCCTAGTACGGATGGTTGATACCTATATTCCTTTATTCCGCGTACCGGAGAAAGAGAAACAGGATAGAATGAACGAAAAGGCATTTCGGAAGGTACAGAACATTATTGAAGATATCAGAGAACAGGCAATAGAAGTGAAAACCAGGTGGCCCCTGAGCCGCAATGCCTACCGGCTGTTCAACAGCATTCACCACCTGAGGTATAACAAGGATAAAAAATTCACCGTCGATGAAAGATGTACCGCCTGCGGCGTATGTGTCGAAGTATGCCCGGTGGGAAACATCACACTGAGTGACGGAAAGGTGGAGTACCATGGGGCCTGCGAGCAATGTTTCGCATGCTATCACCACTGCCCGACACATGCGATCGGAAGGACAAGAAGACCTCTACACGGCTACCAGTACTATCGCGGACCTCACAACTTTCAACTGCCTCAAGGAGATCAGTCATGAGCATATTCGACCATCCGGCCGACAGGAGAGGCACAGCCTCTGAGAAGTATAATAAAAAACTTATCTCCCTATTTGCAGGGAACAGCGAAGCTGAACCGTTCTGGGTTGCCGATATGGATTTCAGGACTCCTCAGGTTATCATCGACGCACTGCAGAAGGAACTTGCTACGGGAGTACTCGGGTACGTCAGTAATGAAGGTATCATTCCTTCCTTCCTCTCTTTTCTGGAAAGACGGCATTCATGGAGGCCTGATCCGTCCCTTGTTGTCATAGCACCGGGCATGCTCTCTTCCATAGCCCTCCTTCTCGATACATACAGCGAGAAGGGAGACTCTGTGTTACTCCCCTATCCTGCCTACAAACCCTTTGTCTCAGTACTCAACAAACTTGAACGCAAAATCATCCCTATCCATCTTGCCTATGATCAGGATTCACAAGCCTTCTCATTTCCTATGATGGAATACAGGGAATTAATGGAGAAGAAGCAGCCGAAGGTCCTTCTTTTCTGCTCTCCCCATAACCCGACGGGAATGGTGTTCTCAAAGGAGACGCTTGAGCAAGTGGCTTCCATCGCCGCCGATACAGGCTCCTTTGTCATCAGCGACGAAATCCATGCAGACCTTGTCTACCAGGGAAAACAGCACACCCCATTCAATCTGGTAACAGAGGGGAAGAATCTGAAAAGCGCAACATGCATGGCACCGAGCAAGACATTCAATATTGCAGGTGAACACTTCTCGATGGTCATCTGCAGTGACAGGGAGATAAAGAAGAAGCTGGTGGGAAAACTCGGTTCGTTCCATGTCGCTCCAGACTACCTTGCAATGACAGCTGCGAAAGCAGCGTACAACGAAGGGTATGAGTGGCTCAGTGAACTGATCCCCTATCTGGAAAAGAACGTGAACATGATTGAATCACTGCTCACTGAACAGGGCTCAACAATGCGTCTTATTAAACCGTCCGCCTCCTTCATTGCCCTTCTAGACTGTACAGAAATTCTCCGACAGCTCCGTAAAACAGAAGGAAGCGAGAACCTCCCCTCAGGGGAAGCTGGTTACCTCTCAAACTTTTTCGGTATCAAGGCAGGTATCGCACTGAACGATGGCTCGTGGTTTGGCAGCGGGTATGAAAGCTTCGTACGATTCAATTACGCAACATCGAAAGAGAAGGTCAGAAACGCGGTTCTTGCCATGATTGAAGCTGAAAAGCAGCTATTGGGTTAAATCTCATTCATCACATCTCTTCTATAGGCATGGTCACTTCAGCAGTGAGCATGCTTTTTTTCACATCTACCATTATTCTCACATTGCTATTCTAAGTTTCACTATATATACTATTTTCACCACAGTGATGAAAGGAGGATATTAAATGAAAATCAACTACACTGATTTTGTAAAAGAGTACGAAATACTTAGTGAAACTCTGTTAAAAATCCCAGTGGTCAACCTATGTGACCATCTCCATGACAATCATGACGGGTTCACTGCACAACTGGTCTTCATAGATGAAACCCGCATCCACCTTGACGTTATCATACTGAAGAGAGCCTTCCCTTCCATTATCCGGGACGTCATCACGAAGAAAAACAGGGAGCCACACAAAAAAACACGTTATTCCCTGATCATCGCTCCCTATATATCCAATGAGTCGGCAAGGCAATGTGAGCGTCTCAACGTAGGCTATCTGGACATGTCGGGAAACTGCCGCTTACTGATTCATTCCCTCTATGTAAGCGATCAGGGGCACCCGAACAGATTTAATAGAAAACGTACTGCAAAAAATATATTCGATCCTTCTTCGAAAGTATCATCTCTGATTCTCAGGGAAATCATGAGGGATCCGAAACGTCGGTGGAAATTAAGTCTTCTTTCACAGACATTGGGATGCAGTATCGGACAGGTTTCAAAGGTAAAAGATTATCTTTGTGAGCAGCTTTGGGCACATATGGGATCTAACGGATTACAGGTTTTAGATTCTATGGCAATCATGCATGCCTGGAGCGAAGCATATTCTCAGAGATCTCCGTTATTTGAAGTAGTAGACTGTTACACTCTTTTATCGGTTCAGGAGTTCGAAGAGAGGGTAAGAGAAATACACATGAATTCTGGTATAGACAGTTATTTCACAGGCTTTTCCGGTGGAGTGAGATATGCTCCTGTAGTTCGATACAACAAGATACATCTGATGGTCAGAGCAAGAGAGATGAAAGCCTTTCTTGGATTATCTGGATGCAAACCAGTCGAGTCAGGCGCGAATATCCAGATCCAAGTACTTTCAGGTGATAACCTTCTCCTTGATGCAAGAGAAATCAATGGGTATCAAGTGGTCTCACCGATACAGATATTTCTGGACTGCATGAGATTAAAAGGACGGGGAGAAGAAATGGCTGAAGCTATCCTTACATGGGAGATAATGAGTGATCAAAGACAAGGAGCTGAATACAAGCATTGATTATACAGGAGGTCAGAGGGAAGCTGCCTACAGAGTATTGATTGAGCTATGTTCACTGTTTGAACAATACCAGGATGACATTCGAATCATAGGAGGTTGGGTTCCTGAGTTGCTGTTTCCTGAACAGGGACACGTAGGAAGTGTTGATGTTGATATCCTGATCAATCATCGGACATTAAAAGATGAAGGATACAACACTATGGCACGAATCCTTTTGAGTAACGGGTATGAAGACCATCCTCAGAAGTACTTTTCGTTCATGAAGAAAGTAGTGGTCAACAATACCCCATTCTTCGTAGACGTAGATATTCTTGCTGGAATGTATGGCGGAACAAAAGCACAGAAACGTAGTCAGCATGTTCAAGGTCTGAAAGCCATGAAAGCAACGGGAGGTGATTTTGCCTTCAAATTCGAGCCACGTCAAGTTAAGGTACATGCAAAAAGACCTGACGGAGCAGGTGACACTGTATATGTGAACATCGTCGCTATTGTTCCGTACTTAGTAATGAAAACAAAGGCAATGGGAAGAGGGAAGACAAAAGATGCCTACGATATCTATTTCCTAATAAAGCATCATTCTGGTGGTGCTGATCAATTGGCAAAGGAGTTCATTGGATATTCAGATACCTCACTGGTGCTTGAAATGAAGGAGAAATTGAAAGAAAAATTCTCTTCAGTCGATCACGCAGGTCCTGTTGATGTAGCAGACTTTATGGATGTACGAGATGAAGAAGAAATTGCATTCATCCGCAGGGATGCCTTTGAACACATTCAGATTTTCTTATCCTTTCTTTGAAGGTTTTCCCGTTCACGATTCATTGATCAGACTCAAAGTATGTATGACTCCATGATACGCTTCAACTACTCAACATCGAAAAAGAAGGTTAAAAACGCGGTTCTTGCCATGATTGAAGCTGAAAAGCAGCTATTCCGCTAACCATACTTCCATGCCTGGCTGCCTGACGTAGCAGAGTACGCTCTTCACAGGAACCCCGTACAGTTTCTCCATTGCTGATGCGTACATTGTAATCTGATGCTCATGCACCTCGGGATTCTGGAAGGCATCGGTCTTGAAATCGACTATTGTCAGGTGATCCTCGTATCTGAGCAGCAAGTCTATGATACCATTCACAGCAAGAGATTCTCCGTCGCTTGTGATTCGAGCCATGAATTCCAGTTCACTCTCTATCGCTGTAAGGGATTGAGTATTCAGGGATTCAAAGAAGGGCGAACTGAGCACACCTTCAACCATGGTTAAGATATCGTGTGCAAGGCTCTCTTCTTCCTCCACTTTCATTCCTGTTCTTTCCAGACTCATCGGTTTCAGGGAAAGTGCGAAAGCGGGGTTCAGAAGAGAAGAGTCAATGCGGAAAAGCGATTCAGATTGTGATAAGACCGCTTCGAACATGGCATGGACCCAGGTCCCGAACTCACTGTGAATTCCGTACCGGGAAAGTATTTCGTCACTTCCATAGGAAGATAGCTTCGGATACAACAGGGGGGCATCATGAGGTATTTCATGCTCGCCTGAAGTGACTCCGATTATCCTGCTTCCGAACTCCCTGTTCTGTACCGGCGTATCATACCAGCTTTTCACAGCTTCTAGGGTGTGTGCGATATCCTGTGCTTTGAAGGTATCGAGCTTCACCTTGAGAGAAGAGTCAGGAAGGACGGTGACAGCTATCCCATGAGATTCGGGGGAGACTGCGAGCAGCATAGCAAGGAAGTTCTCGTTTCTGTGTTTCTCATCGGTGTTCCCCCTGTTGTTCACCCCCGAGAAGATGAGATGGGATTCAGCGCGGGTACAGGCTACGTAGAACAGCCGCTTCAGTTCGGCTTCATCCTGCTGTACCATCCTCTTCTTTTCCGATTCCCAGATCAGATTGATCCCCTTCCTCTGGATCGTATCATGGTAGGGGACAGGGATCACCATCTCCTCTTGATTCCAGAGATAGAGCCCGGGTATTCGGTTCTGCATAGACCCGCTCCCGCATGATCCTACTATCACAATGGGGAACTGAAGTCCTTTCGACTTATGGATACTCATCAGGTGTACCCCGTGAGTCGTCTCACTCAGGATCGACAGACCTTTGGTATCTTCGGTGTTCTCTATGATATTTCTCAGACGGTCGGTGTACGTGACTAATGATCCTCCGTCGCTCTCTTCCTGAACTGCAAGTTCCATAAGATATTCTACGTGTTCGATAAACACCGTATAGGAATCATGACTGAGTAGATTATACCGGTAGCCACCCTCGTACCAGATATGTGATACAAGCGACGCCAGAGATGCTTTTTTACTCATAGCTTTGAGTTCGGCATACAGGTTCCTGATCGTTTCATACTTTTTCCCGGTGGTTTCATCATTCCACTCTATTTCACAGAAGATGCCGTGTTCTTTTGCCTCGGCTACGGCAATCAGAAGTGCATCGTCATCGATATAACAGAGGGGAGAGCGGAGAACGGCAGTATAGGCTAAAAGATCATCGGGGAAGATCAGCAGCTGGAGCATTGAGTAGATATCATTGGCAACGGCTTCGAGGTGAAGCGATTTCACGTCACTGAGAACATAGGGAATGCCTTTCATCCTGAAGTACTTCTCGAACTGGAGCTGGGGGGAATAGGTTCTCATCAGTATTGCGATATCATCATAGGTGGGAGAGACATGCTTTCCCCCCTTCATAATCGTGTATTCACCTGAGTTGATGATTCGATCGATCTGTTCTGCAAGGAATATCGCTTCCCTCTCGACCAGACGAAGTTCCTCTGTCTCCTCATCGCTCTTTTTTTCTTCAGTTTCCTCCTCATCCTTTTCTATGATGAACAGTTCCCTCCTGACAGGGAGGGTATCACTCTCACGCTGAGGATTCAGGTTCTGATGGGAAGCCTCATATTCCTCCTCAGCTTCCCCTAGGATCTCACGGAAGAGGGAATTGAATGTACCTATAAGAGAATGTTCACTGCGGTAGTTCCTGCTCAGGTTGAGAACAATGCCGCCTGAGGCGATAATCTCACGGTCCAGGCGTCTGAATACACTTACATCTGCTCCCCTGAAACGGTAGATAGACTGCTTTTCATCACCCACCATGAAAAGCTTCGCCGGATGGAGCATCTCGGGTTTCAGAGGAGGAGTGAACTCATCGGGGTTCTGAAGGGATAGAAGGTAAAGGATCTCCTTCTGAAGTTCGTTGGTATCCTGGAACTCATCAACCATGATGTAACGGAAAGAGGAAGAGAGAGAGGAGCGCACCTGCGGATTGCTCAGGAGAATACTCCTCGCCATCTGGGCGACATCATAATAGCTCAGCACCTGACGCTCTCGTTTTACCTTGCTCACTTCATCGTGAAGTTTGGCGAATAGAATATATATCTCATCAAGAAGGTCGTTCTTCTTCGAATGAAGGATAGTGATCTCCTTCATCCCTTTCGCCAGCTCGTTATAGGTATCTATGAGTTCATTGTACTCCTCTTTCACCTCGAGTTTCCGTCTCACCTTATAGACCTTCGGGATCTCATGTTCGCTGCTGTTCTCCTCAAGTAGGGGAAAGAGCTGTTCAAGGGAGTCCATGTTCTTCTGAGCGCTCTTATCCTCCTCAACTTCGTCACAGTAACCCCAGAGGGTATCGGCAACGGCCTTGAAGGTATCGATACGGTCTGTGATCAGTCTCTCTACCTCTGCTCTTACCAGGGAGGCATCAGAGATAGGATCATAGGGCATTGAAAGCCAGAAGAATCGTGAGAACAGGGGAGTGATCAGAGAATCTACCAGAGCATCGGGGGAGTAGATCTCACTGAGATACCGAAGAGCTGGTGAGGAAGAGTCCTCACTGAGAAGCCTGAGAGCGATTCGAGTCGCAATGGAATCAGCGTCATCGGGATCGAGGGTGAAATCGGGGGTAAGACCGAAGCGGGAGAGATCCATCTGTACAATCTGATAGCAGAAACTGTCGAGAGTAGAGATGGTGGCATCCTGAAAATTTTTCATCTCGCTGAGAATATCTTCGTCATCACTGTATTGGGTAAATATCTTCTGAATTCTCTCGTACATCTCGGCAGCTGCCGCCTTTGTGAACGTGAGGGTCAGTATTTCATCCACATGGGCTCTGCCGGTTGCGACAAGGTGGAAGAATCTGTAGGTAAGGACCCAGGTCTTTCCGCTTCCGGCTCCAGCCTTCACAACGCAGTTCTTGAGTACCCGGACGGCATCTGCCTGTTCGTTATTAAAATTATCATCTATGTAGCTGCTGATTACCTTCGGATCGATCATGGAAGCACGTACCTCCTTCTGCAGATCTGACGGAATTCACAGTGCTCGCAGCTCTCTTTCGAGACATGAGCTTCCATCTCTCCCTCCTTCAACCTCTGCACCAGCACATCGATTGCTTCGTCACACACCTTTTTCAACTCTTGCAGATGCTCCTCGTCTTTCCATATCTGGTAGAACGCACCCCTCTTGATTGAATAATAGTTACCGCTCCCGATGCCCTTTGTACCGATCAGTTCAGAGCCCTCAAGGAGACGGGCGTAGAAGGGAAGCTGGTAGGAGGTAAGAGGATAGGAAGGTTTCTTGTACTGGGTGACTTTCGGGGGTTCTGACTTCTTGTAATCAAGAATACCTATAGCGTTCCCCTCTTCTGTTTCATAACTGAAGATGCGGTCTATACGCCCATTGAGTTCAACAGGGAAGGAAGTCATCCGTTTTTTCAGGGAACTCTCCAGTCCAATCGATCGGGTAGTGGAGAAGAGAGAAGCCTCCCTGTCCACAATCAGCAGGAGTGATTCAAGGTATGCACTTCTGATATAGCGGGTGACGAATAGAGGAGATGAGACTCTTCCCACTCTCTCTTTTTCTGCCGTTTCCCGGATGATAGCAAAGAGAAGTTCCCTCTTCTCTTCGCAGCTGAGAGATTCCTTCCCTTCCAGAGAAGCATAGAAGCGGGCAAGGATATCGTGCTGGAGAGAACCGATTGCCGCGTGATCAAGATTCTGGATAGACCACTCACCCTTCTTCACCTTCAGAATTCTGGAAGCAAAGAACTTCGCAGGGCAGCTGTCAGCCTGATCCAACGCAGTCGGTGAGAGATGAAGGATACCCTCATCATCAGCAGCGGCATCCCAAAGAGGGAACCTGCTTCCCCGGGGGATATCGACCTTCTTGCCTGCAAACACCGTATCCACTGCCGATCTGAATCCCCTTGCCTGCCTGACTCTCACTCCTTCTTCTCTTTGTGTCTTTCCTCTCCATACCTTCTCTTCTCTGCTTTCAAGGGATGAAACCGGTATTCCGGCCTCAATGGTGAACCCCGCAGAGAGGAATCTTTCGGGAGGAAGAGAGACTGTGTCAGAATACCCTGAGACGGCATAAGAGAATCTCACTTTCCCTCCTGAAAGGAATGCATTGTCGAATGCCGCATCAGAGACCACCTCATCAAGGACAAGGGAAGTGAGAAGCGGTACGCTTCTTTTTATCATATCAACACTCTGGGAAGTATATCCTATGAAAAAATGACGGGAAGGATTCGTAGCAAGACCTGAGACAGTATCATACACAGGAATTCCCGTATGAGCTCCTGAGGGATAGAACGTCTGACGCTGAATCAGCGTCGTAAAGAGATGATAGATAGAAACACCCGAAGAGACAGGAACCTGCTCCGAGAGTGTATCAAGATCAACGAGAAGCTGCACAGCTGCAGAAAGCGCCTGCGACTGGTCGGACTGGAAACTCAGAGAAGGATCATACCCCCATGAGTCATCGAGAAACTGTTCAGTGAACTGATTCACCGCCGTCAGTATATCCTTCGGCTCCTGCGCTCTCACCCCTGCTCGTATAAGAGAGAAGAGGTCATGAAGATAGTCATCCCTTAGAATCCTCCACTGATCATCCTTTGAAGGGGAGACGATCTGCCTGATATCATAGGCAATAGCTTTCTCGATGAGGACTCTGTGCTCATCCGTTTTCTTCCATGGAATCTTCGGATCTAAAAGAAAACGCTTCACGCTCTCAAAGCTGAAATCTGAGGAGACCACTTCCTCCATCTGGAGGAAGAATCGCCCCGCAGGATAGTCGCTGAGGTAACAGCCGCTCTGAATTCTAAGAGGAATATCGTACTCAGATGCAAACCGAGTCACTGCCGGCAGCATTCTTGTGAGACTTGAGACACTGAGAGCGATCTCATCCGGATGCATCCCCCTATCGAGCAGAGACCTGATCTCACTGAAAACCGCTATGATCTCCTGCCTCTCATTCTCATATTTCACCAATGTCCCGCTCTCTCTCCGTTCGGGGCGGAGGAGAATCAGTCCCGGAGCTTCTTCGAGAGCTTTGCGATACTCGAAGAAGGAAGAGCAGAGTTCAGGTGATATGATGATGATGCTTGAGTACCCTTTGAACTCCGCATGGGGAAAGATGGGAGAGGAGAAATGAGGATCGAATATATCGTGTTCCTTCAGAAACTTTTCATACGAACTCCTTATCAGAGCTATGTCATGCAGATAGAGAGAAGGAATCTGGTGGTACCTATCGGTATGGGTCTCTTTCAGGTGGATAAGGGAAGGGATTCTGTCCAGAAGGGTTACCACCGTAGGTACATACTGTTTCTGCATGGAAGGGAATTCTTTCTGGGTGAGCCACTGGAGTGTATCACCTTCTTTGTCCATGAAATCGTAGGCGAATAGATATCTCAGAGATGAACCAGCGGAAATTCTCTGACCCTTATCATGGAAGAGCTGAGTGAAGCGGTCCCAGGACATGGCTCTGCGGGGGAGAATAACACCTTTATCAGAAGCAAGAGTATAGGAAGCAAGCCATGACCTGCGAACCGTCTCGCTCGGGAACACACAGAGCGTTCCCGGGTCATCGAAATGTGCGAAAAGACTCTCCTGAAACGAGGAAGTGAAGGTTTCATCCATAGAAGCAAGTATACTGAAAATTGTGGTATAATGAAAGAATGAAAGACGACGATTCAGCTTTTCTTCCGCTTCCCTACTACATCTCGGGTTTTCTTGGAATCCTGCTTATCTGGGCCCTCTCGGGCCCTATCGTAACAGAGGAAATGCTGTATGTTCTTCAGAGGTCTGGTCTCGACTCCTCACCTCTCCATCTCTACTTCGCCCAGCATCTCAATTTCATCATCCTTCTCCTCCTTGAACTCTTCTTCATTCTCAGAGCTGAGCGTAAACGACTCAGGGATTTTCTTTTCAATGAACCACCCCTTTTCCTCCGTAGATTCTTCCTTGGAGGAGGAATCTGGCTGCTCTCACTTGTTCTCTACATCGGCACACAAAACATTACCACTCCGGGCCAGATCATACCTTACTCCGGAGAAGGATCACACCTGATCATGATCCTCTTAGCCCTTGTCCTCACCCCCATTCAGATATTCAGTGAAGAGATCCTCTTCAGAAGTTTCTTCTTCAGAGGCTTCAGAGGGACAAGAGTGAACAGACACATCGTTTCACTGATCTCAGGAACGGCCTTCTGCGCCGCCCATGCGGCGAACCTGGAGATGGGAATAGGGAATTCACCCTTCCCCGTCATCCTCTACTACTTCCTCTCCGGCTTCCTGTTCATGGAACTCACCTACTCCTGGGGAGGGATCGCAGTCACTTCCGGTGCCCATTTCATCAACAACTTCTTCATAGCTGTCATAGTGAATTATCAGAACTCATCCATCTTCAGTATTCCCTTCTTCCATTCAGGAGAGCAGAACATCTACCTCGACCTGCTCATACTCATCGTCACCTGTGCCGTACTCCTCATCATGGCAGAAAATAGGAAACCTTCCCACAGCATCGACATTGCATAGGTACCTCTAAATTTGCTAAGGTATCAGCAAGAGAGGTTCCCATGTCACGAAACACATCGAACCGACGATCCCCCCTTACACGCCTGATTACATCTCTGCTTCTCCTAGCGGTCATCTATATCGTCCTGTACCTGATCACCCCGTCAACGGCATCATATTATGAGATACCGTCAGATAAAGTCATTGCATCCCTGGAAGTCCCTGCCCTGGAAGAAGGCGATACGCTTACCCTTCATACAGGGTACTCCCTCGTCTATGATGAAGAGCACGAGAACGCAAAATGGGTAGCCTACCGTCTCGACAGGGATGAACTGTACGGACTGTATGAGCGGGAGGATGATTTCAGACCGGATGATTCCATTGCAACGGGTTCGGCTGAATTGAGCGACTACAGAGGAAGCGGATACGACAGGGGACACCTGATCCCGGCAGCCGATGCGACCTGGTCTGAAGAGGCTATGAGCGATACCTTCTTCTTAAGCAATATGACCCCGCAGGAACCGCAGTTCAACCGGGGCATCTGGGCTGACCTCGAGGCTACCGTTAGAAATTTCGCAGACAGACTCGATGGCGTATATGTCGTGACAGGCCCTCTGTACCTTTCACCTGAAGTAAAGACGATAGGGGAAAACGAAGTTGCTGTTCCTGATTCATTCTTCAAGGCGATTCTGAGTGTGAGCGGTGGAAAGACCGAAGGAATAGGATTCATTCTAGCCAATGAAAAATCGGGTGAAGCACTCTCCCGGTTTATCCTACCGATCGACACAATAGAAGAGGAAGGCGGCTTTGATCTCTTCCCTCTGCTCGATGACGAGATGGAAAGAACCGCTGAAGCGGCTGTGCATTTGGAATACTGGCCGTTCGATGAATTCAGGATCACCCGTGATGAAAGAATAGCGTACCTTGACCATGCAGCTGAACAGGACGAGACAGGAAACCAGGAAGAAGAACATCTCCCCTCCCATACCTTTCTCACGGTGATGATGAGCTCAAAGAAAGTGATCGATCCGCTCATAAGCGACCTGAAACAGCAGATCTCACAAATCTTCACCCAATATTTACATAACTGAGGGTATCAAAGAGAATCCTTTAATGGTATGCTACTCACTGACTAAAACCACAGAACAATTATCTTCAGAAAGGAGTTATCATTCATGAAAAAAATATACGTTATCGTATTGTCAATTCTTCTGATTTTCGCACTTGCCGGTTGTGCAAGTTCAGATAAAGCCGCTTCCCCTGTGGAAGATACCGCGGCAGCAGTAGAAACCGCCGCACCTGCAGACACTCAGCCGGTCGCTGAAGTCATAGAGGCCGCACCGGTAGAAACTGTTGTCATGGAAGAGGCTCCTGAGGTCACTGCAGCAGAACCGACTCTTGACGAACAGTTCTCATTCATCTACGGCTATAAACTTGTTGAAGGTCTGAAAGAAAAGGCCCTCCCTATCGATCCCGCACCCTTCGTGCAGGGTTCCAACGACTTCTTTAACGGAATCGAACCTATCTATACCGATACTCAGGTAAACGACGCTTTCAGCGAATACCAGAAATTCGCTGACGGAACAATCACAGAGGAAGAATTTACCGCACCTATCGGTGACGGTCCTTCAGCACAGGCATTGTTCAGCTACGGGTACGGTCATGTTGTACAGTACAATCTCCAGAGTCAGGGAATTATCGTAGAGCTCGCAAGTTTCAATGACGGAATGAGCAGCGCCTACGGAGAGATCCCCCTTCAGTATTCGGATGAGGAGATCGACCAGATCTTCCAGGCTTACGTAGAAAAACTCAACGCACAGTATGAGCAGGCCGTGCAGAGCATCGCCATTCAGAACCTTGCAGCTGCAGAATCCTTCCTTGCTCAGAACGGCACGAAGGATAATGTGATCACCACAGAATCCGGTCTCCAGTATACCGTGATCACCGAAGGTGACGGAGCTTCTCCTACTGTGGACGACACTGTTCTCATTGATTACCAGATCACCTTCCTTGACGGATCTATCGGTGACAATTCCTACGCAAGAGGAGAACCTTCAGAGTTCCCCATCTCAGGACTTATTCCCGGATTCATTGAAGGACTTCCTCTCATGAAAGAGGGTGCACACTATCAGTTCTTCATTCCCCCTGCACTTGCATACGGAGAGGCTGGAGCAGATCAGATTCCACCTAACTCTCTTCTGATCTTTGATGTGGAGCTTCATCAGGTTCTGTAAATCAGAAAACTTTCTTAAAGCTATGAAACGCTGTCGAAGACACCTCGACAGCGTTTTTTATTGACCGACGGGATATAACGACATAGGCTGAACAAAGAATATTGAAGCAGCCAGAGATGAAGGAGCGTGAAGTGAACTATCTATCGGAACTTGAAGCAAAAAAGGATGAAGGGTACAGAGATTTTCTGAAAAGGATCATCCCGGAGGGGCTCCCTCCGTTCGGTGTACGTATGAATGACGTTCGCATGGTGGTTAAATCTCTACCTTCCCATGATCCGCTTGAGGGAATTAGTGACGATGAGTGGTATGAGCAGCGCCTGGTGCGCTTCCTTGCAGTCTCAAGGATGAAGATGGAAGAAGAAGAGAGGATGAGAATGATAGAAAAGCTCCTCCCCTATCTCGACTCATGGGCTGTATGTGACAGCTTTGTCTCTTCCCTGAAGAGTGTGAAGAAAGATCGGGAACGCTATTTTTCTTTTATTTCAGATCTCTCGGAGAATGAACATCCCTTCATTCGCAGGTTCGTCCTTGTCATGATACTCACCTACTTCAAGGGTGAAGATTTTCTCTCACGATCCCTTTCCCTTATCAGAGAAGTCTCTGCAGAAGAATACACTACGCAGATGGCAAAGGCCTGGGCGCTCACAACCCTGGTCACACATCACGAGGAAAAGGTACTGAAATGGTACAGAAAAGAATATGTGGGAGAAAGAGTGCACAGAATGCTGAAACAGAAAATACGGGAGTCCACCGCTGTTGATTCTTCGGTAGCCTCCCGCCTTGATTGAATCTCAGGGTGAATCCACCCTGAGAGAATAAGTGTTACTGCTCAATAGGTCCTGCAGCAAGTGCAGCTGCCGCGATATCGAAGAGTCCGTTCACGTGAATGGATACGCCTGCGATATCGTCGGTGTGACCGTCCTCATCGATGTAGTTGACAGCGGCAGGATCCTGAGTTGCAATCAGGTAGTCTTCAGCCTTAGCAGCCTGAACATTCCAGTCAGCCTGAGCTCCGCCAAATGCAACCATGCCGTAGTTTCCGGCCTTGTCATACTCGACCTTGTCTTCGCCTTCATCACTGAGAGCCGACCAGTATACATCTGCGATATTTCCGTTGTGGACGAAGAGGGTGACATACTCTGTCCAGCCGTTCCCGCCTTCATCTGCGAGTGCCCAGTAACCGCCGTCAGCATAGGGACCGATAGCCTTGGGACCTGCTGCAAGTGCCTTTGCCGCAAGCTCGAACATACCGCCTACGTGAATTGATACACCGGCAATGTCATCTGAATGTCCTTCAGCATCGCTGTAAGAAACTGCTGCAGGATCCTGAACCTTGATGAGGTAGTCTTCCGATCTGACAGCCTGTTCTGTCCAGGTACCGTTTTCACCGCTCATACCGTATTTTCCTGCGGCATCGTATGCTTTCTTGTCAGCTCCGTCTCTGTTGATGGCAGACCAGTTCACACTTGCGATTCTGCCGCCGACAACGGTGAGAGCTACATACTCTTTCCAACCGCTTGTTGCAGAGAATTCGTCACCGAAAGCGATGTAGGAACCGTCAGCATAACCAAGGTTCATCACAGGACCGTTATCGAGAGCTTCCTGGGCAAGCTGGAAGAACTCTGATACGTGGACTGAAACGCCTGCGATATCATCGGTATGACCTTCCTCATCTGTATAGGTAACTGCGGAAGGATCCTGAGTCTTGAGAAGGTATGCAGCAGCTTTTTCTGCCTGTTCATCCCAGTTCATGCCGTACAGACCTGCTTTTGAGAAAGCAATCTTGTCTGCTGCAGCACTCGGGGCAACACCGGAGAAGATCGCATCGGTGAGATTTCCGCCCTCGACTGTAAGAGAAACAACGGTCTTCCAGCCATGAGAGAACTCGGGGCCCATTGCCATATAGGAACCGTCTTCGTAAGGTCCTACAGCAGGTGCAGCGGGAGCTGCGGGTGCAGGAGTCTCTGCTGGTTTTGCGGGAGCTGCGGGTGCTGCAGCCTGAGTTGCTGCAGGTGCTTCTTCAGCCTTTTTCTGGCAGCCGACAAATGAGGTCAAAGCGACAGCAACGATAAGTGCCATCACCAATGAGATCTTAAATTTTTTCATAAATCACTCCTGATATATCGATATCTTGCACAAGTATAGAATTTGCATCGTCCTTTTACAAGGGGAGAATAACTGAAATGGTAGAGTATTGGAGGGAACACAAGGTGCACATCCTCACAGAATTCACAGGAGCCTCCCAGATGCTTTTGACAAGAGCTGTTGAACCTGCTAATAATGAGTTCATGTTCCGTTTAAGACTGGGTGACATTCTCATCTTCCTCCTTGCACTTGCGATCAGTATCTCGAGCCTCTTCCTCTTCCATGCTTTTTCAGGAAATGAGGAGGTACATGTCACGACTGACTCAGGGACGTGGATCTACGACCTTTCAGTCGATACTGTGGTTGATTTCGAAGGACCTATAGGCATTACAACCATGGAGATAGCAGGAGGGAAAGTACACGTCGACTACTCAGACTGCAGAAACCAGGTGTGCGTCCTCGCAGGAGAGATAGAATCGGCAGGAGAATGGATAGCCTGCCTTCCCAACAATGTATTCATCGTCATTCAAGGAAACACCGATGTAGCGGGAGAAGGAGAAGTAGATGACGCGTCGTTCTGATATAGATATCCAGCTTGTCGCACTCCTCTCCGCCGTTGCGATATTCCTCTCCTCGATCGAATATATGATCCCCAAACCGATCCCATTCCTCCGTCTGGGAATTGCAAACCTCCCTCTCATCCTTGCCCTCGGGCTGCTGAACTGGAGAGAGTACATCCTCCTTGCCTTTCTTAAGATACTGGGACAGGGACTCATCACAGGCTCCCTCTTCTCCTACATCATCCTCTTCTCGGCAGTGGGAACACTGCTGAGCGCCCTGGCCATGTATGCGGTATTCATCGTGTTGAAGCGTCATGTAAGCAGAATAGGCATATCGACAGCAGGAGGACTGTTCAGTGCACTCGGACAGCTCCTCATAAGCCGGCTCCTCTTCTTCAGAGAAGCAACCTACGTCATTGCACCCCTCTTCCTCTTCTCAGCCCTGATCAGCTCAGTCATCCTCGGTTTATTCAGCGAGATGTTCATCAACCAGTCGCGCTGGTACCGGTCACTGAAGGAGAGTCGGACATGAAAAGTTCAACACTCAGATTACTGACCGGAGTCGCCCTAATTCCCTCTATTATTCTGGCAGACAGCCTCCCCGCAGCACTGCTCATCGCAGTGATCCTGGTTATGCTCGCCCTTCGGGAAGGGAGGAAATTCCGACCGATTCCGAACATCATCCTCCTTTTCTCCGTATCGCTTGCACATACACTTCAGCCTCACGGACTCTATCTCTTCAGTATATTCAGCCACCCCGTCACACTGGGATCGCTCGCCATAGGAGCGCAGAAGGCGCTTCTGCTTATCAGTTTCATCTACCTCAGTCACTTCATGATGGCGAAGAAGCCGACGATTCCCGGAAAGCTGGGCTCCCTTCTTTCACTGCAGTTCTACTATTTCGACAGGTTGATAACAGAATGGAAGAGCATACCTCATAAAAGGCCGATCATCGGCGTCATAGACGCACTTCTGATCAGGCTCAGTGAGGAGGAGATTGGTGAAGATTCTCAGCAGGCAAGTGAGCCTGCTGCAAAGGCATCAAAAAAAGGGTGGGCAGAGAACATCACGATTCTGCTCATCGTGTATGCAATCCTTCTTGCAGCCTCCCCTTTGGGTCAGCTGTTCAATCAGGCAGCTAGTGTATGATGAATGAATTATCGGTCATGGTGTATTCGAGATGACTTTCGAAGGTGTCGGAAGGATAGACCTGCTTATCACCATCGATATAGAGAGCATAGATACCGTCCAGAGAGGAGAGAAGCTTGAACCCTTCTTCCTTTGTCATCGAGTAGCAGGCGGTACTGAGAGCGTCTGCGATGAACGACTCATCACTTATGATACTCACACTGGTAAAAGGCGTCTGCACAGGATACCCTGTCTTCGTATCCAGGATATGGTGGTATCTTGTACCATCCTGAATGAAGAACCGTTCATAGGGGCCGCTGGTCACCAGAGCCTGATCAATCAGACGTACGACCATAAGGTACTCACCCCTGTCGCTGTCAGGCTTCTGCACTCCTATCTTCCATCCTGTATCATCTGGACGACTTCCCACGGTAAGGACATTGCCTCCGAGATTGACAATAGCCTTCTTCACACCGTTCTCTTTCAGAATGAGAGCGACTTCGTCGGCAGCGAAACCTTTCGCAATCCCACCAAGATCAAGTGCCATCCCTTCCTGTTGTAAAAATACCGTACGCTCATCGGCATCAAGAACGACATCACGGTAATCGATAAGAGGAAGGATTGCATCAATCTCCTGTTGAGACGGAATCCGGGCGTGATCACTCCCGATGCCCCATGCACGTACAAGGGGACCGACAGTCGGATCGAAGGCACCCGAGCTCAGCTCTGCTATATCGAGAGCCTTTTCGATGACTCGAAAGGTATCCTCAGAGACCTTCACTGGGGCGATCCCTGCAGATGCGTTGATCTTAGACACCTCTGATTCCTCTATATTCACCGACATCTTCTGTTCGATTTCATCAATGCGGGCAAAAACGGCATCAAAGATCTCTTCACTCGGATGATCATATATGGTGACCTTGCAGCTTGTACCTAAAAGGAGCTGCGAGCGGGATTCGATGGCTTCGGAGACACTTTTCTCTTCACCACGGCAACTTACGAAAAAAAAGAGAAAAAATAAACCGATAAAAAACAACTGAATTGATTTACTACTATGTTTCATGCTACTACTATAGTAGGATATAAACCATTCAGGAAAAAACCACAAGCATCCCTCATCATTCAGGATACTGTGGAAAACATATAAAATTATTTTCATCGAAGAATTTACGATGGTCAGGAGTATATACCATGGATAAGAAAAAAATTATTGTCCTTGGTGGCGGATACGCAGGTGTTCACGCAGCCAAGAAGTTACATAAGGCATTCAAACGTCAGAAAGACAAGGTAGAAATTACCCTTATCGACAGGCATAACCACCACACCCTCATGACCGAACTGCACGAGGTTGCAGGTAACCGCGTTGATGAATCGTCAGTAAAAATCTCCTTCGACAGAATCTTCTCTGGAAAGAGGGTGAATATCGTTCGCGATGAGATCACGAACATCGATTTCGAAAAGCAGGTGCTTACCGGAAAGGCAGCTTCGTACGCCTACGACCAGATCATCATTGCAACCGGTGCCGAGTCTACCGACTTCAACATTCCCGGTGTCAAGGAACACTCCTTCTACCTCTGGTCACTTGAAGACGCCCTCAGGATCAAGAACCATATCATCGCGACCGTCCGTGCCGCAAGCTATGAGAAGGACCCAGTCATCCGCAAGGAAATGCTCACCTTCTGTGTTGCCGGGGGCGGTTTCACCGGTGTAGAGCTTGTCGGAGAACTGATTGAATGGCTCCCCATCCTCTGTAAAGAGAACGGTATCGACTACAGCGAAGTGACCCTGATGAACGTGGAAGCGCTTGGAAACATTCTTAACATGCTTCCTGACAAACCGCGTGACAAGGCGATTTCCTACATGAAGAAGAACGGTGTCATCATCAAGACCAACTCTCTCATCGTCCATGCTGATGAGACCTCCTTCACACTTAAGGACGAGACCGTCATCAAGACCCGTACCTTCATCTGGACCTGTGGTGTCCGCGGTACCACCTTCTGCCACTCTCTCGGTCTCAAGGATGGAAAGGTTCAGAGAAAAGCTGTCAATGAGTACATGAAGTCCCCTGACTACGACAACGTCTACCTCGCAGGTGACGGCATCTGGTTCATTGAAAACGAAAGACCTGTTCCTCAGATCGTTGAAGCAGCAGAACAGACTGCAGCAACTGCGGCTGAAGGTATCATCTATACGATCAAAACAGAACTCGGGCTCAAGGCTGAAGAACCGAAACCCTTCAAGAGCAATTTCCACGGGTACATGGTAAGTATCGGCGGACGCTACGCTGTCAGTTTCAACATGGGAATGGCAATGAGCGGTATCTTCGCTCAGGGTGTCAAGCACCTTGTTAACATGTACTACCAGGCAGGCGTCTGTGGTTTCAACGGAGCTTGGACCTATTTCAAACACGAAATTCTCAATATCAAGCACAAGCGCTCCCTCATCGGCGGCCTTGCCGCCTACAAGCACCAGGCATACTGGATGGTTCTCCTGAGACTCTATCTCGGTGTGATGTGGCTTCTCGAAGGTATCCCGAAGATTGCAGAGGGTTGGCTCACCGACACAACCGGAAGCAAAGTCTACTGGGGACCGCTCGGCAGCACTGGAGCCAGTGACGCGGTTACAGCCGCAAGCGGTGAAGTAGCGGAAGCGGTTCATGCCGCAACAGAGGTTGTTGCTGAAACAATCGGCGGCGTCTCCATTGCCTCTGCAAGCTACCCTGCGGCAGCAGCTGCTGCAGGTATCGATGTTGCACAGACGGCTGCTGCCCATGCTCAGCCGGCGGTTGAAGCTGTAAGCGCAGCAAGTGATGCGGTCCAGGCAGTTGTGCAGCCTGTCGTCCAGCCGGTTGTCGAGGCAGTCAGCGCGGCAAGCGACGCAACCACCGAAGCTGTCACAGCAGTTGTCCAGCCCGTAGCAGAAGCAGTGAGTGCAGCAAGCACAGCAGTTACCGGAGCAGTTGCCGATGCGACCACCGAAGCTGTGAAGCAGTTTGCTCCCCCGCTTCTTGATAAACCTCTCGGTATCTACGTCTGGATCAACGACCATGTCGTTGCCCTTGCACCTTACCTCTTCCAGCTCGTCATTGTTGCGGCTGAGGTTGGAATCGGCCTTCTTCTCATCGCTGGACTGTTCACTGCCCCTGCGGCAGTCGTCTCTCTCGGACTCTCCATCATGTTCCTCATCGGGGCAATGGCAGGCAAGGAGATTCTCTGGTTCATGATCGTATCGATCGTTATGATCGGCGGAGCCGGTCGTGCCCTCGGACTCGACTACTGGGTGATGCCGTGGATCAAGAAGGTCTGGAACAAGATTCCTATCGTCAAGAACCTCTACATCTTCATGGATGAACCTGAGTACACCAAGAAACAGCTTGAAAGAAGAGCTCAGAGGAACAAGGACGCAATACTGTAACATGAGCGAATTCTGGAACGACGAGCCACTTGTCGCTGAAAAACTTCGGCAGGTGCGCTCTTTTATTGTCTCGTCCATCGAGCATGCAAATCCTTTCATACACGACATTCTTCTAGAAAGAGTATCTACCGGGGGAAAACTACTTCGACCCGGTCTTGTTATTCTGGGCAGCGCCCTCGGTGAAGCAGAACACAGTGATGAAGTCATTCGGGTCGCGAGCGTACTGGAGATGATCCACATAGCTTCACTCATTCATGACGATATCATTGACGGAGCAACAACACGCCGGGGAATTCCCACCATTAACGCCATTCTCGATCCAAGAAAGGCAGTCATAGCAGGTGATTTCCTCCTCTCCCGTGCCATGTCGCTTGTAAGCGGCAATCAGGGGGACCTTCAGTCCACTGTGATAGCGAACGGCTTCAGCCGTCTCTGTGAAAGTGAGATCGATCAGGATGCAGCTATCGGAGACTTTTTCATCTCTCAGAGCCGATACCTCAGAAGGATAGCGGGAAAAACAGCAGCGCTGTTCGCCCTCTCATCCTATGCAGGAACAGCGGTATCGAACGGGTCAAGAAAGGATCAGATGCTCATGCATCGAATCGGCTACTGTCTGGGAATGGCTTTCCAGGTACAGGATGATATCCTTGACTTCACCGGAAACCAATCGAAGCTCGGAAAGGATGTCGGACAGGACATCTACGGCGGGATTCCCACCGCACCTCTCATTGCCGCACTGAAAACAGAATGTGAAACAGGAGGGAATCAGCCTCTGCATGACCTTCTGTCCAAAAAGGGAAAGCTCTCACGAAAAGTCAGCCGTGAGGCTGTCAGCATGGTCATCTCCTACGGGGGTCTCGAAGATGCAAGAAAACTCGAAGAGACCTACATACAGAGAGGCATGAAGGATATTGAACGTATCAGTAACAGCGGGGTTGCATCTCAGCTCTCACGTCTGTATCTTAAGTTGACCGACAGACAGCATTGAGAAGGTAATTTCATGATAGATATAGCAGCACACACAGAAGAACAGGAATACGAGATAATGTTCAGTCATCTCCTGTTCCGCTACCGGCAGGATAGGTTCTCCATCAAAGAGGTTGAAGAAGAACTCAATCACCTTCTGATCTACCAGGGACAGGGCTGGGGCGGAAGAAGCGAAACAAAGGAAGCAGAGATTCAGGGACAGGTCTACGCCTATCAGATCTTCCTCAAGCGATTCAAAGACGGAACTCTCGAAACCGAATAACACCGGCACCAGGGGGTGCCATCACTTCTAATAAAGATGTGATTAACACTACTTAAAGAGTAGTAAATACCGCAAAATCCAATATATTATCTACTTTTATACTCATTAATATCCCTATCTATTCATATATCTGTCAGATTTCTGAAAATAATCACATTTTCGATACATTTTAATCTATAAAACATTATTGAATGATGGTAACATGGGTACCTGATATCACATATTCGATCACGAAGGAGATTACCATGAAAAAACAAC
Source organism: Sphaerochaetaceae bacterium (assembly GCA_963677695.2). Classification (GTDB taxonomy): domain Bacteria; phylum Spirochaetota; class Spirochaetia; order Sphaerochaetales; family Sphaerochaetaceae; genus SABI01. Next base: position 1,333,802 of record CAXXUJ010000001.1, on the reverse strand, counting down.
TCTCAATTGTAATGATCCTCCTCCTTGTTGCAACGCTCTTTGTAACAGTAGGATGCTCAAAGGAAGAAGCACCGGCAGCGGCAGCTCCCGCTCCGGTAGAACAGAAAGTAGAAGCGGCACCCGCTCCTGCTCCTGCAGCTCCTGCAATCGATGAAGACGCAGTACTTCTCGCAGCGGCACAGAAGTTCTTTGAAGCAGTAGCTACGGGAAACAATATCATCGCACCAGCCGATGTTCAGCAGATGCTTCAGGACAATCCCGACGCCATCGTGATCATCGATATCAGAAGCGGAGCCGACTTTGAAGCAGGTCACATCGCAGGTGCATACCACAGCGCATGGGCAGACCTCGGTTCAGTCATGGAGAAGATCCCCACAAACCGTCAGGTCGTCGTCACCTGTTACTCAGGACAGACAGCAGGCCAGGCAGTCGGCACTCTCCGTCTTGCAGGCTTCACCAACGTCAAGTCTCTCAAGGGCGGCATGAACAACGGCTGGAAGGCAGCAGAACTTCCTGTTGAAGGCACAGGGACCAACCCTCTCTCAGCCCGTCCTGATGTCACTTCTCCGAAGAGCGATGAAGACAAGGTACTCTGGGAAGCAGCAAAGGCAAACTTCGCTGCAGTGAAGAACGGCAACAACCTCATCGACTCACAGTCGCTTTATGACAACCTGATGGCTTTCAAGGTCATCGATATCAGAGGCGCTGCAGACTATGCGAACGGCCATATCGAAGGGTCAGAGAATATCGCATGGGCGAAGGTCGGAGAGGCTATTCCTTCATTCAAGAAGACTTCAAAGATCGTCGTCACCTGTTACTCAGGTCAGACAGCAGGTCAGACCGTGGGCGTTCTCAAGACTCTCGGGTATGATGCCTACTCTCTCAAGGGCGGCATGAATAATGGATACCTCACAACAGATCTTCCTGTCGTGAAATAACCCGGCAAGACGGAAAGATACCGCTGTAACAGGCGGTGTCTTTCTCTTAAACACTTGAAAACTGCAATTTTCAAGTTGCTCTTTTTTTATCGATAATGCTATAATGCTTCACATAGAAGTAAAGAAAAGGAGAAAACTGTGAAAGACAGAGCGAATATGCGTTTCATGACATACACATACATTGCACTCATCACACTTTCACTCCTCGCTTTCATCGGATGTTCTGCGAAGGAAACTGCACAGGCTGAGCCTGAAGCAGAGGTGATCACTGTACGGTTCACCGACCCTGTCGATCTGGAACCTCAGACAAGCGATACCTGTATCGCCTGTCACACGAAGACGAATCCGATTACGAAGCTTGCATCGCCACCCGCGGCGGCTGGTGCAGAAACCGGGGGATGAGCTCCTCCAGCGCCGGAGTTTTCGGCTTTAGAAAAATATCAGGTAGCAAAAGAATTCCTCACAACAGCACACGGTGAACTTGGGTGCGTAACCTGCCACGGAGGTAACGGACTCGAACAGCGGTATGAATTCGCCCATGTAGGTGTGAATCCCTACCCCTCTGAAGATGTGAACGGCATCTGTGCACAGTGTCATGCTGAGGCAACTGAAAGTTATTCCAAATCTCTCCACTACACAGTCAGTGGATTCTCAAACTCACTTATTGAATTCAGCGGTGATGAAACTGCTGTGGACAACCCCCATGAAGGTCTCGGAGAGGCATTCAATCTGAACTGCATGAACTGTCACGCCACCTGCGGTGAGTGTCACGTTTCACGACCTTCAGGGTATGCAGGCGGACTCATTGACCAGCACACCTTCTTCTCCACGCCTCCTATGGACCAGACCTGTTACGGCTGCCACGGCGCGAGAAACGCCGGTGAATTCATGGGAACCGTCGGTTTTGCACAGGATGTCCACTTCGAAGCGGGCATGACCTGTACCGACTGTCATGATGTCACCAACTTCCACGGAACCGGCGAACAATACGATTCCATGTGGGAACATGCAACGCTCCCCTCCTGTCTCGACTGCCATGAAGAGGCAAATCCTGAGAACGCTGAACTCGAAATTCACTCTCAGCACGGCACCGACCTCTCCTGTCAGGTATGTCATGGACAGGCGAACCAGAACTGCTTCGAATGTCATACCGAGATCAACGAAGACAGAACGTCCCTTGCAAGCCACTCGGACATGAAGATCCTGTTCAGAATCGGTCTGAACCCTGATGTGACCGAAGAGAGACCCTACAAGTACGTCGCCCTCCGTCATATACCGACCACCGAGCATACCTTCGACTCTGCAGGCGAAGATCTCATTCCTAACTTTGACGAGAAGTCGAACTGGAAGTATTCACCGACCCATAACATCCAGAAGATAACCTTCCAGAATGAGAGTTGCGATTCCTGTCATGGAAACGAAAGAATCTTCCTGAACGAGAACGACCTTCTCGAAAGTGACAGCAAGATGAACTGGGAACTCATTGCAGCTCCGCCGGAAAAGATCGGGGATTGATTATCCCTGATTCTCCCTATACGATACAACTCATACGAGAAACCGGAAGACACTTCCGGTTCTCTTTTTCAGCTCAAAGGTGACATGCATGCGAACACTTAACAGAAAGATACTCTCGGTGATCTCCTCCCTCAAGGCGGCTGTCATACTCCTGATACTTATCACCCTCTACATCATCGTAGGAACGCTTCTCCCCCAGCATGCAACCCCCTCACTCTATGAAGCGAACTATCCGACACTCGCTCCTGTCATTGACTTCCTTTCCCTTGATGCAGCTTATGCCTCTCCCCTCTTCATCACTCTCATCGTTCTGTTCATCATCAATCTTACCAGCTGTACGTTTCTCTCTCTTCCATCTCAGATAAGACGGTCAAGACCTGAGTACTATCCGGCCGTGAACTGGGAGAGTGAATACCTTATCAGTGAGACAGATGAAAAAGAGGTTTCAGCTTTCCTGAAGAAGCGACATTTCAGCAGATCAGAAAGCGATGGGATTGTGAAAGCAGGAAAGTACCGCTGGGGAGCTCTCGGGTCTACTGTGACCCACATAGGCATTATTGTGATATTCATCGGCGCAATCATGGGAAATGTGACAGCAGATGAGGATATGATCACCATGCTTCCTGGAAACACGGAAGATTTCGAGGAGTACGGGTTCTCTGCACACCTCGATGACTTCTACCTCACCTTTGAAGAGAGCGGTGCAGTAAAGCAGTACATCAGCGAGATCACCATCACAGATGATGACGGTACGGTCTCAGAACATGCTCTGTGGGTGAATAACCCGCTCCACCATAACGGTCTCGGGTTCTATCAGGCGAATTTCGGCTGGACGAGCAATCTTCTTATCAGAAACAGCGAGACGGGAGAAGAACTTGTCAGCGGTCTCATGAGAAACGGGAAGTCCTACTTCCATCAGCCGAATCACCTGAGTATCATGCTGTACAGCTACTTCCCCAACATGGAAATCGATGGCACTCAGATGCCCTACAGCCTCTCCAATGAGGAACTCAACCCCTACTACGCTGTTGTGCTCTCACAGCTCGGGACCACTGTCGGTTCCTACATCCTTGAACCGGGACAGGTCATCCCGTTCGAGGACATCGCCATCACCTTCACCCACAGCGTCCCCTATACCGGACTGGTCGTCCGCTCCGACCCCTCCTACCCTGTGGTTCTCACAGGATTCCTCATCCTCACCTTCGGTATGTTCATGAGCTTCTACCTCTATCCCAGGTTCATATTCTATCGGGAGGGAAAGCTGATGACCGTATCGGGTAAGAACGGATGGGTCTTCAATCACTCGGTGAAATCAGATCTGAAAAAGATGAAAAACAAAGGTAAAGAATAGGAGTCTTCATGTACCAGAATATAGAGAACATCACCTTCATGACAGCATTCGTGCTCTACATCGCTTCGGCTATCCTCTCCCTCCTTTCCATTACGGGAATCGTAAAAAAAGGGGACAAGGCCGCCACCTTCCTCGCCCTCGCCGGATTCATCTTCCACACAGCAGCGATGGTGACCCGGACAATAGGAGCCGAAAGACTCCCCTTCAGCAACCAGTATGAATTCGCCCTCTCCTTTTCCTGGGGAATCATCCTCAGCTACCTCGTTCTCTACAAGATATACCGCTTCAGCGCTATCGGCGCATTCGTCATGCCCCTGGCAATCCTTGTCATGGGGTATGCTTCACTTCAGAGCAGGGACGTCAGACCCCTCATGCCTGCCCTTCAGAGCTACTGGCTCACCTTCCATGTAGGGACAGCCATTCTCTCCTACGGCTCCTTCGCCCTTGCAGCCGGAATAAGCGTCATCTACCTGATCGATGCGAAACGGGATGACAATTCACGAATTCTTTCCGACCCCGAAGTATCAGACATGCTCAGCTACCGCGTCATCGCCTTCGGTATCCTCATGCTCACGATCGTCATCATCAGCGGAGCGATCTGGGCCCAGAAGGCCTGGAGCCGCTACTGGGCATGGGACCCGAAGGAGACCTGGTCACTGATTACCTGGATCATCTATGCCATCTACCTTCACCTGAGACTGAGAAGAAACTGGAAAGGAAAGGCAGCCGCCTGGTTCGCCATAGTAGGTTTCATCTCTGTCCTATTCACCTTTGTAGGAGTGAATATCCTCCTCCCCTCCCTTCACAGCTACGCGGGATGATGAAAAAACTGTAAAGCCGGCACTTTTCTATTGTGAGAACCGAATCCTGAACGTACAATACGAAAACCGAATGAGATAGTATTCTCTATCGGAAATCCCCTGCCCGAACAAGACCCTCTAGATGAGGCAAGGGCACGGAGAGTATCTGTAGGAGGCGTATATGGAAAGTCCACACACCTTGATCACCTGCATCGTAAACAAAGGCAATGCCGAAGAAGTCATGAAAGTCGCACGTGAAGCCGGAGCAACCGGGGGAACAATCACGAATGGAACGGGAACCGGAACAGAAGAGGATGCCCTCTACTTCGGTATCACCCATAACCACGAGAAAGAGATCCTCCTCCTTTTAGTCGGTTCAGGACTGACAGGAAAAGTTCTAGAAGCGATACGCAATACCCCCTGTGTTGCAGACAAAGGTTCGGGAATTGCATTCTGTACCGATGTTGACCGATTCATGATCCTCGGTGGTGCATAGAGCCTTGCCGATGTAACTGAAATTTTGTACATATAGAAGAGACCACTTCTGGAGAGTATTATGAAAAAGAGAGTTTTATTTGTCTGCATACACAATTCAGCACGAAGCCAGATGGCTGAGGCATTCCTTCGCCACTATGCATCAGATGCCTATGAGGTGTTCAGCGCAGGCCTTGAAAGCGGTCAGATGAACCCGAGAGTTGTCCGTGCCATGGAGGAACTCGATATCTCAATGGAAGGGCAGTATGCAAAACCGATCTCACTCTATGTGAACGACGGATCGACCTTCGATTATGTTGTTACCGTATGTGATGAGAGCAATGCTGAAAGGTGTCCCCTCTTCCCGGGAAAATCGGAAAGAATCCACTGGTCCTTCCCAGACCCTTCAGTCCTGAGTGGTGATGAAGAGGGTATCATGAACTCGGTAAGAGAAATCAGGGATATGATCGATACACGCATACAGGAATTCATCGCATCGGGAAAATAACATAGATATCAGACAAACTGTCTGACCATCTCCCATTGTTCCACGAACAGCGACCACCCCTCGTTTCTCAGGTAGCGACAGAGGGGAGAAGTCTCTTCCACATTGATGATATTCACCTTCTCCTTCTCGCTTCTAGAAGCCGCATCGGAAAAAAGAGCGGCGAATATTTCAGAATCATTTTTCTTTGCCGCAATATTCATCACGCGCCCCTTCTTAGCATACATCACATAGTATCCTACAAACTCACCGTTTCTCTTCATTCCCCGAACCGTCAGATTATCGAATATGGAATTGACTGAAACACGGTCATTCTGCCAGGAAGGCGTATAAGAGAGATCAATGGCAGAAGCAACAGCTTCATACCCGCAGCGATCAAGCGTGAAGAAATCTCCTGAAACAGGAAGATTCAGCTCCGCCTTCTCTTTATGAAAGCACAACAGGCTCCTCGTGGTTTCGAATCCCTGTTTTTCATACAATTCCCTAGCTCTATCATTATCTTTGATCACCTCAAGAATGAACGCACGTGCACCACGTTTCTGTGCATGATGCAGTGTATGAGTGAGAAGCTGTGATCCTATTCCCTTCCCTCTATAGGAGGGGACGATCGCTGTCCCTGCGTCATAGAAACTGATTCCATCCTCTTTCATTCTTACTCCGTTGAGGACAAAACCTACAAGCTTCCCTTCTTCGGTAAAAGCTCCGAAAGAGTCAGTGAGAATCACGCTCCGCTGATCATTGGTTTCAACAAACTCCTCAAGACTCATCTGAACAGGAATCTGGTAATCGCTGAAGGCATCGATAAACGTGTCGTATATAACTTCGATTGGTGTTGTCTCCAGAGTTTTATAATGCATACTCGCATCGTAGCATAGGAATATGTGGTGCACCACTTCTCTTTTGAGTATGCATGGGCGCGAAAACATATATCATGCATGGATAAAAATACCCGATTAGGGACAATTCCCTTGACACCTCTCTGGCATAAGAGTATATTGTGTATATCCAATATGCACAATGATGTGTAGAAGGAGGTGTATATGGACGTATTGAACATAGAAGGTCTCAGGAAGACCTATCCCACTTTCACCCTGAAAGATGTTTCGTTTTCACTCGAAAGTGGCTATATCATGGGGTTTATCGGAATGAACGGAGCAGGAAAGACCACGACAATGAAGTCAATGCTGAACCTTGTTCATCCTGAGAAGGGTTCTGTGAAGGTGCTTGGAAAAGAATTTTCCTCTGATGAAGTAAACCTGAAGAAAGAAATCGGGATCCTCTTCCATGATGCTCCCTATTACCCGAAAAAACGGGTACGGAGCGTAACCGACGTGGTAAAAAGATTCTATGACAACTGGAATGACGAAGTGTACGAAGAGTATTGCTCCAGATTCCATATTGATCAGTACAAACGGCTCAGTGAACTCTCTGCAGGTATGAGAACAAAGTATCTGCTCACGCTCGCACTCTCACACAATGCCCGCCTTTTCATCCTTGATGAACCAACCAGCGGACTTGATCCCGCCGCAAGGGATGATCTGCTCGAGATTTTCCAGTCGATCGTGGAAGATGGGGAGAGAAGCATTCTCTTTTCCACACATATCACTAGTGATCTGGAAAAATGTGCCGACTACATCACCTATATCCACGAAGGGGAGATTATCGCAAGCAGGAGCACCGACGAGTTCCTCGCTTCCTACACTCTCATCAAAGGGACAGAAGATCAGCTCAATGAAGAGCTGAAAGAGAGCGCTGTTTCCATCAGAAAGAGCCGATTCGGTTTTACCGCGCTCTTACACACAGAGAAATGGGACACACCTGAAGACAACCAACTCCTTCAGGAGCAGCCCTCCCTTGAAGATATCATGATTCACTATGCAAAGAAGGAGGTTCTCCATGGGTAATCTTGTCTATAAGGAACTGAAATTCGCCATCCATCCGTTCTTTCTCTTCTCAGGATTCATGTACGGCCTGCTGATGCTGATCCCGCAGTGGATCTACTTCCTCGTTCCCCTCTACTTCTGTTTTATCTCAGTCCCCAACATATTCGCCACCTACAGAGCGAACAATGACCTTGTCTTCTCCTCACTCCTTCCGGTCAGCAGGAAGGAGATTGTGGCCTCCCGTATCATCTCTTTCAGTGTGATAGAGCTCTTACATATCCTTTTCGCCCTCGTATTTGCAATCATGAACAGAAAGATCTACCACCACACCAATTTCGCCTTTGACCTCAATCCCTCATTCTTCGGTTTCGTCTTCCTTCTGTATGCCCTGTTCAATATTATTCTTCTTCCCGGCTACTTCAGAACGGGGTACAACTACGGAATAGTGACGCTTATCGCTGTCTGTGCGGTCATAGCCGGAGCACTTGCCATTGAAATGGTTATTCTTTTCTCACAGAATGCAAGGAGCCTCCTGGAAGGTCCGGGGATCGTACCGTGGATCACTCTGGTCACAGGAATTCTCCTGTTTTTCCTTGCCGGATATAAATCGTTCACACGGTCACTCAGCCTTTTCGATAAGGTGGATATCTGATGGATATCATCGTATCATCGGCTTCGGACAAGCCGATTTATCAGCAGCTGTTCGAACAGATCAGCTCCCAGATACTCACAGGGAAACTGATGAGCGGATCAACCCTTCCTCCGATGAGGACGGTCGCGAAGGAGCTGAGAGTCAGTATCATCACGGTGAAAAAGGCATGGGAGATGCTGGAAAGGGAAGGATTCATTCAGACGGCAGTGGGAAGAGGGAGTTTCGTTGCACCGCTTGAAATCACGGGTCTTACAGAAAAACGGGAACTGCTGGTCATGCAGAAACTTCATAAGGATGTTGATTACTACAGAAGTATGGGAGTCTCCCTTACGGAGCTCACCACCTATATTGAGAAGTTATACAGCGAAGGAGAAAAGAATGAGAATAGCTCTCATCAGTGATATTCACGCGAACACCTATGCCCTGAAGGCTGTTCTCGCCGATGCACAGCAGAGGGGAATCGATCGTTACGCATTCCTCGGCGATACCGTTTACTTCGGTCTCTATCCCTCTCAGGTCTGCGATCTCGTTCTTGACCTAGATCCCCTTGTACTTATCAAAGGAAATACCGATGAGAATATTGAAGAACTTGATCAGATTGTCCCCTCTTCGATATTTGAAGAGCATCTCCTCAATATAGCGCAGTTCACCTACCAGGATCTGAATGAACAGCAGAGGGATGTAGTGAGAAAGGCACCCATCTCGGTCACAAAAAACATACACGGACACGATATCATCTTCTGCCACGGTTCCCCCTACTCCTTTACCGAACAGCTGCTTCCGGATGCTGCAACAAAGACATCTATTGCTGAAAAGGTGGGCTCTGAACAGGCAGAGCTGATTCTATGCGGGCACACTCACCTTCCTGGAGACTTCACAGTAGAGGGAATGAGAGTGATCAACCCGGGTGCTGTCGGATACAGTTTCAATGGTGACACATCAGCACACTATGCAATACTCGATATATCTAGTTCTACCATAAGCTGTACTCATTACCATATTCCGTGGGATTCCACGCGCTACATTCAGGAACTTCAGGATGCTCTGGAGGAATTCCCTCTCTTTGAAAGCATCATCTATGCCCTGAAAAACGGACGACCTTTGAATAATTTCAAGAAAAGGTTCTCAAAGGGAGAAAAATAAATCTTCATCAGTTCACATAAATATTGAAATCTGGCTGACCTTTATGTACAATGCAGAAATGAATAAACGCAGACTTTCCATCTCAATATTCTTTATTTTTGTGGCTGGAATCTACGCTGGAGTTATATCACTTGTCATACCTTTACATCATACAGCTATTGAACAGATCGCTCTCATAACACTCCTCACTGCACTGCTCAGCTTTTTATTTGCTTCTGTAACGAACGATTATTCATGGACAGATCGGCTCTGGTCCATTTCTCCGGTGATATATGCACTCATATATGCCTTGCACCAGAATTTTTCTCTGCCTATCCTGCTTCCGACAATTCTCGTCGCCCTGTGGGGCTCGCGTCTCACCTTCAACTTCGCAAGGAGGGGAGGCTACATAGGTAGGGAAGACTACAGATGGACTCTCTTACGAAAACAGATTCACACTCCGGTGGTCTGGGTCCTGTTCAACCTGCTGTTCATAGCCTTCTATCAGCAGCTTCTATTCGTGCTCTTCACTCTTCCTCTGAGAACAATCACCGAGAGCTCTACACTTCAGCCGCTCTCTATCTTCGCATTTGTCCTTGCTCTAGGTTTTCTTATCCTTGAGACCGTTGCCGATCAGCAGCAGTTTACCTTCCAGCAGGCAAAACACGGATATGCTGCCAGAGAGGAGCAGCATGAAGATGAATACACTGACGGGTTCAGGCGCAGCGGCCTCTTTGCATGGTGCCGACACCCCAACTATCTTGGTGAACTGGGATTCTGGTGGTCAATCTACCTGCTGGCTTCTTCCATGACAGGTTCCCTGCTTAACTACACGATCATCGGTCCGATTCTCCTCACCTTCCTCTTTGTGGGAAGCACCGCTTTCACTGAATCGATAACAGCTTCAAAGTATGAGAGCTACGCAGTATATAGAAAAGAGGTGTGGCCGATCATTCCTAGACTGTGGGGAAAGAATCCTGTCAGGCGTTCAGTGAGTTCATCGCAAGAAGCATCTCTCTGAATCTCTCAACATCGACATCTGTAGCAACATGAACGCTGCAGGTTCCCGAGGATTCCACCCGGCTCATTCCCTGTCTATCCCCTTCCTCTGTGACAATAGAGATATGCATCTGTTCAAACACACAGAGAGAGCGGTCTATGCAGGCGGCAACGGCAACAGCATCAGGCAGGTGATACCCTGTCCTTACCGACTCATCTGACAAGGTTCCCCTGTAATAACTCTTCAAAGAAGTGATCAGACTATTGATGAGATGATTCTCGGGAACAAGCTGATCCATCGTCATCTGATCACCGAAGGCTTTCTCAGTCACATTGAGCCCAACCATGTAGATATTCATTCCCGAGGTGAAGACTATATCGGCAGCATGAGGGTCACAGTAATAATTGAACTCGGAATAGGGAGTCCTGTTTCCCTTTCCAATCGATCCTCCCATGGAGTAAAGAACATCGATGTAATCAGGAAGGTCGGGGTACTTCTGCAGTGCAAGGGCGATATTCGTCAGGGGTGCGAGGGTGATCAGGATCACCTTTCCTTCCCTCTTCGCTAACCTATAGATCGCATCCCATGCGGGCTCGTCACTGGTGAGTTCACATATCTGATCAAACTCATAGTGGCCCATACCTCCCGCTCCATGAATATGAGCGGCATCCCTGAAGGGCACCTTCAACGGCTTCTGAGCACCTCTGTACACTTCAAAGGGAGCATTCAGAATCTTCTTCAAACCGAGAGCGTTACGGGTTGTGGCCTCTATTCCGACATTCCCTGCCGTCGTGGTGACTGCAAGGATATCTGACGGGTCGAACCATGCATGGGCAAGGAGGATCGCAATGGCATCATCCACTCCTGGGTCGGTATCAATGAGTATTTTGTGACGTTCTTTCATAACTCCTCCCGATATCTATCATAGAAAATAAAGAGTGCTCTGCACAGGAACTTTCTTTATAACCGAATGCACAATTTTCTCATACCCACTGAGTATAACACATGGTAGAATCAAAGGCGGTGAGGAGAAGTATGACATGGATACACTGACACAATTCGGATGGAACGAGCTCTGGGAAGAGCGTTTCGATCCCTATCAGGGAGATTCCATCATCCCGGTGAGAATCACACGGGAAGGGAAGGATCTGTTTCATGGAATGTCAAGGGAAGGGAACCTGATTCTCGAAATTGGAGGCTCCCTCAGGAATCTTGTTCAGCTCGGGGTATCTGATTATCCTGTGATAGGAGACTGGTGTGCTGTCAATTACCACAGTGAAGGAAGAGGAATCATTGAAACCGTCCTCCCGCGAGAAAGGACCCTGCACAGGCCGATTTCTCTGGAAGCCGGGCGTGTGAGAAAAACAGGAAAACCCGTCGCCGCAAACATTGACCTCGCCCTCATCGTAATAGACGTTGCCTTCGACGGCTCTCTGAGGAGAGCCGAGCGATTCCTTTCCCTGCTTGAAAGCGATGATATCCCGTCAGTACTGATCCTTTCCAAAGCCGATTTGGCTTCCTCACCCGAGGAAGCTGCAGCCGGGGCGTCAGAGAGACTGCCGAACACCCCTGTCCTTCTTGTTGATTCGATTTCACACAAGGGGAAAGAGAAAGTGGAAACGTACTGCCTTCAGGGGAAGACCGTGGTGATCCTCGGAGCAAGCGGCGCCGGAAAATCAACTCTCATCAACATGCTGGCAGGCAAGGAGATCTCAAAGACAGGAGAAACAAGGATATCTGACGGGGAAGGAAGACACACGACAACAGCCCGTCAGCTCTATCATCTCGAGAACGGAGCGCTCCTTCTCGACACTCCGGGAATCCGTGCTGTGGGAACCTACGGCTCTCAGAATCCTTCCACCTCCGCTTTTTCCGATATCTCCTCCTTCGCAGAAGAGTGCAGATTCAGCGACTGCACCCACACCAGCGAACCTGGGTGTGCGGTAAGACGGGCACTGAAGAACGGAGAGATCGATCAGGATTCCTATGACAACTTCCTCATCATCCAAAATGAATCGATGGGGAAAGAGGAGATGATCTCTAAGAAGAGAGAGAAAGAGAAGGAGATTGCCCGCATCAAGTACCATATGAGACGCGGTTCATAACCTCCCTTCCCTTTTTATTCCTCTCTATTTGCCTTTTCTTTCCGTTTGAGTATATTTACTACTAAGGAAGTAGTAATGGACGGGCAGAATGAAAACAGCAGAGTCCTCATTATTGAAGATGACAGAGAGATTGCCAGTGTTGTAGCTCTGAATCTTGAAAACAACGGTATGGCCGCACAGCAGATTCATGACGGGGCGAAGGGACTTCAGGCAGCCCTCACCGGCACCTACTCCCTTATCATCCTCGATATCATGCTTCCCGGTCTTGATGGTATCAGCGTGTGCAGAAAGTTGAGAGAAGTGGACTCAGACACCCCTGTCCTCATGCTGACAGCGAAGACGGAGGAGATTGACCTGATCCTCTCCCTAGAACTCGGTGCAGATGACTACATGACAAAACCCTTCAGTGTGCGGGAGCTCGTGGCCCGGGTGAATGCTCTGAGGAGGCGATCCGCTTCACGGTCACCCTCAGGCAGTGAAGAAAAACCGGTTCATATAGGCGATCTCGTCATTGATCCGGCAAAACACCAGGTGCAGTTGAGGGGAGAGCTCCTTGACCTGACTGTGAAGGAATTTGAACTGCTCAGCCTGTTCGCCCGTAATCCCGGAAGAGCGTACAGCCGATCCGACCTTCTCAATATCATATGGGGCTACAGCTTTGAAGGGTATGAACACACAGTGAACACCCATATCAACCGGCTGAGAAACAAGATAGAAACAAATCCATCTCACCCGAAGTACCTGATCACCGTCTGGGGCATCGGATACCGGTTCACCGAACATGCAGAGGAGAAGTGAATATGCTGAGATCGTTCTACGCGAAGATATCACTCCTATTCCTCATCCTTGTCATTCTTCTCGGTGGAACCAGCCTCATCATAGCCTTCAATGCCTCCCGCCACCTCTTTGATGAAGTTGAGCAGCTGCTCAACAAGGACTATGCACAGAGCATTGCGGGAGAGCTCTCATCCTTGGTAGGAGACGAATTCACGCAGGAAAGTGTGGGCGAGGCCATCCACTATATGATGGTACTCAACCCGATGGTGGAAATCTATCTGACCGACAGTGAAGGGACGATTCTCGCCTATTTCGCAGGGGGAGATGATCCCGTGCTAAGAGAAAGAATCGATATCGCTCCGCTCGAAGAGTTCACCGCCAGCGGCGGCTACAAGGCTATCTTAGGTGATGACCCGAGGACGGTTTCAAGTCGTAAACCCTTCTCCGCAGCTCCTCTTGTCATGGGAGAACATCAGGGATGGGTCTATGTCATTCTCCGAGGACAAAGTTATGACCATTCCCTTGCCCTCGTTCAGTTCGATTACTATCTGCGAAGCGGTCTTATTACATTCCTTATCGCAACCCTCGCCACTCTTGTTGTCGGTCTTATCCTTTTCTTCATTCTCACAAACCGTCTCAGACGGATAAACGCTGGAGTAAGGGACTTCAAAGAAGGAAAACTTGAAAGCAGGATAGAAATCAGAGGAAAGGATGAGCTCTCACAGCTGGGAACGGCTTTCAATGAGATGGCTCAGTCAATCGAAGAGGGGATAGCTGAACTGACAGAATCGGAGGCTTTGAGACGTCAGCTTACTGCCAATATTTCACACGATTTGAGAAGTCCTCTCGCTTCGATCAGGGGACATCTGGAAACGCTGCTGATGAAAGAGAATTCTGTTACTGAAGAAGAGAGGAGAGAATTCATAGAGATCACTCTCCGCAATGTTGATTCATTCCAGCGGATGGTTGAGGAACTGCTCGACCTGGCACGCCTTGAAGCCAGACAGATTCAGCTCGATACCCAGAGCTTTTCCCTTGCGGAACTGATCCAGGATATTGTCCTGAAATTGAGAAGTCAGTCGGAGGGGAAGCTGATATCGATGAACTATGTTCCTGACCCCGACCTTCCTCTCTATTCAGGTGACATCGGGCTTATCGAACGGGCCCTCACGAACATCATCGGGAATGCGGTGGAGCATACTCCGCAAGGCGGGAGAGTGACTATCAAGGCAGAGGCAGACGAACACAATAGTATTATCACCGTAACAGATACAGGGGAAGGCATTCCGGAACAGGACCTCCCACATATCTTCGAACGGTTCTACCGTGCGGACAAGAGCCGCACGAGACATACTCAAGGAGCGGGGCTCGGCCTCGCCATCGCAAAAGAGGTTGCGGAACTCCACGGGGGAACTCTCGCAGCCCGCAACGCCGAAACAGGCGGTGCGATGCTGATGATGAGTCTCCCCTTCACTGTTTAATCTTTCTTATATCTTCCGTGACACTCTTGTGACTTTTGGATACTACATTCAGATCAGGAGGCACACAATGAAAGTGTTAACGATTATTTCAGTTCTTTTCCTAACAGTCTTTATCCCCCTCGCAGCAGGCGGAAAAAGCGAAGAACCTCCTGCGCCGCAGGAGAGCATGATGATGATGGTGAGTGAGGATCAGCAGATGACACCTTCTGATTCCCCTTTCATACCCTATGAAGATCTTGAGCGGGCAATGATGCTTGCACAGGAAAAACCGACCGTACTCTTTTTCAATGCGAGCTGGTGTCCAACCTGCAGAACAGCCAGGGAAGACTTTATCGCTGAGAGTGATCGCCTTTCTGGAGTAAACCTCGTCATTGTCGATTACGACAATTCAGATGAGCTTCAGGCGAAATACGGAGTCACCTACCAGCATACCTTCGTACAGATCGATGAAAACGGGGAAGCGGTGGCTATATGGAACGGAGGAGCAACCGATCAGCTCCTCTCCTCGGTAGTGACAAAGGAGATGTAAAGATGAGTCTGCTTGTACTTTTCGCATTTCTCGCTGGCATCGTAACGATCCTCTCTCCCTGTATCCTTCCTGTCCTTCCCATCGTTCTTTCCGGAAGCGTAGGTGGAAAACGCAAGCCCATCGGCGTTGTCGCCGGATTCATCGCAAGCTTCAGTACCTTCACACTTATCCTCTCTGCACTCGTGCAGACCCTTGCGATCCCTCCAGACGCACTGAGGGTCGTAGCGGTAATACTCATCATCAGCTTCGGGCTGTCACTGAGTATTCCGCGTTTGCACATCTTCCTCGAAGGGCTGCTGTCACGCATGGTGAAAACAGGAGGTCCTTCAAAGAGAGAAGGGTTCATAGGAGGAGTACTGACCGGAGTCAGTCTCGGTCTAGTGTGGACCCCGTGCGTCGGTCCGATCATGGCTTCGGTCATCACCCTGGCTGTCAGCCGTCAGATAGACGGCGGAGCGGTGTTCATCATCATTGCATACTCACTTGGAACCTCCATCCCGATGTTTGCTTTAATGGCATCGGGCAGGAAGCTGCTTACCAGATTTCCCCGTCTCACATCAAGGACTGCAGGGATCCAGAGAGTATTCGGCATTATCATGATCATTGCCGCTCTCATGATAGCTACAGGAATTGACAGACGGTTCCAGAGTGTTGTACTCGAAGCCTTCCCACAGTACGGAGCAGGCCTGACAGCATTCGAGAACACTGAATCGGTGCAGAAGGCACTGGAGGAATGGAAGGGGACGGGACCTCAGGATGGAAGCTTGAACTGGAGCGATCCTCCTTCAGATGCACAGCTTTCTGATTACGGTGAGGCTCCTCCGCTCATAGCGAAAGGACCGTGGATCAACAGTGACGGATTTCTGAGCATGGAGGAGCTGAGAGGAAAGGTCGTCCTTATCGACTTCTGGACCTACAGCTGCGTGAACTGTGTGAGAACCATTGGCCATCTCAGAGAGCTCTATGAGAAGTACGGTGATGATGGATTTGTGATCATAGGGGTTCATTCTCCAGAATTCCCCTTCGAACGGAATATAGGGAATGTTGAGAAGGCGGTGAAGGACCTTGGAGTTACCTGGCCCGTTGTCCTCGACAACGACTTCTCCCAGTGGCATTCCTACAACAACCGGTTCTGGCCGGCCCATTTCTTCATTGATGAGCAGGGAAGGATACGATATTTCCAGTTCGGAGAAGGGGCCTATGATGAAGCTGAAGAAGTTGTCAGACAGCTGCTCGAGGAGAAAGGAGCAGTTCTTAAACAAGGAACCTCTCCTTCTGATACTCCGGTAGAGCATACCAGACGAACACCCGAGATATATCTCGGCTACAACCGTGCCAGTGGGTTCATCTCCTCAGAACTTGTCAGGGACACAGCAACAGAGTACCGCTCCGGTACGCCGATGGAAGGCGGAACCTGGTCGCTGTCGGGAACATGGACTGCACGGAATGATTTTATTGAGATTGATGGGCAGGGAACCTTGGAGCTCTCCTTTGAGGGCAAGGATCTCTTTGTGGTGATCGAACCAAGGAATGACGACTGTACTCTTACTGTCATGATAGATGAGAACAAGAGTTCAGATACTGAAGATGTACAGGAAGGTGTCCTGAAGATGGATGAGAGCAGACTGTATCACCTCGCTTCGTTTGAGAAGACAGGGAAACACCTGCTCACACTCCAGGCCGACGGACACATACGAATCTATACGTTTACCTTCGGGTAAACGTCCTTCACCTGAGGGTGAACGTTTCACCTGAGGTGAAAGAAATAAGGAGTCAACTATGAACAAGACAAGAATAACCATACTGGTACTTGTATCGATAACGATACTGTTTTCCCTACCGCTCAGTGCGGCAGGAAAAAGAGAAGGTGAAGCGATGGATCAGAGACCCGTGGTCTCCACTGCACTTCCCCCCGTTGGATTGAACGGGATGATGTGGGAGAAACCGGATGATGAGACGCTTCGGATGACCCTCACTGAAATCCAATACGATGTCACCCAGTTAAACGGGACAGAACCGGCTTTCCGCAACGAACTGTTCGACAACCATAAAAAGGGAATCTATGTCGACATCGTATCTGGAGAACCACTGTTCAGTTCGACAGATAAGTATGATTCGGGTACAGGATGGCCCAGTTTCACCCAGCCGATTGCAAGTGGAAATATCGTGGAAATCACCGACTCCACCTATGGAATGATACGCACTGAAGTAAGAAGCTATTACGCTGACTCCCACCTCGGTCACGTGTTCACCGATGGACCGCCGCCGACCGGACTGCGCTACTGTATCAACTCAGCTTCCCTGAAATTCATTCCAAAAGAGGATATGGCAATGATGGGATACGGAAGTTACCTCTACCTGTTTGAAGAGCCTCTCATACTGAACGGAAGTCTCACAGTGAGGAGCCCCCTGCAGGAAACAGAGTTGAGCGATGCATCGATGGCTATATTCGCCGGAGGATGTTTCTGGGGAGTGGAAGCCGTATTCGAACAGCTCAGGGGAGTTCTGTATGTGGAATCAGGATATGCCGGAGGAGATGCCGAGAGCGCCGATTATTACACCGTATCGTCAGGAATGACCGGGCACGCGGAGTCGGTCCGGGTCTACTTCGACCCCGCTTTAGTTGATTATACTACTCTTCTGGATGTCTTCTTCACTGTCGCCCATGACCCCACACAGCTGAATTACCAGGGTCCCGACAGGGGAACGCAGTACCGCTCAGCCATCTTCTATACCTCAGAGGAACAGCAGAAGCAGGCAGAGGCATTTATCGAGGAACTGGGAATGAACGGAATGTATGAGGGAGAGATCGTGACCGAGGTCACCCCTCTGGAAGCATTCTACAGGGCAGAGGATTACCATCAGGACTTCCTGATCAACCATCCCACTCAGGGCTATATCGCCTACTGGGATATCCCGAAACTGGAGGACCTGCAGGAGAAATTCCCTGAGCTTCTTGTAGTGAAATAGGGAAGCTCCTTCACCTAGACAGCAGGCCGGTGAAATCACCGGCCTGTATCTTTTCACATGTTCCCTTCCTACTTCATCATCGACTTCAGCACGTAGTTGAGAATGCCTCCCGATCTCCAGTACTCCTTCTCAAGAGCTGTATCTATGCGGATTCTCACCTGAATCTCTCGTATCTCATCCCCTTTCTTGATCAGAACTGTAAGTTTCCCCTGTGGGACAAGGGTATCGAGAGAGGGGATAGAGAACGTTTCTGATCCGTCAAGTGCAAGTGAGTCCACATCGTCTCCTTCGAGGAACTCAAGGGGAAGGATTCCCATTCCAACGAGGTTTGACCGATGGATTCTCTCAAAGCTTTGTGCGATAACCGCCTGCACTCCCTGCAGAAGCGGCCCCTTCGCGGCCCAGTCACGGGAAGAGCCCGTACCGTACTCCTTCCCAGCAAGGATGATAAGAGGAACGCCCTTTTCCATCCATCGCATGGCAGCATCGTACATCGGTACCACATCACCGTCAGGAGAGAGGGTGAGGCCTCCCACTTCGCCTTTTGCCATCCGATTTCTTATTCTGATGTTCGCAAAGGTCCCACGAACCATCACTTCATGATTAGCCCTTCGACTGCCGTATGAGTTAAAAGCATCCATGGCCACGCCGCAGGAAGAGAGATATCTCCCTGCGGGACTGTGCTGAGCTATCGTTCCTGCCGGAGAGATATGGTCGGTCGTAGTCGAATCGGGCATGATTGCCAGACAACTTGCCCCTTTTATCTCATCAGGAGACGCAGAGGAGGAGAAGTCAGAAAAGAAAGGAGGGCGCTTGATATAGGTGCTGTTCTCCTGCCAGTCATACATTGCTCCCTGGGCAGCCTCAAGGGCTTCCCACCTAAAGGATCCCATCTTTCTTTTCTGATAGATATCGGTAAAGAGGAGAGGCGTCACATACTCCTGTAAAAGCTCATCCACTTCGTTCTTTGTCGGCCAGAGATCTTTCAGGAAGATATCTTTCCCGTCACTCCCTTTTCCCAGAGGATCGGTTTCGAAATCGAACATCACCGTTCCGGCAAGGGCATAGGCAACGACCAGCGGAGGAGAGGCAAGATAACTCGCCTTCGAATCGGGACTGATACGTCCTTCGAAATTACGGTTTCCAGACAGAATATTCACCGTGACCAGATCACCCTCTTTCACTGCATCCCTTACATTCTCGGGGAGAGGTCCTGAGTTTCCGATGCAGGTGGTGCATCCGTACCCCACAAGGTTGAAACCGAGCGCGTCCAGACCTTCAGTGAGTCCGGCATTCTTCAGGTATTCGGTCACGACCCTGGAACCCGGGGCAAACGAAGTTTTCACCCAGGGTTTTGAGGTAAGCCCTGCCTCAGATGCTTTCTTTGCAATGAGAGCGGCAGAGAGGAGAACAGAGGGGTTGGAGGTATTCGTACAGCTTGTGATTGCAGCGATCGCGACATCCCCGTGCTTCAGGGAGTGATCGATTCCCTCTATGGGAGAGTTCGCCTCTTTGTTCTTTTCGGCTACACCGAACACTGAGGAAAGTGAGTCCCGAAAGTTCTGAGCCACTGAGGCGAGTGGGACAAGATCCTGCGGACGGGTGGGTCCGGCAAGAGAGGGTCGGACGGTGGAGAGGTCAAGGTGGAGGGTATCGGTAAACACTGGTTCTTGATCAGGATTGAGCCACAATCCTTGCGCTTTCGCATAGGAAGCGACCACTTGAACCTGCTGTTCGCTCCGTCCTGTCAGGCGAAGGTATGTCAACAGTTCTTCGTCGATGGGGAACATACCGCAGGTAGCACCGTACTCGGGAGCCATGTTCGCTATCGTGGCACGGTCTGCAAGGGAAAGGGAAGAGAGGGCGGGACCATAGAATTCCACGAACTTTCCAACCACTCCCTTCTTTCTCAGCATGTGAACGGCGGTGAGGACAAGGTCGGTGGCAGTACAGCTTTCCGGCAGCTTCCCTGAGAACCTGAAACCGATCACCTCGGGAATCAGCATGGAAACCGGCTGCCCGAGCATTGCAGCTTCCGCCTCGATGCCCCCTACTCCCCAGCCAAGTACTGACAGTCCGTTTATCATGGTGGTATGGCTGTCCGTACCGATACAGGTATCGGGATAGAGTACTTCTTCCCCATCCTTCTCCTCGATACGTACGGTTCGGGCAAGGTACTCAAGATTGACCTGGTGGACTATCCCTGTTTCGGGCGGGATGACAGTGAAATTATCGAAGGAGGAAGAAGCCCACTTGAAGAAGCGGTACCGTTCCGCATTCCTATGAAACTCGAGATCGACATTCTCCTTATAGGCATCGCAGCTTCCCCAGCGATCAACCATCACCGAGTGATCGACTACAAGATCGACAGGGATGAGAGGGTTCACTTTGTGAACATCGCCCCCGCTGGCTTCGATCGCATCGCGCATCGCCGCGAGATCGGCAACTGCCGGAGCACCGGTAAAGTCCTGCATCAGCACCCGTGCCGGGTGGAATGCAATATCCTTCTGCGAGAGCGAGGAAGGATCCCACTGAGCCACCGCTTGTATATCATCATCACTCACCGCTGCCGAATCCCTGTGTCTCAGAAGATTCTCCAGCAGGATCTTGATAGAAACTGGAAGCGAGTCGATATCGGATCCCTTCCCTCTCGCATATTCATTGATATCGAAAAAGCGGTACTGTTTTCCGTTCACCTCTAACTTCGCCATAGTCATCCCCCTAAATAGTGCGTCCTGTTCGCTTATCATACCACGGTTTCTCCGTCATCGGGATTTCAGTAGAAAAAAACGTGAGAACGGTATGAAAAAGAGAGATTGTTTGTACTTTCCTCATCAGGTGTTATATACTGAAGGCACACCATAAGTCGAACTTCCACGGGTTATTTTGAACACATCATAATCAGGAGGAAAACCATGAAACAGAAACGATGGTTTGGTATTGTTCTGATACTGCTGATAGCAGTATTGCCGATGAGTGCGCAGGGTATAGAGGAAGCGATGTACCCGGTGAACGTCACCGTACTCGCCACGACCGATCTTCATAGCAACGTGTGGGGCTTCAGCTATGAAAATGATTCGGAAACAAGCAACAACGGACTTGCCCGCGTAGCAACCTATATCGAAGAAGTCAGGTCCACTCAACCGAATGTCATCCTTGTAGACAATGGTGATACCGTTCAGGGTAACATCATGACCGATGACATCTACAACAAACAGGAGGGAGAACATCCGGTCATTGCCGCAATGAATTTCCTCGGTTACGACAGCATGACGCTGGGTAATCACGAATACAATTTCGGTGAGGATCTGATTGTCAGGCTGCAGAGTCAGGCTGAGTTCCCCATCCTCTCGGCGAACCTCGCCAGAGAAGACGGCATGATGGCAGCCCTTCCCTACACGATCGTAGAGCGCTCAGGAATCAGAATCGGAATCATAGGACTCACAAACCCCGATGCTCCAAGGTGGGACGGAGAGAAGGTTGACAGCTTCAATTTCGCACCGGTCGGACCGGCGGCACTGAAAGCCTATGATATCTTGAGAAACAAAGTCGACCTTGTGATCGCTGTTGCCCATGTAGGACTCTTCCCCGAATACGATGAGGACAATGGAAGCGATGGAGGATTGAAGATTCTCGAACTGATCCCCGACCTTGACGGTCTCATCCTCGGTCATGCCCATACCACCATAGCCGACACCAGAGGGAATACCGTCGTAGGTTCTGCAAGAAACCTCGGACGTGAAGTGATCCGTTTCGATTTCACGATCAATCGGGACAAGGAAGTGACTGACTCCTCAGTGACCGTCATCGATATGGCTGATTACGAACCGAGTGAAGCTCTCAGAGCACTTCCTGCTGTCAGTACAGCTCACCAGAAGACCAGAGACTTCATCAGCGGTGGAGGATCGGGTGCCGACGGCACGAGCGGAGGAGGCATCTTCGGTCAGGCTTCCCGTTCCTTCCAGCCTGAAAACGAAATCAAGGGGATCCCTGAAGGGAAACTGAGAGATACCGGAGTGATGGACCTGATCAACAAGGTGCAGCTCCTCAACTCGGGTGCAGATGTCTCGGCGGCCGCCCTGTTCAAGGACACCAGTAATCTCCCGAAGGGTGATATCAACTACGGAAACATCTTCGATATCTACAAGTACGACAACACCCTCTATCGTGTCCCCGTTACCGGAAAGGAGCTGAAGGCGTACATGGAATGGTCTGCAGCCTGTTACAACCAGTGGAAACCGGGTGACCTGTCCATCAGCTTCAACCCCGAGAAACCGGGATATCTCTACGATATGTTCGAGGGAGTGAACTATGAGATCGACCTCTCTCAGCCTGCAGGCAGCAGAATCAAGAACGTGATGTTCCACGGACATCTACTCCGTGATGATGAAACGCTGACCCTCGCTGTCAACAACTACCGCTACTCTTCAGCCCTGAAGGCCCAGAATCTGGTAGCAGGAAAGAGAGAGTGGGAATCACCCAATTCCATCAGAGATATGCTCGTGGAGTATATCAAGGAGATGGGAGTGATCACTCCCGAGGTGAACAACAACTGGAAGATTACAGGTGTCAACCTGAATCATCCGGGAAGGAAGGGACTGATAGAAAAAGTCAATTCCGGAGAGCTTGAAGTTCCCTATGCTCAGCCCCTAACCGTCGATATGATCGACTAGAAACTTTCTACAATCTGCCGGGGCATCACCCTGGCGGATGGTTCTTATTTCACATGAAATGATTTCAGAATTTACAGCATATCGTCGGAAAAATATTGACGATATGCTGTTTCTTTGACAATTTGTAGAAAAGAGAGAAGAACAGGAGGCTGTGATGCCTGAAAAACATATAGGTTTCTTTGCAAAATATCTGACACTCTGGGTAGCAGTGTGTATCGCTCTCGGTGTAGCGATCGGTGTACTCTTCCCTTCAGTTCCTGAAATCCTAGGTAAGATGGAATACTCTCATGTATCGATTCCTGTGGCTGTACTCATCTGGTTGATGATCTTTCCCATGATGCTGAAGGTTGATTTCAAGAGCATCGTCAATGCAGGAAAGAAACCGAAAGGACTCATTATCACACTCGTCGTGAACTGGCTGATAAAACCGTTCACCATGTACTTTATCGCCTGGTTCTTCCTGAAGGTCGTTTTCAGGACCTTCATTCCTGATGCTCTCTCCACTGACTACATAGCAGGAGCCGTTCTCCTCGGTGCCGCCCCCTGTACCGCTATGGTATTTGTCTGGAGCTATCTAAGTGACGGGGACCCCGGTTACACGGTGGTTCAGGTTGCCATCAACGACCTGATCATTCTTCTCGCCTTTGCTCCCATCGTCGCATTCCTTCTCGGAGTGAACGAAGTGAAGGTACCGATGGATACCCTGTTCATGTCAGTCATCCTCTTCGTCGTCATTCCTCTTTCCGCGGGATTCATCACACGAAACCTGCTCCTCAAGAGTCATGGAAAGGATTGGTTTGAGAACGTTTTTCTGAAGAAATTTGAAGGAATCACGGAAGCGGGGCTTCTCCTTACCCTGATCATCATATTCTCCTTCCAGGGAGAAACAATCCTCTCGAATCCCCTCTCCATTCTCCTGATAGCTATCCCGCTCGTCATTCAGACCTATTTCATCTTCTTCCTCGGCTTCGGCTGGTCAAAGGTATGGAAAGTCCCCTACCAGATTGCGGCTCCCTCCGGGATGATCGGTGCCTCCAACTTCTTCGAGCTTGCCGTAGCTGTTTCCATAAGCCTTTTCGGTCTCTCTTCCGGTGCGACCCTCGCAACGGTGGTGGGAGTCCTCGTGGAAGTACCAGTCATGCTCAACCTCGTAAAGATCGCCAGATCGATGAGAGAGAAATATCCTCAGATGAAATCAGTCTGATGACAGCACATGCATCAGCTGTCCCGGCAGACCTCAGAAATTACGTATAGGTAAGAAATAGATTCCAAATTTCAAACAATTATTACCTATACGTAATGAAATGGGAATCAGATATTGGTCAGACATCTTCCATTCTATTTCACACAAACAATTTAGAACAAACACTCCCCTTTGGCATAGTTTCTGCGATTGTTCATATGTAAAAGCCGGGACGAAACCCGCCGCATCAGCGGGTTCTACTCCAAAGGGGAATATGTATGAAAAAGGCAGTATTGTTATTCATGGTGCTCATCGCTTCAGCGGTGTGCCTCTCAGCTGCAGGTTCACAGGAGAGTGCACCAGAGAAGAGCATCACTGTGTTCATAGCTGCAAGCACGACAGATGTGATCTCTGATATCGCTCGGTCCTTCACGGATGAGACGGGGATTGCCGTCAACATCAACCCCGCTTCGAGCGGAACACTGGCCAAGCAGATCGAACAGGGAGCCCCGGCTGATATCTATATCTCAGCCTCCCTCTCCTGGATGCAGTACGTGGAAGAGCTGGGTCTGACCAGTGCATCCTCCCCGTTCCTGAAAAACCGTCTTGTCCTTATTGCTCCACTCGATTCTCCTCTTGAAACAATCGATATTGATGCCTCACTCGATTTCCCTTCAGTCTTCTCCGGTATGATTTCCATGGGAGATCCGGCACATGTTCCCGCAGGGAAATATGCCGCTGAGAGCCTAGCCTATTATGGATGGGATAAGGCCCTTGAGAATCGGATTCTCCCCGGTGCCGATGTGAGAGCCGCTCTGTCGGTGGTTGAACTGGGAGAAACAGAACTGGGTATCGTCTATGAAACCGATGCGAAAAAATCATCACAGGTGAAAATTGTCGGCTCTTTCCCAGAAGTTTCTCACAAGAGTATCGTCTATGCGTGCGCAGTCCTTACTGAGAGTTCAGAGGAAGGAAAGGATTTGTATACCTATCTATTGGAAAGTGAGACAGCAAAAAAGCTGTATACCGCCTACGGATTCACGTATTGAGGGTAAAAGAGGATAGATGCTGAGCAGTGAGATGATATCTACAGTATTATTATCGGTCAGGATAGGACTCCTCTCAACCCTGATCAATCTCCCCATTGCCCTGCTTCTTATGTACTGGATGACTCGTCATGAATTCAGGGGTAAGAGCCTTGTTGACGGGATGATAAACCTGCCACTGGTCATGCCTCCTGTGACAACCGGTTACGTCCTCCTTTTGCTTCTTGGGAAGAAGGGTGTGATAGGCTCCGCTCTCTTCTCTCTCTTCGGTCTACGCATAGCGTTCACTCCGGCTGCGGCAGTGATTGCCTCGATGGTTGTCTCCTTCCCGCTGATCACCCGAAGCATCAGGGTCTCCATGGAGATGGTCGATACCCGTCTTGAGACGGTTGCGAAAGTACTCGGAGCTCCCAGAAGGGATGTATTCTTCCGGGTAACACTCCCCCTCATCATGCCGGGGGTCCTGAACGGAGTGATTCTCGCATTTGCACGATCCCTGGGAGAATTCGGTGCCACTATGATATTTGCAGGGAACATTCTCGGTAAAACAAGAACCATTCCCCTGTCAGTCTACTCCT
This sequence comes from Sphaerochaetaceae bacterium, assembly GCA_963677695.2. Taxonomy (GTDB): domain Bacteria; phylum Spirochaetota; class Spirochaetia; order Sphaerochaetales; family Sphaerochaetaceae; genus SABI01. Next base: position 1,308,220 of record CAXXUJ010000001.1, on the reverse strand, counting down.
TCCTGCAGGTCCCCGGCAGGGAGAAAGAGGCTGCGGCGATGGTTGCCGTATCAGTACTCATTTCCTTTGCAGCGATGTTCTTCTCCTATAGATTCTCCACTCCCCATTATTACGGAAAAAGGGAGGAGAAAAGATGAGCCTCCAAGTCAATATCGAACTGCCGAGAAGAGATTTCCTCCTGAAGATAGAAGCAGACTTTGGAAGGGGTCTTGTCGGTATTTTCGGTCCCTCAGGGGCAGGAAAGACCTCCCTGTTTTCTCTCCTTGCGGGCATAGAGAAACCTGCAAAGGGATCGATCGTTCTCAACGGGAGAGTCCTTTCCGATGTTGATAAGGGTATACATATCCCGTCCCATGAACGACGTATCGGGATGGTGTTTCAGGAAAAACTCCTCTTCCCTCACATGAAAGTGAAAGAGAATCTGATGTTCGGAGTGAAGTATGTGAAGAAGGAGAAAAGGAGAATAACACTCGAAGAAGTAGTGGAACTGCTCAATCTCGGTGAATTCCTTGATGCCTATCCCTCTGAGATATCGGGAGGGGAACAGCAGAGGGTCGGTATCGGAAGAGCACTCCTCACCTCCCCTGAGATGCTTCTCCTTGACGAACCGTTCAACGCTGTGGACACACAGCTGAGACTTTCCATTCTTCCCTACCTGAAAAAGATTCATGAAGTTCTTGAAATACCCATGCTGGTCATCAGTCATGACCTTCCCGATATCCAGCGGCTCACAGACCAGATCTTTGTCATGGAAAAAGGACTCTGCAGAGGCTTCGGCCAGGTGCTCGATATCCTCTCAGAGAACAGAACGCTTCTGGAGAGCTCAGGAATCGTGAATACCATTCAGTGCCATACTCCGAAGAAAATAGAGAAAGGTCTCTACCAATGTGAGGTTGACGGCTTGCCCGAGGTCGAACTGAAGGTGCCTGAAGCACCCTCAGAGCGCTTCACCATAGTAGTACCTCCCCATGAAGTGGCACTGTCCTCTGGGAAGATTGATGGGATATCGATTCAGAATCAGATCAAGGGAGTCGTAACCGAGATCATCAACTCCGCCGACTCGCTGTACTGCATGGTGGATGTAGGAATCAAACTGGCATCGAAGGTGACCCCTCATACTGTGGAATCAATGAACCTGACCGCAGGCAGCACGGTATGGTGTCTGTTCAAGGCTCACGGCATTCACTACTGATCAGGCACTGAAGATAATCCCTTTCCTAACGTCCTCAACTCCTCTTAAAAAATCTTGACAGCTGATTGGTACAGTTATAATATACCAATCATGAATATCAGGTTATTCCAGATAGGATGGAACTACTCGCAGGATGGTCCGGGAAACCGGCTCATCTACCACTTTCAGGGGTGCAATTTCGACTGCCCCTGGTGCAGCAATCCCGAAGGACGCTCCCTTCAGGGATCCTTCTTTGTCAAAGAAGATCTCCTTGTCCCCGAAGTATGCCCTCACGGGATGATCAGGGATGGAAAGCTTATCGACAGAGCATACTGCAAGGAGTGCGAAGGAAAGGAATGCATCCATATCTACCGGAATCAGGGAATAAGCTACACTGCAACCGAATACACCATAGAAGATCTGGTGAAGAAGGCAGTTGATGCCCGTCCCCTCTTCTACGACGGAGGAGGAGTGACCATAAGCGGTGGCGAAGCGACTCTCCAGTTCCCTCAGCTGAAGAAACTTTTAGAGAAACTGAAACAGAAGGGTATCCATACAGCCCTTGAGACCAATGGATCTCACCCACGCCTTTGCGAGCTCCTTCCCTTCATCGACCTTCTCATCTTCGATCTCAAGCACTGGGATTTCACCATCGCACACCCTGTAATACAGAACAACGGGGCTTCAGTTCTTCAGAACCTGCAGCAGTGTGCCGCCAGTGGTCAGCAGATGCTTGCAAGGATCACTCTGATCCCCGGCTTCAATACATCTGAGGAAGATATCGCGAAGTTCGCACAGCTCTTTATTCCCCTTACTCAACTGGGGACCGTGAAGCTGGAGCTCCTTTTCTATCACGATTACGGCAGACATAAGTGGGAAGCGATCGGAGAAGAGTACGGGGGGCCTGAAAAGAGTATGAGCAAAGAAGATATGAACACATATACACAGCAGTTTACCTCACACGGACTCACCATCATCACGACCTGAGTTCGAACATACAAGGAGAAAACATATGGATTGGCAGCATATATATGGAAACGGGAAAAGGGCTGGGAACCTGGCTGATGGTTTCTTTCAGGAACAGAAGAAGACTACGGTACTCAACGGCTGGTTCAAGGTGCTTGAGATCCACAAGGACACCGCCTCTCTGGTTACTAAGGGGGCATCACTTGAGATGGCCTCAGCTCTCCGCCTGAAGTCCGTTGTCGAGCGGCTCCCCCTGAGCATCAGCGACTACGCCGTGTTCGCTGGAACACAGAACGATGGTTTTTCAAGCAGCTATGCACTGATCCATCCCTCCTTCAAGGTCGAAGAGTTCAAAGGCTACTGTGACCCCCTTGCCGTGTTCAGCGACCTCGGGGAGGAAGAAGGACTCACAAACGATCGAGTCATGTCGGTTATAGACCATTATTCCAAGACTCCCTATGTGAATCAACTCAAAGCCGCCTATGTTCCCTATGCGAAGCAGACAGAGGAAGCTCTCTTCTTTGTAGAGCAGGTGACAGGTCACCTCATTCCCGATTTTTCTCAGCTCATCAGAGTAGGAACAGAGGGGCTGAAGCAGATCATTGCAGAGAAATCTTCACAGAATAACATGGCTGACAGGAGAGAAACGCTCGATGCTATGAGGATTTCGCTCGATGCAATGGAAATTCTTGCCGGACGCTACCGCGAGATCGCAGAAAGGCAGATGAATAATGAAGAGGACCCTGTCAGGAAGAATGAACTCCTCCTGATACGAAACACCCTCGCATCGGTACCGAACAAGGGTGCCCAGACGCTCTTCGAAGCTATCCAGGTATTCATCCTCGGCTGGCAGATGATGTGCCTTGAACAATCTCCCAATCCCTATGCCTTCTCGGCAGGCAATATCGACCGCCTCTTTGAACCCTACAGGGAAAAAGATGGGGCAGACAGAGAGAGCGCCGCAGGCCTCTTCCAGGCCCTTCTCGCCTTCTTCAATGTGGGAGATAGGAGCTGGGCGATCTCCCAGAACCTCCTGTTAAGCGGAAGGAACGTTGCCGGTGAAGATCTGACTAATGAGACGACCTATGCCATTATGGATGCCTTCTTTCATGGGCGCTACCCTCAGCCTATCATGTCTGTCAGGCTCCACAAGAACAGCCCGGAAAAACTGTACGAAACAATGGGAAACTTCTTCTTCACTCCCGGTCAGCTGACCCCCTCCCTCTTCAATGACGATTCGATGATCCCCATGCTTATCGAGCAGGGAATAGCACCTGAAGATGCGGAGAACTATGCGGTCGGAGGCTGCCAGGAACCGATCATCATGGGCAAAGACAACGCCAACTCAACCAACAGCTGGCTCAACCTGGCAAAGGTTCTTGAAGTCACATTGAACGAAGGACACTCGACCATCACCGGCACGAAGCTCGCCCTTTCTCCTGCGGAGCTGACAGGAAGGGAACTCACAGCGAAAGAGCTCCTTTCAGATATGAAGAATCTCTTCTACCTTCAGCTTGACCACACCCTTGATCAGATGAGCACTGCAGGGAACGCCTGTTCCCGTGCCCTCTCGAACCTCAGGGTTCCCTTCCTCTCCTGCTTCATGGGTGGTCTGGAAACTGCCATTGACCTGAGAGATGATACAAGGCAGGGAACGAAGTACAATGGAAGCGGCTGCCTTATTCACGGGCTATCCATCCTCGCCGACTCCTTCCAGGCGATAGAAGACTTCGCATCCTCAAAAAGTGAAGCAGAGTGTGAAAATCTTCTGAAGGCACTGAAGAGTGACTTTGAAGGAGAGGAAGTGCTGAGACAGCACCTGCTCAGCAGTGCGAAGTTCGGAAATGATGATGATTCGGTGGACGCAGAAGCTTCTCAGATCATCGAAAAGGTGTCAGCTCGGGTCAGAGAAAAGAAGAACTACCTCGGAAACCCGTTCCGACCCGACTGGTCTTCCCCCTCCACTCATCTTCTCTACGGGTACTGGACCGGGGCTACTCCGGACGGAAGGAAGGCACGCACGATGCTTGCCTACGGCGTGGATCCCCTGTTCGGGGAGGCGACGAGCGGAATGAACTCACGCCTTCTCTCCCTGAGAAAACTCCCCTATGAGTATATGAACGGGGGATGTGCCTGTCATCTGGGCATCAACCCCGCGAACTTTCCCGAGAAAGAACTGGAAGATAAGGGAGTGGCCTTCAAACGAAGGATACTCAATCCCCTCTTCAACCTCGCAGACTCTGAGGAAAGAACTGAACCCTTCTATCTGTACGTCAATGTGACCACCGCTGAAACCCTCCGCAAGGTTCTCAAGAACCCTGCGAAATATGCTCCCTCCGGTGTCTACATCATGCGAATACACGGAACCTTCGTCAATTTTCTTGACCTCTCCCCCGCAATACAGGAAGACATCATCCTGAGACTGGGAACCTGATCAGATGCAGAGTGACACTCTCTACACACAGATCCGCCTCGACTTCTTCAGGAACGTATACTCGGGAGAGATCGAACCCTACCAGCAGCTGATACCCGAGCGTAAGGAGGCCGAGGCTCTCTCGGTAAGCCGGGGAACGATTCGAAAGGCGAGAAAACTCCTCGAAGAAGAGGGATACATCTCCAACACCCAGGGAAGCGGAGCGATCTATACCCCGCTCGAAACCAGGAAATCGGGCACGCCCGATATCATAGCAGTCCTGGTCCCTGTCCATAATCCCTTCTTCATCTCCTTCTACCGGGCATTCGAGAGTGAAGCGGAGAAACACGGCATCCTTGTCGTGATCAAGCAGCTCGACAACCATAACGCCGAAGGACTGAAGGACGTCCTCTTCTCCCTCTTTCTCAAAGGGATCAGGGACATCGTCTTCTGGCCCTATGACACCCTCCTCGACTACCGTCACATCGAACGTCTCAGCGGACTGGGAATGAACGTCGTCTTCTTCGACAGTATCCTCGACTACGATTTCACAGCCTCAGTCAGTGTCGATAACCATCATGCGATCACAAGCCTCTATGCATACCTGAAAAAGCGAGGCACTGAGAAGATTGTCTATCTCGGATGGGGAAACTCCTCTATGAGCAGCAGCAGGGAAAGGGAAGAGAGCTTCCAGAGAGTCCGCTCAGCTGAGGACAGGGTCATCACCCTCCCGTGGGATCAGGAAGCGTTGAGGGAGAATCAGCTGGAACATATTGATATCAATGCAATGATTCAACACGGGGAAGCTGACGGTTTTCTGTGCGGGAACGGTCATATCGGAGTCGTTTTGAAATCATACCTGATAAGGCTGGGGCATACAGACATACCGGTGTGCACGATAGATAATTTTACAGAGTCAGAAGCGCTGGGACTGACTGCATATGATCAGCCGTTCCAGGCTCTGGGACAACAGACCTTCGGTCAGCTTCAGAAGCGGTTCAGCGGGAAGCGGTCGAAAGAGGCAGAAACGCATTATGTAAAGGGAGAGGTGATTGAGCGATGAACATGATAGGATTAGATATCGGAACCACGACTATCTGCGGCGTTCTCTATTCGATGGAAGAGAAGAAGGCAGTTAAAACCGTTGTGAAGGAGAATTGTTTCCTCCCTTCGATCCCGGCTGAATATATCCAGGACCCCGCTGAGATTCTCAAGGCGATCTATCAGATAACTGACGAACTCATAGAGGCCTCAGAGAATACGATCGGAGGGATCTCCATCAGTTCCCAGATGCACGGCATCCTCTATGTCGATATCGAAGGAAATCCTGTCACCCCCCTCTATACATGGCAGAACCCGAGAGGACTGAAGGTCGTGGACGGAAGAACAATCGCTGCGACAGTATCGGAAAAGCTGGGGTATCCAGTGTACACCGGGTACGGGATTGTCACCCACTATGCATTGGAGAAGAGCGGACAGCTGCCCGACAGTGCAGAAATCTTCTGCAATATAGGGGACTTTGTCGGCATGCGTCTTGCAGGAAGAAACACCCCTGTGACCGATATCACTTTGGGAGCCAGTATGGGCATTTGCGATATCGAGAAGGGAACGCTTTCCGAGAGCCTTTCCAACCTCGATCTTGAACATCCCGACATGATCCCCGCGATCGTCTCATCCACTGAAGTTCTCGGAAATTACCGTGGCATACCTGTCATTCAGGCCATCGGAGACAATCAGGCGAGCTATCTCGGATCAGTGAAAAAGAAGAACACCACCCTTCTTCTGAACTACGGTACCTCAGGGCAGATCTCTCTGTTCCAGGAAGCATACCACACCTACCCCCGCTTCGAAACAAGACCTCTGGGCAATGAAGGATACATCTATGTCGCCTTCTCTCTCTGCGGAGGGAAGTCGTACAAGGTTCTCTCCGATTTCTTCACCGCAGCAGCTTCCATGTTCTCTGATGGAAAAACCAAGAATGCCATGAAGATCATGGATGAGATGGAAATCGATTTCAGTGATGAGGAGATTGAATGCCTTCCCCTCTTCCTGGGTGAACGGGGAGTCGATGACAGCTATGCCTATTTCCGGAATATCACAGACCAGAACTTCACCCCCGCCAATCTGGTCAAAGGCCTCGTTCAGGGAATGGTTCAGGAGATGTACCGATACTATCAGACACTCCCTGCTCATATCGATCAGGGAATTGAAACCTTAGCAGGAGCAGGAAACGGGATAAGAAAGAACCGTCACCTGATACAGGCGGCGGCAAAATCATACGGTCGCCCCGTGCAGCTGCTCAATCTGAGTGAGGAGAGCTGCATAGGAGCCGCCATCAACGCAGGAAAAGGTATCGGCCTTTTCAAGGATTATGATGAGGGAGCACAGACCATTGTCGAGTACGTGAAAAGTCCTATCTGAAATCAGCGACGGGAACCTTGATCACTATCTTCTCAACGTCCTCAGGTTCGCTAGCGGCGACCTTGGCCATATGACCTTCACCGGGGAAGAAGAAAGCGAACCAGCCGGGGGGCAGAGTGATTTTCGAACCGGAAGGACCTGAAAGGTACGCTTCCTTGTCTTTGGAAGCATCATACCCTCCGTCACTTTCCAGTTCCTCAACGGGTATCCAGTACATCACTTCGGTACCCGACATGATACATTGGATATCAACAAACTCCCGGTGACTTTCCCAGCTGCAATCCTCTATCGGCTGAGTGGAATACCTTTGGACCAGGGCTGCACAGCCCGATTCAGTGAGCGGGTACTTCCCATCCTTCAACTGAGCCATATCGGAAGAGGCAATAAAATCAGCAATGGCGGAGCCGCTGCTCATCAGAGCTTCGTAGCGACCGAGATTTTCTATGGTATCTATAATCATACGAGTATCTCCTTGTGTTATTCATCATAGGAACATCTCACAGCCCGTTACGGGACATGAGAATTCCTTCTCTCTCATTGATACCATAGATACGTCTGTTTCCAAAATCATTTTTCCAATTCTTTTCCTGTTTCCCTTCTTGACATGATTAATAGAATGATTTAATAAGGTTATTAAATAGGGGTATCAAAGATGACAGATACATCAATGGAACAGACCATACTGGAAACAGCTGAGCGCCTCTTTCTTGTGAAAGGATTCGGCCTCACTTCAACAAATGATATAGCGAGAGAAGTCGGGTGCAACCAGTCACTCATCAATTATTACTTCAGAAGCAAGGAAAAACTCTTCCAGACGATCTTCGAGAAGAAACTGATCCTCTTCCTCGCAGGGTTCATGGAACCGTTGAAAAGTGATCTCCCCTTTCTAGAAAAGATCAGACACCTTTCAGAGGGTCATTATGAAAACCTTTCAAAGAACCCACAGCTTCCCCTTTTCATTCTCAATGAAATACGGACAAATCCTGAGCGGTTGGAGGCTTTCAAGGATATCATCCAGAAGAGCCTTGCAAAGATCGTACCCTCACTGCAGAAAGAACTCACTGTTGAAATACAGGAAGGAAGGGTCAGAAACACAACACTGTTCGATATTCTTCTGACAATGGCTTCGTTGAATATCGGTTCCATACTGTTCCCTCCCCTTCTGAATCATCTCCTCCAATCAAACGACACCGACAGGGAATCTGAAAGAAAGGAACGGGGAAAAGAGAATGCCCGCATCCTCCTTCTCAGCCTGTCACCACAGGATATATCATGAAAAAACGACAAAGATTGAAACGCATAGGTATCACGGCTCTCACCGCCCTGATGATCCTTCCCCTCTACTCTCAGGATATCACCCTGGAAGAGTGTGAGCAGAGTGCACTGCTGAATCATCCCCTCTCGCAGCAGACTCAGTGGATCAACCTTACAGAACAATCTGATATCAGCAGTTCCAATGCACAGTACCTGCCGAAGATGACACTCTCAGGTAAGGCAACCACGCAGTCCGATGCCATATCGGCAACAATCGGAACAGTCACACTGAACGGGGATGTCAACCAGTTCCAGTTAGTGGGAGAAGTGAGTCAGATATTGATTGACGGAGGAGCAATCAAGGCAGGAAAAGAAGCCCTCGTAGCAGAGAGCGAAGTGAAGAAAGGTCAGATAGCTGTGGGACTTGAGTCCCTGAGGAGCGCTGTGCGCGAAACCTACTTCTCCGTACTCCTCCTTAACAGCCAGCTCGATACCAAGGGACTGCTCAAGGATGAGCTGACAAGCATGCACGACAAGATGAGCTCCTATTACACCAACGGACTCGCAACCCTCTCCGATGTGGATGCAATCGAGATCGAGCAGCTGAATGTTGCTCAGCAGGTCCTCGCTCTCCAAACGAAGAAAGAGAATGCCCTCTACTCCCTCTCCCGTCTGAGCGGGATCGAGATCGCACCCGATGCCCAGCTCCTTACTCCTGAATTTCCTGCTGTGAAATCAATTGGGATCTCTCCGTCCAGAAAGGAATTCGCCCTCTTTCAGTCGCAACTTGATGTACTTGATGCGCAGCACACAGTGCTCACCTCCACCTTATTCCCTAAGGTCAACGTATTCGCTCAGGCAGGGTACAGCGAACCAGCACTGAACATGCTCGACCCGAATCCCTCCGGATGGTGGATCGTGGGAGTGAGAGGAACGATCAACCTCGATGCCTATTACACCTACCGGTCCCAGACCAATAAGATCGAAGCCTCAAAGAATCTGATCGGAACGCAGATCTCACAGTTCCAGATGGAAGAGGAGATCAAACTACACCAGAAACTTGCCGAGATCGACCAGCTGGAACAGACGATCAGTATGGATGAAACGATCATAGCCCGCCGGGAGCGGATCAAAGAGTCGATCAAAGCGAACATAGCTACAGGTACGAAAGCAGCATCCGACCTTATTCAGGAGCTGGATGATTTGAATCGGGCCCAGATGCTGAAAGCACAGCACGAGATAGAACTCCTTTCGGCTTACAGCGAACTAAGTCTTATCGAAGGAAATGGAGAATTATAGAAATGAAACAGTTTACCCTAGTCGCACTCCTATTACTGACCCTCGTCTCATGCACTCCGACAGAAGAGATCACGATTGCCGAAGGCACACTTGAAGCTCAGGAAGTGACGGTAAGTGCTGAAGGGAACGGCCGCCTTCTCTCCTTCGATGTGACTGAGGGAAGTGAAGTCACCGAAGGGGTGATCATCGGAAAGATAGATGATACACAGCTCACGCTGCAGCGCAGTCAGGTGATAGCCACCAGGGAGAGAGTAGAGAGCCAGAAACCCGATATCGACGTTCAGCTTGCATCTCTTGAAGAGCAGCTTGCAACGGCAAAGACGGAAGAAGAGCGGTTTACCCGACTCGTTGCGGCCTCCGCCGCAAGCCAGAAGCAGCTTGATGATATCTCTTCCCAGGTCAGGACCCTCACCCTTCAACTCAACGCACAGAGGCAGACTCTGGAAAAAAGCACACAGGGACTGGAAAGCGAGAGCGCTTCACTGACCTACCAGATCTCACGCCTTGACGATCAGATAGCGAAGAGTGAGATCGCTAGTCCCCTGAACGGGACTGTGATAGCGACCTACGCCGAAGCGGGTGAGTTCACTGCGGTCGGGAAGCCGCTTTTCAAGGTCGCGGACCTGGATCATATGTTCCTGAGAGCCTATATCACTTCCGGTCAGCTCACCACCCTCGCTCTCGGTGATACTCTGAAGGTGATGATCGACTACGGTACTGATGAAAGCAGAATATATGAAGGGAAGCTCTCCTGGATTTCCGATACCGCAGAGTTCACACCGAAGACGGTCCAGACCCGTGACGAGCGTGCATCTCTGGTCTACGCTGTGAAGGTATCGTTAGTGAATGACGGTTATCTGAAACTGGGCATGTACGGTGCTATCGTAGAGGACAGGTAAGGATGAATGAGTATGCTGTCACCACTCACGGTGTACAGAAACAGTACGGAAAGACCCACGCCCTGAAAGGAATCGATATCGAAGTCAGAAAGGGAGAGATCTTCGGCCTCATAGGTGCGGACGGGAGCGGCAAGACGTCTCTGTTCCGTATCCTCACGACCCTCCTTCTTCCTGATGCAGGGAGTGCCACCGTCGAAGGCTGCGATGTGCTTAAAGATATCTGGCAGATACGGAAGATCGTCGGGTATATGCCGGGTCGTTTCTCTCTCTATCAGGATCTTACGGTGAAGGAGAATCTTGAGTTCTTCGCCACCGTCTTCAACACCACCATCGAGAAGAACTACGATCTCATACAGGAAATCTGGGTACAGCTGGAACCCTTTTCAAACCGCAGAGCTTCAGATTTATCGGGAGGGATGAAACAGAAACTCGCCCTCTGCTGCGCCCTTGTCCACCGCCCCTCCATCCTCTTCCTCGACGAACCGACCACCGGGGTAGACCCAGTCTCCCGAAGGGAATTCTGGACCATGCTGAAAAGGTTCAACACAGAGGGAATATCGATCATGGTCTCGACCCCCTACATGGACGAAGCAGCACTCTGTGACCGTATCGCTCTCATTTCAGATGGTCTTATACTCGAGACCGGCTCCCCTCAGGAGCTCTCTCTCCATTTCCCCGATGACCTCTGGTCCGTGCATGCTGAACGTCTCAATACCCTCCTCCCTCTGTTGAAACAGCATCCCGCCGGGCGCACCTGCTTCTCCTTCGGAAGCTCAATCCACTTCAGTACCGAACGGGGAAGTGTAGAAAAAGAAGATATCACTTCCTATCTGAGCGGACACGGACAGAACAACGTGAGTATTGAGAACATCACCCCTTCCATCGAGGACCGTTTCCTCTCTCTAATGGCACAAGGCGGTCAGAGATGAAAGCGATAGAAGTTACACAGCTGACGAAGAAGTTCGGTTCCTTCACTGCAGTCGACCATATCTCCTTTGATGTGGCCGAGGGTGAGATCTTCGGTTTTCTCGGTGCAAACGGTGCAGGCAAGACAACTGCAATGAGAATGCTCACCGGTCTGCTGAAACCGACCGGCGGCACGGGAAGTGTCGCAGGATTCGATGTCAACAAAGAGAGTGAGAAGATAAAACGGCGGATCGGGTATATGAGTCAGAAATTCGCCCTCTACGGGGATTTGACCGTTGCAGAGAATATCCGCCTGTTCGGCGGCATCTATGGCATGGGAAAGGGAGAAATCAGGGAGAAAAGAGACCTGCTTCTCACGGAGCTTGGAATGAGTGATCACAAGGATAGTCTTGTTGCGAGCCTTCCTCTCGGGTGGAAGCAGAAACTTGCTTTTTCCGTATCCATTTTCCATGACCCCGGAATCGTTTTCCTCGACGAGCCTACCGGAGGCGTCGACCCTGCTGCCCGCAGGCAGTTCTGGGAGATGATCTATGAAGCAGCCGAGAGGGGAATCACTGTCTTCGTCACGACCCACTATATGGATGAAGCCGAGTACTGCGACCGTGTCTCGATCATGGTTGACGGAAGGATCGAGTCCCTCGATTCACCCCTCCGATTGAAAGAGTACCACCAGGTATCGTCGATGGACGAGGTATTCAGGATGGTTGCCAGGAAGGCGAAAAGGGGGGATGACTGATGCACGCTCTCGGCGCCTTCATACGGAAGGAATTTCACCACATCCTGCGCGACCGGTGGACACTGATCATACTCCTTGTCACCCCCATCATCATGCTCATTCTCATCGGTTTTGCCATGACAACAGAGGTGAAGGGGACTACCTTCATGGCAGTCGATCCCTCACGCGATATATCGGCGGGACAGATCATAGAGAAACTCTCTGAAAGTTCCTATTTCACGTTCGGAGGATATCTTGCGGATGAGGCGGCAGCCGATCAGGCATTCAGAAGAGGAGAGGCAGGACTCATTCTGATGTTCCCTCCCAGGTTCGAACACTTAAGAATCGGTGACGGTACAGCTCAGATCGCCATACTCACCGATGCAAGCGATCCGAATACAGCAAATTCACTCACTCAGTATGCTCAGGCCATCATCCAGAGCTGGGTTCAGGAGAAAAGCACGCCCCTTCTATCTTCAGTAAAAATCGCAGTGGAGACACGGCTGCTCTACAACCCGGCAATGAAGGGGGCATATAACTTCGTTCCCGGCGTGCTGGGCATGATTCTCCTCCTTATCTGCGCCATGATGACCTCCATCTCGATAGCACGGGAGAAGGAATCGGGAACAATGGAAATACTCCTTGTCTCACCCATGCACCCGACTTCGGTCATACTTGCAAAGACCATACCCTATTTCGTACTTTCCTGTATAAATCTGGTGAGCAGCCTGATCATGTCGATGACCGTTCTCGGCGTCCCGGTCAGGGGAAGCTGGCTTGCCCTGATCATCGTCTCTCTTCTCTATATCTTTGTCGGACTTCTCATCGGGATCATGATATCGACCATAGCGAACTCACAGCTTGTCGCTCTGTTGATCTCAGGTATGGGAATGATGCTTCCGGTCATGCTCCTTTCCGGAATGATGTTTCCCACTGAATCGATGCCGATCGTCCTGAGGGCGATCTCACACCTCATCCCGACCAGGTGGTATATAGCCGCCATGAGAAAGATCATGATCAAGGGACTCGGATTGAGTTCCATTGTGAATGAGCTCGGGATACTCGCCCTGATGGCTGCCTTCTTCCTGGTCGTCAGCCTGAAGAAATTCAAACACCGATTGGAGTAGTCATGCTGAAATATCTGATACAGAAAGAATTCATCCAGTTCAGACGTAACTCATTCCTTCCCCGTATGATATTCATGTTTCCTATGATGGTGCTGCTGGTCCTCCCGTTCGCCGCTAATTTCGAGATCAAGAACATCAATGTGGCGATCGTAGACCATGACGGAAGTATGGTCTCACAACGGCTGGCAGGCAAGATCGACGCAACCGATTATTTCCGTATCGCAGCGTACTGCTATAACGACGCTGATGCACTGAGAATGGTTGAACTGGGAACGGCAGATACGATTCTTGAGATCCCGTACGGCTTCGGTGATGATCTGGAAGGGGGAAAGGAAGCGAACCTCCTGATCTCAGCAGATACCGTGAACGGTACGAAAGGGAGCCTCGGGAGCCTGTACCTCAGTAGTGTGATCAACTCATTCACTATGGAAGTCATAGGTGAACATCAGGACATAGCCTCCTCACCTGCCGGCGTGACGACCGTACCGCAGTTCCGTTACAACCCTAACCTCTCCTACCCCGCTTTCATGGTACCCGCTCTGATGGTCATAGGACTCCTTCTGATCACGGGATTCCTCCCCGCCCTCAATATCGTGGGAGAGAAGGAAGCAGGGACCATTGAGAGCATGAACGTCACACCTGTGAAGAAAATGACTCTCATCCTCTCCAAGCTGATCCCCTACTGGATCATCGGACTCTTCGTCTTCACCCTCATGATCATCCTTGCACGGGTCGCCTGGAAGCTGTTCCCGACAGGGAGTATCCCCACCCTCTACCTTGCCGCCATCCTGTTCGTCTTCACCGTCTCCGGATTCGGTCTGATCATCTCGAACTATGCGAATACCTATCAGCAGGCTATGTTCATGATGTTCTTCTTCGTCATGATATTCGATTTCCTGAGCGGACTGTTCACCCCGATTGCAAGCATGCCCGAGTGGGCGAAGATCATAAGCTACCTGAGTCCGCTCCGCTATATGATCGAAGTACTCAGGGGTGTCTACTTAAGGGGCTGCGGTATCAGCGATCTGGTCAGGCAGTTCATTCCGCTGACCATACTGATGGGCATCTTCAACCTCTGGGCGATCCTGAGCTACAGAAAGAAACAGTGAGAAAAAAAGAGAGAAGACGGGATATACTTATTCGAAATCCTCTGTCCTGATATGATCAGAGGGGATTCCCTTTCCTGTCAGCTGATCCGTGATATCTTCAACAAACGAGTGAGAGCCTGACAGGTAGATGTGCAGATCTCCTTTCCCCTTTGCCTTGTACGCATCAACACAGGAAGAAATCATTAGAGGGACACTCTCCCTTCCGATAAAATTCGTCTTTCCCTTGTACGAAGAGAGCTCATGGGCAAAAAGATAATGTCTCCCTACGTAATAGAGGTCCCAGGGAACAGAGAGGTTCTGCTGATCCATGGCACGCACAAGAGATCTCACCGGCGTGATTCCCGTTCCTCCTGCAATGAAGATGACTCTGCTGTTATCCGGAAGGTTTTCGAGAGTGAATTCTCCCTTGAGCTTGAACAGCTTTATGACTGATCCCTTTTGAGCATCAAGGAACAGCTGCTTGAAATCTGAGTGTGAGCTCGTATCCATGGAAAAGATGAACTCCCCGTCAGCCGGGGTGGAAGCAATGGAGAGGTGACGTCTCATCGGTTTCGTCACTTCTTCAAGCCCCGGTGCCGCAACATGCGCATACTGTCCCGGAAGAAACTCAGGGACATCTTCCCCCTCAGCGATCTTCAGACGATATGTCCACACCTCATCATATTCATGAATGGCTTCTTCAAGCACTGCATCGTAATATCTGTAAGTCACAGGTGATCTCCTACTACTTTGGTTCTGAATGGAATATAACACGAGAATACTGTTTCGTGAACTGACTCGGTTATAAAGGATTGAACGGTACTCCCCTCCCTTTTCTTCCTCTCCTTCTTCCGCTACACTGCCAGAGTGTATAGATACCGAAAACGGCATCTATCCGATAGAGAAAAGATACAGGAGAGCGTTCACATGAAACATTACGTGTTATTGAATTTTACTGAAGGGTATCTGAACGAAGAATTTTTCCAGAGAGCAGAGCAGGCTTTCAGTGCGATTGTGGATGCCGTACCCGAAGTTACCGGGTTTGAAATAAAGCGGAATATCGTGACAAGAGATTCCAATGCCGATGTGATGATCCGTGTCGATCTGAAGAGCAATGATGACCTGAAAGTCTATCTCGAGCACCCGATTCATGTGGAATTCGCGACCAGCATACGAGATCACAAAACAGCTATGACCACTTTCGACTGCGAGGACTGAGTCTACACTGTTGAGACTCAGTAGAAGATACCTGCAGTTTCAGGGTCTGATTCATCAAAACCTTCGGGAACGGTGAATAATCCTTTTGCCAGGCCGAGTTCCCGTGGTTTTTCTATCGTATGAGGAACAAGATCGGCCAGAGGCAGATTGTTTTTCACAATAACAACCCTTTCACCGCTGCTGGCTCGTGCAACGAGTTCCGAGAATGTCGCTTTTGCTTCTGTGATATTCACTGTCATGATTGACCTCCATACTCATTCTACCAGAGTTAACGATATTATTCAAAAAGAGTTATAGCTTTCCCGAATGAATTCCCGATCGGACTGCACTCTAAATTCCTTGCCCTTGTTTCTTCAGAAATCACGGGTTAGGATATCTACTCAAGCAGATTCGACTGCAGTCAGGATAGGAGGGATAACTGATGGAAGAGAGAAATCAACTTTCGAATGAATGGGGAAGCCTGCTGAGGATAACCGGCGTTCTGACACTGATCATGCTCGTGCTCATACCGATTCAGATCCTTGTATTATCATTCTTTCCCATGCCTCAGACGAACGGGGATTGGATTCAGCTTTTCATCAACAACCCGCTTCTCGGTCTGATCCACATGGACGTCCTTTACCTGATCAATATCGTGATTCTTTCTGTCCTTTACCTTGGTCTGACCGTATTGCTTATGAAGAAGAACAGAAGCCTGAGCCTTCTCGCCCTCCTCCTCGGCGTGGTCGGGATTGCCGCTTACTTCGCATCAAACAAGAGCGTTGAGATGTTCTTTCTCACCAGAAACATTCCAGCAGGAGTCGATGGAAATACGCTGGAGAGCTTGAAGCAGACAGTGCAGGTCCTGCTCCTCGAATGGAGAGGGACTGCATTTACCGTCTATTACTTCCTGAATGCATTCGCTCTCCTGCTCTATTCCCTTGTCATGCTGAAAAGTCCGCTCTTCACAAAGGGAACTGCAATGCTGGGTCTCGTATCCGCTATCCTGATGGCGGTACCATCGACCTTCGGGATGATCGGCATGATATTCTCTCTCCTATCCCTTATCCCGTGGTATGTGTTCTGCATCAAGATCGTCAGGGTATTTCTACACCGCACGTAAATAGAGATGGTACAAGCGCATTTCTCACACATGGATATATTGCCGCATGTGGGAACTGTCAACATTTCAATATGGCGACTCCAAGGATTCTGTTGCGGTCTCTGTCATTTCCATTCATGTGTGCTTTCTGTTTTTTCTTGAATGCCATGAGGTGTCATGTATAATGAGTTAAGGTATAAACAAAAGGATTGTATCTATAATGTATCTTACGAGACACGGCCGTAAGCTGCTCTATATCCTGTGTATCATCTTTGCTTTATTCTCCTATATTGGCTGCAGTGGACAGAAGAATAATTCCTCACAGAGAGACGATGACGGTATCATCGTGGGGTTTTCTCAGATCGGAGCTGAGAGTGCCTGGAGAACCTGCAATACCCGTTCCATTCAGGATGCGGCAGCTGAAAACGGCGTACAGCTTGTGTATGCCAATGCAGAACAGAAACAGGAAAATCAGATAAAGGCGCTACGCTCCTTTATAGCGTATCAGGTCGATGTGATCACTTTTGTCCCGATCGTTACGGACGGATGGGATAATGTACTGCAGGAAGCAAGGGATGCCGGGATACCTGTATTGGTCACCGATAGGAAGATCGATGTTTCCGATCCCTCGTTATACTCAGGGTTCATCGGAACCGACAGTTTGAAGGAAGGTCGCAATGCAGGGCTGTTTCTGCTCGACAAGTTCAAAGATAGAATGGAACGCTTCGACGAGACGGGAGAGACTATCAATATAGTTGAATTATTCGGCACCGAAGGCTCTTCTGTCGCTACGGGGAGAGCCGAAGGCTTCAGAGAGGTTCTGAGCACCCATCCCGAATTCAACATAATCTACAGTAAATCGGGTGATTTCCTGCGTTCTAAGGGATACGAACTGGCTACTGAATTCCTCGAGATGGACGAGGATATCGACGTGATATTCTCCCATAATGATGGAATGACTTTGGGAGCCATCGAAGCGATGGAAGAGAAGGGAATCCATCCCGGTACAGATATCGTCATTGTCACTATCGATGCACAGCAGGCTGCGATCGATGCACTCCGTGAGGGGAAGGTGAACTGCGTTATAGAGTGCAACCCGAAAACCGGACCCGATATTATCAAACTGGCCCAGAGGCTGGCTGCAGGAGAAAAAATCCCGCGGCTTCAGTATGTGAAGGAAGAAGTGTTTTACGAAACCGATGACCTATCACTCATCGAGCCGCGCGGGTATTGATATGAAAAGCCGGCTATCCGTCATTGATAAGATTTTCTCTGTATTCAAAAGTACGAGCATCAAGGAAAGAATCAAGATATCATACGTCATCATCATCCTCCTGATGATCGTTCCTCCTCTCATCACGGTAGTCTCATTCGTTGTCCAGATGACCCGGTATGACCAGATCATTACCAACGTAAGTAAGACGAACAGTCTCAACCAGACAGTGAAAATGGACGTCTCCAATGAGATATGGGATATCGTGGCGGGAAACAAGAAATTCGAGGAGGGTATGCAGTACGAGATCATCGACGGCATCAACAAGAGTCTTGAAGATATTAGGTTCAATCATAAATTTTGTGGGATTCTGTGAGCGACGGGGTTCCTGACGTAGGTCTTCCTGCTAGCCCCAAAGAGCTTGAGGAAGAAGTATTCATCATCAGCATACCCATAGCCTTTTCTCCGTAAGGTTTTCGTTCGGTTGTTGACACCCTCAATCTTACCGGAAGAGATCGCATACGTGGCGTGAGCGATTATTCCTTCAAAGTGATTATCCAGTAATCTTCTGAACCACCGCAGGTGGGAGTTCTTGGAACTCCAGCACATATCCATGATTTCAGAAATAGCTTTAGCCATGGATGGTTCATCGGTCATCTTATAGGCTCCGCTGAGCTTTTCCTTGATCAAATCCAGGGTGAACAGAAGCTTGTTCTGACTGAGAAGCTCCTCATACTTGTCCAGATGCCCACCTTTGAGGACATAGGGTTCCCTGCTGAATAGGGATGAGCCTTCGTTGATGACCTTTCCTGCATTTTCATCTTTCCTTGCAAGGGTTTGCTTCGAAGAGGCGAGGATGTACTTGCATCCCTTGAGTGACTTGGCTCCCTCCAGGTCACCCTCGGCAATCAGTCTTTTCTGTTCGTCCTTACGTATCTGCCCCACTACCTTGTCATTGAAATTGCGGACAAGATGAAAGTGATCAAAGACAGGCTGAATATGGGCGCAGCGCTCTTCGAAGACTTCCTGAAAATCGCTGTTCATATCGCAGGCAACAGCCTCGACATCGTCCATCCATTCTTCACCGACATGGTCGATGAAAGCATGCACTGAGGCCTTCTTCTTCCCATGCGCCAGCCATAGGATGTGTCCGCTCTCCATGTCGATGATCACTACCGCATACTGGTGTCCGTTGTGAAGCTTAAACTCGTCTATACCCAGAATTCTCGCCTGCTTCTCAGGTTTGATCAGGCGAGTGCCATCTATGGTGTAACGGTCCTTAAGTCGCTGTAGGTCAATATTTTTGACGGTATTCTTGCCAAGACCGGTCAGGTATGCAACTTCTTTGTTCGTAAGTCCATAAGCCAGTAGATCCTTTGTATAGGTCAGTAACTCTACGCTGATTCTATGTCCTTGAGCTTGAAAAGGGACTTCCTGCATCCTCGTCTTTCGGCATAATGGGCATAGGTACCGGAGTTTTGTAAACCTCAGGCAGCTCATTCGATGTCCGAAGCATAGGTGTCTGAGAGTAACCTCATAACTGCCCTGGATATGCATATGCGTGCCGCAATGAAGACAAGAGCATTGATCTACACTGCTTTCCAACTGCCCGTAAAGCAGGTACATCTCTCTGTCTGTCGTGGTCTGTACTATTTCAGTCTTGTCGTTGGTAAAGCCTACCAATCCTGAGGGGAACATGATATATTGCATGCGGGGCTGTCTTCCTGTACGTTTTTGTTTGGTAACTTAACAATACAGGGATGGCCCCTTCTTATGCAATCGCAACACCCTCTTTTTCCTCTTCTCCTATTCTTTGATACTCCATAACTTCATCCCACAGAAAAAGTGATTGATCCAGATATTATGGAAACGACCGAAGAAAGAGAGAACAGGCAGATGCTCGAGGTTGCCGGCAGGGCTGTCGAGACGCTGAAACTCAATGTGGACAGACTCGGGGATCAGATGGCGGACAATTCTCCGGTCAGTGAGAATGAAGAGAGCCTGGATGAGATTCGCGGTGTTTCCGCCCTCATCTCCGATATTCTTCAGGATTTCATCGTACGCGTGATCGAGTCAGCCACGTTGACGAACGAGCATAACAAGCGTGTCACCTTCATACTCACGGTCATTCAGATTTTTACCGTCTTTCTTGTTGCCGTCTTTGCGATTTTCACGCAGCGCTCGGTAACAGCAAGCATCAACGAACCTATTAAAAGGCTTGAAAAGCTCTCTACACGAATCGCCGAAGGAGATTTCACCGCCAGGGTGAAACTGCCGCAGGTAAGCGAACTCGATGGACTGACAGACAATCTGAATATCATGGCGGACAGGCTTAAGGAACTGATAGAAGAGAATATCAGAGAACAGCAGAACCTGCAGAAATCTGAAATGAAAGCCCTCCAGGCCCAGATTACTCCCCACTTTCTTTATAACACCTTCGATACGATCGTCTGGCTCGCAGAAGAGAAGAAAAATGACCAGGTCATAGATATAACCCGCGCTTTCTCCAGCTTTTTCAGAATTTCTCTGAATAAGGGAAAGGACTTCCTCACAGTCGGTGAAGAGTTCGAGCATGTAAGGAGCTACCTCACGATCCAGAAGATCAGGTACCGCGATATCCTGGACTATGAGATCATATATGAACCGGAGATGGAAAAACTGCCGATTCTGAAGCTCGTGCTGCAGCCCCTTGTCGAGAACGCACTCTACCATGGAATAAAGAACAAGCGGGGAAGAGGATTTCTGTCAGTGAAAGGGTGGAGAGAAAACGGACGCCTCTGTTTCTCGGTTGAAGATAATGGGATCGGGATGAGTGAAGAATTTCTTGAACATATCATGAAGCAGATCAGCAGTTCCACTGACCCCGAAGAGCTGAGTGATGTCTATGGGCTCTATAATGTAAACAAGAGGCTGGAGCTCTATTACGATGCAAGTACACAGCTGAAGATCGAGAGCCGGTACCGGAAAGGTACCACCGTTCATTTCAGCGTGCCTGAGGTTGATATCCATGTATAAGGTATTTATCGTAGAAGACGAGATCGTCGTCCGTGAGGGGTTGAGGAACAGCATACAGTCGATGAGCGGGCCTTTCGTCCTTGCAGGGGAGGCCTCAGACGGAGAGATGGCCTTGTCTATCATGAAGGATGTGAAGCCCGATATCCTTATCACTGATATCAAGATGCCTTTTGTTGACGGCCTTACCCTTTCCAGGATCATAAAGAAGATCCTTCCCTGGATCAAGATCATCATCCTTTCCGGTCATGACGAATTTCATTTCGCCCAGGAGGCAATCTCCATCGGTGTTGACGAATATATTCTTAAACCTGTTTCAGCTGCAGATATGTCTGCGACACTCAACAAACTCGTTGAGACAATAGAAGAAGAGAACGTTCGGCTTTCAAGTATTGAGAACCTGAAACTGCAGGCCCAGTCCAATTCGGACCTTATCAGGGAACACTGGCTCTGTGACCTTGCGACCGGTATCGTTTCGACCGAGGATGCGCTGGAAAAGGGACGTGACATGGGAATCGACCTGATCGCTCACGGCTATCTCATCGCCATCATAAAACTCTCAGCTCCCGCCGAAACCTATTCTGACCTGATCGCTGCCAAGGTAAAGATCAGCACTCTGTCCGACAGTCAGGAAGAAGTGATCTGCTTCTCTCAAAGCAGAGATACCATCATACTTCTGCTGAAGCAGATCGGATCCGAACCGCTTGAGGAGACTGCCTACACCTTCGGCCAGGCCATCAAATACGAGGTTGAACGGAGTACCGACTGCCTGGCTGCAATAGGAATCGGTTCCGTGGTTGAACGAATCACAGGCCTTCCCCGGTCTTATGCCGATGCGGAACAAGCCATAAAGTTTCTGGTAAAGACAGGCCAGAAACTTATCATAGGAACCCAGGACCTGCACTCCTTTTCAGAGATTGATTTTCTGAAACTGGACGGCAGCCCTATATCAGAACAACTGAAATATGTGAAAAAATCAGGGATCGACGGAGTCATATCTCAATATATCGAAATGATAGGTGATACCCCCTTTCAGGCTACGCTTATAGGCTATTACCTTCTCTGTGACCTTATCGTTGCCATATCGAAAATAATTGAGGAACTTGGCGGTGATATTCAGGAGGTTATTCCCTCGCTGTCACAGAAAACACAGCTGTCCGATATAGCCGGCTCAAAGGAGACATTCTGCGATGGTGTGCGCCAGATTCTCGATGCCTTCATCAGCTTCAGAGAATCAAGAGCGGCGGGAAAGTACTATGCCATGATTCAGAAAGCGAAACAGTATATCAACACACATTTCGCCGACCAGGATATTTCCCTTCACTCTGTGGCTTCAGTTGTGAACGTGAGCCCGAACCATTTCAGTACGATCTTCTCTCAGGAAACCGGAGAAACCTTCATTGAATACCTTACCCAGGTCCGTATCAGCAGATCAAAGGATCTGCTGCTGACAACCAATCTCAGAAGTGCGGACATCGCCTACGAAGCAGGCTTCGGGGACCCCCATTACTTCAGCTTCATATTCAAAAAGACTACCGGTATTTCACCCCGTGAATTTAGAACAGGAAACACCCAGCGTACCTGAAACCGGGAGTTCATTCCCGGCTCCATCAGGTTTCGCCCTTTTTCAGCAGCAGCCATGAGGGAAGAAGGAGCTTGAACCCGCTTCTATCCCGAAGCGACATGATGATGCTCTGCAGAACAATGAACAGATAGAGCAGGAGTCCGCTCACTATCGCCTGGAAGTTCGATTGAACCCCTGCTGCACGGATCAGTTCATTGATCACAAGGAGAGTCAGCGTACCTATCGGCGCTCCGAGCAGGTTCCCTACTCCCCCGTTGAGAAGCGTGCCCCCTATGATGGCTGAGGCGATCGCTTTCATCTCAGCTCCTGATGCATTTCCTACATTGCCTGCTCCCGTTGTCATGATATACACCAGACCTGCGATACCGGCAGTAAGTCCGCATATCACGTAGGTCAGGAATATTGTTCTTTTCACGTTGATGCCGAGCATGACCGCGCTCTGGCTGCTGCCGCCGACAGCGTAGACGTTTCGTCCGAAACGGGACCACTTCATGAGTGAGGCAAGGAGCACAAGGAGCACCGCAATGATGATGACACCCGGCTTTATCTCACAAGGAATGAACACACCGAGTCGGTTTTTCGTACCGAGCCATGAGATGACGAAATTAAAATCGCGCAGACGTACAAAGCTCGGCAGAGTCACGTTTATCGGATCCTTGTGAAGTGTCGTAAGCACTCCCTGCCCGAGAAACAGTCCTGCCAGGGTTATGATAAACGGCTGTATCTCGAGATAGGCAATGAGAAAACCCTGCAGGATGCCGAAGGCGAGACCTATGCCCATTGCGAGCAGCACCGCACCTCCGATGCTCCCGAATCGTGATTCCAACAGCACAGCGCAGGCCATCGTCACCAGACCGCAGACCGAACCGATGGAAATGTCGATACCTCCGCCGATCATGACGATACTTAATCCCAGGGTCATGATGATGAGCGGAGCATTCAGGTTGAAAAGATCGAAGAACGTCTGGAACTGCAGAAAACTGCGGGGGAAACTGATGATTGCGAACAGATACATCAGGACGAATATGATGGCGGCAATGAGAAAGAGAAGGTTGGAGTTCGAGAGTCTTGTTCTTTTTTTGATCACGTTCATTGATTCCATCTTACTTCCCCCCTGCTGCTGCATCTGAATGGACCTCAGCCTTCCCGGTGCGAAACCGGTCAAGGACTTTCGCGGCATACGCTCTCACTACGGGAGAAGCAACCACCATGAGGATAATGATGAACACGGCCTTGAAGATCTTGATCATTGCTGGATCTATCTCCAGCCTCAGCAATGTCCTGTTCATCATCTCTATTGTGTATGCACCGATAATCGATCCCGTAACACTGAACTTCCCTCCCCCCAGAGAGTTCCCTCCTATCGCTACGGCCAGAATGGCATCCATCATGATCAGTTTGAGCAGATTCACGCTGTCATGACGTCCTGCCTTGTTCACTGCGATGAACCCTGCGACTGCAGAACAGATCCCCATGATCAGGAAAGTCAGGAAGATGATCTTTTTCGGGTTGATACCGTTCAGGCGGGCTGCATTCGGGTTGATCCCTACCGATTCGACATAGAGTCTGAGATTCGTCGTCTTGAAAACCACTGCTACAATAATGATGAAGGCTGCAGTCAGCAGGATGGGTGTCTGCACCGGTATTCCGGGGATCACTGTGCCGATTCTGTTCGATATATCATTTGCAAGGATGGGAGATAATTTTCCGTCAATCATGAAAGCGATGGACCTTCCTCCTGTGAACAGAATAAGGGAAGCGACCATAGGCTGTACTTTGAATACTGAAACCAGGATGCCGTTGAATGCTCCAAGGACTAATCCGGCAGCACAGCTGACAAGAAAGCCCCCCAGAATGGTGAGCAGGGTGACTTCTCCCGCATTCAGTACAAACATGACGAAGATCGCGGAAGTTATAGTGGCTCCCACTCCGATACTGATATCCTGTCCCTGCGAGGATGCGGTGACCAGCGTCATCCCGATTGAAAGGATGACCAGCTCCGAGGCACCGAACAGAATGTTCGGGATATTTCCATAGAAGGCCCCGTTCACCATGGTGATACTGAAGTAATCGGCTCCCTTTATCAGGTTGATGATGATCAGGAGAACCATGACAGAAAGGGGAAGAAAAAGATGGGACAGGTTGACTTTCACTGTGTTCATTTCGTATTACCTCCCTGAGCTATCACCTGCATGACATCATTTTCCGTCAGATTCTCACCGCTGAGTTCCCCGACGATTTCTCGATCCTTCATGACGATCAGCCTTGAACAGGTTCTCAGCATCTCGTCGATTTCCGAAGAGATGAAAGTAACGGCCATCCCTTCTTCGGCGAGACGGATGACAAGTTTCTGGATCTCCACCTTTGTTCCCACATCGATTCCCCGAGTCGGTTCATCCAATATCAGGTACTGAGGGTGCGTCAGGAGCCAACGGGCCAGAATGACCTTCTGCTGGTTTCCTCCGGAGAGAGATTTTATTGGGGTCTCGGTGCCGGGTGTCTTGATATTCAGCTGCCTGATATACTCATCTGCAAACTCCTCCTTCTGTTTCAGAGAGAAAGGTTTGAAAAGCCCCTGTTTCACCTGCAGCGCCAGGATGATGTTATCACGCACCGAGAGGTCTGCGATAATACCGTCATCCTTGCGGTCCTCAGGAAGGTACCCGATTCTCTGTTTCATGGCATGTAAAGGCGTCCTGATCTTCACAGGCTTCCCATTCATCATCACTTCACCTCCGATCACTTTATCGGCGGCGAAAATAGCTCGCACACTTTCACTCCGCCCAGAACCGAGCAGACCGGCGAAGCCGTTCACCTCACCATTTCTGATCGCAAAATTGAAGGGTCTCACTCCAGCGTTGCTCGCAAGCGCTTTCGCTTCACATACCGGGATACCGGTCAAAACCGAGGAGCTGTCAAGTTTCTTTATCCTTGAGATATCATCGAGATCTTTTCCCATCATCTTTGAAATCAATTCTATCTGAGGAAGTGAAGAGGTCTCGTACTCACCGACACGTTTCCCGTTGCGAAGCACAGTGATCCTGTCGCTGATTTCATATACCTGTTCAAGAAAGTGGGTAATGAAAATTATTCCCACACCGCGGGCCTTCAGTTCACGCATAAGTGCAAAGAGTTTCTGCACCTCATCATCGTCAAGAGAGGACGTCGGTTCATCCAGAATAAGGATGCCGCAGTCCATATCGACGGCTCGGGCGATTGCGATCATCTGCTGTACTGCAAGAGAGCAGCTTGAAAGCTCCTGTGCCGCATCTGCCGGGATACCCAGAGAATCGAGCAGCTGTGAAGCCTTTTCGTTCATCAGCTTCCAGTGAACGAAGGGAGCGCTCCCGCGACCGATGAACATATTCTCGGCGACAGTAAGGTTCGGGCAGAGAGTGATCTCCTGGTACACTGTTCCGATCCCCATACTCTGGGCTTCTTTCGGGGATTTGAAGTGAATCTGTTTCCCACCCAGGGAAATCAGACCGGCATCCTTCTCATATACACCTGTGATAACCTTTATCAGGGTGGATTTCCCTGCGCCGTTCTCACCCATAAGGGCGTGGATATCGCCCCTGCGAAGCTTGAAGTCTACGGCATCCAGAGCCTTGACCCCGGGGAAAGACTTGCTTATTCCCTTCATCTCAAGAATGGTTTCTGCTAACAATCAAGGTCTCCTTTTCCTGGAACGTCACAAACCGACTGCAATGCGGCATGTTCAACAGAATCGACACACCGCACTGCACGAAATGAATTACCTATGTTATCTCGTGATCACACCCTTACCCGGGTCTGCATTGATCCCCCAGTTATCGATGTCTTCATCAGTGATCGTATCGGTGGTGAAGAGCAGCTCTTCCTGGTAGACGACTCCGCTGGGAAGGGTTCCGCTCTTGATCCAGCGGGAAATCTCGGCAGCCTGACGGGGATTGCACTGCATGTCAGCATCCCAGTAACCGGCCTGCACATTACGAAGCGCGAAACGGTTGAAATCAAATCCGATAACCTTCACCTTTCCGTTTTTCCCGTGGCTGATACCGGCTGCTTCGAGAGCCTGAACAGCCCCCTGTGCCATACCATCATTCTCGGCATATATGACATTGAAATCCTTGCCGGCAACTATTGCGGCTTCGACAACCTTACGGGCTTCTTCGAGGCTCCAGCTGTCACCACCTGTTCCGTCCGCAACTATGCTGAGTTTTCCCTCTGCTGCTGCTTTAAGCACTGCCGCGCTTCTTCCGATTTCAGCCGCCGACCCCATCTGACCACGGATAAGAATCAGGTTGATCTTATTAAGTCCGAGTCCCAGAACCCAATCAACTGCAGTATCGCCTTCATAGGCCATATCTGAAAGAAGGGCTGCCTGGAAATTTGATTCTGCTGTATCGATTGCACGGTCAAACAGGATGACTTTTATACCTGCATCTTTTGCAGACTTCAAGGTATCATCCCAGCCGGATGCATTTGCAGCGGAAATTAAAAGATAATCCACTCCATCCCTGATATAACCCTTTGCTGCAGCGATCTGTTCACTGTTATCTCCGGTGTTGGTCTGTTTCGCATCATAACCGTTTGCCTCTGAGAACACATCGTTCATTGCCTCGACGTTTGCCTGCCGGTAACCTGATTCTTCCGGCGGCAGGTTTACGATACCGACCTTGGTCAGACCTGATTCCTGCTGACCGGCAGCGAACAGCGCTCCTGTCATCAGCACCATGAGAATCATCAGTACGCTGATACTTTTTTTCATGTACTCCTCCTTTTGGAAACAATAAAAATTGGATAGTTTTCTGCGACCATGTCGCATACTTCAATCAAATCCTATACCCGCGATTCAAGAAGTACATGAGGTATCTTATCGATTTTAGTGTGATATTTTACGTATTCAGGACACATCTCCCGGAAGAAGAAAAAAGGTGTGAAATCTTATGCCAAACTGTCGATTTCTTACGATAGCTGTTCGCATGAGAAAAGGAAAGGGGTGTAAGAAGCCCATATTCCCGGATAGGTTGAACGGGGAGTCATGTTCACTCCTTCATGCCTGCAAGGAATGGTGGGGGACAATGACATGCAGACAGGCTGCTGCTGCTATTCACTCAGCTCCTGCCTATGTCCTCTGTGTATCATGAATCACGATGTGATCCATTATTATCCTTTGGCTTTTGAAATTGGATGAAGAACATGCAGTACAGCCGGGAATTGCTCCCCGGCTGTGGTAAGATGAATGTCACTTTGATGTCTGTATGTACATTCTTTAATACGTGACCAATACCGGTGTATAAGCAACTGACGTATCACCAGTACCAAGCTGTCCATAACCGTTAGTACCTTTTGCCCAGAGGGCGCCGTCAGTTGTTACTATCAGCACGTGGGATCCCCCGGAAGATATGGTATCGACGCCTCCTGACACACTCTCCCCGGTTACCTCAAGCGGTGTACTGCTTGAATTGCCATAGGTGCCGGCATAGGCTCCTGCCATCCACAAGGTTCCATCTGTTTTCAGGATAGCTGTAAGGCTGCCTCCTGCCGCTACTGAAGCTACTGAACCGGAGATTCCTCCGGTAAGGACTTCCACCGGCGTGTCCACGTCGATCGTATCCCCTGTACCCAACTGACCATTCGTATTCCTGCCTGTCGCCCAGAGCGTCCCGTCCGTTTTAAGAATCATGGTATGGTTCAAACCAGCTGAAACTGCCGCTACACCGACAGAGGGTCCTCCGACAATGATTTCAACAGGGGTGGTTATATCTACAGTATCACCTGTACCCAACTGCCCGTAATTATTTCGACCTGTCACCCAGAGGGATCCATCAGTTTTCAGGATGAATGTATGTTCTACTCCAGCGGCTATGGCCTCCACACTGGTTGAATCTCCGACACTGATTTCAACAGGAGTGTTCACACCTGTTGTATCACCCGTTCCTAACTCCCCGTAATTATTATTGCCTGTCACCCAGAGCGTTCCATCGGTTTTCAGAATGATTGTGTGGCTTCCGCCGGCTGCGACTGCAGCTACTGAACCGGAAACACCATCAACAAGGATTTCCACGGGAGTACTCACATCTGTCGTATCCCCTGTACCAAGCTGACCGGCATCATTTCTGCCCGTTGCCCACAGGGTCCCGTCATCTTTAAGGATCATGGTGTGGTAGACGCCTGATGAAACTGCCGCAACACCGCCTGAAGTACCTCCGACAAGGATTTCCACCGGAGTGCTTACATGTTCTGAATCTCCGGTACCCAACATACCCAAAGTTCCCCTTCCGGTTGCCCATAGAGTACCGTCATCTTTCAGAATCATCGTGTGAAAATATCCTGCAGAAACAGAACGAGTCCCTAGAGCTGCTTCCTCACGGGTAACAGTCACTGTATATTCCTTCGGTGTCCCGAATCCTGTGGAAACACTGATGACTATGGTATTTTCTCCTACATTTAGAGCCTGAGCTACCCCGCTGTTTGAACTGACAGTCGCCAGTGAATCAGAAGTTGTCCCGGTGACAATAATACTTGTCGTACCGTTTGATACTGTCACCGTATAATCGGTGGTATCGACACTGAATACAGGTGAGAGACTTCCTTCTGACACCGTGAGAGTATCCAGGCCCTCACTCGGAGGAGATGATCCCATATCGGGAATGAGAGAACAGCTAGAAATGATGAATGCTGCGAGAACAACGAATACTACAGTTACGAATCCTTTTAGATTATGTGTTATTGCCATTTCAATACCTCTTGTATAAAAGTTTTTCACATAAGCTTCTATCCAACAGCGTTCGAAATCCGCAATTGAAGATGTGCTTATGTCCCTTATTCAATAATGGAATGGGAAGTAACATAATCATCTGCCAGCAATGATTCCTATTATTATAGAAATAAAATAGTTTTAAAAATAAAAAGGGTCAAATATATTTGAGAAAAACATGAAAAAATATCCGAAAGGACAATATAGCCGTTACATAAGGAGGACATAGCTGCAGGGTGTCCACTTTCCGACACGCTTCACAGTATGAACACGTTGCATTATCATTCTTTCATGGTGAGTTTTATTGTGTGAAGAAGTATTGATCGCGGTTTACCGTCACGAGGAGACGACTATGGATAGAATACCTGATTTAACTCCCGGTGAGATCCTGAGTGAAGAGTTTCTCTTACCGATGAACATCACCGCATACAGGCTTGCCAAGGACACAAAGATTCCTGCTACCCGTATTTCAGAAATCATCAAAGGTCGCAGAAAGATAACTGCAGATACAGCTTTGAGACTTTCCACCTATTTCGGCAACTCTGCTGATTTCTGGCTCGGTATTCAAGCCGAATACGATCTCAGGCGTGAGGGACGCAGGATCGCTAATGAACTGAAAACAATACCTCATATTGAAGCTTCGTGAATGAGCTCAATTCACCTATAGCAATGTGTGAGGGATGTGCTTGTACCGTTGGATACCACAGGCCATTACGTAAGAATTCCTGGGAGTGAAAATAAGGTCAGGATATATACAGGGAGCAGAATGAGGTAGAGAAGATAGGTCACCATGACGGTGAAAGCTGTCTCTTCCCTGTTGATATCTGCCTGAATCGCCATCATCGTGAAGATTGTTCCGGGAGGGATGTGCATCTGCAGGAAAATCACCCAGATCTGTGCACGGGAGAAATTCAGCGGGTGCAGGACAGTGAAGTACAGCAGAATGAACAACAACGGAAATACCAGCAACCTGATACAGCCTGCTGCAGATGCGAGGAGGTAGAGATGGCGTTTGCTCTTAAAAGATATGGTTCCCAGATCCGCAATAATCGCGCCGAGAGTGATGATCACTAAGGGAAAGAACACTACCCCGAACTGTTCGATTGCCGAGGCGATATGAAAAAATGGGAGCAGTCTGTCCTGAAGATAGGGTTCCACATGAAGCAGTGCTACGGTAATACCGGCGAGTATACCTATGATCGGGGGATTGATGAAATCCCTGATTCTCGGTTTTCCCAGTCTTCCTGAAATGAGATAGTTACCGACACTCCAGACAAGAGGAGATTGAGCCAGCGTGAACGCACTCAGATACACCAGCGGAGTCTCGACTCCGAATAATTCTGCGACGACGGGAACACTGAGAGGAAACATCTCAACCATGAACAACGGGAGAAATCCTGAATTCCCGAAGGCACCCAATACCATTCCTGCTCTCAGAGTATTTCCCTGAAATCGCAAGGCCTTCATGGCTCCATAGGATAAAGAAAGCCCTACGGTGGTTAAAAGGATTGCGGCGAGAGGAAACATGAAGGCGCTTTTAAGAGCACCGATATCTGCAGAAGAGAGCCTGGCAAAATAATATAACGGCAGAGCTACCCGTGTCCCCAGCCGACTCAAATCCTTGAAGAAATCTGAAGAAAACACATTACGCCGACGAAGGATAAATCCTATGACGAAAAGAGTGATCAACTGCAACATGCCGTATAGAACCGGCACCACATAACGTATCATTCCAGATTATCCTTCATTCATAAATTTCGAGGCTGCTTCATAGTGTGTTGATTACTGCGTTTACAAGACCTATTGTATCAGAATTTTACAGGCGAGGCTATAAATGGTTTTACTCTCATCAACCACGATTACTATTGACGGTGATGTTTGGTGGGACAAGAATTGTGTGCCACTTCCGAAAATTACTATCGGAGATGCCGTAATTGTGGCATCATAGACCTTAGCGGCAGAGAATGCCCCAAAATAGCATTGGTAAAGAGTAAACTTCCACGTATTGATCTGGACATAGAGGATGGCATTGATGAATAGTCTTAACGAAAAAATTACGCTGAAAAACGGATACACAATTCCCTGCCTTGGATTTGGAACATGGCAGGCACCGGATGGGAATACAGCTGCCGCTGCGGTGAAGACGGCTATTGAGCTTGGTTATCGCCATATTGATACTGCAGCTGTATACAGAAATGAAGAGGGTGTGGGACAGGGAATTAAAGATTCCGGCGTCTCGCGAGAAGAGCTGTTTATAACGAGTAAAGTCTGGAATAAGATGAGGGGATATGAGACAACTCTCAAAGCTTTTCATAAAACGCTGGATGATCTGAAACTGGATTACCTCGATCTCTATCTGATTCACTGGCCCGCGTCGGAGAGGCAATTTGCTGACTGGAGATCCATCAACCTTGAAACCTGGCGAGCTCTGACCGAATTATATAAAGCCGGAAAAATAAAAGCGATCGGTGTGTCCAACTTTAAAGAACATCACTTAAAGGATCTGATGGAAACAGAAGTTCCTCCCATGGTAAACCAGCTTGAGTTCCACCCCGGGATGATGCAGCAGGACACAGTGAGTTTTTGTAAAGAACATCATATGATTATCGAAGCATGGAGCCCGCTAGGAACAGGAAAGATGCTGACAAACCCGACCCTGCTCGAAATTGCTGAGAAATATAATAAATCTGCTGCACAGATATGCCTGCGCTGGTGCTTCCAGCATGAAACAGTGCCACTGCCGAAATCCACAACACCTTCCAGAATTAAAGAGAATTCAATGATTTTTGATTTTGAGATTACTGAGAACGACATGAAGAATATAAACAGCCTCCAGAACTTTGGAGGTTCCGGATGGGATCCTGATACCGTTGATTTTTAGTATTTCAGGGTATGAGGGATGGAAGAAAAACAGCCCCGTTTCAGGGTTGAGTCTAACGTACACATGTTTGTCATTTTGCGACTCTATAAATAATTAAGTTATACTGGTGAATATCCTCATAATGAACCTGCAAGTAAGATAAAATCCGATACCCAAGCTAGTTCTATACATAACAAGCGTTTACTTCTCTTGTAATAAAAACCGTAGTATAATGATTAGATCATAATGTCCTGTTGGGAGGCCTTATGCAGCATTTCCTTCTCCTCTATCTCATCGTGAGCACACTTCCTGGGATTGCAGCGCTGACAGTACTTTCTGCTCTGGCTTCGAAACAACGAAACAGAGCACTCACATATTACCTCATCGCCTATGGAAGCTTTACCGTCTCCATTCTCATAAATCTGACGATGTTCTATCTTGGGATAAATATATCAAATGAGATTTCCTACGGTGTCTATATACTTATCATCATCGGCATCCCGTTTTCCATACTCATGCATACGATGCTCACTCTGGCAGTGAATGAAGCGACAAAGCCTCGGGGGAAACGATATATCGACGGAATCATTATCTTAGTCGGATCCGTTGAAATGGGACTGTTCTTCACACCCTTGTTAATGCAATATTCCAAAGAAACCCACAGCATTATCTTCGGTCCGATTTTCCCTCTCAGCAGTATCATAGAAATCACCAGTATCATCTATGCAATCACCCTGATCATCGTTCTTCGCAAGAAGATCACAGATACTACCATCAGAAAATACATCATCACCCTCATTATCATCATCGCTATGTTCCTGCCTGCTATAGGGCATGACCAATTCTTTTTCTTTGGTGTCCAAACTCTGGATGAGGTTCCTATCGAGCTCATTCTCTCACCGGTCTTCTACATGGTACTCTCTATTGTGACGCTGATCTTCGGTACGAGGTTCCTGAAATCCACTATCAAACTTGAGAGATCGGTAAACTCGACACTCCAGGAATCAAAGCAGTATGCTCTTGAATCAAAGATACACGAACTCGCGAAGAGTGCGGGATTATCTGATCGGGAAGTTTCAATCATTCCTCTGATAAGCCAGGGACTCGGTAACAAACAGATTGCACTTGAACTGAATATCTCTTCCAAGACAGTGGGGAATCATATCTATAACATCTATAAAAAACTCGAGATCTCTAGCAGATATGAACTCTTAGCTCTATTGAATTAACATGTTCACTCATTATTAGGTACAATTCCTCACTCATTTGAGAACCATTCCCCATTTCGTCCCTAGGATGGCGGTGCTAGGCTTTAATCATCACCACAGAAGGAGTCAGAAATGAAAAGAAAAACCGTATCAGTTTTATTCATCATCTGTTGTACCCTACTCTACTCACAACCTCAGGAGACAGAAGTTGACCAGTTTGAAATTTCAAGAAGTATATTTTCACTGAATGCAGGATATGCTTTCGATCTCTCTGGAGCCCAGGGATACTCCGCATTTTTCAAATCTTCTACATTCATAGGAGAAAGTCCTTTCTACTATGGATTCGGCTCTCTGCTTGGAGGATTCACGAACATCGAAGAGAGTTTTTTTGAGACAGGGATTCACGTCGGACACACACAGGTTATCGAAGAAACAAATCTCTTCTACGATATATTCCTCGATTTCCTGATCATCGGCGGTCGTGTCAGTAATACGACATCGGTATACCGTGCAGAGGCGCCGGCCCTTCACCTGGGCATGTCACTTGGATTCCCTGCATCATCCGATATAGATGGAGCTATCACCATCGCACCTGTGATCCGTCCCTATGACATACACACCGGGCTTTGGGATTTTTCAAGAAGCTATTTTAACCTCAGCCTTAATCTCAACATAAAATCACGAATACTGGCGAAAAAGATTCCATGGAAAGAATCGTATGCAGAAGTACAGAAAGAAGGAGAACTATTATGAAACTATATCTTAGAGCAATTATCATTCTAGCGTTCATCAGCCTCTTGATCCTGATCTTTATCACGCTGGCAGGATGCAGGACCATACCGGAGGATATCAATGGACCAGAGAGGATTCCTATAGAGAGATCAATCGACACTCTCATTGATACTATAGAGGAGGAGATGGATACAAAGGATATTACAGGATTAGCCATCTCTGTCTCGAACTCGGATGGTCTGATCTGGTCAGATGGCTTCGGTTTTGCGAACAAGAAGGATAAGATCAGCTTTACAGGGAAGACGATCTCCAATGTAGGTTCGGTTTCGAAACTGGTCACCTCAGCTGCGATTATGCGACTGGCGGAGATGAAACAGATTGACCTGGATGAACCAGTATCATCTTATATCCCTGAATTCGATCCGATCGGAAGTAATACGTTTACTACTCCTATAACCGTACGGATGCTCCTGAACCATGAATCAGGATTGGAATCTGATGCATTTCAGGACTTCTTCCTCGGCTATGACCGCCCCGAAGATTTTCCAGTCTCATACCGCAGGGCCATAGAAGCTGTCAATGCAAGCGGAATCGTTCGGGATCCGTATGAAATCTTCTCCTACTGCAATCTCGGGTACTCATTGCTGGGCATCATCATCGAGAGAGCAATCGGATCGAATTTTCAGCAGGCAGTCAAAGAACTCGTCTTCGATCCACTAGGGATGAATGATTCTTCCTTCAATATCGATGATATACCTGAAGAGAGGATGGCAATGGGATACCTCCAGGGGAAACCGGCAAAACTCCCTTATATCAGAGATATGCCTGCTGGCAGTCTCAACAGTACAGCGACAGATATGGGGAAATTTCTGGAGAGCATGCTTTCTTCATACCACACAGGAGAAGGTCTACTTTCTCAGCAATCCGTGAAAGAAATCTTCACCCCTTCGAATACCGATGTCCCTTCCGACCTCGACTTCCTGATCGGACTGACCTGGTGGATCGTGGATCTTCAGGAGCTATCAGGAGAGTGTATCGTAGGTCACGGCGGGGACCTTCCTCCCTACCATGCACTTGTGATCATGCTCCCGGATAGAGATTTATCAGTATTCGCTATGGTCAATTCTATAGATGGTGTCGGCTCTTTCAGTCTTTCGCGAATTGTGACTGAGGCTGTTAAGACATTCCTCGATACCGAGGTTCTAGAGACTATTCCATCAGCTCCTGTACAAAGTCCGGTCGTTGAGATCCCTTCAGCCCTTACAACTGAACTCATAGGGTATTACGCCTCTCCTGTCGGTCTTTCCCAGATCAAGGAATCAGGTGGCAAGTTGAAAATCTTCACATTCAATAAATGGTTCGATGCATACTACCACGAGGACAACACCCTCACACTGGGATATAAACTCTTTGGTATCTTCCCTCTGCATATGCCTGTCTTCGAAGAGATTTCGATCAGTCTGGAAGATATCAACAATGAACCTGCTATCAACCTTCGAATCCAGGATATCCTTATCAGTCCTGCAATGAAAATCGAACCGGTTCCGATAGATTCTGCATGGATCTCACGGATCGGAAGCTATGAATCTGTAAAAACTGAGGTTATGCCGCAATATACTGATTTCAAGATCGATATGGATGAAAAGAGTGGATTTCTCTGTCTCAACCTGAAAAGTGAAGGTGAATGGTCAAGATTTCCGCTTCAGTCTATCGACACTGATACTGCACAAGTGATGGGAATTGGAAGAAGTCTCGGAGGATACCTCAGAGTCAACAAAGACAATACCATCAGGTTCCAGAATTTCACGTTGAAAAAGAAGTAGGGCAAACTGAAGAGCAGAGTCTATCCTGAGATCACGAACAAGGCTGGTATGATTCTCTACCAGATGGGAGTAAAGATGCCTGTGTAGACCCGGCCGGTTAAAGTTCGTCAGGCGATTGCTCGAGACCGAATGCCGGCAGCAAAGTCATCTGGCTGAACGGCAGATTTTTCTCGTACGACAATTATAGAAATATAGGGTCAGAGATTGTCGGACAGTTCTTGCGCAGTGATCAAGTACGACAAGAAATCCTCTGACCAGGTATATGTGTGCAGCTGACTGATGACAGGTCGGCTGCTGAAACAGCTGTTTCAGTACTATCAGGAAATCCCTTCAGGATACACTATCAGTGTTCTCAGTTCTTCTCTGAGAAATGTTGCAAAACGCTCTATTTCAGGATTTAGCGGGGCAATAGTATTCATAATATATCCGACAGTGATTCTCTGGTTCTCCAGGGGGATGAATACCTGATCATAATAGCGACTAAAATTGGGATGCAGCCGTGTCCCGATGGTGAACCCGTCGCTCTCGTTGATTATTCGATTCTTTGCATCACGATCAAAGGCGATTATCCTTCTGTTCTGATTGATATAAGCATATTCTTCGTGTTCATACATCTCTATCTGCGGTTTGTATGATTTACTCCGGTAATATACAAAAGGATAGTTGCCTAATTGCTTCAATCTTGTCTTTTCATCGGTAATTGCACAAATTGGATGCCCTGATCGTACCCGAATCCCTATTTCGCCTTCTCCTAATGAGAGGAACCTTATATTCAGCTCTTCTATCTGCTCTAAGAGAGACTGCAATCTTGATGTCTCAATGAAAAACACTCCTATGTCAGCTTCCTGTTTGTGGATCATATTGATAATTGTGGAGTTATCGGTATTTATCAGCTCATAAGAATATGAACTATTGTCCTGCCCGCCCTTCGCAATCCTGATAAAGGCCTCGATAATATGAGCTGAATTAACAGACGCTACAGTAAAATTCAACATTTCTTTCTTTTCTGCAAAACTGCTGACTTCATCACACTGACGAAGTATGGAACGTGCATAGGATAAGATCTTTGCCCCCGCGGCAGTCAAGGTGATCCCTCTATTGCTTCGCCTGAAGATCTGGATCCTCAGTTCGTTCTCAAGCTCCTTGATGGATGCGCTGAGACTCGGTTGGGAAATATGTACTTTCCTCGCGGCTTTGGATAAGGATCCGTATTTCTCAATTGCGACGGCATATTTAAGTTGCTGGATTGTCATACGATACCACCTATAACTATAAATTATAATTATATTAAACATAAACATAAAAACATGTAAAGTGTTATATATAAAATACATAATATACCTTTCTATATTGATATATAGTATTTACCTATACCCATATAAAGAAACGGTATTAACACTTTTTTTTCAGGTGCTATATAGTAACCTAAAATACATTCGGAGGAATAGTGTGAGATTCATCGAAACAATACTTGAATTAGTAGAGAGTAAATCCTCTAAATTCATAGAGTTAAACGATAACATATGGGAATTTGCCGAGACCCGGTTTCATGAGAAAAAATCAGCTGCGGCGCAGATTGAGATTCTTAAGAATGAGGGTTTCATGGTTGAGCGCAATTTGAGTGAAATTGAAACAGCGTTCTACGGAAGTTTCGGTTCCGGGTCTCCGGTAGTCGGAATCCTAGGTGAGTTCGATGCACTTCCCGAGCTAAGTCAAAAAGCTGATATTGCCGAGAAGGACCCTTTGGTAGATGGGGGTAATGGTCATGGCTGCGGTCATAACACCTTGGGAGCCGCGTCTCTTGCTGCCGCAGTGGCATTGAAAGATTATCTTGCTGAATCCGGGTTGTCCGGGACTGTCCGTTACTACGGATGTCCCGCCGAGGAGAGCGGGGGCGGAAAGACGTTCCTTGTTCGTGACGGCTATTTCGATAACGTGGATGCAGCCTTTACCTGGCATCCCGCCTCGGTTAATTCTGTGCTGAACAGCGGGTTCCTTGCGAATGTAC
Organism: Sphaerochaetaceae bacterium; assembly: GCA_963677695.2. Classification (GTDB taxonomy): domain Bacteria; phylum Spirochaetota; class Spirochaetia; order Sphaerochaetales; family Sphaerochaetaceae; genus SABI01. The sequence continues at coordinate 1,270,458 of CAXXUJ010000001.1, read as the reverse complement.
GTGTTTTATTCGATTTCAAGGGTGTTTCATCTCATGCAGCTGCCTCACCGGATCTGGGGCGCAGTGCTCTGGATGCTGTTGAACTCATGAATGTGGGTGTCAATTTCTTGAGAGAGCATATGATAGATGAAGCGCGCATCCATTATGCAATCACCAATGCAGGAGGAGATTCCCCCAATGTTGTTCAGCCGGAAGCTCAGGTCTTTTATGCTGTTCGTGCTCCCAAAGCGCAGGACGTTCAGGATCTGTTTGCCCGTGTGATTAACATTGCTCAGGGAGCGGCGTTGATGACGGGAACTGAGATGAGCTATCGAATTGTGGCCGGGTATTCAGATTTCCTGGCAAATTCATCTCTTTCAACTCTTATGGCCAACCATGCAGCCTTTGTGTTGAATACTGTGGAATACACGGAAGATGAAATAGCATACGCTGAGAGCTTCAAGTCAACGCTTCATGCAGAACTGAGTGCCATGCAAAAAATGATGGGACTCCCTAAAGAGGTCTGTGAGACCCCGCTCCTAACAGGCCTGACACCGCCTCCAAGGAAACTCCCCGGTTCATCTGATACCGGAGATGTAAGCTGGGTAGCTCCCCTTGCTCAATTTATGGGTAACTGTTACGCATTCGGGACCCCGGCTCACAGCTGGCAGCAAACAGCTCAGGGAAAATCATCCATTGCCCATAAGGGAATGATTGCGGCAGCAAAGATCATAGCGTTATCAGGTGCTGAAGTGTTCTCGACCCCGGACATTATAAAAAGGGTCAAAGAAGATCATGTATATAATTTAGACGGTAATCAGTATGTATGTCCGATTTCGGATGATACAAAACCTGATCAGATATAAAAAGGAGTAGAAAGATGCATAGTAATTTTTCATATATTTCTAACGGAACTGTAATGGTTATTCTCTGTGCTGTCACCATTATTGTTGTATTGTTCCAGGCCCTGATTTTTCTTCGGCTGGGATTCAGGAGAGGGAATGAACTGGGCCTGTCAAAGGCTTCAATGAAGCAGGTCGTTGTAAGCAGCAGTGTGTTTTCGATTATACCCTCACTGCCGATTCTGATCAGCTATATGATTCTGGTACCTGCTCTCGGGAAGTTTCTGCCATGGGTCAGGTTGAGCGTGATTGGATCAGCTGCATACGAAACCATGGCGGCAGACATGGCGGTAAAAGCCTTCGGCTATACCAACCTTTCTGATCCGTTCTCTCCTGAGGCGTATCTGGGTATTACCTGGATGGTTACAGGTGCAATTTTATTATCAAGTCTAGCTGTGTACTTCCTCAAGCCGTATGACAAGAAAATGCAAAAACTGCAGGGATCAGGAAGTAAATTCATCCCTATCCTCATCAGCGCCATGTTCCTAGGACTGCTCGGTTCTATGGCAGCGCCGTATTTGGTGAACTGGAAAAACATAACCGGTGTCTTAACCATTCTGATTTCAGGTGTGGCAGTGACTCTATTCAACAAACTTGGACGGAAAGTTCCAATTGTCAAAGAGTTCGCTTTTGCCGGCAGTATGATAGCTGGAATGGTCTTTGCCGCAATCTATACAGCTGTGCTGGCATAATATCAAAGGGAGAAAAAAATGAATAAATCCGATCATATGTTTAATGAAAAAGTTCACAGGCTGGGGCGATGGACCACCGCTGTTGTTATCATGATGTTTGTGTCCATACCCATAGGTGCCACGATCAGTTCAGGTCTTTCTGTTAATCTGGGTCAGCTGTTTGCGGGGATTCTGCCTCTGGCTCTCCTAATGGGTATTGCAGGAACTGTAGAAAAAATGTCCATGTGCTCATTGATGGGACCTGCTGCAGTTTATGTCTCATCCTCTACAGGAAATGTCTCCAATATGAAGTTCCCTGCAGCTATTAATGCAATGAATATCACGGGGCACAAACAGGGCACAGTCATGGGAGAGGTCGTAGCGCTTATCGCTGTCAGCTCATCGGCACTAGTAACTACCTTTATTGTTTTTCTCGGTGTCATTTTCCTGGCACCTCTGGTAGAGCCGCTTCTTTCGAATCCGGTAGTCACCCCTGCTTTTGCAAATATGTTTCCTGCTCTGCTGGGTGCTATGGCAACACCGTTTATACTCAAGGCACCAAAACTGGCAATCACCCCGTTTCTTGCTGGAGGTATTGCTGCTTTAATTCTGGGGCCGAAATTCGGTCTTTACCGAGGTGTGCTGTTACCGGTCTTCATTCTACTTTCAATAGGTGCTGCCTACATCATGTATAAAAGGGATATAAAAAAAGACCCCGTTTGAGCGATATCGCTATTTCACGACAACTGAGATACATACTATTCAGGGACTATTGCAATTCAATGTTTGCAGCAGTCCCTTTTTTTCAGGTGTTGATGCACTATGACGCTTACGAATAATCCTGTTTCTATTTCAGAGCTTTCTGTTCCACTCTGACTACACTTTTTGCCCCAGTATTCCATGGTTGATCGTGCGATACCGTGTGCACGGCAATAGGAAATGAATGTATTCCTTTTTCTTCTCCAAAGTGAACATGCTCGAACGTGTGCCAAACGTTCTGATGGTGAATAAAATTTGATAATGTGCATGAATGACCTCCACCATAAGCATGGCAGTAGTGCTGATCATTTCATATAGACTGTGATTTAACGCTTACGCATGCAATTGTCTATAATAATGAAAATGCCAATTCCCTCTCCGTATGAAGAGTAACTGGCTTTCTTTTGGATTATATCAATTCCATCTACTGAAGTTGCCCAGAACAAGACTCGAACTTGCACGTCCTTATCGGACACTAGGACCTGAACCTAGCGCGTCTACCAATTCCGCCATCTGGGCGATAGAACGATATTATGTGAACTTGAAGATAATGTCAATAAACCACTTGCCGATAGATGAACTCCATTGTAAATTTTAATCATATCAGATAAGGAAGGTAGTATATGACAATAACTTGGGGTGGAACACCCGTAGAACTTGAAGGAAATGAAATCCACGTAGGCGATACTGCAGCAAACTTCACCGCAGTAAAGAATGATCTCTCTGAGTTCAGTCTCAGCGAAGTGAAGGGAAGAAAGCTTATCGTAGCTGTTACCTCACTCGATACTTCAGTATGTGATGCCGAGATCAGAAGATTCAACCAGGAAGCTGTAAAGCACCCGGATGTAACCGTTGTCACTATTTCAATGGATCTTCCCTTTGCACAGGCACGCTGGTGCGGAGCACACGGTATCGATAACGTCATCACCGTAAGTGATTACAAAGATCGTGAATTCTGCCAGGCATTCGGTAACTATCTGCCGAACGTAGGACTGATCGCACGCTCGATTTTCCTTCTCGATGAGAACAACAAAGTAGAGTACGTCCAGTACGTAAGCGAAAACTCGGATCATCCCGATTACGACGCTGCACTTGCCGCCCTCTAACATATTCGAAACGATTTTGATACGATTCGCTCCGGGGAAAAATCTTCGGAGCGTTTCTTTGTCTCAAAACAGTGACAGCAGATATCATGCCGACATTCTTGAAAAAGGTTTGAAAGAGCTCTAAAGTACAGAGTATGAATAGAAGAATTTTATTCCTTGGCGAAACCGTAGGGAAGCCGGGAATGACAGCCATAAAAAAAGGTCTCCCCTCTCTCAAGGAATCTGCGAGAGTCGATTTCACCGTAGCGAACGGTGAGGGGCTCACCAACGGATTCGGGATCGGGAACGCCCATGCGATCCAGCTCCTCAAGTCGGGAGTCGATCTTATCACGACCGGAGAGAAGACCTACTTCAAGAAGGATATGGTCGAAGCGATATCGAAGATATCCCGTCTGATACGTCCTGCGAACTTCCCTGCTGGGAATCCCGGACGGGGATTCAAGACGATCAAGATAGGGGATCTGAATATCGGATTCATCACCCTGCTGGGAACAGCAGGTTTCAATCGAATCTCAGTCACCAATCCTTTCATCCATGGAAACTCTTTGGTCAGCAAACTCTCTCAGGAGTGTGATGCCGTGATCCTTCAGTTTCACGCATCAACCACCGCTGAAGAAGCGACCATGGCGTTCCACCTTGACGGCAAGGTTGCCGCCGTGATCGGCACCCATGCAAAGGTTCTCACAAGCGATGCCCGCATCCTTCCAAAAGGGACCGCCTTCATCACCGACAACGGTATGTGCGGTTCAGTGGAAGGCATAGGAGGCTTTGAAATTGAACCGGAAATCATGCGATTTATTAACGAAATCCCTTCCCGGTCCATCAACGGCCCCGGAGCAATAGAACTCCAGGGAGTGATAGTGGAACTCGATGACAAAGGGACCTGCGTATCTATAGAAACAATCAAACATCCTGTACAAGGAGGTACACCCAATGTATGAAATTGCCCAAGTGGTTTCAATAAAAGATAAGAATCATATCTCAGTGACCTGCTCTTCATCAGCCTGTCAGAGCTGCTCTGCCGGTGCACTGTGTTCTACCAAAGGAAAGACCTTCATCGCGAAGGACACAAGTGACAGCGACCTTCATATCGGCGATACGGTGGAACTTTTCCTCCCGCCTGCGAAAACAATCCTTGCCGGCTTCATCACCCTGATGGTCCCCATTCTCCTCTTTCCTGTCGGTTATTACATCGGAAAGGCGCTGTTCGCTCAATCACAGGAGATCGTCCATATCGGCATCGGCATACTCGGCATCGCCCTCGGTTTTCTGATCAGCAGAATATTCTCCAGGACACAGGGAGCTCAGTACAAGCCGACCATTACCCGGATCATCACATGATACGGCTCCACTCCCTTCTTGCAGTCATGCTCCTGCTCATGATCTCCTTTTTTGGATGCACCTTCCAGGAAGAGGCAGCTATGGAGAGTGGCATCGAAGAGAGTTTTCCAGATATCAGGCTGCTGAACGGAAGGTATCAGGTATCACAGAGTTCGAACGAGCTGATGAGCGTCAATGCCGACCTGATAGAGATCACAGAGAATGAAAATCTCGCATACTTTGTCGAGGCGGACTTTGAGCAGACTGGCAGTGACGGATCTATGCTCTTCAGTGGCCATGCCGGTGAGCTTACAATTGATACAGATTCGGATACCATCCATATTGCTCGGGGATATAATGTCTCTGTTCATGAAGGGGAGTTCCTGATTCAGGGTGAAGAGCTCCTCTACGAGAGTAAAAAACGTCTGCTTTCAACTGATTCTGATCAGAGAACCTCACTCACAAATGAAAAAGGTGATATACTGTCAGGGATCGGTTTCACCGGTGATCTCAATAAAAAACTGTTTGAATTCAATGTTTTAGAGGAAGGACATATATCCAGATGACACATAGAATGTACCGACTCACAGCATGCATCCTCATTGCACTCGCCGTATCAACACTCCTTGCAGCAGAAGATTCAATCAGCTTCAAGGGCGGCTATACACGTGCTGTCATGGTGGAAGGGCGTGAGACTATCGTCCTGACTCAGGGAGCATCTGTCGAGGTTGGCGATATAGCATTCCGGGCACAGAGAATCGAACTGGTCGGTCCAGACTCCCGCTACCTGACCGGTACCGGAAAGGTAACGATAGTCGATAACGAAAACGGTATCACGATCAGGACCAATGAGATTTCCTTTGACCGTCAGAAGACCTCCCTCCTTTCGGACGGTTGGGTTGAGGTGGAAGATATTCCCCATGAGCTCGTTGCGAGCAGCGGGTATATGAGCTATAACAACACGACCGGTCTCATGCAGCTTCATGTCTCTGCCATGATCGCACGCAATACTGATGAGGGGGTAATGAAGGCCAAGGGCAATACCATTACCATTGACAGAGAGAACGGTCTTATCACCATCGCAGGGAATGCGAAGGTAACCTATAAAAACAATCTCTATGAGGCAGCCATAACGATCATTCACACCGATACGAATGAGATCGAGATGAGCGGAGAGATCCAGGGAGAGATTGATGGATAACGCTCTCAAGATATCGGAAATCACGAAGAACTACGGCAGAAAGTGTGTCGTGAATGGTGTCTCCTTTTCCATGAATCCCGGTGAAGTGGTCGGTCTGCTCGGCCCGAACGGTGCCGGAAAGACCACGATCTTCTATATGATCGTAGGCTTCATACGCCCTGACGGGGGAACGATCTACTTTTACGGTGAGGACATTCACCACCTTCCTATGCATAAACGTTCGAGAAAAGGTATAAGCTACCTTCCTCAGGAACCTTCCATCTTCAGAAAACTGAGTGTGAGGAACAATATCGCCCTTGTTGCGGATACGAGAAACGACCTGAGTCGAAAACAGAAGGATGACCTTGTCGACTCTCTCCTTGAGGAATTCGGTATTACAGGAGTGATGAATCAGAAAGGCTATACACTGAGCGGAGGAGAGAGGAGAAGAACCGAGATCGCCCGTGCCCTTGCCGGTAATCCAAAGTTTCTCCTCCTTGACGAACCCTTCGCAGGAATCGACCCGAAAGCGATCTATGAGATCAAGACCCTGATAACAAAGCTCGCAAGGAAGGGAATCGGTGTTCTTGTCACAGACCACAATGTAAGAGATACTTTAAGTATCACAAACACTGCCTATATCATCCACCAGGGAGAGCTCCTTGCTTCAGGAACGAAGGATGACCTGCTTGCCAACACAGAAGCTATCAACCACTATTTCGGTGAAGACTTCTCCAAGGGAGCAATCCTGTGAACAACAGCCTGTCACTCAACCAGTCACTGAAACAGCAGCTCGTCCTCTCCCCTCAGCTTATCCAGACCCTTGAAGTGTTAGCGATGAACAACCTGGAACTTCACGATCGCATCAAAAACGAGATCGAACAGAACCCTGCGCTGATCATCCCGCCGGAGAGAAACATCTCGATTGAACGCCTCTCCTCCCTCTCTTCACAGGGGAGCGTGGTTGATGACTACAGCGATAAAAGCAGCTACGGATCGGACAAGTCAATGGGAATCAGAACCTCAGGCACCTTCGACCAGGCGGCGAGTGATAATAACAAGATGTTCTTAGAGGGCGCTCTCACCTCACCCGAGTCTCTTCAGGACCATCTTCTCGAGCAGCTCGGCTGCATCCCTGTCGATGAGGGGACCTATGACCTTGCATGCCTGATCATAAGCAATCTCGACCATAACGGATTTCACAGAAACCCGGTGGAAGAGCTCGCACCCTCCTCTCAGGCGAAACTGCTGCAGGAGGCTCTCACGCTCGTACAGTCCCTCGACCCTGCAGGAATCGCAGTCACCGACGTACGCGAGTCCCTAATTCTCCAGGCAAAGCTGGACGGTGTCGACGGAGAAGACCTCAGTATCTTTTCAGAGATGGTACGTCACCACCTGGAAAAACTGAAATCAGGGAAATTCAAGAATATCGCAAAAGCACTCTCAACAGACGAAGATAAGATCACCATGCTTTATGACTACCTGAGAACACTCGATCCCTACCCCGCCAGCGGCTTCGATTCAGGAGATATCCAGTACATCGTACCGGAACTGAGTGTGAAGCGCATCGATAATGCCCTCCGTCTCCATATGAACACGGGAACACTCCCAGAACTCATCATAGATGAAGAATTCTCCTCACTCGCTGAAGAAGCGGGACCTGATGAGAAAAAAGAAGCGAACTCCTATATCCGGGATGCCCTTCGCAAGGCCGGTCAGCTCCAGTCAAGTGTGAAGATGAGGTATGATACGATTCGCAAGATAGGAATCATCCTCCTTGAGAAGCAGCACGACTTCTTTTTAGAAGGACCTGCGAAACTGAAACCCCTCACCTACCGTGATATCGCAGGAGAAGTCGGCGTCCATGAAACAACGATCAGCAGAGCTGTGAACGGAAAATATATCGACACAGATTTCGGCATTCTGGCTATGAAGGAGCTTTTCAGCTCATCCTTACAGAGTTCATCCTCTCAGAGCGGAGAGGTTTCCAAGCGTGCGGTAAAGGAGATGATAGACGAGATCATTCAGGGAAACACGTCAGGTAAAGCTCTCAGTGACCAAAAAATAGCAAATATTCTTCAGGAGAAGGGGATCTCCATCGCACGCAGAACAGTGAACAAGTACCGGAAGGAACTTCAGATCGATTCCTCCTACGAACGATAAAAAATCCCTTTTATTTGACATTTTACCCTCACAGAAGTATCCTTAAGGTATGATTTGTATCAAGGAGGACCTATGAATTTAGAAATCAAAGGCGTCCACTACAATGTGAGCGACACAACAAGGGATTTTTTCGACAAGAAGCTGCAGAAGCTCTCATTCGCCGAAAAATATATTCACGATCTGGCAATAACCGTCAATAAGGAACATGTAGGTCAGGGGTACCACCTCGAAGCCAAAGTTCATTTTTCATGGGGACCCGTCAAGATGGTGAACACTGAGTGTTACGAGCTCTACGAAGGGATTGAACTGCTTATTGACAAGCTCGATGCTCTCGCTCGAAAGGAGAAAGGAAAAATTCAGGAACATTGATAAATAATCGGTGATTCAGGCCCCGGGTGACCGGGGCTTCTTTGTCCCCTTTCGATCTTTTCCTGACACGAAAACAGCTTGAAAAGGAGCTGAAATCAGATGAGGAGTACGATATGGAAACACAACTCCCGGTCATGGACCTAACGAACAATCCTACAGGATGCTGCGCGGTATTCGATCCCGCACCCTGGGATGAAAAGGAGTTTTCATTCTCAGGATTGAGATTCATCAAGACAACGACGCGAAGCATATTCTATGTCCCGATCAATATGAGAAAGGTGATGAGCGATGCACAGAAGGCGATAATGGAGGCTGAGGCTCAACCTTCAGACCGATACCTCATGCTATCGGAAGATGTATCTAAATGGAAGGCTCACCACTATATGCTCGTGGAGAAAGATGTGCCGGGATATGAAGCAGCAGCAATTGAAGGAACATGGTATGCAAAGGCCTTTGACGGACCATTCAGTCAGATGAAGAAATGGATGGAGGAGATGAACGAGGCCCTAACGGCCAAAGGAGTTTCTGACGGTCGTATTCTCGCTTTCTACACAACCTGTCCGGGCTGTGCGAAAGAGTACGGACATAACCATGTGATACTTTTCGCTCAGATAGGAAGCTAATTCCTTTCCCCGTATTGCTGTTCCCCATACCTTATACGATCATTCTATCTGAAAAAAATCTTCAAGTCCTGAAAAAACCACTTAACAAACATAGAGTTGTTCCCGTATGATATACTCAGGTAAAAAGGAGGCGTGACCATGGCAGGATTTTCTATCCTCGATCTGCTCGATATGGATCTCAAGGAACATAATCATCTCCAGCTTTCCTGTATCGCAGGAAGAAGCGGACTGTCGCGGATCCTCACAACGAGCAAGATAAGCCGACCGGGACTCCCCTTGAGCGGCTACTTCGAAGAATTCTCCCACGAGAGTATTCAGGTCTTCGGGCGCGGCGAGATTCACTATATCGAGATGCTTGAAAAGAACAAGAACCTCGATACAGTCAAGCAGCTCTTCAGCTATACCATACCTACCTGCATCTTCTGTGACGGCTTCACCCCCTCCCCCCAGATCATTGAGATCGTGGAAAGATCGGGCTGTTCGGTTCTGCAGACCAGCCTCGACTCAGCAGACTTTTCCCGCGGACTCATTCAGATGCTCGATGAAGTCTTTGCCGAAACAGTCACGATCCACGGGGTACTCGTGGAAGTCTACGGTATCGGCGTTCTTATCACCGGGGACAGCGGAGTCGGAAAGAGCGAGACCGCTCTCGAACTGATTGACCGCGGCCACCGCCTCATCTCTGATGATACGGTAAAACTCAGGAATATAAGCGATACCTTCCTGATCGGAAGCGGAGAGAACCCATCCCTTGCCCACCATATGGAGATCAGAGGACTGGGAATTCTTAACCTCGCCAACCTCTTCGGTGTAGGATCGATCCGTGACAAGAAACAGATCCAGCTCCTTGCGCACCTGGAGGAGTGGGACTCAACCAAATCATATGAGAGAATCGGGGAGGAGATGACTGAAAACCTCCTGGGCATTGAGATTCCCAAGCTCGTGCTCCCCGTCAAACCGGGAAGGAACGTCCCTATCATCATAGAGACTGCCGCCCGTAACGAACGACTGAAAAAATTAGGTTATTACTCTGCAAAGGAATTTGATCAGAGTGTTCTGAAATGGCTTGAAAGTGAATCAGCCAGAAATCTGTATTATAACAACGAGGAGACTTTCTGATCATGGTAGAGAGAGAAGTCGAAGTACTGAACAGGGCAGGTATTCATGCACGTCCTGCAGCCCTTATCGTAAAGGTTGCGAATTCATTTTCATCTCAACTTTTCATGGAAAAAGACAAGATGAAGATCAACGGGAAATCGATCATGGGTATTATCACCCTTGGGGCTGCCTATAAATCCAAAATCACCATCTCAACCGATGGCCCGGATGAGGCAGAGGCTGCAGATGCAATCGAGCAGCTGTTTCTCAACAGATTCGAAGAGTAGGAGGGAATCGTGAAAGAGTTGACTGCAAGGCAGACTGAAGTACTGAATTTTATCAAGGAGTATATTGAAGAGCATTCATATTCTCCCTCCGTGCGTGACATCGCAGGAAGATTCGGGATCACAGTCAAAGCGGCACATGACCACCTGAAAGCACTTGAGAGAAAAGGGGCTACCCACTCAGCAAGCGGCATTTCCCGTTCAACAGGTGTGGTCGGCTTTTCCACAGGTTCCTCGGTCGAAACTATTTCCATCCCCGTCCTCGGATCTACCGCTGCCGGGGCGCCCATCCTCTCAGAGGAGAACAAGGAATATGATCTCCATATCCCTTCCAAAATGCTTTCGGCGCATGGTGATTTCTTCGCCCTCCATGTCGAAGGTGACAGCATGATGGATGCGGGGATCATGGATGGAGACCTTGCCATCATCAAGAGCGGTGCTCAGGCACGCAACGGGGAAATTGTTGTTGCGAGAGTCGGAGAAGAGAAGGGAGTGACTATGAAACGGTATTTCCTTACTTCTCATGCCATCGAACTCCGTCCTGAAAACTCAAAGTACGGATCCATATTCTCAAGGGATGTGACCGTCCTCGGCAAACTGCAGCTGATCATTCGAGACTATGAGTAGTATATTTCCGGTCTATGCTCTTACCGGACCTGAGTCGGGTGACAAGAGCGCCTTCCTCAAAGAGATAAGAGCAGCCATCACCAAAGAAAACGGGAGCGCCCCCGATGTCCACCGGTTCTATCAGTTTGAAACGCTCAATGGCGAGATGTTCGAGATTCTGCAGAATAATTCCCTTTTCAGTGATCATGCACTCGTCATCTTGAGTCAGCTGGAAAATGCACCGCAGGCTCTGGTAAATTCGATCGTCGATTATTGTAAAAATCCTTCTTCCTCTTCCACTCTCGTCCTGATCTCACAGGAATTCCGCCTTCCAAGGAAGCTCGACACCGTGATAGATAAGAGTGCGAAGAAAGTCTTCTACGAGATGTTCGATTCCCGCAAGCCTCAGTGGGTGAGGCAGGCCTGTTCATCTCTATCCCTTTCGATCGATGAGGATGCGATCACCCTTCTTCTCGATCTTGTTGAGAACGATACCGCGATCCTGAGATCCACGCTCTCGATGCTCGGGCAGTTCCTCTCCAGCGAAGGAAAATCACACATCAGTGAGGCCGACATCGAGTCCTACATACAACACACGAGAAGTGAAAGCGTCTTCTCCCTCTTTGAGTCGATGGCCACCAATTCCTATCAGCATACGATGAAGACCCTCAGCGCCCTGATGGCTGAGGAATCTGGAGGCGGGATCGCCGTCATATCCATCCTTCTGTGGATTTTCAGACGTCTCACGTCGATGCAGGAACATCTTCAAAACGGCATGGGCTGGGAAGAGAGCGCGAAAAGTGCTACGGTGAATGGGAAAAAGGCACCTATCACCCGCAAGAAGGATCATGAGATCTACCGGGAAGCAACGAAACGGTACTCCCTTTCCCAGTGCAGAGATATTATCGCACTGCTTGGTGAATACGATGTATCAGTCAGAGAGAACCCAAAGGAACTGGAGCAGATACTCCTCGAACTCATGGTTTCGACCATCTTCCTGCACAAAGGGAAAAAGAACGAAGCTCCCTCTTACCTCACGATCACTACAGATGGAGTGTTCTGAGCAGCCGTTCAGCCACATCGACTGGAATCTGAGCCTCGTGAGCTATATCTTCAGCGGAGCTCGAAAGAATATCTTCCAAGGTCCCGAAGGTACTCATCAACCGCTTCGACCTCGCTCCTCCGATACCGGGGATAGACTCAAGAAGAGAGAATGAAGCCTCTTTCGAACGCTGAGACTGGTTCAGTGATGTCGCAAAGCGGTGAGTTTCATCCCTGATAGCTATCAGGACCCGAAGGCCGGGAGAATCAAGGGGAAGGGTGAGAACATCTCTCTCATCAGGGAAATAGATCTCCTCCCTCTCCTTAGCCAGGCCGATCACGGGAAGGGTATCGAGTCCGAGGGTTAGAAGAGCTTCCCTCGCACTGTTCACCTGGCCCTGTCCTCCATCGATCATTATCAGGTTCGGAAGCCGTTTCTTCTCCCGAATCAGACGCGAATAGCGCCTCGAGACGGCCTCCCTGATGGCACCATAGTCATCGATCTTTCCATCAAGGCTCCTGATATTGAACCTGCGGTAGTTCTTCTTATCAGGATGACCGTCACGGAAATTGATCAGCGAAGCTACCGTATATTTCCCGCTCAGCTGTGCTATATCGAATCCTTCGATCACCTTCGGAATCTCCTCGAGATCAAGCACCTGCATAAGCTCCTCAAGCGCCTCAGGATTTTCCCGGCTCTTCAATCTCTTCTCCACGTCTCTTGAAGCGTTCTCGCTGCTCATCCTGAGCACCCGGTAATGCTTTCCTTCGGTGGGAACATTCACCTCTACATCGAAGTGAAGTTCCTGGTTGACAAAGGAACGGATCAGAGAACTGTCCACATCATGAGAAACAAATATCTGCTGGGGAAGATTCCCCCCTTCCGAATAGTACTGGGTAATGAAATGAATCAGGGTCTCGGTCTCATCACCGAGTGTTTCGGCTCTGTAGAGCGCCTTTCCCATCAGTTTCCCGTCACGTATCTGGAGGATGGAGACGGTAGCCAGGTGCATTCTCATCTCCACGGCCAGATAGTCGCGGCTTTCAAGGGAGAAGTCCTCCACCTGCTGTACCCGTGAGACTGATTCAAGGGCCTGAAGCAGATCTCTCTTCTGTGCAGCCTTCTCGAAATTGAGACTCTTCGAGGCTTCAAGCATCTCAGCCTTTGTCGCCTTGATCAGCTCATCATCGGAGCCTTCAAGGAAATCGACCACCTTCCTGATATATTCACCATAGACCTCCTTGGTAACCTTCCCCGCACACGGACCGCAGCAGCGTCCGATATGATAGTAGAGACAGGGTGTCACACGCTTTCTCAGGGGAGTACCGCACTTTCTCAGCGGAAACAGTTTCTCAATGAGTTCAAGGTAGCCATAGAGGTTCTTCACATCAGGATAGGGACCGAAGTAGCGGGAGCCGTCCTGAAAGACACGACGGGTCTTGAAGACCTTCGGGAAATCTTCATTCGTGATCCTGATCAGAGGATAACTCTTCCCGTCCTTGAGGCTGATATTGTAGTGAGGGTTGTACTTCTTTATCAGATTGTTCTCGAGGATAAGAGCCTCGTACTCATTTCCGGTAAGAATATAATCGATCGTAACGATCTTGGTCACCAGAAAACTGGTCTTGATATCTTTCCCCGAAAGGAAGTAGCTGGTCACCCTGTTCCTCAGGTCCTTCGCTTTTCCTACATACACGACCTTTCCTGAAGCATCCTTCATGAGATATACCCCGGGGGCATGTGGGAGATTCTTTGCCTGTTCTTTCGGTGAAAGTTCCATCAGGATTCAATCCTACCTGCACTCTTCTCAAATTGCAATATGGAGAGGTTTTCAGTAGACTTGAACAATGGATCAGCTTCAGATAGAACAGGAGTTTCCCCTCTTCAGAAGATTATCTCAAACCTCGAAGGAATTTCTTTCAGAGCAATTCTCACATCTGAAGTTTTCCTATCAGCAGAGAAGGCAGATCATCGAACATGCTGTCGACCTTGTTCTCTGGCAGGAAGAACCGATAGAAGCGATCTATGACGGACTCGAAGACTCTCCACTGAAGGGAAAACAGAAGGTAAAGGCGATCTGTCATGAACTTGACAGGAAGATGGAAGATCGATGCAGGAAAGGAACCTGCTACACAGCAGAACTCATCCCAGGACATTCGCGCAGGAGGGAAATCCACACCCTTGAGGATGGAGATATCAATCTGCTGGGGAGCTGTCCCTGTCCTCCAGAGGGGGAATTGACCCGCTGCTGCAACCTGCTCACCCTTGATGTTGTCCGTCAGTGCGGCTTCGGCTGTTCCTACTGTTCGATTCAATCATTTTATACGGGACAGAAAATCCTTTTCACGAAGGATCTCTCTGAGCGTCTGAAAACCATTCAACTCCCTGAAGGGACCTGGCACATCGGGACAGGGCAGTCAAGCGACTCTCTCATGTGGGGAAACGAACACCACGTCCTTGATGCCCTCAGGATATTTTCAGAAGAACACCCCGAGATCGTAGTGGAATTGAAAACAAAATCATCCCGCACCGACTGGCTGAAAACGCACACACTCCCGAAGAACGTCGTGGTGACCTTCTCCCTGAACCCACAAGTTGTCATCGACAACGAAGAGCACGGAACGGCATCCCTCCATTCCCGCCTCGAATCTGCACGCAAGGTGGCGGATGCCGGTTACCTCGTGGGATTCCATTTCCATCCCATGATCCATATTGACGGCTGGAAAGAGCATTATAGTGAAGTTATTGACCGCGTTACATCACTATTCGACTATCGTGAAGTGCTCATGATATCTTTCGGGACCTTAGCTTTTACCCGTCCCGTAATACGGAAGATGAGAGAGGAAGGGCCTCCTTCGAAGGTGCTTCAGATCCCGCTCACCCTCTTTGCAGGCAAATATACCTACCCGTATGATATTAAAAGGGATATGTTCTCGCATGCATATCGTTCATTCTCTGAATCATGGAGAAGTGAGGAAGACTCCCCCTTCTTCTATCTCTGCATGGAAGACCCTGAACTGTGGGAGCCTGTGTTCGGCTATTCGTATAAAGAGAACACGGAATTTGAAAAGGCAATGAAAAAGGCATACCGAAGCAAAGTGGACCATCAGCTGAATTCTTTTGGTTCAATCATAAATTTTGTGGGATTCTGTGAGCGACGGGGTTCCTGACGTAGGTCTTCCTGCTAGCCCCAAAGAGCTTGAGGAAGAAGTATTCATCATCAGCATACCCATAGCCTTTTCTCCGTAAGGTTTTCGTTCGGTTGTTGACACCCTCAATCTTACCGGAAGAGATCGCATACGTGGCGTGAGCGATTATTCCTTCAAAGTGATTATCCAGTAATCTTCTGAACCACCGCAGGTGGGAGTTCTTGGAACTCCAGCACATATCCATGATTTCAGAAATAGCTTTAGCCATGGATGGTTCATCGGTCATCTTATAGGCTCCGCTGAGCTTTTCCTTGATCAAATCCAGGGTGAACAGAAGCTTGTTCTGACTGAGAAGCTCCTCATACTTGTCCAGATGCCCACCTTTGAGGACATAGGGTTCCCTGCTGAATAGGGATGAGCCTTCGTTGATGACCTTTCCTGCATTTTCATCTTTCCTTGCAAGGGTTTGCTTCGAAGAGGCGAGGATGTACTTGCATCCCTTGAGTGACTTGGCTCCCTCCAGGTCACCCTCGGCAATCAGTCTTTTCTGTTCGTCCTTACGTATCTGCCCCACTACCTTGTCATTGAAATTGCGGACAAGATGAAAGTGATCAAAGACAGGCTGAATATGGGCGCAGCGCTCTTCGAAGACTTCCTGAAAATCGCTGTTCATATCGCAGGCAACAGCCTCGACATCGTCCATCCATTCTTCACCGACATGGTCGATGAAAGCATGCACTGAGGCCTTCTTCTTCCCATGCGCCAGCCATAGGATGTGTCCGCTCTCCATGTCGATGATCACTACCGCATACTGGTGTCCGTTGTGAAGCTTAAACTCGTCTATACCCAGAATTCTCGCCTGCTTCTCAGGTTTGATCAGGCGAGTGCCATCTATGGTGTAACGGTCCTTAAGTCGCTGTAGGTCAATATTTTTGACGGTATTCTTGCCAAGACCGGTCAGGTATGCAACTTCTTTGTTCGTAAGTCCATAAGCCAGTAGATCCTTTGTATAGGTCAGTAACTCTACGCTGATTCTATGTCCTTGAGCTTGAAAAGGGACTTCCTGCATCCTCGTCTTTCGGCATAATGGGCATAGGTACCGGAGTTTTGTAAACCTCAGGCAGCTCATTCGATGTCCGAAGCATAGGTGTCTGAGAGTAACCTCATAACTGCCCTGGATATGCATATGCGTGCCGCAATGAAGACAAGAGCATTGATCTACACTGCTTTCCAACTGCCCGTAAAGCAGGTACATCTCTCTGTCTGTCGTGGTCTGTACTATTTCAGTCTTGTCGTTGGTAAAGCCTACCAATCCTGAGGGGAACATGATATATTGCATGCGGGGCTGTCTTCCTGTACGTTTTTGTTTGGTAACTTAACAATACAGGGATGGCCCCTTCTTATGCAATCGCAACACCCTCTTTTTCCTCTTCTCCTATTCTTTGATACTCCATAACTTCATCCCACAGAAAAAGTGATTGATCCATTCTTTTAGAAAAAAGTGAGGTGGACACAACATGCCCACCCGGTTATATAAGAGAGAAGAGCTCTAATCTAGATTGAAAGCTTGTCTGCAAGGATTGCAGCGGCTCTTCCTTTCAGGGGATTCTCTTTCCCTTCCAGCATCGCCTTGATTGCATCCTTCTCATCGCCTGAGAGATTCACTCCTCTCATTTTGTGGTTCTCAAATGCTTCAGCTGCCATAGGTACAACTTCTTTGAGTATGGAATAGATCGTCTCGGCGTAGGTACGGATCTCCCACTGTGCATGAGCATCCAGCCGCAGGGCGAGGAAATGGAGAAGGTTGTGCAGATCCATCTGCCAGTACCACTCCGTATAGAGACTCAGGGGGAGGTTGATACGGGCGACCTCGCGTGCAAGATCACTCTCCAGCAGTTCCTTGTAGGTTGCAAATGAACGCTCCTGATCCTTTTTCAGGATCTCCTGAATCTTGAGAGCCTCTGAAGCCTCCATCGGTTCGCTGTTTCTTCCCTGCTTGTTGTCGCTGCTCTGTGTGTTCAGGTGCTCGAGCGCAGGAAGGTAGGCTTCATCAGCCATGACCGAATAGCGTCCGCTGATCTCATTCACGCGCCCTGTGCGGTGACGGATCCACTGCCGGGCAACGAAGATAGGCATTTTAAGGTGGAAGGTGAAGTTGACCTGTTCGAAGGGACTTGTGTGGTCGTTTCTCAGCAGATAGTTGATCAGACCCTTGTCCTCACGATAACTCTTCGTCCCCTCGCCATAACTCACTCTGGCAGCCTGAACAATCCTTTCATCGCTCCCCAGATAGTCAACGAGTCTTACAAAACCCTTATCGAGTACGGGAAATTCCTTATCGAGTATCTTCTCTGCTGCTTCAACAATGCAATGGGCCATTCTTTGCTCCTTCTTACGTCACCTAGAGTAATCCCATCCTGGAAAGTACGATCGAGATCGCAACCGGACAGGCTGTTTCTGTTCTCAGTATTCTATCTCCGATCGAATGGGGCGTAAACGACCTGCTGAGGAGAAACTTTCTCTCTGCATCGGAAAATCCCCTTTCAGGACCGATAGCCACAATCGCTGAACCTTCGATCGAACAGTGTGACAACGGAGTTGAGTCTATCACGTTATCGAGGAGGAGTCGATGATCATAGAGAGCAAAATCGATCTTATTCAGAGCAGTGACGATCCTCACCTCAGGTATCGAAACATCACCGGCGATCATCGCTCCATCCAGCAGGTATTCCTCGTAGAGACGTTCCGTGTAGATCTTGGCACTTTCATAGCTCTTTTCAGCAAGATCGGCACGGGTGATGATCACCTCTCTCACTCCGAGCATCGTTGCCTCACGAAGAATGCGTTTCATGCTGATCGGCCGTACCTGACCGACAAGGAGAGTGACAGGATGAAGAGGCATCGCAACCTTCTCTTTCACATAGGTGTAGTGAACTGCTCCGTTTTCGATGTGTGTGACCGTTGCAGTCCCCAGATGGCCGTTCAATTCTCCCAGGATGAAAGAATCTCCTGCTGAGAGACGGAGGACTTTGATGATATGCTCAGCCCTTCTGTCTGAAGAGGGGATGATTCCGGAGGAAGATACTGATTCGAGAAGGACAATGTTCATAGGGGATAAGTATATGATGTTGATATGAGAGTGTAAACAAGGTATCATATGACGACACCTAATAAGGGGCCGCTACATGAGTAACATCCGTGTCTATACAGCAGAACATCACAACCCTTGGTTCAATCTTGCGACCGAGGACTGGCTGTTTAAGAACTTCCCCGAGGACGAACATCTCCTCTTCCTCTGGAGAAACCATCCCTGTATCGTCATCGGACGATTCCAGAACCCCTGGATGGAGTGCGACCTGGAGAAGATGAAGAACGACGACATCTTCCTCTCACGCCGCCAGAGCGGCGGGGGTGCGGTGTACCATGATCTCGGCAATACCAACTTCACCTTCATGTCTCCCGCTTCGGAGTACTCGGACAAGCGGAATTTCTCCATCATCCTCGCCGCCCTGGAAAAGCTGGGGATCAAGGGAGAGGTATCGGGACGCAATGATCTTCTTGTGGATGGGAAGAAGTTCTCGGGAAGCGCCTTCAAGAAAAACTCTAAGAAGGCCTTTCACCATGGAACGCTCCTGATCAATGCAGATCTCTCGGGCGTCAGCTCCTATCTTACTCCCGACAAGGAGAAGCTGGTCTCGAAAGGGATTCGCTCTGTCGCCTCCCGCGTCACCAACCTCCATGACATCGTTCCAGGCATCAACCATGAGGTGGTATCGCAGGCGATCATAGAAGAGTTCTTCAACACCTACTCAGAGAAGGTGGAGGTGGAAGACCTTTCCATCGAACGTCTCAGTAAGGAGAGGAGTCTCTATGAGACCTACAAGACCTACAGCAGCTGGCAGTGGCTCTACGGCTCCTCCCCTAAGTTCTCTCACCCGATCTCAAAACGGTTCGAGTGGGGACGGATCACCTTCGACCTGAAGATACACGGCGGAGTGATCAAGGACCTTGAGATTGCAAGCGATGCACTCAGTGTTGATTTCATAGAATACCTTACAGAAGTCATTCCCGGGACCGCCTATACCAATGATGCGATATATCATGCAATCATGGACCGTATCGGCACGGAACTCCCGGAGGGTTATCATGGTATGGCCTCAGACGTCGCTCAGCTGCTTCAGAAGGAAGCGAAATGAGAAAACTGATCCTGTTCATGACCCTCCTCATTCTTTCTCTTCCTCTCACTGCAGGCGGGAAAAAGGAAGTACCGGCGGTAATTGAACCTGCTATACCGGAATCTGCTTTCACCATCGTCTATCCCGAAGGGAAAGACGATCTTCTCCTAGATCCTTTCAGTGCCACTGATGAGATCTCTCTTATCGTTCTCGAAGGATTGTATGAAGGTCTCTTCCGCTTTGATGAGGAGACAGGAAATCCTACTCTCGCCTATGCCGAGAGTATGGAGGTGAGCGATGATGGACTCACCTATTCATTCACCCTGAAAAACGGATCCACCTTCAGCAACGGAGATCCTATTACAGCACAGGTATTCATCGACTCATGGATGCATCTTCTCGAAGAGAGCGGCCCAGGGTCACAGAAAAGCTCCCTTGTCTCGATGTTTGATGTGGTAAAAGGAGCCAGAGAATACCGGCTGACAGGGAACGGTAAAGGCGGTGTCGCCCTTTCCTCTCCATCAGATGACCAGCTCATCATAACCCTGGATTCCCCCGCCCCTTATCTCCCCTCGCTTTTAGCGACCATTCCCTTTGCTGCTGTTCACTCAGGCTTCTATGACGGTACGGGAGGTAAGATCATCTCCTCCGGGGCATTCACACTTCATTATACATCACACAGCAGAACGATCCTGAAAAAGAATCCTCTCTACCATGAAAAGGATGAGGTGAAAAGCGAATATATCGCTGTTATAAGGATGAGTGATGAAGAGGCGATAACCTCCTATGAGACAGGAGAAGGACATTGGTACAACTTCTACATCCCGGTCGGGTCATTGCGGTCTCCTGAGGATCTGAAGATAGACCCGATCTATTCCACCGGGTTCTACTATTTCAGTGCTTCAAAGCCTCCGTATAATGACCCGCTCGTGAGGAAGGCACTCTCACTAATCACCCCCTGGGATACACTCCGAGCCACGAGCGGACAGATATTTCCCTCCTCCTCACTTATTCCGTTCTCCCGTCACGGCGGAGCCGAAGAGAGCGGCACAGATGAAGAGGCTATCGCACTGATAAGGGAGGCCGGGTACGAAGTTGAGGACCTCCCTCCTCTCACCATCGCGATTCACAGGGGCTCTTCCATCGCACGGAGTGCCCAGATGATCGCTCAGGAGTACAGCGAGGTTCTCGGTATCACGGTTATTATCGACACCGTCCCACTCTCCCTCTACACCCGATATCCTGCATCGAACCCCTACGATCTTTCCTACATCACATGGGTCGCAGACTTCCATGACCCTACGGCATTCCTTACCCTGTTTTACAGCAGGAGTGCATACAACATCGCGAACTACAGCAATGACGAGTATGATACGCTGGTTGAGCATGCGATGTTCTCGCAAGGAGAGCTGGAGAGAGATTTCTACCTTGATGCGGCGCAGAGGTTCCTTCTTTCCGACTCGGTCGCCTTCCCCCTCTACACGGGTTTTTCCCTCAGTGTCATTGACAGCGAGAAGGTTGAGGGGTGGTATGCAAACGACCTGAATATCCACCCGCTGAGATCACTCGGAATTATTCAGTAGAAGAGAGAGCTTTCAGTTCCTTAAACCCTGCGTTTCTCCCGAAGGGTTCAGTCATGTTGATCAGCTTCTGCTTCACGTCCTCCCCCATCTCAAGAGGATGGACACGGAACATCCAGTTGGGATCGCCAACAGTTCCCGGAGCATTCATCCTGGATTCCTTCCCCTTCTCCAGGACATCCTGGTAGGGAACGATCGCGTACATCGCTGAAGAGGCCATCAGGGCTCGAACAGCATACCAGGTCATAGACTCATCGCTGCAGCTCAGATATCTTCTCACGAGATTCCTATACCCGTCATCGAGGGCATTGTACCACCCCCGCGTCGTGTTGTTGTCATGGGTTCCCGTATAGGCGGCGCAGAGCTTGTCATAGGTATGAGGAAGATAGAAGTGATCAGATTCAAACGTTCCTTCCCCTGTAAAATTGAAAGCGAACTGGAGAATTTTCATTCCCGGGAATCCATGTGATTCCCTCAGTTCATTTACCTCGTCAGTGATCACTCCGAGATCTTCAGCTATGAAGGGAAGGTGACCGAGTTTCTTTTCGAGGGACGTGAAGAAATCATCACCGGGAGCCTTCACCCACGACCCGTTCTCTGCGGTCTCCTCTGATGCATCGACCTCCCATGCAGCTTCGAATCCTCTGAAGTGATCTATTCTGACCATATCGGTCATCTTCAGCTGGTGAGTGATCCGTTCAAACCACCACGAATAATTGTCTTTCTTCAAGGCCTCCCAGTCGTACACAGGATTGCCCCACAGCTGACCTGAGGCACTGAAGGCATCCGGGGGAACCCCCGCCACCTTCTTACGTGAGCCATCCTTGTTCAGCTTAAGGAATGTTCTATGACACCATACATCGGCACTCTCATGGGCTACGAAGATGGGGATATCACCGACAATGGCAACCCCCTTCTCATTCGCGTAGGAGTGGATTTCCTCCCACTGGGAGTGGAAGAAGTACTGAAGGACCTGAACGATATCTATTTCGCCTTTCAGCTTCTCTTCATACTCCTGGACCGATGCAGGCTCTCTATTCGCCAGACCTTCAGGCCACACCTCATACCATCTCAGGTCTTCAAAATAGGCGCTGGCTGCCCGGTACAGGGCGTAGTCTCCTATCCAGTACGACTCTGTTTCCAGGAATGCGAGGTAGGAAGCATACTCTTTCGTTGAAGTATCGCTCAGAAACAGCTCTGCAGCCTTCCTGAGCAGCGGCATCTTATAGGTTCTCACCTTCTCAAAATCCACCTTGACCTGTGAGAATTCAGGAACTGGATGGAGGTCATTCTCATTCAGGATTCCGATATCGACAAGTTTCTCAAGTGATATGAGAAGTTCCTCTCCCGCAAAGGCGGAGGAGGAGGCATAGGGAGAGTTCCCGAACCCTACTGGAGAGAGGGGCAGTATCTGCCACAGTCCGATATGTGCATCACCGAGCAGGTCGATGAACCGTTCACATTCGTACCCGAAATCCCCGATTCCCGATTTTCCGGGAAGGCTGGTTGGATGGAGGAGGACTCCACTAAAGCGCAATTTCTTTTCCATACGGGCAATATAGACCATAGAAGAGGTTTTGACCATACTTGTTGTTTGGCGAATTTTAGGGTATACTGTGCGCATGAGTGAAACAGGAATCGATACCCAATTCAAGTTGGGCGACCACATTGTATATCCCCTCCAGGGGGTCGGAGTTATCAGGAAAATCGAAGAGAAGACATTGAGCGGGAATACCCTCCTCTACTATGTCATTTTCCTTGATATATCGGACATGACAGTCATGATTCCTGTGAGCAAGGCTGAAGAACTCGGAATACGAGCGATTGTAGCTCCCTCAGAAGCCATGGAAGCCCTCAACTCGATCAGCAAGAAGTCTGAACAGGTTCCTGTGGACTGGAAGGCACGTTACCAGATGAACGTCGATCTTCTCACCGAGGGATCGATCGGATCAATCGCACGCGTGGTTCAGATCCT
Organism: Sphaerochaetaceae bacterium; assembly: GCA_963677695.2. GTDB lineage: Bacteria > Spirochaetota > Spirochaetia > Sphaerochaetales > Sphaerochaetaceae > SABI01. The sequence continues at coordinate 1,247,477 of CAXXUJ010000001.1, read as the reverse complement.
CTACCACCGTTCCAAGATCAAGGAACTTCCGGTACAGGAGAGGAAACTCTATGACAACGCCCTCAGAATTCTTATCGATGAATCCTCACTCTCCCTGAACCGTCCGAAGGAAGAACTTGAGGGGCTGATCTTCAGCAAGCTTGAAGATACCGCCTCCGGCAAAAAGGATGCCTAAGTGGAGTTCCCCCCATTCTCACTCATTGTAACTGCAGCAGGTTCGAGCGAGCGATTCAGGAACTCATCATCTTCAAAGACAGGGAAGAAAGAATTCGAACTCCTAGATGACAGGAGCGTCCTCTTTCATGCAATCCTTCCCTTTACTTCCATCCCTTCTCTCAAACAGATCATTGTCACCCACCCGGTATCGATGAGAGAAGAGTGTGAATTTGCGCTCGACAACCTTGTCTACGCACTGCAGATTCCTGTGCACCTCGTCCCCGGGGGAACTGACCGACAGAGTTCTGTCCGCAATGCCCTCGAATACCTTGAAGAACTGGGAACTGAGAGCTCATTCGTTGCCATCCATGATGGAGCAAGACCCTTTGCCTCAATGGGACTCATTATCAGGACACTCGCAACCGCCTCTGTTGTCGGAGGGTCTGTACCGGGAATAACAATTCACGATGCAGTGAAACGCGTCGATGAAAGAGGACTGATAGAAGAGGGTGTGGAGAGAAGGGGTCTCGCCATTGTCCAGACACCTCAGATATTCCGCTACCCTGAGATCCTTGAATGCCACAAGAAAGCGGCTTCTTCTGACAAGCTCTATGTCGATGACAGTGAGATCTATATAGATAACGGCTATCAGGTGGCAATCTGCGACGGCGAAGTTGATAATATCAAGATAACAACTCTTAAAGACCTTGAGAATGGAAGGAAGATGGTGTGAGAATCGGGAACGGATGGGACATACACAGGCTTATTCCACAGCGCCCCCTGATCATAGCTGGAGTGACCATCCCAAATGATAAGGGAGCAGATGCCCATTCAGACGGAGATGCAGCACTCCATGCACTGATCGATGCCCTTCTCGGCGCAGCCGCTCTCGGCGATATAGGAACCCATTTTCCCCCATCTGATGAAGCATACCGGAATATTGACAGCGCCATCCTCCTCGAAAAAACCCTCTCACTCTTCGTAGAGTACAGAATCGTCAATGTGGATATCACGATCGTTCTTCAGAGCGTGCGTCTTGCCCCCTATATCACATCGATGAGGGAGCGGATTTCATCCATCCTTCAGATTCCTCTCTCTTCTGTTTCGGTCAAGGCAAAAAGCGCAGAACACCTTCTCGGAGAACTGGGAACAGGAGATGCGATTGAAGCAACGGCCACAGTACTTCTTGAAGAACAGAGAGAATCCCTTGAGATAGAGGGAGATATCTGGGTATAGAAGGGACGATATTGATTTCTTCTTGATAAAATCAAACTGGTAAGGTATGTATTAAATAGTATGAACAAGCAGGACGTATATAACGATATAAAGAAGAGAATATCCTCAAAAGAACTCGCACCCGGACAATGGGTTATCGAGCGTGATATCTGTGATACCTACGGGATCAGCCGGACCCCTGTGAGGGAAATTCTCCTGAAACTTTCAGGAGAAGGACTTCTTGTTTCAGAAGCAGGGAAAGGCTACAAGGTAAAGTCTCTCACCTTTGAAGAACTCGTCTCCATTTATCAGGCCCGATCAGCTGTTGAGGGGTATGCGACACAACTCCTTTGCCAGAACCTTACTCCCGGTATCAAGGCAATATTCCAGGGAATCTATGATGACCTGAACAAGGTTGATGTGAAAAAAGATATCAGCGGAGCACTTGCGCTTGGAAGAAAGCTGCACCTCAGCATAGTGGAGAATACCGATAATTTTCTCATCAAGGAATTCTCTGAGAAAATAAACAACTACATGCTGCTGACAGCAAATCTCACAGAAAACTGGCTGAAGATAGAACACAACTCGAAAGAAGGTCACCTCAGAATACTGGAGGCCATACTGGATGAGGACGGAGAGCGTGCTGCAAAGATGATGAAAGCCCACCTCCATGAGACTATCCAGCTCACCCTGAGAAGCTATATCTCAAAATCAACGGGTCTTATTTAACAAAACCACGCATGTTATGTAAAAAGGGACTATCCAATGCAGGACAGTCCCTTTTTTGTTATCGCACCTTTGCCCAGGCCTTGTTCAGTACCCTTTTCGAATTAGCTATGGTCAGGTAGGGGTCTTCCCCATTGATAGGTTTCACCTCGAAAGAAAGAATCGGCGGCTTTTCCTTGTTCAGGTACCCGATATCTTTCAACACCTGAAGATATTCAACGAGTTCGTCAATATGGTTCTCCCCTCCGGGGAAACCGAACCGGGGATGCTGATCCCCGTAGCCCGGGAGAGCAGGATCCGCCATTACGCAGTTTCCCATGTGGGCATGTACAAGATAATCCTTTATAGGAAGAATAGACTCCTTCGGACTCTCGTGCAGGAGCGGTATATGGCTCAGGTCCACCATAAGTCCGAAATTGTCGAATTCACTACAAATTTCCTCGGCATACCGCTTTGCCAGAGCTACGGGACCGACTAGACTCCTCTTATCAATATCATAGTCGAACACTTCATGGACGACCTTGATATCTCCCTTCTCTTTCGCGTATGCACACAGTTCTTTCGTGGATGAGATGAGTGCCTGATAAGATTCCTCCTTCGTCACCTCCTCATATGCTCCACTGAGAAATGCAAACCCTTCCGCACCTATCTCAACAGCTTCATCGATACCTGCTTTCATTGCAGCTATCGCCTTCTGCCGCGCACTTTCGTCCAGGCTGTTGATATTCAACCCCTGACTGAGAAGAATTGGCTGTCCGCCGAATGCTACATCAATCCCCGAAACCTCAAGTATCGACTTCACCTTTTCTCTTGTTTCGGTGTCCCCGATCCTCGTCAGCTCGACAGCATCAAAATAATCATCCAAGGCGATCGCCCTGACTGTTTCTTGAACAGATTCAGGGCCACCGGCGGTGGGGAAAGCCATAAAATGGATAATCCCCACCCTCATATATGCATGCAGTGATTCAGTCATTGCATTATCCTTTTTTGCAGCACAGATACTCTATTTCAGAGCATCCGCGATTCTTTCGAAACGCTGCTGTTTCGCATTCACGAACCGTTCAATCCCTTCAATAATCCATTCAGGAGAGAGGTGAGCTTCATCGAGTACTTCCTCGAGAGAACCTCCGCTTCTCCAGTTGTTATCCCAGTCGGGAGAGATGGTGAACTCTTCAGCACACTTGTTATAGAGCCAGCTATGCATCGTCACACGCCCTGCAGTGGTCACGATCATTGAGTTGTACCTGTCGGCATTGCTCAGCACTGACTTCTGGTACTCTTCGCTCTGCATGTCGAAGAGTTCGGCGCTTGTAGCACACACGATCTTCACGTTCAGTCCCTTCTCTTCCAGCTCAGGCAGGAGTTTGATGATTGAATCCATCGCACTTGTTCCCTGAACGATAACAACTCCCATCTTCTCTTTGCCTTCCTCGTAGTCCCTGACAATGTAGGCACCCTTGGCTGCATCGAAATGTGAAGCCATACCGATCTTCTCTCTGTCGGGAATCGCGATCGCCGGGCGTGTGAGGTGGAGAGCGATGATAGGCACATCAGTCTTCAATGCGGCTGCCACCAGAACAGGCACTTCATTGTACTCCCAGGGGTGGAGGTTGATCACATGTCCCTTCGGGAAGAGCTGAGTCACTGCGGGAGAGAAAATTCCAAAGTGAGTACGTGAATCGTCTGCTGTCTCCGGTCCCGAGTGACCGGCAATCCAGATCACCTTTCCTGTCTTCGTTCCGCAGTCCTGTGCGAGCTGACTGAAGAGTCTCATCGGACCGTACTTCAGGTAGGAGAAAGAACCGTAGGTCGAGGTGGCACCGAAGAATCCGTCAAAAGAATTCTCTGGGTCATCGGAAAGGTTGACCGAAGCCATACCTGCAAGGATACCGATATTGGTGAACTCGGTAATCTCCTGAGGGAGAAGCACTCCATCGTCATCGCCTACTCTCTCATACCAGCCGTAGCCCTTGAAATCTCCATAGGGTTCGGCAAAGCCGTTCAGGTTCGTTGACCCTGAAAGGTCGGCAGAGGCTGCCATGAACAGAGGTCGGCCATATTCGTCATGACCGAAAGCATTTGCCCATGCACCCCAGTCGGCGAGTGCTGCCCTGTTGGGAGCTTTTTCTCCGGCTTTCTTGTAGAACGGATAGTTCTTATAGTCATAGAGGCGTTCATCAGCGAACGGACTCTTTTTCAGCGGAAGCTTGAGGGTATCGATCGTTTCGGGGACGCTGTCACCGATAGCAACAAGAGTATCAGCTATGGAATCAATGACTCCCTGGTCACTCTTGAGAACTGCCATAACGGTATCAAGAGAGGACTTGAACTCTTTCATCAGTTCTTCCTTGCCTGCCGGAGCGCCCTTGCCCATAGCTTCGAAGGAGGTGCTGTATTTGTCAGCGAAAGCTTTCTTTGTTTCCCAGTAGGTTTCACTGTTCATTCCGTGGGGAGCACCGTGAGAGGCGTTGTCGTACTTGAGGTATTCCCTACCCTTACGTGTCTTGAAATAGGAGATCGAAGGGACCCTGTCAGGGTTGGCAAAACTGGTCATCTCAAGAAGAGTGGAGGTGACATCTTCCCAGTCACTGCCGTTCTGAGCACCGAAAACTTTCCAGCCGTGTGACTCAAACCAGTCTTCAGGTGTTCCATAGACAACATCACTGGTCTTGTGGCTGTCGATACCGAAGTCATTCCAGTCGAGGAGGAAATGGAGGTTGTCGAGCGCAAGGCCCCATGCGGAGTTCGCAGTTTCGTGCTTTGCTCCCGGAGTGAGACCGCCTTCACCTTCCATCATGAATACTTTCACATTCGGGGCACCTGCTCTCTTGAGAGCAAGGGCGATACCTGCTGCTGCAGGAGTCCCGTGACCTGAAGGTCCGGTATTAAATTTCAGGAAGAAGTTCTTTCCGCCTACTTCTGCATGACCGGGAAGTCCTCCGCGGTTTCTGAACCCGAGCAGGTCTTCATAGTAGAGAACATGGTCGCTATTCTCTGCAAGTTTATATTTCGCATCCCCGGTCTGTTCATACTTTGTCCTCATCACTTCATTTAAAACAGCAAGCGTTGCATAGATCATGGGGATCGTATGTCCTGCACCGAGAACGAATCTGTCGGCAAACCTCTTATTGAGATCTCTGATATCCCATTTCATAGCTCCACTGAGCATGGTTGCAAGCAGGGCGTGCACTTTGGAACGGGATCCGCCGGGATGACCGCTCTGGCGGTAGTTGAGCATGATATCGATCGACTGATCGACACAGTCCTTTATAGTTTCCCAGGATTGAAAATCATTCTTCATATAAAATTCTCCTTTTTTCGTTATTATATGATATTTTTGACATTATATACTGATTATCACTGATAATCACTATCTATTCACATTAAAAATCGAAAATTTTTTTCCCGACACGTCCAGCACAACGGGAGGACATATAAGGAATAGGGAGTACCGGGCAGCGAACACCCTTCAGGTGTGTTTCCCCGGCATCTTCTTCGCCTACAGGTTATTTCGCATACTTTGCTGCAATCTGAGCAAATCCGGTTTTCATGATATTGATCTCTATGTCAGTCATGACAATCTGCATAGCATCGTTCACCCAGTTCTTCAGAACCCCTTCACCGGCATGCATGGAAAATTTCTTACCATATTTTTTTGCTGCATCCTCAACCTTTTTGATTGCGGCACTCACCACAGGGCCAGTTGTTTCACCGGGGACACCGAGGGAGATGGCAAGATCATTCGGTCCGATAAGAAGCACATCAATTCCGTCAACGGCTGCAATCTTCTCAATGTTATCGATAGCTTCAGCTGTCTCGATCTGTGCGATTGCAAGAGTATCTCTGTTTTGCTGATCCATGAAAGTCTGAATATCGGTCTTGGGGGAATCGAAATCGGTGAACACTGCTGTGGAACCGAACCCTCTCTTCCCTATTGACGGGTAACGGGCCCATCCTGCAAGCTTCTTCGCTTCCTCTTCAGTGCTCACCATGGGGACCATGATTCCCTGGGCACCGGCATCCATAAGTCCTGAAACATACCGCTTCGAGAGTTCAGGAACGCGGACAAAAATGCCAAGTCCGATAGAACGGGCTACTTTTGCCACATCGGCGAAAGTCTCTACAGTATAAGCTCCATGCTCCATATCGAGCATGATAAAATCAAGACCTGCATTTCTTGCCACCTGAGCGACACCGGGATTTCTCATCATACGTACCATGGTACCGACGACACGTTCCCCTTTGTGAAGTTTTTCAATGAACATATCATTCTCCTCATTCAGAAGAGAGATTGTTTAACACTGTATGCAGATACCACGCCTGCGGAAGTGAAAAGGCGAGGAAGGGGTTGAAGGTATTATTATTGTATACATATGGTACACAACAAGTCAAGACAAAAGTATCATGGCAGGAAATATTTGACAGAAAACAATATCTGACCGAAGTATCGACTCCGGTTAGTGATCGAATAGAATCAGATCAGAGGTATATTCAGTTTATATTTGGGTGTTGTTGCCTGGATCAGGGATTGGAAAGTGTTCTGAATATGTTCTCTCATATACTGTTCGCTGAGCACATCGTCCCCTTCCAGAATAGCGTTTATAATATTGAGATGTTCTTCACGGGATTTGGGTTCAATGGTATCCACCTTCCTTGTCGCCGTACTTATCAGCCATGCGAGGTTGTTCAGCTTCTCATTGAATTCCAGAAAAAGGGAGTTCCCGGTGGTGGAGATAATGAGAGTATGGAGTTCTCTCCCGAGAGCAATGGCCTCTGAGTAATGGATAACACTACTATCATCTTCTAGCTTTCTTTTCAGTTCAAGCAGCTTTACCTTCCCTGTGGAAGAGAGGCGATGGGCACACAGTCTTGCTGCCATACCTTCGATACTCTCTCTCGCTTCAAATACTTCAAACAAAAGTTTCAGGTCAAGGGCACGTACTGAAAATCCCTTTCCCTTGTCCTTTACAACGAGCCCCGTATTCACGAGTGAAAAAAGAACTTCCCTCATTGGAGTACGGCTCACGCCGTACAATTCACACAGATCGCGTTCAATGAGAAAATCTCCCGGGGAATACTCTTCCTGTAGGATTTTTGTTCTCAGATCCTCTTTAATATTATTTTTATCCACATAACCCACCTAAATAAAGCAATGAAATTACAAGTTTCACTTTATGCGTATTCTATTTGTATACCAATTGTATGGTACATTCACCTCAATCAGATGTCAAGAACAAATATGTACACACAGACTATAGTTACTACTAACTATTTATTTTAAAATAGTTTAAACTGCTTTAAACATACATTTTTATACCTATCTTTATCATTACGTAATTGCAAAATGTAATTCCGATAAAAAAATATAAAAAATTTTCTTGGCGTATAAATACACTGGGTATACAATCCAAAGGTGTTGGTACACAAAAAGTATTTAACAACAGCAAATTCACAGAAGGAGGTTGGATTTACACTGTTACACTATCTGGGTGGTTGAAGGAACCCAGGCAAATTAATAATTCACAACATATCTATATTAAAGGAGAAAAAGATGAAAAAGATTATTCTTTCCGTACTGATGGTGATGCTCGTTGCATCACTCGCATTCGCTGAAGGTCAGGGAGAACTGGCCTACCCCAGCAAAGACATTCGCTTTATTACAAGCGGTGGAGCAGGCGGTGGTACAGACACTATCTGTAGAAAGCTCGGTTCAATCGTTGAGAAACAGAATGGTCTCACCATGCCTGTAGTCAACAAGCCTGGTAAGGGTGAAGCAGAAGCTCCCTACGCGGTCATGACTGCACGTGCTGACGGTTACACAATCGGTAACGTCACCTACGGTGGTGTTGTCAATGCTGTGTACAATGGACTTATCCCCCAGTATCAGACTGAAAAGCTCAAATTCGTGGCTGTCGTTACTCAGGAAGCAGATGCTCTCATGGTCAACTCAAACTCAAAGTGGAACACATTCGACGAGTTCATTGCTGATGCAAAGGCTAACCCTGGTGAAATCACAATCGGTATCACCTATAACGGTGGACGTCCTTCAATGATCACAAAGATGATGGAAGAGGCTTATGGTGTTGAATTCCACAAGGTCAACTATGTTGATGGCGCTGGTCCCCAGAGAGAAGCTGTACTCAGCGGCGAAGCCGATGCAGTCATCACTTCACTCGGAGACTTCTCAGCAGTTCTCAAATCAGGTCAGGTCAAGGGTCTCCTCGAGTTCTCAATGACTCAGAACGTCACCTACCCCGACGTACCCCCTCTCACAGCAATCGGCAGAGACGACCTCGAAATGGGTTCATTCATTGCAATCGTCGTTCCCCAGGACACTCCTCAGGACGTCGTAGACAAGATCGAAGAGATGTACTACGAAGCACAGCACTCTGACGAGTTCAGAAACTGGACTGCATCAGTCGGTGTTACAGCAACATGGATCGGTCAGGACAAGGCAACACAGTTCATCGAGAATGTTCAGAAGGTCAACTTCAAGGCACTTGATGACATGAAGGCAGCCGGTCTGCTCTAAGCATAATTCAATAATCACTTCGACACACCCAATTGGGTGTGCCGCCTATCTTCACAAGGAGGTTGCACATGGCAACTCGTAATCCATACCTAAGCTCGAAAATAGTTATTCCAGCAGCCATGCTGCTTTTCATGCTGAGCTACCTGGCTATGTCGATTGATCTGGGAACGTTCTTTGTCGGAACATCCACCGGCGAAGCTTTCTTCCCTCTCATCCTCGCGATACTCGGCACACTGCTGGCATCGAAGATCTTCTATGATGCACTGAAAGAAGTTAAACAGAATCAGGAAAAAGGGGAGGAAATCACAGAGATCCCCATCAAGACACCGTTGATCCTTACAGGAATTTCCTTCCTTTATATCACGGCATTCCATTTTATCGGCCTTGTCCCGGCACTTCTTGGATACGTCTTCTTTTTCATGATGTTCTTTGACGACAAGATTCAGCATCTGGTGAGAAAACTGATCTACTCAGCTATCATCACCGGGGTTGTCTACGTTCTCTACTACGTGATCTTCAAAGTTCAGTTTGACAAGATCTTCTTCAACGTGGGCTATTAATCCAGGAGGTTCCCATGAATACTATTCTTGAAATTCTCAAGACTTTCTCACTGCTGGCCGATCCCATGCTGGTTGTTACTCTTGTCCTCGGCTTCGGTGTAGGGGTTATCTTCGGATCGATCCCCGGACTCACAGCAACGCTCGCTGTCGTACTGCTCCTTCCCATGACCTACAGCATGTCCATGAACGCAGCACTGTTCATGTGTATGGGTATTTACATGGCAGGGATGTATGCAGGAAGCATCACAGCTATCACAATCAATATTCCCGGTGCCCCCTCTTCCGCAATGACCGGCCTTGACGGTCATGAACTGATGAAGCAGGGAAAAGGAGCGAACGCTCTTGGTCATGCCTCACTCGCATCGGCTATCGGCGGTACTATCGGAGTCATTCTGCTTATCGCAGTCTCTCCCCTTGCCATGAAGCTTGCGCTCATGATCAAGACTCCCGGTAAGGCTTCCCTGATCCTCTTTGCATTCATCGTCATTGCAGCTTTGGATGGAAAGAAGTGGCATAAATCTGCATTCATGATCGTTCTCGGTCTTGCACTCTCCACCTTCGGTATGGGAGTCATGCAGCCCTCAGCACGTTTCGCATTCGGTACAGCAGTTCTTCTTGACGGTTTCGACTTTGTTCCTGTCATCATCGGATCCTTTGCTGTCGCGGAGCTTCTTACCCAATCAACGATCAGTAACGAAAACTTCAAGAAACTTGCAGCTGAGTCTTCCAAGCTGAAGATCAAGAGAAGAGATTTCATTCCCCCCTGGCATGAAGTCAAGGCAGTCGGTTTCTGGCGCTACCTCAAGAGTGCATTCATCGGTTACTTTATCGGCGTTCTTCCCGGTGCCGGCGGTTCGATGGGAGCTTTCGTCTCCTATGCAGAAGGCAAACGCTCCTCCAAGCACCCGGAGAAGTACGGTACTGGCTTCTACGAAGGAATCGCATGTGCAGAAGCGGCAAATAACGCAGTCTGTGGTGGTGCACTTGTGCCCATGCTTACCTTCGGTATTCCCGGTGACGGCCTGACAGCAATCATCCTCGGAGTCCTCATGGTCTACGGAGTCATTCCGGGTCCGGAAATCCTTTCCAAGCAGATCCACCTGGTCGCCCCGATGTACACAGCGCTCTTCATTGCAGCTATCATTCTTATCCCCCTGTCACTTATCGTGATGGGTCCCTACTACATCAAGATCGTCAAGATCAACCGTCTGGTACTCTACTCATCAATCGCTGCAATCTCGATTACAGGAGCCTATGCTTCTACCTACTCTGTATTCCAGATGTTCGTTGCCCTCGGAATCGGTGTACTCGTCTACTTCCTGAGAACACAGAAGTATCCTGCAGTCCCCTTCATTCTGGCAGTCCTTCTCGGACCTCTGTTTGAAGAATACTTCAGACGCGTACTTGCGATCAGCAGCAACAACCCGCTTATCTTCGTCACAGAGATCGACTCCCTTGTCTTCCTTCTCCTCGCAGTCGTGTTCGTGTTCTTCCTGAACAAGTTCAATAAGCAGATAAAGGAATAGAGAGATGAGTTATAAGATCTATATACCACAGGATATCGACGAAGCCGGCATCAACTACCTTACCGAAAGAGGGTACGAGCTGAAAAAAGCGACTGCTCTCGATCCAGAGACTCTCAAAGCTGAAATTGCAGAGTGTCAGGGCATGGTTCTCAGAACCGTGCCGGTGACACGTGATTTCCTCGAAGCAGCCAAAGAGCTGAAAGTAATCTCCCGTTTCGGTGTCGGCCTCGACAATGTTGATCTTCCAGCGGCAAAAGTTCTCGGTATCTACGTTCTCAACACCCCTGAAGCGAACATTCAGGCGGTTGCAGAACACACGATGGGTCTTATGATAGCCTGTGTGAAGAATTTTAATACAGGAAACACTGCCGTAAGAACTCAGAGGTTCATGGAAGAGAAGAATACCCATCTGGGTTTCGATCTTGCGGGAAAAAGACTCGGTCTTCTCGGGTTCGGCAAGATCGCACGAGATGTAGCGAGAAAGGCTCTTGCTTTCGATATGGAAGTCACGGCCTTCGACCCCTTCTGCAACCCTGCAACTGTTCCCGAGGGTATAACTCTCGTGAACGACAGGGATGAGTTTTTCAAAGAAAGCGATCTCATCAGCGTTCACATTCCCGTGACCCCTGATACAAAAGAGAGTATCGGCTCTGCCGAGTTTGCCATGATGAAAAGCAGTGCATACTTCATCAATGCAAGCAGAGGCCAGCTGGTAAAAGAAAAGGACCTTGCCGAAGCTCTCTCTTCCCGCTCCATTGCCGGAGCGGCAACTGATGTGTTCTACAATGAGCCCCCTGAGGAAGACAATCCTCTCCTTGCACTCGACAATATCTTCTTTACTCCCCACCACGCGGGAATAACGGTAGAGTCGTTCGTGAGAATGGGGCTTGATTGTGCAAAAGGACTTGATGATGTCCTTCAGGGAAGAACACCAAGATATCCGGTGGTAACACCAGAGAAATAAAAACGAGCAAATCCAAACCCTTGTGAAGGTTTCCCCGGCGGCTTCGGCTGTCGGGGTTTTTCATGCAGGGAGGATATCATTGAAAAGGAGTTGTTTACATCAGGTTTTCGACAACGCGCAGGAGAGTATTCTCGTCCCCGACATTTCCGGGGAAGATCACGTAGGGCATGCGGGGGAATTTGGACTCGGCATCTGTTTCCCAGACCGGCACTCCCGGTGCCACCTGCCCCATGACCAGAGCTTTTTTCACCCTCAGGGCTTTCACACCCACATCGGATGAGGTGATTCCTCCCTTCGCAATAATGAAGGATGGCTGTACCGTCAGGTTCCCGATAATACTCGTCACTGCATCGGAAATCTGTACCGAAATCTCAAGCTGTTTTTCCTTGTCATCCGTATCAAGGTCGAAACGCTCTCTCTTTGTATAGACGATGACGGTAATCCCATCGCGTATCGCTTCTTCAGCTTCAGCAATGACCCTGTTCACTTCCGGTTCAAGACCTGCATCGCTCAACACAAGGTGCTGATTGAACTCAATGAATCGGAAGAGATGGTCACTTTCCTTAAGAGCGTCAAACTGCTGTGTCGTCTTTTTGACATGAGAGCCTATGAGAACGATACCTCCTGCGGAGGTGTCATTTCTCACAACATCACTTCTTACCAGGTACGATCGGTCACTCACATTCCCCAGCACCTTCGGAAGCGCCGCTGCACTGCGGAACAGGAATTCCTTCCCGTTCTGCATTGCCTTCAGCAAGGCAATACAGAATATCTTAACGTCCACATAGTCAATGGCATTGACGATCACCTTGTTGAAACCGGAAACGCCTTCCAGCTTCTTCATGATACCGTCGATATCGAATGAGCGCAGTTCCTCTATTGAGATATAGACCATCTCTTCAGATGTGAAGGCACCTCCTGTTTTCTCCTCACAGTACTTTCCCAGATGAGAGGAGTTGAAACCGAAGGTCTTGTCCTTTGCAAATTCCGTCTGAGCGGCAGGAATGAGTTCCTCACCCACCCTCACAAAGTGGGTGTCACTGAAAGTGAAGCGTCCCCCTTCCTTGAAGAAAGGCATAAGAATCTCACCATCAAATACCTCTTCCCCTGTACTCTCAAGAGCCTTTCTGATCGCCTCTGTCTCCGTAGGATAATGTCCTCTCAGAGTAGAGTCGCTCCGGCTTATGATCATGTAATCATTCCCGCTCTTTTCAGCTGCCTGAGCTACCCTCTCAGCGATCTCAGTATGCACCTGAACCGTTGTCTCAACAGAAAAGCTACGGGAATTGGTGAGGATGAAGAATATCGTAGAGGGATCGGTAAAAGCTCTGTCCAGTGTCTCTTGTGACCAGTCAGTATAGACATACACTCCATGTACCGTCTGCACTCCGGTGGGATCGTCATCAAGGACCACGATCTTTCTCCCCGACTCAGCAAGAAGGGGGATAAGAAGACGGTCAGCATCACCCTCTTCAGCACAGGGAAAAGCAGCGAGCACAGATACTGGTTGAATTGGGATGTTATTCATGATAGATACCTCCGGTCAGTAAAAAAACATAATATGGGAAAATAATGATGCATACTGAATCAGTATGCACCATATCATTCAAATCAGAAACACTCCAATCAGAGCAGGTTCGGAATAAACATGACGATCTGAGGGAAGAATGTGATGAGAGCCAGAGTCAGTACCAGCGGGATATAGAAGGGAATCATCGCCTTCGTCAGTTTTCCTACCGATATCTTCGTTATATTACTGATGACGAACAGACTCATTCCCAAAGGCGGAGTGACCGTTCCTACCATGAGGTTGAAGACCATGAGAACACCGAAGTGAACCGGCGAGAGTCCTGCCTCGATGATCAGTGGCACGAACACCGGGATCAGGATAGCCATGACAGCAAGTCCTTCAACGAAACATCCCAGGAACAGTAGGATCAGGTTGATCAGGAAAAGGATGATCAGGGGGTGGTTCATGAAGACAGCCAGTCCTGAAGTGAGGAGCTGGGGAATCTTTTCTACTGCAAGGAGCCATCCGAAGATGCTTGCTGTCGAGATAATGATGATGACAGCTGCTGAATCAAGGATTGTCTGCAGGAATATTCTCCTGTAATCCTTGAGAGTGAGTGTCTTGTAGACAAAGAAATCAAGAATAAGAACGTAGAATACCGTCATGACTGAGGCTTCGGTCGGTGTATAGAAACCTGAGAAGATACCGCCGAGGATAATGACCGGAGCCATGAGGGGGAGGAACGCTTTCTTGAACGATGCCCAGATAACCGCCGGAGTACCGTGATCGGAGACCGGGAAGTTCGGGGTCTTGCTGGCGATAATGTACACTGTAAGCATCAGGAGAAGACCGGTTAGAAGACCGGGGAAGATACCGCCGGCGAACAGCCTGATAACCGATTCACCTGTCATTGCGCCATAGACGATCATAGGAATACTCGGTGGGATGATCGGTCCGATAACTGCGGAAGAAGCGGTAATTGCACTGCTGAAATCAGCTTTATACCCCTTTTTAGTCATCGACTCGATTTCGATTCTTCCCAGACCTGCGCTGTCTGCGACCGCAGAACCTGAAAGACCTGCGAAGAGAATACTTGCAAATACATTCGTATGTCCCAAACCACCCTTGAAACGCCCTACCAGAGCGTCAGCGAAATCGAACATTCTCATCGTTGCACCGCTCTCATTGAGGAGTGATCCTGCAAGAATGAACATCGGTATAGCGATAAGCGTATAGGAATCGATACCGGAGAACATACGGGAGATCATGATGATCAGCGGATAATCACCGGAAATGACAATCGCTCCCAGTGAAGAGATACCAAGGACAATAGCTACAGGAAGCTGCGTGAATATTGTCGCAAAAAAGATTACAAGAATTGCTGCTACTGCCATCTTATTTCTCCTCCATTTCTGTTGAAGCTGTTTCGGTCCCCTTGAATGAACCGATTAATTTCATAACTGCATAATACGTTGACTGAAGGAAGAATACAGGGAATGTGAGATAGACCCACCTGATCGGCACCTGAAGGGCCGGGGTAAGCTGTCCCTTGGAGTTGCTGAAAAGCTTGTACCCGAGATACGACACGTACACAAAGAAAACGATAGTCAGGATGTACATGACAATATCGAGCACCTTTTTCCCGCGTTCCGGTAAGAAACCGTTGATGACATTCACACTGATGAATAATCCGTGTTTGAATGCCTGAGCTGTTCCCCCGAAAATAAAAAACACAAACAGATATCTGGCAACCTCTTCAACCCACGCGAATGCCGTATCAAAGAAAGTTCTTGCTATGATCTGAATGAACAGAACTAATATCGTTGCGATTAACCCGAAAATGAGGACATTCTCATTCGCTTTGGTTAGACTGTCAGAGATTCGTTTTTTTCCCATGTTCCACCTTCCAACAAACCTCTGAACTCCCGAAGGAGTTCAGAGAATGGATACCTTATTTAGAGCTATACTTGCTTATTCCTGTGCGTCGGCAATTGCCTTCAGAAGATCTGCACCGAACTTGTCTGCCCATTCGCCTTCATAGAGAGGCTGTACTCTAGCTTTGAAGCCGGAGAGGTCAGGATACGTAATTGTTAGGCCTTCAGATTTGAAGAACTCAAGTGCATCTGCTTCTGCTGCTGCTGCGACTGCTCTCATGTGCTTGTTAGCAACTTCAGCTGCCTGAAGGAGGATGTCCTGATCTTCCTTTGAGAGACCGTTGAAGACATCTTCGTTGATGAGAAGAGGTGCTGCACCGTACATGTAGCTGACGACTGCCAGGTGCTTCTGGATTTCGTACGTCTTGTTAGCCTTGATGTGAAGGATAGCGTTTTCCTGGCCGTCTACAAGACCCTGAACAACTGCTGTTGCAACTTCAGCGAACGGCATGGGAGTGGGAGATCCGCCGAGTGCCTTCATTGTTGACATCCATACGGGGCTCTGAGGGGTTCTGATCTTGAGACCCTGGAGGTCTTCAACCTTGTTGATAGGACGGATGTTGTTTGTGATCTGGCGGAAACCGTTTTCCCAGACTGAGAGAACCTTCATGTTGTGGTCTGAGAAACCTGAGTAGACTTCCTGGCCGATGGGACCGTTGAGGACCTTGTCAGCTGCTGCTCCGTCTTTGAAGAGGAACGGAAGGATGAACACACCGGTTTCAGGAACGAAAGAGTCAGAGACACCGGTAAGAACGATGTCAATTGCACCCTGCTTACACTGTTCCATGGTTGAAACTTCTTCACCGAGCTGTGCTGCGGGGAAAACTTCAATCTGGATTCTTCCGTCGGAAAGTCTTGCTGCTTCTTCAGCGAACTTCACCATACCATCATGGTAGTGGTAGCTTGTGGGCATTGAGTGTGCGGCACGAAGCTTAATCACGTCACTTTCTCCCTGTCCCTGTGCGAATGCGAATGAGACGACGAGAGCCAGAATCATCAGAATACTGATACTTCTTTTCATACTTTTCTCCTTTTTTCGGTCATAGACCTTAATTCTTTATTCATATGAGATGACGATTTTTATCTCATCACCATATTCACCCTTTGACATCGCATCGATCACTTCACCCGCTTCTTCAAACGTGATCCGCTTGGTGATCAATGAACCCAGCTGAAGCGATTTATCTTCCAGCTTCTTCTGAACGAAGATGTAATCCTTGTCTGTATACATCGACGTTCCAACCAGTTTGCGCTCACCCTGCTGAATCGGCTCCATATCGAAATCGATAGAGTTCGCAAGGATCGCTATCATAACAACTGTTCCACGCTTTCTTGACATGCTCATCGCCTGATCCACAGCTCCGGGGAACCCGGCGGCAATGAAAACCGTATGGGCTCCGAGTCCTTCGGTAAGGTCAAGAACTTTCTGCACCACATCATCTTCCATCGGATTGCAAACATCTGTCGCCCCTACTTCCAGAGCTCTCTCCCTTTTCACCTTGGAGATATCTGACCCGATAATCTGGGCAACTCCGTGTGTTTTGAGTGCAGCGATCGTCATCATGCCGATCGTACCGCAACCAAGAACGACCGCTGTGCCGCTTTTCGGAATATCAGCCATTTCAACTGCATGGTTTCCTACACAATAGGGCTCTGCAAGCGCGGCATCCTCATAGCTCATATGATCGGGAACACGGTGACACATCGAAGGATAGGCCATCACATACTCAGCAAAACAGCCGCTCCACTCACCTACACCGATCAGTTCCTTGGTCAGGCAGATATTGTAATTCCCTTCTTTACAGTATTCACATTCACCACACCCGATATGGGGTTCGACGAATACTCTGTCACCCACTTTGAAGTCTGTGACATTGCTTCCGATCTCGGTGATGATACCGCTGAATTCATGTCCGGTGATCACAGGAGGAATACGGTAGGGATGCTGTCCAAGATATCCGATGATATCACTGTGGCAGATACCTGCCGCCTTCACATTGATGAGAAGCTGATCAGCCGTGATCTGAGGTTTTTCAGTCTCAATATATTCATATTTATTCACTTCAGTGAATTTCAGTGCCTTCATTTCTTCTCTCCTACGAGGACTTTCGCCGTCTCCTGGATGACACGGGAGCTTAACCCGTATTTTTCAATAAGCTTGGTATAGGCTCCTGTCTCAGCGAAGGTATCCTGCAGCCCCAGAATCTCAAAAGGAACTGCCATTTTATCTTTTATCAGGTTGTAAGCTATCTGATACCCGAGGCCGTTTTTCTTCTGATGATTCTCGGCAACAAGCAGTGCGCCTGTCTTTGTAACAGAAGCTTTCACAGCTTCCCAGTCAAACGGCTTAATAGAGTAGGTATCAATGACTTCCACACTGTAACCAGCTTTCTGAAGTTCTTCAGCCGCGTTAAGAGCCTGGAAGAGGATATCTCCATAGGAAACGATTGTGATATCTGATCCTTCGATAAGACGGTGAGATCCTCCAAGGGGGAACGATGTCGAATCAGGGTAGATATCGTAGTAGGAATCTCTCATCAGACGAAGATATGCAGGTCCTGAAACTGTAATCACCTCTTCAAGACACTTTCTTGCCGCATTTGTATCGGCAGGAACCATGATCTTCATGTTGGGAAGCGTCCCGAGGAATGCAATGTCCTCGGTAGCCTGGTGGCTCACTCCGTCGATAGCTGCTGTGATTCCCGCATGCGAGGAGAAGAGTTTCACATTGAGATTCGGATAACAGATCATCGTCCTGACAGCTTCAAGAGCTCTCATGGTAAGGAATACGCCGTACCCGGCGACCACTACCGGTCTGCCGTCAGCAGCCATCCCGGCCGCTGCGCTCATCATATTGAGTTCCGCAATACCCATCTGAAAATATCGTTCAGGAAAAGCGTTATTGAAAAGGACCGAATTTGTTGAAGCGCCGATATCTGCTTCGAACACCACAAAGTCATCACGCTCTGAACCGAGTTCAACCATCCTTTCGGCACTCGCCTTTCGGGTGGGCATGGTTGCTTTAGTCATAGTTATACCACTCATTTATGCATCCCCTTCCAGTTCTTTCATAGCCTGACGATACTGTTCTTCGTTCGGAGCCTTTCCGTGCCAGCCCCGTTCATTTTCCATGAAGCTCACACCCTTTCCTTTCACAGTCTGTGCAATGATGCACACGGGCTTGCCTTTGATACTCTTTCTTTTTTCAATCGCGGAAAGAATCTCTTCAATATTGTGTCCGTCGATATCGATTGTCTCCCATCCGAAACTCTGGAACTTCTGAGCAAGAGGCTCGAGAGGCATGACCTGTTCGGTCGTACCGTCGATCTGCAGGTGATTGTAGTCAACAAAATAGGTGAGGTTATCGAGGGCGAATTTACCTGCGCTCATGGCAGCTTCCCAGACGACACCTTCATTGAGTTCACCGTCACCGAGTACTGTATAGACATGAAAATCCTTCTTGGTGAACTTTCCTTCAAGTGCCATACCGATCGCTTCACTTGCACCGAGACCGAGAGATCCTGTGTTTATATCAACACCGGGAGTCTTCTTCATATCAGGATGGCCCTGAAGAATACTTCCGAACTGCCTCAGTGTATTGAGATGGGACTTCTCAAAGAATCCTTTTTCTGCCAGGCATGAGTACCATGCAGGACAGGCATGTCCCTTAGAGAGGACGAAACGGTCTCGGCTTGGATCTTTCGGATTTTTCGGATCGAGTTTCATGACATCGAAATAAAGAACGGTAAGAATATCAGTACATGAGAGCGCTCCGCCCGGGTGTCCGGACTGGGATGCATAAATCATGCTGATAATATCCTTCCTTATCTCACGAGCCTGTGCTGTCAAATGCTCGACTTTCTCTTGTAGATGTTGTATTTCAGAATTCATTCTTGCGCCTTGATAGATTAGTTTGAATACATTGTTTGGTAAAATGTATACATTTATCTTAGCACCTAAATACATATTGTCAACTTTTTTTATACGTTTTTTATCAATATGTATTTTTTATCGATAAACTTTTATTCATGTATTTACTATTTCTCTTTATTATATATATTTATAAGTTTTTACCAAACGAACCTCTATCTGCTGCCATATTTTTTATAAGAAAATTCTGAGAAAAAGAACCAGAACGATTACGAAAAATAGTTCGGTATCTAAAAATTCTTCTTGACTAAAAGGAGCTGTTCACGTAACGATAGAGTGAAATACTTCATTAAAAAATGCTGAAATATTCAATCTCCAGCCCACTATATGGTATTATTCTGATTGAATATGTTCTCTAGAAGGGTATGCAATGGCTAAACAGGAACGGACTACATCGAATCTCACAAACGACGCTTACCAGGGGATAAAGGATATGGTGATCAATGCGGAGATCGTCCCCGGAGAGAGACTCAACCAGAAAGCCCTTCAAGAAAGATTCAATGTATCACGCACCCCGCTTATGACAGCGTTCGCAAAACTCCATGAAGAGAATATCCTGGAAATCATCCCGAACAGAGGAGTATATGTAAAACGCCTGGAGATGAAAGAGATCCTCGATCTCTATAAAATCCGCATGCAGCTTGAGCCGTTAGGAGTATTTGAAGCGACAAAGAGGATCACTCCTGAAAACATTGCCCAGCTGGAATCGATTCTGGATAGGTACGCGGTTGTTATCAACGAAGAGAAGCAGATGGAGATCGTGCAGATCGATATGGAATTCCACTCGACGATCATGAAGATGAGCACAAACCTCTTTCTCTATCGTATGCTTTCCAATTTCGATATCCTGATCATGAGCAATCGTGTCGGGCTCATCAATACGTACGGGAACAGTCTGAATGACCATAAGCATATCCTTGATGCCATCAAGAAAAAGCAGCCTGAAGAGGCGAAGAATATCATGTACGACCATATCTATCGTGCATACACCACCCTTTCAAGGCTGAAGGATTTAAGCAGAACCTATATCAAGTTCGGACAGAACAACTACTGATTCACTTTGGATCTCCAAAGACATCAGAACACAAAAAAACCGGTCAGCACTGCACATTCAGCAGGAAGACCGGTTTTATTATGCGAGAATCGCTCTCTGATCAGCTAACGATAAGCATTGTCTTCGGATCAAGATTGACCTGCATCGGATGCGGAGTGATATCCTCTCCATCCTTGACCAGAGTCATGACAACACGATCCATATCTTCGCTGTACTTGAGACCGATAAGGACATCAATCAGCTCTTCATACTTGAGCATCGTTTCAGGTACGCCGTACTCATCATACGTTACATCCATCTTTACGGGAGAGACGCTGAACCAGACTTCAAGGCGCATGTTCATTGCGAATTCCTTGATTTTTCTTACATCCTCTTCACTCGCAGTGGTGAGATGGTATCCATCAAACATGACGGCATCAGCGTTGAAGGAACCCTGACGGATTAGGGTCTCAAGAGAAGAAAGGACCTTCTCGACCGAGACATTTTCCTGGGAGAAGTTCATGACTACTCTGTTGGCAAGGATCTCGTTGTAAATGTGGGTTGCATCCTCGAGCTCTCTGTTTTCGGAGATCTGTCTGAATACTTCCTTATACCAGCTGATTACGTGATCGACATTCCCCGAGAAGGAAACGTGGATAATATGCTCATTTCTAAATAATTTGTCTGTAGCAAGATGCACGAGACATGCGGTCTTCCCGACTCCATGTCTGGAGACCAGAACGCCGAGGTTTCCTTTTCCAAGTCCACCATGAAGTGATTTGTCAAATGCCCTGAGAGGGCTCAACTCGTTTAACTCTTGAACTTCCATATCACACCTCCAAGATGTTTAAGTTACCCTAGTATAACACGGTTTTCCCGTCGGTAACACACTCTATTCTTCTAAAAAATGACCGGCCTGTCTGACCGGTCATTATAACGTTGGCGAAAATTATTTTGCCTGTTCTTTCTTCTTTTCCTGGTATGCCTTCTTGAGTTCCTCGCTCACGCTCTGGGGAACCTTCGAATATTTGGCAAGCTCCATGGTGTATTCTGCCTTACCCTGAGTGAGGGAGCGGAGAACAGTGGAGTACCCGAACATCTCTGAGAGGGGGACTTCAGCATCAACAGCACAGTTCGCTCCGTCTTCGGTGGAACTGATGATGATACCTCTTCTCTGGTTGATTGAACCAAAGATATTTCCCTGGAACTCAGTAGGTCCTTCGACGCTGACTTTCATGATAGGTTCGAGAATGATCGGCTTTGCCTTCTCATAGGTTTCTCTGAACGCCTGAAGGGCAGCTGTCTGGAATGCCTGGTCAGAAGAGTCAACGGGGTGGAAAGCACCGTCGTTGACCGCCGCACGGACACCGACAATGGGGAATCCAAGCTGAGTACCCTTCTTGAGTGCTGCCTGGAAGCCCTTATCACAGGAGGGGACGTATTCGGTAGGAATAACACCACCCTTGATGCTGTCGATAAACTCGTAATCGGGTGCATCTTCGCCTTCTTCGATCGGCTCGAAGTAACCTGCAACACGTGCATACTGACCGGAACCACCTGTCTGCTTCTTGTGAGTGTAGTTGAACTCCGCTCTCTGACTGATAGCTTCTCTGTATGCAACTTCAGGCTTGTCTGTAAGGACTTCAGCCTTGTACTCTCTCTTCATTCTTTCGATGTAGACTTCGAGGTGAAGCTCTCCCATTCCCTGGATGATCGTCTGATTTGATTCAGGATCGACATAGGTTCTGAAAGTGGGGTCTTCCTTGGTGAATCTGTTGAGCGCCTTCGCCATGTTGTCAGCTGCCTTCTTGTCGACAGGGTTGACGGCGAGGGAGATAACAGGGTTCGGAACGAACATTGAAGTCATCGAGTAGTTGAGTGAGGGGTGACAGAACGTGTCACCGCTTGCACAGTCGATACCGAAGAGTGCTGCGATATCACCGGCACCTGCTTCGTTGATGTCTTCCATGCTGGATGCGTGCATCTTGACCAGACGACCGACCTTGAACTTCTTCTGGGTTCTGGTGTTGAAGAGCTCGTCACCCTTCTTCACTCTACCCTGATAGATTCTGATGTAAGTGAGCTGACCGTACTGACCGTCCTCAAGCTTGAATCCGAGGATAACGGGCTTTGCTTCATCGTCAGCTTCGAGCTTGACAGGAGCTTCCTCGTTATCGAGGTCGAGAGCTGTGTTGGTGACCTGGGTCGGGTTGGGGAGGTAGTTGATGATTGCATCAAGGAGGGGCTGGATACCCTTGTTCTTGTATGCTGAACCCATCATGACAGGAACGAGCTCGAGAGCGATAGTTCCCTTTCTGAGTGCTTCGTGGATCAGGTCTTCAGTGACCTCTTCCTCAAGCATTGCTTCCATGAGTTCGTCAGAGAACATCGAGATAGCATCGAGCATCTCCTCTCTCTTCTCCTGAGCTTCGTCTGCGAGTTCAGCAGGAATCTCTTCATATCTGAGCTTTTCACCGCTGTCGCCGTCGAAGTAGACAGCCTTCATGGTGATAAGGTCGACAACACCCTGCAGCTTATCTTCGAGACCGATAGGGATCTGAATAAGAACAGCGTTAAGACCGAGCTTCTCTACAAGCTGGTTCTTAACTCTGTAGGGATTTGCACCGGTACGGTCACACTTGTTGACAAATGCGATTCTCGGTACGTTATAGCGCTTCATCTGTCTGTCAACGGTGATTGACTGGCTCTGTACACCTGCAACAGAACAGAGTACGAGGACAGCACCGTCAAGAACTCTCAGAGATCTTTCAACCTCAATGGTGAAGTCAACGTGTCCCGGAGTATCGATAACGTTGATCGGATGCTCCTTCCATGTGACGTTTGTTGCTGCAGAAGCGATCGTGATTCCACGTTCTTTCTCAAGTTCCATAGAGTCCATCGTCGCACCGACTCCGTCTTTACCGCGGACTTCGTGGATCGCATGGATTCTGTTTGCATAAAAGAGAATCCTTTCGGAAAGGGTCGTCTTACCAGAGTCGATATGCGCACTGATTCCGATGTTTCTCATTTTACTAATATCAGCCATTATTCATTCCTCTTTTCTCTCTGTGGAGTTTCGGTCTACCCATCGACACGAACTCTCCAGAGAAGTAAATATCTTCATAGTGTATCGCTTCATGTACAGCATATCAGGGACAGACACCTGTTGAAACAGGTGAAATCGGCACTCCTAAGAAGCGTACCGGACGGATTTTAGTATATTATCAAATTTTGTTCAATCCTATCTGCAATAAATAATTGTGAGAAAGTTACGATGTTTCTGTTTATTCAATTCAGAGTGAGAGAATCACAGGGAAAGTGTCAGTTTTTCAGCATAGGAGGCAAGTTCCCCCTCCCCGTACTCTTCCTTGACAGGGACAACCTTCTTATTGTCCCCTGTGTATCTCGGGATGATATGAACATGGAGGTGAGGAACCTCCTGCCCTGCAGCAGGACCGTTGTTGATGATGATGTTCGTGGCATCGGCCTTCAGCACCTCTCTCATCTTTATATCGATCTTCTTCGCTACACTCATAAGGTGCTGGAGCTCCGTATCAGGACATGAGACGGTTGTAGGGTATTCACCCTTGCTGATCACAAGTGCATGACCCTTGTTCACTGGTGCGATATCGAGAATAGCGATACACATCTCATCTTCATAGAGGATGGAAGAAGGTATCTCACGGTTGATGATCTTGGTAAAAAGGGTTGCCATGTAAGCCTCCGGATATGAAGAAGATTATAACAGGATTCACGGACCGTTTCCATAGGAGGAAAACAGATTTCACTTGCCAGAAACCCCGCTGTATTGGTACTATCTGTACATGAGTATCTGTGTTCACTGCAACAACGAGATCTCTCCTTCCATGACTATCGGTCATGCGACAGTATGCCCGGTCTGCGGGCAGAGTCTTAAATCATGTGTAAACTGCAGATTTTATGATGAAGGCGCCTACCATCAGTGCCGTGAATCGGTTGAAGAAGCGGTTCTGGACAAGAAAAGAGCCAATTTCTGCACATCATTCATGATCAACAGGATGGAACCGGGAAAGACAGTGAAAAATTCAAAGGAAGATGCCATGAAAAAACTCAAGGCGCTCTTCGGTGAAGAATGAATCAGATACAAAGGAGTTATAATGCTTGAAACAGGTTCATCGGCACCTCAGGTGACCATACAGGATGAGAACGGAAAAGATATCAGCCTTGCAGATTTCAAAGGGAAATATGTTGTTGTGTACGCATACCCGAAAGACAACACGAGCGGCTGCACCACCGAAGCCTGCAGCTTCAGAGACAACCTCCCTGCCATCGAGAGTCAGGATGCAGTCATTCTCGGTCTTTCTCCCGACTCCCCTTCTTCACACCAGAAGTTCATTGCGAAGTTCGAACTCAACTTCACCCTTCTCAGTGACCCCGAACACGTCCTTCTCGAAGCTCTTGGAGCATGGGGAGAGAAAAGCATGTACGGAAAGAAATACATGGGTGTCCTGAGAAGTACCTTCATCTTTGATAAAGAGGGAACACTCATCAAGGTGTGGCCCAAGGTCCAGGTGAAGGGACATGGGGAGGAAGTGAACGAATTCCTTACATCGCTGTAGTTGACTGAGGTGTAGAAAAGCTATGCAGAGACATCCCTTCCTCTATATGAAAAGAGGGAATCTCTAACTTTTCATATCAGACATAATCAGACATGTATGGATAATATCGGATAATAATCAGATATTATCCGATAACGTACGTTGATGAGCGAATAGAATTCTGAAGACAGAAGACATGAAAACGGCCTGATTCACTGCTTGTGCTGGATCAGGCCGCTTGTTGTTTTCATGAAACAATCAGTCTTACAGATGCTCTCTCGCAATAAGAATCTGGTCGATATCGAGTTCACAGGCGATACACGGCATTGTGATATTCCATGACTCGAGCACCGCCGGGTGAATCTCTCCGAAAATCCCGATATCCTTTCCATCTGAAGTGAGAATACCGCATCGTCCTTCGATGAAACGGGGATCATCCACTTCCTTCATCACGTACTCGACATTGAGGAAGTACAGGAGTGTACTGATATAACTGCTGAGATCATTGAATCCAGCATCAGGACCTGCAGCGAGGAAACCAAGATGGTTTTTAGTCACCGTTCCCGAGTTGTCGCTCTCATCAAGGTAGGCTACTTTTCCCACTTCGAAAATCTGGTGAGGATAGACAGCGTGTGCGCTGACACTCTCACTTTCAAGGAGGGAGGGAATAACCGAGGGGCGGACATACTCGTAGTTCTCACTCATCGGATTTGCTATCTGGATGTAATCGTCACCGCTGACGTGCATGTTGTCGATATACTCTTTTCTCGAACCGAGATAGTTGTACATCATCTCCTGGAAGCCCATTCCGATGATGATATCCTTCACCTTCCTTGAAAGCTCTTCTGCCTCTGTGAGGCGCCCTGCAGTGAAATCACTCGGAAGAATCGGCTCGAAACTGCTCAGCGCGTGACCGATCATTACATCCTCAACAACATCCGCTGCATGAAGGAAGTCATTTCTGTACTCGGGAGGGACGATGGTGATCGTCGTTCCCGAAATCGAGCTCTTCACTCCCATCCGGTCGAGTGCAGATATGATCTGTTCATTGGATAGCTTCTCCCCAAGTGTCTTATGGAGGTAAGGAATTTCACAGGTCTGAGGTGTCTGAAAGTAGTAGGGTACCGTGATTTCTCTCCCATAGTGAGTATCATAGGGAACCGAGCAGGTCACGGGCAGAATAGTGAATCCCATATCTGCGCAGTCACAGGCAACGATCGAAGCTGCAAGCAGCAGATCATCCAGGCCGGGACCGCTGAACTCTAAAAAGAGATTTTCGTCACCCGCTTCCACAGCGCCGATGTGGGCAGAATTGATCACGGGAGGGAAGGAGAGAACATCACCGTTGTCGTCATGAAGGAAGGGGAACAGGGGAGCACCTGTCACGATGTGGCCGTACTCCTGCCCTTTCGGATGTTTCTCGACGATCTCGTTGAGTGTCATCTTCTCTTCAGCACCGAGAGGGATGAACGCCGTTTCATCAGGGTCCGCACCCCGGTAGTGCACGGGATAGGTGATCAGATCACTTCGGTATACCCCCATTGCGATACTCTTTCTCTTTCGTCCGAAGTTGTTGCAGAGCTTCTCCTGAGACTGGATCAATGCATCGAGAATCATCTCGTCGATCACCTTTCCCTTCACGGCAAAACCGATAGAGTAGGGACGGACGACTTCCACCGAAGCATCGATGATGAGGCGTCTGCCTTGTGAGTCCTTTGATCCCTTTTCATCACTGAAGAAATCATAGGAGGGAACTTCCCCCTTTTCGTAGGTGTTGAGTGCGCGCGCTACACCGGCTGCCGACCAGAGGTCAGGTCTGTTGGTGTCATTGAGTTCTATCTTGTAGAGATGCTCTTCAGTGTCATGACCGTCAAGTTCAGCTTTCGCGACAGGGAAGATATCTTCCAGAGCCTCGTCGCTGTACTTTTTAATGAGCAATGATTCGAATAGTGTTTCGTGTGCTTCTATTTTAGGCATCTTATTTACCTCTCCTGAGTCTCACGTGTTCAATATCGGGAGTGAACAACTCTCTAAGGTCATTGATTCCCAGATGCATCAGGGCCATTCTGTCGATTCCCAGACCCCATGCGAGAACAGGGACATCGATTCCGAGAGCCTTGGTCACTTCGGGACGGAAGATACCTGAACCGCCGAGCTCGAACCAGCCGAGAACGGGGTGCTTGATATGAACTTCGATGGAAGGTTCGGTGAACGGGAAATAGCCTGGAACGTACTTCACTTCCTGAGCTCCAGCAACCTCTTCTGCGAAGAGTTTGAGGAGGCCGAGAAGATTCTTCAGGTTCACATCGTCTCCGAGAACGATACCCTCGGTCTGATAGAAATCAGCTCCGTGGGTTGCATCGACCTGGTCATAACGGAAACAGCGTGCAATACCGAAGTACTTGCCCGGCACCTTCGCCTTGGGCAGCTGCCGTGCAGAGAGAACAGTTCCCTGTGATCTCATCACCTGTCGTCGGGTGAATTCATGGTCAAAGGAGTAGTTCCATCCTCTCGAACCTGTTTCCCAGCCGTTTTCGTGGGTGGCTGCGACCTGAGAGAGATAAGGTTCCTCGATCATCTTCGCATGGGAAGGGTTCTTCACATAGTAGACATCGTGGATATCACGTGCAGAGTGGAACTGCGGCATGAACAGAGCATCACCGTTCCAGAACTCGTTCTCGACAAGTGAACCGTCAAATTCCTCGAATCCGAGGGAAACAAGCTTGTCCTTTACCCACTGCAGGTATTCGCTGTACGGATTTCTCCGTCCCGGAATGAGACGCGCACTGGGAGTATTCAGGGAATAGGGACGGAAACTCTTTCCCTTCCAGTCTCCGCTGGAGAGGATGGAAGGAGTGACAGAACCGAGCTCTTCACCCGTGATATGTTTGGCAAGGAGAGCCTCCTTCGCCTTGTTTCCTTCCTCTGTGAGGGTATAGATCACTTCTTCCTTTTCAACAACTTTGAAAGGTGAATCTGCTGCTCCCCTCTTCTTGCTGTTCTTCTTCATATAGGCAAGCTCGACAGGAGTCAGGGAAGTTTCTGCGATCATTTCCTCAAGACCTTTTTTCAGCACCAGCGGTGCCACTGAAAGTTCTTCAGGAAGTTCCTCACTTAAAAGCATGGCGACATTACCATCTCCCATTCTGCAGACCTTAGCCTTGCTCAGCTGACCGAAAGCTGATCCGATGCTGCTGTTCTCAAGACCGAGCTTATGAGCGATCTCGGGGAGGGAAAGGGGTCCGTTCTTCTTCAGGAGTGCGACAATACGTACAGGAGGAGTGCCGAGATCGACCTCCTTCCTTCCATGGTCGGTCAGTTCGTACCAGATCGAGGTGCTGCGGGAGACTTCAGAGAGAAATCCCTTACCGGTCAACCAGCTGAACGCCTGGTTGCAGTGTCCTATCTGATACTCAAGTTCCTTGATGAGTCGTTCTGTTGTAATCTCTTCACCCACAGAAACATGTCTCAGCAACCTGATCTCCAGTGGATGCAGGTTCCTTACATCTATTTCCATACCGGCCTCGCTTCATTCTTATATCTTCAAATCTCCTGTGGATACAGGAGTGAACCTATTGTAACGATTAGTGAGAAAAAATAAAAGGGGAGACGATGACTCTAGAAAAACACACACAGAGGTGAATAATTCTTCCATATGAAATGGCCTCGAATTTCCCCAACCTGCATCTTTCACAGGTGCCGTGTCCTTTACATTTCATTTTAAGGGTAAAAACTGAAATTTTAACGAAAGAATCTTCCCTGTTTTTTCACTTTTCCGCCGTTTTCTGAAAATTTCATCTGATACTACAAAACTCCCTGCCTTAAATAGAAAGGTGGAGGCCATTCTACTCTTAGTCCTCCCCCTGTAAAAAACTTCCCTTTCCTCCTATCTCTTCACACCGTAAGACTGTTCCTTCTCAAGGAAAGTATGCTACATATACGTCATGAAAGAGAAAACACTTACAGTCAAGCGTGCATTGCTTTCGGTTTTTGATAAAACCGATATCGTCCCGTTCGCTTCCTTCCTTGCATCAAAGGGAGTCGTTCTGATCTCAACCGGGGGTACCTACAAAGCCCTTCAGGAGAACGGAATCGCAGTCCAGGAAGTAAGCGAACTGACTCAGTTTCCCGAGATGATGAACGGAAGAGTGAAGACACTTCATCCCCTCGTCCACGGTGGAATCCTCGGCAGAAGAGGCGTTGATGATGAGGCGGCAAAGACCCAGGGTATCGAATGGATCGATCTGGTCGTCTGCAACCTCTATCCCTTTGAAGCCACGATCTCCCAGGAGGGAGTAAGCGAAGAAGATGCGATCGAGAAGATCGATATCGGCGGTCCTTCGATGATCCGTTCAGCGGCAAAGAATTTCTATGATGTGGCAGTGATCACCCGTCCTTCCGATTACAAAACAATCATGGAGGAGATCGAGAGTGAGGGTGGTATCAGCTACCCGCTGAGAAAGCGCCTGTCAGCAGCCGCTTTCAGTCATACTGCACGATACGATTCAGTGATACAGAGTTACCTGAATGAAGACCAGTTCCCGGCCGAGCTCACCTACGGTTTCGTCAAGGAGGAGAATCCCCTCCGTTACGGCGAGAACCCACACCAGGCGGCAGCCGTCTACCGTTCAACAAAGGCACCTGCAGGAAAAGAGGATGTCAGCCTTCTCGATGCAGAGCAGCTTCAGGGAAAGAAACTCTCCTTCAACAACCTCGGTGACACCTGGGGTGCATTAGAGACTCTTAGAGAATTCAGCACGACAACGTGTGTCGTGGTAAAGCATGCATCTCCCTGCGGAGTTGCTACCGATCCCGATCTCTATACTGCGGTGAAGAAGGCCTACGAAGCAGACTCACTCAGCGCATTCGGTTCGATCATCGCCTGTAACGGGGAGATAGATGAGAAGATTGCAGGGTTTATCAAACCCCTGTTCGTTGAAGTTCTCGTAGCACCCTCTTTTACCGACGAAGCCCTTGAGATTCTTAAAGCGAAGAAGAATCTGAGAGTTCTTGCTCTCCCCTCTCTCGCTCAGCACAGGAAAGTTCTCTCAGCCCGTTTCATTGGTGATGACCTTCTCGTTCAGGAGAAGGATACCCTCATCCTTGCCAAGAGGATCTGAAGTGTGTAACCAAGGTTGCTCCCGATGATGAGACTCTGGACGAACTCCTGTTCGCATGGAATGTGGTGAAGCACGTCAAGTCGAATGCCATCATCACCACAAGTGATTTCGTCACCTGCGGAATCGGCGGCGGTCAGGTATCGCGTGTGGATGCTACGAAGATTGCGCTCCGAAAGAGCAGCAAAGAGGCCTCTTTAGTCCTCGCTTCCGATGCCTTCTTCCCCTTCAAGGACTCGATCGAGGCACTCGAAGGCTACAAGGTACGGGCGATCATCCAGCCGGGCGGATCAATCAGGGACCAGGAAGTTATCGATGCATGTGATGAAGCGGGTATCGCTATGGTATTCACCGGAGCGAGAAGCTTCCTCCACGCTTAGGAAAACAGAGAAAGAATCGCGCTGGTGATCTCATTCACCTGAGGTGATATCTGCAATTCAAGACTCTTATTGAAGGGGGTCGGGATTTCCCGGCCTCCTATTCTTTTGACCGGACACCTGAGGGCGGAGAAGGTCTCCTTATCTTCAGCGATCACAGCGGTCAGTTCACCGCCGAACCCTCCGAAGGTGGGTCCTTCATGAAGAATCACGGCCCGCCCTGTCTTCTGAACCGATGAACGGATGGTTTCGGTATCGAGGGGTCTCAAGGTCCTCAGGTCAACCACTTCCACGCTCACATCATCATCCTCGAGCATCGAAGCGGCATGCAGTGCCTGACCCAGCATCTTTCCGTAGGTGATGATGGTGACATCACTACCCTTCATCTTTATATCTGCCTTCCCGATTTCAACGGTGAATTCACCTTCGGGAACAGGAGATGTGAGATTGTAATTTTTATGCTCAAGGAACACGACCGGGTCATCACTCCTGATCGCACTCTTCAGCAGCCCCTTCGCATCGGCCGGACAGCTCGGATAGATCACAATGAGTCCGGGAACATTGGTGAACAGCGTTTCAAGAGACTGGGTGTGCTGAGCTGCGGCTCCGGTGCCGCTCCCCATCGGAGTACGATAGACAAGGGGGACAGATTGAAGTCCACCTGACATGAACCGCGTCTTCGCTGCATGATTGATGATCGGATCGCTTGCAAGGGTGGAAAAATCTCCGTACATCACCTCGACAACGGGTCTCATTCCAAGCATAGCCGCACCGACAGCGACTCCCACGATGCCTTCTTCGGAAACCGGAGTCTCGATCACCTGATGGGTACCGAACGTATCGATAAGACCGGCGGAGACGGAAAAGCATCCACCGTAGCAGCCGACATCCTCTCCCATGAGGACAACCTGTTCATCTCTGGCCATCTCCTCTGCAAGAGCTTCTCTTATTGCTTCGCGATAACTGATCTGTTTCATTTCAAGCCCCCTTCAGCGAAGATGAACTGACCGGCTTCTTCCATTGTAAGCTCCTGGTGGTCATGCATGTAGAACTGGGCAATACTGTCGATAGCAGAACGCTCCTCAGCATAGAGAGCATCAAGATCTTCCTGAGTCAGCACTCCCCTTTCGATCAGCTGATGTGCATACGAAGCGATCGGATCCCGTTTCATCCACTCCGCTTCTTCCTCACGGGTTCGGTAGAGACGCTTATCACTCTTCGAGTGGCCGCTGAACCGGTAGGTTCGCACCTCAAGGAGGTAGGGTCTGCTTGAAGCGGCCATCCACTCCCTGACCTCCTTCACCTTCGCATAGACCCCTTCGACATCGTTTCCGTCAATGGAGTCCGATTCGATCGAATAGGCCGAGCCACGGGTGGCAAGGGAAGAGACAGAGACCATCTTCTCAGCTGGGGCGCTCATCCCGTATCCGTTATTCTCACAGAGAAAGAGCACAGGAAGATTCCAGATCGAAGCCATATTCATCGCTTCATGTACAATCCCCCTGCTGCTCGCGCCGTCCCCGAAGAAGGCGACGACGATCTCATCTTTTTTTGTTCTCTTCAGCTGCAGCGCCATCCCGGTTGCAAGGGCGACAGAGGAACCTACCACCGCAGAGGAACCTGCATTATGGTTTTCCATATCTATCAGGTGCATAGACCCGCCGAGCCCTTTGCTCAGACCACGCTTATCGCCGAAGAACTCAGCCATCATCGCTCCCAGGTCAGCCCCGCGCGCCAGCGTGTGGCCATGACACCGGTGAGTGGTCATGATCCAGTCATGCTTTTCAAGGCCCAGAGCAACACCTGCATGCACTCCCTCCTGACCGATGGCGAGGTGGGTGGTGCCATGCATCGTATGGTTGGTGAACAGTTCTTCGATCTTCTCCTCGAATACTCTCGAGCGGATCATGAGGGCAAGAACATCTCTGCCTTGACCGGATTCGAATGAAAATGCCATACACCCTCCTACTGTGACACAAAGCGGCTTCTTATATAGCCGGTGTACATCGTGTGGTAATCCTTTTCAGGATAAAACGAATCTATAGAGGAATCGATGAACTGCTCAGGTAAAATGGGAGTGCGGGAGGCGATATCCATGCAGAAAACATTCGTCGCTCCCTCGAAGGTGATAACAGGATGACTGGTACCGGCATCAAGGGTGACAGGAACCAGAGAGGTTTCACTGACCTTATCCCTCTCCCTGCCTGAGTACTTTCCGCAGAAACTGAGCGCAGAGCGATACTCTTCGGGAAAGAAGGAGCAGGTGAAAGAGGCACCCTCTTCCAGGAAAGAATAGGTGTGTCGGGTGTTGCGCACCACGATATTGAAGACGGGTTTTCTCCACATCACACCAATGCTTCCCCACGCAGCTGTCATCGTGTTGAATGAATCGGGCGTTCCGGCGGTTATGAGAAACCATCCGTCAGCCATCAATGAGAATATATTGTCCTTGAACGTATCAACTGGAACCTGTGTGAACATACCTTCCCCCGGGCAGATCGTATTTTCTGCAGAAACTCTACCTCTTGAATCAAGAAGCATGGAAGGAAGTCCCCGCTAACCGTGGGTAAATTATACACAGCCGTTCATTGAGCGGTCAACTCATAAGGGGAAAACGAATAGGTAAAAAAGGAGAAAACAGAGAAAAAACAGACCGAAAAAGTCATAACAATTCTTCCTTGCACACAAAAGGAACGGTCGGGACTTCAAAGGGGCTGCCTCTCTGCCTCGGCTTTTTGAGCTCTTCTCCCTCCCCCTTTTCACTACTAAAAAAGTGTGAATAAAGTGATAAAACATAAACCATTAAAGTGCAATAATTTGCCTTTTCCCTCACCCCTTTTCCCTTGACAGGGGCCACTCTTTTCTGCTATCAGATAGGAATCCCTATACGATCTTTTAAAGGAGCTGCTATGTCATCGATTGCAATTCCGGCTCTCACCAGTGACCTGGTGCGAATACTTATCGACGCTGACACGATCGCCCGCAGAGTGAACGACCTTGCCAGACAGATCAACCAGGAGTACAAGGACATTGATGATAAGCTCATCCTGGTCGGCGTACTGAAAGGATCCTTCATCTTCCTTGCGGACCTCTGCAGAAAGCTTGAAATTCCTCACGAGGTTGATTTCATCTCCCTCTCGAGCTACGGGATGAGTGACCAGTCGACCGGTAACGTTCGAATGATCATGGATACGAGAGAGAACCTTGAAGGAAAACACGTTCTCATAGTGGAAGACATTCTCGATAGCGGGTATACTCTCGATTATCTGTGCAGAACCTTCAAGAGCAGGAATGTCGCTTCACTGAAAACCATCGTTCTTCTCGATAAACCGGACAGAAGAAAGGTTGACGTAGAGATTGATTACCTCGGTTTCGCAATTCCTGATGTGTGGGTTGTGGGGTATGGACTTGATTATGCAGAAAAACACCGGACACTCCCTTATATCGCAGAGATGTATCCGGCAACAGAATAGGTAAAGAGAGCTGAGAAAGAATGGATAACAAATTTTACGTAGGATACGGAACAATTCACAAGACCGTGAAATCGCTTGCAGCACGTCTGACGGAGTCGGGATTCGATCCCGATGTGATCGTCGCCATCGGCTCCGGCGGATATATCCCGGCAAGAATCATGAAGACGTTTATCAACCGTCCGATTCTTGCGGTGGGAATTTCCTATTACAACATAGACCAGACCCATGCGGACTACCCGCAGAAGATTCAGTGGATCGATGAGACCGAGCGCCAGCTCGAAGGGAAGAAAGTCCTCCTCATCGACGAAGTTGACGATACCCGTGCGACTCTCGGTTACTGCGTGAGAGAACTTCTCTCACACGACCCCGAGGAGATCGCCGTTCTTGTCCTTCACAACAAACTGAAGGAGAAGGCTGCGGACTTCCCTTCGGAGATCAAACGGTACTTCGCCGGCCTCGACATTGAAGACCTGTGGATCAAGTATCCATGGGATGCAGATGATATCGATGAACACGATGTACTCGAAAAGAAGATGCTCGCTGAGCAGAATAAGGAGCAGAACTGATGAGTGTAACTGCAATTGTCGGCGCCCAGTGGGGTGATGAAGGAAAGGGCCGTGTCGTTGACTATCTTGCCCAGAAAGCAGATGTGGTCATCCGCTTCCAGGGGGGAGACAATGCCGGACACACTGTCATCAACGATGCAGGCAAGTTCGCTCTCCATATTGTTCCCTCCGGTATTTTCAATCCGGAGACCACCTGTATCGTCGGTGCAGGGACTGTCGTCAATTTTGACACGATGGGTGAGGAACTCGATGCCGTCAGGGCAAAGGGCGTCACCACAGACAATATCTTCATTGACCGCAGGGCCCATCTCATTCTCCCCTACCATCGTCTCCTTGACGGCGCAGAGGAAGAGAGCAAGAAGGGCGGCCTTGCCGCCGGTACCACAAAGAGGGGTGTCGGTCCCGCCTACTCGGACAAAGCAAACAGAGTGGGTATCAGAGCATCGGACATTCTCGACGAGGTTCGTCTGAGAAGACTCTTCGAAGCAATGCTTCCCAAGAAGAACAGAGATCTCGCCCATTACGGACTTCCCGAAAGTGATATCGACGAACTGATGGCGCTCTGTGCAAAATGGAAGGCCACCTACGGTGATAAGATCATCGATACTGTTCCCATCATCAAGCACGCAATCCTGAACAAGCAGAATGTCGTACTTGAAGGTCAGCTCGGTATCATGAGAGACCTTGACTGGGGAATCTATCCCTACTCGACCAGCAGCAATCCCACGGCAGGAGGAGCTACCAGCGGAGCCGGTATCTCTCCCCGTCATATCGATAACGTCATCGGTGTTACGAAGGTCTATTCGACCAGTGTCGGCGGCGGACCCTTCCCCACCGAGCTGCTTGACGAGACCGGAGAGAAACTGAGGACCGCAGGGGGAGAATTCGGAGCGACCACAGGAAGACCGAGAAGATGCGGCTGGTTTGATGCAGTTGCCGCCTCGTTCAGCTGCTGGATCAACGGGTTCACCCACCTCGCCCTCACCAAACTCGACATCCTCGATACCTTCGAGGAACTGAAGATCTGTACCGGCTACCTGATTGACGGAGAACTGGTCACCGACCTTCCCGATACGATCGGACAGGAGAAGGCTGAGCCGGTCTATGAGACCTGGGAAGGATGGATGACAAGCACCGAGGACGCTCGTACCTGGGCTGATCTTCCCGAGAAGGCGCAGGCCTACCTCACCAGGATCGCTGAACTGACAGGAGCTGAGATCAAATACATCTCGGTCGGTCCTGAAAGAGATCAGATCATCATCATGTAACATACGTTCCCGCGGTAATCGCCGCGGGATATTCATTCCCACGGCCTGTCGCCGTGGGTTTTCGAATCTATAGACATTTAGAAGAGGATTCCACCCCATGCCAACCACGTTTTCCCACGATACATTCATCTCTCCGTTCACCTGGCGCTACGGCACCGAGGAGATGAGAGGTATTTTCAGCGAAGTTCATAAGAGACAGCTCCTGCGCGATATCTGGATCGCGATTGCAGAGTCGCAGTCGGAAGCAGGTCTTGTTACAGCTGAGCAGGTTGCAGACCTGAAAGCTCACAGAACTGAAGTCGATATTGAAAGGGCAACCGAGATCGAGGATGTCATCCGCCATGACCTCATGGCAGAGATCAAAACCTATGCGGAGCAGTGTCCCGTCGGTGGAAAGATCATCCATCTCGGTGCGACCAGCATGGATATCCTGGACAACATGGATGTAATCCGTCAGAAAGAGGCGATGGATATCATTATCGCGAAGCTCTCTGACCTCCTCTCTGCCTTTGCCACCCGCATCGAAGCGGAAGCAGACACTCCCTGCATGGCCTTCACTCACATTCAGCCTGCAGAGGTTACGACTGTCGGATACCGCCTTGCTCAGGTTGCTCAGGACCTTCTTGATGACTATGAGGACATCGTTGCCCTGAGAAACCGGCTGAAGGGAAAAGGGATCAAGGGTGCAGTAGGAACAGCTGCAAGCTATGCAGCACTCCTTGACGGAACGGGCATGAGCGCACGCGAATTCGAAGACAAGGTGATGGGGAGAATCGGGCTGGTCGCCTTCGAAGGAGCGACTCAGGTCTACCCGAGAAAGCAGGACTACCGGATCGGAACCGTCCTCGCAAGCCTCTGCGCAACCCTCTACAAGTTCGCACTCGACATCAGAATGCTTCAGACCCCGCCGATCGGTGAATGGAATGAACCGTTCAGGGAAAAGCAGGTGGGCTCATCAGCCATGCCGTTCAAACGCAACCCGATCAACTCAGAAAAGATCGACTCCCTCTGCCGTGCCACCGCCTCCTCTGCCGATACCCTCTGGCACAATGCCTCTTCCATGATTCTTGAAAGAACTCTTGATGACTCGGCGAACCGCCGTGTCGTTCTCCCTGAGCTCTTCCTTACCTGTGACGAGGTCCTCAAGACCTCTCAGCGTCTCATCGACGGACTTGTCTTCAACACAGCCACCATCGAGAGAAACCTGGGAACCTACGGACTCTTTGCTGCAACAGAGAGAGTTCTCATGGAACTGGGAAGGAACGGTGCAGACCGTCAGGAGATGCACGAACTGATCAGGGAACACTCCCTTGCCGCATGGCCTGCAGTGATGAGGGGTGAAGAGAAT
The DNA here is from genome assembly GCA_963677695.2 of Sphaerochaetaceae bacterium. Lineage (GTDB taxonomy): Bacteria > Spirochaetota > Spirochaetia > Sphaerochaetales > Sphaerochaetaceae > SABI01. The sequence continues at coordinate 1,210,665 of CAXXUJ010000001.1, read as the reverse complement.
CCTCTCCTTGAGATGATGGCCTCTGATGAGCAGATGCTCTCCTTCCTCTCACGCGAACAGATTATTTCACTGATGGATGCTTCGGGGTATACCGGGGACGCATCAGAGCGTGCACTGAACATAGCGAAGAGCATTAGAAACAGCTGACGTAATCCTCCGTGGATACAGAAAGAATCATGATGTGTGAGCTTTAACATAGCTCTTGAGAACACTGTTGATCCTGCTCTGATATCCACGGCCCTGACTCTTGAAATAGTCCAGAACATCTTCATCAATGCGAATACTCACAGCCTTCTTTCCTTTGGGATGGATAGGTTTTGCATGTTCCCAGAAATCTTCATCAAGTTCAGAGATATCCGAATAGTCGATATCTCTATCTTTGATCTTTGAGATTTCGTGTAATCTTTTCTTAGATACTTTCATGATGCCGTTTCCCTTTCTTGATATCAAACATATCTATAGACCTTCCATGTGGAAGGCGCAACTAAGTATATACGTTTTGTATATACATTTTCAAGAATAATGCTCGATATCAAGTTGTCAGTATACAGGAGACTCATGCTGCTTAGGTTTGGAAAACGGGGTACAGGCTCAGCTGAACAACGAAAAACCTGCCACCACAGCATAGTAATAGATAATCATTCTCGGTATTCGCGCGAAGGTGGCGAATACCACATAGAGAAAGCGAACCTTCACCATCCCGCTGATCCAGCATACGGTGGAGAAGGGAATGGGAGTGAGCGCGGCCAGGACGATACCCCACTCTCCATACCTGTTGATAAGGTGCCTTCCTTCCCTTGAAAATCCCTCGGTCACCTGCTGAACGATCTTGAGGTGTCCGAGCAGTCTTCCTATCCAATAGCCACCTATTCCTCCGAGCATACTTCCTGCTGAGATCAGAGCGAGGAAGATCACAGGAGAGAGATTCCTTTCGAACGGGAAGATCACATCGACGGTGAGAGGAACAATGAGCATATCTGTGAGAAAAGCAAAGAGGAACAGGCCGACCGGTCCGGTATATTCGCTTACATAATGGGCGATGGTGTCGGTCTGAGGTTTCAGGAAAGTGAGCATGATATAGATGATGAGAGCGAAGAATATCAGAAAGATGAGAGCTTTGCGGACAACGACCTTCCAGTCCAGATGTCCCTCGTGAGTGAAGTAGGATTCCTTGAACCAGTGAACTCTTCTCTCTCTTTTACTCATTCATCTTCCCTTTTCAGTACTTCCTGCACTTTGATCAGGAACTCCTGTACATCAGAACCATTTAAGACTCCTCTCCACAGGGGTGCCTTTCCGCCTCCCTTGGCACCGAAGGGATCAAGCACTTCCGTTTTTATATTCTGATAGAGATCCTGAGCGTTTTCACATCCCTTGATTCCTATCAGGTAGGCACTCTTGTTCTCTCCCTTGTTCTGAATCGCACAGAAGCGGATAGATTCAACCTTTTCAACAAAGCGGGAGGCATGGGAGACGGCATCGAAATCAAAAGAGGAGAAATCAAGAACAAAGGGAAGACTGTCAGAGGCAGACTCTTCCATCATGCGTGAAATGATGAGCTCCTCCAGCTGATTCCCCCTCTTCCTCTCATCGGCAAGAGAGCTCTGCAGTGAAGCTACGTTGCTTACTACCTCTTCTTTCTGCGATGAAAGGAAGACTTTCAGCTGCGAAACGATAGCTTGATTCTCCTGAATCTCCCGCTTCGCCTCATCGGCAAAGACGAATGAGATCCTGATATGCCCTCTGATGCTTTCACTTCCAAGGAACAGAACCTGCTTCAGTTCGCCGGTACTCTGAACATGGATACCACCGCAGGCGATCTCGTCATACCCATCGATCGTGACGATACGGGGATCGCTCTCGACCTTGACCGAGCGTCTTAAGCCGAGAGAATCTATCTGATCCCGAGAGATGATGCGATCTCGTACCGGAACATCTGCAAGGATCGCTCTTTCAACCTCTTCAAGGAGAGTTTCTATCTTTTCATCCGATATCTCAGGAGCATCGGTCTCAATCGAAATCCCATGCTCTCCCATATGAACAGAGAGGGTTCCAATGGAGAACAGGGAGTTGAGAAGGCCGCTTATCAGGTGCTGACCGGTATGTTCCACCATATAATGGTAGCGATGAGTCCAGTCAAGACGGAGAGGATACACCTTGTCGACTTCGAGAGCTGATCCTTTTTCAAGGTAATGAAGGATCTCTCCTTCCCTATTCACCTGGGTGTCGGTGATCACACAATCGCCGATTTTTCCCCTATCGCCTGCAGGGCCGCCCCCTTCGGGATACAAGATTGTTTTATCAAGAAGAACAACGATCTTCCCCTTCTCTTCCCTCAGCTCAAGCACACGCACTTCAGTCTCTTTCATCGTGGGATATGAACTATACAGTCTTTCAGTCTCTACCATACCTTCAGACTACTCCTTTTTCACATCACCGTCCATATTTCTCTGTTCAAAGGTTCGTCCATTGAAGCATTCCATCCCTTATTATTTCTCCTTGTATTGACACACTCATCCTAATTAGGTATAACAGTACCTAAATACGGAAATAAATTATGATACACAAACTTATCAACATTTCAGAAGGGACATCTCTAGCATTTCACGGACTTGCGATGATAGCCCGTGGTGCAAACGAGACACCTCCGAACAGGGTGAATGTCAAAACCATGGCGGCAAAACTGGAAGCTTCGGAGAATCATCTTGCCAAGGTGTTTCAGAAACTCGCCAAAGCCGGACTCGTTTCTTCGGTGAGGGGACCCTCCGGCGGATTCGTTCTCGTACCCCCGCCACAGGATGTAAGCCTTCTCAGCATCTATGAAATCCTGGAAGGGAAGACAGATCCCGAAGGGTGCCCGCTGGGCTGGGAAACCTGCAACTTTGAAATCTGCATGTTCGAAGACCGCATGCATAAGGCAAATATGGAAATATACAGGATCCTGAAGGATATCACTCTTCTGGACTACACGAAATAAGGCAGCAAGGAGCCACGCATGAACTACTTCAGTGTCGAAGACACACTACATACCATCATAGAAAACTACCCCGAAACATTACCGGTATTCACCTCCAATGGATTCTCCCGAATGCAGAACCCGGAAGAAAGGAAAAGGTTCGGAGCAACCATCGACTTGAAGACAGCGATGATGCTCAAGAATCTTGATGTCTCCCATTTCTCGAAACTGCTCACCGAAGCGATCGACAATCATCGAAGACCTGCCGACCTGACCCTTGCTCAGTCTGAAAAACGTGAAGATGGTGAGACCATCGAGCTTGCAGGACTCCTTCCCTGTCCTGTACGACTCCCCCTTCTCGAAGGCTTCACAGAATTCAGCAAGGAGTTCACAGAGAAGACAGGGATTCACATCAACCATGAACTCAAAGCGGCTTCCATGGGACTCGACTGGGTCCAGGAACATATCGAGGGAGTGGAAGATGCATCAAAACTCCCTGACCTGTTCATCTCTGCAGGTTTTGACATGTTCTTCGACCGTGACAAGATCGGACGCTTCATGGATGCCGGTGTTTTCAAGGATTTCAGCGGACTGGAAACATATAATACAAATTTCCCCCAGCTCAAGGATCCGAAGGGACAGTTTTCCATGATCGGTGTTGTCCCTGCAGTATTTCTCATCAACACCGAAGAGCTCGGTGACCTGCCTCTGCCGACAAGCTGGGAGGATGTACTGAAGCCGGAATTCGAAAAGCGTGTCTCACTCCCTGTGGGAGATTTCGACCTGTTCAACGGCATTCTGCTTAACATACACAAGAAATACGGAGATGAGGGAGTCAGGAAACTGGGGCGCAGCCTTCTGGAATCAATGCATCCCTCCCAGATGGTCAAGAGCGGCCAACGACGCACGAATGTGCCTGCAGTCACCATCATGCCCTACTTCTTCACAAAAATGGTCAAGCCGGGAAGTACCCTTCAGGCAGTGTGGCCTTCGGACGGAGCTATCATCAGCCCCATATTCATGCTCTCAAAGCAGGAGAAGAGAGAAAGTCTGAAACCTCTGGTGGAGTTCTTCGCTTCTCAGAAGGTGGGCGAGATCCTCTCCCATAACGGTCTTTTCCCCTCTGTGAATCCGCAGGTCGATAACCGTATTCCAGAAGAGAACAGTTACATGTGGCTCGGGTGGGATTACCTGTACGAGCACGATATCACACAGCTCATTGCTCATTGCGAACAGGTGTTCAACAGCGCACTGGAGGAGGCAGTATGAATCTGGTAACAGTTTCAGGACCTCCCTCTTCGGGAAAGACCTCGGTCATCCTGAAAACCCTCGAAGCCTTGAGGGATCAGGGATTGAAAGTGGGAGTGGTCAAATTCGACTGTCTCTATACCGATGATGACAAGCTCTATGCCAAAGCAGGATTTCCGGTAAAGAAAGGACTTTCCGGAGCTCTCTGCCCTGACCATTACTTCGTTTCCAATGTGGAGGAAGTAACCAAGTGGGGCATCAGCGAAGGGTTCGACCTTCTGGTATCAGAGTCTGCAGGACTCTGCAACCGGTGTTCCCCTTATGTGAAAGAGGTGCGGGCAGTCTGCGTCATCGATAACCTGTCAGGAATCAATACTCCCAAGAAAATCGGCCCCATGCTCAAGTCAGCTGATATCGTTGTGATCACCAAGGGTGATATCGTCTCACAGGCAGAACGCGAAGTATTTGCCAGCAGGGTGAACATGGTGAACCCCGCTGCGGTGATCATGAATATCAACGGACTGACAGGTCAGGGAAGCTACGAGCTCTCCACCCTCCTGTACAACGAGGATTCCCATGTGGAATCGCTGGTAGGCAAGAGTCTCAGATTCCCCATGCCTTCGGCACTCTGTTCCTACTGTCTCGGAGAGACAAGAATCGGAGAGAGCTACCAGATGGGTAACGTACGTAAAATGAACCTTGACGGAGGGCAGGCATAATGGCAGTCACGAGAGATAAAATCCGTATCAGAACAATCGGGGAGCTGCTGAGTGACTACCCCTTCATTGATACCTTCTTCACCAACAATGCTCTGGACCTCGCAGGGCTGCAGGACACTCCCCTCGAACAGATGTTTGATCACTGGGGTGAGGAGACACTGGAAGACCGTGCCGTCGACCCCGAAGAGATCATCAACCAGGTGACCGAGTTCATAAACCAGATGCTCTCCTTCCTGGGAGAAGAAGAGGGAATCAGATCCCTGTCGATCCTTGCGGGAACGAATAAATCAGGGGAAGCGGAAGGGTATGAGCAGCTCGATATCCGCCCCGGTCAGATCATCTCGATCGTGGGTCCCACAGGTTCAGGTAAAAGCCGCCTCCTCGCCGATATCGAATGGGTGGCACAGAATGATACCCCGACAAAGCGGAAAATCCTGATCAATGATGACATCCCCGACAACTCGTGGCGTTTTTCTTCTTCCAAGAAACTCGTGGCCCAGCTTTCACAGAACATGAACTTCGTCATGGACCTTACGGTTGAAGAATTCGTTGAACTCCATGCGGCAAGCCGCATGGTGGAAAACCAGGAGGAAGTGGTTCAGCGTATCATCGCACAGGCCAATGACCTGGCCGGTGAGCAGTTCTCACCTGAGACCCCGATCACTTCATTGAGCGGAGGTCAGTCACGGGCACTGATGATTGCCGATACCGCCATCCTGAGCAAATCCCCTATCATTCTTATCGATGAAATCGAGAATGCGGGAATCGACAGGAAGCGGGCACTGGACCTGCTGCTCTCGGAAGAGAAAATCGTGCTCATGGCAACCCATGACCCGATCCTTGCCCTCATGGGTGACCGGCGTATCGTTATAAAGAACGGCGGAATCGCCAAGGTGATAGAAACAACTGAAGAGGAGAGGTCTATCCTCTCCCATTTAGAAGAGCTGGACAGAACCCTGCTCTCATATCGAAGCCGGCTGAGAGCCGGAGAAAGCCTCATCGGGGCAGATAATAAAGGAGTCAATTATGCATGACGGATGCAGCGCAAGTTTTGGAGACGGACGTCAGGTAGTCGATAAAGTACGTATGATGGGATTCGCGGGACAGCCCGTTCCCGTCCCCCTCCCGATCACCTGCTCCTGCGGGGAATCATTCAGTATGCAGACCTTTGAAGCAGCATGCCCGGCCTGTGGAAACGTTCACGCGGTAACCCCCTGTCACGCTTTCGATCCGGACAATGTGATGGCGGCCGGAATCGGGTATTGATGAACTGAAAAACGCAACGCCGGGAAAGGAAAATCCCTTTCCGGCTGCATATGCCTCTTGTCGACAGCTTTCCCCTTTTGCTATCTTGAAAGCGGAAGAACAATCGGGAAAAGGAGACGCAGAATATGTCACTATTAAAATCAGCATGGGAAATAGCCCTCGAAAAGACAGAGGATATTGAAGTTGATGAAAACAAGATCAGAAAGGATCAGAGAGTCGAGAAAGGAAGAAGACTCGCCGGCTCCTATCTCAGTGACATGGAAGCGACCTTCGACACGGTTGAGAACTCGTTCAATGAAACTCCTGAAGAACAAAAAGCTGACATAAAAAGCGGTATCGCAAAAACGATCATCGTGAATATTGCCCTCCCGCAGAGTGATGACTACCTTCCCCGGATGGAAAAGATCGCCAACCTCGCCGGCCTGATCAGTGAGAACGGTGAGCAGATTGCCCACCACATCGGAGAGCTCTCAGGTCTGATGGGGCAGTACCTGCAGGCCAAGGAAACGCTCCTGGAAAGGGCAAAGGCTCAGTACCAGCCGATATTCGAGCAGAAACAGCAGCAGATGATGGCACAGTACGGAAGAGCGACCTATTCAGCAGTGGAGCAGGACCCTGAATTCATTCAGTTCCTTCAGAAGCATTACAAGCAGCTCTCAGCCCAGTATCAGGAGACTCTCGACGGGGCGAAGGCGGAACTGAAACAGCTGTGGAATATTGAAGAGTAGAGCCATGAAAGCTATTGTCACCGGTGCCACAAAGGGTATAGGACTTGCTGTCACCAAGGCTCTCCTGAACGAAGGAGCAGAGGTCTTTGCCGTAGGCAGGGACCTGAAAACCCTTGAATCCCTTCCCTCATATCCCGGGAAACTCCATATCTATCAGGCAGACCTGAGTTCTACAAATCTCTCTGACCTTGTGGAAAAGGCCGCAGATGTGATGGGAGAAATCTCCATTCTAATCAACAACGCGGGAACCTCCCTCTCAAAGAAACTGGAAGAGACCGGTGCTGAGGAGTGGGACAGGGTCATGAACCTGAATGCAAAGATCCCTTTCCTGCTTACCAAAGCCGCTGTCCCTTACCTCAGGAAGAACACCCGTTCCTATATCATAAACATAGCCTCCGTTGTCGCGACAAAGGGGTATGAGCTGCAGTCAGCCTATACGGCGTCAAAGCATGCGCTTCTGGGTTTCAGCAAATCAGCTGCAAAGGAGCTGCAGAGCGACGGGATACGGGTACATGTCATCTCTCCCGGAGGGGTGGCCACAGACATGGTGACCTCCATGAGACCCGACATCGATACGAGCGAGCTGATCGCCCCTGAAGAGATCGCCGATATCGTCCTGTTCCTTATCCGGCAGAAGGGGAATGCGGCAATCGATGAAATTCAGGTCAGAAGAGAATCGAAGACTCCCTTCGCCTGAGTCTTTCCCTTTTCAAGAATAAACCCGCCGTTACGGCGGGTTCGTTGTATGTACTTGGAAAGATTATACCCAGTAAGGAGCCATTCTCTTTGCAAGCTCCTCTTCGTAGGCTGCCCAGTCCGTGATCGGCTCTTTTGCCAATCCTTCAGCACAGGCTGCCTTCGCAACTGCAACAGCTTCCCAGCTGATGACCCTGGGGTCAAACGGTTTGGGAACGATGTATTCACGTCCGAAGGAGAAAGACTTTCCGCCGTAGGCCTTAGCCACGATTTCAGGAACATCCTCTTTTGCAAGATCGGCAAGCGCCTTTGCTGCAGCCATCTTCATTCCCTCGGAGATCGTTGTCGACCTTACATCCATCGCTCCGCGGAAGATGAAGGGGAAACCGAGAACGTTATTGATCTGGTTGGGGAAGTCACTTCGTCCGGTAGCCATGATCACGTCACTGCGGGTGGCAACGGCAAGTTCGTAGGAGATTTCAGGGTTGGGGTTGCTCATGGCGAATACGATGGGATCCTTCGCCATCGAGTTCAGCATCGCAGGGGTAACACAGTCGGCAACAGAGAGTCCCATGAAGACATCTGCACCTTCCATCGCATCCTCAAGGGTACGTTTGTCGGTCTCGATCGCGAACTCTTCCTTCTGGGGAGTCATCGATGCGCCCCTGCCCTTGTAGATGACACCCTTGCTGTCGAGCATGGTGATGTTCTCTTTGGAAACTCCTGCTGCCATGAACATCTTCGCGCAGCTGATTCCTGCAGCTCCGGCTCCGTTCACAACGACCTTCACCTCACTCAGTTTCTTGCCGACGATCTCACATGCGTTCATCAGTCCGGCAGTGGAGATGATGGCGGTTCCGTGCTGATCATCATGGAAGATAGGGATATTACACTGTTCGATCAACGTCTGCTCGATCTCGAAACACTCGGGAGCCTTGATGTCTTCCAGGTTCACACCGCCGAAGGTGGGCTCCATGGCCTTGACCATCTCGATGATCTTTTTCGGGTCAGTCACATCGAGTTCGATATCGAAGACGTCGATATCGGCGAATCTCTTGAAGAGAACACCCTTGCCTTCCATGACAGGCTTGGAGGCGAGAGCACCTCTGTTTCCCAGACCGAGGATCGCTGTACCGTTCGATATGACGGCTACGAGATTTCCCTTGGAGGTGTAGCGGTATGCATCCTCCGGATTCTCTGCAATCTCAAGAACAGGTTTTGCTACCCCGGGGGTATAGGCAAGAGAGAGTTCTTCCGCAGTCGTACACGGTTTGGTCGGTACTACCGCAATTTTTCCAGGTTTTCCATCGGCCTCGTGGTATCGAAGGGCCTTCTCTTTCAGGACATCCATACTTTCCTTATCTCCTTTGTTATCTCGTCATTCGAAATCGAATGAATATTTCAAGTTATAGGTATCACGAAGTTCCACCATCATTTTCTGAAGTGAGGGAGGAACAGGGCATCCATGCTCTTTACGGTACTGGTAGGCTTCCCATTCCTTTTCACCCGCGGTGAAAATACGATCTTCTCCCGGTGCTTTCTCGGAAGCACGGATCTGGCGGCAGATCGTCCCTGCCACACGTTTGAAGATCTCAAGTCCCATGAACCGCTGAGGATCAATGGCGATGAAGAAATGGCCGAGAGGATAGGGAATCGGGTTGTGATTCTCATCAAATCCGTTCAATTCTTTCATGAAGGCGCCGTCCTGAAGGGCGGCAGAGAGGATCTCGACGACCATCGCATACCCGAAGCCCTTGAAACCGCCGGTCTGATCCCCGATTCCACCGAGGGGAGTGAGAGCGGCATCGCCGGTGGTCAGGTCCTTGAGTACCTGAACGGTATCGGTACGGGTCTTCCCGTCATGACCGATCACCCAGCCGGGGGGGAGTTCTTTCCCCGCTCTTCCATATACTTCAATCTTTCCTCTCTGGGAAACGCTCGTTGCGCAGTCAAGAACGAAGGGGAACTCCTCATCGGTGGGAATACCGAAGGTGAGGGGATTTGTTCCCATCATGTTCTCCACACCGAAGGTGGGAGCGATGGAAGGACGTGCGTTCGTCCCTGTCACACCGATCATACCAGCATCGGTTGCCATGGTAGCATAGTAGCCTGCAATTCCGTAGTGGTTGGAATTCCGAACTGCAACCATTCCCATACCGTAGGTCTTCGCTTTTTCGATCGCCATGTCCATCGCTTTCTTGCCTACCACGTGCCCCATACCGTTATGGCCGTCAAGAACAGCAGTGGTCATATCGTCTTTGAGAACTTCGATCTCAGTGACAGGGTTCATGATCCCGATATTGATCCGGTCGATATAGATAGGTTTGAGGCGTCCGATACCATGGGAATCGATACCCCTCTTGTCACTCTCAATCAGGACTTCCCCGATAACAGCGGCATCCTCATCTGTGATACCGACAGCCTTGAGAGCATCGACCATGAACCGTTCAAGTGTCTCGAAATCCAACCATGCGCAATCTTTATAGGCATCCGCGTACGACATAACAACCTCCTATCCGATCAGAAGAGAGATGTCTCTCTCTTTCAGCTCGTCGCCATTGAGAATCCGTCCTCCCTCCTCGTCTGTGACGAGGACATCGACTGAATCAATACCGACCGTTACGAAGTTTGATACTACACCGATTTTGCTTCCATCTGCTACCACTATGACTGATCCTACCGTTCTTTCTATCATCTTTCTGCTTGTCTGAGCTTCTTCAATGACAGGGGTGGTAAGCCCTGAAGTGATACTGATACCGTCAACCCCGATGATCGCCTTATTCGCATAGATCTGATCAATAAGGGGGGAAGAGAGGGAACCGGACACACTGTGGGAACGGGAGCGGTAGACACCGCCGATACAGACAAGGGTGAACAGTGCTCCTTCATCCGCGACTCTTGTTGCATCGATATTGTTGGTGACAATGGTAATCTGTTTTTCCCTGAGGGCGTTTATCACCTCAAAGGTCGTTGAACCGGAGTTGATGAATACCGTATCACCATTCTCTATGAGCTCTGCCGCCTTGCGTGCAATGATAATCTTCTGTTCTCTCTGCTCTGCCGATTTCTCACTGTACAAGGGTTCAATCGGGAGAGATCGTCTTAAGGTCGCACCGCCGTGGGTGCGTTCCACCAATCCCTCGGAAGCTAACTGGTCAAGATCTCTTCTCACCGTAAGCTCACTGACTGAGAAAAGTCCGCTCAGGACGTGAACCTCCACCGCACGATCACGGCGTATAAGTTCCATAATTCTTCTCTGTCTGTCAGCAGGAATCACAAGGCAACCTCTTCTTGTTTGAATCTTTTTGAATTATATTTTATGTTTTTGTGAGTTGTCAACTTTAAAAACACCCAATTACATTCAATTGTAGACATTAAGGACATAAAACATTCAAACTCGTACAGACTACTGTCGGGGTTGCATATCCTTCACTTTTCTGCTATCTTCCTTTTGTTAACGGTGCCGTACCCAAGTGGTAAGGGACAGGTCTGCAAAACCTCCATGCATCGGTTCGAATCCGATCGGCACCTCTTAAAAGGTTCTACCCTAGTGGTGGAACCTTTCTTTATGTCTCGGGAATTTGAGAGGTACGTGATGTGGATTTCAGAGTATTGATGATTGCCACGGTCTCGTCAAACGCGCTCAGTGCAAGGGCTATTCCTTTCAGGATCTCGGCTTCATTATCAGGATACTCATGGGTAAGGATAGTTTTTAATCGCCTGAAACCGAACCATGTATCGGAACTGTCGATCACCTTGAGTCGTTCCATCCTATCCAGCACATCAAGAAATGACGATCCTGAAATTCACCGACCTCATCAAGATAGGTTTTACATAGTTTCTGCCCGACGAGGTCCTGGAGTTTAATAAAACGGTACATAAACGAATCAATCGTCTTCACTTTCTCGCTATCCGTAAAGATCTCAACCGACAAGTCCCCCCAGGAGCGGATTTCTGCACTCGTCTTACCTGCCCGTGCGATATGGAGATCGGCCTTTCCAAGGAGATCATTTAACATAACTGAATCCCTTTCTGCACTACTTCCTCATATATCGTAGGCTGGTCCTGATCAGGAGATTGAATGACAAGATCAACTTTCCGTTCAATTCCTCTTCTTTCGAACTGTGTCAGCATAGAAATTTTCTCTTCAAGCGAAACAGGATGAGAGGTTGAGAGGAACAAATCGATATCACCTCCTCTCTTCGTATCATCAACTCTGCTTCCAAAAAGATAGATTGATGCATCTGGAGAAAACTTTCTTACCGTAGAGATAATAATTCCCTGTTCAGTTGAGCTCAGTCTCATATGTTCAGAGTACTCTTATGTGTGTAAGGAAACAAGTAATAGGCTCATGATGTACGGAATACGTCGATCCGGTGTTTGTTTCATCCTTTCGTCTTTTCTCATATCATGTATTTCTGCAATAATTCTACATAGAAAATTACTCATACTGAGATCTGCTGATGCTGATTTTTTATCTGCTTTTTTTAGATTGTGCGATGATCATGAATCCAGATCAGCGCTCAACGCTATGAGTACATCTCTGTCAGTGACTTCAACCCCGTCAGAGACTCTCCTGATCACCCCGGCCCTTTCAAATTCAGAGATGACACGCCGCAGATGACGTCGGCTTGTTCCGAGCAGTTCAGAGATTTCTTCCATCCGCGCATATGGGATGTGTTCGAACCCGGTTGAGCAGACATAGTAGGCAAGGCGCATGTTGAGGGGAAATCCGGTATTTCTTGAGGCGGCGTAGGAACCGTTTCTCAGTTTTCCCGCCAGGAACACCGCAAGCTCTCGATCAAGTCCCGTATGCATATCAGCGATACGAAGGAACTCGGAAAAAGGAACACGTGCGACAGTAACCTCACTGGTACACTGAACGGAACAGGCAGCGTCTTCTGAGAGAAAATATTCCACATCACCCATCACATCTCCCAGGCCTGCCACCTGATAGAGGTGGGCTTTCCCATTCCCCAGATTCCTGAGAACCCATGCGTTTCCTGTGAGAAAGAAGAAGAGCATATCGATCTGATCGGACTCCCTGATCATGTAGGATCCTTTTTCATACCTGCAGTATTCAAGAACGGGAAGGAGAGGAGAAAAAAATGGGAAAAGAGAGAGAAACTGTTCGTTTGCGGACATATGTCCTCCTCATCGGGAAGCATATCATATATATAGAATAAGACGAATAGAGGAATGGGGAGAGCGCATGGGTTATATTCTTGTATCAGTGCTGATAGGTATCTGCATATCGATCATGATCAGTATAAACGGAACCCTTTCAGTATTCGCCGGTCCCCTACTCTCACTTCTGATCATCTATACCACAGGACTCATCACCTCCTCAGCGCTCATGCCTGTCACACATAGAAAACTGAATCAGAGCGGGGAAAGACCTCCATTCTTCTATTTCATCACAGGCTCTCTCGGACTCCTGATCGTGCTGCTGAACAATGCGACCTTCAACACAGGAGGCGTCATCCTCGTTCTCAGCGGGATGCTTGCAGGTCAGACCCTTGTGGCCTTTCTCTTCGATCTTCTGAAGAAGGAACAGGGACGCATCCTTCCCGATTCGGCTGCACTCATCCTGATCGCTCTCGGAGTGACGGCGGTTGGTATCGCGTACAGAATTCCTTTAACTCATATCCTTCTATCTCTTATCCCCGGTATCCTCCTGATGCTGCAGATTCTGATGAATGCATCCCTCGCATCCTACTATGGTGATATGAAGACCCTGCAGATAAACTACGGTACCGGCTTTCTTGTCATTCTTATCGTTGTTCTCTCTAAAGGAATTCTTCCTCACCCCCTCTTTCAATTCCTCTTGGACATACCAGTGATCTATCTTATAGGCGGCGGCCTGCTCGGCGTTCTCTGTATGGGAGCACAGAATCTCCTGGTGAGAAGAATGAGCGCTCTGGCCTTAGTACTCAGCACCTACAGCGGTGAATTCTCTGCCGGTCTTTTCATCGATGCTGTGAGGGGAAAGGAGTTCAGTCTGATACAGGGAATCGGCCTGCTGCTTGTCATAGGTGGTCTGATCATCCGGTCGATACCTTCCAAAGCAACGGAAGCTGTTGAATAGAGCCAGCACTCGCTCACAGCGATTCTGACAGTGATTGTATTTACATACATATTACGAAAAACAGAGATTCCCGCCATTCAGAAAACCGCAATCATCTGTTATACTGTGTTCCACGCATCCCGGGGTATGCAGTTTTGGAAAGGAAGGTGAAGGCTTGAATTATCTGATACAGTTCCAGGTAAACATATTCTCACTGATCATGCTGATTGCACTTCTCCTTATCATCAGGCAGCAGTCAAACATTATCTTCCCGTCAAAACGTCTTCTTAAAATCATCATCAACGTCACGATTATCAGTATCATCATGGAACCCCTCTCCTGGATATTCGATGATATACCGACAACTGTCGGATTCATCCTCAACCATATCTCCAACGCTCTTCTCGTCCTTCTCTCTCCTGTCCTTGTCGGACTCTTCGCCTCCTACATCGACCTCAAGCTGAACAACAGCTGGAAGAGGCTCGTCAGAAGAAGATTCTACCAGCTGCCTGCAGCTGTTGTCGGCCTTCTGCTTCTTGTGAACCTCTTCTTCCCGATCTTCTTCTACATTGACCGGCAGAGCAATGTATTCCACCAGCTCCCCTTCCAGATGGCAATCATGGCACTCGTTGCAGTCGTCTATATCATCCTCTTCACTGCGGTGATCAGGGCACGGAAACGCTCTGAAACCCGTCTCATCCGCGTGGTCATCATCTTCCTTGCAGTCCCGATTGCAGGCATGGTGATACAACTGGTGAACTACCATCTGAACTTCTCCTGGACGACGATCAGTATTGCGATCCTTATCGCCTACTCCTATCTTGAATCAACTCCCGGAGAGAAGGATTTTCTGACCGATCTCTATTCCCGGTCCATCTATGACCGGTACGTCTCCGTTCTTACTGCCCGAAGCATTCCATTCCGTCTCATGATGATCGACCTGAACGACTTCAAAGCGATCAATGACAGGGAAGGTCACCTTGCAGGTGATGTGGTACTGAAACATTTCTCAGCTATCCTGAAGAGGGTATTCTCCAGGGAGCACATGGTTGCACGCCTTGCAGGCGATGAATTCATCATCGTGATCGAAAGCGATCCTTTTCATGAAGATGCGGTCATAGACCAGATCATACATGCCTGTAAGAACCATGAGAGTCCGCTCATGCAGAATCTCCGTTTCAGTTACGGGCTTGAGTCATACAGAGATGGAATGACGTTCGATGAGATCTATATGAGAGTCGATGAGAAGATGTACACCCACAAACAGGAGATGAAGAGGACGATAGGTGTCTGATTCTTTACCTTTTCCTTTTTACTCTCTATGCAATTGACACCCTGGGAGTTTTCTCCATATCATGATTCCGCTGGATCTGGAAAAACGGAACGGGGTGTGATTCCCCGGCGGTCCCGCCACTGTAATCGAAGATGAACACAGTCATAGCCATTGTCTGAAGAAGATGAGAAGGCCTGTCAGTAAGCTGATTCGTAAGCCAGGAGACGTTTCCAGAGTATAATTCTTCGTGGAAAAAGAGCACAGCACACTAAGGTTCAGAGTCCTTTTGAACCTATGTACCCGCACTCCATGAAGTATTATTTCCGGACATCATTTCCTGGAGGCCCTTCATGAAGAAGCGCGGAATCTTCTCCCTGGCCCTGCTGCTCTTTGTATCAACCATCGCAGCAGGAGACATCACCGACCTCGGCACAGCAGTAGAGCTAGTCATCGCCGAAACAGACATTTCAGAGGCACAGACGAACAGCTCCTCATCTGTTTCAGTCATCACATCGGAACAGATAGAATCGTATCATGCACAAAGCACGGCGGAACTGGTGGGGAAAGCAATCGGAGCCTCTTTCAACTCCGTAGGAGCCCTCGGTGCCATGCAGAATGTAGTGATCAGAGGTGCTACTTCTTCAAAGAACCTCGTCTACCTTGATGGCGTACTTCTCTCTTCGGCCCATGACGGCTCCTTCGATCTCTCTGCCATCCCTATCGATATGATCGATCATATCGAGATCATCAAGACCTATATTTCTATAATTTTCGCACTACAGGAATCTGCCGGTCAGCCAGCTGACTTTGCCGCCAGCTTCCGGTCCCTTGCAACTGCCTGCTGAACTTTGATGGGCCAGGTCTCTTCAGGCATCTTCACTCCCATCTGGTAGAGAATCATACCAGCCTTGTTCGTGATCTCAGAGTAGACTCTGCTCTTCGGTTTGTCAGAGGGGAACGAGCATTCGATCCCTTCAATCTCATCAAACATGGATCGCATCGTGTACTTTTTATTAAGCTCCTGCTGCTTCATTCGTTCCCGAATCCAGCTTTCCAACACTACGGTCAGGAAGGTGACATAAATCTCACCGTCAACTCCTTGATCATCACTGTGAAGAGGTCGACTGTATCGTTCCTTGAAATTCTTGAAGGAACACTCAATCATCATTCTCTCAGCATATGCATCAACAACTTCTTCTTTTGTGAGAGAACCATCTGACAGATAGGCAAAGAAACCACACAGAGATCGTTCCATCTGTTCCTGCTCGGGTTTCACCTCATAGGTGGTAACGGTTCCTTTGCCATATATTTTTTTCTTCACTGCTTCGAAGAATCGGCTGTATTCACTCTTTGGTTCAAGCTTTGCCTTGCCAGATTCCAGAACAGCACGCATCTTTTTAAGCTTCTTAGAGAGCAACTTCTGTTCTCTTTCAGCCCTGAGTGGATTGTAACAGACATCCAGAGCAAGATCTTTGCTGTTCTCTCCCCGCCCCCGACGGGGAATCTCGATCCTATGGGCAAGACGGGTACAGTACAGGTTCCTGTCCTCAATGAAGTTGTCAGCACACTGAACAGACAATCCGGTAGCTAAAACAGCATCGCTTACAAACGTATTCTTCTTGATATCGATCGCACAGACAAACTTGTAGCGAGCTTTGAGCATCTTGCGAACATTCTCATCACTGTAGAAACCACGATCGAGGACAAATACAGACTTCTTCGGATCTATACCGTCCCTGCTGAGATCTTTTGCAGTATTCTCTAGTGTGGAAACATCAGCAATCTTTCCTTCCAGAGTACGGTAATAGATCGGAATCCTGCTGTTCAGATCATACACAGTCAGCATCTCAATCTGATCCTCGTCCCGTATACCCTCTTTACTGAAGCCACGACTTGCCCGATAGAGAAGTTCTCCCAAGGCTGCAATAGAGGTGCTGTCCAATGCAAGCAGGGTAGCATTTTTTGAACTGTTCGCTTCACGAAGACGTGCGAATGTAAGAGAACGGGATTCCTCGTCTACCAGACGAAGGAGAGCAGTAATCATATCCTTGTGAACATTCTGCCCGTACGGATGAAGATTATTTCTATCGAACCTGCTGAATCGAAACATAGGCAGATCAGGTTCTGCAAGATTGAAATACACTACGGACAATAACGCTTTCCAGTCTGTCGGGAAGATCGCCCGAAGGATCTTATCTATTTTGGTTTGATGTGCAACGTGTGAAAACAGAAGATCGAACCCGCATCGTTTCCTCATAAGTACTGCCTTGTCAGCACTCCTTCGGACAAATGGTTCATCGACCAATCCGGTGGCAAGCTGCTGCTTTTCATCGAGAGCCAGGAAGCTGGCACTAGGGATGAAATCGCCGTCGAGGTCGAAATGACCGAGGGAAGTACGGTCTGAAACAGGCCATTTCTTGTCTGGAACCCGTCTGCTGACTGAAAGGAAGACATATTCGATACCGGATTGCTTGTTTTTCTGCCTAATTATTGCCATCTTGCACCTCTGTAGTTATTATATTATCACTACATTTTGAATAGCGCAAGATGTTCAACTGTTTTTATAAGAAGAATTTATACTTTCTGAGATGTGAAATTTTAGGTTGTAGTGAGAAGATTATCGAAATTTAGGTCAAGAGCGGACCGGGTAATCTTGGAAGAACGAACGCTATCGGAGGTATGGTGAATATCATAACGAAGAAGGGAGAAAATTCAGACACCCCCTTCTCCATCACCTTAGAAAACGGCTCCTTCATACCCTCGCTCTCATCTGATAGTGCAATGTCGCTCCTGGACAGTCAGAAGATCACCATGTCCTACACCACTGACCATATCGTTGCGACAGCAGGGGGGCAGGCGGCACGAAACGAGTACACCTATGATGACGGGAATGCGGTGAGAGACAATGCTCAGATGTACGAGGGGTATGCCGGTCTCAATCTGGATACAGCTCTCTCCGATGAACTCTCCATTCAGTCTAAGAACTTGGTATCGTATCAGGACCTCGGTGTACCGGGGGGATTGGGATGGGGTCTCACACCGAAGGACGCACAGGAAAACACCCTTGCACAGACCCATAACTCTCTGATCATGAAGAGTCCGACCGAGAAACTGAATGAAGTGAGGGCAGAGATCGACTACGTGTACGGAAGGACCTTCTTCCACGATGATGATTACCAGGACAGCACGCACAACAAGCATAAAGGGCTGGTTCAGATCGACGGTGACTGGAATATCAGCGAGCTGATCACCCTTACCAGCGGCATCCTCTACTCCGTCGATCATGTGGAGAGTACCGACGTCGGGAAAAACACCAGAAGCACCCTCTCTGCCTATGCTCATGGGGGTTTCTACTCATCAGACGGCAGGTTCAGTGTCTATCCCAGTGTAAACCTTTCCTACCTCAGCGATCTTGTTACCCTCTCGCCCAATGCATCCCTCGGTGCAGTCTATGCTCCCTCAGACACAACAGAGATCAGAATGACCGTAAGCTACGCGGAAAACACTCCGACGTTCTCTGAACTCTACTGGCCTTTCATGGGAAATGAAGATCTTGAAACGGAGAAGGGATGGAACGCGGATATGGGATTCTCTACTGAGATCGGCATACTCTCGTATGAAGGAGCTCTCTTCGCACGTGATATCTATAACGCCATCACCTACGATTCAACCACCTGGCTTCCCGGGAATATCGCACACTCCCTCTATGCAGGAACGGAACAGAGTTTCTCCCTTACCTTTTCACCGCAGCTTTCTGCACAGGTCTCCTATCAGTACAACAAGAGTTATGACCTCTCTTCCGGTCAGACCATCTCGGATAACGTTGAAGTATCAACGGTGAGAAAGCATGTAGCAAAGGCTTCCCTCTTCTTCAACAAGGAAAAGTATGACATCGCCCTGAGCGGAGAATATCTTGGTGCAAGCACTTCTCTTGATGATGTGATTCTCATCAACCTGAGTTCGACCTACCGCTTCAGTGAGAAGCTCTCGGCTTACGCTGCTGTGGACAACCTGCTGAATGCATCCTACGAACTTGCGTCCGGAGGATATCCTATGCCGGGCATGAAAGTAAGACTCGGCGGGACTGCAAGATTCTAAGTATGGAACCTTCCACTCTTTTACATGTGATAAACGAAGGAGGGGCACTGATGTGGCCCCTCTACCTCCTTCTCGTTGCGACTGTCGCCATCAGCGTCGAGCGGGTGGTCGCGATCATCATCGCGGCGAGAAAAGGGGACATGAAGAAAACACAGATGGAACGCCCCCTGGCGATACTCGACCTCATTGCAATGATAGCACCTGTCACGGGGTTTCTTGGAACGGTGACGGGAATGATCCATGCGTTCAAGTCCGTTTCCGAAGCTGCCTCGGTTCAGCTGCAGACAGTGGCTTCAGGGCTGTATGAGGCGCTGTTCACCACAGCCTTCGGCCTGATCATCTCGATTTTAGCAACCATCTTCAGCTTCTTTCTGGATCTGGCTCTAGAAACATTATGCGAAAAAGCAGAGACCTAGGTCAGCCGGGAGATATCGCCTTCCTTCTCATTATATTCTTCATACTCCTTGCCGGGGTTTCCGTTTCCCGTTCTCTTCCCCTTACGATACTTCCTGACAATTCAGAGAATGTCAGGGAAACAGAACAGCTCACCATCACTCTCCTGATTGACGGAAGCCTCTCAGCATTCAACAAAAGCATAACGGAAGAGCAGCTTCATCAGCTGATATCCTCTTCGACCGACATACGGTTATTTGTTGAAAAAGATACCGTATGGCAGTATGTGGTTGATACGCTCTCTCTCATCGAAAGATCATCCCCAGCTTCTCTTTCTCTTGAGGTAGCACCATGAGAAGAAGACACCTGCCTCCCTCAGCACTTACTGATATCGCCTTCCTCCTCCTTCTCTTCTTCCTGATCCTTTCGATAACCACAAGACAGCTGCCGGTCGATGTAGACCCAGCCCTCACCACAGAAACCGAACAGGGATGGGAAGAGCTTCCCCTTCTTCTCATGAGTCGGGAGGGAGAACTGTATCTGCAGGGAAAAAAGATCTCACTCGAAGATATTCCTTCTGAGAACGCATATTCTCTTATGGCTGACAGGGGAACTCGATTTTCAGCGATGTATCCGCTGATTGAATACCTTCGAGAACAAGAGGTGACCACTCTTCACTGTGTTGTGGAGGAGGAACAATGAAATACCTTCCCTTTTTTACCGCGACAGCTGTCATTCTTGCAATGATCGTCCTCCTGTTCATTCCGCTCTCTGTACAAGATCCACCGCTATCAGCAAGGTACACTTCGGCATCCCTGAAGCTGACCCCGAGAACATCGATGGCAGAAGAGAACACATTTAAAGCTTCACAAGGCGAACAGGAGGAGAACCTTCAGCCTGAAAAGGAGCTTGAACCGCTTCACATGGAGGAGAATTCCTCGTCTACACAGGAAAAGGGAGATCAATCATCTGACACAGAGGAACTTTCTCACACAAGTGGGGATAGCTTCTCCTCGATGTCAGATGAGGTCATGAAAAATATGCCGAGCCTTGAGCAGAAGCTGTCAGCCGCGGTTCAGGAAAAGGAAACAGGTCACATCTCTCCCGAGACCATCGCCGAGGAGGAACAGGAGCAGATGTTTCCGACCTATTATGCATTGGAAGATATCACCATCCCTCCGGTGTTCGATCGCTCTCAGCTTGTTTCGCATATCATCTACCCTCCCCTCGCCAAACGTCAGGGGAAGGAAGGTCTCGTGATCCTCAGACTCTTTGTCTCCGAGAATGGCGATATCGATGAGATACGTATCGAGGAGGATCCGGGATACGGTTTCGGGGAAGCTGCCAGAAACGCATTTCTCAACCTCAAAGGGACTCCGGCTTCCTTCGAAGGGGAAAACGTCAAAGTGACATTCCTTTATCCGGTCAGATTCTCCCTCTCCTGAGGGGGAACACCTATTTTCCTGAAAGTTCCTGCATCAGGTGCTTCACCGACTCTTCTATCGCTGTCGGCCCCTCTTCCGCAGAGGCGGCTATCAGGCGAACGAAGGCCGAACCGACAACGACCGCATCGACATGAGGGGCTAAGAGAGCCGCCTGCTGACCATTGCTTATTCCGAACCCGCCGAAGATGTTTGAATCTCCACGAATCGAATCGAGGAAGGAGAGGATGGAGTCATCGATATGAGTCTCCTGTCCCGTGATCCCTTCTCTCAGGGCTGCATAGATGTAGGGTCGCTTCTGTGCTTTCATCTCTTCCTTACGGGATTCGCTCATAGAGGGAGCGGCTACTATCACAGAGGACAACCCTTCGGTCTCACATATCGTATTAAGCTCTTCATCGGCATCAAAGGGGAGGTCTGGAATGATCAGTCCTTCAGCTCCGGCGTTCTTCGCATCTCTGACGAAAGCGGCAATGCCGTTACGGTATGCGAGGTTCGCATAGGTCATGATGAAGATGGGGATCTGAGGATAGAGGGTTTTCAGGTTTTTGATTGCTTCCATCCCCTGTGCTACCCTATACCCTCTTTCCAGAACGTCTGAACAGGCCTTCTGGATTGCAGGTCCGTCAGCTGACGGGTCGGAGAAGGGAAGCTGGATCTCAAGGTAGGTCGCACCTCCCTCAACAAGTCCCTTTGCAGCTGCCATCATTCCCTCATCACTCGGATACCCCGCTATGAGGTGGCTCATGATTCTCACCTTACTCATCTGTATCCTCCAGTCTCTTCAGTTCGGCAAGGAGAAAACTCCTCCACTTCTCTTTTCTCAGGATAGGAGAGGTGATGAACAGATCCTTCTCTCCTCTTCCTGACATATTAATGATGGTAGAGCCTTTCAGTCTTCCCTCTTTCGCGAGACGGATGGCTGCAGCGGCGGCGTGAGCGCTCTCAAGGGCGAACATCACCCCTTCCTTCTCGGCAAAGAATTTCAGCGCTTCAATTGCCTCGTCATCGGTTGCACGGGTGAACGCTATCCTTCCCTGCTCTCCGAGCGATGCGAGTTCGGGTCCGATACCGGGGTAATCAAGACCGGCGCTGATCGAGTGGGTCTCCATCACCTGACCGTCATCGTCGACGAGAAAACGGCTCTTGTATCCCTGAATGATGGCGTCTTCAGCACCTTTCCCACTCATTCTTGCAGCATGCTCTCCCCTTTCGGGGCCTCTTCCTCCTGCTTCGACACCTATCATCTTCACAGATGCATCAGAAACGAAGGGAGAGAAGAATCCTATCGCATTCGAACCTCCGCCGACGCAGGCGATCAGGGTATCGGGAGAGAAACCGAGCTTTTCGCTCTGCTGCTTCGCCTCCTCTCCGATCACAGACTGGAAGGTTCTCACGATATCGGGGAAGGGGGCGGGACCGAGTGCGGAGCCGAGCACGTAATGGGTATCGGCAAAGGAGCCTGCCCAGTCACGAAGCGCTTCATTGACCGCATCCTTCAATGTCTTCGAACCGCTTTGAACTCTCACGACCTGAGCTCCGTACATCTCCATACCGGCAACGTTCGGCTGCTGGCGGTCTGCATCGACACTGCCCATATAAACGACACAGGGCATTTGAAGGTGGGCGCACGCAGCGGCCGTGGCAATTCCATGCTGACCGGCACCGGTTTCTGCAATCACTCTCTTCTTTCCCATCCGCTTTGCTAAAAGCACCTGACCGAGTGCGTTGTTGATCTTGTGTGCACCTGTGTGTGCGTACCCCTCAAGTTTGATATAGATATCGGTCCCGAGGGAAGAGGAGACATTCCTTGCCTTCATCAGGGGAGTGGGACGCCCCACATACTGCTCCTGCATCATGGCAAGCTCACCGAGAAATTCGGGGTCCTTCATCGCTGCTTCAAAAGCTGCTTCAAGCTCCTCAAGCGGCTGATAGAGAATCTCAGCAACATATCGTCCGCCGAAGCGGTCAAAATATCCTTTCCTGTTCATGATCTGCACTCCTGTATGAACTTTCTCACTTTGTCATGATCCTTCTTTCCGGGGAAAACTTCCAGGGAGGAAGAGGCATCTGCCAGCTCCACCTGGTATCGTTTCAGTAGAGCTCCCACCGTTTCTTTCGATAATCCGCCTGCAAGCCAGAGGAGGTGATCCTCACCGAGAGCGTCGAGGAGATCACTCTCCACCTGCACTCCGCTCCCGCCGGCCATTCCCTTTTTGAAACCGTCAACGAGAACCCTGGGTTCTCCCTGTCTCATCATCTCACGAACATTCGCTACCGATTTCTGATCTTTGAGCCTGAGAGCATGGTAACCCGGCGGGAAGGAGGAAGAGCTTCGCTTCACCTCATGGTACTGAAGAGCATCAAGAACACCCTCTTCATAGAGTTTTTCTGCAAGGGAAAACCTTCCCCCTTCAGTCTCTGTGACGACTCCTATGAACAGCGGTCTGTGTTCTGATGGATAGGAATCGATCGTCTCTCGTATCTTTCTCGCTGATGCTTCATCAGCCTCTCTCTCACTTTTGGCGAATACGGCACCGAGGAGGTCTGCCCCCGCTGTGACTGCAGCTTCTGCATCCTCTGCGTTCGTGAG
The DNA here is from genome assembly GCA_963677695.2 of Sphaerochaetaceae bacterium. GTDB lineage: Bacteria > Spirochaetota > Spirochaetia > Sphaerochaetales > Sphaerochaetaceae > SABI01. Next base: position 1,187,186 of record CAXXUJ010000001.1, on the reverse strand, counting down.
ACCGCAGATCTTGATGAGAGGACGATGCACTCTCAGTGTCGCTATCCTTTTCCAGAAATCACCCTGCCGGGTATCTCCCTCTTCTGCACAGGCATTGACGAAGGCAGGTGCCTTTGCCTCATCTCTTGAGACCGATTCACCTATCAGGACCCCGCGAAAACCGAGGGAACGAGCATAGGTGCACATGCCGGGATGATGGATACCCGATTCATAGACCGCCGGGGATTGAAGGGCACTGAACAGCCTCGCGGGTCTGAGAGGATCGATATGAAATGTACTCAGGTTTCTGCTGTTGATTCCTGCAATCTTTGTTTCGCAGACAACGTTGTTCAGTTTATGAACATCCTCGATATCACGTACTTCGATCAGCGGTGTGATACCAAATCGAGAACATTCATCGGCACAGGCCTGAAGGGTATCGGAATCGAGAACGGCACAGATAAGGAGGACAGCATCCGCTCCCGCTCTGTAAGAGACCTCGATTTCCTCGGGATGCTGAATGAAATCCTTTCTAAGCAGTGCTACATCATCGATGCTCCCGCCGACAGCGATCAGATCATCTAGGGATCCGCCGAAGTAGTTGTTCTCAGTGAGAATCGATATCTGCTTAGCCCCTGAAGCGCGGTAGGAAGCTGCACGGCTGACAGGGTCGAGATCTGCATTGATCATCCCCTTCGAGGGGGACGAGCGTTTGATTTCGAGGATCGCACCGGGAGAGGCTAGGAAGGGGACCACAGGTCGCATCCTTTCAGCAGGAATGCTGCATCCGAATTCCTTTCCCTTTTCCTTATAATCCTTCTCTCTTCTGCTGCAGATCTTTACGAGGATATCATCCATTGGTTATCTCTCTCACTTCTTCTATCTTCGCCTTCACACTTCCGTCGAGAAGGTGCTTTCTCGCTGTCTCATATCCGTTCTTGATGGAATCGGCGATTCCTCCGACAAAGAGTGCTGCTCCGGCATTCAGTGCCACAGTGGCTATCAGCCCTTCTCTTCCTTTACCCTCGAGAAGATCAAGTGCCATCTTCGCATTGAAATCGGCATCGCCTCCGTCGAGGGCTTCTATTTCCGCTCCATCGATACCTATGAAAGAGGGGTCGAAGGTATCGCGTTTCATGGTACCATCGGGAGTGACCGTGACAATATCATTCACGGCAAACGGAGAGAGTTCATCGAATCCGTCGCGTGAGTGAACGGTCATCACGTGGCGTACGCCGAGCATGTGTGCCGCCATGGCCACAGGCTCGAGCAGTTCATCAGAGTATACTCCGATAAGCTGGTGGGAGGCTCCGACAGGGTTGGAGAGGGGGCCTACCAGGTTCATGATCGTCTTGACTCCCATAACCTTCCGTACCGGCGCCGCATGGCGCATGGCTGAGTGATAGATAGGAGCATAGAGGAAACCGAAGTTCGTCTTCTCTATGATATCGGCAGTCTTTGCCGGTGTTGTCTGGATATTGAAACCGAGCGATTCGTAGAAGTCGGCCGATCCGGCAAGGGAGGAGACTGCCCGGTTTCCGTGCTTTGCCACCTTCAGACCGCAGGTCGCTACGGTGAGAGCAGCCAGGGAACTGATATTGAACGACCCCTTCCCGTCTCCACCGGTACCTACGATATCGATCACGTCACAGGTAAGGGGGACTTTCTTTTTCTTCATTCCCAGGACGGTTGCACAGCCGGCGATCTCCTCGGCAGAGGGACCTTTGGCCGCTAATGCGGTGAGTATGGAAGCAGTCTGTCTTTCATCGAGTTCCCCGTCAGTCAGATCTTCCATGAAGAGCTTCGCTGTCTCGAAGGAGAGTGACTTCCTCTCGAGAATATCGCTCAGCGCCTGCTTGAAGGGGAAGTTCTCGAGTCTGTAGGTGAGAAATGAACGGAAGACCTTCTCACCGTCACCGGAGGCGATTGATTCGGGGTGGAACTGAACCCCCTCCACCTGGTACTCAGGATGCCTGAGACCCATTACTTCCCCATCCTCTGCATGGGCGGTGACGATCAGTTTGTCCTTTACACTCTCTTCGCTCACAGCAAGGGAATGGTAGCGGGTGAAGGTTCCCTTAGCCCCTATGGTCCTGAATACCCCCAGACCGTCGAGATCCATCACCTCGACGACCCCGTGCTTGATATGTTTCGCACCCACTATCTCTCCGCCGAAGGCATAACCTATCGCCTGATGGCCGAGGCATACACCGAGAATCGGGACGGTCGGAGCGAAATGACGGATAGCTTCCACGCTGATGCCCGCATCCTCGGGACGTCCGGGTCCCGGGGAGATGATCAGGTGGGTCATGTCAAGTTTTTCAAGTTCTTCGATCGTGATTTCATCATTCCTGAAGACTTTCACTTCCTCGCTCGTCTGCATCGAGACGACCTGGAAGACGTTATAGGTAAAAGAATCGTAGTTATCGATTATGACGATCATGCCTGACCTCCTTCAAGAATGGCGTAGAGAGCTCCCAGTTTCTGTGTGGTCTCCCTCCACTCGTTTTCAGGAATGGAATCCTGAACGATACCGGCTCCGGCCTGGAGCACCCAGGTAGTGCCCTTCTTCAGTGCACACCTGATGGAGATACAGAAATCGAGGTCTCCGTCCGCTTCGAGGTACCCGACTGCTCCGGCATAGAAGGAGCGGTCCAGTTTCTCGATCCTTGAGAGGCGCTCGATCGCTTCGATCTTGGGTGCTCCGCTCACCGTCCCTGCAGGGAACGAAGATTTAAGGACATGGATGGGTCGGTACTTCTCGGTATCGAGGGTGCCGACCACATCGGTGACGATGTGGATCACGTGGGAGAACATCTCAATGTCCATATACCTTGGGACCTCCACAGTCCCCGGCTTACATACTCTGCCAAGATCGTTTCTCGCAAGGTCGACAAGCATCAGGTGTTCGCTCTTTTCCTTGGGATCATTCAGGAGGTCTTCACTGAGGACGACATCCTCTGCCGCATCCTTTCCCCTCTTCCGGGTACCCGCGATGGGTCTGATGGAAGCTGTCGAGTGTTTCACTTTCACGATACTTTCTGGTGAAGCACCGATGATCTGGTACTCACCGAAGTCGATGAAGAAGAGGTAGGGAGAGGGATTTGTAGATCGAAGGCGCCGGTAGGCGCTGATGGCCGATTCCTCGGAAGAGATCTCGAGACGGCGTGAGAGAACGGCCTGAAGGAGGTTTCCTTTCACGATATTCTCTTTGATGATTTTCACTCCCTCTATGTACTCATCGTGAGAAACCTTCTCATCGGTGATGATTGAGGAGGGAAGGGAAGGTGCAGGAGGCTCAAGGTAGGAGAAATCGAGAGAATTGATCTTCCTTTCTATCTCATTGATAGCCTTCTCCAGGTCGACTGACCTGAGGGTGTAGTTCATCCCGCAGATATGGATCGTATCGGTGAAGTGGTCGAAGACGATGTAGGTGTGCCCCACAATGAACTGAGACTCCGGAACACCGATCGTGTCTTTCTGCTCGGCGATATGTATCGTATCACAGCGCTGTGCGTAATCGTACCCGAGGTAGCCTATACCCGAAGCAGGCAGGGGAAATTCCGTCTCCCCCTTCTTGTGTTCTGTGGCAATCTCATCAAGCACTTCCAGGATATCATCCTTATCGGCTGTTTTCTCTTCTCCATCGATCAGTATCGACACGCTCTCTTTTTTCTGAGAGACCCTGAAGGCTTCATCGATGAGCAGGATGGAGTAACGGGCCTTGCCGTGGGTGAACGATGCTGACTCGAGAATCGCTGCCGCCTTGAGTTTCTGAGCAAGGGCGAACGGGGTGAAACGCTCTCCGGGGAGCGTGCGGATTAAAATCTGTGGTGAACCGGTCATATGTAGTTTCCTCCTTCGGAGTATCACACTCAGGAAATATGTTTCTATCAATAGAAACGAATCATACAGAACGCAAGCGTTACTGTCAATAGAAACACAGAGGAAAAACAGATGTTTCACAAAAAATTATCCGCCCTGTGAAGGCGGATATATCGGTGTCGTATCAACTGCTAGGGAAGAACTTTCTTCTCCAGTTCTCTGAGGAAATGGAAGGTGGAGTCACTCTCTATGAATGCCCATGCCTTTCCCCTCTTCAAAACCAATCCTTCAACCACCTGCTCGACAGACTGCACTCCCATACCCATCTTCGCCTGATCGAAACTGGTAAGGGCCGTTCCGTACCGCTGAACCCTTCTCGTTCCCGCAGGGATGGTCACAGTGGTTTCCACATCGAGGAGAGTCTTCGCCTTGACTGCCTCATCCAGTCCCATAGCGTAGTACCCCGTCGAGTTCTCGAGACCGAGACAGAAGGTCTGGTCCGCTCCACCCTCGTACATCGCCCAGGGATTGAACTTCCGTCCGCCGTACTGCATCCAGAGGTTATTGAAGCGTATTGGCATTTCTTCCTCGGTGAGTGCTTTCGGGCCGGGAAAGAAGGTGAAATAGACCATCTGCTGTACTGGGTTGATAATGCTCGCCCAGCCCAGTGCCGAGTCATTCGGTACCGCGCCTGTTATGAAATCGGAGTAGCCGATCATGCCGGGGACGGTGCGGAGATCACAGGTGCCTCCTGTCCTCAGGGGAACTTTGGCAAGGTCGTCGAACTGTTCACCGAAGGCAAGCCGTCCCGTACTATCGAATTCGGAACCGGAAACGACAGTGGAAAACCTGTCAGCGCAGAGATTGATCACGCACCCCGACTCAAGGAAGGGAGGTCCTGCCGTGTTGTGCCATGCGGCGTTGGTCAGGATATCTGTCTCCTGGGGATTATCGATCGTGACACTGGTATAGAGAACGGGATGGTTCGGGAGAAGCATATCTATCTTGTAAGCGGTATATGCATAGGGAGGGGCTCCCCTCATGACACTGAGCAGCCAGAGCGCGCCTATATCACCGTCAGTCCCGTACTTCACAATGTTCCACATACCGTTTGCAGTAAATCCGTGGGGAGGGAAGGTCACTCCATTATATGTTGAATCGGGACCGAAATTGGGGAAGCAGAAGAAATTGCCTCCGAGAGTATAGAGGAGGTTCACGTCATGATAGAACTCATGGTTCACATCCTTCGCGATATCATCCCCTTTTCCGAGGAAGTAGTAGAGGGGGTGAGCATTCACCCGTCCTCCATGAATGTTCAGATTGCTCAGCTCCCGAATCATTCCGCCTCTGTCTTCGATCACTGTCTGAACAAGCTCATTCGACAGCATCGTAGCGTGTCTGTTTTCCCAGATCTGAATTCGTTTGGCATCCATGACTTTCACCATCTCCCCGAATGAATGACCCTGCCTGATGTCTGTTAAAAAAAGGCAAGAAGCAGGCTATACTGTCTGTAACCATTATAGTACCATGATAGTTACACGAGCAACAGCGAAGAAATAATTTAAGGGGAAGCTATGATAGTTGAGAACAATCTCCATTTCACACTCCAGACAGCTCGCAGCAGCTATGTTTTCAGAGTCGATGAAACACATCACCTCGAACACCTCTATTACGGTCAGAGAATCTCAGCCAAGAACTCGTACCAGAGTATCTATGACAAACACACAATTCCCTCCCCGACCGAAACCTCGTTTGATGCCGAGCATCCGGCCTATACGCTCAACAACATCTGCCTTGAGACAAGCTCCCCCGGAAAGGGAGACTACAGGGAAAGCGCTCTGGTCGTGAGAGACACGGACGGCTCGATCACCCACGATTTCAGGTACACCGATCACCGGATCATCAAGGGAAAACCGCGATCCTTCTCAGCCCTCCCCGAGTCCCTTCCGGAAAAAGAATCGGTTGTGACCCTGATCATCGTCACCGAGGATGTCCACTCTTCACTCACCCTCGAACTCTACTACACAACCTTCTACACCTCCGATGTGATCGTCCGAAAGAGTGCGATCACAAATAAGGGAGGAGCTCCGGCAAGCCTTGAACGCATCATGTCCTTCCAGCTCGATTTCTATCAGAAGGGACTGGAACTGACCACCTTCGACGGAGCATGGGGAAGAGAAAGAAGGATCAACCGACGGGCGATCGTACCGGGCATACAGGTCAATGACAGCAAGCGGGGTATGAGTTCAGCCTCCCATAACCCCCTCATGATTGTTTCTCAGAAGAACGCTGATACAGATACAGGGGAGTGCTGGGGAGTCAATCTCCTGTACAGCGGGGACCATGCTGGCATAGTGGAGATGAATCCCTACCGGAAGGTACGTCTGATGAGCGGGATCAACCCTGCAACGTTCAGGTGGAAATTGGAGAGCGGAGAGAAGTTCCACTCTCCCGAAGCCGTTCTCACCTTCTCCTCAGAAGGATTCAACGGTATAGGAAGGAACTTCCATCGCTTCGTGAACTCCCATGTGGTGAGAGGAAGATGGAAATACCACCAGAGACCTGTCGCTTTCAATACCTGGGAATCGACCTACTTCAACTTCGATGAGACATCCCTTCACAAACTGGCGAAGGATGCGGCCGACCTCGGCATGGAACTCTTCGTTGTCGATGACGGCTGGTTCGGAGCACGAGATGATGATACCACAAGCCTCGGTGACTGGATGGTCAATTCAAGAAAGTTCCCGAGCGGTCTCACCCACTTCTCTCGTCGTATCCACGCTCTCGGTCTGATGTTCGGACTATGGATGGAACCGGAGATGGTATGCCGCAAGAGCACGCTCTATGAAGAGCATCCCGACTGGATGGTACAGATCCCTGGAAGGGATCCCTCCCCTGCCCGCAACCAGTTCCTCCTCGACCTCTCAAGAAAGGAGGTTCAGGACTACCTTTTCGAGACCCTGAGTTCACTCTGGCAGCTCGCTGAAGTCGACTACATCAAATGGGACATGAACCGTTCGTTCAGCGACCTCTACTCTGCGGAACTGAAAGGAAAACAGGGAGAATTCACCCACCGCTACATACTCGGACTCTACACACTCTTACAGCGTTTCCAGGATGCATTCCCCCATATCCTCTTTGAATCGTGCGCTTCAGGAGGTTCCCGCTATGACCTCGGCATGCTCGCCTTCATGCCGCAGACCTGGGCAAGCGACAATACCGATGCACTGCAGAGAGTGTTCATTCAGGAAGGGACCCTTGCCGGCTACCCCCTCTCCTCGATGAGCAATCATATCAGCAGTGTACCGAACCATCAGAGCCTCAGGGTCACCCCTCTCGATTCCCGGTTCAATGTTGCAGCCTACGGACTCCTCGGGTATGAGCTCGACATTACCGCCCTCACCTCTCATGATAGAGAAAGGGTCATTGACCAGATTGCCTTTTATAAACAGTACCGAACTCTTTTCCAGTATGGTGAGTTCTTCACGATCGAATCATCGGAACAGGAGAGCGACAGCGTCGTGTGGGGCGTGACGAATGCCGACAGAAGCGAACTCATGGTCCTCTTCTTCCAGAAACACCTGGAGACAAATGCCTCCCAGGATATCCTGAGAATCCCGGTGGCAGACCCTGAAGCGACCTACGAGATGATACCACGCCGCCAGAAAATCGACATTTCAGTGTTCGGATCCCTGATCAATGCAGTCTCTCCCATCCACCTGAAAACAGGCAGCCTTGTCGAGAAGGAGATCTCAAAAACCATTCAGCTTGAAAGCGAAATCGAACACTATATCATTGACGGTGACCTCCTTGCCTACCGAGGAGTCACCCTCAACCAGCAGTTCAGCGGCACAGGCTTCGACAAGGAAACCAGAGTCCTCGGCGACTTCGGTTCCCGTATCTATTACTTCAAGACGATCTCATAGGAATCAGGTATGGACATCAGATTTCTCCCTTTCGGTGACTTCTCTTCATCAGCTGAAACAGCAGAAGAGGGAAGGATGATACGCCGCGAAGTGTTCGTTGTCGAACAGGGTGTTGATGAAGCTCTGGAACAGGACGGAAAAGATCCAGAGTGTGCCCACTTAGTCGGATTCATAGGAGATGTGAGCATCGCAGCGATGCGAATGAGAAGAACTGAGGAAGGGCTGAAGTTTGAACGTATTGCGGTACTGAAGGAGTATCGTGGAAAAGGGTACGGGAAACTTCTTATCGAACATGCGCTTGAACTTTTCTGCGGTGAACTTATCTATATCCATGCACAGGAGCATGCCGCAGGCTTCTACGCTGCTCTCGGTTTCACTGAAACCGGAGAGAAAACTGTTGAAGCGGGCATACCTCATGTTACAATGAAGTATTCCGAATCTTAGATATTACGTTACTCTCATTCGATTTATCTGACGTCTCTCGAATGAGTATTGGAAAAATTCCGGATTTCTCTCTTCTAAGGTGAAGTGATGGGTAAATATATTACGTAATCCTTATACATTGTACTATTATTCGAAGTCTGCTGGATTATTTGAAAAATGAGTGTGACATGCACCCTTCAGAGCCAAAGGATTATCGTGTATTGACAATGTACATATAGAGAGGTATGATTATATATGTATTTTGAATGGGATGAAAGCAAGAATCAGAAGAACAAAGCGAAACATCAGGTCTCATTTGAGAGCGCACGGGAAGTATTCGATGATCCTCTTCATCTTGCAATGCTTGACGAGAGATTCAGTTACGTTGAAGAGCGTTGGATTACTATAGGAAAAACTGCTCGGCAAAAAATACTTGTTGTTGCGAATTTGTATTTTGATGAAGATGGTGAGGAAGTAATTCGGATTATCAGTGCTCGAAAAGCAACCGGGCATGAGGTGAAGCAATATGAAACAATCGGACGATGATTTTAAAATGAAACAGGAATATGATTTCTCTGAAGGTATCAGAGGACGGTTCTATACTCCTCATAAAAAAGCCACGACTATTCGCCTCGATGACGATATTCTCCTGTATTTCAAGAAGCGTGCGGGCGAAGAAAAGGTTGGGTACCAGACATTGCTGAATGCAGCACTGAGGGAATATATCCGCCTGCACGGATAACTCTTCCTTTTCCTGCATCACACTTGGAATCGAAGGTATATACAGCATTTCAGCTGCCGTCTGTGCCTATTCAGTAATTCTCCCATGTTAGAAGGTGCTATAAGCACTATTAATTTTGAGGGGCAATGTACCCTTCCTGTTCCAATAAAGTGATGAAGGCATAATAGAAATCTGCTGTTCCTGCCGGACTTCCCTCATTGAACACAACAAAGCCGTTATGCGTTTTCAAAATGATAAAGGTCCTCACATGTGAATGTGCACAGAGCGAGTATTCTCCGAGTTCATCATTTCTCCACGTACCGAACAGGTATCTGAAAGAATCTACTCCCGAAACGTATTCACCTGTGTCGAACTCGCTTCTAAGTGATATCGATTCCAAGTCAGAGAGATTCACTGACACAGAGGTCATCTCAGGATAGGAGAACATCAATGTATCCCCTTCAAGGTTGATAGTGAATGATTCTCCGGAATTCAGCAGCGCATACCCTATCACCAGAACAAGGAGAAAGATAATGGCTATCATCTGTGTTTTCTTTCTCTGACTCCATTTCACAGAACGTTTCTCCTCATCATGATCGGAAAGGTAATTCTTCAAGCGACCTACAGGAGGCTTGAGTTATATATGATACAACAGTTACCATGATAATGCATCCGCATTGAGGTGTTTCCTGCTTTTTCGAGGAAAATCGTCTCTCCAGGAGGATCGTTTTCAGTCTCCCCTTGTGCAACTTCCCGGCAAGCGGCGGAAAGACTTCTCGTTACCCGAGAAGAATGCGGCCGATTCAGATGCCCTGCAAAGTTTTTCGCATCCTCGCCAACGGTATCAAGGAATCTATCCAACATCTGACTATATTCCAGAAGGCCCTCTTTCCCTAGTTTCTTGATATGTGTGTCTACATTGACGGCATCACCGCTGAATACGATCTTCTCATCAGGTATCCAATAGGCAAGATGACCGACCGAGTGCCCAGGAGTGCGTATCGGATAGATCTTGATTCCACCGATATCGATCTCATCACCTTCATCTATATCCTTAAACACTGTTGCACAATTATCGATAGCGTGGATACGCCCGTACTCAACTACTTCCTTGTTGAACAGCGAGAAGGAATTAAGATCACTCAGGCGTCTTTCCTTATTGAAGGCTCCATTGCTTTCAGATGGCAGCATGCCGTAATCCCGGCTGTTGAGATAGGCTTCATCAAACAGAATAGCTGCTCCGCAGTGATCTATCGCCCCGTGACTGCACACACAGATCATCGGCTTGTCTGTTCCTGCGAAGCTCTCAATATAGGTCCTGAGGTCTCCGTCCATACCCATGCCGCTATCTATGACAACCACTTTCTCATCCCCGATGACCACACCGATAGTGAACCGGTGAACCATTGAGTAGTTTTCCGTTACGACATACACCCTCTCCCCGACTTTCTCATGCGAGTAGAAGTTCAGATAGGAAGAATCATGTCCAGTCCCTGTCAGTGCCGAGTTATACACAACGCAGGTATTTCCTGAAAAATGCATTCTGATATCAGGATTGTTGTTTCTTTCAAGGAAGATTGTCTCTCCGGGAGGATCACCCTTCGTGTTACCGCTGATGATGTCATCACAGATGGCAACAAGATCATGAGCTACCTCTATTTCCATGGGGAGGGGAAGATGTCCGGGATAGATCGTCACTTTCTCATCAAGGATATCAATCACGCGGAGAAGGTTTTTCTTATACTTCTTAAATCCCTCGATATCAAGCTTTTTCAGATGAACATCAGTGTTGATGATATCACCGGAGAACACATAGTTCTCTTCTCTGTTGTAGAAGAGAATTGAACCGTCAGAGTGTCCCGGCAGGCTGATACACTCAATGATCACTCCTCCAAGATCGAACATGTCACCATCTTTAATATCTTTGAACTGCGAATCACTGTTATCGATAATATGTTCTTTGCAGTATTCCATTACTTCCTGACTGAAAAGGCAGAAGGCATTCAGGTCTGTAAGCCGCTGTTCATAGTTAAGAGCAAAGTCGGCACGTGCAGGCCAGTCCAGATGACTGCAGTAGGCCTCATCAAAGAGTTTTGCACTGCCTACATGATCAGGGTGACAGTGAGTGGATGCACAGATAAGAGGTTTCTCTGTTCCAACTACACGTTCAATATAAGAGCGAAGGCCATCTGTCGCACCGAGTCCAGCATCAATAACAAGAATGCTCTCATCACCGACGACAACCCCGATAGTGAACCGATGCACCATCGAGTATCCTTCGGTGAATACGTAGAGTCTATCCGACACTCTCTCATGACTGAAGAAATTCAAATCTCTCATATATATTTCCTTACCTATGTTCTGTCTTCATTCCTAGTATAGTTCGATGATTTTTCCTGTTTTCTGGTCGCGGGCAAACCGCCTGAGGAATGACCAGGAGAGATCCTGCTGAACAGGAGTGGTATTGTGAGGCATGTTCTCTTCTCCCACCAACCTGAGATGATATTTCCCTTCATTGTTTTTGATGTCGACAATATATACTTCAAACCCGTCAAGCCAGAGGGTTTCACTCTTATCACCGGGGACTCCCAGCATTCGTATAGCCTTTTCCGGACTATCCTTCGTGGCAGCTATCTCCTCAAATGATTTCATGGGACAGTTGAAGGCCTTCAGCCTCAGCTGCAGACTTTCAGCCCGAAGTTTGAAAGTTGCCAGAGGTGCAGGAAGATGTTCCGGCCGATAGGCATCTCCATCCGCGTTCATAGGGAAATGCCTCTTAGGCTCTCTGTACCCGACGAGGTTGATCACAGGGATGTCGAGCGTACTCATGTATGCAATCTTTTCCTCATTCAAACGGAACAGTGCGGTGTTCTGCATGCCGGGAACGTCACCGAAGGTCGCTACACCCGCTATCAGCTCAGGATGCCTGACAGCAAATTCGAGGGAATAATATCCATTGTGTGAATGTCCTGAAAGGTAGACACGACTGGTGTCAATCATCGGATAGGTCTGAGATGCTTCCTCAAGAATCTTGACAAGCAGTTCATTCGATTCCACATCCTCGAGTACGAAGAACAGGAGGATGCATTCGCTCTGTGCTGCGATTCTGAGATATTCATAGAAGTAACTAGCACTTGTCACCGCGAGATGTTCGTTCGAGAGATTCACTTCCTGAAACACACACATCACCGGCAGTTTCTTATCCGGTTCCTCAAAGGCAGAAAGCGGTGCTGCGATCTTCCATCGCCTCAGGTCGGTTTCATGATTCACATATTTCAATCCCATATTCCGGCAATATTCCAGAAAGCCTTCTTCATACACGGAATTGTAATTGTATTCGAGAGCCATCCCCTCAGCGAAACGCTTCCCTGTCTCGCTGTGGATTACCCTCTGGAGATCGAATCCAGGGGAACTCCAGTTCTCCAGTGAGACCTGATCACGGCTGAGACTGCATGCATTCTCCCACCTTCCCGTGATATCGAGCGCAGGGACTTCAGCACTTCCGAAGGGAGTAATGAAAGCATCGGGATTGGAAACGGAGACACCTGCTGCGTCCTGATAGATGAAATCAGGAATGAGGGAGAGGGATATACCGGCGTCAATACAGGTACTTACATCGAGGAATACCGACTTCACATCGCCCGGAATGAATACAAAAGCTTCCTGCAGAATATTCACATAGACCCTATACAGGTCGGAACCGGGCGCTGCGAGGTAGACGACTATCTTGTCCTGGTCTTCAGATACCATGGTATTGTACGCATCATACTTTTCAAGGGTCTTCATAGCCCAGTACGGATCGGTTGTATCCTCTTTCGTGAATACGACCAGTGTCGGGAGCTTCTTTCCGTAGTCACTCATACACGAGGTCGGTGCCATGATAATCCAGTTGATACCACCCTGCGAGCGGCACTCGTAGGTCACATTCCGTTCCTTCCAGGAATCGATCACCTCGGGGATAGCAACGCTGTTCGTCTTCGGGTAATAGATATCAAGAGACTGGCAGGCTTCCCCTGTCACTCCATTCACAGGAGAATGATAGGGAGAATCATCAAGTGTCTGTGCACCCCCGATCCATTTCACCAGGGGAAAGACCGGACTTATCCTCTCCTCCCAAACCTTCTCATCCCACAGCTCGATATTCTCGTATGAATATGAATAACTCATCTTTCGTATTCTCCTTCATCTCATCACGACAAACCGGCATCTTCCTCATAGGAAAGGAAGGATGGAGCCGGTTTCAATCTATTGTTCCCACGTCATCAGACCCGATGCCACTTCCTTGCAGGCCTCCGGGTCTCCTTTCATTCCCGCTCTAACCGTCCAGTTCCTGTGTCTGAGAATACTCAGACGCTGATGTACGGCTTTCCTTCCAGAAGTGACATGCAACCCTGTGTCCCGGTCCTGCATCGACAAGCTCGGGAGTCTCTGCTCTGCAGATATCTTGTGCCATCCAGCACCTTGGGGCGAATCTGCACCCTGGTTTTGGATTGATCGGACTGGGAACATCCCCCTTCAGTACGATACGTTTCTTCTTGTTTGAAAAATCGATCTGGGGAACGGCGGAGAGGAGAGCTATCGAGTAGGGATGGAGGGTGTTATTGAAGATCTCATCAGTTTCCGCGACCTCTACAAGCTGTCCGAGATACATGACAGCGACCCTGTCAGATATATGGCGTACAACAGAGAGGTCGTGTGAGATGAATAGGTAGGAGAGTTTCATCTTCTTTTTCATCTGTATGAGAAGATTGATGATTTTTGCCTGAACAGATACGTCAAGGGCGGAAACAGGTTCATCGCAGACGATGAACTTGGGATTCAGGGAAAGGGCACGTGCTATGCCTGTCAGCTGCCTTTTCCCCCCGTCCAGTTCATGAGGGAATTTCTCAAGTACATAGGGTTCTAGTCCTACACTCTCAGCTAATTCAGAGACCTTCGCCTGAAGACCTTTTCCTCTCGCTGTCTTATAAATCTGGAAAGGGTCGGCAAGAATCGTATTGATGGTTTCTCTAGGATTCAGAGAAGAATAGGGATCCTGGAAGATCATCTGCATCTCTTTCCTGAGCTGTTTCATCTCACGGGAATTCGCGGTAACGACATCCTTTCCTTCACAGTACATATGACCTTCAGTGGCCTCATGAAGTTTCACGAGGAGGTTTCCTACCGTGGATTTCCCGCAGCCGCTCTCCCCTACCAGACCGAGAGTTTCCTCCGGCATGATATCGAACGAGATATCGTCAACTGCATGCAGCAGCTTACCCCCGTTCAGGTCGAAGTACTTTTTCAGATTTCTTACCTTGATAAGAGGTTCCACTTCTGTATTCATGGTGTTCTTATGCATTAATTCACTCATTTCTTTCCCTCCGCATCCCAGCAGGCAGCGTAATGATCCGTTCCGACCTGTTTCATCTCAGGTATCTTACTGTCGCAGACTTCCAGTTTGTGGCTGCAGCGTTCGTGAAATTTACATCCCGAAGGAAGATTCTGCGCGTTGGCGACGAGGCCGGGCAGCGCTTTCAGGTCAACTCGGGGTCCAGTCAGTTTGGGAATCGCATCGAGAAGACCGTGAGTATACCAGTGTTTAGGATGCTCGAAGACTTCCCTCACTGATCCTGTTTCCACGATCTCACCGCCATACATGATCGCCACCCTTTCACAAAGCTCAGAAACGATACCGAGATTGTGAGTTATCATCAGCATTGACGTCTTATATTCGTTCTGAAGTCGTTTCATGATCTCCAGAATCTGTGCCTGAATCGTAACATCAAGGGCAGTGGTCGGTTCATCAAGAATGAGCAGCTGCGGAGAACAGCACAGTGCGGCCACGATTCCTACTCGCTGTCTCATCCCACCTGAGAATTCATGAGGGAACTGCTTCATCCGCTCTCTCGGCAGACCGACGAGCTCAAGAAGATCTCCTGCCGTTTCCTCAGCCTCCTTCTTCTCCATTTTCTTGTGTTTCTCCAAGACCATGGTGATCTGGTGACCTATGGTGAACAGGGGATTGAGAGAAGTCAGCGGATTGGAAAACACCATCCCTATCTGACCTCCTCTCATGCCGTTCAGATCCTTTTCAGACATATTGAAGACAGACATCCCATTGAAGTGGATATCACCTCTGGTGACAAAGCTGACTTTTTCCGGCAGAAGGTTCAGAATGGAAAGGGCCGTCGTCGTCTTACCTGCTCCGCTCTCTCCGACGAGTCCTACAGCTTCTCCCTTCCTTATTGTCAGGTTGACTCCATTCACTGCTTTCGCGACAGCTCCTCCGGAGCGGTATTCCACGTAAAGATCCTTTATGGTTAATAATTCATTATCGTCATGTATATCAGGCATGGGTTCGCACTTCTCCTTCAAAGGTAATAATTGTGTCCATATTCCTTCCGTATCCTTTCACACCTCGGAATTGGATATCCGACGGGTCAGTCTTGATTCTTCGGGTCAAATACATCACGAATTCCATCTCCCAGGAAGTTGAATCCGAGGACAGTGAGCATCAGTGCAATACCGGGAGCAATGACAACCCATGGTGCTGCAGCGATATACTGTCTTCCATCAGAAATGAGGTTTCCCCAGGATGGAGTCGGGACAGGAACACCCATCCCCAGATAACTGAGGTTCGTTTCAACGAGAATTGTTCCTCCGAAGTGTCCGCTCGCAGCGATCATCAGCTGTGTCACGGTATTCGGGAACAGTTCCTTCCATATGATTCGCCTGGTTGGTGCTCCAAGGACACGTGAAGCGGACACAAATTCCTGATGCTTCATATTCAATACAACGGAACGTACCAGACGCGCCGTGGCAACCCAGCTCGTGACCGAGAGAGTGAATATCAAATTGAACATGGACGGTCCGAGAACAGACACGACAACGATAGCCAGCATCAGCTGCGGAATCGCCAGCAGCATATCCGATATCCTCATCATGATCATATCGAGGATTCCGCCGTAATATCCTGACAGCAGTCCTACGAAAGCTCCGATCGACATAGCAACCACGGTAACGGAGAAGGTAATCTTGAGTGAGACCCAGCCTCCTACGACGAGGCGGGTGAAGACATCTCTTCCCAGGGGGTCTGTCCCGAAGGGATGACCTTTGAGCCCGTTCTGGAACCAGTCAGGTTTGAGAAGTCTGTCCCTCAGACTCGAAACCGTGGGATCCCACTGAACCCAGAGACTCGAGGTTGCACAGATGGCAATAAGTATGAACAACAGCACTGCTCCTATCATAAAGAGCTTGCTTTTCCACATTTTCCGTAAAATACGATTAACTTTCACAGTCCTATCCCCATCTAATTAAATTTGATTCGCGGATCAATAATGGTGTATGCAATGTCGGCAAGAAGATTACCCAGAACAAGCATGACCGAAGTGACCAGAAGAAGTGACTGAACCAGCTGGTAGTCGCGCATATTGATTGCCTGAATGATGAGCTGTCCCATTCCCGGCCAGTTGAAGATATTTTCTACAACGACCATTCCTGCGAGCATACGTCCCAGTTCCGTTCCCATATTTGTTGCGATGGGAAGCAGAGCGTTCTTCAGTGCGTACTTGAAGTAGGTCTTGTTCTTTGATATCCCGCGCGCCCTGGTGGCAACGACATAGTCTTCTCTCAGAACATCAACCATACCGGATCGCATCAGACGGGTCTGTTTCGAGGCGACACCGAATCCGATACACAGGGCGGGCATGATCATATGCTCGAAGCCGCCCAGCCCCTGTGTCGGCAGAACCCCGAGTTTCACCCCGAATATCAGGATGAGCATGAATCCAAGCCAGACGATCGACATCGATTGCCCGATTATCGCAAAGAAAATCGCCGCGAAATCGATACCGCTCCCCTGGTGAATACCGGCTATGATTCCCAAGGCTATTGAGAATGTGAAAGCCCACAGCAGTCCGAGTCCGGCCAGTCTCAGTGTCTGGACGATACGGACTGAAAGCAGTTCAGCTACCGGCTGCTTGTAGTTCCAGGAATAGCCTAGGTCACCATGCAGGAGACCTTCGATATACACCCCGTACTGGACGATCAAAGGCTGATCAAGCCCCATCCGCACACGGTATTCCTTCACTTCCTCTTCAGAAGCCAGTCCTCCGGCCATCATTCTTGCCGGGTCTCCTCCACCGATTCTCAGAAGCCCGAAAGCGATGATGGTGACACCGATAAGGACAAAGAGTGAAAACCCCAATCTTCTCAATATACTTCTCATGGAATAAGCCTCAGTCATTGGTCTACACCCGCCCACACGGATGCTTTTCCATGATACCATCCGGTGTGCAGGTAGAACCAATCATAATTTGTTTTTTTATTCCGGCACTGCACTGAAACGTACAGTGCCGGTAGCTTGTGTATCTTGGTGATCTGTTTTACTGAAGAACAATACCGCCAAGGTCAGGGAACTGTTCCTTATGGTACTGCATACCTGTCACGCCTGCATCCCATGCATTGATGATAGTCGGCCAGTACAGATAGATGTTCGGTGCGTAGTCGACCATCTCTATGTTATACATCTCGGTGAATACCGCATCAGCTTTTGCAGGGTCGATAATGGTCTGAGCCTGCTTTCCAAGTGCTTTGAGTTCTGCATTCTGGAATCCGGTATTGAATCTGTCATTTCCAATAACCTCTGCACAGAGCTTCCACCACATGGTACCGTCATCAGAGATTGCGCCGAGTGCCAGGTCATAGTCATGATTTGCACGGGCGTCATCATACATAGCGACTTCCAACGGTTTGATCTTGAGATTGATGCCTACATCAGCTGCCATGGACTGGATAGCCTGTGTCAGCTCACCACCGATATTGACTGTCGAGCTGGTATAGATGAAATCAATAGCTTCGCCCTTGTATCCTGATTCCTTGACGAGCTGTTTTGCTCTTTCGGGATCGAAGGTATAACCCTGCTTATCAACATACCCGTAGTCTCCAGGACGTGAAGGCCAGTTAGCGGCTTTTCCGAATCCGGAAAGAAGAGCATCAACGATCAGTTCTCGGTCGAGAGAAAGTGAGAGAGCTTCTCTCAGTTTCTGGTTGTCGAAGATGTCTCCAGGAGCACTTGCTGTCTGCAGGAACACAACGTTGTTCGGGTTCATGGTCTGTACGGTGAAACCTTCACCTTCCAGAATAGCCTTGTCTGTTGTAGGAATGGTATCAACCATCTGGACTTCGCCTGCTCTCAGTGCTGCAAGACGGGTCTGACCTTCAGGTGAGTACTGGATCGTAATGTTTTTTACATTGGTCCAGCGCTTGCCATCATCATATCCCCAGTACCCATGTTCATCTGTTCTGAGGGCTACTTTCACGATACTGTTCGCCTTGTCATACTTGTCGACAACGTACGGACCGGTTCCGACGGGTTTCTGCCAGAATGCGTCATGACCCATCTCTTTCCAGAGCTTGCTGTCAGCAATCATGAGTCTTGCCTGAGTAGCAAGCATCCAGAAACGAGGCATCGGCTGTGCGAAATGGATGATCACAGTCAAGTCATCAACTTTTTCGATCTCTCCGAGATACTGTCTCCAACCGCGTACCGAGCTTGCAGGATAATTGGGATTATCTCTGATATCCTCGAATCTGTACACAACGTCGTCAGCAGAGAACTTGTTTCCGCTCTGGAAGTATACGTTATCACGAAGGTTCAGCTTGATCTGTGAATAGTCAGCGCTGAATTCCCAGGATGTAGCGAGTGAGGGAACATAGTTACCTTCTTCATCTACCCGTACGAGCGGATCGAAAATAAGATATGCTACAACACCTGTTGTATCATTTCCACCTCCATCCCATGGATGAAGAATAGGAAGTGCGGAAGAGACCTGATACGTGAACGATTCAGTCGCATCAGCTTCAGTCCAACCAGCTGGAGGTGCCGGATATACGCCTGTTGCTGCGGTTACGGGTTTGCTGGCAGCTTCCTTATCACCGCCGGCCCAGAGACTTGCAGCTGAGAACAGTACGAGAACTGTTAAGATCAGCACAGTTAGTTTTCTCATCTTTTCAACTCCTTTTTGTTTTTGTACATGCGGACATGTTCGAATTCAGAGAGGGATACTTCCCTATCTAAGATATGATTCTAATATATATTTTCAGGTTGTCAAGTTTTTTTAGATACAAATTCATACTTATTCATTCTCACCAAGTCAATTCAATTAAGCATGTATTCCTTATATATATAGCTGTTTATTACTATTTCATCAGTTTTATAGAAGTATTCTTTATTTTTTCACTTGCATTAGTATCTCACTTGTTGCATAATACGTATTGAATTCATACCTAATGAAACAGGAATGTGTTAAAAACCATTACACACAAGAATGGCAACCGACAAGCTGGGAGCAGAAAGAGGAAAGATGGCAGAGAAAACACCGAAATACATTTCCGTCTATCATATGTTGAAAACCGAAATCCTCTCCGGTACATATAATACGGGAGAGCATCTTCCTGCCGAGACTCAGCTGATGGAAACCTTCCGTGTGAGCAGAACGACGATCAGGCAGGCAATTTCCCTCCTCAAGGAAGAAGGTCTTGTGGAGGTGCGCCAGGGACACGGAACACGAGTCACTCATGCAGATGCTGTCGCTACTCCCTTCGGTATCAGCGGACCTCTTGACTCGGAGCGCATTACGATCACAAACAGATTCCCCGATTCAGATGCAGCCTCTCCGACAACACAGGCGGCATTCATAGATATCGTACGAGCCGAGGTTCATGTTGCACAGGCTCTCAATCTGAAAGTAGGCAATAAGGTATTCCGGCTTCAGAGAGTGAAACTCATTCACAACACGATCTTTGCCTATGTGGTGAGCTATGTGCCGATCGATACAGCTCCGGGTCTCGAACAACACTCCGGAACCGTCACCCATCTGTACCACTTTCTTGAGAAGGAATATGGAATAACACTGAACAGCATCGAGGACACGATATCGGCTGTCCCAGCCACATTCTTTGAAGCGAAAGTACTCAATGTGGAGGTGGGTTCTCCTCTTCTTCTCAGCACGAGAACCGCTTCAGCTAATGGGGTCATCTTCGACTATTCCAAGCGCTATATCAGACCTGACTTATACAATCTTTCGATTGCGATCGAAGAACCGGAGATGTCGGGCCATGCAGCATATCAGGAAGAGGTTCTCCCTCCTACAGAAAACAACATTCGTCAATACAGAAGGAAACACTCGATGAACCCTGGAAAACCGAAAGCAATCATTCGCACAGAAGAAAGGAGATGCAGATATGATCGAATTATCATCCGACAGACTGAGGGTTGAGATCCCCTACCCGGGAGAAGATGCCAATGTCAGCCAGAGATTTGCCCGTGACGGATTCATCTCGGAGGTCGTCCTTGACGGGATCATCCATTTCTGCGCCTCCGAACCAAAAAATCTCCGTCATCCGTCATCGGGAGGCCGGGGATTATGTAACGAATACCGGTTCAATATCTGTGAAGATGTGGAAATCGGTGAATATTTCCCGAAGTTCGGTATAGGTCTGTACCGCAAGGAAGAAGAAGGCCGATACATTTTCTATAAGAAGTACGAGGACGTGATCCCCTTCGAGATAGAGATCTATTATGACTCCTCGAAAGCCGTCTTCGAAACGAAACCGAATAGCTGTCAGGGGTTTGCCCTGAAGACAACGAAGACGATCTCCGTAGAGAATAATGTTCTGACCATGACAATCTCTGCGACGAATACCGGTGAGAAGGAGATGGCACTGGAAGAGTTCTGTCATAATTTCATCAGCATAGACGGAATGGCTATAGGATCCGATTATCAGCTGGACCTTCCTCAGTGCCCGTTCATGGGGTATGACAGACTGAACAACCGCAGCGGCGGCCGGCCCGGCAGCATGAGAGGGAACGGCAAGGGTCTTACCTTCTGTGAGTACAGTGCTATTGACACCGATGTAGCCATTGACACCTCCGAGATTGAAGATACCGTGCCTTTTCTCTGGAATATGTACCATAAGGGTGCAGGCGCATCTGTTCTATGCAAGGAGGGGTTCAAGCCCTCGAAGATCGCGATCTGGGCGGTCGATCATATCTTTAGTCCCGAGATTGTCCATGGATTCTCACTCAAGCCGGGTGAAACGCATGAGTGGACAAGAGAATGGACATTCGACAGAGACAACATATAAACACAGGAGGTCATAATGAACACTCAATATTCATATAGATATAAGGAACTCTGGGGAGACAATGTCTGGGATACGAGACAGAGCTCTCTTATTCCCCTCGCCCGTTGGATAGACGACGAAAACATACATAAGCATCGTATCAATGCAAAACCGGTTGCCGAGAGAAGGACTGAAGGAGAATTTGATCCGAAGGCCGGTGCCCTCACCTACCCCGAAGTCGTAGAAGCCTGGGAAAAGAAAGGATTACATTACCACTGTACCAGCATGACCCTTCCCTGGATTGCCATGGTACCGGTGGACCACCTCGGCAAGGAGGGGTATACCGATGATATGGACACGATTCTGGTGCTGGTGAATGCCGATCAGGAAGATACGAACTTCGGGATGTATACCCTCGAGAGATACAAAGACCTTCTAGAAAGCGCAGCTGAGACTAAAAGCGCTGTCCTTTTTGTTATTTCTGATAAACCTGACTTGGTTAATCAGTATATCAGCATCACTCAGGAAGCGGTCATCCTTTTTCACCTTAACTATGACCGCCTTTTCCTTGATATCAGTACGGTCCTTCAGGGGAAGAGAACTCTCCGCGATATAGAAGGTTTCTCATATTCCGATCTGAACGGGAAGATCATCTATGACCCCGACACCGCAATTGTCGAGAAATGCGGAGCTCCCGTGATCGACATCTCACAGAGGTGGACAAACAAGGACAGTCTCATATGGAAACTGATCAAGAAATCGGGGGCGGGAAATACCGCATACGACCGCGATGCGTTGATGAACAGCGAGGTAGGGAAAAAACTTGCCGAGGCGATGAATCTGGAATTCATCTATGACAGCGCAGACGACCCGGAACTTCTCAAGTATTGGGAGCGTATGGGAGTGACCTGTGAATTCCATGAGAAGAAGGGAGAACAGTGGATCACCTTCTCTCCTCCTCAGGCCTCGAAACCTCTCCCCTGCATGTGCATCTTCCATGAAGTGAACCGCTTCGATCCGCATCAGGCGATCACCGCATTCAGTTTCTTCCATGAGTTCATCAGAATCGCCGCCCAGGGAGAATGTATCGTCCTCTTCTTCGCTCTCGAGTCTCTTGATGACAATGATCTCCTCCATGAGATCCTCAAGGATGCTCGGAACCTTTATTCGATTGACAGTTCACGCATCTACGTCACCGGACACAGTCATAACGGACGATTCGCTGCGGAGTATATGAGAAGACACCAGAAAGAGATCGCAGCGTTGGCAACCCTGGGTAACGAACCCGGACAGCTCTCTCCTGCCGTTACGAGCGGATTCTTTCAGATCAGTGATGAAAAACTCGATCAGCAGGCATCAGTAGACACTCCGACAATCAATGTAAGCGGATTCAACGAAAGAAACTCGATGTTCCCCCTCAGCGGTGATGCTCCGTATGTACCCGAAGGACAGTGGGTCGCCCTCAATACGTTCGAGAAACGCTCTGACAGCTGGCAGAGAAGACTGAGATCCTCTCGCTGCCCGAACAGGAGTATTGAAGAAATTGCAGCTACGAAAGAGAGCTCGGATTATGTGGAACGACTCCTGGGAATCCCAGCCGACCGAACAGAAGTGCTCACCCTTGATGGAAGCGAGAACTATATCGCAGACATAAAGAATAAAGAGGGGAAACATCATCTGAGGATCGCTGCTCTTGGAAATATGCCTCACACGGTCACCCCGGCAATGATAAAGATCGCATGGTCTTATCTCAGACAGTTCGCAAGGGATCAGGAAACCGGTGAGTGCATTGAACTCTGAACCAGGTATGAAGGTCATGATTGAAGCAGAACTGAGAGGGGAAAGAGGAACTGAATGGGAATGAATAGAAAGCAACAGACAGACACAAAGGAAACATCAGTTTCAATTTTTAGAAACAGACAGTTTCTGCTCATCTTTGTTATAGCGTTCTTTGTATATATGTCCAGCACGATGCTGAATCTGACATTGCCGAAGTACGCGAATGATCTCGGTGCCACAGCACAGGCGGTAGGACTGCTCGCGGGAATGTTCCAGATAGCGGCGCTTTCTATGCGCCCCATATCCGGACAGATCGTTGACAATGAAAACAGACTCACGATGCTCCGTATCGTTTTATTCGTAGTTCTCCTCTCTGCAATCGGATTCGCCGCTTCAGGTAATTACTGGCTCCTGGTCACATTCAGAGTCGTACACGGCCTTGCCTGGGGAGTAGGCTCGACCCTCTTCCTCACCATAGCTTCGAGCTGCGTTCCTTCCGAAAAGATGACGGCAGGAATCGGTATCTATGGACTCGGCCAGGTCTTCGCCCAGACGATAGCTCCGGTATTCGCACTGCCGATAGCAATCAAATTCGGTTACAACACCCTGTACATTGGGAATGTACTTCTGATTTCCCTGTGTATCGTCCTGACTCTGTTCATGACCATGGATCACACGAAAAAGGAGAAGCGCACCTACTCCTACAACCTGAAGAATATGATCCATCTTCCTGCAATGCTGCCTGCTACAATGACAGCAGTGAACGCAATTGCAAAATCCTCCGTCCGCGCGTTCCTCGTCATATTCGCCGCATCGATGAATATCGTGGATATCGGAATATTCTTCACCATACAGGCGATCACCATATCGGTCACACGCCCGATTCTCTCAAAACTTGCCGACAGATACGGTCTTCAGAATGTACTCATCCCCTGTCAGGTATTCATGGTCGGCGGTCTGATCATCGTCTCCTACTCTTCCTCTCTCGCTATGTTCCTCGTTGCAGCAGTCGTTCTCGGCATCGGCACTTCGGGAGAACAGCCGATTCTCATGTCTGAATGTGTGAGCAGCGCATCCATTGAAGAGAGAGGGAAGGCAAGCAATACGAGTTATGTCGGAGTGGATGTCGGCGGTTTCATCGGAAGCAACCTTGCGGGAATCGCAGTCGCATATGTCGGATACAGATATATGTACCGGTTCTTCGCGATCCCGGTCGTGGTATTCACCATAGTCTATATCATCATCCACTACAGAAGAACGCGAAGAGAGGCTCTCAACAAAGTAAGCCGGAAAACAATCTCATAAAACAGGAAGGAAGCAGTATCGAAACCATAAAGGCAGAACAGGAAACATTCTCCACCACCCCCCTCCCCTCCGGTCCGCTCGAAGCCTTGAAACGCCCGAACTTCACATGGTTCCTCGGAGGCACTACCCTTACAAACGCAGCGCAATGGATACAGGGGGTCACTCTCAACTGGCTGATCTTCGATATCACCTCATCAGGAACCATCCTAGGTCTCCTCAACCTCGTACGCTCATTTGCTACAGTAGGGCTTGCCCCGATAGCAGGAGTGGCGATTGATAAGATCGACAGGAAGAAACTGCTCTATGTAACGAGTACCTGGCTTCTCATCATAACACTCGCTTTCGGACTCGCTCTTCTCGGCAATCCGAAGATTATCCTTCTCCTCTTCCTTTTCAGCTTTCTTGGGGGAGTCGCACAGGCAATCAGCAATCCTCTGAGACAGACATTGGTCTTCTCCGTCCTGCCGAGACACCTCGTCCCAACAGGCGTTGCTCTTGTCCAGACAGGTTGGGCGGTCATGCGCTCCATCGGTCCTGCACTCGGAGGATACCTCATCCTGTGGGTCGGCCCTGCAGGAAACTTTTTTGTGCAGGCCGGAGCCTATGCTCTGGTCCTTCTTACCATACTTAAACTCAACCTTCCCTTCGCACAGCAGGAAACAGAAAGTACCGGTTCCAAAGATTCGCTGCTAGAGGGATGGAAATACGTAAAATCACACCGCGATACACGTAACTTCATCCTCATGAGCATGATGCTTCCCCTCCTTATCATTCCGAACTTCAATGCACTCCCTCCGATCTATGCAAAGAACGTATTCAATGGAGGACCAGACACTCTGGGGCTCCTGCTCTCAGCTATAGGAGTAGGAGGGATTGTCGGCGGAATCTTCGTCGCATCACTGGGGAAATTCAAACGCCGAGGACTCCTGCAGATCATAGCACTGCTTCTCATCAGTGTCGCGTTCTTCGGGGTATCCCTCAGTACACACCTGGCAACAACTATGATATTCATGGCAATTGCCGGCTTCTGTGAAATCATATTCATCACTTCAAACACCACACTCATTCAGCTTTCCATACCGGATGAGGTGCGTGGAAGAGTCATGGGCATCGTGACTCTGCGGGCGGGAATAACTCCCCTCGGGGGTGTGTTCGCAGGATTCAGTGCAGATCTCATCGGACCAAGATATACAACGATGGTTTTTGCTGCTCTCATCGCACTCATTGCCATCGCCATTCTCGTTTCATCACCGCATATCAGAAACCATACCATAGAGGTAGATACACATCAGGAGGAAACATCATGAAATATCTTGAACTCTCATCCTATACAACAACACTTTCTGTTTCTCGTCTTGCATTCGGAACGGGATCGAATCTCCGTTCGCTCAGCAATGAGGAAATACATCTGCTCATGGATCAGTATATCGATGCCGGAGGGAATTGCATGGACAGTGCCAGAGGATACCTCGAAGGCCGCAGTGAAGAGGTTCTCGGAGAGTGGCTCACCTCCCGAAAGAACAGGGATAAAGTACTTATCTCAACAAAAGCCGGTCATCCGGGTCCTGGGAGCGACCTGCCTGCCAAGCTTTCACGAAAGGAACTTGTGGTGGATCTGAACGAAAGCCTCAAGACCCTCGGCACTGATTATATCGATATCTTCTGGCTCCATAAGGATGATCCGAACCGTCCGGTGGAGGAGATCATTGACAGTGTAAACAGTATCATTGCCAGCGGTAAAGTACGGATGGTAGGCTGTTCAAACTGGTCGGTACAGAGAATTGAAGCTGCAGAGGCCTATGCGAACATGAGCGGACAGCATGGATTCCTTGCGAGTCAGATTCAATGGAGTCTGGCTCAGACGCTTGAGGAGAATTTCACTTCGATGGGAGTTAAAGTGATGGACCCCGCTTCCTATGCATGGTACCTCTCCCGCAACATGCCTGTCTTCGCCTTCTCCGCCCAGGCTATGGGATTTTTTGCCAAGGTCGCTTCGGGCGGTCCCGATTCTCTGACCGAAGAGATGCGCTTCAGATATGCATCACAGGAAAACCTTGCCAGGGCAGATAGGGTCATACAGTTTGCCACAGAGAGGGGTATTTCGGTATCACAGGCGGTACTCGCCTATATAATAAACAATCAACTACCGGGTATTGCGGTAATCAGCAGCAAATCATCTGAACACCTTCTGGACAGCCTTTCCGCTTCCGAGGTTTCGATGACTTCCCAGGAGGCTGACAGCCTCTTCGAAGTGTAAAAGAACTGCTGGGAACAGGAGGAAAGAATATGAAAATGATTATCAGAGCAGACGATATCGGGTTCACACCGGTCTGCAACATCGGAACGTTTGAAGCGATAGACCATGAGCTGGTCACCTCTGCTGATGTGATGCTCGACAGTCCCGGAACCGAGGATGCTCTTGTACGACTGAAAGCATACCCATGGCTCTCCATCGGATGGCATATGCATATGTGGGGAGCCCCGGTTCTCCCTTCCGCACAGGTTCCTTCCCTCATAGAACAGGAAGGACCGTTCGCCGGCAGGTTCAGAGAAGACCTGGCTCAGGCAGAGGATGTCGACTTTAAAGAAGCGGTAGCAGAACTGCGAACCCAGATCAATCGCTGTATCGATATCCTGGGCAAAGCTCCCGATGTGGGTGGAGGAGGAAAGAGCAATTCTCCCTGGGGTCTCGCCTGCCGGCAGGTAAGTGATGAATACGGTATCGTGTATAACTACGGGAGTAAAGAGGGGACAGATCCCCGCGTTCAGAAGAAGATCACAGAAGCAAGGGAGGCCGGTGAAGAGTGGGCCTTACTCTATCCCGAAAATCCTCGGGGAGAGACTCGCGCCGATCCCCGTTGGGCTCACAGAAAAATCATGATTGCTGACGGAACCTACGCCTATATCGATCTTCTTACCGATTCGATTGCTGAGGTGGAAGCCACCTATGACCCGGTACTGTATTACACCGAAGACCGCGCTCATCTGCTCTCCTACCCTGAAGACGCGATCGTACAGCAGGCCTGGCATCCCGGGTACGTTGATTACTATGTCTATCGTCTGGGAGAACGTGCAAGAAGACCAAGATCACAGCAGTTCATAGTGGGAAGAACTCAGGATGTAGCTGCCTTGTGCGACCCCAGGCTGAGAGCATGGATCAAGGAACATAAGATAGAACTGGTGAATGTCCGTGATGCACTCTACGGAACTCGCGAATTCCAGAACCATCTGAGAAGAGTTGGGAGCGATCTGGCTATACTCTGAAACAGGTGGAAAAGTATTCGTCCAGCGGTATACAATTTGCCACTGGACTGAATACTCATCCTGGTATTATGATGTAATGCAAGGAGAGCACCGTCCGACATGAATGATCATTCACCCAAATATATTACCGTCTACAATCAGATTAAGATGGATATACTCTCAGGTCACTATCCGGTGGGAGGATTTCTTCCTCCGGAATCAGAACTCATGGAACATTTCGGCACAAGCCGGACCACCATTCGTCGTGCTATCGCACTCCTCAAGGATGAACAGCTGCTGCATGTCCAGCAGGGAAGAGGCTCTGAAGTGCTCTCTCTCGGGAACTGGCCGACATCCTTTGAGAGCAGAGAACCGATTCGCACCTATTCCCAGTTCAATCTGACTGCGAAGTTCCATGTTGAAGGTGAATACCATACAACAACCCAGAATTCAATCGTCGATATCATGCAGGCTGAAATCAAGGCTTCCGAAGCTCTCGAGATACCGATCGGAACAAAAGTCTATCGGCTCCAGCGGGTCCATATGGTCAATGACATTATCTATGCGTATGTAGTCAGTTATGTCCCCTGCACGCTCACTCCCGGTCTCGAAGAATACAGTGGGAGAATTGACGAAGGATACCACGAATTCTTTCAGGAAAAATACGGAATAGAGATCACCTCATTCAAGGATACCATGACAGCAGTTCTCGCCGGGTTTCTTGAATCACAGCTGCTTAACGTAAATGTGGGGTCTCCACTCCTCAATCGAAAGCGTATTTCGTATTTCGGCCCGAAACCGGTCGAATACTCAGAGAGATTCAACCGCCCCGACATATTCGAGGTCGGGATGGAGATGAAGGTGGCCGATAACAAACTTCCCCTCCGGGTTGAAGAAAAGGACTGAACCGGCAGGACTTCAGCCTTACCTCAGTTTTCTCCGCCGAAGGCCCTGTCCCGGCAGCCTTCCGGCTCACCATAGATGACAATACCATACCGTTCATGAGTGATGGAGGCATACGTATGTCCACTATCACTGAAATATGAACACACAGGAGATTCCCTATGAATAACGGCAGACAGCTCGGGTTCGGCTGCATGAGACTCCCTCTGACTGACAATGAAGACCAGACATCGATAGATATCGAACAGATGGAACATATGGTTGATTCCTTTCTGAAACAAGGATTCACCTATTTTGACACCGCCTATATGTACCACATGGGAATGAGTGAAGGAGCTCTCGGAAAGGCTCTGACAGCCCGCCACCCCCGTGACACCTTCACTGTTGCCACCAAACTTCCCATGATGTCCCTGAAAGCTGAAAGCGATCAGGAAAGGATCTTCAGCGAACAGCTACAAAGGTGCGGTGTAGATTATTTCGATTATTATCTTCTTCACAACCTGAATGCACGTAACTATGAGAATGCTCAGAGATTCAACAGCATTGATTTTTTACTCAGGAAAAAAGCAGAAGGGAAGATAAAGCATCTCGGATTCTCATTTCACGACAATGCGAAACTTCTCGATGGTATTCTCTCCAGCCATCCTGAATTCGAGTTCGTGCAGCTTCAGATAAATTATCTGGACTGGGAGGATGACGGTATTCAGTCCCGCAAGTGCTATGAAACGGCACGAAAGCACAATAAACCGGTCATAGTCATGGAACCGGTGAAGGGTGGCAAACTTGCTGCTGTTCCTGAGAGAGTTGAGAGCCTGTTCACTTCCTATGCCCCTGACATGTCCATGGCATCCTGGGCTATCCGCTTCGCCGCCGGTCTTGAGGGTGTAATGACCGTCCTGAGCGGTATGTCGGACACCTCTCAACTCGATGACAATACTGGATACATGAGCAGCTTCGAACCGCTGAACAGTGAAGAACATGCACTGATACAAGAAGCGGTGAGCATCATGAAGGAATCATCTGAAATACCATGTACTGCATGCCAGTACTGTGTAGAGGAGTGTCCGCAGAACATTGCCATCCCGAGCTATTTCGCCCTCTATAACGCCGAGATGCAAGCTGACAGGAAAGGGTTCTCTCCACAGAAAGCCTATTACAACAACTATATCAAGACGTACGGGAAGGCTTCAGACTGCATTG
Source organism: Sphaerochaetaceae bacterium (assembly GCA_963677695.2). Taxonomy (GTDB): domain Bacteria; phylum Spirochaetota; class Spirochaetia; order Sphaerochaetales; family Sphaerochaetaceae; genus SABI01. The sequence continues at coordinate 1,157,774 of CAXXUJ010000001.1, read as the reverse complement.
CCTGCCGGCAGTGTGAGACCCTCTGCCCGCAGCATATCGAAATAGTGGATTACCTGAAGAAAGTTGCATACACCTTCGAAAGGGATTGATGCACACAGTACAGCCTTCCCCTTCTTACATACAATCAAGAACACCCTCCCAGAACCGGCGGAGAAAACCGACCACTGGAAGGGTGTCAAATTGTACTTTTCATATGAGAGGGGTCGATTTCGACTCCTTTTGAGAGTGTCAGTAGAGCTCTTCAATCTCCCCGGTTTCCAGATTACGGGAAAAACGTCTCAGGAATGACCATGCCATCTCGAGCATGAACGGGGTTGTTGTGTGAGGCATATTCTGTGAGAGCATCAGGCAGAGATGGGGTTTCCCCTCTACATTGTTGATTTCACCGAAATAATGTTCAAACCCGTCAGCCCAGAGCGTCCAGCTCTTATCGACCGGGACTCCCAGTTTCCGTGTCGCATAGTCACTGCTCTTCTGCGCAGCTTCTATCTCCTCTGCACTCCGCTGTGTACAGCGGGACGCCTTCAGTCGTCTCTGCCAGGCCTGAACATATTCAGCGAAAGCCTCTTTCTCCTGAGGGATGGTTCCGAACCCTTCATTCGTTCCAGCAAGATTCATGACGGGAAGGTCAACCTTTGAGAGGGCTTCGAGCTGGTCATCACATATCGACATGACCGGATTCCCTGTCGCTTCAGGAGAGCGGAGTCCCCGTGGATCACCGAGGGTGGCGACTGCTGCAAGGAGCTCAGGATGGCGGTATGCGAATTCATAGGCAAAGAACCCGTCATGTGAATGTCCGGTGATGTACACTCTGCTTCGGTCAACGGGATACAGCTCAGTCGCCTCTTCAAGAATCTCTGCGAACAGATCATTTGAATCAGGATCTTCCAGAGCAAAGAAGAGGGCGATACACTCTCCCTGTGCTGCAATTTCACAGACACGGTAGAAATAACTCTTCGCTGTGAGGGCAAGGTGTTCGTTTCCAGGATAGACCTCCTGCATCACAAGGAGGACCGGCAGTTTCTTCTCTTCCTCAAAAGCACATAACGGGACCATGGAAGTCCATCTCTCACCGTTCTTTTCATGACTTTCGAACTTAAGCCCCATGTCAGCCCAGTACGAGAGGAGATCGGGATGATAGAGATCATCAAAACGGTGCTCAAGAACGACACCCTCCATCAGCTGCTTTCCCACACGGCTGTGGATGAGCCACTCCTTATCGAATTTCCCCTTGTTCATTGCATGGTACATGATCAGACCGCGGGTAAGGCTGTCCCGATTTCCCCAGATACCGGCAATGTTCACCACAGGAATGTTCAGGGACCCGAAATTCTCAAGCATCTCATCGGCGATTTTCGGAGTGTTGAAGTTGGGGATATCAGCAAGTGACTGCCCTTTTTCCTGTGCCAGGCTCACATCAACGTAGAGTCTGTCCAGATCAGTCGGGAAGAGAATGAACGCTTCCTGCATGATATTGAGGTAGATCATATCCTCGTCATTCCCTTCTGAGACAAGAAAGACAAGGAGGAAATCAAGGGACTGTGCGAGCATATCTGCATAGTCCTTATGGTATTCAACTGTCTTCATTGCCCACCAGGGGTCAGAATAATCTTCAAGGTGAGTAACAACCAGTGCCGGAAGTTTGTTCTGTCTCTCCTTCAGAGCTTTCTTCGGGAGCATGGCGACCCATCGCTTCCCACCCTGAGAGAGGACTTCAAGATGAACGCCCTTTTCTGTCCAGTAGGAGAGAACCTCAGGGTCATCAATCCCTGCAGTCTTCGGCCGGTACCCCGGGTGCTTAAGAAGATCTCCTGAGTAATCACTTGCGTAAGCGTTCGGATTCACCACATCATTCGACTGGTTCCACTGAATCAGTCCGTCAATATTGCTGATGTGGTCAACCCACATATCATCTCTCCATAATTCGATATTGGGATAACTGTAATACTTGTTCATGTTTTACTCCTGTATGTTCCTGTTTCCTTTACACTCTTTGAGTCAGAAGAGTTCCTGTATTGCTCCGGTTTCTCCATTTCTTGAGAATCTGCGCATGAACGCCCATGAAAGATGCTGCATAAACGGTGTCGTCACATGGGGAAGACCTTCAATTTTCACAATCCTCAGATGATACGCCCCCTTATCATTCCTGACATCTCCGATATAATGCTCAAATCCATCCATATAGAGCGTTTCCGATCTGTCCGTCGGAACCGCAAGAATTCTTTCAGCTTTTTCCGTGCTGTTCACTGCATCGGCAATTTCATTGAACGACTTCATAGGGCATCTGGAAGCAATGAGTCTCCTCTGCCAGTTCGCATATTCAATCGAGGGGTCATCAGCACCGTCCCATTCATAACAGCCCATAATATTTATCACAGGGATATCAAACTGGCGTAACCGGCTGACCTGCTCGTCTGACATGGCAAATACCGCCTCCCCGGTCACCTGCGGTTCCATGATACCGTGAGGATTTCCAAGAGTAGCTACAGCGGCAATGATATCCGGATGCCGTCTGGCGAAAATGAGAGAGAAGAATCCGTTATGCGAATGTCCCGTTATGTAGACCCGCTGCCGGTCTATAGGATAGATTTCCGAGGCTTCATCAAGAATCTCCACGAGGAGATCATTACTCTCAACATCCTCAAGTGCGAAATAGAGAAGGATCGCATCTCCGTTCGATGCTATTTCGTGGTATTCATAAAAACAGCTCACGCCATTGATCGGGAGGTGCTCATTCGAATAGTTCACCTCCTGCATGATCACAACTACGGGAAGCTTCTCCTCGGAATCCTTATCAATTCCGACAGGGCTGTAGGTGATCCACCGCTCCCCCTTCGTTTCATGCACTCCGATATCGAGGCCCATCTTCTTCCAGTAGGCGATGTACCCGGGTTGATGTATATCCCTGAACGCATGTTCAACGGCGAAGCCCTTAGCCATTCTTTTTCCGGTGGCGCTGTGAAGGACTTTTTGGAGATTGAAATCATTCTTATTCATAGGATAATTCATGATAAGGTTTCTGTTTATACTGTCGAGATTCTCCCATCTTCTGCTGATATCGAGCACAGGAATAGCTGCATCCCCCAGATATTCAACACTCTTATCCGGATCAATACTGCTTCGGTCCCTGTCGGTGTAGGTATAGCCTGGAATATCTCCCAGTTTTGTACCCGTATTCTTAGCTACGCTCACATCGAGACAGACCCGTTCCTCATCCCCGGGATAGAGAACGAGAGCTTCCTGCAGGACATTACCGAACATACCCGAATAATCGGGAGCACCACTGACGATATAGAGAATGATCCATTTCTCCCTGATGGCTGACTGGTGGTATGCTTCATAATATTCCAGCGTCCTCATCGCCCAGTTTGGATCCTTCGGGTCGTCATGGTGCAGGACCATCAGTACAGGAAGCTTCTTTCCTTTGGAGGGGGTGAAATCAACAGGGACGGTGGAGATCCAATGAACCTGACCCATCTCAAGCACTGAGCATTTCAGTCCTCGATCCTTGAGATCTTCAAGAACTTCGGGAAGATCGACACTCTGTGTCTTTGCCCTGTAATGGGGAAGAGTGAGCACATCTACCGTTTCGGGGAAACGGGGGAACTTCTCACTCTCTGAAGAATGATCTACATCATGTTCACTGATCCATGTCGCTAAGGGAAGCAGCGGACTCTGCCGATCTGCCCACATCTCATTTCCCCATAATTCAAAGTGCTCATACACATTACTGGTGTTTGTCATATTTCTGATCCTTTTCAACTTCTACACAGGCAACAACAATGACAGATATCCTCCTGAGACCGGGAACTGCTGTCAGAGTGATTCCTTTCTATACCTGATTGATCCCGAACGAATTCTCTTGAACCTGATCTCCATACTCCCATCTGAGGAAGATTCCTTGTAGTCAAACTGCTCGGGATGCTCGAGAACATCATTGCAGACCTCTAGCAGATCCTTCACGAACTGAGGAGGAAGATAGAGGATTTCATGTGCAGGAACCACGGTGTTATATTCATCGATCCGATCCACAAGTTTTATCAACTCGTCCCTGAAAGCATGCACTGTTCCATACGGTTCGCTGTAGGGCATCTCCTTTTTCAGGACGGCCACATAATTTGTGTGGAATTGACCGGTAAACAGGATCCTGTTTTTCTTGTCAAGATAACTTGCTCCCCCCGGTGCGTGTCCCGGTGTATGAATCAGTTCAACAGTATGGCCTGCACCGAGATCAAAGATATGGTTGTTTTTTACAGGGACAAGGTCGTATTCACAATATTCGATAATGTCCTTGCGGTCAAAATCATACCAGATCCCTGAACCGTCCTCATTCGATAGATAGTCCCACATCTCAGGACGGCAGTACTTTTTCCGTACCGCAGGATAGCAGAATTCATGACAGTAGACGGTCCCGAACTGACAGTTTCCCATCGTATGATCAGGTCCCTGATGCGTATTCACTACGATTAAGGGCATCCCGCCTGTAAGTGTGTCGACGAGAGCCTTCAGATTCCCAATACCGAAACCGGTATCTATCAGGAGAGCCTTCTCAGGACCCACGATGAGGTTGAGCCAGACATCGCCCATTCCGTCTGCGCTCTCTTCGAAGATGTTATATATACCTTCCCGAAAGAAATAGACAGTATGGTACGGATCGATCTCATCATATATGACGTACCTGTCGCTCACTTGAGACAGCCAGTCGATCGTTCCTTGAGGCATCGGTTCCTTTCTTGAAATAACTCTACTCTTAAACATTTTCATCTTGTTCTCTATTTGTATCTTTTTTTTACTACGTATTATAGGGCAGATACACAGATTTAGCAAGTTTTTTATAAATTTAATCATCTTTAAGGTATGTTTAAGATATGTTAAGGGGTATAATGCTGCATACATATTGTATATGTTTAATGCTTCGAGGTTTCAATGAAAGGGGGATGAGATGGGCTCCAGCTATGCTGTAATAGGCAATTTCGATTTCAAGCAATCAGACAAAGGACTCTCTGTCTATTGCTACGATGAAGAGAAGGGCAGACTGTACGATGGACGGACCATGTTTGCCGATGTATCGGTTGGGCAGATGATCTGTGATTCCGAAAGGTCTATCATCTACTTCGTCGATGAAAGAAAGGATCTCAGAGGCAAGATCGGAGGCGGAGGGAATCTCCTTGCAGCCAGCTTCAATTCGGAAGACAACTCACTCTCTCTTCTAAGCGAGAATCGAACATTTGCCGTTCAGCCTTGTTCTGTCTGCACAGATATGGAAAAGCGATATCTGCTCGTTGCTCATCACGGTTCAGACAGTTACGTGACAAAGATCAGGAAGGATGGGGAGGAGAAATACACAGCAATCACATCATTCGATGACAGTCCGCTTCTCCTTTTCAATCTCCACAAAGACGGCTCGATAGGAAGTGTCTGTGATATAGCATACACGTCGATTGACGGGGAACCCGGAATACAGAGACCATCACATCTCCACTCAGTCACCTGCTCTCCTGACGGCAGCCTTTTTCTCGTCACCGAGACCGGTCTCGGCCGTATTCTCATGTACGACATTGACAGGAAGAACAGTACACTTGTTCTCCGTTCTGAAACAACACTCCCTTCAGGTCAGGGGCCACGTTACGGACTCTTCCATCCGATTCTTCCCATACTCTACTGCAATGATGAAGACATACCGGTCATGCACGCATACCGGTATACCCCTGAGGGGGCTCTCACATGGTTGGGAGACACTCCGCTAGTTGCAGAAGATACGCCCTCCGTTCATGCAGCTGATGTGATCATCAACCCAGACGGCACTCGTGTATACACGTCACTCAGAGATATCGATAGGATAGTTGTGTGTGATGTTGATGAAACAGGAAAGCTTTCAGTAGTACAACGCATTGATTGTGGGGGAAAGAATCCCCGTGGACTCACATTATCACCCGATGGAAGGTACCTCTTCTGCCTTAACAAGGAGAGCAGGTCTGTGACAACGTTCAGTATAGATCAACAGGGATTACTCACTGCTACAGGAACAGAACTCTCCCAACCTTGTCCTGGAGTGATGAGGTTCATGACAATCGAGTAAACACTGTGAATCAGAGTTAAAATCTTCCGCGAGCGTAAGCAATTTTGCTTAATCCAGGAAGCCCCTCAGATGTGTCTCGTTCTATGCAGCTGATCGCTACACTTACAATTTCCGGGGCCTGAAAGCTTGCGGAATTTGTAAATGACGTAAAACCATGAAATAGCTTCTCAATATGTATACATCCATCTGTTCTCCAAGAGACAATTTGACGAATTACCGGTGTCGGAGAATATGCAATAGAGTACTACCCTCTTCCATGGTACAACTTGGGACTCTATTGATTCGTAACGTGAGGTTCCTCACTAAAATTCTTAAGTTTTCTTCCTCTTCTTACTCATTCGTAACAGGTGATACCTGAACGATTTGATTTTACAGCAGACTCATTTAAGGTTATCCTGATATCAGTAATTCAATCTGAAAGGACATGACCTTGGATCCACTCAAGATATCAAAGACTGTCAATCATAATTTCACTTTCAGGCTGCTGTTTATCATCTTCTGTATTCTCTCAGTCGGCTTCATAGCAATCGGCTTTTCCCTCAAGGTAATCATTGCCAGGGAACTGGTGCAGGAGAAGGAGACTATGCTGTTCGGTCTCACCGTACAGCTCGATAACGCGCTGGAAGGAACCTATGATGATCTCCTCATATACAATGATGCCCTCTCGAAGGATCGGGAGACGCAGATAACAGTACTGAACGCTGAACTGCGTGATATCACGGATTTCGTCGCCTCAGGCATTGAAGGTGTAGGTGTCGGCTATTACAGCAAAGCTCTTGATGCCATCCTCACCTACGGACCCTCGGATGAATTTCAGCATACGGTCGGGCAGTCCATCTTTCCCGGTCACCAGGGGTATGAGGTGATGGAAAAGGGGGAACCTCTCGTTCAGGAAGGAGAACTGGTAAGGGGAAAGATTCTCAACTGCATGTACCCCGTCATACGGGATGAAGAAGTCATCGGTTATATCTGGGCGAACGTCACCCTCGATGATGTCTCGGTTGAGATGAATCAGATTCTCAACCAGATCTTTCTCCTGATCATCATGATCTTCCTTCTCATCAATATCGTCGTCGTATTCATAACTCGCGGATTCATAGGAAAGATAGACCTGATCAGGGATGGGATCCAGCAGGTCATCACGAAGCCGAACTACAAACTTCCGGAGATCCACGGGGAACTCAATATCATCGTAGAGAAAGTGAATGAACTGACCAGCAGCGTCACCTACTTCAAATCATACAACAGATATGTTCTCAACAGTGTCGTGAACGGAGTGCTGGCACTTACACGTACCGGCATGGTCGCTCTGGTAAATCCCTCCTTCAGAACCCTGTTCAATATCGAAGAGGCAGAGATCGTCGGAGAACTGGTCAATGAAGTGTTTGAGGAGCCTCTACTCTCCCTTCTCACTGAAACAATGAAGAGTGAAGAACCCCTTTCAGGGAGAATACTGGCGACATCTGACCGTATCATGGAGGTCTCCAGCAATGATATACGGGATGAGCTCTCAGATATCCTCGGTGTTGTCTTTGTCTTCAGGGATATCACACTGGTGAGACAGTATGAAAGGCAGCTGAAGGAGAATGAGCGCATGGCGGCTCTGGGAGAGATGGGTCTTAATGTGGCGCATGAAATCAAGAATCCTTTGACGGCAGTGAAAGGGTTCACCCAGCTGATCGAGAAGAGAGACCTTCCAGAGGAGCGTCGCACTTATTATTTCTCTTTGGTTCAAGAGGAACTGCAGCGGGTGAATGACCTTCTGAATGAGATGCTGATCTATGGAGGGCGCTTCAGGTTGAAGCTCGAACTCTGCAGTCTGAAGGAACTTCTTCAGGAACTCCTTATCATATACCGGAGTATCCACCCCGGCATTGAATTCCTCACTGACTTTGAGGAGTGTGACGCATGCATGATCAGGATAGATAAGAACAAGATCACTCAGCTCCTCGATAACCTCGTGAAAAACAGTGTCGATGCAATTCATGGAGAAGGCAGCACCGGAACAGATCGTCCCGGCACAATCGAGATACGCCTCCTGTGCGTAGATGATAGTGTACAGGTCAAGGTAAAGGATGACGGACCCGGTATGGAACCTGAACTGCTGCAGAAGATCTTCACCCCCTTCTTCTCAACGAAGCCCGACGGGTCGGGCTTCGGTCTCTCCCTCTGTGCTGAGATCATGGAAAAGCACCAGGGTACCATCACAGCTGATTCGGTACCGGGGGAATATACTGAGTTCACCATAGAATTCAACAGAAGCGTACTGGAGACGATAGATGGAACATAAGCTACTCATAGTAGATGACGAAAAGAATGTAAGGACCTTCCTCACTGAAGTATTCAATTCCGATAGGTTTGACATACAGACAGCGGCAAACGGGAAGGAGGCAACCGCTATAGCAGGGGCTTTTCAGCCTGATATTATCATTCTCGATCTCAAGCTTCCCGATGCGAACGGGGCAGACCTGATCACCCCGCTCAAGAGCCTGAGTCCCTCTTCCGATATTATCATCATAACTGCGTTGGGTACGATAGATAACGCAATCGCGACCATCAAGGCGGGAGCATATGATTTCATCACAAAACCCTTCGATATCGACAGCATCACACTATCGGTGGACAGGTGCCTTGAATTTCGAGAACTGAACAGAGAGAACACGATTCTCAAGAAGATGTGGCAGGAGTGCGGCTCCTTCCAGGAGTTCATAGGAGAGAGCGAAGAGATACAGAAGATACGAAAGAAGATATTCAAACTTGCTGATACCAATGTGCCCATCCTCATAACCGGAGAGACCGGAACAGGGAAGAACATACTTGCCCACCAGATACATCACACACTGAATCCTTCCATTTCTCCCCTCATCTATGTGAACTGTGCGACGCTTTCCGAACCGCTGTTCGAGTCCGAGCTCTTCGGCCACGAAAAAGGCTCCTTCACCGGAGCCAATGAGACGAGACGGGGAAGGGTCGAGGAGGCCGATAGAGGCACTCTCATCCTTGATGAGATCTCAGAGATTCCGATCAACGTGCAGGCCAAGCTCCTCAGTTTTCTGCAGGACATGAGTTTCTACCGAGTGGGAGGCAGAAGCCAGAAGAAGGTGGATGTCCGTGTGATAGCACTCACCAACCGGAAGCTTGACCAGGAGATTGAAAAGGGGACATTCAGGAAGGATCTCTATTACAGACTTAATGTGATCCGATTCGATATCCCTCCCCTCAGGGAGAGGAGAGAGGATATCCCCCTGCTCGCAGAGTACTTCATGAAACACTTCAGGAGACGCTACGGGGAACGGTCGGCAGCTCTGAGCCGTGCTCAGCTGCACCAGCTGACACAGCAGGCTTGGGCGGGAAATACGAGAGAATTGAAGAACACGCTGGAACAGGCCTACATCTACAGTGAAGATGGTACTCTCCGCCTTGAGCATATTGATTTTGAAGCAGCTCCGAGATCCTCAGGCGAGAGAAATCTTAAAAAGCAGATGGAAACGTACGAGAAGAAGCTGATTCTCGATGCCCTTGCTCTGCATGCAGGAAACCGTGCACAGACGGCAGAGTACCTGAGCATCAGTGTGCGCACGCTCCACTACCGTCTCAACTACTACGATATTCAGGACTGAGTCTGCAATTCCTTGCAGACGATATGAAAACTCTTGCAGACAATTGACTGTCTCATCTGAATCCATCCTCTTTGCACATTATTCTTATTTGTTTTATTGCTTATATTTATCACCCTATTTTTATTTTCCTCATCACCGCGAACTTCTGGCATTGAATCTGCTTGGTAAAAGGGCAAACAATACTTGGAGGTATCATATGATTCGTACACTCGGAAGAATCTTCTCAAAGATCGCAAAGCGGTTCCTGCCCGATGCGTTCCTGTTCGCAATTATCCTGTGCATAATTGTGTTCATCCTGGGAATGGTCGTAGAAGGACAGGGATTCCTGCAGATGACCACCTACTTCGGTGACGGAATGTGGGCATTCCTGACATTCTCGATGCAGATGGCCCTCATTATCGTGACAGGAAGCGCCCTGGCAAACTCGGGACCCATCAAGAAAGGGTTGAAAGCGCTGGCACGAACAGCGAAAACACCAGGACAGGCAATCCTCATGGTCACCTTCGTCATGGCCCTCGGCAGCTGGCTCAACTGGGGCTTCGGTCTCATCGTCGGCGCTCTGCTTGCAAAGGAACTTGCACAGAACGTGAAAGGCATCCACTACCCTCTGCTCGTCGCATCCTCCTACAGCGGATTCCTCATCTGGCATGCAGGTATATCTGCTTCGATCCCGCTGAAAATCGCAGGAGCCGATTCCATCATGGAAAAATTCGCCGACGGCGCGATCATTCCTGCCTCCGCGACGATTTTCAGCTGGCAGAACATGCTTCTCGTCGTTGTCCTTCTCCTCACCCTCCCGGTCATCAACTGGATGATGATGCCCAAGGACAAGAAGGAGATCTTTGAAGTCGATCCCAACCTGTTCGAAGAGGAAGAGGAGGAAGTGGTCAAACCCAGATCGGAAATGACACCGGCAGAGAAGATGGAAAACAGCATGATCCTCTCTCTCATCATCGGAGCGATCGGTATCATATATATCGTTATCTACATTTCCAAGGGAAAAAGCATCGGTCTCGATATCGTGAACTTCATCTTCCTCATCATCGGTATCATTCTCCACAAGACACCGATAAAGTACGTCAGGGCGGTTGCTGAAGCAGTGAAAGGTGTCGGCGGCGTTGTTCTGCAGTTCCCGTTCTATGCAGGTATCATGGGCATGATGATCAGCTCTGGACTCGCACAGACCTTCTCCCAGGGATTCGTCAATATCTCGAACCAGACAACCTTCCCCTTCTTCTCATTCCTGTCAGCAGGTGTCGTCAACTTCTTCGTTCCTTCCGGCGGCGGACAGTGGGGCGTTCAGGGACCGATCATGATTCCCGCAGCGAAAGAACTTGGAGTAGCTTACTCCACCACTGCAATGAGTATTGCATGGGGTGATGCCTGGACTAATATGATCCAGCCCTTCTGGGCCCTTCCCCTTCTCGGCGTAGCCAAGCTCAACATCAGGGACATCATGGGATATACGACAGTGGTGCTTCTCTACTCAGGTATCATCATTTCTCTATTCATGCTGTTTGTCTTCTAGGAGTCTATTATGAAAGATGTATTTCTCGTTGACGGCGGTCGAACCGCCGTGGGATCTTTCAGCGGAACTCTGTCAGCCGTCAATCCGGCTGACACCGCTGCTACTGTGATAAAAACTCTGCTTGATCGGCAGGGTCTGAAACCCCAGGACGTGGACGAAGTCGCACTCGGCTGTGTGCTTCAGTCGGCGCTGGGCCAGAATATCAGTCGTCAGGCGCTGATCAAGGCAGGAATACCTGTCGAGAAGACCGCCCTCACGATCAATATGGTCTGCGGGTCGGGTCTGCGCAGCATCATGCTCGCAGCCCAGAGTGTGAAATGCTCTGATGCAGATATGATCATCGCCGGAGGCACTGAGAACATGTCAGGCGCTCCCTATGCCCTCCCCGGAGCGAGATACGGCTACAGGATGGGAGATGCTCAGATGGTGGATACCATGGTCCATGACGGTCTGTGGGACATTTTCAACAACTACCACATGGGTATCACGGCAGAGAACCTTGCTGAAAAGTACAGCATCAGCCGTGAAGAGCAGGATGCCTTTGCAGCCGCATCCCAGAACAAGGCGGAGGCGGCTAAGAAGAGCGGTCGGTTCGCTGATGAGATCATTCCGATCGTCATTCCCCAGAGAAAGGGAGATCCTATCATCTTCGATACTGATGAGTTCATCAGAGACGGAGTGACGGCCCCCTCTCTTGCGAAGCTTCGTCCAGCGTTCAAGAAGGATGGAACTGTGACTGCGGGAAATTCCTCGGGTATCAACGACGGGGCAGCAGCCTTCATCGTTGCTTCTGGAGATTTCGTGAAAGCGAAGAACCTTTCTCCCCTTGCCAGAATCGTTTCCTACGGCTATGCGGGAGTAGATCCCTCGATCATGGGATTCGGTCCGGTCGAAGCCGTGAAAATCGCTCTAAAAAAAGCAGGATGGAGCATTGCCGACCTTGAGCTCATCGAGGCAAATGAAGCCTTTGCAGCTCAATCTATCTCAGTCAACAAAGCACTGGGCTGGGACACCTCCCTGGTGAATGTAAACGGAGGTGCGATAGCAATCGGTCATCCGATCGGAGCGAGCGGAACCCGTATCCTTACCACATTGGTCTATGAGATGAAGAAGCGCGGCCTCAGCCGGGGACTCGCCACTCTCTGTATAGGCGGCGGTATGGGCGCAGCGATCTGTGTCGAGATGTAAGGAAGGAAGAAATGGTAGAAAAAAAGATTATCACAGCCGCCGAGGCTGTCGAAATGATTCCTGATGATGCCGTTATCATGGTCGGCGGGTTCATGGGGTGCGGTACGCCTCCCGGACTCATAGCTGAACTGAAAGCTTCGGGTCGAAAGGAGTTCACCCTTGTGTGCAACGATTGCGGCTGGCATATCGATGCAACCGGAAAGATCGAAGGAGTTGCAGTGAATGTCGCTGAAAAGCAGTTCAAGAAGGTTATCACTTCCCATATCGGTCTGAACGCTGAAATTCAGCGACAGATGATTGCCGGTGATACCGAGGTCGAACTCGTTCCCCAGGGCTCACTCGCCGAAAAGATCAGAGCCGCAGGCTGCGGTCTCGGCGGTATTCTGACTCCCACCGGTGTCGGAACTGAGGTGGAAGAAGGAAAATCGACATATGAAATCGAGGGAATGAAATATCTGATCGAGCATTCACTGAAAGGTGACGTTGCCCTTTTAAGAGCGGCCAAGGCAGATAAAGCGGGAAACCTCGTCTATGCGAGGTCTGCACGGAACTTCAATCCTCTGATGGCGATGGCTTGCGACCTCGTGATCGTCGAGGCAGATGAAATTGTTGAGATCGGTGAACTTGACCCGGAAACCATCGTGACTCCGTCAGTCTTTGTTCATGCGATAGTGAAGGGGGCGTGAGGTATGGATTACACACCTGATAAAGAGAGAATTGCAAAACGGATTGCACGCTTTTTCAAGAACGGTGATGTCGTGAATCTCGGAATCGGACTCCCTACCCTCGTAGGGAATTACATTCCCGAAGATGTGGATGTAACCCTCCAGTCTGAGAACGGCTTTCTCGGGCTCGGCCCGGCACCTGATTCAGGAGAGGAGATCCCTTTCCTTGAAAATGCCGGAGGCATGCCTGTCACGATGCTGACAGGCGGCTGCTATTTTGATTCAGCGACCTCCTTCGGTATCATTCGAGGTGGACATGTCGATTACACGGTACTCGGAGTCCTTCAGGTAGACCAGCACGGTAATCTTGCCAACTACAAGATACCGGGGAAGATGGTTCCTGGAATGGGAGGAGCTATGGATCTGACAGTGGGAGCAAAGACGGTAATCTGTGCAGGAGTCCATTTCGATAAGAAGGGAGTCTCCAAACTGCAGGAACACTGCACGCTTCCCCTGACCGCTGTTGCTCAGGTGGATTACCTCGTCACCGATGTTGGAGTGTTCAAGATAGAGGACGGGAAATTCATTCTGAAAGAGGCGTTCAGCCCATACACGGCTGAATTCATCATGGAAACCTCGGAAGCCGAAATAGAAGTGGCTGAAGACTTCAAGATAGTCGATATCGACTGACAGAAGCAGCGCATAACGTATGAACCGCCTCGACATGAGGCGGTTCAAGTTGCTATAAGGGATGTGTGTTTCAAGACTATTTCATAGCAAAGACGACATTCACTGAAGCAGACACAGAAATATCAGCAACAGGCGTCTGGGTAGGAGCCTCGGCCATAGCCATCATACTCTTGGCAGCCACATTCACTGATTCCCGTGCAATCGGCTCTGAAGAGTAGTCGATGATACTGATCGCCTTGTCGAGGGTGAGTCCTGCACTCTCTGCGTAGACCTGAGCCTTCGCCATCGCATCTTCCATCGCGAGTACTTTCACTTCCCCGTAATAGGAGCTTAGGTCTTCACGGGTGTAACGCATCGATGAGAGGGTGATATTGCTCACCTCGCCGACCGCATCAAGAAGAAGGGGAAGCAGAGTCGAATCCTCATCGATCCCCTTCAGGGAGAACGCAAGAGACTGACTTACCCTCTGTCCTTTGAGGATTCGCTGGCCGTCTATATATTCATACTCAGGGGAAAAGTCGTAGCTGGTTGTATTGATATCATCCTCGCTCACTCCATGGGAGGTGAGGATATCGAGAAGGGCGGCAACTGCACTGTTCACCTCCGTCTGTGCGTCCTTGGTCTCATCTGCTGTTCGGGCTACTCTGATATCCATCGATACCATATCAGGTGAAACCTCGAGAGAGCCCGACCCGGTCACGTTCACGGTTCTACTTTTCTCTGCGAGACCGACGGTGTAACACGATGTAAAAAGAAGGAGAGAAGAGAGAATTGCTGCTGCTAGAATTTTTCTCATAGGATACCTCCATGTTCTTCGGCATATCTCAGGAAGAAGGCCTGAGCTATCATCATGATACCGTTATCGTATTCACCTGCACCCATCGATGCGAGCACTTCCTTCACAGGGATATCGAGAATATCTACATGTTCGTGCTCATCAAGATTCTGCACTCCCGTGCATTCGATCCCTTCAATCGCATAGAACCAGACGCGATTGTTCATAAATGCGGGGTTTGGAGAGACGTTTCCAATAAGAACAGGCTCGGAAAGAGGGACACACCCCGTCTCTTCCTTCAGCTCCCTCAGACCTGCGAGGAGAACATCCTCATCACCATCAACCGTCCCTGCAGGGAACTCTATCGTCAGCTTTCCCGAACCGTGACGGAACTGGCGTACCATCTTGAAGTAGGGAATTCCACCCTCCCCTATATACCAGGGGATGACAGTCACCCACTTGGGAGCCTCGACAACGAGGAAGGTTGCCTCCCTCTCTTCGCTCGACACCCTCTTCACTTCCTTCATATCGAAGATAGGTCCTTCATATATCTTTTTCTCTGATGTATCTTTCCACGCAAGATGTGTTCCGTCATTCATATCGGATACCTTCCTTATTCTTCATACTCGCAGGTATCATACCCTTAACCTGATAGACGGGTAAACACCATCGCTGTATCCCTGAAGCCTTTTATTCATACAACCATTCAGAAATCTGAGTCGTTACACATCAAAGAGAAACTATCAGCACAAACAGACTGCTTCTCCGCTAGGAGAAAAGACGGACAAGAGCATCGCTCTCAAGCGACTGAATAACCTTTTCAGAAGAGGAGCTCACACCGTTTCCAAGATATGGTATGCCCACCTCGCGGCAGATCGTCCTTCCCCTATCTGAACCCTCCTCTGAAATAAAGAGAGCCCCTATGACAGCCACCCGCTCACTCCTTGCTGCGGCGGTATCCTGCAGCACCTGATACTTTCTCACCCCGTCCTTATACACAGCAAGCACACCGGCGAGTTCAGGGAGGGAGGAACGGAGAGAACTCAAGGAATTTCTTGTCAATTCAGAGAGACGGATGAACAGGACCTGCGTATCGATGAGGAGGTCGCTGTCGAGGTCTGCTACATCGATCAGTTGCGATAAAATCCCCTTTTCCTGCAGCATAGAGGAGAGGGGGTTAAAAATACCTATGCCTGATCGGTCAATCAGAGCGATCTTATGTGTACATTTAACGGTGGTTAGCATGCTAACAAATTTATACTTGTCAATTAACCAAATCAAGAGGGAAAAGTGGTATTTCTTTCCAGTTTTGACCAGCTTCTCACCTTGAAACGCCAAGGGATACACGATATAGTAGCGTGAGTATATTTTTATATACTCCCAAGGAAAATCTTAAGGAGCCGTATTCATGTTGAATCAGTTACCCAAAGAACTGCTAATGGAGCAGGTCAATAACGGGTTGATACTGCTAGTGATCGGGATGGGAACAGTGTTCCTATTTCTTACACTTCTGGTATTCACCACAAAGTTTATGTCTAGTATCATCACACGATACTTCCCGGAAAAAGCTTCCCCAGCCCCTGTGCGCAAGGCATCACCAGCATCGACAGGAAAGGCGGAAGGTAATGAGATCGCAGCAGCCATCGCCGCAGCTGTAGCAAGATCAAGACGTTAGAGACTAAGGAGAGATGATGAAAAAAGTTAATTTCATGTGTACAGCATTCCGTGACGGCTTCCAGTCGGTTTTCGGAGCGAGAGTCTTCACAAAAGACTTCATGCCCGCAGTTGCTGCTGCTAAAGAGGCAGGAATCAACCACTTCGAAGCAGGCGGCGGCGCACGTTTCCAGTCACTCTACTTCTACACAAACGAAGATGCATTCGACATGATGGATCAGTTCAGAAAGGTCGCAGGACCTGATGCGAACCTCCAGACCCTTGCAAGAGGTATCAACGTTGTAGGTCTCGACTCACAGCCCAGAGATATCATCGACCTTCATGCAAAGATGTTCAAGAAGCACGGAATCACAACTATCCGTAACTTCGACGCTCTCAATGACGTGAACAACCTCATCGACAGCGGTAGATCGATCCACGAAGCAGGTCTCAAGCACGAAGTCTGTGTCACCATGATGGCTCTTCCCCCAGGTGCAACCGGCGCTCACGACCCCGAATTCTATGAAAAGACACTCAAGGGTATCCTCGATGCAGGTATCCCTTACGACAGCGTCTGTTTCAAGGATGCAAGCGGAACATCAACTCCCGCAGTCGTTCACGAGACAATCAAGAGAGCAAGAAAGCTCCTCGGCAAGGATATGAATATCGTATTCCACTCACACGAGACTGCAGGTGTTTCAATTCAGCAGTACATGAGTGCAATCGAAGCAGGTGCAACTCAGGTCGACCTCTCACTCGTTCCCGTTTCAGGCGGTACCTGTCAGCCCGACCTCATCACCATGTGGCACGCGCTCAGAGGCACGAACTACACTCTCGATATCGACATCGAGAAGGTAAGAGAAGCTGAAAGAGTATTCCAGGAATGCATGAGCGACTACTTCCTTCCCCCCGAAGCGACAGAAGTCAACCCCGTCATCCCGTTCAGCCCGCTGCCCGGTGGTGCTCTCACAGCAAACACACAGATGCTCAGAGACAACAACCTCATGGACAAGTACACCGACATCACCCACGCAATGGGCGAAGTCGTTGAGAAGGGCGGTTACGCTACCAGCGTTACTCCCGTTTCTCAGTTCTACTTCCAGCAGGCATTCAACAACGTCATGTTCGGACCCTGGAAGAAGATTGCAGAAGGGTACGGCAAGATGGTTCTCGGTTACTTCGGCAGCACACCTGTTGAGCCGGATGCCCAGATCGTAAAGATCGCTGAAGAACAGCTCGGTCTCAAGCCCACCAAGGAAAAAGCAGTCGATATCAACGACAAGGATCCGAAGAAGGGTAAGAAAGCAGCCATCGAGATGCTCAAGAAAGAGGGTCTTGAAGAAACTGATGAGAATATCTTCATCGCAGCGGCATGTAAGGAGAAGGGTATCCTCTACCTCACAGGCAATGCAAAGGTGAACGGTGTCAGACTGAAGAGTCAGGAGAAGAAACCTGAACCTGCTGCAGCAGCATCAGGAAACAACAGCGACTTCACAGTCAAAGTGAACAACTCTTCCTACGCTGTCCAGCTTAAGGGCGACCAGGCAGTGGTCAACGGTGTTGCTTACAACATCAACGTCACTGACGGTATCACAGCAGCTCCCGCAGCTCCTGTAGCAGGCGGTGGTGCAGATATCACAGTCAAGGCTCCGATGCCCGGTCTCATCCTCAAGATCGATGTCGCAGTAGGCGACAGCGTCAAGAAGGATGAAGTACTTCTGGTCATGGAAGCTATGAAGATGGAAAACCAGATCTTCGCTCCTGAAGACGGAATCGTCAAAGAGATCAAGGTAAAGCAGGGTGACCAGCTACAGGCTGATGAAGTTCTCATCGTCCTCGGCTCAAGCGCTCCTGCAGCAGCTCCCGCTGCCGCTTCCCCGGCCGCTGCACCTGCAGCCGCAGGCGGCGCAGCCACTGACGTGAAGGCTCCGATGCCCGGTCTCGTCCTCCGCATCGATGTTGCTGAAGGCGACCAGGTTGCAGAGAATGATGTTCTCCTCGTCATGGAAGCAATGAAAATGGAAAACCAGATCTTCGCACCTACTGCAGGTGTTGTTAAAAAGATCCTCGTGAAGCAGGGCGATCAGCTTATGGCTGACGACGTACTCGTCACCATCGAGTAAAGGAGTTGCCTTAAATGATCGGTGAAGCTTTTGGACAGTTATGGCAGAGTACGGGACTGATCGGGTTCCTCGCTGCCGGAGGATGGGGCAATGCTCTGATGATTATCGTCGGATTCCTGCTCCTCTACCTCGCAATAGCGAAGGGATTTGAACCACTCCTTCTCGTTACAATCGGATTCGGATGTATCCTTGCAAACATTCCGTTTGCCTATATCGCAGGTATCGACCCGACAAGCACTCATGGCGGTGAAGGATTCATCAAACTCCTCTACGACATGGGTATTGAAACAGGGCTCTTCCCGATTCTCATTTTCATGGGAGTCGGTGCGATGACAGACTTCGGTCCCCTCATCGCAAACCCGAAGACTCTCCTTCTCGGAGCAGCTGCACAGGTCGGTATCTTTGCAGCTCTCCTCGGAGCACTCTTCCTCTCTTTCATCCCGGGTATCAACTTCGACCTTCATGCTGCCGGCTCGATCGGTATCATCGGAGGTGCTGACGGACCGACGGCGATCTATGTGACAAGCCGGCTTGCGCCTGACCTTCTCGGGTCTATCGCAGTTGCCGCCTACTCGTACATGGCTCTCGTCCCCATCATTCAGCCCCCCATCATGAAGGCGCTCACAACCAAGCACGAGAGACTGATCAAGATGGAACAGCTCAGACCAGTATCGAAGCTCGAGAAGATCATCTTCCCGATCTCTGTACTCGCTGTCTGTGCGATCCTTCTTCCTTCGGCTACTCCCCTTATCGGAGCGCTGATGTTCGGTAACCTCTCAAAAGAGTGCGGTGTTGTCAACCGCCTGAGCGATACCATGCAGAATGCACTGATGAACATCGTCACCATCTTCCTCGGACTCTCTGTCGGTTCGAAGATGGAAGCTGACAAGTTCCTCAACCTCAATACGCTCGGTATTCTTGCTCTCGGCCTCTTCGCCTTCGCACTTGGAACCGCAACCGGAGTCCTTATCGCGAAGCTGATGAATGCTATCGACAAGCACCACCCTGTCAATCCCCTTATCGGATCAGCAGGTGTTTCAGCCGTACCGATGGCAGCTCGTGTTTCGAGCAAGGTCGGTCAGGAAGAGAACCCGCAGAACTTCCTTCTCATGCACGCCATGGGACCGAACGTTGCTGGTGTTCTCGGTTCCGCTGTTGCAGCCGGTGTTCTCCTCGCAGTTGTTCCTTACATGGAAGAACTGGTCAACGGAGTACGTCCTGCACTGCAGTTCCTCGGCTAAAAAAACTTTCTGTTTCAACACAGGCAGTCCTTCGGGACTGCCTTTCTTTTTCTTTTTCTTGTCTCCGTCAGGTGAATAGTCTATGCTACTCCTATGACAGCGCTCATCATCATCCTCTTCATTCTTCTGTGGCTCTTCTGGAACGTATCATTAGTCGGCTACAGAGATAGAGAGACATCACCCATAGCACCTCTTGTCGATGACGTCTTCGACGCAAGATGCCTTCCCATCATTCTCGAGCACGAGGAAGTGGTTCAAGGGGCTGTCCTGATGGTTCACGGGTTCCCGAGTACGCCCTATTCCTATGAGGAGGCTTCCATTGCTGTTCACGAAGCTGGGTACGATGTATTCGTCCCTCTCCTACCCGGGTTCGGAACGGACCCTAAGGATCTAAAGCACACAACGTATACTCAGTGGTATGCCTATCTGAGAGATTTCTATCTCGAAAAACGAAACCACTACCCCCGACTCTACGTCATCGGGACTTCAATGGGAGGGGCCATGACCCTTGATCTGGCTTCTGAGTTCTCAGGTACGGACGATGCTCCTGACGGAATCGTCACGGTAGCGGCACCGATCTATCTCAACAACCTGAGGGAGGGCTTTGCCATGAACCCCCTCTCCTATCTCGGCAGGACCGTAGCACTGTTCACCTCATCTTTTAAGACAGATATCTATCATGGAGCTGAAGAGGCCAATGACGGTGATGAGAACTGGATAGGGTATAAGGGAGTGTTCGTCACTGCAGGCGTTTCTCTCATCGGAGCACTCAAAAGGATCAGGCATTCCCTTATTAAAGTAACTGTCCCGATCCTCTGCATCCACGATACAGGAGACAGAACGATCCACTACAAGAATCAGAGACTGATACTCTCAGGGGTTTCCTCTGAGATGAAACGATCCATCACTACATCAATGGATGCGACACATAGAAAGCACATACTCCTCATGTATGATTCATCAAGAGATCAGCTTATTCAGAGCATTCTCGAATTCTTTGAGGAAACAGCAGAGCAGGAGGAGAAAGAATCATGAAAAGAGAGCATTACATAAGCTGGGATGACTATTTTATGGGGGTTGCCGTTCTATCGGCACAGCGGTCGAAAGACCCGAACACTCAGGTAGGGGCCTGTATCGTGAGCCCCCAGAAGAAAATCGTGGGAACCGGGTATAACGGATTCCCTCTCGGTGTTTCGGATGATGATTTCCCCTGGGAACGTGACGGCGAGTTCCTCGAGACAAAGTACCCCTTTGTCTGCCATGCAGAGCTCAATGCGATTCTCAACAGCATTTCCCGGGACCTCTCCGGCTGTACCATCTATGTAGACCTCTTTCCCTGCAACGAATGTGCAAAGGCTATCATCCAGTCGGGAATCAGGGAAGTTGTCTACCTGCGGGACAAGTATGCTTCAACAGATATCGTGAAAGCAAGCAAGAGCATGCTTACGGCCTCCGGAGTGACACTGAGGCAGCATACACCATCCCAGGATTCGATCGAACTCAATTTTGCATCGAACTGACAGATCAATAGATAAAAACTTCCTCATTTTATGTTGCGTTTTGTTGCCGATACGCTATAATAACAGAAGATTTCAGAATTTACCATCTATCTATTTATAATAGAGACAAATGTACAAATATTACATTTGAGTAATAATGATTTAAATACTGTTTTCACTTTTGACACTGTTTTTAAAAAGTGTATATACTGGTTAATATATCCGGTAAAGCGATGATTTCGCTCCTCCGGGTACACTATAAGGAGAGGAAAGATGAAAAAAATACTCACTACTGTTTTACTCATCGCACTGCTTGTCCCCGCAGTTTTTGCTCAGGGATCACAGGAAGCGACAGACGAGGGAAGCGATGTCGTCAAGATCGCTCTGATCATTGAGAACACTATTGATGACAAGGGCTGGTGCCAGGCAATGCATGACGGTATCGAACTCGCAATGTCACAGCGCCCCGGTGAAATCGAGTATGCGTACTCAGAGAAGATGAAGCCTGTCGATGCAGGTTCAGCTGTACTCCAGTATGCGGGAGAAGGCTATGACATCATCATCGCTCACGGAGCTCAGTACAAAAACCTGATCACCGACATGGCAGAAGAATATCCTGACATCTCCTTTGCTTTCGGTACAAGTGCCGAGATCGTAGGCGACAACGTATTCACCTACATGCCCCAGAGTGAAGAAACCGGTTACCTCAGCGGTCTTATCGCAGGAATGATCACTGAGAAAGACGTGATCGGTCTTGTCGGTCCTGTTGACGGAGGCGATGCAGCCCGTTACAACCGCGGATTCGTTCTCGGTGTCAAGAAAGTCAATCCCGGTGCTGAAATCATCGTTGCCCACACAGGCAGTTTCGGTGACACAGTCAAGGCAGCAGAGCTCGCACAGTCACAGATCAAGGCAGGCGCAGACGTTCTTACAGGAAGCAGCCAGCAGGCCCTCGGTGCTCTGAGAGCAGTTGCAGACTATCCTGATGAAAACATCTGGTGGCTCGGACAGGATCTCGCTCAGCTCGGAATCCCTGAAGAATACAAAGTCATTGCAGCTTCTTCGTACAACTACGCAGCAGTCATCAATGACATGGTTGATCTCGTGCAAGCCGGAACTCTTGGTGGAAAGAACATTCCGATGAACTTCAACAACGATGGTTTCATCTTCAAGTACAACGATACCAACATGGACAAGATCACCCCCGCTATCGAAGCTGAAGTGAATACAGCTCTTGATAACTTCAAGGCACATGCCGCTGACCCGAGTGTAGCAGACTGGAAAAGTGTAACCTATAACTAAGGAATACGCTTGCACTGTCTTATGATATCCTGCATGTAGTGTGTTTCTCATGCAGGATATTTTTATATATCCTGGCGAAAGCTTATGGAGATTATCAATGGAACCGACTATGAACGACATCAATTCGCTGAGAATAGAGAATATCACAAAGCGATTCCCGGGGGTCCTTGCATGCGATGCGATCTCTCTCGAAATCAAAAAAGGTGAAGTGCTCGCTCTCGTTGGCGAAAATGGAGCCGGTAAGACAACCCTTATGAACGTACTCATGGGACTCTACCATCCGGATGAAGGCTCAATTTTCATCAATGAAGAAAAAGTACACCTGAAAAGCCCGAACGACGCCTTCGCCTACGGAATCGGCATGGTGCACCAGCAGTACATGCTTGTGCCGAACATGACCGTCCTGGAGAACATCGCTCTCGGGTACAAGCAGGCATGGAATCCTGTAAAACTTAACCTCGCCATGGTGAAAGAGAGGATAGAGGAAGTATCGAGCCACTACAATCTGAAAGTAGACCCCGATGCATATATCTGGCAGCTCTCAGTCGGTGAGCAGCAGAGGGTCGAACTGGTAAAGACACTCTGTCTCGGTGCCAAGTTCCTCATTCTTGATGAACCGACCAGTGCTCTCACTCCCCAGGAGACCGATGAACTTATTCAGCTCCTCAAGCACATGAGCAGTGAACTCTCGATCATCTTCATCTCCCATAAACTTCAGGAAGTGAAGGACCTTTCCCACAAGGTAGCGATCCTGAGACACGGAAAGGTTGTCTTCCAGGGAAATACCGAGGACCACTCCTCCCATGACATCGCGGCCCTCATGACCGGTCATGAAGTGCGTCTCCCTCAGAATGACGCACCCGCCTGCACCATGGGACCGATGCTCCAGCTGAAGAACCTCAATGTACGAAGCGACAGGGGATTCCTTGCTCTTGATGATCTATCGCTCTATGTATGTAAGGGTGAGATCGTAGGTCTTGCAGGGGTATCGGGCAACGGACAGAAGGAACTCGCCGAGGCGATCAACGGTCTGAGAAAGGTCGAAAGCGGTCAGATCATCTTCGGTGACACCGACATAGCCAATTTCTCCCCCCGCCAGGTAATCAATGCGGGAATGGGGTACGTTCCCGAAGAGAGGAACGTGGAAGGGATCGTCCCCTCCTTCTCGATCAAGGAGAATCTCATCCTGAAGGATGTGGAGGAAGAGAGGTTCAGTAAGAAATCTTTCATACGAAAGAAGGATATACAGAAACACGCACAGGCTCTCAGGGAGCAGTTCGATATAAGAAGTCCAAATGTCGATGTGGCCGCAGGTTCCCTTTCGGGAGGAAATATCCAGAAAGTCATCCTTGCCCGTGAGATCGAACGAAACCCGAAATTCCTCGTAGCGGTCTACCCGACCAGAGGCCTCGACATGGGAGCGGCTGAATTCATCCACAAACAGCTCCTGCAGAAGAGGAACGAGGGGGTGGGAATCCTTCTCATCAGTGAAGAGCTTGAGGAGATCACAAACCTCTCGGATCAGGTTGCAGTCATATTCAAGGGGAAGATCCAGAAGGTCATTCCTGCGAGCGAAGCAAGCAGAAGAAGACTGGGAATTCTCATGGCAGGAGTGGAAGATGACGAAGAGATTTAAAACAGGCTACAAGATCGGGGTAATCATCCTTGCGATTATTACGGCAATGGCTCTCGGAGCACTGATTCTCATCGCAATCGGAGCCGATGTCTTCAAGACCTACCTCGTAATTCTTACAGAACCTTTGAAAAACAAGATAGGAGTGACTGAAGTACTCCTCCGCCTTGTTCCGCTCACCATCGTCGCCCTCGGTATCACAGTGGCGTACAGGAGCGGAATCATCAATATCGGAGCAGAAGGTCAGATGGCCATCGGAATCCTTGCCACCACGGCAATGGCTCTTGCTTTCCCCGACCTTCCCTCCTTCATTCTCATACCTGCAGCGCTGCTTGCCGGAGCTCTGGGTGGAGCCGTGTGGGGTTTTGTCCCAGGCTTCCTCAAGGCGAAACTGGAGGTGAGTGAACTCCTGTCCACGGTGATGCTCAACTATATAGCGGCACAGCTCTATACCTTCTTCCTCAGGGGACCGATGCTCGACCCTGCGGAGATCACTATGGGAAGCGGAACACCGCAGTCGATGAGGCTTTCAAGAAACCTCGACCTCACCCGTTTCATCAAGGGAACAAGAATCCACACCGGACTCTTCATCGCCCTTGTCCTTGCACTTCTTATCTACCTTCTCCTCTGGAAAACCTCCTTCGGGTACAAGATGAGAGCGGCAGGTGCGTCTGCACGGGCCGCACGCTACGGTGGCATCAACGTACCGAAGTATCTTATCATCTCGATGGTGATCAGCGGAGCTTTTGCAGGTATCGCGGGAGGAATCGAGATAGCCGGTGTCCACAGACGCGCGATCGAGGGAGTGACCAGCGGGTACGGCTTCAGCGGTATCGTCGTCGCCCTGTTCGGCGGTCTTCACCCTGCGGGTATCGTCCCGGCAGCATTCTTCTTCGGTCTTCTCCTCTACGGAGCGGACATGACCCAGCGTATCGTGGGAGTACCGGCGAATATGATTCAGGTACTTCAGGGAGTCATCATCCTTACGATCGTTGCAACGAAGATGATACTCGCAAACCCCTACCTGATGCAGAGAGTTGAAGAAAAACTCTTCCCGGCATCACGTCGTGCTTCTTCAGAGGAGGTAGCCTGATGGATTTCATTATCAACGTACTCTCACTCGGAATTCCGTTCTCTGTCGCGCTCTTGATTGCATCTCTAGGAGAGATGTTCAATCAGCGTGCGGGAATATTCAATCTCGGCTGTGAAGGACTCATGGCCATGGGTGCATTCCTCGGTCTCCTCGTCCCCTACATGGTAGGAGGAGGCGGAGATGTCCCGGGAATCTACAACTATATCGGGATCGCGGTCGCCATGGCAGGCGGAGCACTGCTCGGACTCTTCTTCGGCATCGTTGTCGTCAGCTTCAGAGCACCTCAGGGTATTGCCGGAATCGGGATGCAGATGTTCGGTGTCGGGACGGCAGGAACGCTCTTCAGACACTTCGTCGGTGGAACGCAGAGCGTTATCGGAATCCCGAAGGCTCCGATCCCCATTCTTTCCGATATCCCCATCCTGGGAGAACTCTTCTTCAAGCACAACCCTCTTGTCTATGTGGCCTTCCTTCTCGTACCCGTTGCCTGGTATGTACTCTTCAAGACCCCCTGGGGTCTCAAGGTCCGTGCAGTGGGAACACACCCGAGAGCTGCCGACTCAATCGGTATTCAGGTGAACAAGGTACGCTTCCAGGCACTGATGCTGGGAGGGGCAATGGCTGCCCTTGCAGGAGCATACCTAAGCCTCTGTCAGGTGAAAATGTTCAGTGACAACATCATCGCGGGAAGAGGCTTCATTGCTGTAGCCCTTGTCTATTTCGGCCACTGGCACCCGGTGAAGATCATGGGTGGAGCACTCCTGTTCACCCTTGCACAGTCACTTCAGCTTGCCATCCAGGGACTCGGCATCGACTTCCCCTATGAATTCCTTGTCATGCTCCCCTACCTGCTGGTCATCATCGTCCTCGCCTTCTCACGAAAGTCGCAGAAGACAGGACCGGCGGCACTCGGAAAACCGTTCAACAGGGAAATACGCGCCTGATGAATCAAAGAGGCAGCTGCAGAATCCTGCAGCTGCACACACCCCTTTCTCCCCTTTTGTGGGGGAGATAAGGTATAGGTTCTCACCTGAAACAACTCCATAAAGACGTTGTTTCTCTATCGATTGCACCAAAGTGCAACACTTTGCCTTGACAAAATAACGTACGCACTTAGAATTTGATGTATAGTATCACAGTCAATTGTTTCCCGCTCAATCTGGGGATTCAATACTAAGCGGCTATTCCCATACCATATTCACTTGTTCGTAGGAATGAGTGAAGGAGATGAATAGGAGGCTCTGACCTGCATACCTTTATCGTGAACGGAAGCACCATCAAAACGGAGAGTTCGAAAAAACTGCTCCATTTTCTCAGGGAAGAGCTTAACCTTACGGGAACAAAGGACGGCTGCAGCGAAGGTGCCTGCGGAACCTGTACGGTCATCATTGACGGGAAAGCAACCAAATCATGTCTCATCCCCCTCGAACGTCTCGAAGGGAAATCAATTATCACCATAGAGGGACTGAGCCAGAGGGAGAAGGATGTCTATTCGTTCTGCTTCACCGAGATGGGAGCTGTACAGTGCGGTTTCTGCATTCCGGGAATGATCATGTCGGCAAAAGCTCTCCTCAATGTAAACGACAACCCGTCTCTTGCTGAAATCAAGAAAGCGCTGAGAGGCAATATCTGCCGCTGTACAGGATACGCTAAAATCGAGAAGGCTGTTCTCATGGCCGCACGCTATTTCAGGGAAAACCTTCCCATCGTCATCGAATCACAGGCGGGAAATCTCTCTGAGAGGTTCCGAAGGGTTGATGCGGTTGAGAAGATCCTCGGTACCGGCATCTTTGTCGATGATATCAGAATAGAGGGAATGATCTATGCAAAGGCGCTGAGAAGCGCCCACCCCCGTGCCGTTGTTGAGAGGATAGATATCTCACGGGCAATGGAACACCCCCATACCATAAAAATTTTCACGGCACAGGATGTTCCCGAAAACAAGCTTGGTCATATCGTCAATGACTGGGATGTCCTCATAGCCGAAGGGGACACCACCCGTTATATAGGGGATGCCCTTGCACTCGTCGCTGTGGATGAGCAGACCTGCCTTGATGAGGTCCTGGACCTCATCGATGTCACCTACACGGTACTCGAGCCTATAACCTCTCCAAATGAAGCGATGAAAGAAGGAGCACCGCAGCTGCACAGTACAGGTAATATTCTCACCACAGAGATCCTTTCCCGAGGGGATGCAGATAAAGCGATCAGGGAAGCGGCGCATGTGGTGACCCGTCACTACTCTACCCCCTTCACCGAACACGCATTTATGGAACCGGAAGCTGCCGTTGCAGTGAAGGATACCGAGGATTCCGTTCTTCTGTTCACCTCGAGCCAGTCGGTGTTTGATGAACAGCGGGAGATTTCGCGTATGCTGAACCTGCCGCCTGAGAAGGTGAACTGCAAGGCATGCCTTGTCGGAGGCGGTTTCGGAGGAAAAGAGGATATGAGTGTCCAGCACCATGCAGCTCTCGTTGCATGGCACACAGGTCGTCCGGTGAAGGTAAAACTGTCACGTCAGGAGAGTCTGAACATCCACCCCAAGCGCCATGCGATGGAGATGGACTTCACCAGTGCATGCGATGAAAACGGAAAACTCCTCGCCCTCAGGGCGACCCTCATAGCCGACACGGGAGCATATGCATCTCTCGGAGCTCCGGTACTTCAAAGAGCGTGTACGCACGCGGCAGGCCCCTACATGTATGAGAATGTCGATATCATCGGGAAGGCGGTATACACGAACAACGTACCGGCCGGTGCCTTCAGAGGATTCGGAGTCACCCAGAGCTGCTTTGCCATTGAGAACAATCTCAATCTGCTTGCACAGGAAGTGGGGATATCCCCCTGGGAGATCAGGTACCGCAATGCGATCAGGCCCGGGAAGGTTCTTCCGAACGGACAGATAGCCTCCTCGAACACTGCACTCGCCGAGACGCTGGAGGCGGTGAAGGATGAGTATGAAGCTCACCCGAGAGCAGGTATTGCCTGTGCCTTCAAGAACAGCGGTTTCGGAGTTGGAGTTCCAGACACAGGAAGATGCATTCTCAGCATAGAAGAGGGGATTGTTCATATCAGAACCAGTGCCGCGTGCATGGGACAGGGAATAGCGACCATGGCAACCCAGATCGTCATCGAGACGACCGGTCTTGCACCTGAGAAGGTCTTCTGCGAACCTGCTGATACACGCCGAACCCCGGACAGCGGAACAAGTACGGCAAGCCGTCAGACGGTCATCACAGGAGAAGCTATCAGAAAGGTAGCCCTTCAACTGAAAAAAGATCTCGATACAACCGGAACACTCGATTCCCTGGAAGGGAAGGAGTGGAAGGATGAGTTCACCGCCTACACCGATCCTCTCGGGTCGGATAAGAAGAACCCCGTCTCCCATATCGCCTACAGTTATTCAACTCAGGTCGTCTACCTTGATGAAGCTGGAAAGGTTGAGAAGGTCACCGCAGCGGTAGATGTCGGTAAAGTGGTCAATCCGACAGCGGTCGAAGGTCAGGTTGAAGGTGGAGTCGTGATGGGTCTCGGCTACGCTCTCACCGAAGATTTCCCCGTTGAGGGGGGAAGACCGAAGGTGAAGTACGGAACACTCGGTCTCATCAGAGCCACCGAAGCTCCTGAAGTTTCCACCATCACAGTCAGATCTTCAGAGCTTACCAGCGAAGCCTACGGAGCGAAGGGTATCGGGGAACTCAGCACCATTGCCACAGCACCCGCAGTCCAGAACGCATACTATGTGTTCGACGGGAAATTCAGGGAATCACTCCCCCTTGAAGAAACCGCCTACAGGAAGAAGAAATAAGTATTCAGGGAAGCTCTTTGTGAGCTGCCTCAGCAGCCTCTTCGAATGCACTGAGAAGTTTCCTTTCCATCCTCGGATCCCTGTGACGTACGAGAGTATCGACCTTGGAAGGATCCTTTGCCAGAGTGACAAGAACCTTCTTGTCAAGAATACGGTAGGCAGGAAGATTCCTCTCCTTCGCGAGAGTATCACGAGCAAGGAAGAAATGACGCAGATAGATCTTCTCACTCTTACCGAGCCGTTTATACCCTGGAAGTTTTGTCCAGCCGGGCTTGTAGGAGGTCTTTACCTTCGTCCCCTGCTTTTGAATCTGTTTCTCCTCTTTCTCTTTCCCCTCTTCCTGTATGAGACTTTTCAGTTTCTTCTGGATCTCGAACAGATGTTCCACATCAGAAAGGGCATAGGAGATCAGCTGCTCTTTCAGCGGTCTGATCAGCCAGTTCGCCATCTGGTTCTTCTTCTTGTTCACCACCGTTTCCACTTCGATTCCACAGAACTCGAACAGTGCATGAAGGTTGCCTGTGAATCCCACTATGGAGGCGCTCAGTGCCACATCGTAAATCCCCTTCATCTCAACCCCGTATGATTTATAGATCAGGGAAGCATCACTGGAAGAATCGAACATCACTTTTTCTATATCGGGATCGGCAAGGAAGGGAAGGACCTTCTTCATATCTACCTTGAACGGATCTATAAGATAATACGACATCCCGTCGAACACCTGAATGAGGCAGAGATGCTCTCCATAGATGTGGAGATTGAATTCCCCTTCAAAATCAATAGCGAATGAGCGTACCTCGTTCGTTTCCCATGCGGAGAACTGATCCGCCCAGCTTGTATCCGAGTCGATTATCTTATAGTCATACATACTCTCACTATAACAGAAACACCTCTGAGTGTGGAATATCTGATCTACTCTATGGTATGCTTTCATCAATTGAATCGACAGAGGTATGAAATGCATAACAAAGATGTCATTGACCTGTTCCTTGAACTGGTTGCGATAAACTCACCGTCTGGAAAAGAACAGAAGATCAGACAGAAAATCCTCTCCTATTTCGATGTGAGGGGAGTGAGAACCAAGGTTGACGCCAAAGGAAATATCGCGGCATACATCAACGAGGACGCAGAAGGTCCTGCAACACTCTTTTCAGCGCATATCGATACCGTTCCCAATGCTGTCGATGTTCATGTCATCCGCGAAGAGGGGGTCATCAGAACTGACGGCACCAGCGCCCTCGGAGCTGATGATAAATCTGCCGTGGCAGCGATGCTCATAGCTATAAAAGAACTGCAGAAACTGAACAGACCCTTCGTCTATCTTCTCACCGTAAGTGAAGAGGTGGGTCTTGAAGGAGTGAAGGAACTCGATACCTCCATCCTCCCCCCTATTGCCGATGCATATATCTTCGATGCACAGCAGGAGCTGGGAAAGGTGATCTCCTTCTCTCCCGCTCACCACAATGCGACGATCACCTTCACAGGAAAGGCAGCCCATGCGGGCTTTGCCCCTGAGACAGGAATAAATGCGATCTCCCTTGCAGCCCGTGCCATCGATCAGATGAAGCTTCTAAGAATAGATGAAAGGACAACGGCGAACATCGGGACGATTGCGGGGGGAAGGGCAACGAATGTGGTAGCTCCCGAGTGTACGGTGACCCTGGAAGTACGATCAGAATCGGATGAGAAATGCCTTGCCCACCTTGCCCATATGGAGATGTGCTGTATCAAGGCAGTGGGAGCACTGGGCGGTTCGTACGAAATGGAACGTCATTTCGTCTACCCCTCCTATGTTCTCGATGACAACTCTCCCGCCCTCAGGAAATTCGAAGCAGTCTGTTCACTCCTCGACCTCCCGTTCGAGAAAGTCGCAACCGGAGGGGGAGCAGATACCAACATCCTCAGTAAGATGGGCTATGACGCGCTCACCCTCGCAAATGCCTACCGCAACGCCCACTCAGTGACCGAAGAGATCGATGAGGCCTCCATACATTCCCTTGTCACTCTTCTCATCGCTCTTGCGAAGCAGGAGGTATAAGATATGATACGGTCAGTTGCTCTTGTAGGTCTCGGTGCAGTGGGAGCTATCTACGCCAACAGAATTGATGCATACCTTGGAAGCGATCACACTCTCATCGTTGTCGATGAAGAGAGAAAGGAACGGTATGAGAGGGATCATGTATACCTGAACGGCAGCGAAGCGCATTTCAACTATGTGACGCCTGAGCAGGTCACCCAGCCGGTGGACCTCCTGCTCATTGCAACGAAGAACAACCACATGGAAGAGGTGATCCCGATGCTCTCCACTTCCATTGGAGAGGACACTGCCGTTCTATCCCTCCTTAACGGGATCGACAGCGAGAAGTTGCTGGAAACAGCCTATCCTTCTTCCCATATCCTCTATGCCTTCGCTACTGCGATCGATTCGACGAAGATTAAAAACAGCATAGATTACTCGACCGAAGGAATCATCTTCTTCGGAGAGAAGGACAACTCGAAGAGCAGTGAAGTGGAGTCAGTGGCCGCTCTCTTTGATTCCTGTTCCATCTCCTACAATAATCCACAGGATATCCACAGGGAGATGTGGGCAAAATACATGGTGAATGTGAGCATCAACACAGTTAGTGCCGTGTGCAGAGCCGGGTACGGCCCATGCGTTTCCGTCCCTGCTATCTGGAACCTCATCGTTTCAGTCATGAAAGAAGTGATTGCCCTTGCGCAAGCGGTTGGTATCAGAGGACTGGATGAATCCTATATCGAGCATTACCGGGGTATCTTCAGCTCCTTCACAGAAAACGGCAAAACCTCAATGCTCCAGGATGTGGAGGCCTCGAGGGTGAGTGAGAACCGCTGGTTCTGCATAAGCGCAGGGAAGATGGCAAAAGAAGCAGGCATTGCGACCCCCAATATCGACCTTCTTGGGCAGATCATGGAAGGCATTGATGCCGTTCATGCTTCTTCCTGAATCGAGTTTTGCGATAAGAGGATACAAAGAGATGATTGAACTGACCTTGCCTGCGGGTTCCTTTGACTCAGCCATAGAAGCGTTCACGAACGGTGCTGACGGTGTCTACCTGGGACTCACCGAATTCTCTGCCCGTAAGGGAGCGAAGAACTTCACGATCGAAGAACTTTCCCGGCTGAAAACGGCAGCTGAAACATCAGGGAAAACCATCTATGTAACCGTCAACACCGTCCTTCAGGACGATGAGATTTCCCGCCTCATTCCCATTCTCCGACGTCTTGAACTTCTCAACATCGACGGAATCATCGTACAGGACCTCGGTCTTGCTTCCATTATAGCCTCTGAATTTCCTTCCATACCTCTCCATGCAAGCACACAGCTTGCAGTCCACAGCAGCGACGGAGTCAGAGCTCTTGCAGCCATGGGCTTTTCCCGTGTCGTCCTCTCCAGAGAACTCACCATCGAAGAGATTAGAATAATCAGAGAAGAGGTTCCAGATGTGGAACTTAAGGTGTTCATCCACGGTGCGATGTGCTATGGTTTCTCCGGACTCTGCATGGCAAGTGTCCACCTCACTGACAGGAGTGCAAACAAGGGCGAGTGCTCTCAGATCTGCAGGACCTGGTTTTCCGATGAAGAGGGAAAGGAGGGTTTCTTCTTTTCCATGAAGGATCTGAAAAGTGATGGAGAGACGCTTCGGGAGCTGGAAAGAATCGGTATCGAGTCAGTGAAGATTGAAGGAAGGATGAAATCACCTCTCTATGCAGCAGCAACCGCACATTATTATCGCTCTCTCCTGGAGAGAAAACCTGATGCACACGAAACAGACAGGCAGCTCACCACCGCATTCTCACGTGACAGTTCAGGCGGCTGGCTTGCGGGCTACGATAAACATGACCCTAAGGATATGAGGCACACACCCTCTCTCATTACCGGCACCTATGCTTCACACAAGGGAATTGGGGCAGGAACGATAGGCAGGAGCACAGGAAAAAACCAGTGGAGCGTTCACCTTACCGAGAATATCGAACTGCGTGACGGCCTTCTCATTCTTATACAAGGGAAACATGCACCCGACAGGGCTGTACAGTTCGCAGCTAAAGGGCTCACAGACCAGAGTGGACGACGTGTCACAGAACTGAAAAAAGGATCCAGGGGAACAATCTATGTCCCGTCAGAAGGCGGAGACGTTGAAGGACTGCAACTGAGAATCGTCTCACGCCATGATTCTGCCCTCTCTACCCATGAGACAGGAGCGTATCAACCGTACAGATATCCGATCAGTTTCACACTGACAATTGACTGGGAAAGCATCTCTATCGAAGGGAGAGACCTTCCTCCTCTCCTGAAAAAACCTTTTGCATTCAAGAGGCCCCTTGATGTGCAGGAAGCAAAATCGGCACAGAAGAGTGAAGAAAGAATAACAAAAATGTTTTCTGGGAGCCCAAGCCTCTATATGAAGGCTGAAGAGATCACGATCATCAACAATACCGATCTTCCCCTCTCCTCCCTGTTCCTTCCATCCTCTTCACTGAAGAGCATCAGAAATGAATGGTTCCTTCTTGCCGACAGGATGATCGAGGAGGCAATTCAGCAGCCTCTTGATCAGGAAACCGCACTCACACCTGCGGGAACTCTCCTCCCCGAAAGGAGATTGCTATCGCCGGAGGGGAACTACCCTCTTCCCTATGCTGATCTCTCTTCAGTTGCATCTTCACTGAAAAAAGGGACTCCGATAGAAAATCTCCTTGCTGGCATCAAGGGTACAGTCTATCTACCTCTCCCTCCCGTCTTCTTTGATGAAAAGAAGGAGAAACAGGCTCTCTGGGAGATACTATCTTTCAGGAACACGAATATCAGGGTGGGAATAAACAACCCTGCTCACCTTCTCTGGATGAAAGAATACCCCGAGGTGGAAGTCTTCGCTGATATCTATATGTATATCGCAAACAGGTACACGGCCTCCCTCCTCCTGGAAACAGGAATCAACCTGATCGGAGGCTATGCCTGGATAGAGAGAGAAACTGACTGCAATGGTTACCCTCTTCACATGAGTGAGGCGGGAAAGGATTTCACCCCTCCCCTTTTCATCAGCCGATCCTGCTACCGGTATGATGTCCTTGGACTCGGGTGTGAAGGCTGCTCAAGAAACCACAGCTATCATATCACACAGAGGGACAAGGGATACCGGGTCGATGTACGCAGCTGCATCACCACCGTAACAGCAGAAAGCACCCTCTGACGAAGGTGCTTCCCATTAAGCTGACTGATAGTTTCAGTTAGTTCTGTGTAATATTGTACTTCTTTACGAAAGCTTCAGCATTCTGAATCGATCCGCCTGCACTTCCCTTTACAAGGTTGTTGACCATGAGCATGAAACCGACCTTGTTGTCTCTCTTCTTGAGTCTTCCTGTATAGACTTCCATGCCCTTCGGAGTACCCCAGAAAGCGTACTTCGGCTGAGGGAAGGTATTGGAGCTGTCATAGACAACCGGCTGTGCAGGTGTTGAGGGGAGATCGGGGACTTCCTTGAAGTCTGCCCAGGTCTGCTCGATATCATCAAGGGTGAAATCTTCTTCAAGTGTAAGCCAGACTGCTTCGAGGTGACCGAACATGACAGGAACACGGACACAGTAGGCATCAACGACAGGATCAAAGGAGAGAATCTTCTTGATTTCCTTTTCAATCTTCTCTTCCTCACCGCCGATGTAGGGAATACAGTTGTCAGTGATATCGAAGGATGAAAGGCCGGGGTAACCCGCACCGCTGACTGACTGGTAGGAACAGACACTCACTTCCTTGATTCCGAACTTTCTCAACGGAGCGAGAGCCATGGCAAGTCCTGTGGTTACACAGTTTGCGTTGGTGACAACAAATCCCTTTTCGGGGAATCCCTGATCCTCGATCATCTCGAGAGTTTCCATGTTCGTCTCAGGAATGAGGATAGGTACATTGTCATGGTAACGCATTGCAGATGCGTTCGAGAAGATAAAGAAGCCCATATCTCTCAGGACAGGTTCCGCTTCAGCTGCGACCGATGCGGGAAGGGCACTGAAGACAATCTTCACACCTCTTTCCTTCATGGCTTCAGCATTGAATTCACTTATCACTCTCTGGCGTATCGCATGAGGCATCTCGAAAGGAAGCAGCCAGTGGACTGTGGATCCATATGCCTGGTTTGCCCTTGCAGCAGATGCGGTAATATAATCAACTTCAAACATGGGATGGTCTGCAAGCATCCACATGAACACCTGACCTACAGCGCCTGTGGCACCGATGACAGCTACTTTAATTTTTTCCATATCTTTATCTCCCGATCCTTCAAAGGATGTATCATCAATTAAACTTCGTGAGAGGACTCTACCCTATTTCTTTGTATTTATGCAATACTTTTCTCAAAGAATATGTTATTTAATCTACAACATGTTATTATAATAACAAATTGTTAATCAAACACGACTATTTGTTACACAAGAAAACCGCAGGAGGTTTTTAAGAGTTTCTTCGTGGTCTCAATTCCCTCTTCCACTCTCTTCCCTTTTCAGTTTTGCGCTGTACAAAGTCTCCCTGTTCATCACCCGTGTGAGGAGAAAACTGAGGCCTGCACAAGCCATCACGATGATGATGAGAGGGTAGGTTCCACTCACCTCAACGGGAAGGACAATAGCGGTTAGAATCGCTCCGGTCACCCCGGCAAGAACAGAAGACATTCCGATCAGAGCGCATATGATAAACGCTTCGGGCGGGAGGGGGAGGAAGAGGGCAAGAAGACCTGCCGCCGCTGCTCCTGCTGTCGCACCGAGAAACAATGATGGAGCGAAGACTCCGCCGCTCCCTCCGGCACCCAGGGTAAGGGGGTTCGCAATGAATTTCATAAGGAACAACATGAAAAGGATGAGAGGGGCATTCAGGGATCCACTGAACAGATGTTCAAGGAAGGTGCTGTCTGCCGCAGATACCATGTGCTCTCCTGATACTCTGAAACTTATATAGGAGAGAGCTCCCACAAGCAGACCTGCTGCCATAGCCTCTATGAGCTCGGGGATTTTGCTCCAG
The DNA here is from genome assembly GCA_963677695.2 of Sphaerochaetaceae bacterium. Classification (GTDB taxonomy): domain Bacteria; phylum Spirochaetota; class Spirochaetia; order Sphaerochaetales; family Sphaerochaetaceae; genus SABI01. Next base: position 1,121,856 of record CAXXUJ010000001.1, on the reverse strand, counting down.
ATGAAGAAATCTTCAATGGCGAACTGAACTTTCATCCATCCCCAGGCAATCAGTGCACAGAGAACCGCCGTTACTGCTGCAGCGAGTGCAAGTGATGGAGAGAAAGAGAAGACCACATGTACGGGAATCAAGGGAAATGAGTACCCTAACAGTGAAGCACAGAAAAGGGCTGTGGCAGTGGAAAAGATGATGGGAATAACTGCAAGGTCTGAATATTGCACAAGCACCAGTTCGAGGGTGAACAGGAGTGCCGTAATCGGTGTATGAAACAAGGTGGTCACAGCAGAAGCGACACCTGCGGCGATCAGGATGATTCTCTCGGTCGACTTGAGATTGAGCAGACTTCCCGCTGCACTCCCCGTTGTTGCACCGATAAGAGCGACAGGTCCTGCCTGTCCTGCTGAACCGCCAGACATGATCGTGATCATCGATGCTGCCGTTTTAGCTATTGCACTTCGCAGAGGGACATACCCCCCCCGATCCCTGACACTGTACTGGATCTCGGGCACTCCGTGTCCCTTGATATCACGTGCCCAGGTTCGCGAAATGATGCGGGCAAGGGGGAGTCCGATAGCAGGTATGATGAAAAACAGAACAGGAGCTGTGGAAGAAGAGAAAATGAGAGGATGCACAGACCGGAGAATCATGATGAAGGAATAGGAGAAGAAAACCGCGGCAAGAGAGACAAGGATAGAGAGAAAGGAGAGATATCCCGTTCTCAGTGCTGTCTCCCTGAAACCCTCTTTTTCTTTCACGCGTTCCCTCTCCATATCTTCTCTGATCATAATCTCTTAAGGCGATTGTATCACACAACGGACCCGGCCGTGCACTCGGTCTGCTCTATTTTCTTCAAGAGAATCGGAGGTAGAATAAGACAAATATGTTCCATTCGCTTTTTCCCTTCAGTGTTTCGTATTGACTAAACAGGATGCAGTCGATATTATTTCTCTTGTTTCGGGGGTGTAGCTCAGTTGGCTAGAGCGTTTGAATGGCATTCAAAAGGTCAGGGGTTCAATTCCCCTTACCTCCAGACAATGAAGTCGCTGCTTTTGCAGCGCTTTTTTTTCGCCTTTTTCGACTCAAAACAAAAGAAAACGAAACCTCAACCTACAAATTCGAAAATTTTCACTGATTTTCTAAAAAAAATGTAAAAATTTTATTTGACAGACTCTAAAACCCGTGTTGTAATACATATACACGTATGACGTCTGATGTCATGAACATCATCACGTGATACGAAGGAGGCAATATGAAAAAGATATTAGTACTTACACTGATGCTCGCATTAGTCGCGGGAATGGTCAGTGCCGCCGGGGCGGCTGAGCAGGCCGGGGGAAAACCCGAGTCACTCACTGTCGTAGTACCGAACACCACACTGCTCGAACCGATGGAAAGGATCTTCGAGGCATACACTGCCGAGAGCGGAATCGAGGTTGAAATTCAGGCGGTTCCCGCTGGAGAAGAATACGGAAGACTTCTTCAGACCCGTTTTGCAACAAACGACTTCCCTGACCTCTTCACTATGGATCCAGGTACGAAACAGTACACCAAATTCGGTGTAGACCGTCTTCATGAGATGACCGGTGATCCTCTGTTCGACAACGTCCTTGACGCCACAATGAATTTCCAGCTCTACAACGGAAAAGTCTACGGAGCTCCCTGGGGCGGAACCGGTACCTACGGTGTCTATTACAACAAAAACGTATTCAAGGCACTCGGAGTCGATGTACCTAAGAACTATGCAGACCTGCTGAGCATTCTCGACAAGGCCAAGGCCGCAGGCTACGTTCCTGTCTATGAAGCAGGAAAGTCAGCATGGCCGATGCAGGTATTCTCACTCATCGCATGGCCCTCACTCGTCGATCCCGCTATCGGAGATGAAGGTGTGAAGAAGCTTGAGAAGAATGAACTTCGTCTTAATGAGATTCCTGCCCTGAAGGACGTGTTCGCACGTTACGTAGCACTGCGTGATAAAGGCTATTTCCAGGATAACTATCAGGCAGGCACCTATGAAGAGCAGATGGAATATCTTGCAACCGGAAAGGCTGCCATCGCATTCCAGATCAGCAACTTCATTCCCGCTCTCATGGATTCCTTCGGCAAGGAAGAAATGGCTGCAACAATCGGCTGGTTCCCTCTCCCGAGCGATACCGATGACGGTACTGCCATGCTCACCCCCGCCCGCCAGATCCTCGTTCCCGAAGGCGGTGACAACGTGGAATGGGCAATGGACCTTGTCCGATTCATGACCAAGGTAGAGAACCAGAACATCTACTTCGAATACAACAATGGAATTCCCGTCTATACAGGCGTTGAAACAGATCTTCTCCCGTTTGAAGAAAAAGTACTCTCCTATGATCAGGCAGGAAAAGCAAAGATCAATGTCCAGAACAGACTCTCCTCTTCCTTCACAGACTTCCCGAAGATTCTTCAGAACCTTCTCATCAACAGTGATGTGAATGAAGCTGTCAACATGATGGACGAGAATTACAGAAGAACCGGAAACGCACGAGCACTTCCCGGATTCTAAACCTTCTCTTTTGTGTGGGCACCAGACCATGACAGGTCTGGTGTCTTCATCTCCGACTCATTATCAGAGGTACGTATGATACGTTCAACACAACGGTCAAGATATCCCAACTGGTTTTTACTCCCTGTCATTCTCATCTTCGGGTATCTGTTCGTAATTCCGACCCTTACCAGTTTCTATTACAGTCTCACCGACTGGAACATCAACCGAAGGGTGATCACATTCATCGGGTTAGAAAACTTCAGGGAACTGTTCGCAGACATCAAATTCCGCGCGACACTCTCCAACACGCTCACCTACTCGTTTTCCGTCACCTTCGCCAGGAACTTCCTCGGTCTCTTTCTTGCTGTCCTGCTGAATAATGCACGACTGAAAGGAAGGAACGCCTTCAGAACGATCATCTTCCTCCCGTTCGTCATCTCTCCAGTCGTCATCGGGTATCTGTTCACCGCGATCTACAACCCTGCCGACGGAATTCTTAATCAGGCTCTGCGCATGATAGGGCTCGGCGCCCTCTCCCATGACTGGCTGAACGACCCAACTGTAGCCCTCTTTTCAACCATTATGACCGACGTGTGGAGAACAACCGGATTCAGTATGGTCATCTATCTGGCAGGACTGCAGGCCATCCCGTACGATCTCTATGAAAGCGCGGAAATAGATGGAGCAAACGGTTTCTGGCGCCTGTCGCACGTTACCCTCCCCCTCCTTGCTCCTTCGATCACGATCAATGTCGTCCTCGCTCTGATAGGGACAATGAAGGTCTTCGTCATGATTCTCGTCCTCACAAACGGAGGTCCGGGGTATGCCACGGAGGTGATGAATACCTATATCATGAGCATGTTCAGTATAGGTCTGTACGGCGCCGGCACGGCGGCTAATATCATCCTGAGCATTCTCATTCTCATCGTAGGACTGCCTGTCCTTCTCTTCCTAAAAAACAGGGAGGTGGAACTATGATCTCAAGCAGGAATAAAACCTACCACATCTTTCTCATTGTTCTCGCCGTTTTCCTCTCTATCATCATCCTCACACCGTTCGGCATGATGGTCGTCAACTCCTTCAAGGATATGAAGGAATCGGCTCAGTTCAAACTGACACTCCCTGAGAACCCGACACTGGAGAATTATGTGACCGTCCTTTCGAAACCCTACTTCTGGAGAGGGCTGAAAAACAGTTTCATCATCACCATAGCAGCTACTTTCCTTGTGAACGCATCGGCATCGATGGCGGCATTCATCATACAGAGAAGAAACGGGAAACTGGGAAGCATCGTCTACTTTGCCCTCTTCGGAGGAATCATCGTCCCCATCTCCATCATCCCGACCATCAAACTGATGATGCAGACAGGAACCCACAACACCTACATAGGAATCATCCTCTTCTATGCGGCAATAAACCTCCCCTTTGCCACCTTCCTCCTCACGGGATTCATGAAGACCGTCCCGAGGGAGATAGATGAAGCTGCTCTGATAGAGGGGTGCAGCTACCCGAGAATGTTCACCATGATCATCCTTCCCCTGCTGAGAACCCCGCTGGTCACCAGTACCATTGTCACGGTGACGAATGTATGGAACGACTTCCTCGCTCCCTTCTACCTTGTCAGCGACAGCAAGAAATGGCCGATCGTCATCAGTATCTACAACTTCGTATCCCAGTACTACACGAACTGGGGAACAGTCTTCGCTTTCATGATGATGGCCATTCTTCCCGTACTCATCGTCTATGCATTGCTGCAGAGACATATCATAGCCGGACTCACCACCGGTGCAGTAAAAGGCTAGGAGCTCAGAAATGAACACACCTTCCATCAGTCCCTTTGCAAAGCTTACAAATCCTTCTCTCCAGAGCACTCTCTGGACAGGAGGGTTCTGGAAGCATCAGTTCGACCTCTGCCGGGATTCCATCCTTCCCAACATCTACCGTCTCTTCGACGACGATGCTATCAGTCACAACCTCGCAAACTTCCGTATCGCGGCAGGGGAACAACAGGGAGAACACCACGACCCTCCGTTTCAGGACGGAGACCTCTATAAATGGCTTGAGGCCGCTTCCTATATATGGGGAATCACACAGGATAAGGAATTAAAAGAGAAGATCGACTCAACGATCGATCTCATCGCCTCCGTTCAGCGTGATGACGGCTATATCTTCACCAAATTCACCATCGCGGTGAACAAGGGAGAAAATGCAGAAGAGCTGGGAAATATCCTCAACTTCGAAGCCTACAATCTCGGTCACCTGATCACTGCCGGAATCATCAACAGACGTGCAACAGGGGAAGAGAGGCTTCTCGGTCTTGGCCTGAAGGCCGCCTCCTCCCTGAAGGGACTGTTTGAAGAGGCCCAAAAGAACCATAACGCGAAGACAGCTATCTGTCCCTCCCATTACATGGCCCTGATAGATCTGTACAGGGAGACAGGGGATGAGAAACACCTCGACACGGCAGAACTTGCCATAAGGCTGAGAGACGAAGTCACCGATGGAACAGATGACAATCAGGACAGGCTGCCCCTGGCCGAGCATAAGGAGATGGTGGGTCATGCCGTCAGGGCGACCTACCTGTACAGCGGTGTTGCCGACCTGGTCGCAGAGCGGGGCGATGCCTCTCTCGGTGATATGCTGATGAAGGTATGGGAAAGCGAAGAGCTGACCAAGATGTATATCAACAGCGGCTGCGGAGCACTGTATGACGGGGTTTCTCCCTCCGGCTTCGCCGGTGATCATCCCAATCTGAACCGTACCCATCAGTCGTACGGACGTCCCTTTGAACTTCCGAACCTGACAGCCTACAACGAGACCTGTGCAACTGTCGGGAACATCTTCTTCAACTGGAGACTCTTCTCCCTCAATGAACAGGCTGTCCATGTCGACAGGGTGGAGCAGTCGTTCTACAACCTGATCCTTGCCTCGGTGAGCCGAGACGGTCTCCGCTACTTCTACTCCAATCCACTGGAAAGGGAAGATGCTCCCCTCCCCTTCCATCTCAAGTGGGAAAGGACCCGAACTCCTTACCTCTCCTCCTTCTGCTGCCCTCCGAACATGGTGAGAATCCTCGCTGAAAGCAGTGAATATACTTATGCGGTATCGGAAAAGGGCATCTACACCGGCATATATGGTCAGAGCGAGAGCACACTACAGGTACAAGGACAGGAAGTGAAACTGAAACAGCTCACCGGCTATCCGTATGACGGTACAGTGAAGATAGTAATCGAACAGGAAACTCCTGTCGACTTCTCCCTCTTCATACGAATCCCATCCTGGGTGAAAAAGGGTACGCTCACAGCAAAGGGGATTTCACGAACTCTGACAGCATCTGATGCGAACACCTATATTGCTCTTGAAGGATCATGGAAGGAGGGTGATGAGGTTATCCTAGCCATGGATATGGAAGCAAGAATGGTCATATCCCATCCCCTCATTGAAGCGTCTGCCAATAAGGCGGCTGTCATGAGAGGTCCTATCCTTTACTGCAGCGAACAGGCTGACAATCCAGATGTTTCCTGGTCCTCCCTCGGTCTGAGCGCAGATGCCCGTTTCACCCCGTTTGAAAAGGATATCGCCGGAGAGAAGATGACCTGCCTCACAACCGAAGATGGAGTTGCTCTCGATGAGCAGCCATGGGATTCAAGGAGCCTCTATCGGGAGATTTCTTCTGTTGTAAAAAGCAGTACAACCCTCACTCTCATTCCCTATTTCGCCTGGGACAACAGAGAACTCGGAGGAATGAAGATCTGGCATCCCCTCTATACCTGAGAAGATGGTTGCATCATCGCCATCGATGATGCACACTGAAACAACCGATGAAAACAGGAGTCACCATGGACAGATTCACCTACACTGAGAGCGTCGAAAGGTGGGGAGTGTTTGAATGCTCCCTAGTCGCTGAGATACAAGGGAATCCCTTTACCGATCAGCACATCAGCGGCAGGTTTGAAAGCCGCAGCGAACAGAAAACTGTAGACGGTTTCTATAACGGCAATGGCCTGTTCAAAGTACGTTTCATGCCCTCATTCGCAGAAACCTACTCCTTTGAAATCACGCTCAACAGTGAAGAGACTCCCCTGGAAGGAAGTTTTTCAGTCACCCCGGCAGGTGAGGGAAACCATGGCCCGGTCAGAGTGGCAGACACCTTCCACTTTGCCTACGATGACGGAACTCCTCACCGTCCTATCGGGACGACCTGCTATGTGTGGGAGCTGCAGAGTGAAGAACTGCAGAAACAGACCCTGAAAACCCTGTCAGAGGGATACTTCAACAAAATACGCTTCTGCATCTTCCCCAAGCACTATGACTATAACCTGAACGAACCCCTTTCCTATCCCTATGAAGGGACTCCCATGGACTCTTCTGTCCTTACGAGCGACAATTTCAATCAGTTCACAGCAAAGAGTGAAGGGAACTCCTGGGACTTCACCCGCTTCAACACAGAACACTTCAGACACATAGAGGATTCCATCCTTGCACTCCAGGAACTCGGTATCGAAGCCGATATCATTGTGATGCACCCCTATGACCGATGGGGGTTCAGCATGATGAGCACAGAAGAGGATGACCGTTACTGGCGCTACCTCCTATCGCGCCTCAGCGCCTACCGCAACGTGTGGTGGTCACTTGCCAACGAGTATGACCTCATGAACACAAAAACAATAGCAGACTGGGAACGGTATGCCGATATCATAACGGCCCATGACCCCTACACACACCTCCGCTCCATTCACAACTGCAAGAATTTCTATGATTTCTCAAGGCCGTGGATCACCCACTGCTCGATCCAGCGCACACAGATGTATGTCTGCTCCGAGGAAGTCGATCAGTACCGCACACGGTACAAAAAACCGGTCGTACTTGATGAGATAGGGTATGAGGGGAATATCCAGCACGGCTGGGGAAATCTCAGCGGGAAGGAGCTGGTGAGACGGTTCTGGGAAGCCGCCTGCCGCGGAGGCTACGGAGGACATGGAGAGACCTACTACCGCAGCGACCGTATTCTGTGGTGGTCCCATGGCGGTGTTCTTCATGGAGAATCTCAGGATAGAATCAGATTTCTCAGAGAGATCACTTCAGATATCCCGTCAACAGGACTTAAGTTTCTCCCTGGCCGTTCGGACGAGGTCTGTGCGATCCCAGATATCTTCACCCCGTCCAGCGTCACGGTCTATGACTACTACCTGATCTATTACGGGTACACCCGTCCCTCCTTCAAGGAGTACCACTATGATGATGAAAGCACCTTCAGTGTCGATATCATCGATACCTGGGAGATGACGGTCACCCATGCCGGGACCTTCAAAGGCGCTTTCAAAGTGGAACTGCCGGGAAAAGAGTACATGGCACTGAGAATTAGGCGGATATAACCCCTAGGAATTCAGTGCACTCATTTCACATAAAAATGTGACTTTGTCACATTTTCACACTATTCTCACTTGCCCTGTTTGAATTTCCTTACTATGTTCCGGGTATACATACTATATCAGGAGGATATACAGATGAAAAAAAGAAACAGATCATTCTGGGAAGCGGTTCTTGAAACCTACAATTCTCCCTGGTTTACCCAGCAGAGGGAACGCTATTCTGATTTCTTCTCAAGCTGACAAGATCAGCAATTCTTAAGTTATAATTTCGGGAGCCTTTCGGGGCTCCCGTTTTTATATTTAACATCTTCTCATATTGTTATCACAACATACTCACATATTAAGCAGAACATCATCCTTATCAGATACTACTCGTCAGGAGGATGAGAACATGAAAAAAAGCATTGCAGTATTAGCTATACTCGTAATTCTCACAGGCGCGCTCTTTGCTCAGGGTGCAGTGGAACAGGAAACACAGAAGCCGATTGAAATTTCATTCTGGCATGTCTTCGGTGACGCAGCCCGCGGCGGATGGGTTCAGGATGTTGTAGATGCATACAACGCATCACAGGACACCTACCATGTCACCCAGGAAATGAAGGGGAGCTACAGAGACACTCTTCAGGCAGCAATCCTTGCAGACAAGCAGGGTGCAGCCCCCTCACTCGTTCACGTCTTCGAGGTCGGCAGCCAGCTTGCATACGATTCAGGTGTATTCATGCCGATCGGAGATATCGGTACATTCGATACCAGCGACTACATCCAGCCGGTTCTGAACTACTACACCATTGACGGAAAGGTAAACTCAATCCCGTTCAACAGTTCTTCCCCTGTCCTCTATATCAATACAGACAAACTTGTCAAAGCAGGTTACTCACGCGACTATGTCCCCGAAACCTTTGAAAACATGATCGAGGTTGTGGAAGCAGCACGCAACAGAGGCGTTGAGGGTGCAAACATCAGCTTCTGTATGCATACCTGGTATTTCGAACAGTGGATGGCTGAGCAGGGTGCAATGCTCCTTAACAACACAAACGGTCGTGCCGACAGAGCAACTGAGGTTCTCCTCACCAGCCCTGCAGCTATGAATATCGGTAACTTCCTCTCAGAGATCGGAACCAAGGGATATTACTCTTACACTGGCCGTTTCGAGGACTGGGACGGATCAGATGCGATCTTTACCGGAGATAAGGCTATCTTCCACATCACTTCAACTGCCGACCTCGGCAACATCTCACGTGCTGTCGAAGGCAAGTTCACTCTCGGTGTCGGAATGCTCCCCATTCCTGAAGGAACCAAGAGAAACGGAACAGTCATCGGTGGCGGATCGATCTGGGTCGCAAAGAACCACACAGACGAAGAACTTGAAGGAGCACGGGATTTCGCTCTCTTCCTTACCAATACTGAGAACATGGTCAGCTGGCACAAGCTTACTGGATATTATCCGGTCCGTAACTCTTCAGTCGACGCGCTCACCGACGAAGGCTGGTTCGCTTCCGATGCCAAACAGCTTGTCGCTTTCAACCAGCTGCTGAACACTGAAGTCAACAGCGCAACAGCTGGTGCACTCGGAGGAACACTCCTTGACAACCGTACCATCATCGAGCAGGCAATGCAGAAGATCGTACAGGGTGCAGATGTCCGTACAGCCCTTGCAGAAGCAAAGAAACTTGCTGACGCAAAGCTTACTGAATATAACGCGAACTTCTAAAGCGCGCACCACCTCACCTGCGGGGCATGGCTCTTGTCATGCCTCGCTTCTATTGCGGAGCAATCATGAAAGACAAGAATGCCGTATTCACTAACCGGATAGTCCCCTACATCTATCTCGCACCGACAATCATCATACTTCTCACCTTCCTTTTCTACCCGGCATGGAAGTCGGTGATTCTCAGTTTATACAGGTCTAATCTGTTTCTCGGCACCAGAAGCTTCATCGGGCTTGAGAACATGAAAAACCTGTTCACAGGTCCTCTTGCCCCCGGTTTCATTCAGGTGCTTGTTCAGACTGTGGTTTTCAGTTTTCTTGTCGTTTTTCTCTGCCTCTCCATTTCCCTCTTTCTCGCCACACTGGCAAGCAAGAACATTAAGGGAGCAAAAATATACAGGATTCTCCTCATCTGGCCGTTCGCCCTCTCTCCCGCCATCGCTGCTACCATCGCGCTCTTCATGTTCAATCCGGAAGTTGGAATAGTGAATGAGCTTACAGGTCTCAGCATTCGATGGCTCGATTCTCCCATTCCCGCCTTTTTCCTCACTGTCGGTATCGCCGTGTGGAAGAATCTGGGGTACAGTATCGTCTTCTACCTCGCAGCCCTTCAGAGCATACCGAAATCCCCCCTTGAAGCTGCCGATATAGACGGAGCAACCCCGATCCAGAAATTCTGGCTGATCACCTACCCTCTGCTCAGTCCTACGACCTTCTTTCTCCTCTTCACCAACCTGATCTATTCATTCTTCGATTCGTTCGCCATCATCGATATGCTGACAAGGGGAGGCCCTGTCGGACCAGGGCCTCTGCTCGATAATGAAGGGATTACCACAACACTGATGTACAAGGTCTACCTTGACGGGTTCGGGGGAAGCAGCAACATGGGTTTTGCCGCTGCTGAGGGTGTAATTCTCATGATTCTTGTCGGAATCGCAACACTGTTCCAGTTTCGGTTCCTTGCACAGAGAGTTCACTATGAAGGGTAATATCATGAAGAGGTTCAAGAATATACACGTACATGCAATCCTCATCTTCGCAGTCATCATCGTCTGTTTCCCCATCGTCTTCGCTGTAGTGAAAGCGACACAGGAAACGCATATCGTAGCGACAGCATCGATGCTGCCGGGTAATCAGTTCCTGAAGAATCTGGATGCAGTATGGAACGACTACCATCTGGGCAGGTATCTGAGAAATTCCTTCTTCATATCTCTGTGGGTTGCAGGAGGGAAGATAGTTCTCTCCCTCTTTGCCTCCCTGGCCCTCGTCTTCTACAGCTTCAGGGCGAAGAATCTGATATTCGGCTTTATCATTATCACCCTTATGCTTCCCACCGAAATGCTCATTCTCGGACTGTTCGAACTGGTCAGTTCTCAGCCGGCTCCCGACCTTGCGCACCTGCTGGAGTGGATGTTCAATCCTCTCGAGTTCTTCCTTGCACCGACCGAGTACGGTTTCGGCTGGGGAGATACGCTCGCAGGCATTATCTTCCCCTTCATGGCATCCGCGACCGGTGTCTTTCTTTTCCGGCAGCACTTCCTCTCAATTCCGAGATCCCTCGCCGACTCAGCAAGGATCGATGGAGCCAACTCGCTTCAGTTTCTTCGTCATATTCTCATCCCGATGAGTATGAACACGATCGGAGCCCTTGCACTGATTCAGTTCGTCTATGTATGGGATCAATATATCTGGCCGAGGATTATTATCAGGCGTGCAGCGAATCAGGTGGTGCAGGTAGGACTCAATATGATTGTCGCAACGGGAGAGTCGGTGCAGTGGTCACAGGTGATGACAGCTGTCGTCATATCCATTCTTCCTCCGCTGATTGTCTTCTCCCTTCTCTATAAGGCATTCATGAACGGTTATGCACTTTCTTCAGAGAAATAAGGATCATTTCCTGGAAGAAACATTCCCAGCATACCTGCAGACCCTGTTTCTTCCCTCTTCCTTCGCCTGGTACAGGGCTGTGTCGGCATGATTGAGCGCCTGCTCCCAGCGGATTCCCATCGAGGGACGGTACTCGCTCACTCCGAAGCTCGAGGTAATGGAAATCCCTTCGCTATCACATACGACCGGGGTTGTTGCAATGAGTTTCCTGAGTGTCTCTGCCTTTTTCTGTGCATCCTCAATCCCTGTACCTCTGAGGAGAAGAACAAACTCCTCTCCTCCGTATCGGGCACACACATCAAGATTCCTCACATTTCTCACAAGGAGATTACTCACATGGACGAGAACCTGATCCCCCACAGAGTGACCATAGGTATCGTTGACCGCCTTGAAGAAATCGAGATCGAACATGATGAGAGAGAAGACGCCTTTGGGTGCATGTTCAAGTCTTGCAGCCTCTTCGGCCGCAAGAGTCATGAAATGCCTGTGGTTCACCAGCCCCGTAAGACCATCTGACGTGGCCCGTATCTCGAGTGCCTTCATCGCCTCCCTGAGTTCTGTAATATCATGAAAGACAAAGAAACTTCCCAGCACCGCACCCTTCTTACCCAGGATTTCGGACTTTGAGATATTGAATGAACGGGATTCCCCATTCACCTTAAGAGTTACTACTCTCTTATTAGAAGCATGTGCGATATGCCTTGCAAGGTCTGGATTCAGTTCCAGAAGTGATTTCCCTATCGGATCGGGATCTTCCGAGAAGAAGAGTTCACGTCCCCGAGGATTGCTTTCAATCAATCTGTTTCCGGGATCAACCATTACCATCGCATCACTCATCGATTCCACCACCATCTCATGTGCAGTAGGCAGCAGATAGAAAAGCTGCAGCTTCTTCACTCCCCAGTAGAGCACGACACCCGTGAGGGCAAAGGATATCGGCATAGTATCGAGGTTATAGAACACTTTTTTCAGAAGAAGCCCTGCATAGGAAACCGCGGGGATGATCGAGATAAGGATCAGGAAGGGATATCTGCTTCTCAGATGAACCCGGTCCTGCAGTACCGCAAAAAGGAGTCTGAACACCCCGATAAAGTACATGACAATCATAATCCCGTTGAGAACCCAGAAACCCCAGACACGATCGAACATGAACAGACTCACAGGATAGAGTTCAATGAGTGAAATTTCCGCATAGATCTGGTGATGAAAAGGGTTTGTCCATATGAGAATTGATGTAAGGAATGGAAGTATGAAGAGAATTTTCAGTACTTTCCGGTCGATTTTCACGTTCGTAAATCGCTTTGGGTGGAAAGAAAGAGCTATGAGCATCCAGAACAGAGCAATGCACATCACTCCGAAATATTCAAACCCGACGAAGACATGCGCCCATTCACTGCTTTTTGCATGGAGTTCGAGGAGGTAGCTGAAGGAGTAGATGATGTTTGCGAGGAACAGACCGCCTAAGAACCGCATCGGCTGAGACACACCTTTGTACGCGGAAACCCGTGCTGTCAGGGCTGATGAAACACTCATAGAGATAATGATAAGGAATTGATATACAACAAAAAGGTCCATGAATCTCCACTCTTTCGTATCATCGGACGTGTGTCTGTATTACGAATAATACCAATCTTGTAAGAGCATACCACATAGATTCATATATGGATAGGTTTCACATTGACAGACATGAGTAGACTGTCAGAAACTGAGGGTGAGAATCTGAACGGCACTAAGTACGAAGATGAGGAGAAGAACAGCAAGAAAGACCGTATCAACACCTCTCAGCGATACCCTCTTCGTTACTTCAGCTCCTGTGAATCCCCCGAGAATACCGCCCGATATCATCAGAATAAGAATCAGGGGTTCAAAGGATGGAACTCGTCCTCCCGCGACCGTAAATATGAGTGAAGCAGCCTGGGAAAGAAAAATAATGAAGATGGAATTAAGCGCCGCCTTCTTTGCATCCATTGAGAAGAAGAGATAGAGGATGGCAAGGTTTATCGGGCCTCCTCCGATTCCGAGGAAAGAGGCGATAGCTCCGAGAAACAACCCTGTAATGACAGCGAGTATTCCGCTAGTATAGCTTTTCGCTTGGATCTTCTTCTTGTTCAGGACAAAAATAAAAACAAACAGCACCATAAGTGCAAGCAGCGATGATTGTGAGATCCCTACACTGTCTGATGAAAAAGTCGTGATAGCGAGATCGAACAAGTATTTACCCGCCAATCCGCCTATAACGCCACCCAGAGCGAGAAGGGAGCTGATACGTTTATCAAGAACGATACCGCCTTTACGAGACTTGAAGAGAGTGATAATCGTCATCGAAAGAACGGTACACCCGGAAAGGAAGCTGATAGTTTCCACACTAAGACTCGTAAAGGTATCGAGTGAGGGCTTTATGATTACCCCTCCGCCTATCCCGCTGATAGCGCCGACAGTGGATGCGATGAAACTGATGATAAAGAATGATATGGTCATGCGGTATATCCTCGTATGTTCAGGGTTTCCACATTTTACAGGATGATAGCGCACAAAGACAAGAACGCACTATTGACTCAGCCTTTCAAAGTGGATTCGATCTGGATAGATGTGCTCTGGTCCTTTTCTCTCATCCGCAGGATATCCTAACGAGACGACTGAAAAGGGGATATATCTCGCAGAAAGATCAAGGATAGAGCGAACTCTTTCCACCCTCTCATCTCCAGGATACAGACCAAGCCAGCAGCCTCCGAGACCCTGATTCACACACTCCAGAAGTATATTCTGAGTCGCTGCAGAGAGGTCCTGTTCCCACTTTGTATCAGCTTCGGTGATCATCGAGGTATCGAGAATCACAACGATCAGGGCAGGGGCATGGGAAGCGAAACGGGCCCAGGGACTCATACGTGACAGCGCCTTCTTCTTCTCTTCATCTGTAACAACTAAAAATTGCCAAGGCTGCCTGTTATGTGCACTCGGTGCCATCATACCCGCCTCGCAGAGGCGGATCAGGAGCTCCTTTTCAACAGGCTTTTCCAGATACTTTCTTACGCTTCTTCGTGTGAAAATCGGATTCATCTCTCCCTCTCCCTTCATTCTTCCCTCTCCATTCTTATCAGTTTTTCGCCCTGTTAACGAGGAATATACCGAGAGCGACCAGGGGCAGTGCAATAAGGTACTGAATCCTGAAAACCTTCTCTCCAAGAATGACGACAGAAAGAAAGGTTCCCACGATGGGAACGAGGAACTGGAAGATCACGATCGAACTCACTTTGTTATGTTTCAGCAGCTGAGTCCATATCGAGAAGGCCGCAGCCGATAAAGAGGCAAGGTAGAGAAGAATCAGATATGCCTTTGCCGGTCCCACAGGGAAGGTTCCCCCGTTTATCAGAGAGATCAGAAGGAGAAGACCTCCTCCGAAAGTGAGCTGGGTCCCTGTGATCAGCATCGGATCAGCTATAGTGGTAAGGTGCTTTGCATAGATGAAGGCTATTGAGGACATCACAGCTGCCAGGAGCATGAATCCCTCCCCCTGAAGGGTGAACTCGAAACCGAAATTCACATCGTAGTTGACTAAGATGACCGAGATGAAACCGGCGGCAACGCCGAACAGCTTACCCGCCGAGAATTTGTCATTGGCAAAGAAGAGGTGGGCGAGAATCGCACTCCAGAACACATTTGAGGAGACGAGAATCGATCCCTTCGCTCCTGTGATGAAGGAGATACTGATGTAGAAGAAGTAGTAGTGAATCGTGGTCTGAAGAATACCGAGGACTGCAATATGTCCCCACTGGGACTTTGTCAGAGATGCATGTTCCCTGATTCCTCCACGTTTTTTCATGATGAAACGCAGAAGAAGGACAAGCAGTCCCGCCATAGTGAAACGGACGGCGGCGTAGATCAGTTTCGACCAGGTGTCATCGCCTGCTATCTCGAAAAGCTGGTACCCTACCTTGATCGAGGGGAATGCACTCCCCCACAGGATCGTACACAACACCGCGAGGGAGTAGGCAACAGCAGGGACTGCGAACAGACTCGGTTTTTCCGCTTTCATACTCTCTCCGGCAGCTGCTGGCAGAAGGCATGAAACTCTTCCAGAGTATAGCAGGAGTGATCCGACAGATCCTCTCCCTCCGGGTTGATAAGGAAATCTGTGACGAAGATGCAGGGGATGCCGAGATTCATGATCGCTCCGTCTTCCACCACATTATTTCCCACCATCAGAACTTCTGCAGGTTTCAATCCTCTCTTTTCCATCAGTTCTTCATAATACCCGGTATGGGGTTTCGTGTAGGTATAGTCCTCATAGGTTGTGATCTCTTTGAAATCATCCGTGGTGAGCCCCACCCAGCTGAGCCTCTCCAGGGTTCCGACCCTGGGAAAGACCGGCGTGGTTGCCAGAATGAGCGAGTATCCCTTTTCTTTGAGGATATCAACGATCTCACGTGAGAGAGGTGAGGGAGATACGATATGCTGAATCTCACTGAACTCCTCCTCATAGAAACGGGTAAAGGATTCCACCAGCTGATCGCTGTACGGCAGCGAAAGACCGGCAAAGAAGGAAGTCCAGAACCTTTCCTTGTTAGTGAGACCTCCCCCTTCCCCCTTCATTGCTAGAACACCACCAAGAAGCGCCTTCTGTGCAAGGGCGGGATCGAGTCCCTCTACCACGCACCGCTTCGTGAATTTGACAAGGTACTCTGCCATGAATTTCTCCTCATCGAGAGGGAGGAGTGTGCCGTCGAGGTCCAGGAATATCGTCGAGATCTGTTTCATATCTGCCATATAAAGACACGATATACCTCACGTGAAATAAGGTCAACTCACCTATAAAATCGATATTCTCTGTTTATGTATACAACTTCACTTTTCCGACACAAAACGATATGATGGGGAGAAAAAGAAAAGAACGAGAGGAGGTCTCTATATGAACCCGCTTGCACAGGAACTGAATACCATTCTGGAAGGAACCATTATCGCAGACATGCTGAGCGACTATGGAAAGAGGATGTATTTCCCTAAGGGAATCATCAGCCAGTCGGCAGAAGCGAAACAGAAGGCACATAGATTCAACGCCACCATCGGTATCGCGACAGAGAAGAGCGACGCTCTCTATATCCCCTCAGTCTACAGCGGCTTCAACGACACTCTCGCCGTCAATGACGTATTTCCCTACGCTCCCACCGCAGGAGATGCAGAACTCCGCAAGGTATGGCTTGAAGAAATGGTTCGCAAGAATCCTTCCATGAAGGGAAAGAAGACCTCCCTTCCCGTGGTCACCAATGGACTCACCCATGCGATTTCCATCGCATTCTCCCTCTTCCTCGATAAAGGAGATGAGATTCTCGTACCCGACTTCTACTGGGGAAACTACAACCTCGTCATCAATGAGCAGAGAGAGGCTGTGAACGTCCCCTTCGATCTTTTTTCGAATGGAGAACTCAACGTGGATGGACTTGCCTCTGCAATCGATGCATCCAAGGGAGAGAAGGTCGCGCTGATCCTCAACTTCCCCAACAATCCCACCGGATACACCCCGACACAGAGTGAAGCTGAAAAGCTTGTGAACATGCTGAAAGGGAAAGCAGAAGAGGGAAAGAAACTCCTTATCTTCACCGACGATGCCTATTTCGGACTCTTCTTTGAAGACGATGTGTGCAGGGAATCTCTCTTCTCCCTCCTGTGTGACGCCCATGAGAACATCCTTGCGATCAAGGGTGATGCGGCAACCAAAGAAGAGATGGTGTGGGGCTTCCGGGTAGGATTCCTCACCTTCAACTCTGCAGGCATCACAGGAGAACAATATGAAGCTCTCCTGAAGAAGACGATGGGAGCGATCAGAGGAAATGTGAGCTCGTGCAGCAAGCCTGCCCAGTCTCTCCTCCTCAAGGCGATGAAGAGCCCTTCCTACCATGAAGAGAAGGAAAAGGGAATTGAGAAGATCAAGGAACGGTACCTGGTGATCAAGGAAGCACTCGCCTCCCATGCCGGTGATGCATACCTTTCTCCCCTTCCCTTCAACTCTGGTTATTTCATGTCTTTCACCTGTGCCGGTGATGCTGAGAAACTGAGAGTCTATCTCCTCGATACCTATGGAGTGGGAACGATCAGTATCAAGGGAACATTCCTACGCCTTGCGTTCAGCAGCACCGACCTTGAAGATATCAGAGAACTTATTGATATCGTCTATACAGGTGCAGCTGAGATATTTGCCTGATCGGGTATAATTTACAGGGTATAACCTGCACTCTTTATTGCCTTTCACCGGTCGTCAATGTACAATCGGTGAAAAGGAAGGTTTCTTCATGATGATTTGGCATACCGCACCGGAGATCGTCTCATCTCTTGTTGTGGGAGTTTTACTTCTTAGTTCGGGCAACATACGCCTCAGGCTCACAAAAAAGGAGAGGGTATTCCAACACACCCTCATCGTTACCCTCTGTGTCCTTGCATACAACGTTATAGTTGATGTGTTTGTACAGAGTGCTCCTGTTGATCAGTTGTGGATCTATACTCTTCTCTACACGGTTCTTTATCTCATCTACCCCATGGCCCTGAACTTTCTCCTCTGGTACCTGATCCTTTTCATTGGAGAGAAAACGCCAAGTACTCACAAAGTCAAACAGAAGATAGTCACTGCCGTTCATGCCGGGTTATATGCACTCTACTGCATAATCGTTCTACTCAACCTGAAAACAGGCTGGGTCTTTACGGTAGATGAAGGCGGTATCTATGTGAGAGAGGTATTGAATACTCTCCCGTTCATCCTCGCCTTCTCCCAGATCATCGTCGTGACAAGTCATTTCCTCGCAGAGAAATCATACGTTGACAGGATTACCTTCTATCTTTTCAGATGGCTTCCCCTTGTCTCATTATTCATTCTGGTACTCCAGCTGATCCTGCCCGATATCTTCCTTGCAGGGACTGCGATTTCGACGGCACTTCTCAGTATCTACCTCACCTTCCAGACAAGAAAGATCTCAATAGATGATCTTACCCAGCTTCCAAACAGAGGCTACTTCATCTCCTCCCTCTCCCGTGCAGTAAGAAAGAAGGAGGTCCTCTCTATTGTCGTCATCTCTCTTGATGACTTCAAAACAATTAATGACACGTTCAGTGTAAGGAAGGGAGATGCGATCATTCTCGCCCTCACCTCCTTCCTTCTCAAGAGTTTTCCCCACGCTCAGGTGCATAGGTACTCAGGTGATGAGTTCGCCCTTTCATTCCCACAGGAATCGGGAAACCCCGGGGAAATCGCACAGCAGATCATGAAGAGGATGAAGGAACCGTGGGTAGTTGACGGCATATCGGCATCATTGAGATACACATCACTGGAAATGACCTTCCCCTGCAGCGGGAATATTGAGGAAAAACCACTCACCATTCTTGATTATGCTCTCCTTATAGCAAAGACACAGCACAAGGGAAAGCACCTGGTCTTCAACAATACGATTCTCGAGGAGATAAGGGCAAGGAGAACGATCATCAGCAGACTCCATGAAAGCCTTGAGGAGGAGTCTCTGAGAGTCGTATTCCAGCCGATAGTTGAACTCTCTAAAGGAACCCTCGTGATGTACGAGGCTCTGCTTCGGATGAATGATAACAACCTGATAGACATAAGTCCGGGAAGTTTCATCCCTATCGCCGAAGAAATCGGCATCATCGACCAGCTGACCCTCTATGTCGTACACAGGGTGTGTGCAATCCAGTCAGAGCTGATGAGAGACGATAAGGAAGTCCCTGCGATAGCGATCAACTTCTCTGCAAGCCATTTCTCCAACCGGGAACTGATACGTGATATCCAGGGGATCATCGCACGTCACAGGATTCCAAAAGGGAAACTCTTCTTCGAAGTGACCGAGCATACATTCTCCGCCCTCCCTTTCGAGGAAATCATAAAGACGATGAACTCCTTCCTCTCCTACGGTGTTCAGTTCAACCTTGATGACTTCGGAACGGGGTACTCCAATCTCGCTCACATCTTCAACCTCCCCTTCAAGTTCATCAAGATCGATAAGTCCCTCCTCTGGCAGGAACCGGCTGGAGCCTCCAGCTCCCAGATACTGAAGAGCATGGCAAGTCTCCTTCAGGAGATGGGATTCGATATCATCATTGAAGGTGTCGAAACAAAGGAACAGGCAGAGACGCTACGATCCATTGAATTCCCCAATGCTCAGGGCTTCTATTTCAGCATTCCGCTGGAGTATGAAGAATTCAGCAGGACGTATACAGGAAGCACTCATTTCCCACTTGACTAACACCCATCTCCATTGTAGCGTATCATTACATGCGGGGGTGTAGCTCAGTTGGCTAGAGCGATAGGTTCGCAATCTATAGGTCAGGGGTTCGATTCCCCTTACCTCCATCGAAGCAAGAAACTGTCTGGTATCGGACAGTTTTTTTTATTGGTGAGCCCTGTTTTTTCTAAATAGCCTTCTTTTTTCGACACTTTGCACATGCAATTGATACATAAATTAATATACATTTCTTTATATTATAAATATTTGAAAAATATTTTCAAAAACTTCGAACTTTTTTCCGATACAACTTTGATCAAAGTTTCCTGTTTCTTCGTCCAAAACTTCGTCCACTTCTAACATATACGTGGTCGAAGTCTTATGTCACTTCCACCACTTCCACGGGAGAGGTTTGATCAGAGTTCCCCATTTAAACCACTTACTTTGCACATTTCAATGTCAGAACTCAGTCAAAGTGCTCAAAATCCCATGTGTCCTATTTCCTCTTTTTATTCTAAAAAGTGGTGGGTATTTATTACATCTGTCACATCATAACCTATTGTATTGTAACAATTTAGCACATTGACAGTTTTATATATCTCACGTATCCTGAATACGTGGTCAGGGAGACCGGCGGTCAGTAGATCGCTTCTAATACACCAGGAGGTTGGAAAGTGAAAAAGTCAGTTCTGCTTAAAACATTCGTACTCATCATCCTGTTCCTTATCACTTTCTCAGCTCTCAGCGCTTCAGTGGTCGGTACTCAGACATTAACCATGTACGCCAGCATCACTGAAAGAACCTCTGTCAGCCTCGACTCAAACGGTCTCCCGATCCTCACTTCCAATAACTTCAGCGCTGAGACAGCAACCACGGCAGTAAGCGCTGACTCCTACCTCTTCGAGGTCACCGCTCCTTAACAGAAAAACACCGAACAGACAGTGAACGGAAACAGCTCGCCATCCCATACAATTCTCACCTGAGAATCATCGACTTAATCTGCAGAGTATGAGAAGATACTTACAAGGACAGGCAGATGAGAGTACTCCATACTTCCGATTGGCATCTGGGAGCGACACTATTCACAAAACGACGATATGAGGAGATGGAACAATTCCTCTCCTGGCTTCTTGATACCGTCAGGACAGAACAGATCGACACCCTCCTCATTGCAGGTGATATCTTCGATACCACCCTTGCTTCGAACAGGGCTCAGGAACTCTATTACAGGTTTCTTCAGCAGGTATCGGCTACCTGCTGTCGTGATATCATCATCACTGCAGGAAACCACGATTCTCCGACATTTCTTGATGCACCGAAGGCGCTCCTGAAGGCGATGAACATCCATGTGATCGCTTCAGCAGGGGAAGAGATTGAAGATGAGATCATCCCTCTTCATGATGATAACGGCACGGTACGTGCCCTCATTGCTGCTGTTCCCTTCCTTCATGACCGAGATATTAGAAAAGCCGAAGATGGGGAGACCCTCTCTGATAAACAGGAGAAGCTGATTCATGGAATCAAGGAACATTACGAGAGGATATCTATCGCCTGTTCTGATATCCAGAGCACTCTCCCTTCTCCAGTTCCCCTTATTGCGATGGGGCACCTGTTCTGCGCGGGAGGGAAGGTTGAAGAAAATGATGGTGTAAGAGATCTCTATGTAGGCTCCCTTGCCCACCTTCCAGCCTCCTTTCTCCCTTCAGAATTTGATTATTATGCGTTCGGGCACCTTCATTCACCACAGAAGGTGGCAGGGAGCGACTTCATCCGCTACAGTGGCGCTCCCCTTCCCATGGGCTTTTCTGAACCTCACGGAAATAAAAGCGTCTGCGTCCTCGAGATCAAGGGAGAAGAGAAACAGGTACGGGAGATTCCCATTCCCCTGTTCCATCCCCTTGTACGAGTGACGGGGGATGATAAGGCTATCATGTCTCAACTGAACGATCTCATGGCAGGCGGAACCGCCGTGTATGTGGAGGTCGAGAACACTTCAGCTCTGCCCTCTGCTCTTCACAGGGAGCATCTGGAGGAGCTGGTGAAGGGTTCTGCCCTTGAGATCCTCTCACTGAAGAATTCGGCAGTGAGGAACGCCCTCCTCAAGAAAACCTTCACTGACGAGAGCCTTGACGATATCGACGAGTATCAGGTATTTGACCGACTCCTTGCTGACCGTGAGATTGATGGTGAGGATAAAGAGGTGCTTTCCCTCATGTACCGTGAAATCCTTCATACGATCGAACACGAAGATGTGAACAGGGAGTAGCGCGTGAAGATATTGAAACTGTCAGGAATGAACCTTAACAGTCTCTACGGAAGATGGACGATAGATCTGCAGCACCCCGATTATGAGACAAACGGAATCTTCGCACTCACCGGACCGACGGGAGGGGGAAAGACGACGATTCTCGATGCCCTCACCCTCGCACTCTACGGTCAGACTGTCCGTCTCGGGAAAATCACGAAGAGCAGCAACGAGATCATGAGCAGAGGAACGGGAGAGTGTATGGCCGAAGTCGTCTTCTCCTGCTCGAAAGGGGTCTATCGATGTACGTGGTACCAGCACAGGGCACGAAAAAATCCTGAAGGGAACCTTGCTGAAGCAGCCCATGAGATAAGCGACTATGTGAGCGGTGATATCATAGAGAACAAGAAGTCGAAAGTAAAAGAAGTGATCGTTGACAAAACGGGAATGGATTTCACCCAGTTCACCCGGAGCATGCTTCTTGCCCAGGGTTCGTTCGATACCTTTCTCAAGGCCGACAGTGAGGAGAAATCCCGCATCCTCGAACAGATTACCGGTACTGAAATCTACTCTGCAATTGGGAAAAGTGTGTACGAGCGAAGAAAGGGAGAAGAGGAAAAGCTGCAGCAGCTCAAGGGTGATATCTCCCGGTTCTCCCTCTTATCAGATGAACAAGTACAGCAGCTCCGAAGTGAAACAGCAGCTACCTCTTCGGCTATACAAGGGAAGGAAAAAGAACGGGATACCCTCTCTGCCCACCTCAGATGGAAGGAGCATATACGCTCACTCACAGAAGAACTCGCTCTCCACAGGAAAAAAAGCAAACAGATCGAAGAAGAGACTGAAGCCTTTTCTCCTTCCCTGAAACAGCTTACCAGGTCCCGTACCGCTGCCGGTATACAGCACATGCATACCTCTCTCCTTTCCAGTCAATCTAAGCTCGCTCTTTCACAGGAAAAACGGGAAAAGAGAGCTGAGCAGATCACAGCCCTGGAGAGTTCGAATACCATCCTAACGGAAGCTCTTGAAAAGTTGAACAGAGACACTCTCGAGACCTCTCAGCTTCTCGAGCAGGAAAGGGAAACAGTAAAAAAGGTCTACGCACTCGATCAGTCTATCAGAGAGAAAAACCAGTCACTCACAAAAGAGAGGGAACAGCTCCTTACCATGCAGTCATCTCTGAGAAATACCTGTACCTCCCTTATACATGCTCAGGAGCAACAGAAGAGTCACCTTGAGAATCTAAACAAAGTAAAAGAGTACCTGAAGAGCAACAGTGGTGATGAGAATCTGGCGTCAGACAGGGAAACACTCCGTCATCGACATTCAGCGATCAGGAACCTGGAGAGCGACCTGCACGAACTCTCTGAAGCAATCACCCACATTGAACAAGAGATAGAGAAACTGGAGAAGGCAGTCAGCTCAATTCAGACTTCCATTGAAGAGCTGCAGCAGAACATAGAAGACAAAGAGAAGAACATCACAGAGAAGGAATCGGAGTTATCCCGTCTCCTGGACGGTCGTCTTCTCAGAGAAGTCGTGAGAGAAAAGGAACACCTCCTCACTACCCGTGCCTTCCAACAGCGCATTGCAGACCTTGAAGCATATAGACAAGAACTCTCTGACGGAATTCCCTGTCCTCTGTGCGGATCGCCTGATCACCCCTACGCAGCAGGAAACGTTCCCGAGGTCAGTGAAACCGACCGACAGCTCGATTCCCTCTCAGCCCTTATCACAGCAGGAGAAGCTGTACAAAAAGAAATGGAGAAAGGCAAACAGATCATAACCGACCTGCAGAAGCAGCTCTCCGAGGACAAACAGAAACTCGCACTCACCAATGCTGATCTGACAACAAAGCAGGAATCACTGAAAGAGAAGCAGACCCAGAAGAAAAAGACACTGACAGCAAAAGAGAAGGAGCAGACCGCTCTCTTTGACCTTGCAGCTCCCTACGGAGTTCTCTATCAATCGGAAAGGCAGCTGATGGATGCTCTTGAAGAACGATATTCTCTCTGGAAGCAGAAATCTGAGCAATTGAATACTCTCACCTCCTCCTCTCTCCGTCTTGAAGGAGATATATCTCATCTGGCAGATGCACGGGAAGAGAAGAAAACGGCGAACAGAACAAAAGCTTGTTCAATTCATGAACAAGAAAATGAACACACCTTCCTCGTAACCGAAAGAACATCACTCTACGGTACAAAGAACCCGGAAATAGAGATCAAGACTCTCACTGACAGTCAGAAAACTCTTGCCCTCAAAGTAAAGGAAGCGAACGAATCACTTCAGCAGAACAGAGAAGCCTGTACAACCTACCTTGGTGAGAAGGGCGTGCTTGATCAGGAGATACAGGACCTGTCGAGGGAAATTGAGATAGCAGAAGAGAGCTTTACCGTAATCCTTCAGGAAAAAGGTTTTTCTAATGCAGAGGACTTCCTTGCCTCTCTTCTTCCCTCTGAGCATATGGAGAAACTTGAGAAAAAGAACGAGGAACTACGGTCCGCAAAGGAAGGTATCACCGCCGTTATCGGTGAAACAGCAGTGAAACTGAAAACCGAAGAGGAAAAGCAGCTTTGTGAAAGCAGAACAGAAGAGCTCGAGCAGCAGATTGTCACAGTCAATGAAAAGATCGAAGAACTCAGGGAGCAGCTGATACCTATCCTGGCAAAGCTGCAGAGCGATGAAGATGCACGCAAGCGTATCGCCGGAAAGGAAAAAGAAGTAGAGAATCAGGAGCTGATCACCTCCCGATGGAATATTCTCTCGGAGCTGATCGGCAGTGCTGACGGAAAGAAGTACAGAACATTTGCTCAGGGACTCACCTTCGAGATCATGATAGGGTATGCAAACGAACAGCTGGCAAAAATGAGTGACCGTTATCTGTTGATCCGTGATGAGGAACTCCCTTTGGAAGTGAATGTGATGGATGCCTATCAGGGATCAGAAGTACGGTCGGTGAAGAATGTCTCGGGAGGAGAATCGTTCATTATCTCCCTCGCACTTGCACTTGGTCTCTCCCGGATGGCTTCCCGCAACGTGAGAGTGGACTCCCTCTTCCTTGATGAAGGCTTCGGAACTCTCGATGAGCAGTCCCTTGAAACTGCACTGCAGACCCTTGCCACCCTCCCTCAGGAAGGGAAGATCATCGGTCTGATCTCCCATGTCCACGGACTGAAAGAGCGTATCGGAACCTATATCTCCGTCACAAAATCTTCCGGAGGGAAGAGCACGCTCAGCGGTCCGGGGATTTCCTATCAGTAAGTCTGTTTCTTCTCTGAAGCATATTCTTCATAAAGAGCACTACAGGTTTCATGACCGACCTGCGAGAGTTTCAGAAGCGTCTCATCACTTCTCTGACTCTCGAGGTACCGGTAGATGAGATCATCACGGAAACCGATATCCTCAGCTTCCTTTGCATCGCAGCCGTAGTAGACCGTGTCGATATTCGCCCAGATGATCGCAGAGAGACACATCGGGCAGGGGTACCCCGTTGCATAGAGCTCACAACCAGAAAGGTCGTGGGTTCCAAGAGCAGCGCCTGCCTTGCGTATCGCATTCACTTCGGCGTGCGCTGAAGCATCATGGTCCCGGAGGACACTGTTGCTTGCCACCGCGACAATCTCCCCATCCTTCACAATAGCGGCACCGAAGGGACCGCCTATATTTTCTCTCATTGTTCTTCCCGCTTCTGCGGCAGCAAGATGCATGATATGCTCTCTATCCATTTCTATCTTTCCTCTGTACAGGGTTTCCAAAAACCGATTGTATCACACGGAGGTGATGAACATATAGAGGCAGAAGCATCCGCTACCCGAGGATCATCGATCCGGCAAGAATCAGGAAGATGGAAATAAGCGTATCAAGGGAGAGGGTTGCCGATACATAATCCATGTTCTTCTTATCATCCTGTTTCATGAAGATCGGAATCACAAAGGGGGCAGGAAGAAGGAATACAACCATGAGAGCCTTTGTGTACATCGGATTCATATCAAGGAGGGAACGGACGAGTATGAAATCAAGAATGAGGAAGAAGAATATCGACAGCACCTTCCTCACCGCTATCGTCTTCAATGCGAGAGACATGTTCTTTCTGTCAAACCTGAGGGTATACCCGATGATGATGGCGATGAGAGGCACGGTGAGCGAAGCAATCGTATCAACAAAGGAAGAGAGCATTGAAATGAATGGACCTGATTCAACATGGGGAGCAATGAAAGAGAGTATGATTCCCGATAGGATAGAAATGATCACCGGGGAGGTGAGAAATCTCTGTATCAAAGCAGAAGCACTCTGCGAACCGCTGCGTTCTTTTGTCAACAGAGCCATGAGAACGAAGAAGACGAAGATCACCTGACCGAGATCGACAAGAGCGATTTTTCCCAGATGGGCATCCCCGTAGATCGAAAGGAAGAGTGCGTACCCGAGCATTCCCATCTCAAAGCCGCCCATCAGAAAAGCGAAGTATGGCGAGCGGATACCGATCAGACGCCCTATGGCCCGTCCTGCCATGACCATGAGAATACACGAAGCGAATACACCCGCTACAAGAATGAGATACTTTCCGTTGAGATCTACTGAGAGAAAAGCTTTGAGGAGAAGCGCAGGCAGGGCAATGTCCGAGACAAGACGCCTTACTGCCTCTACACCCTTATCGGAAAAGAAGGTGATCCTCTGTAACGAGAATCCCAATGCAAATAACAAAACTACCGGCAGAACCGGTAGCAGTGTGTTGGTTAACTGTGACATATATTACAGCTAAAATGTATTTGTAATGTAATACTCTAGCTGTCCAATCTGGAAATCACGCTCTGCAAGAGCAGCTTTGACAACGTCTCCGATAGAGATGATACCTTTGAGTTCACCTTCGTCAAAAACGGGAAGGTGTCTGAATCGTCCTGTGGTCATCAGGTGGAAACATTCTTCAAGGTTCTGGTGGAGTTTCACATAGGTGACACTCTTCGTCATGATACTGCATACCTGGACGGCAGTGGAAACTTCCATCTTTCCTGCCATATATTTCACCACATCACGTTCACTCAGAATTCCTTTCAGTGCACCTTCTTCGTCAACAACGACTACGGCACCGATTTTATGCTGGGTAAGTTTCAAAATAGCCTGAGCTAATGTATCTTCGCATGTTACGGTTACTACCTGACTTCCTTTCTGATCCAAAATTGCACGTACTGTATTTCCCATGTATCAACCTCCTGTATCTGGGTTTCGTGTCCTGTATACATCACATGCTATGCCTGTCCATACCGGAAGTCAAGCGCCATCTTTTTCGGTGATTACGCACATTGTGTGAAAAACACCCCTTCACTCATCTCTATCATCTCCCTGTTTTCATATTACACAGTGTATTTTTCACCTTAATGCACCATATTCACATTACACTATGGCAAATCAGCACCTCTTCACACATAAAAAAATTTTATTAATTCTTCTATTAAAGCAATATGTCTTAAGTTATAAGCAAACATTTGGAAAAAATATCTCTTTTTGTATAACCTTTTGTGATGTATAATAGTTATATAGTTATGATGTGTCACATATATCAAAAGGAGATGCGTATGAAAAAGAAAAGTTTAATTGTATTGTTGGTTCTTATTGCGGTTGTTGCTTCAAGTGGTTTGTATGCAGCAAGCACATTCACACTCGGTTCCGTGAACTATTACAGCTGGGCAGATCTGGAAGAAGGAAATTCTAATGCTTACGTACCAGGCGTGAGAGCTGAGTTTTTCCTGAGCGACTATCTGGGAGTCTCAGCAGATGCCCTCATTTTTGACCTTTCTGCTTTATATGGGTATGACGTTTACCTGATGAATTATTTTATCGATGCCGTTGTACGACTTCCACTCGGACTCATTGAACCTTATGCAGCAATAGGACCTGGATATGCACAAGTAATTACAGAGTATGAAGAGTCAGAAGTTGTAGATACCGGCTCGTTTAATATCCGTCTCGGAGCTGATTTTAATATTCTGGAATGGCTCTCGCTCGGAACAGAAATCAACTTCGTAGAGGATGATATTGAGGCATTCTTTAATAACATCGGAGACATGACCGAAGAAGAAATCAAAGCCAATAGCAAGGTTGGTATCACAGCAAAAATCAAATTCTAAGCTGATATTCATTGGCACACTTAATAGGTCTGCATCTGCAGACCTGTTTTTTTGCAAAGACGACCCTCATATTTCCTGAAACCTTTTCCTTACCCGTGTTGTTGTATATATTATACATACTACACCCAATGTACTAAGGAAATGAAACTATGAATAAAAAAGCTATTGCAATCCTTATAGCCCTCATCGCAGTCGTTGCGGCAGGCAATCTCTCAGCGGCCAACTTTCTTTCTATCGGGTCGGTAAACTACTATGACTACGCCACTCTGGAGGAAGGAGATTACGACAAAGAACTCCATCAAGGTATCAGGATAGAGTATTTTCTGAGTGATTATCTCGGCATCTCAGCTGATTCGATCGTCATACGTCAGAATGACTGGCACCAATCACGTGAAATGGTCTATACCCTTGATGCAGTACTGCGCCTGCCGTTGACCCCGCTGGAACCCTATATCGGAGTCGGTCCCACCTACAGAGGATACATGGATGATCATGATTCTGATGTCGACAGCACACCATTTGCCTATAATGTGAGATTCGGAGTTGATGTGGTTGCTCTGAGCTGGCTCTCCCTCGGTATTGAATCAAACTTCTTCGTAAGTGATGTTCCTGATTTCTTTCAGACGCTCTCCAGCTCGACATCGAATGAGATTGCAGATTATATCAAGAACGACAGTCTCATCGGTCTGACGGCAAAGATCAGATTCTAACTGAACGATAGTTCACACTCTTTGTAAAACAGGTCTGCGATTCGCAGACCTGTTTCTTGTCCTCTCTCCTTTCTCTGTGCTACTCTCAGGCTATGAAAACCCATGCTCTTCTATTCACGGGAGGAAAGGGACCGGAAAATCTGATGCTTCCCCCTTCCCTTATTGAATCTTCCTATATATGTGCCGCCGACAGCGGACTTGATCTCGCTCACTCATTCAATCTTTCTGTCGATTATGCGATAGGAGACTTTGATTCTATCAGGCAGGAACTTCTGCTTGCTGATGTAGAGCATACACGGCTTCCTTCAGAGAAGGACATCAGCGATACAGAAGCTCTCCTTGAACACCTCAGGGAATTGGGAATAACAGAGTACACTCTCGTTGGAGGAGGGGAAGGAAGGTTTGACCACCTTCTTCATCTCTACTCTCTCTTCAGTGCCTACTCTCCTCCCAGGCGCTGGCTTACAGAGAGGGAACGGATGATGCGAATTGATGATACAGAAGAAATCAGCGTCGAAGCAGGAACAACGGTAAGTTTTTTTCCGGGAAAGATAGACGGTTCTTCCTATGTCACGTGCGCCGGACTTCAGTGGCCGCTGAAGGCTTTTCATATCAGTTATACCAGTATGAGCCTTTCGAATGTGACAGTTGAAGGAAAGCTTCATATATCCGTTCAGGGGGATCCAGTCTTCCTTTCATTTCCCTCCCTTCATTCTTGAGATTTTTCGGTGACACGAGGGTAGTTCTACTGTACAATGAGCTATCTTACAAGAAAATAGAGTCATCCGGAGTGATTAAATGATATATGAACAGGCAGATATCAGCTCATTGATGAAGGGCCCCCTCGCACTGCTTCACGGGTGTATCGGAACCCCGGTGACGGGGAACCCGACTCAGTATATGATTGAACAGGCGTTCGGCCACCAGAAGCTTCCTCACAGATATCTCACCTTCGATATCCCTCCTCAACAGTTCGCCTCGGCGATGAACGGCCTGAAGGCTCTGGGATTCAACGGCTGGAACATCACAAGCCCCTACAAGGTTGAGGCGACTCAGTACGTGGACCGGCTCACTCCCTCTGCAAAGCTCATCGGAGCTATCAACTGCGTCTACAGGGAAGGAGAGAAATACATAGGAGAGAATACTGACGGCAAAGGTTTTCTTGCTTCGGTGCTCGAATGTGGAGAGGTTAAGGGCAAAAAAGTTCTCCTCTTCGGTGCCGGTGGTGCCGCTCGCTCGATCATCTGCGAACTCGCCCTCGGCGGAGCCGCTTCCATTCTCATCGTGAACAGAGACAAAAAGAAAGCCGAGGCAATCGTACAGGACATGGCAGAGCATGTTGAGGCTGAGCTTGCCAGCGCTCCTATGGGGAGCAGTTACACTGTCACTGACACCTTCGATATCATCGTACAGGCAACCAGTGTAGGTCTGTTTGATGAACACGGTATGATTCCCATTGAATTTGCACCGGGAGACTACTCAGGGTGCATCGCCTGTGATGTGGTCTTCAATCCTGTACAAACCCGTTTTCTCCGTACAGCGCTGGAGGCCGGGTGTACCACGCTTGACGGTCTGGGGATGCTAGCTCATCAGGGAGCAATCATATATACTACATGGACAGGAGCTGAAGCACCGATCGATAGTATGAAACAATCACTCATTGAGTCATTTTCATTATAAAGGACGTAGCATGAACGAGCAGAAAGAAGAGAACGCATATCAGATATCGCGAAGGATGAAACGGGTTCTCAGATTATCTGACAAGATTCTCGGAACGTATGACGTCACCGAGCTGAGCGAAACTCAGATCCATGAAATAAATAAACGCAGTGTGCCCTACAACCGAAAGACAAAAGCGCTGTTCGGAAAAAAACAGAAGAATATAGAACACAACACCTTCATCATCCCGGTGGAGGGAGGTGCTCTCACAGGCTACTTCTTCATGCCGAAGTCCTCGGCTGCTCCCAGAATTTCTTCCCTTCGCCCCCTGATCATTTTCTATCACGGAGGGGGATGGGTCCTGGGAAATATGGATGTGTACACCTACGTGTGCAGCAGAATAGCATCGATCACCAATGCCGCAGTCCTATCGGTCGACTACCGGCTTGCACCGAATCACACCTTCCCCACTGCCGCTGAAGACTGTTATGCTTCGCTACTCTGGGCGGCCCAGGGCGCACGTTACTGGAAAGTCGACCCTGAAAGAATCTTCGTAATGGGTGACAGCGCCGGAGGCAATCTGGCAGCCGTCGTCTGCAGAATGGCCCGTGACCGCAAGGGACCGTCCATTGCAGGTCAGGCACTGATCTATCCTGTCACTGACGGAAGAATGAGAACTCCAAGTTACCAGCAGCACAAGGAAAGTCCGACCCTCACGATGAAAACGATGCAGTTCTTCATCAAGAGTTATCAGACTGAACCGAAGGATACTCTTAATCCCCTATTCTCCCCTCTTTTAGCGAAGGACCACTCAAGGCTTCCGCCGGCACTCATCATCGGGGCAGAGTATGACCCTCTCCTCGATGACGGAAAGCTCTATGCAGATTGCCTTGCTTCAGCTGACACGCCTGTCACCTACCTGGAAATCCCTCATGGCCTCCATGGCTCATACCTCTACCCGAAAGCCGACGGCACCGATGAAATTGATTCTGCCCTCAGGCAGTTCATATCGGGAAGAAGCCTGCAGAACATCTCACTCATAAAGATGAAGGAACTGAACAGGCAGAACAGAAGGGAACAGAATAATCTGAAGAAGAAGAACAAGAATTTTATCGCTGCGGGAGTAGATGAATCATCCTAGATGACCGAACGGATGGAGCTCAGGAATTTCGATAGAGAATGTCGTTGACTTCATCCATCTTTCTCGGGTGTGGTTCCTTCCCGAGCAGCAGTCCTATCGACTCCCTCTCAATTGAGAAATTATTCTTCGCTGAAGCGGAAAAAAAGCAGTACCAGCACTTCTCATCTGCTTTGTATTTCAGGGTGCAGGTTCTGATGTTACCGCTTGCCCATCCCCTTTCACTTGGAACGAGGATCGGCTGATTCCCGTCATAGGGGAACGACAATCCGTCTTCGCTGTCTACGACGATAATAGCAGAGTGGTTGTTATTCTTCTTCTCATCATAGAAATATGAGGTCTCCAGAGCCTTATACACTCCCTCGCTCTCATACACTGAGAGCTGACCCGCGCCAAGAGACCGATGGTACTCATTTCCCGCGGCCTCTACCAGAGCATCTTTCGTCTCCTGATGATAGGGACCGAGAAGCTGGGGAGCTGAAGCACTTACGACGAATCTTGCGACCCTGTCATCCTCATCAATTGAAGAGGCGCCCATATAGAGACGATACTCATGGTCGGTAGACACCAACTGGGGATGAGAGAGGGTAGGTACGGAACCGGGAAGCGATGTCTGTTCAATAGATTTCGCACTCATCAGGTGACGTGGTCTGCTCCATATGTAAAGATCTGTAGAGCTCATCAGTTCTATATGACTTTCATGATGGATTTCATCACTGCTCACCCGGCCCCTCTTGCCAAGTCGGGGAACAAATCTTCCCCTCTGTTCATAGATCAGATGATAGGTGCCGTCCTCTTCGAACAGAGAGGGATAGCGTCCGCCGGGAATCAGAAGCCTCTGATGACTCCAGCTGATTCCACTTTCCGATGTGTAGTGGTGAATACCGAGCATTGAGTGGGCGAACAGGTGCCACTTCTCATCCGTTGACTCCTCGGGAAGGAGAACGGCAGGATTTGACAGCCGCACCTGAAGAGGATGGCTCTGGATGATCGGTTCATCCGAGAATGGGAACCAGGAGAGCCCTTCAAGATTCCTGAACAGCTCCCGGGGGACCCCCTTCATTTCCCTTCTCCTTTTCCATGATGTCTTTTTCTTGAGAATATCGGGGAAAGGTAGTCTTCCATCTTCATCCTGGTGGTGAGTTTTTTCACGACAGCGGTATATACGAGGAAGGATGCTCCAATGCTCACGAGGAAAATAACGGCAAGCAGCATCGGAAACAGGGCGCTCTCCTGACTGACGAGGTTCACGAGAACCGCGAACAGGGTGAAGAAAATGACGAGCATGGCAACCAGATTGAACAGCGTTGCAATGAGAACGAATAGTACAGTATTAACTTTCTTGTTCATCTTGTTCCTCCCTTCCTCTGCCTTTCATATCAACAAGCAGAGAAAGTATCAGCAGTATAGCACATACTACGATTGATGCATCAGCAACATTGAAGGTGGGCCAGCGTTCGAACCCGAAAAGCCCGTACACTCTCACACTCACGAAATCGACTACCCAGTCTGTCCTGAACATCCGGTCAATGAGATTTCCCAAGCCTCCCCCTATGATTCCTGCAAGGACCCATCTCTGAAGAGCGGTGACCTCGCGGGAGCGGATGATATACATGACCACAAGAACGATAAGAATAAGAGGGAATGCAATGAATAGGATACTCTTCACCGTATCGGGGAAATTGCTTCCCAGTGAGAATCCCACTGCATCGTTCCTCACGTGAACGATCCAGAGAAAATCGTTCAGCAGAGAGATAAAGATTGAACCGATCTTCACATTGCTCACGATCCAGTACTTGCTCAACTGGTCGGCAAGAACCACGAAGAGGGTAAGGGAAAAGGGAAGATAGACTGAAAGACTCTTCTTATTCATTCTTTACCGCCTACAGTCTGGTCGGCACGTCGATATAGGTGCATGTCAGAGAGAACTTCTCTTCCAGATTCTTTGCGACAGCCTTCACACCGAAGATCTCACTCTGGTAGTGTCCGCCGCTCATCATATTGATCCCCTCTTCCTTACAGAACGAATACATCGTATGGGAGGATTCTCCTGTGATATAGAGGTCTGCACCTAGGGTGACCGCCTGAGCCACTTCGTCCGGAGCACCTCCGGAAATGATCGCTATCTTGTGAACTACCTCCGCCCCGAAAGGAAGGAGGTGAAGCCCTGTTTCAACTGAGAAACCGAGAAGCTTACTCACCTCGGAGAGGGAAAGACCTTCTTTATGCTCTCCCATGACCCCGATATTCAACCCGTGGTATTCACCGAACGGCACCGTATTCTCAAGTGAAAGCAGTTGTGCCATCACAGCGTTGTTCCCTAGAGTCGGATGCGCGTCAAGGGGGAGGTGGTAGGCAAGCAGCGAGATATTATGTTCCAGAAGCGTATTGATCCTCTTATAATGTGCTCCGGTGATTCTCATGCTTTTTCCCCAGAAGAGTCCATGGTGGACAAGCAGCACATCACACGATAATCCAGCTGCCCTCTGAAAGGTCTCAAGCGAGGCGTCCACCGCATACCCTACACGGGTCACTTCCTTTTCTTCGGGAGTTCCTACCTGAAGACCATTCATGGAAGCATCGGCGGATGCGAAATCATCAACTTTCAGCGTATCATTCAGATACTGTTCAAGCTCTTGTACGTTCATGCGTCCATTATAGAGAGTTGACATCAATTGTTCCACCTCATATATTGACCAACATGGCAACTTTACCTCCCGTACCGGTGGAAATCACCGTGGAAGATGCGGCGTTTGAAATCACATTGAACGAATTACCTCCTGTGACCGAAGAATCGATGAAACAGAACGTCATCGGTCAGCCCAGGGGGATGCAGGCCCTCAAGATGGGTCTCTCCATCATATCAGACGGTTACAATATATTTGTGAGCGGGGAAGCAGGGACTGGAAGAAAGACTGCCATCACCCTGGCAACCGAGCAGTTTCTATCGGACACGAAACATCTGAAGGACATTGTCTATGTGCATAACTTCAGCAATCCGAAGGTCCCCATCTCCATTGCCTTCCCTCCCGGTGAAGGAAGAACCTTTTCTCAGGAGATGGAGGAATTTTCTTCAAACCTCTACAACGCTCTCGTCCCCCTCGTAGGGAAGGAAGTGATCAGCGAACAGAATGTCACAGAGCTGAGCAGACCACTTCTCGATCCTCTCCTTGAGAAGTGGAATGAAGGGAAACCCCAGTTCTACCTCTCTCAGATAGAACTCGATCTATTCCGTCACAGCTACCTTTTCTCACGAGAAGACTTCTCCAC
Source organism: Sphaerochaetaceae bacterium (assembly GCA_963677695.2). Taxonomy (GTDB): domain Bacteria; phylum Spirochaetota; class Spirochaetia; order Sphaerochaetales; family Sphaerochaetaceae; genus SABI01. The sequence goes on along the minus strand of CAXXUJ010000001.1, from coordinate 1,087,017 downwards.
CAGAGATCTCCACTCCTTCCTCCTCAGGTACACGGTCAACGTACTTGTAGACCAGGGGAACACTCTCAGACGTCCCCTGATCTTCGAAGACCATCCCACCTTTTCCAACCTCTTCGGATCACTCGAGACAAGCAGGGAAGAAAGAAAGGAATTCAACCTCCCCTTTCTTTCAGTGCAAGCGGGATCCCTTCTGCAGGCAGCAGGAGGTTACCTGGTCATCAATGCCCGGGAGATGTTCACCGTCGAAGGACTCTACGAGGCATTGAAACGGTTCCTCCTCACAAAAGCCTTGGTCATTCAGAACAACAGCTCACGGGAAAATTCCCAGAGCGGCATTCGCCCTGAACCGATCGAATGTACCGTGAAGATCATCATCATGGGAACACCTGAAGTGTATGAGAACCTGTGTGAACAGGACCCCGATTTCACCCAGCTCTTCAAAGTCGCCTGCGAATTCGATTACAGCATGGAGATGAATGAAGAGAACATAGCAGGGACGGTACAGTTCCTTCAGCGCATAGCCGTAGAAGAGAACCTTCTTCCTATCGAACTCTCAGCTTACAGAGAGATCCTCCGCTACAGCGCCCTCATCGCAGAAAGCCGTGAGGAACTCTCTACCCAGCTTGCTCTCCTTGCTGACCTCCTCAGGGAATCCGAGTACTGGGCAAGGGAACATGGTAAACAAAGCGTTTCTGAGGAATCAGTGATCAGCGCGATCGATGCACGGGAATATATCGGAAGCCTCAGCGAAGCGAGGATTCAGAATGAGATAGCCACCGGAGAGGTGAATATTGCACTGTCAGGGTATAAGACGGGAGTCGTGAACGGACTTGCCGTCATTGACCTCGGTTCGGTGAGTTTCGGTACCCCCGCTGTGATCAGTGCAACTGTCGCTCCCGGCAGTGAGGGAATTGTCAATATAGAGCACGAGGCAGGTCTCAGCGGAGAGATCCATGACAAGGGACTACTGATCCTTGAAGGGTATCTGAGAAAGAAATACGCTCGCACCTTCCCTCTCTCGATCTACTCGGGCATCTGTTTCGAGCAGTCCTATGGTGAGGTTGACGGGGACTCGGCAAGTTCAAGTGAGCTCTATGTGCTGCTCTCAGCCATCGGAGAACTTCCTATCAAGCAGAACATAGCAGTTACCGGTTCGGTGAATCAGATGGGAGAGCTTCAGCCTGTCGGAGGAATAAACGAGAAGATCACAGGATTCTACCGGGTCTGCAAGGCTCTCGGCGATATAAAACACCCCGGAGTCATCATTCCCTATCAGAATGTGAGAAACCTGATCCTCTCCTCGGAAATCATTTCAGCGATACGAAACAGGGAGTTCCATATCTATCCTGTTCACACAATCGATGAAGGAATGAGCGTACTGACCGAAAGACCGATGGGAGAGAGGAATCAGAAGGGACAGTTCCCTGTCGATTCTTTCAACAGGACGATCGAAAACAGACTGAAATACCTCTACGACCTCTCACGCCCTCAGTCTTGATACCCACTCGTGAAGTGCGATAGCGCAGGCTGTCGACACGTTGAGTGATCCCTTTGCTCCGTACAGACCTATCGAGACGATTCCGGCAGAAGAGCGTGCAAGAGAGAGCATCTCAGGTGATACACCAAGCTCCTCCGAACCGACAACCATCACTCCGTTCGAGGGAAAATCAAACGATCGGATATCTTCCCCTCCCACTTCAAGAGCGAACACAGGCCTGTCCTTCACCAGCTGAAGGATCTCCTCGCTCTCTCCCGAGGTATAAGGAACAACCGAGGTCGCCCCCGCTGCGCTCCTGAGAGTCCTCGGATGATCGGGTGCAGCCCCCGGCTTTGTCAGGTAGATATTCGATACACCGAAACTTTCGGCGGTACGGAACATCGAGCCGACATTGAAGGGAGAGCGTATTTTATCAAGGAGAAGCGAGATGGGAAACTCCGTTCGTACCGAACGGTCGAGAACTTCGTTCTCATCATAGAAATCCCAGTCACCGAAATTCGCTCCCATATCGGAAGCGAGGGCATAGGCAAGGTCCTGAAATCTTCGGTCATCACAGGAAGAGACATCCAGCAGACGAGCTGATCTTTCCCTTGTCTCCTGAGTTACCCTCTGTTCATCTGTCTGTATGATCCTCTCAAGAAGTCCCTTCAGATATTCTCCCTCAAACAACTCTCCCCTGCCCATCGACTCCAGGATACGGACAACCTTCCTCATCCTCGTATCGCTTTTCAGGGTATCGAGTTTCTTTAAGGTGATCATTCAATTCCTTCCGGGTAGATGAGAATCACGCACTCACCCTTCACTGAATCGCGTGCGCCAAACTGGTCGCACACCTCCTGAGTGCTTCCGGAAACGAACTCCTCATAGATCTTGGTCAGCTCGCGGCCAACCATCACTTTACGGACGGGATCGAGGGAAGCAAGTGCAGAAAGGACTTTCACAAGACGGTAGGGAGATTCATAGAGAATGAAGGCATCCCCCCTCTCAAGAAGCTCGCTCAGTCTCTTATCCCTTTTCCCGCTCTTCACAGGTAGAAACCCTTCGAAGGTGAAACTCTTTCCTGCAACACCGGCAACGGAGATTGTCGTTATCGCGGCAGAAACCCCTGGGATCGGAACAACCTGAAAGCCTGCAGAGCGTACCTGGTCGACAAGATAGCTGCCGGGATCACTCACACCGGGAGTGCCGGCGTCACTGACGAACGCGATGGAATTGCCCTGCTCGAGAAGATCGATGATCCCCTTTGAGGAAGCCTTCTCATTGTGAGCATGAGTAGCGATAAGACGCTTTTTAATATCGTAATGGCCTAGAAGTTTCTGGGTAACGCGGGTATCTTCACATGCAATGATATCGACCTTGTTGAGAGTCTCAACCGCCCGGTATGTGATATCCTTCAGATTCCCGATGGGAGTCGCAACTATATAGAGGGTGCTCATGCTGAATATCTTACCCGAGGACGTGTGATTGAGCAATCACTCAAACACCTCAGGAACAACTCCCCTGTCGCATGCCGTGTTCTTGGTATTTTTTACCATATCCACCCTCTCAGCAATTAATTCACCATCCCTTTCATTTTTCTGTATTTTTCTATTCTCATGCAATACAATAAGATAGAGTACTCCTCGTCCAACTTGGCACAGTCAATGCTTTTAGGTAAGCAACAATACAATTGGCAAAGGAAGGATAGAAGATATGAAACTATTTAAGAGAATGAAGAGAATCGTAGGAAGCAGGATCAATGACAAGCTCGATAAATTCGAGGACCCCGAGAAGATGATCCGCTACATGGTTCGTGAAATCGAAGATGCACTTGTCGATGCGAAGAGCGAAACAACTGCAAAGATGGCTACCCTCTCACTGATCGAAAAAGAGAAGAGTGATGCCGATGCTGAAGTGAAGCGCTGGGAAGAGAGAGCGGAACTTGCCGTAGGAAAAGGGAAGGACGAGCTCGCCCGTCAGGCTCTCACTGAACGCAAGAGGGCTTCACAGAGAGTCGGTCACCTCGAAAGCGAGGTAGCTGCAATGAATTCCATCATCACCGAGATGCAGAGCCATGTTCAGACGCTCGAAGCAAAGAAGGAAGAGGTGGTTGAAAAGCAGCGTATTCTCATCCAGAGAGCCTACCATGCGAAAGAGAAGAAACGGATCATGGAGACACTGAAGAGTCTCGATTCCTCAGCCACGGTGAGAAATTTCAATGAATTCGAGCAGACCATCGGACGCCTTGAGGCGGAAGCCTCCCTGGCCGAAGAGGAGACTCAGCACATCACGGCAGAGCAGAAGTTCTCCAGAATGGAAGCTGATGAAGCTATCGAGCAGGAACTTGCCGAACTCAAGAAGAAACTGAAAAAATAATAGAATCAACTCCTGATTCAGGCTCCGGGCAACCGGGGCCTTCTTCTTTTTTCCCTACAGTTCATCCTTGTACTTTCTGTACAGCCCCCTGAACTGATCATAGGTGAGCTGCAGAAGCTGTGCCGCTTCCTTCTGTTTTCCTCCTGAATCCTTCAACGCCCTCTTCAGGTAGACAATATCGAGTTCCCTCTTCGCTTCCTCATAGGAAGCGAGGGTGAGGTCAGGCTTCACCTCCTGTATCTCTTCGGTTTCCATCTCATAGGGATTAAGGAAGGGATCGATCTCAAGTGAATCTATCTGCCCGTCAGGGTTCTGGTACACCGCTCGCTCTATCACATTCTTCAATTCACGCACATTTCCCGGCCACGAGTAGCTACTCAAGGTGTTCTTCACCCTCTCACTGAAGATGGGAAATCCATCATGAGAACACTCATGGGCCATCCTTGAGGCAAAATGGTTTGCTAAAAGGAAGAGGTCCTCACCCCTCACCCTCAGGGGAGGAATGAACAGCACTTCAAAACTGAGACGGTCCAGGAGGTCACGCTTGAACTTCCCCTCCTCGCACAGCTTCGGTAAATCTGCATTCGTTGCGCCTATGATTCTGACATCCACCTCATGAGAGGAAGAGGAACCGACCCTCTCAAATGTATTGTATTCAACAGCACGGAGAATCTTCTCCTGCACCTGCAGGGGAATCAGCCCTATCTCATCAAGAAACAGCGTCCCTCCGCTCGCCTCTTCGAAACGCCCCTTCCGTACCTTATTTGCACCTGTGAAAGCACCCGATTCATGACCGAACAGCTCACTTTCAATGAGAGTGGGTGGGAGAGCTGCACAGTTCACCGTCACCAGGGGACCGCTCCACCTCTCGCTCAGGTAATGAAGTCTGGTCGCAGCGATCTCCTTGCCGCTTCCCCTCTCACCTACGATAAGAACGCTCCGGTTTACCCGCGCTACCTGTGATAATCTTTCCTGAAACGAAAGAAATACTTCCGATTCCCCCAAAGGCGTCTGGTTTACGCTAGTCCCTTTCCTACTCATAGGTATAATATACCACAGTGTGGTCAAATTTACCACAACAAAGCTTCCTAAAATGCCGAAACATAACCTAACACGCTGTTTTACGGGGAAATTCAGTTGGCACGGTCTCTGCTTATATATCTACGTCAATACAACAACGAACCCTTCACACGAAGGTAAAGGAGAAAGATATGGGAGTATTTTCAAGATTTCTGGACATAGTGAATGCAAATATCAATTCACTCCTCGATAAAGCTGAAGACCCTGAGAAGATGTTGAAACTTATGATGCAGGAGATGGAGGACACTCTGATTGAACTGAAGAGTTCCTGCGCTGATTCCATCGCCTCCAAGAATTCTCTCGACAAGAGAATCCAGGAAACTGAAGCATCGATCAAAAGATGGATGGAACGCGCTCATCTGGCACTCGATAAGGGAAAAGAAGATCTTGCACGGGAAGCACTCATCATGAAGAAGCAGACCATCGAGTCTCTCGAACAGCTGAAAGGCGAACTGATCGACAAGGAAGACCTTGTATCCACCTGCAGAGAGAATATCAGACAGGTAGAGGAGAAACTCGCAGGTGTGAGGGCAAAATTCGACACAGTCAGATCGGAAGGTCCTAAAAGAACTGCAGCGAATTCAAAATCTTATACCCCAAAGGATAGGGATTTCGATAACCGCTTCTCCCAGATGGACGAACATCTTGAAAAAATGGGAGGTTCGTATCAGAATCATTCATTAGACAAGGAATTTGAAAACCTTGAGCAGATGGATGAGATTGAAGCAGAGCTCCAGAACCTGAAAAAGGAAAAGAGCAAAGGAAGCAAGAACTGATATGGGTGATAATTTTGTAGCAATTATTGCGATAGTAACCCCTTTCCTGTTTGCCGGCTGGGTGATCAGTATGAAACGGCACCGAAGTGAAAAAAAGAGCGACCAGAACGATGAGCTGGAAAGAGGGATGAGAGATCTGGCAAAACGGATCGAGAATCTAGAGATTATCCTCCGCGGTAATCGTTCTGATAAAAGGTAGGTAGGGTATGATGGCGACAACGCGTAGATTATATAGATCAAGAAACGGCAAGGTGTTCGGCGTATGCCAGGGCATCGCAGACTGGAAGGATCTTCCTGTTGATACACTGAGGATCATCGTGGGGGTATCGATCCTCGTGACTGGAGTGTTCCCTGGAATCCTCATCTATGCTCTGGTAGCTCTCCTCCTCCCTCTCGAACCGACCTCCAGAGAGAGCAGATATTCAGATGAGCGCAGAAGCTCCTCAGCAAGAGACTCCTACGGGGAAACACTGAATGAGACCTTCGAACGACTGAAAAGAAAGGTCGAAAACATGGAAGAAACCGTTTTCAACAAAGAAAGAGAGTGGGACAGAAAGTTTCACGAAGATGACAGCGACAGATCATAAGCATGATCTGATAAGATATTCAGGGCCCGGGAAAACCGGGTCCTTCTTATTGCATACTTTCTCCTGCGTTGATATAATCTCAATTAGTTAGCCTTCTAACTATAAGGAGAAAGTATGGATCCCCATAAGAATGATATCCCTCTGCTTGCACAGATCACCCGAATGCAGTTCCAAATGATGCACCAGTTCCTTGCGACTGTCGGACTCTATCCTGGACAGTTCTTCGTCCTCCAGCTCCTCGGAGGTCATCCAGCGGGACTGAGTCAGAAAGAGATCGGAAACCTGCTTTTCATAAAACCCTCAAGCGTCAATCAGATTATAGTCAACCTCGAGAAAGCCTCCTACATCTCGCGCAGCGCAGATGAAAAGGACAAGAGAGTCATGAGAGTCGTCATGACGGAAGAAGGAAAGAAAGTTCTATCGACCGGGAAGGAAAAATTCTCTCTCATTCAGCAGACAACAAAGAAAAATATCAGCGAAGAAGATCTCGCGACCTTCGACCGTATCGCTGCGATGATGCGCGACAACCTGAAAGAGCTGCAGTAGATGAAACTTATATTCTCCTACCTGAAACATTCATGGAAAGCTGTCATTCTCATCATTATTCTCCTCTCTGCCAAGGTCGTATCCGACCTTGCCCTTCCCTATTTCACCTCCATTATCGTCAACGTAGGGATCCAGCAGTCGGGAATCGAGTCTGCCGTTCCTGAATACCTGCCGGCCTCAGAGTACGATGCACTGATCTCCCTCTACGGATCGACTGTAGAAGACATCTACACACCCGAAGGGGATCAGTACCGCCTGAACACCGAACCCGATGCCTCGATCACCGAACTGTTCACTGACCACTATGCCCAGACCTCAGCAGCTGAAACATCAGCGAAACGCCTCTCGGCGATTGAATCGATCAAAGATATCTATGCGGATGCAGGGATAGACCTGCAGAGCATGCAGACACAATACATCCTGTCAAAAGGCCTTCTCATGATCCTCATTACCATAGCAGGAGCAGGTGCCATGATAGGTGCCTCCTATATAGCAAGCACAGTAGCGGCAAAGACAGGCTACAATCTAAGAAAACAGGTATTCAACAATGTTCTCTCCTTCCACCAGAGAGAGATAGATGCCTTTGGAACCCCGACGTTGATCACCCGAAGCACTAATGATGTGACCCAGATCCAGAATTCACTCACAATGGTTCTCAGGGTAGTCTTTCTCGCCCCGCTCATGGGAATCGGAGGAGTCATTCAGGTCATTGCAACCGGTACCCCTCTGGCGTGGACCATCGCCCTGTCTGTAGCGATTCTGATTGCCACAATACTGACGATGTTCCGCCTTGTCATGCCGAAGTTCAAACGGCGGCAGATACTTATCGACAAAATCAACGGAACGCTCAGGGAATCCCTGAAGGGGCTCCTTGTCATCCGATCGTTCTCCCGTCAGAAACAGGAGATAAGAAAATTTGAAAACGTGAACGAAGAAACGACGGCAATCAGCCTCTTCGTCAATAGAGCAATGTCGGCGATGCACCCAATCATCATGCTTATCATGAACCTCACAGCTATTCTAATCGTCTATGCGGGAGCACCCATCGTCCTGAAAGGGAATATGCAGGTGGGAGATATCATGGCATTCATACAGTACGCCATGATGATTATCATGTCCTTCATGATGATAAGCATGCTCTCGATCATGCTTCCCAGAGCGGCCATCTCCGCTCAGAGAGTACAGGAGATCCTGGATACCAGGGCAGCAATACAGGACGGAAAGAAAGACCTTCTGCCAACTGAAAGCAAGGGAAGGGAACTCTCCTTCAAAGATGTATCCTTCACCTTCCCAGGAGCCGATACTCCCGCACTTGAGAACATCACCTGCACCTTCGGGGCAGGGAGTGTCACGGGCATTATCGGATCGACGGGAGCAGGGAAATCTACGCTTCTCAATCTCATTCCCCGATTCATCGAACCTCAGAGAGGATCTGTTTCCATAGATGGTACCGATATCTCTGAACTGAAACTCCACTCTCTGAGAGCATCGATCGGACTCGTTCCGCAGAGCTCCTACCTGTTCAGCGGACCTGTGGCAGATAACATTTCCTTCCCGGCAAAAGGGGCAGAGCAAGAGAAGGTGGCAGATGCGGCAGCTGATGCCGACGCCGCAGGTTTCATAGGAGAAAAGGAAGGAGGGTATGAGAGCATCATCACCTCCTCGGGAACCAACCTCTCCGGAGGACAGCGTCAAAGGGTCGCAATTGCACGTGCCCTCTATGCCCACTCCCCTATTCTCATCTTCGATGACTCGTTCAGTGCAGTTGACAGCAGGACCGAACGGTCTATCCGAAGCCGCCTTGCAGAACATCATTCGGGATCGACGATGATCATCGTCTCCCAGAAAGTGAGTACCATACGCAACAGCGATTCAATCATCGTTCTCGATGAGGGACGAATCGTCTCTCAGGGAACTCACGAGGAGCTTATGAAGAGCTGCCTGATATATCAGGAAATCGCCCGCTCCCAATCTTCGAATAAGGAGGTGGGAGCATGAGCCCTCCAGGAGCAGGACCGGGAAGACATATGGGGAAGAAGCCTGAGAAGGCGAAAAATTTCTCCCTCAGCGCAAAACGCCTTGTGAGACTCTTTCGTCCTCACAGAATCATGATCGTCATGATCATACTCATCTCTTTACTCGCCACGGCCTTCACCATAGCAGGACCCCGCCTTCTCGGTATGGCGACCCAGACAATCTACCAGGGAAGCATGGACATGCTGAGGGGAACGGGAACCTTTGATACGAAACGCTTCATCACCATCATAGCGATCCTCAGCGGCATCTACCTTGCAAGTTCCCTTGCAACCTTCTTCAGCAGTTTCTTCCTCAGCTCGATCACACAGAACATCACGAAGGAACTCAGGAGCAGAGTCGATGAGACCATCCACGCTATCCCCCTGAGAGCACACGACCGCTACACTCCCGGAGAAATCGTCTCCCGAGTGAGTAACGATATCGACGCACTCGGAGAGACACTCAATCAGAGCGCCATCCAGATCATCACAGGCGTCACATCGATGGTCGGTATCCTCATCATGATGCTCACCATCAGTCCTATCATGACCTTTATCGCTCTCATCCTTCTCCCCTTCTCCATGCAGCTTATAGGTGTGATTGTAAAGAGGAGCCAGAAGTACTTCTCCCAGAGGCAGAAATCACTCGGAGAGATCAACTCCCAGGTGGAAGAGGCTTTTTCAGGTCATACAGTGATCAAGGCATTTAACGGAGAAGCTGACCAGAGGGAAAGCTTCGAGGAGAAGAACCAGAAACTCTATGAGAGTTCACGTAAAAGTCAGTTCCTCAGCTCCCTTATGATGCCTATCATGCAGGCAGTAGGAAATATTTCCTATGTCATTATCGCCCTGAGCGGCGGAATCCTTGCTGTTCACGGTCGAATCAACGTAGGAGAGATACAGGCCTTCATCCAGTACATGAGAAACTTCAACCAGCCGCTCGGACTCATCGCCCAGGTCTCAACCATGATACAGACCACAGTGGCTGCAGCTGAAAGAGTCTTCGAATTCATCGATGAAGAGAAGGAAAAGGAACCGGAACACCCCCGCCTCATCACCGATAGAGTCTCCTCCATCGAATTCCGTGACATCTCCTTCGGTTATACCCCTGAGATCCGAGTCATCGACTCCTTCTCCCTCACCGTCCGTGAAGGGGAGAAGATAGCAATTGTCGGACCTACCGGAGCGGGCAAGACAACCATAGTGAAACTGCTCATGGACTTCTATCCCGTTGATTCAGGAGAGATCCTCATCAACGGCATAGAGATGAAGCATATCCCGAAAGAGAATCTCAGAAGCAAGATCGCCATGGTCCTTCAAGATACCTGGCTGTTCGAGGGAACGATCAGGGATAACATCGTCTACGGAGCGCCCGAGGCGAGTGAAAAGGAAATCCTCGATGCCGCAGGCAAGGCACAGATCGATCACTTCATCCACACCCTCCCCGGAGGCTATGACATGATCCTTAACGAAGATTCATCGAATATCAGTCAGGGACAGAGACAGCTTATCACCATTGCGCGTGCTCTTCTGTGCGATCCCGATGTCCTTATTCTCGATGAAGCGACAAGCAGTGTCGATACGAGAACTGAAGTGCTTATTCAGAAGGCTATGGACAATGTGATGAAACAGAGGACCAGTTTCATCATCGCTCACAGACTTTCAACAATTATAAATGCTGACCATATTCTGGTCATGGAACATGGAGATATCGTGGAGAGAGGAACTCATGCTGAGCTTCTGGAGAAGGAGGGCGTCTATACAGAGCTGTACCGCAACCAGTTTCAGCCGACAGAATCTTGATACAATACAAATAAATCTATACTATCGACGGTACAAATACTAAGGTGGATAACATCAAGTGACAATTGGATTAGATATTGGTTCTACAACCATTAAATGCGTTGTGATTGATGAGCACAACCAGATAATATATACAACATATGAACGCCATTTTTCCCAGATAGCGGAAAAAGCGGCGGAACTCCTCACATTCCTTCAGAAGGAAATCCTGGGTTCTACCCATGCTTCCATCATGATCAGCGGATCAGCCGGAATGGGTCTGGCGGACAGACTCAACATCCCGTTTATTCAGGAAGTGTACGCGACCAGGGTGGCCACGAAAAATCTGGTACCCGAGTGTGATGTCGTCATCGAACTCGGAGGAGAGGACGCGAAGATCCTATTCTTCAACCAGGGCCTTGAAGTGAGAATGAACGGTTCGTGTGCCGGTGGCACAGGTGCCTTCATCGACCAGATGGCTTCCCTGCTCAATGTCCCGATCGAGCAGTTCGATAATCTGGCAAAACAGGCAGAGAGAACCTACACGATAGCAAGCCGCTGTGGCGTATTTGCAAAGAGCGACATTCAGCCCCTCCTCAACCAGGGAGCGCACAAGGCTGATGTGGCATCAAGTATTCTCCAGGCTGTTGTCAACCAGACAATCACGGGACTCGCTCAGGGAAGACCCATCACAGGGAACGCCGTCTACCTCGGCGGTCCCCTTACTTTCATGTCCTCACTGAGGAAACACTTTGACGAAACCCTCTCCCTGAAAGGGATATGCCCCCAGAACTCACTCCTTTTCGTTGCAATCGGAGCTGCACTCTGTGCAACCAGTGAAATGAACCTCTCAAAGATTGTGGAAGAACTGAAAAGCGAGAAAGTTACCGACGGGGTAGCCTATCTCGCACCGCTGTTCAAGAACAATGAAGAGTGGGAGGAATTCTCACACCGACATTCTCAACGCACAGTCGATACTGTTCCATACGACCCCTCCCTCCCCGTCTCCTTCCTCGGAATCGATGCAGGAAGCACGACCATCAAGGTGGTCCTTCTCAATGACAGCAAGGAGATCATATTCTCCCACTATACGAACAATGAAGGGAATCCCGTTCTCGTCATCCTCGATACACTGAAAAAGATCTACGAGGAATATCCCGGAATAGAGATCAAGGGAAGTGCTGTGACAGGGTATGGGGAACACCTGATCGAACACGCATTCAGTGTCGATTTCGGTATTGTAGAGACCGTAGCCCACCTCACGGCAGCTCAGCACTTCTGTCCCGATGTTGATTTCGTCATCGATATCGGCGGACAGGATATCAAATGCTTCAGAATACGCAACGGCAGTGTAGACAGCATCTACCTCAACGAAGCGTGCTCCTCCGGCTGCGGTTCGTTCCTCCAGACCTTCGCAAGCTCGCTCTCCACCGATATCGCAAACTTCAGTCAGGAGGGCCTCTTCGCCTCCTATCCTGTTGATCTTGGATCGAGATGTACCGTCTTCATGAACTCGAGTGTAAAACAGGCACAGAAGGAGGGGGTAGGACGCTCCGATATCAGTGCCGGCCTTGCAATCAGTGTTGTAAAGAACGCACTCTACAAGGTAATACGAACAACCAGCACCGAACTTCTCGGCGAGAAGATCGTTGTTCAGGGGGGAACCTTCCATAACGATGCTGTCCTCAGAGCATTCGAGAGAGAGTTGGGAAGGGACGTGATCCGTCCCACCATTTCCGGTCTCATGGGCGCCTACGGCGCAGCCCTCTACGCATCAGCGAAGGGACTTGAGACAAGTACGCTGCTTTCACCCGAAGAACTCGAGTCGTTCAGTCATACAGTGAAGCACGTGACCTGTAATCTGTGCACCAATGCCTGCCGCCTGACCGTGAATACCTTCGCGAGCGGAAAGAAGTACATAAGCGGAAACAGGTGCTCAAGACCTCTCAAGGGGATTCAGGGTAAGAAGGACCTCAACCTTATCGCATGGAAACTCGATAAAATCAGAGAACTTGATGCATTCAACACAGCCATGGTCGACAAAGATACGATAGGTATCCCCCTCGGTCTCAACAATTACGAACTGATCTACTTCTGGAAACCGTTCTTTGAAACCCTGGGCAAACGCATCCTCCTCTCCCCTCTCTCAAACAGAAAACTCTATTTGAGCGGACAGGCCTCAGTCACCAGCGACACCCTCTGCTTCCCTGCGAAACTGATGCACGGCCATATGCAATCCCTCCTGGATGCAGGAGTCTCCCAGATATTCTACCCCGTGATGAGCTACAACCTTGACGACCACCAGAGCGATAACCGCTTCAACTGTCCCGTTGTCGCCTACTACCCGGAAACACTCCATGCCAGCATGGATGAACTGAAGGAGATAGACTTCATACGTCCTCCCATCGACCTCGAGAGACTGAGAAAGTACCCGAAGAAGATGCTGAAGGAACTGAAGAAGCATTTCCCCGAAATGACCCTCCCCAGATTCAAGGAAGCGGTCGAAGCAGGCTTCCTGGGGTATGAGACATACAGACAGGAACTCATTGATGCAGGAGCTAATATCATCAGGGAAGCGAAAGAGGAGAACAAACAGCTTATCATCCTCGCAGGACGACCCTACCATGCCGACCCTGAAGTCCTTCACGGAATCGATACCCTCCTTACATCACTCGGCTGTGCCGTGATCACCGAAGATTCTCTTCCCCCCTCCAAGGAGAAGATCAAAACGAATGTCCTTAACCAGTGGACCTACCACGCCAGACTCTACAATGCTGCAAAGATAGCGGCTAAGGATGATTCAATGGCCCTGGTACAGCTTGTCAGCTTCGGGTGCGGAGTAGATGCAATCACAACCGACGAAATCAGGCAGATGCTCGAATCAGAAGGGAAGATGTACACACAGTTGAAGATCGATGAGATCACGAATCTCGGAGCGGTAACGATACGTATACGAAGCCTGCTCTCGGCACTCAATGAGGAGAAACGAACCCATGGAGAATGAACCCGTCTTCACAAGAGAGATGCGTGAGACACACACGATACTTGCACCAAACATGGCGCCCATCCAGTTCTCACTGATGAGGGATGTTCTCGAAACCGAGGGCTACAAGGTAGAGCTCCTGGTCAATGAAGGACCTCAGGTTGTAGAAAAGGGACTCAAGTATGTACACAACGATACCTGTTACCCCGCACTCCTTGTCATCGGTCAGATGATCGATGCACTAGACAGTGGAAAGTATGACCTGAACCGCATCGCACTCGCCATCACCCAGACCGGAGGCGGCTGCAGAGCGAGCAATTACATTCACCTCCTCAAGAAAGCCCTGATCAACGCAGGATACTCACAGATTCCCGTCCTCTCTCTCAATCTCAAGGGGATGAACAAGAACAGCGGCTTCGCAATCACCTACAGCATGCTGAGAAAAGGCATTGCTGCCCTTGTCTATGGTGATACCCTGATGCTGCTCAAACATCAGTCCCAGGTATATGAGGTACATCAGGGAGAGACTGTAAAGAAAGTGGACAAGTGGATGAACCACATGAAGAAGCAGTTCATGTCGGGACGCGGCTTCCGTATCAAGACGATGAAACGGAACATAAAGGCAATGGTGAAAGACTTCGCCTCGATCGAAAAGGATTATAACAGACCGGTTGTGAAGGTCGGTATAGTCGGTGAGATCTATATGAAGTACTCCTCCCTCGGCAACAACCACCTTGAGGATTTCCTCCTCTCGCAGTCATGCGAGATCATGATTCCCGGAATCATGGGTTTCTTCATGTACGGTATTGAGAATCAGATCATCGATGTCGACCTCTACGGCGGTTCCCTTATCCGGAAACTCATCATGACCTTCATCCGCAACTACCTCGTCCGTCTCGAAGGCATTGTCATAGATGAGGTGGGAAAGGCTCCTCACTACACTCCCCCCATTCCGTTCCAGGAGAGCGTGAAATCTGCAGAGCAGACGATCTCCCTATCCTGCAAGATGGGTGAAGGCTGGCTCCTTACCGGAGAGATGAAGGATCTGTCCCATGCAGGGTACAACAACATCATCTGCGCACAGCCCTTCGGCTGCCTGCCGAACCATATCGCGGGAAAAGGTATGGTGAAGGCACTCAAGGATGAGGACCCGAACATCAATATCGTCCCTATCGACTACGACCCGGGGGCGACGAAGGTGAACCAGGAGAACAGAATCAAACTGATGCTTGCCATAGCCAATGAACAGAGGATCGAAAGGACTCTCCATCAGAAAAAGAGAAAGGCCTAGGAATCAGAGCTTGCAGTTCCTCACCAGCAGCATATAGCTGGTGGGATCATCTATGTCGGTCACCCAGGAGGGGTCCTTCTCCTCTATCTTCAGAATATCTTTTCCTACCAGGAAATCTCTCACTGAAGAGTACCCGGTGCTCGCTCTCATTGAAGCAACGAGGGAAGAACTGCAGAGCATAGGGTGACCGGGAATCCCGTTCACAAACACTCTTACCCCCTCATATTCACCGAGGTGCTCATCAAGAAAACGGTAATGAAGAGAGGAGACCAGGGGAGCATCTCCCACTGCGATAGCGACATGCTCACCAGCACTTGCTTCCTTCAATCCTGTGAGAGTCGAGGAGAACTGTCCGTGTTCAGGATGGTTGTTATGGACGACAGTGACGTTGTCTCTCCCGATCAGACCTGCCTCATCGAGTGCGGATCGCACCTCATCTGCGAAATAACCGGTCACAACAATCACTCTGGAACAGTACTCCAATGCAGCGTTCACCGCGTGAACAATAAGAGGTTTTTTCTCATAATTGAGGGTGAGTTTGTGCCCTCCCATTCTCTCTCCGCTTCCCGCGGCAAGTACGACAGCTTCCATGAAGACAACTGTACCACGCAGAAGAACCTATGAACAGGGAGCATCGGGTGAAGATAAGGGTACGTACACATTGATACAACTGCCTTTCTAGTGCTATATTTCCGTCATGGAATTTAAGCAGAGAACTGTTACATGCGGAGGACTCCGTAAAAGTGATGTAGGGAGAACAGTCGTTCTCAATGGTTGGGTACACAGAACACGAAATCATGGTGGAATCCACTTTATCAATCTTCGTGACCGGTACGGGATTACCCAGGTCGTTATCTCAGACACAGCTGACGAGAAAGTGCAGGAACTCGCTGCATCCCTTCATAACGAATACTGTATCAGTATCGAAGGTGTTGTCGCTGGCAGACCTGATGAGATGGTGAACTCCTCAATGGAGACAGGCGAGATCGAGGTGGAAGCCTCTTCACTTGAGATCCTCAGCACCTGTGCACCTATCCCCTTCCAGATCGATGAAGAATCGGATGCAAAGGAAGACACCCGTCTCAAGTACCGTTTCCTTGACCTGAGGAGCGGCGGCATGCAGAAGAGGATCAAGCTGAGACACGATTTCATCCGTGCCATCAGAGAGTTCCTCAGTGAACGGGACTTCTATGAAATTGAGACCCCGACCCTGATCAAATCAACTCCCGAGGGAGCACGTGACTTCCTTGTTCCCTCCCGCCATTACCCCGGTAAATTCTACGCCCTTCCCCAATCCCCCCAGCTGCTCAAGCAGATCCTGATGGTGAGCGGTTTTGACAAGTACTTCCAGATAGCCCGATGCTATCGTGATGAAGATGCACGCGGTGACAGACAGCTTGAGTTCACTCAGCTCGATATGGAACTTTCATTCGTGAAGAGAGATGATGTCCTCTCACTGATGGAAGAGCTATTCCATGATGTGTTTAAGAAGACATTAGGGTACGAAACTGAGAAAGCCTTCCTCCGCCTTTCCTGGGAAGAGGCAATGAACACCTACGGTGTCGATAAGCCTGACCTCAGATATGATCTGCCCCTGCAGGACTTCACCTCCCTTGCAAAGGAGGGTTCGTTCGCAACCTTCACCAGCGTCATCGAGAACGGTGGGACGGTCAAGGTGCTCAGAGCTCCCGCTTCAGAGAGTGTCGCATTCTCACGGAAATATATCACAAGCCTAGAAGAGGCCGCAAAGGTCTATAAAGCGAAGGGCCTTGCCTGGATGAAAGTGAATGCAGAAGGTCACCTCGAAGGTGGCATCAGCAAATTCTTCACCGAAGCAGAAGAGAAGATCATAAGCTATACCGGAGCGGAGGCAGGAGATATGCTCCTGTTCGTTGCAGACTCCTGGCGGGTCACCTGTGCCGCCCTCGGTGCAGTAAGAGTCAAACTCGCTAACGACCTTTCCCTCATCGATACCTCGAAGTTCGCCTTCTGCTGGATCATCGACTTCCCCCTGTTCGAGTACAACGAGGATGAGGAACACTGGGAAGCTGCTCACCACATGTTCAGCATGCCTCAGGCTCAGTACCTCGACACCCTTGAAGAGAACCCGGGTGAAGTGAAGGGAGACCTCTACGACCTCGTTCTCAACGGCTACGAAGTTGCCTCGGGTTCGATCAGAATTCACGACGTGGAACTGCAGAAGAGAATATTCAGAATCTGCAACTTCCCAGATGACGTGGCTGAAGAACGGTTCGGTTTCCTCCTCAACGCATTCAAGTACGGCGCTCCTCCCCACGGCGGTATCGCACCGGGAATAGATAGAATGGTGATGATCATGGCAGGAGAAACTTCAATCAAGGAAGTGATCGCCTTCCCGAAAAACACCGCAGCAGTCTCTCCGATGGATGACTCTCCCTCCTATGTCGATCAGCAGCAGCTTGATGACCTTCACCTCATCATCAAAGAGGATGAAAAGAAATAAGGCATTCACCATCGCCGTCATAGGCGGTGGTGCAGGCGGTCTTTTCGCTGCCGTCCATGCCGCACTCGCGGCAAGGCAGCAGAACACATCCGTCAGTATCCACATATTCGAGAAAAATCCCTCAGTAGGTAAAAAACTCGCCATCACCGGTTCCTCTCAGTGCAATATCACCCATGAGAGCAGCGTCAGGGAAATGGCAGAACACTACTTTGAACATGAGAGAGAAATGCTCTCTCTCCTCTCCCGCTTTTCCCCTTCCGATACCATGACATTCTTTACAGGCCATGGACTCTCACTCACAACAAGAGAGGACGGAAAAGTCTTCCCCTCTTCCTTAGATGCACGGGAAGTCATAGAGACGCTCACGTCAATTCTCAAAGAGCATGCAGTACAGATTCATACATCATCACCGGTCTCAGCTGTAACGAAGGAAGAACAGCAGTACAGGATAATTCTCCCTGAAGGTGATTTTCTCTGTGACGCACTCATCATCGCCACCGGAGGATTCACCTACCAGAACACGGGAAGCACGGGAGACGGCTACCGCCTTGCGCAGAGCCTTGGCCATCATGTAGTGACCCCTCGTCTCTCCCTTTCCCCGGTCAAGGTGACAAGCAGGTTCTCCTCCTCACTGAGCGGAATCTCGATTGACGATGCTGCTGTCTCTGTTGATGAAAAGGTAAGGAGTACGGGATCTCTCCTGTTCACTCATACAGGTCTTTCAGGACCTGTGGTACTGCACAGCTCCCGCTATATGAAGGGACAGGACCGGATCAGGGTATCATACGTCACTGAGAGCGAGCAGGTAACGGCAGAGAAGATTAAAAGTCTATGCAACAGAGACGGGAAGAAACAGCTCATCACACTCCTGCTTGATACAGGAGTTCCCCGCCGCCTTCTTGAGTTCATCCTTTCTTCAAACAATATCGAGGGAACAAGAAAGGGAGCAGAGATTGGAAAGAAGGATATACAGAAGATCAGCAGAGATCTGACCGGTATGACTTTCGATATCTCTCTCAAGGGGATGAACTCGCGTGCTATGGTGAGTGCGGGTGGAGTCTCTCTCGCTGAAATAGACCTAAGGACCATGGAATCGAAGATCACTCCTCATCTCTATTTCTGCGGGGAGGTGCTCGACCTTGATGGTGAAACGGGAGGGTACAACCTCCAGGCAGCCTGGTCGAGCGGGGCAATGGCAGGAACGAACTGCATCACCACGATATAGCTCATACCCTCTTTCTCTCCCTTCCTGCTTTACTACTGATACTTTTAACGCTATGTTTTTAATAACACCGTAGAAGGAGTCAATGATGGGTGAAGCAATACATATCAGAACGAACTACACACAGCACGATGGAGTGCTCGTAACCGACAAAGGAACGAAAGTATCTCTGGGAAGGGAAGATGGAACAGTTGCTCCCTATGAACTGCTCCTCGGAGGACTCTCCTACTGTCTGTTCAGAACCTTTGAATCCGTTTCAGAGAAGATGAAAGCTGAGTATGCAGGAATGGATATGGAGATCACCGGAGTCAAGGGTGATGATAAAATAGGGATGCTCACTAACGTGGATCTGACAGTCTCGGTCACAGGCGCAGCGGATGAGAAGAAGATAACCAAGGCATTCGAGATAGCGACACGGTACTGTTCGGTCTTCAATACCCTTGGAAAAATTGCTGAGATGAAATGGGAGATTAGTTTCCATGAAACACTTTCAGTGTGATACAATCTGTAACAGATGAAACAGGAAGAACATGAACGATCTTCACATGTAAATCTCTTTGAGACCTTCCTCCACTCACTCAAGGCAGTGGTGACAGAGAGTGCGGATATACTCTTGCTCCGGTCGAAGAGAGTCCCGTTCTCCTACCGTATCGCCCACACACTGGAAAACGAACTCACAGACGATACTTCATCTCTCAGTGTCCACATGGGGGTCCCTGTCACAACCGACTCAAAAGCCCTCATACCCGATATCTCGGTAAAGAGAGGGGATGAACTTCTCATGAACATATCGGTGAGGAGCAGCTATCTGAGTGAGAAGGAACTTCTCTCACTTCATGCTCTCAGGATGAGAACCGGCTGCCCTATTACGCTTGCCCTCGCTGTTCTGCCGAAAAGCGACTACCTGCTGATCTACCAGAGTGATGAGATGTACGTCGATTACTTCCATTACTATATCGAGTACCACCATCTCTCTTTTTTAAAAAGGATAGAGAGCGGGGAAATCGGGTCAACGGTCAAACAACTCAGCCTTCTTCCTTCTGTGAGGCGTAAAGGCGTCCAGAACCGGTAAAGGTCTTCACTGTCCTTCTGTGTGCGTCCTCGCACCCGTTCCATGGACTGTCAGCAAATTCCGATTTATATTTCTGAGTCATCCAGTGTACATCAGATGCCATTCTTTCCAGATTCTTCTGAGTAACGACAGCCATATCTTTGATGAACACTGCATAATCTTTATCCTTGAGCATCTTCTGAGCCATCGTTATAAGATCCTGCGTGTGATACAGACAGAACCCCTTACTGCCGAGAAACATCTCCCTGAACTCAGCATCATCGAAGTAGAGTTTAATGATCGTGTAGAGATATCGCTCTCTCCTCTCTGCCATCCTGTCGCAGACAAGACAGCCGGTCGATCTCCTTTTCAGCGTGCTGATGAAATCAGCAGCCATCTTCTTCAACTTCTTTGCCCTGGAAGGCTGAGACAGGGAATCGAGACTCTTCTCTGTCTGCTTCATCGTCTCAAGGAGGAAGGTATGGGAAAGAAGAGCCACTGACTGTGCGCTCCCCCCTTCCAGGACAGCGCTCCAGTGGGTGGGACAGAAGCCCTTTGTGTTCACCTGCACCCTGGTTTCGGGATGCATCACCGACGATCCGGTGTAATAGGAAACAGCATCCTGTTCGGAAGCTGCCATGAGAAGACACAAGGGACATTCACTCTCTGAGGAAAAGGCATCCCATACAGGAATAGTCTCCAGCTTGAGCTTCATATGCCTACCCCTTCTTCATCTCTATCAGTTCTTCACATCTACTCTCATCAAGGGGCGAGATACCGGCACCGGAAAGCTTCATCATCTCTGTGATGAATGTCATCTTCGCACTGTTTTCAAGTACTTCGATGAGATCAAAGGCACCAAGCAGTGTTTTCCCTACCGTCAGCACACCATGATTTTCCATGAGAATCACATCGGATTTCATAATTCCCTCTGCCACCGAATCTGCAAGATCAGTTGTTCCCATTCTCTTATAAGGAGCGAGGTAGGGTTCCCCTAAAAGATAAAAACTCTCTGCAAGCAGCCTGGTGTCGATAGGTTTCTTCATAGCAGTGAAGGAGGAGGCGTAGACAGGGTGGGCATGAACCACTGCATCGATATCGGGACGGGCTGACAGCACTCTCCTGTGCATCTCTCCCTCGATACTGAGACGAAGATGGGGAGTGTAGTTCGTACCATCGAAACCGACAACAGCTATCACATCAGCACTCAGATTTCCCTTGTCTACCTGACTCGGTGTGATGCAGAACAATTCATCGGAGAGGCGGAAGGAAATGTTGCCTCCGCTCGTTGTCGTCAGACGCGTTCTGTAGAGGCGTCCCATGATGTCCGCTACCTGCTGGCGTATACCGTCATACTGAGAAATATCCATCGAAGTATCTCCTTTATTCATACACTCTAACGGGTTTCCCTCTGAAAGAGAAGTGAAGAATGTTGTGTGAGTGTAAGAGTTTTGGTACAATGCTCTCGATACTATCGACCTATGAATCCTTAAGGAGAGTAAGAGCATGAAAATGTCTCAACTGTTTTCCCGTACCCTTCGGGAAGACCCTGCGTACGCTGATACCCGTGGATATGCACTTTTAGTGCGCTCCGGTTTTATTAAACAGCTTGGTGCTGGAATATTCACCCTGCTGCCCCTCGGAGTGAAGTCCATCAGGAAGATCGAACAGATCATTCGTGAAGAGATGGATGCCATCGGCGGACAGGAAATAGAGATGCCTGTCGTGAACCCCGCAGACATCTGGAAAGAGACAGGGCGCTACTACAGCATCGACAAGGAAATGGCTCGATTCAACGACCGTGTCGGAAGGGATATGGTTCTTGCCATGACCCATGAAGAGTGTGTCACCTCCGTCGCAACCCATGAGATCGACTCGTATAAGCAGCTTCCCCAGCTCGTCTACCAGATCCAGACAAAATGGAGAGACGACCCGAGACCCCGTGCAGGGCTGATCCGTGTGAGAGAGTTCACCATGAAGGACGCCTACAGCTTCGATACGAGCATCGAAGGGCTGGAGAAACAGTACCAGGCGAACTACGAAGCATACTTCAACATATTCAACCGCTGCGGACTCCCCACCATCGCCGTGGGAAGCGACTCGGGCATGATGGGAGGCAAGGTCGCTCATGAATACATGTACCTCTCTCCGATCGGTGAAGACTCCATCGTCACCTGCTCTTCCTGTGATTACACAGCGAACCGGCAGGTCGCGACCTTTGTCAAACACACCCAAAAGAACGGAGAACCGCTCCCCCTTGAGAAAGTCCACACCCCAGAAACCTCAACCATCGAAGATCTTGCACAGTTCCTCTCAGTCAAGGAATCACAGTGTGCGAAAGCGCTCTTCATGATGGGAACCTTCGTTGACCCTGAGACCAATGAAGAAGTACAGAAACTTATCATCGGAGTCATCCGTGGTGATATGGAAGTAGAAGAGAACAAACTGCAGAATGCGGCAAAGGCCAATGCGCTTCGAACTGCTCATCCCGATGAGATCAAGGAAAAGAAGATGTTCCCCGGCTACGGCTCGCCTATCGGAGCTGCAGAAGATGTCATCGTCATTGTCGACGACTCGGTCGCTGAAAGCAGCAACATGGTTGCCGGGGCGAATGAAGAGGGATATCACTTCATCAACACCAACTTCGAGAGAGACTACAAGGGAACAGTGGCCGATATAGCTTCGGCGAAAGCAGGTGATACCTGTCCTGTCTGTTCAGGTGAACTCAAGATGAACCGCGGCGTCGAGGTTGGAAATATCTTCCAGCTTGGAACCCGTTATTCGGAGTCAATGGGACTCACCTACCAGGATGAGAACGGAAGACGACAGAATGTTATCATGGGCTCCTACGGTATCGGCGTAGGGAGACTGCTCGCCTGCCTTGCAGAAGAGTATCAGGATGAAAACGGCCTGAAACTCCCGATTTCAGTCAGTCCTTTCCAGATCCATTTCGTCTCCCTGATGAAAGATCAGGCAGTCAGTGAAGAGATCTACAAGACTCTGACAGCGGCAAACCTGAGCGTCCTCTATGATGATAGAAAGGAGAGCCCGGGAGTCAAATTCGCTGATGCCGACCTGCTCGGTATTCCTGTGAGAATCACTCTGGGTAATAGGGGATTCAAGGAAGGAAACCTTGAACTCAAGTACCGAAGCGATCTGGGCACCATGCACTCCCTTCCCATCGAAGGTGCTGCAGAGGCACTCAAGAACATTGTTGAGGAACTCATCGCAGCTCTGAAATAAGTTCGAAACACGTACCTATAAAACGGCTCCCACACTCATCTGAGCAGGGAGCCGTAATTATTATCGGATGAAAAAGAATCAGTCCTCAGCGCCTGCGGCCCTCAGGATCTTCACTACATAGTGCTTCTTTGCTTCCTTAGCATAGTCGAGTGCACTCTTGTCCTGGTAGTCACGTGCATTCACGTCACTTCCAGCTTTGATGAGAGCGGAGATGACCTTAGTTGCATTACCGCTGTTCACAGCCATGATCAAAGCGGTTTCCCCGAGGTAGTTCACGTCATAGAGATCTGCTCCTGCAGCTACAAGTGCATCGATAATCTGCGGATGCTGATTATGATTGCTCGCAAGCTGAAGCGCTGTCGATTTGTATTGAGGTTCTCTTCTGTTGATATCTGCTCCGTTCGCTACGAGTGTCTCGATCACTTTTGAGCTGGAGCTGAACAGTGCAGCACGCATAACTGGGGTGAGTCCAAAAGAGTCCTCTGCATGTACATCTGCTCCCTGTGCGATGAGAGAAGCGATTTCCTTCCCTCCCTTAGCCCTGTCACAAAGGGAAAACAATTTTTCTTGCAAGGCGTT
Source organism: Sphaerochaetaceae bacterium (assembly GCA_963677695.2). Lineage (GTDB taxonomy): Bacteria > Spirochaetota > Spirochaetia > Sphaerochaetales > Sphaerochaetaceae > SABI01. The sequence continues at coordinate 1,063,527 of CAXXUJ010000001.1, read as the reverse complement.
TTGGTCCATAATGGTCCTCCTGTCTGAAGATCTTAATTTATGGGTATATAACCATATTTATGAACAATAAGTAAAGGTCTCGGGTGGTGAAAACAACAATATAGTTGCCGTCGGCATCTCTCCTATAGTAGTATGAATTCATGATACCGATAGACATTATCAGACAGGTTCCGAAAGTTGAGCTTCACGATCACCTCGACGGATCCATGAGAATAGAGACAATCATCGACCTTGCCCGCGAGGCCGATATCACCCTTCCTGAAACGGACCCGAAAGCTCTTGAGCAGTGGTTCCATCGCGGTTGCGAGAGAAAATCTCTTCCCCTCTACCTTGAGACCTTCGGAGTCACAGTCTCCGTCCTTCAGACGAAAGAAGCTCTGAAAAGGACAGCTATAGAGACGATGGAGGATCTGAAGAAGGATAACGTGGTCTATACCGAAATCAGGTTCGCTCCCATACTACACACCCAGAAAGGACTTACACTTGAACAGATCGTGGAAGCGGTTCTGGACGGAATGGATGAAGGGAAGAGACGGACTGGGATAAGTTACGGAATTCTTCTGTGCGCCATGAGAAATCAGTCACCTGATATCTCCCTTCAGATCGCGAAACTCGCTGTCGCGTATAGAGATAGAGGTGTTGTCGGACTCGACCTTGCAGGTGATGAGTCGGGGAATCCTCCGAAAGCGCACCTTGAAGCCTTCCAGTACATCAGGAACCAGAACTTCAACATTACGATCCATGCTGGAGAAGGATTCGGTCTCGAATCGATCTGGCAGGCAATTCAGATCTGCGGAGCCCATCGCATCGGTCACGGCACGCGCCTCATTGATGATATGGATATCGAGAGGGGAAAGATAGAAAAGATGGGATCCCTAGCCCATTTCATGCAGGATAAGAGAATACCGATCGAGATGTGTCTCTCTTCGAACGTGGGAACAGGTGCCGCCGATGATATCACCACTCACCCGTTCCAAACCTTCCTGAGAAACAACTTCAGAGTCTTCCTCTCAACCGACAACCGTCTTATGAGCAACACGACACTGACCAAGGAGATGGCACTCGCCTGCGAAGCTTATAACCTCACTCTTCATAACCTTGAAAAAATATCAACAAATGCCATGAAGTCCGCATTCACACACCATGATGAGAGAATAAGAATCATCTATGAAGTCATCAAGAAACAGTTCAGCGCTCTCAAGAAGAAGTATCCCGAATACCTCTAGAGTCGCCTGAAGACATCCATCGGATGAATGTTCAGCCTGATCACCAGATAGAGGTAGGCAAATGCAAACCCTGCTAGGTGGGTCAGGTGGGCAACTCCTCCGACACTTCCTGTGACCTGATTGAACAGCTCAACAGCCGCATAGAGAATCACCAGGATCGGAGCCCTCATCGGCAGTATGCCGAAAAGGAATATTCGTGCGTTGGGATAGAAAATGGCGAAAGCAAAGAGTACAGCGAAAATAGCTCCAGATGCTCCAACAAGTACCACATTCACTCCAGCTATAAGGTAGAAGATGAAGGAGAAGATCCCGCTTAGAGTCCCTACCAGGAGATAGAAGAGGAGGAATTCCCTCGATCCTAGCTGCTTCTCCACCGGCATGCCGAATACCCACAGTCCGAACATATTGAAAAACAGATGACCAATACCGCCGTGTACGAACATGTATGTGAAGAACTGCCAGTACCAGTGGTTATACAGTACGGCACCGGGAATCATCGCCAGATAGGTTGTCAGTCTGCTTGAGACCATGGTGAACATGAATACAATCACGTTCGCTATAATCAGCTTCAACGTTACGTTTGTATAACTGTACCGGAATTTTCGGTGAAGGAAAGTCTGTTTCATATACAAGAAACATAGCTACAGAGATGCGAATAGTCAATTGTGAACGCATTGCTCACTTTTTCTTCAGTGTGAAATTATTTCACATTCATGAAAGTGATAACTCAGCCACATCCCTTCCCAGTTTGATTTCACAACCTTTTATATTAAAAGTATTAACCACATTTCTCTCACATATTCAGCAATCTTGGCACAGTGAGTGCTTAGTATTCTGTACAGAGCAACAGTTTTTTTTCATACCTCCTTTAGTGTGAATTTCCTTGGGGGTCAGCAGAGAGACTCTCCCCACCCAAACCTCCTGCTGACCTCCTTTTTCTTTGCCCTTCCAATACAGTCCCCATGAGAATTCTTCCAATCTCTCTTTGAAAAATCAGACTTGCAATACAAAGGCGAACATCCGTACGCACAGTCAGACCAGCCAATGCCTGGGTGGAGGCAATGGATTACCTGGGAGAATCTATTCTTGAATTGTGAGTATGAAGGTGATGAAGAAGAGATGGTATAGTACCTGGAAAGCAACTCGCCAGTTGTGCATGCATTGCTCACTTTTTCTTCAGTGTGAAAATATTTTACATCAAATCCAAATCCCATGACAAGCTTCATGCTTTTCAAATATAGATATAATTACTTATTGTAAAATTAATTAAACATTTTATATGTCATTTTACCAATCTTGGCACAGTGAGTGCTTATTATTTTGTACAGAGCAACAGTTTTTTTTCATACCTCCTTTAGTGTGATTTTCCTTGGGGGTCAGCAGTGATTCTCTCCCCACCCAAACCTCCTGCTGACCTCCCCTTTTTTTACCCTGACAGCTCAACTGCCTCTCTGAGAACTATTGAGAGATGCTTTCATTGTGAAAGGGAGGATTCTGCGCGGAAGACGAGATCCGCATCGAGGAATCTTTTCAGTTCCCTCTTTCTCAGAAGCGGTTCAAGGGATTTAAAGAACACCATGTGGAAGGTCTCCCACATGAAGACCCAGGCACCGATAAGAATACCCTCGACAACAATCTCCGATAGAAGGTCGGAGCCTTTCCACTCTTTCAGGAGAGTATAGAGAGCGATGAGTGCGATCGCCGTGAGGAAAAGGATAAGGGCGGTACGGAAGATGCGGTTCAAACTCCGTTTGATCATCTGCAGCTGCGACTGATAGTAGTTGCGGTAGCTAGCCATCAGCATCTGTTCTTTCTGTTCATCCTCCGCTCTATCTTTGATGCAGAAGTTGAGTTCAAGCTTCCTTCTAAGGGGAATCTCCTCAGAGCAGAGATCAAGAAAATCGGCAAGTTCGGGATGGAGATCCCTCTTCCTGAAACTTGCGTTGTCCCATTCATGAAAATAATCGAGATATCGATCAAGTGCGATATCAATGATGACCCGGTGAGTCTTCTCATTAATCCTGTACATCTGGAGCAGTAATTTCTTTGCTCGGCCCATAGACACCTTCCACCTCTATTCTACAAACTCCTGTAAAAAGAACAACTGTTTTGACCGTAATTCTTTATTTTGATGTAAGGGGGCTTTCCTTCTATTCACAGATAAAAATGGAGGGTGTATACTATGGGAATGAAAAAGAAGAAGTTCATCCTGATCACAGCAGCTGTGCTTCTCATCATTACTCTTTCCTCCGTCAGTGCAGAAGAGAATACCTTCGAACGTTTCCCGAAAGCGTTGGGTGCTCAGGTAGGCTATCTATCAGGACTGGGTCTCAGCTACCAGAACTGGGGAGAGACCTTCGGGTATCAGGTGGCAGCAGGGGTAATGGCCTACCCCGACTACTCTACAGGCGCCGAACCTCTCCTCTATAACGCCGGTCTTGAATTTCAGTACCCCGTCTACACCGACTCCTTCGGAACGTGGCTCACAGGCCGTCTCTATCTTGTCGCAGGAGCACGTCACAGAGGATATATCGAAGCTGTCTACAATTCAGGAAGCGATACGTATGAAAAATCTCCCTTTACCGTTGAATTCGCAGTCGGTGGAGGTATCGGTGTCGAGGGAGTCTTCTTCGACCATTTCGCCGTTGTTACCGAGATGGTCGATTCAGTGGTCTGGAAATCGGGAGAATCGTCCCTCACAGACAGCATCCAGGTCATTCTTCAGCCCCAGATAAGCCTGCGCTACCGCTTCTGATTCCAACTCCCCGAGACATCTACAAAAGATTCCCTGTATCGTGGTAGTATGGTCTCATGGCAAAGAGCAGAAGAGATACAGCAGATTTCTATACATTGAAGGCAAGAAAGGAAGGATACCCCGCAAGGAGTGTTTATAAACTCGAGGAGATCCAGAAACAGAACAGGATCATAAGAAAAGGGGATGCCGTCCTTGATGTCGGTGCAGCCCCCGGTTCATGGACTCTCTACGTACAGAGAACAATCCTGAAGGAGACTGGGAAGATTGTCGCAGTTGATCTCAACCCTCTCAACCTCAATCCTGTTCCTTTCAATGTGAAAGCTCTCACCGGTGATGCATTTTCTCCTGAGATCAGACAGCAGCTGGTTGATGACGGTCCCTATGATGCCATCATCAGCGATGCGGCTCCGATGACAACCGGAAACCGTTCCGTAGACACGAGCAGGAGCGAGTACCTTGCTGAACAGGTCTACACTCTCGCCCTGGAACACCTCAAAGAACATGGAAACCTTGTGATCAAGATCTTTCAGGGGGGTGGAGAACAGGCGCTCCTTCAGCAGATGAGAAAATCGTTTGTGAAGGCCAAGGGTTTCAAACCCAAGGCAAGCCGGTCAGACTCTTTCGAGCTCTTCCTGATTGGACTTGACCGGCTGAAAGACTAAACCCTACTTGTCCGGATGTACATCAAGCTGAGGGAACGGAATCTCGATCCCTTCTTTCCTGAAGGTCTCAAGTACTTCCTGCTGGAAGCGGAAGTAGACAGCCCAGTAATTGCTTGGAACCGTCCATGGTCTCACCACGATATCGACTGAAGATTCACCGAGTTTCATCACCTCGACAACAGGCTTAGGTTCTTCAAGCACCTCCTCATACGAAGCAAGAATTGTGCGGATAAGCTCCTTCGCCTTATTCACATCTGAATCATAGGCAATGGAAACACCCATCTCGACACGGCGTGTCTCAGTATAGGAGTAATTGACGATCGCATGACCCCAGATCAGCTTATTGGCCATCACCACCCGCTTGTTATCGGGAGTGGCAAGGGTGACGCTCATGAAATCCATGTCCTTCACGGAACCGTTCATTCCGCCTACTTCGATATAGTCCCCTATCCTGAACGGCGCATTGATCGCTATCATGGCACCTGCAAGGAAATTACCTATCGTCTCCTGGAAGGCAAAGCCGAGAATGAAACCGGTTACACCGAGTCCGGCGATGAGGGGACCGAGGTTGACGCCCAGTCTTCCTAGAATGATCATGATGACAACCAGCTGCGCAAGACCGATCAGGACCTTCAGCAGCAGCCTCTGAAACAACTCTGATAGCTTTTTGCTCTTCCCCAGTGCCTTTTTCAGCACTTTCTTCAGTACCGAGATCACAATCTCGGCTACAACGAGAATAAGGAGGATGACAAGCAAGTTGAACAGCAGACCGATGAGTTCCTCATTCATCCACACTTTCACAGATTCTATAAGCGAAACGCCCTTTTCCACGACAGTTCCTCCTTGGACGGAATATGAATATGATAAACGCTCACCACCTGAGTCTACAAGTGATAAGAAGTTAAAAAACAACTTCAAATTGAAACAGGCGGGAAATCCCGCCTGCATCACCAAATATTCTGAACACTTACTTTGAAAGAAGCTCGTGAAGATTGCTGACAAAGTCAGCTGGGTTCTTCAGCATGACTCCTTCATGAATCAGAGCGGAATCAAGAAGAATCAGGCTCATGCTCTTCACGTACTCATCATCAGCTGAGTCAACGATCTTCTTCACCATCGGATGATCGAGATTGATCTCAAGGATCGGTTTACTCTCAGGAACTTCTCCCTGCCCCATCTGCTTCAGGATCTGCTGCATCTGCACCGACATATCATTATCGTCAACGACAACAGCGACGGGAGAATCAACAAGACGTGTTGAGACAACAACATCTTTCACCTTGTCGCCAAGGGCATCTTTCATTCTCTTGATGACATCTTTCCCTTCCTCTTCCTTCTTCTTTTTCTCCTCGGTCTCCTCGATATCATCGACGGCGCCCGATTTGTTGATAGCCTTGAGAGGAAGATCCTCGAAGGTTCCGATGGATGGAACAACGATATCGTCGATATCATCACCCATGATCAGGACTTCGTACCCCTTCTTTTTGTATCCCTGAAGGAGAGGTGAGCGACGGATTGTCTCTTCGCTGCCCCCTGCAAGGTAGTAGATAGCCTTCTGATCTTCGGCCATCCTCTCCTTGTACTGTGCAAGGCTGGTATAGCCTTCCACCTCAGTACTCTTGAAGCGCACCAAGCCCAACAGAGCATCTCTGTTCGCATAGTCACTGTAGAGACCTTCCTTGAGGGGACGGTTGAACTCAGTGATCACACTCGTGTAGAGCTCGGGATTCTGCTCAGACATCTTTTTCAGCTCAGAAAGGATCTTCTTCACCGAAGCGTTCCTGATATTGCTCATCACCCTGTTCTGCTGGAGAATCTCTCTGCTGACATTGAGAGGGAGATCCTCACTATCGATGACACCTCGGATAAAACGGAGGTAGGTGGGAAGGAGTTCTTTCTCATCATCGGTGATGTAGACACGCTTCACATAGAGCTTCACACCGCTCTTGTAATCAGCGTTGTACATATCAAAGGGAGCTTTGGAAGGGATATAGAAGAGAGTGGTGTAGTTGTTCACACCCTCGGCCTGTGTGTGGATATGGAAGGCGGGATCCTCAGTATCGTAGGAGAAACTCTTGTAGAACTCATTATAGTCTTCTGTTGTGAGCTCGCTCTTGCTTCTTCTCCACAGAGCAGCGGCAGAGTTTACCTGTTCTCTCTTATGTTCGCTTCCCTTCTTCTTTCCCTTGTCGTCATACTCATCCTGATCATAGGAAAGGAAGATAGGATATGCGATATGGTCTGAGTACTGCTTGATCAGACGATCGAGAGCCCAGCGGTTCGCATACTCATCACCCTCTTCATTGAGGTGAATGACGATAGTGGTTCCCTGTTCTTCTTTTTCAGCTTCTTCAAGATTGAATACACCCTTGCCGGTACTCGACCATTTCCAGGCAACATCGGTTCCAGCCTTCTTACTGATCACTTCAACCTTTTCAGCAACCATGAAACAGCTGTAGAAACCGACACCGAACTGCCCGATGAGGTTTGAATCCTTCTTCTGCTCATCAGTCATGTTCTTCAGGAAATTCTTAGTCCCTGACCGGGCGATGGTACCGAGGTCGTTCGCAAGGTCATCATGTCCCATCCCGATACCGGTATCAGTGATGGTGAGAGTCTTTTTCTTCTCATCCGCATTGAAACTGATGTCGATATGGGGATTGAACTGCAGACTCTTGAACTCGGGATTTGTCAGTGTCTGGTACTTGAGTTTATCAAGCGCGTCAGATGCGTTACTGATCAGTTCCCTCAGAAAGATTTCTTTATGAGAGTAGAGTGAGTGAATAATAAGATGCAGAAGCTCGGACACTTCCGTCTTGAATTTTTTTTGCTCCATGAGTTCCTCCAGAGTATTTCAGTTAAATTATCCGAACCATAACATAGTGAAAAAAGAACGTATCGGCAAGAATTTTGTTAACATTCGGCGCAAACTCATGTATTATTGAGCCGTGAAATTTACTAGGGTAACAGATGTCAGGCATATAAATCGTTTACGGATACTCAATACGATCTCACAGAACGAAGGGATCAGCAGAGCCCAGATTTCAAAAACTCTCGGCTTCAACAAAGTCAGCACCGGTGAGATCGTCGATCAGCTCATTGAAGAGAACTATGTCAGTGAGGGAGAAAAGCTGCGCGAAGGCGCCGGAAGACCCTCTACTTCACTCTACCTGAACAGAAATACCTACACCATCATCGCCGTCGATATCGGAGTGAAAACCATCTCCTTCGCCCTCGTGAACCTCAAGGGCGAAATCATGAGATTCGAACGCATTCCCGCTCCCCCCAAGCCGACAGCTGAAGAGCTGATGGCTCTCCTAATTCGCCACATCTCCTCTCATATTCAGAGAGTCGGGGAGGAACGGGAGATAGCGGGTATTGCCCTCTCTGCCGGGGCCCGGATCGACCGGGCAACGGGAACCATCATCAACCACGCCCACTGGGAGCTGCAAAACGTTCCCCTTGTCTATACGATCAAGAAATATACAAATCTGCCGGTCATTCTTGAGAACAACGTCATTGCGATGATACAGGGAGAGACGTGGTTCAATCCCCAGCTGAACGAGAAGAGAGTGTTCTATGTAAACTGGGGAGAACATATGAACGGCGCTCTCTACGACAGGGGAAAGAAGGTGACACCTGAGATGCTTTTCGGTCATATACGAGTGAGCGACCAGGGTCAGTGCACCTGCGGCGGGACAGGCTGCCTTGAAGCTCTCGCTTCAGGAGCATCCCTTTCAGCACACAGCAGCAAGGGGAATTCAGTCAAAGCCCTAGCCATGGAAGCTGAAGAAGATGAAGAAAAGAAAAAAATCCTCCTGAAAGCTTCCATGTACCTGAGTGATGCCCTGATCACGACATCAGCTATCCTCCGTCCCGATATCATCATTCTCGGCGGGGGCATCTCTATGCTCCCCGACCTCTATCTCAATACCATCATTGAGAGATTCAACAGGAACTGTCCTCCCATCGTACACGAACAGATCACCATAGAGAGGTCAAACCTCAAGGAACGGGGAGGAATCATTGGAACGGCAGTCCTTGCTCTGGATGAATTCATCTTCCACCGCTCCCACCTCAACAACATCTCATCGTAAACACAACCGTGGACTCAATAATATAAGATTGCATAGGTGAGGAACCTTCAGCTATGATGCACACATGATATCACCATTTCTGACAGGCATGGGCACCGGGGGATCTCTCATCATCGCCATTGGCGCTCAAAATGCATATGTGCTCACCAAGGGAATACAGAGACATCACCACCTCGCGACAGCCCTGGCCTGCTCGATCATAGATGCAGTTCTCATCACCGCAGGAGTACTCGGTATGGGATCCCTGGTGGAATCCTTCCCTCTCCTCATTCCCTTCGTTACAGGAGGCGGAGCACTCTTCCTTTTCATCTACGGAATCATGAGCCTGAGATCTGCACTGAGACCGTCTGAAGGAATGAAGAAACGGGAAACAGGGAAGGGAAGTGTACAACAGGTCATAGCAACCACCATAGCCATATCACTGCTCAATCCCCACGTCTATCTCGACACCGTCATTCTCCTGGGAAGCATCAGCACATCCTTCACGCCTCCCCAGAACTATATCTTCGCCCTCGGAGCTGCAGCAATGTCATTCATCTGGTTCTTCCTCCTGGCACTAGGAGGCAGCGCCCTCCTCCCCCTCTTCTCAAAGCCGATCACCTGGAGAATACTCGATGCTGTGATATTCATTATCATGTGGAACATTGCATACAGACTCATTCAGTATTCAGGCCTATTCTCCATGCTGTTTCCATCATAAGAACAAAACATAAACTCACAGCCTTTATACTTATATATAATTGCACAAAAAAAACCGCTCTCCCAGTGATCGGGAAAAGCGGCACCTCCTCAAGAGCATAAGGTAGTCCTTATGTCCACGCTCTCTGATATAACTTCCGCATTACATCAAGAGCAACCAGTCTTCAACAAGTATGGCACGGTTTTTACGAAAAAGGAAGCATTTTTTTTCATCAATATATATATATTTAATATAATAAATTAAATCCATACCAGATTACAATAATCAAATTTTTTACTGACAGAAACCTATGAAGTGTCTTAATTCTACTATCAAATCTCTTCAGTTCCGGTCATCCTTTCCTGATCAGCTCTCACAGCCTCCTTGGAGAACCGAAAACCTGCAATTCGACACACCGACCATAAAAAAAGGACCCCGAAAGGTCCCTTTTTTTACTTTAAGCGACTTAAATCTGAATCAGCTCAAGAAGAATATCAGATGTATATTCATCACTTGCATCAGCTGTTCCCAATGCTGTAACACCAGCAGCAGTAAACCTGAAGCTGACATCTCTTGATACTGTAGCAGCTCCTCCGCCGACATTAAAATTCGTCACACCCGTTGAAGAAACCGGAGTAACCGTTGTCCCGTCATCAATAAGAAGTTCATAATCAAGAGTCGATGTTCCTGCACTCAAAGGTGAATAGGTATACGAAACATTATAACTCAGTGCACCACCACGAGTCCGTGCATAAGTCCATGAACCGATGTACACACCGACACCATCCGAAGCAAGCTCTGTGGCTGACAAATCAAGAGGGGCTGCTTCGCTGAAGGTGACTCCATCAGTACTGGTTGTGAATGAAATATCTGAAACAATTTTTCCGTATATACTCAATGACGCGGTATTTGCACCTACAAGGGAAACCACCGCTATCAAAAGAATCAATACAAAGATAAGTGTTCTTTTCATAGTTGATACCCTCCTATCAAGAATCTATCTACACTTATAATATAAACCCGGTTATAACTTATGTCAACTGGATATTCTTGTTTTTATACAATAATTCAGTTAAAATATATATTGAATTTATAACTATTTACAATATAATGTTATAAACCAATCTCTTCATATGACATTTCTTAATATTTTATGGTATTTATCATAATTTTTTCTGTTAATACATATACAAACACATGCATAAACTCTCAATCTTATGACAAAAGCGTGACTTATGAGACTTTTTTCAGAATATATAAATTATGGAAATCAGTTCGATTCGAGCTGAAAAGTGATCACTGTATTATAGTTGAAACTTGGAGGATAGATCTCGTTATCGATTCTTTTCAAATAGATGGATCCGTTGTTCTGCTGGCTACTGTACACCCCGTTCGACCTCACAAGGTCGAAGAAGGAATCCCCCGAGGAGACAAATTTCGTTCCGTTGGAAAGAGTGTAGGGGATTGAGTACGAAGCACCCTCAATTTCAACGGTAAACGGTAGATATTCAACCCGCAGATCAAGCACAACAGATGTATTACTGCTTATGCTCCACTGGCCCACATCAACGCCGATCCCGCTGGAACCTGCGAGAATGTCGCCTGAATCAAGCGGAATCGCATTCTCCATTCCCGGGTCTTCCCCTATCCTTTGAGAAAGCCCTATCAGCGATCTCGCTCCAATACTGCCATGAAGCTCCAATGCCGTAGACCCCGTTCCGGAGGCTCCGAAAAGGAAGAATCCACTGAAAACAGAGAACATAAGAATGGACAACAGAGCTATCTTTTTCACGTGTTAAGTGTACGAATCTTCACATCTTATGTCAACTGATTAAAGTTGAAATTAGAAGATGAATTTTAATATGACTTCAGATACACTTTTAAATCTTAACAGTATATGATTTTATATTAGATTTTAACATTCTAAAGTTCTTACATAAGTTTTTATTTCTTTAGGCATCCCTCTCTGTCAAAGGCCTTATACCGATTTATGCATACACCCTCTTATTTTCCTTCTTCAAATAACAGAAAAGTCTAGCTTTTCTTTAATCTTCATATTAAAATAGATTCGATTCGAGAATTGGTGCGGCTGTTCTGTTTTTACCTGATATACTTATACAACCATACGTCCATCTGTTCTCCGACACACAGTGTCCTCCCTAAACAATCAAGAGGTGAGCTATGTACGAGAACAAGGGAAACAACAAAATTAAATTATTTAATTGGGTTATAGGATCCTATATGAAGACGGTTCTCATCCCGATGGGAACTATTGCTGTCATATTCGTATTCATTTTCGCTTTCACGAACCGCTTTCAGATCAGTGAGACAGAGCAGTACCTGGCTTTAGATGCCCAGGAAAATCTGACAAACCTGACCTATCAGGAATCGAACGCGATTGAGAAACAGCTTGAAGGAATAGAGAACTCTACCCGTTTCTACCAGCTTGAAACGGAACGGGCTCTCAAGACAAACGTGGCAATGAGTGCAGAAGATGCAGAGCGGCTTGGTTACAGCGATCAGAAGGCCTTCGTCACAACCAGCGACAAACCTTCAGGTGGAGCTGCTGTATTTCTCAGCAATCTCACAAAAGTAGAGGATTCAGAACGATCAAGACTGGCTTCCCTGTTCACACAGGAAAACCAGATGAAGAACCTTCTGAACAGCAATCCGCTGCTCGTGTCGATCTACTTCAACAGCTACGACTCCCTGAATTTCATTTATCCCTACTTTGATACAGGTTCCCAGTATCCTCCTGATATGGATATCCCGGAATACAACTTCTACTACGAAGCTGATTCTGATCACAACCCGAGCGGGCTTCCTGTATGGACTGACGTCTATCTCGATCCAGCAGGACATGGCTGGATGGCCTCCTCTATTGCTCCCGTTTACGGAACTGACGCTTTTCTGGAAGGTGTTGTCGGGATCGATGTGACGGTAGACACGATTGCGAATGAGATCCTTCAGATGGATATCCCCTGGAACGGATACGGCATCCTTTTAAGTAAAGACGGCACCATCATGGCGATGCCCCAGCAGGGAGAAATGGATTTCGGTCTCGATGAAATGACCACCCACACCTACTCTGAAGCTATCATCAAAGATACGTTCAAACCCGAACAGTTCAACATCAACAACAGGGAAGACACGACAGCACTTGCATCAGCAATAAGCCAGGAAGATAACGGATACATCGAAATCAAACTCGGCGGCAGGGATCAGATAGCAGCCTGGTCACTCATTAAAGGCACAGGCTGGAACCTGGTTGTCTTCGTCCCCAGGGACGAAATCTTCAGTATCTCTCAGTCCCTTTCTGACCGTCTGATGAAAATCGTCATACTCATCGGCCTCGGTCTTATCGTCTCCCTCCTCCTTCTCTTTGTCATCCTCTACATATCCGCAAGGCGGTTCAGTTACAGGATTTCCGAACCGCTGAAGGAAATGAATCTGATGCTGAAGAAGATAGGTGAAGGCTTCTATGATCAGGAAGCTATGAACCTCAATGTTGAAGAACTCAACGAAACGGGCATCCAGATCGTAGAGATGGGAAAGGAGCTTGAAAAGGCATTGAGCAGCAACTCTATCCTGCAGTCGGTCAACAACCTGAAGAGCGAATTCATTGCAAACATGTCCCATGAGATCAGGACTCCGGTCAATGCCATTCTCGGTTTCTCGATGATTCTCGATAAGCAGATAACCGATATGCAGCAGAAGCAGCACCTTCAGACGATCAAGAAAGCGTGCGACACCCTTCTCAATATCATCAATGACATCCTCGATCTTTCCAAACTCGATTCCGGTGGCGTGAAACTGCACCTTGAATCGGTCGATCTTGCATCCGAAATACGAGACATTGAAGAACTCTACCGGTACGAACAGACAAAGAAGTCAATAACGATGGAAGTTCACATCGATCCCAACCTTCCCCGATTCCTGGTTATGGACGGCATACGTGTGAGGCAGATCCTTCTCAACCTCGTGGGAAATGCTTTCAAATTTACCGAACAGGGTTCTGTTTCCATCTCAGTGTGGGTGCTCGGGCAGGGAACAGAAGAGGGTTCAGTGAACCTGAAACTGGCAGTTAAGGACTCAGGTATCGGTATTGATGAGAAACAGCAGAAGAAGATTTTCGAACCCTTCATTCAGACAGAAAACCAGAACGTAAGAAAGTATGGAGGCACAGGCCTCGGTCTTGCTATCGTGAAGCGCTTTGCTGAACTGATGAACGGAACGGTCTCCCTGGACAGTTCCCCGGGAGTCGGATCCACTTTCACCATCGAACTGCCGAACATCGTAGTCGTAGACCTCAACTCAGAGTCATTCAGCTTCATAGACGGTGAAGAGCCTTCAAACCAGCTCGACAACGACCTTCAGAAGAAATCAGGCATAGAAGTGAGAGACCTTCCTGAGATCATGGGATCAATGGCCGAGAAAGAATTGAGTGGAAATGGTGATGTAAAAAAGCAGCTCAATGAATTCTGCCAGACCGTGTGCAGACCGGCTCTCCATAAAAACCGCATGAAGGATTTCCATGAGGCGGCTATCAGGCTCCTCAGCATTGGGGATGAACACAATGCAGGGTCTCTGATCACTATGGCGAAATCCCTTCAGCAGGGTGCCGAGTCATATGACCTTTCACTGATCCGCCGTCTCCTCAATGAAATTCTCGATCTGAACGAGCGAATTTCCTCCAGGGAGGAGGAAAGTGAAGAACGTGGAGGCACCGATGCTTAACATCCTTCCCCAGCACATCAAGATTCTTATTGTCGACGACACTCCTGAGAACGTAAAAGTTGCAGGGACTATCCTTGAAGAGATCGGCTATGATATCTACATCACCGACAGCGGCATCGACGCTGAAAGACTCGCAAAGGAAACTGTCTTCGACCTCATTCTTCTCGATATCATGATGCCCAAACAGGACGGCTTCACCACCTGTACGAACCTGAGACGACTTCCCCACTATTCCTCCGTTCCTATCATCTTCCTCTCCGCCAGGATCGATATCGACAGCATCATCAAAGGATTCGATCTCGGTGCAGTCGATTACGTGAGAAAACCCTTCAATCCTCAGGAACTCAAATCAAGGGTTCAGACCCATGTCGAGCTCAGAAAATATCGTCAGGAACTTGAGCAGAAGAACGAACAGCTGGAAAAAGCTATCGTCAAGATCGAAGCAATCGCAAGGACCGACGAACTTACCGGTCTTCTCAACAGAAGAGAGATGGCAAGAATCTATGAGTACGAAGTAAGCAGAACAAGCCTGAGCAATCAGGAATTCGCCCTTATCATGCTTGATATAGATCTGTTCAAATCAATCAATGACAGCTACGGTCACCTGGTAGGGGACCAGGTTCTTCAGCGACTATCTGCTCAGCTCAAGGAATCTGCCCGGGTACAGGATTATATCGCCCGCTGGGGCGGGGACGAGTTCCTCATCCTCCTTCCTGAGATCACCGAAGAACGGGTGAAAGAAGTGGCTGAGAGAATCAGAAAGGATATTGAGCAGGATGACTTCCAGAACCTTTTCAAGGGAGGACATATCTCGGTTACCTTAGGGGTGAGCTTCCACAGTGAGAATATGCCGCTGCAGAGTCTGGTTGACAAAGTGGACAAGGCCATGCTGCTCGGAAAATCACAGAGTCGGAACTGCGTTATATTCTCCTAGCAACCAGATTTCGCTTCCCTACTGAGATTCAAGCTGCATGTTTACAATGCAGCTGCTGACTTTTTTACACGAAGAATCTTTTTAAAGTGATTCTCATTGAATCATTATATGGTTACTGCAAACTTTCTCAGCACATCTCTACATCTAGGAGATGAAGCTTTGCAAGAAATTTTTCAAGCAGCATCTCTGTTATCTCTGGATTTGAGTCTTTGATTCTACGTGCGATTAGCTCTGCACGTGCTACCGGTATCTGATGAGCCGACACAAGTTCAAAAAGCATCTGTAACCCCCACATAACTGTACCACCTTTTTGTCGGCACGCCTGACGAAGACGTTTGTCGTTCGTAAGACAGATCCAGTTTTCTTGTATTGCTAGAGCCAGGCATGCGCGGTCAGGAACTGATAATCCTACGACCACAGGAAGAATGAGCGGTGCTCTCACAATGGTAAGACCTAATTGTTCAGCTTGTTTTCTCGAGAGTTCCTGAACCTCTTTCAAGACACGCTCGGGTACATACACTTTTCCCCAATACGCAATCAGTTCCCGAAAAATAGTCACCTCTGCATCGAGATAGTCAATAAGAATGTTCGCATCACAGATAGCTGCTTCACAGGTCGACTGAGGCACTCAGCACAACTCCTTCCAGGAGGCTGCTAATGCACGCATATCACGAATAGGCAGATGCAGTATCTCACCAGCTCGACTCATGGAAATCAATCCCTCTTCATACGCGTTTCGCACCAGTCGAGAAAATCGATCTTCCATCAAATCACTCGGATCAAGTGCATTCGGGTCCATTTCCGCGACCATATCCTCTGAGATAGCGTCTGGTTCGTAGTGATTTTTCAAGTCATGCTTATATTGCACCTTATAGTCCTTTCGGAACTTGATGATAAGGTCAGTGTACGCCACTGTATCATTCAGTTGAGAAATTCTCTGCAGAACTGTGAGATAGCTGACCTTAAAGTATTTTTTCACTTTAAGCACTCTATCGACAAAGGAGAGTCCTTTACTCTCCTCCCACTCCCTCATCAAGGCATCATCAGGGACGAGAAAAACCCCTGCAAAGAGATTAGCAGCCTTCTCTTCATCCTTATCCTCAACATCATCCGAAACCGCGTAAGAAGATGAATGCAATACCAGATGACCGAGTTCATGAGCTATGGTGAATATCTGACGTTCAACAGAGAGACCTCTCTCTGAATTCACAACTATACCAGGTCCCCCATCCATATTCCCAATGGAGAGACCGAATGTTTTTTTTAAATGGAATGGACGGATGTTCAACTTGATTCCAACACCTTCCATAAGGGCGGTCATATCATATACGGGAGCATTTTTATTCAACCCGATTTCCTTTCTTACGGCCATTGCCGCTGAAATGGGGTCAGAACAACTGAGCCTTTCCAGTGGATACGGCATTGTTTCATGGAGCAGCTCTTCAAGGGAACAATAATCAGAGAGCCAGATCGCTGTTTCGTGCTTAAGCTGATCACGTTCAGACTTCTCCCTACCGCTCAAGGTCTTTGCAGTACGAAACCTGAGTGAATGGAGTTTCGGCGCATCGGCAATCAACTCTTCAAGGGACACTTCAAGCGCATCAGAGAGTTTAACAAGAGTAGAGGTCCTTGGTTCCGACTTCCCGTTGAGGAGATTTGATAAAGTGGCTGTGCCCATCTTTATCTCCGCCGACAACTTCGGGATTGTTAGACCGCGAAGCTTCATATACCGGCGCACATTATTACCTACATCTTCAATACTCATAGTATGTACTTCCTTATACTTACAATATATCATACTATTTGTTTATACAAAATTTTATTTAACACATATTTTACTATGTGTTATAAGTCATATTCTAAATTGAGACTTTCTTATATATTCGCTTGATTCAATATCGTTGTCGGGAGATTCTCGCAAAGCTCCACACCACTAGGTCACTCAACTAAGGACCTATGGAGCGTGATCAGACATCATTCTGCGTTGACTTCATGTTGAGAGAAACAGCTGGGAATATAGAGTCAGGATAGGGGGGGGACAGCTGGAACATTCCATCGTCCACCCGGAAAGTGAAATGCGGGGAGCAAGATTTCGCTTCCCTACTGAGATTCAAGAAGGGCTGTCATGTCATCCACAGGAATGGGACGACTGTAGTAATATCCCTGAATAGTGTCGCAGGAGCGGGCTATCAGGAAGTCCAGCTGCTCCTTGGTCTCAACCCCTTCTCCAATGATCTCAAGGTCCATACTGCGTCCCAGAACGATCATTGACGATATGATAGCTTCATCCACAGGACTGTTTCCGATACCGACAACAAACTCCCGTGCAATCTTCAGCCTGTCCAGGCTGAGCATCTTCAGGTAGTTGAGAGAAGAGAAGACTGTCCCGAAATCATCAATGGCAATCTGAACTCCAAGATTCCGTATCCTGCTGATTTCCCCCACCGCGTCCGACGTTTTCTGGATAAGAACACTTTCGGTCAGTTCAATTTCGAGGGAGGAAGCGGGAATCCCCGTTTCTTCAAGTACCTGCACTATCTGGTTGTACAGTCTCTCATTCGCCAGCTGCTTGATTGAGACATTGACGGCAATGACAAGGTTCGTATAACCCTGATCTCTCCATACACGAAGCTGCTGACACGCTTTTCTCAATACCCATTCACCTATTTTTAAAATCAGAGTTGTTCTCTCTGAAATAGGAATGAACACACCGGGAGAAATGATTCCCAGTGCCGGGTGATTCCACCTGATCAGGGCTTCCATCCCCTTTATTCTGGCGGTGAGAGGATCAATCTGAGGCTGGAAATAGAGTTCAAACTCTTCCTTCTCCACAGCCTGGTAAAGGTCATTGGAGAGTTGCATCTCTTCATTCACCGAATTTTTCAGTTCGGGTTTGAAGAACTCGTACTGATCATGCCCCTCTTTCCTTGCCACAGCCATTGCGATTTCTGCATTCTTGATAAGAGAATCAGAGGTCTGGGCATCATCGGGAGCAATGCTGATACCGATGGTGGCAGTGATGGTTATCTCTCTGCCGCTCAGAATGAACGGGTCCTTGAACACTGAACGGATGAGATCTACATCGGCAAAGAGAGATTCTGCCTCGTCCGAGATCCTTCTGAGAACAAGGAAATCATCACCCTCACTCCTTGCGATGTACGCATAGCTGCCCAGGATAGCTTTCATCATCTCAGCGATCTTCTTAAGGAGAACATCTCCCTGGAGGTGACCGAAGGTGTTATTCACCATACTGAAGGCATCTATGTTTATGCAGTAGACTGCGAGCTTGTCACGTGAATTTCTCGTTTCGAACAGCTCCTTTTCCAGCCACTCGATGAACACTCTCCGGTTTCCCAATCCTGTCAGCTGATCTTTGGAAGAAAGGGATCTGATCTTCTCTTCCATCTGAATTCTCTTCACAATCTCGCTTTCAAGGTTCTGGTTGATATCGGCAAGCCGTGAGGTTCTCTCAAGAACACGCTTTTCAAGCAGGTCATGAGACTTTTTCAGCTCCTGGTGAATATTTCTAAAGGCCGTCACATCCCTAAAGAGCATCATAGTGCCCACCGGATCTCCCCAGGGATCTTGAAGAGTTTCGCTTGTGAGCATGACAGGGAGAAGCTCACCACTTTTCGTGATCATCTCATGCTCACTCGAGTCATCTGCAGAAATCGACTGGGAGATAGTTGAGACCTGAACAATTTCAGAGACAGGAACTCCCTTCAGTTCATTTTCCTTGTACCCGAGGAGTTTTTCCGCCTCAGGGTTCACTTCGGTTATTATAGAGTTCAGATTGACAAGCACCAGCCCTTCCTTCATGTTACGGAGAATATCTTTTACCATACCGAATGGATTGAGCTGAAGTATCTTATATTTTGTTATGGCAACCCTCACTCCTATGATAGGAATCAGAGAGACAAGAACACCAAGGGGGGGCAGTGGATTTTCAGAGGTGAGCGGCAGCAGAAAGTCGGTAATTGTGCCGACCACCAGAGCTCCTACGGTGGACCAGACAATGACATTCACCATTTTCTTCACTCTCTGGAAAGTGGATCGCCTTTTCCAGAACATGAGTGCGAATATGCTTGCAATGATGTAAACCAGATAGAATACAAGGAAGTAGTTGTCCCACAGAAGATTTCTCGGGAGATTGAGATATGCCCAGCCGAGAGGAATTTTCACCATTTCCTCAAGAGTCGAAGGTTCCTTGAAATAATAGAGATAAATGGAAAAGACTGAAGGGGTGTAAATCACTGCTGTTTTCAAAATGGTCCTGATAACGCTGACATTCCGCCCTGACCGACCGTCACTCATCGTGAGAACAATAATAAAATGAAGGTAGAAGCTGTAGGCGAAACTCCAGAACAGCACGGCGAACTGACGGTACGCCAATGCCCGTTCCACCGTCTCGGACAGCATGACTCCGGCAACAAGTCCCGACCAGAGGGCAAGAGAACCGCAGCTCAGAAAAAAGAGGATATTGGCTTTCTGTCTCCGCTCCGACCGAAAGGTCTCAAGTCCCATGATTAAAAAGGAAAGACCTGCCAGAGCATATACTGCACTCGTAATTAACATTCACCTGACCTAGACACAATA
This sequence comes from Sphaerochaetaceae bacterium, assembly GCA_963677695.2. Taxonomy (GTDB): domain Bacteria; phylum Spirochaetota; class Spirochaetia; order Sphaerochaetales; family Sphaerochaetaceae; genus SABI01. The sequence continues at coordinate 1,043,841 of CAXXUJ010000001.1, read as the reverse complement.
GCACAACCTGATAATCGAGTATTATTCTTCTACACAATAAACAATTGGTCTATACCTAAACATCGTGGGAAATTCTATCACACTTTATATATATGTTACAGCAATTTGAAAAAAATGTTGTCATGATATATGACACAAAGCAGAAAAACATACGTCTGTGACAGATGTATGACATACTGTACTACTTTAGGTCGGGGAAAGACAACACCCGCTCATTCGAGCGGGTGTCCTGCATAACGTATTGGAGAAAAATAGAAGCCTTACAAACCCTACGGTGCTGCAACTCCTGCAACAACCGTACCTACATAATAATTATCCTCGGTCGTCTGAGGAAGACCGAAACTCACATTTCCTGTCCCGTCCACTGTAGCAGTGAGGGCGAGAGTCAACCATCTCAGACCGGTCCCACTCGTAGTGAGCACTGAACCTGTCACAGCTGACGGGGCTGAAGTGGAAACAAACGCTGGTGCATCAGTTCCGATATCCCCATCGACTGCAGCCTGATTCCCTTCAGAAGTTTCAAAGGAGAGAACGTAGGGTACATAGTAATCGGTGTCGTCTATCTCCATATGGAGAGGACTGACCGAGAACGTTATCGTAGCCTGATCGCCTCCGGTGGTATAGAGGTTGTAGAAACCCACTTCCTGAGGGTCATTACTTTCGAGATCAAGTCCTGAAATAGAGATGGACCCGCTGCCTGCTCCGGATAGATCAGCTCGGATCGCCTCCGCTGAACTGTTATCAGCATTCGTGAACCCGTGATAGAGCTTTCCGCTCTGACTGGCAGTCAGAGTCAGTGTTGTCTCTGTTCCGCCTTCTTCCTTCTTGGCAGAAAGAGAGAAAGCCGTCAGTATCACGATAATAATAATCAATATCTTCTTCATAACGCCCTCCTTCCGGGAATCACCCCACGGGTTATATAACAATACTACCCCTGACATACACATATGTCAAGAGATTTATTAAAATAGATTAATATGAGAATATACTCACAGGAATGTGATGTAATTTGCTACAAATTAAACATTTACCATTGTTTTTACAACATTTTCACATAACTTTATACGTATATTTTTAAGAAATGTGAGAATTTTATGCTAATATTCTTGCAAAACAACACAACAATATATACCTGTAAACAATTCTTCTGACATATCTTGTGACAAGAAAAAGCATGAATGGAGAAAAAAACGGCTCAATTGACATTGAAAAATGCATCACCTATCATTCACCATTACCGGGTGTCAAAGAATCAGAGGAGAGGAAAAGGAAATCAGCTATGCATCTATACGACGCAATTCGAAGATACAGCATGCTCCTCTATGTCATTCTCTATGGAATGCACCTCCTCACAGGTTCGGCCCTTTCATCCCTTGCTTCACAGATAGCCCTTCTGTTCACCATTCTCATCACATTCCCCTCTCTTCGCAGAACGAACCTCATCATATCGATCACCATCACAGCAGCAGCCCTGCTGCTTCTTATCACGACAGGAGTGCCGATAGAGAACTGGCTCACCGCTTTTTCCCAGAACGGCGCTGTTGCTGCCATCTTCATAACAGTACCGATGCTCAGCATCCCCCTTACCTTTTCGAATTATCATGAGGACCTGAGAACCTTCATACAGAGGTATGTATCCTCTCCATGGGTATTCTGCGGTATCACCTGGGTTTTCACCCACCTGTTCGGCGTCGTCATTCTGATCGGAGTCGTTCCCCTCATGTTCAATCTTCTCTATGAAAACTCAAAACTCTACGGGGCCGACAGGGAATTCATCTCAAGCATCATTCACGCACAGCTTTCAGGAGGCTTCTGGTCACCGGCATGGTCGGCCATCGTCGTTCTCACCTACACACTTTCAATACCCTGGGTACGTTTCGTTCCGAACGGGCTGATCCTTACCGGAATTTTCTTCACCGGCAGCATGCTCTGGATATATCACTCGCTCAAACGAAGCGGGGCACACAGGATCGAGAGAAATACGGAAGTCATCGTGCATTGGAAGGGAGTGATCATGACCATCTCCCTCACCCTCGCTCCGATCATTCTTATTCTCGTGGCGACCTCGGTCATGAATATCACAATTTCAGCTGCGATTCCCCTGATTGCGTTGATCTATCCCCTGGCTGCTGCAGCGCTTCTTACACAGTGGAAGGGATACGGAGAAGGGATGAAGCAGTACCATGATGTAAGGATACTCAATGTAAAGAACTAACTGGTACTCCTCACCTGCGCCGGATTCCTCGGCAAGTCACTCCAGCTGGCAGGAGTGGAGTCTCTCATCTCGCGAATTCTTCCTGAAACAGCGGGCGGTCACCCTTTTTTCATCATTCTCGGCCTCCTTTCAATCTTCTTTATCACCGTCCATATGGGCATGCATCCGATCGTTGCAGGATCAGCTATCGCCGTCTCGATCCCTCCTGAAGCCCTGGGCTTCACACCCCTTATGTTCGGCACTGTTCTTTTGTCGGGATGGGTCCTGGGAACACTCCTTTCACCTTTTTCCGCAACAAATATTGTAATAGGAGCGATGACGGAACAACCTTCCTGGCATATCAGCACAAAGCGTCACGGACTCTTCACCCTCACTATGACAATTATCCTCAGCGCTGTCATGGCACTCCTTTCCCGCTTCATCTGAACACCCCATCTGCTTTTATTTCATGAATTTGAATCAATCACAACTTGATATTTCATCGAGACTCTGTATATAGTAGCCTTTATGGAAGACCCGTTATCGTATACACACACGCATCGGAGGCCTAGATGATCCTCCACCTCACCGTCATTATCGTCCTGATTTTACTATCAGCGTTCTTCAGTTCTTCAGAAACAGCATTCACCTCACTCAGCTTTCTTCAGATACGCGCTCTGGAAACAGACCACCGCAAGACAAGCCATCTCGCTTCGAAACTTGCAAAAAAACCCGATATCCTTCTCACGACCATACTGATCGGGAACAATATTGTGAACCTAAGCGCATCGGCATTGACCACGACCTTTGTCCTTGACCTGTGGGGAAACTATGCAATCAGCTACGGAACAGGAATTCTCACCCTTCTCATCCTCATTTTCGGGGAAATCGTCCCGAAACAGCTTGCCATCACCCATAACATCGTATTCGCCCGCTCCTCTTCAGTCATCATCAAGGGGATGTCCGTTCTCCTTCACCCCCTGATCACGGTGATCAGATGGGTAAGCAATGCGATCACACGCCTCTTCGACAAGGAAAAAGAGGGGTCAATGTCTCTCGACGCTCTTATGCATGTGGTTGATGTCGCTGAACATGAAGGGGTTGTGGATGAGTATGAAACATCTCTGGTACAGAGAGTCCTTCACTTCAGTGAAGCGCCGGTCAAATCGGTCATGACCCACAGGACCGACCTCTTCACTCTCTCCGAGACGATCACACTCAAGGAAGCATTCTCTTCCATAGTGAACAGCAAGTTCTCACGCATACCAGTGTACAGAGAATCCCCTGAAGATATCGTGGGAGTGGTTCTCATCAGAGATCTCCTCCTTGCTCAGGTAGAGGGAAATGATGAGAGCTGCCTGAAGGATTTCATGATAGAACCTGTCTTCGTTCCGGAAAACCGCAAGGTTGATGACATGCTGTTCCAGTTCCAGCAGAACAAGCAGCAGATCGCCATCGTTCTAGACGAGTACGGCGGACTCTCGGGTGTCGTGACCCTCGAAGATATCGTGGAGCAGCTCTTCGGAGAGATCTACGACGAACACGAGACAGGACATATTCTGAGAATACAGAAGGTTGATGAAAAAACCTTCCTTATCATGGCAGACACCTCTCTTCAGGAGATCAGCGATGAACTCGATCTTCATCTCGATAACCAGCAGGAGCTGAACAAGACGCTGGCTGCCTATCTGATCGAGACGATGGGAACAATCCCTGTGACAGGGGAGATTCTCGGTGTCGATTACGGCAAGTACGTAATCGTCCAGATGAACAAGAACAGGATCGAACGGGTCCGTCTCGTCCTCGAAGATGGTGAAGAAGAGATGTAGCGTCCTATCTTTATTGACACCCTTGGCACTCAAGGGTATGATTCGCGCATGAGCAGCTATCCTTTTGAAACAATTGAACTGAAATGGCAGAAATACTGGGAAGAAAACGAGTCGTTCCGAGTCACGGAAGACACTTCATTTCCTGAAGATAAAAGACTGTACGTCCTCGATATGTTCCCCTATCCGTCAGGTGCGGGACTCCATGTAGGACACCCCGAAGGGTATACGGCAACAGACATTTACTGCCGCTTCCAGCGGATGAACGGATACAACGTTCTCCACCCTATGGGATTCGATTCCTTCGGTCTCCCGGCAGAGAACTACGCGATCAAAACAGGGACCCATCCGAAGGTGACCACAGAAGCGAATATCGAGAATTTCCGCAAGCAGATCAAGCGTCTCGGTTTCAGTTATGACTGGTCGAGAGAGATTTCCACACACACAAGTGAATATTACCGCTGGACACAGTGGATCTTCCTCAAGCTCTACGAGAAGGGTCTTGCCTACGAATCGGAAACCCCGATCAACTGGTGCCCATCCTGTCACACAGGTCTGGCCAATGAAGAGGTGAAAGACGGAAAGTGTGAACGATGCAGCACGATCGTTACCAGAAAGAATATCAGACAGTGGATTCTGAAGATCACCGAGTATGCCGACAGGCTGCTTGAGGACCTGGAAGAGCTTGACTGGTCTGAATCGATTAAGGCGATGCAGAGAAACTGGATCGGCAAGAGCCACGGTGCTTCCGTGCGCTTCCCGATTGAGAACTCCGAGGATGTCCTTGAAGTCTTCACCACCCGATGCGACACCCTCTTCGGTGCAACCTACATGGTCATTTCTCCCGAACACGCGTTCGTAGATTCCCTCACCACTCCTGAACAGAGCGATGCAGTGCATACCTATGTCACTCAGGCTGCGCAGAAGTCGGATCTGGAAAGAACCGACCTTGCAAAGGACAAGAGCGGCGTATTCAGCGGCAGCTATGCGATCAACCCGCTCAACGGGAAGAAGATCCCTATCTGGATCGCCGACTATGTACTTGCCTCCTACGGTACCGGTGCCATCATGGCAGTCCCTGCCCATGACCAGCGTGACTGGGAATTCGCCGTCAAGTTCGACCTCCCCATCATTGAAGTACTCGAGAGCGCCCAGGGCGTGAGCGAATCAGCTTTCACAGGTGACGGAAAACACATCAACAGCGGTTTCCTTGACGGACTCGGCAAGGAAGAGGCTATCGATGCAATGAATGCATACCTCACCAAAGAAAATATCGGGGAACCCACCATCAGCTACAAGCTGAGAGACTGGGTCTTCAGCCGCCAGCGCTACTGGGGCGAACCTATCCCTCTCGTCCACTGCGACAGCTGCGGTATCGTTCCTCTCAAGGAGGAGGACCTTCCTCTCACTCTCCCTGAAGTTGAATCCTACGCCCCCTCGGGCACAGGAGAATCACCACTCTCAACGATCGACAGCTGGGTAGAAACCACCTGCCCCGTCTGCGGAGGCAAGGCACACAGGGAAACAAACACCATGCCCCAGTGGGCAGGTTCCTGCTGGTACTTCCTCAGATACCTCGACCCCAAAAACACTGAAGCCCTCGCTTCTCAGAACGCAATGGAATACTGGATGCCCGTTGACCTTTATGTCGGCGGAGCCGAGCACGCGGTACTTCACCTCCTTTATGCCCGTTTCTGGCACAAGGTGCTCTACGATCTCGGAATCGTTGAGACAAAAGAACCCTTCCAGCGCCTGGTAAACCAGGGAATGATCACCTCCTTTGCCTTCCAGAGAAAGGACAAGACTCTTGTTTCAACAGAACTGGCCGAAGAGACAGGAACCGATACCTGGGTTGAAAAGGGAACCGGAGAACCTCTTGAACGTGTTATCGCGAAGATGTCGAAATCACTCAAAAACGTCATCAACCCAGACGAGATCATCAATGAGTTCGGTGCAGACTCGATGCGCATGTACGAAATGTTCATGGGTCCACTCCAGGTCTCAAAACCGTGGTCAACCTCAGGACTTTCCGGTGTCTACCGTTTCTTAGACAGGGTATGGCGCCTTTCCCAGAAAGGAATCAGTGAAGAAGCAGCTGATCAGGATATCATAAAGCTCCTCCATAAAACGATTAAAAAGGTTGGGGAAGATACCCTCTCACTCGATTTCAACACAGCCATCTCCCAGATGATGATATTCATCAACGAACTCTATAAAAAGGATACGCTTCCGAGAGAGGTCTGGGAACCGTTCATCCTCATCCTCGCCCCCTACACTCCCCACCTCAGTGAGGAGCTCTGGGCCATGGCAGGTCATGAACCCTCTGTCTCCAAGCAGGACTGGCCGGCATACATCCCTGAGCTCACTGTGGATGACACTGTCGAGATCGTCGTTCAGGTCAACGGCAAGGTGAGAGCGAGATTCGACTCAGCGAAGGGAAAGGCGAAGGACCTCCTCCTTTCCGAAGCTCTGGAAATCGACAGAATCAAGGAAATGACGGAAAACAAACAGATAGTGAAGACAATCGTCATTCCAGACAAGATAGTCAACATAGTAGTGAAAGGGTGATTTCAACCTCATCTCAAAGGGCCGCCGGAAGGCGGCCTTTTCGTATACTCTGAGGCAGTGAACTCCTTGACCGGCATATACCTATCTGAATATTCAACATCGCTCATACTTGAATATTTTCCTCGACAGCAATACACTTCCTGCTATGTTGAGATTACAGCAGGTACTGCTTTTCTTCCTTTGCTTTCCCATTACAGGTCAATTCAGGACAGACACCCGCTTACCCCTTCATACATAAGACAGACAGACTCAATAAGAGACTGAATTTTTCATAGAAACGGAGACATATTATGCAGTTTCGCAAATACGTGACAGAAGAGAGAATCTTCCTGAACAAGAATTTCAGCTCACTCCAGGAAGTTCTTGAGTTCCTGGCTCAGGAATTCTCAAAGGGATCCGGTCTTACCAAGGACAAGGCCCTCGCCCTTCTTGAAGAACGGGAAAAACTCGGGTCAACATGGCTCGGCAACAACACGATGCTCCCCCACAACCACTCCCCTGAAGTGAAAGGACTCTCTCTCATATTCATAAGATGTGAAAATCCTCTCATCCTTGAAACGGGAAATGAGGTGAAATATATTTTTTCTATCCTGACCTCCGGTTCAAATCAGGACGTCTACCTCAGGGCCCTGCAGGGTATCGGGCGCCTGATACGAACCCGCACCGAGGAGCTTGATACCTGCACGACACCCGCGCAGATCCTCAATCTGATCAACGATACCGCCGAGGATATCGGTTCCCCCCTCACTGCAGGGGATCTTGCCCGTTACTGGCCGAGAGCGAAAGATACAGACTCCCTTACCGTCGCCGTCGACCAGATGAAACGGCACGACATCTATTTCCTCCCGGTCTACTGCGAGAAGACAGGAAAGATCTGCGGAGTCCTCGACCTCGTGGACCTGCTGAAAGCGGGATTTCCCGATTACGTCTTCCGCCTCCACAATCTCTCGATGCTGAAGGATTTTCAGCCGCTTAAGCTTTTCTGGAAAAATGAAGGAGAGATGCAGATCAAGGATCTCGTGAGAGATTACCGTCCCTACGTCATCAAGGACACGGTCTCCTACCCTGAGATCTTCTTCATGATGATACGGGGCAACCGCCGCCATCTGCTGGTACTGGATGAAAAGGATGAGATGATAGGAGTCATTCACCCGAACGAGATCATCAATAAGATGCTGAGGCCGTAATGAATCTACAGATTATATTAGCAATTGCCATTTTTGTAGTCGTGTATGCCCTGCTGGTCATGGAAAAGATCAACAAGGCGATCGCCGTGATCCTCGGAGCCTGTATCTACCTCGTGTTCCATTTCATCCCGTTCGAGGCGGCGACCGAGCATATCGACATGAATGTTGTCTTCCTTCTGATCGGGATGATGATGATAGTGCAGATAACAGAAAGGAGCGGAGTGTTCGAGTATATCGCAGTGAAGGGTGCAAAATCGGTCAAGGCGAATCCCTACGCATTCCTTGCGATGCTCTTCGGTATCACAGCAGTTTCAAGCGCTCTCCTCGACAACGTGACAACCGTTCTCCTTGTCTCCCCGGTGACTCTCCTTCTCACCACGCAGATGGAAATAGCGGCCCTCCCCTTCATCATTACTGAGATCATCGCCTCGAACGTAGGCGGTACAGCAACACTGATAGGAGATCCTCCTAACATCATGATCGGCTCTGCAGCCGGTCTGAGCTTCCTCGACTTTCTTGTGAACCTCGCTCCGGTGATCCTGATCATTTCTCTCATTATCATTGGAATTCTCCTACTGATCTTCCGCAAGGACCTCGTCGTCTCCGAAATGAACAAGAAACGTATCCTGTCGATGGATGAAAGGATGATGATCACCAACCCCGTCCTTATGAAAAAATCTCTCATTATCCTCGGCTCGGTCATCCTTGGATTTCTACTTCATGGGCTTGTCGGAACAGAACCGAGTGTCATCGCTCTCATAGGAGCGAGCATCCTTGTCCTGTGGACACGAGAGGATCTTGAGGGAATCCTTGAGAAACTTGAATGGGATACGATCCTCTTCTTCGTGGGACTGTTCATCATGGTCGGCGTTCTTGATTACGTCGGGGTCATCAGCAGGATGGCTGAACTCCTGCAGGAGTTCACAAGAGGGAACCTGCAGAGAACGAGTGCGGCAATGCTGTTCACTTCCGGAATTTTCTCCAGTATACTCAACAACATCCCTCTGGTAGCTACATTCATACCGGTGGTGAAGATCATGGGGAGCTCGGTGAATCCAGAGATGATCGAACCTGTGTGGTGGGCGCTTGCGCTCGGCTCATGTCTCGGAGGAAACGGAACCATCGTCGGAGCAAGTGCAAACGTGATTATGTTCAGCTTCGCTAAGAAAAATAAGGTGAATCTCACATTCAAAAGCTATCTCGCCTACGGAATCCCTCTCACGCTACTTACGCTCCTGCTTGCCTACGCCTATATCATGATCCGATACTATTAGATCAGGTCTTATATCGGGCCAGTCCGCCAAGCGAGGTCTCCCTGTAGAGGGGAGGCAGTGCCTGCCCGGTCTCCAGCATCACCTCGGTGACCGTATCGAAGGAAACCTTGTGACGCCCATCCGAAAGGAGGGCGAAACTGGCGTGGTCAAGAGATCTCATTGTTGCAAGGGCATTCCTCTCGATGCAAGGAATCTGAACGAGTCCCATCATGGGATCACAGGTGAGTCCCAGGTGGTGTTCCAGACCCATCTCCGCCGCATACTCTATCTGGTGGATACTTCCTCCGAGCAGCTGCGCTACTGCGGCTGAAGCCATTGCACAGGCAACACCTATCTCTCCCTGACAGCCGACCTCAGCTCCGCTGATCGACCCGTTATGCTTGGCAAGGTTACCGACAAGCGCAGCGGTGAGGAGCGCACGGTAGATCTTCATATCTGAAAGGTGGTACTGGTTCTTGATGTAAAGCAGAACCCCGGGAAGAACCCCGCAGGAACCGCAGGTAGGGGCGGTGACGATCAGTCCACCGGAGGCGTTCTCTTCCGATACGGCAAGGGCATAGCTCAGTGCCCTGGCCGGAGTCCCGATGACTCCTCCCATATCCTTCGCCTGAGCAAAGTACTGGCTTGCCTTGCGGGCAAGCTTAAGACCGCCGGGGAGCACTCCCTCTTCTTCAAGTCCGCGATGGATCGAATCGAGCATCACCTCCCAGACTTCCTTCATGTAATCGAGAATCTCTTCTCCCTCATACTTCACCACAAATTCCCAGAGTCTCATCCCCTCTTTCGAGCAGTAGGCGAGGATATGATCCATCTTCCTCAGGTACTGAGGATAGATGAAATCCTTTCCATCCTCTTCCTCTGATTCGGCAACGACCTTTCCGCCACCTACACTGTAGTAGGTCTCCTTTCCGATCTCTGTTCCATCTTCGTCGAAGGCGATGAAGATAAGACCGTTGGGATGGCGTGAGAGTTCCTTCTCAGGAAACCACATGATAGTCACAGGTATATGAAGGTTGTGGAACACCTCTCTGATACTCGTATCGGTGAGGTGTCCCTTCCCTGTAGCAGCAAGGGATCCGTACAGGTGCGCTTCAATGGAAGCTGCCTGAGGATAGAGATTGTAGAATCTGTTCGATGCGAAACGGGGTCCCATGGTATGGGAACTTGAGGGGCCATGTCCTATGCGGTAGAGTTCTCTGATCGATTCCATATGTGCACAAGTGTAACGGGTTTCAGCGGTTAAGGGAAGATAACAACATGTTTAGTACATCTGATGATACTGACTCTGGGATATCGTGAAAATGATATCGGGAGTCGATACAGTGTAGGCCGGAGGGATATCGGACCGGTCGCTTATGATGAGATTGAGAATGAGAAGGCGTTCGTGGTTGATAAACGAATGAACCCCGCAGGAGAGGGAAGGGAGCACCGCCGCCTGATACTCCCCCTTGTAGAACTGACGTCCCTCATACCCGTCCTCGTAATACCGTCCCGAGGGAATGGAATCTATTGTGTGAAAGAAGAGATCTGCTTCAGCAATCTTCTCCTCCTCATACCTTCCGGTAATGATGCTCTGAATAAGGGAAGGATAGTGTACATTACCTGCAATTCTCACATTCCGGGCTATCGTATGGTATCCGAGAGACTCAATCACTCCCGACCAGTCCCTGTTTACTTTCTGAAGGTAAGTACATAGAACGCCCTCTTCACTGCTCAAGATCACCTCCCCTCCCTCCTCATCTCCCTGAAGCGCTCCCCCGAGAGCTCTGAGCGTGCCGAGAGGACGGGCTGTGAAAATCACAGTCGCCCCGGTGGGTATGATGAGCCTCACCCTTCTCTCACCCACCGGTAGATACACCGCCCCCAGAGAATCCCCCTGGGTGAAGCTGATCGTATGCCACAGCGGTCTGCCGCTCACCTTAGCCCACTCATGCTCTTCGGAAAGGACGAGAGTTACAGAGCGGTCACAGCTGCAGGTGGTGAAGAGGAACAGAGAAAGGAAGATGAAGAGAACACGGATCATAGTATAATGACGTCATTCTCCCCTGTCCTGCTTGTACAGAAGAACCCGCCTTTCGGCGGGTTCGGAAGAAACTAGTATGTGAGGGAGGATCAGGTATCACCCTTATAGGTACCGAGTATCCTGAAACTGTCGGTGTGTTCTATGATCTCATCAACCGCCTCATGGAGTTTTTTCACATCGATGAGTTCCGACTCAACGAAGAACGAGTACTCCCAGGGTTTGCCGGGAATAGGTCGTGATTCGAGCTTTTTCATGTTCAGTCCGTAGTTGCTGAGTGTCTTCAGTACTTCGAACAGGGAACCGGGACGGTCATGAACAGAAAAGACCATGGAAACCCTGTCGGGTGTGATGGCGCTTCTGAATTCTTCAGCATCATCCTCTCTGGTGAGCACATAGAAGCGGGTGAAGTTCCTGCTGTTCGTTTCGATGCCTTCCCTGAGAATCTTAACTCCGCTCCGCTTTGCCGCGTTCGCGCTTGCGATGGCGACACAGGAGGGATCTCCCATATCTGCGATATGGGTCACGCTTCCAGCAGTGTCGAAGAAGGGAACTGCCTCTGCGAACGGAATCTCCTTCGTGATGAACTCACTGCACTGTGCAATTCCCTGGGGATGGGAGTAGACTTTTCTCACCCCTTCCAGGGTTGCCGATTCAAGTCCGATCAGATTATGGCGGATACGTATCTGCTTCTCCCCAACCACTGTGAGATCGGGATAGATATTGAGGAGGTCGAGCACTTCATTGATCGTACCACCGAGAGTATTCTCAACCGGGAGAACCCCGTAACGGGCCTTGCGGGTTGCGACAGCCTCGAACGCATCCTTGAACTGGCGGCAGGCAAGAGTCTTCACACCCTCATCGAATACATGCTGCACCGCCTGTTCGCTGTACGCTCCCTTCTCCCCCTGGAAAGCTACAACCAGCTCTTCAGGAGCTTCAGGGAGTTCAACTCCCTCTGAGGTCTCTATGATCTTCGTACGTGGAATTCTCACCAGCGATTTACCGACAACAGGGCAGAGAGCTTCCACATCCTTCATCAGCTTGTCGAACTGCTGCGGATAAAGGGACTGAGGACCGTCGGAAAGCGCCTTGTCCGGGTCCTGATGAACCTCGACGACAAAGCCACTCGCACCTGCCGCGATAATACTCAGCGACATGGGAGCCACCATATCTCTCAGACCGGTTGCATGGGAAGGGTCGGCGATCACGGGGAGATGGGTGAGTTTCTGAACCACAGGGATAGCACTCACGTCCAGAGTATTACGCGTAGCACTCTCATACGTTCTTATTCCCCTCTCACACAGGATAACCTGGTCGGTACCGCTTGCCATGAGATATTCGGCAGCCATGAGCCACTCTTCTATTGTTGCGGAGAGACCCCTTTTCAGCAGTACCGGCATCCCTGTCTTTCCAACTGCCTTCAGCAGCTCAAAGTTCTGCATGTTTCTCGCACCGATCTGGAACATATCGATATAGCGGGCCATCATATCGACATCGGAGGGAGACACGATCTCGGTTGCGATGGGCATGTCGTACTTTTCCCCCGCCTCTTTCAGGTACTTCAGCCCCTCTTCACCAAGTCCCTGGAAGGAATAGGGTGAGGTCCTGGGCTTGAACGCACCGCCGCGAAGGATGACAGCCCCGCTGTCACGCACCTTCGAGGCAATCTCCATGATCTGCTCGCGGCTTTCAACTGCACAGGGACCTGCAATGACTGCTATCCGGTTCCCCCCGATCTTCACCTTTCCCACCTGAACGATGGTATCGCTTTTCTTGAGCTCACGGCTTGCAAGCTTGTACGGCTTGCTGATGGGAATAACATCAAGGACACCGTCGAGAAGGGAGACCTCTCTCGGATCGATCCGGCTGGCGCCCACGGCACCGAGGACTGTCTCCTCCTGACCTACGATCTCTTTGACCTTGAACTTATGTTCTTTGAGAAAATCTTTTATTGCATGCTTTTGAGCATCGGTTACCTGTTTTTTCAATACGATTATCATAGTGCTTGAAAAGCTAAATCTTTTACCCCCTCCTGTCAAGCAAAACCGGCTTTATAGGTACGATAGAAGTGAAATTCATACGAGCTTAACACTCACTCGCTGTTGCGCCCAATAGTCGACTGATGGTATACCTGAGTAACATGAAAAGAGATGATGCATACTGGGATGAGCTCTTCAGCGCAATACGGGCGAGTCTCTCAATAACAGCAACCCCCCTCCCCTCCGTTTCTCAGGTCGCTTCTGAGAAAAATGACCCGTTCAGAGTACTGATCTCCACCCTGATAAGCCTGAGGACCCGCGATGAGGTGACTCTTTCTGCAAGCAGATCCCTCTTCGCTGTCGCTGACACTCCTGAAAAGATGCTTTTACTCAGTGAAGAAAGGATTGGAGAGCTGATCTACCCTGCAGGTTTCTACAAGACAAAGGCGAAGAACATACGGAAGATATCTGAGATACTGATAGAGAAGTATGGAGGGAACGTCCCTCCTGACAGGGATGAGCTTCTGGCACTGCCGGGAGTGGGTATCAAGACGGCGAATCTCACGCTGAATCTCGGTTTCGATATAGAGGCGATCTGCGTCGATACCCATGTTCACCGCATCAGCAACAGAATGGGTTGGATAGAGACGAAAACACCGGAAGAATCGGAGAAGGCTCTGCAGTCAGTGATGCCCAGACACCACTGGATACCGCTTAATGAGGCGCTCGTTCTGTTCGGACAGCAGACCTGTACCCCGATCTCCCCGAAATGCTCTCAGTGCCCGCTCTCAGGCGAGTGCCCGAAGAGAGGGGTTACGAAGAAAAGGTAGCTGAAGCGACCTTTTTCACTGCCAGTGCCTTTCCCTGGGTATAAAAATGAACACCGGGGACTCCCTGGCTGAGCAGGTCCTCCACCTGAGAGATACAGAAATCGACTCCGACTGCACGTATATCTGCAGGAGTTGAAACATTCTCTACCGCAGAGACAAGAGAATTGGGAATATCGACAGCGAAGGTCTGGGGAAGCAGGTCAATATCTCTCTTTCTCTGGAGAGGTTTGATTCCCGGAATGATGGGAACATCGATACCGCTGTCCCTGCAGCTGTCGACAAAACGGTAGAAGGCGTCGTTGTTGTAGAAAAGCTGCGTGACGATGTAATCGGCACCTGCATCAACCTTCCTCTTCAGCATTTCGATATCCTTCTCCATGTTCGGAGCCTCAATATGCTTTTCTGGATACCCCGCAACACCGACACTGAACGAACATCCCTTTCCGTTGTCATAGAGATTATCAAGGTACTCTCCCCTTTTAAGAGCATCGATCTGAGCAACGAGAGCGTCACTGTGATCGTACCCTCCGGGAGTTCTGGTGAACCGTTTCTCACCGCTGACCGGATCTCCTCTCAGGGCGAGTATATTCTCAATCCCGAGAAAATTGAGTTCGACCAGCTGATCTTCTATCTGATCCTTGGTGTTCCCCCCGCAGATAAGGTGGGGAACAACAGGAATATCATAGGTGTGCTGAATGGCAGCTGAGAGTCCGACGGTACCGGGACGGCGTCTCATCATTCTCCGTTCGATCGAGCCATCGGGATGGTCGAGATAGACCACTTCCTGCTGATGGGTCGTGATGTTGATGTAAGCGGGATTGAAGGGGATGAGGGTGTCGATCGTCTCATAGACGTCCTCAATGGTATGCCCCTTCAGGGGAGGGATGATCTCAAATGTGAACAGCGGCTTATCGGCCCTGTTCAGAATATCTATCACTTTCATGCTTTTTCCTCCGGCGCTTCACTATACAAATCGACCGGCATCATGTCCAGAACCTCAGTTCGGCTCCTTCCTGTCAGCTCAACATAGGTTTCAAGCTGCGCCTCGCTGATACCTGCGAGTGTGAAGTAACCTGCGTCCTTCCCACCGAAATAGAAACCACAGACACTGCTCACCGGATCCATCACCATCGAGTCGGTCAGTCCGATACCACAGGAGGCGGTGGCATCAAGAAGATCGAACACCTGCCTTTTCTGGGTATGGTCAGGAGTCACAGGGTATCCGATACCGGGACGGACAGTCTTCACACCCCACGTATCGTGGATGATATTCTGTTCGGTGTACTCACTGAAGGCTTCTGCGAGTCGGTTCGAGAAGGTCGCAATGAGCAGGGCGGAGTAATCGTCCCCCGCTTCCTTGAACTTCTCTTCGATCGGTTCAAGGGCAAGACCGGCAGAGAGGGCGAACATACCGATGGTATCGGGTTCACTGTCGTGAACGAAATCAGCCATGGAGAGGCACATACCGTACCGGTTTGGCTTCTGGGAACGGAGGAAGACGAATGCAGTCTCTTCATCTCCCTTTTTAAGGATAATGCGTCCCCTCTCATCCTTTATCACCGGAAAGAGACCGTACACTCCACGAATGGAGTCGTTGAACGCCTTTTTCACTTCCGGGTTCTCAAGAAGGGTAAATACATCGCTCTTCAGCTTCGCAGCCTCTTCTGATTCGGGTGGAACGATCCACGCCTTGAAGAAGTTGGGATAGGTGACGTAGGGGAGGAGGTCATCGACCGTGACCCAGTCGATCACTTCAATATGGGGTTCGTTACTGAACAGTGTAACCTCTTCTTTATGATACCCCTTATCCTGCACAGCGCTGTAGGGAGAAAGGACGATCTTGTTTCGTTCAGCTTCCTCTCTGATGTCTCTGTAACGATCATTGGTCTCTGCACTGAATTCCTTTGCATGGGAGGAGCGGAGAGTCAGTGCTGAGGATACCGCCTGAGTCGCATCTCTTCCGTGGAAGACCTTCGCAGGATATTTCGGAGCGATACGGATTGCCGTGTGCTTCTCGCTCGTTGTGGCACCGCCGACAAGAATAGGGATGGTCATCCCTTCCTGTTCAAACAATGAACACACATTCTCCATCTCGCGCAGCGAGGGAGTGATCAGACCGCTGAGCGCGACCATATCGGCATTGTGGGTGTGGGCCGCTTCCAGGATATCCTGGGCAGGTACCATCACCCCGAGGTCAATAACCTTGAAATTATTACACTCAAGAACGAGGATGACGATATTCTTTCCGATATCATGCACATCCCCCTTCACCGTAGCGAATACGACAGTTCCAGCTGTTGCACTTTCTGCCGCCTTAGCCTCCTGAAGCCTCGGCTGAAGGATGGCTACCGCCATCTTCATCACCCGTGCAGAGCGGACAACCTGCGGAAGGAACATCTTCCCTTCCTGGAAAAGGGCTCCGACATGTTTCATCCCATCCATGAGAGGACCTTCGATAATCTCGACAGCCTCAAGGTGTTCAAGAGAAGTAAGGTCCTCTTCGAGATAGGTATCGATACCCTTTCTCAGTGCCCAGATCAGACGTTCGGGTCCTCCGGCGGGAATCTCTTCGTCAGCACTCTTTTCCTTCCGTACAAGATCTCTGTCCTGAACTGCAATGGCATGTTCGATGAGAGCATCGGTTCTGATACCGAGAATCGCATCACGGACAATGGTGTAGGTCTCTTTATCAAGGAGAGAGCCGTCACTCTGGGTTTCAGGGTTGATGATAGCCATCGACAGTCCCTTCTCCCGTGCCATATCGAGGAAGACCGCATGCATCGCTTCGCGGATGAAATTGTTTCCCCGGAAACTGAAACTGAGATTGCTCACTCCCCCGCTGATCTTCACTCCCGGAAGGTTTTCTGTGATCCAGGAAACAGCGTCAATGAAATCCTTTCCGTATGAATCGTGTTCCGCGATTCCTGTCGCGATTGTGAGAACATTGGGGTCGAAGACGATCGAGGTGGGCTCGATACCGTTTTCGGTCAGTATGTCATAGGAGCGCTGAGCGATCTCCTTTTTCTTTTCGAAAGTCGCAGCCTGCCCCTCTTCATCGAAGAGCATGACCACCATCGCAGCTCCCATCGATGCGATAAATTTCGCCTTCTCGATGAATAGCTCCTGGCCGTCCTTCAGACTGATCGAGTTGATGATCGCCCTTCCCTGAATCTCCTTGAGGGCAGTGACCACCGCATCCCAGTCAGAGGAGTCGATCATGAGGGGGATACGGGCGATTTCGGGATCGCTCATGGCATGGCGGAGAAGCATCTTCATCTCCGCAGGGGCATCGATGAGGGCATCATCGAGACAGATATCGATCACTGTTGCACCCATGGAGATCTGTCCGTGGATCACAGAGAGCGCTTCACTGTATTTCTTTTCCCTGATCAGTCTCGCAAACTTTCTTGAACCGGCAACATTGCTTCTTTCCCCGACAACGATGAATGCATCGGGATCACTCAACGGCTCAAGTCCGCTGAGTGAGAATTTTCTTTCCACCGGTACCCTGGAGGGTGCCGGGTGACTCTTAAGCGCATCCTTCAGTGCCTTGATATGAAGAGGTGTCGTACCACAGCAGCCTCCTACGATATGAAGGAGACCCTTCTCAAGGGGCTCTGCCATAAGAGAGACGAAATCAGCTGCACTCTGCTCATAGTTTCCGTCAAGGTCGGGGAACCCTGCATTGGGGTGGGCGCTGAGAGGGAAGGGAGAGACAGCAGCAACCCTGTCGATCAGGGGGAGCATCTCTTTGATGCCCGTAGAACAGTTCAGGCCGAGAGAAAAGAGGGGGTAATAGCTCATTGAGGAGACGAATGCCTCCACTGTCTGACCTGAGAGGGTACGGTTCGAGGCGTCAGAGAAGGTGACCGATACCATGACCGGAAGGTTCTTTCCCTTCTTCTCCATCTCTGTGTATATCGCCTTGAGTGCGGCCTTCACCACAAGGGTGTCGAAGGCAGTCTCTATCAGGAACATATCGACATTACCGTCTAGGAGACCCCTCGCCTGTTCACTGAACACCTCTACAAATTCATCGAAGGAGGCGTCCCTGCGGGTAAGGTCTTCGGCTGAAGCCGAAAAGCTTGCAGCCTTCCCGGTAGGTCCGATGGAACCGGCGACGAAGGCATACCTGCTCTCATCTGCTGCTTCCACCTCTTCCACTGCCGCACGGGCAAGCTCTGCAGCTGCCAGGTTGAGATCATAGACGAGGGAGCTGAGGTCATACTCAGCAAGCGAGAATCCGTTCGCACCGAAGGTGTTGGTGGAAACGATATCAGCTCCCGCTTTGAGATAATCGAGGTGAATATCATAGATCGCATCGGGTCTGGTGAATAAAAGGATCTCGCTGCATCCGTGTGCAGGCGGACGACCCTCGTAGCGGTAGTCATCCTCGCTCAGGTGAAGAGCCTGGATCGCAGTACCCATAGCTCCGTCAAGTAAGAGCACCTGCTCTCCCATTCTCTGTCTCACATATTCATCTCGTGTCATACAATCCCCCTTCACCTACGGAAGTGGTGGACAGTGTACTGCAAAGGGGCGTCCCACTCAAGAGACCCGTCACTCCCCTGCCTGATAATAATGGTAGGCAGGCACTTCATAGGGGTGAGAATCCTTCAGAGCCCTGATCACTTCGGATATACACTCCTCGGGAACAACCACCTCAACCCTCACCTCTTGTACCCTCTCGCTTTTTCCCCTCTCACCGAGAAACGGTGAGGAGCCTTCAAGGGGAGTGAACTGACCTGTTCCTTCCAATTCGAATGAACACTTCTCATATCCTCCCATTTTTCCCGCACCTGATGCGAAGAGAGCCTCCTTTACCGATTCTTTGTGCGTGAGAGGAATATAGACTACCAGGATATACATAGGTGAGAACCTCCGTTTTCCATCATAGACCGGGAGATGGGAAAATCAACCTTTGCCCGGGGCACATGGTGAAGAAGGAGTGCAGAAGAAGCTCCCTCCGCCTGATGTCTGCTCTCTCAGGAATATAACGGCATCCTCGGGGAGAAGAGGTCTACTTATCAAATACCCCTGAACCATTTCGCATCCGACAGACTTCAGGTAGTCAAGCTGCACCTGCTCTTCGACCCCTTCAGCAACGACGCAGTGTCCCAGCTTGTGTGCCATCGAGACGATATCACCAGTGATAGCCTCCTCTGCCTTCAATGTGATCAGACGGTCGACGAATGACTTATCGATCTTGATACAGGTGACGTTGAGATCCCTCTCACGAGACAGGGATGAATATCCTGTACCGAAATCATCAAGTGATACATAAATACCCTTGCTTATGAAAAGACCGAGCACCCGGTTGACTTCCGAGAAGTTTGAAGCGATGACAGATTCTGTGATCTCCAACCCTATTCCTGACGGGGAAACCCCGATCTCTTCAATGATATTCAGAATCGTTTCGGTGAATCCCGTGCTGAACACCTGATCGGGAGAGATATTTACCGAGATTCTCACCCCGCTAAGATTCCGGGATGAGAGGGCTTTCAGGAAGAGACAAGCGTTCCTGAATATCACTTCCCCGAGAGGGATGATAAGTTTCGTCTTCTCGGCAATGGGAATGAACTCAAGGGGAGGGATGTTACCGTAACGCTCGCTGGTCAATCTGGCCAGAGCTTCGAACCCGACGACTGAGCAGGTTTCCAGGTTGTAGATTGCCTGATACTGGAGGTAGAGCCTCTCAGGGTTCTGTCCTGCTGCGATTTCATACAGCTCCCTGGTGATCTGTTCCTCCCGGTCGATCTTCTCTGAAAGCTCTTCATTGAAGAAGCAGTACTCGAAATGTTCGTAGAAACTGTCGAGAGATTTCTCGGAAGCGATGAGAAGGTTCCTTAATATCTGCTCAGTACCGTCATGTACACTCTGGTCGATCTCGACAATACCAATGCCCCAGCCGATACGTTCAATAGAGAAGACTTCATCAAGTCTTTCATAGAGACTTTTCAGGAGAGGAAACAGAGCATCCTTTGTCCCGTAATCACGTACATAGAAGGCAAAATGGTTCTCGTAGGCACGGAAGAGCTGAATGGTATCTGAACAGAGCTCCTCAAGTGAACGGGCGACTCTCTTGACAGTTTCCTGACTGTATTGGAACCCGTAGCGACGACTGAGGGTATAGATCGAACTGATATTGACGGCAATGAG
Organism: Sphaerochaetaceae bacterium; assembly: GCA_963677695.2. GTDB lineage: Bacteria > Spirochaetota > Spirochaetia > Sphaerochaetales > Sphaerochaetaceae > SABI01. Next base: position 1,023,801 of record CAXXUJ010000001.1, on the reverse strand, counting down.
CGCACTCGATTCCGTCCGCTCCCTCTCCAGTGTCTCCTTCAGGAAGTTTTCAAAATAGCTGTGGTTGTAGAGGCTGGTCCAGATATCGTGTTCATTATGGTATTTCAGTGACGTCTCCACCATCTTTCTGTCGGTTATATCGAGAATGATACCTTCAAGGGCTTCCACCGTTCCATTCGCATCACCTACACCCTGACCGATCTCTGTCACCCACCGTGTCCCGTTGTGTTTTGTGAGGATTTCATACTCGACCCGATAGGAGGTCTTCTCTTTGATCGCACGCAGCAGCTCACTGCGAACCTCTTCAAGGTATTCAGGAAGGATGATAGCCTTGTAGGAAACGTTTCTGCTGAACTCGATCTCTTCGGGAAGGTACCCGGTTAGGTCAAAACAGCCAGGGGAGGCATAATGGAAGGTCCAGTCAGCATCGTTGGCACACCGGTAGGCCATGCCAGGCAGGTTGGTCAATAGGAGACTCTTGCTCCGCTCACTCTCGGTGAGTGCCTGCTCTGCCATCTTCCTCTTCGAGATATCCTGAATAAGACAGACCTGGTGTATCTCATCAGGTTCTTTAAGATCGATCGAAGCGATCGTCACATCAACCCACACAGCAGAACCGTCCGGTCTGATATAACGCTTTTCCATCTCATAGGAATCAACTTCTCCGGAAAGGAGTTTCCGGTAGTTCTTCAGTTCCTCTTCGATATCATCCGGGTGGGTGATATTCACCCAGCCAAGCTCCTGAATCTCTTCCTTCGTCCTTCCCGTAATCTTCTCGAACATCGAGTTCACGATGAAGGTCTCTTCCATCTCCTTCCCGACAACATTGGTCCCATGAGAGATCGCGATCCCTATAGGGGAGCGCCAGAGAAGGGCATTCAGGAGAAGATCCTTCTCCCGGAATTTCCAGTTCACACTCTTCCTGAGCTCATGAGCCTGATAGAGGAGCAACAGCTCCCTCACCAGATCGATTTCCAACGGCGTATGCACGGTATCATTGGCCCCGGTGTGAAGAGCAAGGTATTCAACATCGGGTTCATCTTCACTTGTTATGAGAATGGTATAGATATCGGTGTAGCGGGGATCATTGCTCAGGTTCCGAAGGATATCGAGTCCATCACCTCTGCACCCTGCCATATCTATGACGATCATCTGTATGCCGCTGTGATTTTCCAGAGCTTCCCGTGCTTCTTTCCATGAAGAGGCAAGAAACAGCTCATGAGGAGAGAATCCTTCAGCGAGGGTGGATAGATCAGGCTCTGTTCCTCCTATGATGAGGATCTGTTCTTCAGGCATACATTCTCCCCGGGAAAATATCACTCAGTCAGCACATACTTGTTCAGCGTACTCTCCTTTCTCAGTGTATAACCATTCAAACAGCATGTCACCTTATAAGTGGGAAGGATCTGAAAAGATTATAGATACATCAAACAAAACAAGGCTTTATTATAGAGAATTTATTCATATATATATTCAATATGCTTACTGACAGCTGTCCAGCCTTCTCAAGCAAACCTGACTTTCTTCTTTTAAGGACCATATGGTCATCTCCCTTCTTTTTGAAATTGTATCCCCTCTGTATTCTTCAGAAGGTTTCCTCCACTCACCCCTGAAAGGCTTGAAACAAGCACACATATCCCCTTATCTTTCACCTATGAGGATATCACTTATCGTATTTCTCGGTAACAAAGGTTCCCGATACCGGGAGACACGGCACAATGTCGCCTGGCTCTTCTGGGAAGATATGATCGCATCGGGAGAAACGCTGAATGAAAAGTTTCACGGTCTGCATGGATCAGCCGCATTGCACTCGTCCCGGGTCAGAGTGCTGCTTCCTCATACCTATATGAACGAGAGCGGACGAAGCGTTTCGGCAATGATGAAATACTTTTCCATCCCCCCTGAGGAGGTTCTCATCGTCCACGATGATATAGAACTCCCGTTCGGCAAGGTCACACTCCAGAGAGGAGGGGGAACTGCAGGGCATAACGGCCTGAAAAGTATATTCAGAGAGGGGATGGGAAAACAGTTACTCCGACTCAGGATCGGTGTGGGACGCCCTGCTAAAGGTGATGTGGCTTCCTTTGTCCTTTCCAGATTCGCTGCTGATGAAGAGCCTCTCCTGCATGATATCTTCCTGCAGGGGAATCTTCTGCTGAAGCAGTTCCTTGAAGCGGAGGAAGGAAGAGAGATTCTCCCCCTCTCCTTTATGTTAATGTGAAATAAATAGAGACAGAAACCGATAGAGATATGGTACAATGAGAGATCGACCGGTAGTACGGTAGAGAGACCACAAGGAGAGGAAGACACGTATGGAGCTTAGAGATTTACGCATTTCAGAACGGACAAGACAGCTTATCGATTTCGACCAGGCACTCTGTGTAACCGAGTTCGATATTGAGAAACTCTACCGGGATGCAAAGAATATTGCGTATATCTACAACCAGAAACACAAGGACGATCCTCCCGAAACACTTCTGTCAGCGGCGAAGGTTCATGCCTTCGGTGTTCTCCATCTTCTCTACCAGGTGGTTGCGACCAGCTACAGTCTTTCCAAGGGTGGAAAGTTCTTTCCTGCCCTGAGAAAACAGCTGCTTTCCTCTGCGGCGATGAAGAAGGTTCTCACCTTCTACGATGGAGAATTCCCTTCACGACTTGCAGATGAGAAGAAGAACATCACAGATCTCTCATCTGAAGATGCACGAGGCCTGTTCATTCATGAAGTTTTCCTTGCCAACCCTGCCATTGTAGCCTCCTCTTCCCCTCTGATCTCACCGCAGGGACTCACCTTCCCTTCTGCTCACAAGGCATTCACCGTTCTTGTAAGCGAATATTCCAAAGCCTCGGGGACAGTAGGCGGAAGTGATGAGGACCTGTTCACCTTCCTTACAGCCCCGGCAAAGGAACACCCCGATTCTCTCATTGAACAGATCTCCTTCATCATGGTTCACTGGAACACCATGATTCCAGAGGACTTGAAGAAGGGTCTGCTCCATGTCATCGATGTGATCAGGGAGGAGGAGAAGGTGCGCTTCAGCGGCGGCCCGGGGCCGGCTCCGGTGCTCAGCTACGAGTTCGTGGAACACGAGTACGAGGCGTTCAGTACGGATGGAGATTGGATGCCGAATGTGATCATGATGGCAAAGAGTACGCTTGTCTGGCTCGATCAGCTTTCCCGTTCCTACGGGAGAGCTATCGACACGCTCGATAAAATTCCCGACAGGGAACTCGATCTCTTAAGCGAGCGGGGTTTCAACGCCCTCTGGCTGATAGGTATCTGGGAGCGAAGCGAGGCAAGCAAGAAGATCAAACACTACTGCGGCAATCCTGAAGCAGAGGCAAGCGCCTACTCCCTGAAGAGCTATAATATCGATCAGAAGATAGGAGGCTGGCAGGCCTACCACAACCTGAATGAACGGTGCCATGCACGCCATATCAGATTAGCCAGCGACATGGTTCCCAACCATACCGGATTAGACAGCGAATGGGCACTCCACCATCCCGAGTACTTTGTCCGTTCAGCCTATTCCCCCTTCCCCTCTTATTCCTTCAACGGAGCCGACCTCTCACCCGATGACCGCATTGAAGTGAAGATCGATGACCACTACTACGACAGAACTGATGCAGCGGTGGCCTACCGGAGAGTGAACAAGGAAACGCACGAAACGACCTATATCTTCCACGGTAATGACGGAACATCAATGCCCTGGAATGACACCGCGCAGCTTGATTTCCTTAACCCGAATACACGAGAGGCTGTTATACAGCAGATCCTCCATGTTGCACGCAATTTCCACGTCATCCGCTTCGATGCCGCCATGACCCTTGCAAAACGTCACATCCAGCGCCTCTGGTACCCTCGCCCGGGTACCGGCGGAGATATCCCGGGAAGAGCGGGTTATGCGATGAGCGATGAGGATTTCAATGCAGCCATCCCGTTAGAATTCTGGAGAGAGGTAGTAGACAGAGTGGCAACTGAAGTTCCCGACACTCTCCTCCTTGCCGAAGCATTCTGGATGATGGAAGGGTACTTCGTAAGGACTCTCGGTATGCACCGGGTCTACAACAGCGCCTTCATGAACATGCTGAAGAACCAGGCGAACAAGGAGTACCGGGACACAATCAAGAATACCCTCGCCTTCGATCCTGAGGTACTCAAACGCTTCGTGAACTTCATGAACAACCCCGATGAAGATACCGCCATCGCCCAGTTCGGCGACGGGGACAAGTACTTCGGTGTGGCGACCCTTCTTTCCACCATGCCGGGACTCCCGATGTACGGTCACGGTCAGCTGGAAGGCTTCCATGAGAAGTACGGCATGGAGTATTCCAAAGCCTACTGGAACGAATTCCCCAACGAACACCTCATGAGAGAACATGAGAGGAGAATCTTCCCTCTTCTTCGTCTCCGTTATATGTTCAGCGGTGCAGAGCACTTCGAAATCTTCGATGTCATCGACAACGGTCACGTTTCCGAGTCGATCTTCGCCTATGTGAATGGAATCGACACGATCAAGACTCTCGTTCTCTACAACAACCAGTACGAACATGCCGGAGGCACGATCTACCAGAGTTCTCCGAAGCTCGTCAGGAAGAGTGAGGAAGAGAGAGAGCTCAGGACGGTGAACTTTGCAGAGAGTCTCGGCCTCACCTTTGCCGATGATACCTTCGTCCTCTATGAGATGTTCCCAGAGAATATGACCTACATCGCACGATCGAAGGATCTTTTCGATCACGGTTTCTGGGTCTCCCTGAACGGCTATGAGACAAAGGTCCTTCTCCATATCAGAGAGGTGAAGGATACCGACGGAGCCTATGCGACCCTCTATAGTCACCTTGACGGAAAGGGAACGCGCTCGGTCGACCGCGATATAGCGTGGATACGCATGCAATCACTCCACCGCGCTCTTGATAATTTTGTGTCTGATGCTATGCTCGAATACCTCGAGCAGGCCGTATCCCAGAAAGAACTGGGAAGCCGTGAGATGCGCAAGTATGTCCTTCTGATCGGGGAATCATACGCCCGCTTCGCCACGACCTATGAGCAGATGAGTGAAGATGCAAAACAGAACATCCCCCGGATTGCAAGGGAGATGCAGCCGAAGGACATGCTCCTGACGATCCAGAACCTCACCTCGTGCTTCAGCGAGAAGACAAACCACCCCTTCTTCGCAACCGGAGGAGTCGTGATGAAAGAACTTCCCCTCCTGATCAATGCAAGCCTCATCATGTCGCTATTCATCGGAAGCGATAACGATTTCGAGAGTGCGGTAAAGATTGCCGATGCCCTTGTTCTCGAACGCCTGTTCAGTCCCCTCTCTACTCTTCTCGGTATCGATGTCGATTACCGACTGCGCAATCTGATCCTGCTCGGCACAGCCCTCACCACCATTCCGGGCTGCGTGAGAGCTGCCCTGGAATCTGAGAACCCCGATCCGAAGAAGATGCTTGACCAGCTGCTCGAAGATAAGGGATTCAGGAACCTGATACACCACAATGAACACCAGGGAGTCACCTACTACCGTAAGGAATCATTCCAGGAGATGGTCTACCTCATGACACTCGGGGTGGCAATAGAGAAGGGAGAAGATTACTGCATGAGAATGACTCAGGTGGCATTATCGTGGTTGCGTTCGGATGCCCGGTCCGATTATCGCATTGACCTGCTCCTTCAGGGCGTCAAATGAGGATTCATTGACTTAATACAAGGTATAAGATAGGGTGAAAACATGAAAACATGGATACTGTATGTAGGAGCAGTTCTGCTCGGTCTCGCATCATCTCTACTTTTAGGATCATTGGCATCGTATCAGGCTGTACTTCAGGTTCTCGTACCATTGATGAAGGAGATCTCTCTGTTCATCCTCTTCCCTGTCGTGCTTATTCTCTACACTGCAGGAAGCGCCTCGCTGCTGCGCCATAAGAACGCCTCGATCCTCTATCTTTCAACGTTCTTATGGGCCCTGTCCACCACGCTTATCCTGACATTCCTTGCAACTCTTATTGTGCGCGTCATACCCCAGTCGCTCATCCTGCTGCCTACCGCTGCTGCGGAAGGGTTTCATATCACGAAGCCGACCTTTGAATCGATCAAGTCACTCGCTGTGAGTGACAACGCTTTCAGTCAGCTTATCTTGACACCGACACACCTTCTTCCCGTCATCGTCCTCGCGATCATAGCAGGCTACTCGATCAAACCGAACTACGAAGCGATCCGACCCGCGTATGTGGTCACGAACTCATTTTCAGAGGCAACACTCCGACTGAGCAAATTCGTTTCCCTCCTCTATGCTTTTGTCATCATGGTTCTCAGCGCGCAGTTCTTCTCCATGACAGAGATGACCTCCCTCCTTGCCGGCGCACTTCCCCTCGCAGGAGTATATATCGGTCTCACTCTTCTCTTCGTTTTCGGCATTCTTCCCCTTCTTTTCTCACTCTATACCGGGTTCAGGAAGGGAAGTCCGTACCAGATCATCTTCCGCGGCTTTGCAGCTCTCCTTTCGAGCTTTTTCTTCCAGAGCACCCTCGAAAGCACACCGACAATCATCGCTCTTTCAGAACAGAACAACAGGACAAAGAAAAGAGTCACAGGGACTGCAGTGCCCCTTTATACGATCATAGGAAAGGGAGGGAGCGCACTGATCGCTTCAAGCACGGTGGCAATCATCCTGATATCTTCGCAGGTGGAGCTCTCTTTCTCCATCATCCTGCTTCTTTCACTCTTCTCCGCCTTCATTTCCTTGGTCAGTTCCTTTGTAGTGAAAGCTGAGGTAGTCTTCATCATGCTTGCAGCCTATATGGGTATCGGGAATACGGAACTCACCATTCCAGGTGCAATCATCATCATGCTGCCATTCATACAGGGACTCTCTGCACTGATCAATGCAGTTATCGCATTGCTTGGAACCGCATATACTTCACGCACGATAAGCATAGACGATCCTGCCGAGTACACTCAAACACTCTAGATGAGGATGAAACGGATACGAAGAACAGGAATCATTGCCTATGCTCTTTTCTGCGGTGCTCTGGCACTGATGCACCTGCATATGATGTTCCGCATCTATGTTCAGATGCCGATCGAAAGCAGCGCAACAAGAATTCTCTCTGCCTTCCATCCCCTCTATACTCCAGCCTCCCTTCTCTTTGTGATTGCGAGCGGACTAGGAGTGCTGGGAGCACTTCGTCTCCCTCCAACCTCGAAAAACGAGATAGAGAGAATGGTATCCCCCATCACCTTCACGATCATGACCTTCTTCACCCTGCCGCTGATTTCCTCGTTCCTGCTTCTGGAACAGAAATATGTCATAGTGGAAAAGCTCTACCTGATCGTGATCTTCATGGCTCTCAGTTTCTTCATCGTGACAGGGGTATTCCAGATGGGAATCAACAGTTCCCGTATTAAACGGTTTTACGCACTCATACCTCTGCTTTCAATATGGGTTTCAGTTCTGACCCCGCCATTCTCACAGACCAGCGATATCGGATTACTGGGAGCTCATCTGCCGAGGGCTGTCCCTTTCATTATGGGAATTATGACTGTGATCACCTTGATCACCTACTGGGCTCTCTATTTCTCAAACAAATCAAGATTCGTCCTGGTCAGGGCTCTGAGAACAACCTTTGTCCTGTTCGGTGTATGTTTCTTCGTACTTGGAACCAACACCGCCCAGGCTCTGGCAGGTTCACTCCTCTATACAATAGGGACCTCCCTCGGTTTCTACCGCGGAAGGTCCAATCTGCTTTAGTGAGTGTTCTTTCTACTTGAGGGTGATGATGCTCTCATCGTAATCTTCAGGGGCATCGTACCCGAGGAGATTGATGACTGTCGCAGTCACCGAAGAGATACCGAGGCCCTCTTTCAGTTTCTGATCATATTCACCCTGATATGCACTGTCATAGAGAATGAACGGGACAGGGTTGAGAGAGTGGGAAGTCTTTGACTGCGGTGTTCCGTTCTCCTTCACCTGCAGTACACCCTTTTTATTATGCTCGAACATATCGTCCGCATTCCCGTGGTCTGCGGTAAGGAGAAGCACTCCTCCCACCTCATCGATCACCTTCTTCAGACGACCGAGCTGCAGGTCCATAGCCTCCATGGAACAGAGTACCGCTTCAAAGACTCCGGTATGACCGACCATGTCGCCGTTGGGGTAGTTGAGTTTGATAAGATCATACTCACCGCTTCTGAGAACCTTGATCACTTCGTCAGTAATCTCTGCAGTTTTCATCCAGGGACGCTGTTCGAAGGGAACGATATCGGAGGGGATCTCTACATAGGTTTCAAGCTTGTCATCAAACTTGCCGCTCTTGTTTCCGTTGAAGAAGTAGGTGACGTGACCGAACTTCTGGGTCTCACTGATAGAGTACTGCTTCACACCGCTCGCACAGAGGTATTCAGCCATCGTTCTGTCGATCGAGGGAGGGGAAACAAGGTACTGGGCGGGGACATGGAGGTCACCGTCATATTCCATCATGCCGGCATATTCAACCTTCGGAACTCTCTTCCTGTCAAATTCGCTCAGTTCTTCTGCTTCAAATGCCTTTGTGATCTCGAGAGCACGGTCACCTCGGAAATTGAAGAGAATGACACTGTCATGATCGACGATCGGTCCGACAGGCTTGCCGTCCTCTGCGATGACAAAGGGAGGAAGATCCTGGTCGATTGCTCCAGTCTCCTTTCTCAGGGTCTCGATAGCTTCGTGCGCTGAAGGGAACATTCTCTCTTCACCGAGAACGTGAGTCTTCCATCCTTTTTCAACCATTGACCAGTTTGCGTTGTATCGGTCCATGGTGATCACCATACGGCCTCCGCCGCTTGCGATTCTTGCATCAAAGGAAGCATCATTAAGAGAGGAGAGGAACTCTTCAAAGGGATCAAAGTACTCAAGAGCGCTCAATTCACCGACATCACGACCGTCAAGAAGAGCGTGAATCCTCACTTTCTTCACCCCTGTCTCCTTCGCTTTCTCCACCATCTTCTTGAGGGTATCGATATGTGAGTGGACGTTTCCGTCGCTGAGAAGACCGATAAAGTGGAGGGTGGAATCGTGCCCTTTCGCATTCACGATAAGCTTGTCCCAGGTCTCGCCCTCAAACATTTCACCTGATGCAATGCTCTGAGAGACAAGTTTCGCTCCCTGGGCGAATACTCTTCCGCAACCAATGGCGTTGTGGCCTACTTCGCTGTTTCCCATGTCATCATCACTGGGAAGACCTACGGCTTCGCCGTGTGCCTTGAGGGAAGTCCACGGGGAGGTCGCATAGAACTGATCAAGAGCTTCGGTATGAGCGTTCTTCACTGCATCACCGTCACTGTAGGCTCCGAATCCGACCCCGTCCATGATGACAAGAACCACCGGGCCCTTTCTCGATATCTTATTATTCTTCTTCAATGGTTCTACCATGATGAAACTCCTTTCTTATCTAATTTCTCTCAATATACTCAATTATTTCTCTATCGGTAAAGTGGTCTCTCTCAGCCACTGAGTCTCCTTGTCATCAAGGTACCTGGAGAGCTCGTCATAGACCCACTGGTGGTAGGCATTCAGGAGTGCAAGCTCTTCGTCGCTTAGGAGGGATGGTTCTATCAGGCGACGCTCATAGGGGCAGAGGGTAAGCACTTCAAAAGAATAGAAGGGACCGAACTCGGTTACACCCTCTTCAAACACAGTGACCAGCGTCTCTATCCTGATTCCGTACTGATCTCGCCTGTACAGACCCGGTTCGTCACTCATCACATGACCCGGTTCGAGTGGGACCTCAATGGCGTGGGGACTTATCCTGAAGGGACCTTCATGGACTGAAAGCCCGTACCCTACCCCGTGCCCTGTGCCGTGACGGTAGGTGAGCCCCCTGTTCCAGAGGAACTGACGAGCGAGGATATCGAGCTGGTACCCGCAGGTGCCTTTGGGGAAGCGGGCTTTGGAGAGGGCGATATTGCCCTTCAAGACGAGGGTGTAATCCCGTTTCATCTCCTCTGTCGCCTCACCGAAGAGGATCGTTCTGGTCACGTCAGTCGTTCCGCTCACGTACTGACCGCCGGTGTCGAGAACGAGAAGGGAGTTCCCTTCAAGGACAGAAGAACTCTCGGGGCTCGCACTGTAGTGCTCCATCGCTCCGTGTGGACCGAATCCAGCTATGGGAGCGAAGGAGGGGAAGAGGTACTCGTTGCTCTTCTTCCTGAAATCCTCAAGACGCTGAGCGACTGTGATTTCATCCAGCTTTTCCTCTGTTCGATCAAGGTAGGAGAGGAATCTCACCAGGGCAATGCCGTCCAGATAGTGCGCTCTGCGGAAGCCTTCTATCTCCCTCTGGTTCTTCTTCGCCTTCTCATAGGTCGATATCTGAATTGCTTCTTCAAAGACCGCTGCTTTTTCCTTCACTGCATCGTACACGTTCACCGCTGTCTGGCTTGTGCCGAGATAGACACACGTGCTCTTCCCGGCTATATCAGAGAGCTTTTCCATGAATGATTCGTACGGGAGAACGGTAAGGTCTTCAGAGACACTTTTGAGGACAACTTCATCAAAGCGATCTGAATCTGTGAACAGGAGGACCTCATCTGAAGTGATGATGAGATAGGAATAAAAGACAGGGGTATAGGGAAGATCCCTTCCCCTCAGATTCGTCACCCACGCAATGTCATCAAGGGTCGTGATGACCATTGCATCTGTCCCCTTTTCAGCCATCAGCTCTCTCATCTCTGCTATCTTATCCTTCCTCTTCTTCCCTGCAATCTGAACAGGGATCTCCCGTATCTGTGAAAAGGGAGATGCAGGTCTTCCTTCCCAGAGGGGATCAAGAACATCATCGACAACAACCACTTGAGTGGAGCATCCTGTCAGCTTCTTCTCCAGGTTTCTCAGGTCATCCACACTCAGGGTTGTCCCGTCGACTGCAAGGGTGTCGATACTCTTGGAAGCGACCCATTCGAAGGGGGGAAGGACTGTGTCCATTCCCTGAAGGTGGAGAGTCACAGAGGTGCCTGCCGTCTGCAGTTCTCCCTGGATATAGTAGCGGCTGTCGACCCACAGGTGACATTCATCGGCTGTGACGATAACCGTCCCTGCCGAACCGGTGAAACCGGTTATCCACTCACGGGTTCTGTAGCGCTCGGGAACATACTCACCGAGGTGAACATCAGTTCCGCTGATATAGAGGGCTGAAAGATCATGTTCTTTCAGGTATGTCTGTACTGATCTGATTCTTGAATCTACATTGCTCATTTTTTCTTCTTTTTCCTTTTTTTCTGTGCAGCTGCTGCTGCGGCTGCCGCCTTCTTCTTTTCATCAAGGTATCGTGTGAAGAAAAGAAGAATGACGCCTGAAGCGATCATAACGAAGCAGAGAATCTGCCCCATCGATATATGAAAGAGGGAGGTGAACCGTTCGGTCGGTCCCTCTCCTATGATATAACCGAGCTGCCTGTCGGGTTCCCTGAAGTACTCTATGAAAAAGCGGACCGTTCCGTACCCGATCAGATACCAGGAAACCGAAAACCCATCCCTTTTCCTTCTCGGCTGAATGATGAAGTACATGAAAAGGAACAGGAAAATGCCCTCGAATAGGGCTTCATAGAGCTGAGAAGGATGGCGGGGAAGATTGATCAGTGCTCCCGAGCTGTACTCGATCCCGAGAGAGGCCGCCATATCTCTTACCCACTCTATGGTGTCGGGGAAACGTCGTGCGAGGGGGAACTGTATGGCCCAGGGAAGGGTTGAAACCTTTCCCCACAGCTCTCCGTTGATAAAATTCCCCAGCCGTCCGAAGGTGTACCCGAGGGGAATCGCTGTGACCAGGATATCACCGAGGTGGAGGTAATTGAAACGGTACTTCTTGGAAAAAAGTGCAACACCGATAACAACGCCGAGCAGTCCTCCATGATAGCTCAGACCCGGAAGACCGACGAACTGTCCGTTCCTGAAGGGCCAGAAAATAAGATGGGGATGGGTCCAGTAATACAGAGTACCCTCATAGAAGAGGGTAGCGAACAGACGGGCACCGAGAATGAGACCGGTAATCGCATAAAGAAAGAGTGTGAGGGTATCATCGCTGCTGATATCTATCTTTCCCTGCTTATTCTGGTTTCTCACAAGAACGTAGGTCACTGCAAATGCAACCAGATACATGAGAGAGTACCATCTGATGGGGAGTCCCGGGAATACCGTAGGTGATATCCAGGAAGGAAAAGCTATAAAGTTGACCATAAAGAAAGTGTAGTAATAGAAGGATGGGTGGTCAACAGAGAGGAGGTAGTCTATTCCTATCTTTTCCCGTATATTGGGAGTATGAAAAAGTTACTGATTCTATGGAGTCTTATCCTGGTTCTCGTTCCCCAGATGATCATATCGGGCGGAACAGCGGAAAAAACCGTCTCTACTCTCTTCTCCTCAGCTTCCTCAGAAGATCCTTCTGGTGATGAGATTGCTCAGAACATGCAGAAACTGGAACTCCTCTATCGCCTCGTGGCTCGGGACTTCCTTTTTGATATCGATCACAAGAATGTCTATGAAGAGATGGCCAAAGGTCTTTTTCAGGGACTGAAGGATGAGTATTCAGCCTATATCGTCTCGAAAGAGAGCTCCGATTTCTCTGAGGAGACCTCGGGCGAATACAGCGGCATAGGTTCATATATTTCGAAAAACTATCTCGAGTACAGAGATTTCACCGACCCCGAGACCTATATGATCAAGATCACAAGCGTCTTTCCCGGCTCACCTGCGGAGCAGGCGGGTTTGATTTCCGGAGACCTGATAAGTCATATCGACGGGGAACCGGTTGATGATCTCGAAGCTGATGAGGCTTCAAAGAATCTCAAGGGAAAACCGGGGACAACAGTCCACCTGACGATCCTGAGAGGAAACACCACCTTTGAAGTGGATGTCATCAGACAGACAGTCCAGGTTCCAACCGTATCGTCAGATGTCATTGACAGCGATATCGGGTACCTCCAGATCACCCAGTTCACCGAATCAACTGCTGAACAGGTGGCAGAGGAGTTCTCTCAGATGGACCTGACCAGCCTCTCCTCACTGATCATCGACCTGAGGAACAACCCGGGCGGTATCGTCGACTCAGCCCTCAGGATTGCCGATATGATTCTCTATGACGGAAAGATCGTTCAAACACATGCGAAGGATGATACGAGACAGAGAGTCTATGTCGCAAGTGAACAGACCGTCGTTCCAAAAGACCTTCAGGTCGTTCTTCTGGTAAACGGAGGAAGCGCCTCAAGTTCAGAAATTCTCTCGGGTGCACTGAGAGATAACAAACGGGCCACTCTTATCGGTTCAACGACCTACGGCAAGGGACTGATACAGATCGTCTCTCCCTTCGGAGACGGGTACTACACCCTTACCTGGGCGCAGTACCAGACACCGAACGGGGATGATATCCACAAAGTGGGAATTCCTGTTGATATAGAAGTGGAGGGAACGGTAGTTGAAGAGGAACAGATGGATGCCTACATAGAATTCATAAACTCAGGGGCAGCATCGGACTTCGTGGAAACTCATCCTGCGGGAAGTGAAGAGGACTACCAGGCCTTCCTTGATGAGATTGTCCCGACCGATACTGCGATCAGTGACGAGGTGTTCCGCGTGGTTCTCAGAAGAGAATATCTCGGGGAACTTCCGTTCGATGAGAGACCGGTTGCCGATGTCGATTTCGATACGGTACTGAAACGGGCTGTCGAATATATCAGGGAAGGGAAGTAAGTGAGAATTTTCATCCTCCCCTCCTCTTTCAAGGGGGAAGAGGAGGTCACCCTCACTGGGAAGGACCGTCACTACCTCATCAATGTGCTGCGCCTGAAGCAGGGGATGTCCCTCACTGCACGAGATACAAGAGGAACCTACTACACTCTCACCATAGAATCGGTATCGAAGGATTCAGTTCTCCTTTCAGCAGCCGAGCAGGAAGATGGAGCAGAGGAGACGACCGACGTCTTCAGTTCCTTCCGTGGCCCCTTTCCCCTCATTCACCTCTTCCAGGGTGTGGGCAAAGGAAAGAAGATAGAACAGATCATACGGCAGTGCAGCGAGCTCGGTATCACGAGCATCACCCCCGTGATGAGCAGGTACACGGTTTCGGATGTACGCAAGAACTGGGAGGCAAAGTCCTCACGCTACCGCAAGGTGGCAGAGCAGGCGATCCAGCAGAGCGGCTCCCCGGTCCTGACGAGTATCGGGGAACCGGTGGAGATGAAGGAGCTCTTTTCAAGAATCGAAGACCCTTCCCGCCTCCTTTTCTTTCATCAGTCACTCGACGGCTCGACTCCTACCCTCTTTTCCACACTCAAAGAACTGCTCAGTGAAGATTCCTCCTCCCCCCTCTCTCTTCTCATAGGACCCGAGGGAGGCCTGAGTGATGAGGAAGTGACCTTTCTCCTTGACAAGGGAGCTCAGCCTGTTCTCCTTCAGACAAATATTCTGAGGACAGAGACCGCCGCTGTAACGGCTTCTGCAATTACTTCACAATTCGCGATTGACTTCATCTCTCATACTTGAGAGATTGCCCTTAGCGTGCAGCCATACTAGAGTATTCTCTCAGACGTACGACAAAGTGCCTCTGGTCAGGAGTACATCATGGCTGTTTATCTGTTCACCAAAGATCGCACACTGCTTCAGGAAATTCAGACACACCTTCTATCTCCCGTAAGACGGGTATCGCAGGATAGGTGGCTGAAAAAACTGTGCAGCGACATTGTAAGAGACCCTCACCCCGTTCTCATCATCGATGAAGCCTACCATACCCAGGGAATCTTCCCCCTGCTCGAATATATTCTCTCTACCCGTATTCCGGGACCGAAGATACTCATCCCCGCAAGAAAGGGAATCCAGAGCAGTTTCGCATCCGACGGATCGATCGCCGTCCTCTACCGCCCGTTCACTGCTGTGCAGCTTACCCGCTGCCTCCTCTCCGTTTCATCTTTGACTGGTCTGAAAGGGTATCTGAAGGAAGAATATATAGAAGAAACAGAACAGAACACCAGTGATCACACATCACCTCTGATTGGAGCATCACCACAGATAAGAAAAATCAGGAAGATGATCGGTACCATCGGTGCACAGTTCAAGGCGATACATATCACAGGAGAGTCAGGGACAGGTAAAGAGGTGGTGGCAGACTCTATCATTTCGGGCAGCTGTGATCCGATGGCGGTAGAAAAGGTAAATTGTTCGGCCATTCCCCCCACCCTCGCCGACTCCTTCCTCTTTGGCTCCCGAAAGGGAGCCTTCACCGATTCAAAAGAAGACAGAAAGGGATGTATCGAGCGCGCTCACCGCGGAA
This sequence comes from Sphaerochaetaceae bacterium, assembly GCA_963677695.2. GTDB lineage: Bacteria > Spirochaetota > Spirochaetia > Sphaerochaetales > Sphaerochaetaceae > SABI01. The sequence continues at coordinate 1,008,508 of CAXXUJ010000001.1, read as the reverse complement.
TTCTCTTTCTCGATGAGATTGAAGACTTTCCTCTCAATATTCAGGGTAAACTTCTCAGGGTTCTCGAATCGGGAGAATACCTTCCTGTGGGATCGGAGAAAACGTATCTGAGCAGGTTTCAGCTGATCACTGCAAGCAATGTCGATATAGCAGGTCTTTCAGAAAAGAGACTTTTCCGTGCCGATCTCTATCACAGGATCACAGGTATCGTGATCAACATCCCCCCTCTCAGGGAAAGAAAGGAGGATATTCCTCTTCTGTGTTCACACTACCTGAGCACAGAGAGGGAAGAAAGAACGATAGAAGAGGAATCGCTGAAGAGTTTTTCAGCCTACCGTTGGCCGGGGAATATCAGGGAACTGTTCAATGTTCTTGATCAGCTGCGGTTATTCACTCCCCCCTCAAAACCTTTATCCGTTCAATATCTCCCTTCCGGGTTTTGTTAAAAAAAACTCTCATTGTCTCTTGACGTAAGGATGATTCGGATGTATGTTAGTGAACGTTAACGTATAAGGGAGAAAACATGAACAGCTACACAGATAGACAGCAGCAGATCATACAGACCTCACTCTCAATCGCAGCAGAGAAGGGAATGCATAACCTGACTATCAGAAATATCGCAAAATCCCTTCATGTGACCGAACCGGCAGTATACCGACATTTTGCATCCAAACATGAAATTCTTGTCTCAATGCTCGATGTGCTTCAGAGTAATATCGCACCCCACTTCGCCCTCCTGACCAAGATTGATGGAACATCTGATCAGATGTTCACCCCCTTCCTGAAGGCCCTGTTCTCCACGATAGAGAAAAACCCTTCCTACGCTCTCTTTATTTTCAGTGAAGAAGTGTTTCATTCAGATGAGGCGCTTCGCCCGCTTCTTCATACCCTGCTTGAAAGGATGCTGGAAAACCTCAAGACAACATGCATATCACTGAAGGAGAAGGGAGTGTGCGGGACATCCCTTGCGGCAGAGGATATGGCACTACTCATCATCGCAACCATCAGAATCACTGTGACCAGATGGCACGTCGGTTCCTCAAGCACCCCCCTTTCAACCGAAGTTGAACACCTCAACGGACTTCTGAAAACCCTGCTGTGTACACAGTAGTATATTTTTTTACCATATAAGTTAGTTATCGATAACTAATTGGAGGAATATGAACATACTGAAAAAGATAACAAAACACCCTGTGATTGTTCTTCTGCTCATTGTGCTGCTAAGCGCTCTGTTCGTTGTGCAGATCGCACGTACCGCATCACTGGAAACCGATCTTGATGAGTACATGCCTTCACAGCACCCCGCCTTTGTCGCAAGCAATGAGGCAAGTGAACAATTCGGTATCACCGATGCTATTCTCATCGTGCTCGAGCACCCTGAGAGCATCTACAACCCTCAGACATTAGAGAAGGTCAGAGACATCTCCACAGAACTTCCCGAGGTGTTTGATGAGCTGGAGGAAGAAGGTATCACATCACTCTACCATGCAGACAATATCAGCGGCAGCGACTGGGGTCTTGAAGTCTCTCCATTCTATGAAGACATTCCCGAAACCCAGGAGGAGCTGGACACTCTCAGAGAGCAGGTCGCCTCGAATGACATGGTCTACAAACGGGTGGTGAGTGAAGATGAGACAAGTACTATGATCATCTTCCCCCTCAAGGACGATGTCGATACCAAAACACTTCAGGTGGAACTCAGTGACTATATGTCAGCCTATGAAGGTCCTGAAAGGATCTATGTGGCAGGCCGTCCCATTGTCGAAGGCGCACTTGCCTCCCTCGGTCCGGCTGACATGGCACGAATGTTCCCGATCGTCATGATAACCATGATCACTCTCCTGTACATTCTTCTCAGGAGTGTCCGTCACACGATTATCAATATGGTGATTGTACTGCTCGGAACCATCGCCTCTTTCGGTTTCATGGCTGTACTGGGGATTCCTGTCTACGCGGTAGACACTATGATACCTGTCATGCTCATTGCGATCGGCGTTGCCTACGGCATACATATGCACAACACCATCATGCATCTGATAGAATCCCAAATTCCCGACATTTTGTAACTAGGATAGAGGCGTGATGGTCTCGAAGGGATCCTGATCACCCTCATTAACCAGCTTCCCCTTCCAGGAATACTCAACACCGAAAAGGTCAAAGATAAGTCGTTGAGCCTTGGTCGGGACTGTATAGACATCACGATACGTGCCTCGGTAATGAACTTTCGAGTACGTATTCACTTTGTCCAGAATTTCCTTGTAATTCCAGTGCTTGCGTTGTTTCGCAGGAATGAGCTTGATGCGTTCCTTCAGAGCTGTGAGAATAATCAGGGTTATGAAATTAACGAAGAGCCGTCCCTGCATTACCTTGTCTGTGTGAACTCTCAAGCGATTACAATCAATAAGGTTCTTCATATCATCAAAGAGCAGTTCGATGTCATTTCTTTGTCTGTAGGCATTCAAAGCTTTAACTGGATCCTTTTCAGCATTGGTATAGAGAACCCAGAATCCACTCTGACCATTGATGTAAGCCTGAACTTCCTTATCCTTAAGGAAAACCTTTCTCCCTCTTTTCGGCGTATCTTTTATTTCAAAGTATCGATCATAATATGACTGGTTATTCTTGATCGGCTCATCTGCATCAAGCTCGACTTTGCACCTCTGCAGTCGCTCCATCAAACGGGCAACATCCCGCTCCTTTCTCGCAGCATCGTAATACACATGAGCCCACATCCTTCCGTGTTCAGTCTTCCTGATGGTCTTCAGACCATAGATAATGGCATCGGTATCATCGGCAGGAATAAGCGTGCCTGGACGCTGAATGGTATGGCGATGCTTCTCTATAAGCTCTCTTGCCCATGTAACGTTCGAAGGAACGGGTATGAGGAATTTGTGACCATGATCGCTCAGATGGGCGATGTTATCGACAGAACAGAATGCCCTATCTCCTATGATTACGGAGGAAGGAACCTTAAGTTTTTTCAACTGTTCGAGTACATATTGGAGAACTATAGAATCGTTCATACTTCCCGGCATCTCTGAGAACCAGAGAGGAAGATGAGTTTCATACGAACTGAGAAGACCGATATTGATCTGAGGGATCTTTTCCTTGTCTCGGTTATAACCTCGCTCTACATATGGATTATTCTTTGCATAGCTGGAGATACTGCTGATGTCAAACAGTAGATTCTTCTTTTTCATGTTCTTCTCTATCCAGGAAGAGAAGAACGTATTCTGAGAGTCTCTATCGAGTCTTTTCATAAGTTCAGTAATTCTCTGAGAAGAGAGTTTTGAGCCATCGAACCCTCTCTCATCGAGCCAGGTCTCAGCATAACTGAGCGGTCTGCCGGTACAGATTGAGTATTTCGCAAGTTCTAGAACAGAGATCGCATCCTGAGAACCTAATGTCTTTGAAAGAATACGCTTTAGTCCGATGCGTTTGATGATAGGATCAAGAAGGAGATTCTGACCGAGAAGGGTTGTCTTTGATACAACAGGTGCAGGAAGGTCTTTGACCTGATCACCTTGCTGCCGTGGAAGGTAGAATGAGTTATAGATGATCTGTCCATGAGAATCGAGCTTCCCGATACACTTACGGTTATGACGACCCTGCTTTTTCTCACTATCCCAATAAGGGGTGTCTTCATAGACATACGTGACATCAGCTTTCTTGTTGTGAACCTTAATTATTTTTACGGTATTCCCTGCATTCTTCATAGCCACAATTATAACTATGTTTAAGGGAATAATCAAGCCCTAAAGTGCTGTCAAGTATATATATTTTATGGATTTGAATATTCCTAGCTACAACTTATCGGGAATTTGGGATAGAATCAGAACCCCTCATAACAAAGGATCAGCTCATTGAAAAGACCCTGCAGAGAATGACCCGTCCTGTTGTCATGGCAGCACTGACAACCGCCATCGGCTTTGCGGCCCTGATGAGTTCCCAGGTTCTCCCTGTCCGTTATTTCGGCCTCTTCTCCGCCCTCGGCGTTCTGAGTGAAATGCTATTCGCACTCGTGTTGTTCCCACTCTCGATCCGTCTGCTCGGTGTACCGAGAAGAGGAAAGAAACGGGAAGATGAAGATATAGAGGTTCCCGTTACGGGAAACATCAAAGGTCACAGATGGACCCGGTTCGTCCTCTCCAAGGGAAAACGAATCACGATGGCATCCATCCTCATCGCCCTGATCGGTATCTACGGAGCAACGAATATCTGGATAGACACGAGCTTTCTTGCCAATTTCGAGAAGGATCACCCGATCAGTGTCACCGACTCCTTCGTGAACGAGACCTTCAGCGGAACGAGTTCCCTGAATATCATCCTGACCTCTGATGAACCCGATTCATTCAAGCAGCCGGAGGTTCTCGCTCTGACCGATCAGATGCAGAGTTCCCTCACCGACAATCCTCAGGTGGGAGCGGCTCTTTCAATCACCGATTTTATCAAACGGATGAATCTGGTGTTACATGAAGAAAAAGAAGAATACTTCGCCATTCCGGAAGACCGGGATCTCATCGCCCAGTACCTTCTTCTCTACGATATGAGCGGAGATGCCGAGACACTTGAAAAGATCGTCGACTATGAATACAGCATGGCCAACATCACCCTTCAGATGAAGAGCGATTCCTCCATGCTTATCGAGGAACTGATATCGACGGTTTCAGAGTATGAAGCTGAATTCGCTTCGATGGGAATAACTGTCAGTTACGCAGGAAGCGGCTACACCGCCTATATCTTCAGTGACCTGCTCATGGAAGGTCAGGTGGTCTCTCTCGGTATTTCCTTCCTGATCGTCGCACTTCTTCTTACCTTCGTGTTCAGAAGCATCTTTGTCGGTATCGCAGGCACTATTCCTATTGCAATCACAGCCACCGTCAACTTCGGTGTCATGGGACTTCTGGGAATACCTCTCAGCTCTTCGACAGCACTGATCAGCTCAATCGCAATCGGTATCGGAGTCGACTATGCCATCCATCTCATTGAGCACTATCTGATGAGAAGAAAGGAAGGATACAGTATCGAACAGACCGTGAATGAGACAATCACTCACACAGGAAAGGCCATCGTCTTCAATGCCGTCGCCGTCATGGGAGGATTCATCGTTCTTGTGTTCAGCGTCTTCCCCCCGAACCGTCAGGTTGGTTCTCTCATAGCATTGAACATGGTGCTCAGTGCATTGGGAACCCTCTCAATCCTTCTTGTCACCCTCGTATTTCTCGACAAGAAGAACAAACTTCCACACAACACATTACAACTCAACAAGGAGACATCAGATGAATAAAAAAACAATTCTATTAGGAATGACCCTTCTTCTCACTACAGCCTTATCGGCAGCGGTACCTACAGCATATGAAGTGATGAAGAACGTGGCGGATCGCCCTACCGGCGAAGATATGAAAGCAGATCTCAGTATGGAGATCATGAACTCCAAAGGGAAGGTCCGTGAACGGGAAATCGTCCAGATCCGCCAGGATGATGGAGATATGGAGAAGAAACTGATGTTCTTCACTGCTCCCTCAGATGTGAAGGATACCGGCTTTCTCAGCATCAGCTATGATGGAGAGAGAGATGATGATCAGTGGATCTACCTTCCTGCACTCAAACGGGTGAAGAGAATCGCCTCTTCAAATAAAAATGACTCCTTCATGGGATCCGATTTCACCTACGACGATATGGGCACCCGCAGTCCTGACAAGGATACCCATACCATGCTCGGCACAGAGAATGTCGGAGGATTCGAGTGCTACGTCGTTGAGAGCATTCCCAAGACCTCGAACAAGGAATTTGACAGGACAGTCAGTTACGTTGTCAAGGATGAATGGTTCGGAATGAAGAAGGAGTACTACAACGAGGGTGAAAAAGTGAGAGAACTGACGATCAATGAATTTGAAAAGATCGACGGGATTTACGTCATCACCGATATGGTGATGAAGAACCTCGATAAAGGGACACAGACGCGGATCCTTATGGACAATGTGACCTTCAACAATGATTTCGACCCTGACCTCTTCAGTGAACGGCAGCTGAAGATCGGACCACGCTTCTAGGAGGAACCTATGAGAATCAAGAAACGGACAATACTTCTGTTACTTTTAAGCCTGCTTATCATTCCTGTCCTGCACCTCGGTGCAGGAGACCTGTCGATGACAGGGCTGTCACAGACAAAAGCAGCTGTCACCTTCGAAGATGCCTCCATCCCCTACTGGGAGCAGAAAGTTGACCTGAACCTCGATGTGTGGGGAAATATGTCCCACCTCTTCATTCAACCCTATCTTTCGGTGGGAGCTGATGAAGCAATCGAATTCAATATGAGAGAACTCTATGGAGAACTCTATTTCGATGCGATGGATATCAGGATCGGAAAGCAGATAGTCGCGACGGGACAGGCTGACGGACTCTACCTCACCAATATGATATCCCCGAAAAACATGAGTGATTTCCTTCTCAGTGAAACGCACGAACTTCAGACGGGAGTCCCGGCTGTCAAAGCAGATTACTACCTGGATGCGTTCACCCTCTCGGGCATATGGATCGCTTCCCACGTCCCCACCGAGACCTTCAGCAGCGACAGCCTCTGGTACCGAACGCCTGAACTGTTCTCACAGGGAACTGTAACCGTTCTTGATCCTGAGCTGCCCGAAACCTCTCTCGAAAATAGTGAGATCTTCGGTAAGGTTAGCTATTTCGGATCAACGATCAATGGCGAGATCATGGGAGGGTATACCTGGACAGATGAACCTTACAGCTCAGGAATCACCATCACAAGCCCGCTCCCTGCCCTAGCGGCCGATGTGGACACAGAGTACGGAAGGTACGCCGTAGCAGGAGGCTCTCTCTCCCTGCCGGTTTCATCAGCAGTTGTAAGAGGAGAAACCCTTGTCTCATTCAATAAGCCGATGTCATCCGTTCAGACAGCACCAGCACCATCGGTCAGTGTGGAAGAACATACCGTTGTGGATGCTCTGATCGGAGTTGATCTCAATGCAGCCGATATGATGCTTTCAGCTCAGTACAGACTCACCTATATCACCGACTTCAATGATTCACTCATCGTGAACGGAAAAGCTACCGAGGAAGCGGCACACATGGTGACCTTCCATGCCCAGAAGAATTTCCTTGATGACACCCTCACGGCAGACCTGTTCACCGCGATGGAACTGAACACGTTCAATGCACTGATCAGACCGTCACTTACCTATGCTATCGAAGATGCAGTCGAGGTAACCGGTGAGGCCCTGATATTCGTAGGGGATGAAAGCGGTATGTACGGAACGTACAACGATTCCTCTCTCCTGTCGCTTGCTCTGAACTATTATTTTTAATCTTCCTGCACCCCTTTCCTTCCTTTCATCCACTCCTGATATCACGGAAGGGAAGAGGGTGCTTCCTTCTTCCTATGAACCTCCTCCTTCTCTCCTCCAGAGTGTGGAGAAGATCTTACTTTTCCCCATTTTCCTTTTTGCTGATGATTCAAAGTTGTACTCTATTCATAAGACAGAAACCAAAGAGAATGAATTGATTATCTGAGCTTTCACAAGGAAATGAGTGTTAAAAAATTACTAATAATTGGTAATAATTATGAGAAGAGAGTCGTGGATGAACCTGTGGATAACTTGTGGAATAACCCATATCCCACTGCCATGGGATCCTTTACTAAAAAAGCAATAATTCTTATATAAGAATACAGTAGTAAAACACAAAATCAAGAGTTGTCAACTATATACAATATATATAATTATATAGACATATTAAAACTTATACCGTGTCGGTGGAAGAAGTTATATATTCATTCGGAAAACAGGGAAAAATACAACCTTTGAACAACCTTGTGGATAACTTGTGAATTGTTCTTGCATAAATGTAAGAGAATGGGGTCTAAATAGTTGTAACTGCAAGGATTTAGACTTCCTTTCGGATTCTCGCTCCCAGCGAAGCGAGTTTACCTGGAAGGTCTTCATAGCCCCTCTCGATCTGGTAGATATTCTGAATCGTGCTTTCTCCCCGGGCACAGAGGGTGGCGATGATCAGTGCCATTCCAGCTCTCACATCGGGGGATGAGACGACGGCGGGTTTCAGCTGTGTCGGTCCATTCACCAACGCACGGTGGGGGTCACAGAGAATGATATCTGCACCCATGCGGATCAGCCAGTCGACAAAGTACATCCGCGATTCATACATCTTCTCATGAATGAGGATGGAGCCGTTCATCTGGGTCGCGCTTACCGTGAGGATACTGAGTAAATCGGCGGGGAACCCGGGCCAGGGAGCGTCGTCGATTTTCAGTGTATAACCTGAGAGGCTTTTCCTCATCTCTTTCGACTGCACCTTCGGAACAATGATTGAAGTGGGAGAGGTGCTCTGCCACGAAATTCCTATCCTGTTGAAACCTGTCTTGATCATTCTCAGGTCGCTGTTCTGAAGCCCGTGAAGTTCGATCTCACTCCCGGTAGCAGCGGCAAGTCCTATGAACGAACCCACCTCCATATAATCGGCCCCGGCGGTAAAGGTTGTCGAGGCAAGTTTCTTCACTCCATTGATGCGAAGCAGATTGCTTCCTACCCCTTCTATCTGTGCTCCCATCGATATGAGCATCCTGCACAGGTCCTGCACATGGGGTTCGCAGGCAGCATTGGTGATGCTCGTCTCACCTGGTACGAGAACGGCCATCATGATCATATTCTCTGTGGTGATGACTGATGCTTCCTGAAGAAACATATCGCTGTGGTGAAGGGCACTTCCATCTGCATGAAGGTACCCGTCAGAGGATATGGAACAGATGCCTCCCATCGCTTCAATGGCGGAGATCTGGGTATCGAGACGTCTCAGTCCGATAACATCGCCTCCCGGAGGTGGAAGGACGACCTTTCCCCCTCTTCCCAGAATAGGTCCGAGAAGAAGCAGCGATGCTCTGATATCATCAACAAGATCGGAAGGGAGCTCGGGAAATCTAATACAGAGTGAACATGGGTCGATACTCACTCTCCCCTTTTCAATCTCACTCACCTGTACACCGAGATGCTGTATCAGTTGAATCATCACCCTCACATCTGCGATGTCGGGGATATTTTCAAGGACAACGCGTTCATCACTCAACAACGCTGCCGCGAGCAGGGTGAGTGCCCCGTTCTTGTTGCCGCTGATCTGCACACTGCCTTCCAGCGGATATCCTCCGTCGATCACATATCTTTCCATATCAGTATGGTACAGGGGAACAATCCTTTTTACAATCCTGTTGTATCAGGTGAAAAACCCTAGTACTATGAAACGGGAGGAGATGCATGCATTCAGTCTATGGGGTGGGAAACCCGCTTATCGACATTCTTATCGGAGCAACTGATGATTTTCTGGATACCCATGGAATCCATAAAGGGGCGATGCATCTGATCACTGTGGAAGAGAGGAAGACTCTCCTCGACGCAGTTTCCTCCTTTCCCGTCACGTACTCCTGCGGCGGTTCCTGCCCGAACACGATCATCACTCTCGCAGCCCTCGGCGTTGAAACAACACTTGCAGGAAAGGTGGGAGAGGATGAATTCGGTGATATCTACAAAAGTCAGGTATCAGAGAATAATGTGCATGATGAGATCGTGGTGAGTGAGTACCCTACAGGTTCCTCCATCATCCTGATTACTGAGGACAGTGAGAGAACGATGAACACCTTCCTCGGTGCGAACAGGTATTACGGTAAGGAGGATATCAACCTGGACTCGGTAGCCTCTTCCGATATCTTCCATTTCACCGGTTATATGTACGACACCGAGAGTCAGAAAGAGGCTATCCATGTCTCCCTCGATACAGCGAAAGAGATGGGAAGAACCATCTCTTTCGATATAGCCGATATCTTCGCGGTAGGAAGGAACAGGGAGGAATTTCTTTCACTCATTGAGAAATATACCGATATTGTGTTTGCAAATGCCGATGAAGCACGTATTCTCTTCAACCACTACGACCCGTACGAATGCTGCCGCTCCCTCGGAAAACTGTGCCGGACAGCTATCGTAAAGAATGGAAAACTCGGTTCCTTCATATCTCATGAAGGGACGATTCACACAATTCCGGTGGAGGGTCCCTCCACACCTATCGATACCACCGGTGCAGGCGATATCTATGCCGCAGGATTCATCTACGGCATGTGCCGTGACTTCTCTATCGAGGATTCAGGCTATATCGCATCCTATCTTGCAGGTGAGATCATACAGAGCAGAGGAGCGCAGTTCTCAAAAGAAAAGATGCTCCGTATCAGGGAGCATCTCTTTACACGTTTTCCTCTATAGGTAGGAGGGTCTGGGGAGGATTGTCTCCCAGGGGACTCCCTCCTTGCCGAAGTGACCGTAGTTCATATGAGCACGGAAGATCGGGCGAAGAAGATCGAGCTGTTCAACAATTCCCGCCGGGGAGAAGTCAAATTCCCTTTCAAGAATCTTCTCTATCTCGCTGTCATCCATGATTCCTGTCGAGTAGGTATTCACGTCGATGGATACCGGGTGGGGAACACCGATCGCGTAGGATACCTGAATCTCCGCCTTGCTGCAGAGCCCCCAGGCTACCAGATTCTTAGCCGCGAAGCGGGTCATGTAACTTGCCGATCTATCAACCTTTGAAGAGTCCTTGCCGCTGAAAGCTCCTCCGCCGTGACGCGCCGCACCGCCGTAGGTATCGACGATGATCTTTCTGCCGGTCAAACCGGAATCTCCGGTCGGTCCGCCTATGACAAAGCGTCCTGTCGGGTTGATATGGTACTTCGTATCATTGGTAAGCATACCGGTAGGTTCAAGTACGGGATGGATCACTTCCTTAAGAATGAAGTCCTTCAGATCCTTCTCCGACACCGATTCATTGTGCTGGTGAGAGAGAACAACGGTATCGATTGTGACCGGACGCCCTTCATCATAGACCATAGTGATCTGTGCTTTCGAATCAGGTCTCAGAAAATCGACAGATTTCTCCTTTCTGAGCGCTGCAGCTCTCTCTAGAAGGTGATGGGAGTACATGATAGGAGCGGGCATGAGCTGCTCGGTCTCATTACATGCATACCCGAACATGATACCCTGGTCTCCGGCACCCTGAAGTCCCGATTCACTGCTCTCGGAATCTACACCCATTGCGATATCGGGTGACTGATGGTGAAGTCTGTTCTCCACCGTAAGACCTTCGGCACTGAAGCCGATACCCTCTTCGTCATACCCGATCGATTTCACCACATCACGGACAAGTTCTTCCACATCATACGATGCGTGTGTCGTGATCTCGCCTCCGACAAGTACAAAATCAGTCGTCGCAAATGTCTCACAGGCAACCCGTGAATTGGGGTCCTCCCTCAGACATGCATCAAGCACTGCATCCGATATCTGGTCACAGACCTTGTCAGGATGCCCTTCACTTACCGATTCACTTGTAAAAAGATGGCGTCTGCTCGTCATACGCTTTCCCTATCTTCTCAGGGGAGGCAGAGAGTCATCTACTGAAATACGGACCTGCTTGAACAGTCCCTCTCCCTCGCTCTTCGTCTCAATTCCGTCAAGTTCATTCAATGCAGTGTGCACAAGTCTTCTCTCGAACGGATTCATCGGCTCAAGAAGTTTGCTTCTGCCGCTCTTCTTCACAGACTGTGCAGTCTTGAATGCAAGACGGACAAGGAACTCCTCATGCCTCATTCTATAATTCTCACTGTCGACCATCACCTTCACGTGGTTCTGCAGCTGTCCTGCAAACACATTCACGATAAGCTGAATGGCGTCAAGGTTCTTACCCTTCTTTCCGATGATGATGGAAGAGTACTCTGATGTGATATCGAGACCGATCTTGTTGTGTCTGCGGTATGCGACTTCCACGCTCCCGGGATATCCCATCTTGATGAGAAGGTTGGAGAGGAAGGTTGTGACCTGATCCTCGAACTCCGCATCAATCTCTACTGATTCATCTTCGTCTGCATCATCTGCGTCAGATTCATCTTTCAGGTGAACCCGAATCTTCACACTCCCCTTCTTGAAGAGTGAGCGCTTTTCAGATTCCACGATTTCAATATCTATATCATCCTGAACAACCTGCAGCTCTTCCAAAGCGCGTGCGATTGCTTCCTGTTCTGTTTTACCTTCAAATTCTCTAATCATTATGCATCATCTCCTGGATTTTTTCTTTGTTGTTTTCCCCGCAGCAGGTACTGCTGCAACAGGAGCTGATAAACCTTGCTTTGCCCTCTTCTTATTCATGTACATCTGCTGTCCGATAGAGATGAAGTTCATCACCATCCAGTAGAGCAGGAGCCCGGAAGGAGCACTGTACAGTACAAAGAAGAGCATGATAGGCATTCCGTATTTCATGAATTTTCCAGTCATCCCCGCCTGCGGCGTTGTTGCCTGAGTCAGAGAGAAGGAAAGAACCATGGATGTTCCGTAGAGGATCGGCAGGAGCCTCAGGTCACTTCCGATGAAGGGGAGAGAGAGCGGTGCGAAATTGAACACCGACTCGGGAAGTGAGAGGTCATTGATCCATCCGGGAATGAATACTGCACCACGTAATTCGAAGTGTTTATTCAGCAGCCCGTACAATGCGATGAAGATCGGGAACTGGAAAAGCATCGGCAGACATCCGCCGAGAGGGTTGATACCCTCTTTCTTGTAGAGTTCACCCATCTCAGCATTGAGCTTCTGAGGATTGTCTTTATATTTTGCTTTCAGCTCTTCCATCTGAGGTCCGAGAGCCGACATGCGTGATGTTGATTCCATACTCTTCTTGCTGAACGGCTGAAGAACAACCTTGATCAGGATAGTGAGGAGGATGATGGCAACACCATAGTTCGGGATCAACCTGTAGAAGAGATTGAGAAGCCACTTGAGAATTCCTTCGAGCCATCCGAGCCAGGAAGAACTGTCGAGCGCTTTTTCAAGATTGAGATTGCTCAGACCGAAGCCGTTGTCGGCAGCATCATTATAGATGGCCATGTGCTGCTTCAGCTGAGGACCGACATAGAACCTGAACACGTCTGTAGCAGATGAAGCCTTGTAGGCAGGTCTGGTAAAGTACATCGACGATTCAAGAGGAATAGAGGTCTCTGCCTGTTCGGTGAGGGTAAGGGTATAGGCAGTGGCATCGGGAATTCCGATGACACTGAAATATTTTCCTGCAAGAGCTGCCCAGGTGATGATCTCATTGTTGGTATAGACACCGTCCTTGATCTTTGCGGTGCTCTTCTTTCCATTCTGTTCCACATAGAAACGGCGGTAGGTATATCTTCCATCCGGTTCAGTGTCGAACGAGGGACCGATCTGGGGTTCGAAAGCAAGGGTATAAGCGTACCCGTCAAGATTGAGGGGGATGGAACTGTTCTGACTGTTCACAGCTTCGATCTCGATTTCAAAGAGGTAATCCGAATCACCGAAGATATAACGCTTGATGAGAGTGAACGGAGCTCCTCCGGCGACAGAGAAGTCCTGGGTGAAGGTTACTTCATTTGAACTGACCGAATAATCAAAGACGGCATTGATCGGCTGGGACATATCATCACCCGCATAGAGGGTGAATGCATCCTTGCCGGTTCCGTCACTGAAAATCATCTCGACAGGCTGACCGTCATCAAGGTGATCTTTCAGTTTCATCGATGCGACATCTGCACCGACAGGGTCGAACTCGATGATGAATACATCGGTCTCATAGGTGAATGTATCGGTTGAAGAACCTGTATTCACCGCCTGAAGGGCGTCCGAACCGCTCATGTTTACTGCTGCGGCAGTCTGTGTGCTCTTCGCTGCAGTATCGGAAGCTGTGTCAGTCACAACTGCCTGAGTCGTTTCCACAGTTGCGCTCACAGCCACAGGTTCCGGTGCGAAGAAGGTCTGCTGAACAAACATTCCGCCGACGAAAACTATTACCGAGAGAACTATAAATAATATGGTATTACGATCCATACTCACTCCTAAATTGCTGGGTCAATGATAAAAAATGACTGGAAGGCAGAAATATAGACCTATCTCGAATAGAGGTGTGCGAGAGTAAAGAGACGAATCAGTTGCTGTTTCTGTTGTTCATGAGATATTGCCATTCCAGAATATACTATAAACGCAAAATCGAAACCAGGAAGAAGGTTTTCCTTCTCAAGCCGCCATATTTCTTTGATCTGACGCCGTATTCTATTCCTCTGAACCGAGTTCCCATACTTTCTTACCGGTATGACAATAACCCTGTTCATCCCCAGATTATTGGGGGCAACTCTCAGACGGAGATTCGGTGCAGAATAGACCTTCCCCGTCCGAAAAATTACATCAATCTCTGATTTCTTTTTTACAATTTCTTTTTTAGTAAGGCTTTTTCTCATCGCAGACGGTTAATTTCTTTCTTCCTTTTGCTCTTCGGCGAGCCAGGACAAGTCTACCGCCCTTTGTAGCCATGCGTGCACGGAATCCAAACTTTCTATTTCTTTTTGTTCTACTGGGTTGGTACGTTCTTTTCATAGGAAAATCTCCAATTTATCGCTTAACGCGGAATTATTCATTATTTAGCGGGACAGGCTCCCGAAAGGGCAGTATATAGATACCATGCGGTATGTGTCAATAGGATGATCATTTCCTGACTCTGACACTGATTACCGAAACAGAGAGCTCAGGATAGTACCTATTCAGATTTCTTTCAATCTGTTTTCTCCTCATCAGAACGAGAGAAGAGTAGGCGGGATGGTCACAGAGGATGGTGAGGTTGTTCCCTTTGATCTCATAGGCTGAGGTGTGGTCGGCAAGATCCTTCCCTACAATGCTGATCCATTTCCTCTTCATATCGGCCATACCGCTGTTCGGATCGATATTGAGTCTGGCAAGGAGAGAATCAAGGAGTTCAGGGAGAGATGCATCACTCATAGGAAGTGAACCTCCCTTCACGGACAGTATAGATCAGACTCTCCGATTCCTTCTCATCCCTGAAGTAGGATTCCTTCGGAAGGAAGGTGAAGAAGGCCTGAGAGTAACCCTCAAGCAGGGAGAGAAAGAGTGCTCTCTTCTCGATATCGAGTTCAAGGAGTACGTCATCGAGTAGGATGACCGGTTCCCTTCCGCTTTTTTTCCTGAAGGTATTCATCTGGGCGACGCGGAAAATCAGGGAGGCGAGCCTCATCTGCCCCGTCGAGCCCGTGAGAGAGAACTGAGAGGAATCTTCCATGGTAATGAACTGGTCCCGGTGAATTCCGCTCACCGTGGTCTGCATTCTCGTGTCCTGCTGAAGGTTGTGTTCCAGTCTTTCGATGATATCCTGTTCAGTGCTGCAGTTCTTCCAGGATGGTTTATAGATTATCTTCAGTTCCGTATCGAGACCGGAAACTTTCCGATAGAGGGGAGTGAACATCTCATTGAACTCATCTACAGTCTCTTTCCTTCTCTGCTGAATCCTTAATCCTATCTGGGCTATCTTTTCGTTATATACCGACAGGAGAGGGATATAGTTTTCTTTGATAGCCTTGTTTCTCTGTTTAAGGATAAGACGGTACTGACGGAGATCATCAAAGAACAAAGGATCATACATACTCATCGTCTGATCGAAAAACCTTCTTCTGTCCTCGGGAGTTCCCCTGATGAATTCGATATCGTCGTGACTGAAAATAATACAGGGAATCGTATAGATCAGGTCTTTCCTGTCCTTGATCTCTTTGCCGTCAATTCTGATGACCCGTTTTTTATCAGCATAGGCAAAGGAAATGGTCTGGCGGTAGCCGTCATCGTTCTCTATCGCTGCCGACAGGGTTGAAGCAGAGGATCCATGGGTACAGAGAGTATTCAGGGGGACTGACCTGAAAGAAGAACCGTAACAGAGAGTATAGACTGCTTCAAGAAAATTCGTCTTTCCCTGACCGTTCTCTCCGACAAGAAGAACCCTTCTCGCATCAACAGGGAGAAGGGTCTCTTCAAGGTTTCTGAAATGTCTGAATCCTACTGAGATGAATTTCATTAATCCAGCTGCATCGGCATGATGATGTGGATATAATCCTTCTCAGGGTTCGAAACAACAGTGATAGCCTTGTTTGATTCGGTGAACTTGATATCACAGGTATCCCCTTCCATCACCTTGAGGGGGCTGACAAGGTAGGAGTAGTTCATTGCAAGACGGCAGGATTCGCCAGAATAGTCACAGGGAATGATTTCCTTCGCCTGTCCGAAATCGGACTCCTCGGAACTGATTGTGATGAAATCTGTCTCGATATCGAGGAAGATCCTCTTTGCCTTGTTTTCCACGAGGAGAGAGACTCTCTTCAGTGCCTCATTCATTTTTTTGATATCAACCGAACAGGCTCTTGACTGCATGGCGGGAATGACACGCTTATAGTTCGGGAACTGACCTTTGACTAACGTGGTGTACATCAGCATGGAACCGAACGAAGCAAAGAGAAGAGTATCGGTCACAGCAAGAGAGATATCACCTTCACCTGTTCCTCCCTTCTTCAACAGAGAGAGGAATTTTGCAGGAATAATGACAGGTTTGAATTCAGGGATATCGTTTTCAAGAGCTCTGTCGATCATAGAAAGTCTTCTGCCGTCGGTCGCAACCATGGTTAGGGACTTCTCCCCCCTTTCCATGTAGACACCGTTCATGAAGTATCTGGTCTCATCATCACTGATAGCGAAGATCGTCTGGTCTATCATCTCGAAAAGATCTTTCTGGGCAATGGAGAAGAACTGACTTGCAGGTTCTTCAAGGGATGGAAACTTGTCTGATTTCACAGTTCTGAGAGAGAAATCGATTGATTTGTTCTGGGGATGAATAAAAAGCTTCTCTCCGATCTCTTCAAAGATAATCTCTTCATCGGGTAGTGCTCTGAGAATTCCGAGGAATTTGTCACAGAAAACTGTGGTAGTTCCACTCTCGATTGTTTCGACATCGATACTGGTGGTGAATCCGATTTTCTGATCAGTCGCCTGGATTACAAGCTTATTATCTGATGTCTGAAGCAGTACATTGGAAACGATGGAAAGTGAGTTTCGCTGGCTGGTGAAATCGAGTGCAAGAACCATTTCCTTGAGAAGATTATTTTTCGGACAGATGAACTTCATCGGCTACTCCTATTATTATATTATAATTAGTCGTCGTAGTAATAGTATCATGTATAATGTGGAAAACACCACTATTTCTATACTATAAAACTTCATACAAAAAAAACAACCTGTGGAATACTCCGCTTTTTCTCAACAGGTTATCCACTTTATCCACAGGGTAAGGATATTTTACACTACTTTCAACAAGAATTCCTCAGATAATACACAGGTTTTTCTTTTTCTTATTAATCCCTTTTGTAGTCGTGAACCTGACGAATAAGTGTCTGTATAGAATTACTCAGAGCAACGTCATTCTGAATCATCAGTTCCACTTTCTGGACCGAGTGCATGACAGTGGTATGGTCTCTGCCGCCGAATTCATACCCGATCTCCGTCGTTGAAAATTCGGTGATGCGGCGCGAGATATACATTGCAATCTGACGGGGAAGGACAACTGATTTCGTTCTCTTCTTTCCCTTGATCTCATACGGGGAGATGTTGAAGTACTCGGCAACGACTCTGATAATGGAATCGAGATCCTTCGTCTGATCCTTCTTCGCAGAGTAGGTGCTTCTCAGCTGTTCCTTCGCGATATCGAGGGTGATCTCCTTGTTGAGGAGAGTTCCGTACGCTATAAGCTTGGTGAGAGAGGACTCCAGGTCCCTCACGTTCGTGAACACATTCTTGCTTATGTATTCAAGGACATCGCTTGAGATATAGGTCTGCTGGTTCTCACACTTCTTTCTGAGAATCGCCAGTCTCGTCTCGAAATCAGGCGGTTGAAGATCTACATTGATTCCCCGAGTAAATCGGTTCTTCAGCCTGTCAGTGATGTCCTGGAGCTCATTGATCGGACGGTCACAGGTAAACACGAGCTGTTTGTTTGATTCGAACAGATTATTGAAGACATGGAAGAGTTCTTCCTGTGTCGATTCTTTCTTCTGAAGGAAGTGAATGTCATCGATGAGAAGAATGTCAGCCTTTCTGTACTTGTTTCTGAACTGAGGTGTCTTCTTTTCACTGATCGACTGAATGAATTCGTTGGTGAACTTCTCAGCTGTCACGTAGACGACCTGAAGTTCAGGTGTGTTGTCCTGGATATAGTTACCGATAGACTGAATCAGGTGTGTTTTACCGAGACCCACTCCGCCATAGATAAGACACGGGTTGTAGGAAACTCCCGGGTTCTTCGCTATCGCCATACTTACGTTGTAGCTGAATGCACTGTTCTCACCCACGACGAAGGAACCGAACTGGTAGGAGGGATTGATGTTCGTGTCCCTCGGTTTGCTCTGAGCCTTGGGCATCATGGACGGCGCCGGGCGCAGCTCGGCACTCTGACTCTTCGCCTGTTTCGATTCTGTTTTCTGGCTGGCATCCTGCTGCTTTATCTCAAACTCTATACCTATTTTTTCTCCGATGAGTTCATTGAAAAGATCGATGAAGGTGGTGAGATAATTCTTTATGATATAATCACGGATGAACAGCGAAGGGACTGCAAGAACAATAGTGTGATCCTTAGATTCTACGTATGATATCCTGTGTATCCAGGTGACACACTCATGTTCCGGAAGGGTTGATTCAAGCCTAGAAACCACCTCTTCCCAGAACGGATAATAATTCCATTTCTGTTGAAGCATGATCAATATAATATCGCAGCAGGTACGGATTGACAAGACTCATCGCACTCTATATGAAATCTAGAATAAAAACACTTGTAACTATTTATAATGTAATAGATTATATAAGGTGTAAAATAAGAGTCTTCCCTTTACATTCATCCTGATTGATGATATACTTACAAAGAATTCAATTTTTTATTATACAAGGACATATTTATATGGAACAACGTAATTTGGAGGGAGTGCCGGAAGGTGCTGCGGATCTTCGTGAGTCCACAGAAACCGTTACCGGAGAATCTTCCTACACTTCCAGCAGTATACAGATCCTGAAAGGACTTGAAGCTGTCAGAAAAAGACCTGGTATGTACATCGGATCCACCGGTCCTGACGGCCTTCACCACCTGGTATATGAGATTGTCGATAACAGTATTGATGAAGCCATGGCAGGCTATTGTGATGAGATTACTGTCTCTATAGAGAAGGGCAATATCATATGCGTAGAAGATAACGGGAGAGGTATCCCCGTTGATATCCACCCGACCGAAGGTGTGAGTACCCTCCAGGTTGTCATGACTCAGCTCCATGCCGGCGGTAAATTCAATAATGACACCTATAAGGTTTCCGGCGGTTTGCACGGTGTGGGTGTATCGGTTGTAAACGCCCTCTCTGACTGGCTGGAAGTTACGGTCTACAGAGCTCCTCATATCTACACTCAGGAATATCGTAAAGGTGTTGCTGTTGAACCTGTGAAGATCATCGGCGATACCGACAGAAACGGTACGACTATCCGTTTTATGGTGGATTATTCCATCATCGACAGAGAGAACTACAGTTACCGGGTCCTCACTGAACGCTTCAGAGAACTTGCTTTCCTTAACAAGGGTATCCGCATAGGTATCCGTGATGAAAGAGAAGAGGAAATTAAAGAGAACCTGTTCCACTATGAAGGTGGAATCAGGGAGTTTATCAAGCACCTCAACGAATCGAAGAAGGCTGTTCATCCCGATCCCATCTACTTTGAGGGTGAGGATCAGAACGTTAAGGTTGAAATCGCTCTTCAGTACAATGACAGGTTTGATGAGGTCCTGTTTACTTTTGTAAATAATATCAACACCAGAGAGGGAGGGACTCACCTCTCCGGCTTCCGTTCAGCTCTTACAAGGGTAATGAACGAACAGTTGAAGAAGAAACCGAGTCTCCTGAAGATATTCGGCAACCCTCTTGTAGGTGATGACCTGAGAGAGGGTCTTACAGCTGTTGTGTCGGTGAAGATACCCGATCCTCAGTTCCAGGGACAGACGAAGTCGAAACTTGGAAACACCTATGTTCAGGGAATCGTCTCTTCTCTCATGTACGAGAAGATGACCAACTATTTCGATGAATACCCCTCTGTAATTGAAGCTATCCTCGGTAAAGCTATCATGGCTGCAAAGGCGCGGTATGCCGCAAGGGATGCCCGTCTCAAGATCAGAAAGGCTTCAGAGGGTGCAGGACTCCCGGGTAAGCTTGCCGACTGTGCGGAGAAGGATCCCGCTCTGTGTGAGATTTTTATTGTTGAGGGAGATTCTGCAGGCGGCAGTGCAAAGCAGGGTCGTGACCGTCAGAATCAGGCGATTCTTCCACTCTGGGGAAAAATGCTCAATGTAGAGAAGGCGAGAGAGGACAAGGTTCTTTCCAACGAAAAGCTGCAACCTGTCATTGCATCCCTCGGTGCCGGTCTCGGTGCCCATTTCGATCCCGAGAAGGTTCGTTACCACAAGGTTATCATCATGGCGGATGCAGACGTTGACGGTTCTCACATCAGAACGCTTCTTCTTACCTTCTTCTTCAGATATATGAAGGATCTCATTGAGTCAGGTTATGTCTATTTCGCTATGCCTCCTCTCTATAAGATTACGGCAGGAAAGAAAGCGTTCTATGCATACAACGATGAAGAGAGGGATAGAATCCTGACCGATAATGCGAAGGACGGAGATACTTCAAAGCTTCCCCTCCAGCGCTATAAGGGTCTTGGTGAGATGAATCCGGATCAGTTGTGGGAGACTACGATGAATCCTGAGACGAGAAGCCTTACGCAGGTCACTCTGGAAGATGCGGTCGAGGCAGATGAGATCTTCACGATGCTCATGGGTGAAGAGGTTGAACCTCGCAAGAAGTTCATCGAAGAGAATGCAGTCTACGTCTCAAATCTCGATGTCTAGGAAAGGATAGGTAATCATGGAAGAAACCCCAAAAAGCAATATTTTACATACTAATATCGCAGATGAGATGAAGGAGTCCTACCTGAACTATGCGATGTCCGTCATTGTCTCCAGGGCTCTGCCCGATGTTCGTGACGGACTGAAACCTGTTCACCGAAGAATCCTTTTCGGTATGCACGAGATGGGACTCAGGTATTCATCTTCATTCAAGAAATCTGCGAGAATTGTCGGTGACGTTCTCGGTAAATATCACCCGCACGGAGATGCATCGGTCTATGATGCACTTGTGCGTCTCGCACAGGACTTTTCTCTTCGCTATCCTGCCGTATATCCGCAGGGTAACTTCGGTTCGATCGACGGTGACCCGCCTGCGGCTATGAGATATACCGAAGCGAAGATGTCCCGCATCGGTGAAGAGATGCTGGCAGATATTCAGAAGGAGACAGTTGATTACGGTCCCAACTATGACGACTCTCTCATGCAGCCTACAGTCCTTCCCGCGGCTATTCCTTTCCTTCTGACGAACGGAAGCAGCGGTATCGCAGTAGGTATGGCAACGAATATGGCTCCCCATAACCTCTCAGAGGTCTGTCAGGGAATCGCCGCCTATATTGATAATCCTTCTATCTCCCTCTTTGAGATGATGGAGTATATCAAGGGACCTGACTTCCCGACTCGGGGACAGATCTGCGGTCGTGCAGGCATTATCAGTGCTTTCCAGACAGGAAAGGGTAAGGTTGTCACACGAGGCGTTTACGAGATCGAGGAGACGAAGAACGGAAAGGTTCAGATTGTATTCTCCCAGCTCCCCTACCAGGTGAATAAGGCAGAACTGGTAAAGAAGATTGCCGAAGAGAAGAAAGGTAGGATCAGCTCGATCAGTGAAGTGCGTGATGAATCTGATAGAGACGGTATCCGCCTTGTCATCGAACTGAAGAAGAACGGTGTCCCGTCAGTTGTTATCAACAAGCTCTTCAAGTACACTCCGCTTCAGACGAACTTTAATATCAATAACCTCGCACTGGTGAATGGAAGACCTCAGCAGCTCGGACTTCTTGATATGATCCACTACTATGTTGATCACAGAAAAGAGGTCGTTGTCAGGAGGACCAGGTATGATCTTCGCAAGGCTGAAGAGAGGGCTCATATCCTTCTCGGTCTGAAGATCGGACTTGAGCATATTGATGAAGTCATTGAGATCATCAAGACCTCACCAGATAACTCCATCGCTCTTGAGAGGCTTATGGAGACCTTCGGTCTTTCCAAGGTTCAGGGGCAGGCGATCATTGATATGAGACTGGGGCGACTGAGTCAGCTGGAAACAACAAAAATTCTTGAAGAATTAGAAGATTTAAATAATAAAATTATATACTATAAAGAAATACTTGCTGATGAAGGTAAGGTTCTTCAGGTTGTTAAGTCTGAAATTCTTGAAATTGAGAACAAATACGGTGATGTAAGAAGAACGGAGATTTCCAACCTTGAACTCACCGGTATGGTTGATGAAGATTTCATCAAGCAGGAAGATGTTGTTGTCATCATGACGAGTAAGGGTTTTGTGAAGCGTCTCCCGGTTGAAGAGTACAAGACTCAGGGACGTGGAGGAAAGGGTGTGCGTGCTGCCACTCTGAGGGATGAAGATCTGGTTGAACATGTCTTTGTCGCCTCTACCCACGACTATATCCTCGCTGTCTCGAATCTCGGTAAAGCTTACTGGTTTAAGGTGCATGAAATTCAGCAGGGAAGTAAAACCAGCAAGGGTGAAAGTATCAGAGGTATTCTCACGACCCTTGAAAAGGATGAGGAAATCACCTCGATTACCCCCTTCGGAGACTTTGATGAGGATACTTATCTCTTTATGTTAACAAGAGATGGAGTTGCTAAACAGGTAAGTCTCACGAAATTCAAGAATGCACGTAAGAGAGGAATAGCCGCAATCATCCTTGATGAGGGAGATGTGTTGTTTAACGCTATCCTGGTGAACCAGGATGACGATGTGATGATCATCACTAAGCATGGTAAGGGGCTCCGCTTCTCTGCCTCTGTAGTAAGGGCGATGGGGAGATCAACTCGTGGAGTCAGGGGTATCAAATTGCTGAACGGAGACTCTGTTGTCGGCCTGCTCAAGATTGATGAAGACCGAAGGATCCTTATGATCACAGAAATGGGTCAGGGTAAACAGGTTGAGTTTGATGGGTTCAGACCTCATGGTAGAGGCACTATGGGTCAGAAGGTATATACCTTCCGTGAAAAGACTGGTTATCTTGTACGGGCACTCTCTGTGAATGATGATAATGATATTGTGATACTTACCGTGAAAGGCCAGTCCATTCGTGTACCGGTAGCTTCCATCTCCATTCAAGGACCATATGCCTCAGGTGTAGTGGTAGCCAGATTGAAGAAGGAGGATTCGATTCAGGCTGTTGCAGTAGTTGACGCTGCCGAGTCAGAAGATGAAGAATCAGAAGAAGAGATTATGGAAGGTGATGAAGGACGAAGCGAAGAATAGATCACGTTTCACGTGAAACGTTGAGAATGGCCGCCAGTAGATGGCGGCCTTCTTTGTGTCCAGACAAACTGATCATTACTATTCGTCTGACTGAGTGAACGACCTCAAACACATTCCTGTTGGAAGAGCATGAAAAAACTGCCGAGCAGAGTCGGCAGTTTAAAGTTTCACGTGAAACCTTGGTTTAGAAACCGTTTTCGTTAGTAATAACGATCTCAGGGTCAACAACACTTCTCAGGTATCTTTCAACACCGTTCTTGAGTGTCATCTGGCTCATTGGACAGCCTGCACATGAACCTACAAGACGTACGACAACTTCCTTGCCTTCCATGCTTACAAATTCGATATCTCCCCCATCGTTCTGGAGATCAGGTCTTATATCTTCAAGCGCTGCTTTTACTTTATCAATCATCGGATTATCCTCCTGCTGAAAATTACATTTAATGTACTATCATAAAGAGTTATGGTCAATAGCTCTATTCTTTAATGACAAGAAGAACAACTTTATGTATTATGTCTGTTATGGGTGCTAAAAAAATTATTTTTTCAAACCAGAAAGGCGGAGTCGGAAAAACAACCACTGCATTGAACCTCGGCGCATTTCTGGCACAACGGAACTACAAAGTTCTTCTCGTGGATCTCGATTCACAGGGGAATTTAACAAGCGGAGTGTCAGGGAATCAGCGACTTCCCGGAAGTTATGAGGTGATTGTCGGTAAGTGTCCACCTGAAGAAGCTTACCAGGTCACACCTGTAGAGAACCTATATATAATAGGTGGTGGGATTCATCTTGCAGGGCTGAGTGTTGAGCTTGTAAATGAGCTGGCACGAGAGTTTTTCTTCAAGAACGCACTCGCTGATATCGAAAAAGATTGGGATTATATCCTGGTTGATTGTCCCCCTTCATTAGGTCTCGTCACGATCAATGCGATGTGCTGGGCGGAACATATTATCATTCCACTTCAGTGTGAATACTTTGCAATGGAAGGGTTGAACCTTCTTATGCGTACCATCGAATCAGTGAAGAAGCAGCTCAATCCCCATCTTGATGTTCTTGGTATCCTCTTTACTATGTACAGTTCAAGGACAAGATTGTCCAATGATGTGGTTGATGATATCACAAATTTCTGGCCTAAGAAGGTGTTTGAAACCAAGATTCCCAGAAATGTCAGGTTATCTGAAGCACCGAGTCATGGTCTTCCTATCAGTTTGTACGACAACAGCAGCACAGGTGCTGAAGGATATAGAAATCTAGCTAAGGAGGTGGTAGACCGTGTCTAGTTCTAAAAAACATGGATTAGGAAAAGGAATCAGTTCTCTTATGGATGATTACTCCTATGATGGAGTGTTCAATCCTGAAGCATTACTTGCCTCTGCCGATGGTGAATATGTACTGTTGGAAATTAATAAAGTGCACCCGAATCCTCACCAGCCCCGTAAGCAGTTCAATCCCGAAGCCTTAGAAGAACTCTCCGAGTCGATTCGATCACAGGGTATCATTCAGCCTCTTATCGTTGAGAAGATAAGTGATGATGAGTTTGTAATCATTGCTGGAGAGCGTAGATATCGCGGTGCTCTTGAAGTCGGTCTTGAGAAGATTCCTGTCATTATCAAGAAGTTCAGTGACCTGCAGAGATTGGAAGTTGCGTTGATCGAGAATATTCAGAGAGAGAATCTGAACCCGATTGAAGAAGCGAAGGCATATGTCTATCTGCTCGAGCAGTCAAGGATCAAACAGGAAGAGCTTGCAGAAAGGGTTGGTAAGAAGCGGTCGACTATCACAAACTCGATACGTCTTCTTCAGCTCCCGAAGGAGATTCAGGACTCCCTTCTTCTCTCTGAATTCAGCAGCGGTCATGCAAGAGCTCTCCTGTCGGTTGTCAATCCGGCAGATCAGCACTATCTTTATACAAAGATCCTTCAGGAAGGGATGACGGTGCGAAAAGCTGAACAGCTTGCCAAAGATCTGAATGAAGGAAAAAGGATAGCAGGCAAGGGAAGAAAAACTCCAAAGAGCAAAACACCCGATATCCTTGCTGTGGAGCAGCGTCTCATAGAAGCCTTCGGTACGAAGGTTGAACTGAAAGGGACGCTGCAGAAGGGTAAGATTGAGATCTCTTACACAAGCATGAAAGATCTTGAAAAGATATATGATCTTCTCAACATAGATGAAGAAACTATAGAATTATAAGTAGATAAAGGAATTTTTATGTCACAGAATTTACCGAATGGTGTGTATGCGAAAGTAACTACTACCAAGGGGAAGGTATTGCTTTCACTCGAATATGAAAAAACACCGATGACCGTTTCGAACTTCGTAGGACTTGCAGAAGGGGAATTGAACCTGAAGAATCCAGGAAAGCCCTTTTATAACGGGCTTACCTTCCATCGTGTCATCGATGAGTTTATGGTGCAGACCGGCTGCCCGGAAGGAACCGGTACCGGCGGACCCGGATATACCTTCCCTGATGAATTCCATGATGACCTGAAGCATACCGGTCCTGGAATCCTCTCAATGGCGAATGCCGGTCCCGGAACGAATGGAAGTCAGATCTTCATCACCCATGTCGCCACTCCCTGGCTTGACGGTAAACACTCAGTGTTCGGTTCCGTCGTTGAAGGGCAGGATATTGTCAATATGATTGCTCAGGGTGACAAGATTGAAAAGATTGAGATTGTCAGAGTAGGTGAAGAAGCAGAGAAGTTCGCAGTGACAAAAGAGTCTTTCGCGAAAGCTGTCTCTGTTGTTCAGTCAGCAGAGAATGAAAAACTCGCTTCTCTGAAGAAGGAACTTGACCAGGAAATTGCAAACAGATGGCCTGATGCGAAGCAGACTGCAAGCGGACTCCGTTATGTTATTGAAGAAGAAGGTGACGGGGATGAGTCTCCTGTCATGGGACAGAAAGTGACTGTACATTATACGGGATCACTCCTGAACGGGAAAGTTTTTGATTCTTCCGTATCCAGAGGTGCTCCTGCAGAATTCAATATCGGACAGGTCATTGAAGGCTGGAACGAAGCTCTCGTGACCATGAAGAAGGGTGAAGAGAGAACTCTCATTATTCCTCCCGAACTCGGGTATGGACAGCAGGGTTACCCTGGAGTCATTCCTCCCAACTCTTACCTGATCTTCGAAGTGGAACTGATTGATTTCTAGAGAAAGGATTGTATGAAGAAAAGTGCAACACATTTTGTATGCTCAGAATGCGGCAATACCGAGCCTAAATGGCTCGGTAGATGTCCTCAATGTGGCAGCTGGAATACGTTCAGTGAACAGCAGAGTGTGAAGAGTACTTCTCAGAAGAAATCCTCCAGTACTCCGCAGACACTTGTTCGAGTTGAAGATATACCTATAAATAAAGACTTTATGTATAAGTCTAACATATCTGAATTCGATCGTGTTCTCGGGGGATCTATCATGCATGGGAGTGCAACGCTTATAGGCGGAGAGCCCGGCATCGGTAAATCTACGTTGATGCTACAGGTCGTTGCCTCCCTCAAAGATAAAAAAGCAATCTATGTATCGGGGGAAGAGTCTCCTCAGCAGGTGAAAAAACGGGCCCAGCGCCTCTCTCTCCCTCTCGATAAGATACTCCTGTTCAGCCATACAGAGCTTGAAACGCTCATAGACCTCATTAATAGAGAAAAACCTGACTGTATTGTCGTCGATTCCCTTCAGACGCTGAGAAGCAGTGAGATAGCTTCTGCAGCAGGGTCAGTCACTCAGATGAAAAACTGCGCCTCTGACCTTGTGGATGCTGCAAAGGCAGCAGGTAGTGCACTGTTTCTTGTAGGTCACGTTACCAAGGACGGGCAGATAGCCGGTCCGAAGGTTGTGGAACATATAGTCGATACCGTCCTCTATTTCGAGATGGCGGAAACCGGGGCAAGGATCATACGTGCGGCCAAGAACAGGTTCGGTTCCATTGATGAAATAGGAATATTCATGATGGGAGAAAAGGGTCTTGTCCCCGTTGCTGACCCAGCCGGTTTCTTCCTTTCAAAACGTCCCCACGGAACTGTCCCTCCCGGTATATCCTTCGGTACGGTCATTGAAGGCAGTCGCACCTTCCTTGTAGAGATTCAGGCTCTCAGCGTACCGCTCAATTCCGGAGGATATCCCAGAATATACTCCGAAAAGATCGATACTTCCCTGGTGTCCCGCATTGCGGCGATCCTGGAACGTCATGCAGGAATAGTCCTCTCGAGAAACGATATCTATGTGAATGTAGCCGGAGGAATCAAGGTGAAGGAAGTGGCCATCGAACTGCCGCTTGCCCTCGCTCTCTATTCTGCTCTCACTGGTAAACCGCTTCCTCCTCATCTCGTTTCGATGGGTGAGCTATCCCTTGCAGGTGAAGTGAGACCTGTCGGTTTCAGTGACAAGAGAATAAAAGGTTCTATTGAAATGGGATTTTCCACACTGCTCATCCCATCCAATACTGAGAAGGGGAAAGCTGCAGGAACCTACTACTCCTGTGAAACAATCTCTGAGGCTCTTGAGCATATTAAAACACTGACCAGCAATAAGTAAGCGACACTAACTAAATAGAAAAACAGGCTCAAAAAGACCCTACAATGAAGATATGAGGGGGGAAGTCGGGAATCGACCGGTGGTTTGCTCAAAATAGTCAATAATACCTTTCACTCTGTATAAAGTAGCTGAAAGGTAATTAGTAAGTGATGCTTACTAATCTGATATAAGCATGTGTCGATGAGAACGGGCCGTGTAATTCAGCATTCACCGTCACCTCGTGATGCTAAAACAGAGCCGCTGTATTCTGCCTGAGCTGAACCGCTATGATGCCGAAAATTCAGGCAGAGATGAGCTGAAGAGCGTTTTGTCGTATTTAGTAAGCGGTGCTAACTAAAGCGATTTGATCAGCAGAGGAAATGCTATAAAGGTACCGATAGAAGCGAATACACTTGTTATGAAGAAGAGGTAGAGAGGGTGGATTACCCGGTTTCTGTACCATCCCTTGAAGTGGAGAATATCTTCAGTGAGCGATTCGAAGTCGAGGACTCTCGGTTTTTTCAGAGAGACTTCCAGTATGCCTGCAACCATACCGACACCGAGTGTAGGACTTAGCGCCGTGACCGGAGCGGCGAGTGTAGACACTATGATAGTGAGCGGGTGAGCAAGACCGATGATCGAGGCTATCGCAGTCAGTGAAGAGTTGAGTGCGAACCAGTAGAGGAACATAGTGAGTCCGCTGGACCAGCCGGAACGAACAAAGCCGACAGCGATGATGGCAAGAAGAGCAACCACAATTCCCCAGGAGAAGATCTTACCGGCGGGGGAGGGCTTTGGAACAAATGAAATATCTTTGAGAGAGTAGGGCTCTTTGGTTGTATCGAGCTTTTCCATATGCTTGATGAGGCCGGGAGCATGACCTGCACCGACCACAGCGACAACCTTCTTTCCTGAAGAGCGGTAGATCTTGGTTGCAAGGTACTGATCTCTTTCATCGATGAGAACCTTTTTGATTGTCGGCAGTTCCTTCGCCATTTCATCGAGCATCGACTGAAGCATATTGGTTCCCTTCAGGTTCTCGATCTCTTCGTCACTGATCTCTTCTTTGGAGAACGCGGCGGTAAGGAGTGAGGAGATGAGCTTCGCTTTGTTCCACCAGTTGCTCAGTCTCCAGGCTCTTTTGAAGGTTGTTTCAATTTCCCTGTCACACAGCTCAAGCGGAATATTTCTCTCAACTGCAATCTCTGCACCCTTCATGATCTCATCCCCGGGAGAGATGCCCATTTTATCACCAAGTTTTTTCTGGTAGGAAGAGAGAGCGAGATTTGCCAGCAGGAGAAATCCCTTGTTCTGTTTGAGAATCTGTTTGATATCGAGGTTCTCCCATCCCTTCTTTTCTGTCTTTGATTTGTATCGACCTTCATCGAGTTCGATACAGATCATATCGGGAGAGACTTCATCAATGACCTGTTCAACCTCATTCACGCTTTCTGCAGAGACATGGGCTGTTCCGATAAGGATGATTTCCTTGCCGTTCGCACAGGTGATCTTATGCTGGGTATCTGTAAGTTTTTCAACGTTCACTGAAGAGTCCTCCGGGGGTGTTCATCCATGGGTAAAGATGAGAGTACATACACAATATACTTCTGATACCTTATGGAAGGCAACCATGTGACCCTTATTCAGAGGAATCAAGGGGAAGAAAGAACTGGACAGCTGTCTCGAATCGTTTTTCTTTGTAGACACGTATATATACAGTAGAGGCCTGTGCCGTATATATGAATTTCATGAACAGGGGGAGGAGCTCGGTTTTTGACTCTGGTGTGAATGGGAGCTGCCGGAACGTATAGGTGCCCGCAGGGATTGAAGCGGTCGTCTTATCTGTATCCTCTGGTGATCTTTCGGTGAGGTTAATAACTTCCGCCCGGGAGATCTCGGCACTCATGGTCACCCGACATGTGATAAGCGTATCTGTGCCGATTGCTGCACTATCGAGGTGAGCAAGAACTGACTCATACGCATATCCGACTGAAAGATCACTTGATTCTATCGGGATCGGATGACAATATTCGAGTGGTTGGTGAAGATGTAGTTGCCGAATCAATGGAGCCCCCTGTACAAGGAGAGTGTAGTGAAAAGTGAGATGAAAGTACAGTATTCCCTTCTCTTGAGCCCAAAGCGTACGAGGGTGTCCATGAAGATCGATAACGACGGGTCCGTGATCGTCTGCGCTCCCGAGAGGATGTCGAAAAAGAAAATTGAAAGGATTGTGAGCGAACACTCTCACTGGATCGTGAAAAAAGCCGAGATGGTGAAGAGTCTTCCGCAGCCACTGGGGGAACACAGCTACCGAAGCGGAGATGAATTCCTTCTCCTTGATGAAAGGTATTCCTTGAAGGTGACTAAGGGTGTGAGTGAGTCTGTCACGATCAAGGAGGGAGAACTGCATGTTTTCAGCCCGAGCGTATCAAAGAAAACGGTGAAGTCTCTTATTGACCGGTTCTATGACTCTTACGGTATAGAGATTTATACGCCCTATGTTCATCGCTATCTGGATGCCATGAATATTCCCCGTAAGGATATCACTATCAGAATGGTCGGGTATCCGAAGCGTCTGGGAAGCTGCTCCCGTGATAAGCGTCTCAGTTTCTCCAGAAGGTCTTTAATGCTTGAGAAAAACCTGATAGAGTATGTTGCATTACATGAAGTTGCTCATCTTGTCTATTTTAATCATGGTAAAGAGTTTAAAAATCTGATACAAACGTATATGCCTGATTACAAGGACAGGATTGCCGAAATTAAGAAATTGCGATTGCAGATTTCCCATCTGTAATAGAATATGAAGAGTGTTGTTAGGAGGAAAGATGAAACCTGATAAGATTGTAGATGGTGTGTACCGGGTTTTTGCAGATATTGAGACAAGAGATCTTTTTGAAGGAATCTGGCCGCTTCCGGAAGGTGTGAATATTAATTCCTATATAGTGAAGGGAAATGACAAGATCGCCTTCATTGATCTGGTCAAAGACTGGGAAGGTGCGGCAGCAAAATTCCAGAAGCAGATTGATTCACTTGGAATTTCATTCAACGATGTTGATTACCTGATTCTCAACCACATGGAACCTGACCATACCGGTCACCTTGCAGAGATGGTGAAGGAAAATACGAAGCTCGAGATTCTCTGTACGAAGAAAGCCGTTCCTCTCGTGGAAGCATTCTACGGTGTCACCGAGCGTGTGCGTGCCGTAGGCTCAGGTGATTCGATCGATCTCGGCGGCAAGACCATCGCCTTCGAAGAGACTCCGAACATCCACTGGCCGGAAACGATGATGAGCTATCTGGTAGAAGACAAGATTCTCTTCAGCTGTGACGCCTTCGGTTCCTTCGGTACCTACAAGCACTCCTTCGACGATCAGCTGACTCAGGAAGAATGGGACCGACTGATCCCTGAGACAAGAAGATACTACAGTAATATCGTATCGACCTTCTCTCCCTTCGTTCAGCGTGGAATTGCGAAGCTCGCTTCTCTCGACGTGAGTATCATCGCTCCCTCACACGGAATCATCTGGAGATACGATCCCAAGAAGATCATCGATCTCTACCTTCAGTATGCTGAGAATATGAACAATCCCAAGAAGGGGACTGTCACCATCATCTACTCAACGATGTACGGTAACAGTGCGAAACTTGTTCCGCTTATGAAAGCTTCTTTAGAAGCTGAGGGAGTGAACGTCATCACCCATCAGATTCCTGCGGAGCACTCCTCCTATGTGCTCTCTTCAGCCTGGGATTCTGCAGGACTTGTCTTTGCAATGCCAACCTACGAGTATAAGATGTTCCCGCCTATGTATCACATCCTAGACATTTTCGAGAGATCTCACGTGAACAAGAGAAAGGTTGTGAGAATGGGTTCCTACGGCTGGTCCGGCGGTGCTCAGAAGCAGTTTGATCCTTTCATTGAATCACTGAAGTGGGAATGCCTCGGCACGATCGAGTACCAGGGAGCACCGAAGGAAGAGGATATTGAAAAGGTGAAGGCGGCAGCAAAAGCACTTGCTGCTGCGGTGAAGGAATAAATTCCGATTACCTGAAATATTACAAGGCCGAGAAGCACATGCTTTTCGGCCTTTATCATTATTCGATGATTGAGCAGAGGTGACGGATGAATTTTGCGACTCTTTCGCTCGAGCTGATTGATACCTTTTCGTGGATTGAGTGCACTCCCTCAAGGTCGGGGCCGAGTGAGACTGAATCCATTCCCTCTATCCTGTCATTGATGATTCCGCATTCAAGTCCTGCATGGATTGCTGTGATGACCGGTTCCTTTCCTGTCGAATTCCGGTAAGCCTGTGCGCAGAAGGCGGCAAGGGGGGAGGAGGGGTCTGGTGACCAGGCAGGGTACTCTCCGCCTCTCGATATTTCAGCACCGCTGAGAGAGAACGCTGTTTCGGTCAGCTCCGCTGCGTGGTCTCTTGAGCTTTCCACCGAGGAGCGATGAGAACTGATCATATGAACATGATTATCTTCTGTTGTTATGATTGCCAGGTTTGCTGAGGTTTCCACGACTCCCTTCAGTGCTTCACTCATAGCAAGCACCCCATGGGGGGCGAGGATGAGAGCGTTGATCAGAGCGACGCTTGTCTCAAGGGACATTGAGGTAACTGACGGCGTTTCACACTCACTGAATGTCCATGTCATTGATGGGTCAGAGAGGGCTAGCTCCTTTCTCACCTTATTCATGATTGCTGTGAAACTTTCCTGCAGAGCATCCTTGTCTGAATCCGTTGTGATGACAGTCTTGCAGCTTCCGGGGATCACGTTCCGTCTGACACCACCCTGAATCGAAACCAGGGAAAACTCATATTCTTTTTTCATTGCATACAGGGCACGTGCCATGATCTTTATCGCGTTTCCTCTCTGCAGGTGGATTTCCGCTCCGCTGTGACCACCGAGAAGACCAGACACGCTAAGTTCGTACTGACTCATTCCTTTTGGAACTACAGTCGGTGTGAACTCAAGGTCTCCATCCACTTCGTTTCCTCCGGCACAGCCTATATAGAAGATTCCTTCCTCTTCACTGTCGAGGTTGATGAGATGCCGGCTGTCCACCATGTCAGACTGGAGGGCGAAAGCTCCGGTAAGTCCTGTCTCCTCTTCCACCGTGAATATTCCTTCAAGGGGTCCGTGGGAAGCTTCGGTATCGGTGAACAGATCAAGCATCAGTGCGATAGCGATTCCGTTATCTGCTCCGAGGGTCGTGTCGTTTCCTTTAAGGGTATCGCCTTCGTGGATCAGTTCGATTCCTTCGGTGAGGAAATCATGGGTGGAGGTATCACCTCTTACACACACCATATCCATGTGACCCTGAAAAGCGAGCGGAGATACATGCTCCTTACCTGCAGTTGCAGGGACTTTGATGATGACGTTTCCTGTTTCATCAGAAGCGGCTTCAAACTGGTGAGCAGCTGCGAAGGAGAGAAGGTATTCCCGTACTCCTTTTTCATTCCCTGATTCCCTTGGGATATCTGAGATGTCTTTGAAATATCTCCAGAGATTCTTTGTGAACAGAGGGTCTGTGGCTGTACTCATGGTCGGTTCTCCTTATTGTTTGAAAAAGGTTTGTGGAAACTTCGTAACGGTCATAACCTTTGTTCTTCAAATATAGGGGGAGGTGTTCAGGGGGTCAAGGACAAAGGGGATTACACAAGACGCCTGATCCACTTCCCTCCTCGTATGCGTATGAAGCTTATGGAACTTTTATAGATCTCTTCTATGCTGACAAGTGCATATATCGCATAGATGGGAAGGTCGAATACGAGAGCCCCGAGGAAGGCGAGGGGAACTCCTATCAGCCACACTCCCGATATCTCCACTACCATTGAGAAAGATGTATCTCCACCAGAGCGGAGAATACCGATCACTATCATCATTGATAATGCCTTGGCTGGAGTGTAGAAGGAGAGGATTCGCAGTGAGAGGACGCTGATGTCGTACACATAATCGGAGAGATTGAACAGATGTGCAACAAGGGGTGAAGTGAAGAAGAGAATGGCTCCCATGGCAACACCTGTAACGAATGCGACTTTCAGGAGGGTCATGGAGTACTTCTGGGAAAGCGCTATCTGGTTTTCCCCGATCTTGTTCCCGATCATGACAGCTGCCGAATGACTGATGCCGATCAGAATGACAAAGTAGAGGTGTTCGATTGCCTGTGTGACGTTCACCGAAGCAATCACCTGTGTGCCCAGTTTTGCGAACGCTATCTTATAGAAGGTCATCCCGAGAGACCAGAACATCTCATTGAGAATGACCGGCAGGCAGGTTTTGAAATAATCTTTGACATCTTTCCAGGTAAAGGAGAACAGCGATCCTATCGGTGCGGAAACGGTATCCTTTCGTCGGTATACAATTATGAGAAGAAGGATGATTTCAAGAGAACGGGCTATCAGAGTAGCAATGGCTGCCCCTTTCACTTCCAGGCGGGGAAGACCGAAATGGCCGAGTATCAGTCCGTAGTTCAGGATGACGTTAAGTGTCAGTGATATCACAGAGGTATACATGGGAGTCTTCGAATCCCCTGCGGATCTCAGTGCGGTGGAGTAGATCATCACCACTGCCTGGGTGATATAACTGAACGAAACGATTTTCAGGTAGTACGCGCCCTGGGTGATGACTAGGGGATCATCACTGAAGACTCTCATGACGGTGGCAGGGAAAAAGAAGGAGATGCCTGCGGCAACGACGGCACCGACAAGGCTCACGTTGAGAGCGATGCCCATTGCCATTCTGAATTTCTCAGTCTGTTTTGCTCCCCAGTACTGTGCTATGAATATGCCAGCACCGCTGCTCACACCGAAGTAGAAGAGCATGACGAGAAAGAAAAGCTGGTTGGCAAGACCGACAGCAGCAAGCGCCGGTTCACTCACTTTCGATATCATGAAGGTATCGACAAGCGAGAGGGAGGAGGTAAGGAGGTTCTGAAGCATGATGGGGAGAGAAAGGTAAGTGAGTCGACGCGCGAATGTTCGCGCATCAAATCTCTCTTCTCCGCTCTGTATGGCGGTCATCTTCGATTTTTCCTATGAGTGTTTGGTTTATTGGGTGTTTCTCTTCTGTACCCGAGAAGTTTCGGTATGAGGTGATCCATTCCTTCATTCCTCAACGCTTCCATGACAAGCCTTCTGTTCTCCGGTTTATGGAAGTGAAGGAGGGCTTTCTGCATATTGCGGTCTCTTCCCTTTGGAACGTACACTTCCTTCAGTTTTTCCGTCGGTCGGGGATCGAACCCGGTGTAGTACATACAGGTGGCAACTGTTCCCGGTGTAGGGTAGAAGGCCTGGACTTGTTCGGGAATGAAATGAGTTTTCTTCAGGTAGAGAGCGAGTTCGATTGCATCTTTCATCGTCGTGCCCGGATGTGCGGAGATGAGGTACGGGAGACAGTACTGCTCCTTACCTGCCATCTTCGTCGTCTCCTTGAAGAGCTGTAAGAATTTTTCATAGGAGGAAGGATCAGGTTTTCCCATCGCGCTCAATGCGCCTGCAGCAATGTGTTCGGGTGCGATTCTCAGCTGACCGCTCACATGGTAATTGACCAGCTCCTTCATGAACCTGTTCAGGACCTCCGGCTCCGCCTTGGAAAGAAGGTAGTCATACCGAATGCCTGAGCGGATGAATACTTTTCTCACCCCTTCCAGATTTCTCAGTGCCTTCAGTTTCTCCAGATAGGAGTCATGGGAATCGAGGAGTTCACTGCACGGCTCGGGGTAGAGGCAGAATTTTCGGGAGCATGGTCCGTGAGCCTTCTGGCGCCGGCAGGCCACTTCCTGGAAGTTGGCGGTAGGACCGCCCACATCACTGATGATGCCTTTAAATTCCTTATGCTGTATCATATCTTTCGCTTCACGCACTAATGAGGCTGTCGATCTGGGTGATATGATCCTTCCCTGGTGGGAGGTGATGGCACAGAACGAACAGGAACCGTAGCAGCCCCTGTTGCTTGTGAGTGAGAATTGCACTTCATCGAGAGCGGGAATCTTCGCCCCGTTGTAACGGGGATGGGGGGAGCGTGTGTAGGGGAGTTCCTGGACCGCATCGAACTCTTCCATGGTCAGGGGTCTCATAGGAGGGTTGACTGCAAGGTAGGCATCGTTATGCTTCTGCATGAGAATCGCGGTGTCGAACGGGTTCTCGTGCAGCATGATAGTCTGGAACGTTTTGGCGTAGGATTGTTTTCCGTTTTCTGTCGGCTGATTGCTCTTCTTGTCCCGTTCACTCACCTGTTCAAAGCTGTCGAGATTGATGATCTTCTTTCCTTCACAGAAGGTCTCGTAATCCTTTTTCCTTACGACCGAGGCTGTTCCAGGTATCGATGTGATTTCTGAGATCTGTTTTCCTGTATTGAGCTGAGAGAGGATCTCCTTGACCTGCAGTTCTCCCATTCCGTAGATAAGAAGATCAGCCTTGGTATCGAAGAGGATGGATCGCCTGACGAGGTCGCTCCAGTAATCGTAGTGGGCGAACTTCCTCAGGGAAGCTTCAATCCCTCCGATAATAATGGGAGTTTCTTTGCCGAAGGCCTGCTTCGCCTTCGAGGTGTAGGGGATCAGTGTACGGTCCGGTCTCATGCCGGCTTTACCGCCGGGAGAATAGGGATCGTCATTTCTTTTCTTCTTGTCTGCAGTGTAGTGAAGAACCATTGAGTCGATATTCCCTCCGCTGATCATACAGCAGAGTCTCGGCTTTCCTAGGGAAAGGAAATCATCTGTTGAGGAAATATCGGGCTGAGCTATGATACCGACGGAGTAACCGAGAGACTGCATCCATCGGCCGAGAATGGCTGGAGCGAAGGAAGGATGGTCTACATACGCATCACCGCTTATGAAAATGACATCAAACTGCTCGATTCGGGCATCGATCATCTCTTGAGGTGTTGTTGGTATGTATGTAATCTCTTTGCCTTTCTTCATGACACAGCTCCTTCGCCGGAAGAACAGTATATCAGGGAAGGGAAGGGGAAATCCACAGCAGAAGAGAAGATATGGACGCAAGTTTTTCTTTTCAGCTTTCCCGCAAGGGAAACATGAAGTATGTTTCTCTTATGAACGCGAGAGTCCAGCACTGGAAAAAGCAGATAGCCGTTTTTCTCATATCACAGAACCTCTCTTTATTCGGATCCTCACTGGTTCAGTATGCCATCACCTGGCACATCACCATGACAACCCAGTCGGGTACGATGATGGCTCTCTCCATCATATGCGGATTTCTTCCCACCTTCTTTATCTCCCCCTTAGGCGGTCTCTGGGCTGACAGGTACAGCAGAAAGCGTCTCATCATCATAAGCGACGGGGCAATCGCCCTGACGACACTCATTGTCGCCATACTCTACACCATGGGAATGGGTTCCATACCTCTCCTCCTTGTTGCCATGGGAATCCGAGGACTGGGAGCAGGTGTCCAGGTTCCTGCGGTCAACGCCATGATCCCCGATATCGTTCCCTCAGAAGAGCTGCTGAGAATCAACGGAATGATGGGCTCCCTCAGGGCCGTGGTCAATGTAGCTACACCCGCACTCAGCGCCTTCCTCCTATCAATCGCACCCTTCGCCTCGCTCTTCTATATAGACGTCGTAACAGCGGCACTCGCCATTGCACTGATGGGATCGGTTCTGAAAGTACAGCAGACCCTTCGCGACCCTTCAGAACATGACTCATCCATTCAGGAGATGAAAGGAGGTCTTTCCTATATCTGGAAACACCCCATTATACGGACCCTGTTCATCTATATTGCACTGTTCTATGCTTTCGTTTCACCGCTGGCCTTCCTTACCCCTCTTCAAGTAAGCAGATCCTTCGGAAATGACGTATGGAGACTCGGAGCACTTGAAGTCCTTTTCGCTGGTGGGATGGTTGTCGGAGGTTCTCTTATCGCATCGGTACTTCATAAGAAGAACCCCCTCTCCATTCTTCTTGTCAGTATGGTGATGTTTACTGTGATCTCATTCTATCTGGCAATTATAGGGAACTTCTACCTCTACCTCGCAGGTCTGTTCATCTGCGGAATCGCACTCCCGTTCTACAATTCACCCTTTATCACGATCATACAAAGGGAAGTGGATCCCAAGGTGATCGGCAGGGTGTTCTCTGTGGAAATGATGATCAGCAGTGCATTCATGCCCCTCTCAATGCTCCTGTTCGGACCGCTTGCCGATACAATATCGGTAGAACTGATACTCATCGTCACAAGCATTGCCATGGGAATCATGACACTCTCCATGATATTCCAGAAGAGTCTGAGAAGCTGACTCTTTACATTGTGAATGGTAATTTCAACATACATATGTATCGACTTATAGATTTCTTATGCTCTGATTGTAAGAATTTAATTGAAATGTGAATCTTCACCCTTTATAATTTCGAAAACTAACCAATTGGATGAAAAGGACATAGTGCATGAAAGAAAGTGTCTCTGAGGTGCGCATCTGTATCATATTGAACCCCAACGCTGACAAGGGCGGTGCCCGTAAACGGCGTGAACTCATTGAGGATGCGTGTGCTGCACATGCTTTGAAATATATCATTGTTGAGACCAATGGTCCTCTCGATGCAATCGGGTTTGCCCGTGATGCGGTGCACAAGGGCTTTCATGCAATTGTCGCAGCAGGAGGAGACGGTACTGCGAATGAGGTGGCCGACGGTATCGTGAGAGGAATGAGAGATCTAAACCTCTCGCCTGATGATGCGCCCAGCATGGGAGTGATTCCTATCGGAAGAGGGAATGACTTCGCCTGGACGGCAGGTGTCCCCAACAATATAGAAGAAGCCGTTGCTCTCATTGCCTCCGGCAATTCCTCCCTGATAGATTTCGGTGAACTCAAAGGGGGCATGTTTCCTGAGGGGAGGTGTTTTCTTAACGGGGTAGGTATAGGTTTCGAACCGACTGTCAATTATATTGCATCAGATTTCAAGAGAGTGAGCGGCATGCCGAGCTATGTTCTTGCCCTGTTGAAGGTGATGATGAACTACCCGGAAGCGGAAAAACTGAAAGTGGTACTTGACAGCAATGATACAATCAATATTGAAACTCAGCAGATGTCGATCTGTAATGGGAAGAGGATGGGATCAGCCTTCATTATGGGACCTGAAGCGGTCATAGATGATGGTTTGTTTGATTTCGTCTACGCGAATAAGCCGCTGAAACTGGCAAGAATTCTCAGACTTGTTCTGAGGTTTTTCAAAGGAACGCAGCTTTCAACTCCCCATTTTTCGATGAAGCGGGTGAAAACATTGAAGATAACGGACGAAAAGGCCGGAATCGTGTGTCATGCCGATGGAGAGGAAGTCTCCCGGGGATGTGAAAGCATAGAGATTCAGATCTTCCCGAAAGGGATGAATTTTATCAGAAATGTGTGAAGCAGGATTTGACGATATGCGCAAGAGATAGTATTCTATAGTTTGTGCGCTTTTGTGTAATTTGGTAAGAAGAGTAGGAGTTTCCTTTGATTAAAGATACGGTTCCCGCAGTACATTTTTATGACCAGGATTTCGTAGATATCTATGATAGAACCTGGGTATGGATAGATGAGAACTGGAAAGTAGGCCCCAAGGACAGCCTTCTCCCCGGAGGGTACCTCACGTACCCCGGTCAGAAGACTTTCAACCAGAGCGAAGCTGCTATGTCAGCTTTGTTTCTGATGTATAGCAATCAGACATATTCACCCTTCCCTCTGATAGATTTTTTCTATTCCCGTCAGGAAGAGAACGGTGCAATCCGCAGTGATTATGATATGGAGAGTGGAGAACCTGTGTTCTCCCCCGAAAACCCGGAGGGAATCTCTGCTCCGATGTTCGCGTATGTGGAACACAGTTTCTACCATAAGATCGGTAACAAGAAGAGACTGAAGGAGATTGTCCCTATCCTTGAGAAGCAGTTCGACTGGTACAAGGAAACCTGTCTCAGGGAGAACGGACTCTACAGTGCTCCGATCAGCGCGTGCGGAACAGGGAATGTGAACAGGGAAGAGACGGTCTATCCTGTAGACTTCAATGCCCAGCTTGCAGTAAATGCCCTCTATCTCTCTGCCATCGGTGATACCCTGAATGACAAGGAACTCTCGTTCCGTTACAAGAGACTCTATTTCTCACTGAAGACTAGGATCAACGCATTGATGTGGGATCCTGAAGATAAGTTCTATCACGACCTTGATGCAGCCGAGGAAAGGGTGCCGAGAAAACTGATCAGCGCCTACTGGACACTCCTTGCTGAGATCCCCAACGAAGAGAAGGCTGACGGTTTTATCGCACATCTGAGTGATCCGGATCAGTTTGGAACGGACAACCCATTCCCGACGATCTCTGCAAGCGACCCCGATTTCTCTGTCGACGGTGATGGCTATAACGGTGGGGTTATCCCGTTCTTCACATTCATGGTCGTCAAAGGTCTTGAGCTCTACAAGCAGTTTGAATTCGCCCGGGAAGTCTCCCTGAGGCATCTATACTATATTCTCGATACACTTCATCCGGACGGTGAAGAAACCGGTGATGTCTGGGAAGCCTACCTTCCCGACCGTGAGGGAGCAAGTATCTGTAATTCAGATCCTGAGTTCCCGAGGAAACGGTTCCTGCCGATGCTCGGCCTGATCACCGTTACACTGATGATCGAGGATATCATAGGTCTTGTGATCTCTCTTCCGAGAAAGACTGTAGACTGGACAATGACGACCTTAGAGGTCATGGGTATCGAGGGACTTTCCCTGAAACGGAATATGATCACCATCCTGAGCAATAAACAGGCGAGAGGGTGGGAGATTAGACTGGAATCTGAGAAGCTTTATTATTTCACTATCACGATACTTGATGAAAAGAAGAAGAAGACTCTCCCGATTCCTTCCGGAAAGTGCTCGATGCTGATCGACAAGCTTTAAGATAGGAAACAACGAATAATGGCCTGGTTAGGAAAGATAGTGGGAGGAACCATGGGGTTCTTCCTTGGCGGTCCTCTCGGACTGATTGCCGGGATTGCCTTCGGTAATCTCTTTGATTCATCTGCCCGGGGAGGAAATGCCTTCATAGACCATTCCTCCGATTTTACTCAGACGGATCAGACGAAGATGGTATTCTTCGTCGGAGCATTCTCGATGCTTGCAAAGATCGCGACTGCCGATGGGTCGATGGTTCAGACCGAGAGGCAGAAGGTAGAAGAGTTCATCACACGGGATCTCAAGCTCAATCTTTCAGAGCGGGAAGCTGCTGTGAAGGTATTCAATGCCGCTCTCTCGAACCATTCCACCACCTTCGATCAGTTTGCTGCTCAGTTTTACCAGAACTTCTCTAACGAACGAACTCTGATCGAACTGATGATGGACGTTCTTGTAAGAGTTGCTGCCGCCGACGGTACGATAAGTTCAGCAGAGATGAACCATATCAACTCCGCAGCCCGCATCTTCAATATCCCGAAATCACTCCTCGATACCATCATGCGCCAGTACAGCGGATCGACAGCTGCATCAGCTCCCTCCAAATCTTACTCGGTCCTCGGCCTCACTCCTGAAGCAACCGATGCAGATGTGAAGAAGGCCTACAGGAAGATGAGTATTGAATTCCATCCTGACACGGTTGCCTCAAAGGGTCTTCCTGAAGAATTCACCCGCTTTGCCACTGAAAAGTTCCGTTCCATCCAGGAAGCATATGAATCGATCAAGAAAGAACGGGGTATGAATTAACAGGATCTATAGGGGTGAGCGTCTTTCCTCCCAAGGAGCAACCCTTGTCACCTCTCAGTTGAAATTTTCCGTGTAGTCCCACCCATCTTTTTTTTCGTGAAGAGATGGGAAAAACCGAGGACAGAGTATCTGTATCGGAATGATTCTGAACAGAAGAAAGGTGTGCCGATATCTTCTTACTCAGGCACAAAATCTGCAATTCATGCAAAATTTTTAACTGACTTGGCAATCTTATGACACAGATTTTCCTCTATTTGTAACAAATTATTTAATTATTGACATAAAACTCGGTTTGTAATACAGTTGAGATGTCATAAGATTTTATGTGAACTCCTATCTATAGTTCACCTTAGATCATATGGGAGATTGAATGAATATTGTCAGAAAAACTTGTACAGTCCTGTGCCTCATCCTCGCTTTCCCTTTTTTTCTGTTCAGCGCTACTCTGACCTATGATACCGGCTCTGGTTCGCTTGCAGGTCTGATAATAGATGACGGCATCGAGTACTTCGCTGGTGATTCTGCTTTACAAACCTATAATTACAGTACCTCTTGGGGATACCTCGGCCGTTTCCTCTATGAAGGTGGACCGACTACCCTCACAGTGAGTACACTTCACCCAAGTCCTTCAACAGTCAATAACGGACGGTTTTATTATTTTTACATCGACAACAAGAGTGCTATTGATTATGGCAGGTGGAAAGAAGCTGTACTCCTTTTCAGACTCTATGGTCTCGATAGAAACGGGGATACCATCGATATTGATGGAAGCAACACGGTCATTGCAGCCCCCGGAGATACGGTGAGCATTACTGTTGGCGCTGGAGATGCACCGGTAATTGTCGGTGAGGACGGGTACGACAGCAGTGGAAACTTCGGGACTTACAATGGAACAAACGGTTTTCAGTATCGCTACGAATACACCACCCTCTGGTTTGATGTGACGGTGGTAAAGACACCGTATGAGAACTCCATTAAAAAAGGATATTACAGCTCCTCAATATATCTTTCCGGGGATGGAGTAAGCAGCGATGTGTATATTGAAGGGCAGACGTACAGTACGAATCCGTCAAGTCCCAGTTTGGGAACAGGAGTCTACTCTTTCAATTTCAATATTGAACGTATGGCTCCAGAGTTCATCCCGTTCACGGATCTCATAAACAAGACGACGCTTTCAAACAGCTACCTCGCAGGAATTCTCACTTTCAATTCGTCAGATGTTTCAGGTTCCGTGTCTTTTTCATCTGAGTCATCGAGTATTAATACGGCCTTCAAATTCGTGTCAACCGTAGCAGGAACAACCGTGTCGATTCCGTACCATGTTGTATTTGATCCTGTGATAAGCGGAAATGCGACAGCTCCTACTCTTGTTACTGATTTATTAGACACAAACACTTTCATGACTGATAGTACGAGTGAAGCGAATATTCTGACCGGAGATGTGAGAATCTACCTGGATTCGGGTCTCTCCTCGATCAGTTTTCCTGCGGCAACCTATTCGTCGACTATCTACGCGATTTTCACATCCAATTAATGTTCTCAGTCGTTAAATGATATTCTTGATCTCAGTGCGCGTGACAGGGTGATCTTGTCAGCATACTCGAGGTCTCCTCCGATTGGTAGACCCGAAGCGATTCGGGTTATTTTTATATCGAAATCCTTCAGCAGGTGACGGAGATACATCGCTGTGGTATCACCTTCCTCGGTGGGATTTGTCGCTATGATCACTTCGGTGAATGAGCCTTCTTTAATTCTCTCTATCAGCTTTCTGAAATCTAGATCCTGGGGACCTACGCCGTTCAGAGGGGAAAGTGCCCCTCCGAGGACATGGAACAGTCCTGTGTACGCTCCGCTTCCCGATATAGTAAGGACATCCTGAGGGTTTTCGACTACGCACATCAGCGATCTGTCCCGTGATGCGTCACTGCAGACGTCGCAGGGATCACTTTCACTATAGCTGTTGCAGACAGAGCATGAGATGATGGTGTCCTGAATGGTCGCGATAAGCTCTGCGAGCTGTGCGTTGTATGCGCTGTCGCTCTGGATCAGGTGGTAGGCGAGGCGGCTCGCGCTCTTGATTCCGATCCCCGGCAGGCGGGAAAGGGACTGAATAAGAAGGTCAAGGGACTGCATCTACTTACCCATCATTCCCGGTATGTTCATTCCCCCGGTCATGGAAAGCGCTTCCTGTTTCAGCTGCTCCTGCATATTGGCCACTGCATTGTTGAAGGCTCCGGCCACGAGTACTTCAAGTGTTTTTGCATCGGAAGGGTCTATGATATCTGGTTCGATATTGATGTTCTGAACTTCCATCTTTCCGTTGATCGTAATTTCGACCATACCGCCTCCGCTGGAGCCGGTTGAACGGAGTACTGTCAGTTTCTCCTGCATCTTCTGCTGGACGTTCTGTAGATTCTGCATATTCTTCATCAGGTCAAATGGATTCATGACTGCCTTCCTATTGTACGATTTTTCCCCGGAACATCGATACGATCTGTTTGATAGTCGGATCGACTCCGTCTGATTTTGTCTCTCGGGTCTCTTTGGGTGCTTCTATAGTAAATACGAGTTTTCCTTCGAAACCGCACTCTTCTCTGAACAATGTTCTGAACTTTTCAAGATGTTCCTTCCCATGGTCGAGACTATACTGGTTCGCGAAGGTGAGGGTG
Organism: Sphaerochaetaceae bacterium; assembly: GCA_963677695.2. GTDB lineage: Bacteria > Spirochaetota > Spirochaetia > Sphaerochaetales > Sphaerochaetaceae > SABI01. The sequence continues at coordinate 964,302 of CAXXUJ010000001.1, read as the reverse complement.
AGGATATTATCTGCGTGTGAAACAGAGGAGACCTGATGGAAGAGGTTTCCCAGCGGATCCCTCTTCTGTGCCATGATATGGATCAGATCAACAAGAGTATCCTGAGTGATGTGTTCGACAACCTTTTTCTCCTTCATCGGCTGATGGGGAGGTGCGATCCTCTCTTCCTGTTTCTTTTCCACTGCTGAAGCTGTTGGTGCAGCAGGCGGTTGCTGAGCAGGGGTTGGAGAGGGCGATGGGGGAGCTGCTTTTTGGGTCGCTCTCGGAGCTGCAGGTCTTGGAATCTGAGCTCTGGGAACACTCTTCACTTCCACTGGATTTCCTGAGACGAGTGACTCCTTCAGTTCTCTGATCTGTGCGACGAGGGTGGCTGAAGATGCCATCTGGTGCAGATATGATATCCTGGAAAGGGCGAGTTCGAGTTCATAACGGGGTTCGAGTGAGTAACGGATATCCTTGTAGAGCTGTAAGAAGAGCTGAAGGGCTGCCTCAAGCTGTTCTTCGCTGTAGATGTCAATGAGATTGCTGTCAACCGACGAGCTCTGGATTCCCAGAATCGATTCGCTTGTAATATTCCTCTTGATAAGAAGGAGGGCTCTGAAGAAGGAGGCGAAATCCTTCACCGCCTGCTCCACTGAGACTCCCGAGATCATGAGGTCGTGCATGCGGGTGAGACCCTCATCCGTTCTTTCAGATCCGATGAGAGAGACGATCTCCTGAATGGAGTCGATACCGCTGATCCCCATCTTCTTGAGAATCCCTTCCATCGTGATTTTATTGTCACTGAAGGAGACGATCTGGTCAAAGAGAGTATATGCATCCCTCATCGAACCTGTCGATTCCTTTGCGATCCAGAAGAGAGCTTCGTCCTCAGCCTCTATTCCCATTTCCTTCACGGTCTGGCTGAGAACTTCCTTGATCGATTCAAGGCTGATGAGCTGGAAATGGAACTGCTGGCACCTGCTTCGTATCGTGGCCGGAACCTTGTGGGTTTCAGTTGTTGCGAAGATGAACAGGACATACTCAGGTGGTTCCTCGATCGTCTTGAGAAGTGCATTGAATGCACTGGTCGAGAGCATGTGCACTTCGTCGATGATATAGATCTTGTACCGGGAGCTCTGAGGGGGGAAGAGTACTTCATCCTTGATAACCCTCACATCGTTGACCGAGGTATTGCTTGCTCCGTCGATCTCGATGACGTCGGTGGAATTGCCTGCCGTGATCTCCCGGCAGGAGGAACAGACTCCGCACGGGTAGGGGGTAGGTCCCTGTTCGCAGTTGAGGGACTTTGCAAGGATTCTTGCACTGGAGGTCTTTCCGACTCCTCGGGGACCGCTGAACAGATATGCGTGTGCAAACCGGTTCTGTTCAAGGGAGCTCTTGATGGTTGAGACAACAAACTCCTGGCCGACGAGAGCATCGAATAGCTGAGGTCTTTTCCTGGTTGCTGTCACTTCATATCCCATCTGGTTTCTCCTATCGTAAACAGGATGAGTCTACCATATCGGGGAGAAGAAAAGAAGACCTTCTCATAATCTGGGGAAGATTGAGTTCGTCATCGAAAAAGGCTGAAAAGTGGTTCGTGCAGTGAAAGGAGATGGTGAGTGCCTGGATAGCAAAAACCCCCCAGGCGAGATACATCACCTGCATCTCATCGCTGTTTCACTTGCCGCTGCTACCTTCCGGTCCTGACGGGGTTGGGCGAAAAGCGATAGTACAGAATCTACCATCGACACCAGGGGGAATAAAACGGAGAGAGAGGGATTCGAACCCTCGGAGCCCGGTTAGAGCTCACACCCCTTCCAAGGGTGCACCTTCGACCTCTCGGACATCTCTCCAGATATGATACAACGAAAGACCGGAGAGAGGGGGATTCGAACCCCCGGTACCACAAAGTAGTACAACGGATTTCGAATCCGTCTCCTTCGACCTCTCGGACATCTCTCCCGGCAATATCATCATACTGCTATGTAGCCAAGAGGATTCGAACCTCCGACCTCCAGATCCGCAATCTGATGCTCTATCCAGCTGAGCTATGGCTACAGGTGAGTCTTTTTTAGTAAAAAGACACAAAAAACGGAGAGGGGGGGATTCGAACCCCCGGTACCGTTACCAGTACAACTCCTTAGCAGGGAGCCCGATTCAGCCGCTCTCGCACCTCTCCAGGGAAACAGACTTTCGTCTGAAAAAAAAATTAGACGGAGAGAGAGGGATTCGAACCCCCGGAGACTCGCGCCTCAATGGTTTTCAAGACCACCTCCTTCGACCGCTCGGACATCTCTCCAATCAGGATTCTCACTATAGTGATAGCGTTTATCTTTGTCAAGTTGTTGCAGTGTTATAAAACAGCTGACTTTCACCACATTATTGACATTCTTTTCTCCTGAGCAGATATTAAGGGCATGGCGAAGATACGGATGCAGAAAATGAGAGCTCATAAAATGCGGGATGCCGCCCTTGAAAGGGTGCGGAATCTTGTCGATACATACGGCCCTAGACTCACCGGAGGGGAGGCGGCGGCAAAGGTCGCTGATGAGTTGAAAGATGAACTCGGTTCCGTGTGTGATACTGCAGGGAGAGATTCGTTTGAGGTGCACCCTGGTGCGTTTCTCGGGTGGATAAGGGTTCTTGTCGTTCTCTATCCTCTTTCTCTTCTTCTCATGTTCCTTTCGCAGCCGCTGTTCGCTCTTCTGTTTCTCTCTCTCGGGATCTATATTCTGGTAAGGGAGTTCTTTCTCTACCACGAGGTGACTGACAGGTATTATCCGTCGAAAGAGGGAATCAATGTCTTCGGTGTGATCGAACCTGAAGGGGAGGCGGAACAGACACTCGTGTACAGCGGTCACCATGACAGCGCACCTGTGTTCACCTTCTTTACCGAAAACCCCCATCTCTACCTTCTCAAGGTAGGGGGAGCCCTTGGCTCCTTTTTTCTCCTCACCGTACTCTCCTTTGCTGAAACCATCGCCCAGATTGCAGCAGGCACACTGTTCTCTCTCACCTTTCCCTCCATTCTCTCCTTTATTCTTCTGATCCTCTTAAGCGGTTCGATGGTACTGATGGTGAAGCTGTGGAATTTCGTTTCAAAAGAGGGATCCCCGGGTGCAGGGGATAACCTGATCTCTTCCTCGACGGCAGTTGAGCTCGCACGTTACTTTGCTGAGAAGAAAGCTGACGGGAATCCACTGGGGAAAACTCGTCTCGTCTTTGCCAGCTTTGATTCCGAAGAGGCGGGCTTGAGGGGTTCAAGACACTTCTTCTCCAATCATGCAGGCGATCTTATCAAGGGGAAGGGATATCATTTCAATGTGGAATGCCTCTATGACCATACTCATCTCAGTTTCCTTACCTCTGATGTGAACGGTTCAGTGCAGCTCTCTCAGCAGATGGCTACGAAGTGTGTGGAGACCGCCTTGTCGATGGGGTACCAGGCAAAGAGTCAGAAGATTGCTTTCCTTACCGGAGGAACCGATGCCGCTGAGTCGGCGAAGGCGGGTCTTGAGTCAACGACACTGATCGGGATGCCGTGGAAGAATACGCAGAGGGGAAGTGTATACCATACTCCGGAGGATACGGTGGATCATATCGATGAGGATGCCGTGGAACAGGCGATCTCAATCGCGATCCGGTTCATTGAGAATCTTGATCGAAACTGACCTTCCCGCTGCATATCTCAGTGACAGCTGCTTTCGCCTGCTCGACCTCTGATATCTCGAAGATGGAAGTGATGGTCACGTCACTGAGGAACTCCGCTGATATCTCCCTCGCTGTCGGGGTGAGCGCCTGAGTCACTTTCTCATAGAGATGGTAGGGGACACTGAATGTCAATGATACCGTTTCGATGATCTCTTCACAAGCTATGGTATCTACAACAGACTTCGCTGCATCGGTATAGGCCTTCACAAGACCTCCTGTCCCTAGCAGTGTTCCTCCGAAATAGCGTATCACGCACACCAGGATATTGGTGATGCCGCTTCCCTTGATCACTTCCAGTACCGGCCTGCCCGCAGTATTCTTCGGTTCACGGTCATCGCTTGCACTGAATATCTCGCCGTTCTCACCAATGACCGCACCATGTACCACGTGGGAGGCATGAGGGTGTTCGGCCTTCAGAGCGTTCACGATTCCCTTAATTTCACCTGCATCGTCCAGATACTGTCCGATCGTGATGAACCGGGAACGTTTCACCTCTATCTCTTCTGTCTTTGTTTCAATTGGTCGTTTCATACGTGTGAGTGAAAGTGTACCACATTCACCATCGGTGGAAAAAGGGATTGTCAAGTGAATCGGGAAGGAGCGCATCTCCCTTTGCCGCACATGCTGTAAGTCTCTCCTGATCTGATATCGATAGCTCCTTCTGAGCTGAAGCGATGCTCCCCTTCAACTGCTCCTTTGTTCTCGCTCCACTCAGTACGATATCGACATCCTGAGAGAGTACCCATCTGAGTGCGATATCACCGGGAGTCGTTTCTCCCTCACCTGCAATTTCCTTTACAAGTGAGATCATGTCATTGAAATGAGATCTATGAGTTTCTGCGAAGGGAAAGAGATCGCGTCTTCGGTCCTCAGGTGAGAGGGTGTCGGGTGTCGTATGATTCCCGCTCAGAAGACCGAGAAAGAGGGGGCTGTAGGTCACCTTTCTGATGCTGTTCTGATTGCAGATGCCGATGATATTCTTCAGGGGACGCATATAGAGGAGGGAGAGGGGGAATTGGCAGTAGTCTACCTCTACCGTATTGATAGCCTGCTTGAGCAGGTCGGGGGTGAAATTGCTCACCCCGATATGCTGTATGAGTCCTTCCTCTTTCACATGTTTCAGTTCCAAGAGGAACGGTCTATGATCTTTTGAACTGTCCGGCCAGTGGATATAGAGGATGTCCAGATAATCGAGTGAGGTGCGCCTCAGCGATTTTTCAACCAGAGGGCGAACCATGGATGGATCGGTTGGGAGGAATATCTTGGAGGCTATGGTGAGTGTTTCACGGGGTACTTCCCGTTTCAGACGATGGATCTGCTGGGAAAGGAGCTGTTCGCTTTTCCCCCTGCCATAGCCGCTGGCGGTATCATAGTGGGTGATACCGCCCCTGAGGGCGGCATGAATGGTCCTGACGGAGTCAGTACTCTCCTGGTCTTTCCAGTAGTCTTCACCGAACGCCCAGCAGCCGAGGCCGAGTTCAGCTCTCCTCACCGTCTTCTTCATCGGTCAGGATCTCATGACTGAGCATCTTCTCCCCGTCGAAAATGAATCTTCCGTGAAAGCCGATACCCTTGAGAGCGAGATGGATCCAGAGGGGATCATCTTCCCACATCCTGTCATACGGCAATTCGGAAACAGGTACCCAGAAGGGGGCAGCCTCATCGGTTTCAACAAGTTCACCCGAGTGTTCGTACCCGAAGAAGATGAAACCTCTCATCCTGAGACCGTCAACGAACTGGAACTCCAGCTTTCCCTTGTATTCGACTGAAGGGACGGTGATACCGGTCTCTTCAGTAATCTCTCTCATTGCCGCTTCGCGGGCCGTTTCTCCCTCTTCCACATGACCGCCGGGAGCATTGACCAGACCCTTGCCCAGCCCTGTCTTCTTATCGATCAGAAGGACATTGTCTCCGTCGAAGAGGTAGAGGAGTGTTGCGACTTCAGTCGGTTCCCACTCGTCCCAGTCGATCTGAGAGACATCGGTGAGATCCGCATCGGGAATCTGCTCGAACGGCACTTCCTCTGCAGTTTCCTCTTCGGTAAACTGTTCGGGATGAGCTTTTCGGTAGCAGTCATTACAGAGATTGTCATCATAGTTGAGAATCTCAGTATAAGAGAGGCTTACACCGCAGGAAACGCACTTTCTCTTGAATAGGAAAATTCTCTTCCTGAACGGATAGGTGAGGGCGAGAACGGGGAGGATTGCCGGGATGGCGAGGTAGTGTGACCACCCGCGGGCGATGATGACGGTTATCAGGACCTGATACACCATGGCAAGGCCGGCAATGATCAGCGTTGCTATTCTTTTCTGTGCGCTTCTCGGATAGTGCTTGCGCTGCGAGAAGTTCATGACGAGAATGACCATAAGAAACCAAAGGTAGTTATCTGCTATTTTTTCAAGTATCATATGGTTGACAGTAGCTGTATGATGGGGAAAAATCAAGTAATAACGGCAGTGATACACGCACTGATCAAAGGAGAATGAACTCTATGATTTCAAAACAGGAAATTGCACGATATATAGACCATACGATTCTTGCCGCGAACGCGACAAGTGATAAGGTGATTCAGATATGCACAGAAGCTAAGGAATACAACTTTGCTTCAGTCTGTGTAAACAGCTGCTGGACCTCCCTCGTAGCCGGAGAACTTGAGGGTACCGACGTCGCTGTCTGTACCGTTGTCGGCTTCCCTCTCGGTGCCATGAGCAGCGAGAGCAAGGCCTTCGAGGCGGCACGCGCTGTCAAGGACGGTGCCGATGAGATTGATATGGTGATCAATGTCGGCCAGCTCAAAGAGGGGCGTCTTGATGAAGTCGAACACGATATCGCAATAGTGAAGGAAGCCTGCGGGGACAAGCTCCTCAAGGTGATCATTGAGACCTGTCTACTCAGTGATGAGGAGAAGGAGACGGCGTGCCGTTTAAGCGTGAATGCCGGTGCCGATTTTGTGAAGACCTCCACCGGTTTCTCAACCGGAGGAGCTACCGAACAGGATGTCGCTCTCATGAGAAAAGTGGTCGGAGATGCACTCGGAGTGAAGGCAAGCGGTGGCGTGAGAAGCTTTGAGACCGCTGAAGCCATGATAGCTGCCGGAGCAACCCGACTGGGAACAAGCAGCGGTATCGCTATCATTCAGGGGGCATCATCTGATGCCGCGTACTGAGAATTCGACTGCTTTACCTGATGATTTTCTGAAATCTCTTGGATTTCCCTCCATTACCGTCCACCAGACCTTCACCCATTTTGATTTCACTCAGCCGGGCAGAAGGGTGCTGGTGATCGGTCCTATGGGCTCGGGAAAGACGGAATTCTCTGCACGGGTGTGGCACGATGCCGCGATCGCCCAGAAGAAGAGCGAGGTGATAGCAAAGCTGACAAGCACCAATGGAGTGGACAGGAGAAAAGTCTTCTTCGTCGGTTCCCAGATCTCCACCGAGCGGTTCAGCGAGTATCCTCAGGACGCACTTGCCTACCGCAGCGGCTACGTCTGCTGCGGAGAGAACATCGCACACATCCTCGACTCCTTCGGCCTCGAAAAGGTCCTAGCAGACCACCCCGACATCGGAACCTTCATCATAGACGAAGCCTCTTTCTTTGATGAACGCCTTGCCTATGTAGTGAGAAACCATTCACTGGAGAGGGGAATCCTCTTTGTATTCCCCACCCTCATCCTGAATTTCAGAAGAGATATCTTCAACTCCACAGCACGCCTGATGCTCGACATAGCAACAGATGTTATTCCCCTCACAGCCTACTGCGAACACGAAGACTGCATGAAAGACGCCTTCTATACCTACCGCTACTACAGTATCGAGGGAAAGGAGTGCCCGGCACTCTACTTCGACCCCCTCATCATCGTCGGAGGCGATACCCACAAGGAATCCTCGATCAGCCCGAACTACTGTTCGAGGTGTGATACCCACCACTACCTCCCGGGGAAAGAGTACACCTTCTTTACCTTAAAACCACTCGGTGAAGCGGCGAACAGAGGAGAGGTGGAAGGACTGAGAGAAGAGCTCTACAACCTGACACACAACGTGGAAAATTCGATACTCTATCAGCATATCGTGGAGCGGTACAGTCACAGGGATGATGCCGAGATCTTCCTGAACTCCCTTCTCCCCGGAGCCCTTGCCGAGAAGGCTCTCATCTATCTGTTCTGCGAACAGAATCTCATTCCAGAGGATCTCCTTGTCAGACTCGCCTATGATCTTGACCTGGATCGAAACTATATGACCAAGGTTCTTTCAGATAACCTGAGACCTGTCAGTTTCGAACAGCCCCTTCTGGAGGATGTCCTCCTGTAAGAACTCTTAAGTCATACTGAAAATTTTGTGCAACATTAGGAGTCAGTAAAAAAGGTAGCAATGCTTCTTATCGCCATCCTCGCGGTGGCGGCACTTGAAGGTATTTGACGACAGCAAGTTCTGCTGTCGCTGACGGAGAAACCACAACTGTTACCCTTACGTTCGATTGATCATACATGTAGGTAAAAGTACCGTCAAATTCTACTCTCTATCATCCCTTGATATGTGAAGTCTCCTCTATAAAGGTGAAAATTTCGTATTAATTTGACATAAGTATGAGAGAGGGATAGAATGGGACTATCACGAATATACAAGGAGAGACACATGAAAAAAAGTGTTGTATTTCTTACAGTTCTGCTTGTAGCTTCCATGATGCTGTTCGCTCAGGGAGCTCAGGAATCAAGCGCAGCCTTGATGAAAGTAGGTATGGTCACCGATGCAGGAACAATCGATGATAAATCATTCAACCAGGGAACCTGGGAAGGTATTCTTAAAGCTCAGGAAGAAGGTCTTGTAGAAGCTAAGTATATCAAGCCCTCAGGTACCACTGAAGCTGACTATCTCAATGAGATCGGTAACCTCTATGACGCTGGCTACCATTTCATCATCTGTCCCGGATTCAAGTTCGAGACTGCAATTTTCGCAGCACAGGACAAGTGGCCTGACGGAAAGTTCGTCATCCTCGATGGTGAACCCCACTCAGCTGATTACTCAGAGTTCAGAATCGAAGACAATGTCGTCGGTGTTTACTGGGCAGAGAATGAATCAGGTTTCCTCGCTGGTGTGGCCGGTGCTCTCCAGATCAAGTCAGGTGAATTCGGATTCATCGGCGGAATGGAGATTCCTGCAGTCCAGAAGTTCAACTGGGGCTTCCAGCAGGGTATCATCTATGCAAACGAAAACCTCGGAACAGATATCACTCTCAAAGCAGAGAATGTCATCTACCAGGGAACATTCAGCGATGTTGCTGCAGGACAACAGATTGCGGCAAGTATGTATGACAAGGGTGTGGATGTCATCTTCGCTGCAGCTGGCGGTGTAGGTGTTGGTGCTATCAATGAAGCAAAAGCACGTGCAACAGCAGGTGAGAAGGTATGGATCATCGGTGTTGATGTTGACCAGTATGCAGATGGAATGCTCCCGAGCGGAAAGTCTATCATCCTTACAAGTGCAATGAAGTATCTTGATATCGCTTCTTACGGCATGATCAAGAGAGAACTCGCAGGTGATTTCCCCGGCGGAACCACTCTGAGACTCAATGCTTCCAATGACGGACTCGGTATCCCCGCAGAGAACCCCAACCTCTCAGCTGATGTGAAGGCAAAGGTTGCTGACCTTTACAACATGGTGAAGAGTGGTGAAGTGGTTGTCGCTGCTGAACAGATTTCCGGTCTGTACCGCTAGGAGTCACACACTCAAAGCTAATCAAGGAGGAGCCGCCTATGGGCGGCTCTTCTACTCTCATAATCTTAGATAATCGTGCATGCCATGCACCCCTTGAGGAGGCTGTAGCCTGATGAGCCATGTAATTGAAATGTTGAATATCCGCAAGGAATTCCCAGGCATCGTAGCGAATGATGATATCACGCTGCAGGTGGAAGAGGGGGAAATCCACGCTATTCTCGGAGAGAATGGAGCGGGGAAGTCGACCCTGATGAGTATCCTGTTCGGGTTGTATCACCCTGACAGGGGAGTGATCAAGGTGAAAGGGAAAGAGGTGAAGATCTCTGACCCGAATGATGCGAACGATCTCGGGATCGGTATGGTGCATCAGCACTTCCAGCTTGTCCAAAACTTCACAGTAACTGAGAATATCATTCTCGGGAAAGAAGGTGGTTTCGTTCTTGACCGCAAGGGTGCGGGAAAAAAGATCAAAGCACTCAGTGAACAGTACGGACTCTCCATTGACCCTAACTCGGTTATCGAGGATATCACAGTGGGTATGCAGCAGCGGGTGGAAATTCTCAAGATGCTCTATCGTGATGCAGATATCCTGATCTTTGACGAACCTACCGCCGTTCTCACTCCTCAGGAGATCGATGAGCTGATGCAGATCATGCGCAACATGGTGAAAGAGGGTAAGTCAGTCATTCTCATCACCCATAAACTTGATGAGATCAAAGCCGTCGCGAAGCGCTGTACCATTATCAGACGGGGAAAGATGATCGATGTGGTAAACGTTGCCGATACGACTCAGGCTGAGATGGCTTCCATGATGGTCGGACGCCCAGTCAACTTCAAGGTAGCAAAGAAGGAGATGAAAACAGGGGAACCTGTTCTCGATCTCGAACACCTGGAAGTTCTCAATGTCAAGAAACTGCCTGCAGTGAAAGATTTTTCCCTCACCGTGAAACGGGGTGAGATCGTCGGTATTGCAGGTGTTGATGGAAACGGACAGAGCGAACTTGTCGAAGCAATTACGGGCTTGCGTACTCTTGAATCGGGAAAGATCATCATCAATGGAAAGGATATTACCCACGCAACTATCCGTGACCGCAATGAAGCGGGTCTCGGACATATCCCTGAGGACCGGCAGAAACGAGGTCTGATCATGACCAGTTCACTTAGCGATAATATGGTTGTGAAAGAGTATTACCGCAGCCCGTTCAGCCGACACGGGATATTGAACCAGGAGAAGATAGATGCACATGCACAGGAGATCTGTGATGCCTTCGATGTCAGAAGCGGAGAAGGGATCTTTTCTCATGCAGGGAAACTCTCGGGAGGAAATCAGCAGAAGGCAATTGTCGGACGAGAAATGATTCTTGAGCCTGATCTGATCATTGCTGTCCAGCCGACCCGCGGACTTGATGTCGGTGCGATCGAATATATTCATAAACGTCTTGTAGAGCATCGGGAGAACGGGAAGGGAGTACTCCTTGTCTCCTTCGAACTTGATGAGATCTTCAACCTTTCAGACCGCATCGCTGTCATGAACAGCGGCGAGCTGATAGATGTGGTGAATACAAAAGAAACAAATGAAGAAAAAGTCGGTCTCATGATGGCAGGAGTGAAGAATAAGGAGAAAACCTTATGAGAAAAAGAATCAAAAGCAACTCATTCATCATTGCCCTCTCTGCAGTGATTCTCGGTCTCATCGCAGGAGGCTTCCTGATGCTTGCCATCGGAAGCAATCCCTTTGAAGGATTCTTCTTCCTGTTCAGAGGCGGACTTATGTCGACTGAGAGAATCGGAAACACGATAGCAACGGCAACGACACTGATGCTTGTCGGGCTGTCGGTGGCATTCGCCTTCAGGACAGGGCTTTTTAATATCGGAGCCTCGGGGCAGATGCTGATCGGAGGACTGGCGGCAACAATCGTTGCTCATAACGTCTACCTTCCGAGAGGACTCTACCTCATTGTCCTGATCCTGAGCGCACTTCTTGCCGGAGCCGTCTGGGGTGTCATTCCCGGGTTCCTGAAAGCGAAGTTCAATGTTCATGAGGTTGTTGCAACCATCATGATGAACTGGATCGCCTACTGGTCGATCTACTACTACGTCCCCGCCTACCTCAAGGGACCCTCCCTTGAAACAGAGTCGAAGTCGATCGCACTTGAGCAGTCACTGCGATCTCCCTGGCTCACCGATCTATTCAACGGAGGCTATGTCAATCTCGGTATCTTTGTCGCGGTCGCAGGCGTGATCGCCATCAAATTTATTCTCGACAGAACCACGCTCGGGTATGAACTGAAGGCTGTCGGTGCGAATCGGTTCTGCGCAGAGTACGCCGGTATACACGTAAACCGGAACGTGATCATCTCCATGATGATCGCTGGAGGTCTTGCAGGTCTTGCAGGCCTTACCTTCTATACAGGCTACTCCAGAAATATTCAGATAGGAGTTCTTCCCCAGATGGGATTTGACGGTATTGCAGTAGCGCTCCTTGGAGCGAGCAACCCTATCGGAGTATTCTTCTCCGCTCTCTTCTTCGGACTGCTTCAATCGGGGAAGGGGTTCATGAACGCGATGACGGAGGTCCCGCCGGAAATCGCCGACTCGATCATTGCAACTATCATCTACTTTACCGCAACGAGTGTGCTGTTCAGCAGGTTCTGGGATAAAGTGGGGCGAAAGAGAAAACAGAAACAGGATGCAGCTGCTGAGAAGGGAGGTGCGGTATGAGCCAGCAAAAAACCGGAAAACAGTTCTTCTCACAGTATGGTGCATATCTGATCATTGCCGGAGTCCTGATCGTCATGGCTCTGGTAAGCGACAACAAGCTTATGCGCCTTATCATGCCGTATGCCATAGCATACACGATGCCCCTGCTCATCACCGCTCTCGGCGGACTCTATTCGGAGCGGAGCGGAGTCACGAACCTCGGTCTTGAAGGATTGATGCTCGTAGGATATTTCTCCTCAGCCCTCGCCATCCATATGACCGAACAGAGCCTCGGAGCGATGGCAATTCCCTTCGGACTGCTTGCAGGATTTGTTGGAGGAGCGCTCTTCTCGATGCTCCATGCTTTTGCTTCGATCAATCTCAAGGCAGACCAGGTCATCAGCGGAACCGCGATCAACATGCTTGCAAGTGCGCTTACCGTCTACCTGGCAAGAACTATCGCAGGAAGCGGAAACATACGAATCATGCTCGGAATCGTGAGAAAGAACATCCCTGTCCTTTCCGATATCCCCGGCATCGGAACCTTCTTCTTCACCCAGACCTACTGGTCGACCTGGATCGTCCTCGGTCTCTGGGCGCTGAGCTGGTACCTCCTCTACAAGACCTCTTTCGGTCTGAGACTGAGAGCCTGCGGAGAGCATCCCTCGGCAGTAGCCTCTGCCGGTGTCAACGTATACAAGATGCGTTACTTCGGTGTCGGTATGTCCGGAGCGCTCGCCGGTCTCGGCGGGGCGACTATCCTGGTCACCTACAGCGGTGAGTTCAATGGTACGGTTGCCGGTCTCGGCTTCCTCTCCATTGCATCTCTTATCTTCGGTCAATGGAAACCGCTCGGTATCCTGGGAGCAACGTTCTTCTTCGGAACGGCAACGACCATTGCGAATGTATCTCAGGTTATTCCCGAGTTCGGTGTTATTCCTCCGGTGATCTTCAAGGTGTTCCCTTACGTGGTGACACTCCTTGCCCTTGTTGCTTTCTCCAAGCGTTCAGCGGCACCGAAGGCGATCGGACAGCCCTTCTAGGAGGTATTGTGTGAAAGATAGAGAGAAAAAACTGAAAGAGAGTGCTGACTTCATTCGAGCAAAGATAGGAACAGAACAAGTCTCTATCGGAATGATTCTGGGCAGCGGTCTGGGTGTGATGGCTCAGGAGCTTGAAAACCCCGTCACTCTGAAGTATGAAGATATCCCGAACTTTCCCTCTTCAACAGTCCCCGGTCATGCAGGTACCCTGGTGACCGGAACGCTTGAAGGAAAGAGAGTGATGGTGATGAATGGAAGGTTTCACTTCTATGAAGGTCACTCTATGGATATCTTGGCATTTCCCGTACAGGTGATGAAACTCCTTTCAATTGAGAATCTTCTCGTCACCAATGCTGCGGGCTGTGTCAATGTGGCATGGAATCCCGGGGACCTGATGGTCATCAGCGACCATATCAAACTGGTGAGTGACAATCCTCTGAGAGGGGAGAATATCGATAGTCTGGGAGAGCGTTTCTTCGACATGTCTGAAGCCTACAGCAAAGATCTCAGGAATCTGGCGCACAGGTGTGCGGGAGAGATCGGGATTACCCTCAGGGAGGGGATCTACCAGCTGTTCAGCGGTCCTTCATTTGAAACTCCTGCCGAGGTCCGTTTCGCCCGCATGTGCGGAGCTGATGCTGTAGGAATGTCGACAGTTCCCGAGGTGATCGCGGCAAATCATGCCGGCATGAAGGTGCTCGGCATCTCCTGTATGACCAATATGGCCTCCGGCATACTTTCTCAGCCACTCAATCATGCAGAAGTGCTTGAAACAGGAGAGAAGGTGAAATCAACCTTCATTGCCCTTGTAAGGAAGATCGTGGGAGCATGGAAGACAGAGTAAGGCAGCTTAAAACACAGTATCGACTGGTTCCTCTCGAAGGCGAGGGAGGGTTTGTAAGAAGAACCCTCACCGGAGCGATGGGTGTGAATACCTCGGCTGTGAAGGCTTCTTCACGAGGAAGTGCGTTTGCGCAAGAAGAGCTCCCCATGATTTCCCATATCTATTATCTGATAACAAAAGAGAGTTTCTCACACCTCCATCGGATCAGCTCGTGCGAGCTGTGGACCTGGATGGAGGGCGACCCTGCAGAGATGATTCTCCTTGATGATGATTCAAAGCTTGAGAAACGTATTCTCGGTCCTGAAGGTATTCATAAGGGAGTTACACTCGTTGAGGGGGGACTCTGGCAGGGGACCCGTAGCATAAGCGAAGGGAAAAAAGGCTATACCCTCTTCTCTATAGCCGTAGTTCCCTCCTTCGATCCTGCAGATTTCACCCTTGCTGACCATTCCATTCTCGCCTCTCTCGATATTGAGACCGGTGAATATATCAGACCTTTTCTTGTGAAGGAGGATGTGGTATGAATCTGAACCTTGCAGGGAAACGGGCTCTGGTGACAGGGGGAATGAGCACCCTCGGAAGAGCGATTCTCCACTCTCTTGCGACCGAAGGGGTCGAGACCCTCATCACCTACCGGGATGAGGCAAAGGGGGAGGAGGCACGAGAGCTCTGCAGAGCAGTGTCCAAAGCTTATGATGTCTACTGCAATGCTGTGTGCATTGATCTGAGAAGTAAAGAATCAATAGATGAAGGGATAGGGGAAGTGAAAAAGCTTTTTCCTCACCTCGATATTTTTATTCACAACGCAGGTGTGTTCACTGTCTCCTCACAGACGGAACTCACCGAAGATGCGTGGGATACCGTGATGGATGTGAATATCAAGGGGATGTGGAGGATGATACAGGAAACTGTACCCCTGATGAAAGAGAGAGAGGGGTCGGTTGTCGCTGTGAGCAGTATCAATGCATCCCGTCCAGGATTCGGCGGAACCGCCCATTATGATGCCTCCAAGGGGGCCGTCAGTTCCTATATCCGGTCACTCGCCGCAGAACTCGCTCCCCTGAATATCAGGGTGAATGGGGTGGCGCCGGGACTTCTCGCTTCTGATACTCTTGAGGAGGGGAATCCCGAGCTTGTGAAATCTTATAAAGAGCGCTCACTTACCTCCTCTCTTGTGGAAGTGGAATCGGTCGCCTCCACGATCGTCTACCTGACAAGCAAGGCTGCCTCCTCGATCACCGGAGAGATCGTGACAATAGACGGAGGCTATTCACTAACCTGAGATATGAAGATTCTATGTATATCAGATGACAAGGATATTCTCGTATATTCACCAAATATCGTGGACAGGTATGGTGATGTCGATATCATCCTCTCAGCCGGAGATCTTCCCCTCAAATATTATGAATATATCGTATCTACACTGAACAAACCCTTCTACTTCATCTTCGGAAACCATGACCTGAAGCATCTGAGCATATATAAAAAGTCGGGGTTCTTCGATACCGATCCCTTCAACATGGGTATGAATATGTCTCAGATGACTGTCGGTGCAGGAGGAGACTGCATTGATGGAAAGGTCGTGAGGGACAAGAAGACCGGACTCCTTCTCGCCGGACTCGGCGGCTCAATGAAATACAACTCAGGAGAACACCAGTTCAACGATATCGAGATGATGTTCCGCCTCTTCTCCCTCATTCCCCGCCTTATGTATAACAGGTTGCGCTATGGGCGATATCTCGATATCCTGTTGACCCATTCCCCCCCGAAAGGGGTGGGGGACAGAGAAGATCTCTGTCACAGAGGATTCAAGGCGTTCATACTTGCAATGAAGTGGTTCAAACCACGATATCTGCTCCATGGACATGTGCACCTGATCGACCTGAATCGGAAGAGAGAATCTCAGTTCATGGATACTGAGGTGATAAACATTTACAGCAGTTATATTCTGCAGGAGCCAAATCAGAATGGCCAGACATAATGCACAGACACGGGAGGACTTCTCCAAAGCCCGAACGAAAGCACGAATGCAGTCCCTTCTCACTGCGCTGCAGTGGAAAAATACATCGTTACTCTCTTTCTATGAAGTGACAAAGCTTGTAAGACCGAAGAGTGAAACCTATCGGGGAGTGATCCCTATCGAAGTGAAGAAGATCATAGGCAGCGAAGGAAGATACCATGACTTCACCCTTGCCTTCTACCCGAAAAAGGAGATGCTCCGATCCCGCTGGCAGAGCGTGGACGATGCACACCTGAGGCAGGTGACTCTCCCTCCGATCAGTGTCTATAAACTCTCCGACTACTATTTTGTCCGCGACGGAAACCACAGGGTATCGGTTGCGAAGATGCAGGGAGTCGAGTTCATTGATGCCGAAGTTGTTGAGCTGGACAGCGAGATCTATCTCGAACCGGGCATGACCACAGCGAACCTGAAAAAGATGGTAGTGGAGTATGAAAAGAAGAGAGTCATCAAGGAATATCACATCGATACCCTTCTTGACCTGACGAAAGTAAGATTCTCCTCTCCCGGTATGTACTCGGAACTGATCAATCACATCATGGTTCACAAGTATTACATGAATGAAGGTCATGATACGCTCGTCACCTTCGATGAAGCGGCAAAGGACTGGTATCAGAAGATCTATTTCCCCATCTATGAGCAAATTAAGGAAGATGCTCTTCTCAAGCATTTCCCGGGAAAGACCTATGGTGATCTCTACCTCTGGATAGTCCGAAGATGGGATGACCTTAAAGCTGCAGATGGAGATAAGGTTACAATTCAGGAAGCGACACGCGAGATGAAGCTGAGTGTCGGAAAGACTTCACTGAGTCGGCTGCTTGTTCGAATAAGAAAATTTCTTACTGGGCGATAATCTTGAATGTGATCGTATCGGCATACGATCCGTCAGGAGCAAATTCGGCAGTATTGGAGGTGATCTCAAGGGATGAGTCGATGTTGTAGCCACCCGTCCCTGCCTCTGCATCGTAGTCTTCATAACCGCTGAGCGGCTGGATGGATCCCTGAGTCACTTCAGTCTGCATGCCGTTTCCATAATCAAAATAGAGTGTGTATGGAATATACTCGTCAAGATCGCTGTGTTTCATTCTGAAGGTCGAATCCCCGTAATTCTGGCTCATGATTTCCAGGTTGATAAGGAAATTCCCCCTTATTTGAAAACCTATCGTTTTCGGGGTTCCCGGTATGATCGTGACCGGGGAAGCTTCCGAGAAAGTAAATTCAGAAATCGGATCAACCACCGTATTGAGATGAAGTTCGACCGGCGGAGTGAGAAGCGCTAAGATCGACATCGGAAAAACGGTTGAAACAAGGGCTATAATGAGTAAAGCTTTTATAAATGGACGTTGTACAATCCCTTTCATATGTTTGAATATACTCTCACTGTATACTTGTGTCAATAGTTTGATGCGCAGAAAAAGATTCTGAAACTTCTGTTATGAGAAGGTTGTGTGCCTGTAAAACCGACTATCATAGTCAAATTTAGGTATATTCTGATAGCAAAAAGATCGATGTGACATATAGAATCTTGTTTTTAATGCCTGTAGAATGGGTTTTTATGCATTGTGACAGGTTTGCTTATGACATTAGATAGAGCCGGATAGTCAAAAAAATACTGAAGAGTGACTTTTGGGATACCATTTTGGTCGAAATTATGTCATTATTTAATATGACTTACATGTGATTTCAAGAAAGAGGGCACTAACATGGCAGATAGACGAGAGAAAACAAAGTCGGCGCAGATCGCAGAGAGGATTGAAAAGAGAATCCTTGAGAAGACATATATGACCGGAGATCCCCTCCCTTCTCAGCAGGAGCTTGCTGAAGAATTCCAGGCGAGTTCCCGTTCAGTTCGCGAAGCATTCAAGCATCTTGAAGCGAAAGGCCTTGTAGATATCAGCCAGGGAAGACGTGCTACAGTAAAGACAAATAATCTTGACCAGTTCGTTGCCTCTCTCTCCTCGGCGTTGATGACCAGTCATCACACCGATAAGAAACTCCTGCTCGACCTGATGCAGGTAAGAATCACTGTCGAGGTTTCAGCAGCAAGAGAGCTCAGCCGATCCGACAACCGTCACCTCCTTGTAAAGGGACTCGATAATCTTACCACGAAGATGGAAGCTCTGATTCCGCGCCTTCAGGCCGGAGAGAGCGAAGCATTCAAGTCCTGGGACGGGTATGACTTCACCTTCCATAAGACTCTTATCGATTCCAATGACAATATCATTCTCACCGCCATCTATGAAAACCTTTCTCCCATGCTCTATGAAACAATGAATAAGATCGCAAGCACTTCACTCGAACTTGAGAAGAGTACCCGCGAACACCGTTACCTTGTTGAGTCTCTTCAGAATGGTCAGACAGACCTCGCTGTAGCACTCACACTGGTGAATTTGACTGCGTTAAGAGGCAAATTAGAGAACTCAAACGTTTAAGTCCAGCTTTCTAATGACATGAGTTTAGGGTAAACGGCACAAACTCATGTCACGGGAAGAATATTATCTTATGACATACTTGCATATTTCTCATGAATAGTGTACATTATAGGAGTAATGTTTGTAATCTTATGTCATTTTTACAAATATGTCTGACATAAGTTGCTGGTGAGGAGGTTAGAAGTTGGAAACCATGGATCATGTATCGCAGAAGGATTTGCGCGGCAGAACCAAGTCAGCACGTATTGCCAACTATCTTGAAGAACTGATTCTTACGAAGAAACTCAGGGAGGGTGAACTCCTTCCTGCTCAGAATGAATTGGCGGAAAAATTCGGTGCGTCGAGCCGTTCGGTGCGTGAGGCTTTCAAGAATCTTGAAGCCAAGGGTCTCCTCGATATTTCTCAGGGGAGAAGAGCCTGTGTAAAGTGTAACAATCTTGACCAGTTCGTTGAATCTCTTACGAGCAGTATTCTCCGAAGCGGATCCAGCGATACAAAGCTGCTTCTTGACCTGGTGAACGTGAGAACAACCGTTGAAGTGTCGGCGGCAAGAGAGTTCTCGAGAAATCCGAGAAGGAAAGAGGTTGTACGTGATCTCTCTGACATCGTCACGAAGATGAATTTCATCCTCGAAGAGGTTGAGATGGGTGAGATCAATGCGATTGAGAGATATCGCGAGTACGAGTCCAATTTTCATAAGATCCTTATTAGAAGTAATGGAAACATTATCCTTGATGCGATCTATGAGAATCTGGCACCGCTCCTTGATGAGGTTCTCCGCTATTCAGCAGTGAAGGGCGAAGATTTCAGCAAGAAGGTGTATGAGTACGAATATATCGTGGAAGCTCTGGAGAACGGTCAGACGGACCTCGCAGTTGCTCTCGTGCTTGTAAGTCTCACTGATGTGAAGACGAAGATCGAGGATTATTCTGCAAGAAGCGAGACAAAAATCTCCTTCGCCTGATAATCCAATAGAATTATGTAGAAACTTCCGGTTCTCTGTTTGAGTCGGGAGTTTTTTCTTTTATACTCATATTATCATGAAGAGTGTCATTGAACTGAAACATATAGAAGTGAGAAGAGGGGGCAGGAAGATCCTTGATGATATTGCCCTCACTGTCGGTGAGGGGGAGAGTGTTGCTATCATCGGGGCGAACGGTGCAGGTAAATCGACCCTGGTCGATATCATGTGCGAGAAAACCCACCCTATCTATAATCCAATGAGTGTCCGACTTCTTTTTTCACAGAAGAACTGGAATATCCTAGAGCTGCAGAAGAGAATGGGAATCGTCTCCCAGTCCCTCCTCTATCTTGTGACGACCAATTATCATGTTCAGGAAGTGGTTCTATCTGGATTCTTCAGTTCCATAGGAATTGATTTTCACCACCATGTGGAACCCTGGATGCTGACCCGTGTGGAAGAAATTCTTGAAGAGTTCCACCTGATTCCTTTGAGAGACCGTCTTGTGGGAACGCTGAGCGCGGGGGAGCGGGCGAAAGTGCTGCTGGCGCGAGCGTTGGTTCATGATCCCTCCCTCATGCTGCTTGATGAGGGAAATGCGAACCTGGACCTTCCTTCGAAGCGTGATTATATCGGACACTTGATGAGATGTATGGAGCAGGGGAAGTCCCTTATCATTGTCACCCATGATATTTCTCATATCGTTCCCGGTATTGAGAGGGTGATAGTCCTGAAGAACGGAAAGATCCTTGCCGACGGACCGAAGAGAGAAGTGCTGAGAGAGAAGGTGCTCAGTGAAGCATATGGAACAGAAGTATATGTAAGCGAGCGGGATGGACGATTTACCGCTTGGTGTTAATTATTATATTATAGTAGACTGAATTTAAGAGTGTTACAGGAGGTAATTGAATGCAGCGATGTGCAATAGTGATTCATAGTGTGAACGGTAATGTCTATATCATAGCAAACCACATGAAGGAAGTGCTGGATGGACTTGGGGTGGATGCCCGACTCTACAGGGTCGCGGATGATGATCTCCATATATGGGCGAACAAGAGTGACGCCGCAAATGATTTTTATGAGGACATCTCTTCTCTCCCTATTATCCATGACTCCAGTCTCGAAAAATCGAGTATGGTGATTTTCGGTGCTCCCACTGTCTTTTCCAATGTGAGTGCAGAGATGAAGACCTTTATGGACTCGACCAAAGAGCTATGCCATGATCAGGGGCTCAGCGGAAAGTATTTCGGCTGTTTCACCAGCTCGAACGGAAACCTCTACCAGGGTGCGTGCTGTATCGATTCGATGGTCCGTTTCTCCCAGGCCCACGGCATGATTCATGTCCCGTCAGGAATCGACAGTGAGGTTTCAGCTTCCCAGCAGGTTGAAGCAGGTATCGTTCATCTCGCAGGTGAAGAGAGTGAAGTTCGTCCTTCAGCGCAGCTCGGTGATATGATCCAGCGTTACTGCGAGACTATTGCCGATATCCTTGGAGATGACGAAGAATAGTTTTTCGAAAGAAGCATGAATTGTAAGAGGTGACTGTGCCGGGAGGTGTGGTCACCTTTTCTTATATCAAAATAATGTCATAGGTTGGGTGATGTTGACATAAATTTACGATAAAAACCGAGGCTTTACGTATGTATTTAGTGATGAAACAACAGATTTCTTGTAGGAATTTGCCTACAAAACGCAACTTATGACCATAAAAATAAGAATATTTGCACAATTAAGAATTATTAATTTATTATAATATAGTAAATTATAAAATTATATGAATTCAGTAGAAAAATATATAAAAATATTTTCGATCAGTATTGACATAAGTTCGAACCGTGCGTATACTTGGGTCATAACTTAAGAAAAAGACATGGAGAATTAGAACATGAAAAAAATTATTGCAACATTCATCATAGCACTGGTAGCCTTCTCAGCATTCGCAGCAAGCGGCGAAGGTTCATCAACTCTGACAATCGGCGCTGACGTAGCCGGCAAGCTCCTCCACGGTTTCTCAACTACAGCTTACACAACTGCTGACACCGTGAAAGACGGAACAATCGGAACTGCAACTTCAACTGCCACTCTTGACCTTGAAATCGGAACAGCTCAGCAGATCGGTTATTACAACCTCTACACCACCGGTGCAGCACAGGCAACTGTGAACCTGACAGCTTCACCTCTTACTGTGACCATGGGTACAGGCGATGACGCAGTGACCTACTATGTTCCTTACCAGCTCAGCTGGGCAGCAGGATCAGGAAACGACACTGTGACAATCACAGACGGAACCATCGGATCAGCAGTAGTAGCAAAAACAACAGCAGTTGCATCATCGAATGATGACGTGCTGACAACCACCGGAAGCGGACTTCGCTGGCAGACACTGTCACTTTCAGCAACCTTTGCTGGATCAGACAACGTGAGCTTCGGTCTTCCTGAAAGCGATGCATACACCGGGACAATCGTTGCTGCAGTAACTGCAGACTAAGAGAATCCAACTGTTCAACATTCTTTAGTAATACAATATGAAATACCCGCTCACACAGCGGGTATTTTTACGCCCTGGTGATTAGTTGGTAACTGGTAAGCACAGCCCAGAATTCCCTATACTGGAGATACATGAAACTCTCAAGCTCGTATCGGCAATAAAGCGGTTAATATTTATTATTATATATCTTGCCGATAATATGGTATACTCCATACATGGGGGATGCAATGAACTATCGTTCTGTATTATTTTTCGCTCATCAGTGGGGACTCAGTGAACGAAGTGTCAGGAACTACTGCGCTTCCGGGCGCATCAAGGATGCGCACCTTGAAGGGAAAACTTGGAAGATCCCCTCTGATGCTCAGGATCCTCGGAGAAAAACGAAACACAGTCCGCCAGGTACTGCACTTCTTTCTGTTCTTAAGGAAGAGAGAAAAAGCGGAATAAGAGGTGGGATATACCATAGGATTCAAATTGATCTCACCTATAACTCAAATCATATAGAAGGAAGCCTTCTGACACACGATCAGACAAGATACATCTACGAAACGAATACGATCGGTCTTGAAGATGGTGCAGTCTCTGTTGATGACATTGTCGAGACGGTGAATCACTTCCGCTGTATTGATCTCATGATTGACCGCTCCTCCTACACGCTAACAGAGACTTTCACGAAACAGCTGCATGCCTTGCTGATAAACGGAACGAGCGACAGTCGAAAGGGTTGGTTTGCTGTCGGCGAATACAAGAAACTGCCGAATGAGGTTGGAGGAAGGGAAACTGTCCCGCCAGAGCTTGTTGCACGAGAGATGAGAAAACTTCTCAGCGAGTATAATTCTCTCAGTGAGAAGCGTTTTAAAGATATACTTGATTTTCATGTGAGATTTGAAAGAATTCATCCCTTCCAGGATGGGAATGGTCGTGTGGGACGTCTGATCATGTTTAAAGAGTGCCTGAAACATGGCATAGTCCCGTTCATCATTTCTGACAGTATGAAGATGTACTACTACCGGGGACTCAATGAATGGGGACGTGTGAATGAGTTCCTGAGAGATGCCTGCCTGAGTGCCCAGGATGACTTCAAGCGACACCTCGAATATTTCAGGATCCCATATCGTAAGTAAGACAAAATCGGTCTGGAAGCCTGACTGCTTTCGATTTGATTGCTGCCTGAGTATGAAATTCACTGAAAAAGTAATCTGTTGACTCTCTGCTTGATCACTATTCTTGAGTTCTTCATCTTCCATGGAATCTGCATGTGCGATGTGTCTGGGATGGACTTCGCATGATGAGTTGTGTCTGCGAGAGTTTGAGGCCACTCCAGTACTTGTGTCAAAATAATGTCACAAGTTGATCTGTGCTGACATAAGTTTACGATAAAATTTGAGGCTTTACGTATGTTTTAGGTGATAAAACAACAGGCGTCTTGTAGGAATTTGCCTACAAGACGCAACTTATGACCTTTAAAACTGGAATATTTCCAATATAAATAATATTTAATTCATTATATTATAGTATGTTATTAATATTATTGAAACCATTAGAAAAATAAATAAAAATATTTATGATCAGTATTGACATAAGTTCGAACCGTGCGTATACTTGGGTCACAACTTAAGAAAAAGACATGGAGAATTAGAACATGAAAAAAATTATTGCAACATTCATCATAGCACTGGTAGCCTTCTCAGCATTCGCAGCAAGCGGCGAAGGTTCATCAACTCTGACAATCGGCGCTGACGTAGCCGGCAAGCTCCTCCACGGTTTCTCAACTACAGCTTACACAACTGCTGACACCGTGAAAGACGGAACAATCGGAACTGCAACTTCAACTGCCACTCTTGACCTTGAAATCGGAACAGCTCAGCAGATCGGTTATTACAACCTCTACACCACCGGTGCAGCACAGGCAACTGTGAACCTGACAGCTTCACCTCTTACTGTGACCATGGGTACAGGCGATGACGCAGTGACCTACTATGTTCCTTACCAGCTCAGCTGGGCAGCAGGATCAGGAAACGACACTGTGACAATCACAGACGGAACCATCGGATCAGCAGTAGTAGCAAAAACAACAGCAGTTGCATCATCGAATGATGACGTGCTGACAACCACCGGAAGCGGACTTCGCTGGCAGACACTGTCACTTTCAGCAACCTTTGCTGGATCAGACAACGTGAGCTTCGGTCTTCCTGAAAGCGATGCATACACCGGGACAATCGTTGCTGCAGTAACTGCAGACTAAGAGAATCCAACTGTTCAACATTCTTTAGTAATACAATATGAAATACCCGCTCACACAGCGGGTATTTTTACGTGTGGGGGATTAGTGAGAGTATCACGTGTGAGGAATCGTGTTTCGTAGTATACTCTTCGCATGGTGAATCCTGATCGAATACAACTGCTGAATACCTGCCCTGATGTAAATGGCTCATACGTTCTATACTGGGTACAGGGGTGCGTACGCATTCCATATAATGATGCACTCTCCTTTGCTGTCGAACAGGCTCATGAGAAAAATCTTCCCCTCCTTGTCTACTTCGGTGTGAGTGATGACTACCCTGAAGCCTCCTATCGCCATTACCATTTTCTCCTTGAAGGTGTCATAGAGCTGTGTGAGAAGCTGAGAGAACGGAACATTAGGATGGTGATAGCTCATACCTCCCCTGAAGCCGGAGCTGTGACTCTTGCAGAGAAGGCAGCACTTGTTGTCACCGATAAGGCGTATGTCCGTCATGAGCGCCTCTGGCGTTCCTCTGTGGCTTCCCGCATCAACGTCCCATTCTATGAGGTGGAGTCAAATCTTGTCGTTCCTGTTGAGAAGGCATCAGGGAAGGAGGAGTACTCGGCCTTCACTCTTCGTAAAAAGATCGAGCCGATGATCGGGTATTATGCATCAGAGTGGAAGGATACGGGATATCATGGGGAATACTATGAAGAAGCTCTTCCCCTTGATGATATCTATGCAGAAAGTGCAGATGAAATTCTATCAGGTACGAAAATTGATCGATCAGTTCCTGCAGTTCCGGGGAAGAAGGGAGGGTATGAGGCTGCCCGGCGGCAGCTCTCTTATTTCATCGAAAACCATCTGGAAGGGTACAGTACTTTCAGTAATGATCCCTCTCTCGATTATGCTTCAGGGCTTTCTCCCTACCTTCACTACGGATTCATCTCACCTGTTGAGATCTATCGGGAGGTGAGGAGTGCTGGTACTCCCTCTGTTCCCGATTTTCTCGAGCAGCTGATCGTCAGACGACATCTCGCCTTCAACTTCGTCTACTACAATGCGCTCTATGACTCGTACGAGGGGCTTCCCGAATGGGCAAGAAAGACGCTTAATAATCATATAGATGATAGGAGAGAGTTCCTCTACACCTTCGAGGAGCTTGAGGCGGGACAGACACACGATGTGTACTGGAATGCCGCCCAGAGAGAGCTTCGGGAGACAGGAAGCATGCATAACTACATGAGAATGTACTGGGGGAAGAAGATTCTTGAATGGAGTGCTGATCCCTCTGCTGCCTTCTCTTCTGCTTTGAAACTGAATAACAGGTATCAGCTGGACGGGAGGGATCCGAACGGCTTTGCCGGTGTCGCCTGGTGTTTTGGAAAGCATGACCGTCCTTGGAAGGAACGTGAGGTTTTCGGGATGGTCCGCTATATGAATGAGCGCGGTCTGAAGAGGAAATTCGATATGGATCGGTATCTGAAACGGGTAGATGAGAAATGTAGTTCGACCGTCGATCTATATGGAACAGAAGGCTATTAAAAATCCTCAATTCCGTATATAATCGGCAGTATATGGCAAAGAAGAAAATCCCGGGTAGTCATCAGGACTACGATGAGAGTAAAATTCAGTCGTTAAGCGCTCTGGAGCATATCCGTCTGCGTCCCGGTATGTATATCGGACGGCTGGGAAACGGCTCTCAATTCGAAGACGGTATCTACATCCTCCTGAAGGAGGTCATCGACAACAGTGTCGATGAATTCATCATGAACGCGGGTAACAGGATCAAGATTTCTCTAGAGGGTGATCTTGTCCAGATTCGTGACTATGGTCGCGGTATCCCCCTCGGGAAGGTAATTGACTGTGTTTCCATCATCAACACCGGAGGTAAGTTCAATACCGATGTGTTCCAGTTCTCGGTCGGTCTGAACGGTGTCGGTACCAAGGCGGTCAATGCTCTTTCAAGCTATTTCAAGGTCGCTTCCCATCGTGACGGCGAGTATTTCGAAGCGGTGTTTGAACAGGGGAAACTTGTTTCAAGCAACAGCGGAGCAACCGAGGAGGAGAATGGAACATTCATAGAGTTCATTCCCGACCATCATCCCGATATCTTCCGTGATTATTCCTTCGAAACTTCCTTCATTGAAGAGAGGCTCTGGAACTATGCCTACCTCAATACCGGTCTCACTCTCGAGTTCAACAAGAAGCGATTCTCTTCACGGAACGGTCTTCTCGACCTTCTGAACAAACAGGTGGGAACTGAGAATATCTATTCTGTCGTGTATCACAGGAGCTCTTCCATGGAGTTCGCTTTTACCCATACGAACAACTACGGTGAGAACTACTTCTCCTACGTGAACGGTCAGCATACCAGTGACGGTGGAACCCACCTCTCCGCTTTCAAGGAAGGTGTGCTCAGGGGAATCAATGAATTCTTCAAGAAATCGTATGCGGCAAGTGATGTGCGTGACGGTCTTATCGGTGCGATAAGCATCAAACTGCAGGACCCGGTGTTCGAATCACAGACGAAGAACAAGCTTGGTAACAGCGATGTGAGAACCTGGATCGTGCAGGAAGTGAAGGAACAGATCGTTGATTTCCTCCTGAAGAACAGTGACGAGGCTCAGCTGCTCAGCGACAAGATCGCGAACAATGAGAGATTGAGAAAAGAGCTTGCAAAAGTGAAAGGGGCGGCCAAGGAGGCTGCCAGGAAAGTATCGATCAACATTCCGAAACTGAAGGACTGCAAGTACCATCTCAACCAGCATGGTCAGAAGGGTGAGAATTCCATGATTTTCATCACCGAGGGAGATTCTGCGGCAGGAAGTATGACGAGTGTGAGAGATGTCTACACTCAGGCTATTTTCGCCCTGAGGGGAAAAGTGCTCAACACTTTCGATAAGAAGTGGGGTGACCTCTATAAGAATGAGGAGCTCTACAACCTGATGATCGCTCTGGGAATCGAGAACGGTATGGATAACCTGAGATATGGTAAGGTCGTGATTGCCACCGATGCCGATACCGACGGATTTCATATCAGAAATTTATTAATGACCTATTTCCTCACTTTCTTTGAGGACCTTGTCCTCTCTGGACACCTCTTTGTCCTCGAGACTCCCCTGTTCAGGGTGAGAAACAAGAAGGAGACGGTCTACTGCTATAACGAGTATGAGAAGAACGAGGCTCTCAAGAAGATCCGCGGAGCGGAGATCACCCGATTCAAAGGACTTGGTGAGATCAATCCCAGCGAGTTCAGGGCCTTCATCGGTGATGAGATCAGGCTGCTCCCGGTCTCGGTCTCCACTTCGAACGAAATGCACCGCACCCTGAAATTCTATATGGGTGAGAACACACCTGTGCGACGCGATTTCATTATGGAGAACCTGATCTGATGAGTCATGCTGAATCAATGTTCAAGGAAAACTATCTCGAATATGCCTCCTACGTTATCAGGGAGAGGGCAATTCCCGATATTGCGGACGGACTGAAGCCGGTTCAGAGGCGTATCATCCACTCCCTGTTCGAGATGGATGACGGAAAGTTTCACAAGGTGGCCAACGTTGTCGGTCACTGCATGAAGTACCACCCTCACGGGGATGCCTCGATCGGGGATGCCCTGGTCAATCTTGCCAACAACGAACTGTTCATAGATCGGCAGGGAAACTTCGGTAATGTCCTCACCGGCGACCCTGCGGCAGCTTCAAGATATATCGAATGCCGTCTTCTCGCTTTCGCTAAGAAAATTCTTCACAACCCGAAGCTGACAAGCTTCGTCGACTCCTATGACGGACGTAACCAGGAACCGGTCGCCTTCCCCGCAAAACTGCCCGTTGTCATCGTGCAGGGGACAGAGGGGATCGCAGTCGGTATGTCGACAAAGATCCTCCCTCACAATTTAGGGGAAGTGATCGATGCGATGACAGCAGTATTAGAAGGAAGATCCTTCTCACTCTATCCCGATTTCGTCACCGGAGGAATTCTTGATGTTTCCGCCTATGATGACGGAAGAGGGAAGATACTTGCACGTGCAAAGCTCAACACGCAGGATTCGAAGAGAATCATCATTGAGGAGCTTCCCTTCTCCATCACGACCGAGAGGATGATCAAATCGATCGAGGATGCAACGCGGAAGGGAAAGATCAAGATCGCAAGCATCAACGACTATACTACCGACAAGGTGAATATCGAGATAACCCTCGCACGCAATACCTACACCGAGGATGTGGTTGATGCCCTCTATGCATTCACTGTCTGTGAGCAGTCGATCAGTGTCAATCCTCTCGTCATTGTGGACAATATGCCGAAGGTGATGTCGATCACCGAGATCGTTCAGTACGGCGCTGCCTCACTTGTCGATATCCTGAAGCGTGAGCTTGAACAGGAGATGGCGGAGCTCAAGGAAGCTCTGTTCAACCGCACACTCGAAAGGATCTTCATAGAAGAAAGAATCTACAAGAGAATAGAAGAGGAGAAGACCTCTGAAGGTGTCAGCGAAGCTGTCCTCTCCGGGTTCGTTCCTTTCCTTGATCAGCTTCAGAGGGAAGTGAGCGAGGATGATGTCGCCCGTCTTCTGAAGATACCTATCAGACGTATCAGTTTGTTTGATATCAGCAAGAATCAGGAAGAGATAAAGGCGATCAACGGAAGACTCAAGGAGATCCGCTTCCACTTGAAACATCTCACAGAGTACGCTCTCGACTTCCTCAGGGAACTGAAGAAGGATCCGGTCGTCACTGCAGCCGAGCGGCGCAGCACGATCGGATCGTTCGAGAAGATCGTTGCCAGAGAGGCTGCGCAGAGAAATCTCTCACTGAAGTATGATCCTGCAACCGGGTATCTCGGGTACGAGGTGAAGAAGGGGAGTGAGCAGGTGCTGGTCAGTCCTCTTGACCGTATCCTTGTTATCCAGAAGGATGGAACCTACTATGTCTGCGATGCCCCTGACAAGCTCTTTGTCGGCAAGCAGATGAGGTACTGCGGACTTGCAGACAAGGAAGAGCTTGAGAATCTGGTATTCACGATCATCTATCAGGAGAAGAATCTCAAGTACCTCTTCATCAAACGGTGTAAGATCACCCAGTTCATCATCAACAAGACCTATGAGCTTATTCCCGAAGGGAAGTTCCGTCTCTATACCCTCTCCACCTTCGATGATGCGAGAATCACCATCCAGTATAAACCTGGCAAGGGGTATAAGACCTTAGAGGACAAGACCTATTTCTCCCGCTTCCTTATCAAGGGAGTGAAGGCCAACGGTGTGCGTCTGACAACCAAAGAGGCTCAGACCCTCAGAATCAAACATGAGAGGGACCCCAAGTCTCTCGGTGACGAGGACAATGCACTGTTTGCAGGCATCGATCCCTACGACGACGATCAGGATGACAGTGATGAATGATGTAAAACAGAGAATTCTCTTTGAAGACAACCACCTGATCATCATCAACAAGAAACCGGGAGAACTTGTCCAGGGGGACAAGACCGGGGATGTCACCCTTGCTGACGATGTGAAGGAATACCTCAGAGTAACCTACGGTAAACCGGGAAATATCTTCCTCGGTATTCCCCACCGCCTCGACAGACCGACAAGCGGCATCGTTGTCTTCACGAAGACCGAGAAAGCTCTCGCGAGGATGAATGCCCTGTTCAAGCAGGGAGACGGAGTGAAGAAATGGTACTGGGCCGTTGTCGACAAACTTCCTCAGTTCACCGACCCCCTCATCATCCACCACCTTGTGCGCGATACAAAGAAGAATAAATCATTCGCTTTTTCTGCTCCCAGAAAGAACAGCAAGGAAGCAAGACTGAAGCTCTCTATCACAGGTGCCTCCAAGAGCTATTACATGCTCGAGGTCGAGCTGCTGACCGGGCGCCATCACCAGATCCGCGCACAGCTTGCAGCCCTCGGTTCCCATATCAAGGGAGATATCAAATACGGAGCGGCGAGAACGAATAGCGATGGATCGATCCACCTCCACTCACGCCGAATCGAATTCCTCCACCCGGTGAAGAAAGAACCCGTGCTGATCACAGCACCTCCTCCAAAGGATCCAATCTGGGATTTCTTCGCCTCGCAGAGGTAATCGCACCTCACGTAGCAGAAGCTGACTCTCTCATTCTTCCCATCCTCTCTTTTTCCTGTACATCTCTGCTGTTCTGAAAGTGTGCTTCTTCAGTTCCGTATCCATATATTCATCCATCTCTGTCAATTTGGGCATGAAAATTAATAAAATGAAGATATATTTTAATAAAACTTAAAAAAGTTAAAATAAAAATTGACATAGTTGATTTTCAGTAGTATTGTAAGGGTAGTGGAGGACAGGATGAAGCATAGCTGGAAAAAACTGGGTGCGCTGGTCGCAGGGAAGAAATTCCTCATACGGAAGGTATATATCCCCGAAGATGACATCGAGATCAGCGGTGACTTTGAAACACCTCCTCTTGCCCAGCTGAGTATGGATGACCAGCTTTTTGTAGCGGCATTCGTCAAGACTCACGGTTCTATCAAGCAGATGGAATCCATTTTCTCGATCAGCTATCCGACAGTGAAAAATAGACTGAATGCGATAGCGGACAAGCTTGAGATCGTAGGGATCAAGGTTGATGTGAGGGAATCGGCCTCATCGGTGATCGACCGTCTCGAGAGGGGAGAGATCAGTGCCGCCGATGCGATAAAGGAGATGACATGAACATTCCTATGATACTGTGGATGAGATTCAGAGATGAAAAGCACTCCTTCCGTATCTGGTTTCCCCTGATTCTTCTCTATATCCTTCTGCTTCCTGTCATACTTCTTGTGCTGCTTGCTGTCCCGTTCCTCTACCTGGCAAGAGATAATGCTCAGGCCCGTTCCGTTCTCAGAATCATTCTCTATCTGCCTCAGCTTGTGAGAACGATGAACGGTACCGAAATAGATATCCACTCAGATGATTCGGATATCGCGATCTATATACGTTAAACGTACGTGAGGAGGTCAATCATGGCTGAAGATAAGATGAGGATTCTCAACATGCTTTCCGAGGGAAAGATAACCGCAGAAGAGGCGGAGAAGCTTCTAGGTGCACTTGATTCTACTTCTGCGCCACTTGAAAAGAGCAGGGAAGTGAGCCGTATGTCCGATATCCTGACCGACAAATTTCTCTATGTGAAAGTTGAACCGAAGGATGGGAAGGGGAGTGACCGCGTTTCGGTAAAAGTTCCCCTTGCGCTGCTGCAGACCGGTCTTAACATTTTCGGGCTCATTCCGAAGGATGCACAGGATAAGATCAATTCTTCTATGAAGGAGAACGGGATGTCCTTTGATCTGAGTACAGTCAATCCCGAGAATATCAAGGAACTGATGGTCATACTTGAAGAGATGCAGATAGATGTCGATTCAGAGGATGCGACGGTTCAGGTATTCTGCAGGTAAGTTCACTCACCTGCGAGTATCACTCCCAGGCGCCTGCGTCCGTCTGCCTTGACGGTGAAGGGTGCCTCGCTTTTCACGTGGATGAAGTGCATCCCAGTGGAGACTCTCTCCATCTGTTTAAGTCTCTCGAAATCGAGTGTTCCGTCATGGTAGGAAGGGTTTACTGAGAAGTAGATCGTACCGAGAGACGTGATATTCTGGAAGAAATGGGTTCCCTGTGAGGGTTCGACAAAGAAGCCGGGAAGGGAGGTCTCCACGATCACTGCTGCTGAAGATATCTGAGACCAGGCGACGGGAATCCCGAGCCAGGGATCCTTTGAACCGAGACGTCCTGCCACGATCAGGATATACTCCCTCTCCTGTCTGATGAATTCAAGATTGATCTCTTCTATCTCGCGTGCCATATCGTGAGTCTCAGAAGCATCGAAAGTATCGGGATTGATGAATATGATATCCCGTATCTCTTCGTTATGACCGTTACCCATGACATGGTGTGAGAGAATGAGGGCTTTCTCTTCCTCCTCTGCCTTGATCTCCAAAGTATCTGCTTCGAGTCCGGTCACGATAGGTCTGATCTGAAGGAGGGAAAACTCCGGAATCTTATCATCCTTCCTGTTCAGGTTGCAGGCAAATTCAATTTCGATAGGCGTTCCCATCACCTTCTCTCCGAAAGTGAGAAGGTCTCTGACGATGGAGGCTATCGGGAAGGAATTATATTTCAGGATGCTGTTGAAGGTGATGACTTTTCTCCCTCCGGCACTGAACTGTTCGCTCAGACTGCCAGTCTCACTGTCGTAGGTGCTTGCTATATGCCTGAGAGAGGCCGGGTGCTTCTCAGCTTCCTCAAGCTTCAGTTCGATGAGGTTCTCCGGATTCCCCTGGGGCTGGAATGCTTTGGTTCCGTCCAGAGCGAAGAAGGAGGTCTGGGAAGAGGATTCTCCTCCGCCGAGGAACTGCATGTTCCGTTTGGGGAAGGCAGGGGAAAAGCGGAGGGCAGTGCCGTTATCGACAATCATCTTTCCGAAACCGAAGGAGAGCATGCCCACTCCGTCTTCAGCTTTCTCATTTCCCAGAGGATAGAAGTTGAGGCTTCTGGCCACACCGGAGAAGGAGGGGTACCAGTAATCCCCGTACCTGCTTCCGATCACCTGCTGGATAATGACAGCCATCCTCTCTTCTTCGACCATATGGCTTGTCGCCTTCAGGTATGCCTTGCTCTTTGCGTAGTAGGTTGATGCGTAGACGCAGATGATGGCGCTGCTCAGGTCCCTGAGCCTCTGTTCTTCATTTCCTGTATTGGGGATCATCACCGTTTCGTACACACCGGCGAACGGCTGGTAGTGGGAGTCCTCCAGCATGGATGAGGAACGGACAGCGAGGGGGACGGTGAGAATACGGAGTATCGCCCTGAGGTCCTGAGTGAGTTCTTCAGGCAGCTCCTTTGTGAGGAATATGCGCCTCAGGGTTTCGTCAGGGAGGTTTGCCGAAATGACATCCTGAAGATTGTTATTCTCGATGAATTGTGCAAACAGATCGGTAGCAATGACTATCGTTCTCGGAATGGAGAGGTACATCGAATCGTAGGTCTCTATGATCTTCGAATTTCTCAGCTGGTAATCGATGAAGGCGAGACCTCTCCCTTTTCCTCCGAGGGAACCCGATCCTATTCTGCTGAAGAAGGAACTCTCATCGAAGCTGTTGCGGCTGAACTGGGCGATCTGTCCTTTCCCCCTGTTTACTCGGTATTCCCGTATGATCTGGACAAGGTGGGTTCTGAGTTCTTCGGGATTTTTGAAGTTCCTGACCGAGTAGGGACGGAAGGCATTGGCAAGGGCATAGAGGCTCCTGGCTTTCAGCCAGCGTGAAAAGTCATTTCGCTCGGAATGGTAAGCGAACGTTTCTATGGGGATTCTTGCAAGGCTCTGCTGCAGTTCCCTTAAATTGTTCGCCCGTGCAATTTCCCTGTTTGTGTGGATATCACGATAGATGAAGGGACCGAATCCGTAGTTCTCAAATACATAGTGCCTCAGATCACTGAGGAGGGTGGGGCTCAGCTTCCAGATGAAGCGTGCCTTCTCAATATTGACATGGTATCTGTTCTCTTCCCTCGTGGACTGCAGAAGGATTGGGAGATCCTCATTCTCCTCTCTCAGGTGTCTGGCGAAGCGGAACCCCGCCTCATTGTCATTCTCACCATCTCTGTCAAATGCGATATCGGTGATCACGCCGAGAAGATGGTCCTGGAACGAGTTGTAGAGCTCCATCGCCTCCTCATAGTTCTGGGCGAGGAGAATTTTCGGGCGCCCCCTCATCCTCAATGCTGTCGCCCAGGTATTCAACCCCTCACTCATCGCATTCCGTGTCTGCTGGATGATTGCGGTATAGAGAATGGGAAGGTAGGAAGAGTAGAACCGTACCGAGTTCTCTACGAGTATGATCACGGGGACTTCGGCTGCAGAGTGTGCATCGTGGTAGGCGTTCATCTTGTCTTCAAGCGATTTGATGATGGCTAAAAAGATATTGGCGTTTCCCTGCCAGTAGTACAGTGCGTCGATTCCTTCAATACTCCGTTTTTTCAGGCTCGCACTCAGCTTGTGAGCAGGCGATGGGGAAAGTGCGACAATGGGGAGGGAGGGGTAGGCTTCCTTGACCTCCTTTGCCAGTTCCGAGACGCTCGTATCTCTCAGGTCGAGCATCGTGACGAGAAGATCAAACGTGTTTGACTCGAGAAGTGAGAAGACTTCATCTCTCTTGTGTGCGAAGGTGATTTTAGGCGGGGTGGAGAGTCCGAGCTGCGTGTACTCGCTGAACAGCTCCTCTTCAACCCTTCCATCTTCCTCGATCAGAAACTGATCGTAATCGCTGCAGATGAGAATGACTTTGTATATGTGGAGCTGCATCAGATCTCCGAATGCTTCCCTCGAATTCAGTACGTTTCTCATGGTATCTGTATCGTAGCACACGTTCCTGTTTCTCCGGTACCCCGAATATGAGAGAAAAGGAGGGATGAGATAGGGATTGTCTTCTTTTTAATCTTTTAGAAGCTGTATTTAAATACTTAAAAAATTATGTATATATAAAAATATGGTATATAAAATTTCGTAATACATAATATATAAATAATTTATTAATGATATGATAAAATAAATCTTGACATGGAATATATAGGGTTGTACGATACAGCTGTCCTGTTTCTCACAGAAGCAGATTCGAAAGGAGGAGCGAAATGTACAGACTTGATACATTCATGGCAGAGCTTGAAAGAAAGAATCCTGCGGAGCCGGAATTCATCCAGGCGGCACGGGAGGTGATCGAATCCATCATCGATGTGGTCAATGATAATCCAGCCTATGTACATGGAAAGATCCTGGAGAGAATCACTGAGCCTGACAGGATATTCACCTTCAAAGTCGAATGGGAAGATGATAACGGAGACATTCAGGTGAACAGAGGCTATCGTGTCCAGTTCAATAACGCCCTCGGTCCCTATAAAGGGGGGCTGCGCTTTCACGCGAGCGTGACCCTCGGATCTCTGAAGTTTCTCGGTTTTGAACAGACGTTCAAGAACTCTCTCACAACACTCCCGATGGGAGGAGGAAAGGGTGGATCGGATTTCAATCCCAGAGGGAAGAGTGATTCTGAGATCCTGAGATTCTGTCGCTCGTTCATGACTGAACTCCATAAATATATAGGACCGAACACTGATGTTCCCGCAGGCGATATCGGGGTGGGGGCACGTGAGATCGGGTACCTCTATGGTCAGTATAAAAGGCTGAAAGATGAGAATACCGGAGTTCTCACCGGGAAAGGGCGATCCTGGGGAGGATCTGTCATCCGTCCGGAGGCAACCGGTTTCGGTTCTATCTACTTCGCTGATGAGATGGTGAAGGCCCATGGCGATACCCTCGAAGGGAAGAGAATCGCCGTGAGCGGTTTCGGTAACGTCGCCTGGGGAGTTGCCATGAAAGCCTCTCAGAAGGGGGCGAAGGTTGTCACAATCAGCGGTCCTGACGGGTATATAGTAGACGAAGAGGGGATCGGAACAGAGGAGAAATTCAATTACATGCTGGAGCTCCGAAAGAGCAATAATGATGTTGTCGCTCCCTACGCGAAGCGTTTCAATGCGACCTTCGTTCCTTCCAGAAAACCGTGGGAGGTGCCTGTCGATATGGCCTTCCCCTGTGCTATCCAGAATGAACTTGACCTTGCCGATGCGAAGATGCTCGCTGACAACGGAGTAAAGTACGTTGTCGAGACTTCTAATATGGGATGCACGGCCGATGCGATGAACTATCTGATCGAACAGAAGATTCCCTTTGCTCCGGGCAAGGCCGCAAACGCCGGAGGCGTTGCAGTGAGCGGTCTTGAGATGAGCCAGAACTCGATGAAACTGAGCTGGACAGCAGCCGAAGTTGATGAGAAGCTCCAGGCGATCATGCAGAATATTCATGCTTCCTGCCTCCAGTACGGGGCGCAGAAGGATTATATCAACTACGTGAAGGGGGCGAACATCGCTGGGTTCAAAAAAGTGGCTGATGCGATGCTTGATTTCGGTTATTAACAGTTCTTTTAAGTAACGTATTTCTCTCCCCCTGCCTAGCACAGGGGAAGAGTCTTTCTAACCTTGCTTTATGCAAGAACCTTGCCTTGTGCAAGGACCTTCCCTATACTTTGATCATGAGAAAAGATTCACTTACACTGATACGGGAACTGACACTTCTCGACGGAATATCGGGCTATGAGAGCGAAGTCGCCTCGTACATAGAGAAGATCCTGGACGGGATCGGAACGAAGACTCGGGACCGCATCGGAAATCTCGTGTATACGATAGAAGGAACAGATCCTGAGGCTTCCACCATCCTTCTTGCCGCCCATATGGATGAGATAGGCTTCCTTGTGAGCGATATCACATCTGACGGGTTTCTTCGTGTGCAGCAGGTAGGAGGCTGGAATCCTGCAACCCTTTCCAGTGCCCAAGTCGAGATCATAGATTCAGAAGGGGGCCGGGTAAGGGGTGTCTTCGGTATGATCTCTCCCCATTTCCTTCCGGAAGGAAAAAGAGGGATGCTGCCTTCTCTTGACGACCTTTTCATTGATGTCGGTGTTTCATCTGCTCAGGAAGTGAGAGATCTCCTTTTGGTCGAGATAGGAGCAAGGGTTCTTCCTGTGTCTCAATTTTCGTATCGGGAAAAAAGCGGAACCATGGTCTCCAAATCATTCGATGACAGAATCGGGGTGGCCTCCCTCGTTGACCTTGCCTTTGAGTTAGCTGAAGAGCCTGTGAAGAACACGGTACATCTGGCATTCACCGTTCAGGAAGAAGTGGGTGCGAGAGGAGCTGCTGTCCTTTCCAATTATATTAAAGCCGATTACGCTCTCATTGTGGAGGGAGCCCCGGCAGATGACGTCCCCGGTGGTGCCAAGCACCCTCAGACTTCGGTGGGTAAGGGTGCCCATGTCCGTCTGTTCGACCCGACCCATATCGGTTCAGTCAGACTGCTTTCACTCATAGATAAAGTATGTGCCGCTTCCGAAATCAAGATTCAGAAGAGTGTAAGAAAGGCCGGAGGAACGGATGCAGCGAAAATTGCATTGGCAGGGGATGGGATAGATTCGGTGGTCGTCGGGGTCCCTGTACGCTACGCTCATAGTCATTATGGTGTGACTTCGCTGAACGACTATGTTGAGCTGCTGAAATTATTGTTTGCTGTGTGTGAATATATGGGGTGAAATTACCATTATGTAAAGTTGTATAACTTTTAAAGCATTCTTGTACTTACGCTATATATAGCGTACCAGATATTTGATACCACCACCAATAGCATAAATTCTTTGAATTCTGTTGCGCTCCGGATGAGGATATGCTACTCTAAATTAGCCCGCGGTTCTGCGGGCACACTAATGCAGGGGGTTTATAGGTGGCACACTCAGTAAATACGCTCTCGCCTCTCGGGCGAAAGATTTTTCTCGATAGATACGCACAGAAGGATGGGAAGAAGGAGACCCTCGCGGTCGATGACCTTGTGGTTGCTGTTAGCAATACCCAGACCGGACAGCGTGAGATCGGACGGGTCATCAGAATTGACAATGATCTTGTCACGGTTCTTCTCGAGGATGGTACCGAGGTTCAAGCTACCCGCGATCATGTTGACAAACCGATCGAAACCGACCCTGCCCAGATGCTCCATCGCGTTGCGAAAGGGATGAGCCTGCAGGAAAACAAGAGCAGTCAGGCAAAGTGGGAGAAGGAATTCAACTGGATCCTTGAAGACTGGCGCTTCGTTCCCGGCGGAAGAATTCTCACCGGAGCAGGAACTGACCAGAACCTCACCTATTTCAACTGTTACGTTATTCCGAGTCCGAAGGATTCCCGCGGCGGCATCATCACAAGCCTCGGTCAGATGACTGAGATCATGAGCCGCGGAGGCGGAGTAGGTATGAACCTCTCCTCTCTCAGACCTAAGCACGCCTATGTAAAGGGTGTGAACGGACGTTCGAGCGGTTCCGTCTCCTGGGGTGCGCTTTTCTCTTTTGTTACCGGTCTCATCGAACAGGGTGGAAGCAGAAGGGGAGCTCTCATGCTCATCCTCAATGTCTGGCACCCTGACATTCTCGATTTCATCGCAAGCAAGCGTGAGATGGATAAGATCGTCAACGCAAACATCAGCGTCGGAATCACCGATGACTTCATGGATGCAGTGAAGAACGATCAGGAATGGAAAACCTACTTCCCCGATACCTCCGATCCCGCCTACAACGATCACTGGGACGGCGATATGGAGAAATGGCTCAAAGAAGGAAGAAAAGTCATTCCCTATCAGACCCATAAGGCACGTGACGTATGGAACGCTATCATCGAGAGCGCCTGGGCTTCAGCTGAACCCGGAGTCTTCTTCGTCGACCGTTACAACAAGATGTCGAACAGCTACTACTACAGCAGTATCCAGTGCACCAACCCGTGCGGAGAACAGGGACTTCCTTCCTGGGGCGTCTGTAACCTCGGTTCGATCAACCTCTCTAAGTTCGTGTCAGACAAGAAAGTCCTCTGGGATGACCTGGGACGGACTGTCCGCGCAGCTGTACGCTTCCTCGACAATGTCATTGACGACACCCCCTATTTCTACGAAGAGAACAAGAACCGTCAGCAGAGCGAGCGCCGTATCGGCCTCGGAACGATGGGACTTGCCGATCTCCTTATCAGGATGGAGCTCGGGTACGGAAGTGAAAGCTCACTGACGTTCATCGACGAACTTTACAAGTTCATCTGTGTCGAAGCCTACAAGGAGAGTGCTCTCCTTGCAGAGGAGAAGGGTTCCTTCCCCCTCTTCGATGCTGAGAAGTTCCTGGAAAGCGGATTCATGAAGCAGATGCCCGAAGATGTACGGCAGATTGTCAGAGAGAAGGGTATGCGTAACGTGACCCTCCTCACACAGGCACCAACCGGTACGACCGGAACGATGGTCGGAACCTCTACCGGTATCGAACCCTACTACTTCTGGGAGTGGGAGCGTGTCGGCCGCATGGGAAGCAATATCGAGCGAGTGGGTGTCTATGATGAGTGGGTCAAGGCGAACCCCGGCAAACCCAAACCTGATTTCTTCGTCTCCGCCATGGACCTTTCCCCTGAAGGGCACGTCCATGTACAGGCTGCTATCCAGCGCTGGGTCGACTCTTCGATCAGCAAGACAGGTAATACACCCAAAGACTACACGGTCGAACAGACTGCGAAACTCTATGAGCTTCTCTATGATACAGGATGTAAGGGCGGTACCACCTACAGAGATGGTTCACGCGACTCTCAGGTTCTCATCGCGAAGAGTGATGATGAAGATTCAGATCCCTCACCGCAGTTCATCGTTGAACAGCCGAAGTCCCGCGTGAGATCGACGGTCCTTCACGGAACGACCTACCGCAAGGCGACACCTATCGGAACGGCATATATCACAGTGAACTCAGAAGGCATGCATGCAAATGAACCCTTTGAAGTATTCATCAACGTGGCAAAGGTCGGTTCGGATGTATCTGCTGATGCTGAAGGTCTCGGAAGACTGGTCTCTCTCATCCTCCGTATGCCTTCTCCTCTCTCTCCGCTGGATAGAGCACGTGCAGTTATTGCACAGCTCAGAGGAATCGGTTCCGGACGCCCGTTAGGGTTCGGAAAGAATAGGGTCATGAGCCTTCCCGATGCAGTTGCTCAGGTGCTTGAAGAGCATATGGGTGATATAGATGAACAGAGGGTCTACCCCGAACTTCCCGATGAAGAGGATGTGGCTGAGGATGCAAAGCAGTTTGCTCTCAACCTGGAACAGAACGTGAGCAGCCATGTTGCTCCCGATATCTGTCCGGTGTGCGGAAACGTCACCTTCGTCAACATCGAAGGGTGCAAGAAATGTTTCTCCTGCGGACACAGCGAGTGCTGATGTAGAAAAAAACAGCGAATAGAATAGAGCGGTCTTCTATTGAAAAATAGAGAGGCCGTTCTATTTTTTACCTCCTATCGATATATATTTCTTGACAACAAGGGTGAGGTATGTAATAGTCATGAACACAACTGATAATCATTGATTATCAGATTAAATATGAATGTGTACCTTATAATTTATATTAATCTATGAAGGAGAACGTGAAGAATGAAATATCTTACAGAAGAACAGCTGCAGGAACTTGCTCAGTTTGACACACCGACTGTATCGAATGCCCTGGAAAAGTTCGGTATCAATACAAGGGTGGAAGGATTTACAAACCCTGAGATCCGTTCTATTTTCGGTAAATCAACTCCGGTTGTCGGGTATGCCTGCACAGCTAAAGTATCTGCGGCAGCCCCTGGTCCTGCCAATAGCGAAGAAATCCTTTTTCAGTATTATCAGTCTATCAAAGATTGCCCCATCCATCCGATCTCGGTCATCGAAGATATTGATCCAACTCCTGTTGGCTCATTCTGGGGTGAGGTGCAGACCACCGTCCATAAGGCTCTCGGATGTATGTCAGTCATTACCACCGGGGGAGTGAGAGACCTCAAAGAAGCCGAAGCTCTCAGTTTTACCTATATCGCAAAAAGTGTTCTCGTTTCTCATGGGTATATCCACGTTGAGGAAGCCGGCATCCCTGTATCGATCGCAGGACTGACTGTCAATCCTGGAGATCTCCTTCATGGGGATCAGCACGGGGTGATTGCCATTCCTCACGAGGTTGCACACCTTGTTGCAGATGCCTGTCGCCAGATGCAGGAAGCCGAACTGCCAGTTCTGAACGGCTGTCGAGGCGTGAAAGACGGAGAACTCTCCCTTGATGATCTCAGGGTGTGGCGGAAAGAGATGGCTGAACTGCGTAATAAAAAATAAGGAAATTCTGATATGACGAGCATCGGTTTCATCGGACTCGGGGCTATGAGTGCATCTTTAGCTATGAATCTTTTCAGAAATGGATATGATCTCACTCTCTTTGATCCTGCGTCGGACCTTTCTGAGGTCGCCCGCAGGGGTGATATTCCGGTTGCTGAAAGTGCCGCACACCTTGCTTCCCAGGTTGAGACACTCATTATGATGATTCCCGATCCTCTTCAGCTGCAGTCTCTAATCCTGGATGAAGAAGGCGTCCTTGACGGAGCCCATGAAAATCTTGAGATTATCACAACATCTGCTGTGTCACCGGACGTTATACGCAGTATTTCTGAAAGCTGTGAAAATTCCGGTGTGGATGTTCTTGAAGCGATTCTCTGCGGTACTGATGAAGATATAAGCAGGGGGACACTCAATATCCTGACAGGTGGAAAGAGAGAAATATTTGAGAACCAGAAAGAAATACTGCAGTCGATAGGTAAATCTGTTGTGCTGTGCGGAGGTATCGGCGCGGGATTTACGATGAAAAAGGTCGCTGAGATTATTGAGGGGCAATCCTGTGCATCTATCTCAGAGACTTTCACTGAGGCGATGAATGAGGGGTTGGATCTGTCCCTCGTGTGCAGGGCTTTCGCCGACGGGCTTGTCGTCGGTCAGGATATATAGAGAAGAATTCAGTGAATTCTATGAATATCAGTAACGGTGTGATAGAATTCCATGAATTTGAATAAAAAGGTGAAAAGATCATGGATGTAGTACCAAACGGATTTTTTAATAATCAGGAAGATAAGTTTATTTTTCATCTCGTGCGATTCATCAGATCACATAATCTTTCTTCAGGTGACAAGCTTCCTTCAATCAGAGACTTTTCCCAGGAGATGGATATTTCCCAGTCCCAGGTGAGAAGCGGTATCATGAAAGCTTCAGCACTCGGACTTGTCGAGATGCGTTCGCGGAGTGGCTGCTATGTAGCAAAAATGGATCTGACAACCCTGATCAGCACCTTTTCTCTCCTCTTTGAGGCTTCCTCTATGAATTCAGCTCATCCGCTTTTTGAACTCTATGAGCTTAAAACCACCCTTGAACGGGGTATCATGAAACGGGTAGCCAAGATACGAACCATAGAGGAAATGGTTGAACTTAAGCAGATCATTGACTCGATGGACTCTGCGGAGACTCAGGAAGATATGATCAGGATAGATGAGCAGTTCCATAGTAAGATCGCACAGATCTCCAGGAATTCGCTCTATTACTCGCTCATCAATGTGATTCAGGCGATGTTGCGTGAGACACGTCTTCTTTACACCGATTATATTGCAGAGTGGGAGCAGGCCGTTAAAGATCATAAGGTGATGTTTGATGCGATCAGAGATCAGGACGAGGATCGTGCGGCACACCTTGCCGAGATTCTCAGCAACAGAAGAAAGGATCTCATTATAGAGGCGACACTCAGAACAGAATAGTGCATTGCAGTCAGATAAAATGGATTCCTGAGGGGTGTGTGTTTGTTTATCTGATTATCAATGATTATCAATAGATAGGAATAGAGAAAGTCCAGGCAGCTGGACATGAAAAAAGGAGCGAAAGAGATGAGATTATCATTCGAAGAAATACAGAAAGAGATCAAGAGAGTCTTCATGAAATACGGAATGGAGGAAGCGAAGGCCGATACCTGTGCGAGAATCCATACCGAATCCACCTATGACGGGATCTATTCTCACGGAACCAACCGCGTTGCGCGTTTTGTGGACTATATCCAGAAGGGTTGGGTCGATATAAATGCCGAACCCACCCTCGAGAAGGACTTCGGTTCACTCAAAGTCTTCAACGGTAACAGAGGTCCCGGAATTCTCAACGCCCTCCATGCTGCAGACAGCGCAATTGAAATGGCTGAGAAGAACGGTGTCGGTATGGTCGGCCTGAAGAATACCACCCACTGGATGAGGGGAGGTACCTACGGTCTCTATGCAGCGAACAAGGGCTATATTGCGATCATGTGGACCAACACCGAAGCGGTCATGCCCCCCTGGGGAGGGAAGGAACTCAGACTCGGCAACAATCCCTTCGTCATGGCTGTCCCCGGTCCCGACGGTGCTCCCTCGATCCAGCTTGACATGGCAGTTTCCCAGTACGCCTACGGAAAGCTTCAGGTAATGAGACTTGCAGGTCAGAAACTCCCGTTCCCCGGTGGCTATGACAAGGATGGAAATATCACCGATGATCCCGGTGCAATCGAAGAAACGAGAAGAATGTTCCCCATCGGTTTCTGGAAGGGTGCAAGCTTCTCCTTCATGCTCGATATCCTCGGTGCCATCCTCTCTGACGGAGTAGGGGCAG
Organism: Sphaerochaetaceae bacterium; assembly: GCA_963677695.2. Taxonomy (GTDB): domain Bacteria; phylum Spirochaetota; class Spirochaetia; order Sphaerochaetales; family Sphaerochaetaceae; genus SABI01. Next base: position 921,094 of record CAXXUJ010000001.1, on the reverse strand, counting down.
CGGATCTCGATCCAAAGAGAGACGGCAGCTGCGGCGGTGCTTCCCAGGTGATGATCGTCATCGATCCCAAGAAGACAACAAGTTCAGAACACATGAAGGAAACAATCACCAAGGCGATTGAATACATCAAGAGTTCAGAGCTTTCAGAAAACTCGACCGGTATCTACGCACCGGGAGAGGACTACATTAGATTCCGTGCCGAACACGACGAAAAAGGTATCTTTGTCGACGACTCAGTCTGGAAAGAAATTTTAGAACTGTAGAGCATATTCTGAAACATTTTTCAAATTATGCACTACAGAAACTAGATTGAAGTGGTAGTCTTTTTCTCGAAAAAAACAAGGTAATTCTTTATTTAAAAAGGTTATTACGCGGTTCTCGCTTGTTGCACACCCCCCTGTATTGTTGTATAGTGGTTTTACCAGCACCCTGTTTAAAAGACAGGGTCGTGTTATGTGCATTCAATTTCGTGGACATGAACGTGCCCACATCGAAAATATTTTTTTAATGGAGCGTTTATATGAGTAACAAAAACATGGTTACTATTGACGGGAATAGTGCGGCCGCACACGTAGCGTATGCTTTCAGTGATGTTGCTGCTATCTATCCTATCACTCCTTCCTCCCCGATGGGCGAGTATTCCGACTCATGGTCAAGTGTCGGAAGAAAGAACCTCTTCGGTGAGAAGGTAGACATCACAGAAATGCAGTCTGAAGCAGGTGCTGCAGGTGCTGTGCACGGTGCACTTTCAGGTGGTGCTTTGACAACCACATTCACTGCAAGCCAGGGACTCCTCCTTATGATCCCGAACATGCACAAGATCGCTGGAGAGATGATTCCTACTGTATTCCATGTTTCTGCACGTTCTCTTGCCGCTCAGTCACTCTCCATCTTCGGAGACCACAGTGACGTCATGTCCTGCCGTAACACAGGTTTCGCCATGACAGCTGCAAACAGCATTCAGGAGACCATGGACATGGCCCTGGTTGCTCACCTTGCAACCCTCAAGTCACAGGTTCCTTTCCTTTCCTTCTTCGATGGATTCAGAACATCACACGAAGTAAGCAAGGTCGAAGAGATCTCCTATGACGACATGAAGACTCTTGTTGAACCCGAGTACATCGAACGTTTCAGAGAAAGAGCCATGAGACCGGACAAGCCGATCCTCAAGGTTGCAGCTCAGAACGAAGACGTCTACTTCCAGGGAAGAGAGACAGTCAACAAGTACTACGATGCAGTTCCTGAAATCGTTCAGGAATACATGGACAAGGTTGCCACACTGACAGGCAGAGCCTACAAGCTCTTCGATTACGTCGGTGCACCCGATGCTGAAAGAATCGTTATTGCAATGGGTTCAGCAGTCGACACCTTCGAATGGGTCGCTGACTACATGAACAAGAACGACGAGAAGGTCGGTGTCCTCAAGGTCCGCCTCTACCGTCCGTTCAGTGCAAAGCACTTCGTTGATGCAATTCCATCCTCAGTCAAGAAGATCGCAGTACTCGACAGAACCAAGGAACCCGGTTCACTCGGTGAACCCCTCTACCTCGACGTTGTGACTGCACTCGCACAGCAGGGCAGAACAGGAATCGAAGTCATCGGCGGCCGCTACGGTCTCTCAAGCAAGGACTTCACTCCCACCCACGCAAAGAGCGTCTTTGATCACATGAACAATGGTGCTTTCCACGGTTTCACAGTCGGTATCGTTGATGACGTCACAAACCTGAGTATTCCTCTCTGTGACAAGATCGATGTTACTCCCGAAGGCGTTGTCTCCTGTCTCTTCTGGGGTCTCGGCTCTGACGGTACTGTCGGTGCGAACAAGGACTCCATCAAGATCATCGGTGGTAACACCGACATGAACGCACAGGCTTACTTCTCTTACGACTCAAAGAAGTCAGGCGGTATCACAATCAGTAACCTCCGCTTCGGTAAGAGCAGCGTGAACATGCCCTGGCTGATCGATGCAGCTGATTTCGTTGCATGTCACAATCCCGCTTACCTCGGTCGTTATGATATGCTCGCTCCCCTGAAGGAAGGTGGTGTATTCCTCCTCAACTCAGTTGTACCCGGAGACAAGGTTCTTGCAACCCTGACAGCCGCAGAGCAGCAGACCATCATCGACAAGAAGATCAGATTCTACACAATCGACGCATACAAGATTGCTGAGAAGGTCGGTCTCGGAACAAGAATCAACACAGTCATGCAGGCTGCTTTCTTCAAGATCTCAGGTATCTTCCCCGAACAGGAAGCTATGGATCTCATCAAGAACGCTATCAAGAAGACTTTCAGCAGAAAGGGTGAAGATATCGTCAAGATGAACTGGGACGCAGTTGACAGCGCAGCTGCCGGACTCGAAGAAGTTGCAATCCCCGCTGCAGTCGGCGAAGCATTCGTGCCCAAGAAGCTGATCAGCGACGATGCATCTGATTTCGCGAAGGACATCATCGAACCGATCATGTACCTCAAGGGTAATGATATCCCCGTTTCAAAGATGAGCTTCGACGGAACACTTCCCACCAACACTGCAAAGCTTGAGAAGAGAGGTGTCGCACCTGCAATTCCTCACTGGGTGAGCGAAAACTGTATCCAGTGTAACCAGTGTGTCATGTCCTGTCCTCACGCAGCTATCAGAGCGAAACAGATTGATCCGAAGGATCTTGAAAACGCTCCTTCAACTTTCAATACTCTCAAGAGCAACACAAAGAACGACAGAGACCTCCAGTTCAAGATTCAGGTCTACACTGAAGACTGTCAGGGTTGTGGTGTCTGTATCGAAACCTGTCCTTCAAAGGTCAAGTCACTCGAATTCAGCCCCATCCAGGCTGAGAGAGACAAGGGTGAAGTCGACAATGCAGAATTCTTCGACGCTCTCCCCGATAACGTCCTCGACGGTATCAACGAGAACACTGTGAAGGGTATGCAGTTCAAGAAACCGCTCTTCGAGTTCTCCGGTGCCTGTGCAGGTTGTGGTGAGACTCCCTATGTGAAGCTCGTCACTCAGATCTGCGGTGAGAGAATGCTCGCTGCCAACGCTACAGGTTGTTCTTCAATCTACGGCGGTACCTTCCCGACCACTCCTTACGCTCAGAGAGAAGATGGACGCGGTCCGGCATGGGGTAACTCACTGTTCGAAGATAACGCTGAATATGGTCTCGGTATGAGACTCGGTGTTGATTCAAACAGAAGACTTCTCAAGTCTGCTGTCAACGCACTCCTCGCAGAGGGAACAAGTGCAGCACTTGCTGAGGCTCTCAACAAGAACCTCGAGCTCTGGGACGACAAGACTGAAGCTTCAATCGATGCACAGAAGGCCACTCAGGCTCTCCTCGCTGCTGAGAAATCAGACAGCGCAACTCTGAGAAAGGTCATCGAGCTGAAGGACTACTTCACTGAGAAGGATGTCTGGATCATCGGTGGTGACGGCTGGGCTTACGATATCGGTTACGGTGGTCTCGACCACGTTATTGCTTCCGGTAAGAACGTGAACGTTCTCGTTCTCGACACTGAAGTGTACTCCAACACCGGTGGTCAGGCTTCAAAGGCTACTCCGATCGGTGCAGTTGCTAAGTTCGCAAACAGCGGTATGGAACTGGGCAAGAAGAACATGGGTATCATGATGATGAGTTATGGTCACGCATATGTTGCTTCTGTCTCAATGGGTTCCAACAGACTCCACACTCAGAAGGCTCTCCAGGAAGCAGTCGCATTTGACGGTCCTTCAATCGTCTTCTGTTACGCTCCCTGTATCAACCACGGTATCAACATGATGAAGAGCCAGGTTGAAGAGAAGAGAGCAGTCGACGTTGGCTACTGGCCGATGTACCGCTACAACCCGAGCCTCGAAGAAGGCAAGAAGTTCGCCTGGGATGCTAAGGCTCAGGACGGTGACTATCAAGAATTCATCAAGAGTGAAAGAAGATACACCGCTCTGTACAAGACCAACCCAGACAATGCAGAAAACCTCTTCGCAAGAGCTGAGGCTGATGCAAAGAACAGAATGGCACTCTACAAGAATGTTGGTGAGCTGATGTAGCTCATCCCTCTCATAGGATGTATCTGGAAGGCGGCTGAAAAGCCGCCTTCTTTCATTCGCTGGATACAAAAACGGCGATGCCGGGAAAAGCATCGCCCTGTATCTGGTGCAGCTCGGGCTCAGTCTCCTTCAACCCATCTTTTAATGATCAGTTCGCTCGACCTGTTCATCTCTTTCATGAAATCGCTGGTGTGTTTTCTGAAGTAGTAGTCATCCGACAGCGTCCCGGTATTGTCGAACGGGAGTTTTTTCTTGCTTCTGGCATCCTCTTCCTGTTGACCGTAGGTGTACTGCAGTCTTTCGAGGGAGTAGGGCTGGTAGGTATCCTTCATGAACACAGCGTCGTTGGGTGGACGGATCGAAGGGACAGGCAGGGCCTGAGTTGACTTCGGGTACCCGAAGATCAGCAGCGTTGCTACAGCAACGTGCCGGGGAAGGTTGAACAGGGAGATGATCTGTTCATGATTTTCCAGGATGTCTCCGATATAGCAGGAGCCGATACCGAAGGATTCGGCTGCAATGACGGCATTCTGGGCGGCTATGAGGGCATCGTCGGTGGCAAGGAGGAATTCTCCGAGTCCTGTCGCCGGCATATCAATCCCCATGGCCTTTCCTTTTTCCACACTCCCGTTCTCTGTATAGAAGGTATTCCATTTGTCCACATCGGCAACAAACAGCCAGACTAGAGGAGCTTTTGCTATCATCGGCTGGTTGTCACAGAGCACTGCGAGCTTCTCTCTTCTCTCTTTATCCTCAACCTCGATGACTGAGTAGAATACCTGGTTCCCGGCTGTCGGTGCACGCAGGGTCGCCTTCTTTATCACTTCCACGATATCTGAAGGGATTGCTCTATCGGTAAAGGCTCTGGTACTTCTTCGTTTCATCAGCACATCGATGGTGCTGTTTGTCGGATTCTGGTTCTCCATACAAGGTTTTCTCCTTCCTACTTGTGTTCCCGCATACGGTTATTGTAGTATAGGGTCGGAAGGTCAAAATGAAAAGTATTAGAGTCTACCCCTACAGGTGGGTGGTGCTGGGCGCTCTCATGGTCGTTATCATGGTCTCCGAGATGCAGTGGCTGGTATTCGCCCCTGTCTCCCGTGCTGCCTCAGAGTTCTACGGCTCCCAGATTCCTGATCACTCTCTTTTCTCTCCCGACCTGCTTACCATCATCCACTTTGTCTCCTTCCTCATCTTCAGTGTTCCCTTCTCCTACCTCATCCATAAAGTAGGGTTGAAATGGTCGCTGAGAATAGCTTCCCTTCTTCTTGCGTTCTTCTCGCTCATGAAGGGACTTACTGCTGCAAGTCTTACCTCAGTGGTGGTATCACAGGTGGGATTATCTCTCGGTCATGTGATCATTCTCAGCAGTGTCACTGCAGTGACGAACCGTTGGTTCCCACTCAAGGAACGGGGCTTCGCCACGGGTCTGGTGTCGCTGTTCCAGTATCTGGGACTCCTTCTCATCATGATCATCTCCCCAAGGGTTATCAGTGTTGATCCGACTCATGCCGATTACGGTGGGGGTCTTCCCTCTCTCCTTCTCGGTCTCGGTATCGCAACAAGCGTCAGCGCACTTGCAGTACTCTTCCTCTTCAAGGAACAGCCTCCCACACCTCCGACTCAGAAACTGGAAAAGATTTCGGGTTTCGGTGAATCTCTCGTACTGCTGCTGAAGAAAAAACATATGGGCGGTTTCATGATCATCTTCGGTCTCTCATGGGGACTGTTCAATGTATTTGTGGCCAAGACCGACTCCATTACCGCCTTTGTGAACATCAAGGATTCAAATGGACTTCTCGGCCTTCTCCTCCTTCTTGGAGGGATGGTTGGGACGGTGATCATACCACTTCTCTCCGACCACTACAGGAAGAGGAAGTTCTTTTTCTCTCTCTCGATGTTCGGACTTTTCGTGATGATGATTCTTTTCTCGTTCATACCTCTCTTTCTCTCATCAGGTATGCCGTTCTTCTTCGTCTATGTGATCGTCGCCGTTCTCGGGTTTTTCTTCCAGAGTACGGTTCCTCTGGGGTATCAGTATGCACATGAGCTCGCCTATCCCGTGCAGGAGACTTCCAGTCAGACGGCACTGCTGCTTGCGGGACATCTGGTCGGTACCGCTATGCTTGTGACGATGAATATGGGAGGTGGAATTTATCTGGAGAAGACTCTGATAGCTGCCATAGCACTTGTCTTCGCTGCCCTGTTCGGATCTCTCTTCGTCAAGGAATCACCCATGATCGTGACTGAAGAAGAGAAACTGAAGGATCTTGCAAGAAAGGAATGGATCCACCAGAGATAGTACAAAGGTTCATTGAGTAGTCCCCTTCTAAGAAAAAAGAAAAAAACAGGAGCCGCAAAGCAGCTCCTGATGTCTGGTGGTGTATGGAAACTACTCCTGTTCGGAGAAGTCGTCCTTAGAAGCACCGCAGAGAGGGCAAACCCAGTCTTCGGGAAGTGCTTCGAATGATGTTCCGGGATCTACGCCGTTATCGGGATCACCTTCAGCCGGGTCATACACATATCCACATAAGTCACATACATATTTTTTCATGTCATTCCTCCATAATTATAATTGATACAACAAGAATAGCCTGTAAGGGTAAAAAACACAAGAAGTTTCACAGATTCTTCATATTCAATTCTGAGTCGGAAATAAAAATTCCCAATCTTATCTCAAATGAATATTTCCATGAAGAGAGAGGTGTTGTTTAATAGAAGGAAAAGAAAGAAGGAACGAAAATCCAAAGCATGATATATTACGCTTTGAACAATTTCTTTCCATGAAGTCTTTCGATCTCTTCAAAGATTTTATAGATTTCACAGGTAATGCCGGAAAATATCTGATTATCTTTGGAGAACTGCTTGATCAGTTTTGCGTTCTTTATAGCATCGCTGATCTTTTCCTGATATGTTATGAACATATTTTTTTGCTTCAACCACTCTTGGTTTTTACTATATCCATGAACATGTATACGCAGATCTTCTATTACCTGAGAGCATTTTTCATACTGTTTAGAGGAGAAGCCAAAGTGAAGAAGGAACCAAACCTCAAAACAAGGTAAAGAATCAGCAATATGAACTCCCAAATCCCGAGCTTTCTTGCAGGCCTTCTGATACGAATGCTTTGAGAGAGTGTCTGAGTCGAATATACACCATATATGATCATAATCCGCCCTATTCATTTCCTTTCTTGCCGTTTCAATGACATTAATAGGATCATTTTTAGGTGAGAGCTTCGGTTCAATCGAAAGACTCTGTATGCGTAATGCTTGACGCATTTGGCTGAAATATATTTTTTCTGTGTACCCTTCAACAACAAGTAGAATACTTTCTCTTGTCATTGTCTGTTGCGATGATCTTGCCATGATCAATCCAGGAATGTTATGTCAGTTATAGGACGGGCGCCAAGCTTTCCTGCAAGATATACACGTCGCAACGAGGCATCCTTTCTGATTCCTCTATAGTCTGATACACAAGTATACATACTTCCCCCAGTCTCGTAATCCTTATCACACAGCCAGATTTCATCACGTCTCAGAATATCCGTGTCGAGAATATCAAGGTTATGGCAAGTGAATATCAGCTGAGCGCCGCTGCTGTGCTGGATAAATGCCTTAATGAAGAAGTGAAGAACTTCCTGATGAAGTGCAGTGTCGAGTTCATCAACGAGTAAAAGGCTATCCCTTCCTGTGGAGAGTAATAGCGGTACTGAAAGAGCGTAGAGGCGTTGAGTGCCCCGTGATTCATGTGAAAGGGGCAATGGAGTACCAATTCCGTTGTATCGGTGTAAAAATTCCACTTCATACAGTGTGGAGCTTTTTTCTTCGGAAAGGAATTCGTTTTTAGCATCCTCTGTAAGAAAATTAAGGAAGTCTGTTTCAATCTCTCTTTTTTTAATAATGAGTTCTTCTATATGAGAAACATCTGCACCTTTTAACAGTTTTAAAATTTCGTGCTTTAACTCAGGATGCCTGTAGATATAACCTGAAGCTGCTATCGAAAGTGAGGGTGAAGGGTCAGGTGAGATGAATGGTATGTGATGCTCCTGGAACCAGTCAAATACTTCTGAAAGGACTGGGTGGTTTAGTTGAGCTGCGGCTGTAAGATAGGGGATATTTGCAGAAGTCATCGCTGCTATTTCATTTTTGTTACCACCAAGAGAATCCCCCCAAGTGTATATTGTCTCATTAGAAGTATTACGTCGGAACATAAGTTTCTTCTGACCTTTGGGTGAAAAATTCAGTTCCTCAAAAGCGACGGAGTTGACTGTGAGATGAAGGACGTATTCATATTTTATCTGGCCGATGAAAAATATGAGAGCAAATTCAGTTGGAGAGAGTTTGCAGTCCGGATCAAAAGCAAATGGTATAACGCCAGTCCGGCTCTTCGGTTTTAATGTTGTGAAGGAGTTTTCAATATAGTTAAGTAAAAAACGAAGGGCTTTCAGTATATTTGTCTTTCCAGATGCATTCGGTCCTATGATCATAGCGGTCTTTAGAATGCGCTTGTTTCCACGTATTACGGTATGCTCATCCTGATACGCAGTCTCATTTGTTGCCTCAAAACTAAGAGTCGCTGTTTCTTTTATTGATGTATAATTCTTTACTGAAAATTCAAGTATCATGACTAATCCTTACATTGTAGTTGTAATATATTCTTTAATATTAGAAATTAACTATAAATATAACACAAATAAGCGAATACGCAATTGATTTCAGAATAAATAATCAAAATTGAATGAAATATGCAATAATATGGAGAGAGATTCATCTGAAGGTGAGAGTCAGCGAACGTAGGGTGGAGTCTGGAAAATCAATGAGAAGAATGAAACCGGTAGTTCAATGCGTTGTGAAAATAATCAAGGAAGCTTTCGATGATTCATACATGATTCAGGCAAAGAGATGTTTCATAGATTCTTCATCTTTCAGGGTATTGTAGATGATTACTCGTAGAGAGCGAGGATTTTTTTAAGGTATTCGGTATATTTCTTTCTGAAAGAGGCCGGTCCTATGATCTCGATGGCTTCCCCGCACTGAATAAGTCTCAGCATCAGTTCGATGGAGTTCTCCACTTCCATTCTGCAGGTGGTGACACCGTTTTCGTCCTTGTCATACCTGGGCGGAGTGTGGGCAATCTGATGAAAGGAATTCATTGCAGACTGTTCGAACAGTTTGAGAGAAAGAGGGATGAGATCGGTCATCTCATAGGAGAGGTCATCCTTGCGGGGGTTCTGAAAAGGTTTGAGGTTGTCGGGGATCGTATAGGTTTCATCAAGGATCGTAGCCGCTTCTATGCTTGCCATATCGATGGTGATGATCTCGGAGGTGTGACGAAGTCTTCCGGTCACGCTGATCGGGTTTCTTCCGCTTTCATCCTCCCTGTACCCGATGAAGTAGGGAGCGAACTCGGTCTCATGTTTCGATTTACCGGTGATATGAATCAGGCGTACCATCTTTCCCGATACCCAGCTGTCGGTGAGTACTTCGAACACGGAATTGAATTGTTTGTTCTGTTCTTCCTTTTTCCTTGCTTCTTCATCAATTGACTCTGCAAGGGTGATGATCGTATCTGCTATCGAGGGGGCGTAACTGCGCATGTTCACCGCTATCTTCTTCAGGCCGCTTGCCAGGTGAGGAGACTGAAGTTCGCTGTTGCTTGCAAGGGCTCCTGCGGAGAGGTTGAATGCAAGAGATTCGTACACGCTCAGTGAGATCGAATCGTCTCCGAGTTTCTGATGAATCTTGATCAGGTTGTTCTCTTCGTAGATGTCGATATACTGTTTGAGGTCATCAATGTAACGGGAAATGGTAGAGCGATGCACCCCGAGACGGCGGGCGATTTCCGACCTCCGAAGTCCTTCAGGATGACTGTGAAGCAGCAGTTCCAGCTGCGCGACTCTTTCTCCTTTCATGATAGCTCCTCTCTGTCTGCACCAAATTGCAACAATTTGTCTCAGTATACCATGTTCGTAACAATCTTTGCACCGTTTTTTCTTGCAACAAATCTATTAATGTGTACCATGTTCAACATGAACGAAGAAATTATCGCAATAGAGACAAAGTTAGCATATCTGGAAGATACTGTGGCGACCCTCAATGCCATGGTGATCGATCAGCAGAAGCAGATAGACCGGCTGGAAGCCGGAAGGAAAGATCTTGAACGGCAGCTGGGAGAACTTGCAGAATCGGGCGGCGAGTCAATGCCGCATAAGAAACCGCCTCATTACTAGAATGAGGTCTTCATTATTAAATGAGGTTCCCATTATTAGATTGGGGCTCTCACTACTCTGATAGATTTCTGTTTGTCCAGGTGGATTGAGCGACACACAGAGGTATGAGTTCCCCCTCCTCCTGTTTTGCTATCTGGTGTTGGAGTGTGTAGCCGTCTTCCTTAGGCATGAAACCAGTCTGGCAGATCAACTTATCGCTGTCGAATGCCTCTTTCAGGTAGGTGATGTCTATCTCAGTCGCTGTATACTCATCAAGAAAGAAGAAGGGAAGGGCTTCGAGCATCCACTGGACAAAGGATACATTGTTCACATGACCGTTCGTATCTGTGTCCTTGTACCGTATGGTGAGTGCTGTTTCGGTGACTTCTTCACAGTTTTCAGCATCAAAAGAGAGACGGGAATCCATATCGAGCGGTTCATTTCTTCCACTGATATCGAACCGTTCGAAATTCTCGCTCTCAGGTTTTGCAATCCTTCCCTTGTTCAGGTCTATGATGAGCCATCGGGTCATCGATTCGAACAGGAGAGTCTCACCAATATATCCGCGGCAGCCGCGGGGACAGTAGAACTTCTGGGGAGCCTGAGGCCAGGTCTCGATCCTCACCTCTGAAGGCCAGGTGGCAAGGGAGTGGATTTTCATCTTCGTCCTGTTGACCATCCATGTCCTTCCCCTCTCTCGCAGATCATTGATCGAGATTCCCATGAGGGTGGCATGCAGACCTGCCGCATCCTGCATGTAGTGGAAGTAGGTATCAGCATTACAGGTGGAGTACCTATCCACATCACGGGATTGGAGTGTGAATGTTTCGCTCGCGATTCCATTATTGATCTGCATCGGTATCCTCCGTTTCTACGTTTCTATAAAAACGTAACAGTGACCTGCCATAGCTTCTTTCATCAATGAATGTAAGAGAACCTATCTGCTCGGGCCATTGTTTTGCTTCTTCGCTCGGGTAGTGGATAATGAACAGACCGCCGGGGGAGAGGATATGGGCAGCCTCGACAGTTTCTGCGATCTTCACTTTTCCCTTCATCGGGAAGGGGGGATCTGCATAGACGATATCGTAGATGATTTTCGCTGTCGGGATGAAACGGAATACGTTTGCCATGAAGAGCTGTATCGGTGTATCGACGATAGAAATGTTCTTCAGGATCGTATCTTTCTTCTTCCTGTCCATCTCGACAAGGTGCACCGGTTGGGCGCCGCGAGAGGCCGCTTCCATGCCGACAAGTCCGCTGCCGCTGAAAAGGTCGAGAAAACTCTTTTCATCGAGGTCACGGATAATCGAGAACATTGATTCTCTCATCCTGTCCATAGCCGGTCTTATAATGCCCGGAGGGCAGGTGACGGTTCTTCCTCTGTACTTTCCTGCTGTGATTCTCATACCCTTTTACCATACGGCAGAGAGGGAAAAGTTTCAATCTGCGGTGTGGTTTTCTTCCAGATAGGGAGCGTGGAGAAGAACATTCCGGATGCGGGTGTGGCGTGCTTCGAGGAGTCCTTCATCCTCTTCGATGATTTTCTCTACAAGGAGTTTTATTTCCTGAATCATTTCCATGTTATCTGTCAGGCTTGCGAACTTCAGTTTGAGGAAGCCCGATTGCTTCACTCCTGCGATATCTCCGGGGCCGCGGATAAGGAGGTCCTGTTCAGATATCACGAAGCCGTCATTGGTCTCCTTGAGTACTTTCAGGCGCTTAGCTCCATCTTCTGAGAGGGGAGTGTCATAGACAAGGAAGCAGTATGACTGAAGGTCGCTTCTTCCCACCCTTCCTCTGAGCTGGTGAAGGGCTGCAAGGCCGAAGCGTTCTGCGTGTTCGATCACCATCACTGTCGCGTTCGGGATATCTAACCCCACTTCGACGACGCTGGTAGAGACGATGTAGGTGAGCTTTCCGTCACGGAAATCACGGAGGATGGACATCTTCTCATCCTCGGGAATTCTACTGTGAATGAGGGCTGAGGGAGTTCCCACATAGACCTGCTGTGAGAGATATTCGTACATTGTCTGCACATCTCTGAGTTCTGATTCCCCGCTGTCATCTATTCTCGGGTAGACGAAGTAGGCCTGATGGCCCCGCTCGAACTCCACCTCTACCGACTTGTACATCCTCGGTCTGCTCTCTTCTTTAGCCAGGTAGGTGATGATCGGTTTTCTCCCCATCGGCATTTCCCGTATCGTCGATACGTTGATATCACCGAAGACGGTAAGGGCGAGAGAACGGGGTATCGGTGTTGCACTCATCATCAGGACATCGGGGTCGATCCCCTTCTCCTTGAGTCGTGCCCTCTGCAGGACACCGAAGCGGTGCTGTTCGTCGATAATGATGTACTTCAGATTCTTGAAGGCGACATCGTCGCTGAAGAGGGCATGTGTTCCGATTGCGATATCGATCTCACCCTCTTTCAGAGCCTCGATGAGGTAGCCTCTTGCTTTCTGTTTCAGTGATCCCGTGATGAAGGCAAGACGGACTCCGAGAGGTTCCAGATACTCTGCAGCCTGCTCCGCATGCTGACGGGCAAGGAGTTCGGTGGGAGCCATGAAAGCGACCTGTCCCCCCTCTCCTATGATCTTGAGAGCACTCATCCATGCAATGAGAGTCTTTCCGCTTCCCACGTCCCCCTGAAGAAGCCTGTTCATCACCTGTTGTTTTTCCAGGTCTTCAGTGATCTCTTTCAGGCAGGTTTCCTGATCGTGAGTGAGGGAAAAGGGGAGCTTTGTGCGGAGCTCGGCTGCCAGATCCTTTGTAGAGAGTTTCAGCTTCGAGGCCGAGACCGGTCTCATGTGGACCGTTCGTGCATTCATGAGAAGAAGGTAGAAGAGTTCAGTGAAAGCGAGGGTACGATGCCCTTCATTCACTTCATGCATACTCACCGGCTGATGGATTGCCCTGAAGGCGGCATCTGTTTTCATCAGGTGGTACTTCTCAGAAATGTAGAGGGGGAGTTCTTCCTCGATGGAGGGAATGAGGGAAAGCACTTCGGCAACGTTGCGTCTCACTCCGTTCTGAGAGAGTTTTCCCGAGAGGGGGTAGATCGGATTGAGGGTACCGAAACCGGAGGTTTCTTCAAGGGTGGAAGAGATGTGAACCATCTCGAACTGGCTGCTCTGCAGCTCTCCCCAGTGACGGGAGAACATGCCCCATAGGTAGAAGCGCGATCCTATCCTGAATACCTTCTCCAGATAGTTCCTGTTGAAACAGACGAGTGAAGCTCTTCCTTCCCCCTCTCCGCTGATATCCTGTACGGTGACCTTGAGTGTCCGCTTCCTGCCTCCTCCGAAGTAGGAGTGAGCAATCACTTCGACTTCGGTATTCGCATACTCTCCGTCCGAAAGATGTGCAAGGGGGACGATAGTCGTTCTGTCTTCATACCCTCTGGGAAGGAGGTGGAGAAGGTCGGAGTAGGTCTCTACGCCCATCTGGGCGTAGGCTGAAGCAAGATGTTTACCGACTCCCTGAAGAGTCTTTATATCGGTGTCGATGTTCCTCGCGTACACGAAGTCTATCCTAGAAGGGGAGTCCCGCCAGGTACTGAACTGCGATTCTGATCAGGTACATCAGTGCGACATAGAGAAGGATGGAAAGAATCGTCGCGGTATAAAGCAGGGTCCTATCTGAAACCGCCTTGCCTGAAAAGATTGAGGTATGAACAAGGTCGAGCACTTTCTGCAGCCACTGGTTGAGCATCATGATGTACTGTGTGGTGTTCGGTGTTCTCTTGTAGCTCAGCACGAGTCGGATGATCAGGAGAATGACGATGATACCCAGAAGGATAGAGAAGAACGAACCCCAGATCGAGTTGAGGATGATGGCGAGGACGAAGCCGACGCTCATCTGTCCTGTGGTGTAGTAGGTGTTGATGATGTTCTGAAGGATCGAGATGGTCATGAGGGCAAGGAGCACGCTGAAATCGAAACGCTGGAACCTGAGGAACTTCACTTTCCTGAAGATATTGAGGAAGGGGTCGGTGAAGCGGGCTATGATATCGAGTACGCCGTTGGTCCTTACCGGTCGGACCGGCTGGATCCAGCTGGTGATGATCCTGACAAGAATCATGATATTGTAGATCGAAAGCATGACTGACAGTATGCGTGCAAATTCTCTCATGAGTGAACTCCTTTATACAAACCAGACGTCACTGACTGCCTGGTACTCCTTTATAGCGTCGATGAAATCATTTCCGTAGAGGACGGAGAAATCGCGTCCTGCCTGGATGACATGTTCCTTCTTTGTCAGCTCTCCCTCTTCTTCGCTGCTTGATTCCTCAATCACATGAAGGGTGAGGGGGAGGGATCCGTTGTAGGTGATGCAGGTGTCTACGATACTGGTCAGCTCCTTCGAGGTGCACAGGTCCTTTATCAGGGTGAGGTGGGCTTCTTTCAGAGCTGCCGCCTCGAGTGTGTCGGGGTCGACAACAGTGTGGACTCTGAAGGAAAGCTCGTTATTCCTCAGCTCGAAGGTTCCTGTGAACCCGTGTATCGTGTCGGCACTGACCATCTCGGAGAACTTCTCCCACTCGGGAGGGAGGATGACTGCATCCACTTCCCCGTTGAAGTCGCTCAGCTTGATGAATGCCATCGCCTTTCCGTTCCCCTTCTGGGTGATATGCTCTCTTACCTGAGTTATCATCGCGACAAGGTTTACGCTTCGTCCTGTTGGAATTTTTTCCTGGACGGAGAGGTTTACCGTGACAGCACGCTGCCACGCCTCTCGGTAGATATCCATCGGGTGACCGGAGACATAGAAGCCGAGGAGCTGTTTTTCAATCTCGAGTTTTTCAAGAAGGGTGGAGTCCTCCATTTCCTCCATGCTGAAGGTCTCCATAGAAGCTTCTTCTTCTGCTCCGAACAGGCTCACCTGGCCGAATGCAGTGCTCTCTCTTCTCTTCTGGGCGTACTTGATCGCCTGTTCCATGTTGGCAAGGAGGGTTGGTCTGTTCACCCCGAGCTCGTCGAAGGCTCCGGACTTTATCAAGGATTCTACAAGTCTGGAGTTGAGCACTCTCGGTTCGTTACGCTGAAGGAAGTCTAGGAAGCTGGTGAAGGCTCCCCCCTCCTTCCTCTCGGCGAGGATTGATTCGACAGCAGCCTCTCCCACGTTCTTGATCCCCTGAAGTCCGTAGACGATCTGGCCGTCGACAACGGTGAACTGACGTCCAGAGTGGTTGATGGAGGGGGGGGTGATCTTGATTCCCATGGAACGGGTATCGGCGAGGTAGAGGGAGAACTTGTCTGGCGAATTCATTTCATTGGTAAGGTTGGCTGCCATGAATTCGTTCGGGTAATTGGCTTTCAGATAGGCTGTATGGTAGGCGACAACCGAATAGGCTGCAGCATGCGATTTATTGAAACCATAGCCTGCAAAGGGGAGAAGCATCTCGAAAATACCTTCAGCAACCTCTTTTGAGTACCCTTTTTCCTGAGCACCTGCAATGAAGTTGACCTTCTCCTTCGCCATTACTTCCGCCTTCTTCTTACCCATCGCACGCCTGAGCAGGTCTGCCGCTCCCATCGAGTAGCCGGCGATGATCTGAGCGACCTTCATGACCTGTTCCTGGTAGACGATAACTCCGTAGGTGGTCTGAAGGGGAGGCGCGAGGTCGGGGTGGAAGTATTCGATCGGTGCCTTACCGTTCTTTGATTCGATGAACTTCGGGATATAGGCCATAGGGCCGGGACGGTAGAGTGCATTGAGGGCGACCAGGTCTTCAATCGTAGTTGGCTGTGCATCCCTGAGAATTCTTCTCATTCCCGCACTTTCAAACTGGAAGACACCTCCCGATTCACCTTCACCGAGCATGCGGAAGGTGTTCTCATCATCTTCTGCAACCTCTTCAATGGCAAAGTCGGGTTCTCTCATTTTGATGAGATCCACGGTGTGCTGGATAAGTGTGAGGGTCTTCAGACCGAGGAAGTCCATCTTGACCAGACCGCAGTCCTCGAGAAGGTCCATCGTGTACTGGGTGGAGACCGCTCCGCTCTTGGAATCGAAATAGAGGGGCACGTAGTTGGTGAGATCGCTCTTTCCGATAACGACACCGGCGGCATGGGTCGAGATATGGCGGTTGAGTCCTTCCAATCGTGTCGCTACGTCGAACAGTTCCGCATAGACTCCTCCCTTCTCGATCATCTCCTGCAGTTCAGGTCTGTAGTTCACTACCCCCTGGACGGTGAGTTTGGGAGGCTTGCCTCCATCCTCGGGAGCCGGGAGTGCATCGGGAACGAGGGAGACGATCCGTGTCGCTTCGGCAAAGGGGATGTCGAGAACCCTGGCTACATCCTTTATGACCTGCTTGACCTTCAGTGTTCCGAAGGTGGCGATCTGGGCAACTCGGCTCACACCGTACTTCTCTGTCACGTAGTCGATCACTTCCTGACGGCGTTCGAAGCAGAAGTCGATATCGAAGTCGGGCATCGATACACGTTCAGGGTTGAGGAAGCGTTCGAAGATCAGGTTGTACTTGATCGGGTCTATATCGGTGATTGTCATCGCGTAGGCGACAATCGACCCTGCACCGGAACCTCTCCCAGGGCCTACAGGGATGTCGTGCTGCTTCGCCCAGTGGATGAAGTCCCAGACGATGAGGAAGTAGCCGGTGAAGCCCATGGAGATGATGACTCCCAGTTCGTACTCAAGACGCTCAGTCAGTTCATCGGTGATGACATCGTACCTCTCTTTCATCCCTTCGGTGGCGATATGCCTGAGGTAGTCCGAGTCTGTTTCGAACTCGGGGGGAATATCGAAATCGGGAAGGAGGGGACCGGGAAGTTCTATCTCGAGATCGATCATGTCGGCTATCTTGAGTGTGTTGTCGAGAGCATCAAGTGCCTCGGGGAAGAGCTCTGCCATCTCATCCCCCGTCTTCAGGTAGAACTGATCGCTTTCGAACTGCATTCTTGAGGCATCGTTCTTCTTCTTGTTCGTCCCGATACACACTGCAATATCCTGTGCGTTCGCATCGGAACGGTCGATGTAATGAATATCGTTGGTCGCAACAAGGGGAATTCCCGTCTCCCTGGCAAGGGTGATCATCAGTTCATTCACCTTCTTCTGTTCGGGAAGGCCATGGTCCTGCAGTTCAAGGTAGTAGCGTCCGTTGTCGAACAGGTTGTTATAGAAGAGAGCTCTCTCCTTCGCTCCATCGTATGCATTTTCGTTCAGGAGGGTGGGAATCTCTCCGCCTAAACAGGCGCTCAGGCAGATCAGTCCCTCGCTGTGCTCGGCAAGAAGGGCATCGTCGATCCTCGGTTTATAGTAGAACCCTTCGGTGTAGGCGATACTGTCGAGTTTGATCAGGTTTCTGTAACCCGTTTCGTTCATGGCAAGGAGGACAAGGTGGTAGTACCTTGAGCCGCTCATCGTGACCGACTTCTCGGTATGACTTTCGGGGTTCACATAGAATTCACACCCTATGATCGGTTTGATACCGTTTTCTTTACAGGCGTTATAGAATCTGAGGGCACCGAACATGTTTCCATGGTCGGTGAGGGCAAGAGCTTTCATCCCATACTCTTTGGCCCGTACCATATACTTTGAAATGGGGGCTATTCCGTCAAGAAGTGAATAATCACTGTGGTTATGCAGATGGACAAAATCTCTCATTCTCTAATCTCCCTGTAGCGTGCGGCGTTATTGTACCATAGATCATCCATTCTGATTAGGGGCTCCAGGTAAGTCCGTGCACATTGAGAGAGTGGAGGAGGGCATCGATAAGACGCCTTCCCCTTTCCCTCTGCAGAGGTGACACAGTACCATGAAGAACCTGTTCCACATTCTCTTCGAGAAGCCTTCGTATCCTTGCCATCTGATTTATTTTCAGAGGGAGGGTCATGCCGCTCATCTGCAGTGTGATATCGGGAGGGACGATGAAGAGGGATTTAGGGAATATGAGGGAGATGTTGAAACGGCTTATCAGCGATTCCCTTTCATAGCATGCGAGCGATGCGATTACCGCAGTCTCGGGCTGTTTCATCACTTCACCAGCGATGAGCTGCAGTGCATACGATTCCTTCTCATCTGAGAATCTCACTCCCCCTATAATCTCCTTCTCCGAGAGGTTGATCTGTCCGGAGGGGGTGTAGAGGGAAGCTATCGGTTTCCAGGAGGCCGCAAGCCTCTGGTTTTTCAGCGTATAGATCTGGACTTCGGCTTCGAGGGCAGCAAGGGCTCCGCAGACGGCAAGTCTCTTGTTCGGGATTGCCAGTATTCCTCCGAGAGTGCTCTGCCTTCGAAGTATGATGGTGCCTGTCTGTTCGATCGAAGAGAGGAGGAGGGCGGGGAGGGCAAGTCTTCCTGCACTCATGATGTGCTCGAGGTTGACCATCGCCCCGATCTCGAGTGTCCGGTCGTTTCTGCTTATCCTTTTCAGCTCTGATATCTCACCGAGATAGATGATATCGCGGTAGGTGTCGCAGGGATAGAAGGAGGGGGAGTTCATCAGGTAGGTGCCCCCGGCGAAGAAGGTGGGGTGCTTCACCCTCTGGAGGGTGGCGGCGAGGTCGTGAAGTGTCCGGGGGGTGTGGATTGTTGCTGATTTACTGTCTTCGAGCACGTCGCTTCCTCCGGTAGCCTGATGCGGCGTTGTAGATGTCAATGATTTCGTGTGCATCAAGGCATGAACACCTGTTGAGGTTCATCTCCCTTACAACGGTCTCTTCGTCCAGTTTCTCTGGAAGCCCTTCCTTTGTTTTTTCGATCTGCTGGAGGATCGATTCGAGTATGAGGGACTTGGAGGCATAGCAGTGGCTGCAGGGGTAGAAGCCGGTATCGGCATAGGCGCGCTCCACATCCTGGGAAAAACGGGTCTTCTGGAAGCCTTCGAAGGTGACAATCTGTGCGTTCTGAATCTGGAAGGCGGGGATGAGGCAGGAGAGGACGGCCTTGTCGTCCAGAAGGACGATGCAGTTTCCGCACATCTTTCCCGAGCATTCACCGATCATAGATTTCGCACCCACATCGTACTCGAGGATCAGGTTGAGGGGTTTGCTTCCGTTCACGTAGAGGGTTCTCGGAATCTTGTCTATCGTGCATTCGATTTTCATGATTCTTTCCTTTCAAAAGGGATTTCTTCATACGATCCGTTCAGGGATGTCACCTCGGTTCCCAGCGCCTGGCTGCAGGCGGCCACATAGGCCGCATAGACCATTCCCCGTACACTCTGGGTTGCCGATGAAGGGTAGCTTCCCTCTCCGCTCGATTTCACCGAGATATCGATGAGAGGGGGGGCATGGTTGGTGTGAACGGGGATGATATCGAGTGTCGAGAGGGTCTCATGTATGACCCGCCTGAACTTCAGGCTGAGCTGATCCGCATTCATCACATGGGAGAAGGTGAACCTTCCCACCACACGTCGTGCGTAGGTCTGCAGTGTGATCGTGTCGATTTCGAGTTCGAGGGAGAGGCAGCCCCAGTTCTCGGAGATGAACTTTGCCGACCCGGTCGGCATGACGCTCCGTGCCGTCGCAGATTCTGTGATCGGAAGAGGCTCGAGGAATCGCTTTGATTGTATCGCGGCACAGATGGAGGTGATCATCTCAATTGAACGTCCCACATCGAGTGAGAGGACCTCCGGTCCCGTGTCGATCATCTCACTTGTCCTGTTCGGTACCGTCTCTATGATATCAAGGGGAACAGAGAGCTGTTCCGCAATCACAGAGAACCAGAGGTTCCGAGTCTTCATATTAGGATAGAAGCTGCTGTTCACGATGACCCGGTTATTGTCCAGAGATATTGATATCTTGGAATCCCTCTGGAGCTTGCTCTTCAGGGAGAACCCGCTGATTCCCGGTGCGCACGCCATCCCTATTCCCCTTGCATAGTTCAGGAAGGGGGAGAGTGTGTTTCCAGAGCGGCTCTGGATCTCATAGACCGCATGGTGGCGCGAGAAGTCTCCCGCCTTGCCGACGCTCGTGATCAGATCCTTCAGATCTCCTATAGGAAGGGTCTTGATGAAGGCGCTCTTCTGACGGTAATCGTTGTAGTGATTGACCCTCCAGTTGCTCGGGTTCTTGTTCTCTTTCCTCGCCAGGGCCGATACATGAGCTTCGGTGAAGAAGACCGCTTCCCTGAAGCCGAGGGTCCCATAGAAATGAGTGGGGGGAAGGTGTGATTCAACGGAGGTGAATTCGGTGGTGAAATACTTGACCGGGTAGGGGGGCATAAGTCCCCCTATCATCTGAATGATCAGCTCTCCCCTGAACAGGGGATAGGCTCCCTGATCGAGTTCTATACGGCATGATTCAGCTACCGGGACACCTGATGCATCGAGATAGGTCTTTCTGTCCGCCTTGATGCGTGAACAGCTTTGGGGTTCGTTGATATGGAGTACCACGTGCTTTTCAGTTGCCTGAGTTGCGAGGGCTGCGATTGAAGCGTGGATAGAGGGTCTGATGAGGGTCTCATCATGACCTGAGTGGTAGGTTCTGCTTTTCACGCAGATACTCTTTTTTGTCCTTCCGCAGGTCGCTGCTACGGTATCGAGTACATGGAACGGCCACTGCGTGGCTGCATCAACGATCAGACGGTCTCCTTCAAGGTAGGTCTCTACGGTGTGGGGGGAGTCTTTGGTGATGGTCTGACGGTCGAACGTGAAGGAGGATTCGAAGGTGGTGAGCTCTCCTGATTCTATAACACTCTCCTTTCCCCAGGAATAGGTGACCGGAGTATGCTCTTTCAGTGCATACGACTCATCTGCGCTGATTGCCTGATATTCGATCTCAATGCTCTTCGCCCTTTTCTGAACACTCTCGAGCGATGGTCCGAAGAGGGCGAAGATCGGTTCTCCTCTGTACTTGATGTCGTACCCGCCCAGCAGGGGGATGATGGACTGATCTATTCTCACTCCATTCGTTCCTGTGATGCTTGAACTGTCGAGGAGATAAAAGGGTTCATGCTCCTCTATCTTCGAGCATCCTATGATCGAACCCTTTTCTACTGAGGAATATATAATGATGCCGTGAAGCGGCCCCGGAATGTCGTGTATGCTCATAGAAGTTCCTGTGAAATCAATTGTACACTATATGGGAGAAAATACCAATTTACTCTTTCTACATCGATGGAAAATATGATGAAATCCGCTATACTGAAGTGCAGGCGGTAGAACATGGAACACATCGAATCAGTCGAACAGGAAATCAGGGAACTGAGATCACTCTTGAACAGGTATCAGAACGAGTATTACAAAGACTCTCTCCCGAGTGTCTCAGATATGCATTATGATGCCCTGATGGATCAGCTCATTGCCCTTGAAGAGGCCCATCCCGAGCTGAAAAGCGATGATTCTCCCTCCCTGAGAGTCGGCAGCGACCTGAGCTCCTCCTTCCCTGAAGTCGCCCACACTTCTCCCATGCTCTCCCTCGATAAGGTCTATGAGAGCGAAGGGATCATCCAGTGGATGGCTCGCCATGCAAAGAACGGGTGGGATTCCCTCACCTATACGATCGAGGAGAAGATCGACGGGGTTTCGCTCGTTCTCTACTATACCGACGGGGTACTGGAGAAGGCGGTCACCCGGGGAAACGGGTTCGTGGGAAACGATGTGACGGCAAATGCCCGCACGATCCGTACGATTCCTCTTACCATTCCCGATGGACTTTCCATTGCCGTCAGAGGTGAAGTCTTTATTGCCAAAGATGATTTTGCCCGTCTCAACGCCGAACAGGAAGAGGCGTACGCCAATGCGCGGAACCTTGCAAGCGGATCGCTGAGAAGAATAAAGAGCAGCGAGACGGCACGGGTTCCCCTTGCGATGTACGTCTATGACGCACACGCCCCTGAGGGAGAACTCCCTTTCGATACCCACACTGAAATGCTCTCTTACCTGATCAAAGCCGGCTTTCCTGTGAACCCCTCCCTCGCTGTCGTGGGAGATCCTGCCGGAGCGATGCCTTCCTTTGCTCACAATATCTCAACCGACGGTCTTTCTGACTATCTTGATGCTTTCTATCAGAAAAGAGAGAGCCTGTCCCATGAGATCGACGGCATGGTGGTGAAGGTGAATGAGATGGGAGTGAGGGACGATATAGGCTACACCAACCACCACCCCAAGTGGGCCATAGCCTACAAGTTCGACTCTCCCCAGGGTGTGAGCGTCCTTGAAGGGATCGATGTGCAGGTTGGAAGGACCGGGAGGGTCACCCCAGTGGCCCGCATCAGACCTGTGAAGGTCGCCGGTTCAACGATTTCCAATATCACACTGCACAACCAGGAGTATATTTCCCTTCTTGAACTAGCCATCGGTGACACGGTCGCTATCAGCAAGAGAGGGGATGTGATCCCCGCTGTCGAGAAGGTGATGGAGAAGAATGAGGAAGGGAATACCACGTACGTGATGCCTTCTCTCTGTCCCTCCTGCTCTTCCCCTCTTGTATTGAGGGGAGCTCACACGTTCTGTGAAAATTCCGATTGCCCCGATCAGGTATCGGGGAGGATAAAGTTCTTTGTCGGCCGCAATCAGATGGACATTGAGTCCTTCGGTCCCGAGACCGTTCAGTATCTCTATGATAAGGGGTATATCAATGATATTCAGGACCTCTATACCTTCGATTACACTCAGCTTGTAGGTGAAGAGGGCTTCGGTGAGAAGAAGGTCTCTCTTCTGATGCAGGGCATAGAAGAGAGCAGAGGAAGACCGTTCAGCACGATCCTCATCTCCCTCGGACTTCCCGAACTCGGCAAGAAGGGAGTACAGCTCCTCACCTCCAACGGGATACGGGACATTGAGACCCTCCTCGCTCTCATCGATGCTGATGAGAGGGATCGGATCCTTGACATCAAGGGCTTCGGAGAAAAAAGCGTCTCCCTCCTCTTTGATGCCTTGAAGGATCCTGTGATGAGAAAGAGGATAGATGCCCTGAAGAACGCGGGACTCGATTTTACAGAGGGTGAAGTCGAAGAGAGTTCTCATGGAGATGCGTTCAGCGGTCAGACCTGGGTGATCACCGGTTCCTTTGAACATTACGCTCCCCGCTCTTTAGCACAGAAGGAGCTCGAGAAGAGAGGGGCGAAGGTCACTTCAAGCGTCACCGGGTCGACAACTCACCTCCTTGCAGGAGAGAAGGCCGGATCGAAACGGCAGAAGGCTGAGAAGCTGGGAATCAGCATAGTGAGTGAAGATGAATTTATGGCAATGCTCGGGGAGGAAGAAGCATGACAGCAGACCAATTGAATGAAATTCTCGATACATCGGTATTCGGCCAGTTTCTCTCTCCCGCCGGAAGGCGGATGTTCTTCCCTCTCGGGATTGTCGCTCAGGCGCAGGAAGCCGCCGAAAGGGGCAGCAGGATTAAGGCTACCGCAGGAGTCGCCCTCTCCAAAGGGCACTACATGACCCACGACCTGTTTCACACCGTCAGCGACAACCCCGACAACTTAGTCGCCTATGCTCCCACCGCAGGACTCACCTCCCTCAGAAACACCTGGGATGAACATATCTGCGCATCGAACCCCCGCTTTGCAGCCACAGAACATTCCCTTCCCGTCGTGACCAGCGGGCTGACTCACTCGATCACCATCATGGCCTCCCTGTTTGTCACCGAAGGACAGAAAGTGGTGACCCTCAATCCCTCCTGGGATAACTACGACCTCATTTTCTCCACTTCGAAGGGGGCTGACCTTATCGGACTCCCCCTCTTTGATGAGAACAATGAGTTCGCTGTCACTCAGTGGAAACAGCAGCTGCAGGAGATCAAGGAGGAGAGAATTCTCTGTATCTTCAACTTTCCCAACAATCCCATAGGGTATACCCCGTCAGATGAGCAGATGAAGGAGATTGCACAGATGCTCTATGAACTGGCAGAGAAGGGAAAGAAGTTCCTCATCGTCACAGATGATGCCTACTACGGACTCTTCCATGATGAGAGCTGTGCCCCCTTCTCCCTGGCTGACTACCTGGTCGATCTCCACGAGAATATCGGGGTGATCAAGTGCGATGCGGCGACCAAGGAATCGCTTGTGTGGGGCTTCAGAGTCGGTTTTATCACCTTTGCAGGAAAAAATCTGAGACAGGAACACCTCGATGCCTTAGTGGAGAAGGTGAAGGGGAGTGTGAGAACGAGTATCTCAAGCTGCGCCATGATCTCCCAGTCCCTCCTTCTCGAAGCGATGTCTTCCCCCGGATACAGTGAGAAGCTGTCGCAGGTGAAAGAGGTGATGAAAAAAAGGCTTGCGGTTGTCCGTCAGGCAGTGGCTGCCGAGGGAGTGTGTGAAGGTATTACACCGATTCCTTCCAACAGCGGTTATTTCTCCTCCTTCAGGGTGGAAAAGGATGCCTATGAGCTGCGCAGGATCCTGCTTGAGAAGGATATTGCTGTCATCACCATTGATGAACATCTCATTCGAATCGCCTACTCGGCCCTTGAAGAAGAGGATATCGCACCCGTGATCCACGCGCTGTACGAAGGAGTGAGAAACCAGTGAAGCTGAAAACGAAGATATATCTGGTAGATGAAAAAGGGAATAAATTCATGGGAATTGGGGTTCTGTGGCTCCTGAAGGCCGTGGCCTCCACCGGCTCCCTCAGGCAGGGAGCGAGCGAACTTTCGATCAGTTATTCCAAAGCATATTCCATGATCTCCGTCCTTGAAAAGCAGCTCGGAGTGGCTGTCATAGAGAGAAGAAAGGGAGGAAATGAGCATGCAGGAGCAACGCTTACTGCCTTTGGAAGTGCGTTTATAGCCTGTTATGATGATTTCCAGAATGAATTAAAGGAGCTCAGCGCTTCCCCCTTTCTTGCGTTTTCTGATACAGTGAGTGAACTGATACAAACACACTGCTCAACCGATAAGGAGTAGCAAATGGAGTTCCACATGTCCAAGAAAAAGTTTGAATTCACGGTTCCCAACCTCGGCCCATCAAAAATTCCGTCACCTATCAAGATGTCTACACGAAGTGATGACGGACTCGCCAACTATGTGAGTGAGGACAGGCGCATCCTGTTCGGTATTGACGCACACGTGAATGAGAAAGGGGAGGAAATCCCTGAATCACACGACACTGTCGAACTCGCAGGCCCGAGAGAGAAGATCTATTTCAATCCTCCTCATGTCCATGTGGCCATCGCAACCTGCGGAGGAATCTGTCCCGGACTCAATAACGTTATCCGCTCTGTTGTCCGCGGATTCTGGTACCGCTACGGTGTAAGAAGAATCAGCGGTATCCAGTTCGGGTACCGGGGACTCCTCGAGAATTCACCCTATCCCCTTATCGACCTCAATCCCGTCGTCGTTGACGATATCCAGGAGAAGGGAGGTTCGATCCTCGGCAGCAGCCGCGGCGGCGGCGACAAGGTTGAAGAGATCGTCGACTCCCTCGAAAGACTCAATATCAACATCCTCATCACGATCGGAGGGGACGGAACCCTCAGGGGTGCATGGGAAGTAGGGGAAGAGATTAAAAAGAGAAACCTGAAGATTTCTGTTATCGGTGTTCCCAAGACCATCGATAATGACCTCTCCTTCATCCAGACCTCCTTCGGTTTCGATACAGCTGTCACCGAAGCCGTACCCGCAGTACGGGGTGCCCACACAGAAGCAAAGGCCTCTGTGAACGGTATCGGCCTGGTGAAGGTCATGGGAAGGGAATCGGGTTTTATTGCCGCAAGTACCGCACTCGCCATGAGTGACGTGAACTTCTGTCTGATTCCTGAGAGTCCGTTCGACCTTGAAGGCAAGAAGGGACTTCTCGAGCACCTGAAGAACCGTATCCTCGACAGAGGACATGCAGTCATTCTCGTTGCAGAGGGTGCAGGACAGAACCTGCAGGATGCAACAGGAGAGAAGGATGCCTCAGGCAATGTGCGATTCACCGATATCGGTGTCTTCCTGAAAGAACGGATCACGACCTACTTCAAGGAACAGGGAATCGAGATGAGTCTGAAGTATATCGACCCTTCCTACATCATCCGAAGTGCTCCGGCAAACCCGAACGACTCTATCTACTGTTCACGTCTCGGTGCCCATGCTGTTCACGCGGCGATGAGCGGAAAGACTCAGGCCCTGATATCGATGATCAACAACAAGTTCGTTCATATTCCCATCAAGGTCGCTGTAGCGGAGAGAAACCATGTGAACCCGGAAGGCGCACTCTGGAGAGACGTTCTCGAGAATACGCGCCAGCCGAGTTCGATGATAAACTAGGAATGAGAAAATAATCCTATAATTTATAACTTGACGAGAATGTCTTTTTGGGCATTGTTATGTGAAAATTACAGATGTTTATGTGTTAAAACGAATATAATTCGACGGTCTTGTCGGATTATATTCCGTTTAGATGATAAATTGGTGTCAGGTTTTAACGTTTTCGTAAAATTTTTGTGAAAGAAAAAAAAGTTTAAAAAAACGCTTGATTCTTTTTGTGCAAAGGAGTATGTTTCCTCTCGAAAGGATGATATCTGGAATACAACTTCCGTAGTATAACAATCCGGTATTACCTTTTCATAACCTCCTTTTTGTTCCCCTCGGGTTTAACCTCCTTTTCCCCGAGGGGTTTTTTGTGCCCGAAAACCTGGATTTCACCCCTAAAGCGAAAACTGATGCCGTGACGAAATGTGATAGGTATACAGAAGGTATATCAGAAAAGCGTATAGTTCTGATTCATAAAGTGTGCATATCTCAGTATGAATATGCCTCGGATGATCTCAGCGGAGCACGTAATGCTTTACTGTTTCAGGGAACTGTTCATTGGAGAAGATGTGTTCAAGAATGAGTGTACCTGCACCGATTACTCCTGCCTTCTCTTTCAGTTCTGATATGCAGACATTGAGTTCGTAGGTAGCAAGGTGGGGAGATCTTCTGATGATCGCCTCACGAATGGAGGCTATGAGAAGGTTCCCGAACCCGGCTACGCCGCCACCTATGATGATGGAGGAAGGGTTGAAGAAATTGACGAGCTTCGCACTCACTTCACCGATAGCTCTTCCTGTCTCACGTATCACCTGTATGCAAGCGATATCACCATGCATCGCACCTTCGGTGATGTGCTGAGCGGTGAGCTCAGGATACTGGCTGAGAAGGTTCTTCAGGTAGGGACTCTCCCCTGATAACGCGAGGCTCATCGCCTTTCTGGCTAGAGCTTTCCCCCCTGCGACCGCTTCAAGACAGCCGGTATTGCCGCACAGGCAGGTGACCGTGCTTCCATTGATTCCTATATGTCCTATATCACCGGCGCAGCCGTTGGCTCCCCGGTAGATCTGACCGTTCACTATCAGGCCAGAACCGATACCGGTTCCCAGCTTGATGAAAAGGAAATCGGGTTCTTTTGATGAACAGCCCCTCGTTCCCTCCCCGAGAGCCATCACATTGACATCGTTATCGACAAGAACGGGACAGCCGAATTCTTTCTCGTACATATTCTTCAGGGGATAATCATGCCAGAGGGGGACATTCGGAGGGGAGTCGGGTTTACCTTCACGGAAATTGACAGGGAAGGGGAAGCCGATACCGATGCCCCAGAGTTTTTGAATCTCATGTTCTTCACAGAGCGATTTCAGCTGCTGAATGATCACCTTATTGCAGGTGACCGGGTCGTTGATCGAATCAAAATGGAATTCCTTTTCATACGCGATACTCATATCGAGTCTGAAAATCGTCATACTGAGCTTCGTGATCCCGAGGAAGACGCCTGCCACGTACCCGATATCTTCGCGTATCTTCAGCTTCAGTTTCCGAATTGAGGTGCTCTCGGGTTCCTTCTCCTCGATCATTCCCAGTTTCAGGAGCTTGCCTATCTGCAGAGATATGGTTGATTTGGAGACGCCGCTCTCTTCAGTGATCCCCATCCGGTTTATTTCGCCGTGGTGCCTGATGATATTGTAGATCTGTGATGTTGTGTTCGGGGTTATCAGCTCTTTTTGATTCATAACAGATTCCCATTTTAGTGTGTTCGCATCTCTTGCACAAGATATGACTTTATTTCTATATGTTCAGGTATATCACAAATATGTTCGATAGTAAAACAAAATTGTTGACAAGTGGGAAACTCGGGTTTACGATCAAAGCATACACACAAAGGAAACCGGAATGGAGAAATTAAGAGTTGCCATTATCGGGACCGGATTCATCGGTCCTGTACATGCAGAAGCTGTGAGAAGAAACCCTGATCTCGCCGAACTGAAAATCATCGCAGGTATTTCTGATGAAGATGCCTCATCGGCAGCAGCGAAACTGAATATACCTGAATACACGGGGGACTACAGGACGATTCTTGACAGGGACGATATCGACGTCGTTCACATCTGTACTCCGAACTATCTCCACTATCCTATGGTGAAAGCCTTCCTTGAAAGCGGAAAGAGCGTTCTCTGTGAGAAACCTCTCGCCCTTACTTCGGCTGAAGCAGCCGAGCTTGTGAAGATCTCTTCCGAGAAGAAACTGAAGAGTGCGGTGAACTACAATCTCCGCTATTACCCGATGATTCAGGAGATGAAAGCAAGGAATAAAGAGAGTGAAGGAAGGATATTCACCCTTCAGGGCTGCTACCTTCAGGACTGGCTCCTTCATGAGACCGATTACTCCTGGCGTCTTGAATCAGATTTGAGCGGTTCTTCCCGTGCCGTTGCCGATATCGGTACTCACTGGATGGATATGGCTCAGTACGTTACAGATCTGAAGATAGAAAAAGTGTTCGCTCAGTTCGCAAAGATGCATGAAACACGGAAGAAGAGTGCTGACGGCAAGGATCTCACCTTCTCGAAGGGAAGCACGAAGGATACTTCGGGGTATACCTCTTATGAGGTGAATACAGAGGATTACGCACAGATTCTTCTGATGTTTGAAGGCGGGGTTATGGCCAACCTGACCGTCTCTCAGGTTTCAGCGGGGTATAAAAACTTCATGGAGATCAGACAGTTCTCAACCGATGCCTCCCTCTCCTGGAACTCTGAATCCCCTAACTTCCTTGCCATTGGTCATCGTGATGTGCCTAATGAAATTCTTCTCAAGGATCCCTCCCTTGTCCATGCGAAGGCGGCTTCAATGTCCGCCTATCCCGGAGGTCACCAGGAAGGCTACGGCGATACCTTCAAGTGGATGTTCAGAGAATTTTACCGTGATCTCCTCGGACTCGAGGATAATGCGGACTACCCGACCCTTGCTGATGGAACGAGGGAAATGGTGCTGTGTGAAGCGATCATACAGAGCATGAAAGAGAACGCATGGGTTGATATCCCTGAACAATAAGAGGTAGAGGTATGAATAATCCTGTCTGGATGATGAGTTCAGCATATCCGAAAGATACCATCTCTACACTCCTTGAGCGCGCTCAGAGGATTGGACTCCAGGGTCTTGAACTCTGTGTCTTCAGAAGAGACGGTCTGCGAAGCGACCATGTGGCTACCCATCTCGACTATGAGAAGTTTTCAGCAGAAGATGCGAAGAGAACCATAGAGCTGTTCAATGAAAAGAACCTCAGATTCTCCATCGGTGCCTATGAGAACCTTATCGGTGGGGAGGAATCAGAAAGGGAGAACAATCAGAACCATCTGCTTCATCTTATCCGCATGGCAGCTCTCATGGGCGGGGATGCGAACGGGGTCACCGTCGGAACCTTTGTCGGGTACAACCACGAGTGGGACCTTGAAGAGGGTGCGTTCGAAAAGAACCTGATGGAATACAAGAGAGTCTTCACTCCCATCATCAAGTATGCCGAGGACCTTGGGGTTACCGTAGTCTATGAGAACTGTCCGATGGAAGGGTGGAGGTCAGCCGGGTACAGCAATACGATGAATAACCTTCCCTCCACTCTCGCTGCAAGGAAGCTGATGTATGCACTTATAGAGAGTGACGCTCACGGGGAGATCTAT
Source organism: Sphaerochaetaceae bacterium (assembly GCA_963677695.2). GTDB lineage: Bacteria > Spirochaetota > Spirochaetia > Sphaerochaetales > Sphaerochaetaceae > SABI01. Next base: position 891,028 of record CAXXUJ010000001.1, on the reverse strand, counting down.
GATCCCTCCCATGATATCTGGCAGTTCGTCTCTCCCGTTGATGTGATTCGCAATACCGATATGAAGAGGGTGAAGTCGGTTCATCTGAAAGCAACCCGTGTCAATTATGATGCAGGGGCGGTTCACTGGGGTCATGTGTATGGCAAACAGTCTGTCGATGCAGCCCTTGCAGAAAAGGCGGGAGTCCCTGTCCCTGCTCACGAGTGGGACCGCTACTCATATGAACCGATGGTTCCAGGTTTCGGTGGAAGTGACTCAATGGACTGGAGAGCTTTTGTGGATGAGCTGAATGCTCAAGGGTATGACGGAGTCTTCTCAATCGAGAACGAGGGTGCAAACTCGAAAGGGACCGACAACGATGCGGCCATCGAACAGGGATTCATTGCAGCCCGTTCGTTCATCACCCCCATGATATGGCCTCTCACTCCCGATGCGGGGTATGCATGTTCCTCTCATGAACCTCTCTCTTCCATGCTTCCCCTGAGTGTCAGGGAAGTGACAATGAAGGATCTTACAGTCTGAGGACTGTCAATATAGGTAATACGAATTCAATGAATTCGAAAAAGGAGTAAGCTATGAAAAAACTGTTCGTACTCTTACTGGTTCTTTTAGCTGCCAGTATGATGTTCGTCTCTGCTCAGGGGCAGAGTGAACCAGCAACGAAGACTCTTGCGGTCATCATGCCCAGTGCCGACCACGGTTTCCTCGGTGAAAGCATCAAGCATGCAGAGCATTCAACGAAACTACTCGCTGAAGCCGCTGGCTACGAGAGTATCTTCCTGATCTCCGACGATATCGTCGAGCAGGCAAACCAGATCGACACCGTTGTTTCTCAGGGTGTGGACTGTGTGGTTCTCTGGCCTCACAACGGTGATGAGCTCAAGGCAGCCGCACAGACAATTGTCGATGAAGGCATCCCCCTCATCATCTATGACAGACTGATCACCAATTTCGATGAGACCGTAGAGCTCATGGGTGACAACTTCACTATAGGTGAAGAATCAGGCCGCTACTTCAATGAATACTTCAAAGACGAACTTGCCAAGGGCAAGGTCAACATGCTCGAATTCAAGGGTGACAACTCAAGTGTACCCAAGCAGAGATCTGACGGTTTCTGGAAGACAGCAGACTCAAACTTCGTCCGTGTGAACGACTATGTCACCAACTGGAGCAAGGACACTGCCCAGACACAGCTCGAGACCTTCCTCAATTCAAGTTCCAAAGCTGAAGTCGAAAGCATTGAAGCTATCTTCAACCACGACGCAGATGTCGCTTTCGGACTCCTTGCAGCACTCGAAGGCTACGACGGTTCTGCCAAGCTGAACGTCAAACTTGTTTCAGCAGTCAGCGCACCTAGAGAACTCCTCGATGTCTATGACCACTACAAAGATCTTGGAATCGATATCGTTACCTTCTCTTTCTCTCCTGCCATGGTTGTTGATGCTATCCAGCTCGGAATTGACGTCCTTGACGGAAAGAGCGTTTCCGGCATGCATCTCGTTCCCACCGAAGTTGTCGACAACAGCAACTACAAAGAATTCGAGAAGGGTGACGTGTACGGCCTTCGCTATTCTTTCTACTAGAACAGGTGTACAATACAAGACCGGTGGGTTTCCACCGGTCATTCCATACCCTAAGAGGGGAAGGGGTTTTTCATGCATCTTGAGATGAGAAACATATATAAGAGCTTCGATGCGGTTAAGGCGGTACAGGATGTTTCCCTCACAGTAGGGGATGCGGAAATCCACGGCCTTCTCGGAGAGAACGGGGCAGGGAAATCGACACTGATGAACGTACTCGGAGGAATTCTGAGACAGGATTCAGGAGAGATTCTTGTCGACGGGGAAGAGCATTCCCATCTCACTCCCGTCCGATCCGCTCACCTCGGCATCAGATTCATTCACCAGGAACTCAATCTTGTTCCGGACCTCCGTGTCTACGAAAACCTGTTTCTTCATAACGAACTCACCCATGGCGGAATCGTTCTGAAGAAAAGGGAGATGATTGAGAAATCACACGCTATTCTAAGCAAGTTGAAACTCGATATAGATCCGATGGATTACGTGCGTGATCTCGATACCTCACGACAGCAGCTCGTTGAGATAGCACGTGCCCTCCTATTCGACTGTCGTCTCATCATCATGGATGAGCCGACCACCTCTCTTACCAATGAAGAGATCGATAACCTCTTCGATATCATGAGAGGACTGAAAGAGGACGGTATCAGCTGTATCTATATCTCTCATAAGATGCCTGAACTCTTTGCCATCTGTGACCGCTACACGGTCATGAGAGACGGCAAGTTCGTTGCAACCGGCAACTTTGCAGATATAGATGAACAGCAGGCGACCGAGATGCTTGTCGGACGTTCCTTAGTCCATGAAGTTGTCGAGAAGTCGAACAAGATCAATGAAGAACAGGTTGTTCTCAGTGTCGAGGAACTTTCCTGCGGAGATCATTTCAGAGATATCACATTCAGCCTTCACGAAGGAGAGATTCTCGCTGTGACCGGTCTGTTCGGAGACGGACGGGGTGAGCTCAGTGAATGTCTGTTCGGTGCACGCAAGGTGACCGATGGAAAGATCGTGTTCAAGGGGAAGGAGATTCAGGGAAACTCGATCACCAAGGTGATGAAGTCTGGTGTCTCGATGGTTCCCCGTAACCGAAAGGAGCGTTCTATCCTGAAGGATCTTTCGATCAAAGACAATCTCTCCATGGCCTACTTCACGAGCAAGCACAGGAAGATCTATGTAAGTGGCAGAGAAGAGACCGAACGGTTCAACAGGAGCCGGGAGGCGACCAATATCAAGGCGGGAAATCCCGATAACCTGATTACCAGCCTGAGCGGCGGTAATCAGCAGAAGGTGATTTTCTCCCGCTGGTTCGGATTAGACTCCGATGTCTATATCCTCGACAACCCTACGCAGGGAATTGATGTGGGGGCTAAATTCGAGATCTACCAGCTGATCACAAAGCTGGCGGAAACAGGAAAGAGCGTGATCGTGTTCAGTTCCGAATACCCTGAGATCCACCGCATCGCTGACCGGTGCCTGGTGATGTACAAGGGTGAGATCAACAAGGAATTCACACGTGATGAGCTCAATGAAGTTGATGTGATGTATTACGCAACAGGATCAAACAGGAAAGAAAGGGTGGAAGCAGATGGCAGATAACAAAGAACAGATACTACAGAATGAAACGGGATGGAAGAGTAAGGTGACGCCCCTGCTGAAAAAGCTGGTGCTCGATCACAACTATATCCTCTCCCTCATCCTCCTTCTTCTCATCGGACGTATCGCGAGTGACCAGTTCCTCTCCGCCGCAAGCCTGATCAACCTCTTCAAGTCTGCGGTCTTCATCGGAATCATATCGCTCGGCATGTCACTGGTGATCATCTCGGGAAATATCGACCTTTCGGTCGGATCAATGCTCGGTCTCACCGCGGCAGTCGGGGTCGTCGTCTTCAACTCGACGCATAGTATCTTCGTCACCCTCATTGCGACCGTGGGGCTCGGGCTGCTTTTAGGACTATTCAACGGTATCTTTGTCGGTATCGCGAAAGTCGCGGCCTTCATCGTTACCCTTGCGACCCTTGTCGGTTACCGCTCCATCACCATTCAGTTCGGTGACGGCGGACCTCAGATCGTGGACAATGACGCCTACTTCGATATCCTCAGACCGATCGGCTACGGCAAGCTCGGTGATATCCCGTTCCTGGTTATCATCTTCATCGCTCTGACCGTCTTTGTCTGGTTCCTTATGACCAAGACGAAGTTCGGTCGCTATGTCTACGCGATAGGATCGAACGAACGCTCGGCACGCCTGACAGGTATCAACGTGAAGATGGTGAAAGTGATGATCTTCACCATCACAGGTATGCTGACCGGTATGGCAGGCTTTTTATATATCACCCGCTTCGGGTCTGTCGATGTCGCTACTGCAGGAAAGATGTTCGAACTGGACGTCATCGCAGCTGTCGCCATCGGAGGAACGTCCATGGCAGGAGGAAGGGGAAAGATTCAGGGCTCGTTCTTCGGTGCCGTCATCCTCTATGCGATCGATGCAATTCTCTCTGCTTTCCAGGTTCCCGCCTTCGTCAATGACCTCATCAAGGGTATCCTGATTCTCGGCGCAGTCCTTCTCCAGAAGGCTCTCGACAAAGAACGCTCGGAATAACATTCTTTATTTCCTATAATCCAAAAACCGGCCGGCATACAGTCTGCCGGTTTTTTATCGTTTCAGGTATATGAGAACTACAGATTCCTCAATGAGAAATCCCACATATCTGACAATCATGCAACGACTTATTTCAAGGTGAAAATATCTATCTGCATACGGGCGTATTCCTCTTTCTTGTTTTGTGTTACTTGTTGTGTATAAAGAAGTTGCGTTGACTTATCTGCCTAAACATGCTACTTCTGAAGTCCGACGTCCTCCCGGCGATTCTGATTGAACTGCTCGTGCTCCCCGGGAGACGGTGGAACATGTCCTGTTCCTTCTCGGTTCCCTGCCTCCTGATTCAGTGATCTCCTTCTCCTGTGAGATATCTCCACTGAACGGGCGGCAGGGTCTTATCATATACAGAGGAAAGGCAGATGATAGATAGATTGCTGGAGAATCAGATATTACGCAGGATGGAAGATGGGAAGGTGCTGCTCCTGTTCGGCGGTCGTCAGGTAGGAAAGACGACCATCATACGGAAGCTCTTCACAAAGAAGGAGGGAGTGCTCTGGCTGAACGGGAATGAACCGGAGACAAGGGATCTATTCGGGAAAAGTGATTCCCTCTCCTACAGGAATACACTCAAACACCATTCCCTTGTAATTATCGATGAAGCACAGGATATTCATCACATCGGTGAGAAGCTGAAACTGCTCCACGATACTGTTCCTTCGGTGAAACTGATCGTCACCGGCTCCTCTGATATCCGCCTTGCCGATTTGACGGTGGAGGCCCTTGCGGGAAGGAAGTGGGAGTTTTATCTCAATACGCTCTCTTTCGAAGAATTGTTTCTCCTGTATGGGAGAGAGGAGGAGAAACAGCTCCTATCCCACCGCCTTCTGTACGGGAGTTATCCCGAGGTGATAACCTGCAGCTCAGGAGACGAGGCGCAGCTCCTGATTCAGATCAGCTCGAGCGTTCTCTGCGAGGAACTGCTTCATCCCGAGAGCAGGATGGAAGGGTCGAAGATCTGTCGTCTACTTCTGCTGCTTGCATACTCTCCCGGTCATGAATATTCCTCTCATGAACTGAGCGAGAAGAGCGGTTTAAACGAACAGAAGGTGGAGGAGTACCTCCTTCTGTTCGAAAAGAGCCATCTGATTTTCACCTTGAATTCCTATCCCGGTCAGCTCTGGAACGAGAAGAAGGACGGGAAGAGGTGTTACTTCACCGATACCGGTCTTCGCAATGCGATTCTCCTTGATTTCAGTGATATCTCATCACGGAAAGATATCGAATCGCTGTGGAAGAATTATCTGATAGCAGAGAGGAAGAAGTATCTGATGCATCATGGAAATCTGACCAATACCTATTACTGGAAAACCCACTATCATCAGGAGATTTCCTATATTGAGAACAGGTCAGGGCAGCTTCATGCGTATGAGTTTTCATGGAATCGAGAGGCGAAGAGTGCCCCGCTGAGAGCTTTCAGGCTGGGGTATCCTGAGGCGACCACAACCATGGTCACCCTGGATAACTACGATGCTTTCCTTCTTGGAGAGATTTGAAAGATTAGAGGAGAAGGTTCATGAATGCCTGGAGAACGTCATCCCCTTCGGCTCCGTCAAGCACCTTCTTTGCAAGGACCTTGCCCAGCTGAACCCCTTCCTGGTCGAATGAGTTGATATTCCAGGTGAATCCCTGGAACATCACCTTGTTCTCGTAGTGGGCGAGGAGGGCTCCGAGAGCTGCCGGTGTGAGTCTCTTCCCGTACAGGAGAGAGGAGGGGCGGTGACCTCTGAAGTTTTTGTTGCTGTTTTCATCATTCTTTCCTAGAGCGAAAGCGACGATCTGAGCGATCAGGTTCGCATTCAGTTTCACCTGTGAAGTGCTTCCGTCAGTGATCATATCAGCGTTCCACTGGTTCTCTGCAAAGCCGATGAACTGGAGAGGGATCGTATCTGTTCCCTGATGGAGCAGCTGGTAGAAGGAGTGCTGCCCGTTCGTACCCGGTTCTCCGAAGATCACGGGTCCTGTGCAGTAGGAGATTGCCTCTCCCTCTCTGTTGACCTGTTTTCCGTTGCTCTCCATATCGAGCTGCTGCAGGTGTGCAGGGAAACGGGAAAGTGCCTGTGAGTAGGGTAGGACAGCCGTTGTCGGGTAGCTGCAGACGTTTCTCAGGTAGACGCCGATGAGGGCATCAAGGAGTGCCGCATTCTTTGTGACATCCGGTTCAAGAGCAGCCATATCGGCTTCATGCATACCGCCGAGAAGCTGAGCAACTGTATCAGAACCGAAGGCGAGAGAAAGAACAAGGGCGCCTACGGCGCTTGAAGAGGAGTAGCGGCCGCCGATGTAATCGTCGATATAGAAGGAGGCCATCACTTCCTTTGAGGAGGCGAGGGGGCTGGTGTTGCTCGTCACTGCAGTGAAATGCTTTGAGATGTCGAAGCCGGGGATCTGTTTTTCCTGTGCCTTCTTCTGGACGAGAGTGAAGTTCGTGAGTGTTTCCTGTGTTGTCCCGCTCTTGGATACCAGGATGAAGAGAGTTGTCTCGAAGTCGATGGTCTCAAGGACGTCAGCAGCATCGTCGGGGTCGACGTTGCTGATGAATCTTGCATTCAGAAGGGGGATGTTATCACCCTTGGCCCACCCTTTCAGGGCGAGATAGAGAGCTCTCGGTCCCAGGTCGCTTCCACCGATACCGATCTGTACAACAGTATTGAACGCCTTTCCGGTTGAACCGGTGATCTTTCCTGAGCGCACCTTGTCGCTGAAATCAGCGATCGCAGCAAGCTGCTCGGCATAGAATGCCCCTTTCTCCACGCCGTCACTTTCCACGCGTGCATCCTCACCAAGGGCTCTGCCCCTTGTAAGCTGGTGCAGGACCTGTCTTTTCTCACCGGTGTTGATGATCTCACCACTGAGAAGTGCTCGGTATTTAGCCACGAGCTCCTGCTCTTCAGCCAGCTTTGAAAAAGCTGCGAGGTGAGCATTATCGATCGGCATGGCGGCGTAGTTATAGGTAAGTTCCTTTGTGACGGGAACGGTGTAGGAAGAGATTCTCTGAGCTGTCAGAGCCTTCGTGATATCGACCTGTGCGATACCTTTCAGTTCAGCGAAGGATGAAGTCTTGTCTAGATTAGAAAAATTCATTGAGGTCTCCTTGTGAATAGTGTTCATACAAGTGTAAAGCGGAGGCGGAAATGTATCAAGATTGAAAGCGGTCCTTTCAGGCCTCAATCTCAGGAATGCGTGATTTGAAACTCTCGAGGAGATCTTCCTTGCTCATGCCTTCACGGAGAATGACGAAGATCGTATCGTCCCCTGCCAGAGTACCGAGGATCTCGGGGAGGGCAAGGACATCAAGGGCGAGGGCGACAGAGTTCGCATGGCCGCTGCGGGTCTTGATCACACCGAAGTTATAGCTGAATTCGATCGAGAGAACCCCTCTCCTCACATCCTGTATATAGGATTTCTCCGATTCCGAGATGAGATCGTTCTCGGGGAGAGCGTAGTAGTAACCCGACCAGCCGTCAGAAATCTTTCCCACCTTCAACATCTTCAGGTCCCTTGAGAGAGTGGCCTGGGTGACACTGAATCCTTCCTTTGCCAGAAGATCCAGGAGCATGTCCTGGTTGTCTATTCTGTTGTCTCTTATCAGTTCTTTGATAGTGGAAAGGCGGTTGGTTCTCTCTTTCATATAGTTGACTCCGATCGTTTTGATAGATGGTTATTTTTCTATAAATATTCTGCGTGATATGTATGAATATACAATAGTGGAAAGTAAAATACAAGAAGATTGGGTGGACGGCTCTGATTGTCTGGAGTATGATAATTTCATCAAGTGATGTGGTAACAGAGGGAGGTATATCCTATGGTAGGTTTTATCATACTGGGAATCGTTGTCGTTCTTGCATTGTATGGAATCGGTATATTCAACCGTCTGGTCAGACTAAGGAACCAGAGTGAAGAGTCGGCAGCCGCAATAGATGCCCATCTGAAGAAGCGATACGATCTTATCCCCAACCTTGTTGAGACGGTGAAAGGGTATGCTTCCCACGAGAAGGAGACCCTGACTCAGGTGATCGACGCACGTAACCGTGCGATGAGCGCAGGTACGCTCACAGAAAAGAACGATGCCGCGAACGCTTTCAGCGCAACACTGAAATCACTGTTCGCTTTAAGCGAGAGTTATCCCGATCTCAAGGCGAATGCGAGTTTTCTTTCGCTTCAGAATCAGCTGAACGAGATCGAGACGGAGCTGCTGCATGCACGTAAGTACTACAATGCTGTCATCGGTGATATAAACACGATCGTACAGTCCTTCCCGAGCAATATCATCGCAAACATGACCCACTTCGTGAAACTGCCCTATCTTGCCATCGAGGAGGAAGCCCGTGAGAACGTCAAGGTATCCTTCAGCTAAAAAGGGATTCGTTCTTCTCCTCCTAGCTCTTCTCTTTTCCCACTCTCTCCTGTTCGCAGGCTACACGATCGATTCCTTCGATTCCGATATCGTAGTGAGCGAAACCGGTGTCTATGATATTTCAGAGAGGGCTACTCTGACCTTCCAGACTCCGATGCACGGGTTCTACCGGACTATTCCGACAGGGTATAGTCTCCAGGATGGAAGAAGCGTGTTCGCCAGATTATCAAAGATTAAGGCGAGTGATGATACTTCTATCAATTCCTCCCGCTACGAGACGGTGATCCGTCTGGGAAACGCGAACCGTACGATCACGGGTCCTCATGATTACGCGATCTCCTACCGGTTCGACCTGGGTAAAGACCTCTGGGAGGATAGGGATGAGTTTTACTTCAACCTGATCGGGACTGAATGGGATGAGAAGATCTACTCCTCCGATTTCACCATCACCTTTCCTTCCCCCGTTTCCTCTGGAAATATCGAAGTGCTCAGGGGCGTGTATGGATCGGTCTCCTCTGACGGGGTGACATGGAAGTTATCCGGTGACGGGAAAGTCCTTTCCCTTCATGCCGAGCAGATAGAGACAGGTGAAGCGGTCACGGTCCGAGTCATCATGCCCGAAGGTTATTTTGCTGAAAGAACAAACTACACCTACTTCATGCTTCCCCTTCTCATCATCGTCATGGCAGGCTCTCTCTTCCTTGCCTTCAAATGGTGGTCGACCTATGGAAAGGATACCCCGCCTATCATCGTTCCCCGATTCACACCTCCCGAAGGGATGAGTCCTCTTGATGCGGGGTATCTGATAGACCACAGCGTCGATGCCCATGATCTGACAAGTATGATCTTCTACTGGGCTGACAGGGGAAATCTGACGATCATCGAAGAGAAGAAAAAATTCACCTTCGTGAAGGGTTCGCCGCTGAAGAGCGCGAGCGGACATGAACAGAAGATGTTCGACTCCTTCTTCGCTCTCGGTGAGAGCGGGGTGGTGACTGAAAAAGATCTGAAGAACACTTTCTATAAGGTGTTCCAGGAGGTGAAGGGAAAGGTTGAGCGCTACTACTCCAAAGAGCGGTCGCTTACCAGCTCAGCATCAACGCGCAAGGGTATTCAGATACTCCTTCTTGCCCTCCTGAACGTGGTTGTTCTTGCCCTTACGGTGACGATCAACTTCCCCGACATGTTCACCTTCGTCATCATGGTTATCTTCGTAGGATACATAGTGCTGACAACGATCATTCTCTACCGGCTCGATGCTGAGTGGTACGTGAAAAAGGGAGTGGGAAAATTCTTCTGGATGGTTCTCATCGTTATTCTCTTTCTTGTTGCGATTATTGCCGGCTATATCATGGCATACACCAACGGTTCAGATATGACGGCAGCCCTGATGCTCATTCCTATCGGGACGTTAGTCCTGTTTATCCTCTCCATCTTTACCATCATCACACGGCAGCGAAGCGAGTACGGGCAGAAAAAACTGGAGGAAGTGCTTGGCCTGCGTGATTTCATCGAGACAGTGGAGATGGATGAACTGAAGAAAATGATAGACAGCGACCCTGCCTTCTACTACCGCCTTCTCTCCTTTGCCATCGTTCTCGGTCTTGAGAAGAAGTGGGCGAAGAAGTTCTCCTCCTTCACCATAGACCCACCAGGTTGGTACTCAGGTTCTCACCCCCTAGTCGGTGCCATGATGGTCTCTTCCATGATCCACTCCTGTGACCATGCCCTGGTCACCAACGTAGCTCCCCCCAAGACATCCTCTTCAGGAGGCGGTCACTTCGGCGGCGGAGGCGGCGGATTCAGCGGTGGAGGCTTCGGCGGAGGCGGAGGCGGGGGCTGGTAGGATTGCTTCCCTTAGTCCAGCCTCGTTATCCGATAACAGAAGTATTTTTTCGTGGGAATACTATCCTCATTTTTTTAAAAAGATAAAGGATTTTTAAGGGAAAGAGCAGTCGTTGAATCAGTAATCAGCCCGAATTGAGTGTGATATTAATTCCCCAACCTGAGCATCACTCAAGTCCAGTGAAAAAAACAGGGAATAGAAATTTTTTATCTCCTCCTCTATATCTAGATTGTACAGGTCAGGGTAGAGAAGGTTCCCCAGCCATTGAACTCCTAGAATTCTTAAAATGGTCGGCGGCTGACTGAACCAGTCGTACGGTCCATACGGTATTTCAAATACATGATTGTCAGCTACGGCTTTTATTCCCTCCCATTTTTCGTTTTCCTGTATGCTTTCAAAGAGCTGTTTATTATTACTTGAGAGTGTGCTGAGAATAATGAAGGGGGGATTCCACGTAAGAAGCTGTTCGATAGAAACATTCATTCTTCTAAGGTTTTTCTCCATTCCAGGGTCTGCTATATTCAGACCTCCAACAAGGGAGAGCGTCTCGGTGTTTATTGATCCTTTCGGAATGGTCTCGAGTCCGTCCATGCCTGCCCCGTAGTATACAGAGATTTTCTCCTGATCAGAAAGTGTTGATGCCTTGGACACCATATGGTTGAGAACAGTTCTGCTGTATTCAGCAAGAGAAGCACTCCGGTTCTCTAAATTGAGAAGATCGCCGGCAAATTCATAAGCCTTATCCTGGTTAGTAAGGGTTCCATCTATCATAACGACTGGGATACCTAACAGCTGCTGCATTTCATCCGATTCAGTAATAAAATTCTCTGTAAGATCTCCCATATTGATGATGATATCAGGATGGGCGAGTATAATCTCCTCTGTATTCGAGGATCCAGTTCCTTTCCATCTGCCGAGTATCGGAAGATTATAGTATTGCTCCTTGATGAATTCCTTTTCGGCATCCTGCAATGCAAAATTCCATCCAGCCACGAGTTCAGGATTTAATGTATACACAAAGAGCGTTCCAATGGTGTGGGTTGCATACACTGAATCAATTTCCTCAGGGATGGTCACTTTACGACCTGCCATATCCGTAATTGTCCGGTAATGACTTTCTTGTGATCCTGTATTGTTTTCTTTCTGCTCATGAGTCCCTTCCTTGCCACATGAGATGAGAATCATGAAGAAAGTTAATATGATACACAGAGTAAACAGTTTTTGATTTTTCAATTTTTTTTCTCCTAATCGGCAATGTTAAACAGAAAAACAGACAGGAATGGTTTGCTTTTCATTCACGGGTATATTTGCTATAGTCACATCAATATCATACAGATCATGCAGGTGTGATTCTGTAATGGTCTGCTTCGGCTCTTCTATTATTTTGATAGTGTTGTCCTTCATATATGCTACTTTCGATGCATATTGAAGTGCATGCTCTGGGTAATGAGTCGTCATGATGATAGACAATCCAGATTCAGCGAGCTGTTTGATATACCTAAGAATACGTACCTGATTACCATAATCCAGATTTGATGTCGGTTCGTCCATGATAAGGATTTCCGGTTCTTGAGCCAGAGCACGGGCAATCATGACCAGCTGTCTTTCCCCCCCGCTTATTTCCATGTAATTACGATCTTTGAGGTGAGCAATATGTAGAAGCTCCATAGCATGAACAGCAATCTCTACATCATGAACTGTTGGTGTATGAAAAGATCTAATATGTGCTGTCCTGCCCATCAGAACAACATCTGTTACGCTGAAGGGGAAGGGGGGAACATGATTCTGAGGGACATAGCCGACATGATGTGCTATTCGGCTTCGAGTCCATCCTTTGATACTGTTCCCTTCGAGGAGTACGTCGCCGGAAGCGCACTTATATAGACCAAGAAGCACCTTAAGGAGCGTTGTCTTTCCTGATCCGTTCGATCCTAAAATACAGAGAATTTCATGTGGATGAAGGGTGAAAGAGACGTCCCGAAATACGGTTTTATCGCTGAAATTAAACGAAAGGTTTCTCGTTTCAAGCTTCATGTCCACCCCCGTTTCATCTTCGAAAGTAGAAGAAGGAAGATAGGTGCTCCGATAATCGAAGTGATGATTCCCAGGGGAATTTCTAGAGGGAACAGTGTGCGGGCAAGGGTGTCAACAAGAAGCAGGTAGGCGCTTCCAAGAAATATTGAGGCAGGGAGCAGTGTTCTATAGTCGGGTCCGACGATAAGACGTGCTATATGCGGAATAAGTAATCCAACCCACCCTATGATGCCGCTGATCGAAACTGCAGAAGCGGTAAGAACGGTTGCTGAGATTATGACGGATAGTCTAATTCCAGTCGTATTCACTCCTAATGCCTGCGCCTCTTCGTCGCCGAATGACAATACATTGAGCCTCCACCGAAGTACAATAAGGGGTATAAGTCCGATAACAAATAGGAACAGGATATTTTGTATATCCTTCATTTGAACTCTGGAAAGACTTCCCATCAACCATAAAGTGATCGTCGGAAGCTTTTCATACGGATCAGCGAGGTATTTCAATAAAGAAGTCAAAGAAGAAAATAGTGTAGCAATGAGCATTCCGGTAAGTACGAGTATCAAGGCTGTATCAGATTTCTTGAAGCGCGTGCTGATCATGTAAGTCAAGCTTACGGTAATGAGACTGAACAGGAAGGACAACACCTGAGTCCCGAAAAATCCCAAGGAACTGACTATTGCGAGTGCCGCACCGAATCCTGCTCCTGCCGAAGCCCCGAGTAAATCAGGAGAAACTAAAGGGTTTCTGAAAATACCCTGATATGCCGCGCCGCTTGCTGAAAGTGCAGCACCGATAATGATCGCCGCAAGAATACGGGGTAGGCGGATCTTTATTATAACTGTCCCTATTACGGACTGAATTCCCTGTTCCTTTCCCTGGAGTATTGAGAGACACAGGGTTGTTACCTCATGAAGGGATGTTGGAAAGCGTCCTACCAGAAGAGAGATGAGGGCAAGTACTGCAACAAGCAGGAGAAGAGAGCCGTATCGTAGAGATGGATGCTTCATCAATGTTTTTATCACTCATACTCCTATTGGAGTACACCTATCCCTACTGATGTCCATGCCTGAACTTCACCTTTATAAAAGTGCAGGGCATCTCCTTTACAATAAGGAAGGCATACACGTTTCCCTGTATACCCCGCGGGAATTCCTTCCCAGGTCATATAACCATAGCTTCCACATTAGGCTATAAGACTCGGAGATATATAATATTTTCGGTGTACCTTTCTGGTGAAATTTACCGGAAAAGTACATGGTTTATAACCTAGGTAATCGGAAAAATCTTGGTTCCTTCGGTTACATAATATTGGAAGAACCCTGACATATTTTTTTCCAGATTCTTCTTGTTCTAAATCCTACTGTTGACTGATTCTGACCCGGTAGAGTCTGTTCGGTGTTGTTCCGGAGATCGGGTCGAACAGCGAATCATTCGTCATTCGGTTTATATCGGTTTTATTATCTGTCGGATTACCCCATCCGAATTCCAGCATGATATATGAATCATCCAGACTCAGTTTACGAGCCACCTCGAAAGTTCCTTTGCCGAACCTCGATTCAATCACTATCTGGTCTTTTATATTCACACCGTACGTTTCGAGATTATTATCATTCATCCATACGGTGGGGTTTCCGTGAAGTTTTGTAGAAGCGGTGATATGGTGAAGATTGGTGTGCACGAATTGTCCAGGACGATAATTGATGGCGATGAGAGGGAATTCTTCCGAGTCTGTTTCCAGATCAGGTACTCCCGGAATTGCGATGGGAAGGGGAGAATACCCATTTTCTTCAAATCGCTTCGAGTACAATTCCAGCTTTCTGCTTGGTGTATTGAAACCACTTTTTCTATATTTCTGATAAACAATGGGTTTGTCCGCGAAAATGAGCTGCTGTCTTTCGAGGTCATCAAAATCTATGCCTGCAGGAGAAAGTGTATAATTGATCCATGATTTTTCATCATGATAAGGAAGATTGTCTGCCAATCCCATTCGTATCGCTATTTCGTATTCATTCTCGAATGCTGTTCTCATCCCCGATGGAGCATCAAATATTGGACGCTGGAAAGCTGTAAATGGTTTATCAAAACTTGAATATGCTTTGAATCCATAACTTTCAAAGGCGGTCTTTTCCGGGAGGATAAGGTCGGCCTCCTGAGCTGTTGCTGTCATAAAAATATCGCTTACTATGAGAAAATCCAGTTTTCTCAAAGCTTCCGCAGTTCTGCCGCTGTTTGCGTTTATCAGTACCGGGTTTGCATGATGAACAATCATAGCTCTCGGCCGATCCTCATCCTCATGAAGAAGACTTTCCTTCACGGCAGGGAACGGTATGTCTCTGAAGAGGGGATACTTGTATTTCTGTTTCATCAATGCTGGATTCAAATCATTTGCCGGCTTTTGAGGAATAAAAGGAAGGAACAAAAGGCCTCCCTTGCGATCAATTCTTCCAGTGATCGCGCATAAAGCTGCCACTGTCTGTACGGTATAGACAGTGTTGCAGTACATATCAAGTCCGTTACCGTCACTGATTAGCGCAGTTTTAGCATGTGCAAACCGTTCTGAAAGAGATATCATTGTCGCTGCACCAATTCCTGTCTCCTTTTCTACATAGTCTGGGGTAAAGCTCTGAACATGGGTTGCAAGCTCAGCGAACCCGACAGTAAAATTCTCAACAAATTCTTCATCGTACAGCTTCTCGTTGATAATATGCCGTAACATTCCCAGACCGAGGACCGCATCTGTTCCCGGTTTGATCTTTACCCATTCATCCCCTTTCTTAATTGATTCACACTCAACAGGATCAACAAATACAATAGAGGCTCCTCTTGTTCTTGCACGATCAAGGACATCCTGCACTCCATTAAATGCACTGTACCCTCCCATGCGATTTGTTGCTGAAGGATTGCTTCCCCAAAGGATGATGAAATCAGAATTGTCAAAATCAGGTTCAGGTTTGCCTCCCATCATATTAATAAATGCGGTAGCTCTGGGGACCATGCAGTAAGTTGCAGATCCGGTTGCATTTGGAGAGCCGATTGATTTCATGAGCAAAGAAAAGCCGTCCCTTGCAGCGTAACTTACAGGGGCTCCTGAACAGCGTATCACCCCGTCAGGCCCATGCTTATCAAGTATTTCAGATAATTTCTTGGCTGCAAGATCGTATGCTTCTTCCCATGATATTTCCATAAATCCTGTTTCGGTTCTTCTTAATGGCTTTTTCAGCCGTTTTTCTGAAGTACTGAGTTCTTCTATCCCCAAGACTTTCGGGCACAGGTAGTTTCTGTTGGAAGGATGAGCTGCATCCGGAGAGACACTTTTCATTTTTCCATTTTCAATTTTCACCTGTATTCCGCAGCCGCAGTGGCAAAGAGTGCATATTGATCTGTAAATTCCATCATCCATACTGGTTCTCCTTTTCCAGAGTCAACTGAGTTGGGAAGGAGCGGATGATGACGATCCGGTGCAAAAGAAATTGATACTTCTTCTCGTCTGTCGCTCCCTGGCGAAACGATTTCCTTTACAGTCAGAAAATCGCAAGTCAGTTGTTTTAGCTAAAACAATAGCGAATAATATGTTTTAAAGGTGTTTGCAACATTCCGTATATGAATTCTCATATAGAGCTCTGCTGTTTTTTCATCCCTTTTCTTTATTGCTTCAAGAATTTTGGTGTGTTCTTCCATCGAGGAGTTATCCCTGCCAGGAGCAAGAATAGTTTTTCCATTGTATTTTTTCATCTGATCCTTGAGGTTCAATGTCAGGTCAACAGCTGTTTTATTGCTGCAAGCATCATAGATGACTCCATGAAACAGTCTGTTGCATTCACTATAGGTGATAAGGTCTTTCTCTTCTTTCAGTCTTTTCATTTTTTCAAGAAGAGTAGACAATTCTGACACTTGGTCTTCCGTTATATTTCTAATTGCATTTCTGATGATGAAGCTTTCCAGCTCCTCCCTGACTTCCAGAAATTCAAGGACTTCATCTACAGAGAAGTTTTTTATCTTAGCACCCTTATTTCTCTCCATGGTGACAAGTCTATCAGCTTCCAGCATTAACAGTGTTTTCTTTATCGTGTTTCTGCAAGCTCCGAACCTGTTTGCAAGTTCAATTTCTGTCAGTGAAAATGATGGGGGATAGTCACCCCTCATTATTTCATTCTTGAGATCCTTATAGATTTTATAGCTTTTTGTATCTTCTCTCATGCTCCCATTCCCCTTTTTTAACAGAATGGCTAATAATTATGTTGAACAATCATTGCTTTATACCATCTAATTTCGGGTATAAACGGGTATCTGTCAAGGTATTTATTTGAGAAAAAGTTAAAATACTGCTTGACAACAGCGATTTAAAGGATAAAATGCAATACATAGTTGTTCAACAATTTGTCTACATTCTGTCTCTACTATAAGAAAACAGGGAGAAAATATGAAAAATTATATTGAAGGTGCATATGATTTGCACATCCACTCAGCACCGGACGTGCTTGCTCGCAGAATGGATGATATTGAAATGGCTCAACGGGTCGTTGCGTCAGGAATGGCGGGCTATGCCATAAAATCTCATTATTTCTGTACTTCTGAAAGAGCGATTCTCATCAACACGATGTATCCTGAATGTGAAGCAATCGGGACTCTGACACTTAATAGCTCTGTTGGCGGAATGAATCCATCAGCAGTTGAAATGGCTTGCCGGTCAGGGATCAAGCTGGTCTGGTTCCCAACCTGTGACAGTGAGAACGAAAGAAACTACATATATAGTGACCGTTGCAAGGTTTTGCCTTACTGGGCGAAGATTGTGATGGATCTGAAGGAAGAGGGGATTTCGAATCCGAATATTTATCTTCTGGATGAAAACGGGTCTCTGAAAGAGGAGGTCCTTCAAGTTCTGGACGTTATTGCAAAGTATGACATTATTCTCGCAACAAGCCATCTTACACATGAAGAAACTTTCGCCCTGGTGCCGGAGGCTGCTAAACGCGGAGTGAAGAAAATCATCATCACGCATGTCACCTTCCCGAATACCTACTATACGATCGAAGAACAGAAGAAGCTTGCTGAGTACGGTGCGTATATGGAGCATTGTTATACAACTTACGCTACAGGAAAATCTACTTTCGAGGATGAACTTGAGCAGATCAGAGCGATCGGGGCAGACCATGTTGTCCTTTCAACGGATCTGGGACAGAAGACTGCACTTTATCCTGATGAAGGTCTCCAGAAGTATTGTGAAGATCTGTCAGCGAATGGTTTCTCGGATGAAGATATTTTCAAGATGGTTCGAGATAATCCACGACGGCTTTTGAATAAGTAAGTGAGGAAAAGCATGATCAAAGGAAAGAAACTTCTGGTCGTATCCGCCCATGCTGCAGATTACGTCTGGAGAAGCGGCGGTACTATTGCCAAGTATGTGGAGGAAGGTGCCGAAGTCTGTGTGGTTGTTCTTACATTCGGAGTTCGTGGGGAATCTAATGACCTATGGAAGCAGCAGGGAGCAACTGCAGATAGCGTAAAGACGATCAGGAAGGGTGAAACCACAGCAGCTGCAGAGATACTGGGAGTCCACAATATTGAATTCTGGGATTATAGTGATTACCCCATTGTTGTCGATTCTGAGTTGGAAGAGAGACTGGTTCTTAAAATAAGAGAATTTGCACCGGATTATATCATCTCTCACGATCGGTTTGATGTTCTGAATCCCGATCATAACGCCGTGAGTGACCTGGTCTTCCGTTGCTCTGTAATGTCCAATTCCAATGGTGTCAGAGTAGAAGGAACGAAGGCTACAAAACAGATGCAGATCTATGGATTCGAACCACATCAGACGGAGCTTTCAAACTATGTGCCGGGTCAATTTGTAGATATTACTGATGCGTATGAAAAGAAAGTAGCCGCTATGAAATGTTTTAAAGCTCAGTCACACCTTATTGAATACTATACACAGCGGGCATTTATGCGTGGAAATCACGCACGAAGATTATCCGGTTGTCAGGACTACAAATACGCAGAAAGTTTTGCGCGTGTATTTCCTGTTGTATCGACTGAATTGCTGTAAGAGGTGGAGATAGATAGTATGGAAAAAAGCAACAGGCTTCCTTTCGAGGCAATATTATCCATAGTGATTATGCTTATCATGGCGTCAATGGCTTTTGATGGCATATTTGTTCAGGGTCTTCCTATGAAGGCCCTGAAGTATCCTTTATTCTGCTTTGCGGTAGTCTTTGTCACAAGTTCGATTGAAATTGTGAGAGCAGTGAGAAAGCAGAAAACGATGGGTGTTGGTGAACAGGCGAAACCGGTTCACCACAATCTCAGAAACTATGGAATCACTACAGCGATGCTGGTCGCATATGTCATTCTTATGTGGATTTTTGGATTCATTATCTCATCGGTGATGCTTACAGTGGCTTTCACCTGGTACTTCAAAGTGAACAGACTCGTTGTTGTCAATACGGCCGCAGCAGTTGTTCTTATCATTATCTATTATGTATTCAGCAATGCCCTTTATATTTTCCTGCCGAAGGGATTGCTCTACAAGCTAATATTCTAGGAGGCGAATGTGTCTGGACTTCTTGGTGGCTTCTTATCATCAGTAATACCATTCAATCTCATGTTTATGGTTATCGGCACTTTCGCTGGTATTATCATCGGTGCTCTGCCCGGCCTCGGCCCTACTGCAGGAATTGCTCTGCTGATACCCCTTACCTATGGTATGGATACGACTCACGCTCTTCTCCTTGCCGCAGGCATTTATCAGGGAGCTATGTATGGGGGCTCAATCACCTCTGTTCTTTTAGGTATTCCAGGGACACCGACCAATACTGCGACATGTTTCGACGGCTTCCCCATGTCTAAAAACGGACAGAGCAGAGAAGCTCTCGGAGCATCACTGACTGCTTCGTCGATAGGTGCGTTATTCTCGAGTCTCGCACTGATGTTCCTCACGCCCTTAATGTCAAAGATTATTCTCTACTTCGGTGCGCCGGAGCAGTTCATGATGGCCATGGTCGGATTAGGTATTATTGCAGCATCCTCTCATCAGTCACTATCGAAAGGTCTGCTGATCGGATTCTTTGGGTTGGCCCTTGCCACTATAGGTGGTGATCAAATGACAGGGCTGGACAGGTTCACCTTCGGAATTAAATACCTGGATGACGGTGTTGAGTTTATAACGATAGCAGTGGGGATCTTCGGATTGTCACAGGCCATAATTCTTGCTGAAGAGGCTCGGACAATCTCAGGGAATACTAAGCTCAGCGGACATATGATGAAAGGTGTCAAAGCCTGTTTCACGAACTGGAAAATAACAGTACGGTCGGCTTTGATGGGAGTCCTTCTTGGGGTTACACCGGGAGCAGGCGGTAGTGCTGCAAGTATGCTGGCATACACGACTGCCCAGGCTACTGAGAAGGATGGTGATACCTTTGGTCAGGGAAATATTAAGGGAGTTATTGCACCAGAGGCTGCCAATAATGCAACGATCGGGAGTGCGATTATTCCGACCCTTTCATTCGGTATTCCGGGTAGCCCTTCTGCTGCTGTTCTCATGGGACTGTTGATGATTCATAACATTGTGCCAGGACCGAGACTGTTTCTTGATGCCGGACCGACACTGTATACCTTCTTCTGGGGACTTGTGTGGACATGTTTCGCCATTGTAGTGATTGGATTTCCGCTCCTGAGGTTCTTCGCGAAGGTTACCGTGGTTCCTTACCAGATTCTAGTCCCGTCTATCATTGTTCTGTGTTCACTGGGAGCATATTCGATTAGAGGGTATCTTTTCGACGTTGTCATCACCATTGTATTTGGAATCCTTGGGTATTATCTGAAAAAAGCTAAATATCCAATGGTCTGTTTCGTACTTGGACTGATTCTCGGACCTACGGCAGAGTCAAACCTCGGTAGATCTCTGATTATCTACGGAAACATGTCCTTCATATTCACCAGACCTATCACTCTGGCATTGTTTATATTGCTTGTCTTTGTGATTGTTTTCCCGCTGGTAAAACAGCGAGCGCGTAATAAAAAGAATTTACATGCCTAGATGCAGGTATTTTAAATTAAACAAGTGAGAGAAAAGGAGAAAAAAATGAAAAAAACACTTATCATTCTCATGGTGCTGTTAGCTGCAGCCAGTACAGTATTCGCTAATGGCGAGCAGGAAGGGACCTCTAACTGGCCTACTCAGCCGATTCACATTGTAGGACAATCAGCCGCTGGGTCTGGTCCAGACCTGTTCATTCGTCAGCTTCAGCCAGAGTTGCAGAAAGCCCTCAAGACATCAATTGTTGTAGAAAACAAGGCTGGCTCAGGTGGAAAGCTTGCAGCTGATTATGTGTGGAGTTCTGATGCAGATGGATATACACTTCTGGCACACTCTTCCCCACTGACAACTGTTACTCAGATTTCAAAGGATTGTGATTTCACCATTAAAGAGATGCAGCATATCGCAGTATTTGATGCCGCACCATATGCCGTTCTTGTGAAAGCTGATTCTCCCATCAACAACATTGCAGATCTTATTGAGTACTGTAAGACTAATACCGCTTCAAATGCAAACTCGGGAATCGGCGGAGCTATGTTCCTGCAGAGCCGTATCATGGCTGACACGCTTGGAATCGACTACAATGAAGTTCCTTATAATGGATCTTCTCCCTGTACTCTTGCAGTAATGAATGGTGATGTTACCTTCACTGTTACAGCATACGATACAGCAGTAAACAACGATAAAGTGAAGAATATCGCTCTCCTCGCTACGGACAGACTTGATATTATTCCAGATGTTCCGACAATCGTCGAACAGGGATACACTTTCCCGTTCCTGGTGATGAGACGCGGAGTAGTGGCTCCTCCAGAGACTCCTGCTGATGTGGTTCAGAAACTCATCGAGGCATTTAAATCTGCTACTGCTCAGGATTCGTTCAAGGATTATGCAAAGACCAATGGTGTCAACCTTGACCTGAGATTCGGCGAAGATTACCAGGCACTCGATGATGAATACTTCGAAACAGTCATGAAGTATATAAGTTACCTTTAAAGGAAGGGTCTGAAAATGAGCGAGCAATTGAACGAAAAATACGAAATCCTGCTGGATATCGCTAAGCACAGAAGAACATGTCGTAATTTCAGCGACAAGCCGGTACCAGCGGAATATGTAGATATGATTCTGGAGATTGCTCGCTGGGCACCCTCCGGGGCGAACTCTCAACCGTGGAGCTACATTGTCATAAAAAGCCCTGAAGTGAGAAAGAAACTATTTGATGCCTACTGTTCAATAGATATGGATCTTATGTGGTGGCTTGAACAGATGAGATGTCCTGAATATCGGCATAATGGCTATTCGGTAGACTGTGATGATCCGGATGAGGGGCTGAGAATCAAACAGACCAGACGGCTTTGGAGTGAAGCTCCCGTCATTATCGCTGTTGTTGGTGACGGGCGCAAGCAATGGGGGACTGTGATGGGCGGTCATACGATGGGTCTAGACCAGACCCACCTTACAGATGGACTGTCAAATACCTCCATGTTGATTCATCTTGCCGCAGAGTCACTGGGACTCACTTCCCAGTGGATGACGATTCATACGCAGGGCCCGTTCAAGGAGATACTTGAATTGCCCGAACCAATGATGGCGCATACGTTGATTCCGATCGGCTATCCGGCGGTAAATCTTCCGCCCGGCGGATGGCGTCTTCCTCTTGAAGATTTGGTTCATGAAGAAAAATACGATATGGCCAAACATATGTCAAACAAGGAATTCATAGAAAACCTTGCAAGGCTGAGAAAAAACACTAAGGGCTTATACAAGCCGATGGTTAAATAGAAAGGGATAGAAAAGATGATGAACACGTGTGCCCCTCTCCTCGATGAGAGTGTTATAGCCCGTTGCAGGAACCTTGGTGTGGCTCTCCTCCTCGATGGAGCGAAAGCTGCTGACATTGATATCCCGAACGGGGGCTGTATGTCAGCTGATATCAATCCTGTAGACAGAGGAATGTTTGTTGTCGGTACGGCTCTAACTGTGGAAACACAGGAAGGTGATAATTTTCCGATTCATGTTGCCAGCTACAGTCAGCCGGGTGATGGATATGTTATGGTGATCGACGGTAAAGGCTATGATGGGAGAGCCTATCTTGGCGATCTGATCATGGGAGCCTGTCAGGCTGCTGGATTCGAGGGCGTTGTTATTGATGGATACACGAGAGACCGCGACGGAAATATCGAGCTCGGTTTTCCTGTGTACAGCAAAGGATTCATGCCCAGAGGTCCGATTAAAAAAAATGAAGGAAATATCAATACCACTATATTCTGTGGCGGAGTAAAAGTTGACCCTGGCGACCTAGTAGTCGGGGACTCAGACGGAGTCTGTGTTATTCCTAGAGAGTTCATTTCCGTTGTTCTTGAGAAAGCCGAAGAAAAGCTGGAATACGAGCACAAGCGGACGAAAACTATCGCAGATTACCGAGAGGCAAGAAAAAACGGGACACCTCTTCCGAACCTGGCTCCGCAGTGGGTTCTTGATATGCTTGTATAGAGAATGAGCGATAAAGGAGATTTTTCCCAAGGGAAAATCATAAGTCACCTTATGAGACTGGCTCTGCCTCTTTTTCTAGCAGAGCTGGTTCATGTTCTTTATAGTCTTGTTGACCGAATGTTTATAGGTCATATTCCTCATACGGGGAGTCTGGCCTTGGCTGGGGTAGGGATTGCGTTTCCATTGATTTCCTTCCTTAACGCTTTCGCGAGTCTTTGTGGAACGGGCAGTACTCCTTTGTGTGCAATTGCTCGTGGCAGTAATAATCATGAAGAGGCAGAGGCAATTCTGGAGACAGCATTCACCATGCTCCTTATTCTTGGTGTTCTGCTCATATCATTTCTGTTCCCACTTTCAAAATTTCTCTTGGTTCTTCTAGGTGCGGGGGAAGAAACTCTCCCCTATGCTTTGATCTATTTCCGCTATTATGTATTGGGTAGTGTTTTTATCCTGATCAGCCTAGGTATCAATCCACTCATAAATATGCAGGGAAATAGTATTGTAGGAATGGTAACTGTACTTGCAGGTGCGATTCTGAATATCATACTTGACCCGATTTTCATTTTTACACTCGGTCTTGGAGTAAAGGGTGCTGCCATTGCATCAGTCATTTCTCAGTTCGTGAGTGCGCTCTGGGCTACTCTGTTTCTTACAAGTCGCAGGGCTTCACTCAGGTTAAGGCGGCTATCAATACGAAAGGAGTATGTAGGTAAGATTCTCCAGCTGGGAATAACAGGCTTCATGTTCAAGATAACCAATAGTCTGACTCAGGCCGTCTTCAATGTCACGCTGAGTATCTTTGGCGGAGTGCAGGCGACGTTATACCTCGGTTCCATGTCTATCATTAATTCCATCAGGGAAGTGGTCCATCTTCCTGCCTATAGTATTACAAGCAGCGGACAGGCGATTCAGAGTTATAATTTCGGAGCGATGAGGTATTCAAGGGATCGGAGCACCATTCGGATCATGACTGGGATTACATTCATTGTGACCGCAGTATCGTGGTTCGTCATCCAGTTTTTTCCCGAAGCAGTCGTAGGAATATTTACGAACGATATTGAATTAAAGACACTGTGCATCACGAGTCTGAAGACCTATTTTGTTTTCTTCTTCATGATGTCATTTCAGATGGTTGGTCAGAACACTTTTGTAGCCCACAACTGCCCTCGCAGGGCTGTGTTTTTTACTTTGTTCAGGAAGGTGATTCTTGTCATACCACTCACACTTGTACTTCCGAGAACTATATTTGGAGCGAAAGGTGTATTCATAGCGGAGGCATCGTCACAACTCATAGGAGCCTCCTTATGTTTTCTGGTTATGTATGTATCAATCTACCTTAAACTGAAGCGTACTCCTGACGGTCATGCGGTGGAGGTGTAATGTATGGTATCAGCAGTAATCCTCGCTGGGGGGAAAAGCACTCGGATGGGATCTAATAAGGCCGAACTCGAGTATCATTCTATGAGGCTGATCGATTACCAAGTGAACAAGCTTGCAGCTATAGGTATTTCCGATATTATGGTGTCCGGCTACAGCGAACCAGTGGCGCACACACGATTTGTTGCTGATTTCTATGAAGGGAAGGGTCCTCTTAGCGGAATACATGCAGGATTAATTCATTCCAAGTACACTTCCTGTCTTGTAATCGGGGTCGATATTCCTCTGATTCCTTCCTATCTTATAAAGGGATTGTTAGAGAGTCATGGATGTCATGACTTCCCCGTTACCATAACATCCCATCAGGGTCATCTAGAACCGCTCATAGGTGTATATGATTGTTCGCTTGCCTTGCTTGCTGAACAAGTCCTTCTAAGTACAAGGACGTCAGTTCATTCTCTGTTGGAACAGACTCCTTTCAACCTGTTTTCTTGTACAGAAGATGAATCTGTATTCCTCAATTGCAACACCTCTGAAGAATACGAGAGGCTGCTGAACACAAAGGAAATTTAATATGCAGAAAGAAGTGAATTATATGCACATCAGAGGAGGGAGCTCGAAAGGACTTTACTTCAATTCATCTGACCTCCCTTCTGATCAGGAAGAGAAGGACAGAATTCTTATCGCCGCCATGTGCGGAAGGGGACCGGAAGATGTCAGGCAGATAGACGGTCTCGGCGGAGCTGATCCTCTGACGAGCAAAGTCGGTATCGTTTCCCTTTCCCAAAGGAGTGATGCTGACCTTGATTATGAATTTGTACAGGTTGTACTTGGGGGTGGAAAGACCGACAGGACGCAGAACTGCGGCAATATCCTCGCCGGAGTTGTTCCCTTTGCTCTGGAAACAGGTATGCTGCCGGTTCAGGATCCCGTTACAGAATATCGTGTATTCATGGTGAACAGCGACTCACTTTGCACTGTACGTATTGCTACACCCAAGGGAAAGATATCCTATCGGGGCAGCGCATCGATAGATGGTGTTCCCGGAACTTCTGCTCCGATCAGTTGTCTCTATGAAGGTATCAGCGGAGCGACCTGCGGAGCTCTGCTCCCTACCGGTAATTCTGTCGATATTGTAGAAGGTGTTCCTATCACCTGTATCGATAACGGGATGCCCGTGGTACTTGTGAGAGCTGAAGATCTGGGAAGAAGCGGATATGAATCTCCTAATCAGCTCAGTGAAGATACGGAGCTGAAGGAGAAACTTGAAAAGATCAGACTGAAAGCAGGCCACCTGATGAACCTAGGGGATGTGAAGGAGAAGGTCGTTCCCAAGATGACCCTCATTGCGCCACCCAGAGAGGGAGGTATCGTATCGACGAGAAGTTTCATTCCACATAAGGTGCATGCAGCTATCGGGGTTCTTGCCTCGGTCACGGTCGCTACCGGCTGTCTCATCCCCGGGAGTGTCTGTGATGGGATCGCTGTTGCAGAAGTTGGAGACGGGGAGATGTCCTACCTAGTAGAGCATCCCTCAGGTGTGATCTCTGTCACTCTCGACCTTGAAAAGGGAACGGATGGTCCTGTTGTTACACGTGCCGGATTGATAAGGACCGCCCGCGCTCTTAGCCGCGGTGAAATATTATTACCAGAGGAAGATTGAAGTATGAAAACAATTGCAGTGAAGAATATAGAACGTGCCGATCTGAAAACGATTGATGCACTTGGAAAGCTCGGTGTCGCCACTGTGCATGAGTCACAGGGAAGAACAGGATATCTGAAACCGTATATGAGACCGATTTATCCCCATGCATCGGTGTCAGGCAGTGCCGTTACCGTGCTCCTGCAGCCTGGAGATAACTGGATGATCCATGTCGCAATCGAACTGTGCAAGCCTGGTGATATCCTTATAGCTGCATGTACCGCTGATTCCCCAAGTGGATTCTTCGGTGACCTTCTCGCAGAATCTGCGAAGGCACATGGGGTGAGAGCTCTCGTTATTGACCTATATTTCTATAATTTTCGCACTACAGGAATCTGCCGGTCAGCCAGCTGACTTCGCCGCCAGCTTCCGGTCCCTTGCAACTGCCTGCTGAACTTTGATGGGCCAGGTCTCTTCAGGCATCTTCACTCCCATCTGGTAGAGAATCATACCAGCCTTGTTCGTGATCTCAGAGTAGACTCTGCTCTTCGGTTTGTCAGAGGGGAACGAGCATTCGATCCCTTCAATCTCATCAAACATGGATCGCATCGTGTACTTTTTATTAAGCTCCTGCTGCTTCATTCGTTCCCGAATCCAGCTTTCCAACACTACGGTCAGGAAGGTGACATAAATCTCACCGTCAACTCCTTGATCATCACTGTGAAGAGGTCGACTGTATCGTTCCTTGAAATTCTTGAAGGAACACTCAATCATCATTCTCTCAGCATATGCATCAACAACTTCTTCTTTTGTGAGAGAACCATCTGACAGATAGGCAAAGAAACCACACAGAGATCGTTCCATCTGTTCCTGCTCGGGTTTCACCTCATAGGTGGTAACGGTTCCTTTGCCATATATTTTTTTCTTCACTGCTTCGAAGAATCGGCTGTATTCACTCTTTGGTTCAAGCTTTGCCTTGCCAGATTCCAGAACAGCACGCATCTTTTTAAGCTTCTTAGAGAGCAACTTCTGTTCTCTTTCAGCCCTGAGTGGATTGTAACAGACATCCAGAGCAAGATCTTTGCTGTTCTCTCCCCGCCCCCGACGGGGAATCTCGATCCTATGGGCAAGACGGGTACAGTACAGGTTCCTGTCCTCAATGAAGTTGTCAGCACACTGAACAGACAATCCGGTAGCTAAAACAGCATCGCTTACAAACGTATTCTTCTTGATATCGATCGCACAGACAAACTTGTAGCGAGCTTTGAGCATCTTGCGAACATTCTCATCACTGTAGAAACCACGATCGAGGACAAATACAGACTTCTTCGGATCTATACCGTCCCTGCTGAGATCTTTTGCAGTATTCTCTAGTGTGGAAACATCAGCAATCTTTCCTTCCAGAGTACGGTAATAGATCGGAATCCTGCTGTTCAGATCATACACAGTCAGCATCTCAATCTGATCCTCGTCCCGTATACCCTCTTTACTGAAGCCACGACTTGCCCGATAGAGAAGTTCTCCCAAGGCTGCAATAGAGGTGCTGTCCAATGCAAGCAGGGTAGCATTTTTTGAACTGTTCGCTTCACGAAGACGTGCGAATGTAAGAGAACGGGATTCCTCGTCTACCAGACGAAGGAGAGCAGTAATCATATCCTTGTGAACATTCTGCCCGTACGGATGAAGATTATTTCTATCGAACCTGCTGAATCGAAACATAGGCAGATCAGGTTCTGCAAGATTGAAATACACTACGGACAATAACGCTTTCCAGTCTGTCGGGAAGATCGCCCGAAGGATCTTATCTATTTTGGTTTGATGTGCAACGTGTGAAAACAGAAGATCGAACCCGCATCGTTTCCTCATAAGGACTGCCTTGTCGGCACTCCTTCGGACAAATGGTTCATCGACCAATCCGGTGGCAAGCTGCTGCTTTTCATCGAGAGCCAGGAAGCTGGCACTAGGGATGAAATCGCCGTCGAGGTCGAAATGACCGAGGGAAGTACGGTCTGAAACAGGCCATTTCTTGTCTGGAACCCGTCTGCTGACTGAAAGGAAGACATATTCGATACCGGATTGCTTGTTTTTCTGCCTAATTATTGCCATCTTGCACCTCTGTAGTTATTATATTATCACTACATTTTGAATAGCGCAAGATGTTCAACTGTTTTTATAAGAAGAATTTATACTTTCTGAGATGTGAAATTTTAGGTTGTAGTGAGAAGATTATCGAAATTTAGGTATTGAAGCTGGAGTCCGCGATACAGCTACCCTCGAAGAGATGGGATTCCCTGTCTGGTCGAAGTACGTAAGTGCTCAGGGAACGGTAAAAGAGACTCTCGGAGCTGTAAACATTCCTATTGTGATTGCAGGTCAGAGCGTGAATCCGGGAGATGTTGTGGTTGCCGATGACGACGGGGTTGTGATCGTTGATCGCCTCGAGGCGGAAGAGGTCCTGAAGAAGGGACAGAGCCGAGAAGCGAATGAAGGATCTAAACGTGCGAAGTTTGCAGCGGGAGAGCTCGGACTGGATATCTACAACATGCGGCCTCGTCTTGAGGAGAAAGGGCTGGTCTACCTTGAGAATCTTGAGGAGTATTACCGCTACAAGGGATAGTGCAGAGCTGAAATCTATGAATAGAGAAGCTGGGAATATAAAGAAACGTGTGCGGTTTCAGGAAACCTGGAGCCGCATATTCCTCAGGAATCAACGTATGGAACTGGAAATATTTCCAATAAACTATTTCTAACCCCGCCAATTCCGCAAATGTGAATTCATTTTTTTGATGTATAAAATCTATGAGCAGGATCCATAAACACTACATAGAACGTATTGTTATCAAAATTATTTGTACTGTCACAGATATCTCTTGGTATCAAGAATCCTATTAATCGCTTTTTCCCAGCTAATCTAAATCTTGCCCAGTCAGCATCAGATGGGATATCGCTTGGGTGAGTAAAATCTGAAGATTTCGGGAAGGCACCATAGACTTCTAAAACATGAGTTCTCCGACCTCCGTTTTTAGTGTGAGTCCAATGCAATAAAGATTCTCGGGAAAACTCCTTCAGTTTCACGAAAAGTTCACGAAGATTAGTCTCGTCCCATGTTGCCAGATCTTGTGCATATCGTTGGGAATTATTGAAATATGAGAAGTTGAACTTGCCTCTGTCTCCAATATCTATATCGGTATCGTGCAATGATTTCTGTGGAAAAGTACGTATGAATGTATCTTTCTTTGAATTGTTTCCCTTACTCACAGATTCGGTTTTCCTCCAATTTTACCTGTTTTATAGATGTTCTCAAGTGATCTGTCATTTCGAACAATATTCCCGGGTAATTCATCAATCCGATAGAGGAAGCTTTCATTGTCTTCCTTGTTTACCAAGACAATACGGTATTTGGACAATTTATCCATAATCAACGTATTGTGTGTACTGAAGATTATCTGAGCATTTTTCTTATTTGTTTCAGGGTCAAGGAAAAGATCGATTAATGAACTAAGAATATCAGGATGTAAGTTATTGTCAAATTCGTCCAGAACCAAGACGCCGCCGCAATCTAATACCTGTTTAAAGAGAATAAGTTGCGCATATAAAGATTTGGTACCATTTGACTCTAGTATCGCATGTAGAGGAATATCTTCTCCATTCATTTTATGAGTGAAGTAAGGGAAGTAGAACTCTTCATCTTTAGTGTTTTTCATTTTTTTGATTGTGATATCACTTACTCCAGTGTCAAAACTCTCCAGTTTATCAATTGTAAAGGCCAGCATTTCTTTGGATTCCATATATTTTTTCGATATGCCGGAAATATTCCACGGGAGCGTTTCGAATTCGACCTCGCCAAAATAGGGATCGATGTTAGAGGTAATACCAGAGAAGAACGCGAATATCTGTTCGAGTCCCTCTATTTCATATTGATGCGCCAGGCTGATTATTGAAACCTTTTTTCTTAGCTTAATTTTTTTTAAGTCAGACATAGAATCAATGCACCGTGATATCGATTCTGAATTCCGCTCAAATACCATTGATTTTCGTTTTACTTTTTTTTCGAGTACTTCTCTTATTATTGTTTTATCCGTCAATTCAATTTCATAGAAGTATGTAGTATTGTTGATCATGAAATTGGCAAAGAAAATTGTAGGGGTAGTGTTTAAGTGAAAATGCGTAATATCTATATTATCCTCAGGTTTTAAATTAAAAGAATTACAGCAAAAGTCTGCGATAAAAGAGATAGCTCTTATCGCATTTGTTTTACCAGATGCGTTAGCACCTATTATGGCCAATGCGGTTGATACTTCTTGAGATTGTGAAATATCCTCCGGACAACTATTACTCAATTCCAGGGATATCTCAAACCCTTCATTGAAGCTGAAAAAATTCCTCGCGCCGAATGATAACAACATATTTTATGCTCCTTTGATATCCCTTACTATATTCTAAAAACCATAAAATTCAATACTTATTGCAGAATATTGTCAAAAATGTCAACAAAACAGCAATAAGAGTTGTTATGCCTCCTATCCAAGTGTTTAGTTTTGTGAGGGGCATTCAGTGCCCTCACCTCACAAGAACTACCGTGCCCTCCCTACAGGCATTCTACAATCGCAGCATAACCATCACTTAGATGGCGCTTTAATAATACATGTTACGTTTGACATGCTACCATGCATTTCAAAGCATTTACATATACGTTTTAGGGACAAAGTTCATCCATCTCCCATGAGCACAATCTTTCGTGCTTTGACGGCACCAACGAGTCTGCCATTGCGTGTACTATGTGTAGATTATGTCGATCATACATCGACAGCTTGTGAGGAATCTTCTCCGCTAGAGGATTATCATCTAATGCTTTAAGGATAGGAACAACGATTCTGTCCCCCGGTCTCACGGTAGCTTAGTAAGAGGTGCAGAATTGAAATTGTATCAAATGGGAATCTCGAACATTTCAGGAACCTTTAGTCCTCTAAACTTTATCAATACCCATTCACCATAGTTTCTGCCAAGGGCATACAAAAAGGGACCACCGTGAGGCAGTCCCTTTTGTTCTGTAAACTCTGATTTCTTAGCGGTAAGAGCGGTTGGGCCGGGGCTTTGCAATCGCTTCGTTGACACGAAGGTTACGTCCTCCGAACTCCTGGCCGTCAAGCTGGCTGATAGCAGCTTCGGCAGCAGCGTCCTCTTCCATCTCGACAAAACCGAAGCCTTTGGGGCGGTGGGTTTCTCTGTCAATGATGATGTTTGTGCTCAGTACTGTTCCGTACTGTGAAAACAGTTCGCGAAGTTCTTCTTCGCTTGTGGCGTAGCTCATGTTGCCAACATAGATTTTTTTTGCCATAAAGCATCCTCCGCAGGGCTAATCCTGCTGTTAAGTTATCGCTTTCTTATCGGCTGCATGTCTGGTTCAGATTAATCGGTCTGTCGGAATACGAACTACGGAAAACCGGAAAACATAGAAGATTAAAAGACCCACCCTGCTCCTCAAAAGGTAAAGCATGGATACATTAGCATGTGTTGTTCACCTTAGTCAATATCTTGCATTGTCAGGAAAAAATAAGGAGAATGAGGTGGCGTGAAAATTAATGGGGGTGTCATAATTTGTATATTTACAGCCTCGATATAAAAGGAGTGAGTTCATGGATAGTAACCCTTTCTATTTTTTAATATATTGTGTTTGACATATTCTGCGTCTGTGTCAATATCTTGCTTTATCAGGAAAAACCGAGTATAGTCACTCCATGAATATTTTAGGCTTGGTTATTTCGTATGTATTCGTGAGTGGGGTTGTCGTTGCCGGTTTTATTATGGCAAAGACGGAGAAGTTCCCTGCCGAAGTTGTGAGGAAATTCATCCATATCACAGTATCGAACTGGTGGTTCCTCCCTATCTTTTTCTTCGATTCCCTTACCTGGGCGATCATCGCACCGATCAGTTTCATTCTGATGAACGGGACCGGGGTCGTGACCGGGTTCGCAAAACAGCTGGGAGAGAGATCGATACGAAGAAATCTGGGACTCGTCTATTTCCCCATTTCCCTCCTATTGCTCGTCATCCTGGTCTATACAGGGAAGCTTCCCATGTGGGCGGCCACCATCGGTATATTCACGATGGGCTATGGTGATGGCCTGGCTGCCATGATCGGTAGACAGTACGGGAAGAAGAAGCTTCCGGCAGGGAAGAGTGTTCTCGGTTCATCTGTCATGTTCCTGGCAACGTTCGCTGTCATTGTCATCACGGGACTGAGCTACCACATGTTGTCACCTCTGTTTCTGGGAATGGCAATCCTCCTTGCCTTCATCATGACGGTAGTTGAACTGTTCACTCCTGCAAGCATCGATAACCTTACGGTTCCTTTTATCGCATCTTATCTTGCATACTTCATGCTGGGGGCTGCATGAAAGAGGTGCTCATAGCACTCGCAGTCAATCTCGTCATCATGGTTCCGACCAAGATACTGAAGCTTCTCACCCTCTCGGGGGTGATAAGCGCAATTCTGGTGGGAACGATCATCTATACCTTCACAGGATTGGAAGGGTGGCTGATCCTGATGTTCTTCTTCATCTCCGCCAACGTGATCGGAAAGATCGCAAAGCGTGTCTCCCATGTGGATGTTTCTCAGATTCACAAGAAAGGGGGAACGAGAGACTGGGCTCAGGTGATGGCGAACGGGGGACTCGCAGCTGTGAGCGCACTGCTTTTCGGACTTACCGGAAGTACCTATGCCCTGGTCGCCTTCGGTGCATCCATTGCGACCGCGACTGCAGACACCTGGGCAAGTGAGGCGGGTATCCTCTCTTCGAAGGATCCTGTCTCCATTCTTACGCTCAAAAGGGTACGGCCGGGAATGAGCGGAGGAGTGTCACTCCTCGGTTCCCTGAGCTCTATGCTCGGAAGTGTTCTAGTCGCCTACCTCTGGTATATCTCATACGCTGTCGGAAACGATATGCAGTATTTCCTGCTTGCATCTGTTGTTGCTGTTTCCGGTATCATCGGGTCTTTAGTCGACTCGATTCTCGGTGCAACCCTTCAGGGTCACTACTGGGATACCGACAAGGAGATGATGACAGAAAGAGAAGTAAACAGTGAAGGAAAGAAGCTCGAACTCTGTCGCGGAGTGAGGTGGATCGACAACGATGTGGTCAATCTTACGAGCAATGTGATTTCTGTCATTCTCGGAGCAAGTTTTTCCCTTATCCTCCTGTAGGTCTATCAATCGCATCTGTTTTTCGCTATAGTGTCCCAAAAGCGATTAATTTAGAGGAGATCTATACAACCATGAAAAAGTGTATTCTTATCCCCGACTCATTCAAAGGAACTATGAGTTCTTCAGAAATCTGTTCCAAGATGAAACATGCCATCCATACCTACTATCCTGAAGCGGATGTCGTATCGATTCCCGTCGCAGACGGCGGTGAAGGAACAGTCGAATCATTTCTCGAGGCTCTCGGCGGCGAGAAGATCACCCTTGAGGTGACCGGTCCTCACTTCGAGAAGATCGAAGGGTTCTACGGTATTCTTCCCGACGGTACAGCTGTCGTGGAAATGGCCGCTGCTGCAGGTCTTCCCCAGGTAGGTGACTATCTTCATCCCGAGAAGGCTACCACCTTCGGTGTTGGTGAACTGATCCTTGATGCTGCAAAGCGCGGCTGCAAGAAGATCGTTGTCGGTCTCGGCGGTTCCTCCACGAATGACGGAGGTACAGGTGCCGCTGCTGCTATCGGTGTGACATTTACCGATTCGGAAGGCAAGTCTTTCGTTCCTCAGGGAGCAACACTGGATAAGATCGACTCAATCGATATATCCACAAAGGATAAGGCTCTTGAAGGTGTTGAGATCATCACTATGTGTGATATCGACAACCCTCTGTGCGGCATTCACGGTGCAGCCCATGTGTTCGGACCCCAGAAGGGTGCGGATGAGGAGATGATCGAATTCCTTGATGCTCAGCTCGGCAAGATGGCAGATGCTATCAAGAAGAGTCTTTCTATGGATATCGCGGAGCTTCCCGGTGCAGGTGCTGCAGGTGGAATGGGAGCAGGTATGGTCGCCTATTTCGATGCCGCTCTCGAGATGGGAATCGAGGTCGTTCTCGATACTGTCAAGTTCGACGAGCAGTGTGCTGATGCAGACATGGTCTTCAGTGGTGAAGGTAAGATCGACTTCCAGAGCCTGAGAGGCAAGGTCGTTATCGGAATCGCACGGAGAACGAAGAAGGCCGGTGTACCCCTTGTCGCCATTGTCGGTGATATCGGAGATAACCTCGATGCAGCCTACGAAGAGGGTGTAAGCGCTATCTTCAGTATCAACAGAGTCGCTCAGGACTTCAAGAAAGTGAAGGGCAGAGCGAAGAGTGATATGGACCTTACGATGGATAACCTGATCCGCTTTGTGAAGCGTCTGGGTTACTAAAACTATCCTTTTCTTTCGGGGCGAAGCCCTGAGAGATCGCAGTGTGGGGGCATGCAGTGATGCAGTCCCCGCATCTGATGCATGCTGCGCTGTTGGGTTCCTGATAGACCGGGATATCGAGTTTACACACTCCCTGACAGATGCCGCATGATGTACACGCCTTTTCATCCACCTTGAAACGGAAAAGAGCGATGCGGTTGAACAGACCGTAGATTGCCCCGAGCGGGCACATGTATCGGCAGAACGGCCGGTATACGATCACCGAAGCAATCACAACCAGAGCAAGAATCAGGTTCTTCCAGGCAAAGAGCCATCCCACTGCAGAGCGCAGTCCCTCATTTTCAATCATGAGCAGCAGCCCCGATACCGTCCCCGAAGGACAGATATATTCACAGAAGAACGGGGAACCCTGTCCGAGAAAATCAACAACGAAGACAGGAAGGATGATGACAAAGACAGCAAGGAGCACATAACGGAGCTTTTCAGCTATCTTTTCCCCTATATCTCTCTTGATTCGTATTTTCTTCACTCCAGGAATCTTGTAGAGGAGATCCTGAAGGAGCCCGAACGGGCAGAGATAGCCGCAGGTATACCTTCCGCTGGTCACTCCCACGGCAGCAAGAAAGCCTCCCACGTAATAGGAGACCGAAGTTCCCCTCGAGCCGAGAACGGCTTGAAGAGAACCGATAGGGCAGGAGCCAAGGGCTCCCGGGCAGGCATAGCAGTTGAGAGAGGGAACACAGAACGCCTTCGCTCCCCCCTGGTAGATCCTTCCCTGAAGAAAACCGATGATATAGGCATTCTGCAGAATAGATGCAAGGATCTGAATGAGAGAACGTTTTCTGTCGTGCCTTTTCAGCCTCTCTCTGAATTTACCCAAGACCGATACACTCCATGCAGATGATCGTACTTTTCTGGAGAACCGTGAGATGCTCCTTTTCAGCCACGCCGAAGGCGATGGCTGCTAAAGAGATAATAAGAACGATGGCGGGAAGTAGAATTCCCCGCCCTTTCCTAATTGGCATACTCGTTCATCACCTCGTCAATGATTGCTATCCAGTCTTCCTTGGAACGGCTTCCTTCAATCGCATCGCCAATGATCTTTCCTTTCGAATCGAGGAAGAAGGTGGTCGGGACAACCTGAATATCTTTCAGGTAGAGGTTGTTCATTTCATAGGAGACAGGGAGGAGGTGGGTGTAATCGGCTTTGGTATATTCTTCGATTGCACGTGCCATCCCCAGCTGTTCCCTGAACTTCTCCTCATCAGAGGAGTACCCATCGATCACAATACCGGTGATCTGGAAACCCTTGTCCGCATACTCCCTGTTGATCTCACCAAGACCGGGCATCTCATTGATACAGGGGGAGCAGTAGGTGCCCCACACATTGAGCATCGTGATATCGGCCTGAGCGAAGATATCCTGGGAAATCTCATTCCCGTAGATATCGAGGGTGAGGAACTGGGCAGCTCCGTCTACTGCAGGTGCACTCTGTGCTGTATTCGTCTGCACACTCTGGACGCCTGAGGTATCGAGTTCACCCTCCATGAGGGTATCGGCAGGCTGTTTGGGAGCCTCTTCCTTGCTTCCTGTCGCACTGAGGGGTGAGAGAAGGAGAAGGAGGGTGAATAGTGTGAGCACTACCTTATGTGAAGATGATAGATATTTCATAGTTTGTTTCCTTTTTCATAGGAGTATAACACGGGAAACGGTATCAGCAAGGTGACTTCATCACACAACGTGTGATGCGGGCACTATAACCTGTGACCACGGCACCACAAGGTGTGACGCGGGCACTATAACCTGTGACCACGGCACCACAAGGTGTGACGCGGGCACTATAACGTGTGATCCCATCACTACAACGT
This sequence comes from Sphaerochaetaceae bacterium, assembly GCA_963677695.2. GTDB lineage: Bacteria > Spirochaetota > Spirochaetia > Sphaerochaetales > Sphaerochaetaceae > SABI01. The sequence goes on along the minus strand of CAXXUJ010000001.1, from coordinate 854,737 downwards.
GTGATGCGGGCGCTATAACATGTGATCCCGGCAACCAAAGAGGGAGGCAGTGAAGTGTTCGATGAGGGATGGCAAGAAGAGATGTTATTTCAGAGAGAAATTCTTTATGTTTTGGTTTCGTAAAACAGGAAAACAGCCTGCATGAATCTTCTGAACGTGTCGAGATTATGATGAAGTACGTTGAAGATGATCTTCCAGTCAACTTCAGTGTATTCATGAACGGAGACGTTCCTGAAACCTACAGACTTCTGTAGGCTCTCTGATATATCCTTCGCAATGATACCTGCCGATTCCAGAGAGGCGAACGCTCCTGCCATTGTCGAGGTTGACCGGAGGTCCCTTTCTGAGATAATAAAGGCAGCGATATCAACTGAGATCTGTACTGTTCTTTCCAGGTTTATTGAAATGATATCCTGCAGATCATAATTACCTTCAAGTTCAGAAAGCGTGTCTGGTCTTTTCTCTGTAAGCCTCTTGAGACATCTGCTGAGAGAGCTGAATTTTCTTTCCAATACTGGATCAATCATGAGATAAGCTCCTTCTTCAACCGTACGGATGCACCGAGCATATGGGTAGGGAGGATATCTTCAGAAAACTCATACATCTGTGAGAGGAGATGTGCCTTGAAATGCGGTATCCTGTTTTTCAAAGTCACTCCCTTCACGAGTACTTCCTGTAGAATGATTCCCTGTAGTGTGGAAATGTCAATGATTGATACCTCTCGACCGGTAAGCAGTGTGAGACGTACAGAGAGATCCAGTCTTTCTTCATATGATATACCCGATGCATTTCCGACAGCCAAGTCGATATCACTTTCAGAGGTGAGCTTGTCACGTGCAGCTGATCCATACAGTACACAAAGGTCAATTGCAGTTTCTTCAAGAATAATGGGCTGAATCAGTTGTATAAGCTCTTCTTTCGTCTCAATCATGTCAGAGACAGTATACCCCCAGCATGGTGAAACTTCAATGAGATGAGTGGAAGAGGCGGGAAGTATGGAGAAGGGCATCCACAGAAGGGATGACGGGTGTATTCTAGGCCGATTCCTTCTGAACCTGGGGAGTTTTTCCTATAGGGGCTCTCTCTCCTATATACAATCCTCCGATGATAGCGAAGGTTCCCGCTAAAGCCTGCAGGGTGACCGGTTCACCGAGGAAGAGGGCGGCTGCGAAGAGGGTGACGAGCGGCATGGCATAGATGTAGATGCTGGTGGCATAGACGCCGATATGTGCGACCGAGAAGTTCCAGAAGATGAAGCAGAAGGCGCTTGCGAGAATTCCGAGGAAGATGTAGAGGCCGATGTTGAGTGCTGTGAAGTCGTTTAGGTGTATTGAGGAGCCGTCGAAGAAGATGGTGGGGAAGGTGAAGAGGAGTCCATAGGTGATTATTTTCTTCGTGTAGGTGATGAGGTGGTACTTTTCCGTATCGATTCTCTTTAAAAGGAGTGAGTAGGCTGCCCAGGCGACTGTCCCTGAAATAGCAATAATGTCTCCTTTCAGAGTGAACCCTTCGAAGCGGGTACCGTTGAGGATGACAAGGACGACTCCGGCGAAAGCGAGGATCGAGCCGAATATATAGGAGGGGCGGAGGCGTTCGCTTTTCAGGAAGAATGCTCCTGCGATGGCTGTAGTCAGCGGTGCGAGTGAGGTGAGGATGCCTACATTCGAGGCTCCGGTCATCGTGAGTGACAGGGTTTCCATTCCGTAATAGAGGGTGATCCCGCTCGCCCCGCAGAGGGCGAAGATAATCTCGTCCTTGAGTGAGAATTTCACCTTCGGGTTCTTTATATCGAGCAGATAGAGCGTGATAATTCCCATGATGAAACGGACAACGAGTATTTCACTCATCGTGAAGGTCCCCAGGAGCTGCTTGGTTGCGATGAAGGTGATCCCCCAGATCATCACTGCACTGAATGCGCCCACATGGCTCATCACTCGTGTTCTATCCATTCTTTCCTACCCTAAACCCCTTTACCTGTAATAGAGCTCACTCTATGCTCTTCCCTGTTATTTGTAAAGATACCCGTCATAAAGAAAAAAATTGGAAAAGATGGTTGCTGTTTGGAAAAAATATGTGTATTTTCAGTAACGGTGAAGATAGACTCTTTACCGTGCCTCAGCAATAGGCACTTAAAACATTATATTACATACCATAAAAGGAAGTGAGGAAAACTATGGCAAAACAGCTGCAGTTCAATGAAGATGCAAGACGCTCGCTCGTAGCAGGCGTGGAAAAGCTCTCACAGGCAGTCAAGGTCACTCTTGGCCCCAAAGGAAGAAACGTTCTTATCGACAAGAAATTCGGTGCACCGACTGTAACCAAGGACGGCGTATCGGTCGCTCGTGAGATCGAACTCGAGGAACCCTTTGAGAACATGGGTGCTCAGCTCGTCAAGGAAGTAGCGACAAAGACAAACGATGTTGCAGGTGACGGTACTACCACCGCTACCGTTCTTGCCTATTCCATCACAAAAGAGGGAATGAAGAGCGTTGCCGCTGGAATCAATCCCATGGGCATCAGAAGAGGAATCGACAAGGCAGTCGAAGATACAATCGCAGAGCTCAAGAAGCACGCACGTATCATCAAGGACAAGGCTGAACTCAGCCAGGTCGCTTCAATCAGTGCGAACAACGACTACGTGATCGGTGACGAGATCGCCGGTGCGATGGAAAAGGTCGGTAAGGACGGAGTCATTACCGTTGAGGAGTCAAAGACCATCGAGACAACCACCGACTTCGTTGAAGGTATGCAGTTCGACAGAGGTTACCTCTCTCCCTACTTCGCTACCAACCGCGACACCATGGTTTCGATTCTCGAAGACCCGTACATCCTTATCTATGACAAGAAGATTTCAAACATGAAGGACCTCCTTCCTGTTCTTGAGAAAGTCGCTCAGGCAGGCAAGCCGATCCTGATCATCGCAGAAGATGTCGACGGTGAAGCTCTTGCAACCCTTATCGTCAACACGATCAGAGGAACCCTCAATGCAGTCGCAGTCAAGGCTCCCGGCTTCGGTGACAGAAGAAAGGCGATGCTCGAAGATATTGCAATCCTCACAGGCGGTGAAGTTGTCTCAGAAGAGATCGGTCTCAAGCTCGAGAATACCGATATCACACAGCTCGGCCGCGCAAAGAGCGTGAAGATCGAGAAGGATAACACCACAATCATCAACGGTGCCGGCAAGCAGAGCGATATCAAAGACAGAATCAGCCAGATCAAGGTTCAGATTCAGGATACCACTAGCGACTACGACAGAGAGAAGCTTCAGGAAAGACTTGCAAAGCTCGCAGGCGGTGTTGCAGTAATCAACGTCGGTGCAGCAACAGAAGTTGAACTCAAAGAGAAGAAGCACAGAGTCGAGGATGCTCTCTCAGCTACCCGTGCAGCTATCGAGGAAGGCGTTATCGCCGGAGGCGGTGTCGCACTCATTCAGGCTGTGAAGGCTCTCGATGAGAAGAACCTCTCTTCACTCACCGAAGAAGAAGTTGTCGGTTACAAGATTGTCCGCCGCGCTCTCGAAGAACCTATCCGCCAGATCGCTGAAAACGCAGGTCTCGACGGTTCTATCATCGCCGAGAAGGCAAAGCACGAGAAGCCGGAATTCGGTTTCGATGCAAACAAGCTCGAGTGGGTCAACATGTTCGATGCAGGTATCATCGACCCTGTGAAAGTGACACGCAGTGCACTTCAGAACGCTGCCTCGATTGCAGCTCTGATTCTCACCACCGAGTGTTCCATCACCGACCTTCCCGCTGACGATGCTGGTGCAGCAGCTGCCGCTGGCATGGGCGGAATGGGAGGCATGGGCGGAATGATGTAATCATTCCACCAGATGCTCTTTAAAGAAATCAGGTAATTGACGGTGGAGCTCACTTTCCGGGGGGGCTTCACCGTTTTTTCGCATCTCCCCGGAACAGGTAAAACTTGACTACGCGTATTGTAACGTGATACGTTAAGCGGTACGTATATTTACCCTAGAGAGAGGTTATCTTACTATGAATGCATTATTAGCGACCCTTGGTACAACGGGAACGGCATCTTCCGCTTCCTCCGGAGGCTCGATGACGACCACGTTTATCACATTCGGTCTTATTATTGTGATCTTCTATTTCCTTATCATCAGACCGCAGAAGAAGCGTGAGAAGCAGACAAAGAACATGCTTTCCGCTATGAAGAAGGGCGACAAGGTCGTCTCAATCGGCGGTATCAGAGGCACGATCGCTTCGGTGAAAGAGGCAACTGTCGTTGTGAAAGTCGATGACAATACCCGTCTTGAGTTCACAAAGTCAGCGATTGCTCAGGTTCTTGAAGCTTCCAAGGCCGAACCGGCAGCAAAGAAGGAAGCAGCTGAGAAGCCTGCGGCTCCTGCGAAGAAGAAAACAGCAAAGAAAGCTGCACCAGCCAAGAAGGCTGCTCCTGTCAAGGAAGCCGATGTGGAAGACGCACAGGTTGTGGAAGAGGTTCCTGAACTGACTCCCCTGAAACCTGAAGCTCCCAAAGCTGAAGCTGCTGAGACCGAAGAAAAGAAATAACAACAAAGAACAATCCCATACACACGGAGATCAACATGAAAATACGGGGACGATTAATCGTCATTCTCCTGGTTGCGGTGGCTTGCGGACTTTTTCTGTATCCAACCGTAAAGTGGTACGCGTTCGTACCGCAGGAGACGAAAGACCTGGCAACAGGATCTACAGTACAGATCAGAGAGTACTCGCAGGGACAGGCAAGCAAGGACCTGCGTGAGCTCAAGGATATCTTCGCTGGCAACGCCAACGCCGATGTTCCTGGTGCTTTTGCATACCTCACTGATGTAGCAAAAGAGAACTACAAGAACATGAAGCAGGATGTTCCCGGTTCATGGACCATGACTTCCCTGTTCAAAGGCTTCGCCTCTGAGAAGGATCTCTATGACGCGATCGAAGGTCACTATCGTTCCCTTCTTCTCGATCTGAAGACACTCAGTGACAAGGTTCTCAAGCTCGGTCTCGACCTCCGCGGCGGTATGAGTATTCTTCTCGAAGCTGATCCTGCCTCCTATACGGAAAGAACGGGTAACGACCCCAGCGCAACTGAAGTGGCATCCCTCGTTTCTGATGATATCGCGATTCTCAACGAAAGAATCGACCAGTTCGGTGTCTCCGAACCGAATATCAGAAAGCAGGGCGCTGACCAGATTCTCGTTGAGATCCCGGGTGCAGCTGATCCGGAAAGAGTGAACAGCTTCCTCAAGGGAAAAGGCTCTCTCACCTTCCAGATCGTTGACAGGGACCTCACCAGTCAGCTGAATCAGTACTTCACCGAGAACCCCTCCAAGGTGTTCGACGATGCAGGACAGATGATCCAGCCCGACTTCCTTCCCGTAGGAAAGATTGCAACTGCTTACTATGTGAATGACGATTACGGTCTTGATGTTCTTTCAAGCTATGTCGTTCTCAATGAGGAGATCGGACTTGACGGCAACCACATCTCGAATGCGACTGTGGGAACCCACTCGATCACCGGTCAGCCTACAGTAAACTTCGAACTTGACTCAGAGGGAGGAGAGCTCTTCTACAAGCTTACAAGCACGAACGTCGGCGAGACCCTCGCTGTTGTTCAGGACGGTAAGGTCAAGTCAATGGCAACCATCAACGAAGGAATCAGAGGAAACGGTCAGATCACAGGATTCAATTCTGATGAAGCTTATAACCTCTCGATCACACTGAAGACTGCGGCACTGCCGATCGAGCTTACTGTCGTAAGCCAGCAGGCAATCGGTGCATCGCTCGGTGAAGACACGGTTCAGGCCGGTCTTATTGCGATCATCGTCGGTCTCGCTCTCGTCTTCATCTTCATGGTCGTCATCTACAAGGGAAGCGGTCTCTTTGCTGATATAGCCCTGTTGTTCAACCTTATCATTCTCGTTGCCATCCTCTCGGCCTTCAACCTGACCCTTACTCTCACAAGTATCGCAGGTCTCGTCCTGACAGTCGGTATGGCGGTTGACGCGAACGTTATCATCCTGGAAAGAATCAAGGAAGAACTCGCCCTCGGTAAGAGTGCAATCTCTTCAGTGGAAACCGGTTTCGGTAAAGCATTCTGGACAATCATGGATGCAAACGTGACCACGATCATTGCGGCCCTCGTTCTCTCGCAGCTCGGAAGCGGAGCGATCAAGGGATTTGCGAACACACTTGCTGTCGGTATCGTGAGCAGTATGTTCAACGCACTATTCGTTGTAAAAGTCATGTATGATGCTTCGATGTCCAGGAAGAACCCTCGCCTCAGCATCAGCTGGAGGAGGAAGTAGATCATGGCAAAGAAAATCTATCATACAACCAAACTCAAATACGCGGCAGTTGCAATTTCAGCAACCCTGCTTGTGCTCACAGCAGTCTTCTATTTCGCTCTCGGCGGATTCAATCTGGGAATCGACTTCCAGAGCGGTTTCAGCCAGACAGTGAAGCTCGGTGCCGCTTCAGCAGTGACGATCGATGATGTGAGGGATTCACTCACTTCGGATGCTTCGGTACAGATCGTTGGAGAAGAAAGTGCTCAGACGTTCCAGATCAGACTTGCGAACTCCGAGGGACTTACCCAGGAGGAAATCGCAGCTCAGGTAGAGGACGCTCTTGCAGCTGACTTCACTGAAGTGACAGTTCTTCAGAGCGACTTCGTCGGACCCAAGTACTCATCTACTCTGGTCTCCGGCTCAATTCTGATCGTTGTTGTGGCAATCGCTCTGATCCTGGTCTACATCTGGATCAGATTCCACCTCTCTTTCGCTATTGCCGCTATCATCACACTCGTGCATGACACCTTCCTTCTGGTCGGCTTCATCACTATTCTCCGTCTCGAAGTTTCGAGTACCACGACCGCAGCTCTGCTGACGATCATCGGTTACTCACTGAACAACGTTATCGTTATCTTCGACCGTATCCGTGAGAACAGACCTCTCCTTACCGATATGCCGATTGCATCTATCATCGATACAAGCGTAAGCCAGTCACTGAGCAGAACTCTCTTCTCCTCACTGACCACCGCTCTTGCAATCGCTCCTCTTGCGATCTTTGCATCAGGCGCCATTCAGCTCTTCGCTATCGAGATGGTCTTCGGTATCGTGGTCGGAGCTTACTCCTCCAACCTTCTCGCACCTGCTCTGTACATGTGGATCTCCAAGAACAAGACAGTTGCAAAGAAGATTGCTGAAGCCGACAAGGCTCAGGCAGAGGATGCAGAAACGGAAGAAGCTCTTGTAGAACAGCATGTGAATATTCCGACAGCCGAGAGAAAGCCGAAAGGTAAGAGACAGCAGAAGAAATAATGTTTCTTCTGTGAGGCTATCAACAGGTCACGTTCACCAGTATACTGCTGAGTGAAGTGACCTGTTTTGTTTAGTGGGGTCTATATTGTGTAAGGGGTACATAGAGTGAAAGTAATTCGGTCCAGGGTCATGGGGTACTGTAAAGGTGTCTCCCAGGTTATTGAGCTTGCCCAGGATGTTGTTGATCGGGCGAAGAGAGAGGGGGTGAAAGCCTATTCCATAGGCTGGTTCATCCACAATCCTTCTATCGTGAATTATTTCAAAGCAGAGGGGATGGAGAATATCGACGCACCTGAGGGGCATGAAGCGGGTATCGCACTGATCAGGGCTCACGGAATCACCGATGAGCTGCGTGAGCGTTTCATCTCTGCCGGTTTCACTCTCATTGACGGCACCTGTCCCACTGTCATTCACTCCCAGAACCTCGTGAGAAACATCAGTCCTGACGACCATGCCCTGATCATCGGTCTTCACCGACACAGTGAGGTGATCGCCCTCGGCAGAGTGCATGATGCAGCAGGAAATTATATACCGGTACAGGTAGTGGAGACAGAAGAAGAGGTCGATACCCTCTCCTTCGGTGATGAAGGTAAGATCGTCACTGTGGTTCAGACGACCTTTGAGCATGAATTGTTCTCAGTTATCAGGGACCGGCTGGAAGAGAAGTTTCCCGGCCGTATCGAGATGGCGAACAGGCTCTGCCCATCAACGAAGAGGAGACATGATTCACTCATTTCCATGCTTGATGAAGTGGATGCGGTTCTCGTTGTCGGAGGAAGCATGAGTGCGAACACAAAAGCTCTCGCAGAGCTCGTAGCTTCACATGATATGCCGGTGTGGCATATCGAGACAGCTGATCAGATACCAGAGGAAATCTACTCCTACGGTGCAGTGGGTATCACGGCAGGGACGAGTACACCGGAAAAAGATATTGCTGAAGTGATTGAAACACTTCATAGGGAGGCAAGTGATGAAGGATAAGGAACGATTCTGCAGCGATGAGGCACAGCTTGACCGGATTCAGGGGAAGAGTGCATTCCTGTGTGACATGGATGGGGTGATCTACCACGGAAACCGGCTCCTGAGCGGAGCAGGAGAGTTCATCACCTGGCTGCAGAAGGAGAAGAAGAAATATCTGTTCTTCACCAACTCGAGTGAACGGAGCCGTCATGAGCTTCACCTGAAGATGAAACGTCTCGGACTCGAGATCGATCCTTCCCATTTCTATACCTCAGCCCTCGCGACAGCGGGATTCCTCGCTTCCCAGATCCCCGGCGGCTCGGCCTATGTGATAGGGGAGGCGGGACTGATCAACGCGCTGTACGATGCGGGGTATACGATGAATGATATCAATCCTGATTATGTTGTTGTTGGAGAATCGCGGAATTACAGTTATGATACTGTTATAAAGGCCATCTCTCTTGTGGAGAAGGGTGCGAAGCTGATAGGAACCAATCCTGATACGAGCGGTCCCGGTGAACATGGTATACTTCCGGCAACCGGATCTCTTATATTGCCTATTGCTAAAACGGCAGGTGTGGAACCATACTTTATTGGAAAGCCGAATCCTGTTATGATGAGAGAAGGCTTGAAGAGGCTTGAAACCAAGCGGGAGGAGACTGCGATTATCGGAGACCGAATGGACACAGATATTGTGAGCGGTATTGAAGCCGGCATCGACACGGTTCTGGTTCTCTCCGGAGTATCGAGTGCAGCGACCCCTTCCGTCTTCGCCTACAGGCCTTCACTGATTCTTGACTCGGTCGGAACGGTGGTTCCTCAGGGACCGATCGATGCGAAAGAGTAGAGAAGGAGGAGAATGAATGATATCGATACCTACAATTAAGCGTTTCCCCTCATATTTGAGACTGCTTAGACAGTATAAAGAAGAAGGACAGGTCTGGATCTCAGCAACGAAACTTGCCGGTGATCTCGGACTTACAGCGATTCAGGTGAGAAAAGATATGGCCGGTACCGGCGTCGAAGGGAAACCGAAGGTCGGTTTTCAGATCGATGAACTTATCAGAGCCATTACCGTGAACCTTGGATGGGACAACACGACCGATGCGATCATTATCGGTTCGGGACACCTCGGTGTCGCCCTTTCCCGTTATGACGGGTTCAGTACCTACGGACTGCAGATCGTCGCAGCGTTCGACCAGGATGCCAACAAGGTGGGACTTCCCATCGGTCGTACCTTTGTCAGACCGATGAGTGAACTGAAGGAGTTCATCAGAGCGAATGATATCCATATCGCGGTCATCACCGTCCCTGCCGATGCGGCGCAGGACGTAGCGGATGTTCTCGTCGATGCAGGAATCAAGGCAATCTGGAACTTCGCTCCCTATGATCTGAAACTGCCCGAGCACGTCGTTCTTCAGAGAACGGACCTCGCAACAAGCTTCGCTGTCCTTTCAGCCAAGTGCATGAGACGCCTCGAAGGTGATGATTCACATCACGGAGATGACGGGGATGCCCATCTCGACTGAGGATATTCTCTCTCAGATACAGGGTCTCATGGCGGGAGTGGACTTTTCCTCCTTCCTTGAGACAAATGCTCTCTATGCGAATATAAGCAGCCTGCTGGGATCTTCCTGTGACGGTCTCAACTGGGTCGGTTTCTACTACCTCAAAGAGGACGGTGACCTCATTCTCGGACCCTTTGCAGGAAAACCTGCCTGCACCCTGTTAAAAAAGGGGAGAGGCGTATGCCAGAAGGCGGTTGAAACAAATGAAATGGTCGTTGTCGATGATGTGCACGCCTTTGACGGTCATATTGCCTGTGATAGTGCATCGCAGAGTGAGTTTGTCTCTCCGGTGGTAAGAGACGGGCAGGTCTTTGCAGTCCTTGATATAGACAGTCCCGAAAAGGATCACTTTACAGGAGATGTCCTTGACCTGTTCACACAGGTCGGAAACCTGTTATCAGAATAACTTCACCCTATGTTCAAGAAGAATTTCTCGGTGTGTGCATGAAATATGCAGGTGCTGTTTAACATATTTCATGATATTCGCAATTAGTACTTAACATATTTCATGATTTTACGTATCCATCAGAAAAATTTTCTCTGCTGGGCATCTGATTCTCGATACTTTTTGAACTCTGAAAAGCCGTATTGTCTACTCTTGACAATCGAAACAAATAGGAAGATATTCTTATGTAAGAGCAGAGACGGAGACGAGTAATCGGAATTCTGTGTGTTAAGAGAGGGCCTCCCTGGCTGGAAGGGGTCTGACACGGTACCGGTGAAAACCACTCCCGAGCTGCGGTGTGAACGGGCTTCCTTCCTTTCGGTCGGAACTCTGAGTATTGCCGCCGTAAGCCGGCGAAAACGGCACAATGAAGAGCCCGGAGAAGACAAGCATCTCTTGGGAAGTAAGGTGGAACCGCGGAAACATGACCTTCATGTTCTCGTCCTTACCCGGCAGCAGAAGTGTTGCTTTGTGAGGAAGAGAGTATGAAGGTTTTTTTATAGGTAATGAAGGAGAATTGAATATATGAAACAGATGGTAGATGAAAAACTGGCAAGAGTAAGACACAGTATGTCCCACGTGATGGCCGAGGCCGTCCTTGAGATGTTCCCTGATGCGCAGATCGCTATCGGTCCTGCGATCGATAACGGATTCTATTATGACTTTGATCTTCCCCGGTCACTGACTGGTGACGATCTTGAAGAGATCAGCGAGCGGATGAGGAATATCATAAGCGAAGATAAGGAATTCAAGAGAAGCGTTATCTCCCGTGATGAGGCGAAGAGGATGTTTGCTGACCAGACTTACAAGATGGAACTCATTGATGCCATTGCAGAGGACCAGGAGGTCTCGATCTACAACCAGGGAGGGTTCACCGACCTGTGTAAGGGTCCTCACGTAGAGAGTACCAAGGAACTTAACGGTCAGGCATTCAAGCTTCTCAATACCGCCGGTGCGTACTGGAGAGGGAAAGAGACCAATCCCATGCTCACCCGTATCTATGCCACTGCATGGAATAATCCCAAGGAACTGAGACTTTATCTCAAGCAGCTTGAGGAGATCGAGAAGAGAGACCACCGAAAGCTCGGTAAGGAGCTTGACCTGTTCAGCTTCCACGAAGAAGCAGGTCCCGGTCTTGCCTACTGGCATCCCCGGGGAACCCGTATCAAGGGAGCGATCGAAAACTTCTGGAAGGATCAGCACTACAAGAACGGGTATGAGATGGTTTCCACTCCCCATGTAGGTAAGTCATGGCTCTGGGAGACCAGCGGTCACCTCGATTTCTACAAGGAGAGCATGTACTCTCCCATGGAAATGGATAAGTCCGACTACTATGTGAAGCCGATGAACTGTCCCTTCCATGTGATGATCTATCTCAATGGAAAACACTCCTACCGTGAACTTCCCTTCCGCTGGGCAGAACTCGGTACGGTCTACCGCTATGAGAAGGCGGGAGCCCTTCACGGTCTGATGAGAGTAAGGGGATTCACACAGGATGATGCCCACCTGATCTGTACTCCCGACCAGATGGAATCAGAGATCTCTGAAGTTCTCCGCTTCAGTCTCTTCATGCTCCGCTCCTTCGGTTTCACCGATATCGCGGCATACCTTTCCACCAAGCCTGAAAAGAGCGTGGGAGAGAAGGAGAAGTGGGATGCGGCAACCGAATCTCTGAGAAAGGCGATCGAGGCCGAAGGTCTCGAGTACGATACAGACGAAGGCGGCGGTGCATTCTACGGTCCGAAGATCGACCTCAAGGTGAAGGATGCGATCGGACGTGAGTGGCAGCTTTCCACTGTGCAGTTCGACTTCAACCTCCCTGAACGTTTCAATATGGTCTTTGTTGATAAGGATGGCGTTGAAAAGCGTCCTTACATGATCCACCGAGCTCTTCTCGGATCGATCGAGCGTTTCTTCGGAGTCCTCATAGAGCACTTCGCCGGTGCATTCCCCCTCTGGCTCTCGCCCGAGCAGGTCTGCATTATTCCAGTTGCAGAGCACTTCAACGAGTATGGTGAGAAGGTGCTTGCAGCACTCAAAGAAAAGGGTGTCAGGGCGTATATCGATGACAGCGATGACAGGATGAACGCAAAGATCCGTAACGCTCAGAAGAGAAAGGTTCCCCACATGCTCGTTCTCGGTGAGAAGGAAGCGGAAGGAAACGGTGTCAGCGTCCGATACAGGACTGGTAAGCAGGAGGGCGTTATCGCACTCGATGAGTATGTCGCAACCCTGATTCAGAAGATCGAGAGTCACGAAGATCTCTAAAGGAGTCATCTGATGGAGAAACAAAAGGCACTTGGTGCCCTTGAGGAACTCGATAAGGAACTCACTCTCCTGTCCCACATCTCATCCACTCTGGTGTGGGATCAGGATGCGACTCCTCCTTCTGCGAAGGGGGAGAGGGGTGAGCAGCTCGGCTACCTCGATACTTTGATACATCAGAAGGCCACTTCAGCTGAAATGGCCGATATCCTCTCCTCCCTGGGAGCCTTAGAAGAGACTCCCGAGGGTGATGAAGACCTTGATGAACGCACCCGTGCGTTGATCCGCAACAGCTACCGGTCTCTTGTCAAGGAAGGAAAGCTGAGCGGAGAGTTCGTTAACCGATTCGCCATCACTTCCTCAAAAGCCCATGAGCTCTGGACGAAGGCGAGGAGCGAAGATGATTTTTCTGTCTACGAGCCGATTCTTTCTGAGCTTGTCGATCTCATTAAAGAAAAAGCGGAGATGTACGGGTATGAAGAAGACCCGTACGATTCCCTTCTTGACAATTTCGAGCCGGGAATGAAAAGCAGTGAGGTTGAAAGCCTTTTTTCCGAGATGAAGGGTGGTATCACGCAGCTTCTTGAAAGAATGCGGGGAAAGGAAGAGGTTGACGATTCTTTCCTTTACCAGAGTTACGGCAAGGCTAGCCTGAAGGAATTCAACAACGATATCCTCAAGGCGATGGGATTTGACATGAACCGCGGAGTGGTGGGAGAAAGCACTCATCCCTATACGATCACCCTCGGCGGTGATGATGTCAGGATCACCACACGGTACACCGAAAAGAGTGTCCTCTCTCCGATCTATTCGATCATTCACGAAGGGGGACATGCTCTCTATGAAATGGGAATGTCATCAGGAAACCTGAAGGGAAGTCTTCTTGCAAACGCTCCCTCCCTATCTTTCCATGAAAGCCAGTCCCGATTCTGGGAGAACATCATAGGAAGAAGCTACTCCTTCTGGGAGTACTTCTATCCCTCATTCTCTTCCCTCTTCCCGACTCAGCTGTCAGGCGTTGATCTGAACACCTTCTACAGGGGCGTAAACAAGGTCGCCCCTTCCCCGATACGCGTAGATGCGGATGAAGTGACCTATTCATTACATATCATCCTGAGATTCAACCTCGAGCGTCAGCTCCTCAGCGGCAGCCTCGCCGTCAAGGATCTTCCCGAGGCATGGAACGCAGGAATGAAAGAGCTTCTGGGCATCGATATCACCAGCGACAGGGAAGGGGTCCTTCAGGACATCCATTGGTCAATGGGTGAGTTCGGCTACTTCCCCACCTATGCCCTCGGCAATCTTGTCGGAGCACAGATTCACAACACACTGAAAAAGCAGCTTGATGTCGAGAGCATCGTGAAGAGTGGAAATTTCTCTGACATACACTCGTACCTGAACGAACATGTGTACAGCAAAGGTGCGCTGTACGACCCCAAACCCCTGCTGAAGAAGATAACAGGAGAGGAGCTGAAAGCCTCCTACTTCATAGATTATCTCAACAGCAAATATCTGCATGAAGGAGATGTCTCATGAACCTGCCCAATAAAATCACAGTGACCCGGCTTGTGCTCACGCCGGTGTTCTTTATCACATTCTTCCTTCCCGTCTGGTTTTCTCCAAGCCTTTCAACCTTCTCTGCAGTGCTGATGCTCATCCTGTGGGCGCTGATAGAGGCCTCGGACCTGGCTGACGGAATCATCGCGAGAAAGAATAATCTGGTGACCGACCTCGGGAAGGTGATGGATCCTTTCAGTGATACCCTCGCTCACCTGACCTACTTTGTCGCATTCGTTGCAGTAGGCATCATGCCGGTGTGGGCCTTCATCATAGTCATGTACCGTGAATTCACCATCATCTTCCTCAGGATGCTGATGATGAAGACCGGGAAGGCTGTAGCCGCTAATATCTGGGGAAAGAGCAAGACCGTCCTCTATGCCGTCAGCGGCATAGCCGGAATTTTTTATGTATCTGCAGACAGACTTATCAGCACCAGTGAATGGAAGGGTATAGGGGATCCGGTACTCCTGATTCTCTTCATTCTCACAGCTCTCGCTTCACTCATGTCGTTCCTCACCTATGCAGTGGCGATAAAGAAAAGCGGAGCCCTATCCTCGCTTTCACGCTGATTTTCGGGTATAAGGGTTAAAAATAAAAAAAATCAAGTTTTTTTTTCAAACCCCCTAGACGGACTTATCTAAAACAGGTAGTATCCCACTCGTTGCTTCAAACAACAGCGGCTAAAACGGCCTGCTGGAGCGAGAAACCAACAAAAAAAATTAACAGAAAGTTGAGCAGGTTGCTTGACAAGAAAGTTGGTTTTTTGGTATAAAGATCGGGTGCCTCAAAACAAGGCACGACGGTTTTAAAAGATTTTTGACAGAGATATAAGAGAAGAGAAGGAAGGATATACGAGGTGACGATTACCTGTAAAGGTCGTTGGTCACTGAGTTAAGAGGAAGTGTAAGGGCTTCCAAGTCAATTCACGAACGAAAGTGAAAAGCTAACGTTTGGTCATCATGAAAGTGGTGATAATGAGAAGGCAGGAAACATACTTCAGTTAAATGATCCGGTATTTATACCGGAACTTATATAACGGAGAGTTTGATCCTGGCTCAGAACGAACGCTGGCGGCGCGTTTTAAGCATGCAAGTCGCACGGTAAAGATACTTCGGTATCTCTAGAGTGGCGGACGGGTGAGTAACACGTGGATAACCTGCCCTTTGGTTGGGAATAGCTCATGGAAACATGGGGTAATACCGAATACGACCACTTTATCACAAGGTAGAGTGAGGAAAGGCGCTACGGCGCCGCCGAAGGATGGGTCCGCGGTCCATTAGCTAGTTGGTGAGGTAACGGCTCACCAAGGCGATGATGGATAGCCGGCCTGAGAGGGCGACCGGCCACATTGGGACTGAGACACGGCCCAGACTCCTACGGGAGGCAGCAGCTAAGAATCTTCCGCAATGGACGAAAGTCTGACGGAGCGACGCCGCGTGAACGATGAAGGCCGTGAGGTTGTAAAGTTCTTTTCCGAGGGGAGAATAAAGATGGCAGGGAATGGCCGTCTGATGACGTGAACTCGGGAATAAGCCCCGGCTAACTACGTGCCAGCAGCCGCGGTAACACGTAGGGGGCGAGCGTTGTTCGGAATCATTGGGCGTAAAGGGTGCGCAGGCGGTGATGCAAGTCTGGTGTGAAAGATCTCGGCTCAACCGAGGGAACGCGCTGGAAACTGTGTCACTAGAGTACAGGAGGGGGAGTTGGAATTCCAGGTGTAGGGGTGAAATCTGTAGATATCTGGAAGAACACCGGTGGCGAAGGCGAACTTCTGGCCATGTACTGACGCTGAGGCACGAAGGCGTGGGGAGCAAACAGGTTTAGATACCCTGGTAGTCCACGCAGTAAACGATGTACACTAGGTGGTGGGTGGTAGCACTCAGTACCGAAGCTAACGCATTAAGTGTACCGCCTGGGGAGTATGCTCGCAAGGGTGAAACTCAAAGGAATTGACGGGGGCCCGCACAAGCGGTGGAGCATGTGGTTTAATTCGATGATACGCGAGAAACCTTACCAGGGCTTGACATATACAGGAAATGCTGTGAAAGCAGTATGCTCTTCGGAGTCTGTATACAGGTGCTGCATGGCTGTCGTCAGCTCGTGCTGTGAAGTGTTGGGTTAAGTCCCGCAACGAGCGCAACCCCTGCTATCTGTTACCAGCACGTTAAGGTGGGGACTCAGATAGAACTGCCGGTGACAAACCGGAGGAAGGTGGGGACGACGTCAAGTCATCATGGCCCTTATGTCCTGGGCTACACACGTGCTACAATGGTCGGTACAAAGCGCTGCGAAGCTGTGAAGCCAAGCGAATCGCAAAAAGCCGATCTCAGTACGGATTGGAGTCTGAAACCCGACTCCATGAAGTTGGAATCGCTAGTAATCGCGCATCAGCATGGCGCGGTGAATACGTTCCCGGGCCTTGTACACACCGCCCGTCACACCATCCGAGTTGGGGGCACCCGAAGTCGTTAGTCTAACCGTAAGGGGGACGATGCCGAAGGTGTGCCTGGTGAGGAGGGTGAAGTCGTAACAAGGTAGCCGTACCGGAAGGTGTGGCTGGATCACCTCCTTTCTAATAAGAAAGGTTCATCCCTGACTCACATCAGGGAGTAGTTAAGACAATAGGTCGTTGACCTGGCAGTGAGAGTCTGCCGAACAAGTCCCTTATACTCCTCTTTTCCTTCTTTTCTTTGATATGTTTGTCTGGGCCTGTAGCTCAGGTGGTTAGAGCGCTTGCCTGATAAGCAAGAGGTCACAAGTTCAAGTCTTGTCAGGCCCATAAAGACCTGAGAGGGAAGATTGTGTGAAGCTCACCGATCATCCTGATGTAGGTTGATGAACATTGTTTTTTTACATAATTAGCGAAAGGATATATATGATAATATGGTCAAGCGAATAAGGGTCCACGGAGGATGCCTTGGAGCTGTCAGGCGAAGAAGGACGTGATTAGCTGCGAAAAGCTGTGGGAAGGAGCCAATATCCTGTGATCCACAGATATCCGAATGGAGTAATCCACTGGTATAGATTGCCAGTATCCATACACGAACACATACTGTATGGAAGCGACACGTAGGGAACTGAACCATCTAAGTACCTACAGGAATAGAAATCAAATGAGATTCCCTTAGTAGCGGCGAGCGAAAGGGGAAGAGCCTAAACTGCATAGAGTGTAAGCGTCGATGTGTTGCCTATGCAGGGTTGCAAGTGCGAGTTGGAGGAGAATCGACTCTCCTCGTGCAGTCAGAAATGCGGTTGTGAGCAGAATCATCTGGGAAGGTGAGTCAGAGAGAGTGAAAGCCTCGTATGCGAAGCAACTGCACTGCATGGATTTGTTACTTAAGTACGGCGGGACACGAGAAATCCTGTCGGAATCTGGGGGGACCACCCTCCAAGGCTAAATACTAGACAGCTACCGATAGCGCATAGTACCGTGAGGGAAAGGTGAAAAGAACCCCGGGAGGGGAGTGAAAGAGAACCTGAAACCGTGGACTTACAAGCGGTCAAAGCCGGAGCGATCCGGTGATGGCGTGCCTTTTGTAGAATGAGCCTGCGAGTTACCGTACGTAGCAAGGTTAAGGAATAGGAGTTCCGGAGCCGTAGGGAAACCGAGTCTGAATAGGGCGAACAGTTGCGTGCGGTAGACCCGAAGCCAAGTGATCTATCCATGTCCAGGTTGAAACCTGAGTAAAATCAGGTGGAGGACCGAACCTAAATCCGCTGAAAAGGGTTGGGATGAGGTGTGGATCGGAGTGAAAGGCTAAACAAACTTGGAGATAGCTGGCACTCCCCGAAATAGCTTTAGGGCTAGCCTCGTGGTAATTGTTGCGGAGGTAGAGCACTGAATGGATGCGGGCCCTTCACCGGGTACCAAGTTCAATCAAACTCCGAATGCCGTAACACAATACACGGGAGTCAGACTGCGACTGATAAGGGCCGTAGTCAAAAGGGAAACAGCCCAGACCGTTAGCTAAGGTCCCTAAGATACACCAAGTGGGAAAGGAAGTTCGATTGCGAAGACAGCCAGGAGGTTGGCTTAGAAGCAGCCACCCCTTTAAAGAGTGCGTAATAGCTCACTGGTCGAGTAGTCGAGCGCCGATAATGTAACGGGGCTAAGTGTATCACCGAAGCTACGGCACAGATAATAATCTGTGGGTAGGGGAGCATTCTGTATACGGATGAAGGTGAGGCGGGAGCCTTGCTGGACGGCACAGAAGAGAGAATGCAGGCATGAGTAACGAAAAGACGGGTGAGATCCCCGTCCGCCGAAAGCCTAAGGTTTCCAGGGTAAAGGTAATCTTCCCAAGGGTTAGTCGGCCCCTAAGGCGAGGCTGAAAAGCGTAGTCGATGGGAAACTGGTCAATATTCCAGTACCTCTTTGTGTTTCGAAGGAATGAAGCATAGGGTGAAGCGCGGCCGGGCGACGGTAGTCCCGGTCTAAGTAACGAGCCGTTGATCTTGATAGGCAAATCCGTCGAGAGAGGTGAGTTGCGAATGCGAGCGATGCTACGGCAAAGCGAAGCGCGTGTAATCGTCGTGCCAAGAAATAGTTTCTAAGGTTAGACACAAAGGGACCGTACCGTAAACCGACACAGGTAGGCGAGCTGAATATGCGCAGGCGCACGGAAGAATTCGCGTTAAGGAACTCGGCAAAATACATACGTAACTTCGGGAGAAGTATGGCCACTGGGGGAGTAATTTTCTGGTGGTTGCAGAGAAATGGCCCAGGCGACTGTTTACCAAAAACACAGGTCTATGCAAACCAGTGATGGGAAGTATATGGACTGACACCTGCCCGGTGCTGGAAGGTTAAGAGGAGTTGTTAGCGTATGCGAAGCAATGAATTGAAGCCCCAGTAAACGGCGGCCGTAACTATAACGGTCCTAAGGTAGCGAAATTCCTTGTCGGGTAAGTTCCGACCCGCACGAATGGTGTAACGATCTGGGCGCTGTCTCAACGCGAAATCCGGTGAAATTGAAGTATCGGTGAAGATGCCGATTACTTGTGGTTAGACGGAAAGACCCCGTGAACCTTTACTTCAGCTTAGCATTGAAACTTGGATAAGGATGTGTAGGATAGGTGGGAGGCTGTGAAGCGTGACCGTTAGGTTGCGTGGAGCCGTTGGTGAAATACCACCCTTTCTTGTTCAATTTTCTAACGGTGCCCATGAAGCTGGGTGCTGGACATTGCTTGGTGGGAAGTTTGACTGGGGCGGTCGCCTCCTAAAGAGTAACGGAGGCGCGCGATGGTCACCTTAAGGCGGTTGGAAATCGTCTGTCAAGTGTAAAGGCACAAGGTGGCTTGACTGCGAGACTTACAAGTCGAGCAGGTACGAAAGTAGGTCTTAGTGATCTGGCGGTAGCGAGTGGAAGCGCCGTCACTTAACGGATAAAAGGTACTCCGGGGATAACAGGCTGATTTTGCCCAAGAGTTCATATCGACGGCAAAGTTTGGCACCTCGATGTCGGCTCATCGCATCCTGGGGCTGGAGCAGGTCCCAAGGGTTTGGCTGTTCGCCAATTAAAGCGGTACGCGAGCTGGGTTCAGAACGTCGTGAGACAGTTCGGTCCCTATCTGCCACAAGCGTTGGATGTTTGAGAGGGTCTGCTTCTAGTACGAGAGGACCGATGTGGACGAACCTCTGGTGTACCAGTTGTCGTGCCAACGGCAATTGCTGGGTAGCTACGTTCGGAAGGGATAACCGCTGAAAGCATCTAAGTGGGAAACCCTCCTCAAGATGAGACATCCCTAGCTCTTTAAGAGCTCTAAAGGAACCAGGGAGATGACCTGGTCGATAGGCTGGAGGTCTAAGCATGGTAACATGTTCAGCCGACCAGTACTAATCAGCCGTGAGGCTTGACCATATTATTATATAGATCCTTGAAACTATGGATTGTGCTGAACGCAAGTTCAGCCCTTCACTGAAGGATGTATTGACCACAAGGTAGTGCATCTCGAGTGAAGTTGATCCGGTGGCCAGAGCAAAGGTGTCATACCCGTTCCCATCCCGAACACGGAAGTCAAGCCCTTTCACGCCGATGGTACTGCTTTTAGCGGGAGAGTAGGTAGCTGCCGGATCTTTTTTTGTCTTCCGCTCGTCAATGGGTGCATTGCCCGACGGGTTCAACATAGATTAAAGGCTGATCGTTTCCCTTTACAGGGTTGCGCATCAGCCTTTCGTTTTATTCTGGCGTTTTCACAGTGAAATACATTTGATTCCTGCTTGTTGGTTTATTTGGTAACGTCAAAGCAAGTTTGTTTTTGGTTATCAAAGGTTTCAGATATGCTTCATTCAGATGGTTAAGATCTTTTAATCCAAGATGCGCCGCAATTTCTCTTCGAGTTTTTGGCTCAATGCAGAATTCTAGAATTTTAGAAAAGGTCTTATCTTGTGGGGTAACTTGTGGGGTATCTTGTGGGGTATCTTGTGGGGTCTCTTGTGGGGTATCTTGTATGTTGTCATGCATGGTCTCCTTAAGTGTATGGGCAACACCGTTCGATAATTTCTCTTTCCGTTGCTGTTCATAGTTCATGTTCTTAAAAATGGTCATGAAATCGGAACGGGTAGATCTGAATTCAGGTTTGAAGGAATCATCGTACCCGTGAAGGATGGATGTCTCCCTGATAATCTTCTCTATGCCGCTTCCTCTGCGTTCCATGTACTGCATCCTCTGGAACAAGTCAGCCAGGACAGGATTTCTTCTGACCGATTTGATTGCATCAATCTCCAGATTCTGGATAGTGGTGTTATCCCACATGCCTCCGGGGGAATGAATCACGAGCCTGTCATCATATATATCAATATTGACCTCAGCACCCAGGGTTGTGTAATCACGGTGGATCAGTGCATTGATGAGTGCTTCCTCCACTGCACGGTCAGAATAATCGGGTTTGTCGACACGGAAGATCGCTTCCTTCTTGAATCTGACTGCCGTGTTGCTTCTTACAAAGTCCTGCCCGTTCTGTAAGAGTGTGATCAGGTTTCCCTTATATTCACGGTCATTGACAGCATCATCAAATATTGAGCCCTTTCTCAAGCCGTTCCAGCGGGTACAGAAGAGTCTGCCGTTGAAAACGATAGGCTGGTCAGCCATGAGGCGTCCCGCATTGGTCAGGTATCCGTCTGCGTCGGTAAGTCCGAACGATTCATAATCTGTCGGTTGAAAACGGGTCTTCGTTCGCTGAAGAAAGGTAGCTTCCAGGAGAGAGAAACTGTAGTCGGCTTTTCTCTCCTTCGTGATAAGTGCATCGAAGGACTGGTGGGTCCCTTTCATGATCAGTTCATTGAGAATGAGGGCAGGGGCAACGATGGATTCATTCCCTATTCTGATGAATGCTTCCATCTTTCCATCACCGCGGTAATAATAGGGAGTGGTGGCCCCCTTGTCTATTGTGAGCGTTAACAGGTCTTTTTCTCCTTCCCTGAATGCCGAGAGGGTGAAGGAGGGCAGCGGAGTTATCCGTTCTTTGATGAGTCTGCTTATGATCTGAGCATCCCTCGATGCGTCGTGTAATCCGAGAACCATCGCATCATCGCGTAGACCGAAAATGATAAACCCTCCGACAGAGTTGGCAAAGGCACTCACTGTCTTCAGCCAGCTTCTCGGCTTTTTTACTTCCAATGCTTCTTTGAATTCATGTTCGCTTGCTTCGGTTATAAGGTTATGAATCATAGTGTGTACTCCTCTTCCTAAGATATCTTTATAATACTATACAAAAGTTAAGTAGTAAACGGACAAAATGTCCCATAAATAGTTACACAGTGGGGAAATATGACACATACTAGATGGTAAGAAAATAAGGTGAAAATCTAGGGAAATTCTGTTCTCTTCAAGCTATAATTAGTGATGAAGGGTACCTTGCAGGTGGCTTCTCAACGTGATGAGAGGAGGGAAACAGGATGGAAATAACAATACGAGCAGGTGAGGTGTCTGACCTTCCCTGGATACAGAAGCAGTATGAAGATATAGGATTCCTCCCCTCCGATTTCGAAAAAGAGATGATATGTATCGCAGAGGTGGAGGGAAAGAGAGCCGGCCTCGGCCGTCTGAAGAGAATAGATGAAAGGACAGCGGAGCTCGGAGGAATCTATGTACTTCCCTTATACCGGGGAACCGGTCTTGCCCGCACGATCGTTTCAGCTCTCATGGGTCATGCTCAGACCTATGAAACCGTTTATTGCCTCCCGTATGCACATCTGCTGGATTTCTATCGTAGTTTCGGTTTTTCTCCTATTCCAAAAGAGATGAGTGTCCCTCAAGAAATTACTGAGAAGCTTTCCTTCTGCTTTTCTGCCTATGATACGCAGGTTCTGCTGCTTATCAAACAGTGTGCGAAGTCGTAAGATCCTCATACAGACTTCTTCCGTTTCGTATGATGAGTGCAAGGTTGAAAACGGAAAGGAAGAGAATGGCAGCGAACATGATGAGAAAAATCCAATCTCCTGACTGAGCGAAATATCCTGCGCTGTTGATCACCGTATAGCCGAGCATCCCCTGAACATAGCCTGCGATATGAAGCTTCTGTGTATCCGGCTTCTTCAGGATGAAGAACAGAACGATGAGTAATACAGCTGTGATGATCTCTATGGTGATGTGAAAGCTTATGCTCACGGGTGCATTCTCGAGTTCAGGGACGTTCCCGGTGGCAAGAAAGAATATCCATTGAGTTATCATGCAGATGCCGATAATCAAGGATGATAATCTGACGGTTTTCATATGATGACTCCTCTTCTTTCTATCATATGCTCCCGGCAATACTCCCGCAAGGCTGATCCCTACCCTTGAAAAAGCGCTACATTATCTTCTCACCTTTCTCATACAGGGTTCTGAACACATTTACAAAATACGTATAAATAAAATATAATGCCGTAACATTATGTGATAATACGAAATGGCGTGCTTTTCTGTTGCGGAATTCCTCCTCTTTCTGACAAGGCGCTGTGAGGAGCAATAGATATGAATATTGGATTTATCGGTCTCGGAGTGATGGGAAAAGCGATGGCAAGAAACCTGATCAAGGCAGGGTATCAGCTGAGTGTCTACGATATCAATTCATCATTCGTCGATACCCTGACAAGTGAAGGTGCGACAGCAGCATCCTCGGCCAAAGAGGTTGCAGATCTTTCCGATGTGATTTTCACGATGCTTCCCGGTTCCCCTCAGGTCAAGAGTGTGATTCTTGACGAAAACGGAGTCAGAGAAGGTCTCAAGAAGGGGAGTATCGTCGTCGATACCTCCTCCGGCAGTCCCCTGGTCAGCCAGGAGATCTCTGCAGAGCTCGAGAAGATTGGTGTGGCAATGCTCGATGCTCCGGTATCGGGAGGGGAGCCGAAGGCGATCGATGGAACCCTTGCTATCATGGTGGGAGGTCCAGAAGAAGCCTTCAATAGAGTTGAGCAGGTACTCCATGCCATGGGAACAACCGTCACTCACGTCGGTGAGATCGGCAGCGGCAATACGACAAAGCTTGCAAACCAGATCATGGTTGCAACCCACCTCGCTGGAATGGCTGAAGCACTGGTGTTCTCAACCAAGGCTGGAGTTGATCCTGAGAAAGTGTTCAAAGCAATAAGAGGCGGATTGGCACAGAGTACGGTCTTTGATGCGAAGATGCCTCTCATTCTCGAAGGTAATTTCACTCCCGGTGCGAGAATGGATCTCCATATCAAGGACCTGAGGAACGCTCTCGATACAGCCGAAAGCATTGAAGCTCCCATCCCCCTCTCCGATTCCATTTACGATATGATGAAGGCACTCTCCGATGCAGGAAAGGGCTCAGATGACCACGGCGGTCTCATCCAGTGGTACGAGAAGGAAGCCTCGGTTCAGGTGAGAAAATAGATCATTCTGTTTCCAATATACTTTCCTCATGAGATTACCGGATGGAAACGTCCGATTTTATGTTCTTGCTTAGATGAGTGTGAATCCCACGATATTCAATTGTGAAAGTAATCAACGTCCTGTACATTTGATATATGAGGGAGAAGCTCTGATTGAGGAGGGAGAAAGATGAGAACTGAGGTTATCTCTGATCCGACGTTGATGCGCATTATCGATATCATTGTACAAACCGCTTGCCCAAAGAAAATCATATTATTCGGATCTCGGGCGCGCGGAGAGGCTTCAAGTGAACGTGATTATGATTTATTCCTCATCATTGATTCCCCTGAGCAGCATAGAGCGATGATGACCAGGATTTACAAAGCTCTCTACAGAGAACATATCAATACTGCTGTTGACCTGATTGCCGCCTCGAGCGAGCAGGTAAGTGCCCATAGGAATACTATCGGGTTAGTGTACAGGGAAATTCTGGATGAGGGGATTGTACTGTATGGGTGACCTGGTTCTAAAATGGCTGGATAGAGAAGATAGCTCATACCGTTTAGGCTCAGAAATCAATGTAATATCAACCGAGTGACGGGGATGATGCAGAAGAATGGTAAGGCTGAAGCGATAAGAGATGCGGTCCTCAGGACCGACTCATTTCTGCAATATCTCTGTACTCGATGACAGCATCGACTGTCGCCTGCAGATGTTCTTCCATCAGTTTCTCGCAAAGTGCCTTATCCCGTTTCCTGAGGGCTGCGAGCAGTTCCCTGTGGTACCGTATACCTATAGCACATCCAAGGAGAGTAACGATCGAATCCATGGTGGTGGCAAGAACCTCCTCAATACCGCGCATCGCTTTTATGAGGATAGGGTTCTTTGAAGCCTCTGCAACTTTCCTGTGGAACAGGTAGTCCGCCTCACTGAATTTCTTCACATCATCGTGATGGGTGAGCATGATGTTGAAAATTTCTTCTAGGGAGGCTATCTCCTCTTCCGTTATTCTCTGTGCTGCAAGTGCGATCGTACCCTTCTCAACGACAATACGGTATTCAAGGACCGTCACGATATCGGGATGGATATCATCAGAGGAGAGAGGGGAGAGTGCAGGTACAGTTCCTGCCTCCCGGGTTCGGATGACAGTGGTCCTTCCTCCCTGCTGGGTTTTTACAAGACCTATGGCCTCAAGCTGCTGTATGGCTGAGCGTACAGTTATCCTGCTCACTCCGAATTCTCTACAGAGCTGGCTTTCAGAGGGGAATTTACTGTTTACATCCCAGGTTTCTCCTTCTATCCTGCTTTTCAGCGTAAGAAAGATCTGTGTTCGAAGGGACTGTTTCTTTTCATTCAGCGCACTCATGTACCGATTCACCTCGTATAAAAACCTATCATAGCAGACGTTCATCTACAAGAAGGTATACTGCCTTGAATTCATTAAACCATACTCAAACATATAATACAAGTTGAATGGTATAGAAATATATGTGAATGATATCTTAAATCTTCTATACCCCTTATTATCAGGAATATATGGTGCCTGCTGACTTTTTTTCACTTCATGCCGATGTTTTTTCTTTACAAAAACACAATCCACTTGTAAGATAAGTTTAGACTTGTATTATGAGATGCGGACATCCAGTGGAATGTCTGTGTAAGATGATAAGGAGAAGGTATGAAAGCACTCTACTATCTCGGTGATAAAACGATGGAACTGCGTGATATCCCTGTCCCGACTCCCAGGAAGGGAGAGTACCTCATTCGGGTGAAGGCCAATGGTATCTGCGGTTCAGATTTCGAGGGATACCTCGGAAAGACAGGGAGGAGAACTCCTCCCATGATCATGGGTCATGAATTTGCAGGGATTATCGAACAGGCTCCCGAAAACGGTACGTATACGGTCGGTCAGAAGGTGGTCATCTTCCCCAAGCCCTACTGCGGTGAATGTGAGTTCTGTAGGCAGGGAATGGTGAACGTCTGCCCTGAAGGGATCTGCATGGGTGTGCTTGATGCTCCCGGTTCGATGTGCGAGTACGTCACGATTGAAGAGAAGTATCTTCTTCCCTTTGACGGGATCAGTTTCAATGAGGCTGCCTTTACCGAACCTCTTGCTGTGGCCTATCGGTCGGTTCACAAGATCAGCGATGAGGAACTTAAGAAAGCAAAATACACACTCGTTATCGGTGCAGGAACGATCGGTCTCATGGTTCTTTCCCTTCTCAAGTACCGGGGGGCACAGAACGTGATCATGAGCGATGCAACTGACTTCCGTCTGGACATCGCGCAAACTCTCGGTGCCGATTATATCCTGAATCCGATGAAGGAAGATTTTATAGAGGGTATTGCCCGTATCACCGATAACAACCTGTGTGATATAGCCATCGAAGCGGTCGGTATCGCCCCCACTGCGAAAAACTCCCTCGATTCCTTGAAGATCGGTGGGACAGCGATCTGGATTGGAAACGCCCAGAAGATGGTGGAAGTGAATATGCAGAAGATCGTTACCAGCGAACTGAAGATAAAGGGGAATTATGTGTACGATCTTGACGGCTTCGCCGACAGTCTGAGACTTCTCAGTGAAAAGAAGATCGACGTCACTCCCCTGATGACCGATGTGTATCCCCTGGAAGAGGGAGTACAGGCCTTTAAGGACCTGGAGAACAACAAAGAAGGGAAGATGCTGAAGGTCATATTGGAATGCAAATAGCATTCCTTGGAAAGCTGACGCGTTCCTTACAAGCTGAAAGCACAGGAAAAGGTAGGAGAATATACAATGACATACAGTAAAGAAACAATAAGAGACCTGAAGCTGAAAGCGATACAGGTTCGGGCAAATATCCTGGAGATGATCCCACCGGGAAAAGTGGGACACCTTGGAGGCAGCGCCTCCAGTGCCGATATCATGTCAGCTCTCTACTTTCATGAGATGAAAGTGAACAGGGACGACCCGAAAGATCCCTCACGGGATAGAGTAGTGATGTCCAAGGGACATGCCGTGCTGGTGCAGTACGCCTGTCTTGCAGAGCTCGGGTACTTCGACAGGAGCGAACTTGCCAAGGTGAAGACCTATGAAGGAAAGCTTCAAGGACATCCCGATATGGACAAGACTCCCGGAATCGAAGCGGTTACCGGATCTCTGGGACAGGGGCTTTCTGTCTCCCTTGGTATGGCCCTCGGTCTCTCCCTTGATAAAAGCGCGAGCAGAGTCTATACGATCCTCGGGGACGGGGAACTGGCCGAAGGACAGGTCTGGGAGGCTGTAATGGCAGCAAAGGTGCATAAGGCTTCAAACCTGACAGCTATCGTTGACTGGAACGGGATTCAGGCAACCAGTACGACTGCCGAGATCTTCCCGATAGAGAACCTTGTAGAGAAGTGGAAAGCCTTCGGCTGGAACGTTGTAGAGATCGACGGACACGATATGAATCAGATCCTGGAAGCTCTTGCAGCGGCAAAGGTATACACTGAAGGACCCACAGCCATCCTTGCCCACACGGTGAAAGGAAAGGGCTTTTCCTTCGCAGAAGGGAAGGCAAAGTACCATAACGCTGCGATGAGTGAGGAAGAATACGCAATAGCATGGAAGTGCATTGAAGATATGAAGAAGGAGGTAGGGGCATGAGAACCTCTGACAGTCTGAGAAAAACCTATGGAGAGACCCTGGTTGAGCAGGGTGAGAAGAATAAGAATATCGTGATGCTGGAAGCCGACCTCGGTAACTCGACAATGTCGAGCCTGTTTGCGGCTCAGTACCCCGAAAGATATTTTCAAATGGGAATTGCGGAGCAGAACATGGCTTCGGTATCTGCAGGGCTCTCCCTTGCTGGAAAGATCCCCTTCATGAATTCGTTTGCCGTGTTCGCAACCGGAAGAGCCTATGATCAGATCCGATCTTCCATCACGATAGCAAACCTGAATGTGAAGATCTGCGGTTCCTCCGCTGGATTATCAGACTACGGTGACGGTAAGACTCACCAGAGTATTGATGATATTGCTCTGATGCAGGTGCTTCCCAACATGACCGTTCTTTCCCCCTGTGATGCTGTTGAGACCGAGAAGATGGTGAAGGCTATGGTTGAGCACAACGGTCCGGCGTATATTAGAATCAACAGAAACGATCTTCCGGTGGTCACTGATCCTGATGAACCCTACCATATCGGAAAGATGACAAAACTGGCAGAGGGAAGTGATGTTGTTATCTTCGCTACAGGAGTGATGGTGCAGCAGTCCCTCAAAGCAGCTGAGCTGCTCAAAGCTGAAGGAATCTCAGTGAGAGTGATCAATGTGAGTACGATCAAACCGCTCGATACCGAAGCGATTCTCTCTTACTGCGAAGGGATGAAGGGGATTGTAACAGCTGAAGAGCACAATGTGATCGGAGGACTCGGTTCCGTGATTGCCTCTGCGACCTCGAAGACCCGTCTTCCCCTTGAGATGCTCGGGGTTGATGACCGCTATGGTACATCTGCAGAGAACTATGAGATCCTGCTGAACAGCTACGGTCTTGCACCACAGAATGTTGCTGAGAAGGTGAGAAGCGTATTGAACTAAGAGGGGTGATACTCTCTTCCCTGGTATGACTCCGGTTTGGATGAGTGGTCTGTTCCGGAGTTTTTTCTGTCCATGAGGTGGAATTCAAAGAGGGAATCTCAGTGAGCGTATCACTATGAGAATACCGACTGATGTCTCGTAAAATCACCGTAAACAACATTGGTAATGTTGAAAAAGTATGTTTTACAACATTAGAAATGTGGAAAAACATAGTTTTTCTCAAATAGAAATGTTGGAAATCGACCTTTTTCCACAACTGAAATGTAGATAACGATAGAGGTACGCTATTAAATCCTTTGAAACCAGAGGCTCCTTCTTACCGTACTCAATTCGATTTCAATACGCTGATGCATGCCTCTACGATCTCAGGATCGAAGAATGTCCCTTTCTGTTCTCTCAAGGCTTCTATGACGGTTTCGATATCTGTTTTGCTTTCACCCTGCACATGCATGTGGTAGTCATACATCTCGATGACAGCAAGGATACGGGAGAGGAGGGGGATCTTTTCCCCCGCAAGGCCGCGGGGAAGACCGCTTCCGTCCCAGTGTTCATGATGGGTATACACGATCTCTGCGATATCGAGCATGTCATCAAAGAGGTTAAGAATGCGGTATCCCATGACAGGATGCATCTGAAATGCATTGAACTCTTCTTCGCTCAGAGTTCTTTTCTCGAAAAGATCAGCATCGAGGGTGATCATGCCGATGTCATGGTAGGTGAGGGCCTTCTGGAGTCTTTCCCTTCCGGGTTTGGCTATCCGGAGTGTTTTGCCTATCTCATCACATAGCTTCTGAGCCTCCTCAGACTGGTTCCATGCGTTCTTCTTCTTTTCTGCAAGGGACTCCTGGATTGCAGAGAGGGTGACGGCCTCGTTCTCTTTTCTGTTTTTCGCCTTATCCTTGTACATCTCGTCTTCAGCGATGGAGATGAGAGATTCGATCGACTCATGTCCATCCTCCTTCGTCGCATAACCGAGAGCCATGGAATACTTGACCGCATCAACCCGTTTATCCTTGAATCCGTCCTTGATTCTTTTGATGATATCTTCCGCTTCTTCTCTTGATGTCCGCTCGAGGATGATGAGGAACTCATCACCTCCGATACGGGCTGCGAGGTCACCGGTACGAAGCGCATCGGTGAGTACTTCTGCAGCACCGCGGATGAGCGTATCACCTGCAAGGTGACCGAAGACATCATTGGTCATCTTCAGACCGTTGAGGTCACCGAATATGACAGAGAGGGGGTAGTTTTCAGGTGAATCGAGGGGAGGGTAGCGCTCTTCTAAAGTACTTCTGTTGAGCAGTCCGGTAAGCGGGTCATGGAAGCGGAGGAAGTCTATCTGTTTTTCTCTCTCCTTCTTCTCTGTGATATCGAGGAAGGTGATCACTCCACCAATTAACGTGTCATCCATCATCATGGGGTAGGAGTGGAAGGAGACACTGATCAGACTGCCGTCAGCTTTCCGGAACATGTCATCGTCATTATTGTATCCTTTTCCCGCCTGTACTGCCCGAATGATGGGACAGGTTGCGGGAGAATCGTTTTCCCTCATTTCCAGGGTATGGATCAGCTTGTGCATGTTCTTCCCGATCAGATCACTCTGGTGCGTGTACCCGAGAAGTCTGAGGGAGGCTCTGTTGAGGAAACGGCAGTTTCCTTCAAGGTCGATACCGAGAATTCCCTCGGCTGTTGAATCAAGGAGGGTCTGCAGTTCATTCCTGCTCTGACCGAGTTCGCTGTTCGCCTGATTGAGTTCCTCGGTCCTTTCATTCACGATCTTGGCCAGGTTGTTGATCAGGTACTGCATATTGTCGGCAACGTGGTTCAGACCTGCCGATATCGTACCGATCTCATCATGTCTTGAGATCTCGACTCTCTTATCGAGGTCTCCCGCCGACAGGGATTCTGCTACGGCGAGGAGGCTGTCCATTGGTTTCCACAGCTTGCGTGATATCAGGTAGTAGATACCGATCGAGAGGATGAGGGCGACAAGGACAAGGTAGCCTGTAAGGCCGATGCTCTTTCTTGCGTTGTGATAAAGGAAGGCTTCGGGGACGGCGGTGACGACCATCCAGTCGATCCCCGGCAGGTTGATATCTCGCACGCTGACAAAGAGTGTGTTGTCGATATCTTCCGGGTGAGTGATGAAGGAGGTTTCCTTTCCCGTATACTCTTTAGAGATCCCCTGAACTGCCATGTTCTCGATATCATCGAGTGTCAGGCGCTGAGAGGTATTGTCATCCTTTGTGATGAAGTTCTTCAGTCCCATCGAGTTTGCGATGAGGTATCCGCTCTTCTTCTCCACGATGAACGCATACCCGTCATAGTCGCTGATCGCTTCCCCGAGGAAGTCTCCTGCATCCCCTAAGAGCATGTGGGAGCCCATGACACCGATGAGTTCCCCTGTTGCCTGAGCCTTGACAGGAATCGCGGCGGAGATCGTCAGGTCGTTCATCACGAAGTGCTGGTAGACCGGAGAGAAGGAAGGACCGTCCGCTGAGAGCGCCGCTTTGTACCATTCCCTCGTCCTCGGGTCGAACAGGTTCAGTTTCACTGCGATATCAGATGCAGTGAGATCGTCATTGATCGAGTAGTACCATGAATGACCGCCTGTAGAGGCGTTATTCCTCATGATCTCAATCTCTCCGGCTGTATTACGCCGTGCACCGTAGTACTCCCCGTCCACCGTTCCGATACTGAATGAGTAGATCTGTTCGTTCTGGCTTGCCAGGGTTCCTGCAAAGAACTTCTCCCTCAGTTTCTGATCCTCTAATGAGAGGATCCCGTTCTCTATGATCTTGTGGTTCTCATCGTTCACCTTGAGAGGTGCTTCCATGAAGGATATGATCTGCTTGGAAACATCACGTGCGATTGTTGATGATATTGTGATACTCGTTTCCTGAGCTGAGCGCGTCCAGCGTGTGAACAGGAGACCGATGATGAGAAGCGCAGAGATGATCGTGACGGCTTCGAATACGATGACTATGGTATGCTTGATCGAGAGGGGTTTTCTTGTCTTGCTCATCTGCTGCTCACTGCTCCTCCTGTAGTGTGCTCCCATTCTATCATAACTTATGTCACTTGTCATTGATGGAAATGAAACAAATTCAGAAAGGTATCTCAACACCTTAAAACAAAGCAAATTTCGCTGTATGCATACGTAGATTTCGCAACAAAATCTGCCATAAGTGAGGAATATGCGTGAAAAGGTATCACGGAATAGGTCGCAGCCGAACCTGCATTGCACTGGTACTCACACAGAGACGACAGATTCCTCCATTTCAATCTTTCTCCTTTTTATTGTTGAAATAAAGGATATTATTATATACAATATATCTATAGATGGTTGATATAATAATCATTATTGGAGGATTAGGGTGTCAAGAAAGAGTGTGACGGTGCTTCCGTCAGTGCAGGACATCATGAGTGACTTCGGAGAGCGCATCCGCCTTGCCCGTCTGAGACGTCGTATCACGACAGAGATGCTCTCCCAGAGGGCGGGGATCACCCGTACGACGCTCAGGAAAGTGGAAAACGGGAACCCTGCCGTTTCCTTCGGCATCTATGCGAATGTCCTGTTCTGCCTCGGTCTTGAATATGACCTGAACGAAGTTGCGAAAGATGATGAGGTGGGAAGACGCCTTCAGGACCTTGGACTGAAGAGTCCGAGGGAACGGGTGAATAAGAGAGAGAAAGAATGAAGAGTTCATTTCAGAGGGAGAAGAACATCTACGTATATGCCCACTGGCAGGGAATGACCACTCCTATACACGTGGGAAATCTTCATGTGTCTGTTACAAGAGGAAAAGAAGTGTTTTCTTTTGAGTATGCTCCTGAATGGCTTGCGAGAAAGCAGCATATCTCACTTGATCCGTTTCTTCTCAATTTTCCAGGGCCGCAGTATACACGG
Source organism: Sphaerochaetaceae bacterium (assembly GCA_963677695.2). GTDB lineage: Bacteria > Spirochaetota > Spirochaetia > Sphaerochaetales > Sphaerochaetaceae > SABI01. The sequence goes on along the minus strand of CAXXUJ010000001.1, from coordinate 822,351 downwards.
CGTGAGCATATGAACTTTGGAGTATTTCTTGATACCTGTCCGGATAGATGGGGACGAACCCTGATGGATAGACGGGAAATACAGATGGCGCGATTGGAAGGAAGAGAGAGAAGGGTGCTGCATGAATCAGATTATCTTCTAGGCGTGTATGATGAACATAGGATGGGAGGTCTTCGTTTTCGACTATCTGAAGAAGGGCCGTTCCTTGACGACAATCATGAATTCGCAACCCCTCCTTGGACTCAGCTGAAGAGACTTGAGTCCATCAGTCGAAAATTGGAGTATGCGGGAAGTGAGAATGATCCCGAGTATGATATGTGGCTGAATATGCTCATAGCACCCGGAAGTTCTCTAGGCGGAGCGAGACCGAAAGCCGGGGTTGTTGATGAATCCGGTCATCCATGGATCGCAAAATTCCCCAGTGCTCATGACAGGTTTAACGTTGCGAGGTGGGAATACCTGGCACATATTCTTGCCGAACGTGCCGGGATACAGACATCGCCTGCTGTACTTCAGAATTTTTCGGGTGAGTATGATACATTTCTGACAAAAAGATTCGATCGCACCACAGAAGGAGAACGAATACACTTCTCCTCGGCTATGACTATGACGGGTAGACGCGATGGAGACTCCGGTGCAAGCTATCTCGATCTTGCGGATTTCCTTGTACGCAATGGAGCGAGTATACGTGATGATCTGGAGCAGTTATGGAGGCGAATTCTCTTTTCCATTCTTATTTCCAATACTGATGATCACCTGAGAAATCACGGGTTCCTTCTTACCGACGAAGGGTGGGTATTATCTCCTGCGTATGATATAAATCCGCTGCCATATGGAAATGATCTTTCGCTCAATATTTCCCGTGATGATAACAGAAGAGATCTTGAACTCATGTTCCATGTAGCTCCCTTTTTCAGATTGGACGATACGAAAGCAAGAGAGATTATACATGAGGTGGTATCGGTCGTTCGGTCCTGGAGGGATATCGCAGAAGAATTGAGGATATCGTTTACTGAGATGGCACGGATGGAGCCGGCCTTCGCCATAGCCGATACAGCGGCTGACAGTGTATCTGATCTTCCATAACCTCTCCAACTTGATAGAATCCATCCTTTTTTCTATGATGTGATGCACAAAGAGTAAGACAATTTCACCGAAGAAGGAGGTACGCTATGAGTACACTGGTTCTGATTTCTCTCATTATTCTCACTGTTGCCTCTGTCTCCCTGATCTCTTTCCTTGTGATGAAAAAGAGTGTGCAGAAGCTGGAGAAGGAGCTTCGCGTTCTTATGAGCGAGCAGAATGAGAAGAGTGCGGGCACGCTGACTCAGATGGCTTCTCTTACACAGAACCAGCTCTTCCAGGTGAACGAGACGATAGACAGAAAGATCTCTTCCCTCCAGGAGAGCAATGAGAAACGGCTTGAGCAGATAAGAAGCACTGTCGACACTCAGCTGCATGACACCCTCGAAAAGCGGCTCGGAGAATCGTTCAAGGTGGTCAGTGAACAGCTGAGCGCCGTGAATCGGGGTCTGGGCGAGATGAGTCAGCTTGCTGACGGGGTGGGAGACCTGAAGAGGGTGCTTACCAATGTGAAGTCACGTGGTATGTGGGGAGAGTTCCAGCTCCATGCGATCCTCGAAGAGGTGCTCACCCCTTCCCAGTATATGACTAATGTGGCTACAAAAAAGAACAGCAGCGAGCGGGTGGAGTTCGCCATCCGCCTTCCCGGAATGAATGATGATGAGCCGGTTCTCCTTCCTATCGATGCGAAGTTTCCCAAGGAAGATTACGAGCGTCTTGTCGATGCCCGTGAGAAGGGGGAGAAGGCGGCGGTAGAAGAGGCGAAGAAGGCAATCCTGATGAGGGTGAAAAAAGAGGCAAAGGATGTGAGCGATAAGTACATCAACGTCCCTGTCACCACCGATTTCGCGGTCCTGTTCCTTCCCACCGAAGGATTGTACGCCGAGGTGCTGAGTTCTCCCGGGTTCGTTCAGGAGATCCAGAGGCTCTACCGGATCTCCATCGCCGGTCCCACAACCCTTGCGGCTCTCCTGAACTCCCTTCAGATGGGATTTCGGACTCTTGCCATCCAAAAGCGCTCGAGTGAGGTGTGGCACCTCCTCTCAGCAGTGAAGTCTGAGATATCCCGTTTCGGGATTCTCCTCGATAAAATGAGGAAACATCTCGATCTTGCCACCAGTGACCTCTCGCAGGTTACGAAAAGAAGTGATACGATACAGAAGAAACTTCGCTCAGTCGAGTCTATTGATACAGAGACTGAGAATGAATCTGACATTGAGGAGAATTGAAGGTATGAATTTGAAAGGAAGAAGTTTACTGACACTGAAAGACTACACTGCAGAGGAGATCACCTACCTCCTGGACCTGTCAGATACGCTGAAGAAAAAGAAACAAGACAAGAACTACGAGAAACTGCTCGAAGGAAAGAACATCGTCCTCATCTTCGACAAGCCCTCCACCAGAACCAGATGTGCCTTTGAAGTGGCAGCTATGGATGAAGGGGCTGGGGTCACCTACCTGACCAACTCGCAGATGGGAAAGAAGGAATCAATCGAAGATACCGCAAAGGTACTCGGCCGCTTCTATGACGGTCTTCAGTACCGGGGCAACAGCCAGGAACTCGTCGAGGAACTCGCCGAGTTTGCAGGCATTCCCGTCTACAACGGTCTGACCGATATCGACCACCCGACCCAGATCCTTGCCGACTTCATGACGATCAGGGAACACAGCACAAAACCCCTGAACGAAATCAAATTCGTTTTCGTCGGTGATGGAAGAAACAATATGGCAAATGCACTGATGATCGGAGCAGCCAAGATGGGAATGCACTTTGTCATTACCAGCCCCGCCGAGCTTCCTGCAAACAAGGAACTGATGGAAGAGCTGAAAGGCGACTGTGAATCTTCGGGTGCGAAGCTCGAGTACATCATCGATCCCAAGGAAGCTGTCAAGGATGCAGATGTCATCTACACCGACGTGTGGGTATCGATGGGAGAAGAGGATCAGATGGCAGAGAGGATAAAACTCCTTCTTCCCTACCAGGTCAATGACGAGCTGATGGCAGCCTCGGGTAACCCTGAGGTGATGTTCCAGCACTGCCTCCCTGCCTTCCATGACACCAACACCTCGGTCAGCAAGATGGTCGAGGAGACCTACGGTATCAAGGAGATGGAAGTGACCGACTCGGTCTTTAGAAGCAAGAACTCTGTCGTCTTCGATGAAGCCGAAAACAGAATGCACACTATCAAGGCCGTCATGGTCGCAACAGTGAGTGACGTCCTTTAAAGCACTCACTCAATCCGCACTCAGCTCCGGTCCGATTCAGGAAGACCGGAGTCTTTTCTTTTCAGCGCTCCACTCGTTGACTCTCATCCTCATCTCGGTCACAGAGAGACCCAGCATCTGAGCGGCACGGGGGAAGGTGACGAGCTTCTCTTCGTACGCTCTTTTAACAAGTGAAGAGAACCGTACCGGAGTGAGCATCGAGGGACTCAAAGAAAAGGGTTCGTAGAAGTTTTTCAGGTCATGACAGTACGTTCTCTTGTAGTCTATGGCGAACTTCCTGTTCAGCTCTGAAAGACCTGTCGCTCCCCCTGATGCATTCAGCCTTATCAGTACCGTCTGGTAACTGACTGAGAAGATACTCTTCACCTTGAGTACCTTCGTAACGAAGGAAAGTCCCTCACAGGCATCCCACGTATCGACAAAAGCCTTCTGAGGCAGCAGGAAGCTGCCGGCGAACTCGTTCGCCTCCTTTTCCTCTCCTGCATGCTCACTCTCTATCGAAGGTTCATAGGTGTGGTGGTGAAGGATCAGGTGACCGAGCTCATGGGCTAAGGTGAAGAGCTGACGCTCAGCTGTCAGATATCTTCCCGTATTGATGATGATGGCAGGTCCTCCTTCACCTTTCCCTACCGAAAACCCCCAGGTCTTCGGAAATCCGAAGTCAGCCACCCGTACCTTGATGCCGCCGTTTTCTAAAATATTACTGAGACCGTACAGGGGAGATGCCTCCCCTACAGAGAGAGCTCCCCTGGCAGTGACAGCCGCTGCGGTTGGGGAGGAGGAGACAATGTTCTCAAGAAGATAGGGTCTTGTATCATCAAGCTCCTTTTCCAAAGCAGAGTAGTCTGCAAGCCACATCCCCGCCTTCCTGATACTCTCCCTTCTTTTCAGCCTCTCTGCGTTGTTCAGCGTCCTCGAGCGGAAGCGGAGAGACTTCAGCATCACGCTCTCTGAAAGCAGCTCTGAACTTTCCATATCGAGAGCCTCTGCGATCTTCATCACAAGCGTCGAGCCGGGAACAAGCCTTCCCCGTATCACCTGAGCCAGGGTGGTCGCACCGAGACCCACCCTGATGGAGAGCTCTTCAATGCTTACTCCCTTTACTTTCATCATCTGTTCGATATTCTGAGCAATGTTCTTCGTGTCCATACAAATTTCCTCTTCGAGCACCTTGAGTGCCCTACATAGGAAGTACCGGCAGGAGTAAAAGAGTGCTTCGTGTATCGGGAAAAAATATGAGAACATTCAGAATTCACTGAACAAAATGCACGTGTAATCGAAATGGAGAGATGGCATTCTATCGAATCAATGATGGGTATCGTAAGAGATGGGAATGAATGGTAATAAACGGGAGGTCCTCAGACCTGAATTCTTTGACACGCAGTATATCTGCACCTCAGGAGAGAGGTATTCCCTCTTCATATAACGTATCAGGACAGAAATCCTGTTCGTGTATCCATTGGATGCTTCCATGAAAGACTTTTACGGTGCTGAATATTGCAGGGTCCCTCAACTCCCTGAAGACTCCCTTATCCAGATACGGTTTTACATCAAATACCCGCTTTTCCTGGTTAGAGAATGTCAGCAGCAAGGTGAAGTCCGCTTCTGGTGATACTGCTGTAACACGTGGGTTCATGTCACCCTCCTTGAGTCGCAACATCGACTTAAAACCATATGTTCTAATAATCAGCTACGCTCTGATCCATTGTACATGAGTCGCTGAAGAATAGACAGGCTCATGTATCGTCAACTCTATTCTTACGGGAATTATCCTCTTCTATATTCTTTTCGTCTAGTGATATCCTCCATTTCCATGGTACAACTGATACATGAACAGAGACCTGAAAATCGATCACATCAGAAACGATCTTGCGGCAAGCAGGAAGATCTATGAAAGGGGAGAGAATCTATACCACCTCGGAGGCTATGCCCTTATCGACGTGGAAGATGATCCTCTTACATATACTTATTCGTTCACAGGAACCCATGGAGAGTATGAGGTTGTACTGAGAGAGGAGGAAGGAGAGGCTGGCGAGGGACATTTCGATTCCTCCTGCACCTGTCCCTACCCTGAAAGAGGCTGCAAGCATACAGTCGCCGCCTATCTTGACCTTTCAGGGAGAAAGAAGAACGAGGCTTTCCCTGAGTACCGCAGCTCTTCTGTTCCGGATAGAGTAAAGGAAGAGGTGGATGAATCCATCGAGGTCCTCACTCCCGAAGAGGTGATGAAGGCGGCGGTCGATGCCCGCTTCGACCGTTCCTTTGAAGAGAGTCTTTCCTTGAGCAGGGGAGATCTGTTCAGGGGGCAGCATACCGTGAGGGGGGAGAAAGGAAAGGCATACACTGTCACCGTGTACGATTCCGAGTCAATTCAGGGTCATTGTACCTGTGCAGATTTCGCTTCAAGCAATCTGGGCATGTGCAAGCACCTTATTTTTACCCACAGAACGCTGAGGAATACTAAGAAAGGAGAGCCCGAAACCAGAGATGAGAGCTTCCCTTTCATTCATCTCACCTGGGATTCGAGGATGAGTAAGCCTGTCATATTCTATGATCAGATAGTTGATGATGAACTGAGGAGCACGATTCAATCGCTCTTTACCCCCATTACTGACATGCCGATCCCGTACAGTACGCCTCAGCATAAGAAGAATGGACGGAAACGGGGAGCTCCTCTCTGTGTTACCCAACGCCTTGGTGTCTATACGGAATCAGATATGGTTCCGCTCTACCGTCTGTATGAGTCATACCTCATGACCGAAGAAGGAACTCCTCTCCTTTTTGACGACCATCTTCTTGAGAAGATGAACACGATCTTCTACGAGAAGGAGATGGAACGAAGTACTGAAAGTGCGAAAGTCGATCTCTCTTTTCTCAAGGTTTCTCCCTATCCGTACCAGAAGGAGGGAATTGTCTTCTCCGCCCTCAGGAAAAGCACACTTATCGCTGATGAGATGGGTCTGGGAAAAACCTTACAGGCAATTGCCGTTGCCGTGGTGAAGAAACAGCTCTTCGGCTTCTCGAAAACCCTCGTTGTATGCCCTGCATCCCTTAAGAGTCAGTGGGCTCAGGAGATACAGAAATTCACTGACGAGGAATGTCTTGTCATAGCAGGAAGCAGGGATGAACGAAGAGGGCAGTACCTCAGTGACGAATCATTCTTCAAAATAACGAACTATGAAGCGCTTATGCGTGATATCACGACAGTTGACCAGTGGTCACCTGACTTCGTCATTCTTGACGAGGCACAGAGAATCAAGAACTTCGAGACAAAGACCCATCAGGCTATCAACGCCCTACCGCGAACCCATGCCCTCGTCATTACAGGCACTCCCCTTGAAAACAAACTCGAGGATCTGTACAGCATCATGCAGTTCTGTGCTCCCGGCCTGCTCACTCCACTATGGGCATTCGCAGCCACCCACTACAGGCTCAGCCGTGATAAGAAGAATAAAATCGTCGGATATCGCAACCTTGATGTCATCCACGAGAAGCTGAAGGATGTACTTATCAGAAGAACGAAGAAAGAAGTGTTTGAATCCCTTCCCGAGATTACTCAGAACACCTACACCCTCCCTCTTCATCCGAAGCAGACACAAATCCATCAGGGATATATGTCTGGTCTCATGCAGATCATTGAAAAGAAATTCATCTCTCCAGTCGACCTCCTGCTCATGCAGAAACTCCTGCAGGCTATGAGAATGGTGTGTGATTCCACATTTCTCGTCGACAAGAAGACCAGTTATTCACCCAAACTCTCCGAGCTGAGCGACATCATAGAGGAAGAGGTCATCGGCAACAGAAGGAAAGCTGTCATATTCACTGAATGGACGATGATGGAAAACCTCGTGAGCAGACAGCTTGAAGAGAAGGGTATCCGTCATATCCTGTTCAACGGGAAAGTCCCTGTTGCAAAAAGGCAGGTACTGATTGATGAATTCAGGGATGACCCTGATTGTCTTGTCTTCCTTTCCACCGACGCCGGAGGGGTCGGCCTTAACCTCCAGAACTGCGACCTGCTGATTAACGTCGAACTTCCGTGGAACCCTGCCCGGCTCAATCAGAGGATAGGGAGGATCCACCGTATAGGGCAGAGCAGCAGCAAGGTGAATGTGATCAACCTGGTGAGCAAGAATTCAATCGAAGAGAAGATCCTTGCAGGCATTCATATGAAACAGGAACTGTTCAATGCCGTTCTTACAGGCTCGGCCGATGCTGTAGAGTTCAGCAGGGAAGAGCAGAACCGATTCCTCAGCCAGATCAGAGAACTCTTCCAAGAAGAGATCGAGAAGGGCGTAGAATCCTCCCCGTCATTCATCAATGAACTCATCGAAGAACAGACGGAACAGGAGATGCTCTCCGAGGATGAAACCTCTGATCCCATTTCTACTGATTCAGTATCAGAGAAAACAGGTTCTTCCGTAGATATCGAAGGTGAAGAACCGGAAGAACCAGCTCTCGATATAGCGAAAGACTCTGAAGTTGCAGACATAGGAGAGGAATCTGAGGACATGGAAGAGAAGAAAGAACCGTCTCCCCAGATGGAAGATGCACAGCTTGAGGCTGTCCTGAATCAGGGGCTCAGTTTCCTGAACACACTCACCATGGCGACCTCCGGGAAAGCGCTATTCAGCGGTGACAGTGATGGAAACCACATCAGTATCGACAGAGAGAAGGGCGAGGTAGTCCTGAGATTCAAATTATAGGAGAGAACCTGTGCTAGATCACCTGCAGCCAATAAAACGGAAAGTCATGAAGCCTGAGATGCTATGCTCGATTGGACCGACAAAGGAAAAATCAAAAGAGTATGAATTGACAATCTATTCTATCTGTCACGACCCTTTCTGTGACTGCGGAACCCTTGGTCTTCGAGTGACTGAAAAGGATTCGCTGTGGGAACCAGTCGTCATGGTTGTAGATGTCAAGAAAAAGGAAATGATCGCTCCAAAGGAGGGAGAGGAGGATTATAAGCTGCTTTCTCTGATCATCAGTGATTTCGATGATTATACATGGAGTGTCCTTGATCAGCATTACTGTGAACAGAAATTAAAGATAACCGATCAGCTGACAAGTACAGAAGGTCTTACATTTGATTTCGATGCTGCAGGTTTCGAGTCGGGGGAGATGCTTCCGTATTTTCATGTGTTTCCTCATGCCTACCCGGATAGAATCCACGTCGAAGGTATCGAGTATGCCATATTGGATGCATACTGTTTTTCTCCGACCTGCAGGTGCACAGATTCCAGGCTTGTTTTTTACAAGGTGTTGGATGGAATTCGAACCGCTGTCGAACCTTCCCTTGAAATCCACTATGACTACAAAAAAGGAAAATGGTTCAACGAAGGGGTGTCCTATGATAACCAGGATGCTCTCATTCATGCCTATATCGCTGAATGTCCCGACTTCCGTGAGAAACTGAAAAGGCGGCAGCGCATGCTGAAAAATCTCTACAGTGACGATCAGGAACGCAAAGCATTCAAGACGACGAAAAACTTTGCAGCAGCTGAAGAGCTTTCCTTCTCTTTCCCTGTGATGAACAAGACAGGAAGGAATGAACCCTGTCCCTGCGGGAGCGGAAAGAAATACAAGAAATGCTGCGGAAGGTGATCACCCCTCTCCAATCGATGGTACAGCAGTCAGCGTATCTGAATAGCCGTATGTGAGATCACATGCGGGAAGAGGTGCGCATGCTGATATTGATCCTTTCCAGGTCGGCTGTTCTCCATGAGAAGAACTTGACCTGTTTTGCTATCTGATCATGAGCAGGATGCTCTTGGTCATTCAGTACAGCCATCATACGCTCGTAACCTGGAGGTCCGCCTGAGTCCTCAAGAGGGGATTCCCCTTCAAAATTCAGGCAGACAGGGATATCGCTCCCATAATCATCATGAATCTTGATAAGCGAAATGCGATGCTCCCAGTTATCACCGAAATCATAGGTATAGGTGATTTCCCGGTGAGCGGGGAACACCTCAGAAAGAAGGACCTCCGAATCTTCCCAGCAGGTCTCTCCTTCTGCTACTATCTCCTTCTCTCCTTCTGTGATCGTTTCCTTCACTCTCCCATCGGGATATGTTTCGATAGTGAATTCATGGAGGTGAATACCCTGCCATGCAAACAGTCCCTGAAGTGCTGTATGCAGCTGATGGAAGGTGTAATTGAGAGGGATGATGATACGGCGACGGCAGGGAATGTGGAGGTCAAGGCTTATTTCCAATTCTCCTGCCCTGGAGCGGTGCGCAGAGATTCCGTACCGGTTTGAAAGGGTTTTTGCAAAGGTATCGGGAACAGAGAAGTACTTCTCCCCCACACTGAAGAAGTCTTCATTCAGTCTCCTGAGGAAATGGCTCTGGTGTATCTGCTCAGCTTTCATGAAATGCCCTGTATACGAGACTCTGCCGCATATCTGGTTGAGACGGGCGACAACGGATCGGTTCGCGGTCTTGGTGTAGGTGATGGTTCTTTCACACTCATCGAGGTACCGCCTTCGTATCTCGGGTGTGATATTCTCTACTTCAAGGCACTCTCCAATTCCTTCGAGAATCAGTTCATCAAGATACTTGAGATCTCTTTTCTTCACCCCGTACAAAATGTAACGGTAGGAAGATGCATCATTCATCACAACAAGCGTACGTTTACGATTGAGCGTGACAAGGTTCGCACTCCAGGTGAGAATAGGATCCAGAGAATCATCAGCAGGTTCCTGCTCCGTTCCAATAAAGTCCATCAGCTTCTTCGTACATCCGATCTGCATGGCATCACTCCTTGTAAGACATTATACATGATTCTCTGAAAACAGATAGGAACATGGTTCAGATCTTCAGTCGTTTCAGATGATCCTCAATAGTGCCGCAATGAGATTTCACTGCCTGATTATCCTTTTCTGATTCCGCAAGTGCCGCATCCAGCTCGCACTCACGCAGGTAGTTGTACGCTTCAATGGAGAGAATGACATACTGTTCCCTTCCTCCAACGGTAATGAACGCCCCCTGTTCACTGGAAACAAGCTGATCAAGGAGAGTGATTCCTTTTATCTTCAGATCATTCGCTGTGATGCTTTTCATCATACGCTATCCCTCCTGTTAAGAGTACCACATACCCAGCATCCTACCTATATGGAAAAGGAATCCCGGAGAAGGTTCCCTCAAGGTACTGTTTCCTGAAATTGGTCACATTCCTGACACCGTCAAAATCAGACACTCGTCTGAGGGTGGTTCCCTTCTTCAGTGTTCTGTTCACTATTCCTATCTCAGATACCCGCATCATATCCTGTTCCATGATATCAGTGTTATGGGTGGTGAACACCAGCTGTGCATTGGAAGTATTATATCTTCTATCCTTGAACATCCGTACTATCTCAGCGAATAAAAAGGGATGGAGGGAATTTCCCAGCTCATCGATTATGAGTACAGTTCCTTTCTTTAGAGCTGTTAACACAATTCCCAGGAGGCTTGCAACACGCTGAGTGCCCGCCGATTCTTCGTTGAAGTTGAACTGAACTTCATTGCCACCGATATCCTTGTGGTACGAATTGATTTCAGTCTCGGTGATTGAATGGTCGGTAAGGGTGAGCTCATAATTGCGTGCAGGGATTCTTCTTTCCTTATACGTATTCTATATGACATTCTGTGTGTACTCCATGCGGGTGATATCGATATCGAGTTTGCGTAGAATCGACACGATATCATCGAAGGCTGCCTGCACTTCTTTGTTCTCATAGGTTCCTGCAAGTTTGCCCAGAGAGAGGGAGAAGGGGAAGTTGTTATTGGGATACACTTCGATATTGTTGATGATATAGCTGAAGGCTGCTGACATCGAGGTGTTCAGTCCGGCGTAATTCTTCCCTACCACAGTAAGGAAGGGAGTCTGAAACAATCGTTCCTGGTTGAGACACTCAACTGAGAAAATGGCAGAGAGCTTATCCTCGGTATACACGTCGGTAGTGATTTTCAAGGCATGCAAGGTTCTCTTCTCCACGGAAAACATGCAGGTGGAATTTTCCTCAAGCTTCTCGGAAACAATTTCTCTGTTGTCTGTCTCCAGCGTATACCGATAGGTGTGTCCATTCTTCAGAAATTCCAGTGCATACGAGATGATGGAATCCTCCGGATGCAGTTTGTTCGGGGAGTAGGTTGCCGGAAGATATTTTCTTCGTACTATTCCCGTCAGGGAAAGGAAGGCCTTCACGATATTCGATTTACCCGATGCATTGGCCCCGTACATTGCCAGACAGGGTACGGTTCGAATGGCACCTGCTTCAAGAAAAGGAGATAATTCCATCTCTTCATACCCGTTCGGAGCCTTTCTTTCTCCATACGTCATAGGGATAGTGATATCGAGAATTGATCTGCTATTTTTTACATGAAAAGATAATAACATGAAAATTCCTTCTCCTTTTAAACCTATATACAGTATCGTGGCAAAAGAAGAGAAAGTCAGGATAAACAAAAAAACTGTTTATCTTAGAGATTTGCTATGGAAAAGACCCGGTATATGGTCCCCCACAGACACCAGTTGGTAGCTGTGGGGGAATAGAGAGGGATATGAGAGAGTATTCAGTCAATCTCAGGTGATATAGGGTCCCATGAGCTGACAGTAGCCACCGGCATTCACACCGTCTCCCGTTGCCCGTATCACCATGATGTACCCCTCGTCGGCAGCTGTTGTCGTGTACGATGCTGAGGTCGCACCGGGAATGGCTGTCATCTGTTCAAAGTCATCAGGATCGAGTCGGTACCACTGGTAGGAAAGAGCTCCTGCCACTTCATCGAAGTCCGGGGTATTGTTCTTGACGGTGAAGGATGCTGAGATCGTTTCTCCGCTGCCGCTATCATCAAGACCGTAATAGTGTCCCCCCTGTGATATAGACCAGGCTGAGAAGTAGGTATCGACCGTAGATAAAGTCACCTCCACTTCATTGGAGTACTGACCATCATAGGTTCCGCCTGTTATGGCGAGGCGGATCATGCAGTCGGAGCCGAGATCGATACTGAAGTTGTCATTGATCGTTTCGGTGGTGGTGAGGTCTTCCCCGTAATACTGGAAGTTGTTCCAGGTGGTTCCCCCGTCAGTTGACTGCTGCAGGGTATAGCTTGTTGCTCCGAGATCCTCGGGAGGATCGAAGAGCATGTCAGTCATCGACTGTTCGCTCGAGCCGCTGAAATCTGTCTGTTCCACGAACAGAAGGTTGCGGGGTGTCCTGATGAAATTGAATGTGCCGTTTCCAGACCCTAAGAGGTCACATCCTGTGAGGAATAAGGCAAGGAGTGCAAGGAGTATGATCAGATAGAGTGCGGACTTTTCTCGATTACCCATGGTGTCCTCCTTGGTGAATCCATAGCGAGTGATCCGTATCTCTCGTGAGTAGTATACTACAGGAATAAAGGGAGCGGGGAAAAAGGTTTAAACCTGCTTATAATCTTGCAGTTCAGAGGTGTTTCAGCTTTTTTTATTTCCCTGCGGGATGAGCTGGAGGAGGAGAAGGATGGTGAGGGTCATGAGCATGCAGATCACTGCCATTCCCATTCCGCGTGATACGCTTCCCTGGTCGAATTCCTGCATGATATAGGTGGAGACGGTCAATGTGCCTGTTGGGGCTATAAGGGAGGTGACGACGAGTTCTCTGAAGGAGATGATAAAGGCCATCATCCATGCCGATATGATTCCGTTGCGTACGAGGGGGAGTGTGATTCTTCTGTAGAGATAGGGTGTGTCGGCGCCGTATACACGGGCTGCGTAGATCAGGTTGGGGGAGATCTGACTGAGCGCGTCGCTGACGTACTGGTACGAGTAGGGGAGGAAGAGGACAGTGTAGGCGAGGATAAGCATCGCTTTTGTGTTGTACAGTGGGATGATGCGGGCAAGGTTGTTCCAGAATATCATAAAGCCGATGGCGAAGACGATGTGTGGTACCATCTGAGGCAGGAGGGCTGTGAGTGCTATCCCCCTTCCCATCCGTTTTTCCAGTGCACGGGAGGCGCGGTTGCGAAGCCCACCGTCTGTTCTGCTGTAGGTCATGAGAACTGCCCATATCCCGATAAGGGCGGAGAGTGTCGAAGCGATGAGGGCGAAGGAGAGGGAGTTCATAAGAGCTGAGATACCTTTGCGGTTTGCTGTGAACAACTCGATGTAGTTGTTGAAGGTGAAGTTTCCGCTCTGTATTCCGTACCCTCTGAGTTTGATCAGTGAGGTTGTGACTACCGAGAAGTAGGGAATGCCGATCGATAGGATCAGCACCGCAGCTATATACCCCCACGCTATGATTTTTTTAGGGAGCGAGAGGGGACGGGGGACTACTTTTGCCCCCTTGCCTCCCACCATCGACCAGGTGGTCCTTTCTTTCACGACTACCTGCAGCTGCCAGAAGAGGAGGCAGATGAACACGAGGATAGAGGCGAGGGAGGCGGCTTTGGTGAAGTCTACGGGAGCCATGACGGCGCTTGTGTGAATCTCGGTGGTAAAGACGGGAAAACCTATTCGCCTTCCCATTGTCGCCGGTGTTCCATACTCGCTGAGAGTTTTGACGAACACGAGGAGACCGCCTACGGCGAAGGATCCGGTAAGGAGGGGGAGCAGGATTCGTTTCACACGGTAAACAAATGAAGCTCCGAAGACGGCGCCTGCCTCTTCCAGGTTTGACGAGGTCTGCTTGAGCGTGTTCTTCAGGATGTTGTAGATGAAGGGGAAGGTGTTGAATGACATGATGAGCACCATACCGGTGAATGAGAAGAAGAATTCATCCAGTCCCTCGGTCTGAGGGATAAGCTGCTGGAGGAGTCCCCTTTTCTGCATGAAGAGCATCCAGCCCATGGAGTTTATAAAGGGGGGAGTCATGAACGGGATGAGGAAGATGATGTTGAGCCACGAGTGGCGTTCAAGTTCTGTGTGGGTGAGAATGTAGGCAAGGGGGAGTGAGATGATCGTGCATGCGATAACGACCCACAGGCCGACCCAGAGGGAGTTCCCTATCGTTTCGACGTACTTCGCCTGTGAGACGGTGGAGAGGAAATTGGCGAGCTCGAGGTGTCCTTCGCTCACCACTGATCTGATGAGAATGGCGAAGACCGGGAAGAGCACGAGCACTGAGAGTACCGCGAGGGTGAGCAGAAGTGCCGGTCCCTTCCGGTCGGTACGGGAGATAGTATTCATCTCCCGCCCTTACAGTGAATGATATTCAATTCAGGTTACCCTATTTTGATGTCTTTTCAGTGAATGTATCAATGATCTCTGATGAGTGAGCCATCATCCAGTCCCAGTCGGAGTCGATCTGAGGGATGTCGCTGATATTTGATCTCTTGTCAGCCACAATATCTGATCTTCCGGGGAGAAGGTATGCATCTGCAACCATCTTCTGAGCCTCGTCACTGAGGAGGTAGTCGATGAAAGCTTTCGCATTTTCGACATTCTTGCTCGTCTTGAGAATTACTGCAGGTCTCGGATTGACCACTGTACCGCTCGCGGGGTAGAAGATCCCAAGGGGTTCGCCCTTGGCGATTGAGTCGAAACCGTTATAGTCGACGCCTGCGAGGAGGATACCCTTCTCTCCGGTGGTGACCGCTGCAAGAGATACCTTGTTCGCACCGGGGACAGTGAGTCCGTTTGCAGCAAGAGCGTCAATGGTGTTCCAGCCTTCATCTCCATACGCGTAGATGTAACCTGAAATGAAATCGGCACATGACCCTGAAGCTGCGGGATCCGGCATGACGATCTGGTCGCGGTATGCGGGAGCACTGAGGTCTTCCCAGTCGTTGATATCGAGGGTGGGGAAGATGGTGGTGTTATAAATCACTGAAACAGCCGATGCGCTGTACCCGAAGAGCTTGCTGTCGCTGTCGATCCAGCCAGGATTCATCTTATCCAGGTTTGCCGGAGTATAGCTCATTGCATCATCTTTCAGTTTCATGCCGGCAGGCCAGGAAGCGACGATGACAACGTCAGCGACGGGATTTGCCTTCTCTGATTCGAGACGTGCGTTGATCTTGCCGGTTGTTCCCTGGAACATCTCGACTTCAACACCGGTCTTGGCAGTGAATCCTTCAGCGATTGCATCTGCGAGTCCTGTCGGGCTCGGTGCGTAGACGACGACCTTACCGGAGAGCTTGCTCTCCGAAGGTGCGGTTTCAACTGTTCCTGTTGCCCACAGAGCTGAACTTAGCAGAGCGATAGTCATGAGTGCGGCAATTGTGCGTTTGGTCATGATGGTTTTCCTCCTTCAGAAAAACTTCTAAAACGTGATGATATGTGAACGGGGAATATGAACCTGAATCGTATTTCCCGGCTGAATTCTTATATGTGAGGGGACCAGCCACTGGGGGGAAGAAGCATCCTCTCCGTGTCTTGAAAGAGAAAGCATGTAGCGGTCTCCCATGAACTGGCATGAAACCACACTCATCCGCTCCGAGATCGAATGATCCACCGGGGTGAGTGATATATTCTCGGGACGGATCATCTGTGTATCTGAAAGCCAGTTACCGCTGCCGACAAACGAAGCTGTGAACGTATCGGCGGGAGAGTTGTAGATCTCTTCGGGCGTTCCCGACTGCATGATAGTTCCTTCATTCATCACCACGATATTATCCGAAATGCTGAGAGCCTCTCCCTGATCATGAGTGACGAAGACAGCTGTGAGATTCCTCTGCCTGACCAGTTCCTGCAGTTCGCTTCTCATCTGTGCTCTCAGATTCGCATCGAGAGCACTGAGAGGCTCATCAAAGAGAATGCAATCAGGATCGATAGCGATTGCACGGGCGAAGGCCACCCTCTGCTGTTGTCCTCCCGAAAGCTGGTGGGGATAACGGTGGGCGTACTCGGTGAGTCTGACAGAATCAAGAGCCTCCATGACCTTCTTTTCGATATCTGCTGTTTCTCCTGAAGCCCTGAGGCCGAAGGCGGTATTTTCAAAAACATTCATGTGAGGCCAGAGGGCAAAGTCCTGAAAGACGAAACCAAGATGTCTCCTTTCCGGAGGAATATGTATCCGTTTTTCCGATGAAAAGACGATTCTTTCTTCGAAAAGAATGTCCCCGGTCTCGGGAGTTTCAAGACCTGCGATACAGCGTAGCAGTGTTGTCTTTCCACAGCCGGAGGCACCTAGAAGCGTCGTGAGTTTCCCGGAGGGGATGGTGAGAGAGAAGTCAGCGAGGACCTGAACATGATCGAAGCTCTTGTAAATGTTTTTCAGGATAATGTTCATCTCTTCCTCGTGTAAGTCTCATTTGGTTATAAGATTAGTGTTATCATTAAAAAGTGAAGATGTGAAAATAAAGTGAGGAGAGTATGAAAATTATGCGAACAGTCCGCCGGTAAAAGAGAAGATGGAGCGATTCCCCCGGTTCCTATATACTCTCTGTAAGAGGAGAGCTGCGATGAGTACACGATTTTCCCATGTTAACCTGATAGCAAGAGACTGAAAGTCACTTGCCGAGTTCTATATTACAGTGTTTGACTGCAGAGAGAAGAAAACTGAAAGGGATTTGACAGGGTTGTGGGTTGATCGGCTCACCGGTATCACAGATGCCCGTATCAGGGGCATACACCTCTATCTACCCGGCTATGAAGGAGTGGAAGAGGGTCCCACACTCGAGATTTTCGAGTATGGGAAAAACAAAGTCAACGGTGATAAGGCGATCAATCTGGAAGGGTTCGGTCATATCGCATTCTCGGTGGATGATGTCGAAGCGAAGATGAATCTCCTTCTCGAGCACGGGGGATCTCTCCTTGGAACTCTCGTTGATGGAGAGGTTGACGGGGTGGGGAGTATCTGTCTGGTGTACGCACGTGACCCGGAGGGCAATATCATAGAGATTCAGAAGTGGAGCTGATGCGTTCAGCTATGTCTGCATGTAGAGACTATGCAAGTTCACGTGGAACTTCGCCTTCGTTCAAGATATGCTTCACTGCCAGCCAGACGGAAAGAGACGGATTGACTGAGTAGAACGTATATCCGCAATACTGCTGTAAAGGATACCCGTTATCCTTATGTTTCTTCATGATTTTTTCTGCTCTTCTGATTGCAGTCCATACATCGGCCAATGTCAGCTTTCCCAATAATCTTTTAAAGTTTGCTTCCTTCTTGTACTCATCCATAGAAGAAAACCGCTCCTGAAAAGCCCTGTTTATCTTACCGATATACTGGTGACGATAACTCAAAGCTCCGGCGCAATCCGTTTTGTGGAGTACCATCCATAGATCGAATGCAAAATTGCTGTACCCAAGTTTGTAGGTTATCGATTTTCCAATTCGTTGAGCCGCTTTCATGCGTTCCAGGGTTGCTGCAAACTGCTGGACAAGTACCGGCTCCTCGCTTTCGCGATCAACAATGTGAGAGATTGCCGTCTTTCCTAAAACACTCATGCCTTTAA
Organism: Sphaerochaetaceae bacterium; assembly: GCA_963677695.2. Taxonomy (GTDB): domain Bacteria; phylum Spirochaetota; class Spirochaetia; order Sphaerochaetales; family Sphaerochaetaceae; genus SABI01. Next base: position 804,682 of record CAXXUJ010000001.1, on the reverse strand, counting down.
CCCTGGACAGAGGATTTTTTTCAATCATGCAATCAAATGAAGCTCTATACGTTGCTTTTGAAGCATTGATACATCGGCTCAACCATGAGAAATACCAGAGTTCTGTTTCCCCTTCGACTGAGAAATAGAAGGGTTTTGAAAGTTCCTTTTTCATCTACTCCTCCTTCTTCCCACCAATCAGGCTCTGGATGACAGGAGCGAGGTCAATACTCTTTATAGCTCCATAGCGATCAATGAAATAATTCTTCATGTAATCCTCAGTCAATCGCACCCCGGCAGCACCTGCGGTGCCGAAATCAGACAGGGAATAGTGTGTACTGCAAAGTGTCTCGTCATCACGGTCCACAAACTTGATCTCATCCCGCCTGAAGAGGTTTGAATTCAGGAAGATCGGATTGTGTGTGTTGAATATCAGCTGGGCGTTATTGATGTTAAGCTCATCGTTATGGAACAGCGTTATGATATTCATCAATGCCATAGGATGTATGGAGGCATCGAATTCATCGACAACCAGCACACTTCCTTCCTGCAAGGTTTTCAGGATGAGAGGGAACAGGTTGAGGAATCGGATTGTCCCGTACGATTCGAAAGTATCTACAGGAATTGCCCTCTGCTTCCCATTCTCAGTAAAAATAGAACAGAGCTGAGCTTCTTCATGCTCCCCATCCATCACATACCCCAGGGCATTTGAGTTGACTCCGAAAAGGGTTGCTGCGTCATTCAGGGGCTTCTCTATGAAGATAGATCGTTTCTTCGGTTCAGAAAACCTGCGTACCAGCTGCATCGCATCCGATTTGTATACGACTATGAAACGTTTATCCATCCATTGGGTAATCATAGCGGACAATTTTGTGCTGAACATCGTTTTAAAGCCGTTCACGAGGAAAAATTCCTCATCACTGAGACTGCTCTGAGCCAGAGCGGCTGCACTGGTAGCATTCTGCTTGTATGCCGGTACCAGGTAGGATTCTATCCCATCCATAGACCCTATATCCAACGCTGACGCGGTGCGCGAAAATATATCGGTACCATTCACTCGAAGAACTTCCCTGAGAATTTTCCTTTCATGGTCCTGTTCAAGGAATTTCCCAAGATCAAGAGAGATTTCATATTCAAAGAGAATTCCTGAATCAATGAAAGTAATGGAGAAATCTACGGGTTCTGCATCGCTGAGGGTGTTGTTGGGAATCAGTTCAAGTGTGTCAGCGGCAACGTTCGAAGAATCCTTTACTTCTACATTTCTGATATGCCCGCGAAGAATGATCTGTTTGAGGGTATCCATAGCTCCGATAATATTGGTCTTCCCTGAAGCATTAGGTCCGTAGATGACAGACGAGCTCACTCCCTTATATACGTTCCTACCGATTTTTTCTGAAAGGATGCTGTAATCCAATCCTTTCTGCTTCGGTGCAACCTTCATAGAGAATGTACATGCATCTTTAAATGACTTGTAGTTTCTTATCGTGAACTCCAGTAACATGAAAAATACCTCCATTTTACATGAAAACTGCAAAATAAAATATAGAACATCTAATTATAACAAGAATAATCAAAATATAGTACTCAATTTTGCATGAAATAAACAAAATAAAATCCATTTTACACTTCTCTCATTCCCGGAGCTCTAAAAACCTTGAAAACGTGTAGAAATCATGTTCTAGAAGATCTTGATTATGTGTGATAAAGTGTATGTAGAAAATCATGTAATCGTGTTTTTAGAGGATTGGTGCGATGAAACGAAAGATCTATTCTGATATGTTGAAATGGAAACAGGAAGATAAGGGAAGCACTGCATTAGTAATTGATGGCGCCCGTCGAGTGGGTAAGAGTTATATTGCAGAAGAATTTGCATCAGCCGAATATAAAACGTACATCATGATTGATTTCAACCGTGCAGGCAGTGATGTTAAAGATCTATTCATCAACCATCTGGAAAATCTGGACACCTTATTTATGTATCTGTCGACGTATTATAATGTGAAATTATATGAAAGGGAGACTGTGATCATACTTGATGAGGTGCAACTGTTTCCGAGAGCACGTGCGGCGATCAAATACCTGGTTGCAGATGGCAGGTACGACTATATCGAAACCGGTTCACTCATGAGCATTAAGAAGAACGTAAAGGATATTGTCATTCCCTCAGAAGAATATCATCTGAACATATATCCTCTGGATTTCGAGGAATTTCTGTGGGCGCTTGATTATGGTACTCTGATGGATTTTGTCAGGACCTGTTTCAAGGATACAAAACCGATGGGACAGGCAATGCATAGAAAGGCTATGGACTATTTCAGACAGTATCTCATTGTTGGAGGAATGCCTCAGGCAGTTGAGGCGTATGTGAATACCCGCGATTTTGAGAGGGTGGACCGGGTGAAACGGAATATTCTTACCCTTCACCGGTCTGATATAGTAAAACATGCCAAAGGAAATGAGATGAAGGTTCTCCAGATTTTCGATGATATTCCTGCGCAGCTGCAAAGACATGAAGGGAAATTCAAGCTCTCCTCGTTGAAAAAGGGAGCAAGAATGAGAGACTATGAAGATGCGCTGTTCTGGCTGAGCGATGCTATGATTGCACACATGTGTTATAACTCAAGTTCTCCGGATGTCGGATTAAGGCTCAATATGGACCGGGTCAGGTTGAAATGTTATATGGCAGACACCGGACTTCTTATCATTCATTCATTTGACGAGAACGGTATGGTAAGCGAAGAAATCTATAAAAAAATTCTATTCAACAAGCTGGAAGCCAACCTTGGTATGATAATCGAGAATATCGTAGCTCAGATGCTGACAGCCAGCGGACGTAAACTCTATTTTTATTCCAATCCGTCACGTGATGATGCTTCTTCCCGTATGGAAATTGATTTTCTGATCGCAAAGAGTAACATCAGCAGCAGGCACAACATTTCTCCGATCGAAGTGAAGTCGAGTAAAAACTACAGGCTGAGTTCACTGAAGAAGTTCAGAGAGAAATATGCACGGCAGCTTCATACTTCCTATGTCCTGCACACAGAAGACGTGAAGGAAGAAGAGGGTATAACCTTTCTCCCCCTGTATATGACACCATTGCTCTAATGTCAATTTATACTCACAGAACAGAGAGCTCCATGTTCCTGTGACATGTATTTCTTTCCCAGTGATCTTGATCCTGTTTATGATTCCTGTATGAGCAGGGTATAGAACCTGATCGCTCTATGCAGGTTCTCAACTGACAGCCTCTCATTCTCCGAGTGCATCCGTGCCAGCTCTCCCTTGTCGGTCAGGACAGGGGAAAAGCGGTAGACGTTATCTGATACCTTCTCATAGTGTAGGGCGTCCGAGGCTCCGCTCATCAGGTAGGGAACTGCTACTGCAGAGGGGAAGGTGTTTTCTATCGTGCGGGTCAGGTGCTCATAGGCTTCGCCTTCGGCAGGAGATATCCTGCCTCCCTCACTATCTCTCTCGAGTGTAATCTCGACACGTGGATCACGGGTGATCCGGTGAAGGGTGGATATGATATCTTTCCCTCTCTCACCTGGCAGTGTCCTGATATTCACGGTAGCTTTTGCCTGTGTCGGTACGATATTGGAAGCTTTCGCTCCCTGTATCATCGTAACTGCTGCAGTGGAGCGCACCAGTGCATTCATAGTTGCCGAAGCGCTGAAGATGCGGATGATGAGGGATCTGAAGAGCCATGAGTTTCCCACGATGAGGGCGAAGGGGAAGGAGGAGTGGAGTGCCAGGGTATCGAGCATCTTCTTTACCGGGTAGGTGATGCTCCCTTTCAGTCGTGTATGCTCGATACGGCTGGCAGCGCGGGCGAGGATACCGACTGAAGTGGGCTGCTCCGGTGTGGAGGAGTGTCCTCCGTGAGATGATACGGTAAGGGTGGCAGTCAGGGAGGCTTTCTCGCTGAGACCAATGACGGCAATATCCTTTTTCACCTGCGGGATGAATCCCTGGGCGACAGCCCCGCCTTCATCGAGAACGAAGGCAAAGCGGATGTTCTGAGAGGCAAAGAAAGAAGAAATCAGAGCAGCTCCCGCTTCTCCTCTCACCTCTTCATCGCTTCCTAAAGCGATGTACCAGGTTCTCTGTACCTCTATTTTCTCCCGAAGCATTCGTTCAAAGGTCTCAAGGATCGCAATGGTCGAGCCCTTGTCATCAAACGAGCCCCGTCCCCAGATGAAACCATCAGCAATCTCTCCGGCAAAGGGGGGATGTTCCCAGCCTTCAGGGGAAGCGGGCACGACATCAAGGTGTGCACACAGGAGGGATGGCTGCAGGGAGGCTTCTGTTCCGTCGATACGGAACAGGAGTGCATAGGTCTGTTCAGGGAGTTCGATTGTGTGTGCATGAAGGAGAGGGTAGGTAACCTTCAGATATTCCCTGAGTTCTATGAACGGCTGTTCAGCCTTACCTGCTACCGTTTCAAAGCGGATAGCTTCGCTCAGGTGGAGGGGGGCATTTGAAATGTCATCGGCAGTTTCTCCTTTTCGTGAGATCCCCGATACCTCTTTTTTAGAAGAGCGCATAAGCGCGGTACGGATGGCAAGGATGATGAAAAGAAGGAGGAGCGCGCCTGTAATTGTTCCGATTATGACCATAATTTCATCCTTTTCCTATAGTTGTGGCTATAATTTACATATTATGATATATTGTAGCATACTGCATGGAATGAGAAAGAAAAAGAGAGTGTAATGCCGAAAAGAATCAACCACGAAAAGAGAAAAGAGAAGATACTCCACACGGCACTCGACGTGTTCGCCCGTCAGGGGTACAAGGACACGAACCTCTCGGTCATCGCACAGGAATGCGGGGTCTCGCGCCCCACAATCTATCAGTACTTCAAGGATAAGGAAGATATCTACCACTATGCCGTCAAGCTGGTGACCGGACGAATGTTCACCAAGTACGCACAGTACGCATGGAACACCGAGGACTCGGTCCTCCTGAGAATCCAGAATATCTGCAGCGATGTGATCGACATGGCAGGGAAGCACCGAGGTGAGCTGATGAGCCTCATGGACGTGATGATACAGCTGAAGAAGGAGGGACTCGATTTCTCCGACATCATCCTGAAGAGAACGGCGAAGCTGCACATCCTCTTCAAACGTCTGCTGCGCCTCGGTATCAACAACAACGAAGTGGTCGAGTGTGATATCACAAAGATCACACAGCACCTGGTCATTCTCCTCGAATCCTTCTCTTTCCAGCTCTCCTTCCTCGACAGCTTCGATGTCGAAGGATCAAAGCAGCTCATTGCCAACTACCTCGAATCGATTCGAAGAGTTGATACCCACCGTTTCATCGTTCACTGATCATGTATTAAGGAACACAGATGTACTGAAGAAGATTGCACCTGCGAGATTTTTTCAATCAGATGTACAAGGACCTTCTAAAATTTCACTTCATTGATTCAGGGATGGGGAAGGGATGCTTCTTACTTCGCTCCACCGTTTTCTCAGAGAAGAAATCCTTATGATAATGTCCATTTCGGTCAATGATGCGTGCTTTCAGGAGGAGGCGGAAAGTTTCTTCATACGGTCTTGTCTCATTTTCGCTTTTTACTTTTTCTGTGAGTTCTTCGATAGTCATACGCACCTCCTCTCTGGTAGGATTTTGTCATTCCATATACCATGATACATACAACGAGAAGGGGAATCAACAACGGACCAGATAGAACATAAGCCGAGGATGAGTGAAGACGAAATATTATATACCATGCAAGGAAATAATCTGAGGATATCTTATGCGGTCACAACGGAATCGGGTACGCCAGGTGCGTATTCCCTACTACTCTCTTTCCTTGAGATATCTCTTAAGAAGGAACGCACAGAAATAGGGGAAGGTGTAGATATTGTCGCTATAGCCGATATTCCCTCCGGTGAACTTGATTCCATAAGAGATGTCTGCATATTTCTTACTGGTGATCAGAGTTCTGAGCGATTTTGAGCGCCCGCCTTTCGCTTTTACCTCAACCGGAATCAGCTCTGAAGCTGTTCTGACAAAGAAATCTTCCTCAAGTGTACTGTCATCACGTTTGTAGTAGTAGAGCTGATAACCGCTTTTCACCAGAGCTTCTCCCACGATATTCTCGTAGAGAGAGCCCTTGTACACTCCTAGATTCTTATTGGAGCGAAGGTCTTCCTGTACCTCCTCGTCGAGCATCGCTATGAGAAGTCCGGTATCAGCAAGGTAGATCTTTACCTTCTTCTCATCGTAATTCCCTCTTAGAGGGAGTTCAGGAAAATTCAGTCCATAACACAGGTGCACGATACCTGCTTCCTGAAGCCACTCCATACATCCGCGATAATCTTTGAACCGAGCACCGGTAGCTACTTTGGATAATTGAAATTTCGTATTCTCTTTAGCCAGTTGTACAGGAATATGGTTAAAGACATTGAGTATCCTTGTTTTATCTACTCCCTGTGCATATTTTTTTATATCATCCTTATAATCGACGACAAGCTGCCTCTGAGTCTCGAGAGATCCTTCGAAGGTTCCCTTCTCAATAGAGTTTCTCACGACTTCGGGCATTCCCCCGAGAATGCTGTAATCAAGGAAGAGTGTATTGCATACCGACAGCATTACATCGCCATATGGTTTCAGTGTCAGCATGTGATCGAGCAGGGGGGATATAAACGAATCATCATACCCTCTCGCCCAGAGGTATTCTTCGAAGTCGAGCGAGGACATCTCATAATCAGTCTTATAACCGACACTGTTGCTCTCAATTTTCTCATAATGTATTCCAAGCATGGATCCGCTGCAGATTACATCGAACCTTCCATCGATATGGAAAAATTTCAGAGCGGTAGCAATGTCAGGAAAGTCCTGCAGTTCGTCGAAAAATAGAAGCGTCTGTCCCTCTATGAATTGTTTGGAGGGATCAAGGAGTGAGATATTTTTAATGATATCTTTCACTGCATACCCGTCAGCTGTTATCATCTTATATTTCGGTTCCTCTACGAAATTGATTTCGATGACGGAAGTGTATACCTGAGAGGCAAAGCGACGGATGGATTCAGATTTCCCCACCTGTCGTGGTCCTTTAATGATCAGCGGTTTTTTCTGGGGATCTTCTTTCCACTGGGTAAGAAATGTATCGATTTTTCGTGTTAAATATATCATATCATGCCTGCTGAATATATTGTATTCTATTAATACATATTATGCAAGAATTTAAACAAAAAAATGAGCGAACTTTTCACTGAAATCACATTTTCATGAGTGAAAAATAATAGGTAAATCACACTTTTATGAGCGAATTATCACCTTGCAGTCACACTTTCATGAGGGAAACTGCATTACCTACAGACCGGCCTGAATCCGGGAAAGCTGTTTTTCAACACCGGCGAAGATCGGATCAGATACGGAGGCGGGGAAGTCCGAAGGAAGCTGATGCTGCACACGGGGCAGGGCTTCGCTTACACGGGAGCTGACCTTGTGTGCTATGTTCTCAAAGTCGATGCCGCACCTCTGTGCGGTTTCTCTCAAGTGGCTGACAGTTATACGATCCCAATGATACTCTCTGTTCTTCCCTGATATAGCCATTGCCATGTTCAGTTTCTGAGCAGCAGTCTGTCCGCTTTTTTCCCCTAGGACTGGATAGGCGGATATAACATCATACAGAGGAGTTAGGCGATACAGATTATGGGGCTCAGGAAAGATTGAGAAGTTTTTCGCATGACCATCGGGAACGGTAAGGAGCCAGAAGAATATCTGGGATGAAAAGAACATATTTCTGTCCCCTCTGCTGTTTGAAGAGCCTTTGAGTATGTTCATGATGTTCTCGATCCCGGGGCCTCCGTCCGATTCGTACTTGTTCTGCGGTGAAGTTCCGGTTACCTGGCAGAAATCTTCCTGTGGAACACGGTATAATGCACCGTCGATCCACGTACGGTCAAACCTCTCGACAACAAGGGTTTTCACTTCTTCGAATCGGAGAATCTCGCATTTCGCAGTATCCATCCCGCTTTCACTGAGTATGTGACTGCAGAGCCATTCATTTTCGAGAGAAAGGGAGAGATCGGCATTCATCATTCCCACTTCTCCTAGAGGGAGTTTGAAAATGTGTGTGGTTGCAGTTGCTCCCAGAGGGGCTTTCCATTTCTCTTCATGAAAAAGGAGAGCAGTCTTTTCCTGTGCACCTGCAAGGGATATTCTGAATTCATCTTCATCGTTCGAAAATCCACCATTGCCTCCGACATGTCTCAGCAGGTGAGCGATTTGGGATTCTGAGAGTTCCCGTCCCTCCACCTGCTGCGGTGAGTGGGGGGGCTCCCCTTCTTCGAGAAGCTGGATAGCTCCTATACAATCTTTTCCAATCGCTGAGAGGAGATCAGAGGAAGAGGTTGCTCCAAGGTGGTACCGCTCTCTGATTTTCCTCCTGATATCAGGATTATCTGGTAGAAGGTTATCGAAAAAATTCTCGACCTTTTCTCCTGTAAAACGCATCTGTGAAAGAGGAAGAGGGAGGGAAGCCGAGAGGGAGCTGGCATCTTCACGTTCTACCCATGAATCAAGGTATTGAAAGGTGTGAGTTCTGCCACGGCTGAGTTCCCATATGCCTACCTCGATTCCATTTGCCCATACATGGAGACGGCGGGGATAGACAGATGTTCTCATTTACCAATCCTCTGTGGTTTCAGGTTTTTCTTTGAGACAAAGCTGGAGATCAAGGGCTGAAATGAGTTTGAAGAAACTCTCCAACGTCACTCCTTCAGGATGATTCTCCAGTGCAGAGACAGTCTTCGGTAGGATGCCCATGACCTTCTTCAGATCGCTCTGGCGGTATCCATTTTTCTTCCTGATGGCTTTGAGCATGACGGGCAGCTGTCCAAGGTGGCCGATATAGTAGATCATATGAACCTCTCAACATACCTGGCAGGGTAGCATAACAACATGTACCCTTCAGGTATGGAAGCAGGATCCTGAGTGATGTGATATACCTGAGTACATGGGTATAGCTGATGCCATCCTTGCATTCTCTCAATTACTGCAACCTGTATTACAGTAACGCAGGTTACAGTAATGATGTTCCCCGGATGAGCGAACTACGAATGGCCGGTGACCAGTTTCTTATGGGGAGCTAAGTATGCTGAACACATAAGAAGAAGAGTCGGGGATTTAACGAGGGGAACACCTATCTATTGAGAAGTTGGATGTTAAGGGAATCACAAGTATAATACTTACGAGTATATGAGTATGGATAAGCAAAGGAATCCACAGAAGGTTCACCACAGCATGTCCTTCCTATGTGAGTGTGCCCGAAGGATCCTCCACGGCTTGACATAGTGGTCTCTGATAATGAAGAATTCTACAGGTACGCTTCTTCCTGTATGAAAGGCAAAAAGGGAGAAGATAAGGAAACCTGTAATGAATATTATCAGCTTGATGATAGATGAACATGCCCTTTCAGAGTTCTTCTCCACCTTCCCTGTGTGGGGACTTCTCCTTGCAATCGCATTGACCCTTGCCGTGCTCTCCAAGGGAGCCGACTGGATGATCGACGGAGCGGTTGAGCTCGCCCTGAAGACAAAGCTTCCCAAGGTGGTGATCGGAGCGACAATTCTGTCGCTGGGAACCACGGCTCCCGAGGCCTTTGTCTCGGTGATGGCCGCCTTCATGGGCGACCCGGGGCTCGCCCTTGGGAACGGGGTGGGGTCGATCGTGGCCGATACCGGCCTGATCTTCGGGCTTACAGCCCTCATAGCGGCTCCGCCGCTTGAGAAGAAGATACTCAACCGTACCGGCTGGTGGCAGCTCGGCTCCGCCGTATTCCTTGTGCTTCTTTCTCTTATCGCGACATTAAGAAACCCCTCGAACCCGCTCTTAGGACGGGGTGTCGGTATCACACTGCTGCTCCTTTTAGCTATCTACATGTGGATGACCTACCGGTGGGCGAGGAGCGGGGAGGACCCCGATGCTGAAACGGAGGTTGAGATCGAACTGGAAGAGCATGAGATGAAAAAGACGACGGGAGGGATTCTTCTCCTTCTGTTCGGCGGTCTTGTTCTTGTGATCATCGCATCCCGTCTTCTCATCCCGGCAGCAAGCGAGACGGCCCGACGTCTCGGGATTCCCGAGGATGTCATCGCTGCGACGATGGTCGCCTTCGGAACCTCACTCCCTGAACTCACTACGGCTATTGCCGCGATACGCAAAGGTCACCCTGAGATCACCGTGGGAAACATCGTCGGAGCAGATGTCCTCAACAGCCTCTTTGTTATCGGGGCTGCATCCTTTGCAGTCCCCCTTGCCATTCCTGAAACTTTCCTGAAGTTCCACTTCCCTGCCATGCTGATCATACTGATCTCCTTCAGGATCTTCATAGGAACGAACAAAACAGGCTACTTCAAGAGATGGCAGGGTATGTGGCTCCTTGCTCTCTACCTTGCCTATGTCGTGCTGCAGTACATGATTTTCTAAACTGACACACAGGGGACCAAAGAAACAAATCATACTCATCAAGAGCTTCAGGGAAGGGTCATCTATTCACTATCCCGTCTGTTCAGAAACAAGGAGATGAAAAAATTATAACTCATCAAGGTCCACCTCTATCGCATCAGGGATGTCTTTGAGGCGGGAAGTGACCGTCTGTGAGAGTTCTGTTTCTGAAAGGAGTTCCATCATGTTTTCGTACATCGCTGCGGGAACAAGACAGGCTATCGGGATGTTATAGTGTAACACAGCGACAGCTTCCCCGTGAGACTGTTTGATGATAGCCATAGGGTTCTTTTTCAGTTCTGATAGGCTGACTGAGTACTCTGATACTATACGGTTCATAATACAATTCCTTATGTAATACTCCGGACAGTATATGATCATAGCAATGAACATGCAAACACAGTTCATAGTACTATATTCTGTCTGTTATCTCCTAGAAGTATGAAATAATCATACCTGCAGGAGATACCAAGGGTTATTTCTCAGCAGGCATCTGCCACTTCAGGGCGATTGCCCTTTTTCCCATGATACGGTCATCGAAGATAAGCTCCGCCGGTCCGTCACTGATGCCTGCGCATACAAAGACGGGGACAAGGTGTTCCTCCCTCGGGTGGCAGTAACGGGCATGAGGAGCACTCTTCCAAGAGGTTACAGCCTCTCTGAGTTCTTCTGAACTCATATTCCCAGTGAAGGTCTGTATAAGATGTTCCTGGAATACATCGTTTCTCTCATCAGGAGGATTCGTTCCGTCCCATATGAACTCTCTCATATTATGAAAGGAGAAACCTGATCCGATGACCAGGATATTCTTGTCACCAAGGGGCTGAAGCGCTTTTCCGATATCATAGTGGAGAGATGGATCGAGTCCTCTTACCAGTGAAAGCTGGATGGTTGGAATTGATGCATCGGGGTAGCTCAGAAGAAGAGGAATGAAGGTACCGTGGTCAAGTCCCCTTTCCTCGTCGTACACAAAAGGGATCGCAGAACTCTCAAGAAGGTCCGCCACTTCCTTCGCAAGAGACGGATTACCCTTCACCGGGTAGGTGAGGGTATAGGCTTCTGGCGGGAAGCCGTAGTAGTCGTACACCAAAGGCGGAGAAGGGTGTCCGGTAACGGTAGCCTCCCGTTCCTCCCAGTGGGCACTGATGACGATTATGGCATCAGGACGCTCGATAAGAGAAGGAAGTTCCTTCATGAACTCCACCATCTTCACATGCCCCGGTTCTCCGAGAACCGGAAGCGGTCCCCCACCGTGTGACAGATAGACAATACTGGCCATGCAATACCTCCCGCTTTATAAACTGATGATCTATTATCTGCTAACTCACGGACAGTTTCAATGAGAATGCGAGAAAATAGGCCGAAAATGGGAGGAACGAAGAAAAGGAGAAGCGATCAGGAGATCGGGTGGAAGCTCCGAACGTGCAGTGAATGGATCCCTTAATCACCGCATAGTATGCAGTGATTGGCGTTGACTGTGCGGTAATTACATAGTATAATTACCGCATATATTGAGGTGAATACTATGTGGATACATGAAAAGCCTTCCTGGACACGGTTTTCCTGGGATCTTGAAGAACTGACGTATACTCTTTCATCCATTCGTCACCGACAGGGACTGTTGTTTGCACGAATGGAAAGTCTAGGGTTTGATCTTCAGGGAGAAGCTCAGCTGAAGATGAAAAGTGATGATATTCTCTCCTCCTCAGCAATTGAGGGTGATCTTCTCGATTCTGAAGAGGTCCGCTCTTCAGTTGCCAGGCGTCTCAACATCGAAATAGGAGGAATCCGGTCCTCTTCCCGTTATGTTGATGGCATTGTGGACATGGCAATGGATGCAACACAGCGCTGGGATGAGCCCGTTACCTCACAGAGGTTGTTTTCCTGGCATGCAGCGTTATTTCCTGCGGGGAGGAGCGGTATGCAGAAGATACGGGTCGCTGAATGGAGACAGGATGAAAACGGTCCTATGCAGGTGATTTCAGGACCGATGGGACGGGAGCAGATCCATTATGAAGCTCCCCAGGCAGCAAGAATACCAGAGGAGATGGATCGATTTCTTTCATGGTGTAATGGTGAACAGAACATAGATCCTGTATTGAAAGCAGGTATCGTGCACTTCTGGTTTGTTACTATTCACCCCTTCGAGGATGGAAACGGACGCATAGCTCGCGCCCTGGCTGATCTGTTTCTTGCACGCTCAGATAATTCTTCAAAAAGGTTCTATTCCATGTCACGCCAGATTGGAAAAGAGAAGAGTGCTTATTACCACGCACTTGAAACGCAGCAGCGCAGCGGTTCTGACCTCACCCTCTGGTTGAAATGGTTTCTCAGCTGTCTGGATCGTGCGCTCGCAAAGTCAGAGGATTCCCTCAGTGCGATTCTCTTTAAAGCTCACCTGTGGGATTATCTTAAAACAATCGGAGTGAACGCAAGAGAGACCATCATCATCAACCGGATGCTTGGAGAAGATTTCAAGGGATTCATGCATACCTCAAAGTACGCAAAGCTCGCCAAGTGTTCAATCGATACCGCACTGAGAGATATTCAGGACCTGAAAGCCAAGAACATCCTTCTTCAAAATGAAGCAGGAGGGAGAAGCACGAGCTACCGGCTGACAGATGTTATCCCATCGTGAAATATGACAGAGTGAGAAAAAAGGATAGGCCTTAAACTGAGAGCGATAAAAAAGCATTTGAGAATTCCATAGTACACCTACGTCTATTTCATACGGTACCTATCGCTAAGGACAAGAATGATAACCTTCTCCTCGATTATCTCACAAAGAAGGCGGTATTCACCTATTCGGTATTTCCAGTGTTCCGTAATTTCTTTCCCAAGCATATAGGGATCAGTGCAGTCCTGAAGGTTCTTTCGTATCCAGGAAACGATAAGTAATGTAACCTGTCTGTCCAGCTTTGTAAGCTGCTTCAGCGCTTCTCTACTGAACTCTACCTGGTATTTCATTCAGGTGAATCTGTAGGAGTGGTTTGAAAACCGAGAGCCTGTTCAACTTCATCAAGCGTGAAGGTCTGAGGATCTTCCCTGAATACTCGTACAGCATCTTCATAGGCACACAGGTCACACTCATCCTCTATGCGTTCAAGTACCGTCTGTCTGATGAATTCAGAGAGATTCTGATTGTGAAGCTGTGCATAGGTGCGTATCAGACGGGTCTCTTCATCTTTCAACCTCAACGAAATAGCCACTGGCATCCTCCTTGTGTAATACATTGTATTACATTTCCCTTATCCATTCACTACAGATACGGCTGCTGCGTGAATTCTGCTTCAGGTACCTGAACTTCATTGGTGATCGAACAAGCGACACCGGATAGCCATAAAATTCTCATGTGCTATACTGTAGCCAAGGGTTTCTCACAGTAGTACATCCTTTGCTCAAGCACCGGGTGAGCTTCCTGTTCTGATTGAAAAGGAGTGTACTGTTATGAGAAGAAGGGGAAAGATTCTTGTAAGTGTTGCGGTTCTGCTCTGTGTGATGGTTTCAGCTGCAGGGGCATCGGAACTCTCTGAAATCTACGACCGGAGTGTCGCTCTGGTATTCGATGACAAAAACTATGAAGAGGCATTGACCTCCCTCCAAACCCTGATAGATCAAATTGAATCGATCAATCCCTCGTTCCGTGATGATATCTACTATATGCAGGCAAAGTCTTTTGAAGGATTGGAAAAATGGGAGGAAGCCGAGGCAGCTATCGAAAAAGCGCTGAGCGGTACGCCTGAGGATGAGTACAATTACGACTACTACCTTCTCCTTCTTATCGATGCATCGATAGAGAACGGCAAGGAGATGAAAGCAAGACAGACCTATGATACAGCTATCAGGCTGTTCCCTGACTGGGTACCTCTGTACCGGAGGCTTTCCAATATGTACTCAAATAAGAGAGAGTACGGAAAGGCTATCGATATCTGCAACCAGGGGCTTGCACGGAATCCCGGGGATCTGGAGATTATCCGAATGCTGTCACACCAGTACAGTCTTGCAGGAAGACTGAGCGAGGCAATTGACGGCTATACCACGCTCATAGGCAGCGATAGTGAGTCAAAAGACTACTATTACCTTGACCGGGCAGAGCTCTACTACAAGAAAGGGAACCTGGAAGCTGCCCTTTCCGATATGAATTCCTTTATTGACAATGTCTCCTTCACTCTGAGCATGGACTATGAGTTCCGCGGTGATATCTATCGTGATATGGGAAATACCCGGAAAGCCTTAGCCGACTATGAGAAAGCGTGGGATAAAGATTCCGCTATGACAACCAACTGGGAGCTTGCACAGAAGATGGGAGATCTCTATCTTGAACTGGAAAAGTGGGAACTTGCCTCTGATATCTATAATGTTGCTGTGATATGGGCTGATGATGACGCACTCTCTCATATCTACCGGGGTATGGGATATGCAGAAGCTCAGCAGGGTTATTATAACTCGGCGCTGATCGATTACGATGATGCCATAGACCTTGCTGAATGGGACGGAGAACTCTACCTGGAGCGCTCCCAGGTTCATGGAGCTCTGGGGAACTACGAACAAGCTATCTCGGACCTCGATTACTACATCTACTGGATAGAACTGCCGAACTCAGAAGAACTGATGCAGCGGGGGTACCTGAAGTACCAGATGGGGGATGTGAGCGGTGCCATAGATGATTATAAGCTGGCACGGGAGGTAGACCCCTGGAATAACACTATCCTCAGCGATATGGGAAAACTCTACCAGGCACAGGGCATGCACGAACAAGCTGTTCAAACCTTTACTGAGTTTCTCTCCCACTGCTTTGCTGATACCTACTACTGGACCTATGAGATGTACCTGAGAGCTTATTCCTATTTCATGCTAGGGAAGGATGAGGAGGCGTTAGCCGATCTCAATATGCTCACCGACCTTGATGAGAGTCAGTATGAACCCTTCTACCTGAGAGCACAGTTCTATCAGTCAAACGGAAAGATAGAAGAAGCACTCAAAGACTATCAGCACATCTACACACTCATGAACTCAAACGCAGCCACTGCCCAACAGGCAGCACAGGTGCTGACACTCATAGAGGAACTGAAGAAACAGATCTGAACGAACGGGTAAAAGCTGGACTATCTACATCACATACGCTTCTCGTGCAGTGAAGGAAGGAAGAAAGCGAAAAACCTGGGAATCTAGCAGGCGCTATACTGCCTCAGTGCGTAACTATTTGCAGTTCCATGTGTTATTCAAAATAGAGACACTGAACGTGGGAGAGCTGTGCTCTGATGCTCTGCTCTTTGATATCCTAGTCTGTTTACTTGAACCACTCTTCTTACCTGTACTTCTGAAAGTACGAATGAGGGAATTATGTGGAAAGGTAGAATGAAACATATCTTCTATTGGTGTATGATCACATTACTCGCTGTAATGGCAGTAAGCTGCGAAGAAGCTGTCATGCTGGAAACGGAGCTTGGTCCTCCTGTGATACTTGAGACTCTGGTTGTCAGCCACGGTTTCTATATTGCTATTGTAAGCGAAGAGTCTTATGAGATTCAGGCACGGGAGAGCGGAACATTCACCTGGGTGGATATCACGGAGTCAGTTCATCAGTCGTGGACTGATGCTCTGGGAGATGTCCTTGAATTCCAATGGAGTGATTTTCCTGAGTTCCCTGTACCGACCGATCTTGATATAAGAGTTGTCACCGATTCCTCGGAGTATGATACTGCATTGGTCGTTGCCGATGTGACTGATTACGGACCGCCGTCAAGTTCTTCAAGTGATGTCACTCAGATCTACCTGAACAGAAACGAAGGGCCGACTGCCGAAGCTTCAGAGGCATGGGTGAAGGTGCAGCTTTCTTCAAGTTCTCCCTATGTTATCCAGACGAAGAATGATTCCGAAATACCTAGTATGAGTGGAAGTTTTATTTCCCTCGTAGATGAAAAGGGGGTGCCTGTAACAGGTGGCTCAATCTATGAAGATGATGACAGCGGTACAGGAAATTTTTCCCTCCTGAACAACATCACGGTTCCTGAATCAGGAACCTATTATGTACTGATCAGATCTGACAGGGTAAGCACTCCTCCTGATCTGTTCGATACCACCGACTACGGGAATATCGGGATAACCATCGTCTATATCGTCACCTGATTTCTGCAAAGCTGAAAAGCAGATAGGGTAAAGTAATAATTTCTAACGTATAAAGTATGTATGTGTTATACTGATCCACGAAAGGCGAAAAGAGGGCGAAGGTACATGTCTTCATCACGTATAACTTAATCACCAGATAACTCAGCCTGAGTGTGCTTCAAAAGTGAATTCTATGATTCAAATGGAGGGTACTATGAAAAAAGTACTGGTGTTCATTCTTGTTTCGGCTTATATTCTGCTGCTTGCAGGCTGCGATATGCTGCCAACCTTCAGTTCTCCACCTGCTGTATCCGTTTCGGAAACGAGCAGGGGATTTTATCTGCAGGTGCAGTCAACTGAAGAGTATTCCATCGAGGCGAGTGCCGCTTCTGCATTTGACTGGAAGGAGATCACTTCTTCCGCTGTCCGTATCTGGAATGAAGGTCAGGTTGATATCTATGAATACATCTGGAGTGACTGGGATGATTTCCCTGTTCCAACAGAACTCGATATCAGGGTAGTGACAGACTCCTCAGGAGTCGCTTTTGATTCTGTCACTCCAGAATTTCTCGATATGGGGTATGTGTACTACAGTACAGCCATCACTGAATCAGAAGTGAGAGTATTCATTGATCAGAGTATATCACCGGAAGTGATTCCTGAGATCTGGGTTAAGGTAAGACTGGGGGCGTTGGGTACATATATCCTGCCTTCCCGAAACACCTAACGAGAATTCGGTGTTAAATTTGACATAAATCCTTTCATTATTGCAGCTTAATTTCGTATTGCTATTGTTTTATCCATCGTTATGTGTTATAATACATAACGAGGAGAACGGATATGGCAATTGTCTATCAGAAGGATAAACGATCAGGAATCACATACGCATATGAATCCAGATCGTACTGGGTAAAGGAACTCAAACAGTCTAGAAGCAAACGGGTTCTTATCGGACGTGTTGACGAAGCTTCCGGAGAAATCATCTCCACTGACGGCAGAGGCAGAAACAAATCAGTTGGCGAAAGAGCTTCTGAAGTATTACCAGCAAGATCTTTCTATGGTGCCACCTACCTGTTCGACTGTATCGGCAAGAAGCTCGGTATCACTTCAGGGTTGAAGATCATATTCCCTGATTCCTATAAGCAGATTCTATCGGTTGTCTACTTTCTCATCCTGGAGGATCGGACACCGCTATCCAGATTTACCAAATGGGCACATACCCATCATCACCCCTATGGGAAAGACATCCCGTCACAGAGAAGCAGTGAACTCTTCTCATCTGTAAACGAATCACATAGACAGCAGTTCTTCACCCTTCTCAAGAAACGTAAGGCTGATGGTGAATACTGGGCATATGATACGACCAGCATCTCCAGCTATTCACAACAGCTGAAACAGGTCAAATACGGAAAGAACAAAGAACACGACCGACTTCCTCAGATCAATCTGGCTCTGGTATTCGGCAGCACTTCTCAGTTGCCGTATTACTACCGGCAGCTGGCCGGGAATATTCCTGATTCAAAGACTCTGAATCCTCTCCTTCATGATCTCAGAGATGCGGGGTATGAGAAAGTCTCTCTGGTTATGGATCGGGGATTCTACAGCAAGGAGAATATAGATTCTCTGTATAAGGAACACCTCAAATTTCTGATGTCGGCTTCCATGGGGCTCAAGCTCTTACGGAACAACCTAGAGCCGCTGTATGATGAATTCAGGAGTTTTGATCACTACAACAGTACCTATGAACTGTATTACCATACCGTACGGACGTCATGGAACTATTCGCAGGCACGTCCCTATAAGAATGATGTCATTACTGATGAGCGAAGAATCTATATCCATTACTTCTTCAACATCGACAAGGCTGCTGAAGATGAAAAATCCTTCGATTCTCATCTCATTACCCTCAGAGATGAACTTGAGATCGGCAAACGCATTGCAGAGCATGAGAAGCAGTATAGAAAGTACTTCACTGTCACCTCTACTCCAAAGCGTGGAACGAAGGCCTCTGTGATTCCTGAAGCAGTAGCTAAAACAAAAAGATATCACGGTTTCTTTGCCCTGATCAGCAACCAGAAGATGGATGCCATCGAGGCTCTACAGCTGTACAGAAACAAAGATGTCGTAGAGAAGGCTTTCAACGATCTCAAAGATCGTCTCGGGATGAGAAGAACTCTCGTCTCGTCTCAGAAGAGTCTGGAAGGCAAGCTCTTTGTTCAGTTTATAGCTTTGATCTACATGTCGTACATCAAGAAGAAAATGCAGGATGAAAATCTGTTTGCTTCCTATTCGATACAGAGTCTGCTTGATACCCTTGATGTGATTGACTGTGTCCAAATGCCTGGCAAGAGGCTACGCTGTGGTGAACTCCTGGAGAAGCAGAAGGTTATTTATGAGAAGCTGGGCTTCAGCCCACCGTCCTCGTTATGAGTCGCGGGAATCCAGGATATATCGCACAGACCTCCCTCTCTGCAAACATAGATCCGAGAATGAACGGGAGCCATATCGAGATTCTAGACAGTGAAGGACATCCCCTTACGGGCCTGTTCAATGATGATAATACCGCTGCGCGCACAGAGTTCTCCTATCTTCCTTTTGATACTCCGGGGTATGGTGAGTATTATGTGAGAATCCGTTCCGATGTGGATTCAATCTCAGATCTCTATGAGACAGATGATTACGGGTATATAGAGTTCTCCCTTGTCAGTGAAAGCCCTCGGTGATGATCTGCCTGACCAAAGGGAAAAAGGTCGATGAAATCCGGGAAAATCGTGCGATTCTCTGGATATTCGAGCATGCTTCCTGAAAGCACGCCGAAGAATCGTGACAGCGGGGACCTCTAGCCTGGTATTTGCTTAACGTTGAAGATGCTCCCACTTTGCGTATGCTGGCACATATGTCTAGGAGAAAATTCGATCACCTTTTATTATAAATTCCTTTAAAAAACTTTGCTTTATTAATCGGATTGAAATAAAGTGAATATTATACTAACAATGAAGAGGTCCAAAAGTTGTTCCAGCAAATAGAGTTCAATTTGAAAGTTAAATTCGGGTTGTCAAAAACTTCAATTCCTTATCATTCAATAACTGATTTTTTTGATAAGGTATCGTTTGAGCAGAATAATTGGTCTGACTACTTACAAAAACAAAAAGTTCATAATATTAACAGACTAAATGATGAGCGGTATTTATTCCCATTCGCATCAAGGCAGTTATCTTTCTACACACAACTTCTAACTTCTCTAAGGGCATTGATTGATAATACAGATGAAACTATTGAAAAAAATACTATCAGTACAATTCAAATAGATTGCAATAAAAACTTAATTCTAGAATTTAATTCTAATTTGGCTAGATATTTACTATCCATTGAAACAGAAACTACTATTCGGGACCATTTGAAAGTGGTCGGGATTATTAATCCCGATAACCTCGTGCATATAACTAGTAATCGTTCTCAGGGTATAAGTAGGTACGGTTCGGAAGCGCTAATTGCTGCCTTTTATGATGATCATCCTGATTTGCAGGATTTTGATAAAGTCTCGGATATCGAAAGATCAATTAGAAACTTAGCTAGTGAATTTGAAGGTCGTTCTATTGAGTGGTTAAAACAAGCGAATTTGAAGTTAGACGATTTTTCTAAAAAGGCCGATATTGAATTAGCAGAAAAGAAAAAGAGAGCTTCTGAATTTCTCAAAGATCATCAAACCGGTTTTGATAATTTAAAAACACAAACTGGCTCAGATTTTGATAAAATCAAACAAACATATTCTGCCCACCTAATGTTAGCTGAACCAGCAAAATATTGGAGAGCTTTGAGATTAAGGTATACTAAAGTGGGAAATATGTGGCGGACGTGGAGTATTGTTATAGTAGGTTTGATTATATTTATATCAATAATAGTTTTAACGAGAGTTGATAATATTCTGCTTAGTGGTGATACGGATATTATAATACTCCATAAGACTTATAGTTTTGATTTATGGTTTCTTATGAAGTGGTTAATAGTACTCGGCCTATTATATTCTTCGTTGATTTACTTGCTTAGTCTCTTTGTTAAATTAACTCTTAGTGCCTACCATATGTCCAGAGATGCTGAAGAGCGCTATATTCTAACACAAGTATATCTTGCACTTACAAGAGATGCATCAACACCTTCAATGGGTGTAGATCAAATTGCCATCGTTTTTAGTTCTATATTTAGTAGAGTAGATACAGGGTTGCTTAAAGGAGATTCTAGTCCTTCAATTATTTCACCCTCATCTATACTTGCTCAAGTCATTGGTAGTAATGGAAAGTCTCACTCTTGATTGAAATGAAATTTAAGGCGATAAATACCGAAAAAAATCCGCGATAACCGATAGCGACAGAGAAATTCAGAAAAGGTAGACTCTGCATTTGCCGTCTTATTCCTGTTTGATTATCTTATAATCAGGTCGCAGGGTAGAGAACAGATATCATGAATTATGAACAGATGACAGTGAAACTGAGAGAGGCAATCTCCTCAGCTGACTCCATAGCTTCTCAGTACAATCACGCCACAATAGAGGCGGAGCATCTCATGTTCGCTCTGTTAACTCAGGAGGAAGGAATCATTCCTCCCCTTCTTGATCACCTTCAGGTGAACAGAAAAGAACTTGAAAGAGAGTTAACTCAGCTTCTTGAGAAGCTGCCGAAGGCTTACGGCACGTCAGGCCGATCCCTTTCCCATACCGCCTTCGATATTCTCTCTCAGGCAGAGAAAGAGAAAGCAGCATTCAAAGATGATTATCTCAGTGCGGAGCACATGCTTCTTGCGTTTCTTGAAGTAGCAAGCAAGGTAAAGGATCTTCTGAAGCGCCATGGGCTTGCTCGTGACGGTGTCCTGAATGCTCTCAAGAGCGTGAGAGGAAATAACCGTGTAACCGATGAGAACCCAGAAGCGAAATATCAGTCACTTGAGAAGTACTGCAAGGATATGACCCTCCTGGCACGTAACCAGAAGCTCGATCCGGTGATCGGGCGCGATGAAGAAATCAGACGAGTGATGCAGGTTCTCTCCCGTCGTACGAAAAACAACCCTGTTCTCATCGGAGAGCCGGGGGTAGGGAAAACGGCTATCGTAGAAGGACTTGCCCAGAGAATCGTCTCAGGTGATGTCCCTGATTCTCTTGCAAGCAAGAAACTTCTTTCTCTCGATCTTGGGGCTCTTATCGCAGGAGCTAAGTTCCGAGGAGAGTTCGAAGAACGACTCAAAGCTGTCATTCAGGAAGTCACTGCAAGTAACGGACAGATTATTCTCTTTATCGATGAACTACACACTCTTGTCGGTGCAGGTGCTGCAGAGGGATCGACAGATGCCTCAAACCTTCTCAAGCCGGCCCTCGCCAGAGGCGAGCTCCGTGCCATAGGTGCAACTACTCTTGATGAGTACCGCAAGCATATTGAAACGGACAAAGCATTGGAACGGCGTTTTCAACCGGTGTTCACCAAAGAACCGACGCTGGAAGATACTATCGCAATCCTGAGAGGTCTCAAGGAACGGTATGAAGTACACCACGGGGTGAGAATAGAAGATAATGCCCTAGTAGCTGCCGCCACCTTAAGTGATAGGTATATCACCTCGCGATTCCTTCCTGATAAAGCTATCGACCTTGTTGATGAAGCTGCAAGCCAGCTCAAGATGGAAATCGAGTCCCAGCCCATGGAACTCGATCAGCTTGAACGGCGTATTCTCCAGCTCACGATCGAGGATCGTGCTCTGGAAAAGGAATCTGATGCCGCTTCAAAGAAGCGAAAAGAGAAGATCAAGGAAGAACTCTCTGAATTGAATCATAAGAGAGATGCCCTTCACCTTCAGTGGGATAACGAGAAGAATGCCATTCAGATTATCCGTGATAAAAAAGCCGAGCTTGAAAACCTGAAGAATGAAGAAGTGCAGAGTGAGCGGGAAGGAAATCTTGCCCGTGCTGCCGAGATCAAGCATGGTATTGTTCCCAGGATCGAACGTGAGATAGAAGAGAAGACGAAAAACCTCAGTGCTCTTCAGGAAAGCAGCCAGCTCCTCAGGGAAGAAGTGACCGAGGATGATATTGCAAAGATCGTCTCCAGATGGACAGGCATACCTGTTTCCAAGATGATGGCCTCTGAAATGGAAAAGTACACCCGTCTTGAAGAGATTCTCAGTGAGCAGGTGATAGGGCAGAATGACGCTATCAGAGCTGTCAGTAATGCCATCCGTCGTAATAAAGCAGGAATAGGGGATGAAAGAAGACCGCTAGGCTCCTTCCTCTTTGCCGGTCCCACAGGAGTGGGAAAGACTGAGCTTGCGAAAGTCCTTGCCTCCTTTCTCTTTGATGATGAAAAAGCCCTCACACGAATCGATATGAGCGAGTACATGGAGAAATTCTCCGTCTCCCGCCTCATCGGAGCCCCTCCGGGCTACGTCGGGTACGATCAGGGAGGTCAACTCACTGAAGTGGTCAGAAGAAGACCCTACTCGGTTATCCTCTTCGACGAAGTCGAAAAGGCCCATCCTGATGTCTTCAACATCCTCCTTCAGGTCCTGGATGACGGCCGTCTCACAGACGGCCAGGGAAGAATCGTTGACTTTACTAACACAGTTGTAATTATGACCAGCAACCTGGGAAGTGAGTTTCTTATCAACACAGACAGCTTTGAAGAAAGCAGACAGAAAGTAGAAGAAGTGATAAGAAAATCCTTCCGACCTGAGTTCATCAACCGAATTGATGATATCATAGTCTTCCATAGATTAGAGAAGGAACACCTGAGAAGCATTGTCAATCTCCAGCTGAAACTCCTCAAGAATAGATTGAGCAGGAAAGGTATCACCCTCACCTATGATGAAAGCACTCTTGATTACATCACAACCAAAGGCTACTCTCCTGATTTCGGTGCACGCCCCATCAAACGGGCGATACAGACATACATCGAAAACGAATTAGCCCAGCTCATCCTCAAAGGCGAAGTACAGCAGAATGAGGTGCTGAATATCACAGGTGAAAAAGGGAACCTCACCTTCTCGGTAAAAGGCAGCTCTGGAAAAATAGAATAGGAAAAAACGGACATATCAACCTCTGGGAGAGAACACACATCTCTCCCAGAAATTTTTTTTTCAACCTGATATAAGAAAAAAACAGAACAGACATAACCTGTCAGAAACACTATCTCAATACCCTGTAACTACCTAGCAGTACACCCATAAGAATGCTGTAAATGTTATGACATATAAGAGCCTTTAATATTCCATCATTTCCCATACATTTCCATTGAAAACTGTCCTATGACGTGCTATCATCATGTTCAATACGTGAACTACGTATCAGACGTGTGACTGAAGCTGTGTGCAGGATTGCTGATACCGTGAATAGACATGCTTCTCTCCAAGACTGAACGTCAGAAGAGAGAATACACTGAGTATGTTACGGCAGCCGGTGTATCGGAACAAAGGCCCTCCCCAGAACCCTGCAGTGCAGAAACACGCACCGCAGCGGCGAAGCCGTCCGGCATGAGATGCAATCACATAGAAATACTCAACAGGAATCAACGATTACATCTAACAAACAGAGAATAGAATCTCTTACACGCTTCTATTCAACCGATCCAACAATTGGATTACATATAGCAGTTCACACTCTGAACAGAAAATGAAACAGTACCGTAGAAATTCATACTTTCCCAAGTAGAGTGATACATCATTTTTAGTACTGATTCAGATCTCTCATTACCACAAAGCAGATGAATACTCACACACCCCAACATGAATTACATATTCTCAATACCATCCATCAGAATGAAGATGCAACTCAGAGGGAACTCTCTGAGAAGGTAGGACTTTCTTTAGGTGCAATCAACCTCATCATTAAAAAACTCACAAAGAAAGGTCTCATAAAAGTCGTGCGCCTCCAACCGAATTCAATCAAATACTTTCTCACTCCAGAAGGTATTGCCGATAAGATAGAGAGAACTTCCCAGTATATTGCAAAGACCTATAGGGAAGTCATGAGCTTGCAGATACAGATCACTCAGGCCCTTGAAGGACTGATCACCGAAGAGAACAGAGAATCAATTCTCTTCTATGGACCCGATGATGAAATCAAAGTGATGGTCACAAAGATTGCCAAAGAAGAATTCAATATCAATCATGACCATATCATCACCGACCTGGATGACCTGAAGAGAATGGCAACCAGACAAGGCAAAGCCCACGTGCTTACATGGAACACTGAGTGCGAACAGCTGATGAATGAATGTCATATTCACTGCACGAATATTATGCATAGAGTTATTGTGTGAAGCATTATAAATCGCTTTTTAATGAGAAATTGTAGAAAACACGAACCTAGTAGAGACAATTGTGATTGTTCAACATTATCTTTAGTCGTTTTGAAGAATAGGAGAAGTGATAGATATACGGGAATAGAGGGTTTTTGGGGTATCGAGTGGACTTGGGTAGAAGTAGTTGTGGAGTAGTTTGGAAGGGGTTAGCCACACTAAGATTTAGGCGCAGAGCTGAAATAGGTGGTAGGGAACTTATGAACATAGGGTGGAAGCGATGAGAGCTTTTGTTAACGAAAACTCTAGTTGCACAAGTATGTATGGATAAAAGGAATAGATATAATTCTATATATAATAGAATTATAAAACGTATAGTCGATTTATTGTTCGCTGTGGTTTTGTTAGTGTTTATATCACCTATCCTAATAATAATCTCAGTAGCAATAATTTTCGATACTGGTTTTCCGATATTTTATCGTGCTGAGCGAGGAGCTTTTAAAGGAGATACATTTAGGATCATAAAATTTCGCAGCATGGTTAAGAATGCTGATAGATTAGGAGGCGGTACTACTGCTCTCAATGATTCAAGAATTACTCGTGTAGGGGCATTTCTAAGGAAGACGAAGTTGGATGAAATCCCTCAGTTATTTAATATATTACTTGGAGATATGTCATTTATGGGGC
This sequence comes from Sphaerochaetaceae bacterium, assembly GCA_963677695.2. Lineage (GTDB taxonomy): Bacteria > Spirochaetota > Spirochaetia > Sphaerochaetales > Sphaerochaetaceae > SABI01. The sequence goes on along the minus strand of CAXXUJ010000001.1, from coordinate 779,174 downwards.
CTAGGCCTGAGTTGGTTTTATATACTAGTAAGTATACTAAACAAGAACAAGTAATTTTTTTAGTAAGGCCGGGTATCACCGATTATAGTTCAGTGAGGTTTATCAATCTTGATGAGATCGTTGGTGAATCAAATGTCGACGAGGTATATGAAAGAAAAGTCTTGCCAATAAAGAATGCTTTACGTGTTCAATATGCGGAAGAGGTTTCATTTATTGTAGATGTCAAGATTTTCTTCCTCACTGTTTTGCATGTAATTAAAAAATTTCAACGCGTGATTTTTCACAGGAATATATAATGGAATATCAAGTATTAGGTTCCTCAAATTTGAAAGTATCTCGTCTTTGTATGGGTGGTTGTCCCATGGGTGGCCATGGATGGGGTGCTGATATTTATGAGGCCGATTTACTCGATTCGGTGAGAACTGCTTTAGATATAGGTGTAAATTTTTTTGATACTGCCGATGTGTATGGTTTAGGAAAATCTGAAGAATTCCTTGGGAAAGCTTTGTCTGGTAACCGGCAGGATGCTGTGATAGCTACGAAATTTGGGGTCCGCTACGAGAATGGAAAGAGTATGTATGACAATTCGCCTAATTGGATTACTCATTCTCTGGAAGGGAGCCTTAAGCGCTTAGGAACGGAATATATTGACCTTTATCAGATTCATTATCGAGATAATACACCGCTTGATGAAGTAATTCAATGTCTTGAAAAACATAAAGAATCTGGGAAGATTAGATATATCGGTATAACTAATCTTAAATCAGTAGATGAAATCAAGGGTTATGAACCGTATTTTGTTTCAACACAAAATGAATTCAGTCTGTCCAATAGGAGTAATGAGCAACTACTTACGACGCTGTATACTAATTACCTCTTAAGCCCTATGACTTGGGGTAGTTTGGGACAAGGTGTGCTATCAGGAAAATATGATAAAAACACTGTTTTCAGTGAGAACGATCGCCGGTCAAGGCAAGTTTATGTTAACTTTCATGGACAGAAATTTGAACAGAATTTACGAATAGTTTCCGAATTGAGGAACATAACTGGAAAATATAGAGTACCAATTCCTGCAGTTGCCATCAGGTGGATCCTTGATAACCTACAAGGTTCAATCGTGCTGGTTGGTATCAAACACCCGAACCAGATCATAGAAAACGTAAAAGCATTTGATTGGTTTTTGTCGAGAGAGGAATTGGACCTTCTCGACCATTTATCACGATAGATTAGGAAATGGTGATGGATAGTAAAATTCTTGCATGGTTGATAAGACGTCATGGGGTTGAGATGACTCATCTTTCTCAGGGTTCTCACATTGGGGCAATACTTTCAGTCGCTGATATTATTGCAGTGTTGTATGCATCTGTTGCAAGTGTTGATCCCGAAAACCCCAAGATGGCAACTAGAGATCGCATAATTTTAAGTAAGGGACATGCAGGGGCCGCAATCTATGCAGCCTTGGCAGAAAGAGGCTTCTTTCCTGTTCCGGAACTAAAAACACATTATCAAAACGGAAGCAAATTGTCTGGTCATGTCTCTCACAAAGGTGTTCCAGGTGTTGAGTTTTCAACTGGTTCTTTAGGCCATGGCTTATCTGTTGCTTCTGGGATGGCGATGGCTGCTAAACTAGATGAAAATCCCCAAACAGTATTTTGTGTGTTGGGTGATGGAGAATGTGATGAAGGGGCAGTTTGGGAATGTGCTTTGACTTCACATCATTTTAAGCTCGATAACTTAGTCGCAATTATTGATCACAATAGAATGCAAAGTCTCGATTATTGTGAGAACACTATCAGTCTCGAACCTCTGGTAGAGAAGTGGAAGGCATTTGGATGGAATGTTATTACTATCGATGGCCACAATCACAGCGAGTTACTCGAATCTCTACAGTATGCAAAGAATAATCGAAATGGAAGACCTGCAATCGTAATTGCCAATACCATCAAAGGCAAAGGAATATCCTTCATGGAAAACAATATTCTTTGGCATTATAGGTTCCCGCATGAAGGCGAGGAATATGATCAATCATTGAAGGAACTAAATGCAATTAAACCAGATAATTGTATCGACCCCTATGTGAATCAAGAGGTCCAGATATGAGAGATACATTTGTAAGAACATTGATAGAAATTGCTAAACAAGATAAGGACGTGTTGCTTGTAACTGGAGATCTTGGATTTGGTGTTCTTAAACCTTATTGGGAACAGCTACCCAATCAGTTTATCAATATTGGTATTGATGAGCAAAATATGACAGGTTTTGCTGCAGGCCTTTCCCTAGAAGGGAAAACGGTATTTACTTACTCAATCGGGAATTTCCCAACCCTTAGATGTCTTGAACAAATTCGCAATGATTGTGCTTACCATAATGCCAATGTGAAGATTGTTTGCGTAGGTGGTGGTTTTGTATATGGGGCACTAGGAATGAGCCATCACGCCACAGAGGATTTAGGAGTGATGAGAGCTCTTCCAGGAGTCACAATATTCGCTCCTGCTGATTTATCTGAAGCCGAAGCTGCAACTTGGGCAATCTATAAACAATCAGGTACTTGCTACCTTAGGCTAGGAAGAGGTGGGGAACCTAGATTGCATTCAAGTCCTGTAAATGGAGAAGACGTACTGAGTGCAATAAAGTGTAATGACGGAAAGGATGCAGTGATTTTCTCAACTGGAGCAATTGCTGACGAAGTTATTGAAGCGATTAAAGTGCTTAATGCAAATGGTCTAAGTATTGCGCATTTTTCTTTTCCTAGACTGAAGCCAATTGATGAGAATACTATAAAAATGTGTGCTGAGAGCTATCCTTATATATTTACAATTGATGAGCATAATATCATCGGGGGATTGGGGAGTGCTGTTGCTGAGATTGTTAGTGCCGTGGAGGTAGGTAAGGGAAAATCTAAAGCGGTTGTCAAACGATTGGGGATTCAGGATGAATATTGTTCAATCGTAGGTAGTCAAAAGTATTTAAGGAGACTAAATTCACTTGACTCCCTATCGATTTCTGAAAATATTAAAAAAATGGTTAAAGGCTAATGAATATTTGGCTAATAAAGGAAGGGGAACCTTTACCATGTGATGAGAATCCTCGACTTATGAGAATGGGCTTATTAGCGAAGGACCTCGTGGATAAAGGCCACAGAGTAATATGGTGGTCATCAACTTTTGCACATGGAACAAAATCTTATAGGTTTGCCCAGCAAAAGGTTGTGCCTTTATACTCGAGTGAAAGTTTTTTATATTTATTACATAGCAAGGTGAGCTATAAAAAAAATATATCTTTATCTAGATTGTATTATCATAGAGCCCTCTCAAGGGCATTCTTGAAAAGGACTAAAGGGCTTGAAAAGCCTGATATTATTTTTTGTGCTTTTCCTACTATTGATTTTGCCCACGCTGCTGTTGAGTACGGTAAAAAAAATGATGTTCCAGTAATTTTAGATATAAGAGACCTCTGGCCCGATATTTTTGTTAGAGCCCTACCTAAAGTTCTAACACCCCTTTCATCTCTTTTGTTATTTCCTTTGCAGAAAAAAACGAGGCGCGTTCTTTCAGATGCTTATGGATTAACAGGTATTATTCCTTCTCATTTAAATTGGGCTCTGAAAAAAATTCCAAGATCAAACGGACGTCAAGATAATGTGTTTTATATCGGGTATGAGCGAACAGTGCTTACCTGTGAAGAGAGGACTAAAGAAATTGAATTCTGGCAAAGTGTCGGTGTATCTGAGTTGGATTGGAATATTTGTTTTTTTGGGACTATGAGCGCATTGACAATGGATCTTGTAACAATAATAGACGCAATGAAAGACATGAAAGATTCCTATCCAGATATTAAACTGGTTTTATGTGGAGAAGGAGATGGGCTTGATTATTTTAAAGAAAGGGCTAATGGAGTCCCAAATATTGTTTTTCCAGGATGGGTTAATAAAAATAAAATAACTGCCTTAATGGAAATGTCAAAAGTCGGTGTATATCCGTTTCATAATTTACCTGATTTTATAAACTCGCTAACGAATAAAATGATAGAATATTTCTCTGGAGGGTTATCAGTTTTATCTTCAATTAAAGGTTTTTCAAAAAAATATATAGAAGATAATAACTTAGGGCTAGTTTATAATGAAGGTTCGCCAGAGTCTTTTATTAGTAGTTTATTGCGTATTTACAATGATGAAGAATTAAGAAAAGAGATGTCCAAGAACTCTTATTTTAGGTACTGTCAAGATTTTCAATCAAAAATTATTAACAATAAAATTCTAAATTATTTTGATAATATTGTGTTAAATATAAAACAAAAGGAAGGGCTATAGTTTGAGTATATATAAAGATTTAATAGAGGGGGAGTTTTATTTATCTGTAGTCGGTCTTGGTTACGTAGGTATGCCAATAGCTGTAGCATTTTCAAAAAAGGTTAAAGTCGTTGGCTTTGATACAAATGAAAAAAAAATTGAGCAATATAAATTAGGTGTTGATTCCACAAAAGAAGTTGGAGGTGAGGTAATAAAAGCTTCTAATGTATTTTTTACTAATAACGAAGAACATTTAAAAAAAGCAATGTTTCATATTGTTGCTGTTCCGACACCTGTAAAAAGCGATCATACCCCAAATCTTGGCCCGATTGAAAGTGCTAGTAGGATTTTGGGCAGAAATCTACAGAAGGGATCTATAGTCGTTTATGAATCAACAGTATATCCCGGCGTTACTGAAGAAATTTGTGTCCCAATTCTTGAGAAAGTTTCAGGTCTTAAATGTGGACTTGATTTTAAAATTGGGTATTCTCCGGAAAGAATTAATCCTGGCGATTCAGTTCACAGATTAGAGACTATAGTTAAAATTGTCTCTGGAATGGATTCTCAAACATTAAATGAGATAGCGCAAGTTTATGAATTGGTTGTTGAAGCTGGTGTATTTAGAGCATCTTCCATAAAAGTTGCTGAGGCAGCAAAAGTTATTGAAAATAGCCAAAGAGATATTAATATTGCTTTTATGAATGAATTGTCTATTATTTTTAATAGAATGGGGATTGATACGAAGGCTGTATTAGATGCTGCTGGAACAAAATGGAACTTTTTGAAGTTTGCACCAGGATTAGTTGGTGGGCATTGTATAGGGGTGGATCCATATTATCTTACCTACAAATCAGAACAACTAGGGTATCAATCTCGTATTATTCTTTCTGGCAGAAGAATCAATGATGAGATGGGGAAATATGTTGCGGAAACAATAGTAAAAAAGCTCATCTCTGTGGGCCTTCAAGTAAATATATCTAAGGTAGCCTTACTTGGGTTTACCTTTAAGGAAGATTGTCCTGATGTTAGAAATACAAAAGTGATCGATATTTATAATGAATTAGTTGAATACGGGATTAATCCATTAATTTGTGATCCCGTTGCTGATCAGCAGGAAGCAAATCAAACTTATGGCATCTCATTATGTCCCTTGGAAAAGATTACTTCTATGGATTGTGTCGTGGTCGCTGTCGCACACAAGGAGTTTACTAAATTTGATAAACATAAAATTGATAATTTATTCAAAGCGGGTTCAAATACTGCTAAAGTAATAATAGATGTCAAATCAATTCTTAACCGAGATGAGTTCCTAAAAGATAATTATTGCTATTGGAGTTTATAAGTTATGAGGTTTCCAAATTTAAATTTTCCACAAAAGTCAAGATTCCTTGTGACTGGTGGGGCTGGTTTTATAGGATCAAATATATGTGAAGCTATTGTGCAAATGGGATTTGAAGTTAAATGTCTTGATGATTTATCAACTGGTTTTATTAAAAACATTGAAGACTTCATGGGGAATGAAAATTTTTCTTTTATTGAAGGAGATATAAAAGATTATTCAACTTGTCTAAAAGCGACGGAGAATATTGACTATGTTCTTCATCAAGCTGCATGGGGAAGTGTGCCCAGGAGTATTGAAATACCAGTTTTTTATGAACAAAATAATGTGATGGGTACTTTGAATATGCTTGAGGCATCTAGCAAGAATAAAGTAAAAAAGTTTGTTTATGCTTCTTCCAGTTCGGTTTATGGGGATATAGAAAGCCTTCCAAAAGTTGAAGGGCAAGAAGGTAGTTTGTTATCTCCATATGCTTTAACAAAAAGAGTTAATGAGGAGTATTCAAAATTATATTCAAAATTATACGAACTAGATACCTATGGACTTAGGTATTTTAATGTATTTGGAGAAAAACAAAATCCGGAAGGTCCATATGCTGCGGTAATTCCCAAATTTACAAAACAACTTATTAATGGAGAAACTCCAATAATTTTTGGCGACGGCGATCAAAGTCGTGATTTTACCTATGTGAAGAATGTCGTTGAGGCAAACCTTAAATTCTGCCTTGCATCTCCTTCAATTGCTGGAGAAGTTTTTAATATTGCAGCTGGAGGTAGGTATACTTTAAATGAAATATTAAAAATCATTGCTGATATGTTAAATATGCCAACACTTCCTCAATATCAAAATGCAAGGGTAGGTGATATTAGGCATTCAAACGCTGATATATCAAAAGCGAAAAAGTATATTAATTACAGCGTCGAATGGACTTTTGAAGAGGGTTTAAAATCGTATCTTGATTGGTATATTAACTCAATAAAGGTGGATATGTGAGTAATAATAAAAATCTGTTTGTATTTTATGGGATGAAGTTTAGAAATATTGATGGAAATTATTATTGCAATGGGGCTTTCGGTCGGTTTCTTGAGGAATTAGCTAAAAGATATATTTCTGTATTTCTGTTGGTGCCGGTCGTACAAGTTAATAAAGGTGCTATTCCTATTGATCATAAAATACAGGCAAATAATGTAAAAATTCTTGAGTTGCCATTTTATTCGAGTTATTTATCCGGGTTGAAAAATTCCTTTAAAATTAAGAACTCGATAAAGAACTACTCACAGATATGGGATTCAGTGGTGTATATAAGGCATCCTACCCCCTTTACGAAATATGTATATCGTTTAGCTAAAAGAAAAAAACTGCGGGTATGTTTGCACATCGTAGGTGATACACGCTCTGTTTTAATGGATGGAACTAAATATCGTGGACTTATAAAATATTTAGCTATTTTGTTTCTTTCCTTGCAAGAACGATCTTTTAAAACCATGATTACAAAAACACCTACGTTGGTGAATGGTAATGGATTAAGAAGACTTTATGAAGTAGCCATGGAGAATGTTAGAGAGATAAGGTCTAGTTCTTATACAAGGGAAGAAATAAATTATGTTGTTAAAAATATCGATATTAAAAATATAAAAGTACTTTATGTAGGATATTTACGTCATGAAAAAGGGCTTGAATATTTAATTGATTCTTTGAATATATTATTGAAGAAAAAATATAAAATCAATTTAACAATTGTAGGAGATGGAGAAAAACGTAAGGAGTTAGAAGCGTTAGTCAACTTGAAAGGGTTAAATAACCACGTGAAGTTCACAGGACATATTCCACTCGGGGACAAATTGCTTTCATTATATAGAGTTAGTGATATATTTGTCCTGCCTTCCATTTCCGAAGGGACGCCACGAGTACTACTGGAAGCTATGTGTAGTGGAGTTCCTGTAATTGCCACCAATGTTGGAGGTATTCCGTTTACAATTGATGATGGAGAGAATGGATTATTAGTTCATTCTAAAGATTCCGTAGCTATTGCTGAGGCAATATCCCGTTTGATAGTGGATGAGAAACTGCGTAGGAAGTTAATTGACAATGGAATTAGATTTGCGGAATCAAATTCCATTGAAGCCCATGTCGATGAAGTTTTTAAATTTATAAACAATATTTGAAGGAAATCCCTTATGGATGAGGAATTATATAAAGGATTAAATTTTGGTGTGAAGCTGAAAAATGTAATATTAGTTTTTCTTCCAGTGCATTTTGTGATGCTATTTACTTCGTTGCTTCCGAACTCTAAATTTTCGGCTAAGTTTAGAGGGAAGTTACTAGCCCCATTCCTAAAAGAATGTGGGAAAAATTTTCAAGTTGCTAATGGGGTCACAATAAATCAAATACAGAAGTTATCAGTTGGAGATAATGTATATATTGCTCACTATGCGTGGTTAAACGCAACAGGAGGTCTTCTATTAGATGATGGAGTTGTAGTAGGACCTTTTTCGGTGATAGTAACAACTAGGCATGCATATGAAGATGGTTTTATAAGTAATACCAAATCATACGTTTCACCAGTCAGGATAGGAAAAGGATGCTGGCTTGCGAGTCATGTTGTAGTTAATAAAGGTGTGACTATTGGGCAAGGAGTAATTGTAGGTGCGGGCTCTGTAGTGACTAAGAATGTAAAACCATACGAGATGATTGCAGGCGTACCCGCTGTTTTCATCAAGCACTTAGACCAGAATTAGTTGTCATAATTTGGTGGATGAATATGAAAATACAGCTTTTCGGAGATGTCAGTTTTGATGGTTTATATTGTGATCCTCAGAATTACGAATCAATAAGGAAAAATTTTGAATATGTTGAATCTATCCTTGCTCCGGCTGATTTTAGAATCGCAAATTGGGAATCCCCTTTATGGGGAGATGGAGAACTCAATGAGCTAAAATCACCGCGGTTATCAACTACTCTCGGGGCTGCTGAAACGATACTACCATTGAATATAGATTTGATGTTGTTAGGTAATAATCACACTTTTGATTGTGGGTATAAGGGATTTTCAAATACTGTTGAGTTTTTTAAAAAGAATTCACTTGAATACATAGGCGCTGGTGAAACAATTGATGAGGCTCAAAAACCTCATGTTTTCTTTAAGAATGGCAAAGGTATTGGGGTGTTAAATTTTGTTAGTGAAAAAACCAATCCCAAGATGCCTGAAAACGGGAAAGTTATCCTTAATTCTTTTTCGTTATCAAAAGCAATTGGAAATATAAAGAGTTTATTGCATGATATTGATAATATTATAGTGATACTTCACTGGGGTGAAATTGAGTTGACCCGTATCCCTAGTCTCTCGCAAAGAGAAGTTGCAAAAGAATTGATTAATGCAGGTGCGAAAGCAGTTGTTGGATCCCATGTGCATACATTGCAAGGGTGGGAACATTATAAAGATGGACTAATAATATATTCGATTGGAAATTTTGTTTTTAATCCATATTTAGTGATGCCCGGATATATTCACTCAAAAAGACCTTTAGATACAAGAAGAATCGGTATTCCAGAAATCATTATTACCGATCAAGAGCTCTCAGTTTCATGGAATTATTTTTATAGAGAAGATGATAGTTTGATTCTTATACCTGATGATGAAAATCGTGTAAGAAAATTTCATAAAAGATTGAATAAATTGTTAATACAGAATTTGAGTATATATAAGTTTTTATATTTTATTGAAACTAAATTGGTTGTTGTTCGATCATTTTTTAGTAAGAATGGGGGATTCCCATTTGCTCTTTTAAAGTTGAAGCCTAAGCACTTTAAAATGATAAGAGGTAAACTGAAGTGAAGATTGCAATTCATAATGGTGGTAGTTGGACAGTTGAGGTTATAAATTATTGCATTAATAATAATTACCAGTATGCAATTGTGGATGCTTATTCCAATGATATAGTTAATCAACTTAAAGATTATGACATATTTTTTTGGCATTTTCATCATAGTAAAGCCGAAGATATTTTAATGGCGCGGAATGTGCTTTTTTCAGCAGAGGAAATGGGTTTAATCGTTTTCCCAAACTTTAAAACTTCTTGGCATTTTGATGACAAGGTTGCACAAAAAAGTTTATTAGAATCTGTAGAAATAGAGTTTGTAAATACATGGACATTTTATTCCCTCCCTAATGCTCTAAACTGGGTGAATAATGAAGCTAAGTACCCATTAGTATCAAAGTTAAGGCGAGGTGCTGGGTCATATAATGTTCGGCTCGTAAAAAACATAAGAGAAGCTAGAAGAATATGTAGGCATATGTTTTCAAGAAAGGGAGTGTCTCCGATGCCTGCATATTTAAATGATATAAAGAATAAATTAATTGTAGCCCAAAAAAGTAAAAGTGTGAGGAATAGACTTAAAAGAATTCCGCATTATTTTAAAGTAGTTGCTTTGGGCAAGCATTTATTTCCTAGAGAAAAGGGATATGTATATTTTCAAGAATTTATTAAAAACAACTTATTCGACATTAGAATTTCAGTTGTTGGGAATAGGGCTTGGGGATTTAGACGAAAAGTGAGATCAGGTGATTTCAGGGCTTCTGGTAGTGGGTGTATTGAATATGAGATAGAAAACATACCCATATCTCTAATAGAAGTATCAATGAATGTATCTAAAAGGCTTGGGTTTCAAAGTATGGCATACGATTATGTGTATGATTTTGAAGAGAGAAAATACAAATTGGTTGAGATTAGTTATGGATTTTCTAGTGATGCAATAGTAAATTGCCCCGGTTATTGGGATGAGACTTTTACTTTTCATGAAAATAAAACACGGCCGGAAGTTTGTGTTATTTCTGATTTAATTGCAGCATTGGGGAAGAGGGATGAGTAGCAAATACTTTATTAATATAAGAAATTTAGTATTCTTTTCGATTATACTCTTCCCTCTTGATCAATTAACCCAAGAAATGTTTTTTGGAGAGGGAATGGTGCTTTCTTTCTTACGAATTATAACTGTTATTATTGCATTAAGCTTTTTTCAGAATATTAAATTTGCTCCATTTGGAAATAGTGTATTAATTTTTGCCTTATTTATAGTATTAGCTTTGCTTTCTACCACTTGGGCGGAAAATAAATTGAGAGCTTTATCCTATACATTCCAATTAATTGTTATGTTATTATATGCTCTTAAATCTATGTATAAAATTGTTGAACATAAGCTAACGCTTGAAGTTCTTGCATTTACATCTTCCTGTACAGGAGCGCTGGTATCATTTCTCGCTATTTCAGGAACTTTTACATCTTCACAAATCTTAAGTACTAAAAGATTAGTTTTTGATTCTATAGGGGTAAATGCATTAGCTATTTCTATTGGATTTTTTTTTCTATTAGGTATTATATATTTATTAATCAGTATAGAAAAAAATCGGATAAAAGTAATCATTGTGGTTCTATCACTTTTTATGATGGGAATTTTCTTGTTAAGAACGGGAACTAGATCTGTTTTATGGGGTGTGTTTTTTTCGATTATTTTAAGCGGTACCGTTTCTCTTTCATCTAAAATCACAATAAAACAATTTGTCAAATATTTACTTGTTTTTGCAGCTTCTCTTGGGATGCTTTATTTTATTGGATTAATATTAATCGATGAAACTTTATTGGATAGATTTAAACAAATTCGTGTATCTGATATTGCTTCAAATTCGAGACTATATCTATGGATGATTGGATTAGATTGGTATTCTCAACATTTACTAGGGACAGGCGCCGGGAATGAAATGATAGCCTATCAAAATATCTCAATGGGTCGCGAGGCGCATAATATTTTCATTTCTGCGATAGTTCAATTAGGAATGGTTGGTATTGTGTTGATTATTCTATTTTTTTTCTCGTTATTTATGAAACTTAGAAAAATTACGAATCTGAGATTAAAATTTTCTGCCATGTTAATATATATATATATAATCCTGCAGGCATTAAAGGGAAGTTTTTTGCAAACTAGGCTCTTATGGATTCCATTAATACTTATATTCTCCATTTCTATGCATGATAGATTATTTTCTGTTCAAGGGAAAATATTTTCTAAGAGAAAGTATCAAAGAATGCAAGCGCAAAGATAAGAAATTTCTCTGTTATTTTAGGAAGATTTCTTGTAATGAGGGAAAAATGAGAAATATTACTTCATCTCTTGAATGTGAAGATTTAACAGAAAGCTTCATTAAAGAAAAATGGGTTATTTCTGAAATCATGGTAAGTATTAACTGTGTTACATATAATCATGGAAAGTATATCAGAGATGCTTTAAATGGTTTTGTATGTCAAAAAACACAGTTCCCATTTGAAGTTCTTGTTCATGATGATGCATCTACAGATGATACCAAAGAAATTATTCTTGAATACCAAAGGCGATTCCCAACAATTATTAAACCATATTTTCAGAGGACTAATAAATATTCACAAGGATATTTTATCAGTAGATTTAATTATGACCGAGCACAGGGTAAATATATTGCTATTTGCGAAGGTGACGATTATTGGATTGATCCTTATAAATTACAGCGTCAATTTGATATTTTAGAAACCAATTCTCAGTGTGATCTATGTGTTCATCCTGCGTATGGGTTGAATAATATTGCAAATGCAAAGAAGTTGGGTTATTTTGGTCGAATCCCTCGTGTTATAAAATTAGAATCAGTGATATTGGGAGGGGGAGGGTTTTTCCCCACTGGGTCGATATTTTTTAGATCTAAAATACTTATTCTTTTGCAGGAATATTATTTAGAATATGGAGAGTTTGGTGTTGGAGATGTTTTACTCCAGTTTATTACTTCATTGAATGGAGGTGCCTTTTATACTCCAGAGTATGCATCAGTATATAGAATTGCTTCTGATGGAAGTTGGTCCGAACGGATGTTAAAAAGTCGAGCATTTGCGTATGATCAAAAATTAAAATTGGTGGAAATGAACGAAAATATAAATAAGTTTTCGAACTTTAAATATGATTATTTGTTTAAAAAAAAACTAGAAAGAATATTAATTACGTATCTTACCACACCAAGGTTAGATTCTTATTCAAGAGAATATCTTTACTTAAAGTATGATAAATATTTAAGAAAGACATCTCATTTTAAGATATTTATTTTTACTTCGTTGAAAAGTATAAAGTACGCAATTAAGAGCATATTAATTATTTTGCGAGCTTCTTGATGGATAAGAAAGCTGTAAAATTAAAATATTTTATTGTGCATGGGATCCTATGGAAATTATTTGAGCGTTTTGGATCTCAAGGCCTTCAGTTCATTGTACAAATCATCCTCGCACGATTATTGTTGCCTCAGGATTATGGGATATTAGCCTTAGTTATAATTTTTATTACTATCGCTAGAGTTTTTGTGCAAGGAGGCCTCGGAACTTCACTTATTCAAAAGAAACAAATAGACGATATTGACTCTTCGTCAATGTTCTATGTAACGATGGGGATCGCCTGTGTGTTGTACTCCGTCTTATTCTTTTCTGCTCCCCTGATTGCGGATTTTTATAATAATAAAACATTGATATCTATATTACGTGTTCTGTCTCTAACATTATTCCCAGGATCTTTATATGCGATTCAGAATGCAATTGTTGCACGGGCAATGCAATTCAGGAAAATATTTTATTCCAGTCTTGGTGCAGGGATTATTTCTGGTTTAGTGGGAATACTATTGGCATATTCTGGGTTTGGTGTATGGGCTCTTGTATTTCAGTACTTGATAAATCAGGTAATCAATACAGTAATTCTTTGGTTTATTCTAAAATGGAGACCCATATTTGCGTTTTCTTTACACAGAGTAAAAGGGCTGTATTCATTCGGCTGGAAACTTCTTGTTTCGGGTTTGCTCGATACGATTTATCGAAATTTGAGGGGTTTAATAATTGGAAAAGCATATTCTCCTACAATGCTTGGTTTCTATAATCGGGGTCAGGAGTTTCCTCAATTTCTTATAGCAAACATTAATGGAACTATTCAATCTGTTATGCTTCCAGCTCTAGCTTCACATCAAGATGATTCTAAGAGAGTGAAATCAATGATGAGAAGATCCTTGGTGACAAGCTCATTTTTTGTGTTTCCCATGATTATGGGGCTAATCGTGATCGCAGAGCCTCTGGTCATTTTGTTGCTTTCCGATAAATGGTTACAAGCTGTCCCCTTTTTACAAATCCTAAGTTTTTCCTATGCCCTATGGCCGATTCAGACAGCGAATCTTCAAGCCATCAATGCAATGGGACGTAGCGATATTTTCCTTAAACTAGAAATTATCAAGAAAGTATATGGTTCACTTATTCTTTTTATGGCGCTTCCTTTTGGAGTCTATGTTTTAGCTATCAGCCAAGTAATAAGCTCTCTCATAGCTTCATTTATCAACGCTAAACCAAATAAAAAGTTGCTTAGCTATAGCTATAGAGAGCAGATATCCGATATCCTTCCTTCTCTTCTATTGTCACTGGGTATGGGAGTGATTATATATCTCCTCAGGTTTTTATCTCTGTCACCATTGGCCACCATGCTACTACAGATAGCAGTTGGGATGGGCATCTATCCTAGTCTTGCCTATATATTCAAGTTAGAATGTTTTACCTATATCCGCGAAACTGTATGGGCTATGCTGGGTAAAAATACAAATCAAAAAATTGTTTGATCATGGAGATATACTTATGTCCATAATGGTAACGCAACCCACTCTTCCTCTCTTTTCAGAGTATGTTGACGAAATTGCATCAATATGGGATTCTCACTGGCTCACCAATAATGGTGTATTGCATCAGAAGCTTGAGAGTCTGCTGTGTGAGTTTTTAGATATCGATCATATCTCTTTGTTCACTAATGGTCATCTTGCCCTAGAGGCTGTTCTTGAAGCTTTGGAGATAACGGGGGAGGTGATCACGACCCCGTTCACGTTTGTTTCCACAACGCACGCAATTGTACGTAAGGGACTCACCCCGGTCTTCTGTGATATCAACGAGAGTGACTATACTATGGAAGTTTCTCGCATCGAAGAGCTAATTACTCCCCAAACCTCAGCCATATTACCTGTACATGTCTATGGGAATATCTGTGATGTTGATGCCATTCAAGAGATTGCAGATCGATATGACTTGAAAGTCATCTATGATGCTGCACATGCCTTCGGTGAAACCATATTAGGAAAAGGAATTGGAAGTTTCGGCGATGCCTCCATGTTTAGCTTTCATGCAACCAAGGTTTTTCATACTATCGAAGGTGGATCTGTTGCTTGTAGGGATCCTGAAGTAAAAAGGAAACTTGAAGTACTTAAGAACTTCGGTATTGTTGATCCTGATGATGTGCATGAAGTAGGCACAAATGCCAAGATGAATGAATTTCAGGCTGCCATGGGAATTTGCAACCTTCGCCATATAGATGAAGCAATTGCTAAGAGGAAAGCTGTTCTTGAGCGTTACGACCAGAATCTCTCGGGCATTCGTGGGATCAAGCTCAATCATATTCCTTCTGAAACGGAGAGCAATTATGCATATTATCCAGTGGTGTTTGATGGGTTCTACAAGACACGTGATGAGGTGATTGCTCAACTGAAAGAACACGACATCTATGCTCGCAAGTATTTCTACCCAACTACTAACAACCTTTCGTGTTATGCCGGAAGGTTCGATCCTGCAGAAACTCCAATTGCTCAGCATATAGCCCAGCGTGTTCTTACTCTTCCGTTGTATCCCGATCTTTCTTTGGACGATGTAGACAGAAGCTGTGCTATCATCACCTCATAATCACTGTAAATAGGAGCGCATATAAATGAAAGGCATCATCCTTGCTGGTGGCAAGGGAACTCGACTGTTTCCCATGACAAAAGCGGTATCAAAACAACTGTTACCCATCTATGACAAACCACTCATCTACTATCCACTGTCGGTCTTGATGCTCGCAAGCATTCAGGAAGTTCTAATCATATCAACAAAAGAAGATACACCAGTGTATGAGCGATTGTTGGGTGATGGATCAGAGATTGGACTACAGATTAGCTATCAAGTTCAGGAAGTTCCTAGAGGATTAGCCGATGCCTTCATCCTTGGGGAATCATTCATTGGCAATGATTCTGTCTGTCTCATACTCGGTGACAATGTTTTCTATGGACAGGACCTTACAAGGGTACTGAACAAAGCCAAGGCACGAACGATGGGAGCCACCATCTTTGGGTATCCAGTTAACGATCCGCGTTCCTTTGGTGTTGTGGCCTTTGATAAAAATAACAAGGTGATCTCAATAGAAGAAAAACCGGAGAAGCCGAAATCAAAGTATGCCGTTCCTGGCCTCTACTTCTATGACAACCGTGTTATTGAGATAGCTAAACAGGTTACACCTTCAGCAAGAGGAGAGATAGAGATCACCTCAGTAAACAATGCCTATCTTAAAATGGGAGAGTTGAACATAGAGGTGCTCGGGAGGGGCATGGCCTGGTTAGATACCGGAAATCCAGGGGGGATGCTCAAAGCTTCTGAGTACGTTGAAGCAGTACAATCTCGACAAGGCTTCTATATTTCCTGTATAGAGGAGATTGCTTGGAGGAGGGGATTTATCACTACTAACCAGTTGCAAAAGATAGGGGAGGGGTTGAAGATGACTGAGTATGGTAAGTACATTCTCTCCTTGATTGAAGAAATGAATGGAATGTGAGGCAGATATGAACACAGAGTATACAGAGGCAGGCTCGCGAGTACTGTTGGTTACCGGAGGAGCCGGTTTTATAGGTAGCAATTTCATCGCCCTTCTATTGGAGCAGTCCCCCAAAGACAAGGTAATCAATCTTGATGCGCTTACCTATGCTGGAAATCTTGAAAATCTTAAGAGCGTAGAAAACAATTCATGCTATCTATTTGTCAAAGGTGATATTACCGATAGGGACCTAGTGAGAGAGCTTTTCACCCAATATCCGATAACCCATGTAGTAAACTTTGCAGCGGAAAGCCATGTGGATCGCAGTATTGTGGATCCTGATATTTTCCTTAAGACTAATATCCTTGGAACTGAGGTGCTTCTTGATGAAGCTAAGCGAGCTTGGAAGATTTATCCGGATGACAAATATAGCATGGAATATAAAGAAGGCGTCAGATTTCATCAGGTGTCAACCGATGAAGTATATGGTGCACTTGGAAAGAAGGGGTTCTTTGTAGAAACTCTGCCCCTGTTACCAAATAGTCCTTATTCTGCATCGAAAGCCAGTGCTGACCTGATTGTCCGTTCATATCATGAGACCTTCGGGTTGCCTGTTACAGTTTCCCGTTGTTCCAATAATTACGGTCCCTTACAATTTCCGGAAAAGCTCATTCCTTTAATGATAAACAACTGTCTTAATGACAAGAGTCTTCCTGTCTATGGAGATGGCATGCAAATCAGAGACTGGGTGCATGTTGCCGACCACTGTTCTGCAATAGCCACCATCATGGAAAAGGGAAAGATAGGGGAGATTTATAATATTGGTGGTAACAACGAGAAAGCAAATATTGACATCGTGAAGCTCATCATCAATTCTATAGGTAAGTCTGAAGATCTTATAACCTATGTGAAAGATCGCCCTGGTCATGATAGGCGTTATGCAATTGATAACACCAAAATTACCACTAACTTAGGCTGGAAGCCTTCTTATACTTTTGAACAAGGAATGAAAGAAACAATTCAGTGGTACTTGGATAACCAGAAATGGATAGAGAGAGTGGTGAGTGGGGATTATCAGGGGTATTATGAGAGGATGTATAGATGAAGAAGTTGCTGCTATTAGGAGGTTCTAGGTATTTGTTGCCTGTAATTCAAGCGGCTAAGAATCTATGTATCTATACAATAACGTGTGATTATTTGCCAAACAATATTGCACATAAGTATTCTGATGAATATCAGAACGTGAGCATCATTGAAAAAGAGAAAGTTTTGTCATTAGCTGATGATCTTCATATTGA
The DNA here is from genome assembly GCA_963677695.2 of Sphaerochaetaceae bacterium. Taxonomy (GTDB): domain Bacteria; phylum Spirochaetota; class Spirochaetia; order Sphaerochaetales; family Sphaerochaetaceae; genus SABI01. Next base: position 761,605 of record CAXXUJ010000001.1, on the reverse strand, counting down.
TGGTATTATGTCTTTTGCCTGTGATCCCGGTGTTGAGACGGCGGCATATGTTGCTGAGCAACTTGGATTGCCAAATGTGGGTCCTTATAAATCGGTATCCATTCTTCAGAATAAAGCACTGTTTAGGAAATTTCTTGCAGATAATAATTTCAATGTTCCAAAAGCGAGAAGCTATAGTGACTTGAACGATGCTCTATCGGAAGCGGATTTTTTTCAGTGGCCTGTAATGATTAAACCTGTGGATTCAGCAGGTTCGAAAGGTGTAACAAAAGTTTATGATATATATCATCTTGCTTCAGCTGTTGAAGATGCAATCAAATTTTCTAAAACAAGACAATTTATTATAGAGGAATATATCGAAGCAATAGGATGTCCATCAGATACAGACGCATTGTCAATAGATGGAAATCTTGTCTATATATCTTTCAACGATCAATATTTTGATGCTTCAGCAAAAAATCCATTTACTCCTGCAGCATTTAGTTGGCCAACTACGATGTTATCGTCAACTCAGCGGGAATTGCGTGATGAGCTACAAAGACTTATCGCTTTATTGGGGATGCGAACGGCTATCTATAATATTGAGACTCGCCAAGGAAGTGATGGGAAAGCCTATATCATGGAGGTCTCTCCGCGGGGAGGAGGCAATAGACTTGCAGAAATGCTTCGATACTCTACAGGTGTCGATCTCATTAAGTATGCTGTTTTAGATGCAGTCGGGGAATCAATTGCTGATGAGATTGATGAACCAAAATATGATGGTAGTTGGGCAGAAGTGATATTGCATTCAAAACTTAATGGAAAGTTTCAAGAGTTATCAATTTCAAGCGAAATAAAACCATTTATATTTGAGGAAGATTTGTGGATAAAAAAAGGTGATGTAGTTCAAGAGTTTACGGGAGCAAATGAATCATTGGGAACATTAATATTGCACTTTCCGAATAATATAATATTAAAGGACAAGATGGAGCAAATTAATGATTTGATTCAAATTATTGTTGAATAATTTGAATCGATAGGAATATTTTATGGGGAAAAAACTCTTTATAATGGGACAGTGCACAATGCATTGGGGACGGATGGAGTTCGGTAATATTGGGAACTATTACATAGTAAAGCCGATGTTTCAGCAACTGCGTAGAGTGTTTCCAGATTTTTCAATTGCAACGACTCTTCAGTTCTCTGAAAATTTCTGCAATCGATTTAGTATAGAAACAGTCCCTATGGAATGTTATTATGATTTTGAATCAGAGGATAATTTGGAATGTGCCAGAATGGAGTATGAAGCTCTATTAAGAGGAGAAAATCCAAAGACTCGATTTATTAATGAAATTCTGAAAGCAGATTTGATTATTGATTTTTCAGGTGATATCTGGGGGAAGAATGCAGATCTCCTTGGAAAAGATAGGTTTGCGGCAGGTGTCTATAAAGATTTGTCAGCTCAAATGCTTAAGCCCACAGTAATGATTGCTGGTTCCCCGGGGCCATTCAATCATGATAACTTTATGCCGATAGCTAAACAAGCGTATAAGGGTTTTCGATGGGTTTCTAATCGAGAGCCAATCAGCACAAGATTGTTGATTGAAGATGGATTCGATGTAAATAAAACCACAGATTTTGCTTGCCCTTCGTTTTTATTTGATGCTGCTTCTGCAGATGAGGGATTTTCTCAAATCAGTAAAAAAATTTTTAATATAGATAAAATTAAAATAGGGTTCATGTTGTGCGGATGGAATTTTAAAGAAGGACCTTTCGATGTTTGGCCGAGACTAGATGAGGAATATATAAATTTTGTAGAATTAGCCGAGAGTTTAGTAAGACAATATGATGCACAACTTTTTCTTCTCTCTCATTCAAACGGATTTAATGTACCACCCTCTCCATTTCGAATTAAACATGGACGAGATTATCCAATTATGCAACAATTCGAAAAAATTTTAAAAATAAGAGGGCTTGAAAGCAATGTGACACTACTTAACGGCGTCTACACTCCAGAAATAACAAAATGGATTATTTCAAATTTTGATGTACTTGTAAGTGGAAGAATGCATGGTGCTGTTGCAGGGCTATCCCAAATAATTCCTACTGTGATTTTGGATTATGGGCATGAACCGAAGGCTCATAAATTACGTGGATTTGCTGAAATGTGTAACATGCAAGGCTTTATTGCAGATCCCAATAATTCCTCTGATATGATTAAAAAAACAAATAAATGTATTGAAGATAAAGTTCAAGTGATTTCTGTACTGGAAAGGTCAATCCCGAATATTATATCGAGTGGAATCAACCAGTTCGATTATTTGCGAAAATGTATATGAAACAAAATCTCCGCTATATTTGGGCAATTAATGATAATGATCTCATGGAAAAGTTACTAAATTTTTTATCGGAGGTGGATGATAATTTTTTCACACCTCTTCATGAAAGAATTTCACTTAAGGATTATGCAATGAAGCTTGCAAAAAATGCAGACAATTTATTCGTGATTTCTGGGAAAAAACAAATTGTGGCTTCATGTTCGGTCTATTGTAATGCGGAGGAGGCTTACATATCTTCAATAGCAGTTAAATCTGCTTATATGAGACATGGGATTGCCTCTAAGATGATAAAAATGTCTTGCGAACGAGCAAATAATAGAAATTGTAAAACAATAGCATTGAGTGTTTCGAAGAAGAATCTCCCTGCGATTAACTTATATACAAAGCATAATTTTATTCTAAGGAAAGAGCTTTTAGGTGAATTGGTAATGATGAAGTCAATCCGATATTGACTCATTGCATGTTGGAGAAAGATTGGTGCAATTCAGAAAGGAGAGAGGATTGCTTTAAAAAGAAATGGCAGCTCTCGTTGGCATTTCTCTGCCGAATATCATTGCAGTAGAATATGGGAGGAGAAAGATGACAATGCGTTTTGCCAAGAAGGTGGAAGATGCATGCGATGTTAGTGCATCGTGGTTATTATATGTGACCTCTGCAGAGTTTTTACACTCAAACCCCTAAAATATTTGATTTCCCTTGAATAAAGCTCGGCTTCATAACGAATTCCGAGCTTTTTTTGTTGCAATTTGACTCTCCATTGAGCTAAGCCCTTTGTCTAGACAGGTCAGCTGAAATCTTACGAAAATCAAGCTGCCCATTTCTCCAATCCCTTCACAGGGAATGCTCCGTAATACACGGCATCCGGTGTCTGGTAATCCAAACCCTGATGTAACCTGCCTTCCCGAAACACCTAACGAGAATTCGGTGTTAAATTTGACATAAATCCTTTCATTATTGCAGCTTAATTTCGTATTTGTGACCTCTGCTGAGTTTTTACACTCAAACCTCTAAACTATTTGATTTCTCTTGAATAAAGCTCGACTTCATAACGAATTCCGAGCTTTTTTTATTGCAATTTGACTCTCCATCTTATACAATAATGAGTGTAACCGGTAAACTTATTTTGGAGGGCAAAATGTATCACGATTTCACCATTGGAATTCCTGATGTTCAAGGCAAAATCACTGTCAAGAAAAAGGGTGGGTCATCTTTCGTGTTATTTGAATACGAACGAGTATATGACCCGATCCGTAAGTTCAACATTCCCAAGCGATCAATCATCGGCAAGGTCAGCGATGAGAATGGTTCACTAATGTACCCAAATGAGAATTACCAGCGGCACTTCCCTGCAGCAGTACTCCCTGAGGAGAGATCAGAGGCCTACCGAAGCTGCTGTCTGAGAATCGGAGCATATCTTATTGTCGATAAAGTAGCTCAAGAGTACGGGCTTCCTACGATGCTCGAAAAATATCTAGGTAAGGATAGCGGGCTGCTGCTCGATCTCGCCTGTTACTCTATCATCAGCGAAGATAATGCAGCGCAATATTATCCAGACTTTGCTTTTTCTCATCCCCTATTCTCACAGAATATGAGAATTTACAGCGATTCGAAGGTGTCCAGGCTACTGAACTCGATTACTAAGGACCATACCATTGGGTTCCTGGACAGTTGGAATGCAAGGCGGGATCGACGGCAGCGTCTGTACATCTCCTACGATTCAACCAACAAGAACTGTCAGGCAGGTGATGTTGACATCGTAGAGTTCGGCAAAGCGAAAGACGATAGAGGATTACCTGTTTTCAATCTTGCTATTGCCTTCGATAAGACCAATCAGGTTCCCTTGTTCTACGAAGAGTACCCTGGATCTATCAATGATGTGTCCCAGTTCAGTTTTCTCGTGGACAAAGTAATCGATTACGGCTACAGAAGGATAGGATTCATTCTGGACAGGGGTTATTTCAGCAAAGACAATATTCGATACATGGATGATAATGGCTATAGCTTCATCATCATGGTAAAGGGCATGAAAAGCCTTGTCTCAGCTCTGGTTACGAGCAAAATACACACCTTCGAAACTTCACGGGAATGTTCCATTCGTACCTACAGGGTCTACGGGACTACGGTTAAGTCCAAATTATATGCTGATGACACCAAGGATCGCTATGTCCATATCTATTACAATCCCGGACGTCAGGCGGCTGAGCGTGAGCAGTTGGAACGGAAAATTGACAACTGGAAACAGTTTCTCAAACGTTTTGAAGGTCAGGTTCTCTCTTTCGGCAAAAACATCACCCATTACTTCGACATCTACTACGGAAAGAAAGGGAACATCCTCTATGCACAAGAGAAACCATCAGTCATAGAGACAGAATTGTCCCTGTGCGGCTATTTCTGCATTGTCACATCTGAAAAGATGAGTGCAGAAGAGGCTCTCATTCTCTATAAGGGAAGAGATTCTTCTGAGAAACTGTTCAGTGGTGATAAGACCTTCCTGGGAGGGAGGAGTATGCGGGTTCAGTCTCAAAACGCTCTCTCTTCTAAGATCTTCATTGAATTCGTTGCACTCATCATTCGCAATAGAATCTACACTCTCCTGAAGGAGGAACTGTTCAGAATAGATACCAGACCGAACTATATGACAGTTCCTCAGGCCATAAGAGAACTTGAGAAGATTGAGATGGTCAGACGGAATAATGGAACCTACCGGCTTGACCATGCGGTAACGAAGAGACAGAAAAATATTCTGAATGCGTTCGGCCTGGATGAAGAATATGTGAGGTTCAAGGCAACCGAGATCGGCAGACTGCTTGCTGAGGGCAAGTCTCTGATGGACTCTGATACTGACAAAGGAGAAGACGAAGATGGCGAGAACGAAGAGTATTACTTCGATTGAATCTCAGATTGCAAAGACTCAGGAAGATCTTGTGAAGGCGAAAGCAAAGTACGATACCATAGCTGACAATCTGGAGAAACTCATGGTGCAAAAGAAGGAGCATCAGGCCCGTCAGATAATGGATGCGTTCATCAAAAGCGGCAAGAGTTTTCAGGAGATCATGAACTTCCTCAACGCCGGCCGGAAATGACCGATCAAAGCCTTGAGTGTAACTTTTATGCAGAGTTCACAGTATTGCTATTGTTTTATCCATCGTTATGTGTTATAATACATAACGAGGAGAACGGATATGGCAATTGTCTATCAGAAGGATAAACGATCAGGAATCACATACGCATATGAATCCAGATCGTACTGGGTAAAGGAACTCAAACAGTCTAGAAGCAAACGGGTTCTTATCGGACGTGTTGACGAAGCTTCCGGAGAAATCATCTCCACTGACGGCAGAGGCAGAAACAAATCAGTTGGCGAAAGAGCTTCTGAAGTATTACCAGCAAGATCTTTCTATGGTGCCACCTACCTGTTCGACTGTATCGGCAAGAAGCTCGGTATCACTTCAGGGTTGAAGATCATATTCCCTGATTCCTATAAGCAGATTCTATCGGTTGTCTACTTTCTCATCCTGGAGGATCGGACACCGCTATCCAGATTTACCAAATGGGCACATACCCATCATCACCCCTATGGGAAAGACATCCCGTCACAGAGAAGCAGTGAACTCTTCTCATCTGTAAACGAATCACATAGACAGCAGTTCTTCACCCTTCTCAAGAAACGTAAGGCTGATGGTGAATACTGGGCATATGATACGACCAGCATCTCCAGCTATTCACAACAGCTGAAACAGGTCAAATACGGAAAGAACAAAGAACACGACCGACTTCCTCAGATCAATCTGGCTCTGGTATTCGGCAGCACTTCTCAGTTGCCGTATTACTACCGGCAGCTGGCCGGGAATATTCCTGATTCAAAGACTCTGAATCCTCTCCTTCATGATCTCAGAGATGCGGGGTATGAGAAAGTCTCTCTGGTTATGGATCGGGGATTCTACAGCAAGGAGAATATAGATTCTCTGTATAAGGAACACCTCAAATTTCTGATGTCGGCTTCCATGGGGCTCAAGCTCTTACGGAACAACCTAGAGCCGCTGTATGATGAATTCAGGAGTTTTGATCACTACAACAGTACCTATGAACTGTATTACCATACCGTACGGACGTCATGGAACTATTCGCAGGCACGTCCCTATAAGAATGATGTCATTACTGATGAGCGAAGAATCTATATCCATTACTTCTTCAACATCGACAAGGCTGCTGAAGATGAAAAATCCTTCGATTCTCATCTCATTACCCTCAGAGATGAACTTGAGATCGGCAAACGCATTGCAGAGCATGAGAAGCAGTATAGAAAGTACTTCACTGTCACCTCTACTCCAAAGCGTGGAACGAAGGCCTCTGTGATTCCTGAAGCAGTAGCTAAAACAAAAAGATATCACGGTTTCTTTGCCCTGATCAGCAACCAGAAGATGGATGCCATCGAGGCTCTACAGCTGTACAGAAACAAAGATGTCGTAGAGAAGGCTTTCAACGATCTCAAAGATCGTCTCGGGATGAGAAGAACTCTCGTCTCGTCTCAGAAGAGTCTGGAAGGCAAGCTCTTTGTTCAGTTTATAGCTTTGATCTACATGTCGTACATCAAGAAGAAAATGCAGGATGAAAATCTGTTTGCTTCCTATTCGATACAGAGTCTGCTTGATACCCTTGATGTGATTGACTGTGTCCAAATGCCTGGCAAGAGGCTACGCTGTGGTGAACTCCTGGAGAAGCAGAAGGTTATTTATGAGAAGCTGGGCTTCAGCCCACCGTCCTCGTTATGAGTCGCGGGAATCCAGGATGTAATCGTTCCGTGTTGAAGAACTCGATAAACTCCTTTAGACCTCGCTTCAGCTCTCCGAGTGATCGATAGTCACTCAGGAATATATGCTCATACTTCAGAGTCTTCCAGGTTCTCTCGATAAACACATTATCCAGACACCTGCCAACTCCATCCATGCTGATCGCGACTCCAAGATCCTCTAGGATCGCAAGGAACTCAAGACTGGTAAACTGGGATCCCTGGTCAGAATTGAAGATGGCAGGGACTCCATATCGTTCTACTGATTCAAGCAGGCATTCTTTGCAGAACATGGCCTCGACGGTCTGACCCTACCACCTGACCGGAGAAAACCAGTCCACTGAACGGAGTGAAACAGTCCACCCTTTTTAATAAAGCATAGAGTATCCTTGAATAAGGCATGCTGAGCATGTCATCTAAATTCAAGGAGGTCACTATGACCAATTACAAGGAAATCCTGCGTATGCATTGTGCAGGGTATAGCCAACGCGTCATCGCTAAGAGTCTTCAATGCTCTCGTGATGCTGTTTCACTGTGTCTCAAACGGGTTAGGGAACGAGAAATTAAACTTCCTATCCCCGAGGAGGTAACGAACGCCGAGTTAAAGGAGATGTTACTCAACACTCAGCAGGGAGTAAGAAACCCTGACTATTTGCTTCCTGACTTCGCTAAAATAGTAAAAGAGCTGAAAAGACCCCATGTCACGAACGGTCTGCTATGGACAGAATATCTTATTCAATGCAAAAGTTCTTCACTGAAACCTTACAGCATCAGCCAGTTCAATGCATTGCTGAGAGATTATGCTCAGAAGAAGAATATCAGTCTTCGTCAGGATCATCATCCCGGTGAAGTATTGGAGCTTGACTGGTCTGGATCAGCAATCCTGTTGAGTAATAGGTTGACAGATGATGCTATTCCCTGTCATCTGTTCACTGCAGCGTTTCCTTTCAGCAGTTACTTCTATGTTGAAGCTTTTGCAGACGAAGCAATTCATTCCTGGATCAGCGGTATTGTTCACGCCCTTTCATTCTTCAAAGGTGTCCCGCTCATTTTAAAACCGGACAATCTCAAAACAGCCGTTATCAAGGCTGACAAATATGAACCTGAACTGAATACCGCTATGGTCGAATTGGCTAATCATTACAACACAGTCGTTGTCCCTGCTAGAGTACGGGCTCCCAGGGACAAGAATGTCGTTGAAAGTGCTGTCGGCTATGCATCTCGACACATCATCGCAGCTTTACGAAATCAGAAATTTTTCTCTATCAATGAGATGAATACCTGTATCTGGGAGTTGATGGATCAACTCAATGCAGATGAGTTCAAAAAGAAGGAAGGTAGTCGCCTCCTGTTGTTTTCCGAACAAGAACAACCGGAACTGCTGCCTCTCCCTCTCAAACCCTTTGAACTTTTCGAGAGGGCGAAAGCAACAGTCAGCCGTGACTACCATATCGAGTTCGCCAAAGCTTTCTACAGCGTACCACCAAGTTTTGTGAAAAGCGAGGTGTTCGTGAAGGCTTCGGTTAATACTGTATTCATATTCGATAGGAAAGGGCGGCGTATCACGGAACATCCGCGATGCAAGTTCAAGGGGCAGAGGAACACATTGCCTGAGCATGTTCATGACAAACATGCTGACTACTTGATGTGGTCAGGAGATTACTTCCTGTCCAAGGCACGAAAGATCGGCCCAGAAACAGAGAAGACGATCTCCATAGTACTTAAAAGTAGAGAATATGAAGTTCAATCTTATCGAAGCTGTGTCGGAATCCTCAACTTGGTAAAGAAGTATGGACCAATACTGGAACTTGCCTGCAAAGAGGCGAACAGTAATGGGCTGCGTTCTTTCAAAGCAGTAAATACGATTGCAAAAACACTCAAGGATGCGGCTCCTGTTACACCCGCCACTCCATTTGAAATATCATTACCAGACGATGATCTGAATGATTTGTATTGCATTCACAAGCAGGAGGTACCTAATGAGACCTTCTGAACAGCAATTGGTTTTAAATTTTGAAAAGTTAGGAGCGGAAGGCATCTCCATGTCACTTCTAGAAGCCTTCAGCTCTCCATCAAAACAACATGTTCCTTTCATAGAAGTCCTTCTGGAAGCAACACACGCAGAATTGGAGAAACGAAGATCTTCCCGTGCTGACCGGCTCCTTAAACGTGCGAAACTTCATAATACAGTCGCTCATCTCGATGAGATCGAATATCGTCCCGAGCGAAATCTCGATAAGATTCTGATCGATCGGTTAAGCACGTGTGAATACATTGCAGCGTGTTCCAATGTCATTATCGTTGGGGCTGCAGGCACTGGCAAGACCTACCTATCTCGAGCTCTTGCGCGACAAGCCTGTGAATATGGCTACAGAACAAGGGTGGTCTCTTACTCTCTTCTCTTGAGAGAACTTAGCCATCTGAATAGGACTGATACAGTGAAGTATGACAAACGGATACTCTACTACAGTAGATTCCCTGTGTTGCTGATCGATGAATGGCTATGTCAGCAACCTGATAAAATCTGGGTAAATATCCTGTTGGAACTCATGGAGCTTAGGTACAATTCTACATCTACGATAATCTGTACTCAGCTGCCGCCTGATAATTGGCCTACTGTCATGGGAAATGTTGCTTTGGGACAGGCGATTTTAGGACGTGTTAAAACAGCATCTTTTCAGATAGATCTTGATGGGCCAGATTTGAGAACAAGACACTCAGCGAAACCATAATTCTGAATACTGCTCCCTGTCAGCCCACTGAGACTGGCAGGGTTCGCTCCATTCATTGGCAGGGTTTACACCGGTTGTATGGTCGGGTTCCATCGTCGAGGCCACAGAACAGCATATCCATCGTATTACTCACCCGATAAGACAGGATCTTACGGCTGAATACATCAATAATAGCAACCACGTACACCATCCCACTGGGAAGACCCACATAGGTAATGTCTGTAGCCCAGACCTGGTTCACATGCTGGATCTTCTTTCCTCTCAACAGGTAAGGATACTTCTTATGCTGTTTACCCTTCCCTGGTCGGGATGTATTCGGTTTGGGAAAGACTCCCCGAATACCAAGGCGTTTCATGATCTTACGAACACGCTTCTCGCTTGCAAGTTCATGCCCCAGTTCCTGCAATTGTCGAGCTATCTTTTGATACCCGGTGGAAGGATGATCTGTCCACCAATCAAGGATAGCCTGCACGAGGGAGAGTTCAACATCGCAGGATGAAAGTCTCTCCTTGTGACCCAGCCACCAGTAATAGCTGCTTCTTGAGATTCCCAACAAACGGCACTGCTCGCTGATGCTCATGGTGAAGGTTTTTCCATGCAGGTCAACCGAAAGTCCGGGAGTGATGATCATCTCATCTCTTAGTCCTGGATTTTCAGTTTTTTTTTGAGAAGTACGTTCTCGAGCTGGCTCTTCCCATACTCTTCGAGTAGCATCTGTTTTTCCTTCTCGAGCTCTTCAAGATGCTTATCAAGCTCCTTCTGCTTCTTTGATTTCTCATTGAAGAAGCGGGGGCCTTCCTGCTGTAGAATCTTTTTCCAGGAGCCAACAAGGCTCACAGTGATGTCATTTTCAGCGGCAATCGCCTGAATGGTCTTCTCTCCTGCCAAAGCTTCAGAAGCAACCTTCAACTTGAACTCACCGGTAAATGTCCGTCTTTTCTTTCCCATATGTCCACCATACGCGCATCGCGCATCGTGGGCAACTCTATTCGTTACGTTTCGCCGCCCCCTGTCCAGGATTTGGGCTTAGTATACCATCTTATTATACTACCTAAATTCTCGAAATAATTATATGATACATTCATATAATATGTTGTTTAATTGTGAACTCTGCATAAAAGTTACACTCAAGGCTTTGATCGGTCATTTCCGGCCGGCGTTGAGGAAGTTCATGATCTCCTGAAAACTCTTGCCGCTTTTGATGAACGCATCCATTATCTGACGGGCCTGATGCTCCTTCTTTTGCACCATGAGTTTCTCCAGATTGTCAGCTATGGTATCGTACTTTGCTTTCGCCTTCACAAGATCTTCCTGAGTCTTTGCAATCTGAGATTCAATCGAAGTAATACTCTTCGTTCTCGCCATCTTCGTCTTCTCCTTTGTCAGTATCAGAGTCCATCAGAGACTTGCCCTCAGCAAGCAGTCTGCCGATCTCGGTTGCCTTGAACCTCACATATTCTTCATCCAGGCCGAACGCATTCAGAATATTTTTCTGTCTCTTCGTTACCGCATGGTCAAGCCGGTAGGTTCCATTATTCCGTCTGACCATCTCAATCTTCTCAAGTTCTCTTATGGCCTGAGGAACTGTCATATAGTTCGGTCTGGTATCTATTCTGAACAGTTCCTCCTTCAGGAGAGTGTAGATTCTATTGCGAATGATGAGTGCAACGAATTCAATGAAGATCTTAGAAGAGAGAGCGTTTTGAGACTGAACCCGCATACTCCTCCCTCCCAGGAAGGTCTTATCACCACTGAACAGTTTCTCAGAAGAATCTCTTCCCTTATAGAGAATGAGAGCCTCTTCTGCACTCATCTTTTCAGATGTGACAATGCAGAAATAGCCGCACAGGGACAATTCTGTCTCTATGACTGATGGTTTCTCTTGTGCATAGAGGATGTTCCCTTTCTTTCCGTAGTAGATGTCGAAGTAATGGGTGATGTTTTTGCCGAAAGAGAGAACCTGACCTTCAAAACGTTTGAGAAACTGTTTCCAGTTGTCAATTTTCCGTTCCAACTGCTCACGCTCAGCCGCCTGACGTCCGGGATTGTAATAGATATGGACATAGCGATCCTTGGTGTCATCAGCATATAATTTGGACTTAACCGTAGTCCCGTAGACCCTGTAGGTACGAATGGAACATTCCCGTGAAGTTTCGAAGGTGTGTATTTTGCTCGTAACCAGAGCTGAGACAAGGCTTTTCATGCCCTTTACCATGATGATGAAGCTATAGCCATTATCATCCATGTATCGAATATTGTCTTTGCTGAAATAACCCCTGTCCAGAATGAATCCTATCCTTCTGTAGCCGTAATCGATTACTTTGTCCACGAGAAAACTGAACTGGGACACATCATTGATAGATCCAGGGTACTCTTCGTAGAACAAGGGAACCTGATTGGTCTTATCGAAGGCAATAGCAAGATTGAAAACAGGTAATCCTCTATCGTCTTTCGCTTTGCCGAACTCTACGATGTCAACATCACCTGCCTGACAGTTCTTGTTGGTTGAATCGTAGGAGATGTACAGACGCTGCCGTCGATCCCGCCTTGCATTCCAACTGTCCAGGAACCCAATGGTATGGTCCTTAGTAATCGAGTTCAGTAGCCTGGACACCTTCGAATCGCTGTAAATTCTCATATTCTGTGAGAATAGGGGATGAGAAAAAGCAAAGTCTGGATAATATTGCGCTGCATTATCTTCGCTGATGATAGAGTAACAGGCGAGATCGAGCAGCAGCCCGCTATCCTTACCTAGATATTTTTCGAGCATCGTAGGAAGCCCGTACTCTTGAGCTACTTTATCGACAATAAGATATGCTCCGATTCTCAGACAGCAGCTTCGGTAGGCCTCTGATCTCTCCTCAGGGAGTACTGCTGCAGGGAAGTGCCGCTGGTAATTCTCATTTGGGTACATTAGTGAACCATTCTCATCGCTGACCTTGCCGATGATTGATCGCTTGGGAATGTTGAACTTACGGATCGGGTCATATACTCGTTCGTATTCAAATAACACGAAAGATGACCCACCCTTTTTCTTGACAGTGATTTTGCCTTGAACATCAGGAATTCCAATGGTGAAATCGTGATACATTTTGCCCTCCAAAATAAGTTTACCGGTTACACTCATTATTGTATAAGATGGAGAGTCAAATTGCAATAAAAAAAGCTCGGAATTCGTTATGAAGTCGAGCTTTATTCAAGAGAAATCAAATAGTTTAGAGGTTTGAGTGTAAAAACTCAGCAGAGGTCACAGAAAAGGAATTAGTTCAAAGATGTTTTGGTACCGAATTTTATATTACGAATGGTGGCGGTGTGATCACGCTTGGAGCGACATCCGTATATAGATATTTCCTAATGAAATTCCCTACCATTTATAAAGAACAGTTCAACATAGAACGAGAAGTTGTAGTTTTATTTAGTGATTATGAGAATTTTGAACCTAGAACGCTTGATGCCTTTGAATCGGCATTTGAAAATCATCAAGAGTTGAGAATTGAAAAGATCTGCTCTTTTCTTATAAGTAGAGACAAATTTATAGAGAATAAAATACAATCTTTACTTAGTAACAGCACTGAAACACAAGTCATTGTTCCGTTCAATTATAAAGAGCTTAAAAATATTGGTGATCTGTATTTTTTTAGGAATAGAATTAAAGAACATTTCTATAATAGAGATCTATTTTCGTATGAATCTGCTTTAAAAAAAGATATTTACTTTTTTGGTCGTACTGACCTTGTACATGGATTAGCAAACCGTCATAGGTGCGGCGAAAATTCTGGGATTTTTGGACTAAGAAAAACGGGTAAAACTTCAATTATTTTTAGTCTTCAGAGAGTATTAAAAGCAAATAGAGAGTACTCAGTATATATTGATTGTCAAGATCCAAGTTTTTACCTGTTACGATGGAATTTGGCGCTACATTATATTATCCAAGAAATAAAAAGACAGAACTCGATTGAATGTTTGGTATGCAATGAACAAGATTATACCATTGAGAAAAGTTCAACATCTTTTGAAAAAGATTTAAAACGGCTTAGAAAAAAAATTAATCACAAGCCAATTTTACTAATATTTGATGAAGTTGAAAGAATAACCTTTGATCTATCAACGGCTGAGCATTGGAAGAGTGGCTATGATTTTATACATTTTTGGAGAACATTAAGGTCAATCTTTCAAAAAAATGAATCTCTTATAACATACTTAATCGTTAGCACAAACCCGAAAGCAGTCGAAACACCAACAATTAATGGTGATGAAAATCCGATTTTTTCTCAAATTCCATTAGAATATATACCTCCATTTAAAGTTAAGCAAACGAATGAAATGGTTTCACGTTTATCTCAAATTATGGGACTGAAATTTGATGATATTGTGTTCTCTATGCTTACAGAAGATTATGGAGGTCATCCATTTTTAATGAGAATGGTATGTAGTATTATTAATAAAACATGTACGAAGCAGAGACCTGTTAGAATAGATAAAACTATGTACGAAGACGCTTCAAGAAAATTCAACCAAGAATACGCAAACTATGTTGAGATGGTCATTACTGTTTTAAAAGAATATTACAATGATGAATACGAAATGTTAAAGCTATTGTCATTGAATGAATATGAAACATTTCTTGAGTTTGCCAATGAATCTCCTGAATATACTAACCATTTGATAGGGTATAATATTGTAGATAAAAATGCGGGAAAATACTTTTTCCGTGTTGAAGCGATAAAAGAATTCTTAATTTCTAAAAATAAATACCGTAAAATAGGGCTGACACAAAAAGAGAAATTATCAGAGATATCTGAAAGACGTAATGATTTAGAACCAAGAATACGTAACATAATAAAATCAATTTTACATGCAGTGAAGGGTGAATCAGAAGCGAAAAAAATTGTGCTAGACATATTGGGCGAACCAAGAAAGTCAAGGTATAATGGATATTCATTTAGAGATACCTTATCTGGAAATAAATCAGAATTATATTTTGAAGATTTACGGAAGATCATATCGAAGGAGTGGGACTCATTTAAGAATGTTTTTGGTAGTGATAAGGATGCATTTAACACATACATGAAAACAATTAATAAATTTAGAATAGATGCACATGCTAAGAATATCAGCCATGATGAAATGGTATTTTTTAGGGTAGCAATTACTAATATTGAGGAATGCGTACATGATTTCCTAGCATGATTTGTTCTGCTTAGAGGAAAGCGGGGAGGTCATCTCCCCGTGTGAGTGAGTCGGTATTATTTCTTTCTCGCACTCTTCATCGTTGAGTTGGATGACTCATCTTTGTTTATTGGTATTCTCTTTGCTTTCCAGATATCGTTTGTGTATTCAAGAATAGTTCTGTCACTGCTGAACTTGCCGCTTGCGGCAATATTGAGAATAGCCTTCTCTGCCCAGAGGTCTTTGTTCTTTGCATACATATCTGTAGCAGTTCTGTGTACGTCACTGTAGCTTCTCAGGTCAGCGAAGTGATAGTATCTGTCACCTTCGTCAAGGAGGGAACGCTTGAGGGGATCGAAGATTCCCGGTTCCATCACATTGAAGTAATCAGAGAGGAGAAGGTCTACTGCCTTCCGTATCTCTTCATCTTTCGCGATCCATGCATATGGATCGTATGAACCCCGCATGTTCTCCACTTCATCGGCGCCAAGGCCGAAAATGAACATGTGTTCTTTGCCGACTTCTTCGGCCATTTCCACATTCGCTCCGTCCATCGTTCCGATGGTCAAAGCCCCGTTACACATGAATTTCATATTCCCAGTACCTGATGCTTCAAAGCCTGCAGTAGAGATCTGCTGTGATAGGTCTGTAGCCGGTATGATACTTTCTGCCATGGTGACTCTGTAGTTCGGGAGGAACTGTACATTGATCAGTTTGTTGACGTCTGAGTCGTTGTTCACGACTTTGGCGATTGAGTTGATCAGTTTGATGATCAGTTTCGCATTGACGTAGCCAGGTGCTGCCTTTCCTCCGATCATGAATGTCATAGGAGGGAAGTCTTTGATTCTTCCTTCCTTGATTCCCTGATAGAGCATGATGATATGAAGGGCATTGAGGAGCTGTCTCTTGTACTCGTGAATTCTCTTTACCTGAGTGTCGATCATGGTTTCAGGGTTGATGATGATACCGCAGTCTTTCTTCAGGAAGTCCGCAGCTCTCAGCTTTGCCTGATGCTTGATAGCAAGGAAATCACCACGGAAGGTGGAATCCTTTGCGAACTTTGCAAGCCCCTTGATCTTTGAGAAGTCGGTGATCCATTCATCCCCGATAGCTTCGGTGATCTTTGCAGAAAGAAGAGGATTGGAATCAAGAAGCCAACGTCTCTGTGTGATACCGTTTGTCTTGTTGTTGAATCTTTCAGGGAATACTACGTTGAACTCAGGGAACATCCTCTCAGTAAGTAGTTTTGAGTGAAGGGCTGCAACTCCGTTGGTCGAGTGGGTGCCGATGATAGAAAGGTTTGCCATTCTCACCATCTTTTCTTTTCCTTCTTCAATAATACTCAGCTTACCGAGTATTTCAGGCTGAAGAGGGAAGGATGATACTGCTCTCTGTAAGAATCTGTGATTGATTTCAAAGATGATCTGTACGTGCCGGGGAAGCACTGACTGCAACATGCTGAGCGGCCATTTCTCAAGCGCTTCTGGCATGAGGGTGTGGTTGGTATATCCCAGGGTATGTACTGTGATATTCCATGCTTCTTCCCATTCAAGTCCTTCACAGTCGATCAGGATTCTCATCAGTTCAGGAACTGCAAGGGATGGGTGGGTATCATTGAGCTGAATAGCAGCGAAATCAGGAAGCTTGCTCCAGGAAGCATTCTGTCTCTTGAACCTTCTTATAATATCGGCAAGGGAGCAGGAAACGAAGAAGTACTGCTGCTTCAGTCTCAGTTCCTTACCCATGTAGAGTGTATCATTGGGGTAAAGTACCTGTGAGAGGTTCTCAGCTGTGATCTTACTTCTTACCGCTTCGGTGTAATCCCCTTCATTGAATTCCTGGAAATCAAATTCATCAGTCGCTTTTGCGCTCCAGAGACGAAGGGTATTGATAGTCTTTCCACCGTAGCCGACAACAGGAGTATCGTAGGCAACACCCTGAACCTCTTCAGAAGGAATCCACTTGTATTCGTCTCTTCCTCCCTCTCTGATGACTTTGATCTCTCCACCGAAACCGACTTTGTAAGTGACGTCTTCTCGTACAAGTTCCCAGGGATTGCCGTTTTTCAGCCAGTTATCGGGCTGCTCGGACTGCCACCCGTTATGAACGAGCTGTTTGAAGATTCCGTAGTTATAGCGGATACCGTAGCCGTAGGATGGGATATCTAATGTAGCAAGAGAATCAAGGAAACAGGCGGCCAGACGGCCTAGACCTCCGTTACCGAGACCTGCATCTGGTTCGATATCGGCAAGTTCTTCGTATGTATACCCAAGAGAACTCATCGCTTCCTTTACCTCGTGTTCAAGGTTCAGGTTGATGATATTGTTGGTCATGGCTCGACCCATCAGGAATTCGAGTGAGAGGTAATAGACCCTCTTTGCACCCTCTTTTCTCTGGGTTTCACGGGACGTGTGCCACTGGTGGATGATCCTGTCCCGAATCGCATAGGCAAGGGCCGTGTACTTGTGTTCCGGTGTATTATGAAATTCATCAGCATCGAGTCCGTACTTCAGATGCTCCGCAAAATCTATAGCAATGGCCTCACGGTCGTGTGAGAACCTGATATTATTATCTGTCTTAGGCATGGTTGTGCTCTCCCTAAATAGTCGTGTATATACCACGACTATCATAAGTTAACGTTGCAGTATCCTAACCTGATATTGAAAATAGAATCAATACAAGGAATGATTCTCATACTTAAATCACATCCATTTGTGACAAAATGACATGCGGGGGAGAGAGTTTACACGGCGTTTCATAGGTGTAGGAGAGTGATTTCTTCCATATATGTAAGATTTCTTCATTCCTGCCACTCATCCATTCGGTAAATCTTCTGCTTTTTCCAGCCTGGATAGAGAAGAGTATAGGCAGACACTCAATCACTCTTCCTTCCTCCCCCCACTTCTGCTATTCTCCTCACTATGGACAAAGAAACAATCATAGAAAGGACCGTTCAGTTTGTGAAAGAAACCCTCCAGGACGCCGAAGGCGGCCATGACTGGTTTCACACCCAGCGTGTATGGCGAACTGCGAAGCATATAGCCCAGACAGAACATGTAGACCCCTTCGTTGTCTCTTTGGGAGCACTCCTCCATGATATCGCGGATGCGAAGTTTCATGGAGGTGATGAGGCGGTTGGACCTGCAAAGGCTTCGGCTTTTCTCAGATCCCTGTCAGTAGATGAACGTGTAGTCGAACATATTGTGAATATCATAACCCACATCTCCTTCAAGGGAGGGAACGAGGAGCAGATATTCCATTCACCTGAACTTGATGTGATACAGGATGCTGACAGACTGGATGCCATAGGAGCTATCGGTATCGCACGTACCTTCAACTACGGAGGGCATAAGGGAAGAGAACTCTATAATCCATCTATTCCTCCCAATCTTCATATGAGCAAGGAAGAGTACAGAAACAGTACAGCTCCCACCATCAATCATTTTTATGAGAAACTCCTCCTTCTTAAAGATCGAATGAACACAGACACCGGAAAAGCCCTTGCCGCGAAGAGGCACCGTTTCATGGAAGAGTTCCTTGATGAGTTTTATCAGGAGTGGGATGGACTATCGTAAAATGGGGTATTATGAAGAGGAGTTCTTCCCTCTCTTCTGAGTGAATTCATTTCTTTCTTGTGTGACAGAGAAGATGTGGTATTATCTTCACGTGAGCCCATTAATTATTCTCACTGAATTACTTTCGTGGAAAACTGGTTGGAAGTGATTGACACACCTTCCCTGATTTGATAACTTGTGTTCTGCTTGAGTTTCGGGAGTTCCATCTTCTGAGCTTGAATTTTTACAGTGCCCTTGTAGCTCAGCTGGCAGAGCACCACCATGGTAAGGTGGGGGTCACCGGTTCAAATCCGGTCGAGGGCTCTTTTTATTTATTAAGCATAATTGTACAATATATATGCAGGAGTTTTACTATGGCTAGCAAGAAAAAGGGACCGGTCGAAAAGATCGCTCTTCAGTGCACAGAGTGCAAGCAGAAAAACTATACGACAGAAAAGAACCGAAGAAACACTCCGGGAAAACTTGAACTCAACAAGTACTGTCCGTTCGAAAGAAAGCACACGCTTCACCGCGAGACAAAAGTAAAATAAGTCTCCCTCTATACGAGAGGTAAACAGGTCAGTAGCTCCAATGGCTAGAGCGTCGGTCTCCAAAACCGAATGTTGAAGGTTCGAGTCCTTCCTGACCTGTTGACCTCTTGTAGATAAGGAAAATGCAGATGAAAAAGATTATACAGTATTTTAAGGAAGTACGGCTTGAACTCAAAAAGGTAGTGTGGCCGGGTAAGGATGAAGTCCTTGCTTCCACCAAGGTTGTGCTCGTTTCAACTGCTGTGTTCGCAGCAATCCTTGGCCTGATTGACTTCCTTCTTGTCCAGGGTGTCGATCTGCTGTTCTAGGAGTCCTCATGGCAAAAGGCTGGTACGTCGTCCATACCTATTCAGGGTATGAGATGAAAATAGAGAAAACAATCCGCAAGATCATGGAAACAGACCTCAACTTCGCTGAGGTCGTTCTTGATGTTAAAGTCCCCACCGAAGAAGTGGTCGAGGTGAAGGATGGAGTGAAGAAGACGATCAAGAGAAAGATCCTTCCTTCCTATATCCTTGTTCAGATGGATCTCCCCCAGCACATGTGGGAGGGCTTCTGCTCTCAGATCAGGAGAATTCAGGGTGTGACCGGGTTTGTCGGTATTCAGCCGGGCAAGAAGCCTGTTCCCCTCTCATCTGATGAGCTCAAGGGTATTCTTCAGAAGACCGGTGAGATTCAGAGTGAGAAGGTGCTCAGACCGAAGCAGACATTCAGTGTCGGCGAGCATGTCAAGGTTATTGAAGGACCGTTTGAAACCTTCACCGGAGTTGTTGAAGAGGTGAACCTCGAGAAGGCGAAACTCCGTGTTCTGGTCGGTATCTTCGGAAGAAGTACGCCGGTCGAAGTTGATTTTTTACAAGTTGAAAAGGTGTAAAACGCTGACGCGTTAGAACCCTTTTTACATATAACATCTTCCTATTTCTTATAGAGATTCATTCTCTTGATGAAATCAGGTGGGAGCCTGTCGTTGACAGGCGTTAATACCAACGTGGCACGTTTTTTAACGGAGCGCACGTAAGGAGAAAAACTATGGCAAAGAAAAAGGTTACTGCACAGATCAAGCTGCAGTGTCCGGCCCAGAAGGCCACCCCTGCGCCCCCGATCGGTCCGGCTCTCGGTCCTCACGGTGTAAGCGCACCCCAGTTTGTCCAGCAGTTCAATGATAAGTCAAAAGGCTTTGAACCTGGTCTTACTATCCCCGTTGTAATTACTGTCTATGCTGACAGGTCTTTTACATTCATCCTCAAGACTCCTCCTGCTGCTGTCCTCATCAAGAAGGCATGTGGTATCACAAGCGGATCCGGAGTTCCTCACACTCAGAAGGTCGCTAAGATCACTGACGCTCAGATCACTGAGATTGCTCAGACCAAGTTCGAAGACCTCAATGCAAACGACATCGACGCTGCAAAGAAGATCATTGCAGGTACTGCTCGTTCCATGGGTGTTGAAGTAGTGGAGGCCAAGTAATGAAAAGAGGCAAGAAATACGCAGCAGCAGCTGCTCAGGTCGATAAGACCCAGCTTCTCACATTCGTGGATGCTGCAGAACTCGTCAAGAAGGTTGCTTTCGCAAAATTCGACGAGACCGTCGAGATGTCAATGAATCTCTCACTCAAGAAGAGTCAGTCAGTTCGTGACACCGTTGTTCTTCCTAACCAGTTCTCAGCAGAGAAGAAGGTTCTTGTCTTCGCCAAGGGCGAAAAAGCAGAGGAAGCAAAGGAAGCAGGTGCTGCTTACGTCGGTGATGTTGACCTTGTCGAGAAGATCAGAGGCGGCTGGATGGAATTCGATGTTGCAGTGGCAACTCCCGATATGATGAAGGACGTAGGTCGTCTCGGTCCTATCCTCGGTAGAAGAGGCCTCATGCCTAACCCGAAGACTCAGACCGTTACATTCGACATCAAGGGTGCTCTTGCAGAGCTTCAGAAGGGTCGTGTTGAATTCAGAAGTGACAAGACAGGTGTTGTTCACCTCGCAGTCGGTAAGGTATCCATGGATGCTGACAAGATTGCAGAGAACGCACACATTGTCCTCTCAGAAGTTCTTAAGAGAAAGCCTGCCGATGCCAAGGGTGAATTCCTGAAGAGCATCTCGCTCAGCTCTACCATGGGCCCTGGTGTCATGGTCTCTACCAAAGAGAACTAGGAGGTAAGATATGGCATACGAGACAAGAAAAGCACAGTACAAAGTTGATGCAGTCAAGGAGATGACTTCCGAGTTCTCCGGTTACGATGGATACATTTTCACCGACTACCGTGGAATGACTGTTGAACAGATCACCAACCTCCGCTCAGAGCTCAGAAAGAACGAAGCAGCTTACCGTGTTGTCAAGAACAGGTTCGCAAAAATCGCTCTTGGAGAACTGAACCAGGAAGGATATGAAGATAAGCTCGTCGGGCCGACAGCCGTTGCTCTCACCAAGGGTGAGGATGCATCGAACGCCGTTTCCAAGGCTATCGTCGCTTTCGCCAAGGAAGCTCCCATCTCAGTGAAGGGCGCCATCCTCGCCGGACAGCTCTACGATACAGACGAATTTATCGCATACAGCAAGCTCCCGACCAGACTCGAACTTATCGCAAGCCTGATGGGAACCATGAACGCACCGATGAACAAGCTCGCACGTACACTGCAGGCCATGGTCGATGCAAAGACAGAAGCAGAATAAACGGTATTAGTCTTCGTACAAACGTAGACCTGCTATTACCGTAAAGCGCATATAAGGAGAAGATAATATGGCTACAATTTCAAAAGAAGATATGCTGGAAGCAATTGCCGGCATGACAGTGATGGAGATCTCTGATCTCATCTCAGCAATGGAAGAAAAGTTCGGTGTCACAGCAGCAGCACCCGTTGCAGCAGCTGGCGCAGTCGCAGGTGCAGCAGCAGAAGAAGTTGAAGAGCAGACAGAATTCGATGTCGTTCTTACCGGTCTCGCTGACGGTGCAAAGCCGATTCCCGTTATCAAGGAAGTACGTGCTATCACAGGCCTCGGCCTCAAGGAAGCTAAGGACCTCGTATCTGACGGCGGAACCATCAAGGAAGCAGTCTCTAAGGAAGACGCTGCTGCCATGAAGGAGAAGCTCGAAGCTGCAGGCGCTACTATTGAAGTTAAATAATTCGCTTTTTTTCATGTATAGTAGTCGGGCCTAGGGCCCGTAGAGGAGCCACCGGAAAATGTTCCGGTGGCCACTCGTGTCAATCTATCGGTGAAGTGTTTTTCGGTCAAATGACCGGTGAATTCTTCAAGATCCGACCTTTGGAGGGTAACAATGGTTGCCAAAGGCAATTCAATCAATAGAACATATGTTGGAGCCCACTATGATACTGTCTGTGAGTTACCGAACCTCGTTGGGATTCAGCTTGAATCCTATGAGCGGTTCCTTCAGCTCGGCCGTGTCTACAGTGGCCAGGAATTGGATACCACCAGCGGCCTAGAACAGGTATTCCGATCGACGTTCCCGATCGAGAGCCCGAATGGAGAGATGACTCTCAACTTCGGCTCTTACACCGTCGATCTCGACAACATCAAATTCTCGGAACTTGAGTGTAAACGGAAGGGACGTACCTATTCTGCCCAGATCAAGGCGACCATCTCTCTCTATTTCTCCGCAACAGGGGAGCTGAGAGAGAAGGAAATCTATTTCGGTGACATTCCCCTGATGACTGACAGAGGTACGTTTATCATAAATGGTGCCGAACGTGTCGTCGTCTCACAGATTCACCGTTCTCCTGGTGTCATCTTCAGCAATGACAAGGGTGTCTACTCTTCCCGTATCATCCCGTACCGCGGCTCATGGCTCGAGTTCGAGATCGATGACAAGAGAAGAAACCTTATCTATGCCAAGGTGGACAGGAAGAAGAAGATCCTCGGAACTCTCTTCCTCCGTGCCATCGGTGTCGATACCCGTGAGAAGATCGTCTCTTCTTTCTACCTCTCCCGCAGCGTCGAGCTGAGCGAGAATGCAAGTGAGAACAACGACCTTGTCGGATCTATCAGTTACAAAGACATCTACTCAACCAAGGGTGGAAAGAACGCTCCCAAGCTCCTGAGAGCCGGGGACGAGCTTTCTCCCGCCTATATCGAAGCACTCGTGATGGACGGCATCAAGAGTATCGAGGTGATCGATGAAGACCATCCCGATTCACTCCACTCCCGTGCCATCATCAACTGTCTTGATGTAGAAGATGCAAAGTATACTCAGGAAGGGAACGACGAACCTACCAAGGAAGACGTTCTCTCTCCCATCTATGCTGTTCTTCAGCCGGGTGAGATGATCGCTATCGAGAGGGCGGAAAAGGACCTTCCCGATATGTTCTTCTCTTCCCGCCGTTACGACCTCGGTAACGTCGGTCGTTACAAGTTCAACAAGAAGTTCGGTACAGATGAAGAACTTGACGATGAAGAGGCGAGCACGGATCTTACCGTCCTTACTCCCCAGGATATCGTCAACACCATGGGATTCCTTCTCAAGGTCTATATCGGTGAAGAGAATGTCGATGATATCGACCACCTCGGTAACCGTCGTGTGAGAAGTGTCGGTGAGCTGCTCCAGAACCAGCTCAGCGCTGCATTCGCACGCATGGAAAGAATCGCACGTGAGAGAATGAACCTCGAAACCAACCAGGTCAGACCTCACGACCTGATCAGCAACAAGCCGATCGTTTCCGCGATCAAGGAGTTCTTCGGTTCATCACAGCTGTCACAGTTCATGGACCAGGTCAACCCCCTTGCAGAGCTGACTCACAAGAGAAGACTCAACGCGCTCGGACCGGGCGGTCTTTCACGTGACCGTGCATCGTTCGAAGTTCGTGACGTTCACTACACTCACTACGGAAGAATGTGTCCTATCGAGACTCCTGAAGGACCGAACATCGGTCTTATCGTGTCGCTTGCAAACTACACGAGAGTGAACAAGCACGGTTTCCTCGAGTCTCCCTACCGGAAGGTTGTCGATGGAGTGGTAAGCAAGAACTACCGCTACCTCGATGCAAACGACGAAGAGAAGTACTTCATCGCTCAGGGTAATGCACCCCTCAAGGACGACGGGTCCTTCGTTGAAGCTGATGTCCCGGTACGAAGAAGCGGAGACTACACGACCCGTTCGGTCAAGGACGTCAAGTACATGGACGTCTCCCCGATGCAGGTTATCTCAGTCGCGGCATCTCTTATCCCGTTCCTCGAGCACGACGATGCAAACCGTGCTCTCATGGGATCGAACATGCAGCGCCAGGCTGTTCCTCTCCTCTTCCCCGAAACCCCTGTCGTGGGTACCGGTATGGAAGGAAAGACAGCATATGACTCTGGAGTACTGATTAAATCAAAGAGAGCAGGAGTTGTCTCCTATGTCTCTGCGACGAGAGTCGAAATCACTCCCGACAATCCTTCTATCGAAGGTGAAGTCGATGTCTACACTGTCCAGAAGTTCGAAAGAACCAACCAGGATACCTGTTTCAACCAGAAGCCGATTGTCGAGAATGGACAGGTTGTCCCTGCAGGCACAGTCCTCGCAGACGGTCCTGCCACCGAGAAGGGTGAACTGGCACTGGGAAGAAACATCCTCTGTGGATTCGTTCCCTGGGACGGATACAACTATGAGGATGCTGTCCTTATCAGTGAAAGAGTTGTCAAGGAAGATATCTATACCTCGATCCATATCAAGGAATTCGTCACTGATATCAGAGAGACGAAGCTCGGACCGGAAAAGCTCACACGCGATATCCCCAACACGAGCGAGAAGAATCTCGAACAGCTCGATGAAGACGGTATCGTGAGAGTCGGTACAGTCGTCCGCCCCGGAAATATCCTGGTCGGTAAGGTCACTCCCAAGAGCGAGAGCGATACGACTCCCGAGTTCAAGCTCCTCAACTCCATCTTCGGTGAGAAGGCGAAGGAAGTCAGAGACACCTCCCTCAAGGTTCCCCACGGTACCGAGGGTACTGTCATCGATATCCAGCGCCTGAAGAGAAGCGAAGGCGATGAGCTTTCACCCGGTGTGGATGAAGTCGTCAAGGTTCTCATCGCTGTGAAGAGAAAACTGAGACAGGGAGACAAGATGGCGGGACGCCACGGAAACAAGGGTGTTGTCGCCCGGGTTCTTCCTGAAGAGGATATGCCGTACATGGCTGACGGTACTCCGCTGGATGTCTGTCTTAACCCCCTCGGTGTTCCTTCACGAATGAACATCGGACAGCTGATGGAAACCCAGCTCGCCTGGGCAGGTAAGAAACTCGGTGAATGGTACTCATCCCCCGTGTTCCAGTCCGCATCGATGGATCAGATCGAAGACAAGATGGTCGAAGCAGGTCTCCCCAAGACCTCCAAGACCACTCTGTATGACGGACGAACCGGTGTTCCCTTCGTCAACCCCGTCTTCTGCGGATATATCTACTACCTGAAACTCCACCACCTTGTCGATGACAAAATGCATGCCCGTTCCACCGGACCTTACTCGCTGGTCACCCAGCAGCCCCTGGGCGGTAAAGCACAGTTCGGTGGTCAGAGACTCGGAGAAATGGAAGTATGGGCACTTGAAGCGTACGGTGCAGCCAACACCCTTCAGGAACTGCTCACCATCAAGAGTGATGACATGAACGGAAGAGTGAAGATCTATGAAAGTATCGTGAAGGGAGAGCCCGCTACAAACGCAGGTATGCCCGAAGCATTCAATGTTCTGATTCAGGAAGTCCGCGGCCTGGCGCTCAATATGTCTGTCTACGATTCGAAGGGCAGACAGGTCCCGCTCACAGAGCGTGACGAAGAGCTGATCAACAAGCGCGACTCGAACAACTAGGAGAATTCGGATGAAAGAAATTCAGGATTTCGACAACATCATGATAAAGCTGGCCAGCCCCGAAGAGATTCGGGCCTGGTCGTACGGTGAAGTCAAGAAGCCGGAGACAATCAATTACCGCACACTCCGCCCGGAACGCGACGGTCTTTTCTGTGAGAAGATCTTCGGTACGACCAAAGAGTGGGAATGCTACTGCGGAAAGTTCAAGTCGATCCGTTACAAGGGAGTCGTCTGTGACCGCTGTGGTGTTGAAGTCACTCACTTCAAAGTGCGTCGTGAGAGAATGGGTCACATCGACCTCGCCTCTCCGGTGTCACACATCTGGTACTACCGTTCAGTTCCCTCACGGATGTCCCTCCTCCTCGATATTCCCCGTTCCTCTCTCCAGTCTGTTCTCTACTATGAGAAGTACATCGTCATAAGCAACGGCGAGACAGATCTCAAAGAGAAGCAGCTGCTGAGTGAAGATGAATACTATGAAGCACGTGAGCAGTGGGGTGAATCCTTCAGCGCCATGATGGGTGCCGAAGCGATCAAGATCCTCCTCGAGGGCCTTGACCTCGAAGCGATCAGTGCAGACCTCCGTGAGCTGATGATCAGCAAGGGAGATAAAGTCGATAAGAGACTGTTGAAGAGAATCGAAGTAGTCGAAAACTTCCGAGACAGTGAGAACAGACCCGAATGGATGATCCTTTCGGTTATTCCCGTCATTCCCCCCGAACTGCGCCCGATGGTACAGCTCGACGGAGGGAGATTCGCGACGAGCGATCTCAATGACCTCTACAGAAGAGTAATCAACAGAAACAATCGACTTACCCGACTGATGAGCCTCCACGCTCCCGATATCATTATCCGTAACGAGAAGAGAATGCTCCAGGAAGCAGTCGATGCTCTCTTCGATAACTCGAAGAAGAAGAGAGTGGTCAAGGGTTCTTCAAATCGTCCCCTCAAATCTCTCTCTGACATGCTCAAAGGTAAGCAGGGACGTTTCAGACAGAATCTCCTCGGTAAACGTGTAGACTACTCGGGACGTAGCGTTATCGTCGTCGGACCGGAACTCCGATTGCACCAGTGCGGACTTCCTTCCAAGATGGCACTTGAACTCTACAAGCCCTTCATCATGAAGAAGCTCGTCCAGAAGGACATTGTCTATAACATCAAGAAAGCGAAGGCGCTGGTCGAACAGGAGACCCCCGAAGTGTGGGCTATCCTCGATGACGTGGTCAAGGAACACCCCGTGCTCCTCAACCGTGCACCGACCCTTCACCGCCTCGGTATCCAGGCATTTGAACCCGTCCTCGTAGACGGCAAGGCCATCAAGCTCCACCCGCTGGTATGTCACGCATACAATGCTGACTTCGACGGAGACCAGATGGCTGTCCACGTGCCTCTTACCCAGGCAGCTCAGATCGAGTGCTGGACACTGATGCTTTCTCCCAATAACCTCCTCGACCCTGCGAACGGCAAGCCGATCGTATTCCCGTCACAGGACATGGTCCTGGGTATCAACTACCTGACCCGTGAAATGAACGGAGCGAAGGGAGAAGGGAAGTACTTCGACAACCTCGATGAGATCCAGATGGCAATCGAAGCCGGATCAGTCGCGTACAACGCGAAGATCCGCTACAAGCTCGCTAACGGTACTATCATCGAGACCACTCCCGGTCGAGTGATTTTCAACTCGAAGATGCCTGAAGTCATCGACTTCCAGAACATCACCTTCGGGGACAAGGAACTCAAAAAACTCGTCGGTTCTGTGATTCAGGACCAGAAGTCCTCTATCGCGGTTCAGATGCTGGACAGCATCAAGGACCTTGGTTTCCGCTATGCAACGCTGTTCGGAGCAACGATCGGTCTTTCAGACATGATCATCCCTGATTCGAAGTACGAGCTCGTAAGCGAAGCTGACAAGAGACAGAATGAAATCAGAGAGCAGTATCAGCAGGGTCATATCACCCAGGACGAACGGTACAACCGTGTTGTCGAGGTGTGGTCAAAGACGACTGAAGATATCTCGAACTCTCTTATGGATGAACTGAAGAGAAGCCAGAATGGATTCAACCCTCTGTTCCTCATGGCAGACTCCGGTGCTCGTGGATCTAAAACACAGATCAGACAGCTCGGCGGTATGCGTGGACTGATGGCGAAGCCTTCCGGTGATATCATTGAATTCCCGATCCGATCCAACTTCAAAGAAGGACTGTCGATCATCGAATTCTATATCTCAACCAACGGTGCCCGTAAGGGACTTGCGGACACCGCTCTGAAGACTGCTGAAGCAGGGTATCTCACCAGACGTCTTGTCGATATCGCACAGGACGTGGTTATCAACGAAGATGACTGCGGTACGATCAACGGTATTGAGAGAACAGCGATGAGAGACGGCGACGAAGTCGTTGAATCCCTTGCTGACAGAATCGTGGGACGCTATACACTCGAGAAGGTCATTCACCCGGCAACGGGAGAGCTGATCCTCGATGTCAACTGTGAGATCACAACTGATAAGGCAACCGAGATTGAAAACTCCGGTATCGAGAAGGTCCTGATCAGAACAGTGCTCACCTGTGAAGCTCAGCACGGTGTCTGTAGAAAGTGTTACGGAAGAAACCTCGCAACCAACCGTCCGGTAGACATCGGTGAAGCTGTCGGTATCATTGCCGCACAGTCGATCGGTCAGCCGGGTACACAGCTTACGATGAGAACGTTCCACGTCGGTGGTACGGCGACCTCCTCCTCGGAAGAGAACAGAGTCGTCTTCAACTACCCGATCTATGCCTCTTCCCTGACCGGAAGCATCGTCGAGACTGAAGAAGGTGAGAGAGTGTTCACACGTAAGGGACACCTCTACTACAACAAGGTTCTCGAAAGCTTCGCAAAGAAAGAGTTCAAGGAACTCCTTGTTGCCGAAGGCGACACAGTCGCAGTCGGTACTCCTCTGTACACTGACAACGCAGGTGAAACCGTCAAGAGCGGTATCATAGGTCTTGTGAAGATCATTGAAGACGGTACCCTCCTTGTCCTTGCACAGGAGCAGAGAATCGAAGTAAGAAGCGGTTCACAGCTCAAGCTCACCGTTCCCGCTTTTGTCGACAGCAATACTGCTATCGCACTCTTTGACCCGTTCAGTGAACCGATCATCGCAGAGCAGGACGGTAAGGTAGAGTTCATCGATATCAAACTCGGAACCACCTTGAAGGAAGAAATCAACGTCGAGACCGGTTCGGTCGAGAAGAAGATCACTGAACACGTCAGTGAAACTCTTCAGCCCCGTATCGCCATCGTCGGAGACGACGGAGAGACGAAGGCTCTCTACTTCCTCCCTGCCTCTTCCTACCTCAGTGTCGATGACGGCAGAGTGATCAGAAAAGGTCACATCCTTGCTAAGATCCTGAAGGAATCTGTGAAGACGAAGGACATTACCGGTGGTCTTCCCAGAGTCGGAGAACTCTTCGAGGCACGTAAGCCGAGAAACCCCGCAGTCCTTGCTCAGGTAGACGGAACCGTTCACTTCGGTGCAGTGGCAAAGGGTAAGAGATCAGTCATCGTAGAAGACGACTTCGGCAGTGAATACAAGCACCAGGTACCGATGAGCAAGCACATGCTCGTCCGTGACGGTGACCGTGTAGAAGCTGCAGAAAGACTTTGTGACGGACCGATCGCTCCGCACGATATCCTCGAGATCCTCGGTGAGAATGCGCTCCAGTCATTCCTCCTTGACGAAGTCCAGGAAGTGTACAGACTGCAGGGTGTAGATATCAACGACAAGCACCTCGGTGTTGTCGTGAGGCAGATGCTCAGGAAGGTTGAAGTCATCGCAGTGGGAGACACCGTCTTCATTCAGGGGCAGCAGGTAGACAAATACCGCTTCCATGAAGAGAATGCACGGGTACTCGCACAGGGTGGACAGAGTGCCGATGCACGGCCGATGCTCCTTGGTATCACCCGCGCATCACTCTCGATTGACTCCTTTATTTCAGCTGCTTCGTTCCAGGAGACCACGAAAGTCTTGACAAACGCGGCAATAGCTGGTAGTAGAGATGTACTGCGAGGTCTCAAAGAAAACGTGATCATCGGTCACCTGATCCCCGCCGGTACCGGTATGAAGAGATACCGGACCATCAAGGTGAAGGAAGAGAACCCGATCGATCTTGAGAGCCAGGTAGAATCCCTCATGGAATCGAGGAAGCATGAAGCTGACGACGATTTCGATGATATGGATGTGGAATTAGAAGAATACATTTCCGAAGGTGAAGCCGACATTGATGAAGACGACGAGTAAACCTCGTTGTTTTCAGTCAGGTTTCCATGCTGACTTTGGTCTTGATATAATTTGCGAGATGGGGCGAAAGCCTCATCGGAATTAAAACAAGGGAGAGTGTCGTAAGATGCCTACAATTAACCAGCTTATACGTAAGGGACGTAAAACGAACTTCAACAAGACGAAGTCGCCTGCTCTGCAGGGATGTCCTCAGAAACGTGGGGTGTGTACAAGAGTTATGACTGTCACCCCTAAGAAGCCGAACTCAGCGCTCAGAAAAGTTGCCAGGGTCAGACTTTCAAACGGTATTGAAGTTACCGCCTATATCCCCGGTATCGGACACAACCTTCAGGAGCACTCAGTTGTTCTTATGAGGGGTGGAAGAGTCAAGGACCTTCCTGGTGTACGTTATCACATCGTTCGTGGTGCCAAGGATACTCTTGGTGTTTCTGACAGAAAGAGAAGCCGCTCCAAGTACGGTACTAAGAAGCCTAAGGCTTAAGGGGAAAGGAAAATGGCAAGAAGAAATGTAGCTCCGGTCAGAGAGATTCTGCCCGATGCAGTGTACAACAGTGTAATGGTCGAAAAATTCATTCGCAGAATGATGATCGACGGCAAGAAGTCTATCAGTTCCAGAATCGTCTACGATGCACTCAAGATCATTGAGGGCAAGGGTGGCGAGGACAAGCCTCTTGATGTCTTTCTCAAGGCTCTCGAGTCTGTAAAGCCTGTCGTGGAAGTAAAGAGCCGCCGTGTCGGTGGTGCTACCTACCAGGTCCCCGTCGAGATCAAGGAAAACCGCAGAGAAGCACTTGCAATGAGATGGCTCATCGCCGCTGCACGTTCCAGAAACGGCAAGAGCATGAGTGAGAAGCTCGCTGCAGAAATTGCTGACGCAGTAGCCGGTACCGGTAGTGCGTTCAAGAAGAAAGAAGATACCCACAGAATGGCAGAAGCCAACAAGGCCTTCTCTTCAAGCAATCGCTAATAAAGCGAACAATCAAACACAAGCGTCCAGTGAAGACATTAGAGTTTTCATGGGGCGCTTTTTATTTACCCTGAAGTCTGAACTATAAAGAGTTAGAAACTAATGCTCGTTAAAAATAGATGAAAGTCTGTAAAGACTGTTCAACTTCAGGTATGATGGTGGTAATCTCGTAAGATACTTTTCAATAAGAGGAATGATCCATGGCCCATATAGCAGTAATAGGAACAGGATATGTAGGACTCGTCTCGGGAGCTATCCTGAGTGATTTCGGACACAATGTCATCTGTGTCGATATAGATGAGAAGAAGATCAATGCTCTCAGGAAAGGGGAGATTCCTATCTTCGAGCCGGGACTCGATTCTATAGTTAAAAATAATGTTTACTATAAACGTTTGTCCTTCACCACCGATATGGCCGAGGCAATCTCTGCATCCGATGTAGCATTTATTGCTGTTGGAACTCCTCCTGCCGATGACGGCAGTGCTGACCTTAAGTATGTCCTTTCTGCCGCGGCTTCCATCGCCGAGCACATGGACAGTTACAAGGTTGTTGTCGATAAGTCGACAGTCCCAGTCGGAACAGGGCAGAAAGTGAAAACTGTCATTAAGGAGACACTGGAAGCCCGTGGCGTTGATATTCCCTTTGATGTGGTATCCAACCCCGAGTTCCTCAGGGAGGGCTCTGCAGTGCAGGATTTCACCCATCCCGACAGGGTTGTTATCGGAGCAGAGAGCGAGAAGGCACTATCTGTGATGAAGGACGTCTATCGTGTTCTCTTTATCAACGAGACTCCCTTCGTTGAAACCGATATCGAAACAGCCGAAATGATCAAGTATGCTGCGAACGCCTTCCTCGCCATGAAGATCACCTTCATCAATGAACTGGCAAATGTATGTGAAAGTGTGGGAGCCAATGTTCAGAAGGTTGCAAAGGCGATGGGGCAGGACGGCCGTATCTCTCCGAAGTTCCTCCATGCAGGGCCGGGCTACGGCGGAAGCTGTTTCCCGAAAGATACCAAAGCCCTTGCCCAGATAGCTCATGCAGCTGGGGCACCGATGAAACTGATGAATGCAACAGTAGAAGCGAACGAGCACCAGAAGCACCACATGGTCGAAAAGATCACTTCCGTACTCTCATCTGATCTTAAGGGGAAGAAGCTTGCAGTACTTGGGGTTACCTTCAAACCCAATACCGATGATATGAGAGAAGCTCCCTCCCTTGTGATTCTTCCTGAACTTGTCAAAAGGGGAGCGGTACTTGCCCTTTCTGATCCTCAGGGAAAGAAGGAAGGGCAGTGGAGATTCAAGGATATAGAGAATTCGATTACCTGGTGTGAAGATCCTTATGAAGCGATAGCCGGAAGTGATGCGACAGTCATTCTTACTGAGTGGAATCAATTCAGGACATTGGATATTTCCCGATACGAATCTCTCGGTGCATCGAAGATTCTCTTCGATCTTCGCAATATTTTCGATAAGAAGCAGATGGAATCTCTCGGATTCACCTACAGAGGAGTTGGAGTATGAGCGTAATCCTTGTAACCGGAGGGGCTGGATTCATCGGTTCACATGTTTGTGAGGCCCTTCTGGATCAGGGCGATTCTGTAATCTCGCTGGACAGCTATAATGATTTCTATGACCCTGAAGTGAAACGGAGCAATACTGAAGCAGTAAGAAAGAGTGCAGAAGAAAGTGCAGGTACACTCTGGGTGGAAGAGGGTGATATCAGAGATGACGATTTCCTAGAAGCCGTTTTTTCAAAACATCAGCCCGATGCTGTAATCCACCTTGCCGCTTATGCGGGAGTGAGACCTTCGATTGAGAATCCTGAACTCTATGTAGATGTGAACCTGATGGGTACGACGAACCTGCTCGAGATGATGAGAGACTATGGTGTGAAACGGCATGTGTTCGCCTCCTCTTCCTCCGTCTACGGGAACAACAAAAAAGTCCCATTCAGCGAGAATGACCCGGTCGATGAGGCTATCTCACCCTATGCGGCGACAAAGAAAGCTGGAGAGGTGCTCTGTTACACCTACCATCATCTCTATAAGATCAATACGGCATGTCTCAGATTTTTCACAGTCTACGGACCAAGACAGAGACCTGAC
Organism: Sphaerochaetaceae bacterium; assembly: GCA_963677695.2. GTDB lineage: Bacteria > Spirochaetota > Spirochaetia > Sphaerochaetales > Sphaerochaetaceae > SABI01. The sequence continues at coordinate 728,346 of CAXXUJ010000001.1, read as the reverse complement.
CTTGCCATCAGTAAATTCATGCGGATGATCAAAGATGGTCAATCAATCCCCTTCTTCGGTGATGGATCGACTGAAAGAGATTATACCTTCTTTGCAGATATCGTTCAGGGCGTTCTTAGCGCTCTTCAGTGGACAGAAAGTGATGAAGCCCGGTACGATATATTCAACCTTGGGAACTCCTCTCCTGTCTCTCTGATGACCCTTGTAAAGAACATTGAGTCTGTGGTTGGAAAGAAGGCCAAGATCGAACGTTATCCACTCCCTCCGGGAGATGTGGACAGAACCTATGCTGATGTCTCTCATGCGAAGGAGATTCTCGGTTATGTACCATCAACATCACTGTCGGCGGGATTGAAGGAACAGTGGGATGTGATGTAAAATAGCCTCTACCATTGATCATTTGTAGGCTTGCGCCTCTGTGATGACGGGATTTTCGTTGCTGATGATTAGTCCCTAAATTAAGGATTGAAATGAAAATATTCTATATTGATTATTATGGGGCATCTAAAGATGATCTTACTAGTGGCGTGGAAAGAAAGATCTCAGCACACTTAAAAGAGCTTTCAAAGATTGGGAATGTTCAACGGTTCTCAATCAATACAGAAAAGGGTTCAAAGCTACTTAAGATTACTAGAATGCTCACTAGGAGAATGCCCTTCACTTCTTCTAAGATTCCAATCCATTACAGTTCAACATTTGATGATATTGATGCTATTTATTTCCGAAAGACTCTGCTCGATAGGAATCTAATTCGGTTTTTTAGAGATGTAAAACATCATAATCCGTCCTGTCGAATCCTCATGGAGATTCCTACTTATCCATATGATTCTGAAATGCTCAATGTTATTGAATTCTCTCGATTCCTTAAGGACTGGTGGAACAGAAGAAAGCTACACAGGTATATCGATAGAATTATCTCATTCTACGATAACGGTTCGGAGATATTTTCCGTTCCCGTTATTAATACCATGAATGGTATTGACTTCAACACAATCTCTTTAAGAAACGTAAAGGAGAAGAATGACGGAAAAATTCATGCGATCATGGTTGCGAATTTTGCTCCATGGCATGGACTTGATCGGCTTATTGATGGCATGAGACGATATTATGAAAGTAATCCGGAGAAGGAAGTAATTCTCCATATCGTAGGAGGCGGAAAGGCCGTTGAGGAAGAAAAGAAGAAGATCTCCGGAAAACCGTATGAGCAGTATGTGGTTTTCCATGGAAGACTCACCGGAAATGACCTTGGGAATGTATATGATATTTCTTCCATTGCAATAGATACCTGTAACTTCTCTTTGCAGGGGGTGAATGTTTCCAGCACCCTGAAGACAAGGGAGTATGTGGCGAAAGGGCTACCGATCATCGGGCCCCAAGAATTTGATATCAGAGAAGCGATAGCGCCGTACAGTAGAGTGTTTTCCAACCCGGAACGGATTGATATAAAGGAACTTGTTGAATTCCATGAGGAGCTATATGGACATAACCTCGATCATCAGGCGATAGCTGCCGATGTGAGGAGAAAATCAAAAAAAGTATGTGATATGAGTGCAACGATGGCTCCTGTTCTCACTTATCTGTCAGAAGGAAGTTGCCCTTAGTGAATCAGGTTAAAATGGGGATCATCCTCTCGTATGTGAAAAGAATTCTCGATGTTATCGCTGGCCTTATCTATCTGCCGATAATTCTTCATTTTCTCAGTGTTGAAGAGTATGGCCTGTACCAGATTGTTGCTTCTCTCATAGCCTATCTCGCTATCATGGATCTTGGGCTTTCAGGGACGATTACACGGTACTATTCACAGAAGTTAGCTCTGAATGATGAGAAAGGGAAAGAGCATGTAATAGCTATTTCGTTAGGTATTTATCTGGTGATTGCGCTCCTCATCCTTCTTGTGGGAGCCGGATTTTATGGTTTAATGAACCACCTGTATGGCAATACCTTATCCGCAGCAGAAATAGCCTCGGCAAAGAAGATGCTTGTGATTCTTGTTATAGATGTCGCTGTCATGATTCCTGGAAGAATTTTCTCATCACTATTAACAAGCCATGAGAGATTTGTCTTTTTACGTTCTATCACAATAATAAGATCCCTGCTTCAGCCTGTTCTTGCTGCGCTGCTTCTATCGGCTAATCCGGCAGCATTCTCGCTCGTTATTGTCCAGGTTATTCTTGACTTTATCATTATCATAGCAACGATGATATATTCATTCCGATCTCTTAACCTGAGAATACGACTTCAAAAACCCGACCCGGAACTTACTAAATCAATGCTTAAATTCTCATTCTTTCTACTAATCTACGTCATTGTCGAACAGATTTACTGGGGAACGGGAAAGGTAGTTTTGGGCGCGGTCGTTGGTACAGCGGCAGTAGCAATTTTCTCATTGGCAATTCAGATTAATATGTTTGCACGCCTATTTGCAAGTGCGATCATCTCAGTGATGCTTCCAAAGGTTACTCGTATTGCAACGATATCATCCGATATGTGTGAGATAAATCAGATATTCAGAAAAGTAGGAAGAGCCCAATATTTTGTTATTGGACTCATGGTCACAGGGTTTATTTTATTTGGAAAAGGTTTCATTCAGCTGTGGGTTGGAGCTGAATTCCAAGATGCGTATGTTATGACCCTGATCATTATGATTCCTTATGCAATCGACCTTACGATTAATATTGGAACTACTATTCTTCAGGCAAAAAATCTTCATTCGAGGCAATCTGTGATTCTAAGCATTTCTGCCTGTCTCACCATAATCCTTTCTATTCCCTTATCAAGGTTATATGGAGGTATTGGGGCTGCTGTAGCTCTGGGATTTTCATTCTTTGCGGGGAACGGAGTAGCTTCACTTGTGTATTATGCAAAAGTGGGGATAGACGTGAGAACCTTTTCAAAGGAATTGCTTCCAGCTATAGGAAGTACCATCCTTGCCCTATTGGTCGGTTATGGATTAGTGAAGGTAATTTCTCCCAGATCGTGGGTTTCAATGGCTGAGGGCATTATTATCTATAGCATAATGTACTTAGTTTTCTCTTGGTTTTTAAGCATAAAAAAGGAAGAAAGAGCTACGGTGAAAAACTACATCATACAGATGAAAAAGTAGGTGTTGCATTTATCCCAGTCAATTACCTGATTGACCTTTTTTGAAAATCAGAAAGTGGGATCCTATAAAATTCAGGATGAATGCTGTTCCGATACCTGCGGCCTGAGCAATGGTTTTCCAATGCATATCAGGGAAAAGATATAAAATTGTATTGAGAACCGCCAGATTAACAGCAAGTCCGATTAGCGAGACTCCCACAAAATGCAGGTATTGTCTGAATGATTTCTTCTGTTCTGTATCTCCATATGTCCAGAATGCATTCAGCAGATAATTCTGGGTAACCGCAACCGCAAAACTCATGACAGCACAAAGATTCTCATTGAAAGAAAGGATGTCTCCTGTTATGAAGAAAATCAGTAGGTTCGTAAGGGTTCCCAGTATTCCCACAAGACCGAACTGGATTGCCTTTTTAAATAATCCGCTAAATCTGCCGGTCATTTACCGACCTTCCTGAGTGCCCAGACCTTTGCAAGTGCTTCAATAAAAATTCCGCCAGACATCTTTGAAACGCCCGCTTCTCGTTCCAGGAAGATGATAGGGTGTTCGTTGTAGGAAAATCCTTTCCTAAATGCTCTGATTTTTAATTCGATCTGGAATGTATACCCTGTAGCAAGCAGATTATCCAGAGGGAGTTGTGTGAGAACTTTTTTTGACCAGAAATTGAAACCTCCGGTCATATCCCGGATAGGACATCTCAGGATTGTCCTTGCATATAACGAACCACCGTTAGAGATAAAGTGTCTCATTCTGCTCCAGCCTTTCACTCCGCCACCTTTTACATAACGTGATCCGATCACGAAGTCCGCTTCCTGATTCTCCAGCTTTGCAAGCATGGGAGGGAGGTATTCCGGATTGTGGGAAAAGTCTGCATCGAATTCGCAGAGAAAATCATATCCTTGCTCGAGTGCCCATTTGAATCCGGCCACGTAGGCTGCTGCAAGACCGCCCTTGCCGGATCTTTCAAGTAGAAAAAGTCCTTCAGGATATGTATTCTGCAGCTCTTTTACTGCCTGCCCTGTACCGTCAGGAGAACCATCATCAACAACGAGAATATGAGTCGCCGTCAAGGACTGGAAAACCGCAGGAATAATCTTATGGATATTCTCTATTTCATTGTACGTAGGTATAATAACTATTGTCTTAGACATAAAAGAAATAACTCCTTGATTTTTCAGGATCAGAATCGAAGTATACGGAGGAATGATTCAAGAGTCAATGATGAAGTGAAATACAGTCAGAAAGTAAGGGTAATATTAAACTTGAAAGGGCTCTAGCCTTCATATATATTTTTGAATAGTCATGAAAGCGGTGAATACTTCACAACCATATGGCGCCATTCTGAAGATAGCAGCGATTACATTCTTTGTTATCGGAGTTATCTTAAGGATAGTTGTTAGCTTATACTCTTTGCAGGCACTCCATCCTGATGAAATCTACCAGTATATCGAACAGGCCCACCGAATCAATTACGGATACGGGAAAATCCCCTGGGAATATCAGGTAGGGCTGAGATCCTTCTTTATACCGTTCGTTCTTGCCGGATTCACTCGATTCAGTTCATTATTTATTCATACTTCCCCTGAAGTATTTCTAACTTCAATATACCTGTTTTCCAGCGTCTTATCCTTAAATATTCCAATATCTCTCTATTACATAACGAAAGAGATCCTCAATCAAGAATGTGGTTTCATTGTCCTCATGATCTCCTCCATCTGGTATGAACTTCTCATGTATGCTCCCAGACCCACTCCCGAAGTGTGGAGCGCGTATCTGCTATTGATCACATTAGCACTGATAGTGAATCAAAGGAAGAAATCACTATTGTATGTTCTATCTGGATTTATTACCACACTTGCAATTTTGATGCGAATTAACTATGTCTTTTTCGGATTGAGTCTCCTCATATACCTATTCTTTACAAGAAGAGATAGAATCTTTCACACCCTGATGGGCGTTGTCATGATGCTCACTCTTTTTGGGCTACTAGATTTCTTTACGACAGGACGATTCCTTGGATCGATTTATATAAATCTGATAATTAACCTGAAAGAAGGCGTAGCCTCAGGATCCTTTGGTCGGAGTGAGGTTATATATTATTTTAAGAAGCTTATAGGGGCTTCTCTAGGTTTGTATGCTTTCGCTGGATTGTTTTTCCTTAGTCGTATGACAAAGAGAAAAGCATTGCTGCTTATACTTTTTTTCTCGATAGTTATCCCACAGTCTCTGATAGGGCATAAGGAATATCGATTTATTTTTCTCGCTATTCCCATACTGCTTATTTTTGTATCAGACCTGATATGGGCTTTAAGCAGATCGGGGGTCTTGTGGTATATTCCTCTTGGGTGCGTTCTTGTCTTCAATGGGTTTGCTCTGTTCGGGAAAACTCCTCTCTACCAGTCAGCATATTATGAGCATACTATGTTCTATCAGGATCCTCAGCTGAGCAGTGTGAGGTTGCTTTCAGAGGAGTCTGACTGCTTCTCTATCCTCAACAGAGCGATACCTGATGCAAGAATAGGCGGGTACTCAATCTTGCGCAAGAATATTCCGTTTGTGGATGCGTATTCCCATCCTCACGTTCATGACGAAAATCTATCTCAATTTTCTCATATTATTGATTTTGCCGAATCCCCTCTGCGTTCCGATTTCCAAGTGCTTTATACAGTAGGGAATTTCTCAGTACTAAAGAATTTGAATTATGAGAACAAATTAGAGACCGCCAAGAGCACGCAGATAATGATATCTCCGATTCAGGAATCAGTACTCCTCAAATATCGTGTTGACACTCCATTTTACCGAAAATATTACAGCGAATTATTCGAAGAATATTGAAAGAACGAGATACTATTAATGGAAGAGGGATACGTTGTTTTCGTTGTATATCTTTGTAAAGCCTTCGAGCGGAGGCGTGCTTTCCTTGGAATAGATTATAAGATAATCGTAATCCTCTCGAAGTGATGAAAGGTTGAGAGTCGTAATATCTGTTTGGAACAGTTCCGGAGTTCTGTCCTTTATATCTGCATAAGATTTATTGTAGGAAAGGGGCTGTTGGGTTCCATATGAGAAAAGTGATGGAATAAAAGATTCCTTCAGCATGACTGCATAGGTCGGATAATGAATGTATGGCATGATTTCAGGGTAGCTATCACTGAGAAAGAGCGTGGCTATTCTCTCTCCAGATTCTGTATGTTCAATCGCCTCGACAAAATTTTCTATAGTTTCCTGTCTGGCCTCCCAAATGATTCCTGTAGATATGATATTTACGGTAACTAAGGCTAGGGAAATTGTGGTGAAGATTATTTTCAACCAGAATGTCTCCGAAGAAAATGACCAGGCCGTAAAAAAAAGTATGACAATTGGAAACAGGAGTCTCCAGTCAGCATGAGAGGTTGATATGAGCTTACTCGGCATTGCTAGATAGACAATAAAGCTTATGATAAGAGAATACAGAAGGGGATAGTGAAAAACTATTTTTTCCTTTATCACTCCTGCTATGAATACTATTCCAAGCAATAACATGCCTGATAAGAAACCGATGCCTGGATCAATGAAAAGATCGCGTACATAGTACGTAAACTTATAAAGAATGGGTTCGTAATGAATTCCAATCGAGGCCGAGGCTGTATCGCTGAAAAAGAACGAGATGAATGGAATAATCCAGAGACTGATAAAAGGCACCAGAGAGATAAACAGTGTTTTCCTATTCTCTCGTAACAGACGAATATAATTCGGGAATTCAATTCCGAAGATCATAATCACAAGGAGTCCGAATGCTGAAAGGTGACTTATATACACGGCGAATCCACATGCTGCGAAGAAAATAGATCGAAGGAATGTGTGATTTTCTCTGAATTTTACCCAGAAGTACAAAGTCCACATGAGAAGACCTACTCCGAAAAGATAATTGAGGAAACCCTTTGATAGAATCTGATTGTACAGGAACAGAAATGGGGCGAAGGCAAATATATCAGATTTTCTGTGAATTTCTCGATAGAGAAGAAATCCTCCACTGGTAATGAGTGTTAAGGAAATTGAAATGAAGAGTTTGCCTGCAATGAAAATATTGAAGAGAGAAGCAAGAGGAGGAACGATAAGATCCATCGCAAGGTTTGGAACGAGCTTAAGTTTTGCGTCGTAGTATGTACTCAGGATGTCGCTTGTTCCTATTCTGGAGAAAATATAGGAGCGGGCAAGATGATTCGGATAATCCTGTAGCGGCAGGTACTGTTGTGTCCAGATCGGGAGAAGGCATAAAACGAGAAGTATAAGATAGACGGCATAATATAATTTCGGGGTAGTTTTAATCATCTTATATTTCCTCATTTGGACGTTTTACATAGAATATCAGATGAGATTGTTTTTATCACCCCAAAGAGTGGTGATTTAGGGGAGGGTGATTTTAAAGTGTGTGAGAACGTTCCCTAACTGTACGTCGTTCTGACCCATATTCCTGTTTATAATACTAAGAGAATCGGGCGACTCCTCCCAAGTATACTCCAAGAGAGAATTATTTCCGAGGCACATTGTTTTTACCTCTGAAACTCTTGCAACTACCCAGAACCAGATATCATCAGCGATAGGTGCTAGACTGCGGGCTAATGTGAGATCTGTAAGTAGATTCGCGTTTAGAAGGTGGGGAGGATAGAGGATTCCTCCTGCACCTGTGAGTAAAAGCTTCTCTGATGGCGTTCTATTGGTTGCAGGTATCCATTCCATATAAGGAAGCAATTCTTGATTAGTATTGAATAACATTTCATGACCCCTGTGACCTATAATCGCCTCAGGATTCTCCTCATGAGCCTTTACAAGAACCTCAACTCTCCAATCCTCATAAATAACATCATCGTCGCATGTGATAATCGTCGCTTCAGGGTATTTATGTATTACAGGGAGCAATTTATCATAGGAACGGCCTGAATCATTTACTCGAAGTATTTCCAACCCGTTTTGTCTTAATTTTAAAATTTCTTCAGGAACTTCATGATTTCCCATTTCCGATTCATCAAGTACAAGAACGATTTTATTCGGTTTTATTGTCTGATTGAAGAGTGAAAGAAGGGTAATATAGACGCTCTCAAATCGAGCAGGAAATGTCTTTACTGAAATGATCAGCTCTGCATTCATTTCTTCCTCATGATCAAGGCTGGAGATTCTCATATCCTTTAAATTCTGTGACATTTTTTTTACATGACGAAGATATCTATTTTTTTTAATAGATTGCCACAGCAGATACATGAAAGGTATCCGGGAAAATATTCTCTTCAGGATGGTATACAACATATCTCATTGTATTAAAGGCAACACATGTGAATGTCAATAGAAAGGGAAAAGTGCATATAATCTATTTGATGAACTTATCTATATAGAATCGGCAATCAGATATATGTAAGTCGACCGTTAATATCTTGTTGATAATTCATTTTCAGCCTTGCTCTAGAATCTAGTGTACTTTAGTGATACCATTGCGACTGTTCGTGATAGCCTTGGTAAGTAAAGTAGGAGAATATCCAGAGAATGGAATATAAAGTTGAACAGCTGAATTTTGCAGTAGGGCCAGTCATGATCGAAGATGATATCCGCACCATAGGATCGTATGAGGTTCCGTACTTCAGAACACCGGAATTTTCGGCATTGATGAAAGAAAATGAGTCGATGATGAAGGAACTGGTGGAGGCCGGAGAATCGGCACGTGCCGTGTTCCTGACCGGCTCCGGTACCGCAGCGATGGAATCTGCTGTCACCAATATATTTGATGCTGCTGATAAGCTTCTGGTAGTGAATGGGGGAAGCTTCGGTCAGCGTTTCTGTGATATCTGTAATATTCACGGTATTCCTTATACTTCAATATCTCTTTCAGTAGGTGAGGAGTTAGCAGAGACTCATCTCACTCCTTTTGCAGGGGAAGGTTATACAGGTTTTCTTGTGAACATGCATGAGACTTCCACTGGAGTCCTCTATGATATGCCCATGATAAGTCGGTTCTGTCAGGAACAGGATCTGTTCCTTATTATTGATGCGATAAGCTCCTTTATTGCTGATCCCATTTCGATGAAGGATCTCCATGCCGATATTATTCTCACCGGATCTCAGAAAGCTCTTGCTGTTCCTCCGGGTATCTCCATTCTGGTGATCAACGAAAGAACCGTAAAGCACATCACATCACGAAAACCAGTATCACTTTACCTTGATCTGACAGCAGCACTGAAAAATGGAGAAAGAGGGCAGACACCTTTTACCCCGGCTGTGGGAATCCTGTATCAGATCCACAAGCGATTGAGTTCCATATTGGAAACCGGGCTTGAGAATGTAAGAGATAATATGAGGCAAGTCGCTCTTGATTTCAGAAAACGTATTGCGGAATATCCCTTCACCGTACCGTTCAGAACCCTTTCAAATGCAATGACTCCGGTATTACCCGATAACAGCCGTTCAGCTTTCGCGCTGTATGAGATATTGAAGAATGAGTATGATATCATCGTATGTCCGAACGGAGGAGACCTTGCCGAGAAGATGTTCCGGGTCGGTCACATGGGGGATCTCTCCATCAGCGATAACGATACCCTCTTTAAAGCCCTGAACGATATGAGAAAACGAGGTGTACTATGAAAGCATTACTTCTGGCAGCCGGCCGGGGGACGAGGATTAGCAGACATCTGTCCGGGAACCCGAAGAGTACTGTTGATATAGGAGAAATCTCACTCATCTGCTATACAGTTGAGCTGTTGATGAAGCATGGAATCACTGACATTGCAGTATCTGTAGGCTACAGGTATGAGCAGCTGATAAAGGAATTGAGCGGGTATCCGGTTTCTTTTTACTACAACCCCTTTTATGATGTGACGAACAGTATCGCTTCAGCATGGTTCGCTAAAGAATTTCTTGCAGGGGATGATGAGGTGATCATCATGAATGGGGACGTATTCATGGAGGAAGCTCTGTTTGAAAAGATCCTCTCGACGAAAACCGACCCTGTGATGTTTGCAGATGAGTCGCGCCGAGAAGAAGCGGATTACAAGTTCACCTACCATAACGGCCTTCTCGAGAATTATGGGAAAGAGCTTGAAGGTGATGCTATCTCAGGAGAGTATGTAGGTGTCGCAAAAATAGGGAAGGGGTATCTTCCTCTCTTTCTTGCGCGTATGAAGAGTATGATCGAAACCCAGCAGCACAGTGTCTGGTGGGAGAATGTCCTGTATCAGGGACTTCCTGAGAATCCGGTCTATATTGAGGAGACTGAAGGCCTGTTTTGGGCTGAGGTCGACTATATTGAAGACTATGAACGCATTTTAGAGTTCAGAGGCGTATCTCAGAAACTGTAGAGTTCTTACGAGATTATGAAGCATCCTTCACCGAGGTGGGATTCTCTCTTATCTTCGGGGGGTAGCTGCATATAATCTCCGAACAAATCCTGCAGGTGCTGATTCCAGTTCTGCGGAGCCGGCAGTTCCTCTCCTTCAAAAGTTAGGGGAACAGATGGAAGGAATGATGCGGTGTCTATCTTTTCAAAGACACCATCCCCCCAGGCAATATTCCCTGAAAACGGAGATTCTGCGAACCCGATTTTCTTCGAGAGACGATCAATCTTTTTTGCAATTCGGTGCGGCCCTACCAGGGATGAGAATGGTTTCAGTAATACGGTCGCGATTTTTTCAATTCCATGAACCTTTCTGGAATCTACGATAGCTGTATAGAGGAATTTTCTCAATGCTATGGTCTTGAGGAATATAGACCGCTGTATCCTTTCAGATTGAGGGATCCCGTCCATGGGGAATATATCGATCCATATCATGGACTCACGATAGGGCGGTTTCAGTTTTTCTTCGACAACCAGAGTGTTCTCTTTGAAGATCTTTGCATACGGGAAAATATACGAATCATCATCAATGTGACCAAGCGCATACCCTTGCGGTAATGCTCCTTTCTTCATAATTCCGATAAGCTTTTCGTAATCAGGTCTCGGCATGAGAAGATCAATGTCATCATCCCAGGGAATGAATCCCTTATGTCGGACAGCCCCCAAAAGCGTTCCGTAAGCCAGATAATATCGGAGTGAGTGTTCAGCACAGACCTTGTCCAATACCTTCAGGATTTCTAGTTCCAACAGCTGTACTTCTCGGGTGTTTATGTTTTTTTTGTTCATGAACGGGGCCTTTTCATCTTCACATATATCGTGGATATTCTATCACAGGGAGTGCATCGAACCTGCCACAACCTTGACTTTATACTTTACTCCCACCATAGTAAAGTACAGTCGACACCTTCGAACGAATCAAGGAGTTACATCCATGAAAAGAATCCTGTTGTTTCTGATCATCCTCTGTCTTTCCCTGGGTTTTATTTCCGCAGCACAGAATCTCTCGGTTCCTCTCGGCCATAGAGTCTATGATATCCTCGCATCAGCAGAACTCAGGGGGATCATCACCCCGTTACCATCGGTGAAACCCTATCAGAAATCTCAGGTGATAGATCGACTGGAACAGATTCTCAATTCGTCTTCAATATCAGAGGAAGAAAAGACGTCGGTGGAGAATATGATTGTTGAACTGACAGATGACTATTCTCAAGTTGATTCCTTTTCCGAACTCCTGTTGCGAGGTGAGTACGCTTCTTCCTGGGACGAAGCCGGTATCAATCTATCTGTCGGTATGACTTCAGATATACAATTGACCCATTCAATCATAGAGAGGGGAGTGTATGATTCAAGAAACGGAGTTAACCCCTATCTTGAAGCTGATATTTCAGACTTCCTTTCAATCTATATGAATTTCGGTCTGCGGCTTGATCATCTCGATACCAGGCTTTACCTGCCGAACGATTTCGTTATCCCTTCAGAAGCACGGTACGATTCCATTTTCTCCGGATTTGACGACCTGTCCTTCTATTACGGGATGGAACTTGCACCTGAAGTGGATATGCAGTTCCTGGACGGGAATCTTCAGTTCCGCTTCGGTTCCGTACAGAGGGATTGGGGCGTTGGGCTTAATAATTTCATGATCTCAGGGTCGGCACGTTCCTTCCAGGGAGCCGAGTTATCAGTCAATCTTGCCCTATGGCTTAACTATCAGTTCATTGCCGGATCGCTGGCAAAGTTCCTCGATATGAATATCGACACTTCGTATAATCAGGATTATCTGGATAATTACTTCTTCTCTGAATCTATGCTGGAAAGTTCCCTCGATAACAACATCAGTGCTCACCGAGTGGAAGTAAGCATCCCATGGAATATAACTCTCGGAATATATGAATCGGTACTTTACCGTAAGCGCTTTGAGCTTTCCTACCTGAATCCTCTTTCCACCCTCATGGTAGATCAGATATCTCTCGGGGACTTTGATAATATGCTCGCCGGTGTTGATTTCCAGTGGAGAGTGCCCGGTCTCCTGAGAGTGTATGGTGTGTTCTCAACCACAGAGATGGATAAACTCAATCCCTCCGAGTTCTTTACCGAACCGAGAAATATCATGGGATTCCAGGGAGGGATCGATATTTCGATTCCAGCAGCTCAGTTTGCCACCCTTACTCTGCAGTACACGAACCTGGCCCCATTCTTCTATACCCATTATCCCGTGTATACCTACTATGAGGCCACAGGGACAGGAGTCGACACCATCTATGATACCTATGAACTGATGTATGTGAATGAAGGTATGAATCTAGGGTATCCATTAAGACCTAATTCAGATGAAATACTCCTTCACTCCACCTTCGGTTTTGCAGAAGGTTGGTCAGCCGATATCACAGCGAAGTATCAGAGAAGAAGTATCCAGTACGGGTGGAATCTAGATCAGTATATGATCTACAAGGCTGCTTTGCGTGATAATTATGCTGACAAGGATTTTAATGCGAATATCTTTGAACAGTCACTAGGTATAGAGCTCAGTGTACAGAAGAGATTTGATGATCTGCCCATCACCCTTGAGGCTTCTTATATTTACCATGGAAGTACTGAACGACCTACAGAAACTACAGGATATTGGTATTACCCTTCGACGAATGTTGATCCGACATTGGCTGGAGAATTTGTCGCAAGCGGTGACAGCCCCATAAATCCTGATTATGACACTTCCATGGCTATTCAGTTTGCCCCTACCGGGGACTGGTCGGCATGGGAGAGTTCTCATGCGATCCGATTCGCCGTATACCTCTGGAAGTAGGAGTAGGTTATGAAAAAGAAGAGATGGGTATTTCTCATATCCTTTTTGCTGCTGTTTCTGATGTCTATGGGAGCTTCCTCCCTTGCCCGTGTCTATCAGGTAGATGATCCGATTCTTCAGGATATCGATCGTCTCAGTCTGGAGAGCGGTATCAACTCGTTCACACCTTCTGCCATGGTTTCAGGATATGAACTTGCTCAGCACATGGATCTCATTGACCGCAACGCTCTCAGTGAAGATTCCAAACAGTTGTTCGATTCTGTAATGACCTCTCTTAAGGATCCTTTTGACGGGAAGCTGGTAGATTACTCGATTGATATCACACAGGAATTGTATGCCAATACGAATGCTGATACAGAGTATTACGAATGGGTCGAAGGATATACTGACAGAGCCCCGCTCCTTTACGGAGAGGTTGAGACAATATTCGGAAATTCTTACGGATTCTTCTCCTATGCGCTTGAAAAGGCTTTCAGTGAGACGGATTTCAGTAGCTTTGCTACGAACAATATGCTTCTATTCAACGGAGGCAATTCCGCTGTTCAGAACTCTCAGCCTAATACAGCCTTTCTGGGAGTTGCCGGAGACTGGTTTACGCTTGCTATGGGGCGTGATGCTCTCAGCTATGGACGGGGAAATACGGGAAATCTTATGATCGGATCCCATGTCCCGTACCATGATTTTGTACAGGCAAAGGTATACAATCCGAAAATCCGATATTCATTTCTAACGATACCGATGAATGAACTCATTACTGCGGACATGAATGTTGCAGATCAGGGGCCTGGAGAAGCCTGGTATCCACATTGGGATGGTGAAGACGAATCTACAATTGATGATTGGCATACTCTTTTCTATGGAACGCTTCGACGTATTTATATTTCTCATCGGGTCGAGATGGATATTCTTCCAACCTGGCGTTTTGCTGTGACAGAGGGATCTCTATACTATGTTGACACTCTCGATATCAGAATGTTCAGTCCTCTCATGTTTCTCCATAATCTGCAGGACTTCGGTGAAGTGAACAGTTCTCTCGGAATTGAATCAGAAATTACCCTTTCAAAACATTGGATGCTTGATATTCAGCTTTTTCTTGACCAGATTCAGACACCTGGAGAGGCTGACTCTGTAGATCCCCTCCCTCCTAATGCAAACGCACTTCTCATCGGGGCGAGATATCAGTATCCATTGAACGGGTGGCACCTGAAAGGATTTATCGAAGGAGCATATACATCTCCGTTTGCGTATCTTCGAGCAGGAGATGCAACGGCCAATTACGGAGGTGATGCGGAAACGCAATACAACCTCGATTTTGTCAATGCAGTAAGCATGGAGGAAGGAAAGAGCGGGGTAGACTGGCTCGGATATGTCTATGGCCCCGATTCGATCGTTCTTGCTGCCGGAGCAGAACTTTCAGATGCAGATAGATATTCTTTTACATCTGATATCAGATTCATTGTTCAGGGTGAATATAGAGGATTGAAGATTGAGGGTGGAATTCAGCAGGTTGAGCTGCAGTTACCCGCGAATATCAATATGCTTTCGCCATCCGGGGGGAACCCTCTCTACACTACAGTTCTTGGATTGGGAGGGAGGGTCTTCCTGCTGGATCGTGCACTCCAGTTCTACTCAAGAAACTACTGGGTTCATTCCTGGGATGACAGTAATGTAAGCGATGACTTTCAGATGCTGTTCGGTGCCCGGTATTCATTTTAAAGGTGTTTTTTAAATCTGAGTAGAAAAAGAAGGTAACCTGGTAGAAATGCACCTAGAGTGACTGGTGTCCATGAAAAGTTCCTGTGTTTCCGATGAAGGATAAAATAGGCTGACAGCAGGTTGATCGCATTGAGGAACCGGTATTTCGGGGAAGATGCGAGATCCATACTCAATTTCTTCAATCTCATATAGCTGATAGGGTTCTTCACGAAGACTTTGTAGATATTCTTTGTGTAACCGTCATCCTGATATCCGCAGATATTTATGATTTCATCAAGGATCGCCATGGTATAGTGCTGATCAAGCTGAAGGTAGAGGTAACTCTCCGTAATGAATTTTTCTCCTTCAGCTACAGGGTATGGATAATCTTTAATAAGATCCGTCCTGAACATCAGTGCAGTTTCTCCAGTGAATCCATACTGCTGGTACAGCGAGGTTAGGGGAGATTCCTTGATTCCTTTTGGAAGAGGAGATCCCATGGGAGTTTTTTCATCATACCCCTTCAGTGCAATTATGCCGCATATGTGTAAATCGCTCCTTACTTCATCCCAACGGTATTTAAGTACTTCAACTGCCGTATCTATCAGATAATCATCAGAGTCGACACAGAGAAAACATTCCGTCGTACAGAGTTTGACAGCAGTATTATGTGCCCTCTGCTTCCCTCCGTTCTCCTGCTTATAATATATAATCTCCAGTTTGTTCTCATCAATCCATGATTGAACAAGCATTTCAGTTTCATCATTAGAGCCATCATCAATAATCATCCAGATGAATTCATCAGAAGTTTGACTTATAAGAGTTCTATAGAGATTCGGGAGGATATAGGCCCGATTATAGGTCGGAGTGAAGATCGTGAGAAATGGTGTGTTGCTGCTGGTTTTCTGCTTAGATTTTTGACTCAATCTGTTCTCCTTTCCTTATTTTCCATGAACAGAGGCGAAAGTTACTTCAGTATAGTTAAGAATTGCCTGCGTTGGAATACTGAGGAAGAGGAAGACCGTGACATATCCCGAATGTTGGAAATATCACACCTAAACTACTAACGTTTTATTCAGAGGCATTGACTTTCAAGGTGAATTCATTCATATCTGGGAAAGGTGAATAATCAGGCGTTACAACCAGAACAAAGAACGGATCAAACGAACTCCCTTTCAATAAGATGGATAATACTTGTCTCATCCGCTCTTGCAGGTCTTGTGTATATCTTTATCGGTACACTGTTAGAACTGCCTTATAATAATAAGATTCCAGCAGTTATTATTATATTTGTTTGGAGTGCAACTGTCTTTCTCACCAGACGGGGGTTGTGGAAGATTCATATCTCATCTACTGCGCTCTTTCTCTATTCATCGATACTAATATGCAATACTCTAGGCAAAACATGGTACCTGTATGATAAGCTGTATTGGATTCTGCTTGCATATACTTTAGGTATTTTGATAATGAAAGTTGATTTTGGCACCTGGGTATATTCTATTCCCTTTTATATCGTAGTTTTCACATTTCTCGGGGGATACTACATCTTAAAGGTGGATATAGACTCTTTTTACAGTTTCAATCGCAATGTATTGGCTATGTACATTTATAGTTTTGCTTCATTATCTATTATACCTGTGTTGGTAAAAGCTCGTCTGTCAATAATCAAGGAAGTAATCACAATTATACTTTTGGTTTTTACCGAATTTCTCACTCGGAGCAGGGCGGGACTCCTTGTGTCCATTCTGTATTCGTTGGTTGTATTGGTCTATCTTGGCTTGTCACTCCGTAAGAGAGTTAAATTCACACTTTCAAGAGGTCAGACATTATCCGTTATAGGAATATTGATTTTGGGTGTTGGTATATTTCTCTGGTTTATATGGTGGACTATTGGGAATTCTCGCCTTGCAACTCAGGGATTAGGTTCCAATGGAAGAATGGCAATCTATCTTACCTATTTTAAAAATATTGATCTGAATGGATTCTTTTTTGGTGATGCTTCAATAATTCAAATGGTTCATCATCCGCACATGCATAATTCAATTTTGCAACTTCTTGTTTCTTCAGGTTTTATCGGCACACTCCCATGGCTGGTAATTCTTTTAATCGCCTTTATAAGGTTGCTGAAGATTTCCTATACATTAATCGCTTTATTTCTTCTTCTGTTTATTTACTCCTCGGTTGAGTACTTTACCCTCTATAAATTTGGTGATTTCGCACTGATCCCTTTACTAGTTATTGCCTTTACTACTGTGAAGACCCAGAGTGGAAAGGAATCACTCTCTTAAAGTTGACCAGTTAGCATCGTATTAAGTAAACATTCTTGTTGATTGAAACCTTTATTCTCTCCTCATACGGGGAGATTGTGATGGGTTCTGATGTGTGGTATCTTTGAGGCACGAAATTCAATGATGCAAATGGTCGATTTGTTTCCCATGAGAGGTTTGAGAGGTATAGGTGAAAAAACAGGTAAGAATATTGCATGTACTTGGAGCTCTCAATCCCGGTGGAATAGAAATCATGGTGATGAATCTCTATCGTAATATAGACAGATCCAAAATTCAGTTTGACTTTGTTGTTCATACGCCCGAACGTTGCTATTACGAAGACGAGATTGAAAAGCTCGGTGGAAAGGTCTACAGGATACCATCATTTCTCGGGTACAACTTTAATTTTTATCGTAAGGCATGGCGTGCATTTTTCGCAGAGCACTCTGAATTCGCCTGGGTTCATGGTCATATGGGCAGCTCGGCAGCGATTTATCTGGAAGTTGCAAAACTATTCGGAATACGGACGATTGCCCACAGTCATGGGACAACAAGAATCATCAACGTAAAGGAATTTTTCTACAAGGTCTTTTCTTATCCTACGCGGTTTGTAGCTGATCAGTTCTTTGCCTGTTCACTGGATGCCGGGAGAGATCGGTACGGAAAGCGTGTACTTGTTTCACCCAAGTTCCAGCTTGTACGAAATGCCTTCGATATAGATAGTTTCAAATTCTCAATGGATGAAAGAGATAAGACGAGAGCTGCACTGGGACTGTCGGATGCTTTGATCATTGGTCATGTAGGTCGATTCGATGTTGCGAAAAATCATCCGTTCATACTGAAAGTATTCAGAGAAGTAGTGAAGATGAGGCCCGAAGCGAGACTTGTTCTTGTTGGTGATGGTGATACCCGCAAATCTATTGAGAAAATGATGAACGACATGGGTCTTGCAGCTAGTATTATTCTGCTCGGTACAAGGCATGATATCCCTCAACTTCTTCAGGCAATGGATGTTTTTCTGTTCCCTTCTCTTCTTGAGGGTCTTGGAATCAGTCTGATCGAGGCGCAGTGCAGCGGCCTGCCGTGTGTGACTTCAACCCGGGTTCCTGAGGAAGTGAAAATTACCGAGCTCGTTGAGTTCCTCGATCTCGAGAAAGCTCCTGAGGTATGGGCTGAAGCGGTGTGTTCCAGCATGCTGAAAAATAGACACGACAGAATCAAAGAAGCTGAAGCTGCCGGATATGAAATCAAATCGCAGACTCGAATACTCGAAGAGTTCTATCTTGGTTCTGAATGATGGGGATATGAAGGGTATGAAGATGAAACTTTCAGCAGGAAATCTGGGCAGAGTGATCATGAAGAGAGGCGGAATGGCAGCTATAGGCTTCTGGCTGTTTCTCACCGGCTTCGGTATATCTGATCCGTCAGTTCACGGGATAAACCGGTACTCGAGAATCAGCCTGCTCTTTCATGATATCGGGGTGTATGGCTGGCGATCCGAGTTCATCATCTCCCTTCTTTTCCTCGTTTCTCTTCTTGCCGCCGTATGGGTATCAAAAGTTTCCAAATTATCTGAACTGTCTGTCCGTATGAGACGGCATATCAGGATTATCTCTGTTGTCTATGCGCTTATGCTGGTGGTCGGGAATGTGATCGAAAAGAGTGAGTATTTCCTTGCCGGTCCCTTCAGACCTCTTCTGTTTCTTGCAAGCCTGGTGAAGTGGTACGGGCTGTATTTCCTCCTTGCCCGCCTCATATCGGTGCTCTACCGGTTCTGGATCAGAAAAGAAACAACCGTACTCGCTTCTCCTCAGGTGGAAAATACACCGCGGTCTCTCCGTCTGTACTGGGGAATCATTCTTCTTGCGTGGCTACCCTATATCCTCCTCAATTGTCCCGGTATCGTCACAGTGGACGGGTTCTGGCAGCTTTCCCAGGTGATGGGAGAGGTGCCTGTCACAGATCATCATCCGGTTCTTCACACAGGATTGCTCTGGGTTGTATATAAGATAGCTTCGCTCTTTCCCGGCACGAATACGGTAACTGTGTTCCTGTATGTGATAGTTCAGTCGGTTATTCTCAGTGGAATCTATGCCTACTCGATCAAGTGGCTGGGATCATGGGGAATCAGATCCCGCATCCAGCTGATCGTTTTAGCTTTCTATGCGCTTCTTCCTCTCCATGGGTATAATGCTACCTTCCTTTCAAAAGATTTCCTTTCCGCAGGATTTCTCCTGTTAGCGTTCCTGTTTATCATCGATCTCATGAAGGGTGATTTGGGCAGTGGAGCGTTTCTTCGCGGGGTGGCAGTTCTGATTATTGCCGGTCTGCTGAGAAACAATGTGTTGTATGCAGTAGTGTTTACTCTTGTTGTTCTGATTGTATGGTTTCAGGGAGAAGATCAGAAAAAGCGGGTATTCAGGAGCGTTGCTTTCATTCTTGCTGCAGTGCTTCTTCTCAGTAAGGGAAGTATATTGAGTAATGCGGGAATTCCCGAATCACCTTCGACTGAATCCCTGTCCATCCCCATTCAGCAGATTGCCCGGGCTCTGACATCGAAGGATGAGATTCCGCAGGAAATCTCAGCTGATGTCGAACAGTTCTTCACGCTCGATGAACTCAAAGATCTGTACGATCCGTATATATCAGATCCTGTGAAGTTCACGATTGCGAATAGTGGAGGTGATATATCTTCTGTCATGAAGATATGGACATATCTTCTTAAGGATAACTTCCCTGTCTATGTTGATTCCTTCCTCCTGTCGACCTATGGGTTCTGGTACCCCCAGATCAACTTCTCAAGTGTGTTCTTCCCTGCTGATCCCGGGGAGTACGCGGCACATGGAATCCGCGTTCCCTTTGAACATAAGGGAGCTTATGTAACAGCGGCCGTTGCCCAGGCCTTCCAGTTCATCCCTGGAGTGAATCTTCTTTCAGGGATCGGGTTCATGGCTCTTCTGCTTTTTCTTTCGGCTGATGTTATACTTGCCGGGGGCAGGGAGAAAAAACATCTTGTTCCCTATATCCCGCTCATCATAACCTATCTGACACTTCTGGTAGCAACCCCTATGAGCGGGGTTCCCCGCTACGCCCACTTTCTTTATGCGGCAATGCCGGTGTATGTGCTCCTTCCGTTCCTTGTGAAGGAACAGAAAGGGGAGGGAAGTGCTGATAATGCCTTGCCTGATCAGAGCAAGCTGGTATAATCAACTGAAGAAATAAGGAGTAAACAACGTGCCCGACATCGCTGTCCTGATACCCTGCTACAATGAAGAAGCGACCATAGTAAAAGTAGTCTCTGATTTTAAACAAGTCCTTCCTGAGGCTGTCATCTATGTGTACGACAACAACTCGAAGGATGAGAGTGTCTCCCTTGCCGCCTCAGCAGGCGCTGTCGTGAAACGGGAGCCGAACCAGGGGAAGGGGAATGTGGTGCGCCGCATGTTCCGCGAAGTTGAAGCCGACTGCTATATCATGGTGGATGCCGATGATACCTATCCTGCAGAGCATGCGAAGGAAATGTGTGATCTAGTACTGAACGCAAGTTATGATATGGTGATCGGCGACCGTCTCTCCTCCACCTATTTCACTGAGAACAAGAGGGCATTTCATAATGCAGGGAATCGTCTGGTACGGTATCTGATCAATTCCCTGTTCAAATCAGATATCAAGGATGTGATGACCGGCTACCGTGCTTTCAGCAGAACATTCGTGAAGGGATTTCCTGTACTCGCCAAAGGGTTCGAGATCGAGACCGAGATGACTGTACATGCGGTGGACAAGCACTTCGCGGTGAAGGAGATCCCGATCGGGTACCGGGACAGACCGGCAGGAAGTGTTTCAAAACTCAACACTTACCGTGACGGGGTGAAAGTGCTCAGCACTATCTTCAATCTCTTCATGGATTACCATCCGCTCTCTTTCTTCGGTATCGTATCCATCGTATTATTCGCTGTGGGTCTCGGCCTGTTCATTCCTGTTTTTTCCGCTTATCTGGAAACAGGTCTGGTAGAGCGCTTCCCGACCCTCATCGTATCGGTAGGGCTTGCCATCTCATCACTCCTTGCTATCAGTGTCGGAGTGATTCTCAAAGTAGTGAAGAAGAAACAGAAACAGCTCTACATGGTATTAGCTAACATGCTCGAATCAAGAAGGGAGAAGTAGGATGACATTCTCACTCTTCCTTGCCTCTTTAAGGAAGAACAAAAAAGGTATCCTCCTGATGCTTGTTTCTGCAGTATGTGTCGCCTTTGGACAACTGCTCTGGAAATTGTCGGGGGGTAGCCTGAACCTCACCCTGCTATTCGGTTTCGTCCTGTACGGAACCGGAGCTCTTATCATGATTATCGCATACCGCTATGGAAGTCTCTCAGTCCTCCATCCCTTCCTTTCTGTCGGTTACGGACTTTCCGTGGTCCTCGGGCATCTGTTTCTTTCAGAGACTGTCGGAATCCTGAAAGTCATCGGTGTGATAGCTATTGCCATCGGTGTTACGCTGATCGGGGGCGGAGATGAGTAAGTACTACCTGATTATCATCTTTATGTCCCTTCTCGGCTCCCTGGCGAGCTTCAGTTTCAAACAGAGCGCTCAGAAAAATACCCAGAGAGGCATACTCCAGTTCCTTCATCCTCTCATTATTCTCGGTGCATTTCTTTATTTCGCAGCATCACTGCTCAATATCTACGTTCTGAAGTTTCTTCCCTACAGCGTTGTTCTTCCCCTTACTGCTGTTACATACATATGGACAATGATCCTTTCAGGAGTCGTCCTGAAAGAACACATTACAACATCAAAGATGGTGGGCGTTCTCTTCATTCTTGCCGGGGTTGTGTGTATCGCGCTGGCGTAGGTGGCTATTTCAAACGATAGAGCCGCTCGTACGAAGCCACAGCACTCTTCAGGCTGTGGTTCTTCATCACATGATCAGCTGCCGCATTTCCTCTCTCTTTTCTCAGCTTTTCTGAACTGATGAATTCCTTTATTCTTTCCACGAAAGCATCTGCATGGTGTGCCTCACAGAGGTTTCCAGTCACTCCATCAGTTATGAGATCACGGTTTCCCACGATATCGGAAGCGACAACGGCTCTTCCTGCAGCCATTGCTTCCAGGATGGAAACAGGCATGCCTTCCCACAGTGATGTCTGAATATAGATCATTGCCTTTTTCACTTTCTCAATAGCCTCTGTACGGGGAACCAGTCCCGTTACCGTGATATTCTCTGCTGTCAGAGTATCTCTTAAAGGACCGTCACCGATCCACAGGAATTGCTGATCAGGCATCTGAAGTGCAATCTCGTTGAAGAGGGTAGGCTGCTTCTGAGGAGAGATTCTTCCGCAGGTGACGATGTATTCTTCCTCTTCAGTCTCTCTTGACTCGAACTGGGAAGTATCAATGAAATTGTTTATGGTGAGAACGTCCTGAGTGATACGTCTGGCATGCACCGCTTCCCCTTCGGAGACAGCGATGATTCTTGCTTTTCTGTAGACCTGTATAACACGTTCAAGGGTGAGGAAGATCAGTCTCTTTCCAGCGCCCACATCCTCTCTTAAAAACGAGAACCCGTGGGGAGAGTAGAAGATAGGAACATGAACCTTCTTCGGGACGGCAAGCCGTCCGAGTACTCCGGCCTTTGAGGAGTGAAGGTGAATCACATCAGGAGAAAACTCAATGATATATTCTCTTATTGCTTTCACTGCTTTCGGGTATTCTTTCACCGATCCCATGGGGATGTAGGTAAGCTGTATATGCTCTCTGTTCAGATCTTCTTCGTACCCTGATGGTGAATCATCTCTCAGTGAATGAAGAATGTGGACCTCGAATGAATCGGGATCAAGAGCACATGCGATATCTCTTACGATCGCATAGACTCCGGTTGAGAAACTTTCCACTATGTAGAGGACTTTCACCTTCTTTGCTTCTGCCATGGCGTCAGTATATAACAAGGGACTTCTTACGTACAGGCGAGAGCTCTTTCTTCGGCAACTTCCAGGGTGTATACTTATATATGAACAGGAGAGAAGAGTTATGAGAAAAAGAGTGAGTGTACTGTTGTTCCTGATTCTCTTTATATCCTTTGCCTTTGCTTCAAGTCCTTTCGGTATCACTATCGGAATGACGCTGGATGAAATGGAGAATGCGGGAATGGATCCCTATCCGGTCTATGACGCTGAAGGGTACTACTGGGTCTATGCACCTGATCCCGCCGACGTGTTCACCGACTATATCGTGAAGGTGAGTGATGAGTACGGGGTCTATATCATACAGGCCTACACAGCCGATATTGTCACCGATGATGAAGGAACGGAACTGAAGGACCTTTACCTCGATCTGGAAGAAGAGATGGACTACGCCTTCGACTACGGAGAGCGCTATTGGGATGTCGATATAGATTCAGATGACTTCATGAGTGAATTAGTGTGGGGTGACCTCTATTTCTATTCCGAGTGGTATCCCGAATACGGCAACTATATAGCCGATGATATCATCGATGCCGCCCTCATTGTTATTGTAACTGATTACAACCTCGGTATGATTGAGCTCGAGTACCTTGCAGACACCTACTGGGATGCCGAGTTCGACGGTTTGGAGGTATGGTGAGGCAATAAAAAATGAGAGAATTACAGGGTCGATTATCTGTAATTCCCTCAATCTGTTTGGCTGTTTCCAGTCCGATATTGCCGCTTCCTGGTGATAACTATGCAACGGCCAGAGTGTTTTTATCCTAGCCTTTACTTAGACCGACACAGGAATATTGCTAGTCCGCCAGCTGTTCATCCAGGTAGGTGATTAAATCATCATACTCAGCATCAGTAAAATCGGGTACATCCAATGCCTCGAAGTAGTCAGAGAAATTCAGTGATTCAATTTCTGATTTAAGTGTATCCAAGTGTGAATCCAGCTGATCGCTGTTAGCTAAATCAGATCTGGAACATTCTATACCGGCACTAGTCATATAACCGTAATCCGAAGCTTCTGTAATACAGTATCCGATACCTTCGGAGGTCCCGTACAGGGCAGCGGTGTTAAGAATGCAGGTAATGGATTCATCATCCACAGCATATCGGGTTTCATAGTGGAGTTCATTATTCTCCTGATATGAGGCTCCTGCGTGGGTGTTATAGTCATATTCAAATACCCATATATCCTTATTAGGATCTGGTAACACCTCTGCGAACATAGATAGTTTTGTGAAATCATCATTGAAAACTATTTCTGCCTTATTATTCTGCCACGCAGACCCTTCACCTTCAAGAGTGGTTGCGAAGAGTATTTTGGGGGCGGTTCTGTCATCAATCAGCACGTAACTTGCATAAAAGGTCGTCACTCCGGTTCCGAGCTGTAAACTTGTAAACGAAAAGTACTGTGGTTCTCTTATATTTTTCTCGGCTTCAATGTCAGATTTGATGCATGCCAGAATATTGGATGCAATATCTGTATGTGCATTCCCATTTACTTCGAATACCCAGTCATATAGAATTTGTCCCACTTCGGCATCTGGACTTGATGGAGGATTTTCAATTTTTCTTTTAATCTCCGCCTTTGAACCTAAATCTTCAAAATTAATGAAATCAATATCATCCAGTAGTAAAATGCGTTGTTCAGTGGTAAGCGATGATGCTCCCTGTGTATCATTTTCGCATCCTGTCCCGAGAAGAATGATAGTACCCGCTATCATACATGCCATGAGTAATCTATTCATTTTGAATTCAACTCCTTTTATTACAATGTGCTTATATTACCTGCCTTTTAAGTAGCCGTAAATATTTATTATTTGGAAATAGATAATACTCTGAAAATTTTTGGGTCGGAAGGATAGGAATAAGGACAATGCACAACGACTATCTGCGGAATTACGAAGCAAACACTTGTAGCCGAAACAGGAATAGCGTTAGAGCTCTCATGAATTAAGCGAGATAAAATCACGATTTTTATCTGTTTTCTGCTGCTCTATCTCTCTTTCCTTAAACTTTTTATTATTTCTTTGTCTATGTGTTGACACGAAGTGTGAAAGTCTCTATATTGGCAAGCGTGTCGTTAGGGACTTTGTGCCCTAATTGCGCCTATCAGAGCCAAACCGATCATTCGTAAGATGTTACGGGATGATAAGGTGGTTCCAGGTACGCAGATTTTTTTAGTGAAATTCTGTACTACGTCACTGCCTGCAACACGGTATGTGACCTCTGGATCCCTCTTTTCATCTTGTTTTATCCCCGGACATATCAGTTTGCCTCATTGGAATTGGAAAGGTAAAGGCGTCTTGCCTTTATGGAGCACGATAATTTTTTTCTGTGACTAGCAAAGTCACAAGGAGGAACTGATGGCTAAAGAGAAATTCGAGAGAACCAAGCCACACGTAAACGTAGGTACCATCGGTCACGTTGACCATGGCAAGACCACTCTTACCGCCGCAATCACAATGTATGCAGGTAAGAAGATGGGCGGTAAGGTCATGAACTATGACGAAATCGACAACGCCCCTGAAGAAAAGGCAAGAGGAATCACGATCAACACCAGACACGTTGAGTACCAGACCGAAGCACGTCACTATGCTCACGTTGACTGTCCGGGACACGCCGACTACATCAAGAACATGATCACCGGTGCTGCTCAGATGGACGGTGCTATCATCGTTGTTGCTGCAACTGACGGTGCAATGGCTCAGACCAAGGAGCACATCCTTCTCGCTCGCCAGGTTGGTGTACCTTCAATCATCGTCTTTATCAACAAGACTGACCAGGTTGACGATCCCGATCTCATTGAGCTCGTTGAAGAAGAGATGAGAGACCTTCTCGAAACTCAGGGCTTCGACGGCGAAAACGCTCCTATCATCAAGGGTTCAGCATTCCAGGCAATGGAGAATCCCGATGATGCAGCTGCAACACAGTGTATCCAGGAACTCCTCGATGCAATGGATTCTTACATTCCTCTCCCGGAAAGAGCAGTTGACCAGCCCTTCCTGATGCCGATTGAAGATATCTTCTCAATCTCAGGTCGTGGTACAGTTGTTACCGGAAGAATTGAAAGAGGTATCCTCCACGTCAACGACGCTATTTCAATCGTCGGTGTCAAGGAAACTAAAGACACAGTCTGTACTGGTGTTGAGATGTTCAACAAGCTCCTTGACGAAGGTCAGGCAGGTGATAACGTCGGTGCACTCCTCAGAGGTGTTGACAAGAAAGAAGTTGTCCGTGGACAGGTTCTGGCAAAGCCCAAGTCAATCACTCCTCACTCAAAGTTCACCGGTACTGTATACGTACTCAGCAAGGAAGAGGGTGGTAGACACTCACCGTTCTTCGCTGGTTACAGACCCCAGTTCTACTTCAGAACAACCGACATCACAGGTACAGTCAACCTTCCCGAAGGTAAGCAGATGGTTCTCCCCGGAGACAACACTGACATCCACGTTGAACTGATCCACCCGGTTGCAATGGACAAGGGACTTCGTTTCGCTATCCGCGAAGGCGGTAGAACTGTCGCTTCCGGTCAGGTTGTCGACATCGTCGAATAATTGATTTTTACTCACAGACCTGCACCATCTAAGGTGCAGGTACTGTTCGTTTTTTGGAGGAACAATGGCTAAAGATAGAATTCGGGTGAGGCTGAGAGGTTTTGACATAGAGCTCGTTGAACAGAGCGCAAAGGCGATCGTGCAGACGGTAGTGAAGGCTGGTGCCAAAGTCTCTGGACCCGTACCTCTCCCGACCCGTATCAACAAATATACTGTCCTGAGGTCGCCGCACGTGAACAAGAAATCACGTGAACAGTTTGAAATGCGAACCCATAAAAGGCTGATCGACATTCTTGACCCTACATCGAAAGTAATGGATGCACTCATGAAGCTTGAGCTTCCTGCAGGTGTGGATGTAGAGATTAAACAGTAACAGTTGAGGTAAGAGATGTTAGGGCTTATCGGAAAAAAAATAGGAATGACACAGGTGTTTGATGCCGACGGTATCTTGACTCCCGTGACTGTAATTAAAATAGAGGACAATGTGGTAGTGGCGAACAGAACCGTTGAGAAGAACGGATACAGTTCCTGCGTGCTCGGCTCAGTCGACAAGAAGAAGAGCCAGACCACAAAACCATATGCTGGACAGTTCACCGATGTCTGTGACCCAAAGAGGACACTGGTGGAAATGAAAGATTTCGATCAAGAAGCAGCTGTAGGCGATGTCCTGAAGGTTGATGTATTTAAGGATGTCGTGTATGTCGATGTCGAAGGCACATCAAAAGGTAAAGGATTTCAGGGTGGTATGAAACGTCATGGTTTCCATGGTGGACGTGCAACGCACGGCTCCAAGTTCCATCGTGATCTTGGAGGTACTGCTATGGCTTCAACTCCCTCGAGAACATTCAAGGGCAAGAAGATGGCAGGACGCATGGGACACGATAAAGTGACTGTGCAGAATCTCCGTGTTGTCCGCGTTGATGAAGATATGCAGGTTCTCCTGGTCAAGGGTGCAATCCCCGGACCCGCCCAGTCTGTCGTCATCGTGAAAAAAGCGAAGAAGAAGTAGAGGCGAGAAATGGAAACAAAGGTTTTTTCAACACAAGGTAAAGAATTGCGTACGCTCGAACTGAACGACGCTGTATTCAGCCGGGAAATCTCTGATGGCTCGATCTACAACGCAATCAACAACGAACTGGCGAACAGAAGAGTAGGTACAGCAAGCACCAAGACACGCGGTGAAGTGAACTACGCGAACAGCAAGCCATACAAGCAGAAGGGAACCGGTAACGCACGAGCCGGAGACAAGAAGTCTCCTATCTGGGTCGGCGGTGGAACAATCTTCGGACCGAAACCGAGAGACTACTCCTACACCATCCCCAAGAAGATGAAGAGACTTGCTATGAAGTCCCTCCTTTCACTCTCCGTGAAGGAAGAGAAGCTCGTAGTTGTCGAAGACTTCACAGTGGAAAGTGGAAAGACGAAGGAACTGGCTTCAATTGTCACCAACTTCGTTACCGATAAGAAGCGTACCATCCTCGTTCTCAAAGACGACGATGCGATGCTCAGACGTGCCGCACGGAACATCCCTTACCTGAAAGTCCTGTCTTACAACAGACTCAGTGCCAAGGAACTCCTTTACGGAAGAACTGTTCTGATGCTCGAAGGTGCAGCCAAGAATCTCAACGATTTCTTCGGTGATAAATAAGGGGTGTATCAATGAGAGCAGATCAAGTAATTATACAACCTGTCCTGACTGAGAAGTCAAACGTAGCCAGGGAAGCAGAAGAGAAGAAATACACGTTCAAGGTTGCCAAGGATGCCAACAAGCACCAGATCGCAGCAGCACTTGCAGAACTTTTCAAGGTCACAGCAGTGAAAGTGAACGTCATGACTGTCAAAGGCAAGCCCAAGTACACCCGCGGAAAGAGCGGATACATCAAGGGTAACACCGGTGACTGGAAGAAAGCTGTCGTCACGCTCGCCAAGGGTGATGTGATTCAGGATATCGAAGGACTATAGGAGATTTAGAAGATGGCATTAAAGAAATATAAACCATACACTCCTGGACTGCGCCAGAAAACCACATTGGTCTTTGACGAACTTACCACGAACAGACCGGAGAAGTCTCTTACCCAGAAACTTCAGAAGAACGCAGGACGCGACTCCTTCGGCCGGATCAGTGTTCGCAGAAAGGGCGGCGGTCACAAGAGAGCTTACAGAATCATAGATTTCAAGCGTGAAAAGTACGGCATTCCCGCAACTGTAAAGACGATCGAATACGATCCGAACAGAAGCGCGAATATCGCCCTCGTTTTCTACGCTGACGGTGAGAAGAGATACATTCTCGCTCCCAAGGGTATCAAGGTAGGAACACAGGTCATGAGCGGTCCTCAGGCTCCGCTTGAGATCGGTAATACTCTTCCCTTGAAGAACATTCCCCTCGGTCTTACCGTACACAACGTCGAACTCCAGCTCGGCAAGGGCGGCCAGATGGTCCGTTCCGCTGGTCTCGGTGCTACGATCGTTGCAAAAGAAGGCGACTATGTCACCCTCAAGCTTCCTTCAGGCGAGATGAGAATGGTATTCGGGGAGTGCTCAGCAACCCTCGGTAGACTTGGAAATGAAGATCACATGAACATTACACTCGGTAAAGCCGGTAGAGCCAGATGGCTCGGCAGACGTCCGAAGGTAAGAGGTGTAGCGATGAACCCTGTTGATCACCCCCACGGTGGTGGTGAAGGATCAACCAACGGTGGTCGCCATCCTGTTACTCCATGGGGTGTTCAGACCAAGGGACACAAGACACGTAATGCTAAGAAGCCTTCGGGTAAATTCATCGTGAAGAAGCGTAAGTAGGAGTAGAGAAAGTGGCTAGGTCAATCAAAAAAGGTCCTTTTATCGAAAAGAAACTCTATAAGAGGATTACAGAGTCCAACAAAGCAGGGAAGAAACCTATGATCAAGACGTACTCACGCACTTCAACGATCATCCCCGAAATGGTTGGATACACGATTTCTGTCTACAACGGCAAAACCTGGGTGCCGGTATTCGTTACCGAGAACCTTGTCGGACACAAGCTTGGGGAATTCTCTCCCACAAGACTGTTCCGCGGACACGCCGGAAGCGACAAGAAAGGTAGAAGGTAGTAGGTGGAGAAGATGGAAAACAAGAAAGGTTTTAAGGCTATTGCCAAATATTTACCCTCTTCACCCTCCAAGGTCCGCCCCGTTGCTGACCTCGTGAGAAACAAGAGTTATGTCGATGCTATTGCAATTCTTGACGCGATGCCCCAGAAGGGTGCCATCCTCATCAAGAAGGTCGTGAAATCTGCGGCTGCAAACGCAATGAGCCAGAACAAAAAGCTTGATGAAGAACAGCTCGTGGTTGCTCAGCTGTTCGTTGATGACGGTCCCCGCATGAAGCGCGTATGGCCGAGATCACACGGACGCCGTGACATTCTCCTGAAGAGACAGTGCCACATCACTGTTGTTCTTGATGAAAAGGTGGGTAGATAATGGGTCAGAAAGTTAATCCGATTGGACTTCGTCTCGGAGTCAACAAAACCTGGAAGTCGAAATGGTATGTCGATCCCAGAGAATACTCGGCAACCCTTCACGAGGATCTGAAGATCAAGAAAGCGCTCTTCGATTCACCTGAAGTACAGGGTGCAGAGATCTCTGATGTCGAGATCGTGAGAAAGCCCCAGAGGATCTCTCTCACCATCGCAACCAGTCGTCCGGGAATCATCATCGGTGCCAAGGGCTCTAACGTTGAGAAGCTCGGTGCCAGACTCCAGTCTATCACCGACAAGAAGGTTCAGATCAAGATCAAGCAGATCGACAAACCCGACATGGATGCACAGATCGTTGCACAGAATGTTGCAAGACAGCTTTCCAACAGAGGCTCTCACAGAAGAGCACTGAAGATGGCTATCAGCAAGGCTATGCAGGCTGGCGCCCAGGGTATCAAGATCAAGGTTTCCGGTCGTCTCGGCGGTAAGGAAATCGCAGGGTCAGAATGGCTCAAGGATGGAAGAATTCCTCTTCACACCCTCAGAAGTGATATCGACTACGGATTTGCTCAGGCAAATACAACCTTCGGTGTCATCGGCGTAAAAGTCTGGGTGTACAACGGTGAGATTCTTGCTAAATCAAAGAAAGATGATGCCGGTCTCCTCGTCCGCAAGAGCGCACGCGAGAAGGCACCAGCTGCCGGAAATAGGAGTTAGTAAGAGATGCTGAGTCCAAAGAGAATCAAGTTCAGAAAGAAACATAGAGGCGAAAGAGACGGTGTCGCTCACCGCGGTAACAAGCTCTCTTTCGGTGAATACGGTCTTATGGCTCTCGAACCGAAGTGGATCACAAACCGCCAGATCGAAGCCGCCCGTATCGCGATGACACGTCATATCAAGCGTGGAGGAAAAGTCTGGATCAGAATTTTCCCCGACATGCCCTACACCAAGAAGCCTGCTGAAACCAGACAGGGTAACGGTAAGGGTAACCCCGAAGGCTGGGTAGCAGTGGTGAAGACCGGTGCAATGATGTTTGAGATGGCTGGAGTTGATGAAGCACTCGCACGAGAAGCACTGAAGCTCGCTGCAAGCAAGCTTCCGATCAAGTGCAAGTTCGTCAACAGAAGGGATGTGGAGTAGGATATGAAGAATTCATTCAGCGATTTATCATATGCAGAAATGGTTGCGAAGCGTGACAAACTCCGTAAGGACGCGCTTGACCTCAGAATGTCTAAGGTTCTCGGCCATGTCGAGAATCCGTTAGCGATCAGAACGACCAAGCGGCAGATTGCCCGCCTGAACACTCTGATCCACGAGTATGCTCTCGGCATACGTCAGAATTCTAATTAAGTGAGGGTCGCATCCGATGCAAGTTAATAAGAAACGTTATACAGGAATCGTCACAAGCGACAAGATGGACAAGACCATCGTCGTGACGGTCACAACCAGAAAGCTGCACCCGCTGTACAAGAAGTACGTCATGAGCTCGAAGAAAGTGAAGGCTCACGATGAAACCAATAGTGCCGGCCTTGGGGATACCGTCCGCGTAGTCGAATGCCGTCCCATCAGCAAGGACAAGTCCTGGAGACTTGAGCAGATTATTGAACGGGCCAAGTAAGGAAGGAGCAATTTCATGGTACAGATGCAGACATACCTTAATGTAGCAGATAACAGCGGTGCCAAACGCGTCCAGTGTATCAAAGTTCTCGGCGGAAGCCACAGAATGATCGCAGGCGTAGGTGACATTATTGTTGTTGCAGTGAAGGACGCACTTCCCAACGGCGCCATCAAGAAAGGTGACGTGCTTAAGGCAGTAATAGTCCGGACTAAGAAAGAATACCGAAGACCTGACGGTACCTATATCAGGTTCGATGACAACGCATGTGTTGTTATTGATGCCAACAATAACCCGCGTGGTAAGCGTATCTTCGGGCCGGTAGCCCGCGAACTCCGTGAAGGCGGATACGTCAAGATCGTTTCACTCGCGCCGGAAGTGTTGTAGGAGAAAGCAATGAGACTGAAGAAGAATGACAACGTCAAGATTCTTGCCGGAAAAGACAAAGGCAAGACTGGACGCATTGTGAAAATCGACCCGGTCACCGAACGCGTAGTCGTCCAGGGCGTCAACATGGTCAAGAAGACCATGAGAAAGAAGAGCCAGCAGGACCAGGGTGGAATCAAGGAAATCGAAGCACCGATTCACATTTCCAATGTCGCACTCATCACCAAAAGCGGTGAGGCTACCAGAGTCGGGTATCGTGTTGAAGCTGACGGATCCAAGGTCCGTGTTGCGAAGAAAACCGGGGAAGTGATCTAATGGCGAAAAACGTACCAAATTTCAAGAAAACCTACGTTGAGAAGGTTGCTCCGGAACTCTTCAAAGAGTTCGGTTACAAGACCAAGATGCAGGTCCCTGCTCTTGAGAAGATTTCTGTCAGTGTCGGTGTCGGTGACGCCATCACAAACAAGAAGCTTCTCGATGCAGCTGTCAAGGAACTCGAGCAGATCACCGGTCAGCACGTCGTTAAGACAAAGGCAAGAAAGTCCATCGCTAACTTCAAGCTCAGACAGGGCATGGAGATCGGCGCAATGGTAACGCTCCGCGGTGATAACATGTGGTATTTCCTCGAGCGTCTCATCACAGTGGCTCTCCCCCGAGTCAAGGACTTCAGGGGTGTCAAACCCAATGCGTTTGACGGTAACGGGAACTATGCTATGGGTATCACCGAGCAGATCATCTTCCCCGAGATCGACTTTGATAAGATTGAGAGGGTCAGCGGTCTGAATATTGCGATCGTGACCACTGCCGGCAGTGACGAAGAAGGGTTTGCCTTACTGAAGAAGCTCGGCATGCCGTTCGCTAAATAAGGTGGAGAATTAAGATGGCAAAAAAATCGATGATCGTGAAAGCGAACAGAACCCCTAAATTCAGTACCAGAAAGGTGAACCGCTGTAAGGTGTGTGGCAGACCCAGAGGGTACATGCGGAAATTCGAGATGTGCAGAATCTGCTTCCGAAAGCTTGCGAGCGAAGGTCAGATTCCCGGCGTCACCAAATCCAGTTGGTAGGAGATTAACATGGCTATAAGTGATCCAGTTGCCGATATGCTGACTAAAATCAGAAATGCCAGCATGGCAAAGCATGAAAAAGTAGAAATTCCGTCATCCAAGATGAAGCTGCAGATCATAAAGATCCTGAAGAACGAAGGATACATCAAGAATTTCAAAAAAGTAGTGAATAAAGAAGGAATGAGCACCATCAAGGTGTTCCTCAAATATGACGAACAGCAGAACCCCGTCCTCCACGGTATTGATAGACTCTCTACCCCCGGACGTCGTGTCTACTCCGGTTACCGTGATATGCCTAGAGTCTATAACGGCTACGGTGTCGTGGTTGTTTCAACTTCGACGGGAGTCATCACTGGGAAGAAAGCTAGTGAGAAGAAGATCGGCGGCGAGCTGATCTGTACAATTTGGTAAGGTGGTGAACTATGTCTCGAATAGGTAAATTACCGGTAGAAGTTCCAAGCGGCGTTAAAGTCACGGTCTCCGACATGACCATCACCGCAGAGGGACCGAAAGGGAAACTGGTTCAGGATTATCGTCCGGAAGTACAGATCGCAGTGGAAGGCAGCCAGGTCCTCGTGACCAGAAAGGGTGACTCAAAGCCCGAGCGTTCCTACCACGGTCTTTACAGACAGCTCATCCAGAACATGGTGATCGGCGTTTCCGCCGGCTACACCAAGAAACTGGTTGTGAACGGTGTCGGTTACAGAGCGGAGTTGAAGGGAAAAATCCTGACACTCAACCTCGGTTACTCAACCCAGATCGAATACATGATCCCCGAAGGCATTGAAATTGTCTGTGAGACTCCGACCCTCGTTGCAGTGTCCGGTATCTCAAAGGAACAGGTCGGTCAGGTGAGCGCAGAAATCCGCTCTCTCAGAAAGCCCGAACCCTACAAGGGTAAAGGTATCCGTTACGCTGACGAACAGATCCGACGTAAGGTCGGTAAGTCCGGTGCTAAGTAAGGTAGGATGAAAGCATGAACAGAATTATTGATAAAAATAAGAAACGTGCCAGACGTAAGGTTCATATCAGAAAGAACCTCGTCGGAACTTCCGAACGCCCCAGAATGAGTGTTTTCAGAAGCAACGCACACATGTACGTCCAGGTTATCGACGATAGCAACGGGACAACAATTGTTTCTGCAAGCAGCGTTGAGAAGGAACTCAAGGAGCTGAAGAACACTGTCGCTGACGGTGCCAAGCTCGGTGAGATCGTCGGAAAGAGACTCCTTGAGAAGAACATTGATACAGTGGTGTTTGACCGTAACGGTTACCTCTTCCATGGTATCGTCAAGAGTATCGCTGACGGGGCCCGCAAAGCCGGCGTCAAATTCTAGGGGGATATGGTGGACAGGTCAAAAAGAAAACCAGAAAGAAGACAGGAAAGTGAGTTCAGCGAAAAGCTCGTGACACTCAACAGAGTTTCAAAGGTTGTTAAGGGTGGTAGAAGGTTCTCTTTCTCGGCTCTCGTTGTCGTAGGTGACAGAAAAGGTAAGGTCGGATACGGTTCCGGTAAGGCCAATGACGTTGCTGAAGCGATCCGCAAGGCTGCAGAGAAGGCTAAGGAGAACATGATCACCGTTCCCCTTTCAAAGAGCACGATCCCGCACGAGACAATCGGAGATTACAAGAGCGCAAGCGTTCTTCTCCGCCCTGCAGTTCCCGGTACCGGTGTTATCGCAGGCGGTGCTGTCCGTCACGTCATGGATGCCTGTGGTATCACTGACGTCCTCAGCAAGTCTCTCGGTTCCAAGAACAGTGTCAACACTGTGAAGGCTACCTTCGCTGCTCTTGACTCCCTTTTCGATGCTAAAGAGCTTGCAAAGGCTCGCGGCAAGTCACTCAGTGAGATGTGGGGGTAAGTGATGGCAGCTAAGAAAGAAGAGAAGAAAATCAAGATCACTCTTGTGAGAAGTGTCATCGGTTCACTTCCCAAGCAGAGGAAGACTGTGAAGGCTCTTGGTCTCGGTAAGATCAACAGCTCTGTCGAACAGGCCGATAACTCAGTTATCAGAGGTATGGTTCGTGTGGTCTCCCACCTTGTGAAAGTCGAGGAGATGTAAAATGAGTCAGATTAATGCACCTGTTGGAAGCAACAGAAATAAAACTATCGTCGGACGCGGTTCCTCCTCCAAAGGCAGAACCTGCGGACGCGGAAACAACGGACAGAACTCAAGAAGCGGTGGTGGTGTAAGACCGGGTTTTGAAGGCGGGCAGATGCCCCTCTACAGACGCGTCGCCCGCCGTGGTTTCTCGAACTATCCCTTCAAGGCAGAGTACGAAGTCGTATCTCTCGATGCTATTTCAGCTTGTTTCGAAGATAAGGAAACTGTCAGCAACGAGACACTGAAAGGAAAGGGTCTTCTCAAGGGGCATAACGCTTCTGCAAAGATTCTTGCTAATGGCGAACTCACCAAGAAGGTGGTGTTTGAGGGACTCAAGATTTCTGCCGCAGCTGCTGAGAAAATCAAGACAGCTGGTGGAGAGATCAAAGAATAAAGAGGATCGCAATGTCTAACCCCATAGTGACTATGTTCAAGATCGACGAGCTCAGGAAGAAGATTGGCTGGACCATCTTCTTTCTGGCTGTATTCAGAATCGGAACGTTCATTCCGGTTCCGGGTATCGATCCCCAGGTTCTTAAGCTCTATTTCCTCTCTCAGAGCAGTTCCACCTCCATCGGTTTCACGGAGTACCTCAACTTCTTCGCCGGTGGTGCGTTCAGGAACTTCTCGATATTTATGCTCGGTATCATGCCGTACATCTCAACCCAGATCATCTTCCAGCTCCTCATGCTGGTAGTTCCTTCACTGAAGAAACTCTCTGAAGATGCATCAGGCAGAAAGAAAGTACAGCAGTATACCCGGTATGCCACTATCCTGATTACACTCATTCAGTCATATGTGGTTACAGTGTATGCAAATTCCATTCCCGATGTGATGACCATGGGAAGGATTCCGTTTACCTTCGTCGCAATGCTGTCGGTCACGACAGGTACGATGTTCCTCATCTGGATCGGTGATCAGATCACTGCCAGAGGAATCGGTAACGGTATCAGCCTGCTCATCTTCGCAGGTATCGTGGCTCGTGTTCCCAATGCCTTCATCACACTTGTACAGTCTGTTCAGACCGGTACACTCAACCCTGTCGTTGTCATTGTCGTGCTGGCGATGTTCGCAGTGGTTGTCGCACTGGTTGTTATAGAACAGAGAGGACAGAGAAAGATTCCGGTACAGTACGCAAAGCGTGTTGTAGGAAGAAAGATGTACGGCTCACAGAGCTCCTACATCCCCTTCAAGATCAACCCCTCCGGAGTTATCCCTGTCATCTTCGCTTCAGCCCTTCTCTCCTTCCCGCTGCAGATTGCATCTTCACTGGGATCTGAGGTAAGATGGCTGCAGGCAGTTGCGAATTTTCTAACACCGCAGGGCGCACCCTATCTAATTATCTACACCCTGCTGATCATTGCTTTCGCATTCTTCTACACTCAGGTGTCGCTCAATCCCATCGAGATGGCGCGGCAGATCAGAGAGAACGGCGGATCCGTCCCCGGAGTACGTACAGAGAGACTTGAGGAATACCTCACCAAAGTCCTCAACCGTATTGTCCTCCCCGGTTCAGTCTTCCTTGCCTTCATTGCTCTGATTCCTACCTTGGTGCAGATGCTCTTCAACTTCCCGAGCTCGGTAGCGATGCTCCTCGGAGGTACCTCGCTGATCATTATCGTAGGTGTCGACCTCGATACAATGAGTCAGATCGAAGGAGTCATGAAGATGCACCACCACGACGGACTGACCAAGAAAGGACGCATCAGAAGCAGGAACTTATAGGAGATAATGAAATGAAAGTAAGAGCAAGCGTCAAACCTATGTGTGACAAATGCAAAGTCATCAGACGTGCCGGTGTTGTTCGTATCGTATGCGAAAATCCGAAGCACAAGCAGAGACAGAGATAATTGAGGAGGCCAGTTAATGGCGAGAATTGCAGGTGTTGATTTACCGAACAAGTCGGTCAAAATTGCATTAACCTATATTTACGGAATCGGCAGAACCTCTGCTCTGGAGATCTGCGAAAAAGGCAACATCAACCCCGACGAGAAGATGAACAATCTTTCCGCCGAGGACGTGAATGACCTGAGAAAGCTCATCGAGAACGAGTACAAGGTCGAAGGTCGTCTCAGAACCGAAGTTGCACTGAACATCAAGAGACTGATGGACATCGGTTGTAACAGAGGTCTTCGTCACAGAAGGGGTCTCCCCGTCCGCGGACAGAGAACCAAGACGAACGCACGTACCCGTAAGGGTAAGAAGAAGACCGTTGCCGGTAAGAAGAAATAAGGAGAACTGATTGTGGCTAAAGCAAAACGCAAAGTCAAAAAGACAGTATACGAGGGCAATGTCTACATTCAGGCGACCTTCAATAACACCATCGTGACGGTGACTGACCTCAACGGAAACGCCGTGTCCTGGGCTTCAGCCGGCGGACTCGGATTCAGAGGCGCTAAGAAGTCTACTCCCTATGCCGCTCAGACCGCAGCAGAGACTGCAGCAAAGAAGGCAATGGACTACGGTCTTCGTGAAGTCAACGTATTCGTCAAGGGACCCGGTGTCGGCCGTGAATCTGCAATCAGAACACTCGGCGGACTCGGACTTAAGGTTAGAAGTATTCGTGACGTCACACCGATTCCCCACAACGGATGTCGGCCCAGAAAGACAAGAAGAGTCTAATCAAGGAGTAGGTAAACATGGCAAGATATACAGGACCAAGATGCAGATACTGCCGCGCCGAAGGTCAGAAGCTGTTCCTCAAGGGAACACGCTGTCTCACCGGAAAGTGCCCTATGAACAAGCAGAATGTAGGTGCTCCGGGTAAGGACCCGAGAGCAAGAAGCAAGAAGAAGACCGACTACGGTCTCCAGCTTAGAGAGAAGCAGAAGCTCAAGAGAATGTACTGCCTTCTCGAGAAGCAGTTCAAGCTTACCTTCGATGAAGCTGCACGTACCCCCGGAAAGACCGGTGAAAACCTGATCTCACTTCTCGAACAGCGCCTTGACAATGTCGTCTTCAGACTTCATTTCGCTTCTTCAAGAAGTCAGGCTGCACAGCTGATCAACCACGGTCACGTGTTTGTCAACGGCAGCCGTCTCGACATCCCTTCCTACAGAGTGAAGGTCGGTGACGAGATTACGATTGGAGAGAAGTCACAGAAGATGACCCTCTTCAAGGAGAACCTGAAAGAGTATTCAAAAAGCGGTCTCGCTGCCTGGCTGTCACTCGATCCCGATAACATGAAAGGATCATTCAACGCAGTACCTCGCAGAGAAGAAGTTGATGAAGTGAAGGTAATCAAAGAGCAGTTGATCGTAGAACTCTATTCTCGTTAAGGAGTGAACATGGCACGTAAGAACCTTCTGAAAGGATTTAAGAAGCCTAAAGGGATAACCTTTGAGCACTCTCTCGTAGAAGCAGACAGTGGTAGATTTGTCGCATACCCTTTTGAAAGAGGGTATGGCACTACCATCGGAAACAGCCTCAGGAGAATTCTCCTTTCTTCGATTCAGGGCTATGCCGTCACGGCAGTGAGATTCACCAGCTTCAACGCGGAAGGACTCCCCCACCTGCTCAGCAGTGAGTACGAGTCAATCCCCGGTGTTGTGGAAGATCTCCCCGAGATCATCGCCCGGATCAAGAAACTGCAGATCAGGATGCCCGAGGATGCCGAAGGTACCGTTCTGCTGATCGAATGCAAGGGAGCTGGCGTCGTCAAGGGATCTGACCTCGAGAAGAATGAAGTTGAGATCATGAATAAGGATCACCTCCTGTTCACTATGATGGATGATGCGAATATCGAGATGGAGATGCAGATCGACCTCGGTAGAGGCTACGTTCCCTCAGAACTCAACGAGAAGTACATCGAAGAGATCGGAACGATCCCCATCGATGCCTCCTTCTCCCCGGTAACCCGGGTCAAATATGAGATCGAACCCACCCGTGTCGGTCAGAGAAACGACTATGACAAGCTCGTTCTCGACATCTACACCGATGGGACCATCTCACCCGAGAATGCACTTGCCGAAGCGGCTAAGATTGCGAAGGACCACTTCTCTATCTTTATCAACTTCGATGAGTCTCTGGTGAACAGCAACGATGAAGTGGATGAGGGTGAAGAGAGAATCAAGAAGATCCTCTCAACCAGCGTCAGCGAGCTCGAACTCTCCGTGAGATCGAGCAACTGCCTGAAGAACGCACACATCCAGACAATCGGGGATCTGACAAGGAAGACTGAAGAAGAGATCGGAAAGACCAGGAACTTCGGAAAGAAATCCCTTTCAGAGATCAAAGAGAAACTGAAAGAGTGGAATCTGAGTCTCGGCATGACAGATTACTCTGTTCTGAAGAACTCAATCAGAATTCCAGGGGACAAGGAAGAAGAGAATGAAGCATAGAATTGGTTTTAATTCACTGAGCCGCCGTTCACAGGAACGTAAGGCTATGTTAAGGAATATGGTCACCTCGCTGTTCAAGTACGAGAGAATCGAGACTACAAAAGCGAAGGCCAAGGAAGTTCAGCGCAATGCTGAGAAGATGATCACCCGTGCGAAGGTTGATTCCGTTCACGCCCGCCGTATGATTTCCAGGGACATCAAGGACCAGGCGATCGTCGCGAAGCTGTTCACTGAAATCGCCCCCCTCTTCACCGAGAGACCCGGCGGTTACACCAGAATCATCAAGACTGCACCCCGTCAGGGTGACCGTGCCGAAATGGCGATTCTCGAGCTCGTTGAAAGAACCGGAGCTGAAGTTAAGGATACAAAGAAGGCAAAGAGCGAGTAATCGCATCAGTCACCTTCGATTGAGAAACCTTTCTCATCCTGAGCCGTCTTTTTTATAAAGACGGCTTATTCTTTTCCTATCAAGAGAATAGTGGTCAATAGTGTACACATCTGTTGTGTACTCAGACTTGACACAGGTATAACCTCCCCGTATTATGTGAAAATCACAATGGGGGTAGCTATGAATATAGTATTTATTTTGATCCCTCTTTGTCTTGTTAGTATTGTCATCGGATGGACTATCCGTTGGACGTATGCGAAGTTCAAGCTGACTTCAACCGAGCAGAAAGCTGTAAGGCTGAATGAAGAAGCTATAAAAGAAGCAGAAGCGAAAAGTAAAGAACTGTTAATTGAAACCCGTGATTTATTGTTAAAAGAACAACAACAGCAGGAAAGGGAAGCAAGAGAACGGAGAGGCGAACTTCAGAAAACCGAACGAAGACTGTTACAGAAAGAGGATAACCTCGAAAAGAAACAGTCTGAGCTCGATGTCCAGAAACAAGAACTCGTAGATAAAGAGGCAGAAAACAGCAAGCGCGCACAGGAACTGACATCCATGGAGGCAAAATGGACCAGCGAACTCGAGAGAGTCGCGACCATGAGCAGCGAGGAAGCGAAGAACCTGATCATTGAATCGCTCGAGAAAGAGGCGAAGCGTGATGCGCAGCTGATCATCAACAAGATTGAAGCCGAAGCTCAGATCAAGTCTGACAAGATCGCCCGTGACATCATCGTCACTTCGATCCAGCGTCTTGCGACCGAAGTGAGCTCAGAGGTGACCGTCACCACCGTATCTCTTCCTTCAGATGAAATGAAGGGAAGGATCATCGGACGTGAAGGACGTAATATCAGGACCTTAGAGACCCTTACAGGGGTCGATATCATCATCGATGATACTCCTGAAGCCGTCGTCATCTCCTGTTTCGACCCTGTCCGAAAGGAGATCGCCCGCGTATCGCTCGAAAGACTGGTACAGGACGGACGCATCCACCCGGCACGGATCGAGGAAGTTGTCACCAAGGTGACCAAGGAAGTGACCCGCATCACGATGGAAGAGGCTGACAAGGTGCTCTTCGATCTGGGTATCCATAACATGTCTCAGGAGATGGTACGTGCTCTCGGCAAGCTCCACTTCAGAACAAGTTACGGACAGAATGTCCTCTCTCATGCCAAGGAAGTCGCAGTGCTCTCGAGCATGATTGCCGGGGAAGTGGGTGCAGACCGTGAGATCGCCCGCAGAGGCGGACTCCTTCATGACATCGGTAAGGGTATCGAGTCAGACGGTGATGCGAACCACGCAGAAATGGGTGCGGACCTTGCCAAACGTCTCGGGGAAGATCCCCGCGTTGTTAATGCGATCCTTGCCCACCATGATGATGTGGAACCGAACTGTGTCGAATCTGTCATTGTCCAGCTTGCAGATGCAATCTCTGCAGCACGGCCCGGTGCCAGACGGGAGACTCTCGACAACTACATCAAACGGCTTGAGAACCTTGAGCAGATCGCGGAGAGTTTCAACGGAGTAGAGAAGGCGTACGCCATTCAGGCAGGACGTGAACTCAGAATCCTGGTGAACAACGAGATCGTCAATGACTCGGAGGCGAAAGAGATCGCGAAGGGTATTGCAGGACGCATCGAAGCGGAGCTGCGGTATCCCGGAAGGATCAAGGTCACTATCATCAGAGAGATGCGTGTCGTTGAATACGCACGTTAGTATTGAATAAAGGATTGTATGGCTTCTAGACGTACATTAACGGCTCTGCTCCTCGGCGATGTCATCGGACGACCGGGCTGCAGGGCCCTTTTTATCACATTGCCTCAGCTCATCAAGAAATACCGTGCCGATGTTGTCATCGTGAACGGAGAGAATGCGGACGAAGGCTTCGGTCTTACTTCCGAGATCTCCCGTCAGCTCTTTTCGGCCGGCGTGCACGTGATCACCAGCGGCAACCATATCTGGCAGAGAGACGAGTTTCTCCCGACACTGAAAAGCGATGCGAGAATTCTCCGCCCTGCGAACTATCACTCATCGGCACCGGGGATCGGGTCCACCATCGTGAACCTGCCAAAGGCGAAGGTGGGTGTGATTAATCTTCAGGGACGCCATCAGATGCCTCCCATCGAAAACCCCTTCACTGTCGGTGCCGCACTGGTGGACAAGCTCTCCAAGAGCTGTGACGCCATTCTCATCGACTTCCATGCCGAAGTCCCCCAGGAGAAGGAGGCCCTCGCCCACTACCTCGACGGAAAGGTGAGCGCCGTGGTGGGAACCCACACCCATGTGCAGACGATGGATGAGAGAATCCTCCCTAAAGGGAGCGCCTACATAACAGACTTAGGGATGTGCGGACCGGTCAATTCGGTGATCGGCAGCGATCCCAAGATTGCCATCGAGCGACAGCTCGCACAGATTCCCTACCGCAATCAGATCCTCGATGAGGCAGCCTCCCTTCAGGGAGTGGTGGTCGACATCGACCTGGACACGAAAAAAGCACTCTCGATCAAGAGAATCCTCGTGGAAGCGGGAGTGTAGAGGCAAAGAGGTGAAGAAGGAGAGAAAGGTACAGGCGATTGAGCTCCTGAAGAAAAGCTTTCCCGACATCGATGCGATGCAGCTCAAGAGCTATATCGCATCAAGGAATGTGAAAGTTGACGGGGAGACGATCGTCGATCCCTCACAGAAAGTCTCTCCCACTTCCATAGCTCTCCTTGATTTTCCCCGCTACGTCTCGCGCGGCGGCTTCAAGCTCGAACATGCACTCGATGCCTTTGCTATCGACGTGACCGACCTTATCTGCCTCGATGCAGGCTCATCCACCGGAGGCTTCACCGACTGCCTCCTGCAGCACGGCGCAAAGGCGGTCCATTCGGTCGACGTCGGATACAACCAGCTCGATTACCGCCTCAGGATGGACGAGAGAGTCATCGTCCATGAGAGAACCAACATCCTCCACCTCGAACAGCTCGATCCCCCCTGCCACCTCGCAGTGGCCGACCTCTCCTTCCGCTCAATCAGGGGCGTGGCAACACGCATCCTTTCTCTGACCTCCATGAATAAGCTGATCTTCCTTGTCAAACCGCAGTTTGAAGTTGATCCGGAAACAGAGGGGTTCAACGGGATTATCACAGATGATGAACTTCTTAGAAGTACGATGGATGAGGTCTATACCACTCTTACCGAAGAGAACGTGGGAATCCATGGACTCCTTCTCTCCCCGATAACAGGAAGGAAGGGAAACCGGGAGTTCCTGGCTCTTTTAAGTGAAGAGAAGGGTATGGAAAGGAACCGGTATAGAGAAGTACTTGATACGATGCTTACTCCATTGATATAAGTGAGTATCACAATACACTTTCAACATACGCCTCGGGCTTGTGAACTGGTAGGACTGATTCTTTCTTCATGTTCAGGTACTGACAGCAATCTAGGAGTCTAGTATAATTACCATATGATGATTTCAGAAGAATTGGTTCATGCAGTACATCTATCTCAGAAAAAGTGTGACGAAGCAGCTTCAGAGGTTATCGCATTGCGTGTGAAAGAGGCGATGGCTGAGGTGGAACGACTGATTCAAGCCTTTCGAACACGGGATAAGGAACTTAAAAGAATTGTTCTGTTCGGCTCTCTTGCCAAAGGTGTTCCCCGAAA
Source organism: Sphaerochaetaceae bacterium (assembly GCA_963677695.2). Classification (GTDB taxonomy): domain Bacteria; phylum Spirochaetota; class Spirochaetia; order Sphaerochaetales; family Sphaerochaetaceae; genus SABI01. The sequence continues at coordinate 684,619 of CAXXUJ010000001.1, read as the reverse complement.
TCCGAATTTCGATATAGATCTTTCCTTCGAAGGACGTGAGCTTTACGCATGTACGTCGATTGCTCTGGACAGCAGTTTTAAAGTGGATCTTGTTGACTACATCTCTCTACCTGATTTCATGAAGGAGGAAGTTGAAACGTATGGCAAAGTACTCTATAAAAGTGAATCCTGAAGATGCTGTTATTCTCATCGCACAGTTGGATAAGGAATACCGGGTATTTGAAGAGAATTGTTTATTGAATGAAAAAGCATGGTCCCGAATCCAAGGCGGTGCAAAAGAGGAACTTGACTGGGCAGCTTTGGGTTATACTCTCCACACCGTCTACACAACGATGGAGAATTATTTCCTCCGTATTTCGAAGACTTTTGAAAATCATCTTCCGCCACGTGCCTGGCACAGACAACTTATCGATGCTATGCAGTTGGAGCTTCCCGGCATCCGTCCCGCATTCATGTCAGGTGAACTTGCGGCTATCGCTGATGATCTTAGAGGCTTCAGGCATGTATTCAGAAGTATGTACGAAATAAACCTTGATCCTGATCGTATGTCACTGATTCAGAAAAAAATTCCCAGGATGCAGAAGCTGTTTAAGGAAGCGCATGTTTCATATTGTCAGGCGATTACTGACCTTACAGTATAAGAATCAGGCTGAGCAATGTTGGGATAGCCTGAAATTTTCATACTTTCCGGAATACCTCCTTCGCTCATCTGAGTGTGGTATGTTATATAAAATGTTGGTTTTTTATAACATACAGGGGGCTCAAAGTTAAAAAGTCCCATATTTGTATAACCTGAATGATCGGCTGTAAAGAAATTTACCACAAATCTCCATATAGTAATTAAAATATTTTTATATGCTTAATTAGTAATTAAAAAATGTTGATAACCTCCTAAAATAATCATATTATACAAAATGTAAAGATTTTAGGAGGTGAATCCATGGATATACATGCTTTCGGGGCAAGACCGGCAGGTTACTCATTCTTAGAAGCGAGATATTCCCTGAGATCCATACCTCATTGGCATTCATCTTCAGTCTCCTCTTCAGGGACACGGTCGGTACAGGCTAAGGACGGTCATGTGCATGAGGTCTTCTCACTGCAGTATTGGCCCGGAGAAACTCTAGGTGATCATCTTGAGTTTGCCTTGAAATATGATGGGGTGAATCTGGCACTCCTTGCCCTAGTCTTTGAATGTGCCCCTCAGGAAGACATTCTTTCATACATTGCATCAAAACCGACGGGAAAGTATGCGAGAAGAATCTGGTTCTTCTATGAATGGATCACTGAAAGGGAACTCCCCCTTCCCGATCTCAATCGAGGCAATTATGTTGATGCCTTGGAAGGATCGAGGTATTACACCATTATCAATGGGAATAGATCAGCACGGCATCGGGTTGTGAACAACCTGCTGGGTCCAAAAGAATTCTGTCCGATAGTAAGAAAAACTGAATTGCTCGAAAGGGTGCAGAATGCCGACTTGAAGGCAAGGTGTGAGGAGATTGTAACAACATACCCGTCAGAGATAATCCGCAGGGCACTGAGTTATCTCTATAAAAAGGAGACGAAATCATCTTTCGAGATTGAACATATAACACCTCAAGCATCCCGGGCGGAAAGGTTCATCGCAGCCCTTCAGCTTGCAGAGAAAGAAGATTTCTGTGAGAAAGAGAGACTCGTCGACCTTCAGAACCGAATTGTTGATCCCCGCTTCAAGGATGGTGATTACAGGAAGACCCAGAATTATGTAGGTCAGACTGCTATGTTTCAGAAGGAGATTATTCACTACATCACTCCGAAACCTTCAGACCTTCCAATGCTCATGCAGGCTTTGATTGATTCGCATAAGGTGATGATGGGGGGGGAAGTCCCGCCTCTCATTCACGCTGCAGTTATTGTGTACGGTTTTGTATTTCTCCATCCATTTGAAGACGGGAATGGCCGTATCCACCGATTTCTGATTCATAATATTCTCTCTCTTCGTCAGATGATTCCCCAGGGTCTGATGTTTCCGGTCTCTGCTGTGATGCTTAAGAATCAGGAAGTTTATGATGCTTCGCTGGAAGCCTTCTCAAAACCTCTGCTTCAGCTCATCGATTATCATCTGGGTGATATGGGGCGGATGACGGTGGAGAGTGAGAGTTCCGTATTTTATACGTATATTGATATGACGCTTCAGGCCGAAGCGCTCTCCTCCTTTGTTGAAATGACGATTGAAGAGGAACTTGTTCAGGAACTCACATTCCTCTCAAATTATGATGCAGCCAGGAAAGCTCTTCAGGAGATTATTGATATGCCAGATCGCCTGATGGATCTGTTTATCAACCTGTGCCTGCAGAACAACGGAAGACTCTCCGCTTCAAAGCGGTCTGCTCATTTCAGTTTTCTTACCGATGATGAATTGGTTTCTATGGAGAGGGTAGTTAGAGATTCATATCATCAGGAATCGAGATGAAAGGATTCAGGAGAAAAACTCCCCGTCCCATAATTTCTTGAGGAATGTCGAAGCGTGCAGGATCAGGATATTATCCTCACTCATCCTGTCATGGGCATCAAGGGAGACAAGTACCAGATTCCGTGTTTCCGGGTGCTCCTTTTTCAACTCCCTCAATCCTTTCAGATGATTCTGCCTTATATTCGCCGAAGCTTTTGCCTCGATCGCACAGTCAATGTGGTTGATGATGAAATCAACTTCGATACCTGAAGTCAGTCTCCAGTGGAAGAACTCGGCATATGCCTCCCTATACGAATTGTAGCAGGTGAGTTCATGAAACACCCAGTTTTCGAATGCTTTGCCGAGCAGTTCACTCCCGACTTCCATCGGACCTCTCTTCGCGAGAAAATTGACCACGCCCACATCAAAAAAGTAGAATTTCGGCGCAATGGAGATTCTTCTTTTCGGACGTTTCTTATAGGTAGGAAGGAATTTTCCGATAAGAGTATCCTCCAAAATTTCGAAGTATCCTTTTACTGTGGTGACAGCCACTCCGACATCCCTAGCTATGGTGGTGTAGTTCACCGGTTCTGTATCCGAAAGTGCGGCAATATTCAGGAATTCCGAGAAGGCGGGAAGGTTTCTCACCAGACCTTCTTCTGCAATCTCTTCCTTAAGATACTGAGAGACATAGGCATTCAAGTATGGCTTCGGTCGTCTGCTAGTGTAGATGGAAGGAATATATCCTTTGTTCAGGAGAGCCATGAAATCGAGATCATCACCGATTTCTGCTCCTGAGAGCCCATACATTTCAAATCTGAGACCGCGTCCACCAAGAAGATTCGCATGACCTCGTTTCACTTTCCTAGCACTCGAGCCGCAGAGGACAAAGTGAGTTCCAAGGTTTTCAATCATCCAGTGCACTGCATCAAGGAGGCGGGGTACTTTCTGGATTTCATCGATTACGACAAGCTCGGGAGATTGCAGTGTTACTTCTTCGATCAGAAGTTCCGGCTTACTCATATATCTACGGTAGGCATGAGGAAGAAGGAGATCCACCCAGAACGCTGATTGAAACGTTTCTTTGAGGAATGTTGACTTTCCCGATTGCCTGGGACCCCAGAGAAAGAAGGTTTCATGTGCCGGCAGCTGTATGAATCTCTTGTATATCTTTTCCATAACAATAGAATAACATGTTATTTTATTGTTGTACACTATATTTGCAAAACTTAATTTATTTAGAGTCATGAAATAAGAGTAGATTATGTATGTTTAGAACTTGTTTTGGTTGATTGATTGATTATGTTAGGGTGTGTGTAAGGGATCCTGTAGCCGGAAAGTGGATCCCTTTCCGGCCTGATCTGATGTTGGTTATTTCTTGACGGGACCGATAGGCCAGATGGTCTTTCCGTAGACTTCATTGAGAACCTGTGCGAGTCCTGCGTAGATGGCACTGAAGCCGCAGAAGATTCCTTCGATGCCTGTGATAGTCTTGATCACTGCATTTCCTGTCGCATCACCGAGGGCAAGCATGAGGAAGAGGATGGTCAGGGAGCCGAAGACGACCTGAAGCGCTCTGTTGAGTCTCAGTGTTCCGATGAAGAGTACTCCGGTGAAGAGTCCCCACATGATGAGGTAGGCAACCATGGCACCTTCAGCGGGTGCGGCCGCAACGCCCATGGCAGGCATGACCTTGAGTCCCACCAAAGAGAGCCAGAAGAGGCCATATGAGGTGAAGGCTGTTGTTCCGAAGGTGTTTCCTTTCTTCCATTCCATGATTCCCACGATGACCTGTGCTGCGCCGCCGTAGAAGATACCCATGGCGAGGATCATTGAGCCGAGTCCGAATAGTCCTGCATTGTGCAGGTTGAGAAGGACGGTTGTCATTCCGAATCCCATGAGGCCCAGGGGGGCGGGGTTCGCTGTTCTGTCTTTGATGTCCATTTCGTTCATGTAAAACATTCTCCTGATGTGTTAAGTGCTGCGGGCATTGTAAAAAGAAACGGGAAAAGAAGTAAAGTTGTATCGATATGCTTTCACGTGGATTGATGAAATATTTTTCATGGAAACGGTTCTATTTCTGTAATGATGTGTCAATGATCACGTCACTGACGATGAAGACCACCTGCTCCAGACTGAAGTTCTCCTTTAGTGTCTTCGTTATCTGTTCACTCCGCCGTTCATAGCTGCACTGCTCGAAGGGGGTTTCATCAAGAAATTCAGGAGAGAGGGCCACGTACCCGATGGTTCCCCTGAGGGAGAAGCCGACCAGCTTCGTCCCTGCGGGGATGAAGGAGACCGCACCTTCAAGGAGGGGGCCCTGAGGCATGGGGGAGAGGAGGGCTTCAAGGAGCGAGTGGTAGGAAGATTCGCTGCTCTTTCCGTTGACTCGTGTGGTGGTATAGCGATAGGTGTCTTCTGTCCCTGAGAGCAGGGGATAATAGAGGGTGAACAGTCTCTGATTTGTTCCTGTTTCGCTTGCAAGATGATCTGAGATCATCTCTACCATTCCGCTCTCTTCTATGGAGGCCCGAATCCTCGGCAGAGAGAGGATGACGAAGAGGGCTAGGAGGATGATAACCGCTAATGCTGTAACCAGATAGGCGAGGGTTTTGGAGGAGCCTCTGAATGGGTTCATTGCATGAGTATACACTGAAACGAATTCTCTGATAACCTTCTATTTACATCAGGTATAAAACCTCGTATGATGTTTTTACTATGAGAATTCTTAAAGGCATCGCCGCCTCGGCGGGTATCGGTACAGGTAAATCATTCCTCTATATTCATGAGAAACTCCTCATTCCACGCAACGAGATTGCGGCGGCTCTGTTAGAAGAGGAGAAGAAGAGATTCCACTCCGCCCGGACCAATATCGACCTGGAACTCAACGAGACTCTCGTTGATGCGACGACCGATGAGCACAAGAAGATTCTCGAGACCCATCTGATGATGGTTCAGGACCCGGAGTTCGCTTCCCTTGTCGAACACCATATCGACAACCACCAGATCAGCAGCGAGTGGGCTGTGGAGAAGGTCCTCACCGAGTATGCCGAACTTCTCGATACCTCAAACGATCCGATCCTGCGTGAGCGCAAGGCAGATATCTACGATATAGGGTGGCGTATCATCCGAAATATGATGGGCAAGAGCCGTCCCGACCTCTCGGGTATTACCGAGGAGGTTGTCCTTGTCGCCGACACTCTGCTCCCTTCCGAAGCCCTTGCCCTTGATCCTTCGAAGATCAAGGCGATTGCTTTAGACAAGGGTGGAAGAACGAGCCACGTGGCTATCCTTGCCCGTGCCCTTCAGATACCGACTGTCGTCGGTCTCGGAAAAATCACCGAGAAGGTGAAGATGGGTGATGAGATCATCGTTGACGGTAATCTCGGTGAGGTGAGCGTACGACCCTCCACCGCTTCAGCGAAGAAGATGAGGGAGAGGTTCGATCAGTGGATCGCCCATGAGAAGGAACTGCAGCAGCTCACCGACCTGACGGCTACGACCAAAGACGGTCACACGGTGAGGCTGAATGCGAATATAGAAACGGTTGACGAGCTTGAGACGGTCACCACCCACGGTGCTGACGGTATCGGTCTGTTCCGCAGTGAATTCCTCTTTCTCAAGCCCGGCGGAGCGAGCGAAGAGGAACAGTTCATCGCCTACAAGGCCGCTATCGAGCAGATGAAGGATATCGGGGCAGTGACGATCAGAACGATCGATGTCGGAGGCGACAAGGTCATTCCCGGCATGGAAGGACTGGGTGAGGAAAATCCCATTCTCGGATGGCGTGCCGTCCGCTTCTGTCTTTCCCGCAAGGATGTCTTCAAGACCCAGCTGAGAGCCATCCTCAGGGCGAGCGCCTTCGGAAAGGCGAAGATCATGTTCCCCATGATCAGCGGTCCCGAGGAACTTGACAATGTTCTCATCGTCCTCTCCCAGGTGAAGGACGAGTGCAGGAGGGATGGAATCGAGTTCGATGAGGATATCGAGGTGGGTACGATGATCGAGGTTCCCTCGGCAGCCATCGTCGCCGATCTTCTTGCGAAGAAAACCGACTTCTTCTCTATTGGAACAAATGACTTAATTCAGTATACTATCGCAGTTGACCGGGGAAACGATATGATAGCCTATCTCTATCAGCCGTTCCACGTCGGTGTATTGCGACTGCTGAAGATGATCATAGAAAAAGGACATGAACAATCCATACCAGTTGCGATGTGTGGCGAGATGGCAGGAGACCCTCTCGCAAGTGTACTTCTTCTCGGTCTAGGACTGGATGAATTCTCGATGAGCCCCCAGAGTCTCCTCGAGGTGAAGAACATCATCAGGTCAGTGACGATGAAGGAAGCGAAAGAGTTGGTCGATACCGTGATATCGATGGATTCTCTGGTCAATATCAACACATACATAAGGAAATGGATGCATGACAGATTCGGTACTATCATCTCTGCGTAGGCAGGGACTGCCAATTATATCAATCATAGGACGCCCGAACGTGGGGAAATCAACCCTGTTCAACCGTCTTATACAGAAACGAAGAGCGATCACAGACCCGACACCGGGTGTGACGCGTGACCCTATCCCGGAGAAATGGCTCCTGGGTAACAATCAGGTGCTCCTGGTCGACACCGGCGGAATCAAGCTGGAACAGGAGGGCCTCGACTCTCTTGTCACCGACAGAGCCCTCTCCATCCTCTCGATCAGCGACGCTGTCATCCTTCTGATGGACTGTACGGAAGTCTCTCAGGAGGACGAGGTGCTCATAGAGCGCCTTCGCCCCTTCAGCGACAAGCTGATCCTCGCTGTCAATAAAGTCGACTCTCCCTCGAGAGACGACCTTGTCTACGACTATTACCGCTTCGGTTACGAGCGGGTGATCCCCATCTCCTCAGCCCACGGCCTCGGTATCGATCTTCTCGAGGAGGAACTCCTCGAAATGTTCGACATGGAAGAGCTTGAGGAACCGGAAGTTGAGAAGGAGAGGCTCAAGATCGCCGTCCTCGGCAAGCCGAACACGGGAAAGAGCACTCTCACCAATGCCCTGAGCGGGAAGGATGTCTCCATTGTGAGTGATATCCCGGGAACGACCAGGGACGTGATCATGGGAGAGTTCTCCTACAAGGGAACCGAGTTCACCATCCTCGATACCGCAGGAATCAGAAGGAAGAAGAAGGTCGAGGAGGATGTCGAGTACTACTCGGTAAACCGCGCGATCAAGACGATCGACGAAGCCGATGTCGTTCTCCTTCTTATCGATATCAACACGGGATTGGTGGAACAGGACAAGAAGATCGCTCAGCAGATCGTCAAACGGGGCAAGGGAGTCGTTCTCGTGCTCAACAAGGCAGACACCCTCAGCGGTATCCCCAACGAGATAGAAGCGATCAAGGACAGGGCACGCTTCCTCTTCCCGATCCTTTCCTATGCTCCGATCGTACCGATCAGCGCGAAGGAAGGGACAGATATTCCCCTGATGCTTGATACGATCTGGAAGGTATACCGACAGCTCACCAAGAGAATCGACACCTCTCACGTGAACAACGCTCTCAGGGCATGGGCGGAAGCCTACCAGCCGCCGAGAGGTAAGAGAGGTCACTTCAAGGTGCTCTACGGAACACAGGTCAGTGCCGCTCCCGTCCGTTTCCTCTTCTTCGTCAACCGAAAGAAGGACTTCCCCGAAGGGTACGTCAAATATCTTCAGAACTGTATCAGACGCGATCTGGGCTTCCCCTCGATTCCCATCGTTGTCGATATCAAAGAGAGAAGGCGCAACTCGCCTCAGACGAAACTCTGATGAGTATCAAAGGGATCTGCTTCGACATCGACGGCACACTCTACCCCTCGTGGATGACCAAGGTGCTTCTCATCCCCTCCATATTTCCCTCTGCCACGCTGATGAACAGTGTCAGGCAGTTCAGGAACCTTGTGAGAGAGGAGGGGTATGAACATCGCGGAGGAACAGGGGAGGAGGCCTTCCTTGCCGAACAGGCCTCCTATGTTCTTGAAAAGATGGATCTCCCTGTCACCGATGATTTCATCGATACGATGAAGGCGAGGATAGAGAATCAGCTCTATAAGAGGATGGAGAAGGCCTTCACTCATATAAAACCTCTCCCTTACCTTGCTGAGACGATGAAGAAGCTGAAAGATGACGGGCTGCTTCTTGCCGCCCTCTCCGACTTCCCTGTCACGAAGAAACTCGAGACCCTCGGGGTTGCAGATTATGTCTCTCTCACCGCCTGTGCTCAGGAGACAGGCTACCTGAAACCCCACCGTGCACCCTTCGATATGATGGCGGAGCTGATGGGACTTCCTCACGACCAGATCCTCTATGTCGGTGACAGCTACCGCAAGGATATGGTCGGAGCGAGCAGGGCGGGAATGAAAACCATCTTGCTCATGAGGTCTCTCCGTGATACAACTGAAAGGGAGAAGTACACTGCAGCACATCCTGATGCAGGCCTGATTTTCAGCGATTACAGAGACTTCTATCAACAGGTCACCTGCCTTACCACCTAGGAGGAACAGATGGCAGAATTAATTCCCATACTCCTCTCTATCGTATTCTTTTTTCTTACCCTCATTATCATCGTCACCTTACGGAAGATGGACAAGAACGAGTACCGCCTCGATCAGATCAAACGGTTTGTCAGCGGACACATCGAAAAGATGAAGACAAAAGACGATGAGATGCTCTCCCACATCGGCGAGTTCGAAACCCGATTCATCGAAGCTGAACGCAATGCCTCGGTCATGATAGCCGAGATCGAAGAGAAGAGAACTAAGCTCTTCGCCCACGTACATGAACTCGTTGAACTCGAAGGAACGTTAGTTCACTACCACGAAGTGCTCTCCAACCTCTCACAGCTCACAGACACCGCAGAAAGAAGAATCAACCTCGTCCAGGGAGAAGTGAACCGCCTCAAGGAAGTTGAAGCCCTCATAGAACGCTACCGCGAGAGCGTGAGCGAAAGCGAACAGAACCTCGACCAGATAGAACAGGACATCCACAAAAGAATCTCACTCTTTGAACAAAGAGTCGACACCTACGCCGGAGATCTCGTTGAAGCGACTTCTCAGAATCTGGAGCAGGAACGTCAGGAGTTCATAAGCTCAATGGGACCCCTTCTCGACCAGGTGAGAAACCTTATCACACCCCTTGTCGAGAGCATGAACATCCATGTCGATTCCCTTGTTGAAAGACAGACTGAATTCTCTGCTGCTATAACCTCTTCGATTGATGAAGCTGCAAAGAAGCTCGAACAGATGAAAGAGAGTGAGACACTCCTTCTTTCCGATGTCGAGGAACTCAGCAAGAGGAAATCGAGTCTCTCTGAAGACCTTCAGAGCATCATGCAGAACATTGAAACAGAGACGAAAATCCTTGAGAATACCTCTCAGCAGGTATCGGAAAAGGAGAGCGCACTCAATGCCCTCAGCGATGAAGTGGCCGATGAGCAGAACACTCTCGCTTCTCTCAATCAGGAGATAGAAAGCGGCAAGGAAAACCTTGAAACGCTTTCAGGCCAGATAGACTCCTCGAAAGAGGAGAGCCGGCAGCTTACCGAAGAGAAAGAGAGAATTGCTCAGGAAATCGAAAGTGGGAAGGATAACCTTGAAACCCTCTCAGACCGGATAGACTCCTCGAAAGAGGAGAACAGACAGCTTGCCGAAGAGAAGGAAAGAATCGAACAGGAGATAGAGGAAGCCCTCAGAATTCAGAAGGAACTGAAGGAAGCTGAAGAACTCAACCGCATCATGGAGCGGGAGAAGGTTGACTTCCCCGACTTCGAAGAAGCAGATGCTGAAGAGCATGATCCCTTCGAAGAAGAATCTGAAGTGGAAGAACCAGCTAACAAGGAAGAAGAGTCTGAAGAGGATGATACCCCCTTCCTGTTCGACGAGGGTGAGGAACTCCCTGAGGCTGAAGAGTTTCCTGCTGAAGAGGAATTCCCCAAAGCTGAAGAGCTCCCCGAAGACGTAGAGCTTCAAAATGAAGTATTGGATGAAATAGAAGAACTCCCTGAAGAATCCATACCTGAAGAAGAGCCTGAAGAAGCAGAACCCGAAGAGGAACCTGCAGATCATACAAAGAAGGAAAAGAAGCCCTCTACTGTAGAGACCTACGATGAAGAGGAGGAGGTTGTCACCTTCGATGACGAGGATGATACCCTGTAGTTTCTTTCCCTGTTTCTTTCTCTTTCCATACTGAAATTTCTCTCTTCTCTTTAGTCGTGAACAGGTGAGTGAAAAAAAATAAGGTTCAGGCGATAAAAAGTGACTTTACATGGTGAAGTCCCTTGACGATAGATATTCTCAGTCAGTATGTTTGTGTTGGTCGCAGGTACTCCCGATTCCATCGGAGAGGACATCTGTGTCTGACAATATCAATACATGAATACAAGGTAATCCATGAGTAAGAACGAGAAGCACGAAGAAGAAGTTATAGAAACGTCCGCGGGAACAGAAGAAGCTGCAGCACCTGAAAAGGATGAGCAGGGAGATCTGACCCCCGAACAGGTGATGATAGCCAACCTCGAAGCTGACCTTGAGCAGGCGAAGGCAGAACTGCTGGAGGAGAAAAGCACCTACCTCAGAAAAGCCGCCGATATGGAGAACTACCGCAAACGGGTTATCAGAGAGAAGGAACAGGCCGTTCAGTATGCGAATGAGAGACTGATCAACGACCTTATCCCCATCCTTGATGACTTTGACCGTGCGATAGAGTCTTCCCAGAGCGCAGAAGGCGAAGGGCATGCAGAAGGGGTCAAGATGATCCGACAGCAGATGCTCGACATGCTTGAGAAGAACTGGGGACTCAAGGTGATGAGTGATATCGTGGGAACCGAGTTCTCTCCCCATGAGCATGAAGCTCTCATGATGGAGAGTCGTGACGACATAGAACATGAAACGGTCCTTGCCGAATTGCAGAAGGGTTATTATCTTCATTCTAAGGTGTTACGTCACGCGAAAGTGAAAGTGGGAAAACCTGAGTAGCCTATAAGAGACCGAATCAGGCTGAGATTAGATTTAAGAAGTATTTTTAGGAGAAAACAATGGGTAGAATAATTGGAATTGACCTGGGAACAACAAACTCTTGTGTTTCTGTCATGGAAAACGGAGACGCAGTAGTTATCCAGAACAGCGAGGGACAGAGAACCACTCCCTCTATCGTAGGTTTTACAGCGAAGGGCGAAAGACTCGTAGGTCAGCCTGCAAAGAACCAGATCGTGACGAATGCAGAGAACACAGTCTCTTCCATCAAGAGATTCATGGGTCGTCGTTTTGCAGAAGTTCCTTCTGAAATCAAGAAGGTTTCCTACAAGGTGAAAGCCGGTCCTAATGATGATATCAGAGTCGAGATCCGTGACAAGGACTACTCCCCTCAGGAGATTTCAGCAGCCACTCTTCAGAAGATGAAGAAGACCGCTGAGGACTACCTCGGTGAACCTGTCACAGAAGCAGTCATCACAGTCCCCGCTTACTTCAATGACGCACAGCGCCAGGCAACCAAGGATGCCGGTAAGATCGCTGGTCTTGATGTAAAGAGAATCGTCAACGAACCCACTGCTGCAGCTCTTGCCTACGGTCTTGGAAAAGATGCGGACAAGGAAGAGAAGATCGCGGTCTACGACCTCGGCGGCGGTACATTCGATATCTCCATCCTCGAACTCGGTGACGGGGTATTCGAAGTCAAGTCTACCAATGGTGACACTCACCTCGGTGGTGACGACTTCGACCAGATCGTGATCGACTGGATGGTCGAGACCTTCAGAAACGAAAGCGGTGTTGACCTTTCCAAGGACAAGATGGCGCTTCAGAGACTCAAGGAAGCTGCAGAGAAGGCAAAGATCGAACTTTCAAGCACGAAAGACACAAGCATCAACCTTCCTTACATCACAGCAGACGCATCAGGTCCCAAGCACCTCCAGATGAACCTTACACGTGCGAAGTTCGAACAGATGGTCTCTTCCCTTGTTGAAAGAAGCAAGAAGCCCTGTCTTGATGCACTCAAGGATGCAGGCGTCAGCCCTGCCGATATCGATGAAGTCATCCTCGTCGGCGGATCGACACGTATCCCCGCAGTTCAGGAGATGGTGAAGGCAATCTTCCAGAAGGAGCCCCACAGAGGCGTGAACCCGGACGAAGTTGTAGCCATGGGCGCAGCTATCCAGGGCGGTATCCTCGGTGGAGACGTCAAGGATGTTCTTCTTCTCGATGTTACTCCTCTCTCACTCGGTATCGAAACCCTCGGCGGTATCTCTACCAAGCTGATTGAAAGAAACACCACCATTCCTACCCGTAAGAGTCAGATCTTCTCTACAGCTGCTGACAGCCAGACAGCCGTATCGATCCACGTACTCCAGGGTGAACGTGAGATGGCTTCACAGAACAGAACACTCGGTAAGTTCGACCTTATCGGCATTCCCGCCGCTCCCCGCGGTGTACCTCAGATTGAAGTCGCTTTCGATATTGATGCCAACGGTATCGTCCACGTAAGCGCCAAGGACCTGGGAACAGGCAAGGAACAGAAGATCAGAATCGAATCTTCTTCCGGTCTTTCAGAGTCTGACATCGACAAAATGGTCAAGGATGCTGAAGTGCATGCCGAAGAGGATAAGAAGGAGAGAGAAAAGATCGAGGTGAGAAACGAAGCCGACAATCTTCTCTACTCAACTGAAAAGTCTCTCAAGGAACACGGCGACAAGATTTCTGCAGAGGACAAGTCAGCTATCGAGCAGGCTATGGAAGAACTCAAGGCAGCAGTCGCTACTGACGACCTCGACCAGATCAAGGCGAAGAACGAAGCACTGCAGCAGGCGGCTTACAAGCTCGCTGAAGAGATGTACAAGGCAGGTGCAGCAGAGCAGGGTGGCGCTGCTGAGGCTGAAGGTGCAGCTCCCGGCGGTGAAGAGACAGCATCCAAGAAGAAAGATGATAATGTCGAAGATGCAGACTTCGAAGTTGTAGACTAAGAGTGAGAAACTAAAGGAAGTGTTGAACCGTGGCTAAACGGGATTATTACGAAGTTCTCGGGGTCTCGAAAGGGGCCTCGGCGGATGAAATAAAGAAAGCTTATCGAAAACTCGCTGTAGCCAATCACCCGGACAAGAATCCGGGTGATCATGCTGCAGAGGAGAGATTCAAGGAAGCAAGCGAAGCGTACGAGATTCTCAGCAACGAATCGAAACGGCAGGCGTACGACCAGTACGGTTTTGCCGGTGTCGATAACAACGGTGCAGGGGATTATTCCAACGTATATCGTGACTTCTCCGACCTTTTCGGCGGAGGCGGATTCGGTGATATCTTCGGATCCTTCTTCGGTGGAGGCGGCGGCGGACAGCGTCAGAGACGCGGTCCCCAGGTTGGATCTTCTCTCCGTTATGATGTGGAAATCGACTTCAAGGAAGCTGTTTTCGGTACGAAAGTTGAGATCTCGTTTGCCCACCACGTTCACTGTGACGCCTGTCACGGGACGGGTGGAAAGAGCGGTTCAGGCAAGAAGGTGTGTCCCACCTGTAACGGGGTAGGTCAGGTAAGACGGAACTCCGGTTTCTTTGCTATCGCAAGCACCTGTCCCACCTGTCACGGGGAAGGCCATGTCATTGAGAATCCCTGTGACGATTGTCACGGAACCGGTCTCAAGCGCAAGCAGCAGAAGGTGAAGGTGACCATTCCCGCAGGAGTCGATACCGGAAACCGGGTCAGTCTCTCAGGCATGGGAGACGCAGGCGCCAACGGCGGCCCCTCCGGTGACCTCTACGTCTACGTCAATGTGAAACCTCACAAGTATTTCGAGCGTTCAGGAAGTGATCTCTACTGTCAGATACCGATCTCCTTTACCCAGGCTTCTCTCGGTGCGACAATTGAGGTCATGACGATCGACGATGTGCGCGTGAAGGTTGCAGTGCCCTCCGGCACTCAGAGCGGAAAGGTGCTCAGGCTCAGAGGAAAGGGTGTTCCCGTCCTCAGGAGTTCGAACCAGAGAGGCGATCAGTATATCCGCCTCGTGGTTGAGACACCCAAGAAGCTGAGCCGTCAGGCGAAGAAACTGATGGGAGAACTGGCTGAAGTAATGGGTGAAAATGATAAACCCGAGCCGGTCCCCTTTGAAGGCTGATAAGGACAGATAAGCACATGGCAGATTTCATTACAGGGTTTCACGCAATCGAGGAAGCCCTGAAATCAGAAGAGCTCAGAGGGACTCTCTTCATCTGTAGGAATATGGAGAAGAGGAACGACCGTCTTGAATCCCAGGCACGGTATCAGGGAAAGGTGAAGGTGAAGAAGATCGCCAGGGTCGAAATGGACCGCATGGCCCCCGGAGTCGATCACCGCGGAGCGCTTCTCAGTGTCTCTCTGAGAGATAATTTCTCATCAAAGAACGTCAGTGTGAAGGATTTCCTCTCTTCTCTTCCCGATGGAGAGAACGCGACCGTTCTTATCCTCGACGGAATCACCGATGTCCATAACCTTGGAGCGATCATGAGAAGTGCAGACCAGTTTGCCGTCTCCCTTGTCATCGTTCCTTCCAGAAGATCAGCTCAGAACAACTCTACTGTTGAGAGGATAAGCAGCGGCGCTTCACGCTATGTTCCCACTGCAACAGTGACAAACCTAGCACGGGAGATAGAGAACCTCCAGAGCGCCGGATTCTGGGTCTACGGAGCAGATATGAACGGAGAGGCTCTTCCTGATACGAAATTCCCTACCCGTACGGCAATCATTATGGGAAGTGAAGGGAGCGGTCTAAGTGAGTTGATCAGAAGAAAATGTGATCATATCACCTCGATTCCCACCAGCGGACATATCGATTCCCTCAACGTGAGTGTAGCAGCAGGTGTTATTCTCTACGAAGTGAGCCGACAGCACCGATAGATTCCCTTTTACACATTATTTTCTAGAAGAAAGCCTTCACTTCAATGTGAGGGCTTTATTGTTGTGGAAGGAAATACCTATTCTTTGCTGAAGAGCCTATATGGTTTTTGTACTTCCGCAACAAGATTATAAAAAGTATCCTTATACGACTGGCTCTGTGATATTTCCGATGAGGAGGCGTCTTAGTTCTCGAAAAACTTGTTACCGATATCTGAACGGTACCAGGCGCCTTCGAATTTCACTTCATCAATGTATTTGTAGGCTTCCTTGTTCGCTTCGATGATATTCTTTCCGAGACCCACCAATGTGATATTACGTCCGCCGCAGGTGACCGGTTTTCCCTCTATCTTCCGTACTGCTCCGTAGAAGACGAACGGTTTCTCTCTGAACATATTGTTTCTGATTGAGAGGGGGAGGGGAGCGACTTCTTTGTTCAGCTCAGGATTACCCGGGTAGCCCTTGCTCGCGACAACGACAGCGACTGCCGAGTCGGTGGTTACCGAAAGTTTTATCTCTGAAAGGCGATCCTGTTCCATTGCCTGAAGGATCTCTATGATATCACTCTTGATGAGGGGAACGATGGCCTGCGTTGCAGGATCGTTGAATCGGACGTGGTAGTCGACCAGGACGGGACCGTCCTTGGTGATGATGACACTGAAGGTAAGTACTCCCTTGTAGGCGATCTGTTCGACTCTCATTCCGTAGAGGGTAGGTTCGATGATCTGATCGATGATCGCCTGCTTTTCCTTCTTATCCAGTGGTACGGGACAGATGGAACCCATACCGCCGGTAGGTGCTCCGCTGTCTCCCTCTTCACTGTGGGTGTAATCGGAACAGATCGGGAGCATCAGGTACCCATGCTTATCGGTGAAGACTGTTATGGTTACGGGGAGTCCCTTGATGGACTGCTCAAGCATGATCGAGTTCCTGGGCATGATACCGCTTGCAAAGTCCATCAGTTTATCGTGATTACAGGAGTTGATCATGATTCTGGAGGGAGCGAGTGCGTTCTTCTTGAGAACGAACATCTCTCCGGGGTGACGCTTGAGGAATTCAGAGAGAGTCTTCTCATCTTCAAATAGTCTGTTTCCCGGAACGGGAATATTGTGACGGCTTGTGAAGTCTCTTGCGAATTTTCTATCCCCTTCGAACGGGATAGCGTACTTCGGTGCCCCGAAGGTATGAATACCCCTTTCATTGAGGTAGTCGATCACTCCGGTGAACAGGGGAGCTTCGGTACCGACGAATACGAAGTTTATATCATGCTCCTGGCAGGCAGCGTACACTTCCTCGGGGGAAGAGGGGTCTATATCTGCAAGGTTTTCTGCAATCGCAGCGGTCCCTACATTGCCGTTGGCAACGAAAAGGCCTTCAATGAGTCTGCTTTGTGAAAATAACCATGTTATTGCGTGATCTTTCGCACCGGAACCTAAAACGAGAACTCTCATTGACATGAAACTCCTTTTATTCTGTCGTTTAAACTATCATGTAACAATCGAGAGAGTCAACTCAACGCATCCGGTAGTGAAAGCGGGCCGGCAGGGCCATCAGAGCTTGTTGTCGACGAGGAGGGAACAGATCTGTTCGTACTGGGAATAGGTATTTGCCTGCACCAGCTCCTGCTTCGCCTTCGATCCGTGGGGAATCCCCTTCAGGTAGCTCGTAGCGTGCTTGCGCATCTCCCTGCAGGCATGGTCTTCGCCTGTATCTTCACCCATCAGGTGAAGCTGCCTCAGCATCACTTCAAGGCGCTCTGCCAGATCGTGCTCGCTTACCTTCTCCCCTGTGAGAAGTCTTTTCGTGTCTTCAAAGATGAACGGATTCCCGATCGCTCCGCGGGCGAACATCACCCCATCGACACCTGTGCTCTGTAGCATTTCCTTTGCCTTGATGGGAGTGAAAAGGTCCCCTGAACCGAAGATGATCACTTCAGGACGACGGTTCCTTACGAAGTGGGTTAGCTCGGTCAGTTTATTCCAGTCTGCCGTTCCAGAGTAGCCTTCCTGACGGGTGCGGGCGTGCATTGTGATCATATCGACTCCGCCTGAGAGGGCGGCATCGGCAATTTCCTTGTAGGTGATAGAACTGCGGTCCCAACCGGTACGTATCTTGATCGACACCGGAATGTCGGTGTACTCCTTGAGAGCTTTCACCATCGCATGAACCTTTTCAGGTTCCTTCATCAGGGCAGAACCGGCGCCGGTCTTCACGACCTTGGGTACTGGGCAGCCGCAGTTGATATCGATGACCGAGGGTTTGTACTGAAGGAGGCGGGGTAGGGATCTGAGAGCGACAGAAGCCTCGTTCATGAAGATTTGAATACCGAAAAGCTCTTCTCCCTCTCCCCTGACCATCAGCTTCTCAGTATTGTCGCTCCCACGGGCAAGGCCCTCGGCGCTCACCATCTCTGAGTAGGTGAACGAAGCACCTCTCTCAATACAGACAGAGCGGAACGCCTTGTCGGTGTAACCGGCAAGGGGTGCAAGAAAGAGGTTCCCTTCTAGTGTGAGGGAACCTATCGTAACGGGATGATATAGTGAATGCTTATGTCCTGCGTCCATGTTTTCTCGAGTGCTTAGTCTTCAGAGAGATGGAATGCATTGAGACTGTTCTGGTAGAGCTGTGCAGCGGTCTCCTCGAGATCGAGGTTCTTGATCCGTGCAACTGCCTTTGCAGTCTCTTCGAGATAGGCGGGCTTGTTTCTCTTTCCCTTATAGAGGGCCGGTACCATGAACGGGCTTTCCGACTCGATCAGGATTCGGTCGAGTGGGAGATTGGCGATCGTGTCATGGAGGTGACGGACGTTCTTGTACGTGATATTTCCTGCGAACGAGAAATACATGGGAAGGTCGAGAGCCTGCTTTGCATACTGCCAGTCTTCACTGTAGCAGTGGAAGATGCCCCCCTCTTCAGGGAGTCGTGTCTTGAGAATATCGAGGATATCCTTTCCTGCTTCCCTGTTATGAATGATGACCGGGAGGTGAAGAGAGCGTGCGATATCGAGCTGCTTGATGAACAGTTCAACCTGCTCGTTCTTGTAGCCGTACTTGCTTGAGTAGTCCAGACCGGTCTCACCGAGTGCGACCACACGTTCGTAGGAGGTGAATTCCTGCAGTTTTCTTTCCCAGTTGAGCCCGGGATTCTTTGCTTCTGAAGGACTGACACCGACTGCATGGTATACACCGGAGGCGGTCCTGAGGTTTTCATAGACTATTTCGAAATCGACCAGGGAGTTACAGATGCTGATGAGGTGGCGTACGCTTTTCTGCTTCGCTCTCTGAATAATGAGTAACTGTTCCATCTGGTCTTCATGTATCAACCCTATGTGGGCGTGAGTATCAAATAATTTCATGATTTTTCCTAGTTCGATTACGTATACATCTGTTATGATGTCCCAAACAAGATAACATGAACAAATCGTCCGGTCAAGGCTGAGTCTCGGGTTTGACAATTTCTTACGGACGTGGTAACTTATGATGCGAAAAAGATTTGTAATGCTTTCCCGCAAAGGAAATAGGAAATAGATGAGTAAGAATAGGCCTCATGGTAACGATAGGCATGATAATAAGAGAAGACGGGAGTCACGGGAACACGGCGAATACGGTTTTGTTTACCTTGTAAAGTCTCCTGTAAGTAACGATATCACAATATGCGCATTTGAGACGAAGCTCAAAAAGCAGGATAAGGTGATCTATCCCTCACGGTTCGGCCTCGATTTCGGGGTTGTGATCGGTTCCACAGCGAACTTCGGTCAGTATGAACCCGGTTCAACCGAGTGTCACGGAACGACGCTCCACGGTGATGCAGTGGAAGAGTCTTTCAGTGTTGATGATGATCTCCTCGCTTCCAGTGATGAATTCGGTATCGAAGTTCAAGAGGGTTCAGAGGCTGAAGAAGTTGCACCCGCAGAAGCGGTGGATGTACAGGATTCAGAGATTGCAAACGATCCTGAAATTGTACGGGTTTCCGGCGATATCGACTGGATAGAGCGTCTTGCAGACGAAGAGGACCTGGAAAGGTTCAACCTCCTTGAGGTTCAGGAACAGGAAGCTCTCGTTCTCTGCAGGGAAAAGATCGTTCAGCACAACCTCGACATGAAGCTGGTGTCGGCACACTACCTCTTCGGTGAAGCGAAGATCGTCTTCTTCTTCACCAGCGCCAACCGCGTCGATTTCAGAGACCTTGTGAGGGATCTGGTCGCAGTGTTCAAGATCAGGATCGAACTCCGCCAGATCGGAGTGAGAGACGAATCGCGCGTTCTCGGCGGACTCGCCGTGTGCGGACGCGATTACTGCTGTCACTGCCTCTCTGACAAACTTAATCCGGTTTCGATCAAGATGGCGAAGGAGCAGAACCTCTCGCTCAACTCGACCAAGATAAGCGGACCCTGCGGGAGACTCCTCTGCTGTCTCTCCTATGAATACAACTTCTATGTTGAGGAGAAGAAGACCTTCCCCTCGGAAGGAAGCCGTCTGAGGGTGCTCGGGGAGACGATGAGGATCAGTGAAGTGAATATTCTCAGCCGAAAGATCTCTCTCACCTCTCCCGACGGGAGACACCTTTCCATTCCTGCAAAGGAAATCCGGTTCGATGAAAACACGAAACGGTGGGAAGTGAATAAAGCGTATGTGGAAGAATTTCTTTCAACTTGACCAAAATAGATAAACTATTGTATTGACCCATTTTAGGGAAAGTGATATGTTGTGTATCCGTCGGTCGTTTTAGAAGGACCACAACCCATATATATGTATATAATATAAAGAAACCGTTGGAGGTATACCGTGAGTAATAGTAGTTCAGCAGCTAAGAGAGTGCGTCAGAACGAATCAAGAAGATTAAGAAACAGAGAAACAAAGAGTGCTGTGAGAACAGCTATCAAGAATTTTAAGACCGCAGCAGCAGGCGACGACGCAGCAGTTGCAAAAGAGAAGTTCGACTACGCTATCAAGCTCCTTGATACAGCAGGTTCAAAGGGTATCTACCACTCAAACACTGTTTCAAGAAAGAAGTCACGCTTGACAGCTCAGTTCAATGCAGTGGAGCAGGCATAACCCATACTGCCGCTTTTTTCTCATTACCACGATTGAATAGGAGTACGTTCATGGCAAACAGCAAGTTAACCAAAGCAGAGATCATCGACAGTATTCAGGAGAAGCTCGGAATCGCACGTCCTGATGTCCACAATGTCATCGATGAATTCTTCGAGGAAGTAAAGAAAGGTCTTGAACAGGACCGTGTTATTGAACTGAGAGGCTTCGGTACCTTCGAAGTCAGAACCCGTAAGGGAAGAGACAAGGCCAGAAACCCCAAGACCGGTGAACTGGTTGCAGTCGATACTCACGGTGTGGCAATCTTCAGACCCGGTAAGGAACTGAAGGACTTTGTCTGGAAACTCAGAGAAAACGATAAATAAATTCAGATACTGTGAATAAGGTGTTCCGTCATAGTGTAAAAAGCTATCTGGTAGAGATCGCTGTACTTATCGGTACAGCGGTATTCTTTTCCTTCTCCTTTCCCGGGTTTCTTTCAACTCAGGGAATAGGTTTCATCGCCTTCTTCGCCCTCATTCCGCTCTTCGCGGTTATCCGGCACACAAGCTGGAAAGCAATTATCCCGTATGGTTTCCTATACGGGTTTACTTTTTATACATGCTTCAATTACTGGCTCACAACCTTCCACCCCCTTGCGATTCTCATCGTTCCGATCATCAAGGGTGGAGAGATGCTTGCCCTCTTTCCTGCCCTCAAGGCAGCTGATTCTCTGAGCAAGCGTTTCGGCTATCTCATTCAGGCGGTGATCTGGGTTGCGTACGCATATCTGGGTCAGTCCTGGTTCGCAGGCTATCCCTACGGGACGATCGCCTATGCGGCCTACGAATATCTTCCCTTCATCCAGATCGCATCCTTCTCAGGTATCTGGGGGATCACCTTCCTGATGATCCTTCCCCAGGCATTTCTCGGTCATTTTGTGAGTGACTGGTTTTCTGAAGACAACAGACCCTTCATCACCGATTATCTGAAAGAGCATGCACCGGTGGTCATTGCCTATGCAGCTGCCATGCTCTTCACCTTCATCTTCGGGTTCGTCACGCTTCATGACTGGAACACGAAGGAAGAGGACAAGACCTGGCGCGTGGCAACGATACAGCACAGTGCTGATTCATGGAAGGGCGGGTACACCACCTACAAGAAGAACTTCAATACTCTCAGGACCCTCTCCCTTGAGGCTCTTAGAGAGGATCCCGATATGATTCTCTGGTCGGAAACGGCGTTCGTTCCTTCGGTCGCATGGCACATGACCTACAGGCCGGTGGAGGCGACTGCAGAACTGGTCGAGGAATTCATTGACTTCGGCACCTCACTTCCCGTTCCGCTCCTCACAGGGAACCCTGAAGGGGTACTGGAAGACGAAAGCCAGCCCCCCGTCCTTGACGACGGGTCCTGGAACAGGAAGGACTACAACACAGTCATCATGTTCGAGGACGGACAGATCAAGAAGACCTACAGGAAACAGCATCTGGTTCCCTTTACCGAGCACTTCCCCTATGAGAAGCAGCTCCCCTGGCTCTATAACCTCCTCCTTGCCAACGATTACAACTGGTGGGAGACAGGGTATGACCCGGTGGTATTCACCACCGACTCGGGCGTACATTTTTCCACACCGATCTGCTTCGAGGATGTCTTCGGCTACCTCCCCGCAGGCTTTGTCCGAAACGGCGCCGATGTCATTGTCAATATGACCAACGACAGCTGGTCGGGAGCGGTCTCTGCAGAGATGCAGCACTTCGCCATGGCGGTCTTCCGCTCAGTTGAAACAAGAAAGAGCACGATCAGAGGAACCAACTCAGGCATCACGGCGCTTATTCTTCCCAGCGGAAAGTATGAGGACCCGATGGAACCCTTCACGAAGGGTTGGAACATCTACGATGTCCCGGTCTACGAGTCTGACAGCGATACCTTCTACACTCAGCACGACGACATTCTCGCAAGGGGAGCGGTCTACCTCTCCTTTGCCCTTCTTGCATATCTTATCATCGCGAAATTGATAACCGTCTTTGTAAGGAAAAAAGATTCATGAGCAACGACACATTGAATGCCTCCCTCTTTATTATCGGAACCGAGATCACCCGCGGTATCATTCAGGACAAGCACGTCGCAACGATCACCAAGGAACTCACAACCCTCGGCTTCCATGTGAACCGCATCATGATCGTACCCGATGACGAGAAACTCAATCAGGAATTCCTCTTCAGTCTGAATGACTCCTCTCTCGTCATCGTCACAGGAGGCCTCGGGCCGACCAGCGACGACATGACCCGTCACATCATGGCTTCGGCCGCAGGAGTCGAGCTTGCTGTACACAAGGAAGCATATGATGTCCTGTACGCAAGAATCGGTGAGAGAATCAACGGAGCTAACCTGAAGCAGGTACAGATCCCCGAAGGCTTCACCGTCATCAAGAACGACAACGGAACAGCCCCCGGTTTCTACGGAAAGGTGGAGAGAGAAGGAAGAGAGATCACCGTGTTCGCCCTTCCCGGACCCCCGAAGGAACTCTATCCGATGCTCCATGCAGATGTACTCCCCCTCCTTGCTATAATGAGCGGGAAGGGAAATGTCGAGCGTGATGAGTACTCGGTCTATCTTACTCCCGAGTCGAAGCTCGAGGAGATCGTCGCCTCTCATGCCCTAGAAGGGATAGAGTGGGGGACGAGAGTTCAGGAATACCGTATCAGCCTCTACCTCAGCGGAAGAAGCGCAGAAGAGAGAGCGACCCTTGTGGCTGCTATGAGAGAGGATGTCGGTCCCGGCCTCATCGAGGATGGGGATGTGGAGATCATCGACCGTTTCGTCTCGCTGTTGGAAGAAGGGAATCTCAGGATAGCTGCAGCAGAATCATGTACCGGCGGTATGATCGGAAAGATCTTCACCGACAGGAGCGGAAGCAGTTCCTATTTCGATTCTTCTTTCGTCACCTACTCGAATGATGCGAAGGTGAAGATGCTCGGTGTCTCTCCCGCCACCCTTGAAACCTATGGCGCAGTCTCTGCCGAGACAGTTCTTGAAATGGCCGAAGGAGCTCTCAGGAACTCGGGAAGCGACCTTGCCGTTGCCGTGAGCGGAATTGCAGGACCTGATGGAGGAAGCGAGGAAAAACCGGTAGGAACGGTCTGGTTCGGACTTGCTTCAGCCGATAAGGCACCGCAGGCAGTGAAACTTCAGTTTACCACCTATGGACGGGCTTCTGTTCGAAGAAGAGGTGCCCTCGCAGCTATTTTCCTTGCATACTTGTATCAGAGCGGGAATGAGTTGCTTGACATAGTTGGTAAGTGGCAATATATTTAAGGCATCCTAAGGGGATGCCCCATATCTGTAGCGCAACGTTAGATTCCTTAGTTATTTATTCAACAATTATAATCAATGACAGTTTATTTTGCGTGCAGAGCATCCTTTTCAACGAAACAATCGTTTGGAGTAATCAATGACATCAGAGTATGAAAGCGGGCCACAGCTGTTTGAGGCTGAACCCCAACAGAGCCAGGCTGCAGAGCCTGCAAAACCCGCCAAGCGTGTAGTGGTGAAAAAGAGTGTAGAAACAGAGAGCCCTGAAAAGGTAGTCAAAGCAGAAGCTCCCGCAGCTGACAAAGCTTCAGATGAGGCACCTGCAGCACCTAAAAGGAGGGGAAGACCTCCAAAGGCGAAAACCGCAAAGGCGAAAGATGCTGAAAAGGCGGCTGCATCAGCCGCGGCAGAACCTGCAGCTCCTGCTGCCCCCGAGGCTGCTCCTGCACCTGCAGAAGCTGCTCCCGAGCAGAAGACAAGTGCACCTGAACCTGTTTCAGAGCCGCAGCCGGAACCCAAGGCACCCAGACAGAACCAGGGCGGACCTTCGAACAACAATTCCCGAAGACAGCAGGGAAGACAGAAAAACAACAACAGACAGAAGAATAACAACAACAATAATAATAACTTTTCAAAGAACAGGAAGAACAACAACAGGAACTCCCAGGAGAATTCCAATGTGGAACTCTACGTTGCCGACCCTGAAGTTCATTCACTTACAGTGAATGACCTTTCTGTCCTTACACTTCCGGAGCTTCGTCGACGCTCAAGGGATTTCAACCTTGAAGAGAGCCTGATCCTTGATCTCAAGAAGCAGGAGCTGATCGTCGAGATACTCAAAGCCCACACCAACGCCGGCGGCGTCATCATGGCTTTCGGTTCCCTCGAGATCCTTCCCGACGGATACGGTTTCCTCCGTTCCCCCTACAACAACTACCTGAGCGGATCTGAAGACATCTACATCTCCATTTCCCAGGTAAAGAGTCTTTCACTGAAGACCGGTGATACGGTAAGATGCCAGATCCGTCCCCCGAAGGATGCCGAGCGCTACTTCGCCATGATCAGGATAGAATCGATCAACTACGATCCCCCCGAAGCTGCACGTATCCGTGCCTCCTTCGACTCTCTCACCCCTCTCTACCCCGATTCAAGACTCAACCTCGAGACCGAGGATCCCGATATCTCGACACGTATCATCAACCTGTTCGCACCGATCGGAAAGGGACAGCGCTCACTTATCGTCGCCCCTCCCCGTGCAGGTAAGACGATCCTGATGCAGAAGATCGCGAACGCGATCACAGCAAACCATCCTGAAGTCTACCTGATGGTTCTTCTTATCGACGAACGTCCTGAGGAAGTGACCGACATGAGACGGACAGTCAAGGGTGAAGTCATCGCATCAACCTTCGATGAACAGGCCTCCCGTCACGTAACCGTCGCGGAGATGGTGATCGAGAAGGCAAAGCGCCTGGTCGAACACAAAAGAGACGTTGTCATCCTCCTCGATAACATCACCCGCTTAGCACGTGCCTACAACCAGACAGTACCGGCAAGCGGAAAGATCCTCAGCGGTGGTGTCGACTCCAACGCCCTTCACCGACCGAAGAGATTCCTCGGAGCCGCGAGAAATATCGAGCACGGCGGATCGCTTACGATCATCGCCAACGCCCTCATCGAAACGGGAAGCAGGATGGATGAAGTTATCTTCGAAGAATTCAAGGGAACAGGTAACAACGAAATCGTTCTCGACAGACGTATGGCAGAGCGCCGTCTCTACCCTGCGATCAATATCAAGAAGAGCGGAACACGTCGTGAAGACCTTCTCCTTGCAGCAGATGAGAACATGAAGATCTGGGCACTGAGAAATGCGATCAATCCTATGGAAGATATCGAGATGACTGAGTTCCTTGTTGACAAAATGAAGAAAACAAAGAATAATGAGGCGTTTCTACGTTCCATGAACACTTCTATGATGTAGAACGGATGAATTTTAAAGCAATCCTCTGTCAAGACACAGATCGTAGCAGAGGATACCAGATATATGTGGAGGCATTAATATGAAAGAGGGAATCCATCCCAAATATGAACTGACAACCGTGACCTGTGCTTGCGGAAACACGTTCGAAACCAAGTCAACAAGCAAGAAGCTCGATGTAGAAATCTGCAGTGCTTGTCACCCGTTCTTTACCGGTACTCAGAAGCTCGTCGACACCACCGGTCGTGTCGAAAGGTTCAAGAGAAAGTACGGCATCAAAGAAAACTAAGAACATATTCTGTAAAGATAATGAAGAGGGGCTATCGTCGAAATATGACGGTAGTCTCTTTTTTGTTGCAATAAAGGGGAGGGTAAAATAAAATAGGGACAGGAAAGCTATGAACGAATTACGACATGTGCATACGAAAGAATACAATACCTCTCCTTCTATAGCTGTATATCTCCCGGGCGTCTATACGATCGTCGGAGAGTATGCGAACTACTGTTCCGGGTACTCGATCTATGCGGCCAGCGGCCGTATGCTTCTCAGTACCTACTCCCTCAGGAAGGATCAGTCGGTGAGGGCGTTCCTCGCTCCCCTCGAAGAACGCAAGAGGATAAATCTCCTCAATCTCAAGTATCGGCGTGAAGACAGATGGGCGAATTATATCAAGGGAGTCCTCTCCATCTTCAACCTCAGGGGCTACCATCCCAAGGGATTCAATATCACGTTCTCAGGGGAAGTGCTCATCAATGAGTCACAGACCCTGCGCTGTTCCATAGCGCTCTCTGTCGCCCTTGCATGCAATGAACTCTTCGAGTTCGGCCTGAGCGGTGAAGACTGCGCCCATATCGCCTACACTGCAATCACCCAGTTCGTGGGAGAGCCGGCACGGATCGGACGCTTCCTTGCCATGCTCAATGTACGTGACAACACCTACCTCTTCTTCGATGTACAGCATCTCTCGATGGAATATATTCCTCTCGATACTGATTCCTCCGTTGCAACGCTCCTGATTGAGAGCAAGATAAGCCCTCAGGCCTTCAAGGAGGAAGTAGAACTGCGGCGTCAGGAATGCAACGAAGCCTTCCTCGCCATTGCCGATGCACTTCCGAGAAAGTGTCTCAGGGACTTGGAGAGTGATGAGGAAAAGGAGATGACCGAGCATCTCAGTGAAGATGAGAAGCGCCTGGTCTCCTATGTCCTTACCGAATCGAAACTGACTCTGGAGGCGAAGAATCTCCTCTCCCAGAGTCTTTATCCTCAGTACGGAAAGGTGCTCTCACGGATTCAGGTGGGCTTGAGAGACGGTTTCGAGATCAGCTGTCCCGAGATCGACTGGCTCACCAAACGTTCGTCAGAGACGATGCAGAGTTACGGTGCAGTGATGATCGCAGGTGGAGATGTAGGCTCTCTCATCGTCCTTATTGAAGAAGATGCGATTTCCTCGTATGCTGAACGCATGGAGGAGTACGAGCATATTTTCGGCTTCAGACCTGAGGTGAAACGGTTTATTCCCACGGGCGAGCTGAAGATCGTACGATTGACGCATGAAGATTCTTCTGACCAATGATGACGGATACCAGGCAACAGGCATAACGATTTTAGAACAGGTTCTCAGTGAAGCAGGCCACGAGGTCTGGGTGTGTGCACCCAGCGGGGAGAGGAGCGCCTTTTCCCATGCGATGACACTGAAGGGACGCCTCAAGATTCACCGTTACGGTGAGCGCCATTACCACTGCAGTGGAACACCCTGTGACTCCATTCTCTACGGACTCGCAGCAGGAGTGATTCCCATCAAACCCGATGTCGTTGTCAGCGGGATCAACCACGGTTACAATGCATCCACCGACATCCTCTACTCAGGGACGGTCGGAGCGGCCAGCGAGGCCGCCCTCAGAGGCTATCCTGCCATAGCCATCTCGGCACGCCCCTACTCACCCGATCAGAGGGAGCCCTATGTACGCGGAGCCGAGTTCCTCAGAGACCACCTTGAACAGTTCATTCCCCTCTGTAATGCAAAAGTGTTACTGAATATCAACATACCGCCTCTCGATAACGGGATGTGGAAGGTTGGCGGTATCGGAAAACTTAAGTATCTTGATGTAGTGGAGAAACACACAGGTGATAAGAACACCAGCTTCGATGCCGAGCAGACACAGATCGGACTGGCCTACGGAGAAGAAGGGGTGCACAGCATGGAGGAGTATTCTCTGAAGAGCGTTGATCCCCCCATCCTGGATGAAGATTTCGCGGAAGCGGATTATACCCTCTTGGGTGCGCATTTCATCAGTGTTACTCCAGTGAAGGTCCAACCTGTTGCAGACGAAGCTGTATCCATGGTATTACAGGATATGCTGGAGAAGGAAGAGAATGAAGTTATCGAATAAATGGGAGAATACATGTAACCGATGTGGTCTCTGCTGTCACGAAAAGGTGATAGCGGGTGATACCGTCGTGTACAACCTCGATGCTCCCTGTCCCCATTTCGATTCTTCAACCCACCAGTGCCGTATCTATGAAGACCGCCTGAGACTCCATCAGGAGTGCAGAAGGGTCACCCGGTTCACTGCTATGTTCTCCTCCTACCTTCCCGATTCCTGCGGCTACGTGCAGGAAGCCCAGAGACGCCATCTCCGTTTCGCTCCGAAACGTAAAATCTATTTCGCCCGGTCCCATACCGAAGGGGAGGACGAGACAGACTCTCTTCAATCACAGACAGCTTTATAGTGGACAGGGAAGGTATAGCCTCTCCCCTCCATCGATTTTATTTTTTTTGAAGAGAGTGACTATTACAGATGAAAACAGTCTATTTAGATAACAATGCAACAACTCAGCTAGCTCCTGAAGTGAAAAAGGCCATGTTCGAGGCGGTCGACCTGTACGGGAACGCCTCAAGCATGCACTCAGCGGGAAGGGCAGCAGCCGAGGCGGTGGAAGATGCACGGTCTGCCGTAAGCGAACTGATTCATGGCGAGGGCGGACAGATCGTCTTCACCAGCGGCGGTTCCGAATCAGATAACGCGGTCTTCTATACCGCAAAGACCCTCATTGACGAGGGTTCTGAGAGAAACAGGATTCTTGTGAGCACGGTGGAACACCCCGCTGTCATAGAGACAGTAGAGAGTCTGAGTGCCCAGGGCTACCGCGTCGACTATGTCCCCGTCGATATCAACGGAGAGGTACTTCCCTCAGCGCTTGAAAAGCTCATTGATGATTCCGTCCTCCTCGTCTCGATCATGAGCGCGAACAATGAGACGGGAACGATCATGGATATCAAGAAACTTACCGAGATCGCTCATGCCTCCGGTGCCCTCATGCACACCGATGCCGTTCAGGCGATCGGAAAGATTCCCGTCGACGCAGTTGACTGGGATGTTGATTACCTGAGTCTTTCAGGACACAAATTCTACGGTCCCAAGGGCGTGGGTGCCCTGTACGTCAAGGAAGGTGCTCCCATCAGAACCTACCTGAAGGGTGGACACCAGGAAGACGGACTGAGGGCAGGAACCTACAACAATATGTCGATCATCGGCATGGGAGAGGCGGCCCGTCTTGCCATGAAGAACCAGGAAAAGGACAGCAAGCACGAATGGGCGCTGAGAGAGAAGCTCAGGAAAGGGATTGAAGCGAAGGTTGCAAACACCTATGTGAACGGTCACCCCGAAAGATGCCTTCCGGGAACACTGAATATTTCTTTCCCTCAGGCGGAGGGAGAATCGATTCTTCTCTACCTCGACTTTGAAGGGATCTCAGTTTCCACAGGCAGCGCCTGTGCCACCGGTTCACTCGAACCTTCACCGGTCCTGTTAGCCGCAGGACTTGATGTGGAACTGGCTCACGGTTCGATCCGCTTCAGTCTCGGACGATACACAAGTGAAGAAGATATTGATTACGTCATTGAGAAACTACCGCCGATCATTGCGCGGATAAGGGAGATATCAACACGATGAGTACACAGAAATCACCTGCATGGGTATATACAGATACAGTCAAAGAACATTTCATGAACCCGAAGAACCTCTGGAATGATGATTCCTATGAACCGGACGGTGAAGGAATGGTCGGATCGATGGCCTGCGGAGATCAGATGAGAGTCGGTATCACCGTAGAAAACGACACGATCAAGACACTCAAATGGCAGACCTACGGGTGCGCGAGCGCAATCGCCTCCACCTCGATGATGAGCGAAATCGCAATCGGCATGACCCTCGATGACGCCTACCATCTCACACCGGAATCAATCACCGAACACCTCGGAGGACTTCCTCAGCACAAGTTCCACTGTTCCGTACTCGGTGACAAGGCCCTGAGAGCAGCCATAGATGACTACCTGGAGAAGCAGGGACGTGACAATCCCTTCAAGGGATCTGTTGCAAAGATCATCTGCGAGTGTAAGGGAATTACAGACCAGAGAATAGAAGAACTCGTGAAGAACAAGGAAGCCACCACACTCGATGAACTCAGGGAGATCACTCAGTTCGGTACTGTGTGCGGAAAGTGCCGCTACAAGGTCCATAACCTGTTCGAAGAGTACAAGCACATCTACAACGTCTGATCCAATTCACCTCCTCCGTTCCATTCCTGAAGAATTGATTCGGGGGAGGGGGCTATTCTGCATTCCGAGCAAGGAGAGTTTTTGCAGCTTCTTCATCAAACTGTGAATCTGCAACAGAAAGTATCCACGGATGAAAGAACACCTATGCGGGATTGAATATTCGCTTGAGAGGATTATGTGTTTCTGTCAGCACTCGCCGTGGAATTCACTTCCACCGATGAACTCTCTCAGAAGCGATTCTGATGGCACCATCATAGGATTGATGGGATAGATGTTCTCGAGGAAGGCAATCAGTCTCCTTGCAGTCGGATAGGCTTCGGTGGCATCGGGTTTCACGGTCTTGAGAAGGGGTTCGGCAAATGCCTTGAGGACTGACAGCTCATATTCCAACGCTGAGTTGATCATCACATCTGCCTTGTTCTGGAAGGGGAAGATGTGTCTGCTCTCCCCCCGTTCCACTGAAGGCCACATCTCAAGTGTCTGCTGTGCGCTTGTTCCTCTGTAACGGTAATCTCGTACTATCCTTCTCAAAATTCTGTTGTCTGTGGTGCTGATCCTGTTATGGTCATCCAGGTTGAGCTGTGTGAGGGCAGAGATGTATATCTTGAAGGTAGTCGCTGCATCGATGTCAGGGACCAGGGAGGGATTGAGGCCGTGGATTCCCTCTATGAGGATGATCGTTTCATCCTTGAGTGATACTGGGGGAAGGTCGAAGTAGCGTGTTCCCCCTCCTGTGAATTCGAATCTGGGAGGGAGTACTTCCTTTCCTTCGTACAGGTCTTTGATGTTCTCTCTGAAGAGGTCGAGGTCGAGGGCTTCAAGGGCTTCCAGGTCTATATTCCCTTCTTCGTCTATAGGGGCCTTGTCTTTGGAGCGGTAGTAGTTGTCGAGTGATATCTGGACGGGGTGGTACCCGAGCATTCTCAGGTGGAGGCCGAGTCTCATGGTGAAGGTGGTCTTCCCTGACGAGGAGGGGCCGGCGACAAACACCACCTTCACTCCCTTCTTTCTCACGATCTGCTCTGCAATCGAGTTGATCTTCTTCTGCTGCAGGTTCTCATTCATTCTGATGAAGGTTCTCAGGTGCGCTGACCCGCAGATGTCGTTCATTGCACCGAGACAGTCAACCTTGAGGATGCTTCCCCATTCCTTCGATTCCTTGAAGACGGAAAAGAGGAGAGGGTTGTCGTGGAAGGGGGGAATTGTCGTGTAATCAGAGCTGAGGGGGTAGCGCAGCAGCATGCCCCTATCTCCGTAAGGACGGAGCTCCCACAGGGGAGCGAGTGCGGTGTTGGGAAGGAGCGGTTCAAAGGAGATATCGAGGAAGTCGTCACAGGCGTACAGAGGTATGAAGGGGTCGTTTCTGTACTCGAGGAGCTTCTTCGTTGCAGTGAAGCCCATCTTGTCAAAATATTCGATGGCCTGCCGGTAGGCGGCGAGGTAGAGGTGGATGGTTACGGATGAGCTGATGATCTCGCTCATCTTCATCTTGAGCGCTTCGATATCAGACTTGGTGAGCTGATAGATTCCTTCGAAATTGAAATAGAAGCCGTTGCCGAGGGAATGTCCGATCACCAGTCGTCGTTCGGGAAAGATCTGGCGGCTTGCATAGGCAAGCAGATAGCTGATCGTGTGGCGGTACATCCTCTTGCCGATAGGCGAGAACATCAGAACAGGTTCAACCTCACCGTCGACAACGAGGGATTCTCCCATGCTCATCACCTCATTGTTCACCTGAAGCGCGACCACCGGGTTCTTGCCGTAGGGGAGGGAAACCCTCTCATCCTTCGCGTGACGGGTGAGAAACTGCTCCACCGAAGTTCCCTGCACCACCTTGTACGACTCACCTTCATAGGTGAGGGTGATGATATGCTCTGCAAACTCCTTCATTCTCTGTGGCCTGTTCATCTGTTCCTCCTCAGGTGCTCTCATATCCCCAGTAGATGCTCTCAACCCAGCTGATGATGCTCTGATGATCGATATCGGGCATCGAAACTGCAGTCTCGATCGAGTTATAGACATCATCTGCAATAGCAGCGAGTTCCGTCAGTGATATAGTACCACGACTGAAGGGAGGACGCGAGACGGCATGAAGCGTTTTCGGTATGTGACTCGTGTGGGCAGAGAGGAGATTCTCTCTCAGAAGGAGCATCTCTTCCATCATCTTTTCCGCTCTCTTTTCCTCCATTGAGGTTTGTACCTGACATACAGCGGGACCAAGGTAGGGGAAGGCAAGGGATGCGCTTTCAGCGGCATTCAGGTCAGAGTGATTCACGACGGCGCGTGAGCAGGCGTCGATGATTCCCGGAGGAGAGATGTTCTGTGCTGTTGCTGTAAGGTAGGAGGCAATGGCGAGCAGCTCTCTCGACGCCGCAGCCCCTCTCGAGTAGAGCGCGTCATACGCATGACGGGAGAAGATGGTATAGGCTTCTTCCAGTAAGTGCCTCTGGCATGAGCCGGAGACAGTGCTGGTGAACATATCGAAGATATGGACCATCAGGGAGACCGCTTCGAGAGAAGCGGCGAGCGACTCCCTGTTTCTCAGGATCTCCTCATCGATGACAAGGAGAGAGGGTACGAGATACGAGGAGAAATGGTAGATACCCTTTTCATCCAGATATCTTCCGCTCACCGATCGCACTGCGCAGTAGGTCGTAGGAATGATGACTGTCTCGAAGGGGAGTCCCTTCTTCTCGTGGTAGATATCTCTCAGAGTTCCCTTCACTCTGTCAGTTGTGATCTCATCACCGAAGATGATGATCACATCACAGGGGGAGCTCTTCAGGGCAGGGGCTACCTGTGAGCTTCTCACATATTCGAGGGTAATAAGAGGCGAAGGGGCATCGCAGACAATCAGAGGGGAGGCCCATCCCTTCATCTCTATCCATTCTCCTAATTTCCCTATGATACCAGGGACACATGCATACCCGCTTTGTGAGTAGGCGCTCATCAGAGGTGATTTCATATCCATCAGTTCACCCCCTTATCGAGGTAGGGGAGGAAGGCTTTCAGCCTCCCGGGAGTTGCAGAACCTGAAATAAGAGCATCAAGACTCACCGTGAGTTCTCTCAGTGTCTCTTCCTTCTCTGTGCTGCATATCCCCTCTTTCCACAACGAGAGCCAGAGGGCGAGGTCCTCAGTCCCGATCAGCTGAGTAAGCATGATGAACAGCTCGGGATGTTCGTTCTCTATGTATCGGGCAAGGGGGATCAGGAGCATGCCCGAGGTATCGAATATCGTGTATGGGTAGATACTCATATGTTTCATCAGTGAGATGATCAGAGAAGAGCGTCTGTTCCTTCCCAGATCGACTGTCGGCATCAGCATCGTTGTAGTCAGGTAACTCGCCCTCTTTCTTGAAACTGATAACTCTTTTCGTACCATCAGCGCCCTGGAAAGGATGCACTTTGCCCGTACTGTCTGTATCGGGTCATACCCTTCTATCAGGGCAGAGAGCATGTAAAAGAGGGAGAGAGTCATCAGCTGCCTGATCTCTCCTTCACTCAGGGTGGAGGCAAGAACGGTATCGACGAGGATTAGGTCAGGAACGATTGCCGAACCGATCAGGTCCGCCATGATCAGGGGAGCAGAGGGGATGAGAACGATCTTCAGAGAAACCTCTGATGATGCAAGGACCTCCAGAGCGAGAACCAGTTCTTTTGAGCCCCCGACAATGATGAGGGCATCGATCGGGATCTCGGTGTTCACTGGGTGTTTCAATCCCTTGACCTTTGATTCCTTTGATGCTTGAACAATCCATTCAGGATTGGTGATGTTGAGGTTTTCAAGATGGAGAGGCAGTGTTGCCAGAGCTTTCTCTCCCTCGATCACGATGGATGAGGCAGGGGTGTACCTGAATTTCTCACTCATGCGGTACCTCCGTTCGACGGGGATCCTGCAAGTACATAGCGTGCCCAGTAGCGAAGAGAGGAGAAAAGAGAGGAGACCCCGTTATTCAGTGAGAGCGACTGCAGAGTTTCCGACTTTGTCAGCCACCGCATAAGGTGGCGGGCCATTGTCACCTCTGTGGTGATCGTGAGGTAATTCTGAGCGTACAGGGTTTTAAGTGGAAGAGAAGAGGAGCGGTAGATAGGTGGAATGACTATCCTCCCCTTCGCCTCTTCTGTTTTCGATGCTATGAGCTTTTTCTTCCCATCCTTCTCTGCGATGACGAGGGTGACTTCCTCTTCACGGTCTGAGTAGGAGAGCGAGATACTTTCCCCGACCTTCATCGACTGAAGGTCCAGTGAGCACTCTTCATGTAGAGCTGTAATGCAGATCAGGTGTCTGGCAATGGAGGATACGCTCCTCCGTCCCCAATTTCGTTGAATAATAGTGTTCATCTCAGGCAGTATTGTACCCTTTCGATGTGACCTGAGCAAGACGAAAGATTGACGAAGAGTGTCTTCACGGGCTACTCTTTGAGGTAAGGAAGATACCTATATGGAGAAAAAGAGACCTACCCAGCAGTACCTGCTCATCGATGTCGCCAAGGAAGAGTGGAGTGTGCACTCATCAAGCGATGAACGCATCAGGGAACAGCTCGGCGGGGCAGGGACTGCCCTTGACCTCTATGAAGAATATCAGATGCTCTATGACAATCTCATAGGCTCCCCGGTTGTCTTCTCAAACGGAATTCTTTCTCAGCTTGATGTCTCGGTCTCTTCCGCTCTCACAATCGTTGCCCGCTCCCCTTTATCTCATAGGGTGACGGTCGCCTCAGGCATGACCCGTTTCGCCTCCCTTTTAGCGAGCTGCGGGTTTCACTCACTCGTCCTTGTGGGTGCAGCCAGGCGCCAGATGACCCTTTCCATTGATGAAGAGGGAGTTTCGTTTGCTCCGAGTGAGCATCTGATAGGCAAGAGTATCACAGAATCGATGAAGCTTCTGAACCTGAAGAAGGAACAGGATGCCCTCATCATAGGACCGGCGGGAGAGAAGGAAGTTCCCTATGCTTCTCTCATCAGCGATCAGGTCCCTCTCGAAAGGGATGGGTTCGGGGCTCTGCTCGGCATGAAACGTCTCAAGGCGCTGAGTGTCACCCGTGGAGGATATACCTACTGTGCAGGTACCTGCCAGGAGACATTGACTTCCCTCAAGGAATTATCTGAAGAGATCGATTCAAGTTACCTGACGAAGATCGCAGGCAGCGAAGGATGCATGTACCCGGTCCGGGTCGCTATGGATAAAAACGCGGCCTCGGTGCGGCACGGCAGAGGCCGTTTCGATCCGAGGATGAAACACCTCTGCGTGGCCGAACACCCTGAAAAATATTCATCCACGGAACACGGAATCGCATTGGCTGAAGACAGCGGAAGGTTCTTTCCCCTTTCTCCCCTTGCAATGCTCGCCTTCGGCTCGAATATCGGGAACTACGACCCCCTCCTTGCTGTCCGCTTCTCCCGTACCGCAATGGATGCAGGACTCGATCCTCTCGCGACAGCTTCGGTCATCTCCTGGTGTATGGAAGCTTCTGAGAGAGGTATCACCGATGAGTACGCACTTACCTACGCTGATGTTTCCAACATAGAGGAGACGATACACAAAATAGCGAAGGGGCCGGCCGATTCCCATCTCTGCAGGGGGACCGATGCCCTTTCTGAACACCATGATGCCCATCAGTTCAACACCTCCCTCGGCGGCAAGGAAGTACTCCCTGTCGACCCGAGAGGGGCGTACGGTCAGGCGCTTGTCATGGCCCTCGGCTATGATTTCCTCCTTCCAGGCGAATTCCTCTCTCCAGCGAAAGGGAATCAGGTACTGAAAGGGAAGGGGAAGGAAGTACTCGAGTACGAGCTTCTCCATCTCCTTGCCATGGCCTTCGGGATATCTTCAAAGAAGATGTTCTCTCTGGTCTACAGAAACCCCCTTCTTCCGACAGGCAGGAGAGGGTCGCTGAAACAGCTCGCAGCTATCGTCTCTTCCTTCCTTGACACCGAATATGATGAGGTAACACTCAAGAGGATCGCATTACAGACTCTTCTGACCTACGAGAAGGTGAGCGGCCGTCTCTCTGCCTCTGTGAAAGTCCCACTTCAGTGGCTGATCGATGCATCCAGCAATGTGGAAGATGAATCCACCGTCCCCTTCACGAAACTCTATGAAGCATACCTTCATGAGAAAGAACTGATGGCGGTAACCTATGAGAAAGGCGTGTAGTCTCCTCATACTTCTTCTCTCCACTCTTTGTGTTCCATCCCTTCTCACCTCACGCCTTCTTGATCTCTCCTTCATCGCTCTCAATGATGCGATGACGGTGGGTATCGCACAGAACGAGGATGACCTGCGCTCCTACGGAGCTCTCCTTTCAGCTCAGTTCACCTCGGGAATCTACGCGAAGGTAGAGACAGCAGGACTCACTATGAGGGAATCTTTAGTCCCTGATGAGGGGAGCCGCTATGACGAACTTCTCATCGATGCAGGGTACTCCCATACGTTCACCCTTGATAAGAAGGTGATCGATATCGACTATACCCTGAGTGGTTCTGCAGGACTTGTCCTTGCTGGAAACCTCGGGTTTCAGACCGTGCAGAATACCTGGCACGAATTTGCCAATATCCCTCAGGTCTTCCTTCCCTACTCTCAGGGAGATGACTTGTCAGTCTACCCGAGATTCCTTCAAAGTCAGCTCGTGACGGGCTCTTTCGATGTGCCGGGTTTCACCCGCACCTCCCCCTACCTTGCAATTGGTCAGGTCTTCGAATACGCTCCGCAGTACGGGTACGGCTATTCCGTCACCGCTTCGCTCGGGCAGAGGGATGAGGTGACTCAGGACCTGGCCATAGGAATCGGGTATGCCGCCTCCTATACCTTAGACGATGTTCCCCTCCACGATTTGACAGCACAGAGCGAGTCGGGAATCTTTATGCATATGGTGGGACGGATGGGACTCCTCGATGTACTGTTCAGAGCCTACATGGAAAGCGGCAGGGGATGGGGAGGTATCGGTTTCCACACAGGGTATCCTGAGGTGAACAGGGAAGAGAGCGCATCAGATGACTTTTCCCTCTGCCTCGGTATGACCTTCCCTTCGAGGTCGATGGCTCTCGGTTTCTCCTACTACCTGGGGGATCATATCAGACTCATGTTCTGCAATGCCTTTGATGATTCGATCCTCGATATCACCGACAACTCACGGCAGAACATCTCCTGGTGGAGAAGCGGTATCAAGTGGCGTGCAGGTGATCCTGATTGGATAATCTCTCCGTTCCTATCCCTCAGCGGCGGTGTACGCCGCACCTCGGTCTTCACCAATGATGCACTAAGAGAGACCCGAGTACGTGAATTCGATGCATTCACCCCACTCATCAACTCCGAAGCGGGAGTCCTCCTGTTCAGTAACGGGCAGTTCAGTATGAAGGGAGTATCGTACGGAATAGAGTGTGCTACAGGGCTCACCTATTCTCCCTCTGATCACCTAGCTGATACGGTTGCTTTCTATGGTCTGGAAAATATAAGGACACTTGACTGGTACGCGAGAGTCTCCCTTGTTATGAGCGGTGCCCTGTAAGGAACTAGAAACTCAGGTGGAAGGAGCCTATCTGCTTTCCCTCTTCGACGCTCTTGATAGTGATCGAGTGTTGATCAATCACGGCATAGCTTTCAGGGTATTCGGATCTGGAGGAGCTTGCTGAACCGGGGTTGAGCAGCGCCGGCTGTCCCTTCAGTTTGATCAGAGAGGGTACATGGGTATGTCCGGTGATGAATACATCGGCATCGCTCAACGGTATGGGAAGATCTGTCCAGGTTGAGTAATAGTCTCCGTGGGTGAGGCCGAGCTGCCGGTGGCAGAAAGGAACGGAGGTATAGAGGAGGGGGACTTTAATCCCTGCTGTCATGAAGACCCAGGGCTGGTCGACATTGCCTCTGACGGTCGTGAGGTGTGTACTGAGGGCATAGAAGATGTCACGGTGTTCGGCTAGCTGGTTGAATCCCATATCTCCGGCGAAAAGGACATGCGTTGCCTCCTCTTCGGTGACTCTCTTGGAGATTTTCTCTAGCTGCCTGACATCTCCATGTAGATCGGAGAAGATAAATGCTCTTTCCATTACCTGCAAATCATAAAGACAGATGTGAACTTTTTCAAGTGCATATGAAGGTAATTGACTGCAGGGTACAGATTTAATTGGATAAAAGATTATCGGAAAAAGGAACAAGGTGTATACGTACCGTTCTTCATTTCCTGTACGATCCACGTGGCAAATAACGTTGCCCCTTTGTTGTGAATGAATTAGAATTAAGGAAAACAAGGGAGGATTGTATGGAGCATATGAGTTGGACCTGTTCAGATGGAAAAGAGCTGCTGTACCGTATATGGAAGCCTGAAAATGGAAACATTCAGTTCACCGTGCACATTCTTCACGGGATGGCTGAACACTCTGCGAGGTATGACCGCTTCGCCACCTACCTGACGACTCTCGGCGGTGCTGTGTATGCACAGGATCACCGGGGACACGGCAAGAGTGCTGAGGAGGATGATCTGGGGTATTTTGCTCCCAGAAACGGATGGGCACGTGTCGTGCAGGATACCGTTGAGATCTCTCAGATGATTGCCTCTGCCCACCCTGATATGCCTCACTTCCTGTTCGGTCACTCGATGGGTTCCTTCATGGCCCGCAGTGTCATCATTGACCACAGTTGTGAGTATGACGGGGTCATCCTGAGCGGCACGGCCGCAGATAAGGGGATGCTCGCCAAGGTAGGACGGGCTATCGCACTCATTAAAAGCACGTTCAACGGCGGAAAGCGTCCCGATCCCTTCCTCGATACCCTCAGCTTCGGCTCCTTCGCGAAACATTTTCCCGACCGGAAGACTGAATTCGACTGGCTGAGCAAGGATGAAGTCGAGGTCGATAAGTATAATGACGATCCTCTGTGCGGATTCATCTGCACCTCCCGTTTCTTCGTCGACCTCCTTGACGGTATATCTCTGGCAAACGACGCTGAGAAAGCTACGGGAATACGGAAGGATCTCCCTATCTTCCTGATCAGTGGAGAGAACGACCCCGTGGGTGATTTTGGCGAGGGGGTGAAGAAGGTGTTCGAGCAGTACCGGAGCGCTGGAGTGGAGGATCTGAGGATGAATCTCGTTCTCGGAGGACGTCATGAGCTCTTGAATGAAACGAACTATCGTGATATCTATGCGACAATCGGTACCTGGATCACAGAGCATGCGGCCAAGGGAAGGCGAAGTTAGCACGTGGGAGAGAAGATGAAGTTCAAGGAGACAGGAGAGGTCCTCATCACAAAGTTCAAGAAGGACCAGATTCCCATTCTCGCATCGGGAATCGTCTACAATACCCTCATCAGTGTCATTCCCTTCATCTCCTTTCTTGTCACCTTCCTTACTCTCTTCAACGTCATTCAGCCGTTCTACGAATCGCTCAACGAGCTTTTTGTTTCGATCTTCGGACAGGCTGCAGGGAAGGACCTTGTTCAGCTTGTGGAGCGGTACAGCGGAAACGCCGCGAGTCTTGGGGTGGCGGGACTGATCTCTTTCGGTATCACAAGCATCCTTCTGATGAACAAAGTCTACTCAGTGGTCAATCATATCTACGAAGCGAACCTGAGCAAGGAGAGTGTGGTTAAAAGGACAGGAACCTTCGTGACCGCACTCCTGTTAGGTGTCATCCTTGTGGCCGCCTTTGTCGGTGTGAAATCGGTGTTCAGTACCTTCGTTATCAACCTCCTTGACTGGAAGTTCTATTCAAGTCTCATTCAGGTCTTCCTTCAGCATGTACTCCCCTGGATTATCGCCTGGCTGTTTGTATTCACGATCCTGAAGATTGCACCGAAATCGAAGGTGTTCACACTGAGTGCCATGATCGGGGCGACTGTCGCCACGGCGGGCATGCTCGTCACGAACACCCTCTTTTCAGCTCTGGTCAACTCGCTGTTCGCACTGAGCGTGATCTACGGTTCCTTTGCTGTTGTCTTCATCTTTCTTCTGTGGATCTATGTGATCTGGATCATCATTCTCTTCGGCTCGGAGGTCTCTTATGTCCACCAGTACCGACCCGATACCAAGACCCTCTCCCATCCGATCTCTCCTGCAGAGCAGCTGGCGAACGGGATCAACGTGATGATCGTGATCGGAGCGAGGTTCAAGGACGGGAACGGGGAAACGAAGGTACGAGAGATCAGTGAGAGGCTCCTGATGAATGAGAAACAGCTGTTTGAGATACTCAATACGTTAGAGAGAAGCGGTTATATCATACCGACGAATCCCCTCCATACCTCCTATATTCCTTCCAAACCTTTGGAGAGTCTGAAGGTGAAGGATATCGCGGAGGATCTGTTCGGGGAGGTTTATCTCGAACAGAATATCGACACTGCGGGAAACGCCGTCACCTCCCAGGTGCACGACAGCGGAATAAAGAATCTGGGGAATCTGAGCATCGCACACCTTCTTGAGCGGGTGTGAGTGAGGAGAGATTATGAGCTATAAAGAGATAGATACGACCCTGTACCCGATGATGCCCGACCCTGATGATATCAGGGGGAAGAAGGGGTACTACTATTTCGAACATGAGAAGATGAAAGGGTACCTTCAGGTCAATGCCCGCGCTGTCCACGCCGACGGCTACCTCGTCTTTCCCTACGCTCTTTGCGTAAAGGATGAAGAGGGGAGGCACCTCTTTTCCGCAGCCATAGAGCAGACCGATTACCGTGCCCTCAGTTCACTGACGAGGACTCCTGTGAGGGAATTGACGGGAGGTCACAAGCGCCCCTACAGTGACCCTCAGCTGGCACTCTACAGCGCCGCCGGAGGTCATGAAGTGTTCCAGAATGTGGAGGAACCCTACACCGAAGAGGAGGCTGTGAACCTCCTCCTTGATGTCGTCCTTGATCTTCTTGATTCCCTCAGTGACCCCGAGTTCGTCGATACTTCGAACAGCTAGGAGCATGGAGGGAGTTTCTTCCACCCGATACTTCAGCCGAGTTTCTCTGACAGCAGCTCCTTGAGCTCGGCAACAGTGAGCAGCTTGCCCGCAGAGACGACCTCCCCGTCGACAACGAGGGCTGGAAGACTCATCACACCATATGCCATGATATCTTCATACTCTCTCACATGATCGACAGCCGTTTCCTTTCCCAGTTCTCCCAGAGCACTGACTGTGGCATCTTCAAGCTTGTTGCATCGTGCGCAGCCGCTTCCGAGAATCTTCACTCTATGGTCGCCGCTTTCTGAACTCTCTTTCTTTTTCTTACCGAATAATCCCATACTGGACTCCTATCTATCTATTGTTTCTCTTTTAGAGGAATA
The DNA here is from genome assembly GCA_963677695.2 of Sphaerochaetaceae bacterium. Lineage (GTDB taxonomy): Bacteria > Spirochaetota > Spirochaetia > Sphaerochaetales > Sphaerochaetaceae > SABI01. Next base: position 643,164 of record CAXXUJ010000001.1, on the reverse strand, counting down.
TGAACTGGACGGCGTTGAACAGGTACCCTACAAGGATGATTCCCACAACGCAGATGATGATGAACACTGCAAGCAGTTTCGGTTTGACCGCCTTGCGCAGGAGGATCATGGAAGGGAGGGAGAGGGTTGTGACCGACATCATGAATGCAAGAACCGTTCCCAGCATCGCTCCCTTGGCAAGGAGGGCTTCTGCAATTGGAATCGCTCCGAAGATATCACCGTACATCGGTGTTCCAACGAGGGTTGCGAGGACGACCGAGAGGGGATTGCCGCTTCCCAGGATCTGAGCGATGTACGCTTCAGGGATCCAGTTGTGTATCACAGCTCCGATCGCCACACCGATGAGGATGTAGGGAAAGACCTTCTTCCAGGTTGTGACCATCTGATCTATCGCGTAGCGCACCCTATCCTTTTTTGAAAGCTCCGGCTCTTCGATATTGATCCCCTGTACTCTGAGGATGAAGCCCTCCACATGCTCTTCCATATTCATCCTTCCGATCAGTGTGCCTCCGGCAACAGCGATCGCAAGACCGGCTATCACATAGACAATGGCTACCTTCGCACCGAAGATGCTCATCAGGATCACAAGAGAACCGAGATCGACCATCGGAGAGCTGATCAGGAAACTGAAAGTCACTCCAAGAGGGATCCTTGCAGAGGTGAAACCGATAAAGAGGGGAATTGAAGAGCAGGAACAGAACGGAGTGACCGTCCCCAGCAGTGCCGCGATGATCCTCGCTGTCACCCCCTTGAACCTCGAGAGAATCTTCCTGCTCCTTTCAGGGGGAAAGTAGCTCTGGATATAGCTGATGAGGAAAATCAGGAAACAGAGGAGGAGGGTGATCTTGATCACATCATAGAGAAAGAACAGGAGAGCATGAGACCATCTGCTGCTCATATCTAAAGAGGTGGAGGTTAAAAGCTTTTCAATGAGTGAGTAGAGCCATCCCATCCCGAGTATCTGGTTCTGCAGGATATCCCATGCGGTGCGTATCATCATATCTCCTATGCTGTAGTGCAGCAGGAGACACCTGCCGCTTCAGTGTTGGTCTGCGTTATAGAAGCAAGGAGTGCGATTGCTGCTGCACTCCCCTCTTCATCAATGCTGTAGTAGGTCCACTTCCCGTTCGGACTGGCACTCACTATCGAGCTGGCTGTCAGTATTTTCATATGGTAGGAGAGGGAGGACTGGTTGATATCGAGATCTTCAAGCAGGCGGCAGGCACACTTCTGGCCGCTCCTGAGCAGCTCAAGTATTCTGAGGCGCTGCGGATCGCTGAGAGCCTTGAAGATTGCAGCTTCATCCTTGTATTCAGACATGTCACCCCTCCTTATATCGAAAACTATCGATATGAAATATAGAGGACATATCGAAATCTGTCAATATGAGGAGAGGTGGATTATGAACTCTGTTCTTCGCTTCGTCGATATTCCTGACTGAGTTCGCGGTATCCGCTGGGAGTACAGTTGGCAAGGCGCTGCATCACGGTGCCGAAGTAGTTGCTCGAAGAGAACCCTGCATCGAGTGCTATCTGCGATACCGAATATTCGGTATTCGTGAGAAGCTTCTTCGCGTACTCGAGTTTCTTGATCGTGATGTAGTTTGCCGGTGTGATACCCACCTCTTCCTTGAATTTGATCTTGAACCGGGAGAGGGAGTAGCCGGAGAGGACAGCAAGGTCATGAAGGGGGAGTGGTTCCTTGAAATCCTTTTCGATGACGTCAAGAACCCGTTCAATGTGAATATCGACTACCCTCTTTTTCTCTTCCCTGACGGGAATGAACTCGGGAATCTTGAAGAGGAAGCAGGCAAGGTACTGCACTCCGAGGTAGAGAGAACCGGGGTCTCCGTCACTGATATTCTCAAACGCCTGTTTGAGAAGCGTCTTGTCCTGCGGAGAGAACCTCAGGTGTCGGTGGGGAAGGGTGGAGAGGATATCATACAGCGCTTTCGAGTATTCTTCATTCAGTCCCAACAGGTGGTCTCGCTCCTTCATGTTTATCTGGAAACCGTAGAACGAGTAGGGACTCAGGTGGTAGCCGCTGTTGCTGTGCTCCTCATAGGGAAAGGTGACGAACATCTCGTTTCCCGTCACGGTATAGGTATCATCACCCACTTCGCAGACCCGCTTTCCCTTGATAAGACAGTGGATCTCTATGATATCGGAGTGGTGGTGACGCGGGACTTCCGGGGTTGCACGTGAGAGATTCCAGTAGGCGAAATTTCCAATTCCCGGGATCCTGTGTTCTTCGTGAGTGATGACTTTCTTATGTTTTTCCCAGCAGTAGGTATCAAATATTTCCATTGAAGCTTTTCACCTCATGTTTGAAAAAGTATTAAATCTTTTCGTGGATGCACGAACTCATTTCAGAATTATACTACATATATCCTAAAAGATGTAAGAAAACACGCCATGTGTTTCAGGGAACAGGTATGAGTAAGACTATTGCGGACGGTGTATGGCCGGTGATGATCACCCCCTACACGGAAGATAATGAAATCGATTACAAGGGAGTCGAAGCTATTCTCGAATGGTACGCCAAAGAGAATGTGGCCGGCGTCTTTGCAGTCTGTCAGTCAAGCGAGATGCACAATCTGAGCAGAGATGAGCGTCTGAAGCTTGCGAAGTTTGTCATCGACCATGCCCCGAAGGGGATGGGTGTCGTGGCCTCTGGCCATGTGGCTGAATCGGTGGAAGAACAGATTGAGGATGCCAAGAAGGTGATCGACTTCGGTGCCGATTCCTTTGTCTTCATCTCCAACATGTTTGCTGCCGAAGATGAGAGCGAAGATGTCGCGAAGAAAGCGATTGATCGCCTCATCACAGAAATCCCGGCAGAGAGCTTCGGTATCTACGAGTGCCCCAGGCCTTACAAGAGACTTATCTCTCCCGAACTTCTCAAGTGGTGTGCCGATACCGGACGTTTTTCCTTCCTGAAGGACACCTGCTGCTCTCTTCCCCTGCTGAAAGCGAAGGCTGAGGCTGTGAAGGGAACGAATCTGAAGATTTACAACGCCAATGCGGCAACCCTTCTCGAGAGCCTGAAAATGGGTATCAGCGGATACAGCGGTGTCATGGCGAACTTCCATGCTTCCGAGTATGTATGGCTCTGCAAGAACTTCAAGAAGGAACCGGAAAAGGCTGCGGCCGTACAGGACCTGCTCGGTCTAGCCAGCGTGATCGAGAATCAGCTCTACCCGGTGAACTCCAAGTACCATATGCAGCTTGAAGGTGTCGATATCAACCTGTTCAGCCGCGTACAGGACTTCACCGCTCTGACAGGCTCCCGTCAGATGGAAGTTCAGCAGATGAGACGGACAGTCAACCTGTTCAGGGAGCACCTTGCTATCATGAATTAGCCCCGAAGGGGATAATATATATCATTCGAAAATGGAGGAGAATGTTATGAAAAAAATTGTAGTACTTCTACTGGTCATGATGACCGTCATGTCTGTATGGGCAGCAGGACAGACTGAAGCGTCCAAAGCTGAAATCATCTTCACATCTGTTTCTGTGTCAGGTGACTCACACACCGAGGCAATGTATGTGTTCGCTGACAAGGTCGAAGAACTGACCGACGGTTCAGTGGAAGTGAAGGTCTATGACAACGGAACCCTGTTCACTCAGGAAAATGAGTTTGACGCACTGCTCAGCGGCGAAGCTGACATGGCTTACATCTCATTCCCGACCCTCGCAACTCAGATCCCGTCATTCAGCATGTTCGGTTCAGGGTACTTCTTCAGTTCCTACGATCACATGACTTCAGTACTGAACGGCGAAATCGCAGAAGATTACATCTGGCCCCAGGTCCGTGACACCCTTGGAATCGAACCCCTCGGTTCAATGTACCTCGGAAGCCGCGAAGTCAACACCCGTAACCGCCAGATCAACAGCTATGCTGATATGAACGGTCTTCTCATGAGAATGCCGAACTCAGAATCATGGCTCTTCCTCGGAAAGGCACTCGGTGCTAACCCGACTCCGCTCTCATTCAGCGAACTCTACACTGCACTGCAGACCGGTGCTGTTGACGGACAGGACAACCCCCTCCCGACAGTCGAGAAGGCTAAGTTCTATGAAGTCACCAAGTACATCGCAATCACAAACCACGTCATCGACTCGATCATGCCCTGTATCAACAAGGCAAAGTGGGATTCACTCACAGCTGACCAGCAGGAAGCTGTCAGAGAAGCTGCAAAGGCAGCCATCGAATTCAATGACAAGGCAAGAATCGAAAGCGAAGCAAAGCTTGTAGCATTCTTCGAAGATCAGGGTATGGTCGTCACCTATCCCGATATCACAGAATTCAGAGACAACGTCCAGGCAGCATATGCAGCAAACACTGCAATGACTTCATCCTGGGACATGGATCTGTATGCTAAAGTACAGGCAATGGCAAAATAACCTGCCTCAGATGAATTGAATTCAGGAGCCACTTCTCTGTGTCAGAGAAGTGGTTTTCTGGACTTTTAATAATCGAATAAGAAAGAAGAGCTCGGGAGGAGTATGAACACAACATTGAAGAAAGCGGGGAGGGCGGTATCGTATACCCTGGGGACGGTGATTCCGAATATCACGTTCTCAATCATCTTTATCACCTTTTCCATCACAATCGTTTCAAGATACGCACTGAAGATGCCTGTCGCATGGGCGTATGAAGTGAGTATTCTCGCCTATATGTGGACCATGTTCTTCGGTGTGGGCAAGGCCCTGTCGAGAGACGAACACGTCGTGTTCGCCCTCGTCTACGACGTGATGAGCCCGAAGATGCGTTCCATCTTCCGCGTTGCAACCAACGTGATCATCATCACTCTCCTGCTGATCGTCTTTATTCCGTCGATCAACTCTCTTTTAGCCAAGAAAATGATCACCGGGGTACTCAAGATGAAGTACACAGTGGTTTTCGCACCCCTGATCTATATGTTCGGTGAGGTCATAGTCAGGAGCATCATGGATCTGATCAAGCAGCTGAAAACTTTGAAGGCGGGGAAAGACCCCGATGAAGGAGCACACCACCTATGATTGTTGTCATGTTATTTCTCGTACTGGCGGTCTCCTTCATTATCAGGATGCCGGTTTCCCTTTCGATGCTTATCGCATCGATCGCCTATTTCCTGATGAGCGGTAGATCACTCGAGCAGGTGTTCAGCGTCATGAGCGGGAACATGTACTCGAACTACACGATGCTTGCAGCTCCCCTTTTCATCTTCATGGCAAATGTGATGAACGAGGGAGAGGTCACTGACAAGCTCTTCAAATTCTGTAACGGTCTGTTCGGTCGCATGAGAGGGGGGACAGCTCAGGTAAACGTTGCCGCTTCCCTTATCTTCTCAGGTATGACCGGATCGGCAATCGCAGATGCATCAGGTATCGGTCTCATGGAGATCGAGCAGATGAAGAAGGAGGGGTATGACCCTGAATTCAGCTGTGCACTTACCGCGGCCTCGGCCACGGTCGGACCTATCTTTCCTCCGAGCATTCCTATGGTCATCTACGCGATGCTTTCAGGAGCCTCGATCGGGAAGCTCTTCATGGGAGGTATGCTCCCCGGTATCGCACTCTCCTTCCTTCTTGCCGTCTATGTGTTCTTTGTGTCCCACAAGAGAAAGTACCCGAGAGGAGAGCAGATGGCGATCAGACAGTTCCTCAGAGTCACCGTCGTTGCCTTCCCGGCGCTGTTCACCGTCATCCTTCTCCTCGGTGGAATCTACCTCGGAGTGGTCACCCCGACTGAAGCGGGAGCCCTTGCCTCTGCCTATGCGATCCTTATCTCCATCCTGATCTATCATAACCTCGGATGGAAGAAACTGTGGAAGATCATCAGCAAGTCAGCGGCAAACACTGCGACCCTCGCCCTCCTGGCTGGAACCTCGATGCTCTTTTCCTACATCATCGCTCTCGAGCAGGTCCCCAGAGCAGTCTCCGTCCTCGTGATGAGTCTCACCGAGAACAAGTACATCTTCCTGTTCATTGTGAATGTTGTCTTCCTTCTTCTCGGCTGTGTGCTTGATGTAAGTACGATCCAGCTCGTCTTCGTTCCCATGGTCCTTCCTCTGGTGAACGCCTTCGGTATTGACCTGGTCCACTTCGGAGTCGTGATCTGTCTCAACATGATGATCGGTCTCTCCACCCCGCCGTTCGGTATGCTCCTGTTCATCGTATCGGGATTAGGAAAGGCGAAGATACGGGGAGTCATACGGGAGATAGTCCCGATGATTCTCGTGATGGTCGCCCTGCTCATGCTGATTACCTATGTGCCGAACATGATCATGTGGCTTCCCAACAGTATCTCCTGATATAAACAACCTCTTGCCCTCCGCCTTCTGTTCTCAGAAGGCGGATTCGGCTATACTTCTCCCATGAAATATGAACACCTCCCCAAAGATATACGGATGGTCGCTATCGACCTTGATGACACCCTGTTAAGAAAGGATCTGACGATCTCTGAAGAGAACCAGAGGGCTCTCCTTGCAGCCGAAGAAGCAGGTGTCTCGGTGGTCCTCGCCTCCGGACGCGTGAAGGAAGCGATGTGGCGTTATGGAACGCAGCTTGGTATGGTAGGTCATGAAGGATATATGATCAGCTCGAACGGTTGTCTTGTGCTCCGCACCGACACCGAGGAAGTACTGATCCGTCACACCCTCGAGGTGGATAAGGCACTGGAGGTGTATGAGTATTCCCAGAAGGTTGATACTCCCCTCATTGTTTATCATGAAGGAGAGATCGTCACCGACAGGGTCAATTCCTGGGTGGAGAAGGACTCGGGTCTCTCAGGGCTCCCTATCAGGATCGTGGAAGATTTTCCCTCCTTTCTCAGAGAGAACCCGCCGCTCAAGGTTCTGATGCAGAATGAGGAGAAGATCATTCAGAACATGCTACCCGAGGTGAGGGAGAGGTGGTCGAATGATTTCAATATTACATTGAGCAAACCCTACTTTCTTGAATTCCTTCCGATCAATGCAGACAAAGGTCATGCACTAAGACACCTGAGTGAGCTTCTCGGTATAAGCTCAGATCAGATCATGGCAATCGGAGATGCTCACAATGATCTCGGGATGATACGCTTTGCCGGAATCGGGGTTGCTGTCGGTAACGCTGTTCAGGAGGTGAAGGAAGCTGCCGATGTAGTTCTTGATACCACTCATGAAGACCATGCGGTAGCCGATGCAGTCCATACCTTCATTTTGAAGGATAGGGACTGCTGCTGAGAACTTTCTCAGGAAGCAAGGAGGGTGACAAGGAGAAGGGAAAAAGCGATCTGGATGATCCATACGCTTACTCCAGTTAGGAGACTCTTCTTTCCGCCCGCTTTCAATACATCAGTTGAGATGCTCATGCCAATGCCCGCCATGGCTATGGTGAGCAGGTATTTACTTCCTTTCGAGAAGAGAGTCACTACCTCGTGGGGAAGAATACCGAGCGAGTTGATCAGTGAAAAGAGAAGGAAGAAAAGAAGATAACCGGGAACTTTCGGGATGGAAAGCTTCTTTGATCCGCTCTCCCCTTTCTTCAGTGATGCGAGAATCATGACCACAGGAGTGACCATCAGAATCCTTCCCATCTTGACGACCGTCGCCGTCTCTCCGACAACATCGCTCACCGAGTACCCTGCTGCACTTACCTGACCGACTGCCTGAAGGGTGTTTCCGATGAGAATCCCTTTCTGCTGTTCTAAAAAATCTGGAAAGAGATAGCAGAGAGCAGGGAGAAGGAAGATACCGATCGCTCCAAGCAGATTGATCGTTGCGACCGAAACTCCCACGTTTCCTTCATCTGTTTTGATCACTCCCTGAGCTGCGGCTATTGCCGAGGAACCGCAGATGCCGTTCCCCACTCCGAGAAGGAGTGCTGTGTCCGCGTTGAGACCGAAGACCTTTCCTAGTCCGACAGCGAGGAAGATCGTAAAGGGAACTCCCAGTGCTATAATGAGGAGGGTCTCAAACCCGAGGTCCGCAAATATCCGATAATCGAGGGTGAAGCCGAGAAGAGCAATGGCATAGGTGAGGATCTTCTTTTCGGTGAACTTAATTCCCTTCTGGAAGACATCGGAGATAGGCAGGGTGTTCCGTACGACGATACCTATCAGGATGGCGAGGGTGACGCCACCGAGGCGTATGTATTCTGACAGAACGACTGCCGCTGCTGCAATAACGATGGATAATGCTATGCCGGGTATGTACTTTTTCATGAGGTCTCCAGAAAAGGGGTTAGGTGAAATCATATCGGATAGAAATAATTGTGTATATCTGAGTGCGCGATATTTCTATACAGAGATATCTATTTTCTCTTACAGACCCCGTCTCGCTTCTGGTTTTAGTGTTCTTCTCCCTTCTATCGCCTCATCAAGAATCGCAAGGATCTGTTCCTTGTCTTCAGGCAACTGACCGCTGAGGGGAATGAAGTTCGAGGCGTGATTGCAGCTGAAACGGCTTGCTTTGAGGTCAAGGTTCTCTACAAGCAGTTTTATCTCTTTGATAACCTCTTCCGCTTCCAGAAGCGTGAATTCACCCCTCTTAACCTCATCATAGAGCACTGTTCCTTCAGTGACCATCAGAGTAAGTAGGGAGACGAACTCGGGCTGGATACCGTTGATAAGAGCCGCAGAACTCTGCGCATGTTCCCTCCAGAGAGCCTTCCCCCCGAGACCTGAAATCAGGGTGACCGAGAGCTTGATTGGAGTGTTCGATATCCTTTTCCCTGCTTCCTCGATCTGAGCAGGCGTCGCCCCCTTGCAGGTCTTCTCAAGAATCTCCTCATACCCTGACTCCACTCCCATGTAGATCATTGACAACCCTGCGTCGCTGAGTTTCTTCAGCTCCTCATCGCTTTTGCCTAAGATATCTTTCGGTGCACCGTACAGGGAAATCTGACGGCAGCGGGGAAAGGATGAGTGAATGGAATCAAAGATGGTAAGGAGTGCGTCAGTTGAAAGGCATAAGGCATTGCCGTCGGCAAGAAAGACCTTCTCCACGCTCTCTGAGTAGATACTCATCTCTTCGATATCCTTCAGGATATCTTCTATCTGTCTTATGCAGAATCTCTTGTCCTTATACATACCACAGAAGGTACATGAGTTGTTCGAACACCCGAGGGTGATCTGAAAAATGAGACTGTTCGCTTCGCTGGGGGGCCGGTATACCGGTTGAATATAATTCACTCTCTTCTCTCCACTGTTCTGTGCAGTATACCTGAAAATGGAAGCACGGGCGATGGCTTTCAGATACTATAGGTTTCAGAGTGTTCTGTGATGATCAACCTTGTATTTCTAAACTGATACTTTAGAAACTGCCTTGTATTTCTAAATCAATGCTTTAGAAACTACCTTGTGTTTCTAAATATTTGCTGTATAATGGAGATATGAAGAGATTCGCAGAACAACATCTTATCGATTGGATTCATTCGCCTCACAGAAAGCCTCTTATCATAAGAGGTGCACGACAAACCGGCAAGACATGGCTCGTGAAGCAGCTTGGTGAACAGCATTTCGATTCTATCGTGACTGTCGATTTTGAGAAAAGAAGGGACCTGCATCCGATTTTTGAAGGAACCCTGGCCCCTTCTCAGATTATTACATCGCTGGAACTTGTGTACGGGCGGATCGTGCCGGAAAAAACGCTCCTGTTTTTCGATGAAGTACAGGCATGTCCCCGAGCTCTGATGTCTCTGCGATATTTCTATGAAGAGATGCCTCTTCAGCATATTATCGCTGCAGGTTCCCTCATTGAGTTTGCCCTTTCAGAAATATCATTTCCAGTGGGAAGAGTATCCTATCTTCATATTCATCCCATGACCTTTACTGAATTCCTCATTGCTTCAGGAAAAGAGATCATGGCAGAGGAGGTCTCGAAGCCGACAGTTCCCGGAAATTCATTCATTCAGAAGGAAATCCTGAAGGAGCTTAAAACGTACTTTCTTGTGGGCGGCATGCCTCGGTCTGTCCTTGTATGGAATGCGACTGGCTCCTTCAATGATGTGTTCAGGGAGCAGGATGACCTTATCACCTCGTATCAGGATGATTTTCTCAAATATACCCCCAGGGTGAATATTGATTGCCTTGACGCTGTGTTCCGTCAGGTGCCCTTACGTGTCGGGCAGCAGATCAAGTATGCAACCCTTGATAGATCTTTTTCGGGTGTCACGAATAGAAAGGCTCTGGAATTACTTGAGAAGGCGGAGATTGTACGGAGGATATGTTCAACTGATCCTTCAGGAATTCCTCTTGGTGCCGGTGAGAATTCAAAGAAGTTCAAGGCTGCCTTTCTTGATATAGGGCTGATGCAGCGGATGTCGGGAATGACTGTTACTCCTGATATGATGGGGCAGAATCTCCTCTCTCTGTATCAGGGGCGTCTGGCTGAACAGTTTGTCGCTCAGGAGATGACCGCCTCCGGAATGAGGAAGTTGTACTACTGGTCGAGGGATGAGAAGAGCAGTACGGCAGAGGTTGATTTTCTAATTTCCAAGGGAACCGATATCTTTCCGATCGAGGTGAAATCAGGTAAGGGTGGGACCCTTCGATCATTGCACTCCATACTTGCAGCCTATCAGAATATTCAAAAAGGAATTGTTCTGTATGATGATGTTGAAAGGCATCTGGCTGAGCAGAAACTCGCTTTCTATCCTCTCTATTATATTCATTCTCTTGTTCACGATGAGGTAACGGGCTCCCTGCAGTAATCGAATCTGCTTCTATTGCGGAAGCCGCATCTCAGGTAGAGACCGAGTGCCTGTTCATTCTCACAGGAAACTTCCAGGACGATGGGGCGGGAGGGATCAAGGTCTCTGCAGTGACGTATCATCTGAAGGAGAGCTTCTCTTCCCCAGCCTCTTCCTCTCACCCTGCTATCCATGGCAAAGCCGTGAATATAGTCCTGCTTCTCTTCTATATATCTTCCTATCATTCCGACAATATTCCCTTCACCTGTGATCACTGCAAAGAAGTCACGAACGGGGGATGAAAGGAATTTCTCCATCATTCCCCTTGCGGCTGCTGGTTCCTCATTGAATGCTTCACTGTTGATGGCTGTCAGGACCTCAATGTCGTTCTGTTCTGCTTTTCTTAGGTGTACCGACGGATGTTCAATCTCCTCAAGAGGCGGGTGCCAGAGCAGTGAATACTCTGAGGATTCGGTTATTCTTCCTCTGCTGTTCAGGAATGCCTTTCCTGAGATTGATCTGCTGTCACAGACAAAGAGAAGGGAGGGAACAGAACGCCTTCGCAGTTCCTTCATGACTTCAGCAAGGAGGGATTTCATGTGTCCTTTTCGTCTGTGATCAGGGAGGGTGAAGGCATAGAGTTCAGCTTCCTCCTGAGTGGGACAGAAAAGAAAGATGGTGGCCAGTGGAGTGTTTTTTTCATAGAGAATGAAGTGGTTGATGTCCCCCGGTTGTTTGAAGTCATCTTCTGCGCAGTCGACATATCCAGTTCGGTCATAGCTGTTGCACTCTGTGATGATCTGATTGATCTGTAAGAGTTCTTTCTCTGTTACCGCCTCGATAGCCTCTATTGTGATTTCCATTGAGGACAGTATGTACTGGAAACAGGGAGTTTGCCAGTACTCAGTTTCACTTTCTCTATGGAAGGAGATAGAAGAACCGCCGCTGTAGGTGCGGCGGTTCGAACTGCTCTCTTATGTGAAACAGAGTGACTTAGTTTGTCTTGTAGACAAGTACCAGGCCTGATCTCTGGAAGACCTGAGCGACTTCCAGGAGGTCCATACCGGCAGCCTTTGCTGCGATGAGGTTCGATACCCAGGTAACACCGAAGTCGACCTGACCGGTGTAGACTGCTGTGGTTTCACCGATGTCACCGCCGCCGGGAATGATTGAGACGTTGAGTCCCACTTCGTCATAGTAACCCTTGTCGAGAGCGACATAGTAACCCATGAACTGAGCCTGGGGGAGCCATTTCAGCTGAATGCTGACATCTGACTTTTCAACATCGAAGGAGCCGCTTGATGCCATTGCTTCGTCCCAGTACTCTGTGTCTCTGATATCATCAAGGCTCATGGCTTCCAGTGCTTCGGCAGCGACTGAGTCTTCGAGCTTGATATAGGTCTTTGCAAGGGCGAGAGTCTGAGCCATGGCAGCTTCATCCATCTTACCGTACACTGATACCGCATTGCCTTCAGTATCGGTCTCTACAAGTTTCTTTACCTCTCCGGCCATGTATGACTGGTGTTCCGAGGAGACTGAAGAACCGTTGTTGAAAACGATCTCAGCTGCTTCTTCAGGATTGGCACAGGCATATTCCCATCCCTTCATGGAAGCGTAGATGAATGCTTTGACTGTCTCGGGGTTCTCAGCAGCGAACTCGGCCTTTGTGAACAGGTTGTCCTCGAGCATCGCGACACCCTCATCGTTCATGTCGATGAAAGATACATCATCACCGTAGCCGTAACCGCCGTCATAGCTGTTCTTGACAAGACCGAGCTCGTTATAGGTCATGGCAGAGGCAAGAAGGATTGAGTCATCGTCAAATCCATCCATATCGAACGCCTGACTGAGGTAGGCGGTGGGTAGGTCATACTTTGTCAGCAGGGCAAGAACCTCGTATTCGTTACCGAGACCCCAGTTACCTACCTGACCCTTTGTAGCAGCGTCAGTGACGATGCTTTCAATGGAAGCGTCTGCTGCATAGTAGCCGACTTCTTCGGTTTCCTTGTCGCCGCTTGCGAAAGCGGCTGTGGCGACTGCCAGAAGGGCAGCGATCAGCAGTGCGTGTTTAGCAAATGTTCTCATCTTCGTTTTCTCCTCAAAAAATGTGATGTCTTTTTTATTGAAATCCGACCTCAGGGACGGCCTTTCATACTTACTCGTTCCACAGCGAGAAGGATCACGTACATTGTGATTCCTATCACTATCGCTGCAATGATATAGGCCCATGCCGTAGCATACTGGGCAAGGACTATATTCTCTCTGATCTGTCTCCCCACACCGATGATGTACTCGGCGAAGTATTCACTTACCATCGCGCTGATGACGCTGGCAGGGACACTCACTCGCAGTGCGGTGAAGATATAGGGGACGCTGTTGGGGACCTTCAGTTTCAAGAAGATCGTTCTCTTGTTCGCTGCAAGCGATTTCATGAGATCCTCAGAAAACGGTTTCAGTTCTGTGAATCCCCTGTATGCGTTTACGCTCATTGAAACGGTACAGGTGATCATGACCACCAGGATCTTTGCCACCATGCTTCTGATGTTCGGGTCCCGGCTGAAATCCTTGGTTAGGTTGTTCAGGATCGGGGCGATGGCGATGATAGGGATGGCGTTGAACGATGAAACAACTGCCAGACCGCCGGTTCCCCACTTGGGGAAGCCCGATGCTATGATTGCCATCAGGTACCCGAGAAGGGATCCAAGGAGGAGTCCTCCGAGGGCTACGATGACCGTCGATTGCATATTTGTAAGGATCTTGCCGATATTTTCGCTGATGATGCCTATGATCCTTGCCGGGAGGGGAAGGGTGAAGGTGTCGGCTCCGAGCATCTTATGGAGGAGCTGAGACTGCCACAGCAGCATCACCACGAGGCCGAGAAGGACGGGCATGGCGATTGTTGATATCCTGTTTTTATCGAGTTTGTTTCCTGCCATTCTGATTACCTCGCGTTCTTTGCTTTTTCATGGGGTGAGAACATTTTCTCGAGGAACGACATGAGCTTGTAGCTCAGAATTCCCACGGCGGCACTGAAGAATACTATCTGCCAGAAGACATAGATCGACATTGCGTGTTTCAGTGACTGGCTGAGCATCGTTCCCAGTCCAGCTCCCCCCTGGAGGGTGTCGACGAGAATCGAGGCGGTGATAGCCATGGGAGCAGCTATCTTCAGCCCGCTGAAGATATAGGGGATACTGGTAGGGAGGAGGAGCTTGGTGTAGATGTCCCATCTGCTTGCAGCAAGGGAGTGCATCAGGTCGAGTTTCTCCTTCATGACCGACTTCAGTCCGTCAAGCATATTCGTCGCCACGGGGTAGAAGGTGAGGATGGCGGCGATGACGATTCTACTCTTGTTGATATCCTGAGTGATGGCAAGGACGATAGGTGCCATGCCCAGGATGGGTATCATCTGTATCATCATCAGATAGGGAAAGACCGCTTTTTCCACCGGGAGTACCATGTGCATCGCCAGGGCGAGGAAGAATCCTATGATTGCCCCGATGCCGAACCCGATACCCGCTCTGAGGAGGGTAATCCCGGCATTGGTGATGACGATCTGGAAGGCAGTCTGCTTGTTGCTCACCATCTTGTCACTGAACACCGAATCCACCACCTGAGAAAGGTGGGGAAGAACGTTTTCCGGAGTTCTCTTCGTTCCGTCGATGATACTCGCTCCGATCTCCCATACAATGATGAGACCGATGACCCACACCAGAATCACCAGCTTGTCGGCAATTTTATCTTTCTGTGCTTTCGTCATGAATCAAACCCCTCAAAACTGTTCCTCACCTTCGTTACCAGCTCCCCGAACTCTGCAGTATTCCTGCATGCCGCATCACGGGGACGGGGAAGGTCGATATTGACCACAGCCGATACTCTTCCCGGGTGAGGTGAGAGAACCACGACATCATCGGAAAGAAATACCGATTCTCTTATATTGTGGGTGACAAACAGGATCGTCTTCTTGGTCTCCTGCCATATTCTCAACAGATCGAAATGGAGTTTTTCCTTTGTGAACTCATCAAGGGCGGAAAACGGCTCATCCATAAGAAGGATTTCGGGATCGAGGGCCAGGGCACGTGCGATACCGACCCTCTGCTGCATACCGCCGCTCAGCTGGTGGGGATACTTCTTCCCGAACTTTGTGAGTCCAACCAGCTCGAGAACTTCATCGACTCTTCTTGTCCTTTCCGGCTTGGGAAGACCGATCACTTCCATGGGAAGACAGATATTCCGTCTCACCGTTCTCCAGTCATAGAGGACAGGACTCTGGAAGACGATACCGTACTTCTGGGAAAGCCTGATCTCCTTGGGACTTCTTCCCTTTACATTGATGATCCCGGAGGTCATTTCCTGAAGGTCTGCAATACATCTCAGCAGGGTTGTCTTACCGCAGCCCGATGGTCCGAGCAGTGAAACGAACGAACCCTCTTGTATGTCGAGGTTTACATCCTTCAGTGCCTGAATGTCTCCACCGTTATCCCTGTCGGGAAATCGTACGCATAATCCTTTGATATTGATCTCTGTCTCTTTCATCTGCTCCATGTGATATTCCTGCACACCTTCTGAATTTGTTTGTTGATGTCAAAACATGAGCAATTAATGTGCCAGAAATATATGATCTCTCGATTTTTTAAAGAAACCGTCTGTTCTTCCTCAATTCCAACCATCCTGAGAGGGTATTCAGAGAGGATTGGGGAGTCAGAGGTCCCCACAGGTTAAGGAATTAAGGGAAATGGCGGGGTGATGTGATAATTTTCAGTTAATACAAAAATGAATAGGTAATTATAAAAAGCAACAATACTGAATGATAAATATTAAATCCTACAATATTGTATATTGCATAAACGTAAAATACAAAAATGTAGGAATGGGGTGAGCGGCAAGGGGCTCGAAAAGGGAAGAAGGTCAGGTATGAGAGGATGTTCAGGAGATAAAGTATCCATATTATAGGGATGAAATCACCTCAGATTGCGTTGATTTCCTCTAAATACCTCTTTTTCTCCATGTTTTAGTGCATTGGCATTATTTATGCTTCTAAACCTTTGAGTGCACACCTGACACTTTCAGGTATGCCGAATATCAAAAGAGCCTTGTCGGGTGAGTTTCACCCTCTCTAAGGGGGCTCGGACCTAAAGGAAGTGGAGAAGTATGTATACATGTAGTTTAGACAGGATGAGTGACAAGATTAAGACGTTCAGTACCTTCGGAGACGCCGGTCATGGCGGTATCACCCGATATACACTGTCACCCGAAGATATCGAAGCCAGAAACGAATTCATTAAACGGATGGAAGCGATCGGCGCAGTCATTGAATTCGACGATGTCGCCAATGTCTATGCTACATTACACGGAACCGACCCCGATGCAAAGAGAATCGCTATGGGTTCTCATACCGACTCTGTGAAGAACGGTGGAAACTATGACGGTATTCTCGGTGTCCTTTCAGCCATGGAAGTTCTTGAGGTGGTAGCCGAAGAGAAGATTCCCCACACGCATCCCCTTACCGCCATGATATGGACGAATGAAGAGGGTTCTCTCTATCCTCCGGCAATGATGGTTTCCGGTGTTGTCTGTTATGACTTCCTTCCCGAAGCGATCAAGGGAAAGTTTGCGCTGGAGAACATGCTCAAGTCAGTGAGCGTCCTCGATAAGACCGATACCTTCGGAGCGGCACTGGAGAGGTCTGGGTTCAAGGGGGATAAGAAATACCGTCTCCATCCCGATACCTATAAGAATATGTTCGAGATCCATATCGAACAGGGGCCGATCCTTGAGGATGCAGGCAAGAATATCGGAGTGGTCGACTGTGTGCTCGGTATGTTCAACTACCGACTCCGCTTCTACGGACAGACAGTCCATGCAGGAACCTTTCCCATGCCGAAGAGACAGGATGCACTCTTTGCCGCTTCTCAGACAATCTGTCACCTCCATGAGGCCATTGACGCTCTTGGTTACCCCGAGCTGGTCTACACCACAGGTGAGATCGTCTGCCATCCCAATGTTCACACCTGTGTCCCCGACTATGTTGATTTCTGTATCGATGTACGGCATGAGAAACCGGAGGTCCTCGATCAGGTCCTCGCCATCGTGAAAGGGTGTGCTGAGAAAGAGTGGGCAGGCTGCCGCTGCGAAGTTGAGAAGATGTGGAACAGGGATACCGTCTACTGGGACAAGCAGCTCTTCACCTTCGTGAAGGAAGCTGCTGAGGAGGTCGGTTCCTCCCATATGGTTCTTCACTCAGGTGCGGGACATGATGCTCAGTTCGCCGCATACATGATGCCGACAACGATGATCTTCGTTCAGTCTAAGGATGGCCTTTCCCACTGTGAACCCGAGTTCTCCACTGCCGAGCAGTGCACCGAAGGTGCGACTGTCCTGCTCAATGCGGTTCTCAAGGCTGACAAGGAATAATCGCTCCATACAGAAAGAACACACCCATTCTGATCCCCCTCATAGAACGAGGGGCGATCGATGGTCTTTCAATTGCTTTCACTGAACTCTCAGGTGGAAGAAGAAAGAGGAAGAATATGAGTATATTAGAGACAGATATCTGCGGGATTCCCCTTGAGAATCCATTCATCATAGCATCGGCATCCCCTTCTGCAACGATCGATATGATCGAGAAGGCGTTCGTCGCAGGCTGGGCAGGAGTAGTGACCAAGACTATCAAGCCCGATTTCATGCATATCGAGGATGCGCGTCCCCGTTTCAATGTCGTGAAGGATGGGAAGAACATCATCGGCTTCGAGAACTTCGAACTGGTGAGCAAGAAGGACCTTTCCTACTGGATCGAAGGTGTCGGTTACCTGAAGAAGAAATACCCTGCCAAGGCCGTGATCGTGAGCATCATGGGTGACAGCGGGGAGGAATCGTGGGTTCAGCTTGCAAAGGATGTGGAAGCTGCCGGTGCGGATGGAATCGAACTCAACTTCTCCTGTCCCCATGGGATGCCCGAGATGGGAGTGGGGGCTGCTGTCGGCCAGAACCCCGAGATCATAGAGAGAATTACAAAGTGGGTGAAAGGGGCGGTCTCCGTTCCCGTGATCGTGAAGCTCACTCCCAATGTAACCTCGATCGAACAGGCAGCTGATGCTGGAGCGAGAGGGGGTGCAGACGGCTTCGCAGCAATCAATACAGTCGAGTCCCTCTCGGGTGTCGACCTTGAAACCTTTGAACCCCTTCCCAGCGTGAACGGTATGTCCACCTACGGAGGCCTCAGCGGCAAGGCCGTGAAACCTATCGGTCTTCGTGCCGTCTCCCAGATAGCACGGAGCCAGAGTATCCCGGTCATGGGAATCGGAGGAATCTCGAACTGGTCTGATGCCCTTGAGTACATGGCTGTCGGAGCAACGAGCGTTCAGGTGTGTACCGAGGTGATGCTCAGAGGTTTCGGTATCGTTCAGGATATGATCAAAGGGACTGAGGACTTTCTAAAGAGAAAGCAGCTGACTTCTGTGAGAGAGGTGATCGGAAAGACTCTTCCTCACCTTACAACTCATGAGTCCCTGGTGAAAAACGCACCCTTGGTTGCTGTGGTGGCGAAAGAAATCTGTATCGGCTGCGGCAGGTGCGTGACCGCCTGTGAAGACGGCGGCTACGGTGCGGTTTCCCTTGTAGAGAAGAAGGCTGAGGTGGATAAAGCGCACTGCGACGGATGTTCTCTGTGTACGCACGTCTGTCCGGTAGATGCACTGAAATTAGAGAGAATGGAGGCATAGCATGAAGACGATAATCAAGAACGGTAAGGTGATAACAGCCGGTGACAGCATATTTCAGGATGTGCTGATCGAAGACGGAGTGATCAAGGCTCTTGGGAAGGATTTCAGCGAAGAGGGCTGTACCGTGATCGATGCAGAAGGGAAGTTTCTCATGCCCGGCGGAATCGATGCCCATACCCACCTCGAGATGCCCTTCGGCGGTACGGTGAGTTCAGATGACTTCTTTACCGGGCACAGGGCGGCAGCCTTCGGAGGGACCACCTGCCATATCGACTTCGCTCTGCAGTCAAAGGGTGAGTCCCTGAAAGCAGGAGTCCAGACATGGAAGAAGAAGGCGGCGGACAAGGCAGCGATCGACTACAGTTTCCATATCGCGGTTACCGACCCCACCGAAGAGACGATTGCCGAGATTCCCACTCTCAAGGATGAGGGTGTCACTTCCCTGAAGGTTTTTCTGGCCTACAAGGGAGTCTTTCAGGTCGATGATACCGCCTTCATGTCGACGATGAGCAAGGCAGCTGAAAGCGGTATGCTTACCATGGTCCATGCGGAGAACGGGGATGCGATTGCCCTGAAGACGAAGGAGCTGCTTGCTGCAGGCAAGACCGATAACAAGTACCACTCTGTCGCCCACTCAGAAGCGATTGAGGCTGAAGCAATCAACCGGGCCGTCTCCTTTGTCGAGATCACCGGTGCTCCCCTCTATATCGTCCATATCGCGAGCGGAAATGGCGTTGAAGCGGTACGGAAGGGGAGACGGAAGGGACTTCCTGTCATGGGCGAGACCTGTGTTCAGTACCTGTACGTCACCGATGACGCTCTCGATCAGGAAGGTTTCGAGGGTGCCAAATACATCTGTTCCCCTCCTCCCAAGAAGGAAGAGGATAAGAAAAAGATCTGGGAAGGACTTGCCGACAATACCCTTCAGACCATTGCCACCGACCACTGTCCGTTCTGGTTCGATGGTACCAAAGAGGGGAGAGTGCCCGGCAAGGAGCTGGGAAAGGCTTCCTGGGACAAGGTTCCAAATGGCGTTCCCGGTATTGAAGACCGCTATCCCATGACGTGGGACGGGGCTGTGAACAGCGGGAAGATCACTGCGAACAAGTTCGTCGAACTCGTTTCGACCAACCCAGCCAAGATATTCGGGATGTACCCGAAGAAAGGGACGATCGCTGTCGGGTCCGATGCCGATATCGTCATTTTCGATCCGAGCAAGGAACACACCGTGTCAGCAGAGACCCATCACATGAATGTTGATTACAACCTCTATGAAGGGATGACAGTGACAGGATGGCCTGAGAAGGTTCTCGTGAGAGGAAAACTTCTTGTCGACGGGGATGAGTGGCTCGGTGAAGCGGGTTTCGGAGAGTTTGTATTCAGAAACACCCACAGCGAGATTTTATAATACAGGAATAACTACACATGAGTGAACAATACTTTATGCCCGTGCGCGTTGTATCGGGCAGGGACTGCGTGAAGCAGGCCGGTGATACCCTGAGCTCTTTCGGAACGAAGGCTCTCATCCTCTGCGGCTACCGCTCCGCCGATAAAAACGGTGCGATTGCCGATGTCGTCTTCGCTCTCGAATCTGCAGGAGCTTCCTATAAGATCTACAGGGGAGTGGATCCGAACCCGACGGTAGAGCAGGTTGTCGAGATAGCTGCGATAGTGAAAAAATGCGGATGTGATTTCATTATCGCCATAGGAGGAGGATCGGTCATCGATGCAGCAAAGGCAGTAGCCATCCTGGCAGAGAATGAACTGAGCGAAACAGAACTCTTCACCCTTCGTGAATTTGAGAACGTTCTTCCCCTGATCGCTGTTCCCACTACAGCGGGAACAGGGAGCGAGGTTACTCAGTACTCGATCATTACCGATGTGAGAAACGAGACAAAAGCGTTTGTTGTCAGTGACAGCATCTTTCCTAAGATCGCGTATCTCGACGGGAAGTACATGGAACACCTCCCCTTCGAAACAACCGTCAACACGGCAATCGATGCCCTCAGCCACGCAGTTGAAGGCTATCTCGCAGTACGGTCAACTTCGTTGGGACGGATGCTCGCCCTTGAGAGCATGAGAATCCTCTCTCCTGCCCTGAAGAAACTGAGGGACGGGGAAGAGTTGAGCCTGGAAGACAGAGATGACCTGCTCTACGCCGCGATGGTTGCAGGTATTGTCATCTCACAAAGCGGAACCACTGCGGTCCACGCCGTGGGTTACTCTCTGACCTATTTCAAACATGTCGACCACGGCAGAGCAAACGGCCTGCTGATGCCTTCCTATTTCTCCTTCCTCCTCTCCGCCAGGAGAAAGGAGATCACCGCCATTCTCGGTGCCCTTTCACTTTCGAACGTGAGTGCATTCCGCAATCTCTGCTTCTCCCTGTTGACCCCTGAGAAGCTGAGTGAAGAGGAGATCGAGAAGTTCTCGTCAATTGCGATACGCGCAGGGAATATTCAGAACACAAGCCCGAAACCGACCATAGATGATTTGAAATTAATGCTGAAAGATGCTTCGAGATGAGGAGATAGAGGAAATGAATACTGAAGAATTATTGGAAATGGACAGAAATCATGTAGTATACAGCTGGAACAGCCAGAAGAATGTACATCCCATTATGATGGACAGGGCTGACAGGGTCTACATGTGGGACACAGACGGGAAGCGCTATATCGACTTCTGTGCAGGACTTCTCAATGTGAATATCGGGCACAATAACGAGCACGTGAAGGATGCGATGAAGGCGCAGATGGACAAGTGCTGTTACGTCGGTACCTCCTTCGGTACCGAAGCGAAAGCGCGTTTGAGCAAGATGATCAGCGAAGTGACTCCCGGTGACCTCGATTACGTGTTCTACACCAACGGGGGAGCCGAAGCAGTCGAGAACGCTATCAAGACCGCCCGTGCCTACACAGGACGGCACAAGATATATTCACGGTGGAGAGGCTACCATGGGGCGACAGCCGGTGCCATCAGCCTGACAGGCGACCCCCGTCGCTGGGCCGCTGAACCCGGTATGCCCGGTGCGGTGAAGTACTTCGGTCCCTATCCCTATAACTGTCCCTTCGGTTCAAAGACAGCTGAAGAGTCTGGACAGAAGGCCCTTGAACTGCTGAGGACCCAGATCATGATCGACGGTCCCCACACAATCGCAGCTATCTTCATGGAACCGATCGTCGGTACGAATGGAATCATCATCCCTCCCAAGAGCTATGTGCAGGGACTCAGAGATATCTGTGACGAACACGGTATCCTCCTCGTAGCCGATGAAACGATGTCGGGCTGGGGGCGAAGCGGAAAGTGGTTCTGTATGGAACACTTCGATGTCGTTCCCGACATCATGACGACCGCCAAGGGCGTCACCAGCGGGTATGTCCCTCTCGGCTGTATGATCTGGACGAAGAAGATCTGGGACTACTTCTGGGACCACCCCTTCATGGGAGGCCTGACCAACGGCGGACATGCCCTGGCCTGTGCCACCGGTATTGCCAATATTGAAGTGTACAAGGAGGAGGAGCTGATTGAGAACTCTGAGAAGCTTGGTTTCTACCTCGAGGAAAAACTCCTTGAACTCAAAGAACGACACCCCTCGATCGGCGATGTGCGCTGCCAGGGACTATGGGCATGCGTCGAACTGACAAAGAACCGAGAGACAAAGGAACCCCTTGCAGGGTACAACAACGCGATTCAGAATGTAGCCGGTCCTCTGATGAAGATTCTCTACGCTGAAGGACTCTACACCTTCTGTAAGTGGGATTTCATCTTCATCTCTCCTCCCCTGTGTATTACAAAGGAAGAAATCGATGAAGCGCTTGAGAAGCTTGAAGTGGGGCTGAAGTACACTGATTCACTGCTTTGATATCTTCTCCTGATCTATGTAATATTCGGCCGGGTTCTCCTTGGGAAATCCGGCCATTCCTATCTCTTCTAACACCCGTTTGTGTCCATGTTTCCCCGGCCTGGATGTATGTTCCCGCACTGAGTGGATGTAGATCTCCACTCCGGATTCCTTTCTCATTGTGATCAGTTGCCGTTTGTTACGTATTTCTTGTGCTGGCAAGAATGAAATATTGAATAACATGTTATGCGTATATTATGATTGTATTGCGTATTATGAAAATATAAATTACATTTCAGCATAACATAGAGTATAATGTAATCAAAGGAGGCCAGCGGATGAAAATATTATCCGCAGTTAAACTGTCTAAGGCAGTATCAGAACTGCGAAGAAGCATGAATATGACCCAGGCAGAGCTTGGTGACCGCACTGGGCTTCATAGAATCATGATCGGACGGATTGAAAGGGAAGATTTCATCCCCTCCATAGTACAGCTTCAAGCTTTGTCAGATGCTCTTGGGTTCGACATTACAGACATGTTCGTGGAGAAGGAACAGCCTCAGTCTTTTATCGCTCTTCGCAGCGAAAGCATGAGTGAAGCTGAGAAGGAAGGGGTTGATACGCTGCTCGGTATGATGTTTGTGTTGCGTCAGCAGATCCTGTTGAGGAGAAAATTCGAGCATGTATCGGAAAATCAAGCTTAGTACCCAGGACCTGGAATCGATCAGGAAGCTAGCTAGAGATAAACGATTCGAATTCGGTTTCTCCGCTGATCCCCCGGTTGCGAATGATTTAGGTACAATTTTAGATAAACTTGGTATCATCCTCCTTGAGCTCCCAATAGTAGCAGAACAAAGCAATCCGGCTTTCTCTGCAGTAATTCTATGCTCTGAAGAAGGCGGTGAGAGTCTTGTGTTCATAGGGCTCAATACTGCTGATTTTTTTGATAAACAGGTTTTTGCGATTGCTCACGAACTATTTCATTTCTTTACTAAAACCGGTTCCCATCTGAGTCGGCAGGATGCTGAGGAACGTGATGTTATAGAAGCCAAGGCGAATTTGTTTGCAGCCGAGTTCCTTCTCCCCGATGAAATGTTGAAACGCCGTGTCTTCGAAGAATTCAAATCCCACTCACTTGAAACAGTTCAGACGAAAGTTTTACTTCGTTTCATTGCGAGACTCCATTGTTCCTGGTGGCTTCCTTTCCGTTCGATAGTAAAGCGCCTCTGGGAGATTAAGACGATAACGGAAGAACAGTACGAAGAACTCTATGCGATAGACGAACGTGACCCGGAAGGCGAATATGGCAGGATCGGCAGATCAACACAGGGCGATGTGTTTCTAAAACTGAATATTGCGACAATGACCGTCGGTTCTTCCCCGAGGGCTATTGAGACCATACTGCGGAATTTTGAGGACGACCTGATTGATGAGGATTCTTTCATCAGACTGTTGGGACTCTTCCAAAAGCGACCTGCAGATTACGGGTATGAGATTTTCCTATAAAAATTGTTCATTACTTGCATGGATAAAGATTCTCAACACGACATTCCATTACCATGTGACGACTTTATTCTATTCAATTTACTAAATAATTTAATAAATTTCTTGTGAATGCGAATTCTGTGTCATATACTGAGGTCGGACAATCTGAATGAAAGGAGGAGTGTCGCTATGGAGAGAATGGAAACTTCGGGGGTTGTACAGATGCTCGGCTCTGTTGCAGAGGCGATGAGCCAGAAGAGAGGATACCTTATCGATCTTGACAGTGCTATCGGTGATGGAGACCTCGGGATCACGATGGAGAAGGGGTATCAGGCGGCCTATGCCTTTGCTCAGGAGAATGGTGATCAGAAACCCGGAGATCTTCTGATGCGCTGCGGCATGCAGATTGTAAAGGTTGCACCCTCTACGATGGGGACCCTGATGGGTACCGGTCTGATGAAGGGGGGAAAGGTGATAGCGGGAAAAGATTTTCTCGAGGCAGTTGACTTCAAGAGTTTCTTTGAAGGCTTCCTTCAGGGAGTGATGGACCGGGGTAAGGCGAAACGGGGTGATAAGACGATCGTTGATATTTTGTATCCCATGGTCGAAGCGATGGATGCCTATGAAGGAAATGATATTGAAGGAATGCTTTCTGCAGCAGTAGAGGGCGCTCATGCAGGAATCGAAGCAGAAAAAGGGATGATGAGTCAGCACGGGAAGGCGGCAGTCTTTCGTGAGAAGACTCTCGAAATGACCGATCCCGGCAGTGCCGCTATCGTCATTCTCGCAGAAGCCTGCCTCAGCAGTCTTTCATAATCAGGAAGTGCCGCAGTGTCTGCGGCAGGGAGATATCTGATGGGTAAGATAACCAGCAGAGACATTGCGAAACTGGCTGGAGTTTCGGTATCCACCGTATCCCTGGTGCTCAACAACAAGCCCGGGGTGGGGGAGGAAACCAGATCCCGTATTCAGAAAATTCTTACAGCTCATGGAATTGTTCCCCGCTCAGGTATTGCTGCGGGACGCGAGGTGATCAGGTTCTGCAAGATCATCCGCCATGGCGGTATTCTCAATGACCGGCACACCGGTTTCATAAGCGAATATATCGACGGGGTGGTGGAGGAAGCTGCGCAGTACGGCATGTCAGTCGAAGTCGCCACCTACGAACAGAATGATATCCATGAAGTCATGCAGGAAATAGAAGACGCAACAGGTCCCTTCGGTGCCATTCTCCTCTCCACTGAATTATCGGAAGAGGAGGTTTCTCTCTTCTCTTCACTGAAGTCTCCCCATGTCTTTCTTGATGCGAATTATCCCTTTGCCAAGGGATCGTTTGTAACGATGGACAATGAAGCGATGGTGTTCGAGGCGGTACGGTTCCTTGCTGCATCGGGTCACAGAACAATCGGCATGTTTGCAGCAGCCGGGTGCAGCAATTTCGCAGCACGCGAAAAAGCTTTCAAGGATTCACAAGAGAGACTCTCCCTGAACCTTGATGAATCCTCTCTTCTTTCCATCAGAAGCACGCACCAGGGATCATACGAAGATGTGAGTCTCTTTCTAGAGAACGGAGGAAAAGATTCTCTTCCCACCTCTTTTTTCGCCTGTAATGACACCGTCGCCTCCGGCGCTATCCGCGCTCTTCATGAAAAAGGCTTCAGGGTTCCTGATGATATCTCTGTGATAGGCTTTGACGATCTCCCTGTTTCTTCTCTCCTCACACCTCCCCTCACAACGCTTTCGGTTCCGAAGCTGGAAATGGGAAGAGTGGCGGTGCGTGTCCTCCTCAATGAATGGCACACAGACAGTCACGTTCCTTCCCAGAAGAATCTGCTGGGCGGGACTCTCATTCACCGCTCGAGCGTGAAGAAGCTTTCCTGAGGGAGAAGAGAGGTTCAGGAGATGAAAAACGGCATTCTATTCTGAATCTGTTACTAAAAATTTATTAAATATTTTCCTTGTGGTTTCCCTAGTGCAGGTCTATTGTTAGAGGAGATAAAAAAAGGAGGAATCTCGTGTTATCACATGCAGATCTTTTAAAGTTGAAACGTTGGAATACTCCCACCATCTACAACGGCTGGGAAGCGATCACCTCGCTGGATCGCCTCGAGGCGAGAAGCAACAGGGATGAGACAAGAGATTTCATGCCTCAGATGGGATCGATGATCGGATACGCTGTCACTCTGACGTTCCAGCCGAGTAAGAGCGAATATTATCAGAACAGCTCTGATAGGTGGTCAGAATACCGTAAGTACCTCGCTTCGGTGCCCGGCCCTAAGATCGTGGTTCTGCAGGACCTTGATGGTCCCGACAGGATTGTCGGCTCGTTCTGGGGTGAGGTCTGCTCCAATATGCACAAGGCTCTCGGCTGTGTGGGAACCATTACCGACGGAGCTATCAGAGACCTTGATGAGATGACCAATGCTGGCTTCAAGGCCCTTGCACGCCGTCTGTGCGTAGGCCACGCCTACTCCGTTCCCGTTGAGTGGAACCGCCCTGTTGAAGTGTTCGGCTGCACCATACATCCCGGGGACCTGATCCATGCTGACAAGCACGGATTCATGGTCATTCCTGAAGAGGATCAGCAGGATATCGTGCACGCAGCTTCCTATATGGATGAGGCGGAATGCCTTACCACCATCGGTGCTGCACGCTCGAGTGCGGGGAAGAGTTACGAGGAAATATGTGCTTCGCTTGATGATGCCCAGAAGGCATTCGGACAGAGGGCGAAGGACCTCAGGAAATACGTTGAAGGAAAATAGTTCGCATGAACTGATGGAGAAAAAAGGAAGGAAGTATGAAAAAGTTTGTAAATGACCCAGTCGATTTCGTAGATGAGATGCTGAGCGGAATTCTCTCTGCCCATCCCGATGCCCTTGCATCCTGTGCAGGCTATGACCGTAACATCGTGAGAGCCTCCTGCGGCGATAAGGTCGCCCTTGTCACCGGAGGTGGAAGCGGTCATCTCCCACTCTTCATGGGGTACGTCGGAGACGGACTTCTTGACGGCTGTGCCGTCGGAGGAGTCTTTCAGAGCCCGAGTGCCGATCAGATCTACGAGATCACCAAGCACGTAGACAGCGGAAAGGGTGTCATCTATATCTACGGAAACTATAGCGGCGATATCATGAACTTCGAGATGTCGGGTGAAATGGCCGAGATGGATGATATCAGGACAGCTCATGTTGTCGGAAACGACGATGTCGCATCCGCTCCTGCAGGTGAAGAACATAAGAGAAGAGGCGTTGCAGGTATCTTCTTCGTCTACAAGGCTGCTGGCGCAGCAGCGGAAGCTGGTGCTTCATTCGATGAAGTTCTGAGAATCGCAGAGAAGGCGAAGGCGAGCGTGCGCACCATGGGTGTCGCCCTCTCTCCCTGTATCATTCCCGAAGTCGGGAAGCCTATGTTCTCCATCGGGGAGAACGAGATGGAGATCGGAATGGGGATTCACGGCGAGCCGGGAATCAACAGAAGTGAGATCCAGAGCGCAGATTCCGTTGTCGATCAGATGATGGAGAGAATCATGGCTGACCTGAATCCCTCTTCGGGGGATGAAGTCTCAGTGCTGGTCAACGGTCTCGGAGCCACTCCCAAGGAAGAGCTCTACATCGTCTACCGACGTATCGGTCAGCTCCTGAAAGAGAAAGGAATCAGTGTATTCCATGTCTACGTAGGCGAGTTCGCCACCAGCATGGAGATGGCAGGGTTCTCGATTTCCCTTATCAAGCTCGATGATGAACTCAAAGGACTTCTTGCAAAGCCTGCAGGAACACCGTTCTTCGAACAGGCTCAGCTGGCTAAATAAGGAGAAAGAGAGATGGATGCCAAAACACTGAAACAGAAACTGAAGGACCAGGAGCTGGTTGCAGGAACCAATATTTTTCTTCCCGACCCTGCAATGGTCGAGATGATGGCTTCGGTCGGATACGATTTTCTCTGGATCGATACCGAGCACACGGCGCTCAGTTACCAGGGAGTGCTGACAAGCCTGATCGCTGCGCGCGCAGGAGGTACTCCGGCTATCGTCCGTATTCCATGGAACGACGCTGTCATGGCAAAAAGGGTACTGGAGATGGGACCAGAGGGGATGATTTTCCCGATGATCCAGACGGAAGCCGAGTGTACACGTGCGATGGAATCCACTCTCTATCCACCGCTGGGCACCAGGGGCTTCGGTCCTCAGCGCGCTGTAGGGTATGGATTGAAGGATGTTGTGGAGTATGTGAAGAAGGATAGTCAGGATCTGATCCGTTTCGTCCAGATCGAATCAATAGAAGCTGTAGAGAACGAACTCGATGCCATCCTCGATAATCCCTGGATCGACTGCGTCATGCTTGGACCTGCCGACCTTTCTGCCTCCATCGGAAAGCTTCCCGATCTTGCCTGCAAGGAGTCTGTAGCCATTCAGGACAAGGCTCTGCAGAAAATCAGGAAAGCGGGAAAGAGCGCGGGAACCTGCATAGGCGGGTATGATGAGAAATGGATTCAGGGTTGGTACGATCGTGGTGCGAACGTCATCAGCTGCGGCTTCGAATCAGAACATATCCTGACCGGGGCGAAGAGAACTCTCTCGATCATCAGGGGCGCTGAATAAGTATATGGTATGTAGTCCGGGCAGAAGCCCGGACAAATTTTATCTTTTCATTTTAGCGGACTGCAGGGACGGTCACGCAACCGTCGGGAAGGAAGATAACCGATGCATCCTCTCCTGCCCTTGCGATCGCCTCATCTAAAGATCTCTGAAGGGAATCGGTAGGTCTGATGAATATCTTTTCTATCATATCATCAGGAAGCTCGGTGAGTGCGACGACCTCGGCATTCACAAATACCTCTGCCATCTTTCCTGCCTTGTGGTACCCCAGTTTATAGGTATCTCTGATGCTCTCCATCACCTCTTGTGGTGTCGAGCAGGAAGAGAGAAGGTCCACGAACGCTTTCTCTCCCAGTCCTTCGCGGCAGGCCGCGACAAGGATCATCGTGCCTCCCGGCTTCAGGGCGAGCTTTGCATTGTCGATAGCCTTCTGTGCCTGATAGAGGTCTACATCCATCGGGTACTTCGCCACCGTCACGACAACATCCGCTTTCTTATCCACTTCGGGAACAAAGATCTCATTTGCCTTGTCGATAGCAGCGTAGAAGGCTTCATGGATGCCTCCGGCAGTCACATGGTAGATGCCGTGGTGCTTGTCAAGGACGGTCATGATGGAGAAGATCGGTTTGTCGACTACGTTGAGGGCGTCGATCATGTCCTCATGGACGGGATTCCCTTCGAGAGCGAGGGACTTCGCCCGCTCATCCAAAGCGAGTTTGTGGTTCTGCTCGATTGTCTTGTAGGAGGCGATTCCCGGAAGGAGTCCCTTCCTTCCTCCCGTATAGCCGGCAAAGTAGTGGGGTTCTACACTTCCGATCACGAGGATTGCATCACAGGTGTCGGCAAGACGGTTCACGTACATCTCGGTCCCGTTTTTCGATTTCCCCAGATAGACCATCTGATCCTCCTCTCGTGCGTTGTGCACGTGGATACGATTCTTGAAACGGTCATAGTTCTCACCGAAGATGAAACGGTATTCTTCTTCGGTCGGACCTCTGTGCACACCTGTTGCGACGATGAACGAGACATCTACGGTATCCAGGGTATCGGCAATCGCATCGAGTACCATTCGTGTCGGGGTGGGGCGTGTCCCGTCATTGACGATAACCAGGAGCGATTTTCCTTTGTTAAGAAATTCTTCGAAGGAGACATTCCCTTCACTCTGAGCGAGTGCCTGGCTGACGAGCTCTTCAGGCGAGTCTGTACTCGATAAGTCATTAGGCTCGAGAACAGCGAGAAGATGTTTCTTCTCAAGTTCAACTGAAAGCGTGCTTCCGTTGTAATAGACCTCTACTTTTTCCATATATTCCACCCTTGTGATAAAAAGGAGAGTCACTTTCGTTCTGTGTGACTCTCCGCCTCGTTATTGAAATTCTGCTGTTCTGTGCCTTAGCTGAGACAGTCGACCGCGATCTTGACGGTTACCATATCGGGATCGGCAATGTAGTCGAATACCTTGTCAGACTCTGCGAGAGGAATGATCTGTGTGACCGCCTTCTCAAGTGCTTCCTGAATGCTCGGAGCAAAGGCTGCAGCCTGTCTGAACTCATCCATCGTATGTCCTCTGGACCCTATGATCTGCTGTTCCTTGAAGTTGATATCACGCAGATCGACCTGGTGGGGCATCTTGTGCACGCCGGTCTGGCAGATCATGCCTCCGATACGGCACACTTTGCTCATTTCGAGTGAGGCGGGTTCAGAGCCCGTGCATTCGAACACGTAATCGGTACCGACTCCGTTCGTTGTCGAATCGACATACTCGGTCAGGGTGGTCTCTTTCGCGTTTACAGTCTCGAATCCGAATTCCTTACAGAGATCGAGTCTTCCCTGATCGATATCGCTTATGATGATCCGTGATGCCCCGGCATACTTCAGCATGACACCGACCATGATACCGATGGGGCCTGCGCCCATGATCGCAGCGGTGCTGAGTGTCTTGAAGTCTGCCTGATGAAGGCTTCTCACTGCGACAGCGAGGGGTTCGATAATCGAAGCAGCCTTGTCAGAGAGGGTATCTTCCAGTTTTACAAGGTTCTCCACATCACATACCACATACTCTGCAATACCACCATCGAGGTCGATGCCCGTGATTTTCAGGCTCTTGCAAACGTGGGGAATACCGATCTTGCAGAAATAACACTCCTTACAGGGAATGTTCGGCCAGCCGGCGACTCTGTCGCCCACTTTAAACTCTCCTGCATCACCGTTGATCTCATCGATGACTCCGATGAACTCGTGACCGAGAATAAGGGGAGCCTTCGCTCTCGGGTGCTTTCCACTGAAGATTCCGATATCGGAACCGCAGATTCCGCAGTAGGTGACCTTCAGTCTCGCCTGTCCCGGCGCTGCTTCGGGAACGGGGACGTCCCGTACTTCCGCTTTATTCGGTGCTGTCCATACCAGTGCTTTCATTCCTTTACTCCTTTGTATTCATCCCGTTCTCTTAGAGAGAAGAGGTGAATCCTCCATCTACACAGATGATCTGACCGGTGACGAAGTTAGCTGCGTCGCTGGTCAGGTACACGGCAGTTCCCACGAGTTCCTCAACCTCTCCCCATCGGGAGGCGGGGGTGCTGTTCTTTACCCAGGCATCGAAGGTGACGTTCTCCTGGAGAACTTTTGTCAGCGGGGTGTTAAAGTAACCCGGTGCGATACCGTTTGCCTGAATGTTGTTCGGTCCCAGTTCGACAGCGAGTGCTTTGGTGAACAGAGCCATACCGCCTTTACTGGAGGCATAGGGGGAGTTGTCGGTACGGGCGAAGAAGGACATGAGGGAACAGGTGTTGAGAATCTTTCCCTTCTTCCTTTCGATCATTGAGGGGATCACTGCACGGGAAACGAGGAATGCACCGTTCAGGTTTACATTCATGACCCTGTTCCACTCTTCGTAGGTCAGGTCCTGCACTTTCTTCCGTACTGTGATACCTGCGTTGTTCACGAGGATATCGATGGGGGCTATGGTGCTTTCGATGGAATCGATAGCTTTTTTCACTCCTTCCTCGTCAATGACATCGAATGCGGCGCCGTACACTTCAAACCCTTCACTCTTCAACTGAGCCATTGCCGTATCGATTTTTTCCTGCGTGCGTCCGTTCAGGACGACAGCAGCTCCTGCCTGTGCAAGGCCTTTGGCCAGTGCATATCCGATTCCCTGGGTTGATCCTGTGACCAGAGCCAGCTTTCCTTTCAGTGAAAACAGTGTACTCATCCTTTTTATTCTCCTATGGCGAATGTGAATCGTAATCCTCCGGTGCCTTTCTTTGCGGCACTGAAGGCCTCCTCGAACTCTTCGAGGCTGAAGAGTGTGGGGAGTATGTCAGCAAACACTTCCTGACGGGCATTGAGGAAGTTGACGGCCCGTTCGAAATCGTAGGCCTCATAGACGCGTACACCGAGGACGGTGAGCTCTTTGAAGGTGAGATCTACAATATTCATCTGCATGAGATCTTTGGGCATGGCGATCTGCACGAGAGTTCCGCGGGGGCGCAAGGTTTTTGGTGCGGTGAGGATGGCCGGCTGGCTCCCTGCCGCTTCGAAGGTGATATCCATTCCCCTCTTCTGGGTCATGGCGCTGACAACCTCCAGCACATCTTCTTCTATGGGGTTCACCGTGGCAAAGCCGAGTTTCTTAGCTACTGTTCTTCGTGCCTCGGATGGTTCGCTGATGAGGATTTTGCGGGTAGTAAGTTCCTGTGCGACTAGAGCGGTGAGTATGCCTATCGGGCCTCCTCCGATGACGCACACGGCATCATCGAAGTTCATGTTCGACCTGCGTACCGCATGGACGGCGACGGCAAGGGGTTCAATGAAGGCAGCGACATCTACAGGGAGTCCTTCCGGTATCTTCCAGAGCTTGTCGATCCTTGCGGTCATGTACTCCGCCATACCTCCTGCGATATCGATTCCATAGAGTTTGAGGGTCTGACAGACATGGGGGAACCCGCTCTTACAGGCAACGCACTCACCGCAGGATACGATCGGTTCGATCGTTACAAGGTCTCCGGTTTTGAACTGATCATTCTCTTCTATTTTTTCAATGGTCGCGACGATCTCATGACCCATGATAAGGCCGCCCTTGGCCCTTGGGTGCTTTCCTGCCATGATCGAGAGGTCTGAGCCGCAGATGCTTGCTCTATGCACCCTGAGAAGTGCTTCTCCTTTTTCGGGGACTGGAACGGCAATATCCTGTACCGAAGCTCCCGTCTTCCCGTCATATACCAATGCTTTCATAACCTGTTTCCTTTGTATCTATCCTCATGTGCGTACACTGAGTGTGTTTCCGTATGTCCTTTTTTATATCTGCATCCGCTGTGGATCCGTTTCCTGAAAAGAATGCGCGGGATATCTAGAGAGGTGAAATGACCGGCTCGACCCCCATGACTTTATTCAATGTGCTTTTCAGGTGTTTTTCTATGATGTAGCGTGCTTTTTCAGGGTCATGCTCGATGATCGCATCAAGCATGCCGTGATGGTCCGCCATACTCTCTGCCAGAGAACCCTGCACATAGCCTGCCTTCTTGAAGGCGCTCATCTGCAGTTCAGAGAGATAGGAATAGAAGATGATCAGTATCTTATTCCCTGTAGATTCGATGATCAGTTTATGCAGTTCATAATCGAGAGCGTTATAGGTGTCTATATCCTTCTTCTCACCCAGCGAGTCGAGTCTGTCCACCAGTTCTGCGAACTTTGATACATATTCGGGATCCTGACTCGCTGCCAGATCGTAGAGGGCATGAGATTCGACAACAAGCCTGATCTTTGTGAGATCTTTCATGAGATCCATCTGGTCCTGGACTTTGAAGAGGATCGATCCCATAAGTGATTCCATGAAGAAATCGAGATTGTTCGACTTGACGAACACTCCCTTGCCGGGACGGGTTTCAAGCATTCCCCGTGATTCCAGGATCTTGATCGCTTCCCTGATCGAACGGGTTCCCACCTCAAGGTCTTTCGAGAGATCTGCCTGAGAGGGGAGTTTGTCACCCGGCTGCATGTTGTTCTCTTTGATAATATCTTCAAGAGCAAGGGTTACTTCATCCGAGCGTTTCAGTTTTTTAAGGGGGGTAATTTTATTGATGATCGTCTCTCCTGGAATGTGTTCACACTACCCGTTTTGATAGAGCTTTACTCCATTCTACTCTCTCTCAGCGTGAAGTCAAGGTTTTTCGCAAGAGTTGACCTGTGTCATGCAGTAAAAATAAAGCATTTTCGCG
Source organism: Sphaerochaetaceae bacterium (assembly GCA_963677695.2). Taxonomy (GTDB): domain Bacteria; phylum Spirochaetota; class Spirochaetia; order Sphaerochaetales; family Sphaerochaetaceae; genus SABI01. The sequence continues at coordinate 609,655 of CAXXUJ010000001.1, read as the reverse complement.
TAATATTTCGTTCGATTTTACATATTTTTTAAAATTGACAACCATAACATCTCTATTGTATACTTCGAAAGGTAGAATTAACAGACCATTCAAGCTGTCGAATATGAGATATGAAAGGAGAGTGATGATACCGGATCGGTAAAAGGTCTGGATATTGAACTGCCATTCAGAAATCGTACGGGAAAACGTAAGGGGTACTGGTGTTCTGCCTATCTAATTGAGAAAGTTGCTGAACTGATGGAGGTTTAACATGGACTTTTTTCTGAACTCATGTAATCTGGATGAGATTAAAGAGATTTATGACTGGGGCATACTCGACGGAGTCACTATGAACCCCACGATGCTTTCTGCAGTACCCGGAGATTTCAAGACGAACTTCGTGAATATCTGCAAAGCTGTTCCCGTGAAAGTATTCGCACAGGTAGTTGCTCCGGATGCAGCGACTATGGTTGAGGAAGCGAAGATCATCAATTCCCTCGGAGACAATGTTGTCGTTAAAGTCCAGACCAGTATCGAAGGACTGAAGGCAGTGAAGATGATCAAGGAGACCACCGATATAGAAGTGTGCTCAACTGCGATCCACACGGTGCTCGAGGCCATCGCTGCAGCTAAGGCCGGTGCCGACCACGTCGCCATCTTCCTCGGTCTTCTCGGTGAAGCTGATGAACGCCCTGTCACCGACCTCATGGCCGGTGTGATCAGTTCCTTCGAGGAGGGCGGTTTCGATACGAAAATCATGACAGCGGGTCGTTCGCTCCAGCAGCTCAATGAAGGATTTTCCATGGGTGCTCACGAGATGACAGCCTCCTACAAGATGTGGAAGCTGATCATGTCCAACTTCTATACCCTCGATAGATGGAATTCTTTCCAGAGGGACTGGAAAAAAGCTTTTGGTGACAGGAATTGGGTGACAGGTTAAGATGTATCTTGACTTCCATAGTCAATTTCTGATACGAAAAAGTTATGGCATCACAGAACGGTACATTCAAGAAACTCAAAAAACGCAAGGTCTTCGAAGACGTTGCTGACCAGATCAGGTCTATGGTGGAGTCGGGAGTGCTTTCTCCCGGCGACCAGCTGCCCCCTGAACGTGAACTCGCGACGAGCCTCGGCGTGAGCAGAACCTCTCTCCGAGAGGCTATCCGTGCATTGGAAATGATCGGCGAGGTGGAGACCAAGGTCGGGGTCAATGGAGGTACGTTCATTCGTGAAGTATCGCTAGACCACGCAATGGGTGTGGTTCAATCGATGTTCAACCGATCGAACCAGATGCTTACCGATGTAGTCGAGGTGAGACTCATCCTTGAGACAAAATCTGCCTTCTATGCGGCCAAGCGCCGCACTGATGAAGATCTCAGTGAGATCTATCAGGCAATCGATGCTATGGAGAGAGATATTGAGAACGGAGGTCTCGGGATCAAGGCGGACCATGCGTACCATCTTGCTGTCGCCAAAGCTTCGGAAAATAAGTTCCTCTCAGGCATGTCGCAGCTCCTCGAGGATATGATCGAGCAGACCAGACTCAACACTCTCAGTGAGGAAGGTATCCCAACAGAAGCTTTAGAAGACCATAAGAAGATCACAGAGGCCATAGCGAGCCAGAATGCCGCTCTTGCCGAAGTCCTCATGCGCTCCCACCTGATGAAAGCCTACAATATGAGCAGAAAGATGCAGAAAGAAATGGAGCAGGAATAACTTTCCTGCCCCGTTGTTTCTCTTCCCTGATTTCACCTGGTCTCTACCAGGCTGTCATTCCCCCGTCAATAGCAAGTTCAGCCCCGGTAACGAACGACGCTTCATCTGAAGCGAGAAACAGCACGCCTGAAGCAATCTCATGGGGTTCTGCGAAGCGGGCCATCGGTGTCTGACCGAGACGGTTCGCTCTGATGGTCGGATCGTTATGTATATCCTTGGTCATCGGGGTATTGGTGAACCCGGGGTAGACCCCGTTCACCCTGATATTATCCTTCGCATACTGCACGGCAGCAGTCCGTGTCAATGAGCGTGCAGCTCCCTTGGAGGCTGCATAGGAGGTGGCGAACTCGGGACCGATGAGACCGTAGATTGAAACTACGTTCACGATAGAACCTCCACCGGCCTTCTGCATGCCTGGGATGACATGCTTCATCCCTAAAAACACTCCCGTCGCGTTGATATCCATCACCTTGTGCCAGGCATCGTTGTCGGTATCTGCAACCTTCGGACGCACCAGGGGGCCTCCAACACCGAAACAGTTGGCAAGGATGTCTACTGAACCTTTCCCGGCTTCATTCCATTGGGCAATGGTATCAACCCAGTCCGATTCCTTTGCGACATCGAGGTGTCGGTAGATCACTTCGGTTGAGAAGGATGCATTGAGTTCTTCAGCTAGGGCGCTTCCCGCTGCATCGTTTATATCAGTGATCACCATATATGTAGGCTCTTCCTTACAGAAAAGACGGCACACTGCTTCGCCTATTCCCGTCGCACCGCCGGCAACAAGGACAGATTTTCCCTTAAGTCGATCTCCCATAGTTATGTCTCCTTGGTCATATACGTCAGAAGCACCATTTTCATGGTGCTTCATCCCACGCTTTTTCGCGTGTTTTCAGGTCCTTCAAACAACAGTGACACCTGAGGAGCCACTGTCTACGCAATCATTTATTTTCTGCTTCTCACAGGGAACGGGTTGCCGTTTCCTTCGATGATGGAGATGAGGTTGTCGATCGACATGTTAGCCATGTTGAACGATGCTTCAATCGTTCCTGCTCCTATATGGGGAGTCACGAGGAAGCGGTCATCAGTGAGCATTTTCGATGCTGTGGGTGGTTCGAATTCGAACACGTCTACAGCAGCTCTGGCCACCTGTCCGCTCTGGACAGCTTCGTAGAGGTCGTTCTCATCCACGACACCGCCGCGTGCGATGTTCACGAGGAAAAGACCCGGTTTCGCCATATTCAGCAGTTCCGTACCGACGATGTGGTTGGTTTCAGCAGTGAGGGGGAGGTGAACGGAAACGTAATCAGCTTCCTTGAAGATCTCTTCGAGGGAGGCGTACGTTGCTCCGAGTTTATCGGCGGCAGCCTGGTCCTGGAATACATCATAGACAAGCGTCTTCGTATTGAAGGGTTTCAGGTATTCAGCCACCTTCCTTCCGATATTTCCGAAACCGAGGATACCGACAGTCTTTCCGGCAATCTCATTGCCGACATAGACCTTGAAAGTCTTGTCTCTCAGTTCGTTACAGAGGTTCTGCACGTTACGGGCGATGTTCAGCAACAGACCGAGAGTAGCTTCGGCAACAGCATTGCTGTTTGAGCCAGGACAGTTTGAAATCTCGATTCCGCGCTCTTCAGCAGCAGGAATGTCGATATTGTCAGTCCCTACACCGTACTTGGAGACCCCTTTTAGAAGCGGAGCCGCATCCATTACCTTCGGAGTGACTTTTTCAAGTCCTACGATATAGCCGCTGCAGTCTGCGATTTCCCGACAGATTGTCTCTTCATCGACAGGATCTGCACTGTAGATTGCCTTTACTTCATAGCCAACCTTACCGAAGGCCTCGACCGTGTGGTCGTGGATGATGTCTTTCAGGTTAGGCTGCAGTGTTACAAGAATTTTTTTTGCGCTCATGTGTTCTCTTTCCTCCTATGTTACACAAAGCCGAGGATACGAGGCAGAACGAGTACCAGTTCAGGAATGAACGTGATGACAAGAAGTGCCACGATTTCCATAAGGATGAATGGTGCGATAGCACGCGATATCTTACCCATCGATACTCCCGCTATCGGACAGGCAACGAACAGACATACTCCCAATGGAGGTGTTGCAAGACCGATGTTCAGGTTTACGAGCATGATCAGAGCAAAGTGGACCGGATGGATACCGAGGTTAATTGCAAGCGGCATGAGGATCGGCCCGAGGAGAATTGCATTTGCACCTGTTTCCATGATCATTCCCATGAACAGGAGGAGCGCATTCACAAGAAGGAGGAATTCAACTCTTCCAAGATCTGCGCTGGTGAGGAACTGTGCAATCTGCTGGGGAATTCTTTCAATTGAAAGAGCCCAGGAAACAACGCTTGCAAATCCGACGATCAGGATGAGAATCGAGGTTGTTGTAGCACTCTGCAGCAGTGAGGCAGGAATGTCTTTCCACTTCAGAGTCTTGAACACGAATCCGCCGACGATGAGTGCATACACAGCAGCGACTGCTGCAGCTTCAGTCGGAGTGAAAAGTCCGCTGAGAATACCACCGATAATGATAGTAGGCATCATGAGAGCAAGGAAGGCATCCTTGAAACCTTTCAGGAGAACCTTTACGGGTACTTTGCCTGGGGTGTAGGGATGATTTCTCTTTACTCCGATGATATAGGCCATCACCATGAGAGCAATACCCACGAGGATGCCGGGGATGAATCCGGCAGCGAACAATGCTCCGATCGAGATATTCATGATCGATCCGAAAACAACCATGATGATTGATGGCGGAATGATCGGTCCGATGACAGACGATGCTGCAGTAACAGCAGCAGCGTATTCCGGTTCAAACCCGTCTTCAACCATTGCAGGGATCAGGATTGATCCGATAGCTGAGGTATCAGAAACACCAGCACCGGTAAGTCCGGCAAACAGGATACTTGCACCGATATTAGCCTGGGCAAGCCCGCCTCTAAGCCTTCCGGTCAAGAGTCCTGCGAATTTTACCAGACGGATTGTTATTCCGGTTCTGTTCATCAGTTCTCCTGCAAGAATGAAGAACGGGATTGAAAGAAGTACGAACTTGTCAATCTGGGTATAGAATGTCTGCGCAATAACAGTAAGAGGCACCTTATCCCAGGCAACAAGGAACATAGAAGCACTTATTCCGAGAGAGAAGGCGATAGGCACACCAGCCACGAGGGCGACTAAAAATGGTATGAAAATCCAGCTAGCCATTAGTTTTCCTCCTGTTTTTTGCCAGTGATCATTGCACAAACATCACTTACGACAAAATTCAATAAATAAACCATCATCAGAAGTGCACCAACAGGTAACGCAAGCTTAGGCACGAACATATTCATTGGCATGGTAGTTGCGAGAACCCGTTTAGCAGCTACTGCTGAATTGAATCCCTGTTTTGCAAAGAAGACAAGGAACGCAATCAATACAGTATTGATGAGAATAGAGATAATCCTCTGGATTGTCTTTGGCAGGAGGGAAACGACGAAATCGACACCGACATGCAATCCCTCTTTAGCAGCAATTCCAGCACCAAGCATTCCTATCCAGATGAGAAGCATACGGGACAGCTCCTCGGACCAGGGGACTGAAGCTCTGAAGAATCTCAGAACAACCTGAATCATAACCACAGCCAGCATGGTTGCAACGAGCGCCATACTTACGTAACCGGTAATCCTTTCAAGGAAATTACTGATACGCCTGAGGTATTCAACTATCTTTTTCACAATGAAACCTCCCACACACCTCATTCCGTACATGATCTATAGGAATCAGATGGTAATACACTAAAAGAAATCTCACCCTCCTCGCTTGAAAAGCAGAGGGTGAGATTCATGAAACTCAGATACTGATTAGTATCCACATCTCGCTTCAGATTCTTTAACAGCTGCGATAATTCCGTCAACGTACTTAGGATCAATCTTGGTCTTCAGGTACTTGAGGACTGCAGGCTGTGCAATGTCAGCGAACATCTGCTTTTCTGCAACGCTAGGAACATAGATTTCCATTCCCATCTCTGCGAGCTTGGTAAGGCCGGTAGACTGTGAGTGGATGGTCTCAACTGCGCGGTTTACAACTTCAGCCTGTCTTGCTGCAGCATGAATGATCTGCTGGATGTCAGCGGGGAGTGCATGGAGGAATGCGGAGTTAAGAATGAAGTAGTCTTCACTCCAGAGGTGACCATCAAGTGAGATGTAGTTCTGTACTTCGTAGATACCGTTACCTGCGATAACAGAGATCGGGTTCTCTTCGCCGTCAACAACACCAGTCTGCAGTGAAGTATAGAGCTCAGTCCATGCGATAGGTACTGCGTCAGCACCGAAAGCCTTCATCATTTCAACAAAAACAGGAGAGGTCATAACTCTGATTCTTTCACCCTTCAGGTCTGCAGGAGTCTTGATCTGCTTCTTGGAGTGGGTGAAGTGACGGACACCATTCTGTCCCATAGCAATGATTGTCATTCCGGTTTCTTTTTCGATTTCAGCCTTCATATCTTTGAAGAACTGTGAGTTGTCAAGGAAATCCCAAGCAATTTCTTCAGATTTGAAGAGGTAAGGTATAGAAAGAACGTCGAATGCAGGGAAGAACTGTCCCATAACACCGGTACCGATTGTAGCTTCGAGACCGCCTGACTGAACCATTTCTGTTGATGACTTATGGTCACCGAGCTGGCTGTTTGCGTAGATTTCTACTGCAACACGTCCGCCTGTGCGAGCTTCAACAATGTGCTTGAAGATGTCAGCCATTCCATATTCCTGTTCCCACTGAACGACTTCTGTATTGAGTCTTTCAGGTGCATTGAGTGAAATACGAATAGTCCATTCAGCTTTAGCAGGTACAGCTGCTGCAGGTGCTGCAGTTGTTGCAGCTGCGGCTGCACCTGTGTCTCCTGCTGCTTCGGGAGCCTGTTCACCTTCACCGTTAGCGAACAACATGCCGAAAGACATGAGTAGGACCAATAATACGATAAAACCTTTTTTCATTTTCTCCTCCTTTTATTAAGAGAACATAAAATTATTTCCAGACGTATCTGGTGATTCAATAGCAGGACTGTCAAGTCTCAGCTAGTTGATTCTTACTTTGAATGAGGGATCATATGCCGCATATCGTGCATCGAGAGCATCAAGCTCTGCAGTCAGTGCAGCTTCCTCTTCTTCTGTCAGTTTCAGGTTTGGTGCCTTCATCTGATAGTCTTCCACAACTCCTCTTCGAACCAGTGCCGATTTGAAGTATGCCATGTTCGATCCATTTCTCAGTACATTCGCATAATCATCTGCAAATCCCTGAAGCACCTGAACTGCTTCCTTGTCCCCTGCAATGATCGCATCGTAGAGGGCGACGAACGGTTCAGGGTAGGGGACACCGACACCGGTGATAGTTCCGTCACAACCGAGACCCATGGTCGCTGCAAGCAGGACATCGGCTCCATGCATGACTGAGAAGTCTCCGCCCTTTACTCGTGTGTATTCCAGAGTCCTTCTGAAATCATTGAAGGAGTATTTTACACCTACAACGTTCTTATTCTTCTGTGCGACCTCTTCAACGATAGCCGTAGTGAGGTCGTTCACTGCAAGCTGAGGGATGTTATACAGATAGACAGGGAAGTCCTGAGGCAATGAATTGCAGATTGCAGTGTAGTACTCAACAAGCTCGCGAGGGTTTGTGGGGAAATAGGAGGGGGTGACCGCTCCTATTCCTGCTGCGCCTGCTTTTTCAGCATGCTGCGCAAGTTCGATGACATCGCTCTGGGAACGTGCACCTACATGAATATAGACAGGAACTCTTCCTGCAGCCTGATCAATGATAGCCTCGGCTACAGCTTTTCTCTCGTTAAGTGAAAGCTTGTACATCTCACCGGTGGTTCCCAGAGGGTAGAGGCAGTGCACACCCTTTTCGATGAGAAAGTCTGTCAGTTTTCTCACTGCATCCAGATCAACCGACTGATCCTGCTTCAGCAGAGTCACCATTGCCGGTGCTATTCCATACATATATTGCTTTCTCTTTGATACAGACATGTTGTCCGTCCTCCCCTTTCAGATGAAATTGAATTTTTCAACCGTGTCCAAATTTTAACCATGGTAATTGACATATGTCAATGAAATATTTTCGGTTTTCTCTCTGGAGCTCCGATCTGTATGGGTCTAGGCTCGGCAGTACCATAATGAGCACACCTTTTAAAACAAACAAGCAATGTAAACGTTTACTTTATATAATGTAAAAAAATATACTGATTCAAAGTTTGTGAATTTTATCATTTCATCTCTATAAATAGAAAATCCTTTGACAGAAAGACGCTTCAATGGTATGATTTGTTTGGGCTAATTAATAGACCATTAGGAGAAGGATGTATGAGTGAAGAAATTATGAATATCGTCGATAGATCACGTGCTGCTCTCAAGCAGATTGAGAACTATTCCCAGGAGCAGGTGGATGCTCTGGTGAAGATCATAGGTAAGGTTGTTTTTGACAATGCCGAGCTGTTTGCCCGCCTTGCGGTGGAAGAATCAGGCATGGGAAACTATGAAGACAAACTCAAAAAGAAGTACGGAAAGTCACGAATTCTCTGGCACAGCCTGAAAGGAAAACAGAGTGTGGGTATCCTTTCAAGAAATGAAGTGACCGGTATTACCGAGATCGCGAAGCCGGTAGGTGTTGTGGGTGCTGTTCAGCCCTGTACCAATCCTATCGTCACTCCGATGGCGAATGCCATGGCGGCTATCAAGGGAAGGAATACGATCGTTGTAACTCCCCACCCGAGAACAGCCTCCTGCACCAAGCTCTTCGTCGATATGGTCCATGATGCCTGGAAGCATCTTGCTCCACCCGATGATATCCTTCTCTGTGTGGAAAATCCTACGATCGAGAGCACAGGGGAACTGATGAAGCTGGTTGACGTTGTCGTCGCAACCGGCGGTCCCGGCATGGTGAAAGCCGCCTATTCCAGCGGCAAGCCCTCCTTCGGTGTAGGCCCGGGTAACGTGCAGTGTGTATTCGATTCAGATATCGATATAGCTGAAGCTGTATCCATGGTGATTACCGGAAGAACCTTCGATAACGGTATCATCTGCTCAGGCGAACAGAGTATCATCATGCCTGCTGCAATGAGAGCGGATGTTGAAAAGGAACTGAAAGCTCAGGGTGTCCATATCATAGACTCAGCAGAGGAGAAGGCAGCCCTTGCCGCCTATACCTTCCCGAACTCTCATATCTCCAAGGACGTTGTCGGTCAGCCGATCGCTTCGATAGCTGCTGCTTCAGGTGTTTCAATCCCTGAAGGGACGAAGATCATTGCCGTCAGCGTTGATAACGATGACACCGATAGCGTGTTCAGGAAGGAGAAGATGTTCAACTCTGTTGCCCTGTTCAGCTACGATTCATTCGATCAGGCAGTCGAAATTGTGAACCACAATCTTTCCATGGAAGGGAAGGGGCACTCGGTCTCGATCCATTCTCATAACACCGATCATATAGAGCAGCTCGGGAGCTCAGTGAAGGCAAGCAGAGTGATGGTGAACGCCGTGAGCGCAACCACCACCGGAGGAAGTTTTAACAACGGCCTCGGGCCGACCAGTACGCTCGGCTGCGGTAGCTGGGGTAACAACAGTATCTCGGAGAACTTCACCTACAAGCACCTGCTCAATATAACCAGAGTAGCCATGCCGCTTAAAGACGCCGTTGTCCCGAGCGATGAAGAACTGTGGGGTTGATAGCCTATGAAACTACTAGAATACCAGGCACATCAGCTGTTCGCTGAATTCGGTCTTCCTGCATCCGAGGAGGGAACAGTTGTTTCTTCTCTGGAGGAACTTGAAGGGATTGCAAGCACCTATGACAGTTATCCGTCAATCGTCAAAGCCCAGGTCCATACCGGAGGAAGAGGTAAGGCAGGCGGAGTACAGGCAGTCTCCTCTTCCGAGGAACTCCTTGAAAAGGGAAAGGCCATACTCAGCCTCACCATCGGTGAATACAAAGTGAAGCAGCTCTTCATCTCTCCCTTCGTGACGATTGCGAAAGAGATGTACCTGTCCATCATGATGGACAGGGCCACTAAGCAGCCTGTCCTGATCTTCTGTCCCGAAGGGGGAATGGAAATCAATGAGATTGCAGAGAAGAGTCCCGAAAAGATCGTGAGACTCTCCATCCTTCCCGATTCAGGAATTCAGAAGTTCCAGGTACGCTACCTTGCCGATTATTCGGGAATCCCTGAATACGCTGACAAGCTGTACGAGCTTATCTCGAACCTCTATACCTTGTTCTGTCAGCGCAACTGCCAGCTTGCAGAGATCAACCCGCTCGCTGTCACGGACGAGGATGAACTCGTCTGTCTCGACGGAAAGATCGATATCGATGACAACGCCATCGGCAAGCACGCCCTCTTTGATACGTGGAGAAACGATGCCGAGACCAATCCTCTCATCCTTGACGCCCGCTCCTGGAGTTTCCTCTATATCCCGGTATCGGATAAGGGGAATGTCGGGGTTATTTCCAACGGTTCGGGTATGCTTATGTCGAGCATCGACCTGATCGAATCTTCAGGGATGAAGGTATCCTCGGTCCTTGACCTCGGAGGCGGTGCTACCGCCGAAAGAATCGGAGAAGCCGTCAGGATCATGATTCAGAATGAGAACACTGAACTGCTGTTCGTCAATATCTTCGGGGGGATCACCCGTTGCGACGAGGTCGCACGGGGAATCGTGGAAGCCGTAGGGAAGGGACATGCCCCCGGCAAGTTTGTCCTCCGCCTTGAAGGAACACGCAAGGAAGAAGGAATTGCCATTGCCAAGGGACTTTCTGTTCCTGTTGCCTTCGCAGACAACCTTGTAGACGGGGTTGTACGAATTAAGGAGATGTTTGAATTATGAGCATACTTATTAATGAATCCACCCGTCTGATAGTCCAGGGTATCACGGGAAGGGAAGGAAGATTCCACACCGAACAGATGCTTGAGTACGGTACGAATATCGTAGCAGGCGTCACTCCCGGAAAGGGAGGCATGGAAGTGCTCGGTATCCCTGTCTACAACACGGTAGCAGAAGCGATGAGAAGACACGAAGCAGATGCGACCATCCTCTTCGTTCCTCCCTACCATATGTACTCAGGTGCCGAAGAGGCTATCCTGAGCGGGGTTCCCCTTGTGATAACGATCGCTGAGGGTGTGCCGGTATATGATATGTTCAGGCTCTACCACCTCGCGCACAGCAGGAACGTGAGACTGATTGGACCGAACTCGTTCGGTATTATCTCTCCGGGAAAGAGCAAGGCGGGCTTCATGGCCCATAGAATCTTCTCTCCCGGTCCCGTTTCCGTTCTTTCCAGAAGCGCCACCAACGCCTATGAGACCGTATTCCATATGACCAACTCGGGTATCGGACAGGCAACTGTGGTAGGAGTCGGAGGCGATATGATCGCAGGATCGAGTTTCGTCGATATCCTTCCTCTCCTTGAAGCCGATCCCGAAACGAAGATTATCGTGATTATAGGGGAGATAGGAGGCAGCGAAGAAGAACTCGCAGCCGAGTACATCAAGAATCATGTGACCAAACCTGTCATCACTTTCATAGCAGGAAAGAATGCACCACCAAACCGAAGCATGGGGCATGCGGGTGCGATTGTCTCTCCCAACGGTGAAGGAAGTGCCGACAATAAGGAGAAGGCCATGAGAAGCGCCGGTGCATATATTGCAGAGACAACGGTACAGATCAGTGAGATTGCTGCCGGAATTCTGAAAAACCTGCAGTAGACTCTTCAGTAAGAAAACAATGTACAGATTGTGTATATATCGTTCGTTAAGCGTACCAGGTACCTCCTCCTGGTACGCTTTTTTAAACTCTGAGGGGAAAAAGCTTTGAATATATATCCCAGGATACAGAAAAGCCTCCCTATCCCGGGAGGCTGTCGTGCAAGAACGTGCCCGGGTCAGTTCATTTCATATCCGCCGTCGACGTTGATCGTCTGACCGGTGATGAAATCGGCTTCGTCTGAACAGAGGAAACTGACTGCCTTGCTGATATCCTCGATCTTCCCTATTCGCTTCAAGGGGATCTTCTCAATCATCTCAGCGGTTGCTTCCTCAACAGAGATTCCCAGGGTGGCAGCTTTTCCTTCAATGCTCCTATCCCACATAGGAGTCTTCACGACACTGGGGGAGACGGCGTTGACGTTGATTCCGTAATCGGCGAGAGCATACGCTTCTGTCTGTGTGATACTGATGATAGCTGCCTTGGAAGCTGCATAGTGAACCTGGAAGAGTCTCCCTCTCCGTCCGGCGATGGACGAGAAGTTGACTATCTTGCCGTTGCATTCTGGTCGCGATTCTTCAGGAATCGCTTTGGCCTGTTTCACCATCTGGTTTCCGACGATCTGGCCGGCGAAGGCGGTTCCTTTCTGGTTGATATCTATGATTCTATCCCAGTCCTTCTCCTCGACTTCAAGGAAATGGCGGCTCTGCACGATACCGGCCGCATTCACCATGATATCGATTCGTCCGTAGGTTTCCACGGTAAACTCGGTCACCTTGCGGATATCTTCGAGATTCGAGATATCACAGGTAATTCTTGCCGCCTGAACGCCGAATTCGGCACAGGAGGTTTCCACCTCTTTGAGCATCTCATCGTTAATATCTGAAACCATAAGCTTCGCACCCTCTTCTGCAAATTTGAGTGCGACACCTCTTCCTATACCTGATGCTGCTCCGAATACCAGAGCAATTTTATTCTCATGTCGTTTCATATCTATTCACCTCTTTTTTTTAATCATATCTTTGAGCAGGGGCTGAAGGCCCCGGTTATTCTTCTGTCTTTGTCAGAGCTCTTCGGGCAGGGGAAGCATGAACGATCTCAGGTACTCAAGGAATCCCTCATAACCCCGATAGAATTCACGCATCGTTCTGTGAAAGGCACCGTACTCATCGAACTCCGATACCTTCATACCGAATTCATTATAGATCTTTTTGAACTCATCGACATGCGCAAGCAGTTCATTGATCACTTCTTGAGGAACGTCTTCTTCCATTCTGCTTACCACGGGAGTAGAGCATCCTTCGAGACGTTTCCACCACACCGGGTTGATCGTCAGAATGAGATCGCCTCCGATAAAATGGGTCCAGAGCCAATGGCTGTTGTTCAAGGCTCCAAGTATTCTCAGCCTATACCCTCTCTCTTTGAAAAGGTTGTAAGCCTTTTTCAGAATGGCGACTCCCGCCAGTTCCACATGCTCGGGAGCAACGGGAAGTTTCTCTCTGAGAACGACCTCTCCGATCCAGTCGTTTATCCTGCCCGACATGATCGTACAGGAGGGGTTGAGGTGATCGATCGGTTTTCCTTCCGCCTCACGACGTTTCAGGCCCCGTTCCACGGCCTCGGCTACCGCAACGGCCTGTGGAATTCCGAAACAGACAGTTCCGTTGGTGCTCACTCCCTGGTAGATGCACTCTTCGATAGCTTCGGGAGCGACAGAGGATACCGGCATCTTGATCAGAATATTCTCTGAAAGGGAAGCGAGCTCAATCGCATGGGCAGCTGTCTTTTCCGCGCTGCGGTAGTAGCGCGGGTCTACCTGTATCGCCTGCCATCCTTTTTTCCCTTTCGTCTCTTCGAAGATGGGAAGCAGTGTTTCCGCACTCAGCTTTCCTGCCTCCTTTGTCAGCTGCCAGCAGAGGTCAATATCACAGGCATCGGGCATCTCCTTGGTGAGAAGCTCCTGGATGCGATCTTCCCAGCGTTCCATCTCCTCTTTGAGGATGCGACCGACAATCACGGGATTCGAGGTCGCCCCGACGGCTCCCCGTTCAAGGGCGAACTGGACTTCTCCCATTCCGCAGGAGTCGTTCCAGAGTTCTGTCTGGGGGAAACGTACGGCCGCTTCATGGAGAGGACTGCGAAAATCGCTTCGAGGTTCGCTTTGATTTCCTGACATATTTTTACCTTTCCTTTTTCTGTAATCATTGGTATAATTGATAGACCATTATTATAGTTTGTATTTTCTCATTTTATGGAGGAAAATGCAATAAAATTTGGTTCGAACCATGGATAATCAGAAGGTCCTGGAAAGGCCCCTTTTGCCAGGTGGAACTGCACATATTGATGTTAAAAAGGATGGAAGAAATATGGGTGGAGATTTTGATAAGAAGGTTGTGTTCATCACAGGGGGAGCCACCGGAATCGGGAAGGCAATGGCCCTGGAATTCGCTTCCCGCGGAGCGACTGTGTATGTCTGTTCACGTTCTCAGAATAAGCTGGATGCACTCACTCAGTATGCAGCAGAGAAAGCTCTTGCCATCACCTGCGTTCAGATGGATGTGAGGGATTCCTCGGCACTGAAGAAATTCGCTGATGAAACGGCCCAGAAGCACGGTTCCCTCGATGTGTGGATTAACAATGCCGCTGTCGTGATCGACAAGCCTGTCCTCGATTTCACCGATGAGGAGTGGGATACCGTTGTCGATATCAACCTGAAGGCGGTGTATGAGGGGTGCCGTATCGCTGGAAAGAAGATGATCGAGCTGAAAAAGGGTGGAGTGATCATCAACGCCTCTTCCTATGCCGCTCTGATCCCCCACGCTCAGGGCGTGCTCTATGCGATGACGAAGGCGGGAGTATCTTCTCTGACCAAGAGTATGGCGGCAAACTTCGCCCCCTACGGGATCCGTGTGTTCGGTTTCATCCCTGGAATGATCAGGACCGATATGAGTACCAACTCCATCAGCAACTACTCTGATGAGTATGTGAAGAATATCGCCATGGGACGTCTCGGCGTTCCCGAGGATCTCTCGAAACTGATCGTCCATCTCGCATCAAGTGATGGGGCTTATTACACAGGAACCGATATCGAGATCACCGGAGGGAAGTACTGCGTTCAGAACTGCAATGTTCCCTGGCAGTGGTCGAAGGAATAATAGGCGATCTGCGATGCAGAACGCATCGAAAGAGAATAATTGAATAAAGAAGAATCGCTGAACGAACAGCTGATAAAAAGGAAGGTGTACATACCATGCTGCCGGAGAACACATCATTCAGCGAAGCACTTGCCTCAACAATCGAAAAGGCAGGAGTGTTCGCCACACTTACCATACAGGATGCCGCTGATGCGGTTCCTGTCGCGAAAGCTCTGATCAAGGGAGGAATCACCGCGATCGAGCTTGTCATGCGCACCGAAGCCGCTCCCGAAGCACTCAGACAAATCGTTACTGAGGTTCCCGAGATGCTGAGCGGAATAGGAACTTTGCTCTCACCTGATCAGGTCGATCAGGTATGTCAGATAGGAGGGGACTACGGAGTATCACCGGGGCTGAATCCGTCGGTGGTGAAACAGGCTCAGTCCCTGAACTTCCCCTTCGCTCCAGGTATTGCCACTCCCAGTGAGATAGAGACTGCTGTCGGTCTCGGCTGCCGCATCCTCAAGATCTTCCCTGCCGAACCGCTTGGCGGAGTGAACTACCTGAAGGCGATGAATGCCCCCTACAAGCACCTGAACCTTCGTTACATGCCCCTCGGAGGGTTGTCGGAAGATAACATGAGAAGCTGGCTCGAGCTGCCCGAGATCCTTGCCATCGGAGGCTCCTGGATTGCAGGAGGCAATCTCATCGCAGCAAAGGACTGGGATGAAATTGCCCGAAGAGCAGAACGCGCCGTCGCGATATTTAACGAAGTGAGAGGATAAAAGTATGAACAAGACATTTGAACAGAAACTTGCAGCTATCCATGCAAAACAGAGTCCTCGAGTCATTACTTTCGGGGAAGTGATGACTAGAATCGGATCGATTGAGATGCAGACCTTCTACCAGTCCCTCCCCGGGAAGGTGGAGATCACCTTCGGCGGAGCAGAAGCGAACGTCGCCGTCTCTCTTGCGATGTTCGGACGGGATGTCAGTTTCGTCTCAGCCCTTCCTGAGAACGTGATGGCAGATGCCTGTATCAGGAACATGAGAGGACTCGGAGTCGATACCTCTCAGATTGTGAGAAGCAAGGAGGGTAGAATAGGTATCTACTTCCTGGAAACCGGTGCGAACCAGCGCCCTTCCAAGGTGATGTACGATCGTGACAACTCTGTGATATCTCTCACCCCACCTGAGGCCTATGACTGGGATGCCGCCTTCAGCGGAGCAGACTGGCTCCATGTGACCGGCATCACTCCGGCACTGACATCTCTGGCCGCTGAAAGCGTCATTGAGTCTGTGAAGAAAGCATCAGAGCAGGGACTTGTCGTCTCCTGTGACCTGAACTACCGCAATAAGCTGTGGAAGTGGGACCCCTCAATGAGTCAGAAGGAACTGGCTCAGGCAACAATGAGGAAGATCCTTCCCTACGTCGATGTCCTGATTGCAAACGAAGAGGATTCCAAGGACGTCCTCGGTATCCACTCAGGAAGTGATGTCACCTCGGGAACACTCGACTTTGAGGGATACAAGAAGACCGCTGGAGAGATTGTCAGGCAGTTCCCCAATATCGCACTGGTCGCGACCACTCTCAGGGAGAGTATGTCAGCGACGCACAACAACTGGGGAGCTCTTCTCTATAACTCAAGTGATGAGTCCTCTGTTCTCGCACCCATGAAGGGGGGAGAGTACACCCCTTACGAGATAAAGAATATTGTCGACAGAGTAGGGGGAGGAGACTCCTTCTCAGCCGGACTGATCTTCGCACTGACAGACAAGGAGTTCACCGGAGAGAACCTCTACTCAAGCGCCCTTTCCTACGCGGTAGCAGCCTCCTGTCTTGCCCACTCTATCCCCGGAGACTTTAACTTTACATTGAAGAATGAAGTCCTGAAACTGATGGAAGGGGACGGCAGCGGACGTGTTCAGCGCTGATGGGTCAATCATGTTACTAAGCCTCCTGTCTTCTGGATACAATTTCAGGAGACAGGAATCCCTTCGGTGTATGAGACAACATCTCTCATCATGTGATTTCAAGATTGGCTGACACAATGTATGTGTACCCGAATATAGACTTACATTTTTCTGCTGCTTCATGTATATTTACACTATGACAATAGAGCAGGTTAAAAGAATTCTGATCGAAAAAAAACCCTCTCTGGTAGCCTCGGGAATTTCTGAGATTGGAATTTTCGGCTCATATGCGAGGGGAGAGCAGAATGATGACAGCGATGTCGATATTCTCATTGACCTTGTACGACCGTCAAAACTTGATCTTATTCAACTTATTTCCATTGAACAAGACTTGAAGGAAGTATTGGGAGTTCCTGTTGATCTTGTTATTAAGTCTTCATTGAAACCCCATATCAGTACATCTGTACTGGCGGAGGTTGTGTACCTGTGAAATATGATCATACTGATTCCCTTCAGGATATCTACTATTCAATGCAGCTTACACAGGAATTCACTCACGGAATGTCTTTCAGCGAGTTCCATGCTGATGAGAAAACAGTATTTGCGGTAATCAGATGTATTGAGGTCATTGGAGAGGCTGTAAAAAGGCTGCCTGAACCTTTCAGAGAATCATATTCTGATATTCCGTGGAAAGCTATGGCTGGAATGAGAGACAGACTGATACATGGATATGACATTGTTGATGACGAAATTGTCTGGAATACGGTGACCCAGACGATTCCATCTCTGCTCAGCAGATTTTCCGAGATATTGCATCGGTTATAGAGAGCTTCTCTCCTGAGTAACCTCCCTACTGCAGATTCCTATCTCCTCTCCGCTATGATCAGTGAAAGGGGACGGTCCCTCACAATTGTCTTCATCACCATCGTTGAATTGAGACGCTGGACAAAGGGGAGGCAGGAGAGTTTCTCGTCATAGAGCTTCTGGAAAGCGGGAAGGTCCTTGGTCACCACCTGAAGAAAGTAGTCGATCTCACCGAATAATCTCTGGGCGAGAATGATCTCGTTGATATCGAGCACGGCCTTCTCGAATGCTCCGACAGCCTCGCTGTCACCCACCTTGAGGGTGACGAATATGATAGTGGAAAAGCCGAGACCGACACGTCCCGGTTCGATCTGGGCCTTGTACCCGCTGATGACGCCATCCTCCTCCATCTTCCTGATCCGTCGGTGGCAGGGTGAGAGACTCAGGCCGACCTGGTCAGCGACTTCGGTGACAGAAAGTCGCCCGTCATTCTGTAATAAAGCAATAATTTTCTTATCTATGCTATCCATGTAGAATATCCTTCTAATTATTATACAATATGTAGAAAAAATTGAAAGCACATTCTCGTCGATTTCATTCTATACTTCCCTCAATCTTGGATCTATGCAAGCGGGAGGTATCCATGTCGACACTATTTGCATTCTGGGCTGTATCAATGCTGTTTGTTATCACACCGGGAATGGACTGGGCATACGCCATTCAGGCGGGAATCAGGGGGAGATCCCTTCAGGGAGTCTCAGGTCTGCTTCTCGGCCATACCCTTCTCACCTCTATAGTGATCGCCGGTCTCGGCGTGATCATCTCTACGCAGCCGATGATCATGAAAACACTCATCATACTGGGAGCAACCTACCTGCTGTGGATGGGAATCGGGAGTTTTTTCCACCCCTCCTCACCCTCTGATTCCGGAAAAGAGATTATGCTCTCACCTCTGAGATGGGTATTCAAGGGAATAGGGGTGAGCGGACTGAATCCGAAGGTCTTCCTCCTCATTCTTGCCCTTCTTCCCCAGTTCATTGATGCTCAGTCATCTTTTTCCACACTGACACAGCTTCTGATTCTGGGTCTCATTCACCTGATCAACTGCTCTGTGGTCTATTTCCTTGTGGGCTTCTCATCACAGAAAGTGCTTAGAAGCAGGCCCTCACTTGCCAGGGGGATTTCGCGAGTCTCAGGGGCGGCTATGATAGCTGTCACGGCTTTGATGGTATTCGAGCAGATCCTGTAATGGTCAGTTGATGCAGAGTTCGACCGGACAGTGGTCGCTTCCCATCACCTGATCGAGAATGTCTGCACTGATGAGATTATCTTCGAAGGCATCGTTCACGCAGAAGTAGTCGATGCGCCACCCTGCATTGTTCTCTCTCGCCTTGAAACGGTAGGACCACCAGCTGTACCTGTCGGGGTCCTGACAGTATTTCCTGAAGGTATCAACATAACCTGAGGAGAGGAAGGAATCCATCCAGGAGCGCTCTTCTGGAAGATAGCCGGGGTTCTTCTCATTGCGCGTAGGATTGGCAAGGTCGATCGGTTTGTGAGCGACATTGTAGTCCCCGCAGAGAATGACTTGCTTTCCCTCTGCGACAACCTTGTCGCAGTATTCCTTGACCGCATTGTTGAATCGCAGCTTGTAATCGAGTCTCTTTCCTTCGTCCTGGCTATTGGGGAAGTAGCAGTTGATCAGGGTGAAATCAGGATACTCAAGGATAAGGGAACGCCCTTCGGTGTCGAATTCATCTATCCCGAGAGTCGATACCTTCAGTGGTTCATTCTTCGCGTAGGTGACCACCCCGCTGTACCCCTTCTTCTCTGCGGAGGCGAACCAGGAGGAATATCCTGAGGGCGCCGTGAAGGTCTCATTGAGCTGATCTACCTGCGCCTTCGTCTCCTGAAGGCAGACGAAGTCTGCATCCTTTTCTTTCATCCAGTCGAATAGGCCCTTCTTCTCGGCAGCTCTGATGCCGTTCACATTCCATGAAATCAGTGTTCTCAACGTATCTGCTCCTGTCACTCTGCTGTAGGATAGGGCAAGTATAAGGTATTGTCTGAAAAGAATGAAGGAGAAGCAGTAATATCTTCATCAATCGCGTCCTTTCCAATTTTGTAAGTCAAACCTACCGATTCTTCAGTTGCCTCCTCCCTCTTTCTGTGTAAGGATTTTCCTATGGATACGAAACAGATTCAGTACTTTCTCACCCTTGCCCAGTACCGCAACTATACCCAGGCATCAAAGCACCTCTATCTCAGCCAGTCTGCCCTGAGCCGGCAGATCATCGCTTTAGAGGAGGAGCTGGGCGTCTCCCTGTTCAGACGGACCAGCAGGGCTGTGGAGCTGACCACCGCAGGTGAGATATTCCAGTCAGAATCGGAAAAGCTTCTCCGCAATATCGAAGATATCACCTCTATGGTGAGGGAGGCTGACAGGGGCGCGAGCGGGTATCTGAAGATCGGCTCCATCGGAAGTATCAACCATCAGGTGACCCGCATCATCAACGAATTTCATAAAACATACAGCAGCGTCTATATCGGTATTGAGAACTACAATACCACTGACCTCACCGAAGCCCTCGCCTGCGGCGAGCTAGACCTCGCCTTCACCTTCCTTTTTTCGGTGAAAGAGTATGAATCACTGGAGTACAGAGAGCTCTGCAGTGAGGAGTTCTATGTACTGGTATCGAAGGACTCTCCCTATGCATCGATGGAGACATTGAACGTGGAAGATATCAGGAAAGAGAGGATCATCCTTCCCAACTTCACCCATCCACCATTCATTGAGGAACTCTTCATAAGCGAGAGAGACATCTCCATCACCTACACCCGCTCGATCGACGCTCTCCTTCTTCATGTGGAATCGGGCCTCGGCATCTCCCTTGTTCCCGCCTTCGTCATAGCAGGAAGGGAATCACACCATAACATCCTGATGAAGAAGATTGACGGGTACGAACTCTCAGCTCGGGTCGTCCTCTCATGGAGAAAGGACAATGAGAATCCGGCAATCATTCCCTGTATCGCCCTCGCAGGGGAGATCTCTCAGCGCTCCAGATCGAATCAGTTCTGCTGATCTATGCATTTTTTTCATTTCCCTATTCACTGATTCTCCCCCATCCTTCTCAGTATCAGACAAAGATAAGGAGAAAAGACAATGACCAATACTCAATACCCTCACTGGCCTTCTTTCGATGAGTACAGTGAGACCTTCAAGCAGCACTTCCACATGGAAAAGAGGGAAGACGGTGTCCTTCTGATACAGATGCACAGCAATGGAGAACCGCAGATGTGGTCGATGGAACTCCACCGTGCCATCGGACAGATGTGGACGATAGTCGGTCAGGACCCGGAGATCGAATGCATCATCTTCAGCGGTACAGGTGAGTACTGGATTGCGAACTTCGAGGATGAGAGCTGGAAGCCCGAGAGAACTGATCCCGCCGGAACGAGGTACCAGAACATGTTCGTCGATGGCCGTCGCATGCTGATAAGCATGATTCAGAACGTCGAAGTCCCGACCATCGGTATCCTCAGCGGTTCTGGAGGCCACTCGGAACTCGCACTTATGTGCGACCTCTGTATCATGGCCGATGACGTGGTGATCTCCGATCCCCATTATATCAACGGAATCGTTCCGGGAGACGGCATTCACAGCTGCTTCTTCGAACTGATGGGAACAAGACGGGCAGCCTATGCAATGCTAATGAATGAGATGCTCACACCACAGAAGTGTCTCGATTACGGTATGGTGAACGAGGTCGTTCCCAGAGATAAGATGATTGAGAGAGCTTATGAGATTGCCGATGTGATCATGGCCCAGCACAGGAGCATCAGAAGGCTTACCGCCCAGGTGATCAGGAGACCATGGAAACAGCGTATCGTCGATGACCTCGATATGACCTTCGGAACCGAGATGTTCGGTGATTTCTGCAATACGAGGGTGATGCACTCAGACCTCAACTCCGAACCGATGTATGATGCTGCGAAGAAGAGACTTCTGAACACATAACACTGCGAGTGATGAATTCGTTTCCCGGAAGCGAAGTTCTGATATTATGAAATCCGCTCATCGCCTGTTATACTGAACGAACGTTATACAAAGAAAACAAACTCAGAGCGTCGGGGAAAATCTCCGGCGCTCTGAAACGTGAACGGGGGAAGCGCATGAATGAAGAGCAGCTGACAACAGACGAGTGGCTGAAGAAGGAACTTGAGTTCATCAATAACGATATGGCTCATACCCTCAACGGGAAACTGAAGGCGCAGCTCATCTCTTCCGATGATGCCGTCCAGGGTATCGTACTGAAGTTTCCTTTAGAAAACTGGCTTTTAAACGGTCTGGGAACCCTTCACGGTGGAATGTCCAGCGCTATGATGGATCTGACGATGAGTATGGCCGTCTTCTGTTTTTCCCGGGGCCATATCCCACCGACAATCTCGATGACGACAAATTATCTTCGTCCGGTACCCATGGAAGGGTACATTCTCGTCCGTGCCCGTGTCACTTCACTCGGAAAAAGGAACGCCACAGCCTACAGCGAAGTCATCATCCCTTCAACAAAAAAGACCGGCTGCACAGCCATAGGGACCTACGCGATCATCTGACAGAAAGACGTGTAATATCTCTTTGAAATTACTCTTGCAATGAAAAAGTTGTGTGCTATACTTGTACACATGAGTGAACAACTGAACAAGAGAGATGGAATACCTCTCTATCTGCAGCTCAAGGAAATCATCTCAGAGAGAATCAAAAACGGCACCTATGCCTCCGGTGATCTCCTTCCCAGTGAGACTCAGCTCTCACAGAACTATCAGATTACTCGCCAGACTGCCAGAAGAGCTATCTCTGAATTAGTAAAAGAAGGGCTTGTAAGAACCGAACACGGGAAAGGCTCCTTCGTTTCAGTCAATGAAGTAAGCTACAGCATCTGGAATTTCAACGGTTTTACAGACTACATCGTTTCCCTCGGGAAGAGCCCCGTAACGAAAATCATAGAGCACAGTGTAGAAAACGGGATGCTGAAACTTGTCAGGGCAAGAGGTGTGAACGAATTCAATACAGTGAGATATCTGACGCTCGACACATCCTACATTCCTCTGAACCTGTTTGCAGGAGTTGAAAGTGTTGATTTCAGTACCCATTCCCTTTATTCCACTATGCGTAAGGTGTACCATAAGCATCCCCGACGCATAGAGATGGTTGTCCACTCCGTTTTTTCTGGTGAAATAGAAAGGGATCTGTTCGGCCTTGACGGGAATTCCTCTCTCCTTCAGGTATCTGGAGAGGTGTTTACTGAAAACAGTGAGCTTGTGGAACGGGTCTCAGTCCTTTATAGCCCACATATAGAATTTAAGATGATGACAACCATCAATCCTTGAGGGATTGAGAAAAAGGAGAGAAGATATGAGAAAACTGATGATTGTTATGGTGCTGATCACAGCGCTGTGCGGATCACTCCTGTTTGCAGGTGGAGCTCCTGAAGAGAAAGAGAATGTTCTCACCGTCGTGAACTGGAAAGATTACGGTTCTGATTCTCAGGCCGTTCTTGACTACTTTGAGCAGACTTACGGCTGCAAGATCGTTCATGTCTATATGGCAAGTGAAGAGGAGCTTCTCACGAAATTGAGAACCGGCGGTATCGGAGAGTTTGATGTGGTGCTCCCAAACGCATCCATCCTTCCCCTCGCGATTGAAGAAGGCTTGATTCAGAGCATAGATACCTCGAAGCTCGATAGCTTCGACTCCCTTTTCGACCGGTTTAAAAGTCTTGATGAGAACATGAAGGATGGCGACCTCTATGCAGTACCGTGGGTGTGGGGATCAACCTCTATCGCCTACAATACTGAGATGTTTACTGACCCGATCGAATCGATCGATGTCCTGTGGGATACAAAGTATGCAGGGAAAATCTCTTTCCGTGATGATTACAATGATGCAGTGATGGCAGCCGCTATAGCTCTCGGCCAGGATCCTAATAACCCTTCCGACCTTAATGCGGTCAAGCAGAAACTGATCGAGCAGAAACCTCTGAACAGAACCTACTGGAAGACTGGTGATGAGTTCTCCAAGCTCTTTGCCAATAAACAGATCGCTGTCGGCATGATGTGGAGCGGCCAGGCTGCTGCCATGAAACTCAACGGAGAACCCATCGAGTATGTGATTCCAAAAGAAGGAGCCATCGGCTGGGTGGATAACTGGGCTGTTGTCAAGGATGCTCCGAACGAGGATATGGCATATAAATTCATCGACTACATGATCGGTTATGAATTCCAGAAGTCATGGGTTGAAAGCGGCGGTCCTGCTCCAGTAAATCAGGCTGTGGCGAACGATCTCGATCCTCAATTCGTGAAGGACAACAACCTCGGTGAAGAGGCGATCGGCAAACTCCATTTCATGGCATACCGTGACAGTGAGACAAAGAAGAACTGGAACGAGCTCTGGCAGGAAGTCAAGGCAGAATAGCACTTTAAAAACTGAAATCGGTCTGTACTTCACTGTACAGGCCGATGATGTAAAACGGTAAAGACGGATGATGAAAAACAAGCGTGCGATGCTCATTTCACCCACAGTATGTGTTCTCATAGGATTTGCGGTCGTACCGCTGCTGATAATGCTGATATACAGTTTCAGAAGTGATGACGGGCTAGGTATGTGGACAATGGAGAATTACCTGAGATTCTTTTCCAAGTCCTTCTATCTTAAACTTACGTGGAAGACGGTTCAGCTCAGTCTTATAGTCACTGCTGTGAGTCTGCTTATAGCTTATCCCATGGCCTACATCCTCGCGAAAGTGATTAAGAAGGGGAAAAACCTTCTTCTTCTGCTCATCATTCTCCCGTTCTGGTCTTCCCAGCTTATACGGGCCTATTCGTGGATGAACCTGCTGCGTGACGGGGGTATCCTCGATATGTTCCTGCAGAATCTTCATCTTATCGAGCCCGGCGCAGGACTCGGGATCCTCTTTACCAGGACAGCCGTAGTAATCGGCCTGACCCATATTTTCTGCCCCTATATGATCGTCACGATATATATGAGTATGGATAAGATTGAGGATTCGGTGCTGGAGGCTTCCCGAAGCTTGGGCGCTAACGCGTTTGAGACGTTCAGAAAGATTATTTTTCCGCTTACCGAGACAGGAGTCATCGCCGGAGCAATTCTTGTATTCATCCCATGTCTCGGAAGTTTTGTCGAACCGAGAATACTAGGGGGAACGCAGGGGTCGGTGATAGGAACGGTGATTGAAGATCAGTTTTTCGAGATCTACGGATGGAACTTCGGCTCTGCCATTGCCTTCCTGCTGCTATTGATGGTCCTGGCCTCCATGGGAATCCTATCCGCATTGAGAAATAGGAGAGAGAGTAGAATATGAAGATTCGGAATACACTTTCATGGGGCTACAGTTTCCTCCTTCTCCTTTTTCTTTACACACCGATTGTGGTGTTGATGATTATGTCGTTCAACACCTCGCAATACAACGCACTGCCTATCGTGTTCACTACGAAGTGGTATCATGCGCTTGCTCAGAATGACAAGATCATTACAGCTACAGTGAACAGCCTCGCCATAGGTTTCATCACGGCCCTCATCTGCATCGCGCTCTCGACAGCATTCGCCCTTGGACTGAAGCAGGTGAAAAATGAGAAGAAGGCATTCTACAACTCCCTGATCATGCTTCCGCTTACTATGCCATGGCTGATTATGGGGCTGTCGCTTCTCCTTTTATTACGTATGGTTGGGCTTGACAGAAACTACCTTTTTCTGATCATTGGACATGTTATCATCTCCCTTCCGTACTCGGCGCTCGTCATCCTAGCACGTGTCCAAGATATGGGCGATGAAGTTGAGGAAGCGTCGAGGAGTCTCGGCGCACACGAGTGGACGACATTCCACAGAGTGACACTTCCAATGCTTCTTCCTGCGATGCTGTCAGGAGGATTCCTTTCCTTTATGATCTCGTTTGACAACTTTGTGATTTCCTACTTCCTTATACCGACGGGAAGCAGCACTCTGCCGATAGAGATCTACACCTCGATCAAATTCGGTTTCACTCCGGAAATGAATGCGGTAGCGACCATCATCCTGCTTGCTTCGATCATAACAGTGACCCTCATTGCACTTCTGATGAGGTCTTCCCTTAAAGCACTCTTTTCAAACAACGAGGAGCATGAATAAATGGCATTTCTTGAAATACAGGACCTGACAAAAATCTATGACGGAGTGACCGTTCTCGACCATATCGGATTCTCCGTGGAGCAGGGGGAATTCCTCTCCCTTCTCGGTCCTTCCGGTTGCGGAAAAACAACTACATTGCGACTTGTAGCTGGCTTCATAGAGCCTGAAACCGGGTCGATTACATTGCAGAACCAGCTGCTAAACCCGGTTCCAGTGCACAAGAGAAATATAGGGATGGTTTTTCAGTCTTACGCTCTCTTTCCCCATATGAGTGTAAACGAAAATATTGCATATGGCCTGGAACAGCGGGGTATGAGCAGAACTGAGATCAGACAGAAGGTGGGTGAGGCTGTTGAAATGGTTCAGCTGAAAGGTTTCGGGAAAAGAAAGCCGAAACAGCTGTCGGGAGGACAGCAGCAGCGTGTAGCCCTTGCCCGTGCTCTTGTGATAAAACCCGATCTTCTCCTTCTTGACGAGAGTCTGTCGGCACTCGATAAGAAACTGAGAGTAGATATGCAGGTGGAACTGCGTCAGATCCAGAAGGAAGTTGGTATCACAACAATATTCGTCACCCACGATCAGGAAGAGGCGCTCACACTTTCCGATAAAATAGCCGTGATGAAAGATGGAAAAATCATTCAGCTCGACAGACCGGATGTTGTATATGAGAACCCCGCCGATACCTTTGTTGCGGATTTCTTGGGTCAGGCGAACTTTTTCAAGGGGAAAGTCACTGTAAAAGGAAGCAATCAGTACTGGCTGCAACAGGGGGACAGACGCTTTGCCTTCTCTTCGAATACAAACATAGAAACGGGCAATGAGTTCACGATTACCGTACGACCTGAAAAGATACAGATTCGGAAGGAATTTAGTGAGACATCCATTGCGGGCAGAGTCGAGTTCGTCACCTACGCCGGCAACCAGTCTATTTACAGGATACACACGGAATTCGGTCAGGTGAAAGTACAGCAGCAGAACAACCTCTTCTCATCATCGGCAATAGCTGTGGGTGATCAGGTATATCTTTCATGGCCTGCAGAACATACGCTGGTATTATAGGGGGGACAGGATGCACAATATTCTGCTTCTGGGAGGTGTGATCTTTGATAGAATTCTTACCGTTGACACCTACCCGGTTCCCGGAGGTGATACCTTCATTACATCCGAGAGTACGATTCCCTCCGGATGTGCACTCAATACCGCCATCACCCTTCGATCGTATCAACAGAAGCCCTATATTGTCTCTGCAGTCGGAACAGCTGATGATGAGTCAATTTCAGAGTACATGAGCCGTTTTCACCTTCCTCATGACTGCATCAGAACCGTAGATACGGAGCGGACCGGGTATTGCATCACGATGGTGGATCAAGACGGAGAGAGAACGTTCTTCACGAGTAAAGGTGTAGAGTCGATATTCTCTTCTGACATGATCCCTGCGGATATCGATTTCGCTGCTGTCTATCTCACAGGATACTTTCTCCTTGATCCCTCCTATGCCTCTGATATCCTCACTTATCTGAAACAGTGCACCGCTCCTATTTTTTTCGATCCGGGAGTTCTTATCGATGCTATCGATCCTGTCTATCTTCAGCAGGTTCTTGATCTCTGCTATGCTGTTACACCAAACGAGAAAGAGTGGGAGCTGCTCGGCAGTTTCAATCTTGATAAGATACCTCTAGTGATACAGAAGCGGGGAAAAGGAAAGATAACTGTAAGTCAGGGAGATAGGGTATATGTCTGCTATCCCTTTGAAGTGGATACTGTCGATACAACCGGTGCAGGTGACTGTTTCATAGGGGCTTTCATCGCTCAGTATCTTGAAGGAAAAGACCTTCAGAACTCACTTGAGACTGCCAGTGCGGCAGCCTCGTACATGACGAGCCTGAAAGGTCCGCACGGAATGTTCGATCCTGAGAATATCGAGAATATAAGAAAACATAGACGGGAGTTGAGATGATGATAGACAGAGCCGCAGGATCGCTTTTCGGAGCCGCTATCGGGGATGCCATGGGTATGCCTGCATCCTTCATGTCGCCTGAAGAGGTGAAGCGGAATTATGGGCGAATCACAGATTTTCTTGCACCGAGTGAGGAACAGACAGCCCATGGATCCCTCCACAGAGCTGAAATCACCGATGATACGGAAGAGACACTTATCCTAGCCGAAACGCTCATTGATGCCGGAGGTTTCAATCAGTCCCTTTTCGTTGAGAAGATGAGAACATGGGCAATTGAGCACAATATGCTTGCAAGTACTGTGATAGGGCCGAGCACCAGACGCTTCCTTGAAGCGATCATAGAACGCAAAGACTACCTCGAGATAGGGAAGAAAGGGGATACGAACGGCGCTGCTATGCGGGTCGCTCCTGTCGGTATTTTCTACCACGGAGATCCTGACACCGCGTGCCTCAAGGCGATAGAACAGGCGCAGGTATCACACGGAAGTGTATGTGGTCTTGCTTCAGCCGCTGCTGTCGCCTCTGCCGTTTCTCTTGCGGTGGAGGGGAAGAGTTCTCCTGAACAGCTGATGGAGGCTGCCATAAAAGCAGCCGAGGAAGGGGAGAGAAGGGGTGCCGATATCCCGGCACCGAAGATTAGTACCCGACTGAGGCTGGCTAAGCAGATTGTTGAGAATTCTAAAGGAGATCTGGAGAGTACCGCATATGAACTGTATGCACATATTGGAGCGGGAATGAAAAGCTACGAATCTATCCCTCTCTCCCTCGGGGTTTCCTATGCGGCCGGTTTCAGATTTATGGACGGACTCATTACCGTGATCAATATCGGAGATGACGCTGACACGAATGGAGCTATCACCGGAGCCCTTTGCGGAGCCTATTCCGGTCTTTCTGCAATACCGGTTGCTTGGCAGACGACTATAGAGCAGCAGAATGGGATAGATCTGAAAGCACTAGCTTCCAACCTGCTGAGGCAATAAAAACAACATTGATCCTGCTGGGCACGAATATACATCGAAAAGTTCTTTTTCTGCAGAGAATTTTTCATTCTTATTGCGAAAGTTTTTTCTCTTTACAGAATTATTTTCATTATTACATCTAGTTTTTTCTCTACAGAGAAAAAACTTTTATATATCTTTCTGTTGTGATACAATGAATCTATGAAATTGATTCAACGTGATACATATATTCAGGAATTAATTGACTGGAAGGAAAAGGATCTCATAAAAGTCGTAACCGGAGTACGACGTTGTGGAAAATCAACTCTATTTTCTCTCTATAAAGACTATCTTAGAGGGCAGGGGGTTGAAGAGCGACAGATAGTATCGGTCAACCTTGAAGATCTCGATTATGAGTCTCTGCTCGATTATCATGAACTGTACCGTTATATGACAGATAGGCTGCAGCCGGACTCATACACCTATATCTTCATCGATGAAGTTCAGCAGTGTGAAGAGTTTGAAAAGGCAGTGGACAGTCTCTACATAAAGGAAAAGGTTGATGTGTATATCACAGGATCGAATGCCCATCTTCTTTCCGGGGAACTGGCGACACTGCTGTCAGGCCGATATGTTGAGATCAAGATGCAGCCGCTCTCCTTCCGAGAATTCCTTGATTCTCCACATGATACCACTGAATCCCTCATGACCTCCTTTACCAGATTCATGCGCTATGGCTCCTTCCCCTATATCCCGATGCTTGAGCAGCAGGATTCGATTATCAGAACCTATATTGAAGGTATCTACACCACGATATTGGTAAAAGATATTGCGAAGCGGAAAGGGATCACCGACATTTCTCTCCTGGAGCGTATCATCAAGATGCTCGGCAGCAGTATCGGAAGTCCCATCTCCGTAAAAAAGATCAGCAACACGATAATTTCCAGTGGAAGAAAAGTATCCGTCAATACCATAGATACCTATCTGCAGGCACTGCTGGACAGCTATATGTTTTACAAGGTGAGCAGATACGATATAAAGGGGCGCGGTCATCTTAAGACATTGGGCAAATATTACATAGCTGATACCGGGTTGAGGAATATCCTTCTGGCGAACACCGAATCAGATATCGGCCATCAGCTTGAGAATATCGTATATCTGGAACTCCGGAGACGGGGTTGTCAGGTCTCTGTGGGGAAACTCGGGGATAAAGAGGTGGACTTCGTGGCTCAGAAACAGGGAGAGGTTACCTATTATCAGGTATCAGCAACCGTACTGGATGAACAGACCCTTGAACGGGAGCTAGCTCCTCTGAAAGCGATCAATGACCATCACCCGAAGCTACTTCTTGCTCTCGATGAGATAGGATCAGGATCACATCATAATGGAATCACACAGAAGAATATCCTTCAATGGCTTCTTTCCGAGTGAGAACATACGATGATACGGTCAGTCACCAGCGAGCATAGCACATCGCAATTCTGAGTGTCCTACTCTTCTCCCAGCAGGTTCATCAGTGCCTGGTAATCGAACTTCCCTGCAAGTTCCATCAGCGCATTGGCGATGCGGGGGTGTTCTGCCTCTATTGTGATAACGATCTCCCTGAATTCTTCCATATCACCTTCATCAACGGCTGAGGTCATCTTTGTGATGATTTCAGGGGCCAGGTTTTCCATATGCTCCCGTGTAAGGATGAAACTCTTCTCATCGCTATCAGCGGCTTCGGCACTGAAGATATACTCCACATCAAGAAGGTCCTGCAGCTTGGCGAACAGTTCGTGACGTCTGAACGGCTTTCTCAGGTAGCCGTCGAAGCCGGAGCGGAGAACCGCTTTCTCATCATCGTCGAACGCACTTGCCGTGACGGCGATGATGGGGACCTTGCTCCCCTTTTCATCTTTCTTTATCTGTGTGGTTGCTTCATAGCCGTCAAGAACGGGCATTCTCAGGTCCATCAGGACGCAATCAGGGGTGTAGGCGAAGAATTTCTGAACGCCTTCCTTTCCATCCTCTGCCATCTCCACTTTGAAGCCGACAGGCTTGAGCATATCTTCAAGGAGGTCACGGTTTTCTTTTCTGTCATCCACTACGAGGATTTTAATGATTCCGCTGTCGGGTGAGAGTCCGATCACATCACGGTTGATCTGATGGTCTGTAGAGACTTCCTTGGGGTCAACTTCAGTGATGGGGAAGAAGAATTTGAACAGGGTTCCCTGACCTTCGGTACTCTTCACCTCGATGGAACCGCCCATCAGCTCAAGCATCTGCTTGCTGATGGCAAGGCCGAGGCCTGTCCCGCCGATCGTCTTGCCTGCATCAGACTGCCTGAAGGGATCGAAGATGTTGGCTATATCCTCCTTGGGGATACCGACACCTGAATCCTCCACTTCCACATTGAGGAACTGTTGACCATCCTGATGAACTGCCTGACATCTGACCCCGATTCCCCCTTCCTGAGTGAACTTGAGTGCATTCCCGATGAGATTGATCATCACCTGCTTCAGCTTTCCCTCATCTGCTGAAACGAACTCAGGCACATTCTCCCTCCGTTCGAAGAGAAGAGAGAGTCCCCGCTTCTCAGCGGGAATGGAGAACATCAGTTTCACTTCATCAAGCACACCGTGGAGATCGAAGTTTGTGTTGTTGATCGTTATTCTTCCCGCTTCTATCTTCGAGATATCGAGAATATCATTGATAAGGGAGAGAAGGTACTCACCGCTGCGGCTGATGGTAGCGATCTGGTCAACCTGTTTCGGCTGCAGGGTGGGATCTCGCTGAAGAATCTGGGAGAACCCGATGATGGCATTCAGGGGAGTGCGGATCTCATGGCTCATGTTGGAGAGGAACACGCTCTTCGAGCGGTTCGCCTGCTCAGCCACCTGACGTGCCACCCGGTCATCCTCAGCCTGTTTGCTGTCGGTGACATCGAGACTTACTCCGTTTAGGACTGCAATGTTTCCTTCCTCATCCATTTCAGGTCTGAGATAGAGACTGAACCACCTCTCATCTCCTGTCTCGATAAGCATTCTGAATTCGATATCGGTTCCCTTTCCGCTCTTTGTCATCTCCTCCATCGCTTCGGTGAAGATATGCTGATCCTCCAGAACGATCTGGCTGAATATCTCCTGCATATCCCAGATCTTCGTTCCTACCTTTTTCTTCACAAGGCGGTAGCAGTTATCAGACCAGTAGCCGCTTCCATCTGTCATGTTATAGTGCCAGCTGCCCATTCCTGCTATCTCCTGAGCGAGGGAAAGCTGCTGCTCACTGGAACGAAGTTCATTCTCCTGGAGTTTCTGCTCAGTCACGTCCACATAGGTCACTGATATACATAGGAAATTCCCCTCCGCGTCATACACTTTCTGGGCGTTGAGAAGGGCATAGAAGGATTCTCCTTCGCTGTCGACGAATTCGATCGGCTCTGAGGTGAATCCTCCCAGCATGTCAAGTTCATGTTTCAGTTCCCCGATACGGGCAAGTACTCTTTCGGGATGTATAACGGTTACTGACTTGCCTATGAACTCATCGGCATCACGCTTGAACAGGGAACAGAGTTCGTCATTGACATAGATATGATTCAATTCTTCATCCAGAAGGACTACGGCGTAGTTCGCCTGATCGGCGATTGTCTTGAAGGTGACTAGTTCCTTCTCCATATTCTTCCGTTCCGTGATATCGAAACCAGCACCGCGGAAGCCTGTCCTTTCACCCTCTTCATTAAGGATTTCCGCTCCGTTCGAGGAGAGCCAGACAACATTGCCATCCTTTCTCTGATAGGGAATATCGAATTCCTCCATCTCCCTTTTGTTCTCAACCACGTTATTGAAATGGAGAAGGAGCTCTTCCTTATACTCCTCATGAACCGTCTCATGGAAGGGATGACCTATCATCTCATCGACACGATAGCCTAAAAGCTGTTCAACATTGGGAGAGATGTACACATACTCTCCCTTCGTATTGATCTCCCATACCATCGTACCGCTCAGGGCGGCCACCTGAAGGAAGCGGGTCTCACTCGCTTCAAGGTCGTTTCTGTTTGCGTTCAGTTCTTCTATATTCGCTTCCAGTTTCTTCTGATGGGCAAGGTGAAGTCTTCTCTGAAAGAGGGAGTACCGCAAGGTTACCCCGACGAGAATAAGGAAGGTAAGAATGATGAGACCGATATAGATCGTCACTGTGTTGGACGTCTGTTCAAGCATGGCAGAGGTTCTGGTATCGAGCATGATAAGGAATGAATAGATAGGCTGCATGATCTCATGCTTCGCATCATAGTATTCCTGAGAGAACATGAGAGAGACTGCCAGGGCCTTATCAGGTTCTCCGATTACCGTGTAGTTTCCTTCACTGTCTTTGTACCGTCCGTTCAGGGTATTGAACGCTTCGACTTCGATGTTCACAAGGTCATTCGAATTCTTTTCAGATAAGGTGAGCAGGGCAAGTTCCTCTTCAGTGTAGGGAAGTTCTTCCATGATCGAGTTGAGAGATCTTGCCTCTTTCAGTGTGATCTTTTCGCGCGTTTCATCGTTCAGGTCCCAGTAAATCTTGTCATAATGCTCTGGTCGCGGGTCATGACCGTTGCGTATATCGAGGGTCGCATAATAGCGTTCCCAGAACTCCGGATCACCGGTAACGACGTAGGAGCGGGCGAAATGGGTCAGATCGTCAGAGCTCTGTCGCAGTTCATCAGCAGCTTCGATCATCATCTTTGCATCAAGTGACTCATCAGCTGATTTTTTCTCAAGGGCAACGAGCTTAAGTGATAATCCGATGATCACACCGATCAGAATGATTTCAACGATGGTAAACAGGAGATTGTTTCGTTCAGTGCTCTTCATACGTGTGTATCCCCCTCTTTCCTCTCGGCAGCAGTCAGACAGTTCCTTTCTGCATGTTATGTCATTTTACCACCATAGAGGTATATCAACAAGCAAGGGTTTGTTATCGGTCTTCTTCAGTTTTTTACCGTTTCAGAATTTCATATATACGAATCTATATCAATGAGAGAAAGAATAGTGAACTCCGTCTCAAACCCGGGAAACTGGGCGATCAGATCCACTGCCTTTTCCTTGAGCTTTTTCATGGAGGCTTTCTCAGGATTGCTTTTTACTTCAGCAATGAACAGTTTCTTTCTCATTTCATTGATTGCTACGATGTCAATTTCGTTCAGGTTCCCCCTCTCCCAGTAATTACCGATGAGGTTGTACTCTTTCGTTTCTGCCAGGATTGCCTGTAGCAGGCGTTCAAGGATGGGACCGCTGTAGGTCTGCCAGTCTCTGGTGATCAATGCACGTATATATTCGAAATTCCCGATCTCAATGGCTGAGTAATTCTTATAGATGAATCTGAACCAGAAAGAGAGGAAATTATCCTTGATGAAATATTTCTGAACTTTCCCAGTTGGTTTCGCTCCCACCGGTTTTCTCGGTTGAACCAGATTGTAATCTTTCTGAAGCCTCTCCAGATATCCTCCGATGTTTTTCTCCAGAATCGATTCGATTTCAGAGCGTGAGGTCCTTCCTTCTGAAAGGAGACTCAGAATGGAGAAATAGGTGGCGTATTCCTTACCGAATTCTTCGATTAGAATTGTTTTTCCTTCATGCAGGAAGGGTGAGTCTTCCTGAACATAGAGGTCGAGTATCTTCTCTCGGGTGAAGGCCTTGTGATTCGTCAGAATTTCAACGTACCGGGGGATCCCTCCGGTCAAGGTGAAGACTGAGAACAGATTCTCTCTCGAATACGCGTTATTATCCAACAGTACCTGTTTCAGCGTAGAGGGAGGAAAGGGCTTGAGTGCCATGATTCTATCGGCTCTTCCGAACAGCGGTTCCTTTTCATCCTGAAAGATCTTATGCATAAGAGAGTAGACTGATCCTATAAAAATCATGTGTACTCTTGATCTCTCTTTATACTCGTCCCATATATTCTGAATTTCCGAATAGACGGATTCATTTATCGAGAAAAACTCCTGGAATTCATCAATGACTACGACGATCCGCTGCTTCAATGCAATTTCCATCAAAAGCTTGAATATCTTACTGAAGCTGGTGATCTCTCCTATGACTGGGACGCTGATCGTTTCCTGGATGATCTCGACACATTCGGTGCAGAGAAGCTGCTCCTTCTTCTTCGAGATGAAAAGGTACAGTGATTTCTTGTCCTTTATGAACGTGCGGGCCAGGGAAGTTTTTCCTATCCTTCTCCTTCCCGTGAGGATTGTCATGGAGGATGCATACTGCGTCTGTTCCCAGTGTGCTTCAAGTTTTGCCAACTCATCCTTTCTTGCATAGAATTTCATAGGACTTCCCTCTCTGTTTATAGTAACCGTAGTTATGATAACACGGGTTACTATAATAGTAAAGAAAAGGGGACTCATTGATTTCAATCATGCGTCCGGTGATAGAATACGTAGTCGATTAAACTGGAATAGTTTCTTCGTTCAATTCTTTATACAGAGTCTCTACTACCTCTTTCCATGTTTCCTCGTTTCCTGATTCAGGGTTCAGAAGGAACGGGGATCCCCAGTCAGGGAGGGTAGAGTACTTCGGAACAATGTGAGCGTGAACATGCCTGACTGTATCTCCATAGAAAGCGAGTTGGATTTTATCAGGTTTGTAGAGGTTGGAAATAAGAGAGGATATCCGTTTTATCTCATACATGAATCCGTGGTAGGTGGTATCGTCAATCTCGTGGATCTCTTCGTAATGTTCCTTTAAGGAGAGAACGCAACGTCCTCGATAATACTGGTTTTTGTACACGGAGAGAATAGAGTATGAAAGAGAGCACACTTCAGCGAGTATCTCCTCTTTCGCCAGGGGCCTCTGGCAGTAGGGACAGGCAGGGTCAATTCTCATAGTTGATCTCCTTCTTGTTCAGGCTAGCGATATGCGATTTCTACAGGTTCAAAGAAATTTCTCTAAACGGTGTTATAATTAAGGCTTTAAAAACAATCATTCATGCAGATGTTCACTTGTTCAGATAGAAAAAAGCACTGCGATACTTGATTATTATTCAGCAGAATCCAATTGTCAAACATATAATACTGCAGCTGTGATCCATGGTATCCATTTCTATTCCTGATTCTGAAATTCTCACCTACGATTCTCTTTATGTATTTAACTTATAAGTATATAGATATTTCTTGATTGTTGCGTGCTATGCTGATGGATGATTTTCAATTACGAGAACTATGTCATGTACGGCATAAGAAATTTCTGAAGGCTTTAGAAAAATAAAGATAAAAGTTGACAGTTCGCGAATATGGTAGAATAATTATACCATTCATACATAGTAGTATTACTACAAAAAGGAGATGGTTATGAAAAAAGGAATCGGAATCGTACTTCTTATTGTCCTGGTAGGACTTCTACCGCTTTTTGCTCAGGGAGCAAGTGAAGCAGGTTCAACTGTTGTGTTGAAATTTTCTGATCAGGTGAATGAAGACAACCCTCACTTGAAGGCAGACAGACATTTTGCAGAGCTCGTGAATGCTGCAGATGCTGGTCTTGATGTTCAGGTTTTCCCGAACAGTCAGCTTGGAACAGCACGCGAATCACTCGAAGGTATGAGCAGCGGTACTGTAGAGATCACCAAAGTCTCTGCTGGAGCACTCAACGTATTTGCTCCTGAGTTCAGTCTTTTCAGCCTTCCTTATATCTTTGTTTCAAAAGATGAGGTGAAGAGCGCACTTGAAGGAAAGGTCGGAGATATTCTCAGAAAGAGCGTTCAGGAAGCAGGTTTTGAACTCCTTGCTTTCTATGATACCGGATTCAGAAGTATTTTTAACGGCAAAAAACCGGTCAACTCCATGGCAGACCTGAATGGATTAAAGATCAGAGTTATCAACGATCCTATCATGATCGAAACTGTGAACACCCTCGGAGCTATCGCTACTCCTCTTGCTTACAGCGAACTCTACACTGCACTCAGACAGGGCGTTGTTGACGGAGCAGAACAGCCTGCAGTAGCACTCTATGCTCAGAAATTCTATGAAGTTTCAAAGTATTACTCCCTCACAAACCACTTCTATGACTGTAACGTTGTCGTAATGAGCAAAAGAGTCTATGACTCCCTCACTCCTGCACAGCAGAAAGTCATCAAGGATGCAGCTACGAAGACTCAGGATTTCGAATGGAATCTCTGGAACGAACTTGAAGAAGAAGTTCTCGATGACCTGAGAGCAGAAGGTATGGTTATCAATGAACTCGATCTCTCCTCCTTCAGAGATGCTACCAGCTTCATTGTTGACAAGAACGTTGACATGGTCGGAGCTGAGATTCTCGAAGCTGCAAGAGAATATATTCAGTAAGATACGTATATCTGAAGAGTTGCTGCCTCTTGTTGGGGCAGCAATTCTTTCACAAAGCTGTGATTTTTCGGTCAGGGGTCTGTCGGTCAGGTCTCCACATATAAAAACCGAAAGTACAGCTTTTCAATTATATATGAGATGAAAATAAAGGGATAAGCCGGAGGATGGAGAATCTGACTTCGGCTGCCAAAGGGATTGGATATCACAATGAGCAAGATATTGAAAACAGTGGAGCACGGGATAAGTAAAGCTCTGAATATCGTGGGAGTCATAGGATTTCTCGGTGTTCTGGGAATTACATTCGCACAGGTGCTTACAAGATACGTGCTGAAGACTCCTCTCGCTGCAAGCGAGGAGTTGAGCAGAATTCTCTTCATATGGATTTCATTCTTGGGAGCCGCCATGGTCATGAAGGGAAACGAACATATCAGACTTGATGTAGTGAAGGAATATATCGGACATAGGATGAGTCTGGTTCTCGAACTGTGTATCCAGTTGCTGCTATTCCTGTTCAATTTTGTAATGGTCGTTCAGGGTATCTATCTCATGACTATTACTACCCGTCAGGTAACCTCAGTGACCAGAATACCCATGTCGTATATCTATCTCATTATTCCGGTGAGTTTCGGAATCATGGTGGTCTACGGGATTTCGATCATGATCAGGCTCGTGTCAGAGCTCACAGAACAGAAGAACGGAGGAACTACAAGATGATTGCTGTCATGTTTATCGTATTCATCGTACTGACACTTGTATCAGTACCTATTGCATTCGTCCTCGGTCTCTCTTCTATGACCTGGGTCTCTTTCTCTTCTTTTGTTCCTATGGTTATGCTTCCTCAGAGAATGTATGCCGGACTCGATTCCTTCACCCTTATTGCGATTCCCCTCTTCATCCTGGCAGGAAAACTGATGGCCAGCGGAGGTATATCACAGCGACTCATTAAACTTTCAGCCATCATGGTCGGACGTTTTAAGGGCGGGCTTGCTTATATCAATATCGTGGTCAGCATGTTGTTTGCAGGAATTACCGGATCAGCAACAGCAGATTCTTCCTCGATCGGATCCATTCTTATCCCATCAATGATAGAGAAAGGATATACGAAGGACTTCAGTGTTGCAGTCACAGCAACGAGTTCAGTCATCGGTATCCTGATACCACCGAGCATCCCCCTTGTTATTTATGGAATTCTGATGAATCAGTCGATCAGTACGCTGTTCATCGCAGGTGCGATCCCCGGGATTCTCGTCGGTTTTGTCCTCATGCTGATCAGCTTCATCATGGCGCAGAAATATGACTTCCCTAGAGATGAGAAATTTTCCTTCAAGGAAGCTGTCATCACAACGTTGGACGGGATTCTCCCTCTGCTTGCGATCGTTATCGTACTTGGAGGTATCCTCGGAGGCATCGTCACACCTACCGAAGCTGCAATGCTTGCCGTAGTCTACTCTTTCATCCTTGGATTCTTTGTCTACAAGGCGTTTTCTCTCAAAGATATTCCGGGAATTATCATCGATACCCTGAAGATAAACGGAATGGTCATGCTTATGGTTGCGGCGGCTACCGCCTTCAGCTGGATCATCACAAGCCAGCAGCTTCCGTTCAAGATAGCCCAGGCTCTCCTGAGTTTTACTCATAACCGGATCATACTTCTGATGATTTTCAATATCGTCCTTCTCATTGCCGGTGCGATTCTTGACCTTACTCCTGCCATGATCATATTCGTTCCGGTCCTTGCTCCTATCGCGATGGAACTCGGCGTAGATCCCATACACTTTGCAATCATTGTTGTGACGAACCTTGGTATAGGGCTGTTTACTCCTCCAGTCGGTGCATGTCTATTCGTATCCTGTTCAATTGCGGGGATAAATATGAAAGAAGCCTTCAGAGGATTTGTCCCGTTCTTCGTAGGGATGTTTACTGTACTCATCCTGGTGACGTATATTCCTGAAATCTCATTATGGCTTCCGGGAATCATCGGTAGATAAGAATGTAAAGATAACCCAGCCTCCCTAGGGGGCTGGAGAATGAAAAATCATGAGGAGTACAATCACTCTTCAATACCCACTCGTTATAGTAAAGTGATTACTATAACGCAGGTTACAGTCGTCGTAAGAAGAAAACCTATCGATAACTGGAAAAACGCTCTCCAAATAATTGGTCCCTGAATGTTCAGGGACCTCTGCTTTTCTTCTCGATGTGTCTGTCAGCCCATGACCAGGGTGGGGATGTACATCACTATCTGAGGAACGAAGGTGACAAGCATGAGAACGACAATCATTGCCGAATAGAGGGGGAGCATCGCTTTCGTCGCTTTCTCTATCGATATTTTCCCGATTGCGCAGCCGACAAAGAGTGCTGATCCTACCGGTGGGGTTGCCAGTCCGATACCGAGGTTCAGAATCAGCATGACGCCGAACTGAATGGGACTCATGCCTAGGGTTCCCACGACCACGGGGTAGAGGATCGGGGTGGTGATAAGAATAAGCGGTGCCATGTCCATAATGGTGCCGAGCACCAGCAGGAGAAGGTTGATGAGAAGGAGAAGAAGTATTCTGTTGCTTGTAAGTGTCAGCAGTGCATTGGTCGCTGCTGCAGGTATTTTCAGGTAGGCGAGGAGCCATCCGAATGCGCTTGCGGCTGCTATGAGGCTCATGACCATTGCAAGGGTTTTCAGTGATGCATAGAGGATCTTCGGGAATACTCTGAGTGATATCTCACGGTAGACGAAGAAGGTGATGATGAATGCATACACACAGGCTATCGCAGCCGATTCGGTTGCTGTGAACACTCCCGATATGACTCCGCCTATGATGATCACTGCGGTCAGCAGTCCGAGGAATGCGTCCTTGGATATCCTCATTGATTCTTTCAGTGAGTACTTCGGTTCCTTCGGATACCCTCGTTTCACCGCGATGAAGAAGCTGAGAATCATAAGAGAGACACCCAGGAGGACACCGGGGATGAAGCCACCGAGGAAGAGGCGTCCGACTGAAACGCCGCCTGCGGCTAGGGCATAGATGATCATATTGTGACTGGGCGGAATGATGACTCCCTGACAGGCGCTGGTCACTGTGATTCCGACCGAATAGTCGGCATCGTATCCTTTGTCCTTCATCATCGGAATCAGTATCGTTCCGATAGAAGAGACATCTGCTACCGCTGAACCGGATATTCCTCCGAAGAACATGCTGGCAAGAATATTGACCTGAGCAAGTCCGCCCCTCATCCTTCCTATCAGAAGATTGGAGAACATGATGAGACGGCGCGATATCCCTCCACGGCTCATGATCTCTCCTGCGAGGATGAAGAACGGTATTGCCAGAAGGGAGAAGACATTCACTCCCTGCACCATGCGCTGTACGATGGATAGGAGGGTGATATCAAGATAGACTGCGGTCGCTGAGGCCGCAATGATGAGTGAGAAGGTGATGGGGACCCTGACAACAAGAAGAAGGACAAAGAGTCCGATCAGCAGTGTGGATGCGAATTGATGAGCCATATCAGTTCTCCTCCTTTGTTACTTTCCGTTTTTTTCCTTTCGATGCGAATTTGTCCAGAAGTGTTTCCATAGACTCGACTTCATCCTCAAGCCGGAAGATATTGAGGATCGCTTCGAAGAGGATCAGGATTCCACTGAAGGGTACGATCAGGTATAGGGTGGAGCTCGGCCATTTCGTGGCCGGCATGATGGAAGTGCTTGTGAACTGCAGGAGTCTGAATCCGAAGATGACCATCACTGCAGCTGTGATAAGAATGACACCTATCTTGATGTATTCCATTGCCTTGTTCGCCCAGGGAGGCATCTTCGATTCAGGAAGAAGCTGCAGAGAAATGTGCAGTCCCTGTTTCACACCGACAGCCATGGCTATATAGGTGAACCAGACAACAAGAAGTTTGGCCACCTCCTCGCCCCACTGCAGCCCCGAATTCAGTACATATCTCATGAATACGTTCAGTGCTATGATGATGGTCATCAGCACGATCAGAAACATGGCAAAGATGACAAAACAGTTATGAATGGTGTTAATCGCGAATATGATCCGCTTGCGTATCATGGTCATAGAGCCTCCTTCTCAGCTGCAAGAAAAAGAGACTTCGCCGGAGCTGCTGTCCAGCGCTCCAAGCTGAAGCCTCTTTCATTATACAACAGGTCTGTTACTTACCGACAGCCTGAATTTTTGCCACGACAGCTTTCAGTTCTGGTGAAAGTGCATCATACAGAGGCTGCATTGCCGCCTGGAATTCCGAGTTGTCATCAAGATAGGTGATCTCGTTTCCGTTTGCTCTGATTGCATCTTCTGCGACCTTCTCATAATCTGCCCAGGCCTGGATCTGGAAAGCCATGCTGTCTTTTGCAGCCTGCTTGATGATCGCCTGATCTGCAGCTGAGAGTTTATCCATCGCGATCTTACTTGCGATCGTGATTTCAGGGACGCGGGTATGTTCGTCAAGAGTATAGTACTGTGCCACTTCGAAGTGACTGGTGGAGTAGTAGCTCGGCCAGTTGTTCTCTGCGCCGTCGATGATACCGGTCTGGATGGCACTGTAGACTTCGCCGAACGGCATCGGTGTAGCGACAGCTCCGAGAGCTTCGACGAGACCGACCATGAGATCGCTTTCCTGTACTCTGATCTTCAGTCCCTTCAGGTCTGCAACTGAAGTGATGGGACGTACTGAGTTGTAGAAGCTTCTTGCACCGGAATCAAACCAGGAAAGGCCGACAAATCCTGCGTCAGTCATGCTGGCAAGGAATTCATCTCCGATGTCGCTGTTAAGTACCTGCCACATGTGGTCGGGGTTGCGGTAGAGATAAGGCATCTGAAGAGCATTCAGGTTTGGTGAGAATGCTGCGAGGGGAGAGATGCTTACACGGGTGAAGTCGATGGCGCCGAACTGAACCTGTTCGATGACTGCTCTTTCCTCACCGAGCTGTGATCCCGGATATACTTCGATCTTGATTCTTCCGTCTGTTCTTTCTTCAACGAGCCGTGCAAACTCATAGTCACCCTGTGTGGTGGGGTAGTCAGCCGCATGGGTCTCTGCGAGTCTGAGAACGATCGGTTCAGCCGATGAGGCTGCTTCAGTCTGTCCTGCTGCGAACATCAAACCTCCGACGAGTACAGCAGCAAGAGTGAGAACTAACAATTTCTTTACCATAATAATCCTCCTTGGTATATTGTTGGTACGTTCTCAGTCTACATCCGCCGTTCTGAGAAAGCTCTGCACATTACGGATGCAGATTCATCACTTTTTTTCACATCTCAAGGAAATCAATCCCGTTGTCGAAAGCCCTGTCTTACATTTTTTGCTCTTTTAGTATTTTTTTGCTCCGGTAGGAGGTGGGGGAACAGTTCTCCACCCGGTTGAATACCCGGGTGAAATAGTTCGCATCGTTATAGCCTACCGCAGTGCTGATCTCCTTCATCGATAGATCGGTACCCCGAAGCAGAAGCTTCGCTTCCTGCAGTCTCAGTCTTGTCAGGTATTCGATGACATTACTGTCGGTTTCCCTTTTAAAGAGTCGGCTGAAATAAGCGGTTGAGAGGCCGCAGTAATCTGCGATCTCCTCAAGTGATATCGAGCTTTTGTAGTGGGAGCGCATGTACTCCTTCGCACTCGTTATGACCGAGGAATCGGCTTCACGGTATTCGCTTGAAATCAGATCGGAGAGTTCATGAAGAAGGATCGAGAAGTCGGTGTAGAGCTGCTCAACCGATACGCTTTCACTGATGTTCTGATCGGCACGCAGGGTCACCTGGGAACGGAGGTGCATGGTCACTGCGTGACGGAGTACAACTGAGAGTTCACCAAGAAGTTTCTTCTGTGCAGAGAGGGGCAGGGAAGAGGTCTGAAACCATAGCTGGATGGCAGAAAAGGTATCGAACACCTGTGTGCTTTCTCCCTGGATGAGAGCCTCTTCGATTTCCAGTTCGAATTCGAGGGGGAGGGTGTCAGGGGAGTGCTCTCCCCTGTTGTTCTCTTCTGCGGGTGTAGTTTCAATGATACTCTGAACAGATTCCTCAATACCTATGAAATTCCTTCTTGCTTCCTGAAAGGAGGCCTTTCCATTCTCCGGCTTCATGAACACTCTCCCGTAGCCGATATCGACTCTCAGAGAGAGGGCTTTAAGAATGTGTGAGACAATCTCTTTCAGAAGCGACCTGAAGATCTCGTCAGAGACGAGGGAATCGCAGGTGTCGGTACAGTGGAAGAAAAGGAAGGGGGAAGAACTCTCAAGGTTCACCATCAGGGCAACTCCCTTCTCAGCGAGTGCGGTACGGATGAGGGCTATGACTCGCTTTTTCAGTACATCGCGCTGGTAGCCGGTATCGACTGAGAGGGGGTATGAATCGTAGTGAATTTTCAGCAGTCCTCCTCTTCCCCCTGCTATATCACGGTCGAGAATCGAACTGAAGGAGGTGTATTTTTCCACGCTCATACCCCTTACCGCCATCGAATAGACAAATTCGGTTTCAAGGTAGAGGGAGAAGGTATCGAGGCGCAGTTCCGCATTCTCCCGTTCTATCCTCTCCTGCTTTTCTTTTGAGAGAGTAGAGATGAGCGTATTCAGGAGATCCACGATCCTCTCCTCGCTCGCCGGTTTGACAATGAAATCCTCCACTCCGATTCGAATCGCTTCATGGGCGTACTCGAATTCGTTATAGGCGGTGAGGAACACAATGCGGATCTGAGGGTCGATCTGTTTGATCTTCTTTGCCGTCTCTATCCCATTGAGCCCGGGCATGTGGATATCGAGAAAGACGATATCGGGTTTGAACGACGCGATACGGGAGAGGGCGGACCTTCCGTTTGCCGCCTCCTCCACCTCCAGAATCGAAGCCATGTTCTTCTGAATGATGAGTTTCAGTGCTTCGCGCTCCAGAACTTCATCCTCAGCTATCAGTATTCTCAGCATTGCCCCTCCTCGGAATGATGATCCTCACT
The DNA here is from genome assembly GCA_963677695.2 of Sphaerochaetaceae bacterium. GTDB lineage: Bacteria > Spirochaetota > Spirochaetia > Sphaerochaetales > Sphaerochaetaceae > SABI01. Next base: position 566,036 of record CAXXUJ010000001.1, on the reverse strand, counting down.
TCCGTACCACTGCCTTTCGTACTGGAAAGAGAGAAACGCTCGGTACCCTGAAAAAACAGGTGCAGCCTCTTCTTCACATTCTCAACCCCTATACCGGTCCTCACCTTTTTTTCTTCATCACCTCGGGAGGAAGTCCCTATCTCAGGATCAAATCCCTTCCCGTTATCACTGATGGTTAAAAGGGCATAGCTTTCATCCTCCGACAAGGACTCAATGCGGATAGCAACGGTTCCCCCTTCCTCCTTCGGTTCAAGTCCGTGTTTTACGGCATTTTCCACAAGAGGCTGAAGAGTGAAGAGAGGGATGAAGATATCTTCTATATCGGTTGAGATAGTGAGGGAAAAGGAGATACGGTCACCGAAGCGCGTTTCCTGGATATGGATATACTCATTGAGGAGATCAAGCTCCTCCTGTAACGGGATGAGACGGACTTCATGGGAGAGGGAAAGGCGCAGGAGGTTCGAGATCGAGTTGATCAGACGTACCGTCTTCGGTGCCTGTTCGAACATCGACATGCGCGAGATAGTGTTTAGGGTATTGAAAAGGAAGTGGGGGTTGATCTGAGCCTGAAGGTTGAGAAGCTGTGCTTCCTGCATCGACTTGGTCAGTTCGATCAGTTTCACTTCATCCGCCATCAGCTGCCGCTCCAGTTCAGCCTTATCCTGCAGGCTTGCCACCATCTCCCTTATATTCCGTGTCATGGTCTGAAAGGCATGGGTGAGCGTTCCGATTTCATCCTTTCTCTCTGTTTTCGGGCATTCTATATCGAGTTCTCCGTCGGCTATACGGGCTGCGCTTCGCGCAAGGGCACTGATAGGACGTGAGAGCCCTGAGGAAAACAGGAGACCGAAGACAATGAACAGGAGTGCCATGACTCCTATTCCGATAAAGCTGATCAGTCTGATCAGGTACACCTGTCCAACCTGATCGTTATGGAGCTGTGCGAGCTCGGCAAGCCGTATTGAGATCAGGTTCTGCACATAGATATCGATGTAGGTATAGATCTTTCGTGCCATAAGGAGGGGAGCGGTGAACGAGGCTGCCTCCTTCCCCTCTGATTTAAGCCTGACTGCTTCTGTTCCGTAGCGGTAGTAGGCCTGCAGACCGTAGTCTATCGCATTGATCTGGAAATAGGCTTCCAGGTCCCCCTTGTTCTGCCTTCTGACCTGCGATACGAGGGTGAAGAGACGGGGTTCAGCTGCCTCGTACATTTCAAGGGAATTCACGTTCCCGTAGAGCATGTACTGCTCGAAGGCATAGTTGTTCTGTGCGATCATGCTTGAAAGCGCATAGATATCGGCATTCTTCGTGATATCATCCTCATAGGTGTTGAGGTAGCCGAAGGCTGTAGTGAGGGTGAAGGTGCTCAGGGCAGTGATACACAGAATGCTGATGAAGATGAAAAGCATGAGTCGCTGCTTTATTGATGATGTGGTATGGAAAAGCCCCCGTAGTCTGATAGGACCGCCTCCTGTTTCTGTAAAAAATGGTACGGGATGGAAAGTGTCCCGTCAAGAAAAGAGTGAATATTCCTGTGAACAAAGAGAAGAGAGGAATAGGAAAGAATGAAATCTTCTGTTGCAATTCCTGATGCCATCTACTCATACTGATCAAATATTCACAGAGAAAGGATGATCAGATGAGCACAGTACTGCGGTCAGAAGAAGCGAAGGTTGAGAGTGTAGGGGAGGGAGTTTCACGAAAGATACTGGCATACAACACCTCTCTCATGCCTGTGGAAGTCCATTTTGAGAAGGGAGGAGTGGGGAGCGTGCACTCTCACGTTCACACCCAGCTGACCTATGTTCTTGAAGGTTCCTTTGAATTCACGATCGACGGAAAACCGGTGAGGGTGAGCAAGGGGGATACGATTCTCTTCGACCCGAATGTACAGCACGGCACCCTCTGTCTTGAAAAGGGTGTTCTTCTGGACGTGTTCACCCCCTATAGAGAAGATTTTATTAAGATGTAACAGACAGGAGGATGTTAATCCTGCAAGTGATAGTTTCCTTGTCACAAGGAAAGAAGTGGGATATAATTTCCTTATGAAAAGGAAAGATCTTACACTTTGTATCCTTGATGGACAGGAAACGTTTTCTTTGAAACACCCGCTCACACGCGATGTTTCATGGGATTTCTCGCTTTCGACCGAATTATTAAAGATTATCACGATATCTGGAGTGAGGCGTTCAGGAAAGACGATGTATCTCAAACAGATAGCACAGGAGATGAAGATTTCTGACGAATGGGTGGTTTTCCTTGATTTCAGTGAATCTACGCTTTCCGATTTCACTGTACGAGATTTTGAACTGCTTCCGACCCTCTATTATGAACTGTTTCCCGGTAGAAAACCGATTTTTATGTTCGATGAAATTCAGGAAGTTGAGGACTTTGAAAAAGGTTTGAGATACCTCCAGAATAAACAGTACCAGATCTTTGTCACCGGTTCTTCTGCCTCGCTGTTCAGCCGCGACATAGCATCACGACTGAGAGGGAAGACAGTTGAGATCATCATATACCCGCTCAGTTTCAAGGAATTTTTAAGATTCAGGCAGTTTGAGGTAAAACCGGAATCTCTTCAAAGGAGACGGGCAGCACTCAGAAGGCTGACAGAAGAATATCTGAGGTTGGGTGGATTTCCCGAAGTGGTTCTTTCCCCCTCGATTGAAACAAAGAAACTCCTTTTAAACAGTTACCTGGACACCATGCTGCTTCGTGATGTGATAGAAAAAAATCAGGTACAGAACGTTCCTCTGATGGGGCAGCTGCTCAACAAATCGATCAAGTCATTCACAAAGCATATCAGCCTGCATGCCTGGTATAATGATCTTAAGAGCATGGGCTTCAAGGTTTCCAAGGATACTCTGTATACCTACCTCGGTTATCTGACGGATACAGGATTTTTTCATCTGGTTGAGAAATTCGGCAGTTCAGGGAAACAGGCAAGGCAGAAAATATATCTGATCGATAACGGGTTGTATGAAGTGCGTCGGGGGTCCCAATCTGATTTCGGAAAACTTCTGGAGAATGCTGTCTACGTCCATCTCAATGCCGGCGGTGCTGAGCTCTCATATTTCAGTGATACCGATGCGGAAGTTGATTTTGTCTGTGAGAACCGTCTGGTTCAAGTCTGTTATGAACTCAATGAAGGAAACAAAGAAAGAGAGATGAGAGGTTTTCTGCACTTCGAGAAGTGTTTCGGTTCTAAGCGTGAGAGATCACTCGTTGTTATGGACAGCGATATCCTCGATTGTGATGAGCAGATTGAAGGTTCACACGTATTGTCAGGTGACTGGTAAGGAGACACCCCTTCGATATACGATTCAGTTACAATACTGAATCTCTTCTTTCCATGTCACACTCGATAAAAGAGGGAGGCATACGAATCTACCGCATCACGGACAGATTCGATTTCGTTCAGTGAGATATCTGCAAGGTGTACATCGGGATCATCATTCAGCAGCTTTCTGATCCCATCGACCGCACTCCTCGATATCTCGGTGTTGACGTTGATCTTTCTGATACCGTTCCGTATGCATTCTTTTACGATATCTTCCGGTGTTCCCGAGCCTCCGTGGAGTACAAGGGGAACATCGACCCGATCATGTATCGCTTTAAGGATATCGACTCTGATATTCGGTGTTCCCTTGTACCTTCCGTGTACCGTACCGATAGAAACAGCGAGAGCATCGACTCCGGTTTTTCTGACGAATTCTTCAGCTTCCTCGGGATTCGTGTACATCTCGATATCAGAGGCAGAACCTTCGTGACTGGCTGTTCCTGCTGCGAGAGACCCGAGCTCTGCTTCTACAGAGACACCGCAGGCATGGGCAAACCTGACGACCTCTGCCGTGTTCGCTATATTCTCTTCAAATGGGAGGGTAGAGCCGTCATACATCACCGAAGTGAATCCTGATCTGATTGCATTGTACAGTACCGAAGTATCTTTGCAGTGATCGAGATGGAGTGTTGAAGGAACACCGGTTTTCTGTGCGTAATGGTTTACCGCACTGTATACCAGGTCGGGACTCATGTTCTCAAGGTATTTCTCGCCGAAGGCGAGGATGACCGGGCAATCTGCCTCTTGAGCGCCTTCGAATACCCCTCGGATCGTCTCGAGATTGTAGACATTGAATGCGCCGACTGCGCTGTTCGTTTCTTTTATCAGGGAGAAGAGTTCGTTCAGGTTCATCAACATAGCATACCTCTCTGTTTTTTCCTTCTATACGAGAGTAGTCTACCACAGATGTGGGGCTTTGAAACATCGTTATTCTCTGCTCAGACAGTGAGCTCAGTACTTGATGAATCTCTTCTTTCCTTGTGAGAGGGAAATAATTATATAAAAGTTTCCTTATGAAGAGGAAAGAGTCAGTGAAATGTTTCCCTGAAGGGCATGAAACATGTTCTGATGCCTCCAGGTCCACCTATAGATTTCTCTCCTTTAGTAATAGTAACCGTGGTTATGATAACTGGCGTTACTATACATCAGAAAACTGTCCTGAAAACACTATTTGATATTCTCCTATGCTTCCTTAAGGTCTGGCAGTTGGTTTTTATGTGGCTAGGATAGCTCTTGCATGAAATAATATGCAAAATGCATGAAGTGGTGTATGATAGGACAGGAGGTGCAAGGTATGGCAAATCTGCAGGTGAAAGATATAGATGACTCATTGTATGAATCCATCAGAAAGCTAGCATCCCACGAGAGAAGATCGATAAGTCAGGAAGTGGTTCACATCCTTGAGACGTATCTATCTATGCCGGGGATGAGCAGGCCGAATCCTACAGATGAGTTTCTGCAGTTAGCCGGGAGCTGGGATGATGAGAGAGATGCAGATGCTATCATTGATGAGATCAGGAAGGGGCGGAAAAACTCAAAGGGTTCAAAGAACCACCGATTCGGAGAGGCAGATGAACTATTTGATTGATACCGATATGATCATCTACAGTCTCAAGGGACATGAGAAGGTGAATGCTGAATTCCATCTGAGACGTTCTTCACCGAAATCGATTTCTGTTATAACCTATGGCGAACTTATCTATGGCGCGAGGAAATCACAACATGTAGAGAAGAACCTCGCCAGAGTCTATAGGATATCTGAAATATTTCCCATCATCCCCTTCACTCCTGCGGTGATGGATGTGTTCGGGGAATTGAAGGTCTCTCAACAGCGATTGGGAACCGTTCTTGATGATCTGGATCTCCTTATCGCTTCGACGGCCTTGGCCCATAACCTTATTCTTGTGACGAACAATGAGAAGCATTTTTCAAGGATCAAGGGATTGGATATAGAGAATTGGTCAGCCTAGGAAGTTCCATCGCATATTCTGAACCTCTATTTCATCTTGCATGGTTACCCGTAATACGTTTTTCCAACGTACACCTCGGTCATGGGTTTGTCCTATTGGGATTCAGTTGTCTGGGTCTGAAATATCCTTTTATACAATTCGAATTCATGATACTGAGCTGGATATGGTTCTGTTCCTTGAACATTTCCCCTTCATACGGAGAAGACCCCTCCCAGAAAACGCCTCGGACACTATCAAAAGGCAAGCATCCTGATTCCTCGATATCCTCATGAATCATTTTTATCACCGCACAATCGAGACGTCTAACAATTTTATCTGAGTTTCCCGCTGCATCTCTGTTCACAGGCATTGCAAAGTCAGCTTTCTCACTTAGCCTCTTCAATCTCTGATAAGCTGGACGTAGAAGAGAGAGATATTTTGACTCCAGAAAATCAAGACAATTTCCCAGATCGATAATTGCTCCAAGAACAGCCGCATCATTTCCAAAATTTGCTTGAGACCAGGCCTTGGCTCGATCGTAATTATTCTCCCAGAAATACATTCCAGGACCGAGCCAGTCATAATCATTTGAACTTGCCTTCAGCTCATCGTCACCTGATAGAATCTTTTCCCTCACCTGCGTTGAGCAGCCATGGAATCCGATGATAGGAGAAATTTTCCTTGAGTACATACACCATTTCTTTTGTGAATAATTTTCTGTGAGGTTCCCAGAACTCGTATGTATTCCTGCCTTAATAAGATAAGATGCAGCAGATTCTTTTGATTTGCAAATTGTCTGCGTCCTCTTTTTGAAAGCTTCGATATAATTCTTTATTTCATCCTTCTGCATATCCAGTTCCTCTTGATACTGTAAAACTTGCTCGCAAACCAGGCAAGTCATGTGAACAGTCTCGTACATAATATATCACTCAGGCTATATGATTACAAGAAATCAGCCATGATGCCGTACCCTATGTTTGACCTGACCGGTAGAGTGCACAAAACGGGAAATACTGTTATCCCTGCCGCCATCTCTTGATCTCTCATATCTAAATATCGAAAGCACCCTGAAACTGCTTCGTGTCCAGCAGAAAAAATTGGATTTTTCCACTTCACACACTTGTCTGCATCCTTATGTTCCCGTGCATGACGATCAGAGAATATCCTCTAACGTTGGTTAGATAGGCAGGATGAGATCATTTACCTTGAAAACTGATGATGCAGTCATTGATTTTCAAGGTAAATCGGATTATAATACTACATATGAGGTATAGAGTCAGGTCGCAACAAGAGAAAATCTCTCTGTACAGCGCGCATTTTCCAGTCGTTGTGCTCACCGGAGCCCGTCAGGTAGGCAAATCAACACTCATTGAACATCTATTCGCGGAGAGTCATACAACTATAGTTTTTGATCCGCTTACTGATGTGGGAAATGCCCGGTCTGAACCTGAACTATTCTTTAAAAACAATCCGGGGCCCCTTTTTCTCGATGAGATACAGTATGCACCCCAATTGGTTCCTGTATTGAAAAGGCTCGTGGATAAAGATCGAACCCCCGGTAGGTATATTCTGAGCGGATCGCAGCAATGGGGAATTCTCAATTCCATCTCTGAGTCTCTTGCCGGGCGTGCTGTGGTGGTCAATCTGATGTCGTTCAACCTGGATGAGATCCTGGATACCCCTCCCCGAACAAGGTGGCTGGAACATGTGATACATACGGGAAAGGTCGATTCGCTGCCTACATATGATTGCCAGTTAAAAGAGCCTCTCCTTACCTGCCTGTACAGGGGACAGCTCCCTGGAGTACAGGAGCTTCCTCTTGAAGTAGTTCCTGCATTTCTTGATTCGTATGTGCAGACGTATATCGAACGGGATGTTCGACTCATGGCCGATATCTCGGACCTTGCTCTGTTTGCCAGGTTTTTTAAATTATGCGGTACGCTCAGTGCACAGGAAATCAATTACTCGCAATTGGGAAGAGATATAGGGATCACCCCTCAGACAGCCAGGCGGTGGCTTGATATTTTGAAGCAATCGTTCCAATGGATTGAGCTCCCTCCCTATTCCGGGAATGTCCTGAAGAGAGTGAGCAGAAAGAACAAGGGCTACTTTGCTGATACCGGATTACTGTGCCATTCTCTCTTTCTCTCAACGCCATCAGCTCTCCCTTCCCATCCACGCTGGGGAAGTACCGTTGAGACCATGGTCGTCATGGAGATCCTGAAGATTGTTTCAGCGATGCAATCTCCTGTCGGAGTATATCATTGGAGAAGTCATGGCGGCGCTGAGATTGATTTACTACTCGAGCAGAACGGGGTATTCATCCCAATTGAAGTGAAATCTACTGCGAGACCGAAAAAAAAGGATACGCTGGGAATCAGAGCCTTTCGTGATACCTATCCGTCCCTCTCTATCGGAGATGGACTCATCGTTCATCTCGGTGATGAGAGCGGATACCTCACAGATACAGAAATAGCTATTCCGTTCACTGCACTGTGAATGTGATGTAGGTATACAAAGAGGCGTATTCATTCCTATGAATTCTGGTGAGCCATTATCCTGGAGACAGTATCCGAGAGGATTGTCTTTATGGTATCGACTCAGCTGAAAAACCTTTCCCAAAGGGCCGTAAAGGGCATGGAAAGAATCAGGGCTGGGATCATACTCAAAACCGGAAACGGTTTGATGTCAGCTATCCGTAATCCCGTTGCGAGCAGGATCATTCCGCCTGCCGCAGAGAAGTCCGCTAACATCGATTCACTGGTCAACGGAACGATCAGTGTTGCAAGAGCGAAAAGCCCTGCCTGTATGGCAAGCTGCGGCAGGGCACAGGTTGCCGTGATAATCCCGATGCCTGCGGCGAAGATGATGGCAGTGAAAAAATCCATAAAGGTTTTAATGAGCAAGAGGGTGTAATCTCCACTCATTCCTTCCTGAAGGGAACCGAAGATTCCTGTCCCCGAGAAACTGAAGAGGATCATCACAGCGATGAACTTCTCAATTCGTTCATCTTTTTCGTGGTCTGCCGCTGCGCTTGGAAACAGTCGTTCTATTCCGCTCTGAAGCTTGTGAGCACCCCATGTGACGCCTTCTTCGATGCGAAGCAGCTCTCCTATGATCGTTCCTGCCATGAGAGCAAGAATGACCGGAGGAAGATTCACTACCTTGATGATCATCACAATACCGATGGTCATAGCAGCGATGGAGAACATCAGAGGGAGCCTTTTCTTCATGGTTTCAGGCAGATGCCGCCCCAGCAGTATTCCGATAATACTGCCTGAGATGATGCCGATACTGTTGATGTAAGGACCTACCATATCTTCAGATTCTCCTTATCTCATTCACTCAGTTATTCTGTGAGATGATACCTATCTTCTTTACAGTTTGAAACCGTCAGTCATGTTTTCGCAGGAAAAGAATATGAGCTGCGCTCTAAGAACGTTTAAAAATATTCTTACCAAAATCAGTCTGCAGGTGTCAATGTGTGGTTTCTACGTGCGGTGTTTCTTCCATGTAAGAGCCTTCAGGGGCTCTGCTTCTTATTCGATCACAGACCGCTATGCTTCATCGCTTCAAGAGCGAATACCTTCTCCTCATCAGTCGGTATGACCCAGGCCTTCAATCCTTCAACACAACCGCTCTCGGCAATAACGACTTCCTTGTTCCTACTCATGATCGCATCTTCATCAATGTCCCATCTGAACATCTTCATGAAGGAAAGGACTCTCCTTCTCACATACCCCTCATTCTCTCCTACACCGCCGGTGAAGATGATTCCCATTGGATCTTCCATCGTTCCAAGATATTCACTGAAGTACTTTGCGATACGGTAACAGATCACATCAAGTACGAGAACGGCATCCGCGTCGCCGGCTTCCGCTGCTTCGCGAATCTTGTAGACCTCTTTTGTCCCCTTTCCGTACAAGCCCCATGCACCCGATTCCCGGTTGAGGATACGCACGATCTCTTTCACGTCCACATCTAGCTTTTCAGCCATCAGTTCGATCATTCCCGGGTCCACATCTCCCGATCTGGTACCCATGATCAGGCCTTCGAGGGGAGTCACGCCCATGGAGGTATCGACTCCTATCCCTTTTTCAACCTTTGCCATGGAGCAGCCGTTACCCAGGTGTGCTATCACCATATTGCACTTTTCAAGCGGGGTGTCGGTAAGTTCGCTGAACCTCTCTGAGATATAGGTATAGGATGTCCCGTGAAACCCGTAGCGTTGGATGCCGTAGGTGGCAATCCACTCTTTCGGGACACCGTAGTACTTGGCATGATCGGGCATGGCGGCATGGAACTGGGTATCGAATACCGCGATATTGGGAACTGCTCCGAAGACTGGATCTTTTAAGGATGCTATGATGATCTGGTGGTTCGCAGGATTATGGAGAGGGGCAAGGGAAGAGCACTCAAGGATCTCCGCCTGAACCTTTCCATCGATTCCATCGATCAGAGCCGATTCGGTGAAATCGGTCCCGCCGTGTACAACACGGTGACCCACTGCTGCAATATTCAGGTCAGGGAACTCCTTCCCGATGATCTCAGTGATCGCATGCAATGCAGAGCTGTGGTCATCGAGAACCATCTCCCATCTCTCTTTTCTTCCATCACTGACAACATCAACATATCCATGGGGCGTGCCGAGACCCTGACAGTTGAAATCGACAACCGAGCTGACTCCTTCTTCTGATACTTCCTTTACTGCAACCTTTATCGATGAGCTGCCTCCGTTGAAACAGATAACATGGTTCGTACTCATAGCATCTCCTTTTTTTTTACCTCTTTTCCAGTAAGTATATACTGAAAATCATCAGAGGGTAAGGATGAATCCTTGTAGAATCTCGATATGGCTGAATGGGATTTGCCATTGCACCTGCACTGAACATTGCTTCATCTGTTTTACAAAGAATATGTGGGGTTTTCAGTTCATGTTCATGTAAAACTCATGTACTATGAAATGGAATTATAAAGAGCAGGTACTCAATCGGGCATCGTGTAACATGTGTCTGGAAGGCCACTGACTCTCATCCATATATGATAAGGCAGGGTGAATACAATTGGATTATATAAAAGCAGCTCATATGAATGACTTTAAGGATAAGAGGATTGTGAGTGTTTCTATTCTTGGTAAAAAAGTAGGAATCATCAAAGAACGGGATGCAGAGTTCTATGCGATTGAAGTAGGGTGTAAGCATATGGGAGCCGATATCACCAAAGGTCATATCTCAGGCGATATCGCAACCTGTCCCCGTCATGGATGGGAATTCAATCTGCGCACAGGAGAATGTCTCAACCATAACGCTCCCGTATTAAGAAGATATGGACTGAAAATAGAGGGAGAGACAATCTTGATCACAACTCAGCCGTTACCTCAGGAGGAAGAGGATGATCCTCTCCTGCATTTCTTTGACTGAGGCTTGTTCCCGATTCCTGAGCTGATGTATTGATTGTGTAATCAATATTCATAGAAATATTGAAAAATAACGAAAATTCATGTATTATAATAGTAAATCATGGAGAGTTTACATGAATACGTATATTTCGAGTACTGTATCTGTTTTTCATGGAATGGCGCTGCCGGTCGAAGCACAACCCGTCGGATATGCTGCTCTGATTGATGCGCATGCACTCGCCGCTCCGTTTCCTTACGAATGTTCAGCCATTGGATTAAAGCACAAGGTATTCAGGAAAGACCGCTGGCATATATTCACACCGAGACACACACCGGAAGCTACGCTGACCGGATATATCACATTTGCGTTGAAATATGAAGGAGTAGATCTTCTCATACTCAAGAAATTATTCGAGAAGATAGATGCACATGAAATCGAGAATATTATTGAGCAATCTCCAACCGGGAGCTACTCGCGCCGCATCTGGTTCCTGTATGAATGGCTGACTGATTCTCTCCTTTCCCTCCCTGATCTCGATAGGGGGAACTATATCGAGGTTATTGACTCCAATCTTCAGGTGACAGTCAAAGGGGGGAGGAAATCCCAGCGACACAGGGTCATAAATAATCTTCCGGGAACACCTGAATTCTGCCCTCTCGTGAGAAGAACCGAACTGATTGAGAGCTATCTCGGGATGAATATCAGAGGGAAAGCTCTCTCTGCAGCATCTGAAATTCCTCCGAATATCATATCAAGAGCTGCATCGTTTCTTCTCCTGAAGGATTCTCAGGCAAGTTTTGCGATAGAGAACGAAGCCGATTCCTTTGACCGGATTGAACGGTGGGGAAGTGTTGTCAGAGAAGCAGGAAAGAATCCTCTCACGGTAGAAGAACTGATAAGACTCCAGAAGATTGTGATCGGGGACTACCGGTTTATTCCTATGGGAGTGAGAACAGCAGGCGGTTTCATAGGAGAGTATGACAGAGTGTACGGGATGCCGGTGCCTCAACACATCAGCGCGAAATATGAGAACCTGAACTCTTTGTTGAACGGGCTCATAGCATATGATCAGAGAGTCGAGGGGAATATTGATCCTGTCGTTGCCGCTGCAGCGGTTTCTTTCGGATTTGTTCTGATTCATCCATTTTCTGACGGGAACGGCAGGATACATCGATACCTCATTCATCACATCCTCGTACAGAGCGGATTCAATCCTCCTGGTCTGATCTTCCCTGTTTCAGCTACGATGCTCCGACTGATCTCTGATTATGAGAAGGTTCTTCAGAGTTATTCTTCGGGAGTGCTTCCTTTTATCAGATGGAAAACAACCCCTGATCAAAATGTGAGTGTTGAGAATGAGACGATTGATTATTATCGATATTTTGATGCGACACCATTCGCTGAGTTTCTGTTCCGTTGTGTCCTTGAGACCATAGAACACGATATACCTGAGGAGGGTGATTTCCTTGTCAGCTACGACTCTTTCCGCATGCGTGTTCAATCGAAGGTTGATATGCCTGACAGAACACTGAACCTTCTCTATAGAATGCTTAGAAGAAATAAAGGGCGTTTCTCAAAAAGGATGAAGGAAAGGGAGTTCCGTCTGCTCTCTCCCGAAGAAGTCGATGGTATTGAACAGGCGTATGAAATTTCATTCATACACCTTGAATCGTAAGGAATTACCATGTAGAAATCTTACTATTAGAACATATGGTCTCTTTCAGTGTTTTTTCTTTGCGTGGACAGTAATAAACGGATCTGTATTGTTTCTTCTAGTCTACACTCCATTCTTTAAGCGCATTCTTAATCCAGAGAACTGATTTTCTGGATCTATTACTTTCGAATATATACTTTTCCCATTATGATTTATCTGGATTCCCAACGAGTTTCTTTTTATCAATTGCATTCCCATATGGGGGAGGACCTCCCATCCAATCCCCTTTTTTGATTTTTTCTAACTTCTCAAGACGAAATCTTTCGGTCCTAATCTGATTATAGTATGAGCTCATTTTACTCATAATTCCGAGTAACAATGTATTTTCCTCTCAGTATTCTGAGGTCTTTTTAAAAATAGCGTTGGCGAGGTTTAAAACCTTCCTCGTGTGCCCCTTTCAACAGGTGCGAAAATTCTCTTCCTCACAGTTCGATTTTGGTTCCTGCCGCCTCAACACCTTCATCGTTCTGTTCGGGTTGTTCATCAGATCGCATACGTTCAAGTCCTCGTATGAACAGGTCCTCTCCAGCAATAGCTCCGGCTTTGAGGAGCAGTGTCATGGGGGAAGGTTCTTCCGCGTGGCAGTATCCTCCTCCGAAGCTGTCAAACGAGGAGACTTCCACTTTCTTGATCCCCAGAGCATTGAACACCTGACCTGAAGTCTCTCCCCCGGCTACCACAAATCTGCGGGCGCCCAGTTCGTAGAGCCCTTTCGCCACTTCACCGGTAACAGTATCCGCAAGAAGAGCAGCTCCCTCTGTGCCGAGGACTGCCTGCACTTGTGCTACCTGTTCGACGGTTCCGGAGGTCGCTATCGCTATAGGACCCTCATTCATCCGGGGTTTCGCCCATTCAAGGATAGATTTCACCATTTTTGGATTCCTTGAAGCCTCAAGCAGATCAACCCTGAATAGGGGATGCTGTTTTTCGAAATACTCAAGCTGACGAAGAGTCGCTGCGGCACAGCTACCGCCTAGGATCACTTCATATCCTGATGCAGGAGGCAGATGATAACGGAGGGGTTTCTCCTCTTTCTCTTTCTTTGCTCGCCAGACTTTTGCAAGGAAGCCCGGCATAGCGTCTCCTCCGGAGATGCAGGGCCAGTCGATGACGAGTTTCGCGCACTGCATAACATCATCATCATCAGCGGCATCGACGATGAAGAATTGTTTTCCATCGGCTGCCTGCTCCTCAATAGAGGCCTTCGATGCTGAGAGTCCACCCTGAAGAGCGGTGTGGGAGAGGAGGCCGACTTTCACTTTTGTCTGTCTCTGCAGTACGTTCACGAGGTTTGAATCCGTCATCGGGGTTACAGGATCATGTATTTTCTGGGTATTCGAAAGGAGATTAGGACCAAGAAACATATGACCCTGATACACGGTGACCTCCCATTCAGGCCAGGAAGGGGAGAATATCATTCGCTCAGCACCCGTAACTTCCATGAGAGTCTCGCCGCATGGGCCGATATTTCCTTTATCCGTTGAATCGAATGTGGCGCAGTATTTGTAGTAGAGTCTTTTTGCTCCGGCTGTCAGGAAAGCTTCTGCCGCCTTTCTTACCGTTTCCTGAGCTTGAGGGGCGGGTATGAGGCGGAATTTATTTGCGAAAACCACAGCCTCGGTAGATGGATCGATATGTTCAAGCTGAGATGTTTCAGTGATCACCGGGCAAGTGACTCCTTCACGTTCAAGCAGGCTGGCGATCATCATCCCGCCAGTCAGATCGTCTGCAATTACTGCTAGTTCGAAAGCCATAATTCCTTCCTTTCGACATCGGTGGATGAGGGCTGAAACTTCCTTTCGTGTCGTGTTATCTACATTTTCGTCTATATGAACACCAAAACATACATAAATGTATGTAATATCACTCATTTTATTTGAATTAATATGGTCGTACCTTATAGAATTCCTTGAATTACAGATAGTAAAAAACGGATCTGCGGATGATTTTTATTGGTGGCACAGAAAATGCTGAAAGTAAGGGCGTAAGTGGAGAAATTATGAAAAACACTATATCGAATAATTACAGACCTCATCAGCCTGATTTCGAGCTGAGACCCCATTATTTTAGCAAAAAACCGGAAATCGGTGATCCTCTGCTCGGAATCGTATATGAATTCTACCAGTTCGATTCACTGGATGGAGTGGATGATCCATACATCTGGGTTATCCCGGATGCCTGCACCGACATTATGGTGATCTACTCTTCAACGGATATGAACTGTTACATATCAGGAAGTGCAAAGAGTTATGCAACACTCGATGCCCTGTCTAGCTACAAGACATTTTTCGGTGTCCGTTTCTGTTCCGGAGCCCTGTGCAACCTTTTCAGCCTTTCAACAAGGGATGCCGCGGGAATCATGATCAACAGTCAGTCGATATTCCTGAACAGGGAGGATGTTCCCAGCCGGCTTTCAGAGGCGGTGAGTTTTTCTAAACGCGTAGGAATAGTAACCGAATATATCCTTAACCGGTTATCTGAAGACTATCAGCCTGTTCCTCTGGTGAATTATGTAGTGAGCTACATTATAGAAAGGGGAGGGCAGGTCAGTATTGCCGAACTGGAGCATTATACAGGGTATTCCAATCGTTACATCCGCAAGCTCTTTGACACTCACGTGGGCCTGTCGCCGAAAGTTTTTAGCGAGATAGTTAAATTTCAGAGATCGTATCACATCTACAGTGCTTCAGATGAGAAGATCTGCATGGCAGATCTTGCAGCAGACTGCGGGTACTATGACCAGACTCATATGAACAAAACGTACAAGCGGTACGCAAAAAATCTCCTCACAAATCTGCCGAAACTCGATATGTGCAACCTCACTCCTCCCCCTTCTCTGTATGCGTAGGACTTTCTCTGCGGCTGAGTCTCAGCCGCAGAAAGGATAGTTCCCTTTTTTACTATTTAAAAAAAATCCAACATGATAATTAGTGTCACATAAAGAATAAACATTTGAACGTAGATGTTTGTCACTATGTTGATGGAGGCATAAAAATGAAGAAGACTCTTATGTTGTTGCTCGCAAGCATGACTATTGTCATTGCCCTGATGACCGGTTGCTCGAAATCTGAATCACAGCAGACTACTGATAGTGAAACAACCACAGTGAAAGCCGAAGAGAAGAAGGTTTTCAATTTCGGACTGGAAGGGGATGTTGTCTCGCTTGACCCCCTGACCTCGTACAGTTTCAGCACCTCACCCGTTGTGAGTCAGATGCTCGAAAGCTGGTACACCTATGTGGATAATGTAATGGTACCCACCCTGGCTACAGGTTACACACTTGATGAAACAGGTACCGTCTACACATTCACATTCCGTGATGACGTACATTTCTGGGATGGTTCACTCATGACAGCTGAAGACGTTGTATACTCGATAGAAAGGATCATGGATCCCGACAATGCAGGATACACTGCATGGATGCATGGAAGTGTCGATACAGTCGAGGCGACAGGTGAATATGAAGTAACCGTTACTCTCAAGTCTCCGGATGCCACATGGCTGTATGCAACTGCAACAAACGCATGTGCAGTTGTCAGCAAGGCATACTGTGAAGAAGCCGGTGAGGCGTTCGGTACAGCAGATGGCGGGATCATGGGTACCGGTGCATATATGTATGATAAATGGATCGCCGGTCAGGAAGTCTTGATGCTCAAGAACGAGAATTACTGGGATGAGGACAACCAGCCGTTCTTCGATGAAGTTCACTTCTACATCTTCCTGGATCATACTACCCGCCTCGTTGCTCTGAACAACGGCGAACTGGATGCCACCTTCCAGGTTCCTTCCAGTCAGAAAGCAATGGTCAACACGGCAAAAGGGATTACTATGGAATTCGTTCCTTCAGTATCTTCTTCAACTTTCTTCATGAACTGTCAGAGAGCACCGCTTGATGATGTGAATGTAAGAAAGGCTGTCTCAAGTCTTTTCGATAAGGAAGGATTCAACAAGGGAGTTTCAGCAGGCGTTGCATCACCCGGAACTGCGACCTTCCTTCCCGAACCTCTGAGAGTCTATGGGGACGACCAGTGGGAAGAATTCTTCGCAACCGCACCTGCCTATGATTACGACATGGATAAGGCTGCCGAATATCTTGCAGCTTCCGCCTATCCTGACGGAGTCGATATTATCATCTCAATCGTCCCTGGTGATGTAACTTCAAAAAGTGCATCTCTTGCTCTGCAGGAAGCAGGTGCGAAGATCGGAATCAATTTCAAAATTGAGGAAATAGCCTACAGCGAATACGTAACCAAGCTCTTCTCTGCTGAAAGAGAGTACGATATCATCCTCGTAAGATGGGATGCGGACTTCCCTGAGCCCTCAACAGACCTTATTCCTACTCTGTTGACAGCGAATACTGCTGCAGGCGGCGGTAACTTCTCGAACTACAAAAACGCAGAGGTTGACAGACTCCTTCTGGAACAGCTCGGACTTACCGATGATTCAGAACGCCTTAAGCTGATCCTTGAAGCATCACAGATCGTGGCGGAAGAAATTCCGTATCTCATCTTCGAGTACCCGCTCAGAGGTATTGCTATTAACGATAAGGTAACAGGTTACAGCCCTTCTCCCTTCTTCCTGTGGGAACCGTTTGCAAAATACATGAGTTTCAAATAGAAACAGATTTCAGTGCGGGTGGGAGAGATGATTCTCCATCCCGCACAGGTTAATAAGTATCAGGGAGAGAAAAGGGGAAACAGGACCTTGCTCTCCCGGTATAGAGATGAGGAGTTACGTGATGGCAAAACATATCATTAAAAGAATACTGGGGCTGATACCAATTCTGGCAATAGTGTCGATTCTCATTTTTCTGATGATGCACATGACGGGTATGGATCCGGCCGTCGCTCTGCTTGGCGGAGCGAAAACAACCCCTCAGACAATTGCGAATATAAACGCTAAATATCATTTTGATGAACCTCTGGTCACACAGTACGGATACTGGCTTTCAAATGTGCTACATGGAGACCTTGGAATCAGCTACCGCATGAGCGAAGAAGTTTCATCACTCATTGCACATAAGCTTCCCATTACCATACAGCTCCTTGTTATGAGCGTGGTAATCGGAATTCTTCTGGCCGTTCCGATAGGTATCATTTCGGCATTGCAGAAGAATACTTTCGTTGATCACTTTTTCTCCCTTTTCTCAGTGGTCAGCATGTCTACTCCGGTATTCCTTACCGGGCTTCTTCTGATGCTCCTTTTTTCGGGCAAGCTCGGGCTTCTTCCTTCTTTCGGAATAGGGGACGGGGTTCGGGAAAATTTCAGATACCTGCTCCTTCCTTCATTAGCGCTCGGGATCAATATGATAGCTATGAATGCTAGAACCATCCGTTCTTCGATGATCAATATTATGGAAAGTAATTATATCCAGACGGCGATTGCGAAAGGTATCAGCGTGAAATCCATTGTTTTCAAGCACGCATTGAAAAATGCACTGGTCCCGTTTATCACGATTAACGGAGTTCAGATCGCTGCACTACTCGGAGGTACATCAATTATCGAATCGACCTTCAGTGTGGGCGGAATAGGAAATCTCGTATTCACAGCAGTACTGGCTGGTGACTTTCAGGTTATCCAGGGAGCAACACTCGTTATCATTGCTCTCATCCTGTGCATCAACCTTGTCGTGGATATCCTTTGTACCGTCGTCGATAAGAGAATCCAGCTAGGCTAATGGCGAGATAGAGGTATTGATATGAAATTAATAGGAAAATATATTCGGGAGTATCCGCTGGCATCTATATCAGCAATTATTCTGGTTCTGGTGATTCTTATGGTGATCTTCGCTCCTGCGATAGCGCCATACGACCCATTTGCAACGGATTTTACCTCGATAAGTGTAGGGAATTCTTCAGATCACTTCTTCGGAACTGATATGCAGGGACGGGATATCTGGAGCAGAATCCTCTACGGAGGAAGGGTCGCCATGCTCAGTCCTCTGTGCGTGGTCGGGATTTCCCTGATTGTGGGTGTTCCTATAGGATTTATTACTGCCTTTTACGGAGGACGGCTTGATAATATTATTATGCGTATCTGTGATGTCATTCTCTCATTTCCTGCCATCCTGCTGGCGATGATCGCCGTCTCGATATTTGGACGGGGTATCCGAAACACTATTGTTGTCCTGGGTATCTTCTATGTCCCCTTCATGGCCCGTATGATCCGATCGGTCGTGCTTGTGCAGAAGGAAGAGAGTTATGTGGAGGCCTGCTATTCACTGGGATACTCGAAAATGAAGATCATGATCAGGCACATCCTGCCCAACTGTGTATCGACCATCATTGTTCAATCGACTCTCTGCCTCGGATATTCGATGCTTGACCTTGCCGCGATGAGTTATCTCGGTCTCGGAGTACAGGCTCCAACTGCTGACTGGGGGAGTATGCTTGCCGAGGGAAAGAGTATTGTCACCATTGCGCCGAATATGGTTATCGCCTCCGGTATCGCGATCATGATCGTGGTTATCTGCTTCAACCTTCTGGGTGACGGTCTCGATAACTTCTTCGATCCGAAAAGGAAAAGGAGTTGAGCATGTTGAAGCGAATGTCTTCAGAAGAGGTCGTGCTCACAGCAGAGGATCTGTGTGTCAAATTCAAGAGCGGACAGGATTACATTCAGGCGGTCCGGCATGTGAATTTCGAGATGTTCAAAGGAAAAACTCTCGGGCTTGTGGGTGAAAGCGGAAGCGGAAAGAGTGTTACGACAAAGTCGCTGCTCCGTCTCCACGATCACAAGACAACTCGTATTGAAGGGAATGTCCACTTCGAAGGGAAAAATATCCTGAGTCTGCCCAGCAAGAAGATGAGCGAGATAAGGGGAAGCCGGATATCCATGATTTTCCAGGATCCTATGACTTCTCTTAACCCTCTGCTGAAAGTTGGGGATCAGGTTGCAGAAGTAATCATCCGGCATCAGCATATCGGGAAGAAGGAAGCGAAAGAGAAAGTGATTAAGCTTCTTGAGTCGGTCGGTATCAACTCTCCCCGCCAGCGGTATCATCAGAACCCGTATGAGCTGAGCGGCGGCATGCAGCAGCGTATCATGATCGCTATCGCTCTCGCCTGTGAACCCACCATTCTGCTCGCTGATGAGCCGACAACCGCCCTTGATGTCACCATCCAGGCGGAGATCATCAATCTCATGAAAAGGATGCAGAAAAAGTCGGACATGGCGATCCTCATGATCACCCATGACCTGGGTGTCGTAGCCAATATCTGTGACTACGTGGCAGTCATGTACGCAGGACAGATAGTAGAATATGCAGATGTCAACACGATCTTCAAGGATCCGAAACACCCATACACGAAGGGGCTGATTTCCGCTATGCCGACACTGGGGCGTTCACGTAAGCGTCTGGAGGTCATCGAAGGTCAACCTCCGAGACTTACAGGCGGGGAGATTACCAGCTGTGCTTTCGCAGAACGCTGCAAGAGCGTCATGGACGTATGCCGCTCAGTCCCCCCCCTCTCCACCGGTCAGGGCAGCGGTCACAGTGTCTGCTGCCATCTGTATCCTGAGAAGGAGGTAGCTTTAGATGGAAACTAAGAAGAAGGAATATCTCCTGGAGGTGTCGAACCTCGTGAAGAAATACCGTGTAAAGAACTCAGGGCAGAAGAACAGTGAACATCAGTACCTTATGGCTGTGAATGATATCTCCTTCAAGATCAGGAAGGGCGAGATCGTAAGCTTCGTCGGCGAATCCGGTTGCGGAAAATCTACACTCGGAAGATGCATTCTTCAGCTTGTCCAGCCTTCTGAGGGGAGCGTGAAGTACAAAGGTGAGGAACTCACCACGGTTTCTCCCAGACGGATGAAAGAACTGCGCAAGGAAATGCAGATTATTTTCCAGAATCCCTATTCTTCCATGAATCCCCGCATCAGGATTGGTAATGCCCTGAAGGAGGTTCTGAAGGAATTCAGGATGTATCCCGGTAAAGAGCAGGAAAGAATACTTGAAGTTCTGGATCTCGTCGGCATGAACAGCAGCGCCCTCGATAAATTCCCTCACCAGTTCAGCGGTGGACAGCTGCAGCGTCTCGCAATCGCCCGAGCTCTGCTTGTGGAACCCGATTTCATCGTTGCGGATGAACCGGTATCAGCCCTTGATGTTTCCGTCCAGGCGCAGGTTGTTAACCTTCTCATGGATCTCAAAGAGAAACTAGATCTGACTATTCTTTTCATCGCCCATGATCTCAGTGTAGTCGAGCATATCAGCGACAGAGTGAATGTGATGTATATAGGAAAGATCGTAGAAGGGACTGATGTGGAGATGCTGTATTCCCAGCCTGCCCACCCCTACACACGTGCACTTCTTGCCTCTATTCCCATACCGGATCCATCTCAGCCGATGGCCGTGAATATCCTGAAAGGGGAAACTCCCAGTCCTATCAATATGCCGCCGGGCTGTGTGTTCAAGGCCCGCTGTCCCGAAAGGCTTCCCGAATGTGACCTCATGGTCAAAGACATGAATTATCTGTCGAAAGAGCATTTCTGCATGTGCTACCGGGCGAAATATTTCCATGCAGCAGAGAATGAGGAGGAATAAATATGTATCTGGCAACGAATACGATATGGGTGCTGCTTGGAGCCATACTGATTTTCATCATGCAGGCGGGATTCGCCATGCTTGAGACCGGATTCACCCGGGTGAAGAACGCAGGCAATATCGCCATGAAGAACCTCCTCGACTTTTCCCTTGGATCAGTTGCTTTCTTCCTTCTCGGTTTCGGATTCATGTTCGGAAGCGGCACACCTCTGTTCGGTTTGTTCGACCTGGGATCTAACGGCTCATACAGTGCTATTCTCCCGCAGGGTGTGAACCAGTGGGCATTCATTATCTTTCAGACAATGTTCTGTGCGACAGCAGCAACAATCGTCTCCGGAGCGATGGCTGAAAGGACCCGCTTCATAGCCTACTGTATGTTCAGTTTTATCATTTCGCTTCTCATATACCCCATATCCGGTCACTGGATATGGGGTGGTGGCTGGCTGGACGCTCTCGGATTCCATGACTTTGCAGGCTCAACCGTTGTTCATCTTGTCGGCGGCACCGCAGCCCTTGCGGGAGTAATTGCTGTAGGACCAAGGACGGGGAAATACTCCAAGGAAGGGAAATCAAGCGCTATTCCTGGGCAGAGTCTCACTCTCGGTGTGCTTGGAGTCTTTGTGCTCTGGTTTGGCTGGTTCGGTTTCAATGCAGGATCGACATTCAGCATTGATTCCGATGTATCCATGCTGCTTGCAAGCAGAATTATGGTGAACACGAATCTCTCTGCGGCAGTCTCTGCTGCCACAGCCTGGATTTTCACAACCATCCAGTTCAAACGTGCCGATATTTCCATGACCTTTAACGCAGCGGTAGCCGGCCTCGTGGCTATCACTGCCGGATGTGATACCGTATCCCCGTTCGGTGCTATGATCATCGGGCTCGGATCCGGTTTCCTTGTTGTTCTCGGTATAGAGTTCATAGAGAAAGTGTTGAAGGCGGATGACCCGGTGGGGGCTATCGGCGTTCACGGAATATGCGGGGCATACGGAACTATCATGGTCGGTCTCTTGTCAACGGATGCAGGGCTCCTTTACACGGGAGGAATGGGACTGCTGGTTGTGCAGATTCTTGGAGTGCTTTCGGTCGGCTCTTTCGTATTCGCCGCGGCGTCCATCATGTTCTTCCTGTTGAAGAAGACAATCGGACTCAGGGTAAGCGAACAGGCCGAACTCGGCGGACTTGATAAATTCGAGCACGGGATTGATCCGGCGGCCTATCCTCTGAGGGCTATGGAGTTGATTTCAGGAACCCAGGTGAGCAGGGGAAATATTGATATTTCAGCAGAGAAGATACCGGCCTTCACTCCTTCAAAGGAGAAGATGACAAAAATCACCATAGTGATCAACCAGGACAAACTGGAAATCCTCAAGGAAGCCATGAACAGCATCGGTATCACAGGGATGACCGTGGCTAATGTATTCGGCTGCGGGATCCAGAAGGGAGGAGATGAGCTGTACCGAAGTTCCTCCCTCCCCATCAAACTTCTTCCGAAGGTCCAGGTAGATATTGTCGTGACGAAAGTGCCGGTTGAGGACGTGGTTTCGGTCGCGGAACAGGTACTTCAGACCGGAAATATCGGGGATGGCAAGATTTTCATCAGTCGCGTGGACAATGTGTTCAAGATCCGTACCGGCGAGCGGGATTATGAGGCCCTTCAGGACAGAGAATTCTCTGAATGAGAGCCGAAATTTACTATTTTTACAGCCTGTTTAAATAATACGATATACGCAAATGCATGGAGGCAGAAAAAATGCTTAAGAAAGATAAAAGTCAAGCACTGACAAAAGAATTCAATGAGATCTACCCGGGCGGACACTCCAACTATAAGGTTCCCCTTGAGACGACGAACCACAGACTCTTCGTCAATGGCGCAGACGGCAGTCATCTGTATGATGTTGATGGAAACGAATATATAGAGTTCAACGGAGCAATGGGACCCGTCATTCTCGGACACCGGAACAAGGAGATGATGGACAAGATTCATACCTTCCTTGATACAACGGGTACCGTTCTCGGTTCGAATCTGGTATTCACCCCGCAGGATGTCGCTGTCGGTAAAATGATAAAAGAGTATGTCCCCTGTGTGGATCAGCTGAAATTCAACATCACCGGTTCGGAGGCTGTTCAGCTTGCCATCCGTATTGCACGCGCATATACAGGGAAGAGTGTCGTTCTTAGATTCGAGGGACATTATCACGGCTGGTTCGACAATGTCCTCGGCGGACATATCAATCCGGATCCCGATGCAAAGCCGAATACTGCTGATGTTGATTCTCCGAGTGATATCACCTACACGGAAGGTAAGTCTCCATGGGCGAAGAATGAGACTTTCATGATCCCATGGAATGATTTCGAAGTCCTTGAGAAGACCTTCGAGAAGTATCACGACGAGATTGCGATTATTCACTTCGAAGGTATCGTCTGTAACCATTTCGCCCTCTATCCGAAACCCGGTTTTGTTGAGAAGATCCGTGAACTGTGTACTAAATACAATGTCGTCATGAGCATGGATGAAGTCATAACAGGCTTTCGTGTTTCACTTGGCGGTGCCCAGAAAGTGCTGGGTGTTACTCCCGATATCTGTACGTTCGGAAAGGCAATCTCCGGCGGTATCCCGATGTCTGCAGTCGGTGGTAAGAAAGAGATCATGGGAATCCTGGGACAGAGAAGAGTTCTCGCACCGGGTACATTCCCCGGTTACGGCTTGGGCATGGCGGCCGCTGAGGCGACTTTATCCATTCTCGGAAGAGACGAGGGGGCAATCTATGACAAAATCTACAGCGTTCAGGAATACCTGATGGACGGCCTTGTCAAACTCTTCGACAAGTATGGAGTACCCGCAACCATCACGGAAGCTACAGGTGTTTTCTTTACTCTGTTCGGTATCCCCGGTGGAAGACGCCGTTTATATGATGAAGAGGAACTTGCAGGCTACGATACGCTTTTCGGTTACGATTTTCAGAAGGAAATGCAGAAGAACGGTGTGTTCCTGATGTTCGGATCCAGGTGGTATGTAGGCGGTGCCCATACCCTCAAGGATATGGATCAGACTCTGGCCGCGGCCGAGAAGAGCCTGATCGCATTGAAGGGCAGCAAATGAAAACAGCCAATCTAGGACCTGCGTCCCTGATGTGTACGGCGGTTGCGAACGGAAGTTTCGCAGCCGCATGTCTGAATATTGTTCCGGTGAACCCGATATTCGCTTCATGGATTCTCACCGCATATTTTATTCAGGTATTCGTTATCTTCTCAGATATACGACGTGGAAATTTCTTTGCGGCGAACATAACACTGGTGTTCTCATCTTTCATGTTTCTTGCAGGTTCACTTAAGATATTCGTCAGCTACAGTACCGAGGTATGGGGATGGCAGTATAATGCAGCCCCTGCCGGAATCGGCACTCTTATTGTGGGAGCGATTCTCTTTCTGACAATCCCGGTGCTCATGAGGATTCCTCGTCTCACAGCGTTTATGTTTTTCTCACTAGCGCTCGTGTTTTTGCTGACAGGTCTTCAGGATCTCAGCATCCTTCCGTTTGACAGTACGCGGGTCATCGGTATCCTTCTTGTATTCGCATCCCTCCTTCCGCTATACGAGGGGAGTGCAGTCCTTGTGAACGAAGTCTGCGGAAAGAAGATCTATCCTGTTCCCGGGCCCTTCATATCGGAAAATCGCCAGGAGAGTAAATCAGATAAAAGCAGTCTGTTTGATATTCTGACGGACGGAAAGAAAAAGGTGCTTGTATAATGAAAACAGCAGTAGTGACTGGCGCCTCGAAAGGTATCGGAATGGAAATGGTCCGATCGCTGGTGAAAGACGGCTGGAATGTATTCGGACTCGCCCGATCGGCATTCAATATTCCAGGAGTTCGCAGTGTCATCTGCGATGTCAGCAGTGAGAAGGCTGTCTCCGAGGCATTCCGCCACATCACTTCCGTAACTCCTCAGATTGATCTCCTTGTTGCGAATGCCGGTATCTGCGTCTCCGGGTCCATAGAGAATGCAAACCTTGATGATATACGCAGAATGTTTGATATAAATCTTTTCGGTGCCGTCCTGTGTACTCAGAAGGTCATACCTTTTATGCGTGAACGGGGGAGGGGAAGAATCGTATATACCTCTTCTATGGCCGCTCCTTTCACCGTCCCCTTCCAGGTGTTTTATTCAGCCTCAAAGGCTGCACTCAACACCTTGTGTGAAGGCGTCGTTCTGGAAACCGGCATGTTCGGAATCGAAGCATGTTCCCTTCTTCTCGGAGACAGGAAGACAACCATAACCGACAACAGGAAGAAGAACAACCTCGGTGATGAGTGCTACGCGGGGGCGATCGACCGCTGTGTCTCCGATATGGAGATCAGCGAAATGAGCGCTCCTTCCGGTGCTACCATCGCAGATGCCCTTATGGAACTCCTCGCCTTGGAGCGCCTCCCGTTGTATAAAGAATGTGACGATTACGGGGTTCTGTACGAGTGGAGTGGTCTGGGAACTCACCATAATATCATCGATTACATGAGAAACAGGTACGGGCTGTAATATCCGTACCTGTATTTCTCCTCCATTTCAAAGGCCATCGAGCAGGTTGTTTTGAATGCACCCACTCCTACACAACGCTTAAAGAATGTACTGCACTCTGCATACCGATTTTTTTAAACAGCTGTTCAGGGCTTTTATGAATGTGACAGGATCTGTTAAATTGTTGCCGGACAGGGATGAGATCTCAGTGAGAGCGCCACGGTATTCCATTCCCTCTTCTGTATTTCCATACCTCAAAACATTGGTATGAATCGAAGCTGCAATGATTGGGTGATCATAAGGGTTCTCAAGTCTTTCTCCAACCATATGTACATTCGACGATCTTCTGTTTCTCACACTATTACGGTATTCTTTTCTTCATCCTTCATGCCATTTTTTTTCTTACGGGAAAGATTTAGACGATACTACATGCTGATTCATACAATTTGAAAATGTCCGCATATTGTAATGTCTTGGGAAAACTACCAAGTCTTTCCTGCTGTTTCATGATATCTTCTGCAAAATCTTTCAACATTGCAGAATCAGCTGTAGGTCTTTGGCCAAGCATTGCGTCAACCCATTTCTGAAAATCATCAATTGAGTTAAAATCCAGAGCATGTACAATATTATCTACCTTCTGTTTTTCAGGATGCATTCGCATGTACTTGATGAGAAATATCGCGCAGGCCATTCCATGGGGGGTATGAAAATTATCCGTAATATTATAACTCAAAATATGTGGTAGACTTATACCGGTCTGAGAGATTACGAGACCGGATATGCTCGAGGAGTACAAAACTGTTTCAAGAGCCTCCTCCGGAATATCGTCTCCATTGAGGTATGCAGGTAAAAAGGATGATATTCTTTTCAAACTATCGAAGGAAAGAGTGTCGGTTACAGGTGTAGACCGGGTAGTCAATATTCCTTCCACAAGCTGGCATATTGCATCAAGTAGAGTATGGTTACGGATATCATCTCTCATGCTTCTGGTAAACTCCGGATTTACCCATGCTGCGGTAGGGTAAATACGTGTTTTCATATTCATTTTTTTGTTACCTTCTTCAGCCACTGTAACAACAGTAAACGGGGTCAGTTCACTTCCTGTACCCGCAGTTGTTGGGATGCAGATCAAAGGTATATTGTCAGATACAACCTGACGGGTCATGTCTAATGTTTTAAGTTCAGGATGGAGAACGAGAGCAGCAACTATCTTGGCCGAATCAAGAACTGAACCTCCACCAATGCCTACGACAAAATCCGGTTTGAAAGCCTTTGCTTCTTCGGCCGCTTCATCGATCATTGTGGATACCGGGTTGGCATGTACTTTATTATAGATAATGTATTCCTGATTATTTTCTTTAGCAGCGGAAGTTACAGCTTTCAGTGCGCCGGATTTTTCGGCGGAATTTCTTCCTGTAATTATAAATAAACGCTTTCCATATGATTTCCAGCTGTCGTTATATCTGGAAAATATATCTTTGCCGAATACAATCTTAGTCGGCATTTCAAAAGCAAATTGGCGCATCAGGTTCTCCTTCATCTTAATATGTATTCCGATAGGTGTTTGTATCTTTTGTATTTTGTCTGCAGCATCAGATTCTGCTTTGTCCTATAATAACGTACGGAATAGATGCATATTTCTCTTCTTCTAAAATTCCACTATATTATATCTCATGCTTCCATCGGTTTAAACCTCTTTTCGAAATGAATAAGGTGAACTATACGACATAGATTTGGGTACATGTAACATCACTCTTCCAATTTTAAGTGAGGTTGTGATGTATCCTTTTTCCCTCAATCGTATCTTTCTTCTCGTAATGAATACAAGTTTTCAATAATATTTCCTGCATGTTGAGGTGGATATTCCATTTTTGGTGAGATCTGTGATATCTGTGTATCTGAGAGGCTCTCTTTATGTAGTTTTACCATCAGATTATGACGATCTTTTTGGTGGTCAGAGAGATGCTTTAGACAGAGAGATTTTTTGTTCCAGCGTTACATGTCACAATAACATCTTTCCTGGAATGCGTTATCGAAAACCTATTCCACCGTCACCGACTTTGCCAGATTCCTCGGTTTGTCCACATCGCATCCCCTTTCGATCGCGCAGTAGTAGGCGAAGAGCTGGAGGGGGACGATGGCGAGGATGGGAATGAGTGCATCAGGTGCATCGGGCAGGAAGAGGGTCATATCGGCCACTTCCTTCAATTCTGTCGAATGTTCCTTCGCTACTGCAAGTACCTGAGCTCCACGTGCTTTGACTTCCTTGATGTTCGAAATCATCTTCTCCACCATCTGTGACTGGGTGCACAGGGCGGTGACGAAGGTTCCTTCTTCTATCAGTGCGATGGTTCCGTGTTTCAGTTCTCCTGCAGGGTATGCTTCGGAGTGGATATAGGAGATTTCCTTGAGCTTGAGTGATCCCTCAAGTGCGATATTGTAGTCGAAACCGCGGCCGAGGAAGAAGATGTCTCCTCCGTGAGCGAATTTCTGTGCGAGTTTCTTTATCTCGTCGCGCCCTGCAAGGATCGTCTCGATCTTGGAGGGAATGCTCTCAAGGTCGGTGAGGTACTGTGTAATATCTTCTGAGCTCATTGTCCCTCTGATAGTCGCTAAGTGGACTGCGAGGAGGTGAATGACCGATAACTGAGCAGTATAGGCCTTCGTTGAGGCTACTGCGATCTCCGGTCCTGCCCAGGTGAAAAGGACGCCGTCAGCTTCTCGTGCGATGGTGGAACCAACGGTATTGACAATGGCGAGGACCTTCGCTCCTCTCCTTTTCGCTTCTCTCATTGCAGCGAGAGTGTCTGCGGTCTCCCCCGACTGGCTGATGACGATGACCAGGGTCTGGGCATTGACGAGAGGGTCACGGTAACGGAACTCGGAGGCGTATTCGACTTCAACAGGGACCCCTCCCATGTGTTCGAACAGGTACTTGGCAACCATGCCTGCATGGTATGCCGTTCCGCATGCGGTGATGAATATCTTATTGATTCCTTCAAGGTATTCTTTGTTCGTGCACTGCCCGTCCAGTAGGATGGTCTTCTTGTCTTCCGATATTCTGCTTCCGATTGTATTCCTGATCACCACAGGCTGCTCCATCATCTCTTTGAGCATGAAATGCTCATACCCTGCCTTCTCGGCTGCTTCAGCATCCCAGGTGATTTCAGTGATCTCTACATCCACCGGGGTTCCGTCAGAAGAGAAGATGGAAACGCCGTCCTCTTTCACGAGGGCGATCTGATCATCTTCAAGGAATCTGAAGCTTCGGGTGTAGGCAAGGAGGGCTGTTACATCGCTTGCAAGGAACATCTCGCCTTTCCCTTCTCCTATGACCAGTGGAGAGTCCTTTCGTGCCACAGCGATCTCATCCGGG
Source organism: Sphaerochaetaceae bacterium (assembly GCA_963677695.2). Taxonomy (GTDB): domain Bacteria; phylum Spirochaetota; class Spirochaetia; order Sphaerochaetales; family Sphaerochaetaceae; genus SABI01. Next base: position 537,196 of record CAXXUJ010000001.1, on the reverse strand, counting down.
TGAGCCTGATGGATCAGAGCAAGGGCATAAGAGCCGCGCAGCATCTTCACCACACTTTTCATCGTCTCGATCAGGTTTCCGTTCCATAGCGTGCTTGCAAGGAGTGCGACGACTTCGGTGTCGGTGTCGGTGACACAGAGGACACCTCTGTCCTTCAGCCACGCTCTGAGTTCAAGATAGTTTTCTATGATCCCGTTGTGGACAATCGCCGTATGGTGACATGCGTCGGTGTGGGGGTGTGCATTGAGCTGTGAGGGTGCGCCATGGGTGGCCCAGCGGGTGTGGGCTATTCCTCTGTTTCCTTCAGGGGGAGTTTCCTTGAGGAGCTCTTCAAGAACGCTGATGCGTCCCGCTTCCTTCAGGACGGTAAGTCCCTTCCCGGTGTGAATCGCAACGCCGGAAGAGTCATATCCCCGGTATTCCAATTTTTTCAGTCCATCGATAAGGATGTCTGCCGCATTCTTCTTTCCAACGTAACCAACTATTCCACACATGAAATTATCATATGTTTATTTAAAAAGGGTGTCAATGAATCTGTTCATCTGATGTGACACAACGAGACTGTTCTATGTAGGAATATCCGTCTTCAGAGCTCTCACCATCCGTACCGCACCGGTCACAGCGAAGATCAGGATGGTTGGTATGATGAAGATGACAGGAATGATCGAATAGCCTGACAGTCCCATCGCGATAATCTTCGCTGCCAGCGCGAGCATCTGAAGGGATAGGAATACCACATACACCGAGGCAGAGAGGTATCCGATCGTCTTTTTCCTGAGAACCGCTACAGCGGAAACCGCCGCGAGCGGAAGAAGAAGGGCGAGATCCATGCCCTGAACGATAAGTGTGGTATAGTGTTCCACCTCTTTCGGATAGATGCTCCCGTCCAGTAGAGGAGGCACTAAGATCGAGAGCCACAGAAGTGAGATCGCCGCCGTATTTGCAAGGAGGAAGATGCCGATGAATCGGCGGGGATACCTTTTCTCCACCATATGTGCCAGTGTCCTCTGATCAATGGAAAGAAAGGAGAGGAGGAAGGCGAAGAAGGTAGTTCCTGTCAGCATCACATAGAGAAGGAAAAGAGCTGAGTACATTGCCATGATCATGTAGAAGAGGTATTGAACGAAGAGGTAGAACAGGATTCCTGTGAGGATGACCTGGCGGGAAGGTCCCGGTTTACGAGTTCTGTACAGGGAGAGTGCAAGGAAAGGAAGGACGACAAAGAGTGTGATGTAATCCTGTCCGATGCCCTGTACAGCCACTTCCTCGCTCATGTGGCGGTAGATGCCTTTCCCGTACAGTGTGATTTCCTCGCCCCGAATCGAAGTGTAGGTGTACGGACCGTTCCCGGTACGGGAGAAGATGCCGGTCGCTGTTGTGATGATCGCTAAAGCGATGATGATGCAAGAGAGAAGAAGGATGGTGCCCCGGTAGGGGGCAGCTGATGAGTCTTTCATGTCAAAGACCTCCTTGAATCTGATCGGGTGGTTGTCAGGAGCGCAGGCTCTGCAGGCCGCCGAGTATCATATCGGTTGCTAAGGTTACCTGCTTGAGAGTTCCCGCCTCAGCGCGTTCTTTCATTCGAGAAAGAGAGAGGGTGATGCCTCTCAGCGTTGCAAGGAAGAAACGGAAAGCAATCTCTGTCGTTGAAGAAGGAACGTCCCCCAGATACTCTCTCAGATCGGTCAACGCCTTCTCTTCCACCTTCCTCTGGTATTCCCCTGTCGTAAAGCCGGGGGAGGAGAGGAGTATGATGACAACCCTGTAGCCTTCGGGGTTTGCAAGGCCCATCAGCAGGTGGCCCGTGATCTGGGATGTGAGTCTCTTCTCCGCTGAATCCTCCTGTAACTCGCCTTCCATGCGGGACCAGGTATGCTGAAAACCGCTTTCAACGATGGTTTTCAGGATATCCTGTTTGTCCTTGAAGTAGAGATAGATCGTACGGGGAGAGTAGTCGATTCTTTGCGCAAGGGAGCGTATCGTGAGGCGTTCCACTCCCTGCTCAGCAATAATATGCTGAGATTCTGAGAGGATTTTACCTCTCAGTGCTTCTTTTTCTCTTTCCCGTCTCTCTTTGATACTCATTGTATATATAGTAAACACTGTTTACTTAGATGTGTCAAGATATTATTGTGCATTGAAATACATCGTTGATATACATAGGGAAGCTTCTTCACCGCTTGATGATACCTTTGTTTTCCACTATCCTTATTTCAGCATCACGCATGCTGCAGGATCCCGTAAGAGCCTGGGAGGGTACATCAATCATCTATCACCTGAAGCACATACTATCTGAACCGGTCCAACCCCTCATCCGAAAAAGACTCAGCCTTGCAGTCCTCATGCTTGTCCTGTTCTCTCTTCCTCTATTCAGTGATTCCTACCAGGAAGAACAGAGCGCTGTAATCCAGGGTGATGCACCGGCAATACGCTACTGGAAACCTGCTCTGACAGATTCTCTTGCCGTTCAGACGGTTTCATCCCTTGATTCGGGGTCTTCGGTGCCCCTGAGGAGCGACCCCAAACTGCTCGTACTTCTCTATCATAATGTCGTGTACGGAAGAACGGGGAACGTCTACAACAGAGATATCTACAATTTCGAACATGACCTTTCCTACATCAAAAGGAACTTCATCATCACCAATTTCAGTGATCTCCCTTCTTATAACGGTCACCCGATGAGAGACAGAGCGATCATCACCTTCGATGATGGTGACCTTTCGATCTACGCGATCGTCTATCCCCTGTTCAAGAAGTACAATATTCAGGCAACCTTTTTCCTCGTCCCCAACTTCATCGGTCAGGTGGGGTATATGAGCTGGGATCAGGTAAGGGAGATGAACAATTACAGGAATGAAAGGAACGAGAAACTCTTCTATTTCGGTTCTCACTCACTCACCCACCGTCGTCTCGGCGAATTGAGTGATCTCGAAGTTGTCAAAGAACTGAATGAATCAAAAAGAATCATCGAAAAGGAAATAGGGGAAGAGGTGAACGCTCTCGCACTTCCTTTCGGAAGCGGCGCTGGGGATGAGAACATCATCTCATCAGCGAAGGCTGCGGGGTATGATTACATACGAACGTCAACAAAGAAAGCGATGCTCCTCAGTGACATGGATGCATGGAATGTCGGAGCGATGAATGTGGAAAACTACAGTACTGATGTGATGGTTCAGAATGCGCTTCAGGTTGTCGGAAGATAAGTGATGAAACGTTTGTATGTACTTCTCGGTCTTATTCTTGTTTCCTCTCTCGTTTTTTCCGCTCAGGTGAGAGAACTCGATTTCAGTGGATTTCTCTGGGGCGTGAAGGATTCTTCTGTGAAAACCGCTCCGGGTCCCAACTATTACAGCGACAGTCCCCGTTCAGTATGGGTCGATGATGCCGGTCTGCACCTGACGATTGCAAAATGGGGAGGGCGCTGGCAGGCAACGGAGGTGTACACGAGTGAACCTACCGGGTACGGTACCTATACCTTCACTGTAGGAACGCCCGTTCACCGCTACGAACCTCAGGTTGTGGCAGGCTTTTTCACCTGGGATACCTCACCGGTCGAACACAACAGGGAACTGGACATAGAGTTTTCCGCCTGGGGAGAGGATGACGGGGTGAAGCTGCAGTATGTTGTGCAGCCCTATACCGAGGAAGATAGGCTGTTCAGTTTTGATCCCCTTCTCCAGGGTTCCGTCACCACTCACCGGATAGAATGGACTCCTGATGACGTGACATTTTCTTCATACCACGGGACAGTGGATCCCGATGACCCTTCCAGCGAGCAGATGCTGATCAGACAGTGGAGATCTCCCGATTCACCGAGTGAAGGGGATGCGCACTTCAGAATGAACCTCTGGCTGTTCAAGGGTACACCGCTGGAAAATGATATTCACATGGTGATTACGAAATTCAGCTTTGAGCCTTGGCGGATCTGAACCCCTTCCTTACCTGAGCTCCCCATCCCCGGTTCTTTCTCATTGCACTGAAGTATGCTCCTACCCTTAGGAGACTGATCAGCTGACGTGTACCGAAATTCTCTATGATGGTGAGGGCAAGGAGGCGCCCGATATCTCTTGAGGAATAGATGGGACGGTCGAAATCACTGATCACAAGTGATGTGAGCGATACCATGATTCCCATCAGGATCGTGGCTGTGAAGAGGGCGAGGACCACGGGGAAGTTGAGAAGGCCGAGGACGGCACTGAAAACGACGAGGATGATTCCTTCTGCTTCAATGAAGGGTCCGATGAGTTCAAAGATGAAGTAGTAGGGCATGGCAACCATACCCAGTTTCCCGTACCGGGGATTGGCTATCATACTGTTGTGGAAGAGGACGATATCTATCAGTCCCCTCTGCCATCTGTCCCTCTGGCGGCGAAGCACCCTGAATGACTCAGGCACTTCTGTCCAGCAGTTGGCGTTTCCCGCGTACTGCACCTTGTAGGGCGTCTTCTTCTCTCTCATGAAACGGGAGAGGCGGACAACCAGTTCCATATCTTCTCCCACCGTGTCCTTGTGAAATTTCCCGCTCTTGGTCAAATATCCTCCGGTCGCGATCGTCCGTTTTCTGTGGAAGATGCCGAAGGCTCCGCTGATGATAAGCAGGAGATTGATCTTTGCCCAGCCCATTCTGCCTGTCATAAAGGATCTGATATACTCAAGGGACTGGAAACGGGCGAGGAATCGGCGGGGGAGGGTGATGTTCCCGATCGACCCGAGTTCCACCTCGCAGCCGTTCACCGGGCAGATGTTTCCTCCCGATGCGATGCTCTCAATCTGTGAATCGAGCATCACCGATACCGCCTTGAGAAGAGCATCAGGTTCCAGAAGAGAATCAGCATCTATTCCGCAGAAGAATTCCTTGCGTGCGACGTTCAGTCCCAGGTTCAGTGAATCGGCCTTTCCTCCGTTCACCTTGTCTACCACGACAAGGTTGGGAATGTTCCTGTTCGTGTAGATTCCTCTTAGGGGTCTGGTGGGAAGTCCCTCTTCGATCGCCCTGTCCTGCTTTTCCAGATCGAAATATTCTATCAGAGTCCTGAGCGTTCCGTCCCGTGAACCGTCGTTGACGACGATAAGTTCGAACTCGGGATAGGCCTGGTTGAGAAGCGAGTTCGTGCTCTCTATGATATTCGCCTCTTCATTGAAGGCCGGGGCGATTATCGAGACCGCAGGGAGAAGACCGGGGGTGAAGAGGAAATTCAGGTCCTTCGCTCTCCAGAGTCTGTTCTGGGTACGGGAAGCCTGGAATGAGATGACAAGGATGAGCATGTTCAATGAGGCTATGGTGACAGAGTAGTAGACTAACAGGTAGTTGAATCGTACGACGTAGAGTCTTCCAATCTCCGCGAGTGTCAGGTTGACCATGTTCGGCAGTTCCTTGAAAAGGATGATCAGGGGAAGGGAGATCAGGGTAAGGATGAAAAGAAGTATGAGCAGCATTCTCTGCGGTTTTTCCATGTGGGGTGAGGCTGATGGAGCCTTTTTCTTGAAGGCGGGCAGGCCGAGTTTTTCATAGACTGCAGGATGGAGGTATTCGAAGAGGGTAAGGCGGAGTGAGCGGTTGGTTGATGCAAGGGAAGCGAAGATTTTGAGGACTTCCTCCTGTTTCTTCTCATCCCGTGTTGTATTGAGGAACTGCATGAGTCCGCTTACATGCTTCCCGGCAATCAGGTGCTGCACCAGCTCTTTCTGACTCTCCTCCAGGAATCCTTCCTTGGAGGATTCAATCAGGTATGCGATTCTGTTGTTCAGCACCCTCGCGAGAACTCCCCGTATCTGGTTGTTTCTCCCCTTCTCGAACCATTCCTGAAAGGTGAAGAGGAAGGCGGGATTCCGAGTCGCCATCTCCGATAGCGAGAGTACCAGCTGATCTCTCAGTGATTTCTTATGAGCATAGGCGAGCATGTCGGGAATATGGGAGGGATCCATCAGCGTCGCATAGGCTCGAATGACGAAAGGAGCGGTCGTCCGGTAGGGACTGTCGGTGAATGGGGGAGTGATAAGGGTTTGGGGATAGAATCTGGCCAGTGCGGTAAGCGCCTGTTTTCTTACCATGATGTTTGTTGTCTGCCCCTTTTCTATCAGGTACTCCCTCAGTTCCTCTCTCGGGTAGTGCTGAGCGTAATCGGTGATGAGTACGTTCATATATATTCTGTTGACATTCAGTCGGCTCAGGAGGTAGGGGAGAAGCTTGTCAGCATAGGTGATGAGGAGTGCGCGGTACCTCCTTTCCATCCATCTCGTCGATTTCCCGAGCCGTCCGATCATGGGAATGATCGCCCGAGTCTCCTTCACCCGTGCGAGTGCCTCAAACATGTAAAGGGCAACTACCTGACTCTTTTCCTTCTTCAGTGCCTCCAGGAGAATGTTCCTGAGCTTCTCATCCTTTATCAGACACCTCACTTTCGCAACAGCTTCTATTCTGTGGAGGGAAAGGGGGGAAGAGATCCTTCGGATGATTGATTTCACTAAGGGAGTGCCCATCAGGTGTTCCACGATTCTCTCATCAAGCTCCTTTTCCAAGGTGGTGGAGGCGTTTATCGAGTTGTAGCCGCTGAGAAGCTCCTTTGCAGTGAAGTCATTCAGGTCTATCTCTCCCTCTCTCATCTTCTGCAGAATCTTTTTCTCGGTACGGATACGCCATCTTTCCTTCGATTTTCTCACTCTTCGATTGATAAGGAGGGCAAAGACAAGGAGTATAGTGATGACGAGAATGATACCTGTCAGGATCACGGCAAAGGAGATGGACACGCTAATCCCTCCTCTCGATCATCAGGTGGATGAGGCCGACAATTTCATAGAGGGCGACAGGGCGCCTCAGGAAGTGCTCTATCTGAAGTTCATAGGCACGTTTGATCGTCTGTTCGTTCTTGTTTATCGACATGAGGATGAAGGGGATCGAGCCGAGGGATGCGCTGCTGAGCAGCTCCTTTCGCAATGTGATTCCCGAAAGCTTCGGGATCATCAGCTCGCTCAGAACGAGATCGGGAGAATCTTCATTGATCATCTGCTTTGCTTCGAGACCGTCATCGGCCACCCGTACGTTGTATCTCTCTTTCTCGAGCGCATCGGCTATCAGATCGCGGTTGAAGCCAGGGTTGTCGACAACGAGAATGGTCATGGCTGTCCTGCTGCTCGTCCTGCATTCAGAGGTGTAGATGATCTCTCCCCCTCCCTGCTTTTTTGCAAGCTGGAGGCGGAACATCGCACTCTGGTTCATCATCGTCACCATCTCCTCAACCTGTTCACTGTGGAAGGAGGGGAGTTCGTCACTGTGGAACATGCCGAGAGAGGCTGTGATCGGTACGATGAACCGGTCTTCCCCTGCAATCTTATTGCGAAGGGCGTTCCCCCTTTCAATCGCATCGACTTTGCTGACGCCGCTTCCGATCAGACCGAACATACCTCCTGACAGTCGGGCAACCTGCACTCCTTCTGGTATGGTCTGAATGAGGAGATCGGCGAGAATTCTCATTGTCTTGTCCCCTTCTGCGTTTCCGTAGTCAAGATTGATCCTGTCCAGGTTGTCGATACTGAGAAGACAGAGGGCCAGCTCTTTTTTACCCGAGTTCACTTCAACGAGTTCCTCCTTGAGGTAGGCATAGTAGAACTGCTGGTTGTACAGCTGAGTGATCGGGTCGCGGTAGAGACTCGATTCGAGCGACTTCAGTTTCTCTTCAGCCGCTTTCAGTGCCTCTCGTCCCTTTGCGATCTCCTGTTCGGAGGCGACAAGGAGGGAGCTGAATACCGGAGGAAGGGGAAGTTCATAGTCCTCACATATCCTCTCGACGAAGGGGGTAAGAGGGAAGAGGTAGGTCGCTCCTCTATTCTCTTCTACGATGGAGAAGAAGGTGTGCCAGATGGTTTTTTCCGGGAAGGTGCTCTTCGTTATCTTCTCCTTCTTCATGTTGATTGTGATTCCAGAACCTCTGAACAGCTGCCTGACATCTTCCACTCCATGGACGGTGATCAGTCGTGCGAGAACCTTGTTCAGGGCCCGTGTCACTTCTCCTTTTAATGATACGCTTTTCTTTTTTCTCGCTTCCAGGAAGAGTCCGCACGGGAGATTCCTGAGCGTTTCGATATAGAGGTCGATATCGTTATCGATGACTGAGCCGTGCTGAGGACAGATGATCGAGATGGGCTGTCTGGAAATCGTGCGCATCGCATCTTCAAGGATCGACTGAGATGGCATATATTCTTCGTGGAAGGCGACGAAGCCGTCCATGTAGTGTTCATCTGCAAAGAGAGTCCAGTCCATGGAAATGGAACCGAACACATCCCCGCTGATGAGAGCCTGGTGCTCTTTCAGGTAGGTCATGATCGAGCCGGGGAAATGGAGATAGGGGGTGAAGAGGAATTCCAACGCATACCCGCTTCTCATCATGTACCTGTAATCGTGATGGTTCACAAGGTAGAAGGGACTTTTAAAGCCGTAGTATATGATGATCATAGCTGCCCTTTCATGGCAGCAGAGCACTCCATCGAAGCCCGCTTTTTCAAAAAAAGGAACGGCCATGCAGAGGTCGGGGTCCTGGTGTGAAAGGACGATCGCTTCCAGGTTCTCTATGGGTATGATCGAGAGGACTTTCTCCAGTACAACTTTTCCTGTACCAGCGTTTCCTGGTTCGAAGAGGATGCCGTTTCCTTCATGAACCATCAGGTAGGAATTGCACTGCAGTCCGTCGTGGATGTCATCTGTTCCTACCCACCAGAGGTTATCCCTTAGAAGTACAGGCTTGGATAGATCAATCATCGGGTTCTCTCCTGAGTGAAGTACGTTCTGAGTATATCATAGCTTTTCTTCAGCCGCTCGCTATAGACCGGCTGATTCCATTCTTCAAGGGGAAGGGTCGCACTGAGCGGCTCTGAAAGCTCCCCTTCCGAGCTGATCACCGCACTGACAACGATACCGTCGGTGACTGCCGTTTCTATGATATCGCGCAAGGGGTCGGTGTAATAGGTCTTTGCATCATTGAGAACCCTGCCTGAGGATGGATCACTTACATTGATCCTCGTCCACGGGATACGAAGTGTGATACTCTTTCCTTCCACCTTCCAGTGATTGGTGTTCCCCTCCTGATCGCCGTACCTCAGGGTACTTGCATCCTCATAGTGAGCGGGGATCGGGGTTCCGTCTTCCAATGCCCGTGCCTTGTTGATCAGGCGGCTCATCGGGAGGAACTCCCCTGTTCTTTTCAGACCATCAGAGGTGCTGAAGGCGAAGCGGGTGTAATCGGCTTCTTCTATGGCAAAAAGGCGGGAGTCTTCGGGGGACGCAAGGCGGACAAGGTATTCCATACCCGAGGGGGCTTCAATATCTGAAGATGGAAGGTACAGGAGTTCTCCCCTGTCCCTATCAAGGGTATCGATACCTATGAGCACCTGTTCAGCCGTGAAGTCGGGAATCTCAGATAGGGTAAGGTCAACAGAGAGGAAGGATGCATCCGCTCTCAGCTGCATCTTCTCTATGATGCCTTCTCCTGAAGCTTCGGTACCTGCACGAGCCGGTTTGACCGCCTCGTAGGCTGTGATTCCGTAGTTCTGCTCCGGGTCGATCGCATTGTGCCAGAGGATCTGCCTTTCATAGGGAATCATGTAAGGTTCGGTAGTCCATGTCTTTTTCGCCCACTCATCCATCCACTCGAATATGATGCCTCCGCTGTACCCTTCTGCTCTCATAGCTTCGAACATCCTGATGATACCTTCCCCCTGAACCTCTTCACTCATTCCTCCGTGGTTGTAGCCGTCCGGGGAGGTATGGGCATTGCCCATGCCTGTGGAGAGACCGAATTCGGCGACAACCGCCGGGTACTTCTGATGTCCTGCCATGAACTCTTTCAGGTAGCCGCCGTAGCGTAATCTTCCCTTTTCATCAGACCACTGGTCATAGAGGGGGTCGTTGTTCATGAAATCGGGGTAGTTGGGATAGATATGGTAGGAGCCGAACAGGCCTGCCAGATTAAGGGGGCCGAGGGTGAGGTGGTTGATATTCACCACGGTACGGTCATTGAACTCATTCTCCTTGATTCCGTTCTCATCCCGCTCGGACTCATGATCTATATAATCCAGAATCGGCCAGTTCACCAGAGAAACGGGGTGCTGCTCACCATACCTTCCCTGCTCATAGGAGATGAGGTAATCACAGGCCGAAGCGAGCCATGCTTCGGTGGGGGTGGCATCCATAGTCGTTCCGATATAATTTCCCTCATACCGGTAACCCCGGTGCTCAGCATCGGTTTCCTCCACCTCGATAGGTTCTAGCTCTCGTCCAACTAGATACCCGATCACATAATCGGAGATATCTATGGTGTAGGTTCCCCATGCTCTTCCCCGCCTTTCAGCTATGTCGGCATTGCCGTGAACGGCATCGATGACATACTCTATCTCCTTCTCGAAGGCACTGACATACTCATCCTTCAGGTAATCATGTCCGGGAGGATTCTCTTCCGGCCACACCTCCTGCATCAGATAGATCGGGTTGTCCGGGTGGATCCTGTTGTACAGTGAGAATGCTGAATAGAAGAAGGGATCAAGAAGCGTATAGATTCTGAGGGTGTTCACCCCCAGCTCTCCCATCTGGGTGAACCAGCGGTAATAGAGACTCCTGTCATTCGGAAAGTCGGTAAACCATTTCCCGGGCATTGCTGTTCCCAGGTTCACTCCCTCGACAAAGAATGGTTCCCATTCTCCTTCCTGATATATCTGAAGCTCCCTCGCTGTCGCTCGTGCGGTGAGGGACGTTCCTTCAGAGGTGTAGAGATCTTTGTTCAGGGGAGGGATCACCTCGCTGCTCCTTTCAATCGCTTCAGAGAAGATCGAATGAAGAAGGGGCATATAGACCTGCCAGAGGAATTTCTCCTCCTTCGGGGCGAAATGCTCCAGCAGGGGAACCAGGAAGGAAGCTCTGCTGAAATTGAGGCGGCGGGCATTGTAGGCCCAGTTGCCGCTGAAGTAATACGCTCGGTTGTTTGCCGTCTCCTTCATCTGCACTGCAGGGAAGACCGACGGGATACCGTAGTGCTCAAGGAGCTGAAGCTCCTCATCTCCTGCATTGATCGTGAATTCGGCAAGGGTGGAGGTGGAGGCCTTCGACTCTGTGATATCGAAGGTGAGAAGGTAGGGGAGCGTACCGCTGAGATCAAGTCTCTCCTTTCCTTCTTCGGTGAACGAGAAACTGATGTCCGCACCTTCAAGAACCACTACCTCGTTCACCAGGTTCGTGAGGATGATTCCGTTCCCGTCATAGTTCCAAGGTCCTTCATGGTTGTCGAGGTAACGTGAGGGAATCTCATCGATGTTTCCCAGGTCGTAGATGTACAGGCCGTCCCAGCCTGTCCAGCGCGTGCCGAGGATCTGATACATTTCGGCCTGCACATAATATGGGGTGGAGTCGGCCATGGTATTGCTCTCGGCAATCAGAGTGGAGCTCTTCTCTCTATTCAGAAAAGAACGGAGATGGGCAGCGTCAGAGAGAGTTGATCCTCCCCATAGGAGGGCACTTTCCCCCTCTGCGACATCGGCAGGGTCTTTGAATACACCGTAGGTATCTGCGACGTAAAGCACATCGGTTCTCTCGTCAATATCGGTGAGGTCGATGAAGGGATTGTCTGCCTCGGGATGATACCCGAGGTAGGAGTTTTTCGTGTCGAAGAGGTTCCCGTACCTGTCAGGATATTTGTACTGCCTCAGATACCATGCGAGTGTTTCGTGGTGGGCTGTCGAGCCCCCTGTGATCGTCTTATCGTAGACAGTGACCCTGAGGGGCTTCATGTTCATCCTGTTCCAGACGATGAAGGGAGTGCAGAGGCCTGCTGCAACGATGAAGAGAATGATAAAAAGTCCCCAGGAGGTGATTCGAGATTTCTCTTTCTTCTTTTTTGTCCTTTTCCTCTTCTTCATGGTATCTATTATAGCCTTAAATCAGGAGTATACAACGGGAAGCGTAGTAATTACTTGGGAGAGAGGCAAAAAAAGGGGAGGGAGGAGATATCGCTTCTTTCCGTGATTTCTTATCTTTTTGTGGAAACGTTTCCGATTTTTTCAAATTTTGCTTGACATGCTGAAAAGGTGTGGTAGTGTTAGGGAGTAGGTGTTACGTAACACCTATCTTCAGATATGCAATCAGTGTCGGACAATCAAACCGACATAAGGAGGTTTCGCATGAAGAAAAAAATTACTGTAGTTCTGTTTTCAGTACTCCTGGTCGCCAGTATATTCGCTGGTGGCGCACAGGAAGCCGCATCCGGAGATACGACTGTGACTATGTTCCAGTTGAAGGTCGAGATCAAGGACGCTCTCGATGCATACGCAGCTAAGTACTCTGCAGCAACTCCCGGTGTGACCGTGGCAGTCGAGACGCTCGGCGGCGGTGCTGATTTCGGTGGTGCCCTGAAGGCTAAAGCACAGGCCGGCGACATGCCCGATATCTTCCAGATCGAAGGACTCGGCGGATATAATGTATGGAAGGATTATATTGCCCCGCTCGATGGTGAAGCCTGGGTCGATGATACTGACCTCGAATTCATCGTGGATGGAACAGTATATGGCTTCCCGGTAGCCATCGAAGGGTATGGACTTGCCTATAATGCCGATATTCTTGCAAAAGCCGGAATCGATCCCGCTTCACTGACAACCCGTGATGCGTATGAGAAGGCATTCAAGACTCTTGAAGCAAAGAAAGCCGAACTTGGAATCGACGCTCCTGTAGCCATGGCAGCATCCCTCGCAGGAGGTATGTGGTGGGTCGCAGGTCAGCATAACCTCGCAGCTTACTGGGGCGGCGGACTTGATTTCACTGACACCTCAGTCATCGAAGATGCACTCAAAGGTAAGATGGACGAGGCTCGTTTTACCGAGTATGCAAAATATGTTCAGCTCCTCTTCAAATATGCTGACCAGAACATTCTGCTCAACGGAAGCTATGATGACCAGGTCGGTTCATTCGCACAGGGCAAGACAGCTTTCCTCCACCAGGGTAACTGGGTAGATCCGAATATGAAGCAGATGGGTGTCACCTTCAAGATGGGTTATGCTCCCCACGCATTCACAAATACCCCGCAGACCGGTCTCTACCTGTTCGCTCCTTCCTGGTACGTCGTAAATGCACAGAGTCCCCGTGTTGAAGAAGCCAAGGCATTCCTGGCCGCGATGGCAGGAACTCCGGATGGACAGGATTACATTGTTAATCAGGCTGGTATGATCCCTGCCTTCAAGTCCGTCACACTCAAGCCCGCAGGACAGCTCAGCCAGGCTCTCATGGCAGCCAATGCCAAGGGCGGCAACTACGGAGTCTTCTTCGGTATGCTTCCTGACGGCGCAGGCCAGAACGTATTCGGACCAGTGTATGACCTTTTCGCTCAGAATCAGGATGATCTGGGTCAGTTCATCTCTGACATGAAGGCGGCTATCGCAAGTCTCCCGACCATGTAAGTTCTGAATCCGCATCAACATGTACGGCCGGTTCCCGGCCGTACATACCGTTCGACACTAAAGGAGGATCTCTGTATGAAACAGCGCAGTCTTGTGAATACCATGTTTCTGATACCTGTCGTGTTCACGTTCTTAATGATTATCGTCATTCCTTTTTCACTGGGTATCTATTATTCACTCACTGACTGGAACGGAGTGAGTCCCATTATCAATTTCGTGGGTTTCAAGAACTTTTCCAGACTGTTCAACTCCCCCGATTTCATCCATTCGTTCCTCATAACGATAGGGTATACCGTCATCAACGTCATTTTAGTGAACGTGGTAAGCTTCAGTCTTTCACTGATCGTGACGAGCAAGGTGAAGTTCAGAAACTTCTACCGTGCAGGATTCTTTGTCCCCTACCTGATAGGCGGAATCGTTCTCGGTTATATCTGGCAGTTCATCATGAACAATATCCTGGTATCACTCGGAACGACCTATGGAATCGAGTTCCTCAAGGTCTCGTTCCTTTCAAAACCTGAGACAGTCATCTGGGCAATGTCGGTCGTCAATACCTGGCAGTTTGCCGGATACATCATGCTTATCTACGTAGCGGCGATTCAGAGCATTCCCAAGTCTCTTATGGAAGCCGCTTCGGTTGACGGGGCAGGATTCTTCAGGAATGTCTTCCATATTCTCATACCGATGATGGCCAATGCCTTCACCATCTCCCTGTTCCTCACCCTGACGTATTCGTTCAAGCAGTTCGATATGAACCTTACCTTGACGAAAGGGGGACCGGCCACCCGGTTTATGGAGCTTCCGGTGAAAGCGAGCCAGCTGCTAGCCATGAACATCTTCGATACCGCTACTGCCAATAAGATGGCTGAAGCACAGGCGAAGGCTGTCATGCTGTTTGTCGTCCTGGTAGTCGTTGCCCTGATTCAGGTCTCGATCAATAAAAAGAAAGAGGTGGAAATGTGATAAACTCTTCAACACTTAAAAGAAAAGCACCGATATATCTGCTGGAACTTGTCACGATTTTCCTCTTCATCCTTTTCATGATTCCCTTTGCAATGGTGGTGCTCAATTCGGCAAAGACTTCGAAGGAGATCATCGTCAATGCAGTGGCAATGCCTGCAAGCTGGAGTCAGCTGGGAGTCAACATTCAGAGGATCTTCACCAATCCGACAGTCGATTACCTCGGAGCGTTCGGGGATTCGGTGATCATTACCGTGGTATCGCTGCTCGTCATCGTCGTATTCTCCTCGATGGCAGCCTGGGTCCTGGTACGTAATGAGAAAAGTACGTGGTCGATCATTATCTTCATGGTGTTCGTAGCAGCCATGGTCATCCCGTTTCAGGTGCTGATGTATCCTCTGGTGAGATGGCTGAGAATCCTGGGCAATGCACTCCACTTGAAACTTCTGGGAAGCGTAGGCGGGATGGTGTTCGCTTATCTCGGTTTCGGTTCTTCACTTTCCATCTTCATCTTCCATGGGTTCATCAAGAATATACCGTACGAACTGGAAGAAGCGGCGACAATCGACGGGTGCTCGCACCCGAGAATATTCTTCTCGATCGTCTTCCCTCTCCTCAAGCCTATCATCGTGACAGTTCTGATCCTGAACGGGATCTGGATCTGGAACGACTACCTGCTGCCGTACCTGGTCCTCGGATCGAACGGTGCAGTGCAGACGCTTCCGGTTGCTGTTACGGCATTTGCCGGTGCGTACCTGAAACAGTGGGATCTGATTCTCACCTCGACACTTCTGGCTATCATACCTATCATCATCCTCTATCTGTTTGCTCAGCGCTACATCATCAAGGGAATGGTTGAGGGGTCTATAAAATAAACATGCCGGCTGAGGCCGGTAGGAGGAAATCGCAATATGAAAATCGTACTTGTAGGAGCAGGGAGTCTCCAGTTTGGCCTTGGCATGCTCGGAGATATCTTCCAGAGCAAGGTGCTTTCAGGATGTGAAGTCACGCTTCTTGATATCAACGACGAAGCAGTCAAGAAGGTGCATAAGATCGCTGAAAAGTATATTCAGGAGCATAATCTTGATTTCAGTGTCAATTCGACATTGAATCGCAAAGAAGCTTTCAAGGGTGCAAACTATATCATCTCCTCCATTGAGGTGGGGGATCGGTTCAAGCTGTGGGATAATGACTGGAAAGTTCCTATGCAGTACGGAATCCACCAGGTGTATGGTGAGAACGGAGGACCCGGTGGAGTATTCCACTCACTCAGGATCATTCCTCCTATTCTGGACATCGTCGGCGATGCCATGGATATCTGTCCCGATGCCTGGATTTTCAACTACTCGAACCCGATGACGGCTATCACCACAACGGTGAAAAGAAAGTATCCTCAGGCGAAATTCGTCGGTATGTGCCACGAAATCGGCTGGCTGAGCCGCTGGCTCCCGAGAATGCTCGATAGGGATATCGAAGATCTTTCTTTCCGCGCAGCGGGTCTCAATCACTTCAGCTGCATGTACGAGCTGAAGGATGCGAAGAGTGGAAAGGATCTCTATCCAGAAGTGCTTGAGAAAGCCGACGCCTTCTTCAGATCTGAAATCGGGTATTCCGATCACTTTGATACCTACCTGAAGACCGGTAAGATGGATACATCCGAAGAGTTCGTTAAAAAGGGTGATACCCGTAAGAGTCGTTTCGACTGGGCAGACCGCAGAATTGGAAAGTTCATGCTCGAGCACTACCATCTCCTTCCCATCACGACAGATTCTCACTTCGGTGAATATGTCTCCTGGGCATGGGACGTTGTGGATCACCGGGGTATCATGGATTTCTATGACTACTATCAGGCATCCCTCCGTGTGGAACACAAGGCGGAAATCTCCGATAAGACGCACGAACGGGCAATCCCCATGATCGAGGGAATGGTAACAAATGCAGGCTTCGAGGAATCTGCAGTCAATATTCTCAATGAGGGATATATTGAGGATCTCCCTTCCTGGGTTGCTGTTGAGATTCCCGGAATCATTGACAGCCGTGGGGTTACCGGTATCAAGGTGCCCTCTCTGAATAAAGGGTATCTCGCTCTCTTGAGAAACTACTGCGGTGTGTATGATCTTACGGCAGAGGCCGTGATCAACAAGAGCAAAGAAGCTGCCATTCAGGCGATTATTGCAAATCCTGTAGTGAACCAGGTCTCGCATATCGAAGAAATGGTGGACCGAATGATGGATGTCCAGAGTAAGTGGCTCGGATATCTGAAATAAATTGTAAAAACCCTCGAAATAGTTTTCGGGGGTTTTTGACAAAGAAGAGAGAGAATCATATAGTAGGCACATGTCAACAATCAAGGAAATCTCGAAGAGAGCGGGCGTAAGCCCGACCACTGTCTCAAATGTCATTCACGGGAGACTCAACAAGGTCTCTCCCGAGACACGGAAAAAGGTGGAAGCCTATCTTGATGAGGTGAACTATGCGCCGAACATGGCGGCCTCGATTCTCGCTCATGAGAATTCCCGGATTGTCGGTGTTCTCTTCTACTCTGAAACCCGACGCAATGAAACGCAGCTGGAAGACCCGTTCTCCTCGACCATTCTTGGTAATATCGAATGGGAACTGCGGAAAATGGGTTATTTCATGATGGTTCATACGACCAACGACGAGAACGAAGTTCTCAGGTTCGTGAAGTCGTGGAAACTCGCAGGTCTCATTATTCTCTGGGTACCCCGCTCTGTGATCCCCCGGCTCAATAAAGAAGTATCCTGTCCCGTCGTCTGCATTGACAGTTATGATGTTGAAGATGACATGCATTACTACCGTATCGGTATCGAGGACAAGAGAGCGGGGTATCTTGTAGCGAAGCATCTGCTCTCGAAAGGTCATCGGGATATCAGGTTCCTGGCCTCAGCCCTTGAAGCGGCAGATATCAAACGCTTTCAGGGAATGAGAGAAGCGTATGCAGATCAGGGCTTCCCCCTTACCCATTCCTCTTTTTCAGCCCTCTCGATGGTGAAGGAAGAGCGCTATAGACTCTACCGTGAGCTTGCTTCTGTTGACTCCTCATGTACCGCGCTTTTCTGTACTTCTGATTATTACGCTTCCGAAGCAATCTCGTACTATCATGAGATCGGGATCAGAGTTCCCGAAGATATTTCGGTTGTGGGTTTTGATGATTCGATCTTTGCCCGTATCGTTACTCCCGGGATCACCACAATCCATCAGGAAACCGGAGAGAAGGGAAGGTTCGCAGTCGATATGCTGATCAAACTCATAGAAGGTAAGACAGTGACTCCCCACCATGTCACGCTCCCTGTTCGTCTCGTCGAGCGGGATTCAGTGAAGGATCTTCTGTAATTCTTTTCTCAGCAGTTTTTTTCTCTCTGTGTCACTTCTGATGCCGCTGCGGACAGAGGATTCTGTCCAGCAACGATATGAGGGTGAACATCAGGGCTGCAAGGAGTGAGAGCGATACCATGGCCCCATACATATCAAGATAGTTCATCCTCGCCCAGGCATCCATGATGAGGTAGCCGAGGCCGTTCACTGTCGCGAAGGTTTCAGCGAGGAAGAGTACTGCCGTGGCGGTCCCTGTCGAGACCCTGAGAGCGGTAAAGAAGGAGGGGAGGACGGCGGGAACGATGACGTGAACAAGGAGTTCCGCCCGGTTTGCACCGAGTGATCTCACTGAGTCGAGATAGCGTCTGTCGATCGATTTCGCTGCATCGCGTATAACGAAGTAGAGCTGAAAGAAGATGATTAGAGAAATCAGGAATATCTTGGAGAGGTTTCCCAGTCCTAAAAAGAGCATGATGAGGGGCAGCAGTGCCACTTTCGGGATAGGGTAGAGCACATAGGCAAAGGGGGAGACGATGCTGTCAGCCTTTTCATTTCTCCCTGCTGAGAGTCCGAGGAGGGCTGCGGGAATGACTGCAAGGAGGGTAGCAGCAAAGATGCGGAAAGCGGAGATAAGGAAATGATGGAGCATGTTCCCCTCCAGAGTCTCTGTCACAAGGTGGATGATGACATCATGGGGATAGGGGAGGAATGGCTTTGCCGTGAGGAAGGCTGTGAGGTACCACAGGGCTATGAGGATGAGGACAGCTTTCTTCATCCTTTCCCTCCCTGAAGGAGGGATCGGGTCTCATTGCATACCGCAAAGTACTCCTCACTACTCCTGTAGTTCTTCTCTTTTACGTGTTTGTTCTCCACCACCGGAGCAAAGCGCGCTGTACCACCCTCTTTTCGTTCCATCACATGAATGTAATCGGCAAGGTAGGCAGCCTCCTCGATACTGTGGGTGACAATGATAGAGGTCATCTCGTGATGTGTCGAAAGATCAAGTAATGTTTCCTGCATCTGTTCCCTGTTCATCGCATCGAGTGCTGAAAAGGGTTCATCCAGCAGCAGCAGCTTTGGTTCGGTGACCAGGGCACGCGCAATAGCGCATCGCTGTTTTTCCCCTCCCGACAGGCGGTCGGGGAAGGCTCTCTTGAGTGAGGAAATCCCGAGTTCGGCCATCACCCTCTCGCTTTTCCTTCTCTTTTCTTCAGTGCTGTCCCCTCTGAGGGTCAGCCCCAGTGTGATATTATCCTCCACCCTCTTCCAGGGGAGGATTCCGTAGTCCTGAAGGATGATCGCTCTTTCATTGAACGGTTCACTGAGATTTGTTTCTGAGAAATAGAGGGTTCCCCCCTGCGGCTGCAGGAGGGAAGAGAGGAGGTAAAGGAGCGTCGTCTTCCCGCACCCCGATCGACCGATGACCGCATGTATCTTCCCCGAAGCGAAGGAGTGGTCAAGCGAGTCGAACAGAGGTGTACCGTGATAGGAGAAGCTGAGCCCCTGAATCGAGACCATTACAGGCTCTCCACCACCGAGGAATCTGTCATCTCGTCGTACGAGAAGGTGTGTGTGATGAGATCTCTGTCTGTCAGCCACTTCTCCACTTCCATGACCTGGGAGCTCTCGGGCAGACGGGGCATGTCGTAGGTGACGAAGACGAATTCGTCCCTGATATCTTCTGGAACCCCGGCAGCTGTAACAAGGAAGTCCCGGTAATCCTTGGGATTCTCATTGATCCTGCTGCACGCTTCGGCGTAGGCGCGGTAGAAGGCTGTGAGTGCATCAGCTTTTTCAGCAACTGATGAGGTCGTGAAGATCATCACTCCCGGAACCTCATCAAGCTGAGTGCTGTCTGCAAGAGCTACGGCCCCTTTTGAGACCGCGATTGAGTAGAGGGGTTCGGGCAGGCATGCGCCTGCGATACTTCCATTGAGGAGCATCTCCATTCTCACAGGGATCTTCGGGATAGCCATCAGAACTGCCGGACTCGCTTTCATCAATTCATCTGCGATGTATTCGATGATCGTGTTCCTGCTCACCGCAACTTCCTTTCCTGCCAGATCGCTGAGCTTTGCAGCGCCGTCCACGGGGTTGGCTGCAATGCCGTACCTGCCGTTGGTGATCGAAGTGATCACGGTATCGAAACCGGCTTCGCGAAGGAAGAAGGCACCGAGAGTGTCACCAACCATACCGTCGAGTTCGCCTGCCTGGAAGGCGGCGTCCCGTTCAACGGGGGAGCGGAAGGGGATGAGCTCTACCTGAGCTCCTTCAGTTTCAAAGAGTCCTTCGGTTGCAGCGAGCTGCATGGGAAGGGAATCTACATCGGGCATGATCCCGATTCTAAGCGGCTGCGCTTCTGCGGCAGCCTGAGCGAATGCACCTGCAAGGATGCATGTTGTCAGCAGTACGATCATGAAAAATTTCTTCATTCATCTCTCCAGCGTGTGATGTTCATATCTTCTATCGAAAGGGCATCCAATACCCTTTCTACTGTTGTATCGATTACGTCTTCGATGGTTTCAGGTCTGTTGTAGAAAGCGGGGACAGGGGGGAGTATCATGGCACCGGCATGGGTGAGTGTCAGCATCTGATTCAGGTGAATGGCGCTGAGGGGGCTTTCCCGTGCTACGAGGATGAGACGCCTTCTCTCCTTCAGTGCAACAGAGGCAGAGCGCTCTATGAGATTGGAGGCAAGGCCCGAGGCTACCGCCGAGAGCGTTCCCATCGAGCAGGGGATGATCACCATGCTCTCAAAGCGGAATGAACCGCTCGAGATGGGGGCGGCAAGGTCTGAGTGTGCATGACAGAAGACCCTTTCGGAACCAAGGGAATCTATCCACTCGGATGAAGAGACTCCTGTCTCCCTTTTCATCACTTCCTCTCCCCAGGAGGAGATCACCAGGTGAAGTTCGATATCTTTGTTTTTCAGCAGTCTCTGTACGAGGCGTACGGCGTAGATGCTTCCGGTTGCACCGGTGACGGCAATGACGATTCTTCTCATCAGATATATACCTCCAGAGCTGCGAAGAGAAAGAAGATCACTCCCACCGCTTCGTTGATATGATACGCCGCCTTTGTAATGTGTTTCATCTTTCCGGGAGCTACGATCGCATGTTCGATAACAAGGAGGAGGGCAATCACAGCGCAGCCCGTATAGTACAGGGGTCCGACGCCATACGAGAAGCCCCAGAGGATGAAAAGGAGCCAGGCGGCGGCGTGTGAAAGGGCGGCCAGGATGAGTGCGTTCTTCATGCCGAATCTCGAGGGTATAGAGTGCAGTCCCTCCTCTCTGTCAAATTCGATGTCCTGACAGGCGTATATGATATCAAAACCTGCCACCCAGAGTGCGACAGCGGCTGCAATCAGGAAATAATCAAAACGGAAGAAGCCGTTCAGTGCCAGCAGCGTTCCCATAGGAGCGATAGCTACCGTGGCACCTAACACATAGTGGCAGAGGTAGGTGAATCGCTTCGTGTAGGAGTAGATGATAATCATCGCAAGGGCGACGGGGAGGAGGGCGAAGCAGAGGGGATTAAGAAGGTATGCGCTCACTGCAAGAAGCAGTAGGCAGAAGAGGGCGAATACCCAGAGGTCCTTTCTTTCAAGACGTCCCGAAGGGAGGTCCCTGTTTTCCGTTCTCTTATTGCGTGCATCGATGTGGTGATCGATGAGACGGTTGAGCGCGTTCGCTCCGTTTCTCGCACCGAAGAGTGCGAGGAAGATAAGAATCACTTTCCTGACGGGAATGACGCCTCCTGTTTCAAAGAGGAGGGCAGCTGCCGCGAAGGGGAGTGAGAAGAGTGTGTGCTGAATCATGACCGCCTGAGAGATACGGATCAGGCGGGGAGGGTTCTCTCTCATGGTATTCAGCCGTCCAGTCCCAGTGAGTCCCAGATCTGATCGATCCTTTCTTTCACTTCTTCACTCATCACGATATCATCGGGCCAGGTGCGCATATGACCGTCCATCTCATTCTTCTTGGTTGCATCGATGCCGAGCCGTGTGCCGTACAGCGGCCTCGGGGAGGCGTGATCCAGGGCATCCAGCGGTCCCTCTGACAACACGAGATCCCGTGAAGCGTCTATATTGTTGAATACCTTCCAGGCCACGGTGGCAAGGTCATGGACATCGACCGTGTGATCGACAACGATGATCATCTTCGTGTACATCATCTGTCCCAGTCCCCAGAGACTGGAGAGCACTTTTCTTACCTGACCGGGGTACCGTTTTCTGATCGATACGATCGCACAGTTGTGGAACACTCCCGACAGCGGCAGTTCCATATCTATGATATCGGGAATGACGAGCTGAAGGATAGGGAGGAAGAGACGCTCTGTCGCCTTGGCCATGTAGCAGTCCTCCATCGGAGGTTTTCCAACCACGGTAGCCGGGTAGACAGCGTTCTTTCTGTGTGTGATGCACTCGACATGGAAGACGGGGTATCGGTCTGCAAGGGAGTAGTACCCTGTGTGATCTCCGAACGGTCCCTCGGTTTTGAGAGGTTCTGAGGGATCGACATATCCTTCGAGAACGAATTCGGCATCGGCTGGAACCTTCAGATCGTTTGTCACGCACTTTACCATATCGACAGGCTTTCCTCTGAGAAAGCCTGCGAACAGCATCTCATATACCCCTTCAGGAAGGGGGGCTGTAGAGGCGTAGGTGATGGCGGGGTCTCCTCCGAGAGCAACTGACACCGGCATCCTTTCTCCCTTCTCCTTGTATTTCTGGTAGAAATGGGAACCGTCCTTGTGGATATGCCAGTGCATCCCTGTGGTAGTTGCATCGTACCGCTGCAGGCGGTACATTCCCGCATTCTGCGCTCCCGTTTCGGGGTCCCGGGTGAAGACGACCGGGAGGGTGACAAACGGCCCTCCATCCTGAGGCCAGCAGGTGAGGATAGGCAAGGTGTTCAGGTCGGGATTCTTTTCCACCACCTCCTGACAGACCGCCTTTTTCACCGTACGGGGAAAGAAGGAGCGCACCAGGGAGAGCTTGCCCAGCACCGATGTGATATCGATACCGCGACTCTGGGCGAAAGCCCAGAGGATCAGGTCATGGATCTCCTTCTGCTTCTCTTCCAGGCTCTCACAGCTGAGAGCCATCGCGATACGTTCATAGGAACCCATCGCATTCATCAGCACAGGGTAGTCGCTCCCCTTCACATTCTCGAAGAGGAGGGCAGGTCCGCCTGCCTTGCTCACCCTGTCGGTGACTTCTGTGATCTCGAGATAAGGATCGATCTCCCGGGAGATTCTCACAAGCTGACCGGCCTCTTCGAGGGCTTTTATATATTCCTGCAGATTCTTATACGCCATGAACGGTAGTGTATCAGAAAAAAGAGGTATCTTACAGTGACCCGAGCTTGCTTTTCAGTCAAAGAATATCGATTTCTTCCCTTCCTTGAATCTAAAACCAGTAGAGCATGTAGAGGTTGGCAACCATCAGCCCCGAGTTGTCGAACTGATCAAGCCCCCTGTTACACCAGAAGGGGATCAGAAGGCCGCCTTCGACTCCCACGCTCAGATGGTCGGTGAACCTCCAGTCGGCTCCACCTCCCACGTCGGCGGATAGAATGAATTCAAGGTAGGGGTGTTCCTCGTTGAAACCGTTGAAATGGTTCAGGGTGACTCCTGCGAAGCCGTAGAGGTCCGCCCTGCCGAAGCTTTTGATCACAGCCCGTCCGTCAAACCTCAGCATGCCGAGAAGATAGAAATAGTTGGCCTCTCCCTGCCATCCCCAGGTATCTCTCTGATAGACGATCTTCGCAGCAACCGGAAGACCGGGAGATATGACAGAAAGTCCTCCTCCCCAATAATAATCTTCAGAAGTATCGGCTGCAAAAAGACCTCCTGCAACCGCAGATAACACAAGTATGAGAATCAGGATCCGTTTCATCATAATATCCCTCCCTGCAGTACATCTTCATCATACACCTGCGCCTATACTGCAGGTAAGGCTTTATATATGAGCAGGTCTGGCTGACGGTATGGAGACTGTACAACGTTCCGATATCGGTATAATATATCAATGAGGTAAAATATGATCTATTTCAGCACAAAGGAAATAAGCAGGAAATGGGAAATCAGTGAGAGGCGTGTGAGACCCCTCTGCAGTGAGGGTCGGATTGAGGGAGCTCTCAAAGAGGGACGTAACTGGAGGGTTCCTGAAGATGCTCTGAAACCTCTCGATGCCCGTGAATCATCAAATGCCACTTACTGCGGTCTGGAATATGATTTCACTTCCATAGATTCAGATAAACGGAGAATAGATCAGTTCAGACCTTTTTCCCCAGCCCTTGCCTCCTCCCTGCATGAGAAACTGGTGGTTGAGTGGACGTACAACAGCAACGCGATTGAAGGAAATACGCTTACTCTGTCAGAGACGAAAGTAGTTCTTGAGGGAATCACGATAGGGGGAAAGACTCTCGTTGAACACCTTGAGACCATAAATCACAGGGATGCGATCCTCTACGTAGAGGACCTTGTGGACACCAAAGCAATTATGTCTGAATGGAATGTGAGGAACATCCATTCGCTTATTCTCAGGGGAATAGATCCTGGTAATGCAGGACGATATAGAACGGAAAATGTCGTGATCAGCGGCGCTGATCATATTCCTCCCTCTCATGAGCTGGTCGCACAGCTGATGCAGCAGCTGGTATTCGATTATGATCATGCCTGGAAAAGGTATCATCCTGTGGTGAGAGCGGCTCTTCTCCATGGCGAGTTCGTGAAGATTCATCCGTTCACCGACGGGAACGGGAGGACTGCACGCCTTCTGCTCAATTTTGAGCTTATGAGAAACGGTTACGTTCCTGTTATCATACCGACAGTCGACCGGGTGAGGTACTATGACGTGCTTGATCTTGCTCACACCAGTGGAGATTATCAACCGTTCATCAACTTCATTGCCGAACGTGTAGAAGAATCTCAGCGGTTATGGCTGTCAGTGCTCGAGTGATCCGAAATTCTCAACAATCCTTAGAGGACTTCAAACCGTCAGGGTTACAAGTCGGAAGAAGTTTTCTTGCTCCGGAGGCGAGTTCTCGTAACTGCCGTGAACGGTGACTTCCCTGAACCCTGCTTCTCTCCCTAGCTCTCTGACTGTATCTGAGGTGAAGACGGCGTGGGAGTGCACTTCATTGTGAGTTTCTCCGTTTTCCTTGTTGCGTACCTGTGTTGTGAACGCAAGAACACCTGGCGTGCCCGATTCTTCATACCTTCGTGAGAAGGTGATATGGGTGCTGTTCAGGTCAGGGAAATGAAAGCCCGCTTTAATGGAAGGATTGGTATAGTTGAGCATCTGAATCAGGAGCTTCCCTCCTTCTCTCAGTGCATTCCGTGCCGAAGAAAGAAATCTCTCCAGTTCCCTTTCATCTGTCAGGTAGGCAATCGTGTTGCCCATGCAGAAGATCACATCAAAGGAATGGGGGGGAGCGGAAGAAAGGAACGAGAGCATGTCATCGACAGCGAAGGTGATGCTTTCCTTTTCTGCCGCAATAGCTCGTGCTTCACTTATCATGCGGGAATCGGGATCGATTCCCGTGATTGTTCGTCCTGGAGAGGTTAACTGGAGTGGAAATTCACCGCTTGCACAGCCGAGGTCGAGCATGTCCTCTCCATGTGTTGTTGATATCAGTTTTTCCGCATACTGCCGCTTTTCCTCAGAGGAGGGGAACAGCTGGGTATATTCGGATGCTAACAGGTCATAGAGTTTCATATACACTACAATAATGGAAGTGATTGGAATCGTCCACACAGAAACCTATGATTAGCGTTAGAATCTTAAGATGAAGAGAGGGCGCCACTAAATTCTGTGACGCCCTGTTTTAGGAACGGTGAACATTGCGGTCACCGTGCGAGCCAGCCTCCGTCAACGGGTATTGTGGTTCCGTTCACATAATTGGATGCACTGCTTGCAAGGAAGAGTGCCGCGCCGGAAAGATCCGTCGGGTCTCCCCAGCGTTCTGCAGGTATCCTGTCAAGAATTGCTTTATAGCGTGCAGGATCGTTTCTGAGAGCTTCGGTGTTGTCGGTAATCATATAACCCGGAGCAATCGCATTGACTTGAATGTTATGTTTCGCCCATTCATTGCATAAGAGCATGGTAAGTCCTCTCAGCCCGCTTTTGCTTGCCGTATAGGATGGGATTCTTATTCCTCCCTGGAAGGAAAGGAGCGAGGCTATCGAGACGATCTTCCCTCCTCCTCCTTGTGCTGCGAACTGTTTTGCGACAGCCTGGGAGAGGAAAAACAGACTCTTCAGATTCACATTCATGACATCATCCCAGTCCTGTTCTGTAAAATCCAGAGACTCATTCCGTCTTATGATTCCTGCATTATTGACAAGAATATCGATTTTTCCGAAAGCAGAAAGAGTTTTTTCCATGATAACAGGGATGATATCGGTAGATATAAGATCTCCCTGCATGGCAAGACACTTTCTTCCAAGCGCTTCTATGGAGGTGCGTGCTTCCTCAGCAGACGATCGGCTTACAATTACAATATCTGCTCCAGCAGCGGCATATGTTTCTGCAATTGCCCGACCGAGTCCTTTGTTTCCCCCTGTGACGATTGCCGTTTTTCCTTCAAGACTGAACATTGATGTGCTCATAGAAACACCTCACATGATATCGCTCATGGCGATATGATCCATGTCATCAAATGTCTGGTTTTCGCCGACCATACCCCAGATAAATGTGTAGGAAC
Organism: Sphaerochaetaceae bacterium; assembly: GCA_963677695.2. Classification (GTDB taxonomy): domain Bacteria; phylum Spirochaetota; class Spirochaetia; order Sphaerochaetales; family Sphaerochaetaceae; genus SABI01. The sequence continues at coordinate 510,759 of CAXXUJ010000001.1, read as the reverse complement.
CTGTTCCGACACCTGAGTGGATCGACCATGAGGGGGAGATGACCGCCTGCTCGTTTCGTACTATCAGATGTCTGGTCTCCTGAGGTTTTCCCATCATGTGAAAGACGACACGGTCCACCGGCATGTCAAAGTAGAGGTAGACCTCCATTCTTCTTTCATGAGTATGTGCCGGCATCGTATTCCAGATCGAACCCGGCTCAAGAATCGTAACTCCCATGACAAGCTGACAGGTCTCGAGGACAGCAGGATGAAGGTATTGATTGATCGTCCGTTCATTGCTTTCCTCAGCAGATCCTAGATGAACCTTTCGAGCATCCTCGAGAGTGATCAGCTTTATGGGGTAACTGTGGTGTGCCGGGGCGCTGTTAAAATAGAACTTTGCCGGTTTTGAAGCATCTTTGCTTGAAAAACTGAGGTGCTCTGCACCCTTCCCAATATAAAGTCCATCCCTTGAATTCAGAGGATATTCAACACCGTCGACTGAAACACTGCCGGCATCTCCTATGTTGATAATCCCCATCTCTCTTCGCTGGAGGAAGAAATCAGTTCCCAATTCCTTGCCGACAGGGATTTCGAGGGCCTGTTCTGCCGGGGTTATCCCTCCTGCGATCATCCGATCAACATGAGAGTAGGTCATCGAGACTTTTCCGGGTATAAAAAGGTCTGTGATCAGGAAATTCTTTCTCATCTCCTCGGTGTTGAATCTTTCTGCGAATGTTGAATGAACATATTCTCTTACTTCCATGGTTGACTCCTTTGAAGTTGTTATTTTTCCGGTTCAGAATAGCGTTGGCAGGTACAGGGAGATCCAGGGAACGAAGGTCACCAGGATCAGTACTATGATATTACAGATGATGAAAGGAGATGCCGATTTGAAGACATCGACTATCTGCATTCCGCAGATTTTGCTCGCAACGTTCAGACACATGCCCACCGGAGGTGTGACAAGTCCTATTGCAAGCCCGACGATGATAACTGCCCCGAACTGTAGTTCATTCATGCCGAACTCCCTCATCACAGGCAGGAGGATAGGGGTGATGAGAAGGATACAGGGGGTCACATCAAGGAAGGTCCCGAGCATCAGGATAAGCAGATCGAGAAGGATGAATACCACCCACCATGGGATCTGTGAGTTCACGAGGAAATTCCCGATCATCGCCGGTACCTGTTCGACCGCCAGAATCCATGTGAAGATCATGGTAAAGCCTCCGATGATCATAATTGAACTTGACATCATGAAAGTCTTCTTCAGGGCCTTCATCACATCTTTCCATTTCAATTCACGGTATACCAGAAATCCGAGTGCGGCGGCATAAAGGACAGCGACTCCCGCTGATTCGCTTGCCGTTGCAATACCACCCGAAACTGTAATAATGATGAGTGCAGGCATCAGAATGGCAAGGGCTCCGTCCTTTGTCGTATGAATTGCCTCTGAAAGAGTGATCTTCTCCTTCTGAGGATGATACCCGCGTCTATGCGAGATGATATAGGTAAGGATCAACTGGGTTCCTCCGATGAGAATACCCGGTATCAGCCCAGCGAGGAACAGTTTTCCGACCGAGGCTCCTGAGACCATCGCATACATCAGCATGGGTACACTCGGCGGTATGATCATTCCCATAGTGGATGAAGCAACCGTGATCCCGGCCGCTATCCCTTTCGGATATCCCTGCCGCACCATATCGGGAATAAGGATGCTCCCGAGGGCCGATGTGTCGGCGACAGACGAACCGGAGATACCACCGAATATCATCGATGCAACCACATTCACTTCTCCCAATCCGCCACGTATCGGTTTGACCGTTAGCATAGCGAAATTGATAAGCCGTTTTGTGAGACCGCTATGATTCATCAATTCGCCGGTAAGCATGAACAACGGCATGGCTACGATGATAAAACTCTCGGTTCCCAGCCAGATTCTCTGGGGCATATTGAGAAGAAACATCGGATTCGAAAGAAGCATATATACGATACCGGAAGCTCCGATTGAGTAGGCTATAGGGACTCCTATCACGAGTGTGACAACCAGTACAGTGAACATAGCAGTTAGTTCCATATCACACCTCTCTTTTTGTTTCCTGAAGAAGATCAAAGTCATCCATGTATTCTTTTTCAGGGTCATCTATATCCCGGTACTGTGCAAGGACTCCCACGAAGCAATACCAGAGTGTAAGGGCTGAAGTAATAGGAATCATCGTATAGTAGACTCCTCTCGGAATTCCTGTTGCAGGGGAAGGTGTGCTTCCCACTTTTATCATGAGCAGGATACTGTACACACATACAAATCCTGAGACGATTGCTATGATGCCGTAGCTAATGAACAAAAGAATCTTCTGGATACGAGGAGAGGTCTTTTCAGCGAAGTAATTTATTCCTATATGTTCCTTCTCTCTCATGCCTAGGGCTGCGCCGAAAAAAGTCGTAGCGACAAATACCATTGTGAGCATTTCTTCGGACCAGACGAAGGCAATAGAGAATACATAACGGAGAAATACGGAAATAATCACTCCTGATGCAAGGGTTCCGACAAGGATCTTCCCAAACGTTGAGAGTACTTTGTCTATCGATCGGATCAGAGCATTCATGTGTACACCTTTTCAGTATGGATATATCGGTCCCGACCGGTCGTATGAGAGGTCGGGACTCAGATTGTGATAAGTGAAACTAGTTTTCTTGAACGATTCTTTTCATCTCATCAAGATCATCCTGTTTGAATACGCCCTTGTTTACAAAGTACTCATATACAGGATCCATGGCATCGACGAACTGCTGTACTTCAGCCTGTGTCGGTTTGTACACCGTTACACCTCCGTCGACAATCATGTCATAGTAGTAATCGTTCAGTTCCCGTCTCAGTTCATTCTGTTTCTCGGTATAGATCCACGCGCCTTCTTCCAGGATGTCCTGAAGATCGGAGGGGAGTGCATTCCAGTAATCGAGATTGACATCGAACGGTTCCGGATGGAACTGATAATCGATCATGGTCATGTATTTCTGGACTTCGAAGAACTTCATATCCCCGATATTCGCAAGAGGATTCTCCTGACCGTCAGCCACGCCGGTCTTTAATGCCATGTAGGTATCTCCGTACGGGATGGATACAGGGTTCGCTCCAAGTGCTTCCATTGCCTTGATGATTGATTCCAGCGGTGGGGTCCTGAGCTTAAGACCTTTCATATCGCTTGGAGTCCGGATTGGCCGGCTGTTGTTTGTGATCTGTCTGGAACCGCCATCACCGACAGCGAGCATTTTAATCCCGTTCGCCTCTGCCGTTTCACGTATCTTAGCTCCGAAATCACTCTTCGATACCTTCATCAGGTCTGCCTGTGTCGGGAAGAAGAACGGCATGAGATATATTTCGAGCATCGGGGTCTGTGCAGCGAATACTCCACCGGTAAATCCTTCCTGTGTTCCCATTTTCAAAGATTCGATCATGGAAGCCTCGTCACCGAGCTGTGCTCCCGGGTAGATCTCGATCTGAAGTCTGCCCTCTGATTTCTCTTCCACATATTTCTCCATTTCGAGCAGTGCCTTGTGGCGTGTCGATTCTGTCGTTGACGCATGCCCGAATTTCATCGTGTAGATCTTTGATTCTCCCTCTGTCTGACCCTGTGCAAATACGAGGGCACCGAGAACAACTAGCACGATTAGTAAGAAAACCTTTCTTTTCATACAACCTCTCCTTTTTTGATTACGTCCCATAATGCGGTAAAACATTCCAAAATTAATCGTTCATAGTTGCCTAATTGTGCATAATAGCGATTATAGTTATGTTTTTAGTTCCGTATTATGAGATGCAGTTTTATTATAAAGGATAGAAGGCAGTTGTCAAGTGAAAATAATTGAAGTATAGTAGAGAATGATAAGAGGGTTGCATTGAAAAACGAAACACGTGTGCAGTCGCTGGACAGGACTTTCGATATTCTCGAGATTCTTTCCGATGAACAGCATGGACTTACATTGATTCAGGTCTCTCAGCGTCTCAATCTTCCGAAAAGTACCGCACATCGGCTCCTCGGTGTTCTGATACAGCGTTATTATGTACAGAAGAATGTTGAAACAAATCGCTACCGTTTAGGACCCGGACTGATTGCACTCTGCTCTCACTACCTCAATAATCTCGAGTTGAAGACAGAAAGTTCTCCTTTTATGGCTGAGCTTTCCAAGAAGACGGGGAACACAGTATTCCTTGCGATCAGGCGCGGGACGAAGATGGTCTACATAGACAGTGCTGAACAGGTGAACTCTTTGAGGAAATATTCAATCATTGGTCAGCAGAAGCCCCTGTACTGCACGAGTCTGGGAAAAGGTCTGCTGATGGGGCTTACGGATGATGAAATCCGTGATCTTCTGAAAGATGAGGTGTACGAATCCTTCGGACCGAATACAATAACAAATCTAGATAGCCTGCTGCAGGATATCAGAGAATCGAGGCGGAGGGGCTGGGCCCTTGATAACCAGGAGGCCGAACCCGATATCAACTGTGTGTCGGTTCCGATACGCGATTACCGTGGTATCGTGATTGCCTCGATCAGTACTACCTGGGTTCTGGAACAGCACCCGGAATTCTCTCCAGAGAAGATTGCTCCCCTTGTAATCAAGGCTGCTAACGGGATCTCCTCCCAGATGGGATATTTCGGGGAGTCGGTACGGTGACGACTTTTCAGATCTGATCGGGGCTATACCCGAGGTTTTTCGATATCTCACGTGCCGACTTTTGTATGCGGACAGATAGAAGCTCAATCTGCTGCTCATCCATACGAACCGATGGAGCAGATATGCTGATCGCCGCAACAGCATTTCCCTCCCGGTTGAAGACCGGGGCCCCGATGCAGGTCACCCCCTCTTCATGTTCCTCATCATCAAGTCCGAATCCCTTTTCTCTGATTGAGACCAGTTCTGCCAGAAACCTTTCTTCTGTGGTGATCGTGTTCTTCGTGTGAGGGGTGAGCTTTGTCTTTTTCAGGTAGGAATTGATGAAGTCCTCTGTGTGCCAGGCAAGCATCACCTTCCCTAAGGAAGTACAGTACAGAGGAGCTTCAGAACCGATTGAGGAACTCATGACAGCAACTCTCAGTGTTCTTGTAGATTCAATTTTATGAATATAGGTAAGGTGGTCGCCATCGAGAAGTGCAAGGTGAATCGTCTCTTCCGTCTCCTTTGCCAGGTCATCCATAATAGCCCCCGAAGCATGAATAAGCGTAGGTTTGAGGGGATGAGCAAGGAGAGAGGTTATCAGCTTATCGGTAAGCGTGTATCTTTCGCTCTGAGGATCCTGCGAGACATATCCGAGGGAGGCAAGGGTCGTGAGGAACCGGTACACCGTGCTCTTGTGAAAACCGATCGTTGATGCGATCTCGGTGACCGAGTAGGAAGAGCCGTCACTGAGAAGTTCAAGGACAGCCATCGTTCTCTTCACTGCACTCACTGATACGCCGCTCTCTTTTTTATCCATTCTTTGTGACTCCTTACTTGACGGGAACTCTTCTTGCTCATACAATATCATAAAAATAAAACAATGTCACAAAAATGAAACAAGAAAAGGAAGAAATATGCACACAAAACTGAAAGAAGACAAAATGTTTCCCCGAGTTCTCGCAGATGAGCTGTACGGGAAAGGAATTGTGGCTGTACTCACAGTCGAGAATGTAGAGCATGCCGTTCCTGCGGCGAAGGCACTCCTCAAGGGGGGGATCAGCGCTATCGAACTGGTGATGCGCACAGATGTATCAGAAACTGCTCTGAAAAATATCGTGAGTGAGGTCCCAGGTGTGATGGTCGGGGTCGGAACGATTCTCACCCCCTCTCAGGTCGATACTGCGAAGGAACTCGGCGGGACCTACGGGGTTGCCCCGGGGTTCAGTCCCAACGTTGTGAAACGGGCCGAAGAGATCGGTCTCCCCTTTGCCCCCGGCATCTCCACTCCCACTGAGATCGAAGCGGCAGTCGCACTCGGGTGCAGAGTCCTCAAGCTCTTCCCGGCAGAGCCTCTCGGCGGTCTGAATTACCTGAAGGCGATGCATGCTGCCTACCGTCATCTTGACCTTCAGTACATTCCCCTCGGAGGCGTCAGTGAGGCGAACCTGAGTGCCTACCTTGAAATGCCTGAGATCCTTGCGATCGGCGGTTCCTGGATTGCAGCAGGAGCTCTTCTCAAAGAAGAGAACTGGGATGAGATTACACGTCGCGCAGAAAAAGCCTATGAAGTTTTCAAGCAGGTGAGAGGGTAAGAAGATGAAAGATAAACTTAAAAAATTCCAGAGCGAGAAAGGTCTCTCTGTCGTCACATTCGGGGAGATCATGGTACGTATCGCACCTCCCTCCCTTCAGACCTTCCGCCAGGCACTGCCTGGGATGATGGAATTCACCTTCGGAGGAGCTGAAGGCAATGTCGCAGCCTCCCTTGCTATCCTCGGACGGAAGGTGAGATTCATGACTGCCCTCCCTGAGCATGCTGTCTCTGATTCCTGTGTCTCCCAGCTCAAAGGGCTCGGTGTAGACACCGACTATATTGCCCGACGCCCCTATGGTCGTCAGGGAATCTACTTTCTTGAAACCGGAGCGAACCAGAGACCGAGCAAGGTGATCTACGACAGGGAACATTCCCTTATTTCTGAACTCACTGCCGATCAGTACGATTTCGAAGGAGCTTTCAGCGGAGCCGGATGGCTCCACCTGACCGGCATCACACCGGCACTCTCAGCCGCTGCCGCTGAATCTGTCATTGCGGCGGCTAGAATTGCTCATGAGAAGGGACTGATCGTTTCCTGTGACCTGAACTATCGTGGCAAGCTGTGGAAATGGAATCCCGAAATGAGTCAGAGAGAACTGGCAGGGCACACGATGCGTCAGGTATTGCCGTACGTCGATCTTGTCATCGCCAATGAAGAGGATGCAAAGGATGTTCTTGGTATCGCACCGGGGAATGTCGATGTGACGAGCGGTAAGCTAGATGTCGCGAGATACAAGGAGACTGCCTCAGAGATTGTAAGTCAGTTCCCCAATATTTCCATGGTAGCCATCACGCTCAGGGAGAGTGTCTCAGCTTCCCATAACAACTGGGGAGCACTTCTGTATGAGACAGAAGGGGGACAGGCAAGCCTAGCACCACTCAGCAACGGGGAGTACACCCCCTACGAGATCAGGAATATCGTCGACAGGGTAGGAGGGGGAGATTCCTTCGGTGCAGGGCTTATCTTCGCTCTCACAGACAGCGAACTCTCTTCATCACCCGCCACAGCCCTCTCTTTCGCCGTAGCATCTTCCTGTCTCTGTCAGTCTATTCCCGGAGATATTAACTTCACCGAAAAGAGTGAGGTCCTCAAACTGATGGGAGGGGACGGCAGCGGCAGAGTGCAGCGCTGATAGGCCGTAATGCCAGTACCCGGGGCTGCAGTACCTCGGGTGCCGATTTCCCTGCATTGTCACCCTGAGAAATGGTCTTCAGGGTGTTTTACTGTGTCCTTTTCCCATGTCACTCACTCACATGTCTCAGGTGCCAATATCGAGATATATAGAAAAATAAGTATCTATAATTGTTTATAATATATTGATATAATTGTTTATTTTTGAATTTTTAGCATTCACGGCGAAAAAGTTCTTGACATCTTGATCTAATGGTGTAAGATTGTTGCATGCAATAAAAATAAGTTGCATGCAACAATTGATGTGCCGAATGGTAGGCACACCTAGGAGGAGTTTATGAAGAAATTGTTGATCCTGGCATTCGTTCTGATGCTCGCATTTCCTTTGATGGCCGAAGGCACAAAGGAAACTGCCGAATCTTATCCGGCACGTAACGTACGTGTGATCATTCCCTGGTCAGTAGGCGGAATGACTGACGTTCTTACACGTCCCATCGCAAAGAATCTTGAAGATCAGTTCGGTGTAGCATTCGTTGTAGAAAATAAACCAGGCGGCGGCGGTGTCGTTGGTTCACTGGAGATCGAAAAATCGAAGAACGACGGGTATGTGATCGGAACAACATCCATGTCAACTGTATCAGCTCAGTATGTTTCACCTGTCTATCCTGATATCCACAATGTGGAACTTATCAGCCAGGTTATCACCATTCCCGCTACCGTGACAGTCAATGCTGACAGTCCCTTCATGACTCTTCAGGACCTTCTGGACTATGCAGAAGCAAATCCCGGAAAGCTGAAGAACTCCAACTCTGGAGCAGGTGCAAGTGCACACATCTATGCTGCTTACTTCGAAGCAATGGCAGGTATCAAAGTAAATCATATTCCGTATCCTGCATATGCAGAAGCTGTGACAGCTCTCCTCGGCGGACACGTTGATATGACAAACATCCCCCTTCCTGATGTATCAGCACATGTTGACTCAGGCGACCTGAGACTTCTTGCCATCGCATCTGAAGAAAGACACCCGTCTTATCCTGACGTTCCTACCCTGAAAGAACTCGGTATTGACGTTGTCATGGGTAACTACAGTGGTTTCGTAGCTCCCAAGGGCACCGATCCTGCACAGATCAAGATCATTGACGACGCGATCGGAAAGGCTCTTCAGGATGAAGGTATCCGCTCATTCCTGATCGATGCAGGCTACCAGCCAGTTTATATGAATAGCACTGATTTTGCAGGCGTTATCGCAGATGCAGAAGCACAGCTTGAGTACCTCGTGAATGATCTCGGTGTCGAATTCGTAGACGATTAATCGGCAACACGTATTTCACGTTGCATATCTATCGTCCTCAAACTATCATTGGGGGCGATATTTTATAATAACACCATTTTTGGAGTTGAAAATGACCAAGAAAAAACTAGATGTAGTGGCTGGCATAAGCCTCTTCGCCATCGCAGGACTGCTTTTCATTGCAGCCGGGTTCATGCCGACCCGTGAGGGAGGAATCGCCGCTCTCAATACCGGCTTCTATCCCAGAATACTGGCAATCATTCTCGCAGTCCTCTCTGTCCTTATGGTTCTTGAGACTTCCCGCAAGGAAAGTGCAGGCCAGAAGGAAGGATCATGGTGGACCACCAGGCATGCTCTGTTCATGTTTGTCCTCACCCTTGTTCTCCTTATTCTCTACCCGTTTGTCATGAAAATATTCGGGTTTGCCACGGCAAGCTATCTGTTCATAGCGACTCTTACCTGGATGCTCAGCGATCGGGAACATAAAAATCCGATTAAGATTCTGCTGACTTCCCTTGGGATCACTGGAATCATCTATGTGATTTTCAAAATGATACTCGCAATTCCATTCCCTCAGGGAATACTCATATAAGGAGAAGAGGTATATACCATGGAATTATTTTCTTTTGATCTGTATCTGTCGGGACTGCAGTACTTCGCCAATCCCGCGATGTTCCTCGCCTCCTTTGCCGGAGTTCTTGTAGGAATCATCTTCGGGGCCCTGCCCGGATTGACAGCCACGATGACCATCGCTGTATTCATTCCGTTCACGTTCGGCCTCTCACCGTTTATTTCATTCGCCTTCCTTCTCGGTCTCTATTCCGGAGCAGTCTACGGAGGTTCTGTTTCTGCCATCCTAATCAATATACCAGGAACACCGTCTGCTATAGCGACAAGTCTTGATGGATATCCTATGAGTAGGGAAGGGCGTGCAGGAGAAGCTATCGGGATTTCAACGGTCAGTTCAACGATCGGCGGCTTTCTGAGTGTTATCGTCCTGATGTTTGCAGCTCCGGCGATCGCCAGTGTCGCACTGAAATTCAGTGCAGAGGAATATGTCGGAATTACACTTATCGGCCTGAGTATCATAGCGATCATCTCTCCGGGTTCCACCATCAAAGGACTCATCTCAGGAGTTATCGGTCTTATCGTGGGTATCATAGGCCTCGACCCCATCACCGGGTATCCCCGCTTTATCTTCGGCTATGCCGAGCTCCTTGAAGGAGTCAACTCGATACCTGTTATGATCGGTATGTACGGGCTGTCAGAGATGCTGGTCCAGATTTCGAGTGCCGAGTATAAAGTCACTGTCAAGCAGAAACTGACCAATATCGTTCCACCTCTCAAAGCAATCGGTAGAATTTTTCCGACAGTGGTACGCTCTTCATTCATCGGTGTCATCATCGGGGCTATTCCTGCCGCGGGTGGTTCCATAGCCGCCTTGGTCGCATACGGTCAGGAAAAACGCTTTGGTAAGAACAGGGATAAGCTCGGAACAGGCATCATAGAAGGTATCGCAGCTCCGGAAGCTGCGAACAACGCCAGTACCGGAGGAGCTCTTGTTCCCATGCTGACTCTCGGAATCCCGGGAGATGCCATGACTGCGGTTCTCATGGGAGGTCTGATCATTCAGGGACTGAGACCCGGTCCTCTCCTTTTCCAGCAGCAGATGCCGTTCGTCTCTTCGATCTTTATCAGTCTCCTTCTTTCTGTCATCTTCATGTGTATCCTGGGACTCCTTGGAGCGAAGAGTTTTGCCCGGCTGATCAGCTTCCCCAAGAAATACCTTATCCCTGCAATCCTCGTATTCGGTCTCATCGGCTCTTACGCACTCAGTAATTCGATCTTCGATATCTGGGTACTCATAATCGCAGGTGTTATCGGTTTCGTGTTCAGGAAAATCGGACTCCCTATAGCTCCGGTCATTCTCGGTATGATTCTCGGACCTCTTTTTGAAAGTAATTTCCGAAGGTCACTCATGCTTTCCGAAGGTCACTGGTCCACCTTTGTGACACGACCTATCAGTCTGGCATTCCTCGTGATCACAGTGTTCATCCTGGCAGGACCGACGATTATTAATAAAATTAAGAAAATAACCTCCAAGGAGACAGGCAATGTTTGATTCGTCCAGTATTCTCATGAAAACACAGAAGATCGGTAAGAGAACCGCTCAGAACAGATTCGTCGCACAGCCGATGGAAGGAAACGACTCGAACAAGGGTGCGGTTTCAGAGCGAGCTATCAAGCGGTATACAAGACTTGCGGAAGGGAAATGGGGAGTCATTGTCATTGAAGCTCTTTCCGTATCTCCTGATGCACTGGCAAGAAAAAACCAGATCGTTATCAACAGAGACCATCTTCCAGGATTAACAAAACTTGTCACTGAGATGAAGAAAGCCGATCCGGAAACGCTCGTGCTTTTCCAGATCACCCATTCGGGGCGTAAAAGCGGAAAGGATTTTTCCCGCCCGACTGCATTGTATGACCCGGCTCCGCATGAACATCTGCTCACAACCGAGGAGATCGACGAGATCCAGAGAGGTTTCATTGAGGCAACCCTGATCGCTGAAGAGGCAGGTGCCGATGGTGTCGATTTTAAATTATGTCATGGTTATTTCGGGTGTGAGATGCTTCGACCTGCGAACCAGAGAGATGACAAATGGGGTGGTTCCTTCGAGAACAGAACCCGTTTCCTCACTGAGTCGATCCCTGAGATCAAAAGCCGTCTCACACGGGGTGATTTCATCCTCGGAAGTAGAATCAGTTACTATGAAGGAATCAGGGGAGGGTGCGGTACAGCATCAGCTGATGATGCCCTGGAAGATTTTACCGAGATGGATAAGCTGCTTGAGCTGATGTGTTCTCTCGGTCTCGATTATGTTAATGTATCAGCAGGCATTCCGGGTGTGACCAGTGAGATCACCCGACCCACCAATACTTCCAAATGGTTCTATCTCCACCAGTTCCGGTATGCCCGAAGAGTGAAACAGCTTATCGGGGATAGGATGAGCGTGTTCGGTTCAGCCTATTCCGTGCTGAAGGAAGAGAGTATCGCCGCTGCAGAAGAGAATCTCAATCACGGGGACATTGACTTTGCTGGATGGGGCCGTCAGACCCTTGCCGATCCTCTCTTTGTAAAGCATCTTATTGAGAAGGAGAACGTTGACTATTGTAAACTTTGTTCCGGTTGTTCCAAACTTATGATCAAACAGGAAGAGGTCGAATGTATCATGTATCCGGTCAAAGGATAAGGGAATAAGAATAATGGCGAAGCGTGTAACTGTATATGATATTTCCGAACGTCTCGGGCTCTCTCCGAGTACTGTTTCGAGAGTTCTTAATAACTCCTCTCTGATAGGTGACGAAAAGCGTCAGCTTATTCTGCAGACTGCGGAAGAGATGGGGTATAAGAAAAGAACGATCAAAAAACAGAAGGGTCGGGCAATCATAAATATCAGATTATTCCTTCCCCGTACAACCTACAGCTACATTCACCTGTTCTATGATGTCGCCGAGCTGATCGAAGGAATCGAGCTCGGATTTGAAGGAACAAAGATCAATATCATCACCAGTCTGAATGAAGGAGACCCGTCTATATTCGACTCCAAAAAGCTTGGTGATATAGATGGGTGTATTTTCGCTTTCACGAAACCTTCAGAGAAGGTTGAAGAGCTTCTTGAGGATCGTTCTGTTCCTTTTGTTCTGCTGAACAGACCGACTCCGGAGAACAATTACGTCATTGTCGACAACCACAGCGGAATGGAGAAACTTGTCGATGCCATGTATAAGAAACGAGGGAATTCACTGCACCCCTGTTTCATCGGTTTTTCTCAGCTCCCTTCTGTCAGTGAGAGCCGTGAAGCAGCTCTATCTGAAGCCTGCAGCCTGAAGGGCATCAGCTTTGACCGGACGAAAGATGTCGTTATGGTAGATTCTCTCACGGAATTGAGAGAGAAGGCTCTTCCCGCCATCGAACAAAACGGATACAACGGAGTTTTCTGTTTCAATGACCTTATGGCCGTATCCCTGTATCAGGCAGTGATACGGGACGGCTGGAAGATTCCCGAAAGATTCTCCCTCTCAGGATTTGACAATTCACCCATTCTCCAGCTTCTCGACCAGCGGATCGATACCATTGAATTCTCTCTGAAAAAACTTGGAGAGGAATCAGGAGTATGGCTCAGCAGAAGAATAATCGAACGGGATGAGTCCACGATCCAGGAGGCGCTGGAAGGGGCCTATGTCCCGGGAGATACAATCTAGTATGAGGAACCAAGAGTCTCTGGAGAAGATGACAGTAGAAGGTCTCCCGTTGCATGTGTACCGTACCGGAACACTCATCATCGGTTCCGGGGCAGCTTCCCTATCCTGTGCGGTGAACCTGAAAAGAAGAGGGTACTCTGATATCCTTATTGTTACCGACAACAGGAACGGTGGAACGAGCCGTAATACCGGGAGTGACAAGCAGACCTATTATAAACTGAGCGATGCGAGCCAGATTCCCGACTCTCCCTACTCAATGGTCGATTCCTACACACGCGGAGGAGCCGTCCATGGCGATATTTCCTTCGTTGAAGCGCAGAATTCGCTTCATGCATTCTATAACCTGATCTCTCTCGGTATGGAGTTCCCTCATAACAGATATGGAGGATATACCGGGTACAAGACTGATCATGATCCGAGCAGCAGAGGGACGTCTCTCGGTCCCTATACCTCCAGAGAAATGGTGAAGGTGCTGAATGAAGAAATCGTCCGTCTTGGTATCGACCTCTGGAACCGGTGTGATGTGGTCCGCCTGCTTAAGGGCGATGATGGAGAAATCACAGGTGCCGTAATCCTGAGGAAAGATTTACTTGAGAGTGAAACGCATGGCCTTGCCGTGATCTGTGCCGAGCATGTGGTTCTCGGGACTGGAGGTCCCGCAGGGTTCTATGCCGCATCGGTCTATCCTAGAGTTCATACCGGAAGTATCGGGCTTGCCATGGAAATCGGTGCTCAGGCAGATAATCTTACCGAATCTCAGTTCGGGATAGCCAGTATCGATTTCAGATGGAATCTATCTGGAAGCTACCAGCAGGTTCTTCCCCGCTATTACAGTACAGACAGCGAGGGAAATGATGAACAGGATTTCCTTTCTCCCCATTTCGACAGCTGGCAGTCTCTGACGAATGCGGTATTCCTGAAAGGGTACCAGTGGCCGTTTGATGCTGCTAAGATCCCGGGGCAGGGCTCATCTCTCATCGACCTTCTGGTCTATCATGAGACCCAGGTGAAGGGGCGGAGAGTATTCCTGGATTTCAGGTCGAATGTAACCGGTAAAGCTTCCTGGGGACCCTTTGACCGTACGTGTATCGATGATACCTCTCTCGCATATCTGGAAAAATCCCATGCGTGGGCTGATACTCCGATCGAGAGACTGAAACTTCTGAACGAGGCTTCAATCGGAATGTATGCATCCCATGGCATTGACCTGGAAAGCAAACCTCTCGAAATCGATGTGTGTGCACAGCACAACAACGGGGGCCTTCAAGGTGATATCTGGTGGGAATCTGTGAATGTGAAACACCTCTATCCGATCGGTGAAGTGAATGGCTCTCACGGTGTGAGCCGTCCCGGCGGGAGTGCCTTGAATGCGGGGCAGGTGGGTGCATTACGTGCAGCGCAGAGGATTATAGGCTATGAGAAGCTTTCCGATACACGTATGGAAGAGAAGGTGCACTCCTGTTCCTCTCAGGTATCTGAAATCGTTCGTCTGATGATCCGGGTCACGTCCGGAAACAGTATGACGGTCGAAGAGGGGAAGCGTGTCCTTGATTCCTACACAAAGGAACTTCAGCACCGGATGTCTACTGCCGGCGGTCCGATCAGGTCTCTGTCCCTTGTTGCACAGGCTCTGGAGGAGGCAAAATCACAACAGGACCGTTTCCTGCAGCTCCGGGGGCTGCCTGTTGTATTCCTTTCCCGGATTCTACGGCTCAGACACATGATGATCGCTCAGATATGGTATCTCTTTGCCATTCATGCATACCTGAAGCGTGGAGGAGGGAGCAGAGGCTCATTCCTCGTGATTGACAGGGATCATCCTCATTCGTTCTCACCCCTGAATGGATACACCATAAAGGAAGAGAATACGGATCTCCGCTCCTTTATTCAGGTCATCTCCACGGATGAGAATGGAGAGCTGACCGAGTATATGGAAAGCTGCAGACCCGTGCCCTCTGAAACCTTCTGGTTCGAGAGGGTATGGAAAGAATTTCTATCAGAAAAACATCTTGATTCCTGATACTTTTACAGTCTTGGAATAGTGAGTCCGCCATCTGCGGTGATGACTGTACCGCAGGAGAAGGGGAGGGCTCCACTCACAAGTGAGCTTACGGTATGCCCGATATCTTCCGGAGTGCCCCATCTTTTCTGTGGAACGAGCCCCGTTTCGAGAAGTTCGTCATATTTCCCTTCCACCTTAGCTGTCATATCGGTCTTGATGATACCCGGTCTCACCTCATAGACTAATGTGCCCTCAGATGCGAGACGGGCGGCAAACAGAGAGGCTGTCATGCCGAGTCCTGCCTTGCTGATGCAGTATTCTCCTCTATTGAGAGAGACCATGGTGGCAGAGACTGAGGTGATAAAAATGATGTATTTGCCGGCAAGCGCCGACTCATTTTCCCAGCGCTTTGCAATTGCCTGAGTAAGAAGGAACGGGCTGCGAAGGTTGATATTCATAATCCGGTCATATGATTCACTGTTCATATCGAGAAGGTCTGCACGCTCTTTCGGAGCGACTCCCGCATTATTCACGAGTCCATCGAGTCTGCCTGTGAGTGTGAAGGCCTGTTCTATGAGATTATTTCTCTGTGTTTCATCCGATATATCAGCCTGGACGATATGGAACTGCTGCTCTGAGTTCTGTGCTTTCTCTCTGCACATGCTCTGTGTTTCCAGCGCTGCTTCCCGGTTCCCGGCGAAGTTTATAATCAATGAAAAACCGTGTGATGCGAGAGAGAGGCAGATACCCCTTCCTATTCCTCTACTTCCTCCGGTCACGAGTATGGTATGTAGCATATAGACCTCCATATTGTTGCATGCAACAATATGGAATTGTCCATTTTTTATGGCGTGATGTCAAGGACAGAAGTGGCGGAATCCGTTCAATTTTTTCGAAGATCTCGCATGGCCGGGTAACATCATGAGGATCGGAAGTTCTATGAGTTATTGAAGTCTCATAATCATAATGAGAATAGCTTCAGGGTGCTTCTCCCTGTGTGCAGACTATGGTAGGCTGAATCCATCAAGGTACAGGAAATAGAGAAACTATGGAGAGAAAAACAGGTAAAGGCCACCTTTGGGTTCATATTACCCTGATTATCATCGCGGTGAGCTGGGGTTTCAACAACACCCTCATGAAAATCTCATTCACGTTCATAAGCGCACAGCAGTTCGGCGGACTGAGAATGCTTCTTGTGTTCCCATTCATGCTCTATTTCGCATTCTTCTCCCGTTCCCGGGTTCGTTTTGAATCACGTGATATCTGGAGGATAGCTCTGATAGGGCTGTTCGGTATGAGTTTGTTCCAGGTGCTTTTTCTCAGAGGTCTAGATGAGACAAGCGCTCCCCTCGGCGGTATCCTCATGGCCACCATGCCTATTCAGGTTGTCATTCTTTCTCTCATTTTCCGTCTTGAGTCGATCCGTTGGAGGTCGATTACCGGCGTTCTCCTGACGCTCCTCGGTCTTTCTATCATTGTTCTTTCACAGTCTTCTTCAGGTGGAGAGACGACGATCAGGGGTATTCTGTTCGTCGTATTCGCAGAGCTCGGTTTCGCGATCAACACAACCTTCCTTCGCCCCTACATGAAAAAATATCCTCCCATACAGGTGACCGGTCTCGCTATGAGTGTGTCAGTCATCGTCTACATGTTCGGATATTATCGAGACATGAGAGCACTTCTGGATACCGGGATTCCCTGGCAAGTGTGGCCGATGGTCATGTACTCTGGTTTCATCGCTTTTCTACTGGCGAATGTCTTGTGGAATCTATCGGTCAGGAAGATCGGGAGTACGCAGGTATCGGTATACGGAAATCTTCCCACCGTGTTCGTTCTTCTTTTCAGTGCCCTGATGTTCCATCAGATCCTCACCGGGTGGCAGCTGTTAGGTTCTTCGATCATACTGAGCGGGGTTATTCTTGTTCAGTTCAGAAAGGTCTCAGGCCGGGCTGAAGCCGACCTGCATGCCATTGCGGACTGAAGAGAGAAATTCCGTTCATTCTTTTTTTTCTTTACGCGTCTTTTCTCTGCTCTTCGGCTTTTGTTTTCTGTTCAAGGGCCCTGACTATACGCGACATCTCGTTCATACGATATTCGATCGAGTTGAGGATCCAGAACTGGAAGTGGTTGACCTTCTGCTGTGAGTGGATCATGAAGACAATCTTGAAGGAGACGAGAAACATACCGACTTCAAGCGATATCCTCCAGGGAAGGATGTCGGAGAAAAGGTCAAGGCAGACAAGAACCACGATCAGGACAAGAAATACGATATTGATCCAGTTGTCCTTGCGTGAGAACTTCTGTCCCCCGATTTCACCGAGAGCGAACCTCAGTTCCTCTCTTTCCTTTTCGAATGCGGCGAATTCCTCAAGCAGTCGTTTTTCATCCTGTCTATTCTCACCCATACTGTTCCCCTCCCTTTTTCTCCTCTTACCTTACATTGGGTGAGGAGAGGGTGCAAGAGAGAATTTTTGTTAGAGTGATGCTAGGGGCTGAATTCGCCGATCAGGTCGGGAACCGCAGGGGATGCTCCGTTGATACGGATGAAATCACCTGAAGTCTTGTCGAACTTATAATCCTTTCCCCACTCTTCGCTGTTCTGGATGATTTCGAGGACGCTTTCAGCAATGAATTCCGCTTCGCTGTCTCTCATGGTGGGGTGGACGGAGATTCTCACCCAGCCGGGTTTCTCAGAGAGGTCGCCCTTGGTAATCATCTCCTCGATCCTCGTACTGGAGATCTTGTTGATATGGAAGAGTATGTGACCGTAGGTGCCTGCACAGCTGCAGCCTCCTCTGGTCTGTATGCCGTAGCGGTCATTGAGAAGGCGTACGATCAGGTTGTGGTGCACACCCACGGTGAAAAAGGAGATGATACCGAGACGGTTACGGTTATGCCCCTCAAGGATGACGATCTCTTCGGCATGTTCGAAACGGTCGAGGATGATATGCATCAGATGCTCTTCCCTCTCTCTTATATGATTAACTCCCATAGCCTCTTTCACCTTGAGAGTGAGGGCGATCCTGATCGCCTGGAGAAATCCCGGGGTACCCCCGTCCTCTCTTGTTTCGATATCTTCGATATAGAGATGGTGTCCGAATGGGCTTGTCCATCGGACCGTTCCCCCTCCCGGGTTGTCGGGAATCGTGTTGTGGTAGAGGTCCCGGTTCATGATGAGCACTCCGCTCGTCCCCGGTCCTCCGAGGAACTTGTGGGGAGAGAACATGATTCCATCAAAGTATGCTCCCTCTTCTTTCGGGTGCATATCTATAGCGACGTACGGAGCTGCCGCAGCGTAGTCGGCGAAGCAGATACCGCCATGGCGGTGGATGATTTCAGCCATCTCATGAATCGGGGTGAGAATTCCCGTGACATTTGATCCGGCGGTGAAGGACCCGATCACCAGTGGGCGTTCAGCGGCATATTTCTTTGCCATCTTCTCGAGCTCCTCAAGGTCGGGGAGCCCCGTTTCAGCAACAAAGGGAACGATGATGAGATCAACATCGCACTCTTCCCAGGTGATCTGGTTGGAATGGTGTTCCATGTGCGTGATGAGGACAACCGGTCTTCTCTCCTTCTTCCCCTTTGACCCGAGGGATTCAGGGATTCTCAGGCCGAGCATTCTCTGCATCTTGTTCACAGCACCGGTCATTCCGTTGCCCACAAGGAAGAGAAGATCATCCTCTTTCGCATTCACATGCTCCTTGATCACCTGACGGGCTTCGTGGTAGGCCTGAGTCATCGCAGTGCCGGTGAAGGTCGTTTCGGTATGGGTATTACCGATCAGCGGTCCCACCACCTCTTCCATATATTTCTCTATCGGAGCGTAGAGTCTTCCCGAGGCTATCCAGTCGGCATAGACCAGTTTCCGATCCCTGTTGATATCGGGAAGGAAGATAGATAGGTCTGACCCGACGGTCTTCTCCCTGAAGGGTGTGAAATAGGATTCAAGGTATTCTGATGTGTGTGCTTCTTTCATACGAGCTCTCCCGATGACAGTGATCACTACACATTCTAAGGGAAGGAAAGAGGAATTGAAAGATTAATGAGAAACATTCTTATACGTCAGTATCTCTGACACTCAGTTGATCAGCTCTGCCACAGGATGAAAGGTGGGCATAACGAAATGGTAATAATAGGAACCATCTATGTAGAGATCTTCGTTCCTTTCATCATCTGTGATCAAATCAGATGAACGGTTTTTCGTGATTGCGTTCGTGAAATCGTACTCAAGGGTGACGCGTACTGCATCGCCTCCCTCCACAACGAGAGGTTCATCAAACTCTACCGTGATCGTGGAAGTGGGATAGAAGAACTCGTGGGTGAAAGCAGCTGTTCCCCACTTCACATTCAGGTACTCTGGCTCGGTTTCCGCATCGTATGTCTTGTAAAACTCGATCCTGACATAATTGTACGTCAGTGCGGGAATTTCCTCTGCATGGGCATTGATCTGCTCATTGACCGAAGCCTGGTCAGCTGCGAAATGGAAGTAGGTGAGATCTGTTTTCTGATACCCTTCTATGTCCCCATCGCAGTCGGGACTCAGGTAGATCATCGGGGTTGCTTCCCCTACATTTGTCCCCCCCTCATCGAGCTCATCCGATAGGTAGACTGCAGCGATCTTTACATCGAAGATGGTCGGTGTGAGATGCGTTTCAGTGATGTCAGTCCGACTGCTTCTGTCGGAAGAATTCTCGAAGGAGACGACGGCCGACCCTTTAGGACTGAACAGACTGCAGGCTGTGAGAGCAACAAGGAAAAGTGCGCTGATCAGAGCTACAGAGATCTTTTTTGAAATCATTATAACTCCTTTTGTCACGTATAATTATTATAAACCTGAAAAAACCGGTTGTCAAAGGCTGGAACCCTTTGTCAGGTGAAATCTGTGAGGCAAAAGAGTGATGGAGGTAGGATCGTGTTGTCAGCGGATGGAGAATCCTGAGGGGAAGTCATCAACAGTCTCGATCATCTCCTGTTCGATCCTCTCGACCGAAGCATAGGGAGGTCCCTCTGCGAGACGCGAAGCGAACTGATCCATATCCTGTTTTTTCCCTGAGGCGGTCACGAGTACCGATCCGTCGGGGAGGTTCTTCACATACCCTCTGATATCGAACACCTGGGCCATTCTGAGGGCGAAGTACCTGAAGCCCACCATCTGTACTCTTCCGAAGATCCTATACCGAACGGCTGTCATAGATTCTCTCCATAGGCAAGGGATGTCACGATATTCCGTCCTTCCCGTTTCGACCGGTACATCGCTCCATCAGCTCTCTGAATGAGAGATTCATAATCATCGGTGTCACAATCGAAGCAGGCGACACCGAAGGAGCAGGTGATGGGGATACGCTTCCCCTCCAGAAGATAGGGAGTGTCGCTCACTGCCGCCCTCGCTCTCTCGGCAATCTCATGAGCGGCCTGGAGGGGAGTGGAGTAGAGAACGAAGAGAAACTCCTCTCCCCCGTAGCGGGCGAGGATATCATCGTTTTGAAGCTGGTTTCTGAAAAGGTTGACGGTGTGGACAAGGACAGCATCTCCTGTGACGTGACCGTAGGTATCATTGACTTCCTTGAAGTGATCGATGTCACAGAGGATGATGCTCATTCCGTCACTCTTTCTGCGCCCCGCATCGAGTTCCTTCATGAGTGATTCCTGAAGGTATCTTCTGTTCATCGTCTGTGTAAGCGGATCGATGCTCGCTGCATACTCAAGCTGTGCCTGCAGTCTGTTTCCCACAAGTAGAATCGAGGACATGGTAGCCCAGACCGAAGTGATCATGTAGAAGGTGTTGAGGAGAAAATCGAAGGGAAGGGTGAAGGCTCCTCCCTGTATCCCTTGGGGATGGATCAGACGCGTGATAGCGATAAGGGTGAAGATAATAAACGGAATAGAAGCCAGACGCTGGCTTCTCATTGGTTTCTCTCTCGTTCCAAGATAGAGTACAGTGAGAATGTAGGTGACAGGAATAAGTACTGCAGTGTTGAACAGGATCACGCGCATGGTGTAGTCGGGGCTCACAAAGGTGTAGTAACTGAACAGAACCGCGATGGTGAGGGGAACCAGGAGAAGCAGGTAGCGCTTTGCCGGACGGATGTCGAGCATTCTGCTGTAGAGTTCGCAGAAGGAGAGGAGACCGAGAATGACAAGGATATTGAAGACGATAATGCTGTAGAAGTCGGGAATGATTCCCCTGAGTCCCGCAAGGATGTAGCCGGCTGAGAACAGCAGCCCTGCCGCTGTTCCCCAGAGGAACTGAAGGTTCTCTTTCCTGGTGAAACTGAACACGAGGATTGAAAGGCTGATAGCCCCTATCATAACCCCTGTGATAATGAATGTCGTCAGAAAGTCAAGCTGCACGTCACCCTCTCTTTGTTCGCTGCCTCTTACGTTACTGCATCAGTAACCATATTCTTCTGTGTTTTCAATATACCTGATAGAAACCCTGACGGGAAGGTTCATATACAAATTATCTGGCACAGGAATGTTCTAAATAGAAAATTATGCTGTAATAGGATGCAGATTGAGCAATCGGTGGTACAATGATTCACTATGGAAACTGACAGCAGAAAAAGATTTTCAAATCGCGTTGATGATTATACAAAGTACCGTCCGGGGTACCCTGATGAGGTGCTTACCTTCTTGAGTGAAAAGGGTTTGAGTGCTGAAAGCACTGTTGCCGATATAGGATCGGGGACCGGGTTGTTCACCCGCCTTCTTCTCCCCGCTGCGCAGAGGGTATATGCGATCGAGCCGAACAGGGAGATGAGGGAATCGGCGGAAAGGGAACTGAAAGAGTATTCAAGTCTTCTCTCCCTATCGACCTCCGCCGAACAGACTTCACTTCCCGATGCCTCAGTCGATTTCATCACGAGTGCTCAGGCCTTCCACTGGTTTGATCCGGTGACATGCAGAGCTGAGTTCTCCCGTGTTCTCCGCCCGGGCGGGCGGATCTTCCTTATCTGGAACAGACGTGATATGTCAGTTGAATTCATGAAGGCGTATGAACAGCTGCTGGTGAACACTCTGGGAGAGCGGTACACGAGTGTCCATCACCATAGGATATCAGAGGAGACGCTGAGCGGGTTTTTCGGAAAAACTCCCGAAAAGAGGGTATTTCCGTACCATCAGAATTTCAACCTGGAAGGCTTTCTCGGGAGAGTATTTTCCTCCTCCTACACACCTTCTCCTGAAGAAGGGGGGTACACTTCGTTCCGTAAGAGCCTTGAACAGCTGTTCAGTAAGTATGAGAGAAACGGGGAGGTCAGCTTCTCCTATCAGTGCGAGGTGTTTACTGGGGTAATGACCAGATAATAAAGCGTTGTTATCTCAGGTGAGAGGGCTGTACTATAAGTGATACATACGAGGTGCACCATGTCTGATACGTTCCGTGTTTATCGCTACAGGTGGGCTGTGCTCGCCGCCTTCTTCTTGCTTACCGCCGTCTCACAGATCCAGTGGCTCACCCACGCTCCGGTGGCACGGGCCGCTGCGGTCTTCTACTCAGGTCAAATAACCGAAGGTTCGTTCATCAACATCGATTTCATCGCTATGTCGTATATGCTTATCTTCCTCATCATGTGCATTCCCGCCTCGTACGTCATCGACACATACGGAATACGAAAGGGACTCGGCATCGGAGCGGTGGCAATGATCGTGTTCGCACTGGTCAAAGGCATCTTCGCAGATTCCTTCATGATCGTCGTCGTTTCACAGATAGGCCTCGCGGCCGCTCAGCCCTTCATCCTCAATGCAGTGACAGCACTGACGGTGAGGTGGTTTCCGCTTCGCGAGAGGGCGATGGCGGCAGGAATAGCCGCCCTTGCACAGTACATCGGTATCATCATAGCGATGGGGCTTACGCCTCTCATAGTCGATACCTCCCCTGATTCTGCAACCTACGGTGCCGGAATGGACTCGATGCTTCTCACCTACGGACTTATAACTGCAGGTGCGGGTATTATCTCACTTCTGATCATACGGGAGAAACCTCCCACGCCTCCTTCTGAGAGTGAGTACCGTCACCTGAAGTTCTTCGACGGGTTCCGCCATATCTTCGGGCGAAAGGATATGGTGATCCTTTTGATTCTCTTCTTCATAGGTCTGGGACTCTTCAATGCTGTCAGCTCGATGGTCGATGCGATCGCAGGATATATAGGAGTGGATGACTCAAACGGCATGATAGGTGTTCTCATGCTTGCAGGAGGTGTCATCGGGGCAGTCATTCTCCCTATTCTCTCCGATACCTTCAGGAAGAGAAAACTCTTCCTTGTTATCTGCCTTTCAGGCATGGTTCCCGGGGTTGCCGGACTTACCTTCGCCCGCTATCTTTCCTCGGGACCCGAGGGAGCCTACATCGTAGCCCTTGTTTCT
The DNA here is from genome assembly GCA_963677695.2 of Sphaerochaetaceae bacterium. GTDB lineage: Bacteria > Spirochaetota > Spirochaetia > Sphaerochaetales > Sphaerochaetaceae > SABI01. The sequence goes on along the minus strand of CAXXUJ010000001.1, from coordinate 487,472 downwards.
TCTTTCATTCTCGGTTTCTTCATCATGAGTGCAGGACCGATAGGATTCCAGTATGCGGCGGAGGTAAGCTATCCGGCACCTGAATCTTCTTCGCAGGGTATGCTCCTCTTCGTGGGACAGATCAGCGGTCTGGTGTTCACTTACCTTATGAGTAGGAGGGGAAATGTCTACCTTCCCCTTGTAATGAACATCTTTGTTGTCCTGGCCTTCATCACCTTCATCCTTGTGCTGCTGCTCAAAGAATCGCCGATGATGGGTGAAGCGTGAAAAGGATCGGAGAATTCTCCTGATGGGTGGGTATGGAAAAATAAATCTCTGATAGCAGATATCGCAACTCATGTGGAAATATGCAAATATGGGAGTACATATCGCAACTAATCAGGGAACATAGCAACTCTTGGAGTAAATATGTCAACTTTTTCACCAGAAGTTGGCATATTTACGGATTAGTTGGGAAAAAGTTGGGAAAAATCATCGTGTGATATTTCCCTGAAATCCATTGAGATATTTCTTGCCGATCTGAGGGCTTAGCGGTCGGAAGTGATGAATCGGTAACTCCCGTGCCAGGCTCCGTATCCGCTGGAGGAGACACCATTGTTCCTTGATCCTGTGTAGGAATCAAGGGGATCCATGATCTCTATGATCACTGTTCCTCCGTTTTCCAGAGTGATCAGACCCGCATGGACAGCTGCCACGGCGATAGGGGAGTCATCGGTATAGATCTCGGTTCCCCAGATCGAATTCACTGAACCTCCGGCAGGAATCGTAACTTTGATCCGCTTCCCTGTTTCTCCTCTCCATTTCTCGGCTGTCGTCTTCCAGTCGCCAGCTGCTGTGGTATCATATGGAATCGCTGTAACTTTGGGAGCCGCAAGGGTGAAGCGATAGCTTCCCTCCCACTTCCCGTAATCGTTTGAAGCAATGTCGTTGTTGTTTGAAGCTTTGTAGGAATCCTGCGGTTCAACAATCTCGATGATTACCGTTCCGCCATCCTGGAAATTGATCAGACCCGCATGGACAGCGGCAGTGCCGATGGGGGAGTCATCGGTATAGACCGCTGTTCCCCAGATCTTGCTCTGAGATCCACCGGGGGGCAGGGTCACCTGGATCCGTTTCCCTATATCTCCCCTCCACTCTTCAGCTGTCGTATTCCAGGTGATCGACTCATTTGCATCGTACGCCATTTCATAGATCGGCTCGGGAGGGGACTCAAGTATGCCCGCAGGGGCAAAAGAGAACTGTACAGTGCTGCCTATATTGTTTGTATCAAGGGGAGATATCATCAGCATGTAGAGTCCACCGGACTCAAGTACCATTGAGGGAATGGATGCCTCGGCTACCATTAACGGCCAGTTCATTCCTACTTCCCCCTCTTCATTCCCCCAGGCATTGAGGTCATATATGACGAAGAGTGATTCACAGGTATCATGTGAATCGTTCGTAAGGGAATATTCTCCGCTCTGTTCTGTTGTGAACAGGACAGCTGATGCTTCTGCCATTGCAAAGGTGAAGGGTTCACTGAACTGTTCAAGGTAGAGGTACCCGTCCTCATCAGGGGTTAGAAATTCTGCTGCCAGAGTGGATGGCAGGATTGCCAGGATCAGTACCAGTGAAAGAGCATAGAGCAGTGTCTTTTTCATTCTTTTCCTCCGGAAGATATGTGATACGGTTTTTAAAGTGTACCCCGATATGGTCGGGAACGGAAGGAAAGATGAAAAATAGCGAAATACGAAAAAATGATAGGCTCGTTTTCTATTGAAATAATAATATAATATCAGTTATAATGAAATAGAGGAGATAATTCATACTATGATATCACTTATATCACCTTCAAAAGCTCAGCGTGAAATAGCACAGAACCTCCGAAGTCAGCGGCTTCAGCAGAACCTGACGCAGGAAGGACTCTCCCTGCGCTCTGGCGTACCGCTAGCGACGCTTCGCAGGTTCGAGCGGCAGGGTATGATATCTCTTGAGTCCCTACTCAAACTCATGATGGTGCTCGGGATGCTTTCAGACGTTGTTCAGGCAACTGGAATGAAGAAGAGAGAGTTTTCCTCTTTGGATGAAGTACTCAAGGCTGACAGGAAACCTGAAAGGAAAAGGGGGAGGAAAACATGAGCAGTGTTACATCTTTGGAAGTAGGACTTGATTTCGGCTCCGATCTAATTACCGTCGGGCGTCTGGCGGAACGTGACCACCGAATATTTTTTGAATATGATTCATCCTTCATAGAAAAGGGGATGGAGATCTCACCTTTCACTCTGCCCCTCTCCTCTGGAGTGCTGTCAGGTGATCGTTCCCTGTTTGAAGGACTTCCCGGGGTGTTCAATGATTCCCTTCCGGACGGGTGGGGACGGCTTCTGTTTGACAGGGCTGCTCTTTCCCGAGGTATTCTTCCTTCTGAAATCTCTGTGCTGGAACGGCTTTCTTCGGTCGGCAGCAATGGAATCGGTGCTCTGGTGTACAGGCCTGAGACGACCTCTGATGAACAGTATGGACAGCTCTGTCTTGATACGATTGCGCGTGATATCCAAAGCGTCCTCCAGGGTTCAGCAGAGGAAGTACTGAATGAACTCATTGAGCTCAACGGCTCTTTCGCCGGTGCAAGACCGAAGACGATGATAGGTGTTTCAGAGGATTATGAATATATCATGCACGGAAGGGGAGAAACTGCGAGTGGTTTTCATCCCTGGCTGGTGAAATTCCCCAATACACAGGACGGATTGGATGCAGGAGCAATCGAATATGTATATGCATTGATGGCACAGGCAGCGGGAGTTGATATGCCCGCTACCCATCTGTTTCCTTCCGATCTTGGACCTGGTTTCTTCGCTGTGAGACGTTTTGACAGGGATCGGGGGAAACGGGTCCATGTCCATTCCGTGAGCGGCCTTCTCCATGCCGATCACAGAGTCCCTTCCCTGGATTATGCTGATCTGCTTCAACTGACATTCATGCTGACGAAGGATGCACGGGAAGTCGAGAAGATGTATCGTCTTGCAGTTTTCAATGTGCTTGCTCATAACCGCGATGATCATGCGAAAAACTTCAGCTTTCTCATGTCCTCTACAGGAACGTGGACAATCTCTCCAGCCTATGACCTTACCTTCTCTTCAGGGCCCTCAGGTGAGCAGAGCACTATGGTGATGGGGGAGGGAAGAGATCCAGGGGAAGAACATCTGCTTCTTCTAGGTCGGGAAGCTGATATATCTGCACCACGCATGAAGGAGATCATAGAACAGACGAAATCAGCTTTAACCTCCTGGTATTCTTTTGCTGCTGAGCATGGTGTGAGCCATACCATGACAAAGCTGATCGGTCAGAGGCTGGGACTCTCCTAATTCATATTCTCTGAAAATATCTGATGTTTCTGTCTCTGATGTAGTATAAGATAGGATCATGAATACAGAAAACGCATCTCCTTCCCTTGTAAACCATCGCTCCCTTGAGAATTTCGTCACCGATCTCTTTCTCTCAGTCGGTGTTATCCCCGAGCACGCGCAGCGTGCCGCAAAGATGCTCGTCCTTTCCAACCTCAGAGGCATCGACACCCACGGGGTATACCGGGTGAAGACCTACCTCAAGCGTCTTGGAAACGGAACGATGAATCCCACGGCAAATGTCACCTTTCATGATATCCCGGGAACTCCCATGGGAGTTGTGGACGGAGACCGTGTGCTCGGTTTCATCGCCGCCGATACAGCGATGTCTCATGCCATGGAAAAAGCGAAACAGTACGGTATCGGACTGGTGTGGGCGAAAAGCAGCAACCACTTCGGGGCTGCCGGCCTCTATTCGCTCAAGGCTGCAGAACAGGGAATGATCGGTATCGTGACGACGAACGTCCCGAAGATGATCACCATGCCATCCTTTCAGGATGCCGTGGTAGGAAACAATCCTATTGCCATCTCGGTTCCCATGAAGGACCATCCTCCCTTCTCAGTCGATATCTCCCTCTCCTCGGTCGCACTCGGAAAGCTCCTCACTGCGATACAGGAAGGGACTTCCATTCCCGACTCCTGGGCACTCGATCCCCAAGGTAATCCTACAACCGATCCCGCTGCCGGGTATAAGGGATTCATGCTCCCCATGGCACTTCACAAGGGTTTTGCTCTCGCCCTCGCCATGGATATCCTGACAGGAGTGATGTCGGGCGGTCCCTTCCTCAGGGATCTGCCGAGCATGTACAAGGAACCGGAGAAGGTATCGGGGACGACACACCTAACCCTAGCTATCGACCCTTCAAGGCTGATGGAGATGGATCTGTTCTACGACAGGATGAACGCCTGGAAAGAAGAACTGAAGTCCATTGTATCCCCTTCCACTGGCGAAGCCCTCCATATCCCAGGCGAAGGGCTTGCTGAGTTGGAAAAGGAAAGAAGAGAGAAGGGGATTCCCCTCTCTGCTGCTCAGATAGATGAACTGAAGGAGCTGGCGCTCGCCCACGGGGTGGATATCCCGGAATGGGCATAGTGTTTCTGGAATAATATCTAATCTCGTGATACGCCCTCTGTGAACCTTTACTTCGCTCTCAGCCGGTTTTACAATAATAGATGTAAAAAGAGGTTGAGCATATAAGAAAACCTGAGTGCAGCGTTATCTGTGTCTCTTGATTACCTTCATCGAATCGCCTTCCATCAGTGGATAATGCACGCTCACGTGCAAGGAGGGAGATGATGAAGAAGTTACTGTTGATTTCTATTACGGTACTGGTTCTGTTTGGATTTGCGAGCTGTTTTTTCGGAAGTCCGGGTGAGACCTACATAGGATATTCATGGGTGTATACACCCCAATATCTGTCGGATAATAATCCGGCAGTTCCAAGCTATATAGTCAACGGTACGTATTATGAAACGGAAGAGGGGACATTCCATATGTCCTACAGAGCCTGGAACGGCTCCAGTTATTCTGCGGATTATACCATAACAGCCGATACCGGATTCCTCTTCATGGGTGGAGAACCCGCTTATTTCGAGATCGCTCTGTACGGCTCGGGACCGACTCTCTACGAGTGGAGCGAACCCAGAGGAATGGGTACTCCATCACGCGAGGCGGGAGTGGTGTATACCGAACAGAAAAGTATCGGCGGTTATACCATCACACTGGAATTTGAACTCATAGAGTAGGTGCTGCTGTTACGTAGATCGTAATGAAATGGTACCGGTCAGTCCGTATGCACCCCATGAGTGTCATACATCAAGAACTCTCTCTTCATGGGAAGGAACTCATGTTTCAGTATATGTGTATTCTATGAATTCCTTCAGCCATTAAACGGCCTCCTCCCTGTCAGTGAAGAACCGCACATTCCCATATTTCGAATCATTCCTGTAATGATTGAACATTGCAGTCCTTCTCGGGATTCCGTGAAAATCGGCCAGTTCTTCATCGAAAATGGAGGAGAGTGAATAATGAGTTTCTTCAGAGTCATACTCGGCGTGTTCGGCGATGATGATGAGGAGAATGTAAGCGGGGTTGTCCCGGGAAAGGTGGGTATGAAGAAGACGCACCCTCTCTTTCAGGATTTCCTGTGTGATGACTCTGTCATTGAGAATAAGGTGATAGATCCCTTCTTCTTTCCATACGATATCCATACACTTTCTCCCGTTTTTCATCTTCAGGTGATTACATAACCACGCAGACGTGTGAGCACATACATCGCCTGATAGGTGAGCCATTTCGACGGTTTCCCTTTCTGTTCTATGTTGATGATCGTCTTTCCGTTGAAGCTGGCTTCCAGCTTCAGCCTTCCTTCTGTCAGTTTTCCTTCCAAAAGGTCCAATGCCTCATTGAGACGTTCGTCCTGAATTCCCAGGGAATCGAAGAGAACAAGGAGTTCAAGCATATCGGTCTGGTACATCTGAGGAAAGCGGAATTTGAGCCATCCCGGTCTCGATACCTTTTCCAGGTCATGACTCTTTTTGTACAGGTGATGAATCAGGAAGAATTCACTCAGCTCTGAGATCTTCTGTCTGACAGCATCGCTTCTCGCTTCGTCGGGGATTGATGCAAGTGCCTTCAGCACTTTGGCAGCTCCCATGAAGCAGGTGTGTGAACTGAAACATGATTTCAGGCGATTATAGAGTGGTCCCTCCGGTTTTCCGGTATCCCCATCATCAGTTCTCTGGTAGGTACAGATCCAGTTGATAGCTTCCTGAACACGTGGATCCTCCAGATATCCTAACCGGATGAGAGCGTAGACCATATTTCCTGTCAAACAGGGAATGACACAGCCAGGAAGACCTGTATGTGTGACTGCGCTGCGGTCGTAGGAGAAACCTCCACCCTCGGGAGAGAAGGAATTACCAAGAATGAACTGGCAGGCCTTCTGAACTGCAGGGGAACTTCTATCTGCGCCAAGTTCTGCAAGGAGGAGAAGAGTCCAGGAGGTTCCCTTGTACTTGTCCCGGTAGAAACGGTCAGGGTCTCCCCAGGAGCCGTCACTGCTTTGCAGTGAAAGAACCAACGGGACAGGTCCCGTTGTCATAATGGATGTTGAAGCTTCCAGAACACCACTATCGGAGGAAGGTCGCCCCAGCAGGTTCCTCAGCGTCAGGTAACGGACTGAAGGGTTGTCCTTTTCAAGGAGCCATGCAATGACTGAATCATCAATCCTTTTCATGGTAATGAGTATACTACACTTTTTTTAAAGTCAAAACACTGCCCGAATATCTATCCTGGTGCTCTGCGGTATGCATGAGAAGGATTCATATCACGGACTTACTACATCGATATCCGAACGGCTGAACGGAACCTCGAAATAGTATCCGATCTGAGTGTAGCCATCATCATAATATGGCGCACTCCCCTTGAACACGAAACTGGTTGATCCGGGGGAAACTTCCATGAACAGAGTTCCGTCCCTTACCTGAGAACCGGACAGAAGGGCGTAGCTGTCAAAGAGTTCGAGATTAGACTGGTCCGAATAGAGAGAATACACAGAATTCAGCTGGTAGGATCCCGGATTCTCAATCAGATATCCCCAGGAATAGAGAGGGTTGGTATCAAGCTCCTTTCCCGTCTGATTTTTAACTGAGAACTGAAGGGCAACTTTGTCAGTCTCAGTTATCGTATGTGAATAGGTTTCGTAGCTGTACCAGAGAATATCATCCAAGGTGAGAACAAGTCCGTTGAAACTATGGGATTCGCCGATGCTCAGCGTGACCGGGGTGACATCTATATCACGGCAAGTGATATCTCCTGTCTCTCTATCTGCTACAGCAACGGCTTTGATCGTAGCTGCCTGATACAGTTCGAACGGACCGTCGTACTTCATGGTCGGTCCGAACCAGTCGTCAGGATCAGGATTAGTTCCCTCATCGGTGTAGTAGATCACCGCATCAGAATTATCAGAGGTCAGTGTAACTGTCACCGGGGATGCTGTCCCGTCTATCCTGATTTCACAGGAGGGGGGCGCTGTAGGGAAGATAAGGGAACAGGAAAGAATGAAACCGCAGGTAACAGGAAAGAATGAAACCGCAGGTAAGAAGAAGAATGAAGAGAGCCGCGGACAGTTTCAGGAGTCTGTGTGTCATAAGAGATACCTCCGGAATTACGTGTGTGCTTTAAGTATTATACCTTTTATATAACGTAAGAGCAACGTAAAGTTCCGATACAAAGGACAAGGAGCTTTTACAACCAATAGAAAATTGGAAGATACCTGTTTACGATATATGCTTTTATCTGACTTTTCAAGAAATGGAAGCAGTCAGCTGCTTATAATCTGTTTTTCCATTTCTTTGTAGGCTTTTACTATGGTATCCATATCTGTGACAGCCTCCGTAGCTCCCGGTTGAGATAGTGAAATAACTGCGATAGCGGATCCTAGCCAGATAGCCTCTTGAAGGGCCTTTTCCATGTATGCAGCGTAGAGAATCCCCGATACGAACGCATCACCAGCTCCCACCGATCCTTTTACATAGCCGTCAGGGAGAGGGATTGATTCATAGAAGCAATATTCATCATTTTCATCAATACCTCCCGAGTACTCAGGTGAATGAATAACAGCCCAGGTTGAGACTCCCATTGACTTCAAGGCCTTACAGGCAAGTGCAAAATTCTCTTTGATGAGGGTTCCCTCATCATTGCGTAGAGGAATATCTGTCACACTCTGTGCTTCGGATTCATTGAGGCAGCAGTAATCGGTATACTTCAGCGAAGGGGGAACGAGCGTTTTATACCGGTCACCTTCCTCGGTAACGATATCGAGCGAGGTTCTCTTTCCGTGCTGCTGAGCATCGTGAAGAACTCTGGCCATCGCTGTGCCATATTCGCTGTCTAGCTCATCCATCCCGTTCAGCAGCATGATATACCCGATATGAAAAAGATCCCCAGGCAGTGCAGAAAAGTCAAAATCATCAGGAACCAACAGACTGTCGGCCCCCTTGTAAGTGAAGAAGGTACGTGATCCCGTATGTTTCTCGGTCATTACATCGGTGAACGAGGTTCTTCCCTTATACATCACATGCTCAAGATTGATGTTTCTGAATTTCCCCATCTGTTCCATAATTGAGTGTCCGAAAGAGTCCTTTCCAACGGCACTGATCACCGTAATCGGCAGGTCGGGGGCTATACGGGCAAGATCAATACCGCAATTGCATACAGCTCCACCTATGGAATACTCGATATCAAAGATAGGGGTCAGGGACATTTTTTCAGGATATTTCCCGATAATCTTGACGACATCAGTGATCATATTTCCTGCTAGCAATATACCCTCTTTCATTTTTTATCCTCCCTGTTTACCTTCTGACAGGTATCAAAGAATGCATTACTGAATACTCAATCACAGTCTCTATCAGGAACAGGTGTCAAACTCCGTTCTTCGAATAATATGGTTCTGGTAGGCAGTATCCAGTTCAACAAAGTAACCACTCCATCCCCAGACTCTGACGATCAGATTTCGATATTTCTCCGGGTATTTCTGTGCATCAATCATTGTATCACGGTTAACGCTGTTAAGCTGGAGTTGCATCCCTCCGATGTCCATGTAGGTCTTCACGAGTCCTGCTACCTTAGAAATACTCTCGGGATTTCTGAAGATAGTATCATGAAGCTCAAGAGTCAGCGGACCGCCATTCGCGACACGCTTGGCATGAGCTTTGGAGAAACTGCTTATAAGAGACACGGGACCTTTTGTTCGAGCGAAAAGTGAAGGAGAATAATTGCAGGCAAATGCTTCTCCCTTTCTTCTCCCATCTGGGGATGCTCCGAGTTCAGAAGCATGCCAGAGGTAATACATTGCAGAACCTGTCCCCGCGCGATAGATCCCCCCCCGGTCGTTATGCCTTCCTTCCAGTGCGTCAGCAAACCAGTCAAGAAGCATGACTCCGAAAGCATCCACATAATCATCATCGTTTCCCATCTTCGGACCGTCGTAACGGAGCAGGGAGAATAACTCAGGATCATCTTCAAAATCCGTATCTAAGGCTTTCAACAGTCGTTCTTTCCTCACACTCTTTTCTTCAAATACATATTTTTTTAATGCTGCCAGGGAATCAGCGGCCGAAGAGAGACCTGTACCGTGAATGCCGTAATTATTGTAGAGCGCTCCTTTGCTTATATCCTTACCGCTTTCTATCGTCCCGCTCATAAGGAGTGATATCAGGGGAGACGGTTCCATATAGATGTTGTTTGTATTGCTGCAAATCTGGTCAACGAGCGTGTTCAGGTGTACATGGCACTCTGCAAGGAAATCATCGAAGTTCTCACAGTGTGGCAGTGCCGGAAGAGCTAGCATGATGCATTTCAGGAAGGAGAGTGCATCGATATTGACGATATCCATGGCAACCTCGGGAATGATGAATTCCCAGCATGCTGCAACAACATAATCTGCAGCATGGTGAGACGAGTAACCCCACTTTTCAAGCGCTGGAATCACGATATCATCATTGGAATACTGTGGAAATCCGAGTCCTTGTTTCGTCAGGAGTGTCCCGAATTCATAAAGTTCCTTCGGAGTCTCCTTATGTACTCTCAGGTTTATTTTCGGATCGATCAGAGAGAGTTCGAGACTCGCCTTCAGGCATAGCTGAGAGAGGTCGTTGTATCCGTCTTTTCCGGATGGAAGGAGTCCTCCGAGGACGATGCTCTGTCCATTATCACCCTGCTGCATTCCAGGATAGAGGTCACTGTCTTTATTGAAGGAGATGAAGAACTCCTCAATCAGATGGAGTGCTTGTTCATCGTCTAGAATCCCATTCTTAATATCTGCCTCATAGTATGGATACATATACTGATCGAACCGTCCGATCGTATTGTGGTAGGTGAAGTCCGCCCATAGGCAGAAGTGAAGGAGTCTGAAAAACTGAAGTGCCTGAAGTAGCGTTTCAGGTTTTTTACGCGGTATGATAGAAAAGGACTCAGCAACAACCGCATTGCCTACTCGTTCTGCTTCCTGTCGATATCTGTCTGCAAACGATTCGATTGCATCAAGAACAGCGAGTAATCCGGTCAGATATGTGACAGCATCGGCATTCTGTGCATCCTTATGACGAACAATCGATGCCATGATTTCTTCGCGTTTCGCCTCAGTACCGGAATCTATCAGAAGCCGGTATCCGGGATTGATATTACTGACCTTTCCCAGTTCATGAATCCTGTGAACAATAGCAAGCATCGCTCTCTCTTCGGGAGTGAGTATTTCAGGGATTTCCTTCACTGTCCGTATCATTGATATTTTTTCATCTGCCAGCACTACAGGTCTCTCGTGTTCGAGAACCCAGGATAGCCTGAGTATGGATCTTTCTGTATCAGGTATATTCCTCTCAGACAAGGAAGAAGTGAATTTATCGGCTCCATCAGGTGTATAACGATAAGAATGATGCTTCTTTTCGTTGATGAAGAACTGTTTTAGCTCTGAAATATAACTGTTCACTTTCTTGTACCTCTCATAAGCAGTATGTGTCTGATCACGGCTTTAAAGAACCGAGCAGGCAATACCGCATTCAATGAATACTTCTGTATTCAAATGCGGGATCAAATCTACATCGAACGGGGGATTATAGTTTTTTCCCAACATCCCGAATTTAGCCCCTGCAGTCTTCTGGTAGGGTAGGAGTTCTACTTTTTCCAAGGTGGGTGAGCCCTCCAGAAATTCGGCAGTTTTTCTAAAGTTCTCATCGGTATCATTCACTCCCGGAATTACAGGGATCCGTACCGTGAATGGAATGTCCGATTTCTTCACCTGACTGATGTTTTCAAGAATCGGCGCGTTCGTTTTCCCACAGTAGCGTTCATGCAGTTCTGGATCCATCATTTTAAGGTCGACCAATACATAATCAACTGCACTTACGACTTCTCTGAAAACTTCTGGTGAAGCATATCCTGAGGTCTCTATCGCACAGTGCATCCCTTCAAGAAGTTCGATGACTTCGAGGAGAAAACGATGCTGCATCAAAGGTTCTCCTCCACTGAATGTGATTCCTCCTCCATTCGCTTCAAGAATCTTCCGGTGGCGGAGCAGCTCTTTTGCAAGATTGGAAGCTTCCCAAAGTTCTCCTGATATTTTCCTCAGGTGAAGGGGGCAGGTGGAGATACAAAGGCCGCAGGCTCTGCAGTGTTCAGGATCTGCCTGTGTATCGCAGATCGAAGTGCAAGCCCCACAACTGATACAGGAATTCCTGCTCACCATCAGCTGTCTTTCATGTGAAATTCCTTCCGGATTGTGACACCATACACACTCGAGAGGGCATCCCTTGAGAAAGATTGTGGTCCTTATACCCGGACCATCAAAAACGGCAAGTTCTTTGATATCGAAGATCATCCCTGTCATCCTGAAACTCCTAACTCATACTATGAGGGAACTCAGGGCAATGGAACGATTTCATATCCGAGATAGGTCTCGCACGCTTCCTTCAGAACATGCGCAAATTTGCCATACGTTATCGCGACATGATGTTTGAACCCATTTCTGCCTATACTGATCAGTTTCTCCTGAAGGTTCTCAAAATGAGCTACACCATATGCTCCAAAATAAGCACTCTCCATTTTTTCTTCGGCAAACTCACCTTCTCCAAGGTACATATAGACTTTCCCATCTTCAGTCTTACAGCTGGCGAATGAGAATATTCCCGGTTTTAAAGTCCCTTCAACAGGTCCCCAGGAACATCCCGGTCCGCAGCTGTTCGCAAGAATTGAGTGTTCTACCATCTTTCCTTTTCCATTCATCAGGCTCGGAGGAATAGGTCCGCAGTGAAACAGTACGCAGGAGTCGGGGTCTTGACCATGATTGTTGTTCCAGTCCAGAACGGTTGAAGGAGCGTCTGCTGCAAGCCGTAGAGCATACATCATCACGGCATTGCATACATCAACCTCACATGCTACCGGGAATCCGATGTCACCGAACAAGCCAGCGACAGCACAAGGGGCGCACCCGTACTCTACTTCCAGCTCTTCCCAACATCTGATTGCCATCATATCGAGATCAAGTTCATCCCTGATTTCATTGAGGACTATTCTAAGCTTTGCAAGGCTTTCCAGACCTGACTCCGGAACGCTAGAACAATCGAAAGCCTGTTTCATAAGGCCGATCTGCTGCTTAATTCTGGTATGATCATTCATTTTGTTCGCACGAGAGAGGACCGTGCTCAGATCGATTGTTTCCACCGTTATTCCCGCCTTCTGGAGGGCTATCTCATCATACCGAACGGTCTTGAATGGAGTAGTTCTGGCCCCTACAGCACCTACCGTGCATCTTTTCAGACCGTTAACGACTCGGCACAGAGCCCCAAAATCCTTGAGCTGTGAGACGAATTCATCAGTATTGGGGTGGATTACATGGGGCGGGAATACTGTATAAGGGATTCCATACTGACGGAATACATTCTGGATTGAGATTTTTCCACAGAAAGCATCTCGTCTATGGAGTGGATCCATCTGTCCTGCAACGTCAGGATAGGCATGAATCAGGATAGGAACACCTGCATCCCTGCAGGCGAGTGCGGCTGAGGATTCATCACCGAAGTTGGGCAGACATACTACCACTCCGTCAGGGTGGTTGCGTTCGAGCAGTTGAGCAAAATGCTTTGCCTCAGATGCGTTGGAAACTGCTCCATAAGGCGTCTCTTGCTCATCAAGAAAAACCGGATCAAATCCTGCCTTACAGAGTGCCTGAGCCATCTCCTGTATTGCAGAATTAACAAGCTCTCCCGGGAAGACTCCTCTGCTTGAGAATAGCACTGCAATGCGTAATGTATGTTTCTTGAAGGATTTTTCTTTCATGTCATCTCCCGTTATTACCAGTGAATGATTCACTCATCTTTCCAAGCGTCTGATATATTCTGTACTGTTCATCGTACATTCCAAGCGTTTCCTGATTCGGATGATAGGTTTTATTCGATCTGCTCACATATGTGTCCTGCGCCTCAGGTATATTTTTAAACAGACCTGCCGCTACACTCGCATAGATCGCCGCACCCCGTGCGCATACCTGAGTATCGACGCACACCTGGATAGGGACTTTCAGGGCGTCAGCAAACATTTGCATGATGAAGGGTGATTTTTCAGCGATTCCTCCGACACAGATGATTTCCTCGATAGTGACACCATGATGGGTAAGTGATTCGAAGATAGCTCTGCTGCCGAACACTGTACCCTTGGCAACAGCACAGAATAGGGCGGGAAGATCGGTGGAGAGCGATATGTGGGATAACATAGACTGTACCGATTCATTCAAGGTAGGGTATCTTCTTCCATTGAACCAGTCGAGAGCTATCTCATCATGATGGATATAGGCTGCAGCTTTCTGCTCTATCATGGGGATGAAATGTTTATCCAGATACTCTTCCTGTTTTTCTCTACTTTGTTTATCCAAAAGTTCTTCAGGTATCGGAATCTGTTTTATTGCCCATAATCCAAGACGTTTTACCCAGGTAAATGCATCACCGAAGGCAGGTTGTCCCGCCTCTATTCCCATAAATCCTGGAACAATGGAATCTTCTGCCTGTCCGCAGATTTCTCGCAGGTCCTGTCCCCTGACGTTCTCAGGATTCTCGATGACGAGATCGACTGTCGAGGTTCCGACGACTTTTACCATTGTAGAACGTCTTATTCCTGCTCCAACCCCGCCTGCGTGTGCATCGAACGATCCCATCCCGATGATGATTCCTTCATTGAGTCCTAGTCTGTCAGCCCATTCTCTGCAGAGGGTTCCTACTGGAGACCCTGCAGGAAAAACCTCGTTCGGGTATCGGTCGTAGATATCTGCAAGATACGGATCAAGCGCACTGAGCCGTTCTTTTGCTGGAAGGCCGCCGAATTCGCTGTTCCATAGCGCCTTGTGTCCGGCTGCACAGGAACCCCGCTTCAGTGTATGAGGTGAAACCTCTCCTGATAGAAGACCGAGTATCCAGTCGGAGTGTTCAACCCATGTATACGCTACTGTGCGTACAGCGGGATTCTTTCTTACCGTGTGGAGTATTTTTGCCCAGAACCATTCTGAAGAGTAGATACCCTGGTATTTCGTATAATCAATATCTCCCTGTGAGAATACTTGATTGATTTCCTGAGCCTCTTTTACTGCGGTGTGATCCTTCCACAGATGAAACATTGCATCGGGTTCATCTTTATATTCAGGAAGAAGACATAATGGAGTTCCTTCTCTGTCAACAGGGCAGGGGGTAGACCCTGTCGTGTCTACTGAAATGGCGACAATCTTGTCCCCTGCAGATGAAGGAGCAGAATCAAGAGCCTTGCGGAAGGCTTGTGTCAGGCTCTCGATATAATCCAATGCATGCTGCCGGTACCTGTTTTCACGGGCATCGCAGTATTTTCCTTCTATCCATCTTTCATAGCGGCAGACTCCGGTAGAAATTGTCTTTCCGCTCATTCCGTCACAAAGAAGGACTCGAACTGAATCACTCCCGAAATCTACTCCGGCAACTATTGAATTCTTCATGAAATCTCCGTCTAGTAGCAGGAATAGCCGCCGTCGATCACGAGATTCGCTCCATTTGTGAAGGACGCGATCGGGCTGGCGAGATAAAGAACGCCACCGGCAATTTCTTCTGCAACTCCCATTCTCTTTGTGGGTGACATGTTGTACCAGATTTCCTGCCAAGCCTTATTCGTTGTCGGCGGGGTCATATCTGTACAGATATATCCCGGACTTACCGAGTTTACTCTGATATTATACTTCGCCCACTCACAGGCAAGGGATCGTGTTAGCTGTATGACACCAGCTTTTGCAGCATTGTAGCCAACCTGTTCCTGAGGATAATTAACTATGATTCCCGACATTGATGCAGTATTCACAATAGCTCCACCAGCTCCGTCGGCAATCATGATTCTTCCGACAGCACGGGACATGAGAAACATCGAAGTGAGATCAATGTCGATAACCCGTTTCCATTCCTCAAAGGACATATCTTCACATTTCTGACAGAGAGCGATTCCCGCATTATTGAACAGAACATTGATCTGACCCATTTCGACCTTGATCTTCTGGACCGTATCATTGACCTGTTTCTCATCGGTTACATCAGCTTTATAGCCTTTCGCATTGCGTCCAAGCTCTTTGACTTTTTGTACAGTCTCACTGGTATCTATGATATCAATGACTGCAATGTCAGCACCTGCCTGTGCAAGAGCAACTGCAGCTGCCTGACCGATTCCCCGTGCTCCACCTGTAATAACCGCGACCTTGCCCTTCTGGGAGAACATCTGTTCCACATCCATGATATATACTCCTTATCCTTTAACTGATCCTGATGTAAGACCTCTGACCAGAGATTTCTGGGCAGAGAAACCAAGCACGATGGGGATGATGACGATCAGAGTTCCTGTCGCACTCATTTTTCCCCAGAAATATCCCTGTTGAGTCATGTATTTACTCATATAAACGGCCAGCGTGGTTGATTCTGTATAGGTGACGGTGATAGCGAAGAAGAATTCATTCCAAGTAATAATGAATACCAGGAAGGCCGCAGAAACGATACCGTTTCTCACCAGTGGCAGCATGATGCTATAGAATGTCTGCCATCTGTTGCAACCGTCAATCTTTGTTGCTTCTATGATGTCCTTAGGAATTTCTTTGAAAAAGTTGGTGATGAGCCAGATCATCATCGGAACACCGGCACCGGTGTAGAGAAGTATCAGAGCGATAGGCTGGTCGATCATATGGATTCTTTGAAAGATGATGAACACCGGCATGATAACGGCTATCGCCGGGAGAAATGTAGTCGATACAAACCAGAAGTAGATTCCGTTCGGGCTCTTCACATTCGAAAAGACCAGGGCATAGCTTGCAGGAACAGCAAGCAGCGTCGTTACAAGGACAGTACCCAGTGTGATGACGACCGAATTTCTAAGACTTTTAAAGAAAGTCGCTGAAATGACTTCCTGATAATTTTCCAGAGTCGGATGAAAGAGAAGACTTGGAATAGCTACCTGTACCTCTTCCTTGAAACTCGATATCACCATATAGATGATAGGGAAGATCCAAAGGAACGTGATCACGATAGCTATTGCACTGAAGATCAGATATCGTCTTTTTGCATAATTCATATTCAACATTATCTCTTCTCTCCCTTATTTCTTGGTTGTTGCATTGAAGAATTTCTGTGTGAGGAACAGAGTTATTGCAACTGTAACTACTGCAAGTGCGGCGGCTTCTCCTATCGACCAGTTGAAGAAGACTGTACGGTAGGTGAGGTAGGGGAGGTTTGCTGAGCTGTATCCGGGTCCACCCTGTGTTGTAACGTACACAAGACCGAATACTTTAAGAATGTTGATCAACCCCAACGTCATCGCTGTATTTATATGTGATTTGATAATCGGAATCTGAATCTTGAGCAGGGTCTGAAATGCTGTAGCTCCCTCTATCTGAGCACTTTCAAGGACTTCACCGGGAACGCCCTGGAGTCCTGCGAAAATGATCAGAAAGAAGAATGGTGTCCACTGCCATACAATAAGTATAATGATTGTTATCAGGGAGTAGGCTCCGAAGAAGTCAATCGGCTGGAACCCGAATATTCTGCTGATGTAGTAATTCAATCCGAGACTTGGATTGAGAAGCAGTGTTTTCCATACAATACCGACGACACAGTCCATAACGAAGTATGGGATGATGATGATGGATCTGCAGAAGTATCCTAGAAAGAGGTCTCTGTTGAACAGGACTCCCAGTAGAATTGCAATCACAGTACAGAGAGCGAGGCACGCAATCAGGATAATAAATGTATTCATGATGACTACCCAGAAATTTGGGTCTGTGAATATCTCTGCGTAGTTGCTCAGTCCGTTGAATTTAATACCCTGATCAGGTCTCTTAATATTCCACTTCAGCAGTGATAATATGATTGTCATGAGAAAAGGAATCTGTGTGATCAGTGCGACAACCACGACTGAGGGTAGCAGCAGTTTTCCGCTGTGATCCTTTTTCTGTAATACTTGCTCCATAAATTTCCCTTTCCTTACATTATTATCTTCTAACAATAGAGTGACCCGCCGGTCTGCAAGAGAATCGTGCGGGTCACATCTGTTTTTGGTTTAGCGGTATCCGCCTTCGACTGCTGCATCGTCAACCAGTTTCTGTGATGCTGCGATAGCTGCATCAAGAGTCTTCTGACCGGCAATGTAAGCAGAGAGCTCTGCTCCGATTTCTTCACCCCAGGATGCGTACTCGGGGAGGTTCGGCAGTGAGTTTCCGGTATACGGAGTCGGGTTAATTGCAGGATTGTTGAGATCTGCGCTGTCGATACTCTTGAGAGTCATTTCAGCGAAGTCAGCTGCTGCAAGGTAGTCCGCATCTTCGTATGTTGAATAACGTGTGCCGGAAGGTGTAGCGGCATATCCATACTCTTCCTGGACGAGTTTGACATAATCTTTGTCAGTTGCCCATCTGAGAAATTCGAAAGCGCCGTCTTTGTTTTTGGAATTAGCTGTGACAGCAATACCCCAACCGCCGATTGTGCCATTGTTTGCTTTGACTGCAGTAGGAGTCTTTGCATAGCCGACTTTACCTGCGACAAGAGAGTCTTTTCCTGCGAATGTACCGGCTGATACTGTTGCATCATAATAGATGGCAGCCTTGCCCTGTGCGAACAGGTTCAGACATTCTGTGTAACCGGAAGTGGTCGGGCTTTCTTCGGCATACTGAAGGAGGTCTTTATAGAAGGTCCATGCATTGCGTACTGCCTGAGTGTCATAGGTGGCATTCCAGTCCATGTCATAATACTGTCCGCCGAATGCATTCATGATGGATCCGAAGATGTACATATTCTGACCGTAACCTGCGAGACCGCGGATTGCAATACCTGCGATACCGTTTGCCTTGTCGTCAGCTGCTTTTGCCAGGTCGTAGATTTCCTGCCAGGTAGGAGCTTCAGGCATGACCAGACCCTTTGCATCGAAGATTTCCTTGTTATAACAGATCATGGTTGATTCTGAATAGAAAGGAAGTGCTGCGAGGCCGTTATCTGCACTTGAGCAGGACACTCTTACTGACTCGATGACATCCTCGAGATCATAATCGGCCTGATCTGCAGCAGAAAGAGCTGCGAACATCGGATCAAGTGGTTCGGTCCATCCGTTATCAAGATATGTTCCCATATCTGATGTACCGAGTGTGATCAGATCATATCCGCCGCCTCCGAGCGAGACGTCCTGAGTGATCTTTGATCGGATCTCATTCTCTGAGAGAATAGTGAACACTACCTCAGTTCCGGTTTCTTCGGTGTAGAACTTTGAAAGTTTTTCCATCATGACCATTGCATCGTTATTAACTGATGCAACTTTCACGACAGCTGAATCAGATTCAGCAGCACCGCTTGCGAACACCACACCCATCATTACGATGAGAGCCAACAATGTTACCATCGTTCTTTTCATGTTATTCCTCCGTTTTTTTTTCTTGGAATTCCAAGATAATAAAATCAATAATTTTCTGGGTCTTGACGAAATGTTTGACCAGAGCGGAATTCGCACCGATCAGGACCCCTCTGTTCTGATACGCTGAAAAGCGGATCCTGGTAACTTCGAATAATTCCTTAGGCAGATAGATCTCCAGATATCCATTGAACTTTTCGAAGAATTTTTCACTGCGGATCATTTTATCCCCGAGTACAATCACCTCCGGATTCAGGATGAAGATGATGCCGGTAAGTCCATAGGCAAGATATCGAGCAACTCTGTTCGTACAGAACTCAGCAAGTGGATCCCCTTTCTCATACGCTTCATAAATATCTTTCAGAGATGAATCGGTCTGAAGCGAGGTTGTCGGAAAATCAAATATATTTTCCCTGACGGATTGTTGAAGAGCTCGCGGACTTGCATAATTCTCGAATAGTCCCGAGTACCGAAGTGCACCGTTTGTAGGAATGGAACTCCCTTTTATTGGATTGATTCCCATGTGGCCAACTTCTCCGGCAATTCCGTTATAGCCTGAAAAAACCTCTCCATTGATGATGATTCCTCCACCGAAACCAACATCACCGACTATGTTCAGCATAGTAGATGGAGCACAGTTTTCCTCCCTGCAGTAGTAATCATACTCGGCCAGTGCACTTACTTTTGCATCGTGCTCGATCAGTACGAACAGGTCGGGGAACTGTTCGTTGAACAGTCCCTGGAGATCCAGGTTTTCGAGAACAGGAGCGATATCAGCTTTAATGACGAAGTGTCCGTCACGGTGGAACAGCCATCCCAGTGTTGCTATTGAGATCCCGAGGATCTTCTTATCTGCAGTGTGACAAAGATGAATCAATTCACTGATATTCTGAATAATGAGTGTTGTCAGGGTAGTGGTATCATCTGTATCACTGAAATAATACTCTGAGCGGTAATTTTCGATCGTTCCATCAAGTGTGCTCGTGCAGAAGATAAGATTGTTCGCCTGAATTCTCATGATGATTGAAACGACAGAATCCATGGAGAGAGAAATTCCTGATACTCGACGTCCATTACTGGAGTTTATACTGCCGATATCCTTCACTACTCCTCTGCCTATGAAGTTCTGAACAATATTCGTGATTGTCGCTTTATTCATTCCGGTCTGTCTGGCAAGGTCAATGCGAGATATGGGTCCGTCTTTCAGGAGCTTGTTGAAGACGAGGCTGCGATTTGATTTCTGTATGTCAGAGATATTTGTACCCAGCTTCACAGCCTTCCTCCTTTTCTTCCCTTTGAACAAATTTTGTAAAAAAGTTTATTGAATAAACTAATTGTACAATCAAGCTATCATGGTATATTTCACTTGTCAACATAAAATTTACATCTAAGTTTCCATTATGTTTTCTTTCTTTTTATGTAATCGTTTACAATAACAAACATTTTAAAAATGCTATATAACATTATATAAAATAAATAAATATGTGAATAAAATTATTCTTTATCATTTCTCGATACCTTTAATATTTTCTTTGATTTTCATTATTTTTGTTCTGAAAAACCGATATTTGAATTTTGTTGCGGTTTTGACATCTTCGTGATAATGTAAGTATAAAAAGTTGAAAATATCAACTAAATGTATAATATATGTAATGAAGTTGATAAAATAAATGGAGGGTTATCTATGTCTGAACATATGCCTAAGACAATGAAAGCAGCTGTGATGGTGGAGAAACAGTCGTTCCAATTCGAAGAGAGGCCGGTACCTTCTGTGCTTCCTGGAAATGTCCTGGTACGCATGGAGTACGTTGGTATCTGCGGTAGTGATGCACATCTCTACGAGCACGGATTCATCGGAGAGAACGTAGTGACTGAACCGATGGTTCTCGGGCATGAACCTGGCGGGGTTGTAGTTGCCGTAGGTGAAGATGTCAAAGATCTTGCTGTAGGTGACCGTGTTGCAGTCGAACCGGGAGTCCCCTGCTGGAAGTGTGATTACTGTAAAGAAGGGAAGTACAATCTCTGTAAGGATGTCTATTTTTATGCATCCCTTCCTGTGACTGAAGGATGTTTCTGTGAATACATCTCACACCCTGCAAATCTTTGCTTTAAGCTTCCAGATAATGTCTCAACTTTGGAAGGGGCTTTGATGGAGCCTCTGGCTGTAGGTTTTCATGCCGCCAGCCAGTCCGGAGCGAAAGTCGGGAAAAGCGTGGCAATACTCGGAGCCGGATGCATAGGGCTAGCAACAATGCTTTCTCTAAAAAGTATGGGAGTGAATGATATCACAGTGATCGACCTCATGGAAAACCGTCTTGAAAAGGCCAGATCTCTTGGTGCTAAGCATACGATCAATGCAGGTACATGTGATCCTATTACTGAGCTCCTGGATATAACTGGTGGCGGAGCTGATTACACCTTCGAGACAGCAGGAAATGAGACCACTCTTCTTCAGATCGCTAAAATGACCAGAAGGGGTGGAACTATCACACTGGTAGGATATACAAGCAAGGGAATCGCTCCACTGAATGTCAACTGGATAATTGATAATGAGATGACTATCAAAACAGTATTTCGTTACCGTAATCATTACCCAACGATTATCAAGGCTGTTGCTGAAGGGTTAATTCCTCTGAAGGAAATTGCTTCTGACATTTATGATTTCAGTGAAATTAAAAAGGGATTTGATTATGCGATTCAGCATAAGGATATCGTAACCAAGGCTGTAATCAAAATCAGTTAAATCCTGTTTCTGTTCTCCAGTTATAACTGGAAAGGGTATGGACTCTCCCCGCTTCGGCGGGGATTTTTATACAATATATCAACGTCAGGATCCTTATGTTCTTGATCGATGTGAAAGTCCCAGACAAAAACTCCATACGTGCACAGCACGTACGGAGAAAGGAGAGTAAGTATGAGAACCGCTGCAATCTTTTAGACTGGTTTCATGAAAGGAGGCGTTGCCTGCTCCTTCCCGTATAACTATTTTTTGAGCTGGAGTCCCTGCTTTACTTTGTCAGCTATGTCCTTATCTGTGAGACCGTAGAACTCCATCAGAGCATCTGCATTTCCAGATTGTCCGAATGTGTCTCGACTTCCGATGCGAAGAACAGGTACGGGGAACCCTTCTCCCACTGCTTCAGCTACAGCACTGCCGAGCCCACCTATGATATTATGTTCCTCTGCAGTAATGATGACCCCGGTTTCTTTCGCAGCTGCTATGACAGCTTCAATATCGAGAGGTTTGATGGTGTGCATATTCAAGACGCGAACGGAGATGCCTTCTTTTTCTAGAGCTTCAGCAGCCTTAAGAGATGCCTGTACCATCATGCCGACAGCAATGATGGTTGCGTCACTGCCCTCTCTCATTTTTGCTGCCTTGCCGAGTTCGAAGGTATATCCATCACCTCCTGTGACGACATCCAGGGCAGCACGTCCAAGACGAAGATAACAAGGCCCTACATGTTCAGTGATTGCTTTTACCGCTTCATAGGTCTCGTTACCGTCACAGGGATGAACTACCGTCATTCCCGGTATCGTTCTCATGATTCCGATATCCTCAAGACACTGATGCGTTGCACCGTCTTCTCCGACAGAGAGTCCGGCATGGGTGCCTACGACCTTGACATTCAGGTTCGGATAAGCGAGCGAGTTTCTTATCTGTTCGAAACAACGGCCAGCCGAGAACATCGCGAATGAATGTACGAACGGGATATATCCGACGGTTGTCATACCGGCAGCTATACCGACCATGTTAGCTTCTGCGATTCCTACATTCACGAAACGTCCCGGGTATTCCTTTCCGAATTCACACGACATGGTGCATGTCGAAACATCAGCATCAAGAGCCACGATGGCTGCTTTCTTTCCTATCTCAGCAAGTGCCTGTCCATAGGCATGTCTAGTAGCTATTTTTTCAGCCATTGATCGCCTCCAATTCCTCTCTTTTCTGTCTCAGTTCGGCAAATGCTTTGTCGAAGGTTTCTTCATCGGGCGTTTTGCCGTGCCATGCAGCCTTTCCTTCCATGAATGAGACGCCTTTTCCTTTAATTGTGTTTGCAAGGATAATTGTCGGTTTCCCTTTACATTCCGCTGCTTCATCAATGGCATCAGAAATCTCCTTTACCGAATGACCATCAACAGATATTACGTTGAAACCGAAACCTTTAAATTTATCTTCGGGGGATCCTGAATCAAGAACTTCAGCGACGGTCCCGTCCAGCTGAACTTTATTGTAGTCCAGAATTGCCACAAGATTATCGAGGCCTGCGGCTGATGAAAACATTGTTGCTTCCCAGATCTGCCCCTCCTGAATCTCACCATCACCGAGAATGGCAAAGACTCTGTATGATTTTCCTGACATCTTTCCTGCAAACGCCATACCTACTGCTGCGGAAAAACCTTGGCCGAGGGAGCCTGTAGACATATCGACACCAGGTACATGGTTCATTTCTGCATGACCTGACATATGGCTCCCGATCTTTCTGAATGTTTTTAACCGCTCCTTAGGAAAATATCCTTTTGCAGCCAGTGTGGGATACAGAGCAACTGTTGCATGTCCCTTTGACATGACCAGTCTATCCCTGTCTATCCACTGTGGTTGTGCAGGCTCAACATTCATCTTTTCAAAATAGAGGACAGCCATAATTTCCGATAAGGAAAAGGCCCCCCCTATATGCCCGGAATGCGCACCTCTTACCATCTCAAGACCGCTGATCCTTAAGTCCTGTGCGATGAGCTGCAGTTCCTTTTCTCTTGCTGAGTTCATTACGTCCTCCCATTAAAATATGTGTTTACATATGTTTTACAACATGATACAAGTAGTTTATACAAAATGTCAAATTATTATTTACATTATTTTTACAATAAGTTGTTGGTTGTAAACAGTTGTTGCTTTTTGAAATGATATCGCTTATTGTATTTCATGGAGATATTCAATGGCTAAGAACAACATCTATGCGGAAATATATTCCGAACTGCTTGAACAGCTTCAGAGTCCAGTATTTAAAGTCGGTGATGAAATACCCTCAGCTTCGAAGCTTGCTGAGAAATTTTCTGTATCCCGACCTACAGTTCACAAGGCGTTACGCCAGCTACAGGATGACGGTGTCATTGAAAGCAGAGTAGGATCAGGCTCTTTTCTCGTAAAGAAACCTGTAAACGAAAATGAAGTCCCTTTGTTCGGACTGATCTTCCCTCTTATAAGGATGGAAGGGTTTTTCGGAAATATCGTAGAATCGATTGCTGAACACTCAAAAACCTTCAACTTCAGATTGCTTGTCGGAGGCGCTGTTCCTCAGGGATCAATTGACTTAGGTAGCCTCGAACACATGGCTGATTCATATATCGAACAGAATGTTGATGGGGTCTTCCTTGCTCCCGTGGAATTGGCTCAAGATAGCGCTGAAAGAAACGCCATCATACTGAAGAAGCTTTCAGATGCTGGTATCCCGGTAGTTGTTATCGACAGCGCAACAGAGGGCTTTCCCGAGAATCTGAGTCACGATGTAGTCTCCATAGATAACTACAGAGCAGGCTATACCCTTGCAGATTATATGCTCCAGGATGGTTCTAAACGTATCGATTTCTGTACGATGCCTCATTCAGGAAGAACCGTCAACCTTCGATGGAAGGGTATTCAGAGTGCACTGCTCGATCATGGAATACAGGCAGACATGGACTGGTATCATGTTGTTACTGAGGAAGACGAACTCGGTACAAAACTGAAAGAGAACGGTTCTTCGAATATCATATGTTCGAATGATTATGTTGCTGCGAGAGTGCAGAGAATTCTGCAGCAGAATAAATTTTCTATCCCTGAAGATTTCAGGATTGCAGGATTTGACGGATCAAAGATTGCACAGGAAGTATATCCTTCTCTTACAACCATTGTGCAGCCATGTGAGGAAATTGCAATTATCGCTATTCAGACAATGCTTGCAAGGTTACAGTTCAAAGATAAACCGAATACTCAGATCCTGACGAACTTCTATTTGAAGGTGGGTGAGTCAACCTGACCGGTACATACGCAGGACTCATTGCGAAACTTTTTCTAACCTTGTAGTGCGTTTAAGTATTTTTTGTATCTCCAGCAGGTACGAATTGAGGTAAAATGTATCTGCGAGAAATATGTTCAGGTTTTGAACATGGTATGTAGACGTTAGATTTGATCATGTTCCAGCTCGAAAGAAAGATGCATAATCTTCCACATCTTCCTCCTATTCCTCTTGTCTGATCATGATACACAGTACTCTCATTCAACGATGTTCAGCTGAACCTCTTTCCCTGCAAACCAGTATGCTCCGCACTGCTTCACAAACGCTTTGTCGGTTATGGGAAAGCCTGAGGCATCCCCTATAACCGCATCAACCGGACAGAAATGGCAGAATGCTGTTCTCTGTCCGTCACGTTCTTCTTCCATGTCAGGTTCATATTTCCCTGGATCATAGAGACGACCGCAGTAAAGACAGACAACAAGAGAACTTTCAGAGATCTCTTTCTCGTTCTTGAATGTGTGTGAGTGGGCTTCTTCTAAGAATTTCTGTGAATATATAGACATAGTGTCCTCCTGTAAAAGTTTTCACCATTCATTCACTTCTATGGAAGACGGTAAGAAGCATACCTCTTTCCTGATCATATATCAAGGCCTTGAAATGTATGTTGTTTCAGAGCACTCAGGTATGCTCTATCGAATCGATTGCGAGGCGGACATCGATCACGTTGAATATGCTGTGCTCAATACAGTAGGAGACAACAAGATCTTTTCTGATCGCAGATGAGAGGCTGAAGCCGGCTGAGGCAAGAAGCTTGTCGAAGGACGGTCTCGGAAGTTCGAGGGAGAGACCGAGAGAGATGATCGTCTCCTTCTTTGGTGTGTAGGGTTTTCCCGACAGCCCTGCTCTGATTTTTGAGAAGTGTTTTCGGTCGAGTCCTGCGCGCCTATAGATCTCGACTTCAGTTGATCCGCTTGTTTCAATGAAGGAAAACAATACTTCGGCAAAGGATTCTTCCTGTTCCTGAGTGATGTATTCATCGATGTCACTCTCGAACTCATCAGGACACGCAACGCATGAGTACAGGACTGCTTCTGTTTCAACAGAGAGAAGGTAGTGCGTATCAACATAGATCTGTATTGCTGATAATGTGTCAGTGTCCATCATGCCAAGTTCATTCTCTCCTCATCATAACAGGTGAAATGTAGCCTTAGGGGCGACCATTCACCACATATCTCCGGGTACGCTTTAACTATACCACGAACCTGAGGAGGTGCAGTATGGGAAATACAGAGATTGTCTTCATTCTTGACCGCAGCGGATCGATGTCGACTCTTGAAGCCGATACGGTGGGAGGCTACCACTCCTTTCTGAGCAGGCAGAAGGAGATCACCCCCGAAGCAATGATAACGACAGTGCTGTTCAGCGATACCTATGAGATGATCAGAAACAGAGCTTCGATCGATCAGGCAAAGCTGAAGAAGGACGAATACTCGGTGGGAGGGACGACTGCCCTGTATGATGCTGTGGGCAGAACCATCATGGAGATGACTGAGAGGAAACCCCATTCTGGGGAGGATCCTTCTCAGTCCGTGATTTTCGTCATCACGACCGACGGGTATGAGAATGCAAGCAGGAAGTTTGACAGCAGCCTGGTACGCCATATGATAGCAGACAAGAGAGCTCTGGGGTGGCAGTTCATATTCTTCGGAGCGAATATCGACGTGGACGAAGTGGGTGAGAGCCTGGGTATTCTGAATGAGGACATTGAAGCCTTCGAAGCTTCCGGTGACGGTATCTGCAAGATGATGCTGAGCATGTCTCTCAGGGTGAATGATAAGATACAGGGGAAGTAAGCTGAAGAAGATCAACGGAACAAAGTATATGCTGAGAACATATTATTATTATTTTCGACAAGGTTCTTAAATCTCATAAAGGTCTTTGAGTCTTGAGATGACTTCGCGTAATGACTGGTTTCTGATACCGAATATTCTCATATTCGTGTCTGTACCTGATATGTTCCTGTCAGTGAATTCTCTCAGATCATCTTTTACTTCCTTTGGACACGCTAACGAAAGATTTCCCGGTAACAGTGGATACAATCTGAAAATATCATTTCTGTGTTTCCTGATAGCTTTGGAATCAATGCGTTCCCCCGATGCTCTTCTTCCGGATAAATCAATCCATGCTCTTGCTTTCAAGGGTATGAGAATCTCTGGACCGATAACAGGCAGATCGCCTACCATGCTTACATGTTGGCGAATGAAGTCGTAGTATGGTTCGTTGAGAAGGATTGCAGATAAACTGGAGATTCCCTCCTCAACGGGAACAGGGGTAAGGGTTGAATCGTTTTTACAAGGGAGGAGAGCGTTAGGAACTCTGGAGAACAGTTCCAGCATATATGGGTAATTCTCCTTCTGAGGAGAGTGAAATCTGTAAAAGACATGATTCCCTGTACCTTTATTCCGGAAAGAATATTTCCCTTGTTCAATGAATTCCCAGAATCTGGCGGCGAAGGCGGAATCAAGGGATTCAATGAAAAGAACAATATCGAGATCCTTTGTGGACCTGAATTCTGCTCCGGCCTCCTGCATTACTATTGTGGAAGCGGTACCTCCAATGAGCACATATCTGTTTTCATACCCTTTGAAATGCTCTCTGAACATTTCAAGACCTTTTACCATCTCATCTCCCCGATAAGATCTTCAAGAATTATTTCAACCCGTTCATCATCCGATTCTTGGAACTCAAGGTATACGGATAATGGATCCACGATCCCCTCACTCGATAGGAGCAGGGGATCATAGGACCATTTCTGAATGATCATGTCTCTATCATCTATACCATTCTGTCGTTCCATTTGATTCGAACATGCCTTCTTTCTGTTGAATACCGCATAGGTCATTGTTTCCGGTTCCTGAAGCATCGTATATCGAGACAGGGCGGAAGGACCGGAGAGAATCAAATCTTTTCTTTCCGCATAGGGAACGGTCTTCGATGAGGTGACTGGTGATTTCAACAGAGGAAGCGCTTGTTCCCAAAGTCCTTTTCCATGAGATCCAAACTCGAGGGTTTTCTGCTTCCCTGATATTCTCACTGATGCGATACCGTGTTGTTCCAGCTCACAGAAAGCCCTTCCGATCGACATCTTTGATATCCCGATCATCTCGGACATTCCTGTAGGCGATTCTGTTATCCAGTTTTTTTCATACAATTTCCCAAGTACCAGCAGCTGTGCTGAAGGACTGAGCGTATCTGTCATCTTCTTCCCGGAAGGGAATAGCTCCTTCATATCTATGCCGATGAACGGGAGGTATAGCTGCCTGTGAGGAATGATGAAAGGTATTTTTGCCTGAATCAGTCTTGCCCTGTCAGTTGATGATAGTGTTCCCCTTGAGTACACAATCCCTTTATCCCAGTAATCAGTAAGCATTCGGCAGTGTTTAGCTATCACTGCAGGAGTGTTGCCGGTTTCTCCGGTTTCAATGAAAACAAGATGATCAGAGTCAAACAGACGTATGATTAGAAATACATACTGCTCTCTGAGGATGAGCGGGAGATTATTCTGCTCTTTCCAGTCTCGTACGCTCATTTTGGAACCAAAGGTCTTTTCGACGTATGAGACCATCCTCTCTATGTACATCATATTCTTGTTTAACATAGTATGTGAATAATAACATTATAATTGTTATTATTCAATTATAATGTTAGGTGTAGTGTCGTTTGAAAACAGGGCAGCCTACTGCCCCGGGGGTACAGAGAGGTCACAGAGGTGTCACTCGGAGGCAATAGGGTGAGTGGAAATCGATTCTCTCAGAAGCTTCTGCATGAGTTCAGTTACACTGATATGCTGAGCTTCTGCAAGTTTTACGGCCTGAGCGTGAAGATCGTATGGGAGTGTGACCGTCATATCGGCTAAGGGGGTGACAAACAGGTTCCCGCCCACAGCTTCACTCACTCTGTGGAGGAGGGTGTACGTCGGTTTTCCTTTCATCCGAATCAACCGAGAAATGGCACTCTGTGTAGTCTTTGACCTCGATGCGATATCATTCTGAGTGAGTCTGTTCACTCCTTTCAAGTATTCATAGTCCACCAGGAACTTCGCTAACGGTTTCCACAGGCGGTGGTACTCTGCAAATGATGCATCATCTGAAAGAAGTCTCTCTTCCAATGCATCAACATGTATGATCTGTTCATCCATATACTGCGCTCCTTTTCATGTATTGCTACCGGCTGATTTCACAACGGGTAGGTGAGTAGTGTCAGTTTCCAACTTCTTCTACGCAGTCACCCGCACTGACTTAAATATATCAAAAATGATATATTTATCAACAAGTGAAGCAGTTCTACTCCTTTACCGGTCTTCTTATACGTATAATCGCATGCGCTCCATGATCCCTGAACACCTCATAGCGTTCTGAGTGATATGGAATGCGGTGATTTTGGTCGTGCGGTAATGTTCATTATGATGTTTGAAAAAAGAATTAACAAACTGTGTTAATGTAATATTGACAAGAGGTTTCAGTGGATATATATATTCTGACGAGAAAGCTTCAAAAAGAGTGCAGTCATGCTAAGGACATGGAGAAGACCTATGGTACCGCTCTGGCAAGGAAACTGAGGCAGCGGCTCATGGAAATCAAAGCAGCCGATACCCTTGAAGATATCTCTCATCTTCCTCCTGCACGGTGTCATGAACTGACGGGAAGAAACGGAGTGTACTCCGTAGATCTGCAACATCCCTACAGACTTCTGTTCATTCCTTCGAGCGAACCCGTACCCTTGCGAGCCGATGGCGGTGTCGACCGAAGTGGTGTTACTGAAATAGAGGTGATCGCGATCGAAGATACCCATGATAGGAAGAATCCGAGGAAGGGGAGAATATGAATACCATAGAGAATAAAAGAACACGATATGGGTTTGAACCCGATTACGCTGTTTCTCCCTCAGAGACGTTAAAGGAAGTAATGAAAAGTCTGTCAATGAAACAGAAGGAGCTATCGGTACGAACCGGATTATCTGAGCAGACGATCATACGTATTCTCAAGGGCGAACAGCCCATTACGTTCGAGACAGCCAACAAGCTTGAGCTGGTTACCGGTGTGCCTTCTCGAATCTGGAATAATCTTGAGATGTGCTACAGGGAACAGCTATGCAGAATTGCGGAAGAAGAGAAACTCGAGCAGGGAAAGAAATGGCTTCAGACTCTTCCGGTATCAGCATTGATTTCCCGTGGAGTCCTCAAGAATGAACAGAATCCTGTTCCTCTGGTGAGATCTGCTTTACAGTTCTACGGAGTGGCGAGTGTCGAGGCCTGGAGTGCCGTATGGGATAACCCGCAGGCAGCTGCAAAACGACCACGATGCTTTGAAACCGACATCGGTTCGGCCTCGGCCTGGATTCGAATGGGAGAACGGTGGGCGAAAGAGATAGTGTGTGCGGAGTATGACCGAACGCGGTTTGCCGATGCGCTTCAAAAGATTCGAGAGATGATCGTTCAAACTCAGGATGATTGTGTGAATGAGATGATTTCCCTCTGTGCTGATTCCGGTGTAGCAATTTCCTTTGTCCCCTCTTTACCTAAAGTTCCCTGGTACGGAGCATCAAAGTGGCTCTCTCCTCAAAAGGCGATGATTCTGTTGAACCCCAGGGGTCACAGCGAAGATAGCTTCTGGTTCACCTTCTTTCATCAGGGATACCATATTCTCCACGGAGAGAAGAAACGGCTGTACATCACAGAGAGCAGGAACTCCGATAGAGAGAATCAGAAAGCGGAGAGGTTTGCTGCTGAATGTCTGCTCCCTCAGGCAGAGGCAGAGGTCATATAGACATCTCTCAGGGACTTTTCAGGCTGCGTTGTCTTCGAATAAAGTCTGTATAAAACAATCAGGAATGAACGAAACCTGATTGCATCAAAACGGGCGATGATCTACAGTACCTGTATTATGGGTACACATACAAAACTGATGACCAGTGGGTCGATTCACAAGAATCTGATCTATTTCGCCATCCCTTTATCCATCGGTACCCTTTCCCAGCAGCTTTACAACACGGCAGACTCTCTTGTGGTGGGGAATTTCGTCGGCAAGGAAGCACTTGCAGCGATCAGTTCCACAGCTTCTCTGGTATTTCTTACCATCGGAGTCTTCCAGGGACTTTTCGTCGGGGCAGGGGTGCGGATCTCCATCCTGTATGGGGCTCAGGATCATGAAGGGGTGAAAAAGGCGGTGCACACTTCGGTGGCGTTCGCACTGCTGTGCTCTCTCTTCTTTACCGTCTTCGGTTATATATTCGCTCCGCTCTTCCTCAAGTGGATGGGTACTCCCGATAATGTCTTTGCCGATGCGAACACCTATGTACGCATCTATTTTCTGGGTGTGAGCGCCCTTATCCTCTACAATGCCGCAACCGGTATCCTCCAGGCTGTGGGGGATAGCAGGCATCCCCTCTACTTCCTGATGACCGCCTCTGTGCTCAATATTCTCCTTGACCTCCTTCTGGTCGGGTACTTCAAGCTGGGCATTGCCGGTACCGCCTATGCAACCATTTTCAGCCAGTCAGTGAGTGCGTTTCTCGCCTTCCGACTGCTGTTCACGACGAAAGACGTGGTACGGGTCGAACTGAAGAATATCCGCTTCCATACCGGTCATATCACAAAGATACTGAGAATCGGCGTACCTTCGGGCATCCAGAACTCAGTCACCTCGCTTGCCAATGTCTTTGTGCAGGCAAGCGTCAACCTCTTCGGAGCGGCCGCCATGGCAGGCAGCGGCTCCTTCATGCGCATTCAAGGCTTCGCCTTCATCCCGGTCACCAGCTTCGCCCTTGCCCTCACCACCTTCACGGGGCAGAATCTCGGTGCGAGGCAGATGGATCGGGTACGAAAGGGAACACGGTTCGGAGTACTCTTCTCCATGGTACTCGCAGAGTCTATAGGACTCCTTCTCTACTACTACGCAGAGCCCCTGCTCAGCCTCTTCAGTAGGGACCCTGCGGTCATAGCCGTAGGGGTTCAGAAGGCTCAGATATCAACCATGTTCATCATGCCTCTTGCCCTCTCCCATGTCATGGCGGGAATCTTCAGAGGGGCGGGGAAATCGATGGTACCCATGACCGTCATGTTAGCCTGCTGGTGCATATTCCGTGTCATCTATATCAAGGTCGCCCTTTCACTTCTTATGGACATCCGCGTCGTCTTCTGGGCATACCCCATCACCTGGAGCATGAGCGCAGTCATCTTCATCATCTACTACTTCAGCACCGACTGGATGGGAAACAGGAAACTGGATGCAAAGGCCTGATTGACAAGGTTTTCTCTTTCTACGATGATGCTATCTATTATGCGAATACGCGATAGCCATCACCTGTATGCCATTACCACTGTCATCTGCTGGTCACTCATCTTTGTGCTGACCAGGATCATGATGCCTGAGGTAAGCGCAGCCTCCATCGGAGCACTGCGCTGCGTGATCGCATCAGTGACGATGATCATCGCATTGGCTCTGACGCGCTCCAGACTTCCGAAACTGAAGGATATCCCTCTGTTCATTCTTGCCGGTATCGTCGGATTCTATCTCTACCTCCTGATGTTCAATGAAGGACTCAAGACGGCAAACTCCTCAACAGCCAGTGTCATCATCGCAACCAGCCCGGTCATCACTGCATCGATAGCAAACCTCTTACATAAAGAACGGCTGAAACTCTTCCAATGGCTCTCCATGGGACTCTCCCTTCTCGGAGTTATCGTACTGTCGGTGATGAAGGACTCTTCAAGCGCACTGACGGGAATCCTCTGGCTTGCTGCGGCTGCCTTCCTGATCAGCTATTACAACATACTCCAGAGGGTACTCGGCAGACGCTATACCGCACTGGAAACAGCAACCTACAGTATGATAGGTGGAACGGTCTTCTACCTCTTCCATCTCCCCAAGGCAATGACAGAGATGCAGAGTGTTCCTCTTATCTATGTTCTCTATATGCTGATCCTCGGAGTCTTCTCCAGCGCCATAGCCTATGTGATGTGGACAAAAGCGCTCTCCAAGGCGAAGCTTGCTTCGCAGGTGACCAACTACATGTTTGTCACCCCCTTCCTCTCCACCTTCTGGGGATTTATTCTGGCAGGGGAGACGGTAAGCAGTGCAACCCTCATAGGGGGAGCGATTATCCTGAGTGGGCTTGTGTTCTTCAACTGGGGGGAAGTGATCATCATGGCATTGTCATCCAGAGGTCATAAGAAGGTGATAGGCAGCTGAACCGTGAGGCTGAAATAGTGTCTGATATGTGCTGTTCAGGATAAAACCCTACCCTGGTCAAGCGTGTGGTATACTTCTTCCTGAGTAATAAAGAGGAGGAGATTCCATGATGAATGTTGGTATTATCGGGGCAGGCGGTATCGCGCGGAACATGGCTGAGACCCTGAACGGGATGGAAACGGCGAGAGCCTATGCGATAGGCTCCCGTGATCTTGAGAAGGCCAGAACTTTCGCACAGGAATTCGGTATGGAGAAGGCTTACGGTTCCTATGAAGAGCTTGTCAGTGATCCCGATATCGAACTGATCTATGTCGCCTCTCCCCATTCCCACCATCGGGAGCATATGCTGCTCGCCCTCGAACACGGTAAGAACGTCCTCTGTGAAAAGGCCTTCACCATGAATGAAGCGCAGGCAGAGGAAGTGATCGCCCTTGCTCGAAAGAAGAATCTTCTTCTGGCTGAAGCTATCTGGACACGCTATCTTCCCATGCGGAAGTTCCTTGATGACATCCTTGCCAGCGGTGTGATAGGAGAGGTGAGATCGCTGACAGCGAACCTCGGGTATGTGATAGACACTGTTCCCAGGATGCGTGATCCCCTTCTTGCAGGAGGGGCTCTGTTGGATGTAGGAGTCTACACTATCAATTTCATGTCAATGGTACTGGGGAATGACTTCATTTCCTTTGAGACCGCTATGATACCCATCGAGACCGGGGTGGATGGTCAGAGCACCACTGTGTTCACCTATCGGGGAAACGTCATGGCCTCTCTTCATTGTTCTCAGCATGCTCTGACTGACAGACGGGGTATGATCTTCGGCACGAAGGGTTTCATTGAGGTGACCAATATCAACAACCCGGAGGCTATCAGGGTCTACGACCTGGACTACCAGCTGATACAGGAAATCATGCAGCCGAAACAGATCACCGGGTTTGAATATCAGGTGCAGGCGTGCATCGATGCCATCAGGGAAGGGAGCATGGAATGCCCACAGATGCCTCATGCGGAGACCCTCAGGATCATGAGTATCATGGATTCGATCCGCTCCAGATGGGGTATGCGCTATCCTATGGAATGAGGAGTGGTGGAGAGAGCGTTATTGTTATCTGAGGAAATCGAGAGTGGTCCTCTTGAACCTGTTCTGCCGATGTTTGTGATATCCTTATCACCTCAAGCTTATCCTGGTAGTGTCAGGCAGGGCTATTCAAACTGACAAACCGTTTTGAAATCTTCCTGTGTCCGATAAGATGAATTTATCAGTACGGGGGTAGCAATTATAAATCTGGTTGTCATATAGGCTATATAGAATCATTATTTTTCTGTAACAATTTGAGATATCTTGTTTATATCAAAATTCTTGTGACATGTTATTGTTTCAATATATCCTGTGGATAGGTTGATTTTCTGTTTCGCTAGAATTGCAACCTTTATGGCATTGTGTCCATATTCGAGTTTGCGTTTCGGGAAGAATGATTTTATATAATAGGTTCTGGACTTGCGATCATCATTCCGCTTTTTATTGTCTGAGTCAACAAATAAGTAGCAAATTTCTTCATCGATTTTCCCTGTGATCAGCCAATCTGACTTTATTTCAGAAGAATGTTCGCTTCTGTCCATATAATCAAACGCAAGATTTTCTGACTCAAAAAAAATCTAAAGAAGTTAAGGCCTTTATTCTTGCTTCTATATCCAGTGTTTCAGTTTTATAAAACTGGCTAATACGTAACGTATCTCTTGTGATTTCTCCGCGTAAAATTCTCTCATACATTATACCACTGGGGACCTTCAGGCCAGGAAGGTCTTTCAGATGGTGGATCCCTGTAAGATGTTTGAAGTCTTTCCAGCAAACGGGGATCTCAACCAAATACTCAACATTCTTACGCCCTAAAATGAACCTATATTTGTAGTTCACCATCTTGCTGTAAGACGGATAACATTCAAGCAATTAAGAGCTCCTCTGGGCAAGTATGGGTTCTTGGGAAAAACCTGTGGTCGGTGAAGTGAAATGAAAATAGAAAAAGAATGAAGAAGAGCGCCCTATCTGTTAAGATTGAATTGACCAAAAAACAAAACTTAGCAGGGAAGAGCGCTCATGGATCAGTATAGCAATACAATTTTAGAAATACCATACTTTGAAGTCACAAGAGACGTAACAAGAACAGCCATAAGAAGAGGGAAAGACCTCATCATGGTAGAAACAATCCATGGAAAGGTGACAACACCGCTACCTGAAGTTTGTCCTTTCTGTGGAAAACCTATCCATTTCAATCAATATCTACAGGTCTATCTCAAACATCTCACGGTACTTCATACCCATATCAGGCTAGAGGTGACCTATAAACAGGGACTCTGTCACCGATGCCATAGAACAGTCACACAGGAAATACCTTTCAAAGAACCCGATCACCTCATAACGACGACATTCGCCTGTATGACGCTGGGACTTCTGGACTACAGTGATCTGACAGTTTCAACAGTCGCCAGAATTATGCATACGAACAGAAAGCTGATTCGGGAATTGGACAAGCGTCGGCTTGAAGATCGTTACGGAGAGATGAAACCTGCTCATTATTCACGGTATGTGTGTGTCGATGAATTTTCTCTACATAAAGAACTTCAATGATCGCATTCTCACCGAACTGAGACGGCAGGAACAGCGAACACATCAACAGACAATACGTGAAACCGAGGTTCATATCAAAGATCTGAATAAAACACTCAGGAAGGCTTCTAAGGAGGAGAAGGAAGACCTCCTCATACAGATCCAGGAGAAACAACTTGATCTCAAACAGGCAAAGCGGGAGTATTCATCGATTAAAGGAAACCGCTTCATCATTCTGAGTTCGAGGGATGCATTGAGAAGAAAAGATCAGATTGCCAAACAGCGTAATAAGGAGCTGCACGAAAGATATGATTATCTTGGTACTCCCATACCTTCTGATGAAAGGATTTGGTCTACGAGGAATGAAGAGCGCCTCGATAATATGCTGCAAAGCAATGATGCTCTGAACATAGCATTCTTTCTTTCCGATCAGCTGAAAGCAGGTCTTGAGTGTACGGATAAAGAGGAGATGGTCCTCGGGTTGCGGCAATGGCTGGCTCTTTCGGATTCCTATATTGAAAAAATACCCATGCTGAAGTCTTTCAATAAGATGATTCGTACACACTTTGACGGCATTATCTCTCGTGTTAGATACCCTATCTCAAATGGGCCTCTTGAAGGCATCAACAATATGATTAAAACAGTTCGGAGACAAGCGTACGGGTATAGGGATGAGAGATACTTCTTTCTAAAGATTTGGGAGAGAAGTAGACGATACATCAAGAAACGATCTCTCGCTGCTTCTCATAAGAAACGAGTAGACGCTTTCGCTTCCTGGGCTCAATCCCACAGTTTTATCCCATGATCCAGTTTTATCCCATGATCCCAAGTATGGCTCGGTATGAAAAAACCTGAAGACAAGCTTCAGGTTTTTAAAAGAGTTCGTTTCCTTCAACTGGCATCGCCTTTCGGTAACACCGCCTCTAGCCAAGGTGTGGTACGCACAAACCCCTTACAACTCCACAGGCGCTGCGTCTTGGCTCAACCCCTGCATCAAAGTAATCATCCTTGCACAAGTCAAGAATAAGTATGGTTATTCCAGCCGTAGTTGGACAGGTAATCCTGTAAAAACTGTACACCCTTCCAGTTTAAAGTGAACACCCCCTGCCGTAAGATGAAAAAGGATGCGTATGCGTCCACATCTTTCAACGCAGGAGGGAAACAATGGCAGTTCCCAAATATCGAGACATTCTGAGTCTTCATCTCAAGAATGTCAGCAATGTGAAGATTGCTGAAGTGTGTGAGTGTTCACGAACGACAGTTATCTCCGTTCTGAAGGTCTTTGATCAGCGACCTATCGATCTGACAAAGATCGACTCAATGACAGATGTTGAGCTGAAACACTATCTGTATCCACGAAAGGAAAAGGTGAGCGAAAATAAGCCCGATGTGAAGGCTATTGCTCAGGAACTGGATCAGCACAAGAATCTAACTCTCAAGCAGCTATGGGTAGAATATCTAGACGAATGCACAGAGAAGAAGATTGC
The DNA here is from genome assembly GCA_963677695.2 of Sphaerochaetaceae bacterium. GTDB lineage: Bacteria > Spirochaetota > Spirochaetia > Sphaerochaetales > Sphaerochaetaceae > SABI01. Next base: position 450,316 of record CAXXUJ010000001.1, on the reverse strand, counting down.
ACCGTTGATGTATTCGCAGTACTGCTACCATTATCAACAGCATACCGTCACAAGACGGGCAAAAGGTCATGTTCCCCGTCATAGCGGGTTCTCAATTGAAGTCGATTGGGGCGGGTCTACGATGCAATGGCAGGATGTACGAACTGGAGAAATTCTTATTGCATATCTGTTTGTCGGTTGCTTATCGTACAGCAGATACACGTATTGTGAAGCCTTCTCTACACAGGACACCGACAGCTGGATCTCCGCTCACAATCATATGTTCAGCTATTTCGGTGGTTCTACAAAGATTCTTATCTGTGACAATCTCAAGACAGGAATCATCAAGCACATAAAGGGCGAAACCAGAATCAACAGAACCTATCAGGAGATGGCAAGGCATTATCATACAGTCATCTCTGCTGCTGCCGTCCGTCACCCTAAGGGGAAACCGAATGTAGAAGATTCTGTCGGTATTATCGCAAACAATATTATCGCTGCTCTCAGGCACAAGCTTTTTTATTCGTTAGCTGAAATCAATCAGGCTATCAGGGAGAAGATTGAGGAGATCAATGGCAGTCCCTTCCAGCAACGGGAAGGGAGCAGGAAGATTCTGTTTGAGCAGGTCGAGTGCAGCGACCTTCAGAAGCTTCCCGCCACTCCCTTCGAGATGGCCGATTGGCATACTGGCCTTACAGTCCAGTATAATTATCATATCAGGATTGACAAGTGGTTCTACTATTCAGTCCCCTATCAATATATCAACAGGACGGTATCGGTCCGGGTGACACTGTCTGTAGTAGAAATCTTCCTTGCCGACAGCAATGAAAGAATTGCTACACATCAAAGAAATTACAATCGTAGAGATCCGTACCAGACAGAACCTGCCCATATGCCGAAAGCTCATCAGGAGGCTCATGCTAAATGGAATGAACGTCGATTCCTTTCCTGGGCACAGAGTATCGGGACCAATACATGTGCTGTTGTGTCTGGAATTCTTAATTCCCGACAGATTATCCAGCAGGCTTATCCCGCCTGCATGGCAATGCTCAATCTCTCGAAGACCTATGGTGAGGAACAACTGGAGTACATCTGTTCCCAGATTGTCACAGATCATATCTCGCCGAGCTATTCGAATGTGAAGAATATGCTTGCAGCAACAGCAACGCCGAGTCCATCTAAAAAAGTTGGGCCAAAGAAGGAACCGAAAGGGTTTCTCCGTCATTCCGCCTATTTCTCAAGCGCTGTGCAGAGGGAGGTGAATGATGACGAGAAGTGAAACCGAAAGAAAGCTGATTGCCATGAAATTATCGACAATGGCGCATGAGTATCAACGACAATCAACAGACCTGCTTGCAATGGATCTTCCCTTCGAGGATAGATTTCAAATGATGGTTGATGTCGAATACCATGCTCGGACGAAACGAAAGATCAACAGGTTGCTCCGTCAATCTGGAATCTTGAACAGAGACGCATGCCTTGCCGATATCTATTATGGCGAAGAACGCAATCTTCACCGTCAGACGGTTGATCGTTACGCTACATGCATGTTCATCCCTGAAGGCTATCATGTTCTCGTAATGGGGCCTACCGGATGTGGTAAGACCTTCCTCTCTTCAGCTATAGGAGTAGAGGCCTGTAATCGAGAGCATTCGGTCAAATATGTTGCACTGGAAGACATGCTTCTCGATATCGAAGCGGTTGAGCATGATCACGCTCTCTTGAAACGAGTTCTTACCTATTACAGAAAACCGGATCTCCTCATCATAGACGAATTCCTGCGGTGGCGGTTATCTACCAACGAAGCTAATCGACTTTTCAGGATTGTGGATTACAGGAGTGCTAAAAGGAAACCTATCCTGATCTGCTCCCAGTATCCATGCTCCGAATGGACTTCTCAGATTGATGACCCGGTGAATGCAGAAGCTCTCATCGACCGTTTGATTCATACCAAGTACAAAATTTTCATCAATGAAGATGGCGGTGGAAAGTCTATGAGAGAAGTATTTGCTAGCAGCTGACTTACGAAAATCCGCGGACTCGACATCCGCGGGTGTTCAACTTTCTCTGGAACCCTGTTCAACTATTTCAGGATTTGGTGTTCAACCTCGCCCGGAATAACCATAAGTAGAAACCTGTTCTACATGTGTAGTATGTACCTATCACATGTTAAAGTCAACTGATTGATTTGTTAGTTTACACAAAAGAAGTTCCAGAAAAAGTTGATGATAGGATTTCTAATAAAATGAATTGTCTGATTTAGAATTGTAAATATTTGTATATAAAATACTTATATAGAAATAAGCTATTAGGATTTGCTATTTGTTACTTTGCTCTAATTGCCGGATGGTCATTCAATTCTCTCTCTTTGGGCTAATTCATTTGAATCCATGGAGAGTGAATGAAGAGTCCCTAATTAAAAGCAAAACTCCCTGCATCGCAAGGAGTTTTCTTTGGGCCCAGTAGGACTTGAACCTACGACCCACGGATTATGAGTCCGATGCTCTAACCAACTGAGCTATAGGCCCGACTCGAAAGATAATAACTGAGATTCTTTTCTTTAGTCAATAACTTGAGGGGTGTTTCACTCCTTGCGTTTCTTTGTCTCTCCCGATATAATCCGCAGTCATGAGTACACAGAATAAATCATTGCATTGGGCTGATATATACGCGGAGAAGGTTATCCGCGAGAAAGGCGATAAAGAGACGTACACCTGTGCGAGCGGAATCACTCCCAGCGGTACGGTACATATAGGAAACTTCAGAGAGATCATCTCTGTTGATCTCGTTGTGAAAGCGCTTCGTGAAATGGGTAAGAATGTCCGTTTTATCTATTCCTGGGACGATTATGATGTGTTCAGGAAGGTTCCGAAGAACATGAAGGATCCTGAACTTCTGGCGACTTTCCTGCGTAAACCGATCACTCATGTTCCTGATACTAACGGAGACTGGGAGAGCTACGCTCAGGCGAATGAGAAGGCTGTTGAGAGTCTGCTTCCTGTCGTCGGAATCGAACCTGAATTCATCTATCAGGCTTCCAGGTATGAATCGAGTGTCTATGCTGAGCTGATGAAGACCGCTTTAGAAAAGAGAGAGGAGATCAGAGCTGCTCTGAACGAGCATAGGACAACTCCTCTTCCCGATGACTGGTTCCCTGTTTCCGTGTTCAGCAATTTCACAGGTAAGGATACCACCACTGTCCTTGGTTGGGACGGTGCATGGGGTGTCACCTATCGTGATGATGAGACCGGTGAGGAAGAGACCGTAGATCTCAGAGAGACCGGGGCAGTGAAACTGCCCTGGAGAATAGACTGGCCTGCCCGTTGGGCATATGAGTCTGTCGATTTCGAGCCTGCAGGTAAGGACCACCACAGTGAGGGCGGTTCGTTCGATACTTCAAAGAATGTTGTGAAGCTCTTTGACGGTGAGGCTCCTGTTTCCTTCCAGTACGATTTTATCAGTATCAAAGGAAGAGGCGGTAAGATTTCAAGCAGCAGCGGTGAGGTTGTTTCCCTTCCTGATGTTCTTGAGGTGTATACGCCTGAAGTGGCACGCTTCCTTTTTGCGGGAACACGGCCGAATACCGAGTTCGCCATCTCTTTTGATACAGATGTTCTGAAGATCTACGAAGACTATGATAAGTGTGAGAGAATCTACTTCGGTGTTCAGGAAGTGAACGAGAAGAAGAGGGCGAAGGAAGCAAGAATCTACGAGCTTTCACAGGTTCACGGTATTCCTGAGGATGTATCCTACCAGATTCCGTTCCGTCACCTCTGCAATATGCTTCAGATCAACGCAGGTGATATCGATGCAGTCATCTCATCCCTCGGGGATGTGAATCCTTCCCAGGAAGAGAGACTGAGAGCACGGTGTGTCTGTGCCTACAACTGGATCACCACATTCTCTCCCGAAGAGTTCCGCTGGGTGCTGGCCAATGCCTCATCACCTCTTGTGGAGATCTCTGATGTACAGAAGAAGGCTATTACCGCTCTTCACAGAGAAGTTCAGTCACTTGATGAGTATGATGAGAAGGAATTCTCTTCAGTGATCTATGATGTGGCCAAGGAAGCTGAGATCGATCCTCCCGATCTGTTTAATATCACATACAGGATACTGATCGACAGAGAGAGGGGACCGAAGCTTGCAGGATTTATTAAAACCTGCGGCAAGGATAAGATCCTTCCGATACTCTCCAGATATCTGTAACTGATAATACGAAGATCCTTCTCATGGAGGATCTTCGTTGTGTAAGGTCTCCCGTTTTGAAATATGTCGGAACGGAGTCCCATTTTTCCTCTCCATCTGATACCGCATTTCTTCTTGTTTCAAAGCCATGAAGCGTACTGAGCGTACCTGCTCGAATATGTACGACCGAAGAATTGAACATCCATCTGAGAAACACATACTTTCAATATTTTTTTCTGTACATTTTATTGAATCGGTAGTATGGTAAGTGTGTGCAGTTTATTGAATTAATTGGAGGGTATGTATGCTTTCAATTACAACACGTGTCCAAGAGTATGTTTCACAGCTGCCGAATGGCGAGGTCTTCACTTTTTCACAGGTTGTTGATGAAATTGAATCAGCACAGAAAGATACTGTTCATCATGCTCTGAAGAAGCTTGCAAGGAACGAAGAGATTCTCCATATGAAGAAGGGAGTGTATCTGAAATCAGGGAAGGATGATATAGAGCTCATTCGTGCTTCTCTTCCCTCGATAGTGAGAGCGACAGCGGAGAATATTCATGCCAAGGTGTATCCCTCTCAGTCCTCTGCTCTCAGAATGCTCGGTATCACAGAGGATTCTCCTGTCAGGTATACCTATGTTGCCACCAAACGTATCGCTCCCTTTCTGGTGTACGGAATAAGTGTATCGATACAGTACTCCCGTACGGTCGCCCGGTTGGAGAGGATCCTGAGTGTTCTGAATAACGAGGAAAAGGAGACGATCATTATCCTTATTATCTCCCTCGAATATCTCGGGGAGGAGCGAGCCCGCGCGCTGACAGATGTTCTTCTAGCATATATCAGTTCAATTTCTCCGGTGGGACGGCACCTGCTCTATGTTGAGTTTGTACGGGCTCTGAAATGGGCGCAGTTCCTCATAGAGCGGGAACCTTTTCCTGAAGCTGATGATCAATCTATATGAATAGAGAAGACGAAAGATAGGAGGTAGATCATGGAACAGAAGCAGAGGTTAGTCAAAACAATTCGTTCATTTTTGGAAATCCTCGAAACCTTCGAGTATCGTGCTGATTCTCTAGACCATATCTGGGTTCTTCTGTATCCCGATGAAAAGGAGAAATGGCACAAGATACATGTGAAAAAATACGATGAAAGATTCTTCTTCGGGGATATCAGCGGGAAGGAAGAATTCATTGAATTCAAGGAACCAGATTCTGTTGGTGAGGTTGAAGGGTGGCCGAACCGTAGATATACAGATTTCGATGCCTGGAATAAGCTCCTGCTTGCAGCTCACACATGGATTCTTCAGGTAAGAAAGGACTGGGTTTCAGCGAATAAGAGAGTTCAGAATGAATTCCCGCTCTCTCTCAGGAAAGGAAAGGCCCCTCATGCCATTATACGTTCGGCTTTCCCTGATGTATACCGTATAGACCGTGAAATCGGTGAGGAGCGGACACAGAAGATAGTCTCTCTTGTGGAAAGCAGAGAGCTCATGAGAGAGCATATTCATGTCGACTCTTTCACTGCCAATGAATTCTTCAATTACTGCAGGATCGCATACATTGCTGCCGAAAGGGAGGATGAGAGCGTTGATGTTTCGCTTACAGGTCGCCAGATGTATGAAAGGTATGCCGATGGCCGGGATAACGGACTGCTTTCCATCAACGGCGATTCACCCGAAGAATTCGCAGACTGGATTGACTGCAAACATGAGCACAGCGGTATGGGTGGACATCCATGGGAGATCAAGAGGGGAGGAAATACGACTCATATAAATCTTGCAGTGTATCGTCCCTATTCCTTTAGGTCTGACGGGTTCAGAATTGAACTGAGAGGGGAGTCGTTCACCCGTATGGGGGAAACGTTGAAGATGTTCTGTGCTCTCCACGACGAAGGACTTCCCATCGCCATCTCAGATCCCGAAGGAGTGAGAATGCGCCTGCTTGCGCAGGATAATATAGGTATTATCCCCGAGTACATGTGGTACCATAGGGCGAATCAGACCTATGGTAAGAGTGAAGATGTCTACGATGTGCTGCATTATAATGAACTCGGACGGTATAAGAGACGCATAACACCCTTTATCACCTGGGAGCCTCTCCCTATTCTCAAACCAGCATAGTCCCAGGAGAGTTGTTTCATTAGGATATACCTACTATATTTGAGACGTTTTGAGATTTTTAAGTCTCCTGTAGAGTGTCGAGCGTGATAATCCGGTTTTCTTCATTGCCTCTTCTATGCTCATATGACCTGAATCGATCTTATCCTTTATTTCTGCAAGGAGGAGAAGCGAGACCTGTAGCGGAGGGCGTCCTTTATAGATACCTCGGAGACGTGCTTCTTCCTGACCAGCCTTCTGCCGCTGGAGTCTTCTGGAAGCAAGGAATTCATATTCCATAAGGAAGATCCGAATCAGGAGCGTGCGTTCACTTTCTTCGAAGGATCTCCCGTCAATCTCAATCGGCAGCCGCATCCCCAGAAGCTGAAGGATCGATAGGGCATGCCACTGGGCACTTTGAGAAGAAATTCCAGTGAAAGCGTTATAGGAGCAATCCTCCACTACAAGCTGGTCTCCAAAATAGATGGTATGAGTTCTCTTGAGCCATTCCAGCCTATTCAGGTACTCAAGATTGACTTCACGCAATTCCTCGGCAAGATTCACTCGGTTGGGAGGAGGAGTCCTTTCTGAGATGAACACAGGTGTCATTCCGACACGATAATATGCATCCTGTCGCAAGCTGAGATCGATACCGGGAATGCCTCCCCAGTCATGTCCTTCAAGTCCATCTATGACATCCCAGTAGGGTACGAAGATATATTGAAATGATTCATCCTCAAAGAGTTCGTAGGTTATTCTTGCAACCTTGAAAAGAACCTTTTTCGTGTACGTGTAGTATATGTCACCCTCATTGCGATAGATTCTTTTCAAACCCGATGCTATCGGGGTTGTGAATTCCCGATTCATTCTCATACCGTATCTCCTTACATGTCCTCTTCCAACTCAGTTGATGTGTCAAATGGTTATACTACTGATTTATGACACTTTACTTTGATGATACCATACATATTGAAGAAATGCTGGAGCTAATTACAAACAATAGGTAGAAATAAGAGGAGATAGTCCAAGTTGATCATTCATCTCTCTGAAACCTGTGATATACTTTCTCCTACCTGAGCCTATCACATGCAGGAGGAAGCTATGATCCGCAACCAATGGTACGTCATTCTAGAATCAAAAGAGGTGAAGAAAGGGAGTATTCTCTCTGTCACCAGGCTTGGAGAGAAGCTGGTGCTCTGGCGTGGGGAAGATGGAGTTGCTCACTGTCTCATCGATCGCTGCTGCCACCGGGGTGTGGCGCTCAGCTCTGGAAAGCTTGTGGCAGATCAGCTGCAGTGTCCGTTTCACGGACTCGAGTATGCCGGTCATGGTCAGTGTACCTGTATTCCTGCGAATACGAGGAAGGCTGAGGTCCCCGGCCGCTACCGGGTTCCTGCCTACCCGGTATATGAGAAGGGCGGATGGCTCTGGATCTGGTGGGGTGATGATAAAAATGGTTCTGTTTCACCTGATCAGATTCCTGATGACGGAGTATCTGTTCTGTCGATCAATGCAAAGATTACTGAACCTGCAGGGACTCCTGAGTTCTTTCCCGATCTCGATGACTCGTTTGCAACCTATACCGTACAGGACCCGTGGGATGCTCACTATTCCCGTGTCCTTGAGAACCAGCTCGATGTCGTTCACCTCCCGTTTGTCCACCACAATACGATAGGAAGGGGGAACCGTACCGTTGTTGACGGTCCGGGAGTCGAATGGATAGGAGAGAGGATGCTCTATACGTACGTGTTCAACAGAATTGATGACGGGATCCCGCCGAAAAAGCCTTCAGAGGTTCCTGTTCCTCCCCCTGACCGTGATTTCAAGCTGGAACTGATCATGCCGAACCTCTGGGAGAACAGAATTTCTGAGAAACTTCGTCTTGTCGCTGCGTTCGTCCCAATAGACAACGAACACACGATACTCTACCTGAGAACCTACCAGAAGTTTGCCAAAGCACCACTGATCAGATCCATTGCCGGATTCTTTTTAGGGAAAGCGAATAAGGTGATCGCTCACCAGGACCGCAGGGTCGTGCAGACTCAGGTGCCGAAACCGAGCAGTCTGAAAGGCGGAGAGCAGTTGCTGCAGGGAGACCTTCCTATCATCGAGTACCGGAAGAAACGTGAGGAACTGAAAAACCATTGAAGATAGCTTTCTCTCCTAAAGAATTTTTGAGAGGATCATATCCTTGCGTCTCCACCTGTTCACTGCCTTGACTCTCAGATCGAGGGTGAGTGAGAGGGTGGGGAAGATCTGCTTGATCTCCTTGAAGGCGGCAACGCGTATCTTCTTGATATTCGCTCCTCCCTTTCCTACCAGGATCCCTTTCTGACTTTCCTTTTCCACATTGACTGCGGCACGTATCCAGATGGACTGGTTTTCCTCATCGTGTTCGATATCTATGATCTCCACGAAGATGGCATGGGGGAGTTCCTGGGTCACGCTCTGAATGGCCTTTTCCCGTATGATCTCTGATATTCTGAATTCCAGTGGCTGGTCGGTGAATTCCTGTTCATCGTAGTGCAGCGGTCCTTCAGGTGCTATCTTGAAGAGTTCTATGAGAAGTTCATCGACTCCGTCATCCACCGAGGCGCTGATGGGGCAGAGAACGACGTTCTCGAGTGACTGGGTCACGAATTCCCGTGTCTCGGCCACCTGTTCAACTGATGCGATATCGGTTTTGTTGACAGCAGCGATGATAGGGCGTCTTACTTTATTGAGAATCTCAATGATGGCGTTTTCTTCCTTTCCGCCGCTCCTGGTGGCATCGATGATGTACAGGACGATATCACACTCATCAAGTGCCTTGAGAGCTGTCTCCTGCAGTTTCAGGTTGAACTTCTGATCGTTGAGGTGGTAGCCCGGGGTGTCGGTGAGGATCAGCTGTCCTCTCTGGTCTGTGTAGATACCGCGGATCGCGTTACGGGTGGTCTGGGGTGTCTTTGCAGTGATGGAGACCTTTCTCTCGCAGATCGTGTTCACCAGAGTCGATTTGCCGGACGAGGGTCGTCCTATGATTGATACGCTTGCACTTTTCATATGTGAATGAATATAGGGGGAGAAGGGGAAAAGGTAAAGAGCTGGAAGGGTGAAAGGGCTGAAAGCCCTCCTTTACTCCGATTCTTTCTCTCCCTATCTTCCGTTTCTCTGTTTTTTCATCAACGTATAACATCTCTTTCACACAATATTTGCATTCCTCCGATATAGATAAGGCATCTCATGAAGGGGGAGCCGAACGATGAAGATAGTCTACGGATGCAATGGAGAAGGGAACGGGCATGCTGCCCGCACCGCTGCGCTGTGGCCGCTGCTGAGACACCGCCACGATATGACTGTATGGTGTCCTGAAAGCATCGACGGTTTCCTCCATGAGAAATGTGAGGGTATCAGAACGAAGAGTATACCCGGACTTCACTTTTCCCATAACGGACACAGAATCGAATACATCAAGACACTGAAGAAGAATCTTCATCTTATCGGACAACAGAAACGTATTGTCGCCAGGATGGCGAAGGAGATGAAAGAAGCGGGAGTCCAGGGTGTGATAAGCGACTGGGAGCCTTTCACCGCCCTTGCCGCCGCGAAGGCGGGTATTCCCCTGATCAGTCTCAACCACCCTTCGGTGGTCCGCCGTTCTCTCTCACTGAAGGCGGATGCCGTGAGCGCCAAGTTTGTTTCAGCTCTGATGAGCCCTCCTGCCCAGAAGAACCTGATCTGTTCCTTCTATGAAGGTGATGTGGGGCCCATCCTCCGGGAGGAAGTGAGAAACGCAACACCGGTGAAAGGGGAATATGTTCTCGTCTACGTGAAAAAATCATCAGCACAGAGAGTGAGAGATATTATCTCGGAGTTTCCCGATACCGAATTCAGGGTGTTTCCCGATCCTGAACATGACTTCGTTGAAGCGTTGGCGGGCTGCAAGGCAGTCCTTGCCCCTGCGGGGCACCAGCTCCTCTCTGAAGCTCTCTACCTGAAAAAGCCTGTACTCGCCATTCCCCAGGAACAGCAGTACGAACAGCGCCTCAACGCGAAAATGCTCAAGGCAAGCGGCTGGGGAAGAGGTACCGACCTGAATAATCTGAAGAAAGATCTCACCAGATTCCTCAGTGAACTCGATACTTACCCCCGCAAAGCCAATACCCTCTATAGATTCAGAACAGAGGACTACACTGAAGTGACAGCTTCGATCATCAGCGAGTTCCTGGAGAGTGAAAGAATGAAGAAGAAACTTTCCAGGCGCGTCGCTTCAGATTTCCTTGCCTATATGCCTGAGAAGATCAAACACCTCAGAGGACTGAGCGCCTGAATCTGATATTCTCGTAGACATATTTCTCCGTAAAAGTCCTTGAGAGCAGGGCCATATACTGTATACTCACCCTATGATACAGGTAACAAACACGGAACATCTGACGGGAGTCACTATCAGCGGTGACTATCATGACCTCTACCACCTCGTCGATGCCCTGCACGACGTGGTTGTTCATGACTGGGATCATCCAGATGCTCGTCATGCACGGTATATCACACTCTCTCTGAGAGCCCTCGGTATCACCTACGATATAAGGCATGCCTTTCAGGGTGACAGGGAGTATGACCTGCGTGACAGCGGAATCATGGATCACCATGAAGAATACTACGAAAAAAAGCTGCCCCGGGAAAATGTCTACTTCTCCTGCAATATCCTCTATCCTGAGATGATTGCCTGCACTCTGATCCTGAACGACCTGATAAAACTGAGGACCGAAGACCTCTCTCCGCGAACGCCCAGATTTGATTTTATCCCGACGAATGCGCTCTGGGACAGGAGTATTCTCAGTGTAAGAGAGCTGCAGGCAGGCCTTCGGGATGCGATATCTGAAATCCTTCCCCCTACATCTTTCATTCGATGGAAGAATCTGGTCACTCCTGAATCTTCCCACCTCAGTGATTTCGTCTCGATTGCCTCTGCCTATATCGATACGTGGAACCTGCGGTACTTGAATATGTCGAAGGAGCAGAGGGTGAAGAAACTGCTGACAATTACAAAACGGCTGGTAGAGCATGCCTATGTAGACGAGGCACTCGATTTGAGGGAGGAGACTGATCGGGCGATGGATGAGTATGGGTGTGCTGAAGAAGACCTCCGCATGGCCGGAATGAATTACCCTGAAGAGATCGAATGGTAGATTCTCTGTTTCCTATTTCTTTCTCTTGTCCCATTCATGTATCGGGTGGAACTTCTCATAGAAGCTGTCAGGGACAAGGAATTTCAGTGCACGCGGTTTCACACTGAGGGACACGGGTCCGTCGGTGCTGTGCAGTTCCCCGTCGATATGGAACAGATGATTATCTGAAGGGGAGAGGGTGCACTCTTTCACTTTGAAATGCTCTATCAGCGGAAGGTGTCGTCTCGCGTTCCGCGCGTTTATCGTGTAGTACTTTCCTGTCCAGAAATGGAAGAGGTTGAGTATGATCAGCATGCGGCTCTTGATATTGAACAGGTAGGCGTCCATGAACCCGTCATTGCATACGACATCGGGACAGATCTTATAGCGCCAGCCGTAGTAGGGTCGCACTCCCACCTCGATGAGGGGTGCGGTACTCTTCATATCGTATTCACTGAATGGAAACTCTGCATTGGTTCTCGTTCCCCGAAACGCGAACTTTCCCCTCTTCATCGATATGATTCTCGGTTCCCGTTTCATGTGTGCTTCTTCCCATACGATGGAGATGGAGGAAAGAAGATAGGGGATGAGACCGGTCCTCGGCGCCTTGTCCGAGGCGACTCTCCGTATTCCGTTGCGAACTCCCAGAATTCTCGCATCCATACCGCTTCCGAACAGCTGACCGTACAGCACCTGCTCGTCAAATTCAACTTTGAGGATATCGACCTTCTGAGTGAGAGCGTGTTCGATACTGTACATGTAGGCTTTGACCTGTTTTTTCAGGTCCCATGGTACTTCGTAGCTGTCCTGAGTGCCGTTTCCGCTTCCACCCCTGAGAAATCCGATAGAGATTTCCTTCCGCCTTTTCTTCTCTGCATACTTCATCAGGCAGTTGAGGGTCAGGTTCGCCGTGCCGTCTCCTCCCCACACAAGGAGGTAGGAATCCTCACCCGCTATGAAATCCTTCATCAGCTGTGTGAAGTGCTCAGGGCTTGTACTCTCCTGGATCGTGCAGCGATCGACAAGTCTCATAAGCTTTTTCAGTTTTCGTGCAAAATGGGGATAGCGGCCCGGATTGATGATCAGTGTTATATTCACATTCATTTGCTGCCTCCCTTCTGAGTGAGGAGGAACCCGTAGCTAATAGGGGGAAGCGTCACTGTCCGTTCATCTTCACAAGGGAGCCCATCAGGAAGTGAAGGGAGCTGTTCGGCTTTCAGAGGTCTGTTGTTCATGAGTATCTCTCTGCTGTACATATCACCGGCGCTCAGGAGGATTTTCTCCTTCAATGGAGGGAGGGATTCATCGAGAGTGCAGGTGCACTCTTTGTCTGATACGTTGATGTAGATGATACAGTATCCTCCGCTTTCTCCCTTCAGTGAGTGGATATAGGTTCTTAGTTTCCTGTTGGAGGAGTCTTTTTGAGTGTTGTAGACTTCAGTGCCGACATACCGGTTGAACAGGAGTGTCGTCCAGTAATCGGGGAGGGGGTCATAGGTTTCTTTGTCCAGAAGTCCGTAGTCTCCGCCTGTAAGGGTCTGCCTCACGACCTGATCCATTCCTTCTCTTGCCATGATGCATAGCTGATCGAGCCACCAGAACCCTGAATAGAAGGTGTCAGAGAGTCCCTTTTCCCCACCGCACAGGGCGTGTCCGGTCTCTCCGAGCCAGAGGAGAGTGCCAGGGCGGTAACGGTCCCTCAGTTTCCGTATGTGCCGTGCCTGACGAGCAGCTTCATCGAGATTCGAGGGCTTCAGAAGGGTCTTCTTCCCCGCTCTTCGGATCGCGACGGGGCACCGGGAACTCTGCTGGGGATAGTAATGCCAGGTGATGATATCGGGGGGATGGACAGAAGTCTTCAGGAATCGTCTCAGGAAGGGGAGGGTTTCCCCCAGTACAGGCCACACGGCAAGGGCAGGCCCTGCACTCATCGATTGTGAAGAGAGGGACTTCAGTCTCCTCATGTCCTCTGCATACTCGCTGATTGAGAGCCTGTTGCTCAGGCCGAGAAAAAAGGGATAGGCATTCACCTCGTTCCCTAATTCCCATACTGATATATCAAGGTCCTTTTCTTCTGAGTATCTGATCAGCTGTCTTGCATTCTTCTTTCTCCAGCGGTCCTTATCCTTGCGTGGACCGGGCCCCGCGTTCACGGTGAACATCACCGAAGAACCTGCTTCTGAGCAGAACCTCTCCATCTCTTTCAGAAGTTTTCTGTCAAGCGAATAGTGGTAGCCTTCAGAGAGTTCCCTCTTTTCGTCTTTCTTTCTCACCGAATAAAAGACCCGGTCGGCTTCGGTACCGCCGAATCTGATCACACGGGGATTGAGGAGCTTTGCATACATCAGGAGGCGTTCATGCTGAAGGTCAAGCGGTTCCACTTTCGCATCCCCGAGGCCGTTTTTCACCTTTGATGACTCATCCCACCAGAAGCCTCCAATGATCTGGGAGGTATCGAGTGCAATGGAGATGAACCGCTCGGGAATAGAGCGGATGGGCTGTGCCGTTTTCAGAGAGATGAGTTTAACTTTCTTTTTTCCCTTACTCACTCTGACCTTCCCTCGTTCTTCTTTGATTATACCACGCAGGACCTTCATCCTGAATATGTCAGTGTGGTACATCGTAGACGAGAATTTCCCTCTTTGCCGAGGGAAACTGCAGGGGGGAGGGGGAATTCATCAAAGATTCATATATTCTCTGCCGATCTCATGTCGGAAACATACAAGGAGGGATCTGAAGAGCGGGAATGTATTGCCTTTCCCCTTTTCAATTGACCTATTCCTTTATATACTCAGACCTATACGAGATATGAAAAGGAAGTACCAGATAGATGGACGAGAAAGATAAGAAAGAAAAAGAGAACGGCGCCGGACAGGACAAATTCCTTGAAACCCGCTCGGTGATGCTCACCGGCGAGATCAATATGGAATCTGCCGAGAAGGTGATCAAGCAGCTGCTGATCCTCGAGAACGAGAGTGATGAACCTATCAGGATGTTCATCAATTCTCCGGGCGGGGATGTGAACTCGGGTCTCGCTATCTATGATATGGTCCGTTTCATCAGAAACGATGTCTTCATGATCGGTACGGGTCTCATTGCGAGCGCAGCGACGCTCGTCCTCCTCTCAGTCGATGCACCCTACCGCCTCGGTCTTCCCAACTCCACCTACCTGATCCACCAGCCGATGAGTGAGATGCAGGGTGTGGCCACTGACGTGGAGATCTACACCAACCAGCTCGAGAAGACCAAAGAGCGCCTGAACAGAATCATCAGCGATCAGAGCGGCCAGCCGCTTGAGGTCGTGGCAAAGGACACCGACCGCGATTACTGGCTCGATGCCGAAGGGGCTCTCAAGTACAATCTGATAAGCAAGATCGTCAGCAAGAGGGACGAACTCTAAGAGAAGGACATGGCACGCACTAGGTATCTTTCTGATGCTGAAAAGAGAATAGGGCAGAAGAATCTCTATCGTTCCGAGATCTATAACGGGATGGGCTTCAGTATGCTCGGGGACACGATCGTCTATATCCTCGCTGTCAGTTTCGGTGCCTCGAACCTCGCCCTCGGCTATATCGCCTCGGCGATGTATATCGTGGGGGTGGTTCTTCCTGTGATGTCGCGCGTCTTTCGCGGACGGAACGTGGTGAAGGTTCAGACCATGACCTGGATCGTCAGGGGCTTTGTTTCCCTCGGCTACCTCGCCCTTCTGTGGATGGACGGCACTCCCGCCGTCATCCTTCTCCTTACTGTATACACTCTCTTCTCCTTCGCACGCCTCATCGGCGTGGTGATGTACGATTACACCTTCAAGACAATTACAAGCAACAGGACACGGGGGAGGGTGATCGGGAACGCGAACGTCGCCTTCCAGTCCTCCACGGTCATTGCGCGCTTTGTCAACTTCATCGTCACCTCGATAGGGAGCCTCTCGGGTATCGTAGGTCTCATCGGTCTGCAGATGGTGGGTGTGGTGAGTAATACGGTCGCTGCAAGCTATCTGTCGAGAATTCCGTGCAGGGCGACGGTGGAATATAAGAAGGGGAGGACTCTCTTCAATGTCCTCTCCGAATCGATGAAGAACAGCCATACCCGCAGCCGCCTCCTTGTCTTCTGGTACTATATGTCGGTGACGGTCATCATGGGAATGACCATCGCCTTCTTAAGGAAGGTCGTCGGGTTGGAGAGCAATATCATCTTCCTCTACACGATCGTCATCTCAGGTTCGGTCATCCTTGCGGGAAGCTTCTGCACCTTCTTTTCCGACCGTCTGGGAAGCCGCCCCCTGATCATCGGAAACGGGATCGCCCTCATTATCGCCTTCGCAGGGTGGATGGTTGTTCCTTCCGATGCCGAGATGTCAGTCTACTTCGTTCTCGGTTTCACGAGCAATTTCTTTCTTGCCAACGTCAATATTCTCATCAGACGACTCCTTGCAGCTGTCATTCCCGACAACGACCCGGTAGGGTTCAACTCGATGACCAACTTCATGATAGCCTTCTTCGCCCTCTTCAGCGGTCTTTTCGGAGGCTACCTGGCCAATGTGTCGGAGCAGGTAGGGCTGTTCAGTGCAGGGCTCGGCAATCCTTATTCGATCACTTTCGGCCTTGCTCTTCTCTTCGCTCTCCTTGCCCTGATCACAACCCTCATGCTGAAGGAGAAGGGTGCCCTTTCGACCAAGGACGCCACCCAGTTGATGTTCAGCCTCCACGGACTTAGAGCCTTCATCAATATCGACAGGCTGGAAAAAGAGAAGGATCCTGTAAAACGTAAGTCCCTCCTTCTCTCTCTGGGAAAGAACCTGACAGGCTTCGCCACTACAGAGATCAGGGCGACCTTAGCCAATCCGTTCAGCGATGACAGGGCAGAGGTGATCAGAGGACTGTTTGACCGGCCGAGAAACGCTCTGGTCGAGGATCTGATAAGCGATGCGTTCTCAGCAGATTCCTATACCCAGAACGAGGCGGTCTATGCTCTGGGAGCATATAAGAACAGCCAGAAGGCTGAGCAGGCACTGAAGTACCTGCTGGACAACGGTTCTCCTCTTATCCGCTCGAACGCGGCTAAGTCGATCGCACGTGTCACCCGCTCAACCGTATACCTTCAAAAGGTGGAGCAGATGAGTACGACTGCCGTCACGATTCTGGAAGAACTCAACTACCTGATTGCACGGAATATCATGGACAAGGAGGGGGCGTTCCTTGAGGATCTCTTCCTTTCGGCCCGGCAGGGCAAAGGGGTCCGTTTCCGTCAGACCCGTTACACGATGATCGCCTTCTTCCTGAAGAGCACTCCCGACCTCGGAGAGCTGTTCGAGCAGAAGAACCTTCTCCACTCTGATTTCCTCTATGAATTCCTTGAAGAATCGCGTGATGTGGCCGAGATAGATCAGCAGCGCATGGCTATCGTGAGCGCCTTCAGCAACAGGGAGTGGGAGCGTATCTGGTCTATCTGCTTTGCCATGGTACGTGACATAGAAGTGAAGGACTCCCGTTACACTCATCTCCTCAAAGGAATCTTGAAGGGACAGAACCTTTCACACGAACAGACCGACAGTGAAGACGCCCTTGCCGTCCTCTACTTCTCCTACCAGGTTAAAAAAGTTTCTCTGGACGGCAAGTAGAACCCCTTTCCCTTACGTACTCATAGGTAATGAGAACACTACCAGTCATCCTCCTTGCCGCAACCATCTTCATGACCCTCTCCTCCTCCTGCTCATTCACGCAGACTCCCTCAAGTGAGAAACTTACCGTTGTATCCTACAACGTACAGGCACTCTTCGATGAAGTGGATGACGGAGATGAGTTCGAAGGGTATTCACTTACAGAAGGCTGGTCAGACGCTCACTACCGTGAGCGTCTGAAGAGAGTCTCCTCCTCGCTCATACAGTACACTCAGGAAACCCCTTCCATCATTGTCCTTCAGGAGATAGAGAATGAGAACGTTGTCGAGGACCTGATCTCTCATGACCTGGGGAAAAGGGGATTCCTCTATTACACCTGTACAGATTCCATCCACTCTCCCATAGAAACGGCAGTGATCTCCCGCTATCCCATAACAGAGTCACATATCCACTCACTCGAAGAGTTCCGCGATATCCTCGAGGCTGTCATCGATGTCGAAGGTGAAAGAATAAGAATCTATGCCCTCCATCTGCGAAGCAGAAGGGAAGGGGGAGAGGAGAGCGAACAGTACAGGATCGCTCAGATACGATGTCTGAAGCATGTGATGGAGAGAAACTTCACTCACCATGATGTGCTTCCTACAGTCATTGCCGGAGATTTCAATGAAAGCGCCGATCAGCATGAGAGGATCGGCGGAGCGTATCAGAGTGCTCTCATCCCCTTCGATGCCCTAAAAAGGAAGGAGTGGGAAGAAAACGGCTCTCTTGTGATCACTTCAGGGTATCCGTCAGAGGGTACATTCCATTCCTTTCATCTTGATGAGGACTTCCCCTGCGCCAGTGAGGCAGAGGGTTCCTACTGTTACAACGGGGTGTGGGAAAGCTATGACCAGATCCTGTTGAGCAACGATTTCTTTGATTCATTCGGATACGAATTTGTAAGCGGCGGGGTCATCACCCACCCGTCCCTCCTCACAGAAAAAGGAACCCCCTTCCGGTATGTACTCCATACGCATAAGGGGGTCTCTGACCATCTTCCGGTCTATGTTTCTTTCAAACGGGGATATTAATTTTTCGGGAACTGCAGTTCATAGAATATCTGCTCCAGCTCCAGTGCAATATTTACATTGTGAATGACAGGCTTCAGTCCTTCATCATCGGCCACCGGCTTCAACGTGATCGGGGAGAAGTTGAGCACTCCCTTGATTCCCGCATTCATCAGGCGCTGGAAACTGTCGCTCGTAGCGCTCTCAGGAACAGTGAGAATGGCGACATCGACCTTGTTGGTGCTCACCACCTCCTCAAGCCTTCCCATCGGGTAGATCGGGACTGGATGAATATTTTCGTTGTAGACAAGTGGATCTGAATCAAAGCCCGCGACGATTCTGATCCCGTCGGGTTCGAATCCGTTATAGTGCATCAGAGCACGACCGATTCTTCCGCACCCGACGATAACTATGTTCTGGGGTTCATCAGTCTTACCGAGAATCTTACCGAGAGAAGCGATGAGAAAAAGAATATCGTACCCGCCCCTCTTCTGACCATATATCTCGAGAAGAGAGAAATCTTTACGCACGATGGCGGCGGACACTCCGGCGGCATCTGCAAGGTTGTGAGCGAACACTTTCTCAAGGCCAAGAGATCTGAGTCTATTGAGAATCCGATAGTATCGGGTGATACGTATCACCATATCATTATTCATGAAGGCACCCCTTTAATGTGAATCATTATACAATAAATTAAATATTATGCAATAATTTAAAAAATAAAGTGAAAAAATATTCAAAAAATATTCGATAATTCGATATTTATTGTTGAAAATCTTTCATTTCTCTTTTATGATGTGTTTCTATACATAGGGCTCTGGAGGTTTTCATGGCAGCAGCTAAAAGAGAGAATGCATTCTCGCGAGAATTGATCGCGTTTATAGAAGATTGGCGCAGCAAGCCGGGCAATCTGATCATGGTTCTGCACCGCGTGCAGGAAGAATTCGGGTATGTCTCCCGCGAATCGGCGGATACAGTTGCGTACATGCTTGATATCCCTCTCGCAAAGATCTACGGAGTCCTGACATTCTATCATTTCTTCAAAACAACTAAACCGGGAGAGAACAATATTCAGGTCTGTCTCGGAACCGCATGCTACCTTAAGGGTGGCGATATGCTCGTGGAAGAGCTTGGAAATCTGCTCGGCATCGGCCAGGGTGAGGTGACTGAGGACGGCAAGTTCAGTATCGAAGGTGTCCGCTGTGTCGGATGCTGCGGACTCGCTCCCGTACTCACGATCGGAAAGGAAGTCTTCGGTAAGGTCACCAAGGACCAGCTTCCCGGAATCATCGCCCAGTACAGCTGATGCACGCATCCATCTGTGATGTCCTTGCCGATATCGTACAGAACAGCATAGAAGCCGATTCCAAGGTGATCTCGATCAGATTCGAGGAAACGAAGGAGCTTCTTTCTGTGACGGTACAGGATGACGGGAAGGGCATGGATGAGATCCAGCAGAAGCGTGCGCTTGACCCCTTTTACACTGACGGGATCAAGCACAAGGCAAGGAAGGTGGGACTCGGTCTCCCCTTCCTTCAGCAGATGACTGAATCGACCGAAGGGACATTCTCCCTGAGATCGAAAGCGGGAGAGGGTACGACGGTTTCTTTCACCGTCCCTCTTACCCATATCGATGCTCCGCCTGTCGGAGATATCGTTTCAACCGTCAACGGGCTGTTCTCATACCCCTCAGGGAGTGAGATCATCTTCTATCGATCCTTCGAATCAGGAGGGGAGAAAGAGGAATATGAGGTTGAAAAGAGCGGGCTTCTTGAAGTTCTGGGGAACCTGAACACGGTAGAGAACCTGCTCTTAATGAAAGAATTTCTGCAGTCCCAGGAGGCTGCGGTTGAAGTTGTGCACCACCGGGTCAGGTAGAGACCTGTGATAAGATGAGGAGGCTGGAATGGCAAAGATGACGTTGCAGGAGCTGAGGAAGCTTCGTGACACTAAGAAATCGGAAATCCAGAAGCGTGATCTCAGTGACAAAGAGACACAGATTATTGTCGGAATGGGTACCTGCGGTATCGCAGCAGGAGCCAAGGTGGCTCTCGATGCGTTCCTCGAGCAGCTCGAAGCTCATAACCTGAACTCGGTTGTCGTAACACAGACCGGATGCATGGGTCTCTGTTATGTGGAACCCACTGTGGAAGTGATCTCTCCGGACATGCCTTCAGTCATCTATGGTAAAGTCGATGCCGAAGTCGCCAAGCGTATTGTTGAAGAACACATCATGCAGAAGAAGATGGTCAGTGAACACGTGTTTGACAGACCCTCTGTCGATATCATAAAGGATGGAGGCAAATAATGGCGTATAGAAGCTATGTTCTCGTATGCGGCGGTACTGCCTGTGAATCAAGCAAGGCCGGTGCTATCTATGAAGCGCTGCTGAGTGAAATTCAGGCACAGGGCATGTCAGACGAAGTCCAGGTCATCAAGACCGGTTGTTTCGGTTTCTGTGAACAGGGTCCGATCGTTAAGATCCTTCCTGAGGATTCGTTCTACGTACAGGTGACTCCTGCTGATGCAAAGGAGCTTGTCGAGGAACATATCGTCAAGGGAAGAGAAGTCAAGCGCCTCCTCTATGATAAGGAAGGTTCCAAGAAGCACGCGAAAGTCGAAGAGATCAAGTTCTACCAGAAGCAGTTCCGTATCGTACTGAGAAACTGCGGATTCATTGATCCCGAAAACATTGACGAGTATATCGCCCGTGAAGGGTACAGCGCACTTGAAAAAGTGCTGTTCGAGATGAGCGGAGACCAGGTCATAGGCGAACTGAGAACCGCAGGCCTCAGAGGACGCGGCGGTGCAGGTTTCCCCACCTGGATGAAGTGGAACTTCACCAAACAGGTAGAAGGTGTCGACCAGAAATATATCGTATGTAATGCGGACGAAGGCGACCCGGGTGCCTACATGGACCGTTCAACCCTCGAGGGTGACCCGCACTCGGTTCTCGAAGCGATGACCATCGCAGGTAAGACCGTCGGAGCCACTCAGGGATTCATCTATATCAGAGCAGAGTATCCTCTGGCCATCCACCGTCTTGAAGTCGCCATGGCTCAGGCACGCGAGTACGGCCTTCTCGGAAAGAACATCCTTGACAGCGGATTCGATTTCGATATCGAGATCAGACTCGGTGCTGGTGCATTCGTCTGTGGTGAAGAGACTGCGCTTCTCGCCTCTATCGAAGGTGAGAGAGGTATGCCGGTCCCACGCCCTCCGTTCCCGGCAGTAAAGGGACTCTGGGGCAAGCCGACCGTCATCAACAACGTCGAGACCTGGGCGAACATCCCCGTCATCATCCTGAAGGGCGGCGACTGGTTCAGCCAGATCGGTACCGATGACTCTCCCGGAACCAAAGTATTCGCACTCACCGGTAAGATCCGTAACTCGGGACTCGTTGAAGTTCCCATGGGTACCACCCTGCGCGAAATCATCTATGATATCGGGGGCGGTATCGCGAACGACAAGAAGTTCAAGGCAGTCCAGACAGGCGGTCCCAGCGGCGGTGTTATCACAGAGGAATTCCTCGACACCCCGATCGACTTCGGTTCTCTCCAGAGACTCGGTTCCATGATGGGTTCTGGCGGTATGATCGTCATGGACGAAGACGACTGTATCGTCGACGTCACGAAGTTCTACCTTGAATTCAGTGTTGAGGAAAGCTGCGGTAAGTGTTCACCCTGTCGTATCGGCGGACGTTCTCTCATGAACATCCTCGATAAGATCACCAAGGGTACCGGTACCATAGAAGATATCGAACAGATGAAGGAAATCGGTGGTGCGATGAAGAAAGCGTCGCTCTGTGCTCTCGGTCAGACAGCACCGAACCCGATCCTCTCGACTGTGAAGCATTTCGAAGCAGAGTATCTTGCTCATATCAATGATAAGACCTGTCCTGCAGGTAAGTGTAAGAGCCTGATCACCTATAACATCCTTGCAGACAAGTGTATCGGATGTACAGCATGTGCAAGAAAGTGTCCGACAGCGGCTATCACCGGTGAAAGACGTCAGGTGCATGTGATCGACCAGGCGGCATGTGTCAAGTGCGGCGCATGTTTCGAAACCTGTAAATTTGGAGCCATCGAAGTCCGCTAGGATTTCGCCGGAGAGGAGAAAGAATATGAGTACTGTTCATATGAAGATAAATGGTAAGCCGGTCGAAATCGAAGCCGGACAGAATATCCTGGCAGCAGCCAAGAAAGCGAATATCAACATCCCGACACTCTGTTACCATCCGGACCTTCCGGCATGGGCGGCCTGCGGACTCTGTGTTGTCAAACAGGAGAACTCACCGAAGCTTCTGAGAGCCTGTGCAGCTCCTGTTCAGGAGAACCTGAGCATCATCACTCACGATGCAGAGCTGTACAAGATCAGAAAGACTGTCATCGAGATGATCCTGAGCACTCACCCCAACGAATGTCTTACCTGTGCACGTAACGGTTCCTGTGAGCTACAGCGTTTCGCAGCAGAATTCGGTGTACGCCAGCAGCCTTTTGAGCACAGAGTTGCAGACCTTCCAAAGGATGAGTCGACAACCTCCCTCGTCCTTGATCCTTCCAAGTGTATCAAGTGCGGACGCTGTGTACAGGTATGTCAGCAGCAGCAGGGAGTGTACGCTCTCGAATTCATCGGAAGAGGCGACCAGACCGTGATGTCACCCGCAGCCTGTCTGCCCCTGAACGACAGCCCCTGTATCAAGTGCGGTCAGTGTTCAGCTCACTGTCCCGTCGGTGCCATCTACGAAAAGGATGAAACCCAGGATCTCGTCTGTGCAATCAACGATCCCGAAAAGCATGTTGTCGTCCAGATCGCCCCGGCAGTCCGTGTCGCCATCGGTGAGGCATTCGACCTCCCAGCTGGTACTATCACCACCGGTAAGATCTATGCGGCTCTGAGAATGCTCGGTGTCGACACAGTATTTGACACCAACTTCTCAGCCGACCTCACCATCATGGAAGAGGGAAGCGAACTTGTTCACCGTTTGACAACCGGAAAGGGAGCAATCCCTCAGATCACCAGTTGCTGTCCCGCATGGACAGACTATATGGAGAAGTACTATGAGGATATGATTCCTCACTTCTCAACAGCTAAGTCTCCGATGATGATGCAGGGTGCAATAACAAAGACCTACTACGCTGAAAAGGCAAAAATAGATCCTGCTACTATCTACTCAGCAGCTATCATGCCTTGTACTGCGAAGAAATGGGAGATCGGAAGGGACGAGAACATGCATGCTTCCGGTTATGATGATGTAGACCTCGTGCTGACCACCCGAGAGCTAGCGAGGTTAATCAAGGCGAGCGGAATCGACTTCCTAGCTCTCGAAGATGAACCTGCAAACTCTCCTATTGGTGCTTACACAGGAGCCGGTACGATCTTCGGTAACACCGGTGGTGTTATGGAAGCTGCTATCAGAACCGCATATAACCTGATGACCGGTGAAGAGCTTGCCGATGTGAATATCGCAGCTGTTCGAGGTATGGAAGGTATCCGTGCTGGTGAAGTCGATGTCAAGGGAACGAAGGTCAAGGTTGCAATTGCACACGGTATGGCCAATGTCGGTACCCTGCTCGAAGAGATCCGTGAAGCGAAGAGGGAAGGGAAGGAACCTCCTTACCACTTTATCGAGGTCATGGCGTGTCGCGGTGGGTGTGTAAGCGGAGGCGGTCAGCCCTATGCTTCAACTGACGAAGTGCGAGCACAGAGAATCGCTGGTCTCTATACCGATGACGAGCGCTCTACTGTCCGTTGTTCACACCAGAACCCCGAGATCCAGCAGATCTATGCGGAGTACCTGGAGAAACCGCTGTCTAAAAAGTCGCATCACCTTCTTCACACAACGTATACCGACCGACCTATTTACAGAAAATAGTTTTTCCCCTTATATAAGGGTAGAGGGAGCAGGTGTGTTTCACACCTGCTTTCTTGCGTAATGGGGGGTATCCTCATGTATATGTATGTTGAAAGGAGTGATAAGTCAATGAAAGTAAGTAAATTCGGCGGCAGTTCACTGTGTGATGCTGATCACATCAAGAAAGTCGGAGAGATTCTCTCCTCTGATTCTTCTCGTCTCGTAGCCGTTGTATCGGCACCGGGAAAGCGTTCTTCAGAAGATATCAAGATAACAGACATGCTCTATACCTGTCAGGCACTGGTATCTAAAGGGGCTTCCTGTGAAGCGGAGTTCGCAATCATACGGGAACGTTTCACCGCAATCGCGAAGGACCTGGGCGTCACCCATAATATCACCGAAGCGCTTGATGAAGTGTATGAGAATATAACAAAGGGAGCGAGTGCCCACTACGCCGCAAGCAGAGGTGAGTACCTCAATGCCGTCCTCATCTCCCAGTATCTCGGATGGAAGATGATCGATGCACAGGAAGTCGTTTTCATCACCGATGAAGGTACTGTGGATGAAAAAACCTACCAGCATGTCGCTGCTGCTCTTGAAGAAGGTCAGCACTATGTCTTTCCCGGTTTCTTCGGTCAGGGAACAGATGGAAAGGTGAAAGCCTTTTCCCGTGGCGGAAGTGATATCTCGGGTGCGATCGTCGCACGTGCGATCGGCGACTGTGTGTATGAGAACTGGACCGATGTATCAGGTATCAGCAAGGCAGATCCCCGCATCGTCAGTGATGCTCTGGTGATCAAGGAACTCACCTACCGTGAAGTGAGAGAGCTTGCCGCTGTCGGTTTTAATGTCTTCCATGAAGATGCCATTGCACCGGTACGTGAGGCTGGCTTCCCCATTCAGGTGAAGAACACCGGTCGTCCTCAGGACGAAGGGACTGCCATCGTCGCATCTAGAGATGTGGAAAAGGATCCTATCATCGGAATCTCGGTGAAGAAGGAGTTCGTGAAAATCGGAGTCCACAAGGTCTTCCTCCTGAAGAACACGAAGGTGAGAAGCAGCATAGAAGCAGACCTGAGAAGCGCAGGTTTCTCTCCCGATTTCTCCCTTGCCGGCATCGATGACCTTACCTGGTATGCCCAGGTCAATGCGGGAGCAGAGATTGATTTCGCTTCTGTCGCTCAGCAGCTGAAGAGCACCTATGCCCTCGAAACGGTCGTTGTCGAACCGGGGTATGCAGTAGCGGCTGTCGCAGGTGAAGGACTCAGGTCTGAAAAGAGACGCCTTGCGCATATTCTTCCTGCACTGATGGATGAGGGAATAGAGGTGACATTCACTCTTTTCGATGCCTCTCCCATCACAGCTCTCTTCGGAGTGAAGGAAAAGGATGCAAAGAACGTCATTCATACCGTGTATGATGCAATGTTCCGCTGATAACATCAGCCACTGTTGAATTAATGAGCCCTCTTCGGAGGGCTCTATCTTTCTCTTTATACCAGAAAAATGGAGAGAGAAAAAAAACTGCTGCAGAATTTTAAGTTCTGCAGCAGTCATATCAAAATGTAAAAAGATCCAATGAATTACTTGATAACCAGCTCTGTCTCGAAATCGAAGAACTTCACCTTGCTCATATCGGGAGTAAGGGAGATATCCTGATCGACTGTCAGCTGGACTGAAGGTTCGATCTTACCGATTACCTGGTGCTTGCCGACTGTGACGTAGATATGAGTCTCGGAACCGAGAGGTTCGATGACACTGACCTGTCCGTTGATGGTTTTTCCTTCGACAGCGGCTTTTGTGTACTCGACATCTTCAGGTCTGATACCGAAGGTCACCTTCTTGCCTGCGTAGGGGGTAAGAAGTTTCTTGTTGTTTCCTTCGAGGGAAATCTTGAAGTTGCCTTCATCAATGATGATGTCATCACCTTCCTTCTTCACATCGACGGTGAGGAAGTTCATGGGTGGTGAACCGATGAAACCTGCAACAAACTTATTATTGGGCTCATTGTAGAGTTCGAGAGGTCCGCCGATCTGCTGGATGACACCGAGCTTCATGACGACGATCTTATCGGCCATGGTGAGTGCTTCTACCTGGTCGTGAGTAACGTAGATCATGGTTGCTTTCAGTCTGTTATGGAGAGATGAGATCTCGGCACGCATCTGAACACGGAGTTTCGCATCAAGGTTTGAAAGAGGTTCGTCAAAAAGGAATACCTTCGGGTGACGGACAATTGCACGTCCTACTGCGACTCTCTGTCTCTGACCACCGCTGAGCGCTTTCGGCTTTCTGTCGAGGAGCTGTTCGATGTCGAGAATTTTTGCAGCTTCGCGTACGCGCTGATCAATTTCGTCCTTGGGGAACTTTCTGATTTTCAGTCCGAATGCCATGTTGTCGTATACACTCATGTGAGGATACAGGGCATAGTTCTGGAAAACCATTGCGATGTCTCTGTCTTTTGGCGGGACATCATTCACCAGGCGGCCGTCGATGTAGAGTTCACCACTTGAAATGTCTTCAAGTCCGGCTACCATTCGTAGAGTTGTTGACTTTCCGCAGCCTGAAGGGCCAACGAGAACCACAAACTCTCTGTCCTTGATATCGATATTAACCGAATCAACCGCTTTTACGTTGCCATCGTAAATCTTGCAAATGTCTTTCAATTGCACCGTTGCCATAAAAGCCTCCACTGTATTTATTTTATGGGACAAATTGTAAGGCCTGAATACCCAGATGTCAATGTTGAAAATATATAGAATGATATAAATCTGAGTCGGAAATAAAAATTCCCAATCTTATCTCAAATGAATATTTCCATGGAGAGAGATAGGTGTGGTTTAATAGAAGGAAAAGAAAGAAGGAAAGATAATCCTTAAAGGAGAAGTGAAGAGGAAGCCGTTAGTTTAGCCGCTGACAGAAACTTCCTCTCCACCAAAAACAATATAGCAACATTACCACCGAAGAGAATCCAATTCAAGATACTAACCATCCATCCTTAAACAAGGACAACGGCAGCGGAGTGTGCAACATTTCAACTCATTTCTGAAAGAATAGAAGGTAGAGCCGAGTCATTTTTCCGTAAAATATCAAGAAGTATTCTTCGCTGCTTAGGTGTCATGAAGTTGAAAGATACGATAAACACATTTTTATAGCCATGCTCCAACAGATATTGCTCAAGGGCTAACGCTGTAGAAATATCCTTCCTTATCTTCGGGTCCCCTTTCTTCCTCTTGATAGTGAGAAAATACTTGAGTAACACATACATGGCTGGTTCCGGGACTCGAACCCTCATCCCCTTATAGAGGACAGTTATATTGTGCTCCTGAAGATAATGCATATACCGCAATGGTTGAGCAATTATATTCAGATCAGGAATATTTTTTCCTGTAGGTTCTCCCCTTCCTTCTTCGACATACAGGAATTCCACCTCAAACTCAGGTCCAACAAATTTTTCGTACTCACCGAGTACAGAGTGGGTGATCTCGAGGTTGTGTTTAGCCAGAAGTTCTGGGATATCCACAGGGTTTGATATTTGAGGTGGATTTTGTATGAGAATATCCACATCTCGGGTCGAAACTACAGGAACCTGAGGATCATGGTGGAACATTTCTCTATATATTCTTAAAGCCCAGGAGCCAATGATAATAAAGTCCTGCAAAATACCATGAGAATCCAGACTCCTTAGTAGATCATCAAATAATCTGATATTATCATTTTGCTGCACGAAGCATTGCCCTCACTTCTTTAAGACTCTCTTTCGATTGTTTCCGCATTCGTTCATAACGGCGTCTTTCTTCCAAGATACGTACAAAGTCCTTAGTCTTTGGAGAATCAGGCTTCCCCAGATAGATGTACCTTACTTTATCATGATCTCTGTATACCTGATAACAGAAGGAACGGTCATTTCTTTTCTTCACAGATAGAGATCCTTTGGGGTATGACGCTATTTTTATCTCATATTGCTCTATCAAAGCGTTCAGCCGATTAAATTCTTCTTCGACCACGTCCTTCATAATACCCATGTAAGCCTCCGGTTCATTCTCTTTATTGCCCAACAATTATATATTATTGCACATGTGTTAGGTATTCAAGTAGTTCAACACCGTAGAGAAGAAACTCTCTGAATCGGAAATAAAAAATCCCAACTTTATCTCACATGAATATTTCCTTGGAGAGGGAGGTGTGGATTCATGGAAGGGTCATGTACGAGTGAAAGAGCCTTCCTAATTTCAAGGACGATCTCACTTTTGACCAAGAAAAGGCACAGGCTGTCCTAAGTCTCTTCTGAACTCAGGAAACTGTAGAAAGATTCCTCTTTAATCAAAGACGGATACTTATGCAGATACACTGCCTCTTTGTCCGATACAATCTGTATGTCAAGGAAATCAGTGTAAAAAATAGAGAAGGGAACCGGTCGGAGTCCAGCAAGATTTTTTATGTAGGTGATAGCTTCTGTTTCAGTCAGGTCGGGAATATTCCTGGTCAGCACGAGCGGTCCGCACTTCACATTGAATACCTTGGGATACCTCGGTTCCTGAAGTTTCTGGATATAGGAAATTCTATCCCTTTTTAATGCTGATGTCAGCATATCGAAATCAATTCCTATTGCTTGAAGATATGTGTGAGGGATAGGAACCCTCAGGCTGTTCCAGCTCTGGACATGCTTACAGAACTTCTGCAGGTCTCTATACCCGCAGAATTCACGCATTTCATCAAAGCGGGTACCTTTCAGCCGTGTGTGTGCAGTGGGGATCTTCAATGCCTTTTGGGCAAAGTACTCTCTTGTGTGATACAGCCGATCATAGTCTGTTATGTGGTTTGTCTGATGAGGAAACAGGTCTGTGATTCGAATGGTCATAGGACTCTCCTTTTTAGCAGTTGTTTATAGACGGTGCAAGTTGGTATATAAATTACGTCTGTACATAGTATAAAGGGAAGACGAATTCGTATCTACTGGTATTCTGCTTCTTCCGACACCTTTAAAATGATGAAGAGATATTCTATGAACACTTGATAATATCGTCTCAGTATTCCATCAGATATGAGGGGGTACCGTACAAGTCGGGGAGGTACTCATTCATTTCTGAGGGGATAGCATGTGATCTGTTCCTTCCGTTTCAGTGTATCAGACCAGGTCGGCGACCTGTGCTTCCACTGCGGTGATCAGGTCCTCCGGTGCGATGAGAATCTGAAGACCGCGGACTCCCGCGCTCACATAGATGCTTTCATGGAGAAGGCAGGTCTCATCAATATATGTCGGGTATCTCTTCTTCATTCCCACCGGGGAGCAGCCTCCCCTGATATATCCGGTAAGGGAGAGGATTTCCTTTACATGAATCATCTCCGCTTTTTTCTCTCCTGATGCCTGTGCGGCTTTCTTCAGGTCAAGTTCGTACCCGCCGGGAATGACGCAGACGAAGATCGCATTCGAAGCGCCTCTGAGAACGAGCGTCTTGAATACCCTCTCGAGATCGAGGCCGGCTTTCGCGGCCACCGCTGCCGCGCTCAGATCTGATTCATCCACCTCATATTCAGTCAGTGTGAAATCTATCTTTTCTTTCTCGAGAAGCCGTACTGCATTGGTCTTTTCCATGGTCTCATTATACCTCTATCGCAGGGAGTGTGAAGTGGGTCTGATATTTCCTCGCAGTTGGAAGAAATCTTCATTTTCAGTATCTGTCTGCATGATTTCATCACTCAATTCCCTCTGAGTATAATAAGGGCACGTTTTTGTATAAATGTGAAAGTCCCATTTTCTCTTCTCTTACAGTAGAATTACAGCAAACAACCCGACAGCATGTTCAGTTTTCTTTCCCTCGCGGGATCAGGTGGAAGCTTCCCTTTCACCGTGAGAAGTTCCTGATCATGCGCGATGGAGTATATGTATGAATGAAGTAGTTATATTGGGAGCTCTGCGGACACCTATCGGTTCCTTCGGCGGATCTCTGAAGGATGTCTCGGCTGCAGACATGGGTGCTCAGCTGATCAAGGGTCTTCTTGAGAAGACAGGTGTCAATGCAGATCAGATAGACGAAGTAATCGTCGGTAATGTGCTGTCAGCAGGTCTGGGGCAGAATGTCGCACGTCAGATGGCGATTAAGAGCGGTCTTGCTGATACCGTCCCCGCCATGACGCTGAACAAGGTGTGCGGCTCGGGTCTGAGAACGGTCAGTCTCGCTTCGCAGATCATCAAGGCAGGGGATGCGAAGTGTATCGTCTGCGGCGGAGCTGAGAACATGAGTCAGGCACCCTACCTGATGCCTCAGGCACGCTGGGGAGCGAGAATGGGGAATGCCGCTATGGTTGACTCCCTGATCAATGACGCTCTCTGGGACAGCTTCAATGACTACCACATGGGAATCACTGCCGAGAATATAGCAGAGCAGTGGGGAATATCACGTGAAGAACAGGATGCGTTCGCTTATCAGAGCCAGAGCAGAGCCGCTAAGGCGATCAGCGAAGGTGCCTTCAAGGATGAGATCATGCCGGTATCGATCCCTCAGAGAAAGGGTGATCCCGTTATCTTCGATACCGATGAATACCCCCGCCTGACAAGCCCCGAAAAGCTTGCAGCCCTCCGCCCCGCCTTCAAGAAGGACGGGACGGTGACAGCAGGAAACGCTTCTGGAATCAACGACGGAGGCGCCATGCTGATCATCGCTGACAAGGAATGGGCGCAAGAGAACGGCCTTGAGGCAATTGCCACCATCAAGGGTTACGGCTCAGCCGGTGTAGATCCGGCCATCATGGGCTACGGACCGGTTCCTTCCTCTAAGAAGGCTCTCGAGTCTGCTTCTTGGGAAGTGTCTGACCTTGACCTTATCGAAGCGAACGAGGCTTTTGCTGCCCAGTCACTCGCAGTCGTGCGTGATCTGAAGCTTGATCCGTCCATTGTCAACGTGAGCGGAGGCGCGATCGCACTCGGTCACCCGGTAGGCTGCTCGGGCGCTCGTATCCTCACGACCCTGATCTATGGAATGAAACACCGCAAGGCGAAAAAAGGTCTTGCAACGCTGTGTATCGGCGGAGGCATGGGAACCGCCCTGTGCATCGAGATGGAGGAATAGAAATGAAAGAGAAACCAATCATAACAGCTGAAGAAGCTATAGCAAAGATCTCGGAAGGGGATACCCTCCTCGTTTCCGGTTTCATGGGCGTCGGTACTCCCGTCGGTCTGATGAAGGCTCTCAGGGAGAGCGGCAAGAAGGATATGATCCTTGTGTGCAGTGACAACGGACTGTTTCTCGGTGACGAGAGCAAGGCTACCGGAGTCGCACCGAACGTGCTTGCAAAACAGTTCAAGAAGTACGTCGCTTCCCATATCGGTCTCAACAAGGAGACCCAGCGTCAGATGCTTCAAGGCGAAGCCGAGGTCGAACTTGTTCCCCAGGGAACGCTCGCCGAGAGAATCAGATGCGCAGGCATAGGCTGCGGTGGATTTCTCACTCCCACCGGAGTAGGGACTGCTGTGCAGGAAGGCAAGCAGGTGATAAATATCGGGGGGAAGGACTACCTTCTCGAGCTGCCCCTTCCCGGAGACTTTACCCTGATCAGGGCTGCAAAGGCTGACAAGGCAGGGAATCTGACCTATTCCAAGTCCGCCCGTAACTTCGCTCCCATGATGGCAATGGCAGGCAAGACCGTTATTGTCGAAGCAGACGAGATCGTTGAGATCGGAGAGCTTGACCCTGAAGCGGTCGTCACTCCCGGTATCTTCGTCCACTACATCGTACAGAGATAAGGAGATTCCAGATGTTTGAATACGTAGAAGATAAGACAAAAATTGCAAAAAGAATCGCCCGTCTCTTCGAAGACGGAAACTATGTCAACCTCGGTATCGGACTTCCCACCCTCGTGGCGAACTACGTCCCTGAGGATGTCCATATCGTCCTCCAGTCGGAAAACGGCTTCCTCGGACTCGGTGAAGCTCCCGGCGAAGATAACTTCGATGCTGATATCGTAAACGCCGGCGGCGTTCCTGCAACGATTCTGGAAGGGGGCTGCTATTTCGATTCCGCAACTTCCTTCGGAATCATCAGAGGCGGTCACCTCGATTTCACCGTTCTCGGTGTCCTAGAAGCCGACCAGGAAGGAAACCTTGCCAACTACATGATACCGGGCAAGATGGTTCCCGGCATGGGAGGCGCAATGGACCTGTTGGCAGGTGCCAAGGAAGTGATCGCGGCGACGGTTCATTTTGATAAAAAAGGTAATTCTAAGATGGTGAAATCATGTTCTCTCCCTCTCACTGCGAAAGGGGAAGTCGATCTCATCGTGACAGATCTTGGATTGTTCGAGATAAAGGACGGGGCTTTTGTCCTGAAGGAGTATTTCGCTCCAGCAACTCCCGAGTGGATTATTGACCACACCCAGGCCGATATCGTTATCGCACCGGACTGTACTGAATTCGCCTTCTGACACCTGTTGGTGTTGTGAACCTCCCCGCTGTGTTGTGATTTCTCCTGAAGCGGGGAGGTTCTTTTTTTTACTCGATCGAAGACGCGGCAAGGAAGGCCGATCTCACCGCACTCATCAGGTTTCCCCTTGCGGAAACCTCTCCGATGGAACGTACGTCAATTCCTGCAGTTTTCAGCTCTTCAGCCATCTCGTGTCCCGGTCTGATGAAGGCTTCGGTTTCGATGAGAGCATCGGTATCGATCACCTGCAGGTTCCCTTCAGCGTCCATGACATGAACCGATCTCTCTTTCACCTCCGTCACCCTGCTTGAGGTGATGAACTGTATGCCCATCTCCTTTGCACGGGAAGTATAGACCCAGCGGCTCGAGAGGCTCAGTTCCTTACCGATCCTCTCTCCCTCTTCGATGACAATCACCGTATAGGCGCTGCCGCGCATCGCCTTTTCAAGGACGAACGGGTTTTCGGTATCATAGAGGTGCATGAAATGGTGCTGCTCCGGGGTGATCAGATCCTTCGAAGCAAGATGGAAGGCAGTCCAGAAACCGAGTTCGCTTGCCCCCTTCACGATGATCTTGGAACCGGGAACGCTGCAGTTTCTCAGCACATCCCAGCCATGAAGTATCTCAAGGGATCCGTCGTTCTTCACTTCCGTGAATCCTTCTTTCTTTCCCGTCGCGAGAACAATCCGGTCAAAGCCTTCGCTTTCGACAGCTTCGCTGATGCTCTCGGCGGTTGCTTTCCTGTTATAGATGAACTGTACACCGTTTACAGCGCATTCATGGATAAGGTAGTCGATGAACTGACTCATAGCTGACCTTTCCCTGACCGCTGATGCCAGCAATACTTGACCTCCCGGTCTTGATCCCTGTTCCCACACGGTGATGTGATGCCCTCTTTCGGCAGCGGTGAGAGCGAATTCAAGTCCTGCGGGACCTGCTCCGATCACCAGGATCTTCAGGGCATTGCCTTCTTTCAACTTTTCAGGCATGGGTTCCTCAGCTTCCCTTCCTGCTCTCGGGTTGACCAGGCACCTGATCGTCTTTGAGAAGAATATCTTATCCATGCATCCCTGGTTGCAGCCGATGCAGGGGCGGTCAGAGGCATACTTTCCTGCCTCCGCTTTCGAGGCAAGGCGGGGTTCGGCAAGGTGGGCTCTGCTGAATCCTGCGAAGTCGATCACTCCCTGGTCCACAAGCTGCTCAGCAATGGGGGGAGTGAGTCTGTTTGACATGATCAGGGGAATGGAGATCTTTTCCCGTATCTTTTTTGCATAGTGGGCGAGGATTCCGTGGGGAACGTCCATCGTAAGCTGCGGGACGCGGCTTTCGTGCCAGCCTCCGGTGAGGCTGAGGGCATCGATCCCCGCATCTTCGAGAGCTTCTGCAATGAGACGTGCTTCCTCCGGTCCGTTTCCCCCCTCCATAAAGTCGCTTGATCCCATCCGGACGGTGAGGGGAAAATCATAGCCGGTGAAGGATCGGATGGAATCGATCACTTCGGTTATGAAGGTGAGTCTTCCGCTGAGTTCTCCTCCGTATCGGTCTGTCCTCTTGTTTGTGAGGGGGGAGAGGAACTGGGCGGGGAGGTAGCCTGAGGCGGCAGTGACCTCGACTCCATCGAAACCCGCCTTCCGGGCACGTTCAGCTGCCCTGCCGTAGGCAGTGATAATTTCCAGAATCTGTTTCTCGCTGAGTTCTTCGGGAGTCTCTCCGGTAAAGCGGGAGAAGACGGGAGAGGGTGCGACGGCAGGCATGCCGCTGTATTCCCTGCTCCTGGCATATCGTCCCGGATGCCAGAGCTGGACGAAACACTTGCTCCCGTAGGAATGGATCACATCAGCAAGCTGAGTGAGTCCATCTATGAACCGGTCATCATAGATACCGATCACGTTATGGGTGTTGACCCTGACCGGGTCGATCCCCGATGCTCCGACGATGATGAGGCCTGTGCCCCCTTCGGCGCGCTCACGGAAATACTCGGTGAGAGCGGGATTCACCTTCCCGTCATCGCTTAATGCCGTGTGCATCGCATTCATCACGATCCTGTTCTTCAGTTCTAGATTTCCTATATAGCCCGGTGAGTAGAGTCTCGATTTCATATTCTGCCCTATAAAAGAAGACCGGATGGGATGTCCCATCCGGCAGTTTCCTCGAGATGCGACAACCTAGTAGAGGGTTGTCCCGTGGTCGACGTAGAGTATCTGGCCTGTGACCGCCTTCGATGCGTCGCTTGCGAAGTAGAGGATGGCCTCTGCCTGATCCTCGACCTGAGCTTCAGGAACGTCAAGGTTGATGTGCTTTGCACATTCACCTGCGAATTCCATGTTGAAGGTTGCGAATGCTTCAGGAGCATTGAGAGGGGTGGGGGTAGGTCCGGGTCCGACCGCGTTGCATCTGATTCCGGTAGGGGAGTACTGCAGTGCGATATTCTTGGTCATGCCGTTTACGGCAGCCTTGGCTGCCGAGTAGGAGATGCCCGCGATTCCCTGTGATCCGATCGATGAGACGTTGACGATAGAACCTTCGCCCTTCTTTGTCATCACTTCGAGTGCGTACTTGCTCATGTAGTAGACACTGAACTGGTCGATCATGACGACAGTGGTGTACCACTCCTCTGTACAGAGGTCGATAGGCATGTGCTTGTCCGCGATTCCCGCGTTGTTGACCAGGACATCGATCCCGCCGAAAGCGGCTACAGTCTCATCAACGATCTTGTGACAGTCTTCCATTTTAGAGACATCGGCCTGAACGGCGATCGCTTCAGCTCCGAGAGCCTTGACTTCTGCGAGCACCTTCTGGTTTTCCTCATCTCTTCTTCCTGAGATGACGACCTTGGCCCCTTCTTTCGCGAACAGCAGTGCTGTTGCTCTTCCAATACCCGAGTTTCCCCCGGTAACGATTGCTATTTTGTTTTCGAGTCTTCCCATAATAGGTCATTCTCCTCCTTAATACTTCTTGATTAAGTATATAGGTAGAGGGTGTTTTATGGTCTATCAATATGTGACATTGCTCTATCGTTTTTTGTTATGGCACTTGCGGGCGGGAATTTTCTGACTTACGTTTACATGCACAACAACAAAATTACTAGCGTTTTCTATGAGGAGGAAGCTGCACTATGATCAAAGCAAATTATGAATCAGATGCCGGAAAGAGAAAGGAGATTCCACACGAGGAACTCTACACCATTCCACACATGACCTTCGAAGAGTATTCAGAGAAGCTCAAGAACTGTATCAAGATGAAGAGAAAGAATGGTATTCTCGAAGCAAGGATGCACACAGCCGGCGGACCGGTACAGTGGAGTGCAGAACTTCACCAGGGACTCCACTACTTCTTTGACTGGGCCGGAAGAGACCCCGACAATGAAGTGATCATCCTCGGCGGTATCGGACCCGACACCTTCAAGGGTATCGGTCGTATCAACAAGGAAACTGGCGAGTGGATGCCTGCACGTGAGTTCGGTTCAGAACCCGATGAAGCATGGAAGATGTACGAGTACCAGTACTACGATGGCGTAAACGACATCGAAGGTCAGGTGTTCGATCTTGAAGTTCCCACCATCGGTGTATGGACAGGCGCTTCCTACCACACAGACCTCCTTCTTTTCAGTGACATCACTCTTGCCACCGAAGATGCATGGACAACAGAGATGCACTTCAGAACCAACATGGTTCCCGGAGACGGTATCCAGATCGCATGGAGAGAGCTGATGGGTCGTAAGAGATTCGCCTATGCTGAGCTCACAGGTGAGATCATCACAGCGAAGAAGGCACTCCAGTACGGTATGATCAACGAGATCTGTCCTGACGTCGAGTCTGCATACGACAGAGCTTGGGAGATCGCTGAACTCATCATGCACGCTGCAGGAAGAGTGACCAGAAGAATGACCACCCAGGTTCTCAGAATGCCCTGGAAGGAAGATATCTCCAAGGAACTCAGAGGTTCATTCGCAACAGAGATGTTCGTAACAGCAACCGACCACTCACCCCACGAAGCCAAGTACTGGGATGATGCTCACGAAGAAGCAGCTCTCGTTATGGCAGCTGAAAAAGAGGGCAAGGTTGTCCGTCCGAGAATCGGCGGCGGAAAGTTCGAAGACGAAATCAAATAGTTTTTTACTCCATCGTGTATATCAGGCGCCGGAATGTCTCCAGAACTTCTGGCGCCGTTTTTCTCTTCTTCTGAAGAGATCGACCTGTCCCCGGGGGTATCACCGGGGAGCACATACGTTATCCGGTACCGTACAAGAGGGACTTACATGAACACACAATACAGGGAACCGCTGTGGACCACTCAGTACGTACTCGTGCTGATAGCGAACCTCGCCTCCCATCTTCTTCATTTCATTCTCCTTGTCTCCATACCTCTCTACCTGAGGGAAATGGGAGCAGGGAATGCGGTTGCAGGGCTCTCGACCGGACTCTACTCGCTGGCCGCGCTGGCATTGAGACCGGTGATCGGCAATCTGCTCGATCACAGGGGAAGACTCAGGTTGATCAGAATCGGCCTGATTCCTCTTGTCCTCGGTGTCGTCCTCTCAAACTTCACTGACGATGTCACCCTTCAGCTGATCTTCCGTGTTATCGAAGGGATAGGGTTCTCCATCATCTCGACAACGGGAGCGACCATCATCTCAGATCTTTCCCCCTCTTCGAGAATGGCCGAGGGGATAGGGTACAACGGAATGGTCATCACCCTGACCAACTCGATCGGACCGCTGGTCGGTCTGACGATCATCGGTCTGTACGGTTTCAGCACCCTCTTCATGCTCCTTGTTCCCTTTTCCATCATACCTGTCGTGCTTACCTTCTTCTTGAAGGAGACCGGCACACATATCACCCCGGGAAAGACGAAATTCGATTGGAAACATCTGATCACCATCGAAAAGGGAGCGGTTCCCGCTTCTCTTATGATGGTCCTGGCAGCTGTTTCCTATGGCGCGATCGTCACCTTC
This sequence comes from Sphaerochaetaceae bacterium, assembly GCA_963677695.2. Taxonomy (GTDB): domain Bacteria; phylum Spirochaetota; class Spirochaetia; order Sphaerochaetales; family Sphaerochaetaceae; genus SABI01. The sequence continues at coordinate 413,019 of CAXXUJ010000001.1, read as the reverse complement.
CTCGCAGTTCTGGGCATCGAAAGGGAACTCGGGAATCTCAGGCTCTTCTTCCTGATCTTTCCCCTTGCCGTTATCCTGACACGACTTGTCACAGGACGCCTTGTCGACCGCTACGGCATATTCCCTGTCGTCCTTCCCTCCCTCGCACTCACCGTCATCGCACTTCTGGTGATCTACCAGGCACATACGATCACGGCCTTCGCTATTGCCGGAGCCCTGTACGGCTTCGGGTACGGGTCTCTTATCCCCGCCTTCACCGCCCTTGCCATCAAGAGCTCTCCGCCTGAAAGAAGGGGAGCTGCGAATGCCACCTTCTATATCTCGATGGACCTCGGTATCGGGGGAGGCGCCATGATTCTCGGGACTGTAGCTGCCTGGGCAGGGACAGCATCAATCTTCCTCCTCTCCGCAGTTTTTGCATGTCTCAGTCTCATTCTGCTTATCATTTTTTCCCGGAAGATACAAAAGCGAAATCCCAATGTACCATTTTGAACGTTGATAGAATTGTTATCACATTGCATAGTAACTAACAGATAAATTAAGAACATAAAAAACAGGAGTATCAGAATATGAGTGATAAAGTTATCATTACCGCAGCCCTCACCGGAGCTGTAACACCGAAAGAGAAGAACCCGAACGTCCCCCTCACTCCTCAGGAGATCGCAGAGGATGCTTACGCATGCTGGCAGGCAGGGGCTTCTGTCGTCCACATCCACATGAGAGACGATGAAGGTCTCGGTACGATGGATGCAGACCGTTTCGGAGAGACAGCTCGACTGATCCGCGAAAAATGTGACGTGGTTGTCAACATGACCACCAGCGGCGACCACCGGGCTAGCGATGATGAGAGAATGATTCATATTGAACGCTACGCTCCTGAGATGGCCTCCTTCGATGCTGGTTCATTCAACTGGATGCCCGCAGGCGTCTTCATGAACACTCCCCAGTTCCTCCAGAAGCTCGGAACCCTGATGACTGAAAAGGACGTCAAACCCGAAATCGAAGTATTCGACTCAGGTATGATGGATATCGCGAACTACTACGTTGCAAAGGGCGTCATCAAGGCTCCCCTTCACTTCCAGTTCGTCCTCGGTGTCCTCGGCGGTATGGCGGGAACAGTGAAGAACCTCGTCTACCTCCATGACAAACTCCCTGAAGGTGCAACCTGGAGTGCATTCGGTGTCGGCAAGGACCACCTCCCCATCATGATGGCTGCCATCGGTATGGGCGGCCATGTGAGAGTCGGTCTTGAGGATAACATCTACTACTCAAGAGGAGAACTCGCTTCCAACCCTCAGCTTGTCGCACGTGCGGCACGATTGATCAGGGAAGCAAACAAGGAAGTGGCAACCCCGGCCGAAGCAAGAGAGATCCTCGGCCTCAAGGGTATGAAATAAGATCAAGAAGAACAAGAGAAGGAATATAGCATGAGAGAAGCAGTCATAGTAGGAGCAGCAAGAACGCCTGTAGGGCGTGTGACCGGAGTTCTCGCTCCTGTCCCCGCAGAGGACCTCGGTGCCCTCGCAGTACGAGAAGCAGTGAAGAGAGCAGGAATCGACCCTGCAAAGGTTGACGAAGTTGTCTTCGGAAACCTGATGAATAATGATATCAACAACATGGCACGCATGGTCGGCCTGAAGGCCGGACTTCCCATCGAAGTTCCCGGCATCACCTTGGACCGCCAGTGTGCCTCATCCCTGAACGCATTCGCGTTCGCCACGATGCTTATCCAGACAGGCAATGCAGACATCGTCGTGGCAGGCGGTGTCGAGAGCGATTCAAGAAGAAACTACGTCATGGACAAGCCGGTGAGCCCCTACCAGGTGATGCCTCCCCGCTGGTCCGATGTCAAAGTCGTTCCTGCTGAATTCGGCAGCGACTCAATGGTCGAGACTGCAGAGAATATCGCTGCACAGTTCGGCATCAGCCGTGAAGACTGTGACGCCTTCGCTGTGGCCAGCCATGCGAAAGCGGCCAAGGCATGGGAAGATGGCGTGTTCACTGAACAGGTCGTTCCTGTTGAAGTGAAGACGAGAAAGTCAACCATCATCGTCGATAAGGACGAACCTGTCCGCCCCGGTACTTCCATGGAGACCCTGGCCAAACTCCGCCCCGTTATGGGAACAGGAGTGGTCACTGCAGGAAACTCCTCCCCGATGAGTGACGGAGCAGGTGCCGTGGTCGTCATGGAAAAAGAGATGGCTAAGGCCATGGGTCTGAAGATCCTCGGAAAGATGACCCACTATGCCGCAGCAGGTGTCGAGCCCAGAATCATGGGGACAGGACCGATTGCAGCAACACGGAAACTCATGAAGAACTCAGGCATGACCCTGAAGGACTTTGACCTCATCGAGATGAATGAAGCGTTCGCTTCCCAGTCACTCGCATGTATCAGGGAACTTGACATGCCGACCGATAATCTCAACGTCAACGGCGGAGCCATCGCACTCGGTCACCCTCTTGCGGGAACCGGCGGTATCCTCCTCACGAAGATGGTCTACGAACTCGAACGCCGCGACCTCTCGACCGGTCTCATCACTTTCTGTGTAGGCGGCGGTCAGGGTGTCTCTGTTGCCATCGAAAGGGTGTAAGGTAATTCAATGATCTATGAAAATTTTGAACAGCTGATCGAATCGAGAATCAAGCAGGCAGTAAAGAAGAATGTCGCCCTGGTGTGCGCGAACGAGGACCATGCCCTCGGCGCCATCATGGAGGCAGGGCGTGACGGTATCGTCAAGCCTATCCTGATTGCCGAAGTTGATAAGCTCGAACCGGTCCTCGAGCCTTACAAGGACTACTGTGAATACGAAATCATTCCCGTAGCTGACGAGACTGAAGCCCTCAAGGTGATGGTGGAACTCGTTCAGAGCGGCAAAGCCAATGCAATTATGAAGGGACTCCTTCAGACCGCTGACCTGATGCGCGCAGTGGTCTCCTCAGCCAACGGGCTGAGAACAGGCGCTCTTATGTCGGGTATGGTCGTCGTGAAGGTCCCCTCCTACCACAAGCTCCTCTGTGTGACCGACCCGGGATTAGTCACCTATCCCGATCTCGAGCAGAAGAAGCAGATGATCGAAAACGCAGTGAAGACAATGAAGCAGATGGGCTTTGACAATCCCAAGGTAGCATGCCTTGCAGCTGTAGACCATCTCAATCCGAAGATGCCAGAAGCTGTTGACGGCGCGGCGCTCAAGGATATGTACGAAAGCGGAGACATCACAGGATGTATCATCGAAGGACCTATTTCCTACGACCTCGCCATTGACAGTGAAGCTGCGGCGATCAAGGGGTATGAAAGCCCGGTCGCAGGCGATGCAGATATCCTTCTGTGCCACAACATCGCAGTGGCAAACACGCTTGTGAAGTCCCTCACCTTCTCCTGCGGCGGCACAGCCGGCGCAATAGTTGTCGGAGCGAAGGTCCCTGTCGTCCTTCCTTCCCGCGCCTCGAGCCAGGAAGAGAAGTACCACTCTCTCGTCCTTGCCGCTTCGCTGAATGCCGAGGAGTAGAATGATGAAGATTTTAGCAGTGAACCCCGGTTCCACCACCACCAAGATCGCAGTCTTCGAAGACACGACCAAAATCTTTTCCGAGGATGTCATCCATGATGCCGATACGCTCAACACCTTTGAGACCATCATGGACCAGCTCGAGTACCGAAGAGACACGATCATCGCGCAGCTTGCAAGCGAAGGATATAATATCACCGACTTCGATGCCTTCTCAGGCAGAGGCGGCGGTGTCGCGCCCTGTGAAGGGGGCACCTATAACGTCACTGACCAGGTGACAGCGGATGCGAGAAAGAACTCCTTCCATCCTGCGACCCTCGGTTCGATGATCGTAGATCAGTTCTCCAAGATCGCGGGCAAGCCCGCCTTTATCGTGAACCCTCCCGATGTCGATGAATTCCAGCCGGTCGCGCGAGTGACCGGACTGAAGGATGTTTACCGGGAAAGCCGTTTCCATGCCCTGAGCCATAAGGAAGTGGGCAGGGAAGCAGCTGAAAAGCTGGGCAAACGCTACGATGAAGTGAACCTTGTTGTCGCGCACATCGGCGGAGGTATCTCAGTCGGTGCTCACAAGAAGGGAAAGATCGTCGATGCGAGTGACCTCCTCAACGGAGACTGTCCCATGGCTCCCACCAGAGCAGGTGTCCTTGCTCCCGGAAAGATCATGGAGCTCTGTTTCGACAGAGGCTACACCAAGAAGGACATCAAGGAACTGATCCTGAAGAACGGAGGCTTTGTCGACCACTTCGGTACCAGCGATGCACGTGATGTGATCAAGATGGCTGAGGAGGGCAACGTGAAAGCGCAGCTTGTCTACAATGCCATGGTCTACCAGGTTGGAAAGCAGATCGGTTCGTTCGCAGCAGTCCTTCACGGCAAGGTCGATGCCATCGTTCTTACCGGAGGGATTTCCCGTTCGAAGGAACTCGTGGCTGAACTGAAGGAGATGGTGGGTTACATTGCCGATTTCATCGTCTTCCCCGGAGAACTCGAGATGGAAGCTCTTGCCGCAGGTGCCTACCGGGTGCTCAGCGGAGAAGAGAAGGCCAAGGAGTATACCGGCAAGCCGGTCTGGACAGGCTATGATGACTATACAGGAGAGAACAATGGAGTTTAAGAATATCCTCTATAGTGTCCAAGAGGGTGTCGTCCTGATTCAGATCAACCGCCCCAAGGCGTACAACGCACTGAACACGGCGACGAACGAGGAGCTTGAGAAGGCCCTAGACCTTATCGGGAAGGATGAGAGTGCACGTGTGCTTATCATCACCGGAAACGAGAAGGTATTTGTCGCCGGAGCCGATGTGAGTGAACTGATGGACGCCGACCCTGAAGGCGCTTTCTGTAACTGCTCCCTTGCACACCGTGTGTTCAAGAGAATCGAGAACCTGAGCATCCCGACCATTGCCGCAGTGAACGGTATGGCACTCGGCGGAGGACTCGAGCTCGCCCTCTCCTGTGATTTCAGAATCGCAGGTGAAAAAGCGGTCTTCGGACTTCCCGAGATCACCCTGGGAATCATCCCCGGTGCCGGAGGCACCCAGCGCCTTGCGCGTCTGGTAGGCTCCTCCTATGCGAAGGAGATGATCTTCCTCGGTAAGAAAGTACCTGCGGACCGTGCCCTTGCAATCGGTCTTGTAAACGAAACTGTCGCAGACGACCAGGTGCTGGAAGCTGCAAAGAAAATGGCTTCAAAACTGTGTAAGATGCCTGCAGTTGCACTTGCACTGGCAAAAGAGAGTATCAATTATGGCGTAGGCCATTTCCTCAAAGAAGGATTGGAATATGAGCAGGAGAAATTCTCCAGCGCATTCGACACTGACGACCAGAAGGAAGGAATGAAGGCGTTCTTCGAGAGAAGGCCTCCAGTATTTTCTCACAAATAACCATTAGGAGTAATGAATATGGGAATCGGAACATACGACGAGTATAAAGAAAGGCTGCTTAACATGAAGCCGAATGTGTATCTGAACGGAGAGAAGATCGACCGTTCAGGAGATTGGATCGACGGCGGCTGCTACGTCATGAAACAGACCTATGATGCAGAGCATGATCCAACCTACGAAGACCTCTGTATCACCACCTCACACCTGACCGGCAAGAAGATCAGCCGCTGGACCCACATCCACCGAAGCCAGGACGACCTGTTCAAGAAGCAGCTGATGACCCGTGTCATGTGCCACCGCGTTGGCGGATGTACCCAGAGATGTATGGGAACCGACGCACTCAACGCCCTCGCTGTCGTTACCTTCGACACCGACAAGGCCTGCGGTACCGTCTACCACGACAGATTCAACAAGTACCTCGAATACGCTCAGGAGAAGGACCTTGTCATCAACTGCGCACAAACAGACGTCAAGGGGTCAAGAAACTCCAAGTACAAGAGAGCTCACATGCAGCCGGACCCGGACCAGTTCCTCCACGTCATCAAGACTGATGTAGATGGAATCGGCATCGACGGAAAGCCCTGTAAAGGAATCATCGTCCGCGGAGCGAAGATCTGTAACTCGAACGCACCCTACGTTGACGAGATCATCGCACTCCCCACCAAGTTCATGGGCAAGGGCGACGAATCGTATGCAGTCGCATTCGCACTTCCCGGTGACTGGGAAGGGATCAAGCTGATGGCACTCCCCGGAAAGCACCACAAGAGAAAGCACATCAAGGCTCCGTTTGCTGAAGTAGGTGATGTTGAATCACTCACCATCTTCGACGACGTATTCGTTCCCGAAGATAGAATCTTCATGAACGGCTATGATCAGGAAGATGTCCTTCAGTACGCAGGCTACCTTGCTCTGATGTTCGCTCACTTCCACCGCCACTCCTACACCGGCTGTAAGACCGCTGTATCTGAAGTGATCGCTGCACAGGCAGCTCTGGTTGCAGACGTGAACGATATCGCGAATGCATCCCACGTGAAAGAGAAGATCAGTGATATCATCGGTACCGCCGAACTCGTATTCGCAGCGGGACAGGCTTCGGCTCTCAGAGCAGTCCAGTTCCCCAACGGTTCCTGGGTTCCCGATGAGATCCTCACCAACGCAGGAAGAAAGCTCGCAGGACAGAAGATCTACCACGAGTATGAGATCCTTGCCGACCTCACAGGCGGTGTATCAGCATCCCTGCCGACTGAAGAATCGTTCTACGCACTCGAGACAGCTGAACTCTGTAACAAGTACATCATGAGAAACCCCGAGTACACTGCAGAAGAGACTCACCGGGTGATGAGAATGATGGAGGACAAACTCTGTGACTCATTCGAAGGCGCACAGGCTGTTGCAGGTGTCCACGGCGGCGGTTCTCCCCTTATGGAAACCATCACCATGATGAGCCGCTACGACCTCGAACCCCTCAAGAATATTGCAAAGTACCTTGCCGGTTTCGACAGCGTGACAAAGTGTCCCCGTTACGAACGTGAGACAGCCACTCCCCGGGCCATGCTTGACAGGTTCAAGAAGACCGAAGTCGAAAAGAAATAAGCGATTTTATGGAAATAATGTCAGGAAGGAGAAATCCTTCCTGATGTTACATGATCAAGAATATTGAGGTAATAGATTATGGATATAAAGACAATTGCAGTTGTAGGTGCAGGCACCATGGGCGGTGGAATCGCCCATCAGGCGGCCCTCTGCGGATTCGACGTCATCGTGTATGACGTGAAGCAGGAGTTCGTCGACGGAGCTCTCGCCCGCGCTTCCAAGGTGATGGACAGGAAGGTCCAGAAGGGAACGATGAGCGAGGACGAAAAGAACACCGTCCTAGGCAGAATGAAGACTTCCACAGAGATGAAGGACCTCGCCGCCGCCGATTTCGTCGTCGAAGCGATCATTGAGGACCTGAAGGTGAAGCAGAGCGTGTTCAAGCAGCTCGATGAGATCTGCCCGGAACACACTATCCTTGCCACCAACACTTCCTCTATGTCAGTGACCAGTATCGCATCAGTGACAAACAGAGCCGACAAAGTGATCGGCATGCACTTCTTCAATCCCGTACAGGTGATGAAGCTTGTCGAGATCGTACGAGGCTACGCGACCAGTGATGAGACCCTTGCCCGTGTCGAGGAAGTTTCTGCTGCCCTTCAGAAGACCACTATCGTTGCAAAGAAAGATACCCCGGGCTTCATCGTCAACCGTCTCCTCTTCGCTCAGTTCCTCGAAGCTGTGAGAATGTATGAAGAGGGTGTTGCTTCCAAGGAAGATATCGATACAGGACTCAAGCTCGGACTCAACCACCCCATGGGACCCTTCGAGCTGATGGACTACGGTTCACTTGACCTGATGATCAATATCACCGACTATTTCTTCGATGAAACCAAGGACGCCAAGTGGACCGCTCCCCAGGCGCTGAAGTCGGTTGTGAGAGCGGGCAGGTACGGTCGCAAGAACGGTGCCGGCTGGTACGATTATACATAAAAAAACTAACCTGAAAGGAGAATGTCTAAGATGGGAATTAAAACCTACGACGAATACAAGGAAAGACTGGAAGGCATGAAGGCCAATGTCTACATGAACGGTGAGAAGCACGACAGAAAGGGTGACTATATGCGCGGAGGACTCTATGTTCTCAAGCACACCTACGACTGTGCGAACGATCCCAAGTATGAAGATGTCTGTACCGCTACCAGCCATATCACAGGTGAGAAGATCAACAGATTCACTCACATTCACCAGAGCAAGGAAGACCTGCTCAATAAGCAGAAGATGACCAGACTCCTCTGCCACCGTGTCGGTGGCTGTATCCAGAGATGTATGGGTGTCGACGCACTCAACGCTCTCTCAGTTGTCACCTATGACTGTGACCAGGAAAACGGTACTGTCTACCATGAGAGATTCAATGAATACCTGAAGTATGTTCAGGCAAATGATATTGCTGCAAACTGCGCACAGACAGATGTAAAGGGAATCAGAGGTGTCCGTCCTGCAGATCAGCCCGATCCGGACCAGTACCTCCGCATCGTCGAAACCGACGTTGACGGCACAGGTGTTGACGGCAAGCCTTGTAAGGGTGTCATCGTCCGCGGTGCGAAGGTATGTAACTCGGCAGCTCCCTACATGGATGAGATCATCGCTCTTCCCACCCGTTTCATGGGTCCCAATGAAGCTGAATATGCAGTTGCATTCGCACTCCCCGGTGACTGGGAAGGAATCAAGATCCTCGGTCTCCCCGGACTGCAGTCAAGAAGAAGCAAGCTGAAGGCTCCTGTAGCAGAAGTAGGTGATGTTGAATCAATGACCATTTTCGATGACGTCTTCGTTCCGAATGACAGACTCTTCCAGAACGGTCTCGAGAATCCTGAAGTCACCAAGTACGCAGGCTACCTCGCTCTCATGTTCGCTCACTTCCACCGCCACTCCTACACAGGCTGTAAAACAGCTGTATCGGAAGTGCTCGCAGCACAGTCTACTCTGGTTGCAGATGTGAACGGCGTTCTCAAGAAGAGCCACGTACAGGAGAAGATCTCCCACATCATCGGTACTGCCGAACTCGTATTCGCAGCAGGTGAAGCAGCTGCTCACCGCGCGGTCAAGTTCCCCAATGGATCGATGGTTCCCGATGAAATCCTCACCAACGCTGGACGTCGTCTCGCTGGAAGCGAGATCTACCACGAGTACGAAATTCTCGCTGACCTCGCAGGCGGTATCAGCGCATCACTGCCGACTGAGGAGACCTACTACGATCCCGAGACTGCAGAGCTCGTTGCCAAGTACACCAAGCGTAACCCTTCCTACTCCGCTGAAGATGCACACCGCTGTTTCCGCATGATGGAAAACAAGCTCGCATCACACTTCGCAGGTGCGGAAATGGTTGCCGGCGTTCACGGCGGCGGATCACCTCTCATGGAGACCATCACCATGATGAGCCGCTATGACCTCGAACCTCTCAAGGATATCGCAAAGTACCTTGCAGGTATCAACGAGGATATCCCCCGCTACGAAAGACCTACCATGACTCCGAGAGCTATGCTCGACAAGTTCAAGAAGGTAAAAGCTGCAACAGAGAAGAAGGCATAACAGCCGGAATCGGGAGCGCACCTGTCATGGTGCGTTCCTCTTGAAACCCATCGCCTGCCGTCCATGGGGTACAACTGATGGACGACGGCAGTATGGACCTGATGATTCGTATCTGTACCTATGAAAAGAAGAAAGAACTGTCGTTCTTCACATAGGCAGAACAGGAAGTCAGTTCGATACGGCCGGAAGATAGGTGCCGGTCGGGTTTATTACTCCTAAATTCCTTTCACAGTCATCCTGACAGGCGGCTTATACCACCTGTTAGGATGGCGCTTTTTTTATCCGGTCGGACAACTCTCCTGATAATCCTCACTTGACTTGTTAAACGAACACTTTTATTCTGTTTCTATAAAAGACAGGAGAAGTAGTGATCCCCGATACCATGGGCTGAGCGAAACAGAACCGAAGTTGCCAGATCCTAAAAGTGCAGACGTAAAAAAATACACCGGATTATCAAGAATAACCATTATCATCGCTATTGTCGCACTCGGTGTCTCGATCTACGGTGTGATCACCTACCGTCTTCCGTTCCTTCCCTTCCTCATGGCGGTTCTCGTCATAGCACTCTCCACCATCATCATATTCCTCCTCCGCCGTCACAGAAGGATCTATGTCCTCGTCGATTCACTGATGAAGAAAGTCGACCCCGAAGTGAAAAAGAGTGCAGAAGAGAATCTCAAGGAACTGAACAGAGGTCTTGACCGCCTTGTTCTGATGGACAGGGACCATCACCTGATCAGACTGCTGAAGGACGAAAGTCCCTCGCTTCAACCTATTCTTGATGAGCTCAAATTCTACAATGTCGATTTCACGGAAGAAGGATTTATCCTTGTGGCCTTCAATGCCTGCCGACACCAGAGTATGAGTCCTCCCCGCCATTTCAGACTCAGGGACAAGATGATGTGGGAGCTCCTCAGGGAGACTGCAGGAGAAAGGGTAGGGTTCTGGGTTCTCGACCTCGAAGACATGTATGTCTGCCTGTTCAACGTTCCCTTCACTGATAATATCGAAGAAGTGAAGGAGATGAAACAGAGGGCTGAAGAGTACGCCGACAAAGTCATCGACCGGATCACTCAGGAGTTCGGTCTTGCCACCCAGGCATCAATAAGTGAACTCCACAAGGGAGTCCTCTCACTCTCTGCCGCCTACAAAGAGGTTCAGGGCCTCTTTGAATATAGAAAGATCACGGGAAATCCGACAAAGGTCATCACCTACACCGACTACTACATCTCCTTCGATAGCTGGTATGAATTCGGAAATACCTACCATAAATTCGAAGAAGTGAGGCGTCTGATCACGAGCATTTACGTCGGAAACTTCTCCAATGCGAAACTGCTTATCAATGAACTGATAGAGAACGATTATTCGAAGATCTATCCCTCCCTCCTCCTTGCAAGGGTAAGGCTGTTCGGTATCATCGATGCATCGGTGAACGCCATGGGACTGCTGAAGGAGGATCTCGACTACGATTTCCTCAAGAAGATGGATCCCACTACGAGAATCGTGAACTGTACCTCCTACGATGAGCTGCAGTCGGTGATGAACGGAATATTTGATGAGATCATCGAGTACAACAGAAACAAGGACAAGGACTCTCCTCCCGAGTGGTTCGAGAATATCAAACAGTACATCGATACCCATTACAATGACGTGAACATCAACGTTGCCAAGGTAGCCGATCACTTTGAGATCAGCGCCGCCTACTATGCAAGAATCTTCAAGCACCACATGGGTATGTCCCCTCTCGATTATATTCACAAGCTGAGAATGCGCAGTGCGAAGAAACTGATGTCCAAGGGTGTCAGCGTCAAGGATGCGGCGAACATTGTCGGCTACGGCAACCCCATCACGATGAACAGGGTCTTCAAGCGCTATGAAGGGGTCACTCCAGGCTCCTACTTAAAACATTAGTCGCTTGAGATCACATATTGTTAGTCCCCTGTTAGGAAATCGCATGTCCTATCTACGATATTGATTCTTTTGTCCTTTCGTTTCTCCCCTTATAATCATCTCTACAATAGAAGAAATGAACAAACAGGAGAAAAGTGTTGAAAGATATATCGTTACGTGTCGACGGGATTGAGATCAAGGCGGAAGCCGGACAGAACATCCTTCAGGCATCACTGGACGCGGGAATCTACATTCCCCATATATGTTCCCATCCCGATCTCTCTGCCCAGGGCGACTGCAAGCTCTGTGTCGTTGAACTCGGAGGGGAGACAGTCCTTTCCTGCCAGACTCAGGCAGAGGAAGGAATGGAAGTTGTTACAAAGACCGATCACCTTCAGGAGCTGAGAGGGATGGCGATGGAGCTGATGCTCGCTGACCACCCCCATGACTGTACTTCCTGTAAGGTCTACCTGAACTGTGAACTTCAGGCGATGATGCAGTACCTCGGTACCGTCCATGCCAGAATGAGAGACATCCACCGGTCGACCACCTCGATCAATACCTCGAACCCGATCATCATCCGTGAGATGGAGCGGTGCATCAAGTGCGGACGCTGTGTCCGTGCGTGTGACGAGCTTCGCGGTGTGGGTATTCTCGAGTACCGGAGAAAGGACGGTGAAGTCTATATCGGCACAAAGGACGACAAGCCTCTCACCGAAGCTGACTGTCGTTTCTGCGGAGCCTGTGTGGCCGTCTGCCCTACCGGTTCTCTGCAGATGAACACTGAACTTGTCGACAAGTACGTCATTCCCTGTCAGACTGCATGCCCTGCCGGAATCGATATTCCCGGTTATATCAGACTGACGAAGGAAGGGAAGTACAGTGAAGCCTCTGCCCTGATCCGTCAGAAGGTGCCCTTCCCCCTTGCACTCGGGTATGTGTGTAATAATCTCTGCGAAGAAAAGTGCAGAAGAAAGGAATTGAACGAATCGGTCTCTATCCGTGAACTGAAACGGTTCGCAGCCGCAAACGACAAGGCTCAGATCTGGAAGAAGAACCATCATATCAAAGAAGCGACAGGGAAGAAGGTCGCAGTGATCGGAAGCGGTGTCGCCGGCATGACCAGCGCCTACTACCTTCAGACCGCAGGCCATGAAGTGACTGTCTATGAACGCCTTCCCGTAGCGGGAGGGATGATGTCCACCGGTATCCCCGAATACCGTCTCCCCCGCGATGTCGTGAAGAACGAAATCGACACGATTCTTGAAAGCGGAGTGAAACTGATCACCTCTAGTAATATCGAGAGCGTCGATGACCTGCTCGGCAAGCCGTATGATGCTGTCTGTATCGCAACAGGTGCCTCGGTCGGAAAGAAGATTCCCTTCCCCGGTGCCGACAGCGAACAGGTCTATTCTGCACTCGATGTGCTTAGGAGCGCCTCTCTCGGTGAACCCGTGAAGATCGGAAAGGAAGTGATCGTCCTCGGCGGAGGAAACGTCGCCTTCGATGCGGCCCGCGTCTGTGTCAGACTCGGTGCAGAGAAAGTGAACCTCCTCTGTCTCGAACCCGAAGGCGGCATGCTCGCCGATGATGAGGAGATCAGTGAGGGAACGGAGGAAGGCATTGTCATTCATAATTCCAAATCGACCCTCTCCATCGAACAGGTCGATGGTAAAGTGAGGGGAGTGAGATGTATCGATGTTGAGAGCTTCTCCTTCGGTCCGGGCGGAAAGCTCGAGCTGAAAACAAGGGAAGGTTCGGAGCAGACGATCCCCTCTGATACCATCGTCTTCGCAGTCGGACAGCGAACAGATATGAGCGAAGCCTTCGGTGCTCCCCTCACTCCGTTCGGCTATGTGGCTGTCAAGGAAGGTTCCTGTGCAACAGAGAAGAAAGGCGTCTTCGCCGCAGGCGATATCGTCACCGGAACGAAGTTCCTCATACAGGCGATCGAGCATGGACGGGAAGCGGCCTCGGAGATCGATATCTATCTCGGGGGAAGCGGCGATATAGAGGAAGTCCTCGTCGAAGTCGATGCCCCGGACGGGCAGATCGGAAAGCAGGAAGGATTCCATTCACTCAACCGTGAATATGTCGGTCATACTCCGGTCGAGGAAAGAAGATCTACGTTCACCTCTGTGTGCTCTCTTCTTGATGAGGACCAGGCTCATCACGAAGCTGAAAGATGTCTGCAGTGCGACCTGCGGAACCGGATCACGAAAACCAAGTTCTGGACGGAATATATCAAATGATGAAAACTACATGCGAATTTGAACAGTATACGTTTCCACCTCTCACTGAGATTACGGAAAAGAGTGAAGGCACCTGTCCGGTCGGATGGGCCCAAAAGATCGCCGACGATGCCGCAGCGCACTCCTGCGGCCACTGCGTGATGTGCCGCGAGGGATCACTTCAGATCTCTTTAGTGCTGAAGGATGTCACAACGGGAAAGGGGCAGAGTGATGACCTCGAACTCGTATCCGATATCTGTAAGGCGATGGAAGAGACTGCAAGCTGCCAGCAGGCACGTGATGCCGCCCTGCGTATCCGCACCTCTCTTGAATTGCACAGAGAGGAGTGGGAATCACACCTGAGAAGAAAGCGCTGTGCCGCTCTCACCTGCAGAGCCTACACCACTGTGGCGATCAAGCCCGATGTATGTAACGGCTGCGGGGATTGTATCCCCGTCTGTGAGGTGAATGCCATTGCCGGTGCTGATGGGATGATCCACGTGATCGACCAGGAAACCTGCACCCGCTGTAACGCCTGTATCGCAGCCTGTACCCACGATGCCATCAGCATCTATGGTGCTGTCCTGCCGAAGCTGCCGAGTGAACCTGTACCTGTCGGTTCGTTTGTAGCGAACGCCGGAAGACGGAGAAGAAGAGGCTAGATAATGCAAAAAGGGACCCCTGCGGTCCCTTTTTCCATGAAATACAGCCCAATCGGCTGTGTACGTTCTTTCGGGTCACAGAAACCGCATCAGATAACAATGTATCTATACAGAATTATATATTCATTTGATGAAATAAATGATTATCAGTAAATGAATAAGATATGCTGTGTATAAATTCGATACCGGTTTATACAATATTGAAAGTTGCCCTTTATATAGGTGATAGACCATAATTCCTTATCCGTTTCCGGCCACGGATTGAAGACCGGGACAAGGAACACAGCCAAAAAGGAGTTACAAAGTTATGTTTTCCAACAAGAAGTTTGCAAGGTATACCATTACCTTCATCATCATCGGTATCCTGTACATGTTCTTCTATTCAGGTCTTCAGGTTGACCACCTGAACATTCTCACGCCGTACCTGGCGCAGACCTACGGATGGACGAACATGCAGATCACAAACCCTGTCACAGTTGCAGGTGTTGTCGTTATCGTGCTTTACCTCATCATCGGTGCAGCTTTGGTTAAATTCGGTGTACGAATCATCATGGTTCCCAGCCTTATCATTCTGGGTCTTGCAGTCATGGGCATCGGTCTTGCAAAAGACAACTACACGGTCTATGCAGTCAGTCTTTTCCTTGTCCGTATCCTTGTTGTCCCCCTCCAGATGGGTGGCTTCATGCTCGCAGCGAACTGGTTCATCAAGTACAGAGGCCGTGTTCTCGGTGTCATCACAGCAGGAAGCCCGCTGTTCAGTGTCGTCGGTATCACCTTCCTGACACTTCTTGCAAACAGCATCGGTATCACACAGGGTTATATGATCCTCGGTATCATCATCCTTGTTCTTGCAGCAGCAACCCAGTTCCTCATGAAGGACTCTCCTGAAGATGCAGGCCTCTTCCCTGACGGTGCGGAAACCGCTCCTAAATCAGAAGCAGGCAAGGAAGGTCAGTCAATCACTGTCGGTCAGCTCCTCAAGGAATCACGCGCATGGCAGCTGATCATCTCCTACGGTATCCTTCAGTTCGTTATCGTTGCGATGATGGCATTCATGGCAGTACGCTACAACTCACTCACTCCCGAAGGCCAGCAGGGACCACCCCTCTTCGTTCAGGCTCTTCCCTTCCTCTCAGCCGGTGCTATCCTCGGTATCCCGATGAGTTTTGTTCTCGGATGGATCGATGACAAGCTCGGTTCGATCAAGGCTTCCCTTGTCCTGAACCTTCTCTATCTCACTGCTGTTATCCCCCTCGCTATCATGCCTGTCGGCGGTAACAAGGTCCTCATGCTCGTGTGGGCATTCGGTGTTGCAAGCATGACCGGTGGTGTTCCGACCATGCACCCCTGTATCACCTCCTACGTCTATGGACGTCACCTCTATCAGGCAGCCAACAAGTGGATCATGACCATTCAGGCAATCCCGATGGCATTCGCAGTCGCATTCATGGCTGGTATGAACGACGCAGGCAAGCTCACTCAGGCTTACTACATCCTGCTCGTACTCCTCGCCGTCTCCTTCGTGACACTCCTCACCATGATGAAAGTGCCCGATGCAAACGCAGCCGACAGAGATTACGCAAAATAAAAACTATCAGCCAGCTGGTCACACAGCTGGCTGAAACATTCAGGCAACTGAATGACATTCATAAACCAGAATGTGTTAAATCTTTTTCAAAAATACAAAGATTCCTTGGAGGGCTTGCATGTGTTCACCACCTGCTCAGCCCTTTATCGAGTACTTAGGAGAAAAAAATGAGTAAATTAGAAGCAGATGTAGTTATCATCGGAGCCGGTGCCTCAGGTATCGCCGCTGCCGTTGCTGCCGCAGAAAAAGACGCCAGCGTCATCGTCTTCGAGAAGGGAAGCACCACCGGTGGAGCTGCCAACATGGGGATGGGGTTTTTTGCTGTTGGATCAAAGCACCAGAAAGCTCAGATGATCGATCTGACACTTGATGATGCCTTCGCTTTCTTCATGGAATATACCCACTGGCATGCCGATGCACGTCTGGTACGCAAGTACATGGCCCAGTCAGCAAGCACCGTTGAATGGATCGAAAGCCTTGGAGTCGAGTTCCAGGGTGTATACAAGTACTTTGAACAGTCCTTCCCCACCTGGCACGTTGTCAAGGTTCCCGGAACCACCAAACCGACCGAGCGTTCCGCTTCCGTGATGTTCAAGGCACTCACAGACAGAGCTGCCGAGCTCAATGTCGATCTCCGTTTCCAGCATAATGTAACCAAGATCCACACCGATCCCGAGACAAAGAGAATCACAGGCGTTTCAGCTCTCGACGAAGCAGGAAAACCTCTGGAAGTCGAGTGTGATACCCTGATCGTAGCCGCTGGCGGTTTCGGTAACAATCCCGAGATGATCAAGCAGATGACCGGTTACACCTGGGGTAAAGACCTCTACTCATTCCGAATTCCCGGAGATGATGGTGACGGTATCAACATGATGTGGGATGCAGGTGCAGTGAAGAGCCACGTCAATGTCGAGCTTACCTACACGACTCCCGGTATCACCGACATCTTCAAGACTCTCAGTGAGACGATGCGTCAGCCCAACCTGATGGTCAACCTCGAAGGTCAGAGAATCGTCAATGAAGAAGTGATGAACAACACCACCTTCACCGGTAACGCTATCACCCGTCAGACCGACAAGATCGCTTTCACCATCGTCACTGACGAGATCATCGCAGACTATGCGAAGAAGGGTCTCGATTACATCACTTTCCACCACAACATCAAGACTGTCGACAAGTGGGATTCAGAGATCGCAGCCTACCAGAGCGGCGGGGAATCTGAGACCGCTGGCCTTTCAGAGCTTCACGGTGAAGATGAGACCGGTGAGGTGAACTTCTGGGTGTGTGATTCACTTGAAGAAGTGTGCGAGATCACAGGTGTCAACCTGAAGAACCTGAAGGCAACTATTGAAGAGTACAATGCATGCGAAGGCAAGTACGACCCGATGTTCAACAAGCATCCGAAGTACATGAGAGCAATCAAGGGCAAGAAGTTCTACGTTGCAGCTCACCGCCCCTGCGGGTACGGTACGCTCGGCGGTATCAAGACCAACGACATGCTCCAGGTTCTCGATGCTTCCAACAAGCCTGTTCCCGGTCTCTACTCCGCTGGTTTCGATGCCTGTAACATCTTCGGTGACAGCTACTGCTTCCTTCTCCCCGGTAATACCATGGGATGGGCGCTCAACTCAGGCAGAATGGCAGGCTACAATGCTGTAGACTACCTCGACTCAGAAGATTTCGTAGAGTAGGCAAGAACAATGGAAAGAAGATATCCCAACCTCCTGAAACCGATAACCATAGGGAACGTGACGTTCCGTAACAGAATGTTCACCGCCCCTATCACCCTGCACTCGGTGCAGGCTGATGAACCCTATCCTTCAGAGGCTGCCATCACTCACTTCGCCAACAAGGCGAAGGGTGGTGCAGGCTGTGTGACCTGTGCGGGGGTAAGCATATTCCCGCCTCATCCCGATGACGGTCACGCTGTGTGGGATGTCTATTCAAAATCACACGTACATGTGCTCGCTCAGCTTGCTGAGAGCATTCACTTCCACGGGGCGAAAGCCTCGATGGAACTCGGTGTCGGCGGTGTTGTCGGCGGGCAGTACGGTGCAAGCGAGGGAATCACCCTCATGGCGGGTAACCCCGCCAAGGAGATGCCCGAGGAAGAGATGGAAAGGATAGCTGACGGCTATGCAGCCGCCGCTGAAGGCGTTGTCGCCGCAGGCTTCGATATGATCCTTCTCCATTTCGGTCACGGTCTCCTTGTGGGCCAGTTCCTCTCTCCCCTTACCAATTTCAGAACTGATAAGTACGGCGGCTCAGTTGAGAACCGTGCTCGGTTCCCGATGATGATCATCGACCGTATCAGAGAGAAGGTTGGCAGAAAGGTGCTCCTCGAAGTGCGTATCAGCGGTGATGAGCACGAAGAGGGGGGGATCAGGATCGATGAGGCTATCGCTTTCACAAAGCTGATCGAGGATAAGGTAGACCTAATCCACGTCTCAGCCGGTCTTCACAACCCCGAATACATGACGGTTGTCCACCCCTGCGGGTTCCGCCCCCACATGCCGAACCTCGATCTTGCTCAGAAGATGAAGGAATCGGGAGTGAAGATTCCTGTGGTCACGATCGGAGGAATCCAGGAACTCGAGAGCGCCGAAGCCGCCCTCGCAGAGGGAAAGGCAGATATCGTTACGAGTGCCCGAGGCGTCATCGCCGACCCGGACCTTGCACATAAGGCGTATGCCGAAAAGAACGAGGACGTACGTCCCTGTGTGAAGTGCATGCGCTGTCACGACAGTGCCGTGTACGAATACCACTACTCCTGTACCGTCAACCCTGAAATAGGTCTCGAACACCGTCTTTCTTCCATGATTTCTCCACCCGGAGCGTCAAAGAAGGTAGCCGTTGTCGGCGGCGGTCCTGCAGGTATGCTCGCATCCCTCACGCTTCTCGAGAGAGGACACGAAGTCACTCTCTATGAAGCAAGCGACTCTCTCGGAGGAACCCTTAAGTTCTCTGAGAAAGTCGAATTCAAGAAGGACCTTCACAGGTACAAGGATTACCTTGTGCATCAGGTGCTGAAATCTGATGTTAAGGTGAAACTCAATACCGTTGCACATCCCGATCTGCTTAACGCCAGCGGCGCCGATATCGTGATTGCAGCTCTTGGAAGCAAACCCCTCATTCCCCCCATCGAGGGTGTGAAGGGAAAGAACGTGATCACCGCACTTGATTCATATGGTAAGGAAGATGAATTAGGTGATGAGGTCGTTGTTCTCGGAGGAGGCCAGGTGGGCTGTGAAACAGCTCTCCACCTTGGTCTTGCCGGGAAAAAAGTTACTCTCATTGAGATGAGAGAAGGAATCCTGATGGATGCCTCTCAGACTCACAAGGATGAGATGATCTGGGAACTGAAGCATCAGAAGAATGTGAAGGTCATCACCAGCGCAATGTGCACGAAGATTGGAGAGAAGGAGATCACTTACGTCGGTCCTGACGGAACGGAAGTGACCCTCGATGCTCCATCTGTCGTCCTTTCTGCCGGAATGAAGGCAAAAAGAGAAGAGGCTGAGGAGCTGCTAAGCGTCCTGAACTGTGAATCGTACTCGATCGGAGACTGCGAGAAGGTAGGAACGGTCGAGAGTGCGACGAAGAGTGCCTACTATCTTTCGGTAAGAATCTAACATGAGCTGTCAGGCCCCGTGTTCCACGGGGTCTTATATTACAAGGAGTTACTAATTCATGTCATCTATTAAAAACAAAGGACCGGCCGTACTTGGAGCCGCCATTTTCCTTAACTTTTTCTGTGGTCTCGGCTATATCTGGAGCGTGATCGCAAAGCAGCTGATCGGACAGCTAGGCTGGACGAGCGTGCAGGCATCGGTGCCGTTCACCGTCTTCTCGATCTGTTTCGCCCTTTCTATGCTCCTGCTCGGACCCGTTCAGGATAAGAAAGGTCCCCGGTTCATCTCAACCCTCGGAAGTATTCTGATCGGTGGAGGTCTCTTCCTTTCAGGCTTCGCCCTTACACCTGTCCTGCTGACCATCACCTTCGGCGGTATGACCGGTTTCGGTCTCGGCTCAATGTACGCTGCAACCGTACCTCCGGCAATGAAGTGGTTTTCCCCCGAGAAGCGAGGGACAATCAACGGAGCAGTAGTCGCAGCGGTCGCACTTGCTTCGATCATGTACGCACCCCTTGCGAAGGTTCTGATGACCCACCTCGGTATTGCACCGACCTTCTGGATCATCGGCGGTTTCCTTCTTGTAGCCCTTACCTCGGTCTCCCAGCTGCTCGCCAATCCTCCTGCAGACCATATGGCTCCCGCTGCAAAAGCTGCAAAAGCAGGAAACGCTTCTGATATGACGGTCGTTGAGATGCTGAAGACAGGTAACTTCTACAAGATGTGGCTGATGTTCGTACTTTCAGCTTCCGCTTCGCTGATGGTTGTCGGCCATGCGGCCAAGATCGCAGCTGAACAGGCCTCCTGGAGCGGCGGTTTCGTTCTCGTCATCCTTCTTGCAGTCGCCAACGGCGGGGGACGATTCTTCGGAGGCTACCTCTCTGATAAACTGGGACAGCCCAATCTCATGAGACTCACTTTCATTGTTCAGATTGTGAACATGTTCCTGTTCCGTTTCTACCAGTCTCCGCTTCTGCTGATGATCGGCGTTGCGCTTGCAGGAATCGCCTATGGTATTTCCATGGTCGTCTTCTCGGCAGCGACAGCCACTCAGTACGGAGTGAAGAACTTCGGTGCGAACTACGGACTCGTGTTCACTGCATGGGGACTGGCCGGAGTGTTCGGACCTCTTCCCACCGCTATCGTATTCGATGCGACCGGAAGCTACAACCTCGCCTATATCATCTCAGGTATCATGGTCGTTGTCGCTCTGATCATCGCTCTCACCTACAAAACACGGGTAGCAGGAAAAGCTGCCTGATCTCCCAAAAATTGCCTGTACAAAGCCCTGTGTCTCTTCGATGCAGGGCTTTTTCAATTCTTCTTTGCCGCCCATGCCCCGATGGAGAATACATCAAAATTTTCGTCGACCGTCTTGAAATAGTCTATGAGAAAACTGTAGAGGTGACGGGCGGCAGGGGACTCGAGCCGACTCCCCCTCACTGAGATACCCATGACTCTTCTTCCCACCGGTTCGAGAATCTTCAGGGGCTTCGCAAGGGGATTTTCCAATGGAAATTCTTTGAAACGGAAGATGTACGCTGTCGAGGGGACGAAGGAGACTCCCAGATTCGCCTCGAGAAGAGAGTCGGAGAGGTCGATCTCAAACCCTTCATAGAAGATATCGGGTTCATAGCCGAGATTTCTGCAGTACTCACAGATCGTTTCCCTGATATTGAAGCTTGTGCTGTTGAAAATGAACCGTTCGTTCTTCAGTTCCTGCAGTGATATCTGTTTTCTTTTTGCGAGGCGGTGATCTGTGCTCACGAAGGCGAGGATCTCTTCAGAGATGAGAGGGATCCACTCGATGATGGGACTCTTGATCGGGGAGAATGAGATGGCGAAGTCTATATCTCCGTTTTCCAGGCTTTTTTCTATCTGAGGAATCGACTGCAGGTACTGCAGAATATGTGTCTGGGGATTGGCCATCATATAGGCTCTCAGCGGTCCTGCGATGAATCCCGATTCGGTGGTGGCGAAGGTGATCTTCTGGTGCTTCGGATCGGTGAACCGTGAAATTTCCTTCATCCCGTCCTCGATCTCGTACAGTGCCCTCTCTGTGTGCTGAAGGAACATCCTTCCAAGGGAATTGAGCTCTATTCTGTTCCCTTCCCTGTTGAACAGGGGAGCACCCACACTCTCCTCAAAACGTGCAATCGTTCTGCTGAGGGCAGGCTGTGAGATATTCAACTCGTTTGCGGCTTTTGTAATGTGTTCAAGTTTAGCTACTGTCTTGAAATAAGTCAGCTGGGTAAGTTCCATGACTCTTCCTCCTATCATTACGTTGATGTAATGATAACATGCTTATTCTGTATTGGACAATGCAAAATCCTGATGCTAGCATTATCTTATCAAGATACATTCTGTTAACACAAAGGTGTCGTTTCTGAGGGGGCGAGAGATGAGAACACAAAGGACAGTCCAGACATGAGTGACGTACTTCTGAAAGTTGAGAATATATGTAAATTCTTCCCGGGTGTGAAGGCACTTCAAGGTGTCAGTTTCGATATACGCCCGGGTGAAGTGCACGCGCTGTGCGGGGAGAACGGAGCAGGGAAGTCGACCCTGATCAAGGTCCTTACCGGTGCCCATAAAATGGACGGTGGATCCTATCTCCTTGACGGAGCCGATGCCGATATTAAATCGACCCATGATGCGATCAGCAAGGGAATCGCCTGTATCTATCAGGAAATGTCGATCGTACCCCAGTTCAATATCGCCAAGAACCTGTACCTCGGCAATCTTCCCCTGAAAGGCGGGAAGCGGGGTCTCATTGATTACGATACACTCTATGCAGATTCAGAAGAGATCCTGAAGACCCTCGGTCTCTCGATTTCACCGAAGGTGACCACCGGTTCCCTCTCTGTCGGACTTCAGCAGATGGTTGAGATAGGTAGAGCGCTTACGCGCAACGCACGGATCATCATCATGGACGAGCCTACAGCATCACTTTCCGAGAAGGAGACTGAGACGCTGCTTGATCTGATCCAGTTACTTTCGAAGAAAGGTGTCTCCATCATCTATATCTCCCACAAACTTGATGAAGTGATGAAGGTGAGTGACAGGATCACGATCCTCAGGGACGGAGAGAATGTCGTCACTGTCGATACCGATTCCATAGATCCTCCTACTCTGATATCCCACATGCTCGGCCGTTCTTTGGAGAACATGTACACCCAGAGGGAAGCTGCCTACGGGGAGGTTGTCCTTGATGTGAAAAACCTCACCAGGAAGAACGTATTCAACGACATCTCCTTTACTGTGAGAAGCGGTGAGATCCTTGGTTTCTTCGGTCTCGTAGGAGCGGGAAGAACAGAGATCATGCGTGCAGTCTTCGGTGCCGATGAAGTGGACGGTGGGGAAGTGATCATGGAAGGAAAGGCTCTCAAGGGGGGAGATCCTCTCGAAGCGATCTCGAAGGGTATTGCCTTCGTGACTGAGGACAGGAAGGAGGAGGGACTGCTCCTGAACCTTTCGATCCTTACGAACATGACACTGGTCAAGCTGTCACAGCTTGCGAACAAGGGTGTGATCGATAAAAAGTCACAGTCTGCCATTGCAGATGAATATATCTCGAAGATCAGGGTGAAGACCCCCTCTTCAGCTCAGCTGGCGGGAAATCTCTCGGGAGGAAATCAGCAGAAGGTGGTGTTAGCCAAGTGGCTGATGATGAATCCGCGTCTTCTGATTCTTGATGAACCGACCCGCGGTATCGATGTCGGCTCCAAGGCCGAGATCTATGCGCTGATAAGTGAACTCGCACAGGCAGGAATGGCCGTCATCATCGTCTCCTCTGAGATCGAAGAGATCATGGGCGTCTGCGACAGGGTGATTGTCATCGCCGAGGGAAGAGAGAGCGCTGACCTTCCGATGAAGGGAACTGACAGCCAGACGATACTGACAGCAGCTTTTGGAGAAGCAGAATAATATGGTTGAAAAGAAACTCGCCCGCTCTCAGGGCCCGAACAGGATAGAGAAATTCCTTGCAATGAACGGAAGCGGCGTGCTCATAGCTCTCGTTGTCTACGTCATTGCCGTGGCATTCATTGCACCGAAGATAACCGGAGGTCAGTTTCTGACAACTGACAATATCGTTCAGATGCTGAGAAAACAGACCTATGTCGGTATCATGGCATGTGCTGTCACACTCGTGATGATCACAGGAAATATCGACCTCTCGATAGGTTCCATCCTTTCCCTCACTGCCTGCGTTGCTGCTGACAGCCTCCAGCTCGGCTGGGCTGCAGCGATCATCATCCCTATTCTCCTAGGGGGAGTGCTCGGGCTGGTCAACGGACTGCTGGTAGCCAGGGTGAACCTCAATCCCTTCATCACCACACTCGGTACGGGGTCGATCTACGGTTCGATTGCAATTCTCTATGTCGAAGGATATATCGTTCCTACCAATGAATCAGAGCGTGCAGTAGAGATCTTCCAGTCCTTCGGTCAGAGCTCACTCTTCGGTATCATCCCGATGCCTGTGGTGATCATGGCCGTCATCGTAGCCGTGTTCTACTTCCTTTTGAACAGGACGGTGTTCGGAACCCAGCTCTATGCGATCGGTTCAAACAGAACCGCAGCGAAACTCTCGGGAGTCAGATGCGAGAGGAATATTGCGATAACCTATATTTTGACCGGGATGGTCACCGGCCTTGCCGGTGTGATCATGATATCGAGAATCATGTCGGCACAGCCTCAGGTCGGAACGAGCAAGGAGATGGATGTCATCCTCGCCGTCGTTCTCGGAGGAACGAGCGTGCTCGGCGGAAAGGGATCGATCTGGGGAACAGTCGTCGGTTTCGTGTTCATCGGATTTCTCACCAGCGGATTCCTCTTCATGGGAATGAGCACCTACACTCAGTGGATCATTGAAGGCATCATCCTTATCGGAGCACTGAGTATCGACATCTATCTACGTGAGAGAGGTGGCTTCAATGCAAAGAATGCTTAAAAATCTGCTGATAAAGAATAACTCGATCGTCATTCTCGTCCTGCTTCTCCTCTTCTCCACCTTCTTTGTCGATTCCTTCATCAATCCGAGAAGCCTGTCACTGACCGTTCAGGAGATCAGTCTCTACGGCATGATCGCAGTGGGACTCTCTCTGGTCATGATGGCAGGAGCCATCGACCTTTCGGTCGGCTACCAGGCGGGCCTGGCAGCTGTGGTGACCGTCGCAGTGATGAACGCAACGGGAAGTATCGCCGCCTCAGTCATCGCCGCACTCGCATCGGGTGCCCTGATGGGACTGATAAACGGATCGGTTGTCACACGGCTGAAGATCAATCCCCTTATCGCGACAATAGCGACGAACTTCATCTACAAGGGACTGATCTTCGCCATGACAAACAAGGAATCGCTGAGAAGCGATTACCGTGAACTGAAGGACCTCTACAGTACGAAACTGTTCGGCATGGGAGCACTCACCCTTCCTGTCATCGTCTTTGTCCTCGTACTTGTCCTGCTCGCCCTTTTCCTTACACAGACACGTACCGGTATAGCAGTGTACGTCACCGGAGGAAATGCGAAGGCGGGAGAACTTGCAGGTATCAACACGAGAAGGACTCTCGTCCTCGTCTACATCCTTGCCGGTGTCTGTTCAGCCGTAGCCGGTATCTTCATGGCCTCCCGTTCGAACGCCGCCTTCTACACCCAGGGTGCGGGGAAGGACATCTTCGCCATTTCTGCCTGTGTGATCGGAGGCATCAAGATGGCAGGAGGCTCGGGGACGATGATGAAGGTCCTTTTAGGTATCGTCATCATGAGGGTGATCAGTATGTCGATGAACCTGCTGTTTATCCCTTCTTCATGGGTGAACTTCGTTTCAGGGAGCCTTCTGGTTCTCGTACTTATCATAGATCATCTGACCAGTGTGAAACAGGAAGCGTGATTCCCGTACACCGAAGGTCTGGAGATAAAGAAAAACTAAAGGAGAGAAAGAATGAGAAAATTCAATGTTGTCTTAGTGATTCTCATGGTCGCCGTTATCGGTTCGGTATTCGCAGGCGGACAGGGTGAGAGCGGAGAAAAGAAAGTTACCGTCGGGTACAGCTCGATCGCATCGGCTATCGCACCATGGACGAATGCGATGGAACAGAATATCAAGAAAGAGTGTGATTCACGCGGCTGGGAACTGATCTCCCTTTCCGCTGAAGGTGATATCCAGCTGCAGACAGAGCAGATTCAGACTCTGATCACCAAAGGACCCGATGTCATCGTCCTTTTCGCTGGTGACAACGCAGTATCGATCGACTGGGTACGCGATATCGCAGACGCCGGCATTCCCTGTGTCATGGTCGCTCTCAATGTAGACCCTGAAGGCCGTCAGTATGTCGAAGCTTTTGTAGGTCCCGATCAGGAAGAGATGACAAAGAAGATCGCCCAGTACATCACTGACAAGCACGGTAAGGATGCAGGACTCCTGGTCACTTCGATCAGCGGCGTTCCCGTACAGTATGACTATATCGTACGACTCAAGGGCTTCCAGTCAGGACTTGAAGGCACCAACTACACCTTCGTCGGTCCCGAGTACGCATACTCAAGCAGATCCGATGCACAGGGATTCATGGAAACCTACCTTTCCGTCTACGGAGACGATATCGATGTCATGATGGGATTCGATGATGACCTCACCCTCGGTGCCGTTGCAGCCATCGAAGAAGCAGGAAAGACAGGAGATATCGAAGTCTACTCCGTTACCGGTCAGGTTGAAGCCCTCCAGGCTATCAAGGACGGAAAGATGGAAATGACTGTCATGAACAGAACCGATCTTATCGCAGGAAAGGCAGCTCAGGTCATTGAGAAAATCCTCGCAGGCGAATCAGTTGACTACAACCAGAACACTGAAGTCTTCTATATCACCAAGGACAATGTCGACCAGTACGAAGGTGAGTTCTAGACCGTAGTTCTCTAACAGTTCATTATGATGCAGCGAAGCCCCCGAATCCGGGGGCTTCAATATATAAAAATACAATCAGCTATTCTTGAGAATCAGCGGACCCTTGATCGCTTCCATGACTAAGGATGCAGGGTGACCGCTGCTTACCAGCTGGGCCATCACCTTCATGTACCGGTGAATATGGCGGAAATACATCTTATAGGCTCCACACAGGTAGCTGATCTTCTCCCCGTCAGTTCCCGGGACATCGACGAAGCGGTGGCGGGGACACTCCCCCTGACATGCGAAGAGGACTTCACAGTTCTCACAGGAGGTGGAAAGGGTGGCCGACTTCGCTTTACCGAAGGCCTGCTGTTCAGGTGAATTCACTAAAGAGGGGAGGGAGGTCTGTGTGATATTCCCGAGTAAAGTTTCAGCAGAGACGTAGTGATCACACGAATAGATATCGCCGTTGTGTTCGATGGCGAGGGCTCTCCCGCACTCTTTCGAGAAGATGCAGATCGTGGAGGGGAGTCCCATCCACGACTCAAGCGCCCACTCGAAATTCATCACATGGATGTCACCGACATCGTGTCTTACCCACTTTTCAAATATGTCAATGAGAAACTTTCCATATTCAGCGGGAATGACACTGTAGTCGCTGACTTTCAGCTCGCCGTTGTCATCGCCGAACCGTTCAACGATCGGAGTGAACTGGATGAACTGCACACCGAGGTCTTTCAGGTGTTCATAGATCTCGACTCCTGCTGAACAGGAGTCTTTGGTCACACAGGCAAGAACGTTGTAGGGGATATCCCATTTCTGGAGTAATGAGATTGCCTGCGTCACCTTCTGATAGGTTCCCTGACGGTTCAGATCCTTGCGGTAGCGGTCATGGATATGCTCGGGGCCGTCTAGGCTGATGCCGACAAAGAAGCCGTACTTCTTCAGGAACGCACACCAGCCCTCATCGAGAAGGATGCCGTTGGTCTGCATCGAGTTGGTGATCTTCTTTCCCCCCATGTACTTTTTCTGGTAGGAAATCACCTTCTCATAGAAATCGATACCTGACAGGAGCGGTTCCCCGCCCTGCCAGACGAACTGGATTTCAGGAATATCCTGTGACTGAATATATTCCTTCACGAAACGTTCCAGGATATCATCGGACATCTGGAATCTTTTCTGCTGAGGGTAGAGTTCCTTCTTCTCGAGGTAAAAACAGTATTCACACCCGAGGTTGCACACCGCCCCTCTCGGTTTCGCCAGGACATGGTATCCTGATCCGATTCTTATATCTTTCTTCATTGTCTCACTCTCTTACAGTACGAATACCTTCCCATCATACGCTACATCAACCTCTCCGGTATACCCTGCTTTTTTATAGAGAGCTGCACTGCCTTCGGGGTCGGTGTTGGCCAGAATGTGGGTGATGACAATGGTCTCCGGCTGAGCTTCAGCTGCGATTCTCGCGATATCTTCGTTGGTGATATGAGACTGACTGAGGCCTGCTTTTACTTTCGCCGCTACCGGAGCAGGAAGATCGCTGAAGCTGCTTGTGAGAGCTCCATCCATGAAGATAAGGTCTGCGCCCTTGGCGAATTCACCGAAAGTATCGACATACTTCATGTCACCAGAAATGACGATACTCTTGCCGTCCGCTTCGAATTTGTAGGCGTACGTGTCGATGGTGTGGGGGACGGGAATGGCGGTGATGGTGACATCTCCTGCCTTGATTACTTCCTTATCCTTTGTGAATTCGATGATGTTTACATTCTTTGTCATACCTTCAGGGGGAAAGCCGACGATTTCGCTTCGGTAAGCAAGGTCTTCCTTGAAGAAATCAATGGTAGAATCGTAGAGTTTCGCTACTCCGGGACCGATAAGGGTCATCTCTCTTCTTCCTGTGGGAGTGCCCCAGCCACCGATAGCGAATGACCAGAAGTCAGCGTTGTGGTCAGCGTGCTGGTGGGTGAATGCCATGTTGGTGATCTTCTCGATGTTGATACCGAGCTCAACGATCTTTCTTGTGGACCACTGACCGCAGTCTACAAGGACGCTTGTGTCTTTATATTCAACAAAGATCGACTGACCGCCGCGGGTAATATCCAGACGGGGGCTGCCAGAACCGATGACGGTGACGCGGAATCCTTCGGGGGCCTGTGAGTAGTCTACTGAAGGGGTCTCGGTGAACTCTGAAACACCTTCTGCTGCAAGAGGGAAAAGCAGGGATGCTGCGAGCAGCAGGGATGCGATCATGATCAGGTTTCTTATTTTCATCTATTTCTCCTTATGTATCGTAAAAAGTGGGGGCTCTGGGCCCCCACTCAGTGAATGTGTAGTGATTCTTATTTCTTAGCGTTGAGCATGAAGGGAACCAGGTCGAACTCGACATAGTCGTACCTGCCGGTGAACGGGAAGTTGCGCGCTTCGTCAACGTAGTCTCTGGAAACGGGAGCCATGACATCTTCACCGATACTGAACATCTCGAGTGTGAGCATGACAGTGGTGTTGACGAATCCTGTTCCGACTTCCTCGCCGTTGATGTACAGGGTGCCGGGTCCGCCGTAGTTGGGGCGCTCGGTATCGAGAACGAATTTCACTTCGCTCTTGCCTACTGGAACATCAACAGTTGAAACGACCTTTGATTCCGTACCGAATCTGTTGTAGTAGAATACAAGCTTGTTGTCCTGGATGTAGAACGAGTAACCGCTTCCCTCATCTCCGTAGGCGACCAGTACACCTTCGTCTGAAGCTGAAGTTCTCTCGATCGGTGCTGTGATAGTCACATCAGAGAAGCTGAGGTTCGGAGCAGCGGCAGTACCGATGTAGGCAACACCGGGGTAGTACTTGAAAGTCGAGCGGTCTGCAGGTGAGTAGGGTCTGACATTCGCCATATCAGAGGGATTCCCGTTTCTGATACCGCTTGCGATATCGAGTTTATCAACCTGAGCATAGAAGTGAGCTTTCATCTCTTCGACCTTGTCTGGATAGACTTCGGCGAGGTCAGTCGACTCGGAGTAGTCCTTGGCGACATTGAACAGCTGCCAGTAGTCGTCTTCGAAGTTCTCATCTCCGTTTTTATGAGTAGAGATGATCTTCCATCCATCTTCATAATACCCCTGCGTGAACTGCGCGACGGTC
Organism: Sphaerochaetaceae bacterium; assembly: GCA_963677695.2. Classification (GTDB taxonomy): domain Bacteria; phylum Spirochaetota; class Spirochaetia; order Sphaerochaetales; family Sphaerochaetaceae; genus SABI01. The sequence goes on along the minus strand of CAXXUJ010000001.1, from coordinate 383,480 downwards.
AGGAAGGCTTCGCGTCCGGGAGCCGAAGTATCAGTGAAGCTGTCTTTTCTGCTGTCACCGTAGAACGGCATCTGCTCGATTCCATCGAGGATTTCGGGAGAAGCGATATGAAGGACATCAAGAACGGTGGGTGTGATATCTGTGACGTGGAAGTACTGATCTCTCATCTCTCCGCGTGCGGAAATTCCCTTCGGCCAGCTGATGATGAGGGGGTTACGCAGTGCGCCGCCACCTGCAGACTGTTTGTAGGTATTGAATGGTGTGTTTCCGACTGCGCCCCAGCCCATCGGGTAGAGAGCCTGCATTCCGTCTGTTCCAATCAGTTCGTATTTAACCATCAGGTCTTCAACTGTCGGCTTGACCCCTGCGCTGAATCCTGCGGGAAAGCTGAACGTACCGTTTACTGTACCGTCGCGTGTCGCTCCGTTGTCACCAATGAGGATGATCATGGTATTGTCATAGACACCGAGATCCTTGAGGTGCTGGACAAGTTCACCAACCTTTTCATCAGCCTGAGTCATGAAGCCAGCATAGACTTCCATGAAACGGGAGTAGAGTTTCTTCTGGTCTGCAGTGAGTGACTCCCAGGCAACGACGCCCTGAGGCATATCGGTGAGCTTGGTTCCTTCGGGAAGGATGCCCATGTCGAGCATTCTTTCGAAGCGGTCCTGACGTACTGCATCCCAACCCTTGTCATACATACCCTTGTACATCTCTGTATAGGACTCGGGTACCTGGTGTGGTGAGTGGCCGGTGCCGAAGCTGTAGTCGAGGAAGAAGGGGACATCACCGCCGTAGATGGAGACCTGGTCGGTGATGTACTGCTTCGCGTGAGTGAGCAGATCATCATTCAAGCTGTAACCGGGTGCAGTCAGATCTGCTTCCATCAATTGGTTTCCGTCGACAATCTGGGGAGTGAACTGGCTGGTTTCACCATCCATAAATCCGTAGTAGCGGTCGAAACCCTGACTGAGCGGCCAGTAGGTGAACGGACCGGCCGGGTTCAGCGAATACTGGGGAGCGAGGTGCCATTTACCTACGCCGTAGGTATTGTACCCGTTCGCCTTGAGTATCTCCGCAACTGTACCTGCCTCGGCGATCACATGCCCCTGAAGGGTGGGGAATTCGTCGGTCAGGGAGAGACCTGAAACCATTCCCATTCCGACCGAGTTGCTCTCGCGTCCTGTCAGCAGTGAGGCTCGGGTAGGGGATGAGAGTGCCTGAGCATTGAAGTTGGTGTACTGAAGTCCGTCATTGACCAGTGCGTCGATATTCGGGGTTGCAATTTCAGCACCGTATGCGCCGATATCGGAAAAACCGATGTCATCAAGTGTGATGTAGATAATGTTCGGTTTTGTGCTTCCGTCCTCGAACGTGATGTTTCTCTCGGGTTTTACTGTTGATGCTGTGACCGGTGTGTATGCGCTCTCGGGATCATCAAGATACTGCTCGGGAATTCCTTCCGCCGCAACCTGTGATGATGCCGCTGCCGCAAATACTGAACCTACAACTGCTGCCTTGAACAGACCGTTGAACCTCTTACTCCTTTTAAACATGTAATCCTCCTCGTGGTAATTCATGTACATTTCTATAACTATGAGTAATTATAGGAAAGGTTCGCCCCTTCTCCTATGTACATCCTGTTCAAAATGTGAGAAGTTATTGTGCAGATGCACAAACAAAGGAGGCGGAGTATGATGGACATCTACCTGGAGGATCTTGCTGAGCTCCTTCACTCTTCCGATGTGACGGTCACCGACAGGATGAAAGCCTATGTAAAGGATGCAACTCTTTACAAGAGAAGTGATTTCTTCCGTGACGACCTGCTGTACATAGCAGACGGAACTTCCGATTTCGCCTCCCTGACAGTCCCCCCTCCCGCCAACATCTGCTTTGTGTCTGAGAACGGAAAACAGGGGGATATCCCCGATTCAGGGCTTCAGGAGTGCAATATCATATGGGCAGCGGCACAAAAGACGGAACCCCTGTTGAACCGGATCAAGGAGATTCTCTTTCAGGAGTACAGGAGACTGAACAAGGCAGTGGCCCTGTTCAAGGACGTGTACGACTCTGATGATATCCATGAGATTCTCAAGGTAGGATATAAGCTGATCGGCAACCCTATGTTCGTCAGAGACTCCTACTTCAAGATCTGGGGATTTACCGAGAATGTGCACATTGATGACCTTACCTGGGAACATATCACGGAGAAGGGATACCAGGAATTCAGGGATTACAAGCATTTTCTCAGCTACGGTCTGCTTGAAAGGCTTCACAAAATGAAAAAGGCGATTTATTTCGATACGCATAAGGTGATCCCTGAGAACAGGGTCGAAGAGTATAAGTACCATGTTGCAGAGCGGGCACATGACCCGTCCAATTTCATGCACATCAACAGAATATGGACAGATATAAGCAGCGGTGATACCTCTGTTGGGCATGTTGTCGTCCTGGAGGCTTTCAAGAAATTCACCCACACCGATATTCAGATCATGCGTCTGATTGCCGATGCCCTCCTGATTGTCATCAGGAAGAATCTTCAGGAACAGAAAACGAACCAGAACATGGGACAGCTGTTCATCTCCGAATTACTCGAGCGAAAGCTCGAAAGCCCCGAGATCATCCGTGACCGCCTCAAGTTCCTCCACTGGAGTTTCAGCGGACCCATGCAGCTGGCAGTCGTTTCGGCGGTAGGGAAGGTACTGACCCAGAGTGAAATCATATTCACCCGCAACTGGTTTTCCAATCTTTTCCGGGAGGTATCGGTAACTCAGTATGAGGATTTCATTATCGTCATCTTCAACCCCCGCCTGAAAAGCAACCGGTTTTCTGAAGTGCGGGAAAGGTTCGACGGTTTTCTTGAGGAGCAGGAACTGATGCTGGGAATCAGCAGGGAATTCTTAACATTACCTGAAATGAAGACTGCCTATGATCAGGCGTTCATCGCGATTAGATCGGGACTGAAGGAAGATGAGAACAGGAGAGTTTTCTTCTACAACGATTATGTCCTTCCTCACATCTTCTCGACTCTGAAGGCGAATCTAGACCTGAAGAAGATCTGCCGTCCTGAAATACTGATGCTGATTGAATATGATGAGAACAACAATACCCGATACGTGGAGTTCCTGAAAAACTACCTGAAGTACGTCCATTCTCCGGTGAATCTCTCGAAGGCTCTTGGCGTTCACCGCAATACCCTCTACTACCGGATCAACAAGATCGAGGAGCTGACGGGGGTGTCGCTGAGCGACGCGAAGGTGCTGTTCGAGATGTATCTCACTTTCGAGGTATTGAAATACCTTGAGAACAGGTAGGTCTCCTAGCCAAAAAAAATGTCAGCGGAGAAACCCGCTGACGAAAATGAATCTTGTGTTATCTTAGATTCGCGAAGCGGTGGAGAATGCTGTACGCATTGCTTCGAGAACTGTGGCCGGGGCCTTGCAGTCCCCGATCATGTAGAAATGATCAGCTGCATCGTAGAAAGAGAGGGCTTCCTCAGTTTTCGCCCTCATCCCGGTGGAAAGGATGATGGTATCGGCAGGTATGAGGCTCTCCTTCCCGGTTTTGTCCGTGTAGGAGACCCCTTCTTTCGTGATACCGGTGACCCGGGCACTCGTGATGCTGCTGAAGGTCGGGATAGCCTTCCATGCGGCCTCGAACATGCTGAGGAAGTGGATCGGTGTGGCATCAGCTGCGATACGGTCCTGCATCTCCAGAACGGTTACGTTCTTTCCCGTCTTCGCGAGGTACATACCGCACTCGACTCCCACTTCACCTCCACCGATGACAACGACCTCGTTTCCGACGCCTGAGGCATCATTGAAGATATCGACGGCAAGGGAGACCCTCTCATCTTCGACACCGGGGATGGGGGCGACGATCGGCTGTGCGCCGAGTGCGGGAATGACGATATCGAATCCTTTTTCCTTGATATCATCCGGGGTGACTCTGCTGTTCATTTCGACAGTGATATCCCTCTTTCCTACCTGCTCGATTAAAAATTCCTTGAACCGTTTGAGGGGCCATTTGAAATCGACATCATCGGCAGTCCTGATAGCACCGCCGAGTGCGGCTTCGGCTTCAAAGAGGGTCACTGCATGACCGCGGTCACTCAGGTCGATGGCGCACTTCATACCTGACGGGCCTCCTCCGATAACCGCTATCTTCTTCGGTGAGGAGGGGGGGAGGATCATTGAATCGATGAGGTGTTCAAGGCCGATGACGGGGTTGACCGAGCAGACGCTCACCATGGGAGCCTTCTCGTTTCTTCCGTGGCATTTGTTACATCTGATACATGGGACGATATCTTCCCTTCTTCCCTCCTGTACCAGTTTCCCGTAATCGGGATTGGAGATCCAGGAACGGGCCATGGCGATAATATCTGTCTTTCCTTCGGCAATCGCGGCTTCGTTGAGAGCAGGGTCCTGATATCCTCCGATCGTGCTGATCAGAAGGTCGGGGACATGCTTTTTCATATATTCTGCGTACGAGAGGAAGGGCGTTTCTTCGAGGTTGAAGTTTGCAGGATGGGATTCATCAGCATCGGCAGCTCTCAGCTGAACAATATCGACATACTTCTTCGCCTCGTTCAGGAATCGTGCGCTCTCAGCAAGGTCGTACCCTCCTTCCATCTCCTCAGCTGACCAGCTGATCTCGATGATCATATCCTTTCCCACCTTCTCCCTGATCCTCTGAAGAACCATGAGGGGGAACTTTATCCTGTTCTCGAAGCTTCCACCCCATTCATCAGTCCTGTGGTTTGTCAGGGGAGAGAAGAATTTGGCAGGGAGGTTTCCCCGGTAGGAGTAGTGGACACTGATCATGTCGAAGTTGAGGAAATTAAGGTAATCGGCCATCTCAGCGTAGCTGTCACAGATCTTATCGAGGGTTTCAGCATCATACTCGTGTGGGAGCTTGTGCGCATCGATGTATTCTATCTCGAACTTCTCTTCGAGGGGAACGAAGAAGGGGTGTTCATCATCGTGTACCTCATGCGGTTTGATGCTCGGTGCAGCTTTCTCTTCTCTTTTTATCAGGGGATAGGAAGAGGGTGGGCCGATGAAGAGGTTCATGCATGCGAGCGAGTCATAGAAATGGATCGCTTCGGTGAGCTGCAGGAAGTAGTTCTGGTTGGTCGTGTCATAAAAATCATAATCGGGGAAGTGGGATACATCCATGTCCCTTGGGTACTGTTTTCCGGTGGTCATGTTGTTGAGACCGCTCAGGGTGACGATCGAGGCTCCCTTCGCTTTATTGAGGCAGTGCTGTATGACTCCTCCGGCGGGGTAGGGTTCTCCTCCCTGAAGAAAGTGGGGGATCGATGTTGCAGCCATCATTCTGTTTTTAAGAATAAATTTTCCAATTTTTAGCGGTGCCATCACATGGGTGTATGTGCTCATGCATTTCTCCTTTTTCGTTACTCATAAAAAGTAGAATTATTTCATGAATAAGATGGTGGTATTTCTTGTATGCAAATATTTTATCACAAGAATCGGATTTGCAGGCTCGATTCGGTATTACATTATCTGTTAAGGCAGTTACATTTTTTGTTATGCCCCTTGCGGGCTCCATATGCGTATTTTACAGTGTTTTTCATACACCGAGCGATAATTCATTATCGAAAGAAGAACGGAAGGGAAGGGGAGGAACGTGACCTTGAATGCACAGCGCACAGCAGGACTGAAGAGGGTGGATGGCATACTCGTTTCGGTCATAAAAACAGTGTCGTATCTATCAGCGGCAAGCCTGATCGTCATCATGCTCGTAGCCTTCCTGAATGTCATAGGAGAGAAGCTGGGGAAGCTGATTCCTTTCGTCCACGGAATACCGATGTCAATGGCCTTAATCCAGTATTTCCATATCCCGGTCGTCTTCCTTTCAGCGGGATTCGTTACCCTTGACCGGGGACATACCAGAATAGATATGCTCTCTTCCCGTTTCCCGAAGGGTGTGCAGCAGGCGATTCTAACGGTGGGTAATGTACTCGGAGCGGCTGTAAGTCTCTTCATCAGCTACCGGGCCTTCTTCGTTCTAACCGTCCGATTCTTTACAAGCCATTCACTTATCACCTCAAGTGCGGATGCCTGGCCCAAATGGCCCTTCGCCTTCATACACGGACTGGGGTTCCTCCTTCTTGGGATTTCCTTCCTCTGGGCGGTCGTCCGCCAGTACTGGCTGAACGAGCCGTACGCACACACAGTCATTCCAATTGACAACGAATGCGACAACTAGGAAAGGGGAGAGAACTGCATGGCACCTGATACAATAATCGGAATAGTATTTTTTCTCGGAATGATGGTGATGATCTTCGCCGGCATTCCGGTATTCATCTCGATGCTGGTCGCTTCCTTCGGAGGCTTCATCGCCCTTTCCTTCGGCGGTCTCAACATGACCTTGACCCAGTTCACCGACGCGGTCTTCAACCTCGGAGCGAACTACAATTTTGCTGTTCTTCCTCTCTTTATGCTTGTGGGAGCCCTGGCCGGGGCCACAGGAATAGCAGAGGGAGCATTCGCAGCTATGCACAAATGGTTCGGACGGGTGAGAGGGGGACTCCTCTATACCGTCATCGCATCCAATGCGATCTTCGGAGCCTGTTCAGGCTCCTCGATTGCAGGAAACATCGTCTTCGGCAAGCTGGCGCTGCCGGAACTGAAGAAGGCGAAATACAATGAAAAGTACGCCATGGGCTGTATCACAGCCGCAGGTGCTCTTTCTACGCTCATTCCACCGAGCATGGGAATCCTGATGTTCGTCATGGTCGCTCCGAGTCCGATCCTGTTCCAGGGGAAATCGATGTCTCTGTCGGTGGGAACCGCTCTCGTTTCAGGAATCATCCCCGGTCTTCTGACCGCCGTCGCTCTTGGAATCACCGTACAGCTCCTCGGTATCGTAAAACCGGGAACGATCCCTCCCGCCGGAGGGGAGAAGGTCCCTGCGATTGAAAAACTCAAGTCCCTCAAGCTTGTTGTTCCCATTCTTCTCCTGTTCGGTCTCATCATCGGCGGTACGATCCTCGGCTGGTTCACAGCAACCGTCGGCGGAGCCATAGGTGCTGTGGCAGTTGTCATCTACGCACTTTTCAAGAAGATTCCGATCAAGCACATACTTCACTGCATCTGGGATGCTGCACTCATGGAAGGGGGCATCTTCCCGATCATCATCGGTGGACAGATCTTCTCCCGTTTCATCGCACTGAGCGGCCTGGCAGACTACCTCTCACAGGCGATCGTCGCCCTTGATGCTCCGGTTTTCATCATCTTCCTTCTTGTCATGCTGCTCTATGTCATCTGTGGATGTGTGATGGATATCGTATCGATCATCATCATTACGGTTCCTGTCGTCTTTCCGATACTCTGCGCACTCGGGTACTCACCCTACGCGGTCATCATCGCACTCTGTTTCATGACAGAGATCGCGGGGCTCACCCCTCCGATCGGCATGAATGTGTTTGCGACGGCAAATGCACTGAGGGTCAACCCTTCCGATATCTTCAAGGGTGTTATTCCCTATTTCATCTGTGAAGTCCTGATGGTGTTCGCCATCGCGTTCTTCCCGACCATGGTTACCTTCCTGCCATCCCTGATGGGCAAGGTCTAACATATCTCGCAACGAAAAATTTCTTGAGGAGGAATTTACATGAAAAAAGGCGTAATTACAGGAATGATTCTGCTGCTGGCAGCCGCGTTCGTATGGGCGGGCGGAGCCGCAGAAGATCAGAGCGGAAGCGGCGACGGTGAACTCAAACCTCTCAACTTCCTTTTCTCATCCACATTCAGTGAAACGGAGACAGGCGGACAGATCCTGAAGCACTTCCAGGATTACTTAAGTGAAAGCACTGACGGAAAGATCAAGGCAACCATCAAATGGGGCGGCACCCTCTACCAGTCACCCGACGAACTCGAAGCAGTATCGAGCGGAGCGGTGCAGATGATCGCACTGGGACACAACCCCCACTTCGACATGCTTCCCCTTCTCTGCTCCTTCCCTGATTTCGCTCCCGATTCTTCCCAGAACGCACTTGATTTCTTCAAGCACGTCGTCTTCGAAGATCCCTCAAGTTCAGCAGTCCTCACAGGTGAGGCTGAAGCAAACAACGTGAAGTACCTGAACGTCATTGCAGGCGGAGCAAACACCTTCCTTGCAGACTTCCCCTTCACAGACATGGCAAGCATGGTCAAGGGATCAACCTCCTTCGGTAACATGGAAGCTGCAAAGTTCGAATACCTCGGCTTCCGCGTCACTCAGGTTCTCCCCTGGGATCTCTATGATGCATTTGACCGCGGCGTGATTGATGCTTCCCAGATGTCACTCGCTCCTCTGGTATCTATGAGTCTCTACGAAGTAGCTGACACCTGGATGCTCGACAACACCTACACAGCAGGAAACTTCCTCACCGTCAACCTCGACTGGTGGAACGGCCTCTCAGCCGCTCAGCAGGAAGCAATCCAGGCAGCTGCAGACGAAGTGATGGAATACAGCGCAGGTATCTACGATGCAGCCATTGCCGATCAGCTGAAGCTTCTTCAGGATGAAGGTGCAACAGTGGTCACCATGAATGATGCTGATTTCACTACCTGGTGGGATGCAGTATTCATGTCCAAGGTCGATTCTTCGCTCAAGATGGCTGAAGGAAGAGGCGATACAGACAAGGTGAAGGCAGTACTGAAATCAGCTGCTGAATTCACCGGGTACCAGACTGACTTTTAAAAAAGCTTTTGTAACTCAATAAGGCTTGAGGGCAGGGAGTGATCTCTGCCCTCTCTCTATTCTTTGTCCTTCGTATTGTCTCTCTCTCCCTTGACCGCTACAATAGAAGCGAATTTCTGAGAAGCAGGTGTGAGGGAGTATGGCAGGAGCGGGAAGAAGAAAAGCAAGTGATTCGCGTGATATACAGAAGCAGATTGTTGAAGCAGCGATGCATACCTTTGCAGAAAAAGGATTCTTCAATACAAGCCTGAGAGAGATCGCGGACAAGGCTGAGGTCAATCACGGGATGATCCGCTATTACTTTCAGAACAAAGAGGGTCTGTGGGAGGCTGTGATCACCTATGGATTCGATATCCACATGGCTGCGATGAGCACGTTCTTCGCTTCGGTGGAGGGACAGGATTCCCTTGAGGTGTTCAAGGCTTTCATCAGGGAGTCGATCAGGGTGACAGCCGAGATGCCGGCATTCTCCTCGTTCATGCACCAGTACAACCAGAAGGATGTACCGAAGCTCGACCTGGTTATAGAGAAACTCAATATTATCGGAGAAATGGTGGAACCCTATTTCCAGGACCTGCAGAGCAGGGGGTACTTCAAGAACTTCGATACCTACGCTCACAGAATCTATGTGAGAGCTCTCATCGAGACACCCCTTCTGATCTCCGCCCTTGACAATGCGATTGCAGGAATCGACTTCACAAGCGAAGAAGGGCTGGAGAAGCACACCCGGTGGGTCCTCTCCTTCATATTTCCTGAATAAGGATCAGGAAGGTGTTCGTGGCAGTTCTGCAGCCTTTGCCCTGAGTTCTTCGGTGAGTTTCTTCATTCTACTTGTTCTCTGTGAAGAAAAGACTCCGGCAAGGCCGAGAGCCTGAGGCAGCTCATCAAGCTGCACGTTCTTCAGCTCCTCCCGAGAGAGACCACTGAGAAGTTCCATGACCAGATAGAAAAATCCCCGAAGGATAAGAGTGTCGCTCGTGATCCTGAGCTCGATACACTCTTTCGTTCCTTCAAGCATGTACCAGAGCCGGGACTGACAGCCGTGAAAACGGTTCTCCTCAACAGCGAAATCACTCTCAGGTGAAGGGGCAAGGGATGAGAGTTCGATCAGAAGCGCATAGCGCATCTGCATATCCTCCAGTGCGGAAAACTCTTTGAGTATGTCATCAAGTCGCTGAGTGTAGGTAGATTTCATCGTCTTCCTCCCAGGAGTTTCATGCTCTTCTTAAGTTCAGTCAGGAATACGTCGATCTCTGAGAGAGTGTTGAACATTCCCGGAGAGATTCTGAGAAGATAATCCCTGTTCAGGGAGGTAAGGAGCAGGTGGGCACAGAGTTTCCCTGATCTGACAGCTATTCCCTTTGCATCGAGCAGCTTTGCAAGGTCAAAGGGATGAATGCCTTCTGTGGCAAAGGAGATGCACCCCTTCCTCACTGACGGGTTCCCTATGATATGCACACCGGGTATGTTATTCAGTCCCGTCTCCGTTCTTTCAAGCAGGCATTCACTCCAGGAGTGTACATGCTCCCGACCGAGTGTGCCTGTCCAGTTGATCGCTTCGGCAAGTCCGACAGCTCCGATATAGTTCGGAGTCCCGGCCTCCCATCGGTACGGCATCGCTTCGCTTCTCACCTCGCTTTCGGTGACATTCTCAACCATTCCACCGCCCCAGAAAGGGGCGGGAAGCTCTTCAGCACTATCTTTGTTAGCATAGAGGACACCGATTCCGGTGGGACCGTGTATCTTGTGAGCGGAAAACGCATAGAAGTCGCAGCCGGTTATTCTTACATCGATCATCTCGTGTCCGATTCCCTGTGCACCGTCGATCACCGAGATAGCCCCTGTCGATCTGATCAGGGAACATATCCGTGAGATATCAATCAGGACACCGCTGACGTTGGAGCAGTGGGTGAGGGCGACGATCTTCGTTCTTTCACTCATGATCGTTGTGAGATTCTCAAGCGAGAGATTCCCCTTCTCATCTGGTTCCCAGATGGTTAGATTTGCTCCTGTTTCCCGGCTGAGTTTGACCCACGGGAGATAGTTGGAGTTGTGTTCCAGCCGGCTGGCGATAATCTCATCCCCTTTGCTGATGATACTCTTCAGTGCGATAGATACCTTGTTCAATCCATCTGTCGTCCCTGAGGTGAAGATGATTTCCTCATGCTTGGCGCCGATGAAATCAGCGACGGTCTTTCGGGCCCTCTCATACTCTTCGGTACTTCGTTCACTGAGGTAATGGCTTCCCCGGTGGACATTGGCATTCAGGGTGAGAGCATGTGAGGTCATGGCATGTATCACCTGGGTCGGCATATGGGTCGTCGCGGCGTTATCGAGATAGATCAGGGGACTGCCATGAACGAGCGTGTGGAGAATGGGAAATGCTTTTCTTATCTCTTCTATGGGATAGTTCATGTCACTTCTCCTTCAGGTGTTTCGCTATGAGGGCAGCGAGGTCTTGGACTGAATCGCACTTCGCTCTCTCTTTTGGCGTGAGGGAGATGGCAAGGGCTTTGTTGAGTGAGATGAGAAGGAGCACCTTCTTGTGCACTGAACTGCCTGCAGAACCGCAGTGGGGAGAGACGTCCATACCGATGACGATATTTCCTCTCTCTTTCACCCGTTCAAGGCTCCTCTTCCCTAGCTCTATGATATCCTCTGTGTCCATATCATCTCTTTCGAGCATGTACTTGACCTGTATATAACGTCTCAGGGGTTCTGCAATCCGCTCAGGAGCCCCCTCCTTCACTTCCAGGATTTCGAGGACAGCCGAACGCGCCGATGCATCGGCACGTTCGATCCTCTCCCTTATCTCCCTGAGAGCAGGAATCAGAGGCATATCTCGGTTTCCAGACCGAGCACTTCAGCTACCGCAGTCATCTCTTTCACATAATCACCGAATACGAGGGGCATGTGGAGACCGAAATGGCGCTGAGTGTGGAAGTATCTCTCTCTGTCTTCGACGGTAAAGAAGAGTCCTTCGGTGCAGTTTGCCTGATCGTAACCGAATCCTCCGGCTACCGTTCCCCGTGTGATCATCATCTTCTTACAGTTCGGATCGATACGGATCTGGGTAATTTTCTCCCCCTTGTCCTGGTCGAAATCATATCGGAGGGTGGCGGCCCATCCGCTGTAGGCGAAGGGCTGAAGGCCGTAGCTGCTCTCCTCGCTGTCGAACCCGTGCATCTTCCTGTTCGGCACTGCATGGTAGGTAGCCATCAGGTTATCGAGGCTTGCGACCTTGGAGAAGGTCTCCTTCGAGATGAAGGGGAAGGCGGGGTCGATTCCCTCTTCAGTGAGACGCACTTCGATAGAATTGCTCATGTAGGGAGCCTTGCCTGAAACACCGCCGAGAATCGTCATGCACAGCAGTGCCGTGATATCGTACTCACAGGCAGAGGGGATTCCTCTTTCATTGTTAAGTGTATGGGAGAGACACATTGTGCACTGCTCTTCATTGAGACGTCGGGTGGAACAGGCATCGGGACAGGGGGCAGTGAATGCATTGCAGTCTTCACTCTCCATATTCTTCTGAATCACACGGTACATCTTCAGCGTATTGACCACAGCCTTGAGCTCCATCAAATTGTCTGCTGCACCTGCAATGAGCTCCTTCGCCTCCTCTTCGATTTCCTTCATCTCTTCTTGTGTGATATTCAGTCCCTTTCTTCCCGGAAGAGTGGGATTTGTATCATTGTCGACAACAGCAAGGTGATCCATCATCTCATGAAGGTTTAGGAACCGGAAACGGGTTCCGAACTTGTCGGTGACATCATTGAGATCGTTGAAGGAATCGGGTGCGCTCGGGAGTGACTGGTTGGCATTGAAGCGGTAGGAGAGAAGAACCTTGAGGTTCTTCAGCATCTTCCTGATACGAACTGCCATCATGTATCGTCTGATCTCATCCCAGTCCCTGCTGGGGAAGATCTCGCAGCCATGGGAGAGGAGTGATGCGTTGATGATGGTTGTTCCTCTTATATCAGATAGGGAGATGCAGGGTTTCGGGTACCTTCTTGCGAACTCGAGCATGACATCCCCGCATCTCGCTCCGTCGGCAAAAAGATAGAAATCGACCTCCTGATACTCGTTCGCCATTGCATCGATCATCTCATCGGGTATTCTCCAGTCATCGTTCCTGTAGACGTAGACGGGATCCATGATCTCAACCCAATCAGGTCTGTTCGCTTCGATTTCACTCAGGAACCGCTTGTTCGTCTCTTCGTTCATAGCCCTGTCGAAATCGTAGGTCAGTTCCTCCCCCTTGCCGAAGCGGCAGGGTCCTTCGTAGACGTAGAGGTGACTCATATCGATATAGATGGGTCTTACCTTCAGTGTTGTCTCCATGATGGATTGCATAGTGTTTTCCTCTCTTTTTATTCTTATTCAGTTGAAGCGGCGTGCATTGGAACATGAATTATCCAATTGGATAAATAATTGCATGGAGTTTGGCATCTGTCAAGAATTAATTATCGATAACATGTTATCATTCATTTATTTCTAGATAAGAATCTTCAAATTTGATAGAATACTTTCATGCCGACTATATCGATGTTTTATGGAATTTTTATTCGAACTGTATCTTGGTGGGAAGGAGCACAATCCACCCCATTTTCATGCATATTACCAGGGATGTAAGGGGATTTTCTCAATCAGCACCTGTTCCTTGACCGAAGGTGATATTCCAGGGAAGCAGAGAAAACTCATTGAAGCTTGGGCAGAACTTCATCAAGATGAATTACTGGCAGATTGGGAACTGGCGCAGAATGGAGAGTTGCCTTATTCTATTGAACCCTTGAAGTATGAGGTGTTATATGTATGCGAGTGTAATAGATGCGAAGCCGCTCAAAAACTATACGCTACTGCTGACCTTTGATAATAATGAGAAACGGATTTTTGACGTTGCTCCATATCTGGAGAAAGGTATCTTCTCAGAATTGAAGGATAAGAACCCAAATTCCCGATAAGTTGTAGCTAGGAATATTCAAATCCATAAAATATATATACTTGACAGCACTTTAGGGCTTGATTATTCCCTTAAACATAGTTATAATTATGGCTATGAAGAATGCAGGGAATACCGTAAAAATAATTAAGGTTCACAACAAGAAAGCTGATGTCACGTATGTCTATGAAGACACCCCTTATTGGGATAGTGAGAAAAAGCAGGGTCGTCATAACCGTAAGTGTATCGGGAAGCTCGATTCTCATGGACAGATCATCTATAACTCATTCTACCTTTCACGGCAGCAAGGTGATCAGGTCAAAGACCTTCCTGCACCTGTTGTATCAAAGACAACCCTTCTCGGTCAGAATCTCCTTCTCGATCCTATCATCAAACGCATCGGACTAAAGCATATTCTTTCAAAGACATTAGGTTCTCAGGATGCGATCTCTGTTCTAGAACTTGCGAAATACTCAATCTGTACCGGCAGACCGCTCAGTTATGCTGAGACCTGGCTCGATGAGAGAGGGTTCGATGGCTCAAAACTCTCTTCTCAGAGAATTACTGAACTTATGAAAAGACTCGATAGAGACTCTCAGAATACGTTCTTCTCTTCCTGGATAGAGAAGAACATGAAAAAGAAGAATCTACTGTTTGACATCAGCAGTATCTCCAGCTATGCAAAGAATAATCCATATGTAGAGCGAGGTTATAACCGAGACAAGGAAAAGATCCCTCAGATCAATATCGGTCTTCTCAGTTCGTATGAAACTCATCTTCCTCTCTGGTTCTCAGAGATGCCGGGAAGTATGAACGATTCTATAGTTCTCCAATATGTACTCGAACAGTTGAAAAAACTTAAGGTTCCTTCCTCCGTAATCATAGGAGATAGGGCATTCTGTTCTGTCGATAACATCGCCCATCTGAGCGATCATGGTCACAAATTCCTCATACCCGTTCCTTCGAACGTTACATGGGCAAGAGAGCTTATAGAGAAGCATCGCCATACCATTCAGCGTCCAGGCACGCTTATTCCTGCCGATGATACCGATGCCATTATCTATGGTCTGAAGACCATCAGAAAGACTGAACACGGAAGGATGTGGGCTCATGTGTATTACGATGCTGCGAGAAAGGAGCGGGATGTTGCCCGTTTGATGGAGCGACTGCAGAGGTGCAAAGTCGAGCTTGATGCAGATGAGCCGATCAAGAATAACCAGTCATATTATGATCGATACTTTGAAATAAAAGAAACGCCGAAAAGAGGAAGAAAGGTTTCCCTTAAGGATCAGGAAGTTCAGGCTTACATCAATGGTCAGAGTGGGTTCTGGGTTCTCTATACCAATGCTGAAAAGGATCCTGTTAAAGCTTTGCATGCCTACCGGCAAAGAAATGACATCGAACTGCTCTTTGATGATATGAAGAACCTTATTGATTGTAATCGCTTGAGAGTTCACACAGACAAGGTAATGCAGGGACGGCTCTTCGTTAATTTCATAACCCTGATTATTCTCACAGCTCTGAAGGAACGCATCAAGCTCATTCCTGCGAAGCAGCGCAAGCACTGGAACTACAAGGAAATTCTGGACAAAGTGAATACGTACTCGAAAGTTCATTACCGAAGCACGTATCGTGATGTGTATACAGTCCCGACCAAGGCTCAACGACTTATCTTTGACCTTTTCGGTGTTGAGTATTCCTGGAAGGGAAAGCTGATGAATGAAGGTGATCAGGATCCCTTTGAGACCATCACGCCCCTATCCTAGTTACAAAATGTCGGGAATTTGGGATAAGAAAATCTTTAACACTGTGACGGTCGAGTTTGATTCAATTTCCTGGAATAACGGTGCTGACCTTGATCCTGAAGTTCTTTACGAGGACAGCCTTCCTCTGACTTCCTGACAGCTGTTTTACATATGACCTATAGACTCACGCTTGTCACCTCCCTCATCAGGAAAGCCTCGATCTTATGAAATTCTTGATGAGTAATTTCACAAAAACACCTATATTTTTGTGAAAAAGTAGCATGCTATAAGAACATTCAAATCGTTAAGAGTTCAATAGTTGCAAAGAAATATAGGACAGGATGGGTTCGAGTATTTTCTAAGATTGTAACAGCATGATTTCTCACCTATACTATGACGATAATTACGTCCAGGAGTATAGGAAGATGAAACAATACATTGTCGATGCTTTCACTGACGAAGTGTTCAAGGGGAACCCTGCAGCCGTCTGTATCATGGATACCTGGCTTTCAGACACTCTTATGCTGAAGATTGTGAAAGAGAATAATCTATCTGAGACAGCTTTCGCTGTGAAAGAGGGTGATACCTACCATCTTCGCTGGTTCACTCCATCAGGTGAGATCGATCTGTGCGGACACGCGACTCTTGCTGCATCCTATGTGATAACCCGATTCATAGATCCTGATCTGCCCGTTATACGGTTCACCACCCTGAGCGGTATCCTTGAAGTGACAAGGAAGGGCGACCTCTTTGAAATGGATTTTCCCTCGTTCAATCTTGCTCCTGTTCCCGTCACAGATGAGATGGCGGACGCAATAGGAGTGAGACCGCTCGAAGCATATCTCTCTCGTGATCTCCTTCTGGTTCTTGAGAAAGAGCAGGAGGTTCGAAATCTTACCCCTGATTTGGCGAAAGTGAGAGAACTGCCGGGGGAACTGCTGCATGTGAGTTCAAAGGGTTCTTCATACGATTGTGTTTCAAGATCATTCGCTCCGAAACTGCAGATTGATGAAGACCCGGTATGCGGGTCTGGTCACTGTCATATCGTTCCCTACTGGGCGAATCGCCTCGGAAAAGACGATATCCTTGCCTTTCAGGCGTCGGAAAGAACTGATATTCTCCATTGTCAAATGGATGGGGAAAGAGTCAGACTGAGCGGGAAGGCTGCGCTTTTTTCGATTGCTGAGCTCGTTGCGATTCGGTGATATTCAACCCGGGTATCTCATGTTCTATATGGTGAAGGTGATGGAGTGACCGGTTGTCGTATCGACACAGGTGAGTATTCCTGCTTACAATAGAATCCTCAGACCTTCATTCTTCTCTTTTCAATGGATAAGAACACACACGGGCTGAGAGAGAGGAGGGAGACCTTGTTCGGTATCGATAATTATCTTGGGTTCATCGCTGCGGGAATTCTACTGAACATGGTTCCCGGTGCTGATACGATCTATATCCTGACCAGGAGCATCGCTCAGGGAAAGAAGGCGGGAATCTTCTCCGTTCTTGGGATATCGAGCGGTATTCTCGTTCACACCCTCCTTGCCGCCTTCGGTCTCTCTGTCATCCTGAGTACGTCAGTTGCCCTCTATAACGTGATCAAGTTCCTCGGGGTCTTCTATCTTGTCTATCTGGGAGTGCGTATGATCGTCACAAAGAACGAACTCACAGAAGTCGATGGAACGGGCGGCGCGATGCGGAGCATGAAGAAACTCTACTCGCAGGGACTCATCACGAATGTCCTGAATCCCAAAGTCGCCCTCTTTTTCATCTCCTTCCTTCCCCAGTTCATTCAGACAGACCAGAATGCGACTCCAGTTCCCTTTCTGATACTCGGCCTGACCTTCATTGCTACGTCCACTCTCTGGTGCTTCCTCCTCGTCTTTGCTTCAGCCTTCATGTCCCGCTCCCTCAGGAACAATAGGAAGAGAGGGGACTACCTTCAGAAGATCAGCGGTTCGGTCATCATCGCTCTCGCTGCCCGTCTCGCTTTCGACAGGACATAAAAAAAAGAAAAAGGAAGGACATACCCGTTATGATACGTACATACAGTGAACAGGACCTGAAAGAGATGATTGCTATCTGGAACGAGGTGGTGGAAGCCGGAACAGCCTTTCCTCAGACGGATGTCCTGAATGAAAAGAAAGCTTCAGAATTTTTCTTTGTACAGTCCTTCACCGGGGTATTTGATTCTGAAGGTGAGATCCTAGGTCTCTATATCCTCCACCCCAATAATGTGGGGCGCTGTGGACATATCGCGAACGCATCATACGCAGTGAAAAGCGGTCAGTGGGGGAAGAGAATAGGGGAGCAGCTTGTTCTCCATTCGATACAAAAGGCGAAAGACCTTTCCTTTCGTATCCTTCAGTTCAATGCGGTGACGGAAGTGAACGCGGGAGCCCTTCATCTTTATGAGAAACTCGGTTTTACCCGGCTGGGAACCATTCCCGGAGGGTTTCTGACGAAAGACAACGAATACATCGATATCATTCCTCACTATATTGACCTCGTGTGATGCAGCTGTCCCAGGGGCTTCGTCCTGACGTTTGTAAAGGAACGGGAAATAAGCGCTTGACGGAACGAGTGAAACCCTATAACAATGATGAGAGTAACACGAAATATTAAAATCGTGTTACTGTTGGAGTCGATGAGGAAAGACATTTCCTGTGATGTCGGCTTTTTCATAAGGAGTTATTCAATGTTTTCAAGACGCGATGTACCGTCATCCCTGACACTTCTGATGCTTTCAGTCCTGCTTATCTTCAGCACGGCAGTTCTTTTTGCAGCCCCCCAGATGGAGGAGAATACCTCCTCCGATACCATGAGCGTTACCGATATGAGAGGACGCACCATTACTGTCCCGACTCACGTCGATTCCGTGATCGGCCTGGAGGCGGGAGCTCTCCGTCTCATCTCCTACCTCGATGCGACTGATAGCGTCATCGCTGTCGAAGATGCAGGGAACGGAAGGGAGAAGAGCGACTACAATTTTTTCCAGCTGGCGACCTACCGGATCGCACATCCTGAACTGCGCGACCTTCCATCGATCGGGAATCGTGAGAACATAGAAGGCATCATAGCCGCAGATCCCGACCTGATCATCACCTCGATTCGTGATATCACACAGGTGGATCAGCTGCAGGATACCCTGGGCATCCCCGTCTTCGCAGTCGATGTCGATGTCGAACTCTATGACACCGACCGCTTCTATCATCAGCTTGAGGTGCTCGGTTCTGTTTTAGGAAAGGAAGAGAGAGCTGAACAGCTGATAGCAGGTATCAGCTCAGCGCTGGAAGATATAGAATCACGAACTGCAGCCATCAATGTACCTCAGAAAGCATATGCGGGCGGCATGATGTACTGGGGACCGGCAGACCTGCTCCGTACGACTGGGGATTACCTTCCCTTCGACCTGAGCGGGACTGAGAACGTGATGCCCACCAATCCTGCGGGTAACCGACAGCCCTACATGACGAGTCTTGAGGACCTGGTAGCGGCAGCTCCCGAATACGTATTCATCGATGCAGCGAACCTCAACCTCTCGAAGGCGGGATTCAATACGAACAGGGACGTCCTGATGGAACAGGTTCCTGCCTTCAGCAATCAGGAGGTCTACTCAACATTCGTCTATAAATACTATGGAACAAACTGGGAAAATCAGCTGATCAATGTCTACGCAGTCTCGAAGGTGCTCTATCCTGAAGCGTTTGCTGATATTTCGATACCCGAGAAAGCTGAAGAGCTCTGGAAGCTTTTCTTCGCTTCCCCTCTTTCCTACAGCACTGTTACTGAAAAACAAGGACCCGGGGTTGCCAAGGTTAACTGGTTCAACTAGATGAACAAGGGTGAGAAGAGCACAGACGGGCAGAGAGACGCTCAGTTTCCTGCCGTACATTCTCTGTACAGAGGGTACATCAGAAAGAAGGTGCTCTTCCTTATCATCGCCTCGGTTCTTCTGTTCCTCCTTGCCCTCGCCGCAGCAACGGCGGGGTCGATCTCCATCAGTTTTAAAGAGGTCGTCTCAAGCCTTGTGAAACTAGACAGGAGCGGGACAGGAAGAATCATATGGGATGTGAGAATGCCCCGTATCCTTGCAGCCCTCCTTGTCGGAGGGGGACTCTCCCTTTCGGGAACCGTCATGCAGTCGGTGCTTCGAAATCCTCTCTCCTCCCCCTATACCCTCGGACTCTCGAATGCCGCGGCCTTCGGAGCATCCTTCGCAATTGTGTTCTTCAATGCAGGAGTCGGAACGACTTCAACGATTCTCATAAGCGACACCTTCACCGTAGCCTCCTCGGCCTTCGTCTTCTCCATGCTCTCGACTCTTGCGATACTTCTTCTCACCGTGTTCACGAAGATATCGGCAGAGACCATGGTGCTCGCCGGAATCGCGATCGGCTCGATATTCTCAGCCGGCCTCACCCTCATGCAGTACCTTGCCGACAGCATCCAGCTTGCAAGCATCGTCTCCTGGTCCTTTGGGGACCTGGGAAGAGCTTCCTGGGAGTTCCTCGGCATCACCGCTCTCGTATTTTTTCCCATCGCGCTGCTCTGTTACGCCTACCGCTGGGACTTCAATGCGATGGATACAGGAGAGGAAGCGGCAAAAGGACTCGGGGTGAGAACGAATGCCGTCAGAATTCTCGGTATGGTGGCAGCCTCCATCCTTTCAGCAATCATCGTCTCCTTCTTCGGAACCATAGCCTTTATCGGGCTGTTGGGACCTCACATCGCACGAAGAATATTCGGTGGAGACCATCGTTTTCTCCTTATCGCATCACCTCTCGTAGGAGCCTTGATCCTTCTCGCCTCCGACACGGCGGCACGGACGATCCTCTCTCCCATGGTGCTTCCCGTCGGTATCCTCACCTCCCTTATGGGAGGACCCCTGTTCATCTACCTCCTTATAGCAGGGAGGAGTAGATGATACTTTCCATCGATTCCCTCGAATTCAGCTACCGAAGTCACCCTGTTCTTGAAGATATCAACTTCGAGGTGAAGGAGGGGGAGATCCTCGCTATCCTCGGAAGAAACGGGGCAGGCAAAACCACACTCCTGAAGTGTCTCAACCGGGTTCTCTCACCTCAGGATGGAACGGTACAGATCGACGGGAAAGAGATCAGAGAGATGAAACCCGCAGCTATCGCACGGCACATAGGATGGGTACCTCAGCGGGGAGAACTCTCCAGGATGAGTGTCTATGACATGGTCCTGCTCGGACGCAAACCCTATTTCCGGTGGGAACCGACAGCCCAGGACTTTGCCAAGGTGGAAGAGGCGATTCAGTTCATGGGAATAAGGGAAATTGCACTCAGGTATGTGGATGAACTGAGCGGAGGTGAATTTCAGCTCGTCCAGATCGTCCGTGCTCTCGCACAAGATCCCAGGGTGATCCTGTTTGACGAACCCACCAGCTCACTCGATATCATGCACCAGCACCAGCTCATGACCAAACTGCAGGGTGTCATCCATGGATACCCCAGAGCTGCGGTGATGACGATGCACGATATCAACCTCGCCCTTCGCTACTGCGATTCCTTCCTTCTGATCTCAGACGGCCGCATACAGGCAGCCGGAGACAGAAGCATCATCACTCCCGAGAATATGAAGGAAGTGTACGGAGTAGATGTAAGGATAGTGGAAAGCGGTGATGACCTGCTGGTCGTCCCCGTATAGGTCCACTCATTCAACCTGCGGAGTCCTCCTCTCCGCGATTCACATAAGGGTCGACAAACACGTTCAGAGAACGTACCATATCCTCAAGACCATTGCATGCCAATAGATATTCACCTTTCATCAGACCTCCTGCATCCCCAATGGCAATCATGAAGAGTACAAGGAGGTAATGAATGGAAAAGCTCACACAGCCGAATATCCTCATCTGCATGACCGACCAGCAGCGGTGGGATTCTCTGGGATGTTACGGTATCGATTTCATCAAGACACCCCACCTCGACCGACTGGCTTCAGAGGGAAGAACCTTCGATAACTGCTATGTGAACAACCCCATCTGCACCCCCTCCAGAGCCTCCCTGTTCACCGGTAAGCATGTACCTGAACACGGGGTCCTCCGTCTTCATGACATCCTCCCCGACGAAGAAAAGTTGTTCCCCTGGCACCTGAAGAATCTGGGGTACACAACCGCACTGTTCGGGAAACTGCATGTGAGCGGAAGGATAGAGGAGGAGAAGAGACGTCATCCGCACGACGGATTCGATATCTACGAGTGGTGCATGGAAGCTTCCATTTCCCTCGATTCTCCTTTGAACGGGTACGCGGCCTGGCTGAAAGAGAAGGATATTGATGTCTTCAACGCCCTCAAAGAGCAGGGAAGGAAGCTGAAGCACATCCCGAGAGAGTACCATTTCACTCAGTGGGCGGCTGAGCGCACCTGTTCATTCATTGAACAGCATGACCAGGACTCCCCCTTCTTCTGCATGATGAGTCTCTTCGATCCTCACAACCCCTATGACGATGTCCCGAGCGAATATCTTGAAAGAGTCGATACTTCGCAGCTGCCTCCCCGTCGCATTCATCCTTCCGAAGATCCCTTCACGATCAGAGGGATACGGCAGGAGCAGGTGGACGGGTATCTCGGAGAGGTGAGCGGTTTCACTGAAGAGGATTTCACTGCGATGAAAGAGGGGTATTATGCCTCAGTGTGCCTGATAGATGATGCGGTGGGGCAGGTGCTCGATACGCTCGAAAGAAAAGGAATGAAGGATAACACCCTTGTTATCTTTGTGAGCGA
This sequence comes from Sphaerochaetaceae bacterium, assembly GCA_963677695.2. Classification (GTDB taxonomy): domain Bacteria; phylum Spirochaetota; class Spirochaetia; order Sphaerochaetales; family Sphaerochaetaceae; genus SABI01. The sequence goes on along the minus strand of CAXXUJ010000001.1, from coordinate 361,336 downwards.
CCACGGTGATATGCTTGGTGACCATAACCTGGTGGTGAAGGGTGCCTATTTCTATGATGCCTGTACAAAGGTTCCCTGCATCCTTCGTTACCCCGGAAACGTTGTCCCCGGAGAGAGAAGCGATGCTCTTGTGCAGCCCCACGATATTGCCTCCACGGTACTGAAAGCGGCAGGGGTGGAAGAGAAGGAGATCACCTCCCTCATGCCTGATTCCCTCGATCTCTGCTCTGCAGATATCAAAGGACATGAAACCGTCGTCTGCGCCTACAGGGAGACGGGGATAGCGAAAACGGGACGCTATTTCACTCCTTCGATCAATGCCACGATGATACGGGATGAGCGGTATAAGCTGAATGTATATCACTCTGAAAAGGGAGTTGATGATGCAATGAGCGGTCAGCTCTTCGATATGATCAGCGACCCTGGGGAGACCGATGACCTCTGGGAGAAGAATCCTGAAGAACGAGCGGATCTCCTTGGAAAACTTCTTGAGTGGAATATGAACCTCGACACTCCCCGAAAAGCCCGATCGGCCGTTCCTGAGTTCGATCAGTTGTTCGATAACCGGCTGTAAGCTGTTTTGAATATAATGAAGCTCCCGGGAACTGAGGTGAGTTCACAGGGAGCCTCGAAGGGAGATCTGATGAGGAGTGATCAGATTACACTCTCTCCCTTTGCAAATTTTTCATCAACCTGGAAATGACTCTGCTGCTCGATGATAAGGAAATCAGTGACGTTGAGGCTTCCTGAGCTTCTCTCGAAGTTCTCTGAGGTGCCGCTGATGGTGATCACCGAAGGAACAGTGGCTCCGTTTGCTTCCGTGTAGCTCACAACCTGAGTCAGTGTGATATCATCTGCCACATTCTCTCCGTCGAGAACATAAGTGGTCTCCATCTGAAGGATGTTTCCCGATACCTTGTCGAGCCAGATTTTTCCTGTGATCGTTCCGTCGAAATCATCGTCATCGAAGTCCCAACCGATCACACTCTCTTCTTCATTATACCCGTCAGAGCCCACGATATCACCGTAGTTGGGGTTGTAGTAGGCAAGGGCTGACTCGTAGGCCATAGAGAAGGTGTACACTGCCGCGGTGGTTCCCTCTACCGACTCATCGGTTCCTGTGTAGGTATACTCCACATCATAGAGGTTGTCGTTGAACGGTGTGAGTACGAGTCCGTCAGTGTAACGGTCAAGAATATCGAAGGCGCTCTTACCGCCGCTTTCTCTGAGTGTCAGGTAGCGTCCGCCGTGGGACTGACTGATCGATACCGATGCGCTTTCGGTGTAGAGGGCATTGCCTTCACCGTCGGTTTCGGCATAGACGATGGTTCTCAGGGAGGGGATGGTCGTCTCACTTGCATCTGCGATCGCATCTGCTGCGTTCCAGAGGGAAGGTCCCTCTTCGACCTCGGCAACTGCTGAGGCAGTGAGGGCAGGGACTGCCAGGACACATGCCGCTATGAGAATCATAGCTAACTTCATGGGGGATGTTCTGTGTTTCATTGTTCTTTCTCCTTTACTCCTCACCTGGTGTGAAGAGTATTAGTTCAGTATTTCTGATTGCAAAGGTATGCCCCCAATTTGTGATGCGAATGGGAAATATATGGAGATTGCATGAAGATACCCCCCTTTCCTTTTATTGCGCTTGCTATTCTTTTCATTACTTCCCATAGTGGACGCATGAAACAGATATTCATCGTGGAAGATCACGAATCCATACGAGAGGGAGTAGCCGCCTACCTTGAACTTTCGGGCTACACAGTATCGAAATTTGCTTTGATTCAGGAGGCGAAGAGCGCACTCACTCACACAGTTCCTGACCTGCTTGTTCAGGATGTGATGATGCCCGATGGCGATGGCTTTGCCTTCGTGAAGCAGCTGCGCGGCTCCCATGAATTCCCTGTCATATTCGTCACGGCCAGGGGCTCCGAGAGTGACAGGATCATGGGCTTCGAGCTGGGCTGCGATGATTATATTGTGAAGCCCTTTTCTCCCAAGGAACTTGTACTCCGTGTCGATGCGATCATACGCCGCAGTTGTCAGGAGAAAGAGAAGAAAGAAAGCAAAGAATCAATCTGGACTCTTGAAGGATCGAGCCTCAGGGTCGATGAGAACATGCATGTGCTCCTCCTGGATGAAAGGGAGATAGACCTGACCGCCGCCGAGTGGAGAATATTCACCCACCTGATACACAATGCCGGTAGTGTTGTCTCCCGCTCCCAGGTACTCGAAACGTGTTTTCAGTACTCCTTTGAATCGTACGACAGGATCGTCGATACCCATGTGAAGAACATACGGGCAAAACTTGGTGAAAGCGGTCTGAGATGGATCGAGACGGTACGGGGGTATGGGTACCGTTTCTCAGGAAAGGGGTGCTGATGGGACAGTTGAAGATATTAAAGAGGTGCAGGAGGAAAAAAAGTCTCTTCTTCCGCCTCTTCTTCTCAATCATGGCTGTCACCCTCATCATCCTGTTCGTGCAGACCGTTGAGCTGGTTCTCATGCTTCGCCACCAGTCGCATCAGTTCGCTGAAGAAGCGTTCACCGATTATGAAAACCGTCTTGATGATATCCTTGAGTTTTCTCTCCATGAAGGGGAAGCATGGGATCTCGAGAGGGTCAAACCGGTACTCTGGATGGCTGCCGATGACCGTATTCTCTCCCTCGTCCTGAAAGATCCTCAGGACAATGCCCTGTTCATTCTTGAAAACACTCATAAGGGAGTGACTGCCGATGAGGCACCCTTCCTTATTCCTTCATCAGACACTGTTGTCCATGAGCTCTCGACCCCCTCCGAAGTTTCCGTAAGTCAGGATGTCAGGGTAGTTCCCGACAGGTCCCGAAGGCCCCTGCCTGACCATGAAGTGATAGGTGCCATACCGCTTTACTCAGGAGGCGAAAGCGGGAATCTGATCGGGAGTGTGGAAGTGATGGTGCTCGACCCCATCGCGTATGCGATGAAAGCACTTCTGATACGAAAGATCATTAACGCCTTCGTTATCACGATACCCGTCGCCCTTGTTATTGCCTTCATTGGTTCCCAGCTGATCGCCTTCGCGGTTTCCCGGCACGCACGGCGCATTGCCCGTTCCCTTGAAGAACTCGCAGGGGGAAAAGCAAAAGCGGAGCATGTTCCTTCAACGATCAAGGAACTGACGCAGATTGAGGAGTCGGTAGAGACGCTCCGAAAGCGTCTGAACGCTCATGAGAGAATGCGTCAGCAGTGGCTGAAGGGGATTGCTCATGACCTCAATACTCCGGTCACCTCACTGAAGATATCTGCAGAAAGCGCTCTTGACGGGGTCGTACCTCTCGACAGAACACTCATTGAGCGGATGAACGGTGAGATCGAGGAACTCGAAAAACGAATCGTGTCGGTGATGACCCTTTCTTCCATGGAAGCTCCCGATTTTCACGTGACCTATGAGGAGATCAACCTGCTCGACTTCGTCGATGATGTATTCTCCTCCCTCTCCTGCTCAAAGAAGATCGTGATGGATATCGGGATCGAGAGAATGGAAGGGGACCGGCGTCTGCTCCTCCTCGTCGCCCGGGAAGCTGTCACCAATGCCTGCAAGTATGGAACAGATGATGTTCCTGTAAAGTGGAGCATCCATACAGAAGAAGACTCGAAAGATGTCACTATGACCTTCACGAACGGAGGGTCTCTGTCGGAGGAGGCATGTGAGCACCTCTTCGATCCCTGGTACCGTGCAGATGAGTCTCGCTCGAAATCGGGATCGGGAATGGGACTTTCCATCATCCGTCAGATCATGGAATCACACGGAGGAACCGCTTCGTTCCGTCAGGAAAACGGCTTGGTGACCCTCTCACTCCGCTGGCCGCAATCCGGCCGGTAACGGCTTCACGTAAACCACACATTTCTCCTCTCTTTTCCATACACCTCACATGCTGTTCACACGTTAGTGTGTCACTCTGATGCCATACCAATTCAAAAAAATGGAGATAATCTGAATGAAAAAATGTATGGTTCTTCTTGCAGTATCAGCACTGATTGCTGCACAGGTGTTTGCTGCACCTCAGTTCACGGGTGACTTCAGCTTCGATTACAAGACCGATTTTGACGGGAATGTCACGAGAGATGGCGAAGGCGATGCATCCCATGCTGCCGAACTCTCATTCGGTCTTGAAAGTGACCTCTGGGACCTCGATGTGAAGACGATTGGTGAGAGTGACCAGTCTGTGGGAGACGTCAAGGCCTCAGCAACCCTTAAAATCAACGAGATACTCAATACCATCGAAGTATCCCTTCCTGTGACGGTGAAGCTTTATGCCGGCAATCAGAGTCCGTCAGGAACTTCGGTCTATTCAAATCCAAGCGGAGCTGAAGATGATTTTTCACTGAGTTCCAGTGATATTGCAGGTGATAATCTTCCTATTGCAGTGAGTGTCGCGTATGAAGACCTCGTTTCTGTGAAGGGTGGAGTCGATATCATCGACAGTGGTTACTTCTTCGGTACTGAATTGAATCCGGTGGAAGGTATCGCAGTGGCATTCAACGTTGTTGATCAGGCCGATTTCGATGACTACACAGTGACAGGAATGGGTATGAGCGCAAGCACCGACGTTGACGTCGCCGTCCTTGCCGGTCTCGGTTTCGATCTCAGTGTGTCAGGTTCAGGATACTTCGCTGTCGATGACAGCTCAAAGAACAACTACTTTGCAGCGGTGACAGGCGGAAAGGATGCCTTTTCTCTCTACGCTGAATACACGAATGAGCAGAAAGTGAACAATCTCTACTTCGGTGGAAGTTATGAAGTCACAGACGAATTCACCACCTCTGCAGGTGTCGCTGTCGAAGACCTTGATGATATCGCTTTCGGTGCCTGGGCAAAGGCTGCCTATACAATTGCCGATATCGATACCTACGTGAAGTACGGTTTCAGCGGCAACGGAGATGATGCATCAGATCACTATGTGAAGACTGGTCTGAGCTTCTCCTTCTAATCTTTGGAAAATGGCGGGTACCCCCCGACGCAGTCGGGGACTCCTCCAGAAAATATTTTTTTCGTTATACAATTTCCCCCTCTGGCACCGTTGGTGAGGAGGGGGGAGCTTTTTTCGTTCCCTCCCTGAACCTATGAAATGAATTGACAGGTGGTATCAATCTATCTATCATTATTTCAATTTCCTGTGCGGAGTGAACTTTGAACCTTACCCAGATAGAGTATGTTTTTGCAGTAGCTGAACATCTCAATTTTACAGCAGCATCGAAAAGTCTCCATATATCACAGCCTGCCCTCAGTATGCAGATAAAACAACTTGAGGAAGAGCTCGGGGTCGAGCTGTTCAATCGCGATACCCGCTTTGTCAGCCTTACTCCTGCCGGCAGCCTGTTCCTCAGTGAATTTCATACGCTCCTGGGTGACATTGAAGTCTCACTTGATAAAATCCGTCAGCTGGGGGAGAAGAGAACCGACACATTGAATATCGGGTTTCCTGAGGGAATTCACTATTTCTCCTTTCTTCCCCCGATACTGAAGATGTTCTCAAAGCAGTATCCTGATACAACTGTGAAACTGACACGGCACACCATCAGCGAGCTGGAGAAGAAACTGCGAAACGGGGATCTTGATATCATCTTCACATTCTCCTTCGATAAGGTGATCGTGCAGGAGATGCAGTTCATACGGATAGAGAAAAGAAGACCCTACGTCATTGTCTCAAAGAGCAGTCATCTTGCAGAAAAGGATTCCATCGATGCTCGGGATCTAAGGAACGAGACCTTCATTACCATTAATCCCGATTTCCTTCCGGGAAGTGATGTGAGGAATTCTGAAACCTGGGACTCCCTTGGTGTCCTTCCTGTCGAAACCATATATGCAGACAACAACGAGAATATGATCTCTCTGGTAGAATTGAATGAGGGAGTCACTTTTATGGACAGGAGTGTCTGCCTTGACCATCACCTGAAATGTTTTGATGTGATCGGTCAGGAGTTTTCCTATTTCCTGATCTGTGCGTGGCACAGGTCAAATACCAGAGATCCCAGAATAGCTTTTTCCGAGGCGATAGAGAGGTATTCACGGAATTGTGAGGGTGAGGAAGTAAACTGAACATCCCGGGGAGGGGCAGGCTGCCTGCCGGTCCACCGGGATTCATTCATAGGTGGAAGAAGAAGAGTTATGGTTCTATAACCATGCCGTCGACACCCTTTGTGACTTCACCGGTATAACCGGCTGCGCGATAGAGGTCGATACTGTTCTGAAGAGTCAGGTCTCCTGCCCAGTGAGCGAGTACAAGATTTTTCATCTGAGCGGTCGCCGCAATTTCTGCGATATCCTCGTTCATGATATGAGAGCGGGAAAGGTTCTTTCTTACCATGGCTCTGGCCTTTTCCGGAATATCTGAGAAATCTGCAGCCTGAAGAGCGTCAATGACGACGATATCTGCTCCGGCAGCGAAATCCTTGATCTGTTCGTTATACGTCATATCTCCGGTGATCACTACAGACTGTCCGCCTGCTTCGAATTTGAATGCATACGTCTTGATCGTGTGAGGAACAGGAATAGCTGAAATCTTGATTCCATCGATCTCAAGAGTCTCATAGTCATCAGTGAAATCATTGATATCCACATTCGTGTAAATCCCGTCACTCGGAGATCCTACGACGTTGATGCGGTAAGAGAGGTCTTCCCCATAGAATCCGAGGACAGAATCATACAGCGCCTGAGTGCCGGGGCCTGCAATCGACAGCTCTCTTCTTCCTTTCTGACCATCCCATCCACCGATGAAGAATGCCACAAAGTCTGCGTTATGGTCGGCATGCTGATGGGTGAATAGAAGGTGTGTGATATCGGTAGGATTGATGCCGACTTTCATGAGGCCTGTCATTGCTTCATAGCCGCAGTCAACAAGAATCTTCGTTCCTTGATATTCTACGAGCATGCTCGGTCCGATTTTATCGAGATCGAGTTTAGGCAGACCGGAACCTATGAGCGTGACACGGAATCCCTCCGGCTGAGATGCTGTGAGAGGGTGATCGGTCGATGCCATAGAGTAGAGTGAACTGTCTGTCGCCATAAGTCCGGCAGGACCGGGAGCTGACTCATGTAACCCTTCGGCGAAGACTGGAGTGAGCACGGCGAGGAATAAGAGGGCGAAGAGCGCTATTCTTCCTGCAAGCAAGAGTGTCTTGTGTTTCATTGATGTTTCTCCTTTTTGATACATTGTAATTATCCTTATGGATAAATGTAGCGTTGGAATCCACATCAGTAAAATATCGAATACCTATTAATATATAAGAAAGACTTATAAATCAGATGCACAGGTAGGGGGAAAGTGAAAAGTGAATGCAGGAGAACTGGGAATCATGAAAGGAATCAGATAAGATACAACCCTGGGGAATTGCCCTCACCGGTCAGTGCCATACAAACGTCTTAGGTGAATCAGGGTGTGTGACCTATACCTTCAAGAAAGAGGAAGTAATGAAAGCAAGATATATCTGTTCGCAATGCGGGATGACTGAGAGTATACATACTCTGAAGGCGAAGTGCGAGTGCGGAGGGCTGTGGGACCTCGATTTCAAACCTCCTCTCTTCGATCTTTCCCTGATCGATACCGATACCTGGTCACTGTTCCGCTACAGGGCGTTCCTGCCGCTTGAGGACGATGGTTGGAAAGGTGTCTCGATGGGGGAGGGGATGACTCCTATCATATCCTTGGATGAAGATGTGCTGCTGAAGATGGAATATTTCATGCCCACACTCTCTTTCAAGGACCGGGGTGCGGCAATGCTTATCTCTCATTGCAAAACAATCGGAGTGAATTCAGTGGTACAGGACAGCAGCGGAAATGCGGGTAACAGCATAGCCGCATACAGTGCCAGAGCAGGCATTGACTGTGAGATATTCGTCCCTGAAGGGACTTCCCCGAAGAAGATTCAGATGATCAGGGCACATGGGGCAGCAGTACATGTCATTCAGGGATCAAGGGACCATTGCGCCGAAGTGTGCAGGGAGAAGGTTGAACGAGAGAAGGTGTTCTATGCCAGTCATGTCTTCAACCCCTTTTTCTATGAGGGTACCAAAACCTATATCTATGAGGTGTATGAGCAGCTCGGGAGGATTCCTTCCCATCTGTTCGTTCCTGTCGGAAACGGGACGCTGTTTCTCGGGATAGTGAAAGGGCTTGAGGAACTTATTCGCAGCGGCCATATCGAGCAAATGCCGAGACTCATCGTTGTCCAGAGTGAATACTGCGACCCTTTATCGAAGGCAGTTGCCTCGGGAGCATCAGAACCAGAGCCTGTCACTTCTCAAAAGACGCTAGCCGAGGGGATAGCTATAGCAGAACCGGCCAGGGGAGAAGATATCCTGAAGATTATCAGAACGTACGGGGTAGAGGTTATCACTGCACCGGAAGAAAGAATCCTGGAGGCGAGAGAACTGCTTGCGAAAAAAGGGGTCTACTGTGAACACACGAGTGCTGCAACGTACGCGGGCTACCTGAAGTACTGTGATCTCTACGGGAAGACTCCCGATGCTCTTATTCCCATGTGCGGGGCCGGGCTGAAATCTGATTGAGGGAAGCGGAGTAACCGAATGGCAACCATCACAATGCGTACCTGGTAAAGCATGCACTGAAAAGGTTTGAGGTGATGGAATAGAACGGTCTTGATTCTATGAAACACTTCCTCAACAATGAAATAATCCACGATCATTTCTTCACAGAGGATACACCGTTCGTGGAGTATATGCAGAGTCAGTGAGGGATATTGTGAAGAGTCGAAACCCACCTTCTTCATTGAATCCCATTGTATGGACATCATCCACTCTGACTGAAAACAGATCGACAGGTTGTCCTGTGTATGATTACACCCTTCAGCTCAATCTTTCAGGGATGTTGTCCATGATATTCCTTGCTGCTGTATGAAGGATCTCTACGGCATACAGAGGAAGCGAGATAAGCGGGTAGGATACAGCTGATGTGTCATGAAGTGCTACGGAAATCTGCTGCAGCGAAGGGGGATTGAGATCGAAACGAACTGCAATCGGTGAATTCTTTTCGGACATGAACTGATGAAGAGATTTGAGAGTGCCCGATTTCCCTGCTTTCACTTCTATAGGAATTATTGAAGAATCTAGTTGTATCACATAATCCACTTCTGCATTACTCTTCCTAGCGGACCTTTGCCAATAATGGAGAAAGAGCGGTGACCTGAGGGACTGGTCTCTAAGCAGCTGCTGTCCGATGAATTGTTCAGCAAGGGCTCCTTCATTGATCAGTCTCTGGTCCGTCATCCTCTTTATATCGGTCAGCGATAGTCCGGCCATGCGGTTCATCAGGCCGATATCAAGGTTGAGAAGTTTGAATACGCGCTCATCCATTTCAGCACCAATCGGGATCCCGTTTGCATTACAGTGAATAACTTTCGATATAAGTCGAGCCTGTATCAGCAATTCTAGTGCATGTCTTATCGGTCTGGAAGTCCTATCTTCAGAAAATCGGGTATAAAGAATCTTCTGGCCGACAGAAGAAGGCATCCTTCGAAGAATGGTCTGAAGAAGGAGCGGGTCAACCTTTTGTGCGTATTTAGAGAAATCATCGAAGTATGTATGAATGATAGAATCTTGTATTTCTGATACCTGATATAGATCACGTGTCTCAAGATACACTGCTACAGCTTCAGGCATCCCCCCAATGTAAAAATATTCCCTTAACCGTTCATTCATTCTCTGATGAAGTGAGTTTGGAATAAAAGACATATGTTTGAAAAGATCAACTGCATTCCTTTCCAAGGATCGAAGTTCATCGGCACCGTAGGGGTCCACTGCATCCAGGAATTCAAGAAAAGTCAAAGGTCCCATATGCAGATAGGATACCCTGCCGACAGGCATGGAGAATGTGTGAGAGCCCAGGACAAATTCTAGAAGAGAGCCTGCTGCAATGACAGGTAGGTCTGGAAGTTCTTCATGGAAATAACGCAAAGCAGCAATTGCATCTGGAATAGCCTGTATTTCATCGATGAACAGGAGTGTATGATCTGAGGTTATCCTTTTTCCTAAAGTTCCTTCAATCTCAGGAATGATGGTATGGGGGTTTTTTGTGAGAAAGACCTTTTTCAGTTCCAGATGTCTTTCCAGGTTCAGTTCAACCAGGTCCAACCCAAGCTCCCGAGCAAAAGCTCTGACGAGGTAGGTCTTCCCTACCTGACGGGCTCCCCGCAGAATGATTGGTTTTCTGTGAGTCCTTGAAAACCATTGTTTCAGGGCTGATATGTCATTACGTGTCATAAATAACCCCCTCTTTCGTACAGTAACTCACAGAAAGAAGGGTATGTCAAGAGCAGTGTAGGACTCTTGATGTATGCAGCACCTCATATACCTCTTACATTCCTTTCACCGATCAATTAAAAATTTCTTGATGAGATGATGGATACCCCTCCCTTGGGGCGGGGAGCTTCATTTGTCTACGCGTATTTTTATACATGTTTACCAAAATAGGTTGCTGATTTGGTAATAAAAATCTAAAACAGGTTGCTGATATGGTAATAGAAAGCTGAAACAGGTTGCTGATATGGTAATAGAAAGCTGAAACAGGTTGCTGATTTAGTATTTCTGCAGTATAGTGTATATATGGATCGAAAAGCACTTCAATTTCTTGATACATGGTATAGAAACCCGAACTCTAAACCGTTGATTCTTCGCGGAGCACGTCAAGTCGGCAAGTCGACGTTAGTCCGCATGTTCTGCCGGAAAAATCAGATTCACCTCATCGAGCTTGACTTCGAGACAGTTAAACTCAGACAGATGGAGAATGATACATCTTTCACCATCAAGAAGGTCATCCAGGAAATCGAGCTTGTGAGCGGTGAAAAGATTTCAGACTCCTCACTCATATTCTTTGATGAAGTTCAGGCTCAGCCTAGAGTCATCAACCGATTACGATATTTCTACGAGAAAATACCTCATCTGAGGGTAATCGCAGCTGGTTCCCTGTTGGAAGTTGCGATGAATGCAGCAAAATTCTCTATGCCGGTCGGCAGAGTTCAGTATCTTCAGCTGGGTCCTATGACATTCAGTGAATTCCTCCGTGCAAAGGGTGAAGAAATCTTTCTCCAACAGTGGGAAGGGAGAACTCTTCGAGATGAGAGTGATGTCTCCTGGTTGGATTATGGCGCAGGTCTCCTGAAGGAATATTATTATACCGGGGGAATGCCTGAGGCCGTACGAAGCTGGGTGGAAAAAGGGGATCATAAGGAAGTCAGGGATATCCACAATGCTATCCTCCAATCGTATAGGGATGATATTCCAAAATATGCCACTGGCAAGGAATTTTCACGGGTTTCTGATGTCTTTGAATACACTGCCGCACATCTCGGAGAGAAGGTTATATTCTCAGAGGTCTCCGCCGTGCACTCGGGAAGAGTGAAGTCTGCGATTGATCTGCTTGCAAAAGCGGGAGTCATCATCAAAACGACATACACGCATTGTAATGGGCTTCCTCTTTCTGCGGGTACAGACCCGTCAGTCATGAAACTGTTTTTTCTTGATATCGGTCTATACAATGCGATGCTTGGAACAAGATGGGATGATATCTTCAATCTGACATCAGAAACATTACAGACGAAAGGCTCCATGACAGAACAGTTCATCGCCCAGCATCTCAAACATATCGATGCGAATGTGCTGACTTCCGAGCTGTACTACTGGTTGAATAATAAAAGAAAGGGAGCTGCTGAAGTAGATTTCATTTATTCTCATGGCGGCATGATCCTTCCTATTATAGTAAAAGCCGGAAAAACGGGGAAAATAAAATCACTTTGGACGTATATCGCTATCAGAAGACCTGAGTATGTATTGAAGTTCGATCTTATGGCGAGAAAGGAAAAGGTTGCTGCCATTACCCATAAAGTTCAATTCGGGGAAGATATTGACGAACTAAAAAGTTTTCTTATCGGACTCCCGTTGTTTGAGATCGAAAAAATGATCGAGTATATTGCAGATCTTCTATGAACGGATTATATTCGTGCAGCACATTCAAGTAGCCTCGTACAAGGAGAACCTGAAAGATCATTCGGAAAGAAAAGAAGGGTGTAGAATACGAGCAGCTGATGAATGATCTCTCCAGTATCTGCGAAGCGGACGGAACTCTGGCAGGAACGAACTGAATGAACGGTAGTATAGATCTCAGCTCTCTTCTCTATACACTTTTACCTGATTACGTCCTGTACTTTTTGCCTCATACAGAGCAGTGTCAGACTGTCTTATAAGCATTTTTACCGTATCGTACTCTTTCGGGATCATTGTGGACACACCTATACTAACCGTAGCTGAGGCAGGTTTTCCCGCAATTTTATGCGTAATCAGGGTCTTTTGAATGTGAGATCTCATAGTTTCAGCAAGCTGAACAGCGGCATTCTTCGGTGTGTCAGGAAGTAGGCAGCAGAACTCTTCCCCTCCGTAGCGTGCCACCAGATCATCGGGGTATCTCAGAACTTTCCTGATAACTGAAACAATCATTTTCAGACATTCATCCCCGGCAAGATGCCCGAAAGAGTCATTGAAATGTTTAAAATGGTCAACATCGATCATACAGAAAGAGAGCGGGGTTTTATCGCGTTGTGCTTTTTTGAAATCCTGCTCGAGTCTTGAATCAAGATGCCTCCTGTTTGCGGCACCGGTAAGACCGTCCTGCTGAGAGATGAGTTCAAGTTGTCTCACACTCTCCGCAAGGTTCTTTCTCAGAACAGAAATACGCTGCATCGCATAGATTTTTGCCTGAAGAATGGTTTTATTCACCGGTTTGAAGAGGTAGTCGTCCCCACCGGCATCAATTCCTGCTGCAAGGTCCCTGTCGTCAGTCTGTCCGCTGAGAAAAATAATGGGAATCCACTCATCGTTTTCCATGAGACGGATATGCCGCGCCGCTTCATGTCCATCCATTTCGGGCATCAGGACATCCATGATGATAAGATCTAATGCTCCGTAGTGATCTCTGACGTAATTGATAGCGGAGGTTCCGTTTCCCACATCGGTTATTTCATGCCCCATTTTCTTGAGATAGGATTTTAATACAATTCTATCGCTTAAGGTATCATCGACTATCAGTATATGCATGCGTTACGCTCTCCCGCTTGATATGAATTGCTCAAACAGTTTGAACGCACGTTCGATATCGCTGATCTGTTGATCAGGATCTACCAGACTGTTCTCTCTGACTTCATGTTCAATATTTCCTGCTCGCTCCGATACCTCGACAGCTCCTGCATTCAAACTTGAGGATTTAATGCTGTGAGCGGCTCTCTGGAGAGATTCAAAGTCTTCACTGAGAAGACTTGACCTCATTAGCGCGATGGATTCCCGCGTCCCTGAAAGATACGCTTCCATGAACGTTTCAAAATCTTCTTCGAGTTCCATTTTCATCCGTGATATCTGATCCGGTGAGATCGAATTCTTCTCATGTTCCTGACCCCTTTGAACTGAGGATGTGGAAGGCTCCTTGCCGGAAACGGTATTCACTCTGCCATGATCCGGCAGATATTCAGAGAGCATCGCAATAATCTCCTCTCTGTTGAACGGTTTGATCACAAAGGAATCTATTCCCGCAGCTCGTGTATCCCTCTTGGTCTGAGGGACCACATCTGCAGTCAGCGCTATGATCGGGACATGGTCTCCGGTTGATTGTTCCCGCTTCCTGATAATCTTCGTTGCTTCAATGCCATCCATGTGAGGCATACGAAGGTCCATGAAAATCAGATCGAAATCCTCGTTCTGATGAAGGTCGACGGCTTCTTTCCCGTCGTTTGCGATAACAACGCTCAAACCTAGTCTATACAGCAGTGTTCGTATCACGACAACATTTGCCTGAGTATCTTCGGCAACCAGCACCTTCCCTGAGAAATGAGTGCTGCTCAGTTCTTTCGCTTCCCTGAATTCATGGTCAAGAAGATTCTGGGTAATGAACGGGGCGTCAGAAATTCCCCTGATACCAAGAACTTTCGCAAGCAGATCATGAAGCGTATTTCTATCTACCGGTTTTACAAGATATCCAGAGGCTCCCGCCTCTTTGAATGTCTGTCCGTTCCCACGATGTCCCGAGGAGGTCACCACAACAACTGAAGAAGATATCTGTCGATCTTTTTTAATCAGCCTTGTGAGAGTGTATCCATCCATTTCCGGCATATTCTGGTCGGTCAGTATGATATCAAACTCGTTGCCTTCTTCCGTAGCTTTATGCAGGCTCTCCAGAGCTTCCTTTCCTCCGGAAACTGATTCCACCTGCATCCCAAAGGCCCTTAACTGCCCTTCAAATACTCTGCGGTTTGCTTCGTAGTCATCTACTACGAGAATCTTTATTCCTTCCAGGTCTGCGCGGTTCAATCGTGACTGTTCCTCTGCAGTCTCAACCGGTATACTCACATGGAATCGGGAACCGTGTCCTTGCCGGCTTTCGACAGAGATGGTTCCCTGAAGGAGCGTTACAAGCCTTTTACTGATGGCAAGGCCTAAACCGGTACCTTCGTATTTTCTATCGGTACCCGTGTCCACCTGTACGAAGGCATTGAAAAGTTTCTCCTGATCCTTCGCAGATATGCCTATTCCTGTATCCTCCACGGTGAAATGGAGGACAGTGTTTCCCCTTTCGTCCACTTTCTGCCGGACTTTGAGCAGGACATGTCCCTTCTGTGTGAACTTGATTGCGTTTCCGAGGAGGTTAATCAGTACCTGTCGAATTCTTCCGGGATCGCTTTTCACGTATTGAGGGCAGTCAGGACCGTAGTCAACTATAAGTTCAAGATTTTTCTCAGAAGCTCTCATATCAAGAAGGGTGATAATCTCATTGACCATATACTCCATATTGAAGCTGATATGTTCGAGTTCAAGCCTCCCTGATTCCACCTTCGAGAAATCAAGTATATCGTTGATTATATCGAGGAGGGCTATTCCAGAGGAATGAATGGTTTTAACGAATCCCAATTGCTCGGTTGTCAGATGGGTGTCCTTCAGAAGGTCAGTCATGCCCAGGATGGCATTCATGGGTGTCCTTATTTCATGGCTCATGGTTGCAATGAAAATCGACTTAGCGGCATTCGCCTCGCGTTCGAGCTCCGCAGATTTGATAAGAGCCATTCGTTCGTTTTCAACGGTTCTATTTATTCCATTTATTATTTTTCTGCTTATGAATAATCCCATTCCAAGGGCGACAACGAGAATAATGAAGATGGTCCATGAAAAGAGACGCATCAGCCATGTCGCTGCCTCTCGGACAGCATGAGAGAAGTCCTTTTCCAGTGCTGATAAATCGTTATTCATGGTGATAAGGCGTAAACGGAGGGTGTCCAGAGCGTCTGTAGTGATGGTTGAATTGCAGGTTTCCTTCACTTCATTCGCAAGGGCGCTTATCTCACTCACCAAGGCATCTGTTTTCGTCCATACCGAGATCGCCTCACGCATGTAAGGAAATGAATGAAAATACCTGATCGTGGGATTTGAAAACATAAGGTCTGCCTTTTCATACCCGGCTCTTTCGAAGCTTTCGAAACCTGTTTTCCAGTCGGTGGTGTCCTGAAGAAGGGCATCTCTTCCCGTTTTATGGTCCTTGATTACCGACATGGAGGTTTCATAGGCATTAAAATCTTTCGAATCCCGAGAGTAGGTATAGCGATAGAGACTTATAAACGCATTTTTCTGAGCTTTTGCCCAGATACCTTCTCCCTGCACGAATACTCGGGCAGAGTTAAGAAATGCGGCAGACATTGCGCTCAGGATAAAAATAAGAATTGTGATACTGACAAAAATAGCTACAACTGACGTGAACTGCTTTTTCAGGCTGTTTTGTTTCTTTGGCTTAGACTTTTCCATACACGACCTCAAATTTTGTGAAAACAACTAAGTGTACTTCTTTTCTTCAGTCAGTATAGTGTACAAGTTTTCTGAATACAATTGCCGTATGAAATTTTTACGGGGATTCTGGTTGATGATCACGATTCAAGGAGAGTATCTCTGATGGGGCGCCCCCAGTGTTGAAGAGACTCTATCCCCCACCTTCCCTTTCGTGTACAGCGCAGCAGCATTGGTGAGAAAGTCCTGAAAGTCGAGAGGAAGGAAGCATTTCTTTTCGTCTTATTCCGTTTGAGCTTCTCCCATCGGCTGTACATCATCTATGAAAAGAAGAACGACATCGTCCGCAATTTCGGTCGAAATAAGAAATCTGATCGTTCGTACCCCGGTAAAAGTGTCAAGGTCCTGGCAGGCAGGAACCCGTATGCATGCAATTCCCGTCTCAAAGGTTTTCATCACGGTATTCCTGATAGCACAGCTTTTACAGTGCACAGTCTGACCGCAGCCGCCTGGGAGCGTTGAATAGTGACACTGGAAGACCTCACCACCGAGAAATCCTTCAATCTCATCTACATCTTTTGACACGATTTCCTTTGCTTTGCTGTTCGCCTTCTGAATTCTCCCCTCACCATTCACAACAAAAACGGGGGCTGGAAGCTTATCAAGGAAAGCTTCCAGAGAAATGCCTGAACCCTTTATGTACTCGTTAAGACATGTCCTGCAGATCCCATGAGAGGTGACCACCTCCGGAATCCCCATTTCAATCGGCGGTCCCAATTCTTTATTACAGATACTGCATTTTCGTATGATCATACAGCTATCCTCCTGTAATTATTCATGCGCTCCTCCTCACTCATTCCTGTTCGACCGGCAGTTCCAGATAGAACCTCGTAAACTGACCAGGCTTTGTTTCGACCCTTAATTGACCATGATGTTTTGTTACAATCCCATGGCTGATGGAGAGTCCGAGGCCGGTCCCCTTGGTTCTGTCTTTCGTGGTAAAAAAAGGCTCGAAAATATGCTGCAATGTTTCTTCTTCTATTCCCATACCATGATCTTCTACACAGAACACAATGGAAGGATTTCCAGAGAGACTGCCGGTTTCGGCAGAGATCTGGATGACTTTATCCTCATCATATGCAGGGTACCTGGTATTCAGGGAATCACATGCATTCGTTAAGAGATTCATCAGTACCTGTTCGATTTCGTTTCTCCGACAGGATATTTTAGGAAGGTCTGTACTGTTTTCATCGATGATAAGAGTGATCTGATCATGTCTCATGATGGTTTTAACGAGGGATATCACATACTCCACCATTTCCGACGGGGAGGCCTTTTCTATTCCTACACCCTGATCCGTTCTGGCAAACTGAAGAAGATTCTGAACGATCCTGGCAACCCGCTCAGTCTCCTCAATGATAGCCTGACTGAATTGAGTGATCTCCTCATTGCATTGAGTATCCACTATGAGCTGCGCATAATTCATGATTCCGTTTATCGGGTTATTGATCTCATGGGCCACTCCGCCTGCAAGGGTTCCGATCGATTCAAGGCGCTGCTGCTGCATAAGCATTGATTCCAGCTGCTGCCGTTTCTGCTCTGATTTCTTCCTTTCCTCTATCTCCTCCATGAGTTTTGTTGTTCTCTCTTCGACGAGATGCTCAAGGTGCTCCCGGTAGAGGCTGAGTTCCTTCTCAGTTTTTTTCCTTTCGGTGATATCGTGTATCACCCCGACAATGCTGAGGAGAGCTTTTTCCCGTCTGTCAGGAAATTGCTGGAAGAGTGACGAAAGAGAAATCTCCCCTGAGATGACCCGCCTCCCGTTCACATATATCTCAGGGTCTGATTCTTCCCTGTCATCTTTGATCTGTGGTTTTGATAACAGCCTCAGTTCCAGGTGAACCAGGTCGTTCAAGGGTTTCTGATCAGGCGGCTCTGCAGGTCCAAAGGAAAGACTCGTGTGCTCTGCATCAGGAAGGAGTGTCCGGTTCAAAGTCTCAAGGTCAGAGGGGTGGACGATTGAGGAAAAAGGTTTAGACATCAGTTCTTCGGGTGTGTATCCCAGATTTCTCACGGCACTGTTGATGAATGTGAATTCTCCTCTTCCGTTTATTCTGAAGACTATATCAGGAATGGTTTTTACCAGGGTCTGGTATCTGCTTTCCGAGAGAGCGAGTTCTTCCACTTTTCTCTGCAATTCCAGATTTGCTTTATTCAGCTCGAGGAAGACCTTCACTTTCGAGAGCAGTTGTGCCGAATCAAAGGGTTTTACCATGAAATCGACGGCACCGGCCTCATATCCTCTGAACACATGCTGTTCATCGGAGTAGACAGCAGAGACGAAAATGATGGGGAGTGCCTGAAAATCTTCATGTTCTCGCAGGAGGGTGGCAAGTTCATACCCGTCCATTTCCGGCATCTGAACATCAAGGATTGCAAGTGCAAGATTATTGTTCAACGCAGCTTTCAGTGCTTCCTGGCCGCTTGATGCCTGAATGATATTCGCAGGAACCCGTCGGAGTACTCTCTCGAGGATGATCAGGTTTTCCGGGGTGTCATCAACTATAAGTATGTTCTGTGTGTGGTTCATAGACATCTCCTGTAATGGTGCAAAGTACATCCGCGATTGATTCGAGAGGGATTATATGATCAGGTTCCCGTAACCTGATTGCGCTGGCCGGCATAAAGGGGCATACCGCCCTTTCAGGGGATTCCACTATGGTGATTCCCCCTGATTCTCCAATGGCTTTCATCCCTTGAGCCCCGTCGCTGTTAGCTCCGGTGAGGAGTATTCCGATTACTTCTCCCGGAAATGAACATGAGGCACTTTCGAACAGTACATCGATTGAAGGACGGGAGTAATTCACTTTCTCATCAAGAGAGAGCGAGATGGTGAAATCTCTTTCAATGAGCATGTGATACTCCGGAGGGCTTATATACACGTGGCCTGGTAAGATCGGGGTAAGCGGCTCTCCTTCTTCTACAGGCAGGCGGGAATGCCAGCTGAGGCTTTCCGCAAGAGAGTTTTCTTTAACCGCCCCGATGTGCTGAACGATAAGGATGGGAAGAGAGAAATGGTCCGGCAGGTCAGCGAGGATTCTTGATATTGCTGTATAACCTCCCAGGGAGGCCCCTATAACGACCAGTTTCATTCAGTCTGCCCTCGTATATCCATCCTTCTGATATATTCTCATTCTGTCATTGAGTATAGTATAATTCCCTTTCTGTTCACTGAATCTGATGTTTTCGTGTGAACCAAGGCAGAGAAAACCTCTCGGTGAGAGGCTCTCGGTTAAAAGAGAGAGTACATGGTTCTGAAGATTTTTATCAAAGTAGATCAGTACATTCCTGCATAGGATAAGATGCATCTCCCCGAAAACCCCATCGTTCGCGAGATTATGATTACTGAAAGTGATACGTTTCTTGATTGAATCTTTTATGATCGCCTTCCCGTATGCACTGGTGTAATAATCAGAGAATTCCTCGGTGCCTCCTGCTTTCTGATAATTCGCCGTGAAGTCTCTCATCCTTGCAAGATCATAGATGCCCTGTTTTCCCGTTTCTATTGCTTTGTCATTAAAATCCGTCGCATATATTCTCACTCTGCTTCCCAACCCGGCTTCTTTTGCCATGATCGCGAGTGAATAGGCTTCCTCACCTGAAGCGCATCCGGCGGACCAGATCTTTACAAAGGGGTAGGTCTTCAGGAACGGGAATATCTCCTCCCGCAGGGTTTTATAGACGGGAGGGTCACGGAACATATCGGAAACAGGAACCGATATCTGCTGAACAAAGTCGCTGAAGGCATCTTCGTCCCTGAGGATCAGAGGTATACTCTCAGAAATCTGTTGAAGTCCATGAGCCTGGAGAAAGGTGAGTACCCGCCTTCTGAAGGAAGAGCGGGTATACGATTGAAAGTCATACCCGTACCGGGTATGAATCGCATGCATGAGAAGATCCAGTTCCATCTCTGCTATCTGATGGTTTTCCACCTTCTGTCCTCCTACCTATACAGCCAGACACGGATCAGAGAGAGAAGTTTATCGGCATCAATCGGTTTTGAAAGGTAATCGTTCGCACCTGCCTGCAGGCATTTCTCCCTATCCCCTTTCATTGCTTTTGCAGTAAGAGCTATGATCGGGAGGGTTTTCCCTTTTTCAAGTCCTCTCACCTTCCTCATCGTTTCATATCCATCCATTTCAGGCATCATGATATCCATAAGGATGAGGTCAACGTCCATTCCTGATTCAATGAGAGAAAGGGCTTTCTTCCCTGATTCTGCTTTTACCACCTGCAGCCCGTGTTTTGAAAGTGTTTTTGCAACTGCAAACAATGCTCTCATATCATCATCAACCACGAGAACTCTGTGACCCGCTATGGCCGAGTTCGGGTTATGAAGTTCAGAAATGACCTGACGTTTCTTCTGACTGAGGGAACCGACCATCTGATGCAGAAAAAGGGTAACCTCATCGAGAAGGCGCTCTTCAGAATGGACATCCTTCAGGATGATCGACTGCGGAGATTCTTCAAGCTGCAGCAGGTCCTGCTCGCTTATATCCTGTCCTGTATATATGATGACAGGCGGAACGTCTTTCTGATCCTTTATACCCTGGAATTTACGTATCACCTCATATCCGTTCATGTCCGGCAGACCCAGGTCAAGGACAACGCACTGGAAGTTTTCCTCTCTTATCCGGTCAAGGGCTTCCTGACCGGTTCCTACTGATTCTACCTCTATCGTTGTATCTTCAAGAAGAGTCTGCAGGTGTTCTCGAGTCGTCTCATCGTCCTCGACAATGAGAATTCTTTTCGTCTCGATTTCACTATAGGAGACAATCTTGTTCAGCGCTTCATCAAGGCTCTTTCTGCTCACCGGTTTTGTCAGGAACCCCATTGCTCCCTGTTTGAATATCTTCAGGGAAGGGTCATCCACGGACATGATATGAACCGGTATATGCCGCACTTCTGTATCATTTTTCAGCTGCTCAAGCACCTCGTAGCCATCCATTTCAGGGAGATGGAGATCAAGGATGATACCGTCGGGTCGATAGGTTCTCGCGCTTCTCAGTCCGGCAGTTCCTGTCGTCTCGCCGATGCAGTTATATCCTCTCGCCTTGCACTGTTTCATCACGGTAGAGAGGAAACGGATGTCATCTTCGATGATCAGAATCGTTTTCATCTCCTTTTTCAGAGATTCTCTGTCATCGTCTACAGGAGGTGTATAATCATGAGCAGGAGTCCCTGTCTCGCCTACGCTGATGATCTCTCTTTCAGCCGATTCCACCACAGACTCTGAAGGCGACGATACCTCCTTATCAGAGGAGGTGACAGGTATCTGACTCATCACCGTAGGAAGGAGGACGGTGAATACGGTTCCTGCGTCCTTTTCACTTTCAAGAGAGATCGTTCCGCCGAGAAGACCTACGAGTTCTTTTGTTATGGTAAGACCGAGACCGGTCCCTCCGAATCTTCTCGAGGTTCCGCTGTCCCCCTGATGGAAGGCCGAAAAAATGTCCCTCTGCATCTCCTTCGGGATTCCGATTCCTGTATCTGTCACCCTGATGCAGAGCATCGGGGATTCACCGTCCTGTCCCGAGAACTGGACACTTACGCTTCCGGTGGCGGTGAACTTGATTGCATTGCTCACCAGATTTCTCAGAATCTGTTCAACTCTCATAATGTCTGTCACTATCCTGACAGGAGTGTTGGCATCTATATCAACGGTAAACTCGATCTTCTTCTGCTGAGCATGCACGGAAAAGGTGTTTACCAGAATCTGACGGAAGTTCTCGACCTCGAAGGAATCGGGATGAAGTTCCATCTTACCCGCTTCGATCTTGGACATATCAAGAATCTGGTTGATCAGTGCAAGAAGATCTTTTCCTCCGTTGTATATGATCTCTGCCGATTCCATCTGCTCTTCAGTGAGATTGGCAGGCTCATTACTCATGAGATCCTGAGAGAGAAGGAGCAGTGAGTTCAAGGGCGTTCTCAGCTCATGAGACATATTCGAAAGGAAATCCGATTTGTATCGACTCTCTTTCTTGAGCTCTTCAGCTTTTTCTTCCAGTTGTTTCTGTGAATGCTCTATAGTCTCCTGTCTCTCCTTGAGAACGACATTTTTCTCTTCAAGCTCAGCATTTGCCTCTTCAAGTTCCGCCTGCTGCTGTCTCAGGTTATCTTCAGACTGCCTAAGCCGTTCAGTCTGTTCCTCAAGTTCCTCGTTGGTGACTCTCAGTTCTTCCTGCTGACTCATCAGTTCCTGTTTCTGCTCTTCTGTGGTCTTGAGCAGCTGCCGTTCAATTTCCGCTTTCTGCATTGCATCGACAGTGACTGCAAGGTCTCGTGTGACTGCGTTAAGAAGCTCTTTCCAGTGGGCAGGAAGCTCTGTGATGAATCCAAGTTCGATCACACCTTTGAGATCTCCATTGAGAAGTACGGGAATCTCCAGGAGTGTCGAGGGGGAGCCGGTTCCTACTGAAGATCCGATAAGCATATAGTCAGCCGGGAACTGATCTATGATAAGCATGTGCCTTTCTGCTGCGGCCTGTCCTGCATACCCTTCTCCCAAAGCGAATGAGTCAGGAGTATGCTCGCCGGCGATGAATGCATAGGTGCTCGTCCGTATCAATCGGCCATCCTGAATCATATAGCAGGCACCGATCGCTGCGTTCATATACTGTGCAAGACCTGAGAGCACCTGAGTACAGAGGGTTTTTAAGTTTGTTTCATTCCTCATCGTTTTTCCGATGGTATTCTGTCCTGTTTCAATCCAGTTCTGCTGCTGGAGAGAATTGGTCTGCCGCTGAAGCAGGTCCATCATGGTATCGAAGGATTCAGCTATACTGCCAACTTCATCGTTCCTGTCGATGCCTGTCCGGATATGAAGGTTCTCAGTCCCTACAGACTGGACAACATTTTTCAGTGTAAGGAGAGGTCTTGTAATGGATCGGGAAATGAAATACGCGATCACCAGACCGAGCAGGAGAAGGATTCCGAGGATAACAAAATTAGTATTCCTTAGATCCTGTGCCGACTTGAACACTTCATCAAGATGACTGTCAACAAGGAAATACCATGGTTCAGCCCTATGGGGATTCTCAAGCCGTGAGTAAGCGAAGGATTTGGTGAACCCCGATTCCTCGTCGAGGAAATAACCTGTTTCATGTTCCCTGATCCTGTTCCAAAGGGACTTCTGAGTAATGTCCGTGTAGGGTAGATATGGATTCGTTGAAAAGAGGAGTTCTCCGGAAGCGTTTATGATTCTAATCTGACTCGTTTTATGGGGGAGATTTGAAGTCGCGATCTGCTGGGTGAAAACGCCCAGGTCAATATTCACAAGGAGGATGCCTGCGAATATATTGTTTTCATCATATATGCTGACTGAGAGGGGGAAATAGATATTCATCGAAGTCCGGTCGTCCAGGTTCAGACCTTTGTAGTATCCGAGCTGTTTTGTCTTCTGCCACCAGTCTTCCTCAGCAAGATTGCCTGTCACTTCATTTTTAGTATCAGCTATGCAGTTTCCATCACTGTCAGTGAGGATCGCCCGGTCGAAAATCCTTAGACCGTACTCTCTCTCTACACCGTCAAGCAACTCATCATTGAGCCGCTCTGCCGGATTCTCCACCTTCCAGATCTTTGATCCTTCAATATAGAGAAACAGCATCCTCCGTTTCCGTTCAATTTCATTGGAAAAATCAGATCGCATCTTATCCACGAGATAGATGGAATGTTCCTCCACATGGTCAGCCAGGGTCGACATGGCGACTCGTGTCGTGTAATACCCGATTCCCGCGAGCAGGATACAGAAGAAGAGGAATCCGGTGAAGAGCTTGGAATTGATATTCCATGTCCGTTTTTTACTCATAGACAATAACTCCTTTCTCTATCACTGCCGGGTACAGAGGGAAGGTGAAATCATGTTCACCCTTGCGGACCGATATGCTGCCCAGGGTGCCTGTATAGACAAAACCCGAAGCCAGTTTTTCCCGTATTGTTTTTCGTGTGATTTCTCCATCCTGAAGCAGCCCTGAAAGAATCTTTATTGCTTCATACCCTGTTGCCGCCTGCTGGGTTGGTTTCTGGCCGTAAGCTGTCATAAATTTTTCATTCAGTGTCTCAGCAAGCGAGAAGTTTTCATTATAGATGACAGGAGCTGCAACGATCATTCCGTCGGAATCGGGGAGCGATAAGGTGTCGGGGCTGCAGGCGGCACTTGTAGCCAGCCTGTATCCCTCGTACCCGGTTTCGGTGAAGGCTGAAATGGCAACGGGAATCGCAGAAACGAGACCGATCACATAGATACCTTCATGTCCAGCGAGGTTGCCGACCTGCTCTGATAAGTCAGTCACTCCGTTCTGGAAGGTTTCGTCGGTGATGGAGATTCCCTCCTTTCTCGCCGCATCGGAAAGGAGATGGTAGACCGACATTCCATATTCATCATCAGAGTGCAGGATGCCTAGATCCTTGATGTTGTACTTTCTCAGGGAGTCCATGATGGGGTCAACTTCGTTTGTTGCCATGGAATAGAGACGGAATGCCCATTCTTTGGATTTTGTGAGGTCCTCCATTGCAGTCACAACACATAACATCGGGACTTCGGCCGCCTCTGAAAGCGGTATGAGCTGAGCTGATATTGAACTCAATGCTGTGATATAGATATCGGGAGAGATTTCTTCTTCCATCTTCCTGAATTGAGTGATTGCCAGTTCCGGGTTCGTTTCATTGTCAGTGCTGTATATCTCAATCTGCCTGTTCTGTATGCCGCCGTTCTCGTTGAGTTCTTCTACAGCGAGATTGATGGCATCAAGAACTGCCGTCAGATGGCCGCCAGGTCCGCTTTGAGAGATGATGACTCCTGTTTTTATAGGGTCTTCTCTTCTGCAGCCTGTGATACTTCCCATCATCACACCTATAAGGATAAGAAGTACAACAATTCTCACTCCGGTAATGTGAGTGCCCCTGCATGAATCTCCATCTTTACCGCACCGGTTAAAACTACTTCGGCTGATACACTACCCTCCCTTGTATACGTGTGACTAGATCAATCCTGGTTTGTCTCCCAAATCCGGATGATCTGCTCTTTCATGGCTAGAAAAGTATCAACGAGCTGAGGATCAAAATGCTCGCCCTTCCCTTCACGGATAATTTCAAATGAATCGGTCAGGCTGAAGGCATCCTTATATACACGTTTCGTTGAAAGCGCGTCAAACACATCAGCAATGGCCGCAATTCTTCCAAGGATGGGAATGTCTTCTCCCTTCAGACCCTGAGGATAGCCGGTGCCGTTCCATTTTTCATGATGAGACAATGCTATCTCTCTTCCTATTTGAAGAACTTCACTTTTCGATTCTTCCAGAATACGGGCTCCATACTCAGAATGTTTTTTCATGACCTTCCATTCCTCTGCATCAAGTTTCCCGGGTTTAAGCAGGATTTTATCAGGAATACCTATTTTCCCGATGTCATGGAGCAATGCGGCAAACCTGATGACCTCAAGGTTACCCGTGCAGGAATCGCTGTACTCCGCGAGCAATGCAGTATACTCACTCATGCGAATCAGATGACTGTACGTATTTTCATGCTTGAATTCGGCAGCCCTGGCAAGCCTTAAGACGGTATCGAATGAGGTCTGTTTGATATCTCTCATTGCCTCATACAGCTGCTGAGTTCTTTCTTCGACCATATTCTCGAGATTCTCTTTGTAGGCTCGATTTTCATCAGCCAGTTCCTTGATCTTCGATGCAGTGGCAACGGCTCGCAGCAGATTTATTTTACTTACGGGTTTACAGAGATAGTCGCAGGCCCCGTTTCTTACAGCCTCTGTTGCCGATTCGAGAGTCGGTTCCCCGGTGATCATGATCACCTGAGTTTCAGGAGAGTGGTCATGGATTAATTTAAGAAGTTGAATCCCTGTTATCTTCGGAAGGATGATGTCAGAAACAACAATATCAATCGGTTCCTGTGTAATCAGCTCAATTGCACGATCAGCATTCTCGGCAATACGGACATCATATCCATCGTTCTCGAGGAATATTTTCAGTGTGAGTCTGATACTCTTTTCATCATCAACAAGAAGAACTTTTTTCATTGTATGTCCACCCTTTCCAGTAAAGAAAAATACATTCCTTGATTGTTCCTTTTTCAGTATAGACTACTTAAAAGCTGGGTACAAGTGTTATCAATAATTATAAATCTTTACTTTTAAAGGAATAAGATGATTATTTTTATGTTTTTACGTGGATTTTTCTCTGTTGAATTCATGATTTAATTCATATATTAATCAGGTGGTCAGAGTTTCGAATGTCTGAAATCTGATTATTCTGTGAGACGGTTCTCACAGTCCTGCCGGCTCAAGGGTGGAAATCCTTGACACCGGGCATCCTGTGAACCATCATGAGATCAGGTCCTCAAGGCGATGGTCTGAGGAAGGTTCAAGAGGATTATCATGAAGAAGAAAATAAGTGTACTGGGATTTCTTATCCTCCTCGGGTTTTGTATGACGATGTTCTCTCTGATTACGATACACACTTCACAGCAGGAACTTCAGGATATTCGCAGGACTTCGGTCCTTGCCGAGCATATCAGGTACTATGATGAGGTGCTCACGATGTCTGCGAGGATGGCTTCCAACCGTGATTCCAGCTTCTGGGTTGATCGTTACTATCAATATACAGAACCGCTTGATCAGGCGATAGGGACTGCTATCTCCCTTTTCCCTGAAATCGAAGCGCCTCTCATGCAGGTGGATGATGCAAACCGGAAGCTGATTGAACTGGAAGAGGAGTCCTTCGGCTTCAGTCTCCGGGGAGACTATAAGACGGCACAGGATATTCTGTTCAGTGAGAAGTACCTTACGCTCAAAGAGCAGTATGCCCTTGGTCTTGAAGATTCCCTGTCGGTGCTCAGCTCCTCCAACGAGGTCGAGGCACAGCACATCTCGACAACCCTGTTTATCATGCAGTGTATCATTGTTGCCTCTGTTCTGATCATTCTCGTTGCTGCCTATTATATCTACAAGCTCGTCACCCGCTCGTTGAAAACGACCGAAGTTCTCTTTGAAGCACTGCCTGTAGGCATAGTCCTGGTCGATGAGCATAAAACAATCCGTCAGATCAACAGGGCCGCCCTTAAGATGATGGGAAGGGAGGAAGGTGATGTTCTCGGACATATCTGCCATAATTTCATGTGCCCTGCCCAGGTGGATGAGTGCCCGCTCTGGGATCTGAAGTCAGAGGTCGATAATTCCGAGAAGGTGCTCCTTCTCGCTGACGGGAGCAAGATGCCGATCCTCAAGAGCGCTCAGTACATCAGCATGCTCGACGGTGAAACTCTGCTTATGGAGACTTTCGTCGATATACGGGAGAGAAAGCAGATAGAGATGGACCTTGAGGTTGCCAGGGAACGGGCTGAAGATGCCTCAAAATCAAAAAGCGCATTCCTTGCCACAATGAGCCATGAGATCAGAACCCCGATGAATGCGATTCAGGGAATGGCAGACCTGCTTCTTGAGGGTGCCGCTCTGAGTCATGAACAGAGGGGCTTTGTCGAGATTATTCAGGGAGCCTGCATCGACCTGATCGCCCTGATCAATGATATTCTCGATTACTCGAAGATAGAGGCGGGAAAGATCGATCTCGAAATGATTTCGTTCGATCTTGAAAACACGGTCAATGCGATCATTTCACTTCTGACACCGAAAGCTGAAGCCAAGGGGCTGAAGCTTCTTGTGGATTTCGATATGGCATGCCCCAGGTTCATCCGAAGCGATGCCGGCAGGCTTCGACAGATTCTTCTCAATCTTCTGAGCAATGCCATCAAGTTCACCCACGAGGGTCATGTCCTCCTTAGGGTCCGCTCCAGCAAAGAGAAGGGGAAGGATTGGCTGAGATTCGAAGTTGAAGACACCGGTATCGGTATTTCAGGAGAAGTACAGGAGAAGATTTTTGATGTGTTTGTCCAGGCTGACAGTTCGACTACCCGTAAGTACGGAGGTTCAGGTCTCGGTCTGTCGATTAGCAGGCGCCTTGTTGAACTGCTCGGCGGGGAAATCGGGGTGGAAGGAAATCCCTCAGGGGGGTCTTCCTTTTCCTTCACTGTCCCCCTTACCGT
The DNA here is from genome assembly GCA_963677695.2 of Sphaerochaetaceae bacterium. GTDB lineage: Bacteria > Spirochaetota > Spirochaetia > Sphaerochaetales > Sphaerochaetaceae > SABI01. The sequence continues at coordinate 333,416 of CAXXUJ010000001.1, read as the reverse complement.
TTCTAGGGCTCCAGAAGAGCTTCACCGGGCCCGGCTGAATGACGTCCATATACTTGTCGTGGATGACTATGAAACCAACCGGACAATTTTCAAGCGGCAGCTTGAATCCTTCGGCATGAAAGTCGAGGCAGCCTCCGACGGCTTCTCAGCGTTGGAGGAACTCAACCGTGCAGCTGCAGGTGATCACCCGATAGAGATCGTTCTGACAGACCAGAACATGCCTGAGATGGATGGAGTCACCCTTGTGAAGCGCATTGCACAGGCTCCTGAGGCTATCAGCACTTCCATCGTCGTCGTGACCTCCTCGGGACACAGGGGGGACTCGAGAATTCTTCAGCAGGCAGGAGCGTCAGGCTATCTTGTGAAACCTGTCAGCAGGGAGATGCTCTATGACTTCCTTACGAGTGTTCTCGGAACAAAGGATCACAAGGGGAGTCCGTTCATCACCCGGGAACTCCTGACGGAACATATGTCAAAAAGGGAAACAGGGGAGGAGACTGTCCGCTTCTCCGCTCATGTTCTGGTAGCGGAGGATACGGCAGCGAATGTGGTCGTTATTACCTCGATTCTGAAAACTCTCGGTCTGACAGTCGTCGTTGCCCCGGACGGTAAGGAGGCCTTTGACCGGTACACGGAAGAACCGTTTGATGTGGTGCTCATGGATCTCAGGATGCCTGTGATGGACGGGTTTGAATCCATCAGGCAGATCAGAAAGTTCGAAACTGCAGGAAAGAAGAGAACCCCCGTCATCGCTGTCACTGCAGATGTTCTCCCCGAGACAATCAGAGAAGCCTATGAAGTGGGTGCAGACGGGTTCATCAGCAAGCCGTTCAAGCTCGAAGACATTACAGGGACCCTCAGCCGATTTCTTCAGCCGATCGCCGTACAGGAAGAGATCTCATCCGTCCTTCCTCAGCAGATCGATGCACTTGAGAACGGTTCAATTGACACTGACCAGCTGAAGCTGATGAGGGAGAATCTCGGAGGTGAGTTCGAAGAGTTCATTTCAGTATATCTCGGGGAAGTGAGGGAGATGCTCACGTCAATGGAGCGTGCCTGGAAAAGGGGAGACCTTACTGAGGTGCGTCGTCTGGCCCACTCGATCAAATCCTCAAGTCTCAATGCCGGTGCACGGGAACTTGCACAGAGTGCGAAGATACTGGAAGATGCAGCCAGGGCAGGAGATACTGAGGTTCTGCAGAAAGAAATAGCTGTTCCTGCAAACCTCTTCACTTCTGTCTCAGATGCACTGAGTACTATTACAGGGGGAAAGGAATGAACATACTGATCGCCGATGATACTGCTACCGACCGTCTTGTACTCACCTCCTACCTCAGACAGCTCGGACATGAGGTGACGGGTGTCGGTGACGGAGAACAGGCAGTGGATACCTTCCGTCACCAGAGACATGGCTTCGACCTTTTAATCCTTGATGTCATCATGCCCCGGCTCAACGGCTACGAAGCAGCGCGTCAGATGAGAATCATGATGGGGGAAGAATGGATACCGATCATCTTCCTGAGCGGGCAGACAGAGGCTGAAGATCTGGTTGCAGGTATAGAGTCAGGAGGGGATGATTATCTGTTCAAACCGATCAATAAGTCTGTCCTGACAGCGAAGATGAATGCAATGCACAGGATCTCCCTGCTCCGTCAGAAACTCTCTGAGAGCAACAGGAGGATGGAGCGTCTTGTTCACATTGACGGACTGACCGGTGTATCGAATAGACGATATCTCGATACTGTTCTTGAGCGGGAATTTCTTCGGTGCCGTAGAAGCTCCCTTCCTCTTTCACTGCTGATGATCGATGTCGATCACTTCAAACAGTTCAATGACCGCTATGGCCATATAGCAGGTGATGAATGCCTGAAGATGATCGCCAGTGCCATAAATGAGACAGTACGACGTCCAGCCGATCTCGTCGCCCGCTACGGGGGCGAAGAATTCTGTGTTGTGCTGCCGGAAACAGATCTCCCAGCGGCACAGCATCTGGCCGAAACGATCAGACACACCGTAGAAAGCCGGGATCTCCTGCTCGAAACCAGCCATGATCCCGCAAGCGTTGAGGTGAGTATCGGGGTAGCAATGAAAATTCCCGGGGGGAAAGATACTGTCAAGGAATTGCTTGATGCTGCTGACAAGGCACTGTACCGGGCGAAGGAGGAGGGGCGCAATAGGGTGTGTTATGCAGAGAATCTGTAGTCCTGGACTGCCCTCTCTGCTGACGAGCCTCACGCTGGTTCTTATCTGAGAACATATTCCGTCTCATCTGAAAGCAGGGCGACATGTCGCCTTAATTTCGAATGGCAGGCGATCAGGCTAGGGATCAAATCGATTGTTATCTCCGAATCAAAGCAAAGTTCAGCATGTTCCCGTAATTCAAGGTATAGGAGGATATCAGGAATGAATAAACTGAGCTGTTGGAGTAGAGTCGGGGCGATCATAGGTTTCAGTTTTCTGTCAGAATGGAGAATTTACCCCTCTCATTGATACAGTAATTGACAGAAAAAGGGGAGCTTACGAACAGTTGGGACCTTTTTCTTCATGCTGCACATGATGTCCCCCTTCCACGCCTTTCACTGATCCCTAGAAAATGTATTGAGGACATGTCGGATGACAAATCAGATCCAATACCCTTTCCGTTTCTTAATTATGAGAGATAGAGCATCCTGATTGTTTTCATAGGATCAGACGTATTCCTAGGCGAGATGAGTTTCTGATGGAGAGTACGTAATTGCTATGGACACAAAAATAGTGTACACTGAATTAGTGGAGTGAGTATGAAAAATATAACATTCAGCGTAGATGAATATCTTCTTAAACGGGCAAAAGACAAAGCTGCCCAGGAGCACAGGAGCCTTAATGAGTTGTTCAGGTTCTGGCTTGAAAGCTGGCTTCGGCAGGAAAAGAAGGGTGTAGAATATGATCTGCTGATGGATGATTTCTCCAGTGTATGTGAAGCGGGCGGGCACTATAGCAGGGACGAACTGAATGAACGCTAGTTTTTTTCTTGATACGAATATTCTGGTCTACTCGTTTGATTCTACAGCTCCGGAAAAACGGGCAGCGGCTCAGGAGCTGGTCAAACGCGCTCTTGATGGTCAAGGGTGTATAAGCTGGCAGGTCATTCAGGAATTTTCCAATGCCGCCCTGAAAAAATTCATCAAACCCATGCCGATTGAACATCTTTCTACGTATATCGACCGGGTTCTGCTGCCGTTATGTACTGTCTGGCCTGATGAGAGGATCTATCGTGAGGCCCTCACAGTAAAAATGGAGACAGGATATTCATGGTACGACAGTCTGATAGCGGCCTCTGCATTACGCAGCGGTGCCTCTGTTCTCTACTCTGAAGATCTGCAGGAGGGAAGAGTCCTCCGGGGAATGAATATATCAAATCCTTTCTGAAAAGGTGCAGCTTTCAGCAGTATCGCATTCCGTTCACATGATTACAGGTACCTATACCTGCTGTTATTCTCCCATGGGTGTGCACTGAATGGGAGATTATGTATGTGCTCGGGAGAATACGAACACTGATGTTCTCGAAAAATTGGAGGTCGGATTGAATCGGAAGTAGGGCGACATGTTGCCTTGATTTCGATTGAGGTGGTAACCGACTCGCTGACGGGACAGATTTCAAACGGATGGCATGAGGAAGGGAATGATTACACCCCGTTTATCACATATTTCCTTGGTATCATATTGAACAGTTATAATGATTTTGAGAAGCGTCTTGGTGCTGTGTACGGAAAGAGCACTTCGTACGATATCGTAAAAGAGGCTGTGAGCGAGCAATTAGGAAGATTTATAAAAACAAACATACTCGAACTCTGTCCCAGTCTCAAAAGTTCATCAGCTGAAGCAGCGTTGAAGAATCTCAAGGAAGAGACATACATGATCATGCAGGGCGGTGGCAGGAGTACGTCGTATGTGCGAAATCATGAGATTTCCGGTTCCAGGTAGAGGATCGCCCTCATCTACTCAGTTGCCCTGTTTGAGAGTTAATCCTATATCTTTTTAAGACTCGATTTCCTATGACCGAACTTTTCAACGATGTTCACGTTCCTTCTGTTGAAACTTTATGTTGCTTCCTTAAGGTTTTTTTCTGAAACAGGTTGCTGATCTGGTGGACTCAAGGTGGTGATTATAACGGGGGTAGGAAAAACATCTTTCTATGGTGGCTTAGGAATGGTTTTGTGGAAACCGGATTCCAGGTCTGCCCTCTCGGCTATCTGCCCACTATTCCCTTTCGTATGCAAAAAGGACTAGAATGAAGTATGACAACCCCTGTAGTGATGCCGAACCCATTACCCGAACATCCCACCGTCGCAATCATCGTACCCTCAACACCAGCCCATATCATGTTTGCCGGGAAATACAGATATGCCGTAGCTCAGCTTGAGAGTATCGGATGTGCCGTTGTGGAAGGAGCTCTGATCAGAAATGGAGAGAGTCAGGGGTATAGAACTGCATCAGGAAGGGAACGAGCCCGGGAATTCATGGAATGCATAGAAGATCCTGACATTGACATGGTCATGACCGTGATAGGGGGGATGAACTCCTCCAGTCTTCTGCCTTTTCTTGATTACGAGGCGATCCGCGCTAGCAGGAAGATCATAACAGGATATAGCGATATCACCTCTCTTCATCTCGGGATTCTGGCGAAAGCCTCCCTCGCCACAGTATACGGACCTACTTTGGTTCCCGTGTTCGGGGAGTGGCCTCACCCAAATGAATTTGCTGTTCGAAGTCTGTTTTCATTAGTTCGCCGTGAGCATAGGGTGTTATCACCCCCTGACTTCTGGTCCTGCACCTCCCCTGATTGGAGAAGTGAGGAGTGGAAGACCATTCCTCGGGAATATGTACCGAATGAAAGGTGGACACCCTTGAGGTACGGTAAAGCCGAGGGGGAACTTATCGTCGCTAATCTCAATACGCTCGTTCCTCTTCTCGGCAGTGAATACTGCCCCGATTTTACCGGAAGGATACTTCTGATTGAAGAAATGGATGCACCCTTCTCAAGGGAGGAGAGAAGTTTTCAGGCTCTCGCTCTTCATGGAATATTTTCTCAGATACAGGGGCTCATTCTCAGCAAGCCTGAGATACAAACATCTGAAGGGGCCCCCTTCACGTATGAGGAACTGCTTCTTGAAATTGTCGGGGACCTTCCAATCCCCATCATCGGGAAGTTTGACTGCGGCCACACCTCCCCGATGATCTCCTTTTTCCAGACAATGAAGATTTCCCTTGTCGTTTCAGAAGATGGCGTACGGATTGAAGAGCTCAATCAATAACAAGGGAACGATCATATCCAGATTCAGTGACGGATGATCTCGGGATCAAGAAGGAAGTCATACAGTCCGATATGAAGAATTCCCTTCTCGTCGGTCCATGGTTTCGCGAAGGTCTTTGTCACGACGATTTTCCTGAAAGAGTCGTTGATTCTCTGTAGTGAACGCAGTTCCTGTTTTGTTTTCTCTTCTGAGTTCATGGCAAGTGCTGACTGTATATACATGCGGAACGGACCTTTTGTTGCTACAAAATCTATCTCCAGCTGTTTCTTATGCCGTTTCTTATCTTCTCCCGATTCTAAGATCTCTATCACACCTACATCAACATTGAATCCTCGGCAGAGCAATTCATTGTATATGATATTCTCCATGATATGGCTTTCTTCCTGCTGTCTGAAATTCAACCGGGCGTTCCTCAGACCGACATCGGTGCAGTAGTACTTATAGGGGAAACGGAAATAGTGATTCCCTTTCACATCGAATCGTTTCGCTTCACTGAACAGGAAAGCATCTGTAAGGTACCCAATATAGACTGCTACTGTCTCGGTAGAAACCTTTCTCCCTCCACCGCTCACTACGGTGTTGGCCATCCTTGTCGCATTAGTCAGAGATCCGATAGATGAACTGAGCGCATCAGTAAGCTGACGTAATGTATACTCCATCTCCAGCTGATACCGTTCGACGATATCCTTGAAATAGACTTCTGTGAATAGCTGTGTTAGATACTGCGCTTTCTTTTCATCTGTTTTTTTCGAGAGGACAAGGGGCATTCCCCCGTACATTGCGTACTGCTCATACGACTCGGCTTTCTCCCCACCCACATAATCATAAAATTCTCTGAATGAGAGCGGATAGACGTGAATCACATCGCCCCTGCCTCGAAAACTTGTCATTACATCTTTAGAAAGAAACTTTGAGTTGCTTCCGGTGATATAGATGTCGACATTGCCGAGACGAAGAAGACCGTTCAGAATTCCATAGAGACGGATCGGTGTGTCCGGATTTCTGATTTCTTCAAGGGAGATAGCATACTGCACTTCATCAAGAAAGACATAATATTGCTGGCTTGGATCTTTTATCTGAGAACGTACATAGGCCGAAAGTGCCTCTGGGTCACAGAGGTGTTCGCATTCGCTGTCGTCAAGGGCTACAGTGATGATATGCTCTTCCCGCACTCCATGTTCTATGAGGTGCTGATAGTAGAGGGTAAACAGGAGAAAGCTCTTTCCGCACCTTCTTATCCCTGTGATTACTTTCACCTGACCATTGAATCGGCTCTCTTCAAGTTGTGTGATATAGGAATCCCTTTGTATGACCATCTTTACCTCATCTGAAAGTAGGGCGACATGACGCCTTGCTTTCAGGAGTATTATACCGTGAATTATGCAGAAAAGAAAGGATGAATCGAAACTAGGGCGACATGTCGCCTTAATTTCGAATGACCATGCCGATTTAAATAGGTGTCATGACCATATTAAATTTCAGAAGCAAAGCAAATTTCAATGCTATCCCGTACTTCAGGTAAGGGAGGGTATCAGAGATGAAGAATCTGAATTCGAAACGGGTGGACGTCGGTATTGTAGGATCGACACCTTTTAATGAATTGACAGCCTGTGGCTACATTGGAATTGCTTGTGGCTGAACCTATTAACGATTTGTTCGTCAAATATGTTCTGACGTTGTAGGTCTAATAGATTGTTGAATATATCCTATTATTGAATTACACTATGTGTGTACACGATAGGAGGGAAGAACAATGATGATAGATACGAAAAATCTGGTTTCCATTACAGATGCGAACCGAAATTTCTCAAAGGTCGCTCGTGCTGTAGATGAGAACGGATCTGTTGTGATTCTAAAGAATAATGCACCCAAGTATGTAATTATCTCATATGATCAGCTCGCTGCTGACGAGCAGATATCGGATGAAGAACTGCTTGCAGTCTCAAAAAGGGCATTCCATCGTCATAAAGCTGCATACGAGGAGCTTGCTAAGTGATCACCATTTCACTACCTCAGGCGTTACTTATACAGAAATATCTCATTGAGGCTTCCGGAGGTATGTATGGATTAAGGGACCATGGGGCATTGGAATCAGCACTGAACACCCCGTTCCAGACGTTTGACGGAAAAGATTTGTACCCGGGAAAGGAAAGAAAGGCGGCAGCTCTCTGTTATTGTCTCATCCAGAATCATCCATTCATAGATGGTAATAAACGGATAGGTGTTCATCTTTGTGATGTGTTTCTTGAGATTAATGGGGTTAGACTTGAGTTTTCTGATGAGGATCTTGTTGAGCTAGGCTTATCCGTTGCCGATGGATCTTGGAAAATTCCCGAAATCCATAATTGGATCTCAAATCATAGAGTATGAGTGAGTTCTCTCATGAATATGAAAAGAATTCCTACTCCCCCCATTTGTTTACCTTGACGATTGAGCGAGCCACATGAACAGAGCAAACACAGCATCGAACTGATTGCACGAGTTCACCTTTTATAACTGTCACTATCGGTACCAGGTAGGGAATCTCCCTTCAGATTTGAAATGGCGGATTCTTTTATTACTTTAGTCGAATTGCTGAAGCAGAATGCTCCTCCCTTCCGTACTTCAGGTATAGGAGGATATCAGAGATGAATAATCTGAATTCGATTCTGGTCGAAGGGAATCTTACCCATGATCCGGATGTGAATGTGACCTCGAACGGGTCAAGTGTGTGTAATTTTTCTGTGGCTACCAACAGGTACTACAGAAATAAGGAGAAGGAAGTCATTCAGGAGACTCTCTACCTTCCTGTCGAGTCCTGGGGGAATCTGGCAGAAACCTGTGGTTCCTACCTGAAAAAGGGTAAGAAGGTACGGGTTGTCGGTCGCCTCAAGCAGAACCGGTGGAAGAATGAAGAGGGGGAGGAGAAGGAGAAAATGGTAGTCGTTGCCGAACATGTAGACTTCTCTATGTCAACTGAGTAATCAAGGAGGTCCTATCAAACCCTGGCACCGGCTATCTGTGCGCCGGTGCTTTTACACTCCTGATACCTGAAACAATCTGTATGGTGATCGTTTATGATTCCCGCTGCCTGAAGGTGAGAATAGATCGTGATCGATCCTATGAATGAAAATCCCCGTTTTTTCAGGTCTTTGCTGATTCTGTCCGAAAGTTCATTTTTCGCGATAACGACACTGCCGTCACCATGTCCCGGGTATTCCATCACCTCATTTTCAGTGAAAGACCACAGGTAGGTAGAAAAGGAACCGAATTCTTCCTGCATAGCAAGAAAGGCTTTCGCATTGCCTATAATTGCCTTGATTTTTCTCGGGGAACGGATCATCCCCTCTGCTTTCATGATCTTTTCTATCGTATCTTCGTCGAATTCAGCGATCCTCACCGGGTCAAAACCTTCGAAAACAGAACGGAATATTTCCCGCTTTTTCAGCACGGTAAGCCAGCTCAGCCCGCACTGCATCACTTCGAGACTGATGAACTCGAACTGCTTCACATCATCGTACAGAGGCATGCCCCACTCGCTGTCGTGATATTCAATCAGGAGAGGATCATCACCTGTCCAGCTGCATCTGCCCATCTATTCCTCCAGTTTCCATTCCCTATGGAAAAAATCTTCTCCATTGTAGCACGGTTTTTCATTGGATTCTGCTCGCTTTCTTCGATCTTCACATATCGATAAAAAAATGTTGACAGGTACAATTTAACATTTTAACATGTACTAAACTATTGAATGTATAGCATCGGTATGTGGTCTTTCTGATCATCCAAAGGAGGAGGAATACAATGAAAGGTGTTCTTATCCGTCTGAAATCATTCCTAGTTCTCTACCTGGTGTGGCTGGCCCTTATGGCACCGCTCACACTACAGGACGTGGGGATAGGATTCATCATCGCTCTCGTACTGGTAGCACTGCCCCTGCCGAATCTCTCGATCTATCGTGAGATTCCTCTGCTGCCGAAAAGGATTCTCTTCTTCATCCTCTATGTCCTTGTCCTGGTGAAGGAGATCTTCAAAGCAAACCTTGATGTCGCTCTGAGAGTGGTTCAACCGGTCATCCCTCTGAATCCCGGTATCGTGAAGGTTTCCACGAAACTGGAAAGCCGGCTGGGAAGGCTCGTTCTTGCGAACTCGATCACCCTCACTCCGGGAACGATCACGGTAGAGACGAAAGGGGAGGATTTCTATATCCACTGGATTTCCGTTGACTCAATGGATGTCGATTCTGCGACGAAGAAGATCGTGACTCAGTTCGAGAAATATCTGGAGGTCGTCTTTGGCTAATATCATATTCACCGTTTCAGCTCTCATCATGGGAGCTGCTATGATTATCACGTTTGTGAGGATGATTGTCGGACCGGAACTCGGGGACAGGGTTGTCGCCCTTGATGCCATGACGATCATGGCTCTTTCGGCTATCGCCTATCTTTCCCACCTTCTCGGAAGGGTGCTGTACCTTGATGTCGCTCTGGTCTATGGATTGATCAGTTTTCTCGGCGTAGTGGCTATCGCCCGTTATATGGAAAGGGGGCTCTGATATGGAAGTACTCGCTATCATCGGTTCACTCATCTCTCTTGCCGGTTCCTTGTTTCTCCTTCTTGCCGCTGTGGGCGTCATCCGTATGCCCGATACCTACAACAGGATGCAGACGGGAACCAAAGCCACCACACTGGGGAGCATGCTTTTCTTCATAGGCATCGCACTGGTGCATCCAGCCTGGTGGACAAAGCTCCTGATACTCATCGTATTCATCTTCATCACGAACCCCCTCTCTTCCCACGTGCTTGCGCGAGCACTGCACTACACGGGAAAGAGTCCGATCCTCAAAGATATCTCCTCCTCCGCAGCACAGGATGCCTTGGCAGAGGATGAATCAGAAGAACAAAAGGAGGGAATGGAATGAGTCTTCTCATAGTAATTCTTTTCGGTCTTGTCATGATCGTCGGCGCCGTTGCCGCTCTGCATCTGAAGGATACCGTCTCTGCAATACTTGCCGCAGGAGTAGTTTCACTGGTGGCCTCACTCGTCTACCTGCTTCTCGGAGCTCCCGATGTCGCAATGACCGAGGCAGCTATCGGCTCGGCATTGACGACAGTCGTCTTCCTTTTCTCCTGGGCCCGCATCAAGGCGAATAAAGAACGAGCCTCCAAGGGTGATGTCTCTGTGAAGGCAAAGAAGGAGGAGGAAGTGCAGTTATGATGAAACGTCTGATTATAATTCTCGCACTGGTTGCCTCTGCTGTCACGTTCTTCCCCTTAGCTTCCTGGATTGCTGATGATATGGGACTCAGTCCTCTGGCAGTCCACTATGTAGAGAACGGTGCTGCTGAACTGGGAGCTGCGAACCTGGTCACTTCCGTGGTGGTCAGTTACCGCGGTCTCGATACTCTCGGTGAGGTCATGGTCCTCTTCACGGCTACTACCGGAGTGACCGCCCTTCTGGTCGGTTCCCATGGAAAGAAGGAGAAGGTGGATCTGGGGTACGGCCGCAGACAGGGCTCTGAGCTCCTGGCGACGGGGGCTGCTTTCCTCTTCCCGATTCTTGTTCTCTTCGGTGTCTATATCTTCATAAACGGTCATCTGACGCCAGGCGGAGGTTTCCAGGGGGGAGTCGTTCTTGCCTCTGCGTTCCTCCTTCTTCTGTTTGCGGACTGCAGGATTGAACTCAACCATGCACTCCTGAAGAGAGCGGAAGCTTTTTCCGGTGCGGCATATGTCGCTGTGGGTCTCCTCGGTCTCTGGCTGGCAGGGGGCTTCCTTGATCCCCGCTTTCTTCCCTCCGGAGAGTTCGGACAGATGATAAGCGCGGGTGCGATTCCCGTTATCTATATCCTGATAGGCATCAAGGTAGGTTCGGAGCTTACCGGAATCGTGGATGCCATGAGGAGGTGCTCATGATGTCTCAGATTGTACTGGCTATCGGATTCCTTCTGGTGTGTATAGGATTCTGGGGTCTTCTTACCCGCAAGGATGTGTTCCGTATCATCATCAGTTTCTCTCTTCTCGATACCGGGGTGCATGTCGTCATGGTAGGTATAGGATATGTGAAAGAGGGTACGGCTCCAATCTTCGATGAGGCTCTGGCAGTGGCAGGTGCGGCTTCCAAGGTCGTGGACCCTGTCCCCTCGGCTCTCGTTCTTACAGCTATCGTCATTGGTCTTGCGGTAACGGCACTGATGCTCAGTTACGCAATCCGCCTGCATGCTTCAAAAGGAAGTCTAGAGGTCGATGACCTGAAGGAGTTGAAATGGTGAATCCCCTCTATCTCATAGCGCTGCTGCTTGCATCAGCATTTCTGCACCCTCTCATCGCACGCGTCCATAAAAAAGCGGGAGCAGTGCTCGTCACTGCCGTTCTCGCCGCAGGCGTTCTCTTCCCCCTCCAGTGGCTGACAGCCCTTGATGCATCTGCGATGCAGTCGTTCGTGTTCCAGACCGCAGGATTTAAGGCTCCCATCTCGATCAACCTGCAGGTGGGGATACAGGAAACGCTCTTCCTTCTTCTGATCAACGGCGGTGCATTCCTGAATGTGATCTATTCACTCAGCAGAGGAAAGAAGGCATGGAACGATTCCTCCCAGATTCTTCTGATGACCCTTCTTCTCGGAGTGAACGGACTGATTCTGAGCCGTGACCTGTTCAATATGTTCGTGTTCATGGAAATCTCTTCTATATCTCTGTACGCACTCGTTGCATCAAAAAACAGCGGAAAATCCTTTGAAGCGGGCATCAAACTGATGATCGCCGGTGGAATCGCATCAGCGTTCTACCTGATCGGCGTCATCTTCCTTTACAGAATAACAGGAACACTCAATCTTGATGACATGATTGCAAAGAGCTCGATGCTCGATAATCGTATCGGTATGACGGCGGTCTTCTTCGTCGCTGCTTCTTTGCTGATCGAACTGAAACCGTTCCCGGCAAACGGTTGGGGAGCCGATGTCTATCAGGCGGCGGATACGGAAGTATCATCGCTGGTGAGCGGTGCAAGTGCGACGGCGGTCTTCTTTGTTCTCTACAAGATCATGCCTCTGTTCAACCTCTCGATCCTTCAGGTGGCTGCATTAAGCGGTGGGGCGACGTTCCTCTTCAGTCAGCTGCTGGCTCTCAAGCAGGATTCAGTGAGGCGCATGCTCGGGTACTCTTCGATCGGTCAGATCGGCCTTCTTGTTTTGGTCGCTTCTGTCGGCACCTACTACGGTGATATGCTCTCAGCCCGGTTGTTCGGAGGAATCTTCCTCCCTCTCCTCTTACTCGCAGGGAATCATCTGTTCAGCAAGATCGGTCTGTTCTGGGTGACGGGAATCACGGGACAGAAGAGTCTCGCTACGCTCGGGAAGAACAAGGGATCAGCGGTCGGCATCGCGGTTCAGGGAATACTCACCTCGGCCCTTGCCGGGTTCCCTCCTTTCCCCGCCTTCTGGGCGAAGTGGGCTCTGGTTACCGGCCTTGTCTCACTCGGAGCCTACTCATGGTCTTTCATCATCCTGCTCGGATCTCTTATCGAAGCAGTCTACCTGTTCAGATGGTTCCTGAAATCGATCAAGGATACCTCTGATGACGGAGCGGTACACGATGAGATTATTGAAGATGACTTCGCTGTTCCTGCCGAAGCAGCTCCGGAAGCTGAGAAGGGGACCTTCGGCCTTCCCTGGCTCGCACCGACCCTCTCTTCGATCGTCCTCGCAGCTGCAGGGGGTTTCCTCTCTCTCCTTTTCCTCATGCCCGGTGAAATCTCATCTATCGTCGATCTGATCATGCTCCTGCCTCTGGCAGCTCTTCTGATCTGGACACTCCTCGATCTGCTGCGCATTCCATTGAAGATTCAGATCCTGTTAGCCATTGCAGCATCGGCTGCCTACGGTTATTTCGCTTACACCACACTGGACGGCATACGGGAAGTGTTCGCACTGATCTTCATTGCCGGATCGGCAGTGCAGATGATCGCGCTCATGAACCGCAAGGGAAGACACACAGGACTGACAGGAATGCTTGTCACGATGGTCTTCTCACTCGGCTCGCTCATCTATGCCCAGACTACTCTGCAGTTTTTCTTCTCGTGGGAACTGATGACGATCTCCTCCTTTTTCCTTGTTGTGAGGGGACAGAAATCCTCTGCCGCAGGACTGCGTTACCTGACATTCTCACTGGCAGGTGCGTTCAGTATCCTGGCAGCCCTTGCACTCGGATCCGGTGCCATGGCGGCCGTACTCTTCGGCGTTGGCTTCCTGGTCAAGATGGGAGCCATCGGGCTGCACATCTGGCTTCCCGGCGCATACGCCGAGAGTGATGATGATGTGAGCACCTTCTTCTCCTCCGTGCTGAGCAAGGCAGGCCTTCTCATGCTCTTCCTTCTCTCCGGTGTATTCAGCCAGAATATCTTCCCCTCCCTCTCTTCGCAGGGAATACTGGGAAGTATGACCTTCACAGACCTGCTCGGTTGGATAGGGGTGGTTACGGCATTCGCCGGTGCGTTCCTAGCACTCTTCAAGGAAGATATCAAATACACACTCGCATACTCATCAATGGGGCAGGTGGGGTATATGCTTCTCTCTTACGCTCTGATGACCCAGCTTGGCTGGATGAACTCACTCTATCTTGCAGTGACTCACCTCCTTTTCAAGGGAATGCTCTTCATCGCAATTAGCGGAGTGATCTACCGGACTCAGACACGTCTTATGTACAAGATGGGGGGACTGATCTCCCGCATGCCTGTCACCTTCTTCACCGTCCTGATCGGTATCATAGCCCTTTCTGGCGTACCGCCCCTCACAGGCTTCGGTTCGAAGTGGATGCTCTATACCGCCCTGATAGAGAAGGGATGGTACCTGCAGGCGGCCATAGCCATGTTCGCCTCCGGAATCGCCTTCCTCTACCTGTTCCGCCTGATCCACGTGATATTCCTCGGGCAGCTGAAGGACGAGCATCGTGATATCAAGGAAGCGCCCCTGTGGTTCCTGATTCCCCAGATCATCGGGATCATCGGCATCATGTTCATCTCAGTCTATCCATCGGCCTTCCTGAAAGTGCTTGAGAAGGCTGTCTCCCCCTATTTCCCTACAACGATCTCATGGGAAGGGTACACGGTACTTTCGACCCTCGGATACTGGAACGGAACGGCAGTGATGTTCGTTACGATCGGGGTCTTCCTCGCTCCCCTCATCTGGCTTCTCATCGTTCAGAGGAAGCATACCCAGAAGGTGGGGCAGTTCAATATCGTCTATGCGGCTGAACGTCCCTACAAACCTGAGACCACTCACTACGGATACAATTTCTTTGCTCCGTACGAGAAGGCTCTCGGTTTCCTGAAAGCTCCCCTCGTGACGAATTTCTGGGGTAAGGTGGTTTCCATAGCTGAAGTGACGGGAAGCGCGGTGCGCAGGCTCTACTCAGGAAATATCCAGACGTATGCACTCTGGATCGTACTCTATACCAGTATTCTGCTGCTGATAATTCAGAGAGGGATGTGAAGATATGAATGAAATACTGACAAAATCATGGTACACGATCATCTCACTGTTCGTTATCACAAACTATGGTCTCATTCTCGGTGGTACCATGGCCCGTGTAAGGGCCAAGGTACAGGGAAGGATAGGTCAGCCGGTATGGCAGCCCTATATCGATATCCTGAAGAATAACTTCAAGCGTACCGGAGTGTACCACGGAGTGATGTTCTATCTCGGACCGGTGTTCCGTCTCGCTGGAGGACTGGGTACCTACCTCTTCATCCCCGCAGTCTACGGTTCGGTGGTCTTTTCCAACTTCTCCTTCTCGGGCGACCTTCTGCTGGTGATGTACTTCATCTTCTTCGGTCAGCTCGGTATGGCCCTCGGCGCCGGTCAGAGCGGGCACCCGTACTCTCCTGTGGGGGTTTCAAGAGGCCTTGCACAGATGACGGCATTCGAAGTTCCCTTCGCCCTTTCGGTGATCGCGATTGCTTCTCAGTACCACACCCTCTCCATCACAGAGATCGTCGCGGTACAGCAGGGAGGAGTTCTCAACTGGATAGCCTTCACCAATCCCCTGGCGATGATAGCAGGGATGATCTCCTTCCTCGGTATGTCGATGGGGAATCCCTTCAGCGTCGTCATCGCACCGCAGGAAATACCGATCGGACCTCCCACCGAGATGAACTCCTCGTTCCTCGGTATGCTTCAGACCAACAGGGCGATCTTCAACGGAGCGAAACTCGTTCTGTTCATGAATCTCTACTTCGGCGGAGCGACGAACATCCCCGTTATGGTAGTTAAAACCTTCCTGATCTACTTCTATACCGTCTTCGTCGGTGCCTCGTTCCCGAGGTTCCGTACTGATCAGTCGATCAGATTCTTCCTCGGTGTTCCCACACTGATCGGAATCGCGGCAGTCGTCCTTCAGATGGTGTAATCAAGGAGAATGAAATGAAAGAACCTGTCATTGATGCAATGAATGAAGTGAAAACAGATACGGACACACAACTGGAGGAGCTTGCCGCAGCAATGCGGCTGGAGAACAGCGGGCTGTCTGAGATCGACAAAGGCCATTTCTGTGATGTGCGCCCCCACAAGGTGGAACCCTACCGGGGAATCATGGAGAAATTTGCCAACTGGGCCCGTTCCCAGTCGCTGTGGATCCTCGGTTTCGGTACCGGGTGCGGAGCCATCGAGCTCAGGCCCCTGATGACCAGCCGATTCGATATGTACCGCTACGGTATTCAGGCACGACCGACTCCCCGCCAATCCTGCGTCTTCGTTATCGGAGGGTACGCCTCGGTGAAGACGATCAAGAGGGTGGTGAGAAGCTACGAGCAGATGCAGGGACCGAAGTTCGTCCTCGCTCTCGGTTCCTGTACGGTGAACGGAGGGATGTACTGGGACAGCTATAACACGGTCAACAGAATCGACCATTATATCCCGGTGGATGTCTATATCGCAGGATGCATGCCCCGTCCCGAAGCGCTTCTTGCAGGATTCATCCGTCTCAAGAAGATGATCAGGGAAGGGAAGTGTGAAGGAATGAACGACTATGTCGATAACTTCGACTGGTACAAGGCGAACCAGAAGCAGATCATTCACGACTGGAACATGCCTGATTACAACTGGTAGGAGAAGGAGTACACATGGACACGACAGATATTGATAAAGAAAAGAACACAGCGGGAGCTCAGTTCGTCCAGGTCTCTCCTGAAGAGACCGTAGGATATATCACGAAGATGCGTAACGTGAACGGGTACACCCATCTCGTATTCTTCACCGCGATCGATTATATCGAGGACGGAATCTTCCGTCTCACCTATATGCTGCACAACTATGCGACGGGAAGCGACCTGGGTATCCAGTGTGATATTCCCCGCGAACATGCATCGATGGAATCGATCCATCACCTGTGGCCTCACGGAGCGACCTACCAGAGGGAACTCAAGGAGATGTTCGGTATCGACTTCCCCGGTTCCCCGGGAGTCGATGAAAGTTTCGTTCTCGAAGGCTGGACCGACATTCCTCCTATGAGAAGGGAGTTCGATACCAAAGAGTATTCAGAGAAGACCTACTTCCCCCGTCCTGGGAGGGTCACTCACGATACCGCAGAATACATGAAAGAAAAACTGTACCCAAGCGAGGCAGAGACATGGTAAACGATTCAAGAAAACTATTCCCTCCCGTTGATGAAGTGACAGGCAAGAGCAGGTACAACCTTACATCGGGAAAATACCTGAAGATCTGGCAGGGACCTCAGCATCCGGGAATCACCGGAAACATGTCGCTCGAGCTCACCGTGTGCGGTGACGAGGTTGTCGACTGCAAGACCCATGTCGGATACCTTCACCGCGGTTTCGAGAAACTGATGGAGCGTCGCCGCTACATTCAGTGTTTCCCCCTGGTGTGCAGGATCTGTGTTCCCGAACCCGATTTCAATGAACAGCTCTTTGCCGAATGTACCGAGGAGCTTGCGGGGATCGAGATCCCCGAGAAGGCGAAATGGTACCGAGCCCTCACTCTTGAGATGGCCCGTCTTGCCTCCTTTTTGATGTGGATCGGAGGACAGGGTGGCGCCTTCGGCATGGCAACGATCGGTCAGTGGACGGTCACTCTGCGAGACTATGTGCTTGACCTGTTCGAGGAACTCACCGGAGGAAGAATCTACCACATGTACATCATTCCCGGCGGGGTGAGATCCGATCTCCCCGAAGGGTATCCGCTGAGGGTGGAAGAGACACTGAAGACCATTGAAAAGGTCCTGAGTGATATAGAACTTGCCATGCTGCACAACTCCGTGTTCAAGAGCAGGGCCAAGGGGCTTGGAGTGATCACCCCTTCGATGGTCGATCACTGGGGAATCACGGGACCGAACGCACGGGGAAGCGGCGTTGCACGTGATGTACGCAAGGACTCTCCCTACCTGATCTATGATCAGCTCGATTTCGATATCGTGACCGAAGAGGGTGGGGATGCCTATGCGAGAACGAAGGTGAGACTGAGAGAGACGCGTCAGTCGATCGATCTGATAAGGCAGATCCTGGCGAAGATGCCCACAGAGGGTCCCTTCTTCCAGAAACTGCCCAATGTTCTTCACTGGAAGATCCCTGCGGGACAGACATACCGGAAAGCGGAATGCACACGTGGCGAGTACGGCTTCTTCATGGTCTCCGACGGAAGCGAACTGCCGAGGAGAGTTTATGTGAGAGGACCGAGCTATACTCACGCGGTCACGCTGATGGAGCATCTTGCTGTCAATGTGAACATAGCCGACACGGCGGGACTGATGGTGTCACTGCATACCTATCCCCCCGAGATTGAGAGGTGAGAAGATGAGTCTGAAAGATATTGTTGCACCGTTTTCGGTGTGGAAACGGGTCTTCGAGAAACCCTACACGAACAAGAAGCCTATAGACACGCGCCCGGGCGCTCCACGCTACAGAGGCTTTCATATAAACGCGGTCGATACCTGTATAGGCTGCGGTACCTGTGAAGAGATCTGTCAGAATGCGGCGATCGACATGGTACCGTGCAAGGATACCCGTCACGGGGATTCGGGATTGAGACCGAAGATGGACTACGGTCGCTGCTGCTGGTGTGCTCTCTGTGTCGATGTATGTCCTACCGGATCCCTCGGGATGAGCAATGAGTATATCTGGGTCGATGACGACCCCGAAGTCTTCCGCTTCATCCCCGGTCACGATGATAAGCCGTGGAACGAGAGTGAACTCGGCTACCGCCGTGCGGATGGGTATGACCTTCTTGAAGGTGAGCGTGTCCCCATGCCGATGCTTGATCTCGAGGAGTCTCGCAAGAGCTTCGTCGAGATGGTTCAGGGCTACTCGGCAGAGCAGGCGAAAGCTGAAGCAGACCGCTGTATCGAATGCGGTATCTGTAAGGCGACCTGTCCTGCTCACATGCAGGTTCCCGAGTACATCAAAGCCGTCAGGGACGGTGATATGGAAGAGGGGCTCAGGATTGTTTATCAGGCGAACCCCCTTCCCGCTTCCTGCGGACGCGTCTGCTCGCATGCCTGTGAATATGTGTGTGCGATGAAACACAAGGGAGAAGCACTCTCGATCCGCTGGCTCAAACGTTATATCGTCGACCAGATCTATCTCGGAGATTATCAGAAGATCATGGCTGAGTGCGAAGAGGAGAACGGAAAGAAGATCGCGATCATCGGGTCAGGTCCCGGAGGCCTGAGCGCAGCCTACTACCTGAGACTTCTCGGGTACTCCATCACCATCTTCGATGCGAACGAGAGGGCAGGGGGAATGCTCCGCTACGGTATTCCCGAATACCGTCTTCCCTATGATCAGGTGGACAAGGACATCACCTTCATCCAGTCCCTGGGAGTGGAAATCAAACAGGGGACAAAGATCGGAGTCGATGTCGATTTCGCCTCGATCTATGATACCTATGACGCCATCTTCTTCTCCACCGGCCTGAGAGACCCTTACGGACTCGATATCCCTGGTGAGAATCTGAAGGGTGTGATGTCGGGACTCGATATCCTCGATGACGTCACAAACGGAAAGACACCCGATATCGGATCCTCGGTGGTCGTTGTCGGCGGCGGAAATGTCGCTATGGATGCGGCACGTACCTCCAGAAGGTACGGAGCCGAGGTGACGATCCTCTACAGACGTCGCGAGGAAGACATGCCTGCCGATATCGAAGAGATCGAAGAGGCTCAGGGCGAGGGTTGTGCCCTTGCCGTGCAGGCCATCCCCCTCAGGATAGATAAGGGTGATACCACTCGGCTGAAACTCTACTGGGGAGAGGCCGAGATGGTCTCTGACGGTGAAGGACGGAGACCGAAACCCGTTCTCATCGAAGGATCTGAGAACATGATCGAGTGTGATACGGTGATCCCCGCTATCGGACAGTCGGGAGACTTCTCCTTCCTGCCTGAGGAGATCGCTAAGAGCATTGTCGGCAAGAGAGGGTATATCGAGGTGAATGAGTTCTATCAGACACCGGTAGAGAAGATCTATGCCGGAGGCGATATCACAAACCCGACACGGGATGCGATCAGCGCAATAGCGAACGGGCACTCGGCAGCGAAAGGAATCGATATATATCTGAATAATTTCAACGAAGAATCAGATTTATAGACAAAACCATTATATTACGATACCCTGCGCTGTATATAAAAACAGGCCTATAGGAGACTCTCCTATAGGCTGTAAGTGGAGAACACATGGAGAACACGGTACGGAAACAAGAAGTTCTTGATCAGGTGAAGGAGTGGTTCGATGCGAACAAGTGCTCCGAGGTGGAGAAGATTCTCTCCATCATGGCCAATCCTGTCCGTTTTCACATTCTCTGTGCCCTAGAGAAGGAATCCTTCTCGGTCACAGAGCTTGTAAGTCTCAGCGACAGCCGCCTCTCCAATGTCTCACAGCAGCTCAAGATGATGACTCTCGCAGGTCTTATCACACGGGAACGGCAGGGAAAACAGAGCATCTACTCTCTTGCCGATGAGAGAGTGAGAAAGATCATTCACACTCTGGAAGACCTGTTCGGACAGGTCTGATATCTTTCCTTTACACTCTGCTTTTCACCTCTCTGTAATAATGTCACGAAACTGAAGCAGATTCTCCCTTCACTTTTCTTCTCACTTTGTTTATATTTGAATCAAGCAAATAAACCACTTACTGGAGGATATAGATGAGTGAAGTAATATTGACGAAGGACAATTTTGATAAGGAAGTGATAAAATCCGACGTTCCCGTGCTCGTGGATTTCTGGGCAGTCTGGTGCGGACCATGCAGAATGGTTGCTCCTTCGATCGAGAAACTTGCAGAAAAATAT
The DNA here is from genome assembly GCA_963677695.2 of Sphaerochaetaceae bacterium. Taxonomy (GTDB): domain Bacteria; phylum Spirochaetota; class Spirochaetia; order Sphaerochaetales; family Sphaerochaetaceae; genus SABI01. Next base: position 312,857 of record CAXXUJ010000001.1, on the reverse strand, counting down.
GCAGGAAAGCTGACAGTTGGAAAACTGAATGTGGATGAAGAGCTCGAACTCGCTCAGCAGTATCAGATCTCAAGCATTCCCACTCTCGGGATTTTCAAAGGCGGACAGATCATCTCTCACAAGGTCGGTGCACTACCCCTGGCAGCACTCGATGCATGGGTAAGCGAATTTATCTAAAAAACAACACATGAAGTGAACGAAGAAGGGAGACTGGTGAAGCGGTACTCCCTTTTTCTTCGCTCAAGAACCTTTCTGGAGCTCAGAGAAAGAGAGGTGAACACCGTTTGTTCAAGGCTCCCTGAAAGAACGATCCGAGGATCAACATGGGGACAGATCCGATGTATGATACATATACATATAAAGTAGAATGGAATGCAGAAGAACGTACTCATATTGCGAGATGCCTTGAATTCACCTCATTGCTTACTCATGGGCATACTGCTGCTGAGGCATAAAATGAACTTGAGTATGTGGTGAGAGAGACTATTATATGGATGAAAGAGGAACATGAGGATATCCCGAAGCCTCTGGGGCTGAAATCATAAGACGGTATATTGACCTTGCGGGTCTCTCCTGAACTCCACAGGAAAGTTGCCATGAAATCAGCTGAAGAAGGGATTTCAATTAATTCCTACATCATCTCAAGAATTTCAGCTGCTGTCTGATTCTCCGAAGACGAAATTGTACCGTCTCTTCCTTTTCTCTCCAGTTTTTCGTTAAAAATATCATTCATTGTCATTTTACCTACTCTCACGGTATTGATCCACACAGTTCTCTTTCCCGAACGTGGAAGAACTGGTAGGGACTGTGTACCAGGCATCTGCACTGTTTCCCGCCTGAACCCCCTCTTTCCGGTTCATACTCCTGGTGGCTGTGGTATCATCACTCCTTACCGAGGTGGACGGACTGATGAACGGCGGTTCCCACACATGATAGCTCTCAAGTTCTCTTACCTCTTCATAGACCTCAGAGGTGCCGAATCCACCGTAGTCGGTATCTGAATCATCATCCCTGTCAGAGTAGGGTAAGGCATCAATCAGATCTCTCCCGATATCCTGAAAGACCGAGATCACTCCGTTGTTCCCTCCAAGACCTTCAGCGGAAGCAAAGAAGAAATGGGGGTGAAAGTGAATATTCTCCTTCACACCGTACTGAAGTACGATATAATCACCCTTTTTCACTTCATAGGGAGGGAAGGTGAAGCGACCCGAGTTGTTCAGGTACATCCCGTCATAGACGGTGATGCCTGCCATATCACCATCGCTCATGATATAAAGTTCAATCCTGTCGGGCTGACTCTTCGTTCCTTTCGTTGAGATCTCATTAAGTCGGAGACGGGGAACTCTCGTGTTGATTCCTGATACCTCTGTTTCCACCGTCGTGGTGTTTCCCGCCCTGTCAGCGACACTGAGGGTGATCGGACACACATCCCCTGGAAGAAGCCTTTCAGTGAGTGTCATGAAGACTGTCCTTTCATCAGGACGGGAGTCGATGGAGAGGTTTTCTTCTCCGTATGCTTCGCAGCTGTAGATGGTTTCATCGAACACGGCAAGTACTGTTCTCTCATCGACTGTCTCAAGGGAGTAGAGTACGGGAGACTGACGGTCCTTACCGATGAAATAGTTCTCCACCTGTCCCTGAGCGTTCAGGGGACAGCCGATGAGAAAGAGGCTGGTCAGGATGATGATCATGAGAAGAAAGGAGGATAGATATCTGTTCATATCAACAATACGGTGTTCGCCGTTATATTGATTGACCTGAAAATAGAGTATACAGTAGAGGTCACTCAGAACAAAGGAGACAGCCGGGTATGGGAAAACTGTGGCAGAAAGAGACTTCACTCGATTCACTCATGGAAGAGTTTTCGGTAGGCAGCGATTATATCATCGATCAGGAGCTTGTGAGGAGCGATATCTTAGGGTCTATGGCCCATGCGAAGGGTATCCACCGCGCGGGATTACTGAATGACGAGGAGCTTGATGCTCTTCTTGCCGCACTGAAACAGCTGTTCAGGAAATCTGAAGAGGGAACCTTCGAGATCAGAAGAGAGGATGAGGACTGTCATACCGCCCTTGAGGGGTACCTTACCGAGATGGTGGGAACCGCAGGGAAGAAGATCCATACCGGACGGTCGAGAAACGATCAGGTACAGACTGCACTCAGGATATGGATGAGGGAGAATCTCCTCACCCTTCATCACCACACCATTGAGCTTGCACAGACCCTCCAGTCTTTCGCTTCTGAGTACAAGATGGTTCCGATGGCCGGAAGAACCCATATGCAGATAGCCATGCCCTCCTCGGTAGGCCTGTGGGCAGGTTCTTTTTCCGAGCAGCTGCTCGACCTCGGCAGTCACCTCCTGAACCTCTACAGCTTGATAGACATGAACCCTCTCGGCTCCGCCGCCTCCTACGGATCTCCTGTGCCGATTGACAGGAGCTATACCTCCCGCCTCCTCGGCTTTTCCAAAGTCCACAGGAACGTCCTCTACGCGAACAACTCGAGAGGATTGTTTGAGGGAATGCTCCTTGACGGCTGTGACTATATCGCACTCACATTGAGCAAGATAGCACAGGACCTTATCCTCTTCTCTCTCCCTGAGTTCGGCTATTTCTCACTCAACCCCAAGCTCTGTACCGGCAGTTCCATCATGCCCCAGAAGAAGAACCCTGACGGACTCGAACTCACCCGCTCCCGCGCCTCTATGGTAAGCGGTTACGCACTCCAGGTAAAATCAATCATCAGGAGTCTCCCAAGCGGATACAACAGAGATTTTCAGGACACGAAGGAACCCTTTATAAAGGGGATGAAGTCAACGATTCTCCTTGTCCAGATCATGAATCATATGATGAACGGCATCACCGTCCATGAAGATGCACTTACGAAAGCGTGTACAGGCGAACTCTATGCCACTGACGAAGTGCTCAAGAGAATCGCACAGGGCGGTTCGTTCCGTGATGTCTACAGGGAAGTGGGAATGGACCTTGAAAGTGTCGCTTCCTATGATCCCGTTGAGACTCTCTCGACGAGAACAAGTGAAGGGACAACAGGAAACCTCTTCCTTGAGGATCTCGGGAATGAAATCCGGGAAGAGGTTGCTTCAAGTGATGCTGTGAGAGAGCGTCTCTCTTCAGCCTATACGTCTTTATTCGGTTCTGAGATCACCCTGTCTTAAGGGTGATCTGTAGAAGTTAAAGGGTGAACAGGACTCCCATCGTGCTCGTTGCGAATGTCAGCAGCGGCATCATAGGGTGTACGATGGATGCGAAATCGCCCTCAGCATTAGCAATATAGGCAGCCACAGGGACATTCATGTTCATGAACAGTCCCATGTCCTTCTCTTCAATCCAGTACTCTCCTTTCATCACAAGTCCTGCGGCACCGAAGATGCCCGACTCGAAGTCGGTGAATCCGAGAGTTCCCACCCCGAATTTCAGGTCGAAGAACTCACCAAGGCTGATCGGGTAGGTGACATCGGCTGTCACGACGAAGAAGGGGACGAAGAACGATCCTTCCTCAGATTCTGTTGCCCATTCAATGTACTTGAAACCGAGGGGATAGTTGAGTCCCGCCTGGATATCGAGATTGCCGAGCGGCGCATCGACAACGACTCCGCTTGCAAGAAACCCGAGCTGTCCGCCTATCGCAATCGAATCATTGGCCCGTGCTGTCAGAGTTCCTGTGATACAGATCAGTATAAGCATGGAAATTATCACGATTTTTTTCATAATCCCTCCCTTGTGGCATTGCATGAGAATGCGTATCACATTCCCTATTACCATCATACCATGTTTTCAAAATCGGCTATGTATAAAAACCTCACAAAAGAGAGAAAGTTACAATGCTTAAATGGGAAGGCATTGGGAATGAGAAGTGAGAGAAAGGGCGTTTTTTTGGTTCTGAGAGCAGAAAAATAGTGAATAACCGTGATGTGAAAAATTATTCTATACCCCGGTTTCATCTTCCACTGATGATGCGTAATTTCCCTTCTTCAGTGTTGAATTAACATGGGAATTTGTGTACAGTAGCTCCTATGAGTATCGTCAAGCCGCACAAATTGGGAATTATCGCCGGTCCGGGATCGGAATATTTTGCCGGTAAAGTAGTTAAACATCTCAGAAGACTCTATCTGGACCGTTACCAGAAACTCAGTGCGTCGCTGGCGAAACGCCATGAAATGCAGCCCGAGGAACTTCTCGACATTGTAACGCTCAATGATGACCTGCTGAGCAAACGGATACCGAGAGGGAAGAAGCCGAAGGCTTATACCTGTCCCGACCTCGATATTCCGGTGAAATACACCCAGTTCGTCAACGGTGAGGTGAAATCGGAAATCCTCGCTCCGGTCCGCGGTCTGAGAATATTCTTCATCTACGATGTATCGAACAGCTATCCCATCAAACTGAGAGGAACGGAAGATACGACGAAACTCAGCATCAACGACCACCTGATGTTTCTCTTCACCACGATCAGTGCACTGAAGAATTCGGGTGTCGATTCCGTTACACTTGTCCTCCCCACCTATCCCTATTCCCGTCAGCATAAGAGAGGTTCGAGAGAAGCTCTCACAGCAGCGCTGTTCGGTCGTATGTGCGAAGATATGGGAGTAGAGAGAATCATCACCCTCGATATTCACTCCCGTGAAATCGAGAATGCATTCAACACCACTCACCTTGAAAACCTTCACGCCAGTTACCAGGCGCTTATCAAGCTTCACAAGATCATCGACTTCAGCGACCCCGACCTTGTGGTCGTGTCACCCGATACCGGTGCTGTCCTGAGAAACAAGTTCTATGCCGAAGCTCTCCACCGTCCCCTTGCCATGCTCTACAAGGAGAGGGACTACTCGGTGGTAAGCAAGGATGCCAAGAGCTCGAATATCCGATCCATCAGCCTTCTCGGTGATGTAAAAGACAAGACGGTTCTCATGGCTGACGACATGATCGGTACAGGCGGAACACTCCTCATTGCTATGAGAGAACTGAGGAAGATGGGTGCGAAGAAGATCATCTGTCTTGTATCCCTTCCCTTCTTCAACGGCAATGCACGTGAAGAATTCGACGCCGCCTATCAGGAAGGCGTATTCTATAGGATCGTGGGTACGAACGCCGTCTACCATGACAAATGGCTCACTTCGAAAGAGTGGTTCGTACAGGCAGATGTCACCGAGCTGTTCGCCCGGGTCATCTCCCGTCTCCACCACGGCAGACCGCTCTCCCCGCTTCTTGACAACAGACACTTCATTCATCGACTCGTTGATATCTCACAGGCGAATCCGCAGGCTCCATTGCCGAGGAGCAAAGAGACCTACTGATAGGACTCTTACCTCTCTCGGCTGGTCACAAGGCCCAGTTTACACCTGACGCTCAGTAATCAGATACCCATACACTGAGGTCCAGGAAAGATGTCAACAAAGGAGTTCCCAATGGATTTATCTAAAAGAATATCAAGTTTTCAAGCTTCGCCTATCAGACGACTCGTCCCCTATGCAACAGATGCAAAGAAGAGGGGAATACACGTCTACCATCTCAATATCGGTCAGCCCGATATCAAGACCCCGTCTCAGGTGATCGAGGCCGTCCGTTCCTTCGATCATGAGATCATCGCCTATGGAGAGAGCGAGGGTGAGGCTTCCCTCCGTTCAGCTCTCACCTCCTACTACGCCACCTACGGCATTTCACTCGAAGATGATGATATCATGGTCACCACAGGAGGAAGCGAAGCGCTTCAGTTCGTCCTCATGACCCTCTGCGACCCCGGTGATGAGGTGATCATTCCAGAACCCTACTACACCAACGTAGGTTCGTTCGCCAAGAGCGCACTGGTCGATCTTGTTCCCGTGACAAGCCGGTTTGAGGACGCTTTTGCCCTCCCTCCCATCGAGGAGTTCAGGGAAAGGATCACTGAAAAGACCAAAGCAATCCTTCTGTGCTCACCGAACAACCCTACAGGGTACATCTACTCGAAGGAAGAACTGTCGGCCATCCTTGAGCTGGCCGAAGAGAAACGTCTCTTCCTTATCGTTGATGAAGTCTACCGTGAATTCTGTTATGACGGTGAATCGTTCATAAGCGCTCTCACCTTTACCGACCATCTCGACAGGGTTGTTGTCGTTGACTCCTTCTCCAAGCGCTACAGCATGTGCGGAGCACGTATCGGCACCCTTGTCACGAAGCGCAAGGACATCATCGACGGTGCCATGAAGCTTGCTCAGGCACGTCTGTGCCCCCCCGATATCGAACAGGTGGCAGCTCTCGCAGCCCTCTCCACCCCCTCTTCCTATATCGAGGAGGTGAAGAAGGAATATCAGGCACGGAGGGACTTCCTTGTTAAGGAACTCAACTCGATCGAGGGAGTTCGCTGTTCCCACCCGAAGGGTGCCTTCTACCTTATTGCAGAACTACCCGTCGAGGATGCAGAGGACTTCTGTCTCTTCCTCCTCCGTGATTTCAGCTACAAGAACCAGACGGTGATGTTCGCACCGGCAGAGGGTTTCTATGTGAGTGAGGGAATGGGAAAGAATCAGGTGAGAATAGCCTATGTCCTCAATACCGATGACCTTCACAACGCCATGGAATGTCTCTCAGTTGCACTGACCGAATACAAAGAGAGATGATCAGTTGACCTGATGGATAACACCCTTTATTATACGGATAGTTCATGTATGAAATATCTTGACCTGACAGCGGGGCCTGTAAGCCCCGGCTGTCCATAAGACCCGGAGAATAATTGATGAAAAGACATGTTACGAGGCGGATGAAACTCAACTTCCTCCTGATAGCAGCCGACCTGGCCATACTGACCTTCTCGCTCTTTCTTGCCTGCTACGTCTCGAACGTGCCTCCCTCCTTTCTTACCAACATGTGGGGCCTCATTATTCTCTTTCTTGTTCTTCACATCATCATACTTTCTATCTCAGGCTTCTATTCGATACGACTGGTCGACAGCTCGCTCGAACTGCTGACTTTAGGGGGAATCCCTCTCTTAGTTCTTTCGGTAGTGACCTCTATCCTGCTTCTGGCAGTGACACGCGACTTTTCCCTGGTACTCAAGACCTACATTCCCTTTGTTACATTCTCCCTTCTCCTCCTTCTCGGCTACAGAATTATCTACAGGATAGCGAAGAACTATATCGTATCTCCTCAGAACTCTGACAAACAGCCTAAGGCTATTATCTACGGAGCGGGAGAGATAGGGATGCAACTCGCCCGTCAGTACTACCGCAATCGCCTCGGGTTTTCCGTCGTCGGATTCATAGATGACAATCCAGTGAAGCTCTCGATGATCGTGGGCGGTATCAGGGTTCTCGGCAACATAGAAATGCTCCCTGCCATCATCCGCAGCGTTGATGCGGACCTGCTCATCATAGCGATCACCGACCTGAAGAAAGAGAAGATCAGGGAAGCGATGGAGATCGCAGGTCGCTTCGGTGTCGATGTGAAGATCATTCCTTCGATGTTCGAGATGGAGGAATCAAAATCGACCGTAGCCGATATCAGATCGATTCAGGTAGAAGACCTCATAGGCCGCTCTCCCGTTTCTCTCGACAAGGCACCTGTCAGGCACATGATCAACGGGAAGTCTGTCCTTGTCACAGGTGCGGGCGGATCTATCGGAAGCGAGATCTGCAGGCAGCTGCTCGAGTACGGGGTGGAAAAACTCTATCTCCTCGATATTGACGAGACTGAACTGCATGACCTCTCCCTGAGACTCCACCAGTACCGTCAGGAGTTCAGCGAGAAGATCATCCCCATCGTCTGTGACGTGCGCGATGACAAGAAGGTCGCAGACCTGTTCGGCAAGATATCCTTCAATATCGTATTCCACGCTGCAGCGTACAAGCACGTGCCGATGATGGAGTACTATCCTGAAGAGGCAATAAAGACCAATGTCGTGGGAACCTATAATGTCCTCTCCAATGCCGTGGCAACCAGCGTCGAGAGGTGCATCATCATCAGTACCGACAAGGCGGTGAACCCGACCAACGTCATGGGAGCCACCAAGCGCGTGGCAGAGCAGATTGCGAGCACTCTCAGCAGTACTTCGACCGAGATCATCAGTGTCCGTTTCGGAAACGTCCTCGGCTCCCGGGGTTCTATGCTTCCCCTCTTTATGGAACAGCTGAGAAACGGCCTTCCCATCACCGTTACCGACCGCAACATCATCCGCTACTTCATGACCATTCCTGAAGCAGTATCTCTTGTCTTCCAGGCAGGAGCACTGGGCAACGGAGGGGAAGTGATGGTTCTTGAGATGGGGGATCCTGTCAATATCTATGAATTCGCCAAGAAACTTGTAGCCTATTTCGGTGACGGCAGAAGCGAAGTGGTCATCACCGGACTCCGCCCGGGAGAAAAGCTATACGAAGAGAAACTGAGCGATGCAGACACCACGATTCCTACCGATAATCCGAAAGTCTACAAGGCCCTTGTCACTTCAAATCTGAACGAAGAGGCGATCAAGGAATTCATAGAAGACTTCGGCAGCCTCACACAGATTGAGATGGTTGAAGAACTCAAACGAATTGTTCCCGAGTTCGTACGTCCCGCTAACACCGTCGTTGGATCCTGAATGAAGTGTTACTGTCTCTACTGTAAAAGCGGTGCCGAAGAAAAGCTTGTCATCTCCCTTCAGAAGCGAATGAGAGAGGAACTCCTCGAGCATGTGGAGGTGCTCTATCCGAGCAGGATCATGAATCAGAGAAAACGGGGAAAATGGAGCCGTGTGCAGCAGCCACTCCTCCCCGGGTACGTTTTTCTCTACCTTCAGGATGAAACCTCCTTCCCCCTCTTTCTTGTCAGAGAGGAGCGCAATGCCTATAAGCTGCTGCGCAACCTCGACAACACTCTATCCCTTAAAGGTGGTGATGAAGAGTATGCAAGGTGGGTCTATCGTCATAACGGACTGATCAAGCCGAGCAAGGTGAAATTCGAGAACGGACGACTGGTCAAGGTCATCGACGGACCTCTGCTTGACCTGACCGGAAAGATCACGAAGGTCGACCGTCACCACAAGCGAGTCTATGTCGCCTTTACCTTCGGAGGGAAGGAACAGGTCATCAACATGAGTATCGATGACCTGAGCGATTATTCGAAGGGCGATAAGCCCTGAGCGAAACGCGGTTTCCCCAGAATCAGAATGGGCTGAAGCCACTCTTCTGAGGTTTTATGTGACCCTTATATCTAAAGTTGAAATACCATAATCTCATATTCTTACGATACGTGCAGAGCTATGTATGTTACGTGTGATTTTCGTGCAATACCTGCAAAATATCCAATATAAGTACACGTATACCATATTTAGTGTTATACTTTTCATGTGAACGGAAGCAATTCCGGAGGTGAGAAATATGGAGAAAAGAGCTAATTTCAAAATATAAATCATCTGCATAAGCATGCAGCTTTTCATGCATGGTTATACAGAATCAGTGAGCCCGATGTCCTTCGGGCATCCGGGTGCCTAAAGTCTCTGAGAACTCCCTGCACCCATCGGGTATTTGGCGCAGCAAATTCACCTTACCTATAAGGAAGGGTCTTGAATGCTTGTCCTGTATGTATCTGATCAGCTTACTTCCGATTTCTCATAGAGCGTGAGTACATGTCGTATCTTCTTCATTGTAGTGAGAAGAATTGCCAGTTCTATCTCATATCTTGCTCGCGCACCACGTCTATAGATCTTATTTGGGAGAAATCCATCTTTCAGTTCACTATTGGTCCTTTCTACCGTAGTGCGTGATTTATAGCGTTGGGTTGTTGCCGGATCCATGGGGACAGGGCTTACACCCTTATACGACTTTTTATCGATGATCACTTTTCGTTCGATCATGTCAGCGTATTCATTGATGATGGGGCTGATGTAACCTTTATCGAGCAGAATATAGAGGAACTCAGTGCTCTGTTTTGCCTTTTTCATGAGTGGAACTGCAAGATTACTGTCATGAACCTTTGCTCCGGTAACAGCATAGCTGATAGGAATACCGAAATCATCAGCAGCTATATGTGCCTTATACCCGATGAAGTACTGCATCTTCCCTTTGGAATTCTGTTTTCCCGTAATAGGGCAACGAGGCTCGTATCTCTTCATTGATTCCTCGAAAGATTCAGCAAGATAGCGGAGCTTTTCCTGTTCTTCCTGTTCCCGGCGTTCCTGAAGTTCTTTTTCTTCAACAGAGCCCTTCCTTTTGCGACCACGTTTCTTCTTTTCAGATTTCTTCCGTAATGACTTTGCAGTTTTAATCGGCTTCTCACGGGCTTCAATGATCGTACTGTCGATGCTGAGGTGACCAACGAGTCGATCTGAGGCTTGTATGTATCCTCTTACCAGTCGTTCATGAAGTGTCGTGAGATGTACAATGTTCATCACCTGAGATGAAAGTCTGCTGACGGTTGCTTCACTGGGAACAGTAGTGATGCCGATAATATCCTGAAGATTTGTATTTTCCTGGAGTGTAAGCAATGTCGCTTTCATCGTGTCCTGGTGAAGGAAGAGTTTCAGGATGAGAATACCCAGAATGCTCAGGTAATCATACCCGCGCCTTCCTTTCCAATGAAATCTCCTGAGTTTCTTCATCTCCATTGGAGTAAGAAGAGCCTTCAAGGACTCAAAGAACTGAACGAATTCCAGCTCTCTTGAAGAAGGTTTTCTCAAGAAACAGCATCTTACATCGTTATATGAGAACAGCAGGGATTGAAGTGAGGGAGATGTTACGGTAGGATGGAGCATATAAAAGACTTCCTTCTTGTTGTGTTTTTTGTCGTGATTAAACTATAACAGATAAGAAGTCTTTTTTCTATTTTCAGACAGGTTTTTCCCACTCATTTGCTGACATGAGTGAGCTCGTAGATGAGTAAACGGCAGCAACATTTCGGTTGCCGCGATTTGCATATTTATTCATACCCGGCAGGGGATTCTTTCATTTTGAAATTTGCTCAAAAGAGTAAAAATAACAGCGCCCAACAGCCAGGGTGAACTTGAAGAACAAGATGCTGTTGAACTCGATATCGTAGATAACAATGATAAGTGGTCATCGGTTCAACTTTCTGATGGAACTACTTTACGCCATCAACATGCTGTTGTAAAAGTGTATAGACTTCTCGATAAATACGATCAGGAGGGGAATCCTGTTTATATAATAAATCATGCATCGGTTATGTCAGTAAGTGCCCCGAATGAATTAATAAAGAAGAAATAGGAGGTCGTTAGATGTACCAATACGCCTCTCAATGCAGTAATATGAATCGCACGACAAACATCCGGCCAAACACCTACACCTTCGCTCATTCACGTACCTATCTACCTCGGATGTTGTCTCAATTAATTTCTGACATGCCCGAACCAATTATTCACTATCTTCAGAACGGACTCAATTCTGATACAGAGTCCAATGCAATCAAGTGTAATGAATCCTGGAAAATAGAATCTGCTGAGATCGTAGAAGAGCATGAATCTGTCGCTGATCCCGTTATATCCACATCAGAACTTTTCGAAAAATTCATGTCGTGGACCCTTTTTACGAGCTCTGCCGATGTGAAGGAACGAATGGGAGATGACATTGTAAACATAATAAACTCAGTAGATGATGACTCAAAGGTTGATAGAGTCACTGAAGCACTTCCCGATGAATTGACTGACTAGGTTATGATCTCATGTCTATGTATGATGCACATGATCGTAGAGTAAACGACCAACTCTCATTGAGGGTCGAATCCAAACTTGTAGACCTCAGGGCTCGCGACGAAATAGATATAGGATCGCTGAAAGATACGCGGCCTATCCATAGGTTTTTCTTCGAACGTATCGTGCTTCCTCAATTTTTCCACTATGTTGGAAACTATCGTGGGTCTGCGCCGTTAGCGAACAAAAGAATCCAATTTGGAAAGCCGCCGATTGAAGGCTCGGCACCGGAGAACGTAGCGGATGATATTGATAAACTGAAGATGATTATTAACTCTGGTATTCGGATGATAAAATCTTCAGGGGTCTCTGACAGAACTGCAGTTCGCCTTAACTACGCAACTCTCGCAGCTAAAGTGGTTTCCTTTTTTATACGAATACACCCCTACATGGATGGAAACGGGCACATTTCACGGTATCTAGCGATTGCTATATTAGTTCCTCTGGGTTTTACTCCCAATGAATGGGTAATACACCCGAGACCGGATGTTGATTCATATGCAAAAGGTATGATTGAAGCAGTGAAAAATGATAATCTTGATGAGTTAGTTTCTTTTTTATAAAAGACTTTGCTGACACTTCTCAATCAACTGCATAGCTATAGCATCCTTCTTGAGGATATCAACGACTTCACCCGGGAAGATTATAGGAAATTCTCTCATGCTCTTTACTGTCAGACAGACACGTTCACTCTCAAACTTCCCTGAAATCAAAAAGGTCTGACCCCTGTCATCCTCTCCCTCTCTGTGATACACTCGTAGAAAGGCAGGGAAGAGCAGGCTTTTGTTATATGATAATACATACGCCTTGAAGCTCCCTTCTCTCTACGTTCTGCTTTCCCTCCCCAGTCGCTGATATCTGCGGCTGCATATCTTCATGGAGGTTCCTATGAACAATTTTTCCTTTCACAACCCGACAAGAATTATCTTCGGTAAAGATACCATCGCTGAGGTGGGTGAGCACACTGCCCGCTACGCAAAGAAAGTCCTGCTCCATTACGGCAGCGGATCAATAAAGAAAAACGGTATTTACGATACCGTTGTCGCTTCGCTCAAAGAGCATGGAGTGGAGTATGTCGAACTCTCCGGAGTCGTTCCCAACCCGAGACTCTCATTGGTGAGGGAAGGAATCGAACTCTGTGCCAAAGAAGATATTTCCTTCATTCTCGCTGTCGGAGGCGGTTCGGTCATCGATTCAGCGAAGGCGATAGCCTTCGGTTCCCTCCTCGAAAAGGGTGAGGATGTCTGGGATGATTATTATATGAACAGGGAGTGTTCTATCACCAAGGCACTCTCAGTGGGAGTCGTTCTTACAATTCCTGCCGCAGGTTCTGAAAGCTCGATCAGCTCGGTCATCACGAACGATGAGAACAACCTGAAGAGAGCTGTGAACCAGGAAGCCATCACTCCCCGTTTTGCCATCATGGATCCCCAGACGAACTACTCCCTCCCCGATTACCAGAGCGCCTGCGGAGCTGCAGATATCCTCGCACACCTGATGGAGCGCTACTTCACCAACTCACAGTTCAACGACCTTTCAGATAAATTCCTGGAAGCGGCGATGAGAAACGTGATCTCCTATGCTCCTCTCGTTCTCATGGAGCCCACCGAATACCGGTACAGGGCGGAGATGATGTGGACAGGAACAATCGCTCACAATGGACTATTGGACAGGGGAAGAGTAGGGGACTGGGCGTCCCATATGATCGAGCATGAGCTGAGCGGAGTATATGACATCGCTCACGGTGCCGGTCTTGCCATCGTCTTCCCTGCGTGGATGAAATATGTTCACCACCACAATATCGACCGGTTCGTCCAGTTCGCCATCCGGGTCTGGAACATCAGCGTCACTCTTGATGACAAGGAAACGGTGGTCGCTCTCGCGATCACAAGGCTGGAGGAATTCTTCCGCTCTCTGAATCTCCCGGTGAGACTGAGCGATGCAGGCATCGATGCCAAGGATATTTCTCTGATGGCTGCGAATCTGATGAAGGGAAATGACGGAGCAGGAAACTTCGTCCGTCTCGGTCAGGATGATGTGGAGAACATTCTCCGCCTCGCCCTCTGACTTTTATACCAACGAAAAACGGCAGGAGCTTTTCCTGCCGTTCGTTCTTTATGCCTCTATTTTCACCATCTTCAGTGCACCGAAAGCGCAGTAGCGTGTGCATATACCGCAGTTCGTGCACTTCATCTTGTTCACTACAGGTGCCTTGAACCCTTTCTGGCGTAATGCGCCGTTCGGGCATGAACGGATTGCCGGGCACTTATGATTCTGAGGACAGCGGTGTGCCCGTACCTTCATCTCTTTGGGAACAGGTTCGTTCTTGATAAAACTGAGGAGCGACCCCAGCAGATCTTTAAAAGCCATGCGTATCTCTTCCTTCTCTCACGTGATGGGAAAAAGTATAGCAGGGAAGAGGAAAAAGCGTTGGTGACAAAGTCACCAGCAGGTAACTCTGTTACCTGAGAGTGAAGTCCTTCAGGATCTCAAGGAATTTCTTCTCATGTTCCCTGAATGCCTTCAGTACCAGGGGATTGAACTGTCCGGGTCTCGTTCGTCCATCCCCTTCAGTTATAATCCTCACCGCCTTTTCATGACTGTAAGCGTCTTTATAGGGACGAACGGAAACGAGGGCGTCATAGACATCGACAAGGGCGACAATCGCGGCACTCGGCGGGATCTCATCACCTTTCAGACCTGCGGGGTATCCTGAACCGTCATACTTCTCGTGGTGGGACAGGCAGATATCGTAGGCATTCTCCAGCAGCTTGTTTGAGCCGATGATGCTGATGGTGGCCTTGATCGCTTCGGCTCCGAGGGTTGTATGCTCTCTCATGATCTTCCATTCGTCGTCAGTGAGGGGACCCGGTTTCGTGAGAACGGCATCCGGAACGGAGACCTTCCCGATATCGTGGAGGGCCGAGGCCTGGGCAAGGAGGGGAACCTCCTCAGCACTGATGAATTCAGGATTGCTTTCGGCAATGCAGGAGGCGAGAACGTGAGTGTACCGCTGGGTCTTGAAGATATGTTCTCCGGTAGTCCTGTCACGCGACTCTGCAAGGTAGGCCACTGCCTGTACCACTGAATCTCTGGTGTGTTCGATCTCTTCAGTCCTGAGGGCGACAAGGTTCTCCAGGTTCCTTCGGTGTGCACTCAGTTCAAGGTGAAGGGCTATTCTTCGTTTCACGATCTCGGTATGGAACGGCTTTGTGATATAATCTACCGCTCCCGAGTTGAGACCTCTGATCTGATCCTCCGCCTGATCCATTCCCGAGGCGAAAATGACGGGTATATCTTTGTATGCCGTGTTTGCAAGAAAGATTTCAAGGAATTCATACCCGCTCATCCCGGGGAGGATGGCATCAAGGATCACCAGGTCGGGGGTGATTGTCTCAAGTATCCTGAAGGCTTTCTCAGCATCTATGGCTACATAGAGGGAGTGAATATCTTCGAGCGTGGAAACGAGAAGATCGATATGGAAGGGAGAGTCCTCAATGATCAGTATTCTGCTCATAGATCGGGTTCTCCTTGTGTATATCCGGAGAGGATATCCCTCAGGAGCGTCTCAGCTTCGCTGAAGTTATAGGCATGAATATGATCAGAAACTTCTTTCAGCCTCTCTTCCGTCTCTCCATCAAACGAGCAGGTGCCCAGGTCTTCAAGGCATTCCCGTATGCGGCGGGTATTGCCGCTCTCACAGGCTTCCAGAAGCTTTTTCAGCATATCTGCCGCGTCATCTGAATCGATGGCCGCCGGTTCATTCTTTACCTTCTCCTTCTCGATATACGGGGAGTTCTCTATCGCGCGGATAGCATCGCCGAAGGCAGACAGGAAGGCCTTTTGAGCCTCCTCTCTGCCGTACTCTGTCTCCGATCTGAATATCGTTTCAAGGGTCGCAGAAAGGGTTGCAAGGTTTTCAGCCCCGAGGGAGGAGGCGATACTCTTGACCGAGTGGGTGAATCGTATTCTCTCCTCCGGATTCTCTTCTATCTGAGCGAACCGCTTTTCGTAGGTACGGTAGCTCTCATAGAACTTTCTGATGAGGCGAAGGTACATCTCTGTATTGTACTGAAGGAGTGAGAGTCCCTTGTGGACGTTGAAACCTTCTATGCTGATGCCGCCGGGACCATTCCCAACGTCAGCCGATTCCAGATCGGAAGGAATCATATGGAGGAGAATACCGTAGAGTTCCTCCTTCTCTATCGGCTTGGACAGGTACTCATCCATACCCGCAAGAATACATTTCTCCCTCTCTTCGAAGGTCGCATTCGCCGTGACTGCGATGATACGTACGTGTTCGTCAATTCCTCTTATGATCCGTGCCGTATCATATCCGTCGATACCGGGCATGATGATATCGAGAAGGATCACATCGAAGCGTTCCTTCTTCACACGGTTCACAGCTTCGAAACCGCTGGAGGCTACCGAGTAGGAAACGCTCACCTGATCGAGCATGTAGGCGAGTATTTCCTGATTTATCTCAATATCTTCGACGATGAGTACATTCAGCGGAGCAAGGACGGCAAAGGTGTTGTAGTTGAACTTCACATCCTGCTGCAGCTGCTCTCCCGTGGCATTCACCTGTTCGATCACCTTGTCAGCCTCGAGAGGGGTAGTGAAGCGGTTGTTGAACAGTGAATATGATTCATCGAGGTTCCTGAGTGATGATGCGTTCACCGAAGTGAGGATGATCTGGTGGGAGATGTGTTTTCCCTCGCTCCTGCAGAGCGCGAGGCGCTCAAGCACCTTCTCATCCACCATTGTGATATCGATGAAGCAGAGGGCATAGGGATGACCCTCTCCTCCCACTTTGTTGAGGAAGAGTTCCAGGTCGCTTCTCTGAGTGATCACGTCTGTGTTGAAGGAGAGCTGGGTGAGCAGTCGGGAGGAGAGCTCTGCTATCTTCTCATCTGAATCGATCACGACCACCCTTGCCCCTTCCCAGCTGGGATCGAGTGTTCCCGATTCAGACGTTGCCCCCGCGAGTTTAAGAGGGATCGTGACGGTGAAGGAGCTTCCAGTTCCAAGTGAGCTTTCTACGCTGATTGAACCTTTCATGCTCTCTGCAAGGGATTTGACAATGGGGAGTCCCAGTCCCGATGAGTGCAGGATCCGTGCACTCGAGGATCCTGTCGAGTAGAAGGGGGTGAAGAGCTTGTCAATGTTCTCCTGTGCGATACCGACTCCAGTATCGCTTACCGATATCTCGACAGGTAGGACGGTATCATCGCTTTCAAGGCATTTCACGGAGACAGTGATGCTTCCCTTCTCTGTGAATTTAATAGCGTTGCCTATCAGGTTGTTGATCATCTGCCCGATCCTCACCGGATCACCGAGAAGGAGGGGAGGGAGCGCATGGTCGAAGGAATAGGAGATGGAGAGTCCCTTTCTCTCTACATTCTGTTTGACAGCATCCACAGCGTAGGTGATGATCGATTTGAGGGAGAAGGTGGTTTCCCTGAATTCGATCTCCGAATTGCTCACCTTAGAGAAATCGAGAATGTCCTTGACCAGGTCGATGAGGAAGGTGCTGCTCGATCGTATCACATCGGAGTACCTTCTTTGCTGGTCGGTCAGTTTGGTGTCAAGGAGCATATGGGTCATGCCCAGAATGGAATTGATCGAGTTCCTGATCTCGTGGCTCACTTTCGCGAAGAATATGGAAAGGTCCTTGTTCGAGGTCTCCCGTTCCACTGCGAGGGTTTCCGCCTTGATCTTCAGGTCGACAAGTTCAGTGGTGTAATCGTTGCGTGCAAGCACTTCGGCAAGGTTGTTGGCGAAATAGCGGAGGAGCTGACTCTCTTCACGGCTCCATTCCATATTGCTTCTCACCGCATCGAAACCCATAAAGCCGTAGGTTCGGTCATGGGTGAGGATGGGAACGAACTGGACAGATCTGATTGACTGGGCCATCAGTATTTCCCGCTCTGCAGTATAGCGGTAGTCCATCTTCTCCACGTCCTTGAAGTAGAGGTTATTCCCTTCCTCGAGATCCTTTACGAGGGTGGGGAAGATATCCTTCGGCAGTTGCTGAAGGTTCTCCTTCTCACGTGTGATCCCGTCAGCGACCCATTCATGGGTATTGTCCATGGTATCGTCACCGCGGTAGAGAAATACGTAGGAGCGGTCAGCACCGGAAAAGGAACCGAGCAGTTCCAGGGCCTCATCGATATCGTCATCAAGACTCTCTTCGGTCGACCTGAAAATGGAACCGGTCAGGTCGAAGAGAATATTCTCGAAGGAGATTTTGCGTTCAAGGAGTCTCTGGGACCTCTCTATCTCCTCAGTATCGAGAAGCGAGGTGATGAAACAGGGATCGCCGTCCGCACTATAGGTGTCTGTGGTGTAGCACCTCAGTTTCATCTGCTTCCCTTCCCAGGTCGTGAGAGGCACTTCCCTGTTGTCAGTGTGGGTGAAGGAGGGAAGAATAGAGGTGATCGGCTGACCGATCAGTTCTTCATCGCTCTTGTTCAGGATCGCTTTGATCTGGTGCGACACTTCCAGTATGACATTCTTTCTTGAGTGAGTGATGCACCCCTGAAAGACATTGTCCTTTAGCTCGGTTGAAAGGTTCGCATCGGTGGTGATGTCTTTCACTGAGAAGATGTATTCGGTCTGGCCATCCCTCGGGTACTCACTGCATGAGATCTTGAAGCGCCTGATATCCTCGGGGAGAGGGGAATGATAGAAGATGGAAGAGGGCTGGCGGGAGGCTTTGACCGTCCTCAGAAGTTCCATCAGGGGATCGGAAAAGACTTTTTCGTACACCTCCTGAAGGGATTTCCCTACTGCATGGTTCCCTCTGTCCGCATCTGTTCCGGTTCTGTCTGTGATCACTTCCGTGAGGACTCCCGATTCCGTTGTGATGGCGATGAACTCATACTCTGAAGAATCGATCTCCGTGTGAACCTGCTCAGGTTCTTTCTTGGAAGTGGTTTCCCATACCGTGATGAAGATATGATCGGAGTCATGGTCACTCATGATACTCACTGAGAAGGCCTTCTCCTCCGTTTCGAGTTCGAAGAGGGCAGGAAGGCTCTGGAAGTTTTCAGGAGAGAACACCTCTGAAAGGGGGAAATCAGGGGAAGCTTTTTCGATGAGAGTCTTATAGGAGAGGGGGAAAGAGATGAAAGGGGAGAGACCGAGAATTCTTTTTCCAGCATCATTCATTGAGATGATCTCGGGACTTTTCTTCCCCTTTTTCATCTTGCACGTAATGAGAGCCATATCTTTTCCTGATGAGACATTCTTCTTTACTGGCTTCATCTATGCTGTTTCTCCATATGACAAAGGTTGTATCTATAATGAAATCATAAAATATTCACAGAGGCTTAGCAAGGGAAAGTGTCAGCCTTTACAGCCTCACAATGTAGAAATTCTCTTATATACAAACATGTAATCAATTAATATTTGACGTAACTCACCTCCATTTTTTTCTCTCTTTCTCAGTTTTTCTTATCAAGCCCCTTCAGGACTCTTCTGGTAATAGATCGTCTGGGTCGGGAAGGCGAACTCTATGCCCAGATCATTGAACTTCCGGAACACCTTCTGATTCACCTCCTGCTGTACATCCATACTCGCCTTTATATCCTTCAAGGGGACAAAGTAGACGGTCTCGAAGTTGAGGGAGAAGTCCCCGAATTCCTTGAAATGAGAGCGGTCGAACATTACACCGTCCACGGTGGAAGTGGAGTTTATGATCTCTTGGATCAGTGAGGGAATCATCTCGATATGTTCACTCGAGGTATCGTAGGTGACACCCACGGTGAGGACGATTCTCCGGTAATTCATCTTGTTATAGTTCGCCACGTTCGAGCTTGAGAGGTTGGTATTCGATACGATAAGGAGTTCACCTTGGAGGGTTCTCAGGTGTGTCGTCTTGATGCCGATCTGTTCCACGATACCGAGTGTACCGTTGACATCGATCAGATCGCCGATGACAAAGGGTTTGTCGAAAAGTATGACAAAGTAGCCGAAGAGGTCACCGAGAATACCCTGGGCCGCAATGGCGATCGCAATACCTGAGATGCCGAGTCCTGCGATTGCCGTGGTGACATCGAAGCCGAGGTTGCCTGCAAGAAAGATGCCCCCGAGTATCCAGATGATGATCTTGAAGATCGAAATGAGGGGACCGATCGCCTTTGCTGCTTCGATGCGTGATTCCTTTCTCGAAAAACGAAGGAAACTGATCTCCGCTCCGTTCACTGCCGCTCTTAACACGATCACGAACAGAAGAGCGAAGAAGATTTTATTGACCAGGGTGAGTGTCTCAAGGGTGTACTCAAGGGAGAAGAGGGCATGGGCGAGGAAAGCCATGAATATGAGAGGGAAGAGAATCTGTTTCAGAAGGCGTTTTCTCGTCTCCATTCTCATTCTGCTCAGTTTTGCAAAGTGCATGCCCGACCAGGATTTGAACCTGTTGATGCTTTTCGCCTCCTCCTGTGAGTTCTGCAGTGCCTGTCTTTCGAGTCTGATGAAGAGTTTCTTCAACAGAAGGTCGAGGATGCGGATAAGGAGAAATCCGGCAAGGAGGACTGATGCCGAGTAGAGGTAATCACCGACGGTGTTGTTACAGTAGACGCGTTCGAGTATTGAAAAATTCATCCTGTTCTCCTTGCTAGAGGTAATATTGGTTGAAGAAGACACTGAAAATCAGGAACATCTCATAGGTGCTGATCTCCCTTGATTCGGCGGCGAGGAGGTCTATCGTCTCCTTCTGCCCCAGGTCTCTGTTTTCGTATTTCATATGTATAGCCAGATCGACAGCGGCTTCATCCACCGGCTGAATCGACGAGAATATATCCATGTTGTTGAACATCCGCACCGTGTTTCTCAGTTCCGCCAGGTCCTCTGTCACAGTGGTGAAGCCGAGGATTATCGCTTCGGAGGCTTCTTTACTGCTTTGAGGTGTGCTGTCAGAGTGGGAATCTATAGTGTTAAGGTAAGAGGTTTTGGCTCTTCCTATGTTCTGTGAGAACTGTTCGACAAGCTGCTGCAGATTGATGAGCTCTTCCCTGATTGCCGCCCTCGATTCCATCGAGTAGATATCATGCTGACTGACGGTCTCTCCTATCGTGGCGAACTCCTTTCCTATGCTGATATCCTCTGCAAGAGTTTCGTTTCCTGGGAGTTTTATCAGGCTCTCCATATCGTCATTCAAGGTGTTGTACAGCTTATGAATCAGTTTGAGCGCTTCTTCCTTCATGAAGATATCTGCCGAGTAGAGCTGCTGTACTCTCCATTCGGGTGTTGATTCAAGAATATCTTCTGCGCTCATCGGTTCTTCCTGTACAACCGCTTTTTCATCAGGTGCTGCGGCTTCAGTTCCTGAGGATTCAATTTTTGACGATTCAGTGACTGAATCGCTATCTATGACTATTGAGTTCTGATGTGTAGTCTGAGAGGAGTCAGGGGGGATGAGTTCTTTGGATGTGCTTTCTCCTTCGGTGGAGGGGAAGATGAACACGGGAGTCTTCTGAGTTTCGGCCTCTGCTCTCTGCAGGGTGTGGACATCACCTGCAAGGGAGTCGAGGGAGTTGATGTATACTTCAGCACTCTGGACATAGATGGATAGGTTCTGTTCCAGAGTGGCAAGTTCACTTTGAAGTCCGGTGGCCACGACAACACCCTCTTTCCTGAGCTGTTCGTAGAGCTGAGTGTTCTTGTCACTCTGAGTACGTATGTCATTTTTCAGGGCCGTTACAGTCTCTTGTCCCTGCCTTGAAAGACGGGATTCGATCTCTTCTGCCAGTGCTGTGCCGTCATTTCTTAGTCTGTTTTCCAGGTCTGATGCTATCAACAATCCTCTCTCTTCAAGGTTGGACATCTGTTCGTTCTGCTCATCTCTGTAGGTATCCAGTCTCTGTTCAAGGCCTGCGGCAACGGTTATTCCTTCCTCTTTAAGCGATGTGTACCGATTCTCCTGATCTTCTCTGTAGGTATTGAATTCAGCTCTGAGCTGCCTTTCAAGGACTGATGCACCTTTATTTACTTGTTCTGTGAGTGCTTCAAGGGAATAGGTTCCCAGGTAGGGATCGTCTGCAGGCCAGGAGGGGGCATGGAGAGTGAAGGGATTGATACGGTACTCACCGGTGTAATCGGCGTAGTCCTTGCGGAAGGTGGTGATGGTGAGGGGGGAGCCGTCATAGAGGGTCATGGCATGGTAGTTCCCGTCTCCTGTCTGGTAGAGAATCTCTCTTGGGATTCTCAGGTGGTAGGCCGCCCCGAGGGCGGGGTGTCTTTCTGAGGTTGAGTCGACAAGGGGAGTCCCCTTTTCATCAGAAGGGAGGAATATACCGTCGGCAAGGCGCACTTCACCTTCTGAGGAAAGGAGATTCTGCGGATCGATGCAGGCGTAGTGGCCTGTACCGGTCCCATAGTCGATGATCTGTTTCGTGATCATCACCGATTCGATGCCGTTCTTCTGACGTATCCAGAGGTCGATCACATCATCGGATGCTTCGCTGATGATGATATCCTTCGATTCAATGGATAGGTCCCTGAATTCTCGGGCCTGAGCTGCGAAGAAAAGGGCAGTCATGATACTGATAAAAGCAATGGAAGTCAGGATGATATCTTTCAGTTCTATCCTGTGGTACCACTTTGTACGATCCGCACTGTTTGGTGAGGAACCGTCAGGTGGAGTCTGCTTAGGCTTTGAGGGAACTGCGGGGGGGAGGGGAGGAGGGGGAGGCGTTTCTGAAGGGGTTTGGGAGATCACCTTGTCGGTTTCACTCAGAATGCCCGTGAGGATGGCAAATCGGTGCCTGAGAATGATCTCTTCTTCATTCAGTGCCTTTTCAAACGGCTCAACATCTTCTTTGAAAGTTTCGCTTTCTGTGCAGGCCGAGACCGGAAGGTCGAGTCCCTGAAGATTGATATTGTCGATCAGGGGGAAGCCCGGTTTCTGATCGAGATCGGTAGGGTGGTACCTTTTGAACAGGAGTCGCGCACGTGCGATGAGGATAGTGAGGTCCAAAATACGGTGGAGGGGCATCTCTTCAGACTGCCGTGACCATTTGGTTCCGGTATAACGCCAGATCTTTGCCGAGACTTCACTGTGTCCCTTCTCGTTCCACTGGGCAAGGCCGATCGAGAGTCCTTTAGCCTCCGAGTTCCCCGCCTTATGTCCGTCCGAGCTCTCATAGTCTTCGAGTGCGAGGATCGGTCGGTGTTTCAGGTAGAGAGGGACCGAGGGGATTACCTGAGATTCCTGCTGTTCTGTCGTGTTGTCTGTCTTCTTCATATCTCTCATCCTTTCCTTCTTCTCACTCACCCTAGTAATACTCATTGAAGTAGAGTGCGAATATGAGGAACACGGCGTGTTCACTGACCTTGTATCCTTCCCTGTTCAGTATCGAATGGACTTCACTCTGCGTGATGTCCTCATCCTGATCCTTCAGCTTCACTGCCCGCTCGATCGCCTTTCTGTCTATGTATCTGATATTCCCGAAGGTTCCGGTGTTGTGGATTACAAGAATCGCCTTTCTCAGATCGTCAATCTCACTCATCAGCAGGGTGATCTGATCCTCGAGTTCGCTCCTGGCCTCGCGACCGCTCTCGATCGCTCCCTCAAGGGAGGCGATATCGCCTTCAAGGAGGGAAATGGTATCCTTCAGGGCGGCAATCTCCTCATCTGCGTTATCTCTGTCCTGATCGACAGCCTGGGTGAGAATATCTATCTCATTACCGAGAATATTGGTCTCATACGCAAGATCTTTCGCATTGCCTTCCTTCAGGGAATCAATCGCCCTGTCGATAGCCTTCTGTGTCTCCGCCATGAGGTACACCTTCAATTCCGCATAGCTGTCGGGGGAAGTTTCTGCAGGTACTTCAGGCACGCTGTCGGTCTGCTCTTCGCTCTGTACATCTTCACTTATTTCTGCTGCGGCTGTGTCGGCAGCTGCAGGTTCAGCTTCGGCTGCAGATGCCTTGTTCCTGCCTCCCAGGGTGATACCCATGTAGAGCTCTCCGAGCAGGTCGGTCTCCACTGCCTTGTAGAGGGCATCAAGAAGCTGATTCTCCACGGTATAGGTTCCGCTCAGCTTCGGATTGACTGCCGCCTCCACCAGACGGATATCATAAAGAAGGTCACCATCCTCCTGAATGAAGGTGAGACCGGTACGTACGTAGGGAAGAAGGTCTACTCCGTTGTAAGATATATCAGAAGGAAGAACCATCACTGAAGTGTAGGTGGTTTCCGCGATGTAGGAGATCGTATCGAAGGTGATGAAGGTCCATCGGTCGAAGGTGTCGTGGATACTGAGAACCTCTTCTATCCTGTTCTCTTCGGCTCCTGCCGAAATTGATATCTTCACATCTCTGTTTTTCTCATCCTTCAGTGAGTAGATCGTGTAGCCGCCGGAGACGCGTTTCTGTTCCACAGAGAACCCGTACTGAGTGAAATCGACGGCACTGAGAAGGGAAGAAGAGAGAAGAATGAGGAGGGTAAGAGATGTAAGCAGCTTCCTAAGGTATATCAATATAGTACTCTTTTACGTGATTCTGAAAGGGTATCATAAAGAGGACGGAAAGGTGTGGCCGACTGGACCAAACTTCCGTAATTCCTACAAAATATATGCTTCCTATGTCTCTTACTCACCTGAACTCTCCTTATACCTCAGGAAGGAGAATCCTATCCTCACTGCAGGTGACCACCTATCTCCGAAGAGAATCGAGAACCGTGCCTCACCGCTGTTCCCGCTGTTCAGAGGATAATCCCTGAAAGTATAGCGGAAGGTGGGACCGATACGTAATGTTGAGTCGCTGTAGGGGGAAAGGGTATCTTCCTGTGAAGAGTACGAGGTCCTTTCAAAGGAAGCTATGAGGCCTAATGAAAGGAAATGTCTGTGAGCAAGCCGCATCACATGAATGAGGGAGCCTGCGAAACTGAAGCCTATTCCTTCATACGGTTCCATTCTTCCTGAAATGAAATCGGAATAAAAGATTTCCGGTTCAACCGTAAGGCTGATGGGCATGTAGGTGTCCTGTTTGATCAATGTGAAGGTGAAGGCGAGACCGGTCTCAAGGTTGACCGAACCATGTGAATCGGACCGAAAAGCGAAGGTGAGTCCGTAATCGAGAAACCCGTTCTCTGCCGTACTTATCTGCGCTGAAAGAGAGAGGGGAAAGGATGGAGTGTACTCATATTCGAGGGTTGCCGAATAGCCTTTCTGCTGCATGTCGAGAGAGGAAACCGTCCCCGCGTACAGTGATGAAATACACAGAGACAGCAGTATGATGAAAAAGGAGTGTTTAAAGGACAATGTATTCACCTCCGCCCTGGAACGTGATTTCCTTCAGGATCGGTTTGAGAGTTATGAGGACATTTCTGTCGACGCCATCGCTCAGGTCCAGTTCCTGCCGTTCAAATTCAAGTGTATAGCCTTCAGGAATCGTGCTTTCGATTGCCGATAGCGTCCACACGGCAGGAAGCAGCCCTGTGAAGGAGAAGGTCCCGTCAATGTTCGGAATTTTTCGCTGTTCCTCATGGGTGCTTGAAAGCGTAAGGATGAGACCTGTCTCCTTTTTTCCTCCATAGTTGGTCAGGTCAAGCTTTCCTGTTACGCTTACCGGTCTGGTGATTGTTATGGCAACTTCCTCATTCTGATTCTTAAGTTCTATACGTGTCTGACGGGAATCTACGATGATAAACTGATCATTTGGTGTGCTTGAAGCAAGGATAATCTGGTAGGTCCCTTTCGGGAGTGCAGGGAAGGTGAAGAATCCCTCTTCATCAGTCACTGAAGTAAGGTTGCCTACCGTTATGATGATTCCCTCCACGGGGTCTGAGGGTAGAAGGGGAAGGATACGTCCTTTCAAGGCTGATACATCCGTTCTTGACCCGATGGGAATATTGAATGAAGTCGCATATGAGAGTGATAGGGAGAGGGTCTCGGCGAGTGTACTGCTGGGGAGACGGGAGTAGCTCAGTGCTGCACTTACGCCCCCGAAACCTTTAAGTGTATACGAAACGTTTGCTCCGGCAGTGAAGCCTGAAAGTCCTGTGAGGAAGGCATGGGAAAATCCTAGCTGTATGCCTCCTGTGAGTTCCCCGATAAACGATCCTGAGAAGTTGATCCCCGATGAGATGATTGTATCTGAAAGACCTTGCAATGAAGAGCCGGTGTCTATGGATGTGTTGAGGTTAAAACGACCGATGCCGTCAAGTGTTTTCGCTGCCGAAAGATTCATGATCTGTGATGATGGTTTCTCTGTCGGGCTTACGTGCGTGATATTTGATTTGAATTCGATTTGAGAGAAGATAGTGTCGAAGCCTCCTGAATAGGAGGTCACACGGTTTGAGGGGGAGGCTTCTATTGAGGGAATATACTGTAGTGATTGTGCGAGACTGAGATGTATGGAGGTTTTCGCAGAAAGTCGATATCCGGCAGAAATACCGTACGAGTGTTTATTCTGATATGTTGAGGTGATTCTATCCCGATCTATGAAGGTGTAACTTCCAGAAAAACTTGCCTGTTCAGTAGGAAATACGGAACCTTCAATCGCAATTGTATGCTCCCCTGTCTGGGTTCCCTGATAGTCAGCACTCTTATGAGCAAAATAGAAGGAGTAACGATACGATTCTTCCAGAGCGCTGAGTTGAACATTGAGAGCCCGTTTCTCCGGTTCGGTGAGGGAAATAGCCCCGGAGTAGTTGATATTGGAGATGTTATACGGTCGCATGAACCCGGAAATTCCGATGAAGGTGGAAGCTGACTGCCTGTCATAGGTAGTTGAGAGAGAAAGCTTATCTACTTCATTGTAGGCCAGATATGTTTTCACTCCGATCCCGCCTGTGTCCAGCGAGCCTGTTGTCGAGAAAAGTTCTGCTCTTGCAGAGGAGTTGTATATTGCCAGGAGTATTCCCAAGTCATCGAATCCAGGGACAAGGGCAGTCGGCTCGAAGGAAGTGTGAGGGTTGATGGAAAAGAGAGGATTTTCGTAGGTGATCATTCCTGTTCCCCAGGTGATGGTTTGTGGGTCGAATGAGAATGCCGGGGTGGGAACAGTTATGGAAAGTTTATGGGTATCTTTGTCATCCAATGTTCCTGAACCATATAATTGTGTCGTGATTTCCATAGGTACGGTATATATATCTGTACTTGTAAGTGCCGCTGATGTGGTGAATTTAAAGTACCGGTAGAGAGATTCCTGCTTGAGCGGAGGAATCCACTGACTTATCGTGCGTATTTCCCTGGCTTCCGTATCATGCTCTTTGATACTTGCTTGTATTGTGGATTGCACCGTCGCTTGCCGGTTCAGGTTATCTTCAAGTTTGA
Organism: Sphaerochaetaceae bacterium; assembly: GCA_963677695.2. Classification (GTDB taxonomy): domain Bacteria; phylum Spirochaetota; class Spirochaetia; order Sphaerochaetales; family Sphaerochaetaceae; genus SABI01. The sequence continues at coordinate 285,900 of CAXXUJ010000001.1, read as the reverse complement.
TGGTATACTCGATTTTTTTACTCTCACCGGGAAGGAGCGTAACTGACTCTTCAGTAAACGTTCCCTCTTCGATGTAGGTGGCGTGTCCGCTGAGGTCGATCGTGATTTCCACGTTGCCTGTATTCTGGAGCATGAGTTCAATCGGAAAGGTTCTTGTATTGAGAATGATCGGGGGAAAATCAATCAACGTGAGAACGAAATCATATGTCGGTCTGACCGTTACTTGTTCACGAGCACTCGTCCCATCCTCTGGAAAGAAAATTCCTGCTTGGTAGGGACCTGCGAGTGTGGATGAGGGAATGGAAAAGGAGAGGAATATGATATCACTCTGACCTGCTTCCAGGGTAAGGGGAAAAAGTGGGAACTGGAGATTCCATCCCTCCGGGAGTATCGGTTGTGCAGTGTAGGTATGTTGTTCTCCGTTATCATTGACCAACTCGAATACCAAGGTAACTAATTCGTCACTTACAGCCTCAGTCGGTCCTGTTATGGAATTGACCTGAAGGCTGAAAAGTTCAGCAATAGAGAGCATAAGAATAAGGAATGTGTAATGGAGTCGCCGATACCGTATCATCTACTCAAACGTTGGAGAAACCAGAACACCGTAAATTTTATCCTTCCCGATGTCGGCAAGCAATTGTATGCGATAGGATCCTGCATCCATATCGGGGAATACTATCGATCGGGTGACAGTGGTTCCCGGCAGAGTCCCGATCCGTCTTCCATCAAATCTTCCGATGAAAGAACCCGTTCTCGAATATGCGAGAGCATATACCTCTCCCACCGCATGAGTCTCCCCGGTATTTTCAATAGTGAAGGCAATTGTCTTTTCTTCTGCCTCTTTATCTATTCTGATGTCGGTGAACTGGAGACCAGGATTGCCTGTCTCTCCGATCTGGGTCGCGATCTGTACTCCGAACCTGTAATTGATGCTGAGGGCAGCTACTTCATCTTCCTTTAAATCGGGGTTCAGGAGACTGTCTGTAATCGACTCTACGAACACTATCGACCAGTACACGCCTTTCAATGCGGGATCTCCCGGTACAACTACTGTGTAGGGAACTTTAATGCTTTTCCCCGGAGGGACGACAACCACATCCCTGGCAAACTGAACCCACGGAGCATTTGAGCGTGGGTCGGTGCCTGGGGCATGAAACAGGTTGTTTCCATCAGCGAAGTAAAGATAGTCAGCTTTGGAGAGCTGAACTCTTTCGTTACGTTCTCCCGGGTTAGCAATCTGGATCTCTCCCGTATATGATTCTCCAGGGAGTGCGGTATTCTTGACGAATAGTTCACCCTGGACCTGAATGGCTGCATTCAGAATAAAGATTTCACTGAATAGTAATATGATTAATATTATATGTTTTTTCATTGGTTCCTCACATGCTTATTCTTCAATTATTGTGAAGGTGATGTCCGTGTTCCATGAACTCGGTTTAAATTGTTCTACGGAAAGTCCTTTCAGCTGGTACTGGATACCGACCAGTTCAACAGAGCCCTCGCCTGAGGCAACCTTGACCTGATCTGTTGTTATCTGAAGGAAGGAGTCCTGAATATCATGAAGGGCATCGGAGAAAGGACTCATGGCACGGAAGAACAGTAGAATTTCACTATTCCATTGAACTGGGTCCCCTTCTATGAACAGCGACCACGGTCCGTCTGCTTCGATCGTGAGAGCATCACAATACAGAGGAGACTGGATAGTGTCGGTATAGTCGCTTCCTGCACCGGCTGAAAGGTTTTCGATATCCGGCGTGAATGTCCACCCATGTGAGAATGAGCTGTTCCATGCAAGTGACGTGGTAGCAAACACGAGGGAAGAGAGTATACTGATGAGTGAGAAGATAAGAAATCGTTTCGCACTTCTGTTTCTTGTGATATTCATGGTATGTTCATTGCCAATAGATCTGTAGAAGATCGGTAATTCCGTTTCTTTTTCAGCTTCTTGCGGGATCTGTACGTTTCATCAGGTGATGGTTCAGGTGTTCAGATATGACGAACACATGTGAAGTCTATTCTGCGATGAGTGTGTAGACAAGCTGGAAAGTCTCGAGTCCCGGGTCTTCTGAGAGAAAGTATGCAATCTTTGCACCATTCTTCTCTCCTCCGGTCCAGGCCTTCTCTCCGTCAACATGCTGTATGACATCGATAGGATCTTCACTCCCTAATATAGGGATATAGCCTTCGATCCCGTCCGTTCCGGTTTTTCCCCCTGACACGCTTATTCCAAGGGAATTCGGGTCTGTAAGGTTGCTTCCAGCCTCAGCTGGAGGATAGACCTTGACCCAGAGTGAGCCGGGAATGTATCCGGAGGTCGGGGAGTGCACAGTAATCTTCTGGGCCTGAGTGTATCCCTGCGTGGTATACTGGAGATACCCACCATCTTTACCCTCTATATCATCAAAGGCGATCTGATCCTTCCAGGGCGTATTCCCCGCATCATTCACCAGATAATAACCGCTGTGGGTTATAGGAAAGGTGACCTCAGGGTTTTCCACCGAAACTCCGTCAAACACTCTCAGAGAAGAAGTCGGTTCATAGACTCTTGTGATGTCTAACACGATTGTCTGGGTAGCAGTGACTGCAGACGATAACGCCTGTAGTAATACGAGAATCTGAATAATACTTATGAGAGCTGCTTTACGTACAATGCTCTTCTTATCTCTCTCATACCTTCTCACTTTTTTACCCTTCTACGTACATTGTCCTCCTGTCCGCTGAAAAAGTCAATAAAGTGGAGGAGATGTGAGCCATCTCCTCCTCCTGTTTCATAACATTACCGATATATTGATTTATACCGAATCCGCCGTGATAGTATAGGTTACAGCGATGGTGCTCACACCGGGAGTCCCTGTAAAGCCGTAAATGATCGGAGCTCCGGGAACGTAGGCATTCTCGTCAGTTCCATAACCGAGAGCTGTTCCCGTGTAGGTGTTTGTTCCGGGGATTGCATTGATAACAGTCTTCGCACTTAAAGAACCCTGCGCAATCAGGAACTTATTATCTGTAAGTTCTCCACTGTTCACTACTACTCCGTGTGCAGCGTCTGCGATTGCAGTTCCACCATCGTCCTGAGGATCACCCACAAGAACGTAGAGTGTTTCGGTATTATAATTTGCAGTACCGGAGTGGACGGTGATTTTCTGGTCTCCAAGGCCGGCAACTGTGTACTGAAGTGATCCGCCAGATTTCTCATCAAGTAAGGAGTGACCAGCGTAGGATGACTTTGAAGCTTCACTACCGGCATCACTGACGTTCCAGGTTCCTGTGTAACTGTCTGTAAAGGTTATCGTAGGGTTGACAGTTGTTCCGTCAAACACTCTGATAGCTGCGACGCCTGTGTAGGATTCAGTGATGTCGAGCACTACATTCTGCGTTGCTGTGGTAGCTGCTCCAACTGTTGCCATAGAGAGGATCAGGAATAATGCTGATACTGCTGCAATTGCTCTTGTACTTTTTTTCATGTTGTATCTCCTAGTAAAAAAATGTTTTATTCTCAAGCGGCTTCAGAGCCGCCTTTTTCAATTCTGTTTTTCCGGGAATTCATATGTTCCCGAAACCCATGCTAGAACGAAGCTGTTGTTGTTCCGTCTTGAAGCAGTGTGTAGGTTACCGAAATAGAACCTACTCCCGGATCTCCATCGAATCCATACGTGACCGATGCACCGGGGAGATAATCTGTCTCTCCAAGAGTGACAAAAGCTGTCCCCGTATAGGTATTGGCGCCTGGAATAGTATCAATAACGGTTTTTGCTGAACCGGAGCCCTGCATGATATTGAACTTTTCCGGATATGATGCATTTCCGCTATCCACACGAAGACCTAATGTATTGGTTGCGATATACCCATCGACATTTCTCGGTTCTCCGATCTTCACGTACAGAGATTCTGAGTTGTAACCCGAAGTCCCTGCGTGGACGGTGATTTTCTGATCCGATAAGTTCGCAATAGTATATTGCAGCGATCCACCGGATTTTTCAGTCAGAGACTCAAATTCAGCATAGTTTGATTTCCATGCCTCTGAACCGGCATCGCTTGTCTGGTATGTACCCTGGTAACTGTCCGAGAACGTAACCGTCGGGTTTACCGTCGTTCCATCAAAAACTCTGATCGAAGCAATACCTGTATATTGGTCAAATATATCAAGGGTAACCATCTGCGTTGCTACTATAGCTGCCGTAATAGGTACAGACGCTATACATAGAACCACAATAAAAAGAATAGTTATTCTCCGAAATGGTTTTGTCACTTGTTCCCTCCTTCTTAATCAACGCTCTTATCACACATAGTCAACGACCATGCACTGTATCCAAATCTTTCTATTCAAGAGAAAAGTCCACCTGATAATCGGTGTTCTCTGTCTCTCCATCCACCAGGTCATATACGATCTGGTAGATGCTATACGTATTATTAAGCGGATCCAGCAATTCTTTCTCAGTCCCGTTCAAGTAGAAAGGCCCGATGATCTGTTCCTGCTCATCCACCAGCGTCAGATATATAGGCGCTGAAGGCGAACCGGCAAATAAATTCACTTCGACTCCTCTGCCGTCAACGGTACATGCTACCGTACCGCCGAATAAGCCCGTTCCTCCGGCTAGAACCACCGGTGCCTGCTGTCCGGCTGCCGGGACCGGAAGGATGTTTCTTTGCACCGTATGAACCAGCTCTTCATCAGAAAGGTCGACCGCAAGTAAAGGGGTTGAAAAATCAATGGTGACACTGCTCTGCAGAGTCGACTCGGCATGAAGGTTGATCGTTATCCCGATAACCAGAGCCAGAACACTGATAAGACTTCTCTTCCTATTACCCAATTCCTCACTTCCTTTCTTTTCCTGATTTCCATTCTCATAGTAAGCATATTAATTGAGTCTTGGGGTGTAGGAATGGTCCTACATTCTTCTGGCAATTCTTGCTGGTTGTGTGTTAAATTATTGTTGTAGAATAGTTTGTAGGTAAATCTTTGTACCATTCTGCTGTGTTTCAGCCTTGTAGGAAATAGACTACAAATTCATTTAATATATATACATAGTAAAAAATGCTAGAAAATCTAGCAATGAAGGCTAGCAAGAAATAGCAATATCGGGGTTCTTGATGATTCAAGTATTTGAAATAATTGTATTATGCTAATAAGTTGAATAAGGAAAGCCAGGGGGGAGCAGGGTGTCGAGTGAGCTCTGAAACATCAAGGTGATCGGATGAACAGGAAAACCCCAGCGGACTCAGCTGGGGTTCTTACAAGATTCGATCGTGGTTGGTATTTCAAAAGGGCACAAAAAAAAGAGAAAGAGAAGAAGGGTGTAAGGCTTGATATTGGTGACGTGTGATGTGCAGCTTGGATGACTGACTAAGACCTTCTCTTTCTCTTGTGACTCTCGACGTGCTCGACTCACGTGGACACACTACCATGAGGGAAGAGGAAATCACAATCCCTTTTCTTGTAGGAAAATGCCTACAGACAACGACTTTAAGTGCGATGCCTTGTGTTTTTTTGTAAGAAGTTTCTTGCCTGAGGAGAATTTTCTCGGTAGGATAGGGGAAAAGGGCATAAAAAAAGAAAAGAGAAGAAATTGTGTGAAGCATGAAGCAAAAACGTGTGAAGTACAGCTTGGTGTCAAATGGATTCTTCTCTTTTCTCTAGTGGCTTACCGTTCAGCATCCCACTGACCTGAGACTAACATAGGGTGTGAGAACATGCAATCATATAGCTTGTAGGAAATTGCCTACAGACATCTGCTCGATTGTATGACATCTTATACAGACTGGAAAGGGGCAGGATGTTTCAATTAACCACACCGGCGGTTATCGTATTCTTCGCGGCGGTTGTTCAGATATCGTTTGCGGGAATGCTCATGACCCACAAAAAAAAGCGGGGAGCAAGAGAGCTCTCCCTTGTCATGATCACATTGTTCCTCTATTCGCTCGGGACCGGGATAGAGCATATTGCTCTGAATCCGGTGTTCAGGGAGTTTGGTGTGCATATCCAGTACCTGGGAATGCCCTATCTTCCCCTTGTTCTCTTCCGTTTCATCACTTCCTACTACCAGCTGAGACTGAAGCACGAAAAGCTCTACTCCCTTCTTTTCCTGTTTGCCGGTTTTGTGTTTATGCTTCTTCAGTTCACCTACCCGTACCATCACCTCTTCTACAGTGACAAGTCGTATGCGATAGTGAATGGATTTTCCGCTCTCACAATGAAAGCGTATCCGATGTACTACCTTCATAATCTTCTTCACCTTGCAGGTGCTTTCGTCTACATATATTTCAGTCTCTATATGATGGTGAGGGGGAGAAGGGCCTACTTCAAGAGGGGTATTATTCTCATTCTCACAGTATTCATCCCCCTTATGGTGAATATCTTCACTATGGGAGGCGGCAAAGAGTATTCGATCGACTATCTTCCCTATTCGATGCTGATCTCCACCGGTATGTTCATCTATCTCTTTCTCACAGATTCTCTGTTCGGTCCGGTACCGGTTGAAAACAGGTATGTGATCGAGTCTCTGACAGATGGAATTATTGTGTTTGATGATAATGAAGTTATTCTTGAGTTCAATAAGAAAGCTGCTGAGTTTATTCCCGGTCTAGAAGAAAAGCATATCGGTATGTCCCTGATTGATGTATCAGGTGATGTTGAGAATCTTTCTAGATTCGTCCTCTATGCTGCTTCAGATGATGAAGGGTACGGTCATGAGGTGGATGTGCTTCTGCCTGATGGAAACCTTGCATATTACGAGGTGCGTCGGTGCGTGGTCGAACATGAGAGCAGGGATTCCTTTGTGTCCACTCTGATCATTCAGGATGTGAGCGAGAGGCGCCACATGGTGCACGAGCTTCAAAGAAGTTATGAAAAGATTGTGGAGTCCGACAGGCTCAAGGGGCTTGTGATTGATGTAATGAGCCACAACCTGAGAATTCCGATGCAGATGATGAAGAGCCTCAGGCAGCTGATCGGTTCGGAGGAGGCGGTGAAGAGCCCCGCCATCTGGAAGAGGGGAGGGCAGGAGCTGGACAACCTGATCGACAGGGCCGATTCCCTTATCGGGAACCTTCTTACCCTGAATATTTCCCTCGATGATGAGAGCGCATACCCTTTGGGTGTTGTTGATCTTGATTCCGTCCTTCGTGATATCTCTCCGTCGATGAAGAGGTATGCCCAGAAGAAAAGGATCAGCCTCCTGCCGGTAGAGGAGGCTGGAGTGCTTGTGCACGCCCATGAGAAGCTCTTACATATCACACTGCGCAATATTCTTGAGAATGCGGTGAAGTTCACCTGGGAAGAGGGTGAAATCAATGTCAGGGTCGTTGTAGGAGCCGAGATCGTGAAGGTGATAGTGGAGGATACCGGGGTGACGATCTCACGCGATATCCTGACGGCTTTTGAGCAGGGCAGGTGGGGGCTTGTGAAGCTGGGGACCAGCGGAGAGGGGGGGTGCCGGTGTCGGACTGTATGCCTCCCGCCGTTTCATGCAGCTTCAAAGCGGTTCGATGGTCATTCAGCAGCGCGATAGCGGGGGAACGCGGGTCGTGCTGACACTGCAGAGGGTGCTGAGCACCTCCAGAGGACCTGCTTCAGTTCCGCATTCGCAGAAGGAGGTGATCTGATGTATGCACTCACCCCTGAAGCCATCATCCTTTCTGTCATGATTCTCGCAGAGAGTGTGTTCATTTTCTTTCTTCTGAGACATAAGGATCAGAGGGGAGCAAAGGAACTTGCCCTCTTTGCCTTCATCATCTCGCTTCACAATCTGGTCTATGCGTTTGAGACGATGGCCGTTTCCTATGAAACGAAGGTATTCTGGGACACTCTCCAGTACATTACAATCCTCTGGTCGCCCCTCATCCTTCTTCACCTCTCGAACCGTTATTTCAATCTCAAAGTGAGTAGGATAGGGATCTACTACATCATCTTTGCAAGCCTCTCGGTAGTTCTGACCCTGGTCATTGCATCGAGTCAGTTCCACCCCCTTTTCATCGCAGAAAGGGTATTTGCACCGGGAGTCTTCACCGTCAACAGGTATATGCCTCACATATTCCTCTATGTCTTTAATCTCTACGTCCTCTTCGGCGGTCTTCTCTATCTCTACTTCAGTTTCTACATGATGGTCACGGAGAGGGGAATATTCAGAAGAAGAGGAATGCTCATGATGATGATGCTCCTCATTCCCGTCACAACTGTCTTCATCTATGTCCTTATGAAATCGTCCATCACCTTCTACTACACACCCTTTGCCTACTTCGCAGGACTCCTGTTCCCGAAATATCTTATGGTTACAGGAAGGTTATTCGGTCCTGTTCCTCTTGAAGGACGTTCTGTTCTTGATTCCCTCCTTGACGGAGTTGTGATTGTTGACAGGAACGGAGTGATTCTCGATTACAATAAGAGGGCTGGAGAGTACATACCGCAGCTCACGGACGAATGTGTAGGACTTTCCATGGAAGAGGCTTCCTTCGATTCTCCGATACTGAAGGCGATGTGCGATCTTGACAGCTCTTATACCGGTAATACAGAGAGTGTGATCACCTCGGAAGATTCTGCTGGACATGTTCGTTCCTACGAAATAGCTCGTACCTATGATCTGAACACCCGTCACCGCCTGCACGCTTCGGTGCTGACGCTCAGGGACGTGACCGAACTGAAATCTATGGAGATTGAACTCAGCAGACGGTACGAGAGGATGAAAGAGGATAACAGGATGAAAGGGCTCCTTCTTGAAGTGATCAGCCATGATATCAGAAGTCCCCTCATTCTCATGAAAGGGCTCCGCAGCCTCATGGCAGGAGGCATCACACCGAACGACGCAGGGATATGGACGAGGGAGGCGATGACCTTGACCGCCTGATCGACAGGGCTGATACCCTGATAGGAAACCTTCTCCCCCTCAACGATTCCTTTGATGAGCATGAGATCTATGACCTTGATACCATGGAAGTTTCTGAGCTCATCACTCTTCTTCAGGAGACTCTCAAGCGTATGGGAGTAAAGAAGAAGGTGAGGATAAGCTCTCCGCAAACAAAGGAGGGTCTGATCCTCTCCCACCCCGACCTTCTGAAATCGGTACTGCGTAATATCATAGAGAATGCTGTCAGGCACTCTCCAGAGGAGAGCGAGATTGTCATCACCTCGAAAGCTGACAAGGATCATGTTCATATCTTTGTTGAGAATACCGGTACACCGATCTCTGTAGAGGCTCTAACCGCCGTCACTGAAGGGCGGTGGGGTGTCGCACTGAGAGACAGCTCGGGAGAGAGGGGAGCGGGGATAGGACTCTATGCTTCTGCTCTGTTCATGAAGAAGATGAAGGGCTCTCTCGGCATAGAGCGGCTGGAAGAGGGAACCAGGGCTTCCCTGACCTTTTTAAAGCAGAAGTCTGAGGAAAACACAGGAGCAGGGGTATAAGCTATGGTGAATGTGATAGTGGTGGAAGATCATCTTCTGTTCCGCAAGGGACTGATATCGATTCTGGAATCAAAAGATACAGTGAAGGTGATAGCCGAATACGTGAACGGTCAGGAGTTTCTCAGTGCAGTTGACAGTGGGAAGGTAAGCGAGAGCGATCTTGTCTTTCTCGATATCTCGATGCCGTGGAAGAGCGGGCTTGAGGTGCTTGCCGAGGTGAAGGATAGAGAACTCTCGATTCCTCCTGTGTGTGTGCTGAGCATGTACCCCGACCAGTTTTATATGGAGCAGGTGAAGGAACTCGGGGGAAAGGGGTATCTGACCAAGGACAGTGACCTGAGTATCCTTGAGAGTGCTGTGGAGGAGCTGACCGAGGGAAGGACGTTCTTTCTTGCGAAGGAGAAGAAGCAGGATGAGAGTTTCCTGGAGAACCTGAGCGCGAGGGAGATATCGGTGTTCAAGCTGCTGACGCAGGGGATGACGATCAAGGAGATCGCCTATGAACTCGATATTTCGGTGAAGTCGGTGAGTACCTACAAGAGTCGTCTGATGGAGAAGCTGGGGGTGGAATCACTCTCCGATCTCTATAAGATGTCCCTCTTCTTTGAAGAGCAGCACTGAGCCTGTTCCTGTTGATTTTTACAGGAATATAGAAGAACGTCTGAAACGGGGGAGAATATGTGATATACTTGCTCCTGTGTGAATGTACGTTGAAATAAGGATGACTTGGTAGACAATGCAGCAGATCTCTCTTCCCGCTCTTATTCTGTTCAGTACCTCTTTTCTTACCTTCGTGTTCATTGTCGCTCTTCTGTTCAGGCAGGAGAGAAGGGGTGCGCGGCAGCTTGCTTTCCTCCTTTCGGTACTTCTGATCTACACCTTCGGGTACGCGATGGAGACCCTCTCAACGGAACCGGATACCATCAGGTTCTGGGTTCATGTGCAATACCTGGGTATTCCCTTCATTCCCCTCGGTCTCTTCAATTTCACCAACTTCTATTTCCGCATGCAGGGAAGAAATCTGAAAATCGTAACACTGTCACTCTTTTTCTTCGGTCTTACGGTTATGATCATGGAATTTACCCACCGGTTCCACCATCTCTATTATTCCGACCTCGTCTATTCAAAATTCAAGGGATTTTCCACCTTCACCTTCACACCCTATTTCTTCTACCACCTGCACAGCCTCATTCAGGTGGCTCTAATGGGAACGTTTGTGTTCTTTGCAGTGAGAATGGTGCTGGAGGGGGGACGGATCTACCTGAAGAGGGGGGCACTCCTCATTCTCTTCGTTCTCATTCCCCTCCTTACCGACCTTGCCGTCATAGTCTCACACTTTGAAGCAAGGGTCGATTTTGTACCCTTCACCTTCTTTCTCTCTTCGATCATTCTTATGTACCTCTACCTGAGTGATTCCCTTTTTTCTGTGATTCCCGTAGACAAGATGTTCATTCTGAACTCCCTTCTCGACGGCATGCTGATTTTCGACCGTCAGGAGGTCCTCCTCTATTTCAATGACAAGGCGCTCGAGGTGATGCCAGAACTATCTGAGGAGCTGATAGGGAGAAAACTGAAACATGCGGCCCAAAGGGTGCCGTTTCTGAGCAGCTTCAAGTTTTCAGGAAGTGACGGGGCCACAGAATATGAGATCTCGTCTGCTACAGGTGATCAGCGTTACATAGAGGTTCGTACCTTATCTGCAGTTTCACGTAACGAATCACAGGATCTCAAGATTCTCATTGTACGGGATGTGAGCGAAGATCACAGGGTGAGGGAGGATATCGAGGCGATGTATCGCCGGATAGCAGAAACGAACCGGCTCAAGTCAATGGTGATTGACGTGCTGAGTCATGATCTCCGCTCCCCGTTTGTCATGATGGGAAACCTGAGAAAGCTGATGGATGAGAAGGTGATAGAACACACCCCTTCTCTATTAGTGAGGGGAGGGGAGGAGCTTGAGTCGCTTATCGATCGTGCCGATGTCCTGGTAACCAATATGTCTGCCCTCGATCTGATGGACAAGCCTGAAAACGATTATCCTCTTTCCGATATCTGTCTGGGTGATGTGCTCACTTCCCTTGATGAGAGACTGGAAAAACTCAGAAAGAAGAAGGAGATGAACTGCACAAGGGAGATCCAGAGCGAGCTTGTCGTGCATGCCCATGCCTTTCTTTTGAAGAGCGTCCTCTGGAATGTGATCGAAAATGCTTTCAGGTTCTCCACTCCCGGTTCCTCTGTCACGTTGAAAGCAGGCAGCGGGAGGGATGTTATCTGGTTCGAGGTCTTCAATGAGGGAACGGTTATCGATACCGATGTGGTTCAGATGTTCTCTCAGGATGGATGGGGAGTGAAAACCCCCGGGACTTCAGGGGAGAAGGGGGCTGGAATCGGATTGTATGCATCAAGGAAATTCATGACCTGGATGGGTGGAACCTTCACACTGGAACCGGTTGCTATGACGGGAACACGAGCCCGTCTCGAATTCCTGAAGGGTGTGAACTCTGCGGGGGAGGAGGATGCATGTACTCAGTGAATCTCGCAGCTCTCATACTCTTTGCCGTCATTGCAGGAGAGTCCCTGTTCATTCTCCTTCTCATAAGAAAAAAAGCTGAGCATGGAGCGCTTGCGCTCGCCTTCTTCGCTCTCCTCTTTATCCTTTCCGATCTTTCCTATGCCATGGAGAATATGGCCCTCACCGACAGCTTAAGGACGTTATGGTTTACCCTCTTTTTCGTGATCTCTTCCTGGATGCCCGTCGCAGAACTGCACCTGGTGAACAGGTATTTCAACCTGAGAATGAAAACGACAGGGGCTCCCTATCTCGCATTCATCGGGCTTTCCATCCTCTTTTCCGCCCTCATTCTCTTGCAGCGGTACCACGGATACTTTGTCGATCCCCTGCTGTTCCGCTCAGACAGTCTGTTTGTACTTGAATACTATAGGGGCGGGGTTGTTCTCAAACTCCTGTACCTCTATCGACTCGCAGGGGCATCCTTCTTCCTTTTTGTCTGTTATTCAACCATGATAAAAGAGAAGAAACTCTACAAGACCAGAGCTCTCCTCCTTTCCTTCATGGTCGTTATTCCCATGACTGCGATCTTCTTTTCCTCCCTGCAGAGCAATATATACCGACTGAATGTATTTCCTTTTGTTTACCTGCTTGGGATGCTGTTTCCTCAGTACCTCTATGCAAAAGGCGTTCTCTTCGGCCCTGTTCCCCCCGACACCGATCTGATCATGGAATCTCTGAGTGACGGGGTGCTTATCCTCGGTCATGACGATATCATTCTCGATTACAACTCGAAACTGAGTGAGTTCTGTCCCGATCTGAACAGATCGATCATAGGTCGGGGGATGGAAGAGGCTGGCCGTTCGGTGCATCTCATACAGGCTCTGAACACTCTTTCTTTGTCCGATAAAGGGGAGCTCCTCTCCTTCAGCGGGTGTGCTCAGGGAGAGAGGGTGTATGAGGTGAGACGTCTTGTTCAGACAGGATCGAACCTGCAGCACATATCGGCTCTGGTGGTGAGGGATGTGACTGCGCTGAGGAAGATGAGGGCTGAACTTGAAGCGACCTATGAGGATATCGCAGAGGCGGACAGACTGAAGACGATGGTGCTGTCGGTGATCAGCCGATATGAAAGAGCGCCCCTGGCGATGCTGAAAGGACTCAATCAGCTGATGTGTTCACCTAGGGTTCATAAGGACCCTGAGCAGATCGCTCAGGTGTATGATGAAATCGACAGACTCATCGACCGCAATGAAATCCTCATCGCCAACCTTCTTCCCCTCGATATTATGCACAGAAGCAAAGGTGCCTACTCGGTCAGTGCCGTTGACTGCAGCGAGATCATCTCCTCTCTCTCTGTTCCATTGAAAAGGCTTGCCTTTAAAAAAAGAGTACGCCTCCAGATCAATGTGGATGATGACGTTCTTGTCCTTGCCAACCGTGATCTGTTAAGAAATGCGCTCCATAATATTGCGGAGAATGCAATAAGATTCTCTCCTCCCGGAGCCGTTGTCTCTGTGAGGCAGACCATCGGGGATGCAGATGTTTCCATCGTTGTGAATGATGAAGGGGTAGGTATCGATGCCGATTCTGTCACCTTCTTCGAGAACGGGCAGTGGGGGAATTCAAGAATGGGTACCTCTGGAGAGAGCGGACCGGGTATCGGGTTGTATGCGACGAAGAAATTCATGCAGTGGATAGGTGGAAGCATACATGTTGAGAAGAAAGCAGACAGGGGCACCCAGGCAGTTCTGGTTGTACGAAGAGCCTTTCCAAGGCAGAGCGGGGTATAAGCTATGGTGAATGTGATAGTGGTGGAAGATCATCTTCTGTTCCGCAAGGGACTGATATCGATTCTGGAATCAAAAGGTACAGTGAAGGTGATAGCCGAATACGTGAACGGTCAGGAGTTTCTCAGTGCAGTTGACAGTGGGAAGGTAAGCGAGAGCGATCTTGTCTTTCTCGATATCTCGATGCCGTGGAAGAGCGGGCTTGAGGTGCTTGCCGAGGTGAAGGATAGAGAACTCTCCATTCCTCCTGTGTGCGTGCTGAGCATGTACCCTGACCAGTTCTATATGGAGCAGGTGAAGGAACTCGGGGGAAAGGGGTATCTGACCAAGGACAGTGACCTGAGTATTCTTGAGAGTGCCGTGGAGGAGCTGACCGAGGGAAGGACGTTCTTTCTTGCGAAGGAGAAGAAGCAGGATGAGAGTTTCCTGGAGAACCTGAGCGCGAGGGAGATATCGGTGTTCAAGCTGCTGACGCAGGGGATGACGATCAAGGAGATCGCCTATGAACTCGATATTTCGGTGAAGTCGGTGAGTACCTACAAGAGTCGTCTGATGGAGAAGCTGGGGGTGGAATCACTCTCCGATCTCTATAAGATGTCCCTCTTCTTTGAAGAGTGACATCTTCTCAGCCTTCCTTTTTCAGCAGCTGTTCAGCTATCCCGAGAAGACTCTCGGTCTCAACGAGTTCCTGTTCCGAGGAATAATAGAGTCTGTTTGTGATTTCTTTTATACGAACGTATTTCGATCCCTTTTCAACTCTGAGATTGTCGTATGCGGATCGTGTTTCCCCTGTGAGAAACCATTCGCTCGGGATATCGAGAGCACGCGCGAGAGCGCATACGTCTTCAGCCTTCGGGATTCGTGAGAGAGTCTGCTGTGCTTTTATGATATCGAACCGGAGTCCTGCCGAGTCACAGATGTCTTTCAGTGTCTTTCGGTATGAAAGATAGACATCGATCCGTGCCCAGAACAGTTTGCCGGCAACTTCATTTGCCATGCTCACATTCTAGTTTGATAGCGATGGAGGGTAAAGGGTGGACTCTGTAAGAAATTCCCTACGACCTTCACTCAAAGAAAAAGCAGCCGGCATTCCCGGCTGCTCTGTTCTCGCTCACACCCTCTTCGGTGCGATGAAGCGGTTATGCCGCTTTGTTCGGGTTCGCAATCGAACTTACGAATTTGCCCAGTCCCTTCCCGTATTTCGCCGCATAATCGACTGCTGCAGTGAATGCACTTGTGGAGCCATTCTGAGCAAGAAGGTAGTACCAGTGATCAGAGACTGCAAAGAAAAGCTCTGCATCGCTGAGATCCCTGAAAGCGCTGCGTACAGGCCAGGAATTAACAACGGACATGATAGGAAGAACGACATTCTCCTGCCAGGAGAAGGAAGCATCGTCATCTGTGATGACCCATGGGATGCTCTGGTTGATCAGGTACTTGTGGACGCTGATCTGCTGTTCGAGTCTGGGGATATCGTTCTCGGTGAACATATTCCCTGTGTGCTGAAGGAGTGTCTTCATCTCCAGCGTATTGTTCTTTTTCATTTCTATATCTCCTTGGCGACCTCGTCGCCATTCGTTTCTTCTTTACACCCCGAATATACTATTCGATAGAAAAATAATCAATATATTTTCAAAAAAAATTCTTGACAAATAAAAGATTATGCACTTATGAGAAAAATATGCATATTAATACTAAAAAATGTTAAAAAAATACTAATTTATCAGTTAAGAAATATCGAATAATAGTGAGAAGAATGGTTCTTGCGTGATGAGCTGAGCTCTGATAGGATGAAAACAGGACGTGAAAACCTATGATTCAGGAGGCAGAGCATGCATATCATGGATACAGCGATTGAAATGGAAAAGGAAGGCGCACTCTTCTACGATACTCTGGCATCAGAAGCCGCAGATGACGGTCTGAAACAGATCTTCAAAATGCTTGCTGATGATGAGAGGCGTCATGAAAGAATCTTCCGTGCGATGAAGGACGGAGTGGACGGTGATGAGGTCGCTCTGCATCCCGAACGTGTCGATGAGCTGATCCGCTCTTTAGAGGTGGAGAAGTTCAGTGAAACACAGGAGCACAAGGAGCTGTATGAACGGGCTCTGGAGATAGAACTGAAAAGCATTGAATTCTATACCGAAGCACTTGATTCAGTGACTGACGGGACCGACGCTCAGATCATCCGTCAGGTGATACAGGAAGAGAGGAAGCATTACGAGTCTCTCGATACCGTCGTTCTCATGCTTTCCCGTCCCGATTCCTGGGTGGAAGATGCAGAATTCGGTGTGAGAGAGGATTACTGATGGTGATTGAAGAGAGGGTTCTACCCCCTCTGGAGACCGAGCGCCTGAAACTCCTTCCCCCTCAGCTGGTGAAACCTGAGATGCTGCTTCACTACCTTACGGCGAACCGGGTATTCCACGAGCCGTGGGAACCTATCCGAAGTGAGGATTACTACACCATCACCTCAGCCGAAACGATACTGTGCGCACAGGGAGTGCAGACCGATTCAGGATCTGCGCTCCACTACTATATTACCCGCAGCGGAAACGATGAGATCATCGGAAAGATAAGCTGTACCCAGATAGTCCCGTACCCTTTCCATTCCACCTTCGTCGGGTACTCTCTCTCCCACCACCATATCCACCGGGGATATATGGGGGAGGCCCTCCGTGCCGTGATAGCCTATGGCTGCAGAGCGCTCAATCTGCACCGGTTTGAAGCGAACATCATGCCGGGGAACCGTTCTTCGATCAATGTTGCGCTGTCGGCTGGATTCGTCTATGAAGGGTTCTCTCCCGATTACCTGATGATCAAAGGAGAGTGGGAAGGGCATGAGCACTATGTCTATATAAACAGGGAATGGCAGGACAAACCCCCAGAGAAATAGAAAACCCCCAGAGAAATAGAAAACTTTTCTGGACACATCTCCTGAACGATTTTAGAATAGATGGCAACGTTATAAGATAAAAAGGAATGCATATGAAAGAACAGTCACAGATAGCTCAGTTGATTGAAAGAGGAGATGCGGTCGTCGGAATCGAGATGGGATCGACGAGAATCAAGGCCGTCCTCATCGGTGATGATAACAATCCGATCGCCTCAGGCGGCTACGGCTGGGAGAACTCCCAGGTAGACGGGATATGGACCTATCCTCTCGATCAGGTATGGGAAGGACTCCAGAGTGCATATGCAGACCTGGTAGGACATGTGAAGAAAGAGTACGCAGTTGAACTGAAAGCGATCAAGGCCCTCGGCTTTTCGGGTATGATGCACGGCTATATTGTGACGGACAAGGATGGAAAGCAGCTTGTCCCCTTCCGTACCTGGAGAAACAATATCACAGGAGAGGCTTCGGTGAAGCTTGCCGAGCTCTTCGAATACCCCATCCCTCAGAGATGGAGTGTCGCTCACCTCTATCAGGCAATCCTGAACGGCGAGGAGCATGTCAGCGAGATCGATTACCTGACCACCCTTGCCGGTTACGTCCACTGGCGCCTTACAGGGCGCAAGAGCATGGGAGTTGGGGAAGCGAGCGGCATGTTCCCGATCGACCTTGAGAGTAGTGATTTCAACCTTGAGATGTGCGGGAAGTTCGATGAAGCAGTGAAGGAAAAGGGCTTTTCCTGGAAGCTCCGTGATATCCTCCCTGAAGTCCTAGTCGCCGGAGAATTGGCCGGAACTCTGAGCGAGGAAGGAGCCCTCCTCCTTGATCCCACCGGAACCCTGAAAGCGGGAATTCCTCTCTGTCCTCCCGAAGGAGATGCAGGAACCGGTATGGTCGCGACGAACTCTGTCGCAGTGAGAACGGGTAATGTGTCGGCCGGAACCTCGGTCTTTGCCATGATCGTCCTTGAAAAGGACCTCTCCCGTGTCTACCATGAACTCGACCTGGTCACAACTCCCGACGGGCATCTGGTGGCCATGGCACATTCAAACAACTGTTCCTCAGACTACGATGCCTGGATGCATCTGTTCGGAGAAGCTGTCAGTGCATTAGGCATCGAGGTATCGAAGCCCAAACTCTATGACACCCTCCTTGAACAGGCACTCAAGGCTGACCCCGACTGCGGAGGACTCCTCTCGATAGGATATGTCTCCGGTGAGCACATGACAGGATTCACCGAAGGACGTCCACTGTTCGTCCGCTCTCCCGAAGGGAAATTCACCCTCGCCAACTTCATGCGAAGCCACCTGTTCACCGCCCTGTGCGCGATGAGGACGGGACTGAATATTCTGTTCGAAAAGGAAGGGGTTGAAGTTGATGAGATTCGAGGCCACGGAGGATTCTTCAAAGCGGCAGAGGTCGGTCAGAAGATCATGGCGGCAGCCACAAACACTCCGATTTCGATTCTGGAAACAGCAGGCGAAGGCGGCGCCTGGGGAATTGCCCTTCTTGCCTCGTTCATGGAGAGAAAGGATAAGAGTGTCGACTTCCCCTCCTTCCTGAAGGGGGTGTTTGCCGACAGCATGGGAGAGGCGGTGAAACCCGACCCGGCTGACGCCGAAGGGTTCGAAACCTTCTTCAAGCGCTACCATGCGGGACTCGAGATCGAAAGATGTGCCATCGGTAATCTGATATAGGATGATCCTGAAAGGGTGTATTGTCAAAATTTGACAGAATATAAAAAGATGTAGAAAAAGAGCAGGTGGAAATGAGACCCTTGCTCTTTTTCGTTTTTAATGCCCTGAAAGCATGTTGTGATTAAATATTCTATATCATATATACATGGTAAGGGCATCAAAAACATAAACTTGACTCCCAATTATTCCATGCTGTATTGTATTGCTATGGATGACAGACAGAATGAATTTGACTCGATTCGTGAGGCCCTCCTGACTGAGAACCCGAACATACGGGCTCTCCTGCTTGATACGGAGATTGATGAGGATTCTCTCCTCGAACGGCTTCACGCACATTATCTCGGAAAGCTCACAGAAGAATTCCCCAAAGGTGTGGGATACTATAGAAGAGAGGACGAATCTCTTGAAACGTTCTACTCACTTTCCTGGCAGGCCTTCGCCTATATCAGAATACTCGATTACATAGATCACGAAGGAAAGGAATTCACCGACTGGAACCTTCATGGTGCGACGGTGGTTAACAGACCGATTACAATGATGAAGAAACTGTTCAGGGGAGAGATAAAAACTCTTACACTCGATTTCGCCTATGACACGCTCCATCTGCTCAGGCAGCTCAACTCCGTTGATACGCAGGACCTCCCTTCCCGTGAGGACGTTCTCACCTGGATGAACCGCCACCCGAGCGGTCTTGATGACGATATCATTGCCATACGAAAGGAGAACAGGGAAAGAATCATGTCCCTCCTTGTGCAGGATATCGAATCAGGAGGGAAGAGATCGGCACGCTATGCGTTTGATCCTTCCGATACAGAGAAAGAGAAATATGAGAAAGTGAACCGGTGGTGGAATGAAGATACCTTCCACCTGAAGTTTGCAGTAAGAAGCAGCAAAGAGCTGTTACGCTACCTCGATGGAACAATCGATGAGGCACAGATGAAGATCATGAGGGAAGCGGAAGAGAAGAATATACCCATATTCGCCACTCCCTATTTCCTCTCTCTTATCATCACCTCTCCTGCTTCCCCCTATTATATGAGTGACGCTGCACTGAGGCAGTACCTCTTTTACTCGCAGGACCTAGTCGATGAGTTCGGCAGTATCAGCGCTTGGGAGAAGGAGGATCTGGTGGTTCCGGGCGAACCGAATGCGGCAGGCTGGGTGCTTCCCAATCACAACATACATAGACGATATCCGACGGTGGCGATCTTCATTCCCGAGACGATGGGGCGTGCCTGCGGAGGCCTGTGCGCCTACTGTCAGAGAATGTACGACTTCCAGGCGGGGCGTTTCAACTTCAACCTGGATGACCTTGTCCCCGACAAGGGCTGGAAAGAGATCCTCCACGAATCAATGGTCTATTTCAGGACCGATGAATATCTTTCCGATATCCTGATCACCGGTGGAGATGCGTTCATGAGTTCTCCCTCTTCCCTTAAAACGATTCTCGATGCCGTCCTAGAGATGGCTGAAGAGAAGCGCTGTGATAATGAGTTCAGAAGCGAGCACGAGAAAGTGGCTGAAATGAAGAGAATCAGGCTCGGTACGAAGATTCCGGTCTATCTTCCCCAGCGTGTCACTGACGAGCTGATTGAAGTGCTCTCTGCTGCAGCGGTAAGGGCGAAGGAAATCGGCATTACCCAGACGGTTGTGCAGACGCATGTCTCTTCCGCGATGGAAGTGACTGAGGACACGAAAAGGGCGGTGGAAAAGATCCTTTCAAGCGGCTGGGCCGTGACGAACCAGGAAGTGTTTACCGTAGGCGCAAGCAGGAGAGGGCACAGTGCCCGACTCCGAGAGGTGCTCAATTCGATCGGAGTTCTCCCGTACTATACCTTTACGGTGAAGGGATTCTTTGAGAACAGACCGCTGTTCGCCAACTCGGCGCGATCGATGCAGGAACAGATCGAGGAAAAATCGATCGGACGGATCGATTACCGATACTACAGCCAGCTGACAACTCTGATCAATGAACCTGAGATGATGCAGGAGTCTCTGAGAAATCTCTATGAACATGACCAGATACCTTTCCTCGCCACTGACAGGAATATGATAAACCTTCCCGGTCTCGGGAAAAGCAACACTTACCGGACCATAGGGATCACCGAGGATGGAAGAAGAATACTTGAATTTGAATTCGACAACACCCGTCCGCACTCCCAGGTGACCAGGGACATGAAATCGGTCGTGATCATCGAATCTAAATCAATTCTCCATTATCTTCTACAGATAGAAGAGCTCGGAGAAGATAGGAGTGAGTACTCTACGATATGGGGCTACAGCGCAGGACGGACCGAATCCCGTTCCCTCGTCTTCCCCACCACCTATTAGGAGGTCTCTATGCTCGAAAAAATCGCTCATGCAGAAATCATCCCGGCTATCCGGGATATAAGTGTAATGGAGGGACGAGAGCTCATATCCTCTCTGGCTTCACGAGGGTATGAAGCCTTCAATATCTCTCAGCAGAGTGAGAACGGTGCTGTACTCCTTGCCGAATCGAGAAGAAGCTTTCCCAATCTCATTTTAGGCGGAGGGAATGTCCGTACAGCCGATGAAGCCGAAAGGGCGCTCTCGGCAGGAGCTCAGTTCATCCTCTCTCCTCTTTTTGATCCCGAGATGATCTCTTTAGTCAGCTCTGCAGGTATTCTCATACTCCCTGTGATTATCGACGGACACCTAGCCCTTGAGTATCATCTGGAGGCGGTCAGCCTCTACCCGGTGAAAGAGTGCGGGGGCGTTGCCCGTGTGAACGAGCTCTGGGAAAACCACTCAATCCGTTCTTTCATTGCCGGAGGATTGGATGAGACATCGCTGAAACCCTATCAGGAAACCGGGGGCTTCCTCGCAGCCACCGGCACCTGGATGCTGTAAAGAGGGGAGGAGTCACCTAAGGTGTTCACCTTTTCTCTCTTTTCTGAGGTCAGGAATCAAAATCAAGAAGGGTAGGAGCGATGACGGTTTCCATAGGAGAAGGCAGTTCCTGCTTCTTTATCAGATGTATCATCACCGCTGCCGCAGCCTCCCCCATCTCTGAAGGATTCTGACTCACTGTTGAAACTTTCATATGACGCGCGAGAGAAATACCATCGTACCCGATCACCCTTGCTGATGAATCCTTTTCCCTGAGCGCCTTAGCTACACCTATCGCGATATCGTCGCAGAAGCAGAAAATACCGTCGTACAATCCTTCTTCTATGATCTTTAGACCGGTAACGTACCCGTCTTTCTCACTCTTCGGTGCCTGATATATTCCCACCTCTTCGGTCAGCCCCAGCTGTTTCGTCTTTTTTCTGAATCCTTCCAGTCTCTCCTCATCCTTGATAGAGGAAGGGTGAATCGATATATAGCAGAATTTCTTTGCACCTTTGTCTGCAAGGTACTGAGCAGCTATCTCCCCACCGAATCTGTTGTCGGTGTAGATGCTGTAGGCATCGGGAGAGGAGATATCTACATAGATGACGGGGACCTGCCACTGGGTGAGAAGTGCTGTCTCATTCTTCTCAAGAGTGAAGGCGAAGACAAATAGGTAGGAGATCTGGGCGTTGAGAATCTTCTGGATGGTATCAGGATCGTGCCGTTCATAGTTGAACAGGAGAACATCGTAGCCTCTCCCCCTGAACTGGTGGAACATCGTTTCGAATATTTCAAAGAAATAATGGTTTGTAAGGTCCGGGAGGAGAATACCGATGGTCGTGTGTATCGCATCTTTCCGTGCAAGTCTGCTTGCACTGAGATTCGGGGTATAGCCTTTCGCCTTTATGATATCGAGAATTCTCTCCCGTGTAGCGGGTTTGACATTCGGAGAGTTGTTCAGCACACGGGAAACCGTCCCGACACCTACGTCGGCTTCCCGTGCAATGTCGGAAATCGTTATCTTATCCCTATTCATGTAGGAACATGCTATAGAGTTTGCATCCTCTCGTCAATCTTCCACCTGTTAAAGTATCGACACAGTCGTCCAGAAACCGTGCTCGAGGATATCGAGAGAGCGGACTCCCGACTGAATCAGAAGGTCCTCAGTTCCTGCGAAACTGAAATCAAGATGGTCAGCTCGGTGTGCATCACTGTTCAGCATCAAAGGGATGTCTAGTTCTGTGCACAGCTTGATCATTTCGGGAGAAGGATAGACCTCTTTTGTAGCTCCCCGTGCGATTCCTCCCGTGTTCACTTCAATGCGTACCCCTTTTTTCGCCGCAGTTTTCAGGAACGATGTATAGGCCTTCACATACCAGGGGGAGGAAGGATCAAAGAATCGGTTTTCCTTATTATGTTTCTTCATCAGGTCGCAGTGGCCGAGAAAATCGACCGAGTGAGTCTCTATCAGTTTCTCCTGAAGAGCGAAATAGTGGGTGACGAACGCTTCTATGCTTCCGTTGAAATTATCTTCCAAAAGGGAGGTGAACTCTTCAATCGGTCCATCAATGGAGAGGTAGGTTCCGCTTTTCTTATGTTTCATGAGATGGACAGATGCTAGCGTGTAATCGAGTTCTTCTTTGTACTCGCTTCCTGCGAGAGAATTATCTTCTTCTATATAATCGAGTTCTAGTCCTGCATAGAGTTCTATCCTATCCTTGTAGACCTCTTTCAGTCTTTTCAGTTCTCCCAGGTAGTAGGGGAAATCATCTCTTTTCATGTGCCAGTCATCTTCAGGAGTGATGGGGGTATGGCATGAGAACCCGAGAGCGGTAAAACCTTTTGAGATGGCGGAAAGTACGATTTCCTCCATAGTTCCCTGTCCGTCATCGAGTCCGCAGTGGGTGTGGTAGCTGCCTGTTATTCGTGATCTGTTCATGGAACGAGTATAATAAAAATCTATCCGCTGAGGAAGACCTTTACATATAGGTTTCTGAATAGTATGTAGCTATATACAATGCAAGTAATAAATAGCATAGTCTAAGGGCTTGGGCGCATGAGAAACAACATGTTTAATCATGAAATTCTTGCATCTGGAGAGAGCGTTGTACCGAAAGGAAGAATAAACCGGCCAGATGGAGTTTATCAACTTCCAGATAAAATTCGGTAGCAGGCTGGTTCTTCCTCACAGGAAGAATGTATCGAAATCTGCTGGTTGTAATTGAAGTGCATCGGCAGCAGAATCTGATGTATCATGAAAATAGCTATTCTAATTCGTCACGAATTGTAAGCATTTCGCAACCACATGTGAGACCGATTGTGAGAGGAAAGGTCAACACTCCTGTTGAGTTTGGAGCGAAGGTCTCGGTGTCCAAGATAGAAGGCTATGCGTTTCTTGAGACACTGGGATGGGAACCGTATAACGAAAGCACAAAACTGAAAGAGCATGTTGAGGATTACCACAGACGATTCGGGTATTACCCGCAGTCGATTCTTGCGGATAAGATCTACAGGACGAGAGAAAATCTCAGGTACTGCAATGAACTTGGTATTGGTCTTGCCGAACCTCCGTTGGGTAGACCACCGAAGGAGCAGGAAGTGTATCGGGGAATGTTGAAAGAGTCCCGACGAGATGAGATTGACCGGATTCCCATTGTGGGAGTATTCGGCGTAGCGAAGCGAAAGTACACCCTTGGTCGAGTAAGGACGAAGCTGGTTGAGACGAGTGAGACCACCATCGCACTCGTGATTCTGGGGATGAACCTGAAGAATATCCTGAGAGATCCTTTTGCTCTTATAAAATGGCTGTTAAAAACATACCGGTTTCGCCTGATTTTAAGGTGAAACCGGTCGAAACTATGAGGTCTTGCTGAAAAGCGATATATTCAGGCGACTCTACATAGCCTGTGTCATGATTAATATCTATGACGCTATAAAATAAAAGGCATCATCTTTCAGATGTTCCTATGCATAGATACTTTTGACAAGTGTTCAAAAAAAATGTATGATGGTGGTGAGGAGATATATGGGAAAACCGAGACATACGGTACGACCTGGTCATCACACCCAGAGTTTCTACATCAACGGCGTCAGTAATACAGAAAAAGATATCTCGAGCATGGTTCATCAGGAAAAGGGGACATCCCGCGCACACACTGCATTCCCGATTGAACTGAAGCAGTTGTCCCTTCCTGCCTCAATCGACCTGACTAGCAGAATACGCCGGTTCGGGTTCATCCCTGTCAGGGATACAGCACACACACAGAATCTCTCTCAGGTGAGAGAGGATGATAATATAGGAACACATTCAGTACCCGAACACTTAACCCCGACTGTCATGCCCGCTCACGTACATGGGAGCGGACAGGAAGCCATGCTTTTCTCACATATGGTACAACTTTACGGGTTTAGAAGCACAGCACAGGACCGCTCTACCTCCGGGGGAATCTTCTCGGAAGGCAGAAGTACTTTGAGGTGCACATCGGTACTCTATGGGAGGTGAAGTATGAATACGAATCATATCTTACTGCTTGCGATCGCTCAGGAAGCGATCATGGAAGGGCTTTTTGGTACGTATCCGGTAACTTATAAGCTGATTGAACAAAGCCCCCCTTCAGAACTGAGGAAGACCTCAGGAGTGTTTGTCACGATCAAGGAGGGACCGTTCTCAACGCTTCGCGGGAGCATCGGTACCACCGGTCAGGGCGATACCCCGATTTACAAGAACGTATATGAGATGGCAAAGCAGGCTGCTTTCCATGATCCACGATCCAAGCCGGTCACTGCCGAGGAGTTGAGAAATCTCACGGTATCGGTCTCGATCCTTTCCGAGCTCAAACAGGTTGAGCGTGCGGAGGATATCAGGCTGGGGATTGACGGGGTCATGTACCAGTATCGCGGACACCATGCGCTCTTCCTTCCTGAAGTGGCAATTGAACAGAACTGGTCGGTGAAGAGGATGCAGTCACAGCTGTGCCTGAAAGCATCTCTTCCTCCGACATTCTTCACCACCGGTGAAGGAGCGTTCTATACCTTTACGACAGTGAATTTCTCAGAGAGGATCGGTGCCTGACGCAATCCGGTGCTCTTATTGTTTTCGCGGCTGCCTTCTTGGTGAAGGTGCCGCAGGTGCCTGCGGGGTGATATGCAACTCTGCAGGCGCTCTTGTCTCAGTACCTCATCAGAGGTATGCCGCACAGCATCTTGATCCTATTGAGAAAAAACCTCTCTACCATTTCTTCCCGGGAGCGCAGACCTATTCAATCGGGATGTTCGGCTGCAACCTTTCGTGTGATTTCTGCCAGAATCACTCTCTGGTGAGGGGAGAATATCCTGTTTTGCAGGAAGAAACCCCTTCAGATATCCTTGAAGGCATCTATTTCAGCGGTTCGGCCATCGTCAGCTATACCTATTCTGAACCTCTTGTATGGCAGCCCTCGTTTCTTCCTATAGCGCGGGAAGTCAGGAGGAGGGGAGGACTGAATGTCCTGGTGACTAACGGTACGTTTTCAACATCAGCCTTGTCCCGTCTCTCTCTCCTTATCGATGCGGTGAATATCGACCTGAAAGGAAATGATGTATTCTACCGTGATATCTGTCACGCAAAGGGCGCCTTTCAGGCGGTGATGGACTCCATTGCATTCTGGGCAGAGCGCAGTGATGCTGTTCTTGAGGTGACCACCCTTCTTATAGATGGGTACCACACAGCTGAGTGGATCGAAGATATCGGCAGAGATCTTGCCTCAAGTGGAGTGAAGGTATGGCACCTTTCCCGCTTCTTCCCTTCTTTCCGTATGAGTACAACCCCTCCCACCTCAGCCACACTGATGAGTGATGCCTATGAGGCGGCTCTCACAAGCGGGGTTGATCATGTCTACCTGGGGAATGTGGAACACAGCGGGAACCATTTCATCACCTGCCCGTCTTGTCACCACAGCATCCATCGAAGAGAGGTGAATGCTGCTGCCGATGAGAACGGGACTCTGCAGTGCCCTTCCTGCGGCAGGGTTCTGTACGGCCGGTTCGGAACGCCTACTTCCTTTTCTTCTTCATATGATCGCTGAATTTCTCTGTGAGTAGTATGATCGGGGGGAGAATGATCAGGGTTGCCGCCATTGTTGAGAGCAGGCTCACGGAAACAAGGACTCCGAAGTACCTGATAGGCACATAGGAACCGAAGGAGAGCATCGATATTCCAAGGACTATCGCCGCAGTGGTGAGGAGTATCGGTCGGGCGGTTTCATGAATCGTGTCGCGAAGTCGTATCACTGTCCTTCTGTAATTTCCAGCATCAAGCTTCTGTTTGTAGCGGAGAAGGAAGTGGATGGCATCATCTATTCCCACTCCGATCGTAACGCTCGTGAAAGTAATCGTTATGATATCGAACGGGATGTTCGTGAAGAACATGAATACATAGTTTGCCATGATACCCACGAGAATGGGGATGATGCTGTAGATGCCGAATTTGAACGACCTGAATGAAATCACGGAGATCAGAAACACGAGAACGAAGGAAACCAGGGTTGCCCTTCTCTGATCTTCTCTGATCGAGTTCGAGAAATTGATGGCATCGGGACCGTCGCCCCACACCTGGACCGAGACTCCCTGGGGAAGTATCGCCGAATGGTCGTCTATCAGTTCGTTCAGTCTGGTGGCCGAGGCCACAGTCTGAAGGTCGGATTCACTCGAGTCCCATGCCTTGAGGGTGATGGTGAGCTGATTGGCGTCCTCGCTCATCATGAGTCTGAAGGCCTCTTCCGAGCTTGAGTTCTGGGTGAGTATCTTCATGAAACGGTTGAGGAGGTTGATGAGGCCGGCAGAAGAGGGGATTTCGCTCTTACCTGAATAGACTCTATTCATGAATGCCACGTACTGGGAATAGCTCATGATCTTTGTGATATCTTCTGTATCACGGGCAAGGGACTGTTCGAATTCATATGTCTTCTCGAGGATCTCGGGACGGAGGAAGTACTGTTCTTCTCCCTCGGGAGCCTGGAGGGTGATGTAGTGACTGTGAATTCCCTTGAATTCCTTTGTGATCGCAAGTGAATTCACTATGAGCGGTTCTTTTCGCGGAAAGTAGTTCATGTAGTTGGTCTGAAGACCGATGGAGTTTCTGGTAAGGAGGAATCCGATAAGAATTCCGATGCCGAGAATAATATAGATCGGCCACCGTTTCATGACGCGGTGTGAAAGGCGCTCACTTATTCTTGAAATGAAACCGTGTCTGAAATGTGTCATGTGATGTGATCTCGGAGCCGTGGTGACTGTCAGTACGGCGGGGAGGTAGGTGACCGAGAGTAATGCACAGAGGGTGATACCGATAGAGACGGTGATGCCGAACTCCTTGAACGCATCTGTTTTCGCAACAAGGAGGGAGAGGAATCCGACGATATCGGTAATGCAGGCGAGAATGATTGTCTTTCCTATCTTCGATACCGATGCATAGATGTAGTTCTCTTCACCTTCATGGTAGCTTTGAAAGTATTCGGTGAGGACATGAATGCTGTACGATGATCCGATCGTGAGTACGAGAACGGGGGTTACGATATTGACGATGGTGAGCTTGAATCCCAGGAGCGCCATGATTCCCAGTGTCCACACGATTCCTACCACCGAGAGGGTGAAGGGGATGAAGGATGCCCTCTTCGCTCTGAAGGAGAGAAAGTAGACGAGGAGAATTACGGCGAAGCTGAGAGTTAAAAGGGTTACCAGATCCCGTGAGAGATACTCCATGACTCTGTTCTGTATAGATATCTCACCGATTGTTGATATCTTTGCCAGCTTTTCGACCGGAGCGAATATCTCCTCGAAATCTCTGAGGAGGGCTGCTTCGTTGCTGGTGACCTGGAAGGAGAATATAAGAGAGGTAAAGTCTTCGGAAACGAATAGTCCCGTCACGATATCGTCGTTTTTTACCCTCTGTTCAAAGACTTCTGCTCTCTCTTCTGTCCACTCATCATCATTGGTGACCGGCAGAAGGGGAACCGTTATGAGCCGGGACCCCTTTTTTTCCAGCGTTGAGTAATCAAATATGGAGGAAACTTCCGAAACCCCGGGATGATCCGCCATCTTCTTTACGGCTGTCTGGACGGCTTCGAGTACGGGAACCGAGAAGAGTTCATCGGAACTTATCATGACAATATAATCGGAGCCGAATCCCTGCTCACTCTTCCCCTGTATCTCAAAGAGCTGAGTTGCCGGAGGGATCATGTCGGTATAGTTTGCGCTGAACTGAAGCTGCGTGTAGGCAGCAAGACCGAAGATGAGCGTGAGAGCTATCACAAGGAGGACAGTGAGTCTGGGATTGGTCTGAACTTTCCGTATCAGTCTTTCAATAAAAGAATACATGACACCTTCATTGTAGACACTACAGAGCTTTCCCTGCAAGTTGTGTTATCGTCAATTTTCTGCATAGATACACGAAATTACAAAAAATTAACGCTCACATCGTGAGCGTTAGAGAGGGGGTGGCAAGGGTAAGAGGAATTATCTCCTTCTTTTCTTATCCTTTCCCTTCCTGGGGGGACGGCTGAATCTGTCATTCTTCTGGTGACGGTAGAGGTGTTTTCCGTTCGGACTGTCCGTCCTCGCCCTTGTGACTACCGGCTTTCCTCCCTTGGAAATCTTCTTGAAGGCATTGAGAATCGCATAGGCTGCACCTTCCTTCGCATTGACGAAGGAGAAGTCTTCCATTACCTCGACATCGTTCAGTTCGTGGTCTTTCACACGTGCATGCTCTTTGAGGAACTCTACAAGCAGTTTTCTGCTCATGCCGTGGGCATAGCCTCGTGCGACGAAGAGCCTGATATCATCCTGATTGCTTCTGTTCTGTTTTCTGTCCCCTCTCTGTCTATCTTCTCTCCCTTCTCTGCGCGGTGCCTGAGGGTCATGAATAGGCTGGTAGGAGTGGATGTTAAGCTCCCCGATATAATTGAGAGCAAGGAGGGTTGTAACCACTTTATGGGGAGCATCGAGCTCGAGAAGCTCGAGAGCCATATCCTGGAAGGGGAGGTCATGGGTCGCTTTCAGACCTTCAACGATCGTATCGACAATCCTCTCCTTCTTCATCGCTACGATCTTCTCTGCATCAGGGATTCTTACCTGCTCGATATCTGCTCCGATATTTCTCTTCAGGTAGGTGAACCTGCGTGACTCGCTCGGAGAGACGAAGGTGATCGCAGATCCCTTCTTCCCGGCTCTGCCGGTACGGCCGATTCTGTGGATATAGGTCTCGGGATTCTGAGGGATTGAGAAGTTGATGACGTGGGTCAGGTCCTGAACATCGATTCCACGGGCGGCGACATCGGTGGCAACAAGGATTGAAATCCGTTTCTCCCGCAGTTTGTGGAGGATCAGTTCTCTCTGGCGCTGTGCGAGGTCTCCGTGAATGGCTTCCGCGTCATAGCCGCGGGCGATGAGTTCCTTGCTCAGTTCATCACTCTCCATCTTTGTTCTGCAGAAGACAAGTCCGTAGAAGTCGGGTGAGATATCGATGATACGGGTGAGGAGTTCTTTCTTGTCTGAGGGTCTCACAACATAGTAGTACTGGCTGGTGTTGGTAAGAGTCTTGGTATCCTTCTCGATCTCGACCATCTCATATTTTCTCATGAATCTCTTCGCGAGTGAGAGGATCGGGGCGGGCATGGTTGCACTGAACAGGAGCATTCGCTTCTCTTCAGGAGTGGACGAAAGGATCGTCTCGATATCTTCGATGAATCCCATGTTGAGCATCTCATCGGCTTCATCGAGGACGGCAAAGGAGACGTTCTCAAGGGAAAGTGTTCCCCTCTTCATGTGGTCCATCACTCTTCCCGGGGTACCGACAACAACATGGACACCCTTGCGGAGACGTCTGATCTGAAGATCCATTGAGGCACCGCCGTAGACGGGGAGGATATGAAGGCGTCTTGCGCCTTTCATCGACTCTATCTCAGAACTCACCTGCATGGCGAGTTCGCGTGTCGGGCAGAGGATGATTGCCTGTACGGTGTTGACCTTCTCATCAATCGTTTCAAGAATCGGTAGGGAGAAGGCGGCTGTCTTTCCGGTTCCGGTCTGTGAGTGGCCTACAACGTCACATTGTTTTTCAAGAAGAAGGGGGATGCAGGCTGCCTGAACGGCAGTGGGGGTGACGAAGCCCTTGGCTTCGAGGGCTTCAAGTGTTCTCTCTGATAACCCGAGATCGGCGAATGTATTTGAGGTTTGCATGTAACTCCTGATTATATCGGAAATTCTGGGTCTGTGCTGATATAACAGCCTACTGTATCTGAATGTGTAAAGATATGCAATACAGTAATCTGTATCGATTCGGGCTCCTTTCTTCTTTTTCTCCCCCGATGTGATGAACAGGGAAGGGTGAACATCAGGTCACTCAGATGGCTGGAATACTCGGGTGAGAGAAGCAGTACGACGATTTCTTCCGTTCTTATCATATACAAGGAGGTGAAGGATGGAGAAGTCACACAGGAATAACAGGAAAGTGCACGAACAGGAACTTTTTCTTGATACCTCACGCGCTCTCTTTCTCTGGTGTACGGGTATGAGCGTCCGCCGCATCGCACGGAATCTGAGGTGTTCCGCCTCACGTCTGCATGATCTTAAGAGGGAGATGGACCGGGAGGTGATCTAATACCTGTTGTAGACGTTCTCAGCGAATCCTGCGAGGTGGGTGACTGGCATCTCAATTCCGTCATCGAGGATGAGCGTTCCGTCGAAATAACCGAAGGTCTGGTGCTGATCCGATTTTATAAACAGAAGATTCGTCACACTGGTGCGGTCAGCGACAGGGGTGAAGGTGAGATTCACTCTGCTGTCGCTGCTTGTGATCTTCCACTCTTTCAGGTAGTCATCGGGGGGGATCTCGAAGGAGACCTCCTCTAGTTTGTGGATCCTTCCGTTAAGGATGATGGCGTTCTCGGTGGCAACTGACCTGTCGCTGAAACCGTAGCCGAAATTGAAACCGAAGTGAACACCGTCCTGAAAACCTGAGGCACTTGCCCAGTACCACCTGTTCCTGTAGGTCCAGACCCCTCTTCCCCAGTCAAGGACGCCGAGCGCAGACTCGGGTGAGAAGGTATAGGTATCCTCTCCGATTCTCACTGTTCCGCTTGCTCCCATAGGGTTGATCTTTTCGTTCATGTAGAATGCCCGCCTCTTCTCTTCCCAGCTTGTTGCTATGTTCATTGATTCGCTCATCGGCAGCTGAATGAGGGTAAGGTCGATATCGATACCGGTACGGGAGTCCCCGATGTCAAGTTCAGGTGACCCCGCAAGAATTCTTCTTGTCTCACCCCTCCTGCTGTAGGCGATTCGCAGGTTTTTATTTGACCAGCCCACTTCATAATCTCCCGAATGGGGAGGCAGGTTATGGCTTCCAAGGGGGAGGATGGAGATGGCATCCTTTTGAGCCCAGTTTCCGCTTTTTCC
Source organism: Sphaerochaetaceae bacterium (assembly GCA_963677695.2). Classification (GTDB taxonomy): domain Bacteria; phylum Spirochaetota; class Spirochaetia; order Sphaerochaetales; family Sphaerochaetaceae; genus SABI01. The sequence goes on along the minus strand of CAXXUJ010000001.1, from coordinate 254,333 downwards.
GTCTATAAAGGCAATCGCGAACATCCCGGCATAACCGAGATCACTGAAGGTTGTGGTCACCCAGATATCGTGTTCGTACGAGTAGACTGCATAATAATCCCACTCCTTGATTGCCACCCTTCCCGCTCGTATACGTGATCGGTCATATTCGAGGAGAGGGTAGCGGGACCAGCCCGCTTCTCTCAGCAGTCCCGTGGCATCATGAAGTTTACCTTTTTCTGTTATCTCATGCTGTTTCATATACACCTCCGAGCAGCTCTCTCTGCATCTCATCTGTGAGTGGCACATCTGACCCCTTCAGGGAGTCTGTCAGCTGGGAGAGAGAAGAACATCCTATAATGGTCACGACAGGAAACGGGGAGTGCAGGAGGGCTGCAAGGGAGAGTGCCGCTGGTGAGTACCCGGTACTTGTGCAGAGCACACGCATCTTTTCCAGGGTTTTCAGGTTTGTTTCACTGAGAAATCTGCTTCGTATCTTGGGCGTGAGTTTCTCGATTCCCCCCTCTATCCCCTTGGAAAAGAATCCCTTGGCCTGTGAAGAGAAGGCGAATACCGGGGTCTGATACTTCCGGTAATAGGAAAATTCCTCCTGATCCATGCATACCAGAGTCTCATCGTTGTAGCGTTCGGGTGTGGTGGGAGCGAGGGAGTACTGTATCTCACTCGCTGACGGGGGAGTACTCCAGGAAGCAAGGGCCTTCTCATACCGATGATGCGACCAGTTGCTCAGACCGAAGGTATGCACCGGTACTCTCTCTTTCACCCATTCGAGCATCTGCCCGATCTGCTCAGTTTCAAGAGTGAGATCATCCCTGTGGAGCATCCAGATATCGAGTGCATCAAGGGAAAGCGCTTTGAGTGTCATCTCAATGTCTTTGAGCATATCCTCGCGGCTGATTCTGCTTCTCATCTCCTCAAGGTGGGGATGAGCCCCCTTTGTGACAACAGTCATTTTCTTTCTTATTCCATGCGCATCAAGCCATTGGCCTATCACTTCCTCGCTGAGACTTCTCTCTCCAGCCGCTTCCTGACCGTACACCCTCGCTGTATCAATAGTAGTTCCACCTGCCTCTGCAAAGGCATTGAGCATACGGAAAGCGAGAGATTTTTCTATGTCGGTCCCGAAATAGGTGGTACCGAGGGCAATGGTCGAGAAGGTTTTTTCAATCCCTTCTATCGTGATATATTTCATCTGCATGACTCCTGCCTCTCCATTATAACGGGAAACAGTAGGAAGAGGAAATTCTTTCTTTTCTCACACGTGCCACGCTTTTTTGCGTCACGCTCATCACCGTTATATGATTGACCGTATAATGGACCAGTGGTAGACTCAACACCTATGGAAGAGATGGATCTTTCGCTCAGAACCCTGCTGTACTCGACTCTTATGGACACTCCCCCCTCAATCTGTGGTGCCCGTCTTGTCTCAGTCATCGGGAGCGGAGGAAAAACTTCCCTGATAGAGAGCCTTGCCGCTGAAGCAGTGAAGAGATCAAAGAGGGTGCTGATCACGACCACGACGAAGATGGCTCACCCTGAGTTCCATCGCTATGAGACACCCGATGTGATTGTACTCGATAGTGACATTCTGCCTGAAACGGGCAGGTGCATACTCTGGGGAAACAGTGCGGGAGAAAAGATCTCCAGCGGTAAGGAAGAGATCTTGAAAAATGCACTGTTCGATTTCGATGTGATTCTTGTCGAAGCTGACGGATCTCATGGACTGCCCCTGAAGATGCATAGAGAGGATGAGCCTGTGATTGCTCCCTTCACCACAGCGACAGTTCAGGTGTTCGGTCTTTCAGCCTTGAACAAACCTGCGGAGTCAGTCATCCATAGGTATGACCGGTTCGAGGGAAGTGAGCGTGTGGCAGACATCACCACTGTGATGAGGTGCATGGATGAACCGGTGAAAAGGGGCGGGGGCTTTCTTTCATTTCTCAATCAGTCAGATACTGTTGATGCACAGACGCTTGATCTGCTCGCAGATGCAGTGCGCACAAGGAGTGGTTCTGTGATCATCGGATCTCTTGTACAGGATACGATACATTATGTCAGAATGGAGGAGAGTCAGATATGAATATGTTTGCAAAGGCTGCTGAACTTGAAGAGGGGAATGTTCCCTTCGCCCTTATCACGATCACGGCAAGCAGAGGTTCCACGCCCCGTTCCCAGGCACGCATGATTGTCCTTGCCGATGGTACCTGCTACGGGACTGTCGGAGGCGGAGCAAGTGAGTTCGAGGCGGTGAAGCGGGCAGTAGAACTGATCCCTCTCGGTAGAAGCGAACCGTTCAGTAAATCACTCACCGTCGGTGACGGTCACAACTGCGGCGGCGAGGTGGAGATGTTCATAGAAGTGATCGGTTCGCGTCCCCGTCTCATCCTTGTCGGTGGAGGTCATGTGAACCTTGAGATCGCTTCTTTGTCCGTCCGCTGCGGTTTCTTTGTGGAAGTGGTGGAAACAAGAGAGGAGTTCGCTTCGCTCGAAAGATTCCCTCAGGTCACTCGGTTCTATACAGCCGATACGATAGAGATGGCTCTGGCCAAGGTTGACATAGATTCCTCAACAGCTCTCATTATAGCAACACATGCGCTTGATCAGGAGGCTCTCGAACAGGTGCTCGGGTCACCTGCCTGGTATATCGGGATGCTCGGGAGCAGGAACAAGATTCATACGTTCAGAAAAAGACTGAAGGAGAAACTCGATATCGACATAGCTTCGCTCACTCAGTTGTATGCCCCTCTCGGTCTCGACCTCGGGGCACAGACACCTGAGGAGATAGCAGTCTCGGCTGTAGCCGAGCTGATGAAGGTGAGAAACAGAAGAAGCGGACAGAGCCTCCGCGACCGTGCCGACAACCTTGTTGTCGTACGGGGGGCGGGAGACCTTGCAACCGGAGTCATCGTGAAACTGTTCAAAGCAGGCTACAGAGTGCTTGCACTCGAAGTTGAGCGTCCTACGGCGATACGCCGTACCGTTGCTTTTTCCTCCGCTCTCAAGAGCGGCTCCATGGTCCTTGAAGGTGTCGAGTGTGTTGCCGCAACAAGTGCAAGGGATGCGAAGAGTATCATGGATACCCATAAAGTGGCCCTCCTTGTCGACCCCGAGGCTTCCTCCATAGGAGAACTGCACCCACTGTGCGTTGTCGATGCGATCATAGCGAAGAAGAATCTCGGTACTCACCTGGCCATGGCACCCTTTGTCATTGCACTCGGTCCCGGTTTCACCGCAGGTAAGGACTGTCATGTCGTCATAGAGACGAACAGGGGACATTACCTCGGCTCAGTGATCAGAGAAGGTAAAGCAGAGCCCAACACCGGAATTCCAGGAGAAATAGGGGGTGAAGGGGCGAAGCGGGTCATCCATGCAGAGTATGCAGGTATATTCACAGCAGCAAGGGAGATCGGAGATCTTGTAACCTCTGGTGAGGTCGTTGCCCATATTGATGAGAAGGAAGTGCTTTCACCTCTGGACGGTGTTCTCAGAGGAATCCTTGATGACGGTATCGAAGTCCCTGTCGGTTTCAAGATAGGCGACATTGATCCCCGAGGAAATGTAGAGCACTGCTTCAGTATCACAGACAAGGGACGCACCATTGCCGGCGGTGTACTTGAAGCGATAGACGGTTTCAGAGCAGGACTTCGCTGATATATCGCTCGAACTTCATTTTCTTCCCATCCTCATTGTTTTTTCTTGACAAGTGTTTCTATGTGTAGTAACGTTCCCACACGGGAGAAGATTCCATGACTGATCTTGATGAGATTATCGAAGTCTTTGTAAAGACAACGACGACAGAGAAAATGCATACCCTTTTCAATGATTTGTTCACTGAGCGGGAAAAGTATGATTTCGCCCTCCGGTGGCGACTTATGAAAGACCTTTACGAAGGGAAAAGCCAGCGTGAGATAGCCCATGACCTGGGCATCAGCCTGTGTAAGATTACACGGGGAAGCAAGATTTTAAAACAGGAAGGGTCGCAGATGAAGCAGATCCTGAAGGAGTATCATAATGAGTAAAGCAGCAGGCGGCCTGAACATGCAGATGCCCGATGAGAAGGGTTATTTCGGTGAATACGGTGGAGCAATTCTCCCTCCCGACCTTGTCGGTATCATGAACGACATCACAGCGAACTATATGGAGATCAAGGAGAACAGCGATTTCATTGAAGAGCTGACACGACTCCAGCAGACCTACACGGGAAGACCCTCTCCCGTCTACCATGCAAAAAGACTCTCCGCTGCACTCGGAGGAGCTCAGATCTATCTCAAGAGAGAGGATCTGAACCATACCGGCGCTCATAAGATCAACCACTGTCTCGGCGAGGTTCTCCTTGCAAAGAAGATGGGTAAGAAGAAAGTGATTGCAGAGACCGGAGCCGGTCAGCACGGGGTTGCACTGGCTACTGCAGCGGCACTGGTCGGTCTCGAGTGTGATATCTACATGGGAGCCATTGATGTTGAGAAACAGGCCCCCAATGTGCACAGAATGAAAGTGCTCGGAGCAAAGGTCGTTCCCGTCAACCAGGGAACCCACACTCTGAAGGACGCTGTCGACGCAGCCTTCGTTGCATATCTGCAGGACCCCGTCACTACGATGTACGCTATCGGTTCCGTTGTCGGACCTCATCCATTCCCGATGATGGTGAGAGACTTCCAGAGTGTCGTGGGACGTGAAGCAAGAGGACAGTTCCTCGAAATGACCGGCAGCCTGCCCAATACCCTGATGGCCTGTGTCGGAGGCGGTTCCAATGCTATCGGACTGTTCAGCGGCTTCCTTGATGACCCCGAAGTTGAAATCTACGGTGTCGAGCCGGGTGGACGTTCAAGCGCGACAGGCGACCATGCAGCAACGATCACCTACGGAAAGAAGGGAACCATTCACGGATTTGAATGTTACCTTCTCCAGGATGACAAGGGTGAACCCCTTCCTGTCTACTCGATCGCCAGCGGTCTTGACTACCCGGGCGTCGGTCCCCAGCACTGCCACCTGAAAGATATCGAAAGAGTCAAATACGTGAAGGCAAGCGACAGGGAAGCTCTTGTAGCTTTCTACGACCTCAGCCGTCTTGAAGGAATCATCCCTGCCCTTGAGAGTTCCCATGCACTTGCATATGCGATCAAGACAGCACCTGATAGGAGCAAGGACGAGACCATTCTCATCAACCTCTCAGGTAGAGGTGACAAGGATATGGATTACGTCCTCGAGCACTATCCTCTCGAGGAGTATGAAACTCAGAAGATGCTCTTCTAGTTTCTCTTCTCCCCAGTCTTGCCCCTGTCCGGAATATGTTCCGTTCAGGGGTTTTATTTATCTTCTGGTTCTGCTCTTCTTTCCTGGTTTCATCACTGAGGTACACCAGCTGATCGTATCTTCTATGGTCTCTCTGAAATTTCTCGTGTGGTAGTGAAGTTCCCTTTCTGCTTTCTCGCTGCTGTAGTTGCTGTTGCTGCCGAGTGTGGCAAGCGCGTAGGGGGTGAGAAGGGGAGGGAGCTTCCATATTCTGTAGTGAAGGAGGGCAAAGGGGGATACGCTCTGAGCGAGCCATCGGGGAATGAAGGTGAGGCGTTTAGCTGAACCGGTTATTTCCTTCATCATCGAAAAGAGTTCCTTCACAGAGTGGTACTGTCCTGCAAGGATATAACACTCTCCGCTCTTCCCGAATTCCTGAGCACTCAGGATTCCATTGACAGCATCCCTTACGTCAACGAAGTTATATCCTCCCGAGGTGTAGAAATTGAGAGAACCTGTCAGGTAGGTCATCATCATGACTGCCATGTGTCCCATCCGGTAGTCATCGGGACCGATGATGCCTGCAGGATGGACGATGACCGCATCGATTCCCTGTTTCGCTGCTTCGAGGACGAGAGAGGTCCCTGCCGCCTTCGTTTTCGCATACGCTCCCCGCAGGAGCGAGGAATTGAAACTGGCCGTCTCCCTGATGATACCGCCGTGGGGAATTTCCCTGATTGCATGGACACTGCTGATGTATATCAGACGGCTCACGTGCTCTTGTCTGACAGCTTCGATAACATTGGCCACCCCCTCGACGTTCACCTTCTGCATGTTCCGTTTCGCCTTCAATGACCATGTGATATCGATGACGCCGGCGGTATGGAACACTGCGTCGATTCCCCGGAAAGCGACCCTGAGAGAGGAGAGGTCTCCCACATCACCGTAGAGGATATGGTCACAGTATGCTTCTATGTTGCTGATATCCTGAAAGGGGAGGACAAAGGCGGTGACGGTATCTCCCCTCTTCTTGAGTGCCTTGATAAGAACTGTTCCCACATGACCGGTTGCACCGGTGACCAGCGCATGCATCTTTCTACTCCTTGATATCCATGATATCGAGACCTTCTTCGATGATGGAAAGGAAGGTCGTGAATGTTTCTTCCCCCATCGCCTCTATCATGGTGGAACACCACAGGTCCACCTCTTTTGAAGTCTCCTCGAGGTATGCTCTTCCCTGCTCTGTCACAGCGACTTCGATTCTTCTTCTGTCGCGAGCACTCGGGTCACGTATGATCAGTCCCTTTTTCTCAAGGGAGGAAAGGGCGCTGGTGACGCTCGGTCGGGAGATGTGAAGGTAATCTGCTATGAGAGAGGGATAGGTAGGTTCGTCTGAGTTCTCAAGGGCTTCTATGGCCCTGAGTACTGCAGTCTCACCCCGGTAGAAATCTCCGAGTCTTGCGGTGAAGGGAGTCCCGCTGAGTCGAGTGAGTATCGAGTGGAATCTTTCAAAGGAATCCATATGCCCTCCAAATTAATTAGGTATTCTAATAATTCGACTATTTAATTATATACTTGTCTCGTGATAAGTCAACATGACATTGCGTATTGCTCCCGTTTTGATTAAGCTGAAGGTATGAACCACTCAGGGGCTGAACCCATTGCGCTTGACACCTCAGCTATCATCTATCCACCGACGGTAGCACGCTTCAATACCCATGTATTCCGCCTCTCCATGGACCTTAGGGTGAAAGTGGAAGCAGATGCGCTTTTAAGTGCTCTCAAGGCTGTCATGCCGCGCTTTCCCTATTTCTCTCACAAAATCCACACCGGTTTCTTCTGGTACTACCTGATGAACAATGAGGCACCTCTTGAAGTGTATGATGAAACCTGTTACCCCTGCGGCCATCTCGATCTTAAAAAGGGCGCGAACGGCTATCTGTTCAAGGTCTTCTATACAGACCACAGGATCGCGGTGGAGTACTTTCACGCCCTGACAGACGGCACGGGAGGGATCACCTTCCTGAAGTCCCTTGCGGCAGAGTACCTGAGACAGCGTGGATACACCGTAGCGGCCGATCCCCAGATACTCCTCCCTTCAGATCCGGTGGATCCTCAGGAACTGGAAGATTCCTTCACAAAGATCTACCGGCCGATGAGATCGGTCTTCGCCCTCGAATCGAAAGCCTTCCATTACTCACCGAAGGGTGAGCTCTACACTGACCGTCATTCTGTGATAAACAGTGTGATGGAGGTGGATCAGGTGAAGGAGCAGGCGAAGAAGTGGGGACTGACGATCACCGAGTACCTGGTATGTGAGGTGCTTGATGCTCTTCAGCAGCTGCAGTTCGAGACTGTGAAGAACCCGAAAAGGTGGCGCCCGGTCAGGCTGAGCGTTCCTGTGAATATAAGGAAGGTGTACGGTTCAAAGTCGCTGAGAAACTTCACCCTCTTCATTATCGTCGGGCTCGATACCCACCTCGGGACCTATACGTTCGAGGAGATCGCGAAGAGCGTGTACCACCAGATGAGGTGGAAGATCAATGAAAAATCGCTTTCACTTCAGATATCGAGAAATGTCGCGGGGAGACGTCTTCCCCTGATCAGGTACGCACCGAACCTTCTCAAGCGGCCGCTGATGAAACTTCTCAGTGACTCGTACGGTGATTCGATCTACTCTTCCGTGATAAGCAACCTGGGAAACATTTCACTCCCTGAAGGAATGGCTGATACTGTGAAGAGAATTGACTTCTCTCTCTCACCCTCCCAGATGAACAAGCTTGCTCTCGCAGTGATCAGTTCAGGGGGGAAACTCGTGATGAATATCACCTCCATCCTTGAACAGGATAGAGCATTTGAGACCATACTGCTCAGGTCCCTCGTGAAGAAGGGACTCCATGTGACAGTCGACTCAAACGGTTAGGAGGAATTATGGCATATTGTGTTGAATGCGGCGTGGAACTTGTCTCCGGGACAAAGCAGTGTCCCCTGTGTGGACGGAAAGTCACTGCACCGAAGGAAATCATAGGGGAGAAGGGAGAAGCTCTCTATCCGAAGAGCTCTCATGGTATCGCACGAAACCCGCTTAGACTCGACAAGTACAGGAAAGGAATCACTGAGCTGATCCTCACCTTCGTTTCCATAGCCATTCTCACCCTGATCATTACAGGCATTGCTTTCGGGAACGTCCTGATGTTCTGGAGGCCGGTGGTTTATGTTGTTCTGGGGACGGCATTTCTTCTTGTTCTCCTGTTCACATCGCTGAACTACAGGAACGTTGCAACCTGGTACTCTTTGCTTATCGCACTCACCCTCATCATTGCAGATACGACCGATTTGACCTTCACCTGGGTGGCGTATCCGGTGACCGGCTTGATTCTCTATTATACCTTTTCTGTGTTTCTGTTCTATAGAACGGTTCCCGCAGCGGTACGTCTGGTTGCAACCGTTCTCATTCTCCTGCTTTCTCTTGCAGGATTTGATGTGTTCACCCATAGGGAACTTACCTGGTTCCTTCCCGTTGCAGTGCCCGTTGTCGGTGTTGTGATCATCACCCTTGCAGGGACCTTCATCCGATACGTGAAGGGACATCCTTCGATTACAGATGTGACCCTCATGCTCCTCATGTCAGCCTCCCTGAGTACCGTAGCCGGTGACTTTTTCTCACTGAGATGGAAGGAGAGCTCCATGATTCTTTCATGGTCTCTTTCACTCTTCATTATCTCACTTCTCCTCCTCGCTTTCATCGTTATCACGATGAGCGTAAAGAGAGTGAGATTCTATTTTCATAATAAGGTGATCTGATAGCAGAGATGTTCAGCCGGGGGATTCCCGGCTTTAAGGCTATTTCCTTTTCCAGAACCAGGGTGTGAGAACCACGAGTACCGTATAGATCTCAAGTCGTCCCATCATCATTGCAAGGGAGAGGAACCACTTGATTCCGTCCTGGAAGAACGCATAGTTCATCGTAGGACCGACCATACTGAATCCCGGACCGATGTTACCGACGGTGACAAGGGCTGTCGAGAAGGAGGTCAGGATATCGTACCCTCCGAGGGCGACGACAGTGGTGGTTACGAGAAGTGATACCATGTAGAGGAACACGAACCCTGTGATGACACTGATGATGTCTGTTCTGAGCACCTGCTTGTTCAATCTCAGATGGAATACCCCTCTCGGGTGAATCAGTCTCTTGAGCTCGCGGGACGCGAGTTTGAAGAGGGTGACGATTCTTACCACCTTGATACCGCCTCCGGTCGAGCCGGCACTGCCTCCGATGAACATCATGAGGAAGAGTACTATCTTTGCAAAAGCAGGCCACAGGTCGAAGTCCGTTGTCGCATACCCTGTTGTCGTAAGAATCGATGCCACCTGGAAGGCTGCGAAGCGCAGTCCCTTGCCGAAGGTTTCATACACTCCGTTGTTCAGAAGAGAAAGCGTGATGGCGATCGAGGCCGCGGCGAAGATGCCGAGGTAGGCCTTCATCTCCGTATCGAGCAGAAGGTCTCTGATCTTTCCCGTGAGGAGTTTGAAGTAGAGAATGAAGTTCATACCTGCCAGGATCATGAAGATCGTAATGACCCAGTCTATCCATCCGGAGTCATAGAAACCGACGCTCGTGTTTTTCGGCGAGAATCCACCGGTTGCCATGGTACCGAAGGTGTGAGTCAGTGCATCGAATAGATTCATTCCTCCCATCATGAGGAGGATCGTTTCGATGACGGTCAGACCAAGATAGATCAGCCAGAGTATTTTCGCTGTCGAGGTGATTTTCGGGGTGATCTTGTCTACCGAGGGACCGGGTGCCTCTGCCTTGAGCAGCTGCATGCCTCCTATTCCCAGAAGAGGAAAGACTGCTACGGTGAGCACGACGATTCCCATACCTCCGAGCCAGTGGGTAAGGCTTCGCCAGAAGAGAATCGAGTAGGGGAGACCTTCAATGGCCGTCAGGATCGAAGCTCCGGTGGTGGTGAAACCCGACATCGTTTCGAAGTAGGCATCGGTGTAGGAGGGTATCGCTCCCGATAGGTAGAAAGGGACTGCTCCCAGAGCTGATGCACCTACCCATGCAAGGGTGACTAAAAGGAACCCGTCACGGGGATTGAGGGTCTTGTCGAGCCTTTTCCGTGTGGAAATGATACTCACCGCCGCAAAGGGGAGGAGGGCAAGGATGGGGATGATGAATGCTTTGAAGCTTTCACTCTCTCCGTAGTAGAGTGCCATCCCTGCGGGAATGAGCATGAAAGCTGCGATGATAAGCAGAAGTATCGTCAATACGTTAATGATGAGACTGAATTTCATAGGCATTATCCGCTGATGAGCGCCTCGATACGTCCGATGGACTTCCTCTCCAGAATCATCACGAGATGGTCGTCACTCTCGATGACGGTATTTCCTGTCGGGATGATATCCTCTTCACCTCTTGAGATGAAAATGATCAGAGAGTTGCCGGGAAGCTTGATCTGGCTGAGGGTTTTTCCGTTGAGGGAGGAGTTTTCGTTCACAAGGAATTCAATTACTTCAAGGCGACCGCCGGGAAGGGCATGCACGTTCTTGATGTTTCCCTTACGGATATGTTTGAGAATCGTGTTGACCACCGTATCGTTGAGGCAGACAGTCATATCGACGTTCAGGTTGCGTGCCATCGCACGGTAGCTGTTTCTCTTCACCAGTGCGAGCGCTTTGCGCACGCCGAGCGTCTTGGCGTAGATGCTGGTGATCAGGTTCAGTTCCTGATTGTTCGTAGCCGAGACAAGGAGATCGAGTCCTTCAAGGTACTCATCATCCTGGAAATGGTCTTCAGTGACATCGGCATGGGTTATCATGGCCTGAGGGTATCTCTCTGCGAGCTCGTTGCAGCGGTTCAGGTCCTTCTCGATGATATGAATCTGTTTCTTGGTTTTTTTCTTTGTTTCCGGGATGAGTTCATTGCCCGTGACAGCGGCACTTCCCTCGGTACCGAGGAGCTGGTCAGCTACGTAGGTGGTGATGTGGCCTCCACCGACGATGAGGACTTTGGTGATCTCCTTACGGTCCTTGAATTCCATCTGGAAGATGGTATCGAATCCCTCTTCGGTTGAGAGGATGTAGACCTGGTCACCTTCGAGGATCATGGTATCGCCGGAAGGGATGATGAAACTTTCATTTCGCATGATTGCTGCCACAAGGAAGGAGAAGTCGTGCTCCTGCCTGATGGTCTTCAGGTTCTTGTCGAGAAAGACGGAACCCGGACGGATCGTGAGATCTCTCATCTGTAAACTGGTGTTCTCGAACAGCATGATCTCGCTGTTGGCACCGTGAGTGATCGCGTAGTAGATGATCTTTGCCGCTTCGATCTCGGGATTGATCACATGATCGATTCCAAGGAAGGAGTGGGAGATCATCTTTGTCCGTGAATAATCAACGTTTCTCACCCGTGCAATGGTCTTTACATTCTCAAACTCGGCAGAGACCAGTCCGCAGGCGATGAGGTTCGTTTCATCCGATGCTGTCACACTCACAAAGACATCGGCTTTGTGAATTCCTGCCTTCTTCAGACTCTCGATGTTGTTTCCTTCATCGTTGATGACCATACAGTCTAGTCTGTTCGCAGTGTCCAGTGCTTTATCAGCATCATGTTCTATCAGGGCAACGTCTTTGTTCTCAGCTATGAGCTGTCTCGCAAGCTGAATTCCGACCGTGCCGGCACCTAGTATAACAACGTACATAATAAAAGAAGCATAAGCGAATTTCAAAAATCTTGTCAATTTACTCCCTGCACTATTGGGCAAATTTACCCGATAATGCAGTATCGATACGCTTTTTCTGCTCTATTCCTCACTTATCGTCGATTGCAAAGGGGACTGCCAAAGCCGACGGAGCGGCGAAAGCGCCCTTTCTGTTCCTGTTCGCTATGGTCATCACCGAAAGAGTGAAGAAGGTGATCAGGTAGGGAGCCACTGCAAGGAACTGAGTCGGTATGATCATTTTAATACCCGCAGCCTGCAGTGAGAACTGAAGCGAGGTGATCCCTCCGAACACGAGTGTTCCTATGACAGCCTTGCCCGGGTTCCAGCCTGCGAAGATGACAAGTGCGATGACAATCCATCCCTTTCCTCCGGTCATTCCTTCGTTCCACGAGGGGGTGAAGGAGAGGGAGAGGCAGGCTCCTCCCAATCCTGCCATCATGCCTCCGATCACGGTATAGAGATACCTGATCGAAGGGACATTGAGTCCCATGGCCGCCGCTGTTTTCGGTGATTCTCCCACAGCTCGAATCGCGAGTCCGTATCGGGTCTTGTACATGAAGAACCAGCTGAAGGGGATGATGAGGTAGAGCGCATAGGTGAGGATGCTCACGTCGAAGAATGCTCCGAGGATGGGTATCGACTCGAGTCCCGGAATGGCAATGTTGTCGAACTTGCCGCTCAGGTTCATCCCGACGAGGTTGAAGTTGTTTGATTCTGGTCCCAGGCGCTGTCCGAGAAAGTTTGCGAGTCCTGTTCCGAAGAGTGTGATGGACAGTCCGCTCACGACCTGGTTAGCTCTCATGGTGATGCTCAAGAATGCATGAATAAGACTGAACACTCCTCCGGTGAGGATAGCGACGAGGAGAGCAAAGGCGAGGTTTGCCGTGTAGAATGCCGTGGCGAAGCCGCTGAGCGCTCCCATGAGCATGATACCTTCCATTCCAAGGTTGAGGACACCGCTCTTCTGGGTGTAGATCTCTCCGAGGGTCGCATAGGTAAGGCTTGTCCCCATAGCGATGGTGACTGCCAGGAGTTTGGTTATGAAATCCATTATGCTTCCTCCCTTATGTTTTTAAGATGGTAGTCGTGGAATACCGAGCCCGCCAGAAGGGGGATGAGCACCAGTCCCTGAAGGACAGCTCCCATTGACTCTGGCAGCTTCATGGCAATCTGAAGTGCATCGGCACCCGTTGTGAGGGATGCCATGACGATTGCCACGAGGATTGATGCGAAGGGATTGAGGTTTGCCATCCACGCAATGATGATACCGGTGAAACCGTACCCTGCATTGACTCCTCGGGTGAGCCGGTGAGTGATGGCCACAGTGGTCATCGATCCTGCGAGACCGGCAATTGCTCCGCTGATGAGAAGGGCGATAACGATACTCTTTTCAATCGACACTCCCTGGTAGCGTGCGGCGATAGGATTCTTGCCTATCATATTGAGTTCGAACCCCCATTTTGTCTTGTAGAGGAGGAACCAGAGAATCACAACAAGTGCGAGGGCGATGAATATACCGCTGTGCACCTTTCCCCACACTGAGGGAAAGCGGGTGAAGTCGGGGAATTCCAGAGTCCCCAGAATTCCTTTCGGGGCCTTCCATGCCTTGATGTAGAGGTACTCGGCAAACCCGATGGCCACGTAGTTGAGCATCAGGGTGGTGAGGGTCTCATCAACAGCCCAGTAGGCCTTGAGTACTCCGGGAATACCGGCCCATAGAGCTCCGAGGATCATGCCGACAATCAGTCCGACAGGAAGAAGGAGGGGAGCGGGAAGGAAGGTCCAGAAGAGGATGACCCAGGTTGTTCCGATCGCACCCCAGACGTACTGTCCCTCTGCCCCGATATTCCAGAACCTGAGGCGGAAAGCGATTCCGACGCTCAGGCCGCAGATCAGGAGGGGGAGTGCTTCCACAATGGTGTACTGGAAGCGCCGTGCGCTTCCGAAGGCTCCTTTTGCCATGGCAATGTAGGTCTGAACCGGGTTTGCCTTGCTGGCGGCAAGGACGATTGCTCCGATGAGGAGGGAAATGATAAAGGAAACAAGAGGGATGAGAAGACTCATCTTCTTTGACCGTCTCTCCCTTTTTTCAAGTACGAGTCTCATGCCTGACCTCCCACACCGGCCATCATCATGCCGAGTTCTTCGGTGTTGGTCTCACCTGTTTTTCTTATACCCATGATTTTTCCTTCAAAGAGGACGGCTATGTTGTCAGCGACCATCTGCAGTTCTTCAAGCTCTTCCGAAACCAGAAGCACCGCGCTTCCCTTATCCCTCTGGGCGATGAGGTTCTGCCTCACCGCCTCGGTGGCTCCCACATCGAGTCCCCTGGAAGGGTATACTGCGATAAGAATACCTCCGCACGAATCAATTTCACGGGCGAGGATCGTTTTCTGAATATTTCCTCCAGAGAGGAATTTTACTGCCGTGTCCTGGTTCGGTGTCTTGATGATGAAACTTTCAATAAGCTTGTCGGCGAAGATTCTCAGGAGATTTCGTTTCACCACCGGACCGCTGCTCAGTTCCTTCGTCCTATATTTCTTCATCGCGAGGTTATCGCCCACGCTCATGTCACCTACGACTCCCATCGCTCCGCGGTCTGCTGGAATGTGAGAGACTCCCGACTGGATGATCTGAAGGGGAGTACAGCGGCTCACCTCCTTCCCGTCAATCTCAATGCTTCCTTCACTCGCCTTCAGCAGGCCTGTGATCACCTCGGTGAGCTGGGTCTGCCCGTTTCCTGCAACCCCAGCGATACCGAGAATCTCCCCCCTCCTGATGGAAAGGGATATGTCACTGAGGAGAGGTCTTCCCCCCAGAGGGTTTTCCACTGTGACGTTGGAAAGATGAAGTCTGGGTTCTCCGGGATTGAACGCACACCGGTCAAGGGTGAACAGGACATCCCGTCCAACCATCATATTGGCGAGATCCTTCGGTGTGACCGAAGCGGTATCTATGGTGTTGACGCTTTTACCTCTCCTGAGTACCTGTACCTTGTGGGAAAATTCGATCACCTCATCCATCTTGTGTGTGATGAAGATTGCCGATTTTCCCTGTGAGAGCATCTTCTTGATGATCCTGTTGAGATCTCTCGATTCTCCAGGGGTAAGGACGGCTGTCGGTTCGTCAAGGATGAGTATGTCAGCTCCCCTGTAAACCAGTTTGAGAATCTCGACACGCTGCTGCTCACCAACGCTCAGGTTGTGAATGATCGCATCGGGATCAACCTGAAGTCCGTAGGTATCGCTTAGTTCGACGATCTTCTTTCTGATAGAGGCGACATCGGGAACGAAAGGGAGATCTTTCAGTCCCAGTATGATGTTCTCAAGCACACTCATGTTACCCACAAGCATGAATTCCTGGTGGACCATACCGATTCCGAGAGCCATCGAATCCTGGGGAGAGTGTATATGCTGCACCTCTCCTCTAATTGATATCGATCCGCTGTCAGGTCTGTACAGTCCTACAAGCATATTCATCAGTGTGCTTTTACCTGCCCCGTTCTCACCGAGAAGAGCGAGGACTTCTCCCCCGAAGAGTTCCAGGGAGACATCGTCGTTCGCGAGCACACCCGGAAAACGTTTCGTTATATGCTGCATGCTCACCACGGGAATCCGTGTCGTTGTTTCCATACCTTCATTACCTTGTTCCCTGCTGCAATCGCAGAAGGGAATGATTCATAAGAAAGGGCAGACACAGGTGTCTGCCCCTCGAGCACCTTTTTTAAGGTTCTTTAGTTGGTTGAGCCGATGACGCCGTCCACGAACCAGTCCATGGAAAGCATATCGCCGTCGCTCATCTTTTCACCAGCGTTCTGACGAACCTTGCCGGTATTGTCCTTGAGGCTGCCCCAGAAGACATCCCACTCGCCGTTAGCGATCTTGCTGCGGGTTGCTTCAACAGTGGCAACGAAATCGGAGGGGACGAGAGGAGAAACAGGAGAGAGGGTGATCATATCATCTTCAAGACCGCCCCAGTAAGACTGACTCTCCCAGGTTCCGTCCATTGCTTTCTGGATCTGGGGAATCATGTAGTTGCCCCAGCCCCACATCGGAGAGACCAGCACATTGTCACTGCCTGTGACCTTGCGGAAGTCTGCATTGTAACCGATAGCGTAGGCGCCTCTTTCGATGGCTGCCTTTGCAGGCTCAGTTGTGTCCTGGTGCTGTGCGATCACATCAACTCCGCCGTCGAGAAGAGCAACAGCTCCCTGTCTCTCGAGTGAAGGATCGAACCAGGTATTTGTCCACACGACCGTGACAGTCGCATCGGGATTCACTGCCTTTGCTCCGAGTGTGAATGCGTTGATGCCTCTGATGACCTCAGGGATGGCGTATGCACCTACATACCCGATCTTTCCTGTCTTGCTCATCTTTCCGGCGATCATACCTGAGAGGTATCTCATCTGGTACATTCTTCCGAAGTAGTTCGACATGTTATCGCTTGAAAGATAGCCTGAACAATGTTCGAAATAGACATCGGGATACTCTTCAGCTACCTGGGCCATGTAGTCCATGTAACCGTACGAGTTCGCGAAGACAATCTGACATCCTTCGTCGACCATCTGTTCCATAGCGCGTGCAGCTGCATCGTCTTCAGGAATTCCTTCCATTCTGATCACTTCGATCTTGTCACCGAAGTATGCTTCAGCTGCCTTCGTGCCTACGTCGTGCATATAGGAATAACCCATATCACCGGGGCTGCTGATGTAGAGAACTCCGACTTTGAAGGGAGCTCCTGCATCAGAATCAGCTTCCACGCTTCCCTGTGCAAACAGTGCACCGGAAAGGACGAGAACCAAAACTAAAAACAGAGCTAGTTTTTTCATACCGTCACTCCTTGAGGTAATTAATTTTGTGAATGTGTGTTCACCAGCAAAGTGTAAGCCAGAATGACCGTCGCTGTCAAACAAATAAGGGGGAATGATTGCACGGGGAAAGGCGAGTGGATTATGTACATTTACGTAAGAAAAAACCATATTCCACAGGAAGAAACCGGAAGTGTAACGCCTTTTTGGATCGTTCTTCCATGCGTTATTTTCTGTACCTTTTATAATACATACGTCTGATAGTGATATACATGTGCGAAAAAATGGTGTACTGTTACTACAATTGCGAAATAATCTGGATTTTTCCTTCGGGGAATATTCAGCGATGATACATGTGTGAAGATATCAGATCTTTGCATACTCAGGGTTGTGATAAGGGAAACGAAAACAATATGAAAAGACTAACAGCATGTACCATACTTTTGATATGGATAGCATTGTACAGCCTCTCGGCAGCTGCGGTTCCGGCTCTTGTGAGAAGTCCCCTCTACACCAGTGTAGATACTGCATCGCTTGATTTTGTTTTCGACCGAAGTATCGAGAAACAGCTCGGTTACACTGTGGATGAGAGTACAGCACTCGCAGGCGGTACGGGCGGAGAAACACTTGCAATGAGTCATCCCGACTACCCTGTCACTCCCGGTGATATTCTTCAGATAGAGTATGTGGATGCAAACAGCCCTGTCTCCATTCTTTCCCAGGTAAACAGTTCCTACGTCGTCCCTCTCAACGCCTTCGGCGAAATTGATGCACAGGGAATGAGCTATGAGGAAGTGAAGGAACTCATCGCCACCTCAATAGAGAACTATCTTCCGTTCAGCAATCCCGCGGTCTCGCTCGTGAGCGCGGGAACCTTCTTCGTGACGATTACCGGTGAAGTTGATTCCACCGTCCATATCTCCTCCTGGGGACTGAGCCGTCTTTCCTCCACGATCCCTTATGCTTCTGATTTCGCTTCCACTCGCGATGTGAGTGTCACCTCACTTGACGGAAGCGTGACTCACTATGACCTCTACAAGGCTCTCAGAGAGGGCGAACTCGATCAGGATCCTCTCCTGAAGAGGGGAGATGTCGTACGATATGAGAGGAGTGAGAATATCATCATGATTGCAGGTGAGGTGAAGCGCCCAGGCGTCTATCAGATCACCGGTGATACTTCGATAGCTCAGGCAATTGAAGAGTATGCCCATGGCCCCCTTCCCACTGCAGGTGATGACGGTTATTCACTCCGCAGGTATGAGAGCGGCAAGGTGACGGTCTCTCATATGAATGCAGCTGATGCAGGTACAATGATGCTGACTGACTACGATACCCTCTATGTCCCTCCGGTAACACCTTCAAGCAAGGCTGTGACCATCGAAGGGGCTGTCACTGTGGGTGACACTCCTGCCGATCCGGGAACGATCCAGTCTTCTGGAAGACTCTACTACCAGTTCTATCCGGGTGAGACCGTCACGCAGATGGTGCAGAACCTGTCGGACAAGTTCTCAGCGGTCAGCGACCTTGAGAACATGTACGTGAAACGTGACGGGAAGATCTTCCCTGTGAACGTACGCGATATCCTCCTCGGCGAGAATGACACGAATGGAGCACTTACTTTAAAAGAGGGCGATGTGTTCGTCGTTCCCTTCTCTCAGCTCTTTGTCCATGTTGCAGGAGGCGTGGTGAGTCCCGGAACCTATCCCTACATCCCCGATAAGAACGGTATGTACTATATAAACCTCGCCGGAGGATTTGATCCTTCGAAGAACAGGAACGGGAAATTCACCATTCTTGACAAGTACGGTGAACGTCAGGAGAGTGATTCAATCATCACTCCCGAATCGGTTGTCACTGCGAAGCTGAACACCTTCCAGGCCGTGAACGGTGCGAACCTTGCAACCACTGTGACGATCACAGGACTCGTAGCGACGGTCCTCGCCATCATTATCGATGCAACCAGTCTATTGAATTAAGGAGTTGGCAGATGCCTGATCATTATAACGACGCTGAACGGGAAATGAATGACGAAACAGAAGGTCTCAGTATTGTAGAACTCCTCCATATCCTGAGGATCAGGATGGCATGGATCATCGTCACCTTCATTCTGGTTGTCGCAGCCGCTGTGGCCTATCTCTACTGGGTGACTCCGATGTACGAGTCGAATATTACTGTGCTGGTGGAATCCCTCAACAAGGGAACAACCATGGAAAGCATGCTCTTAGGTGAGACGACCCAGAAGATTTCCACTGAAGTTGAGCTGACCCTGAGCCGTACGAATATAAGGCAGGCACTGGAGAAGCTTGATCTCTCCAAGTATACCGACCCTGACGGCAATCTCTACTCCTCCTATACCGATGCAGAGGGGAATCCCAATGCACTTGACCGTCTCCAGGGACGGATGAAAGAGAATACCAGCGTCACTGCCGTAAAGGACACCAACATCGTCAGGATCACGGTCAGAGATGCGAACAAGGTATTTGCAGCTGATTTCGCAAATGCGATCGCAAGCAGCTACAACGAACTTCTCGGTTCGATAGCGAAGAACTCGAAGACGGCACAGAAGGAATTCATCCAGTCGCAGATACCTGTGAATGAAACGACTCTTCAGGAAGCCGCTGACGCTCTCGGCGCGTTCCGCGAAGCGAGCAACTTCATTCAGCTTTCCGACAAGTCCCAGATTCTCAGTGAGAAGATTGCATACTTCCAGCTGAGAAGGGAACCGCTGATGCTCCAGAAGCAGGAGGCGGCTATCGCCGCTGCCGGGTATCAGGAATATCTTTCAGGCGCTTCCCTTGCTCCCGTGACCCTTGTTCAGCTTAATGCCGATGAGACGATGAAGTCCCTTATCAAATCGTACAAGGGTCTCCTTGAAGAGAGCATCCTCTATCAGGCAATCACCGGCACCGAAGCCGATACACAGAACACGACACGCATGTTCGATCTCCAGAGTTCTATCAGCCTGAAGGAGAAGGGTATTCTCGACAGGGTGACTGCTCTGGTTTCAGCTCCTGCCTCAGGCGATGTTCAGATCGCAAAGGCGAGAAAGGAGTATGCGAAGTATGTGCATCAGCAGCTCCTGACCGAATCGGAGATCGAGGTTCTCCTGAAGATAGAGAATTCCTTCTCTGACGAGCTCTCCCAGCTTCCCCAGCTTGAACGGCGCCTTCTTGATCTCCAGAGAGAAGTCGAGGTCTATGAAACGCTGAAAATGAGGCTGATGGAACTTCTCGAGGAAGTAAAGATAGCGGAAGCCTCGGTGGCACGCTCGGTGACCGTCGTCGACCCGGCCATTGTCCATGACAACCCGGTATCTCCGAACGTCATGCTGATCCTTGCTGTCGCAGTCCTCCTCGGCGGAGCTCTCGGCGTCCTGATAGCCATACTCAGGGAGATGAGCGATATCTCGATCAAGGACGAATCGATCCTGAGAAAGATACTCGGTCCCCACAGACCTCTTCTCGGCTGGATCCCCCTTCTGAGTTTCGATACCACACGGGACTTCCCCTCCCTCGTCGTCTATAACAATCCGCTCTCGTTCATGTCTGAACGGTACAAGCTGATTGCAAACAATATCACCTTCGGTTCCTATACCCAGGACCAGAGAGTCTTCAGTATCACAAGTACGGGAATGGGTGAAGGAAAGACCACAGTCTCAGCCAATATCGCAACAGCTTTGGCAATGAACAACCAGAAGGTACTGATCATCGACGGTGACCTCCGCCTTCCCCAGGTTTCAGGGTTCTTCAACCTGAAGAAACTGAGGAGAGGACTTGTGGATGTCATCACAAAAGGCATTTCGGTCGAGGACGTCATTGTCCAGCCGATTGAGGATCTCAAACGTCTCCACATCCTTCCCCCGGGGAAACTTCCCCCTCTCCCCTCTGCCATCTTCAATTCCCCAGCCTATTCTTCCCTCCTTGATTACCTGCTGGGAATCTATGACTATATCATCATCGATACTCCGCCTCTCCTGTTCGCTTCAGAGCTGATGGCGATTGCAAAGCACGTTGACGGACTTGCTGTCAACGTCAGAGCCGGTGTTACAGCGAAGGGGGGCTTGAGAGAGTTGCTTGATAACCTTGAAATGGGTAATGTCACCATCCTCGGAGCGATCTTCAACGGAGTGATAGAATCCAAGATGGGTCACTACAGCGGAGGCGGGTACTCCTACCGAGGCTATTCGTACAGTAAGAAGTACTATGATACCCGTCAGGATGAAAATGACGGCAAGCAGGCCACGATGATCGAGAAGGGTTCCTACAGGAAGATTTTCACCAGGGACCTTACAAAGCGTGAAAAGAACAGGAACGTCGGTGAGCGCGAAGCGCTGTACCCCTACAGAGAAGGTAATGATCCCTTTTATACTGAAGAGATCGATACCGATAAGGAAGATGGCGAAGAGGAAGATCTCCTTTCAGCCATCGAACATGATGTTCACTCGATCGGAAAGGCCGCGAGGAGTAGACAAGGAAGTAATACTTCTGATACTATCGCTGACAAATGATCGAACAGAGAGTATTCACACAGATTCAGATAATGAACCCATAGTATATAAGCCGGCAATGCCGGCTTATTTTTTAAGATCAGAGAGGAGGAAGCATGAGCAACCCGTTCATCGGAAGATCGGTATCGGTTATCAATGACATGAATATCGAAGAGAGAAAGTATCTCTTCGAGAAGACGCGGATTCTGAAAGAAGCCTACACCTCCTCGAATGAGGATGTGCTGAACACCTTCAGGATCGACAACCGTGAAGTCGGTATCTACGAGGTATTCCTTGAAGACTCCACACGGACAAGGGAATCGTTCAGGAACGCAGCCGCGTTCCACGGGGTGAAGGTGAGCGACCTTGCCGCCGACACCTCCTCCTTCAACAAGGGAGAAAGCTACGCCGACACATTCAACACCCTTGCAGGGTATGCGAACAATATCTTCATCATCCGAAGCAAGCTCGAAGGGGTCTGCACCTGGCTTGATGAAGCAACAACAGCCTATGCACAGAGAAACAATCTGAAGCGCCTTCCCTCCTTCATCAACGCAGGAGATGGAAAGCACGAACACCCGACCCAGGAACTGCTCGATGAATTCACCTTTCTCGAAGATAATGACTTCAGGACAGACCACCTCCATGTCGCCCTTGTGGGCGACCTCTATCATGGACGTACCGTCCACTCCAAGGCCGACGGCCTTACCCTCTTCGATGCGGTAGAGGTCGATCTGATAGCCCCTCCCGAGCTGATGATGCCTGAACACTACCTTACGAAGATGGAAGAGAACGGATACAAGGTGCGAAAGTTCGACTCGATAGAGGAGTACCTCAGTCAGGAGCACGTCTCATCAAAATGGTATTTCACCCGACCCCAGCTCGAAAGAATGGGAGAGCGTATCCTGAAGAATCAGGTGAATCTGAGAAAGAAAGTCTCCTTCCGTCAGGAATTCCTCTCCCGCCTTCCCGAAGGGACGAAGTTCTACCACCCCCTTCCCAGACACCGAGTCTTCCCCACCATCCCCACCTTCGTAGATGATACCTCACTCAACGGATATGAGAGACAGTCTATCAACGGTATGTACGTGAGGATCACCCTTCTTGCGATGCTCGCAGGAAAGATAGGTGACGATTTCACAGGAACTGTCTCGAAGAAGGAGAGACCCGACAAGGAGGAGTACATCGTCAATGTCCCCGTTCCTGCTGAAAGATCTTCCGATGACTCCCGCCGAGTTTCCGAGGGTGTGAATCCCATCAGCAACGGTATCGTCATCGACCATATCGGAAAGGGGGAGAGTCCCTCCTCGATCAGACGCTCCATGAGCCTGGTCATCAAGGTCCTCAACCTCGATGATGAGAGGGGAGGCGAGTGGGTCTCAACGAGCAATAAAGAGAACGGCACCTACAAGGGAATCATCTTCCGTCCGGGTGTGAATGAGTTCAGCCGCAAGGAACTGAAGCGGCTTGCCGCAGTGGCGGCAGGGTGTACGTTGAACGTGATCAGGGATGGAAGGATCGAAGCGAAGTTCCGAACCCACCTTCCCCCGAGAATCTATAACTTCGATGACCTTTCCTGCAGGAACGAAGCGTGTATTTCCCACCCCGAACATAATGAGGGTGTCCCCCCGCGGTTCCTGAGGACCCGCGATAACCGCTACGTCTGCGCCTACTGTCATACAGAACACAACTACCAGGAGATTTGGAGATAAGATATGAAAACAATTGAAGCTATCCAGAAGGAATACGGAAAGAAGATCGCCCATGCCGCACTGCACATGGAAGCGATAAAGCTCAACCCCGCCGACCCGTTCAGATGGGCAAGCGGCTACCGGATGCCGATGTACAACGATAACAGAAGACTCCTTGCAGACTCTGCAACAAGAGCTCTCATAGGTGAGGGCTTTCAGGCTCTCGTCGAAACCCTCGGCCTCACCCCCGAAGTCGTTGCCGGAACAGCCACCGCTGGTATCCCGCACGCCACAACCCTGGCTGATGCCCTCTCCCTTCCCCTGGTCTATGTCCGCTCCTCAGGTAAGGAACACGGACTGAAGCAGCAGGTGGAAGGACCGGGACCCTCCCTTACCCTTGAGGGAAAGGAAATCCTTCTCATCGAAGACCTCATCTCCACCGGAGGCTCCTCCATCAAGGCGGTCAAGGCGCTCCAGGAAACGGGAGGGAAGGTTCCCTACTGCCTCTCCATCTTCACCTACGGATTCTCCGCCGCCACCGAAGCCTTTGAAGCGCTTGATCCAGAGGTGGGGAACATCAGTCTCCTCGACTATGCTACAATGCTTGAAACGGCTCAGGAGACCGGGTACCTTGATGAAGAAGGTGTCGCTCTCCTTTCCGAGTGGAGAGAAGACCCGTTCGGCTGGGGCAAGGCCCACAATTTCGAATAAAGGAAAAGAACATGAGTGGATATAAGAACCTGCTGAGAACAAGCAGCGAAAAAAGCGGCAACTGTGCCTGTATGGGGCTCGACGTTCAGTACGAAGTGATTGAACAGGGCAGGGGGGACGTCTATTCAGATGTGGTCTCCTATTTTGAAAAGCTCCTCAATGCCATGGTAAGTAAGAACCTCTCCCCAGCGGCATTCAAGCCGAACATCGGGTACTACAGCGTTCTCGACAGTCCCAGGGAAGGTTCTTTCCCCGGATCACAGGCGCTGTCTGATATACTCGACATGGTCGAATCCCTCTTTCCCGGCATCCCCGTCATCCTTGACTCCAAGCGGGGTGATATAGCACGCAGCAGCCTCAACTACGCAAGCGAAGCCTTCGATTGTTGGAAGAGCGACGCTGTGACCGTCAGTCCCTATATGGGAAGCGACTCCGTCTTTCCCTTCCTTGATGCTCCCTACAATGATAAGGGGGTCTACCTTCTTGACCGTACGAGCAACCCGGGATCAAAGGATTTCCAGATGCTCGACATGCTCGATACGGTCGAAGACAACCTCTGGGAACCGCTGTACATCGGTGTCATCCGCCAAATAGCAACCTGGGCTCGGAAAGCCGAAGGCATAGGTGCCGTAGTGGGTGCCACTCACCTGGAGGAATTGAAGGTGATCGCCTCCCTTGCAGCTCCCCAGGGGATTCCCCTCCTCATTCCCGGTGTCGGTTCGCAGGGTGCGAGTGCCACTGAGACCATTGATGCTCTCAGGGCATCTTCTTATCCTGTTGAAATGTGCAGGATCAACTCCTCAAGTGCCCTTACCCATCCATGGAAGAAGGGAACTGCTCCCGGGAACTGGCTTGACCTCTGTATCGGAAATATCGAGAAACTGTTCGAGGAGACATCGCTGTGAGAAGTAAAAGCGAGGTGATGAGTTATCTGAAGGGGAGACATCTGAAGGTGAGAGAGAATCCCTCTCTCCTTTCCTGTTCCACCGTCTCGGGAGTCCTTTCAACGAAACCCGGTCTCATCAGGTACGTTGATTCCTATATGCCTGAAATGGGTGTCATTACGACCAAGAGCTTTCAGGTGGAAAGGAATGAAGGAAACAGGGAACCGATCATCTGTGAGGTTTCCCCCGGTTCATTCGGAAACTCGGTCGGACTGAGAAATCCGGGAATGAAGGTGGTCCTTGCTGAGCTTGAAGAGCTCAGAAGAACACACGATTTCCGCGCTCTTTTGAATGTCTCGGTCTCGGGAAGTACCGTTGAGGACTTCATCACCCTCGTGAAAGCCTTTGAAGATGTCGCAGACATCATAGAACTCAACTTCTCCTGTCCCCATGCAGAGCATGGGTATGGAGCGACGATCGGGTGTTCCCGTCAGCTCTCCTCAATGTACATGAAAGGAATCAGAGAGGCGGTAGGAGATGCTTTCAGACCCCTGATCTTTCCGAAACTAACTCCCAATGTCGATTCCCTTGCCGATATTGCCCTTCCTCTGATCGAAGCGGGAGCGGATGGCCTCTCGTTGATCAATACCGTAGGACCTGAGGTCCATATCTCTGAAGCCTCAGGTACTCCCATTCTCCAGAACAATCTGGGGGGAAAGGGAGGCATGAGCGGTGTGTGGGTGCACCAAAGGGCTCTTGAAGCTGTTCGTGAGGTCAGAAACGCTGTCGGTAAGGACATCCCGATCATCGGGATGGGTGGCGTGCACGATGGAAAGAGTGCTGCCGATATGATCCTTGCCGGAGCGGATGTTGTCGGTATAGGTTCTGCCTTTGCCAAGGTGAACCAGAAGGAATGGTCCACCTATCTCTCTGCTCTTGTTTCTGATGCATCGGGCATACTCAGTGGTCAAAAGGATAGGAAAAGCGCTGCACAGTATGTCAGCGAAGCCAATGCGATGGAGTATACCGCCTTCACCGTCACCGAGATGAAGACAGTCGCAGCCGATACGATGATGATCACCCTTGACGGCTCTCTTGAGTACAAGGCTGGGGAATTCGCTTTCATCTGGCTGCCGCAGATAGGGGAGAAGCCCTTTTCCATAGCGCGGGTAGAGCCGCTTACCTTCATTGTCAAAAGCAAGGGCAAGGTATCTCAGGCAGTCTGCTCCCTTAAAGAGGGGGACGTGCTCTACGTGAGGGGACTCTACGGAGCCCCCGTCATCCTTGATCAATCTCCCAGGTCCATCCTTATTGCCGGAGGGACAGGCATCGCCGTTCTTCCTCCCCTTGCATCTGACCTCGCTGCTAAAGGAGTTCAGGTCGAGGTGTATCATGGAGTGAGCGACGCCTCAGGGTGTGAAGCGAACGGTATCACCTCACAGATCAGGGAATATGCCGATTTCACCTGCATCGCAGATGAAGGTGAGATCGCCCGTGTCCTTTCCCATGTCGATTCACTCGATATCGAAGGAAAGAACTGCAGTACCTATATCGTAGGACCGACACCCTTTTTAAAACGGGGAGCAGAGATCCTTCAGGCAAAGGGTATAGCGCCTTCGAGAATCCACCTCTCCCTCGAACTCATGACGATGTGCGGGGTTGGCATGTGCGGTGAATGTCTCTGCGGTGACCGCCTCACCTGCCAGTGGGGAACCTTCGTCACCTATGAATACATTATGAAGGAGGCACCTGAGCTCCTATGATAGATCCACACGTACACTTAAGGGACTGGGGGCAGAAGGAGAAAGAGACGATGGTACACGGCATGTCGGTTGCAGCTGCAAGCCAGTTCACCGCCGTATTCGATATGCCGAATACCTCTCCCGCTCTTACCTTCCCTCATCTTGTGACTAAAAGAATTGAGGACGGCACTGCAGCAGCAGCTGAAGTGGAAAAAAGATTTCACCGTGAAATGAGGTACGCAGTCTACGGCGGTATCACAAGCGATATGTCTCAGATAGAATCGTTCGTCGATCTTCACAGACACCTCTTTCCACGTATGATCGGTCTGAAGTTCTTCGCCGGTCATTCGACCGGGAACATGGGTATCTCCTCAGTTGTACAGCAGAGGGAAGTGTATCGCGCCCTCTCCCATGCAGGCTACAGGGGAGTGGTTGCCCTCCACTGTGAGAAGGAATCACTGATGAAAGGGGAACTGTTCAACCTCGATGATCCCCCGAGTCACCTGAAAGCACGTCCCCGGGAGGCAGAGATCGCCTCGATCGAGGACCAGATAAAACTTGTGAAGGAGTTTCCCTTCAAGGGAGTACTCCATATCAGTCACATCTCCACCATTGACGGGATCGAGATGGTCGCCTATGAGCGCTCGAGAGGGATGGAGATCACCTGCGGTGCCACAGCCCATCATGCACTGATGAATGATGAGCTGATGAGTGAGAAGGGACTCCTTGTGAAGATGAATCCTCCCCTCAGGAGTGAAGAGGACCGCCAAGGTGTGTTTAACGGACTGTTAAGCGGAGATGTTGACTGGATAGAAAGTGACCACGCTCCCCATACCCTGAGTGACAAGAACAGCGGAGCAAGTGGTATTCCGGGCTTCCAGGGAACTCTGTATCTCATTGAAGCTCTCAGGGATGCGGGAGCTGGTGAAGCTCACCTCGACCGTCTCCTCGGAGGAAGAGTGAATGAGGTGTTCGGTACCTCCTTCACCGTTGATGTCCCTGCCGATTCAGTGATTTCAGGCCTGAGAGAGCAGATCAGGGACGAGTATGAGGTTGATCCCTTCTCGAAACGGGACTAGGTTAAGGCCCCTCCTTCATTTTTTCCTCACGGTTATCATGCCAAATATACATGGACAGTCATAATCGACGTATGGTACATTTGACACGTAGGAATTGATATGTCAAAAACACCCTGGTTGATAACTCTGCTTAGACCCACTTATGGAGCATCAT
The DNA here is from genome assembly GCA_963677695.2 of Sphaerochaetaceae bacterium. Lineage (GTDB taxonomy): Bacteria > Spirochaetota > Spirochaetia > Sphaerochaetales > Sphaerochaetaceae > SABI01. Next base: position 226,819 of record CAXXUJ010000001.1, on the reverse strand, counting down.
TGAACCGCCGTCACAGGATACGAAAAGAGAACTTCGGAATTATTCCGTCCGAAGGCCCGTTCCTTGTCATCGGGAACCATGTTCATACCCTCGACCCTCTTTTCATTTCAGCTGCCTCCTCATTTCATATCAACTGGGTAGCCGGCAGGTACCTGTTCAAGTTCAGGTTCCTGGGAACCATAATGGACAAGGGTATCGGAGCGATATCGAAACAGCAGGGAAAGAGTGACCTGTTCACGATACGGACGATCAGAGAAAAGCTATCAAAGGGAGAAGTGGTCGGTCTCTTCCCTGAAGGGACGAGAACCTGGGACGGCTCCTCCCTTCCCATTCCCTCTGCCATGGCGAAGATGATCAGGATGCTCAAGGTTCCTGTGGTGATCATCCACCTTGAAGGTGCCTTCGGTGCACGCCCGAGATGGGCCCCTTTCTACAGGAAAGGACCTGTCGTCCTTCATGCTAAAAGTGTGCTCCAGCCTTCCAAGTATACCTCTCTTTCAATAGATAAACTGACAGAACTCCTCAATGAACAGCTCTATTTCTCTCACGATGCATGGCAGAGTGAACATCATATCCCCTTCAAGGGGAAGAAAAGGGCGGAGGGAATTGAGGATCTCCTCTTCGCCTGCCGCTCCTGCGGCTCGTTCTCTACGTTGAAGGCCAAGGGTGACACAGTCACCTGCACTTCCTGTGCTTCTTCCTGGCGCCTTGATGAATTCGATCTCCTTCATAATAAAGGAGATCAGGAAGAGACGATCACTCTACCCGAGTGGCATGAGTGGGAGAGTGAGAAACTCACTGATCATCTGTCGAAAGGGTGGGGGGACTCTCCCTTTTTCACTCCCGATACGGGAGTGCTCTTTCAGAAGATCGAAGAGCCCTACATGAAAACAATAAGCAGAATGTTCAACGTGACAGTCTATAAAGATAGATTTGTTCTTTCCTTCCCTACCCAGATCATGGAGAACCAGGAATTCCTCTTCGACAGGATCGCTGGACTCGCAGTGAACGCCAAGAGTACCATAGAGTTCTCCTACAACTCTTATATTTACCGGATGCGGCTGGGAAGGGGCGGATCAAGCCTTCGATACCTTGAACATTATCAGTATCTGCAGAACACTGACAGAAAGGAGAGTACCTAGATGAACTGGAACTACATCATACATATCGGCATCATTTCAATTGCTCTGTTATCGGCATCGCTCTTGCGGGCGAATATCCGATTCCTGCAGAAGTATCTCATCCCCGCTCCGATCATCGCCGGAATCTTCCTCCTTGTGTTCTACAACTTTATAGCACCCCTGTGGAATCTGAAAAGCGATTACCTCGGGGAGCTGGTGTATCACCTGCTGAACCTCAGTTTCATAGCGATGATGCTCCGTGTGACCGGGACAAAGCTGCAGAAAGGAAAGAAATACAGAAGGGTGGTTGCTCAGAACGTGACTGCCGTCATTGCTCAGTACGGGCTTCAGACCTTCTTCGGACTCCTTGCCGCCGCACTTCTTATGTACACGATCATGCCCGATCTCTTTCCCGCGATCGGGTTCACTCTCGCTCTCGGTTTCGAGTTGGGGCCGGGTCAGGCCTTCAGTATCGGTTCCACCTGGGAGAGTATGGGCTTCACCGGAGGCTCCTCGGTAGGGCTCACCCTCGCCGCAATTGGTTTTCTCCTCGGTTCGTTCGGGGGGGTCGTCCTGATCAATCAGGGAATCAAGAGAGGGTGGATAGGGAAGAACTACAAACGCCATTATGAGCAGGAACAGAAGAAGAGTGGTTTTTTCAGCCGCATGCAGGAAGAACGTCCTATCGGCATGCGCCTCAGCACTGATGGAGAATCACTTGACTCCTTCACCTACCATATCGCGCTGGTGATGATCACCTACCTGGTGAGCTGGGGTTTCCTCACCGGTCTTTCGGCCCTTCTTTCCCTTGCCGGGAATCTCGGAACTGAACTGGCCTCCTCCCTGTGGGGGATCAATTTCGTATTCAGCGCATTCTCTGCTCTGGCGGTGAAGATGGTCATGAGACTTTTCAAGGTGGAAACAACCATCGACAACAACACCTGTAACCGCATAAGCGGTTTCTCTGTCGACCTTACGGTCGCCGCCAGCCTCGGCGCGATCTCGATCGTCGCCGTACAGGGCTACTGGATACCCATCCTCCTTCTCACCGCAGTGGGAGCTGTGATCACCCTCTGGATACTTCCCATGTACGCCTCCCGCCTCTATGACGACCACCAGTTCTACCGCATGCTCCTGATCTACGGAACAGCGACAGGGACACTCCCTACCGGACTGGCACTCCTGAGAGTGGTCGACCCCGACTTTGAGACACCGGCTGCTACAGACTACCTCTACTCGGTAGGAATCGTCTTCTTCCTTGCAATCCCGATCATCCTCGCCGTAAACCTTCCCGCTTTCAGCTATACCAGAGGCGAACCGCGTCTCTTCTGGATCGCGGTAGGAATCTCTGCTATCTATCTTGTCGGATCCTTTATTTCCTACCTCATCCTCAGCGGAAAGAAGGCATTCATCTCACGGTCAAAGTACTTTCACACGGAGGCTGAATGAGCTCCTTTCATCAGAAACTGATCACACGAACCGAAGAACTGAGGGACAGATGCCTGTCCCTCTCTTTTCCTGAGGAGGATGTCATTCCTTATCATCCCCTCTCGTACGCCTGGGAGCTGCACAGCTCCTACCTGCTTCGCTATGTGAAGCACCAGAGTCCCCTTCTTTTCCTCGGGATGAACCCGGGACCCTTCGGTATGGGACAGAGCGGAGTCCCCTTCGGGGAGATCTCGGTGGTGAAAGAGTATCTGGGAATTGAAGGAAAAGTGATTCCCTTCCCTGGCGCTCACCCCAAAAGACCCGTTACGGGACTTCAGTGCACACGAAGTGAGGTGAGCGGTAAAAGACTTTGGGGACTTATAGCAGAACTCTATCCCGAAGCGGAGGACTTTCCCTCCCACCTCAGCGTGATGAATTACTGTCCTCTCCTGTTTGCCGATACCGGAGCAGGAGGAAAGAATATCGTTCCTGAAAAACTGCCGAAACAGTACAGAGAGCCACTGGAAAAGCTCTGTGATGATTACCTTGATGATATCGTGCGCCTGATAGAACCGAAAGCGATAGTGGGAGTGGGAAAGTATGCTGAGGTGAAAGGGGTGCAGTGCGCTTCGAGGGTTGGGATGGACCTTCAGGTTGCGACGGTGCTCCATCCATCGCCGGCATCGCCTGCGGCCAACAGGGGTTGGCAGGAGAAGGCTGTCAGTCAGCTGAAGGAGGCTTCCCTGTGGGGGTATCTGTAAGAGAGAGCGGGGTGCGTCCCTCCTATGCGAAGGTGAACCTTCACCTCCAGATCGGTCCGAAGAGAATGGACGGTTTTCATGACCTCTTCAGCCTCTTTCACCTGGTCTCTCTCCATGACGATATTTCCATCCGCATCATGTCGGATGGAAAGAGTGAACTCTCCATCGAAGGAATGGAAGGTATCCCACCGGAAAGCAACCTGATGGGGAAGGCTGTACGTCTCTTCCTGAAAGAGGTGAAAAGCGAAGGCGATTCAGTCTTCATATCTATCGTTAAAAGGATACCCATGCAGGGGGGACTGGGAGGAGGCTCCTCCAATGCCGCAACAGTTCTTCTGACCCTCAATGAACTCTATGACAAACCTCTCTCCAGTGACACTCTTGCCTCCCTTGCCCTTGCCATCGGAAGCGATGTTCCCTTCTTCATCTACCGGTGCGCAGCAGCCCTTGTAGAAGGGAGAGGAGAGAGGGTTACACCGATCCCTGCACGAAACGATCTGTGGGGTCTGATCGCTTTCCCCGAAGGGGAGGGGATCAGCACTGCAGCTGCTTTCAGGGGCTTTGATGAACTGTCTGGAGCTGATGTGAAACTGAAGGCCATGTACGGATACGACGATCTGTGTCATATGTATAATTCCCCGGTGAATAGATGGGATTTTACAAATGATTTCAGAAACGTGGTGGAAAAATATAACGATGTTTATATAAATATGTATGATATTTCTGAAAATAATTCTTCATTGCACGGGACTGTGAGCGGGAGCGGAGCTGCTTTTATCTACACCTCGGATACATCACCTTTAGAGTGTGAGTCTTTTAGTTTAATGTTTAAAAATACAACTCAAGTCACATATTTCGAAGTGAAATACTTGAATAAGGTCAGTACTAGTGGTACGCTTGATAAAGAAACATCTAAGTGAGGTGCAGAGATGAAAATTACTGACGTGAGGGTAAGGAAGATAGCAACCGAGGGAAAACTTCGTGCATATGCGACCATTACGTTCGATGATGAATTTGTCATTCATAACCTGAAGGTGATTGAGGGAAAGAGTGGTTTATTTGTTGCTATGCCGAGCCGGAAGACGAAAACCGGTGAATTCAAGGATGTAGCACACCCGATTAACAGTGATTTCCGTGCAGTCCTTCAGGATCAGATTCTCGAGGCATACGAAGTGGCCGAAGAGCCCGATGATGCCGAGTGGGATGATTAGGTTCCCGCAGGAGAAATAATAAGATAACAGCAGAGGTAAGACTGGACAAACTACCCGAAAACCTGTAACTTAGTGGGGATGTCACGCTCGTGACACCCATACTTACGTGTGTTTAGGGGTGTAGCCAAGTGGTAAGGCTCTGGTTTTTGGTGCCGGCATGCGTAGGTTCGAATCCTGCCGCCCCTGTATGAAAAGGATTTGCAAGAGGAGTTTTTCATGAAAGATACTACGCTCAATGGCGAGAAAAGAACAGAAGATTTCGGCTCTGCCGGATCACGCCGTCTGCTGGCTGCAGGACGTATTCCTGCCGTTATTTATGGTAAAAATGACCCCGTCCATGTTTCACTTGAAGCAAGAGAGTTTCAGAACAAGATGCGTCATTTCTCGGAGTCCACACTTCTGACTCTGAAAGTGGGTAAAAAAAGCTACTCAGTCCTGATGAAGGATTTCCAGGAGAACGTCATGACCGATTCCATCGTTCACGTCGACCTCTTTGAAGTCACCAAGGGTGAAGTCCTCAGAACACACGTTCCCATCCACCTTGAAGGGAACCCTGCCGGAGCGAAGTTCGGTGGAGTTCTTGACCAGGTCACTCACGAACTTGAAGTTGAGTGTCTTCCCAAGGACCTTCCCGAATCAATCGTTGTCGATGTAACCGGTCTTAACCTGAACGAGAGCATCCACGTCGAGATGATCACTGTTCCCGAAGGTGTGAAGCTTATCCACGCTGAAGGTCTGACCATCGCATCCGTCAAGGGTGTCAAGGAAGTCGTCAGTGCACCGGAAGGTGAAGAAGCTGAAGGCGAGGAAGCAGAAGAAGCTGCTGACGAAGAATAAGGGGTATACTCTGCCTCTTATTGTCGGTCTCGGGAATCCCGGGACGAAATATACAGAAACAAGACACAATGCAGGATTTCTGGTCCTGGATGAAACAGCAGCGTTTTTTCATGTAAACATGAAGAAACGCTGTTTTCGTCCCTACGAAAGGGGAAAGACGGGAAACGGGTCGGTGCTGTTAAAGCCTCTGACGTTCATGAACCTGAGCGGGAAGGCGGTGCATGATTATGTCCCGCGCCGATTCGGTGCAGATGAACTGATTGTCATCTGCGATACCCTTGACCTTCCCCCCGGCATGATACGGGTGAAGAAAGGAGGTTCGTCAGCAGGTCATAACGGTCTGAAGTCGATCATCTCTTCAATAGGATCGTCCGATTTTATCCGCATCTATGTTGGTGTCGGCAGACCGGCGTCCGCCCCGATCGTCGAGCATGTCCTCTCTGTATTCGAAGACCCTGAACAGAGAGATCTCTTCTTTCAGGGAGTTGATAAGGCGAAACAGGCAGTGATCAACCTTATAGGAGGCAGAAGTGTCACCGAAACCGCCGGTGTCTACAACAGAAAAAACTCTCCTTGAAAACGTCTGGAAGTTCTTTCATGCCCACCTCATCTCCCCCGAACGCGGAATCATAGTCGCTTTCAGCGGCGGAGCCGATTCTCTCTCCCTTCTTCATATTCTCATCTCTCTGTACGGAAAAGAACACATCCGTCCTCTCTATGTCGATCACTATCTGAGAAGCAGGGATGAACAGGAGAGAGAGATCGAAGAGAACAGGAGAAGATGTACAGAAATGGGTCTCTCTCTTGAGATCATCTGTTTAGGTAAGGGGACCGTAGCTGAAGAAGCAAAGGTACGGGGAAACGGTATCGAGGAGGCGGCACGCCATCTGAGATATGCCGCTCTGTTGCAGGCAAAGGAGAAGAGTGGTTTTAGGTATATAGCGACAGCGCATACCCGAACAGATGTGCTTGAAACCCTCCTGATGAGAACGTTCCAGGGAAGCAGGCTCCACCTCGGTTCTTCGATTCGTCCAATCACCGAAGATTCTGTGATACGTCCACTTCTGGACGTTCCCCGGTCAATGCTCGAGGAGTACCTTGCTGCGAAAGGCTTGAGCGGAGTGTATGATTCCACCAACGATAACACCGATTTTCTTCGTAACGGTGTACGCCGCACCCTTGTCCCTGCTCTCGATGAGGTGTTTCCCGGCTGGGGAGACGGACTGCTGAGAGTGAGCGATGAGTTTGAAAAGCTGAATGAGTTTGCTGATGCGGAGGCTCAGCGGCTGCTGAGCAGCTCTCTTGAAGTGGTGAAAGAGGGAGAGGAAATCTTTCTGAAGATCACCGATGAGATGATTCGCTCTGACTCTCTGTTAAGACGGATCCTCTATGGCGCTTTCTCTTTTCTCTCTTTCCCCTCTCCTTTGAGATTGTCGGAAGGACAGGTGGGTGCGATACTTGAGAGAGTGATGAGGCGCTCAGAGGGGAGAGTTGAAACCCCTTCCTCCTATGTATCGATTCAAAAAGGTGTACTGGTATGGAAAAAGGGGGAGATGCCCCTTTCCTCAGGGTACGCTTCATTAGTATATTCACAGGAGACTCCCCTGAGTGTGGGGATGACTCTCTGCTGTCAGGTTCGCACGGTCGATCCTGAGGGCGACCGGGATGCAGTCTGGATTCCCCGTTCTGTCGTGAAGGGCGATCTCATCGTCCGTTCGGCACGTGAGGGGGATAGCATAAGACTGAAGAGGGGGAGCAAGAAGCTTTCCTCCCTCTTTACCGAATGGAAGATTCCGGTGGAAAAACGGTGGGAGATTCCCCTCCTCTGTGATGATGAAGGGATCCTCGCTCTGCTCGGACGACAGTGGGGAGGAAGGGACAGGGTGGCAGCACGGGTGCTTGAAGCTCCCCTTGCCCCTGATGAAACTACATTATATAGTGTACGCAAAGATAAAGGACATGATTGTGGATAAAGAGAACGAAGAAAAGAAGCCCCAGGAACCTGAAAACCAGGGATCCGGACACGAAGACAAGAAACCCTCGTCAGATAATGATAACCGGTACTGGAACGGGTTCGGTAATTCTCAAGGCAATAGAAATAGTTCCCAGAAAAACAGGAATTCTCAGGGACAGGGACCGAGATTCGATTTCAGCGGCAAGAACCGCCTTGCACTCGGATTCTTCCTCTTCCTGATCATCTCTTTCCTCTTCATGTTCATGAACCAGGGGGAGAATATGGGACTTCAGGAAGTTCCCTACAGCTCCTTCATCGAGTATGTCGAACAGAATCAGGTCTACTCGGCCGAGATCGAGGACGGCTCTCTCATTACCTTCTCCCTGAGAAACAACATGAATGCCATGACCCGTATTCCCTATGCGGATCAGAATCTTATGGCACTCCTGAAGGAACACAGCGTACAGACGACCGGTACGGTCCAGGGCGTTTCCATGCTCCAGATCGTTCTTCAGATGCTTCCCTGGATCATCTTTATCGGTTTTACTGTGATGCTCTGGCGCCAGACGCGCGGTGCAAACGGCAATGTGATGTCCTTCAGCAAGTCGCGGGCGAAAGAGTACATGGACAGTGATGTAAAAACCACCTTCAGTGATGTAGCCGGACAGAAGGAAGCGAAGTATGAGCTTCAGGAAGTCGTCGACTTCCTGAAAAACCCGAAACGCTTCAGCGATATCGGGGCGAAGATTCCCAAGGGCGTTCTCCTTGTCGGTCCTCCGGGAACCGGTAAGACTCTCCTTGCGAAGGCCGTAGCCGGCGAAGCCGGGGTCTCCTTCTTCCATATGAGCGGATCCGATTTCGTTGAAATGTTCGTCGGTGTCGGTGCCTCGAGAGTGAGAGACCTTTTCGATCAGGGACGCAAGAGCGCACCCTGTATCCTTTTCATCGACGAGCTTGATGCAGTGGGAAGAACCCGCGGAAGCGGCCTCGGAGGTGGACATGACGAGAGGGAACAGACCCTCAACCAGATGCTCGTCGAGATGGACGGTTTTGATACCACCACCGGAGTCATCGTCATAGCTGCCACGAACAGACCCGATGTCCTTGACCCCGCTCTTCTGCGCCCGGGTCGTTTCGACCGTCAGGTCGTTGTAGACATGCCCGATGTGGCTGAAAGGGAAGCTATCCTCACCATCCACTGTAAGAAGATCAAGATCGCAGGAGACGTCAATCTCAACAGGATCGCCCGTGCCACTCCCGGAACGAGCGGAGCCGACCTTGCCAATCTCGTGAACGAAGCGGCACTCTTTGCAGCCAGAGCAAAGAGAACTCTGGTGCACATGGAAGACTTCGAAAAGGGAAGAGATAAGATCCTTCTCGGTGTCGCAAAGGTTTCGAAGGTGATGACTCCGGAAGAGAAGAGGGCGACAGCCTACCATGAGGCAGGGCATGCCCTGCTCCACTACCATCTCGAACACCTCGATCCCCTCCACAAGGTGACGATCATCCCCCACGGAAGAGCGCTGGGTCTCACCATCTCCCTTCCTGAGAAGGATGCCTATACGAAGAACCGCAGTTCCCTGTTCGACTGGATCAAGGTCACGATGGGCGGGTACGTAGCCGAAGAGATCATCTACGGCGAGACGACCACCGGAACGAGTAATGATATCAAGCAGGCAACCGATATCGCGAGAAGAATGGTTACCGAATGGGGTATGAGCGATCTCGGTTTCATTGGCTTCGGAAAGGATGATGAACCCCTGTTCCTCGGCCGTGAAATCGCCCAGCACAAGGATTATTCAGAGGAGACGGCGAAGAAGATCGACTCCGAGATTTCGAAGATTCTCACTGAAGCCCTTTCTGATACAAGAAGGATTCTGAATGAGCACAAGGATCAGCTCGATACTCTCACCGAGACCCTCATAGAGAAGGAAACCCTCGATGATGACGAGATCAGAGAACTCCTCGGCTTTGAAAAAGCCGAACATACCAGCAGTCTTACAACATAACCGGAGCGTTACGAACATATATGAGTAGAGATTCACAGTTAACACGCAATTTCTGTATTATTGCCCACATCGACCACGGAAAATCGACCCTTGCCGACCGATTCATCGACAAGGCGAAACTCGTCACCTCGCGAGGACCTGCTGTTGACCAGATGCTTGATTCAATGGATATCGAGCGTGAGAGAGGTATTACGATCAAGAGTCAGGCGATATCCATTCCCTACACTGCAAAGGACGGGAATACCTACACACTCAATCTCGTCGACACTCCGGGACATGTGGACTTCTCCTACGAAGTCTCGAGAGCCATCGGAAGCTGCGAGGGAGCACTCCTCCTCGTCGATGCGGCTCAGGGAGTGGAAGCCCAGACCCTCGCTAACATGTACATGGCTATGGAACTCGACCTGGAGATTCTCCCGGTCATCAACAAAATCGACCTTCCCAGCGCCGATATCGATTCGTGCATGCATCAGATTGATCATGACCTCGGTCTCGATACCGACCTCGTCTCCCTCGTTTCAGCGAAGACAGGCGTCGGTGTCGATGAGCTCTTCGAATCGATCATCGCCCATATTCCGCCTCCGACTGGAAAAGAATCAGACCCCCTCAGGGCACTTATCTTCGACAGTCACTATGACCCCTACCGGGGAGTCGTCGTTCACTTCAGAATATTCGACGGTGCCCTTAAAAGAGGTGATGAAATCCAGCTCTTCAGTACGAAGGCGAAGTATTTCGTCGAAGAGGTGGGAGTCTTCAAGATGGGACTATCCAACACCGGAGAACTCTATGCAGGTGATGTCGGTTACTTCATTGCAGGTATCAAGACCATTCAGGATATCAGGGTAGGTGATACCGTCACCCTCGCTTCCAGGGTGTGCGATTCTCCCCTTCCAGGCTTCAAGGAAGTGAAGCCCGTTGTATTCAGCTCCATCTACCCGGTAGACTCGAACGACTATGAAGAACTTCATGACGCGATCGACCGTCTGAAACTCAATGACGCCTCGCTCGTCTACGAGAAGGACGCCTCAGCCGCTCTCGGTTTCGGATTCCGCTGCGGTTTTCTCGGGATGCTCCACCTCGAAGTTGTCCAGGAGAGAATCGAGAGAGAATTTGATCTCTCTATCGTCTTCACCAGTCCGTCGGTACGGTACCACATCAAAATGAAGAACGGGGAAGAGGTCTCGATAGACAATCCCCTTGAATACCCTGACCCGATGAAGGTCGACTATGCAGAGGAACCCTATATTCAGGCGGAGATCATCACTCCGAGTACCTATGTCGGAAACATCATGAGCCTCTGTATGGAAAAGAGGGGAGTGCAGGTGGGCTTCAACCACCTTGATGAGAAAAGGGTTGAGCTTGTCTATGAAATGCCTCTCGCTGAAGTGCTCTTTGAGTTCTATGATCGCCTTAAATCTGTCTCCCGAGGCTACGCCAGCTTCGACTACCATCTCATCGGGTACAGGAAGACGAACCTCGTTCGTCTCGATATCCTTGTGAACGGAGAACCGGTAGACGCTCTCAGCCAGCTCGTCTTCCGTGATAACGCCGCGTTCCGTGCCAGGAAGGTGTGTGCAAGTCTCAAAGAGGAGATTCCCCGTCAGATGTTCAAGATCCCGATCCAGGGAGCTATCGGCGGTTCGGTCATTGCACGAGAGACGATCAACGCCCTCCGCAAGGACGTAACGGCGAAGTGTTACGGCGGTGATATAAGCCGTAAACGAAAGCTCCTCGAGAAGCAGAAAGAGGGTAAGAAGAGAATGAAGATGGTGGGAAATGTAGAGATTCCCCAGCAGGCATTCCTTGCCGTACTCAAGACTGACGGCGACCAGAAATAGTCGCTGTCAGTAGAAGCAAACGCTTCCCCTTTCCTCAGATTCCTTGATAATTCCTCTTTCATTTATATCTGTGTAAAATGGAATATATTTTTTTGTAATAAGTATTTATCGATAGTGTTATAACCATTTGTAAACGTTTACAAATTTTCCTTGACTTCTCAGAAAACCTGTGTGACCATAGAATATATGAAGGAGAGTATGAGTCGTGAGTAACGTAGTGCTATCAATGGAAAAGATTGATAAGCGATTCGCCGGTGTCCATGCACTGAAGGGAGTCGACTTCAATCTGCGTGAGGGAGAAATTCATGCTCTGGTAGGAGAGAACGGAGCAGGAAAGTCTACTCTTATGAAAGCTCTCACCGGAATATTCCCCAAGGATTCAGGTGAAATCAGATATCTTGGAAAACTGTTCAACCCCCTTGATCCGAGAGATGCTCTCAGGGCAGGAATCGCCATCGTTCACCAGGAACTGAATATGATGGAACATCTCACTGTCGCCCAGAATATGTATATCGGACGGGAATCGACGAAGAGAACCTCCTGGTGGCTTGATGAGAAGGGACAGAATAAGAGGGCTGCAGAGCTTTTCAAGCGTCTGAACATGGACATAGATCCTACAGAGCAAATGAGTGCGCTGACCGTCGGTAAGCAGCAGATGGTCGAGATCGCAAGAGCTGTCTCCCACAACCTGAAAGTTCTCATCCTCGATGAGCCTTCAGCCGCACTGACAGAGAAGGAGATCGATGATCTGTTCGTCATCATGCGCGACCTTGCAAAGAAGGGCGTCGCCATGATCTATATCTCCCACAGACTCGATGAGATCGGTGTGATAACCGACCGCGTTACAGTCCTGAGAGACGGTGAATATGTGGGAACGAAAGAGACGAAGGACCTTACCAAGGAAGAAATGATCAACATGATGGTAGGGCGTGTCATCTATGAAAAACCGAAGAGTGCATCGAATGTACCTGAGGATGCCCCTGTCATCCTGAAAGTTGATTCCCTCAATGCGGGACATCAGGTTCAGAATGTTTCCTTTGAACTGAGAAAGGGTGAGATCCTCGGCTTTGCCGGCCTTATGGGTGCCGGACGTACCGAAACGATGAGAGCCCTGTTCGGCGCTGACAAGGCGAGCGGAGATATATGGATCAATGGAAGAAAGGTACTCATCGAATCGCCGATGGATGCCGTCAGAAACGGTATCGGATACCTTTCCGAGGATAGAAAGAGATACGGTCTTGCACTGAAGCTCTCTGTTCATGAAAATTCGGTCATGTCGAGCTTTGAAGACCTCGCTCCCGGACTTCTGATCAACAACAAGGAACTGAAGAAGGTCAGCCAGGAGTATTCAGAGAAACTGAAGGTAAAGACTCCGAGTCTGGACCAGCTGGTGAAGAATCTTTCGGGTGGAAACCAGCAGAAGGTCGTCATCGCGAAATGGCTGATCAAGAACAGTTCCATTCTTATCTTCGATGAACCTACACGAGGAATCGATGTCGGAGCGAAGAGTGAAATCTATCACCTGATGAATGAACTTGTTCAGAAAGAGGGTAAGTCGATCATCATGATCAGCAGTGAACTGAACGAGGTTCTCAGAATGAGCGACAGGATTGCTGTGATGTGTGAAGGCCGACTGACCGGCTTCGTCGACATCGAAGATGCAACTCAAGAAAATATTATGTCATTGGCTACAAGAGGATAGGAGAGTAGATAGCATGAGTATGGAAAATAACAAATCTTTGAAAGATAGATTCGGGCAGAATCTGAATATGCAGAAGCTGCTCGCACCGCTTGCACTGGTACTTGTGTATGCGTTCTTCAGCCTGTTCGGAAGAAACTTCTTCTCTTACACCACGCTGGTGAATATTCTCGATTCTTCATATTACATCGGGTTCATCGCCATCGGAGTCACCTTCGTCATTATCACAGGAGGGATCGACCTTTCCTGCGGAACTGTGATGATGGCCGCTACGATCATAGGCGGAACAGCTTATAAGACATGGGGATGGCCGATGTGGCTCTCTCTCCTTCTTATCCTGGTGGTTGCCACAGCATTCGGTTTCTTCAACGGAATCATGGTCTCCCGCCTTTCACTCCCCCCGTTCATCGCAACTCTGGGAACAATGATGATCTCCCTCGGAGTAGGTTCGATCGTTTCCAATGTACGAAGCGCCACCTTCCCCGCACGCGGAGCTGACGATGCATGGTTCAAGGGCATCTTCAAGGTCATCGGAGAGAACAACCTTTCAATTCCGACCGGAGCTATCGTATTCTTCGGTACCGCACTGATTGCCTATATCATCCTGACCAGAACAAAGATGGGACGATACATATTTGCAGTGGGAAGCAACAAGGAAGCAGCCCGCCTGAGCGGTGTAGATGTTCAGAAATGGGAAATGATGGCCTACGTTGTAAGCGGATTCATGGCCGGTATCGGCGGTATTGCCTTCGCTGCAGTCTATACGACTGTCATGCCGAACCAGGGACAGGGCTTTGAGCTTTACGCCATCGCCGGTGCGGTCATCGGCGGAACCAGCCTTTCCGGTGGTGCAGGAAGCGTCCTTGGTACCATTATCGGTGTATACATCATGAGTGTCCTGAGAGCGGGACTCCCCTCCATGGACCTTCAGAGCCAGTATCAGACATTCTTCACCGGTGTCGTCGTTCTCGGTGCCGTACTTCTCGACATCTACAGAACGAAGAGAGCTACCGAAGTGAGAATCGTTGCTCCCTCAGCCAAGTACAAGACAGAGATGCTCGAAAAGATCACAGCACTGAAAGCCGAGGCAGCGCCTGATGCACAGCAGAAGATCGCCCAGCTGAAGAGTGAACTCAATGAAACCTATTCCGTCATGGTAAAGAAGGAAAAGGCGGAGAGAGCGGCTCTCAAGAAGCAGGAAAAAGAATTCAAAACAAAGTAAACACCGGCTGTACAGCCGATGTAGATAAAAAAAATCGGACATAGTCCGAAAAAAAATTGGAGGTAGGTATGAAAAAAACCTTAGTAGTCCTTATGGCACTTGTTCTTCTCGTTTCACTCACCCCGCTGTTTGCTCAGGGTGCAGCTGAAGGCGGCAAGCCTTACATTGCTGTCGTCTCAAAGGGAGAACAGCACGACTTCTGGCAGCAGGTTAAAAAGGGAGCGAATGCTGCAGCTGAAGAATATGGAGTAGATATCACATTTGAAGGACCTCCTTCAGAAAGTGACGTTCAGATTCAGGTTGAAATGCTTAACAATGCAATGGCAAAGAATCCTGTAGCTATCGCACTGGCAGCACTCAACACAAGCAGTGTGCTTGACCAGCTCCAGCAGACAAAGAGCGCTGGTATTCCTGTGATCGGTTTCGACTCAGGTGTTCCTGAAGCTCCTCAGGGCTCAATCTGGGCAAATGCTTCAACAGACAACTATGCAGCAGCAGGCGTTGCAGCACAGAAGATGTTCGACGTCATCAAGGGTGACATCGAGAAAGCAACTGCAGCCAGCCCTGTAACAATCGTCGTCCTCAACCAGGATGCAAGTGGTGAATCTCTCCTGAGCCGCGGTAAAGGATTCAGAGACACCATGGTTGACCTTATCGCAAACAACACCTCACTCTCAAAGAGTGACATCAAGGTGACCGGTAACACTGCTTATATCGCAGCTGACAGCCCCACCAGCGGTAAGAAAGTCATGATCGACATGGTCGTTCCTGCTTCTGCAGCAATGACTGACGCAACTAACGCTTCTCAGGCAGTCCTGAACAAGGTCTCAAGCGATAATATCCTCGGTATCTTCTGTTCAAACGAAGCTACTGTAAAGGGTCTCCTTGCAGCAACCAATGATGGTGCAGCATTCAAGAGCACTCCCGCTTACAAGGATATCGTCGTCATCGGATACGATGCAGGCGCAGCTCAGAAGAACGCAGTCAGAAACCAGTACTTCCTCGGTTCAATCACCCAGGATCCGTACATGATCGGTTACAAAGCTGTTGAACTTGCTTACAAAGCATACAAAGGCGAAAGCGTAAGCGACGTTGACACCGGTGCTAAGTTCTACACTTACCAGAACATGGACGATGCAGATATTACTGGTCTGCTCTACGATTAATCGTACAGAATGTACAGTTTCGGGGTCCTGCGGGACCCCGAATTACTACTAGCAGGAAATCCGAGAAAAGATGAAACACACACGTCACCGCCCCGTTACCATAAAAGAAGTAGCTAAACAGGCGAATGTCTCCATTGCAACAGTCTCCCGTGTCTTAAACAACACCGGTGCTGTCACGGATGAGACAAAAACAAGTGTGCTCAAAGTAATGAATGAACTCGGATATAACAGGAACGAGGTCGCACGTTCCCTGAAAATGCGATACACGAAAACGATAGGAATCATCGCTCCGAAGCTGAGCAACGTCTATTTCATGGAAGTCGTGGAGACGATGGACAGCCTCCTTACCCCTTTAGGGTACACCATGATCATCTCCTGTTCCAATGACAGTGTCGAGGAGGAACAGAGAAGGATACAGGTGCTGCTTGACCGTAATGTTGATGCCCTGGTCGTCATTCCCGCAGGATTCCAGGGACACCATTTCACCGACAGAGTCGTTTCAAGAGTCCCCATCGTGATGGTCGACCGTTTCATTGAGGGCGTGAAGGCGGATGCCGTTCTCGTTGACAACCGTAACGGCGTTAAAGAGATGGTGAAGGCACTCTATCATGAAGGATTCAGAAGGATAGGGTATATCGGAGGAGATCTCGATATCCTCACGGCAAATGAACGTTATGCAGGGTACCTCCAGACACTTCAGGAACTTGGTCTCGAGGCGGAGCCGGACTTCACCTATATAGAGGGTAAAATGGCTATCAGGGACGGGTATCTGGCAATGGAGAAATTCTTAGCCAGAGAGGATCATCCGAAAGCCTACCTGGTCGCGAACGACCTCCTTCACCTCGGTGTTACTTCCTGCATGATCGAACGTCTTCCTGAAGATGTTATGGATGATTATGTGCTCGCAAGCTTCGACTACTTGAGTTACTCCCCGCTCCTCTCTTTCTGTCACTATGCAATGAGACAGCCTCAGGAGCTGATTGGAACGGAGGTTGTGAGACTGCTGATGAAACGCCTTACTTCAAAGACCCATTCGGACTTCGAGAAGGTGGTCATAGAGCCGGAACTCAAGATTCTCAAACCCCATCACCACCACTGATCTTCTTTACTTTCTGTCCATGAAGATATTCTTTCCCTTGATCGAAAGGGGAATGGAATTGATGATCTTCACATCTTCTCCCATGATACCTAACTCTCTCACTGCCATCCCGATGCTGAACATCACTCTATTGTCTATTCGGTAGTCTGCAGCCCTGGAAACGGCTGAGCCTGTGGCGATGCCGAGGTCTCCCGTGTTGAAGGCGCAGGGGACATCGGGTTTGGTATCCTTGTTCTCACAGGTTTCCAATCCGCATAGACCGCAGTGTGTGAGTCTCATAGGCTTGATAACCGTTCCGATGAGAATGAGTCCGTCAGCTGATTCCAGATTCGCTGCGTCTCTGAGGAAGAACATGGCGGCCCTTCCTTCATCAACCATCAGCTTCATGTGTGCCGCTATCGCATCCCGACCTTCCTTGTCCACCGACATGATGACCAGGTTGTCCTTTCCTTTTCCTTTCGGAGCCGTTCTTGCTGCGATCATCATCGCATGCGCTGCCTGATGCACCAGGGCAGTGCGGATATCTTCTTCTCTGTGTATGTGTTCTTTCATGGGGAGAAGTATATCATATATCATCAGTGTTCGGGATATTCTGAATTGCTTTGAGCGTATAAACCTTCTACACTGTAGAGAGCACGGGGGTTCTTATGAAAAAACGACATCCGCTTCGTCCTTTGATGATTCTCATCGTTATCATCCTGTTCCTGGCAATTCTTTATTTTGTCGCACTTTTCGCAGGACAGAAGTACCTTACCCGCTATGTGAACGAGAGCGTTCAGGAAGTCTCTTTTACTTCAATTGATATATCACCTCTGCAGGGAGAGGTCGAACTTGATGAGTTTGTCTTCGATGATGGAGAGGTTTCTCTCACTTCCTCTCTCCTTGTTCTTTCCGTGAATAGCGGAGAACTGTTCGACCTTATCACAGGTTCCAGGGAACTTTCCTTTGCCTCTTTGGCGGCAGAGAATCTGTCGGTCGCACAGGGAACGGATTCCTTTACCGCTGATTCTGTGAATATTGAAATATCGGGACGTCTGTCACTTGAAAGCCCGGAGGCGAGTGTTATCACTCACGCTTCAGTGACACTCGTAAACGGGGAAGCTTCAACAGAAGGGGAAGCAGTGGCATTCAAGACGTCTTATTTCCATGGAGAGGCGTTTGGTGTATATGATCACCTGTCCGAGATTGATTCTCTCGGTGCGGTTCTCAGCAGGAGTGAGAAGGTATCGGTGAACTGTGAAACTCCCGAGATCACCCTCTCATCACAGATGAGAGAGTCCCTTGCATCCCAGATGCCCCTCTCTTCATGGCTGACAGACGCGGATTCCTTCAAGGGAGATCATCTCAATATCTCAGCATCCTTCCCTGAGGACAGAATAGAGGTGGAGGATCTATCGCTCTCCTTTCCGATTCTTGAAGCGAAAGGGGAGGGGACTTTCTACCCTGACAATCCTTCGAGGATAAGGATATCTCTTGAGGTATCGCATCTGGCCGATGCGATCAGAAATGAGCTGAATCCGCTCCTGATGTTCTTTTTCAAACCCATTCCGGAAGGGGCGTTCCGGTTCGATCTCGATATGAGCGATCCGCTTTCCCCTCCCAGAGTTGTATTTGAATCTATTTGAGTTCTTCGTCGAAACAGACTGCGACCTTTCCGCACTGACCTGATGCCATCAGGGCATAGGCTTTGTCTGCTTCCTCGATACCGAACCGGTGAGTGACCAGGTCTTCCGGATGAATTCCCCAGCGGACGATTCTTTCGACAAGGTCTTCCATTCTCCAGATACTGGTTACCCATGAACCGTAGATGGTCTTCTGATCGTGGATGATATCGGGAGAGGGATTGAACTCTACTGTACCGCCTTCTCCGACGAAAGCGATCTTTCCCCACTGACGGGTGGCTCTGATAGCTACTGCTCTTCCGTCCTTGTGCGCTGAGCAGTCAACTGCCTTCTCAACACCCTTTCCTCCGGTGAGTTCCTTGATTTTTTCAACCGCATCTTCACCGGGAGCGAAGGCATGGTCTACAAGGTTGAGTCTCTTCGCGATCTCTATTCTTTCAGGATTGAATTCAAGACCGATAAGCTTCTGAGCTCCCATAGCCTTTGCAAGCATCAGAGCGGCGAGGCCGACAGGTCCGAGACCGACGACGAGGACGGCATCGTTTCCGTTGATACCGATCTTCTCGAGTGCTTCATACACTGTTCCGAAGCCGCAGGCGACCTGTGCTCCGTCGGTGTAGGTGAGTTCGTCGGGAAGGAAGACGAGGTCCTTCTCATCGGCAAGGATATAGGGTGCCATTCCACCGTCTCTCTGCCATCCGTAAGCAGCCCTGTGTTCGCTCGAGCAGCTGATCATGTAGCCCATTCGGCAGTCGTGACAGACTCCGCATCCGCTGATGTGGTAGACGATGACACGATCTCCTTCCTTGAAGCGCTTGCAGCCGGGCCCGACTTCAACGATCTGTCCGCACGGTTCGTGTCCGGCGATCACTCCCTGGTATCCTTCAGGCCCCTTTCCGACATGTTCGCGGTAGATCGCTCTGATATCGGAACCGCAGATGGTAGAGCTCTTTGTCTTGAGCACAACCTGTCCGTGTCCGGGAGTGGGAATGTCAAATTCCTTGAACTCGACAGTACTGTTTCCCGGAAGAATCGCACCTTTCATTTTCTTTGCCATATGAACCTCCGTTTTATCTCATATTTTGAATTATTCTACGATGAAACCGTCTTCATCCCAAAGGTCGTGGTAGTCTTTCGCCCCTTCCCAGAGGAATACCTGTCCCTTGATCAGCCTGCAGCCCTTATCGATGGTATCGATCTCTCTTTTTTCTTCGGGGGTGAGAGGGTCGCTCATCACTGCTTCTAGATTACTGAGGATGTTCCTCTCCTTCGTGCTGAGGGGAATAGGTACATGATTGTTCGCCGCAGCCCATTTGAGGCAGATTGAAGCGGGATGGACATGGTGCGCCTCAGCTATCTTCACGATAACAGGGTCTTCCATATCGACGGTATCTTCTGCTGTCTTGTCCCTCTCGGGTCTGTTCGGAGAGCCCAGGGGGGAATACCCGATGACGGCAATGTCGTTGTTCTGACAGAAATCAAACAGCTCCTTCTGCTGGAAATGGGGATGGAGTTCCATCTCATTGACTGAAGGCTTGATGCGGGCATCAGCGAGAAGGCGGTTGAGCTTCGGAATGGTCATATTGCTTGTACCGATATGGCGGGTCAGTTTTACATCGGCAAACTCCTCAAGCACTCTCCATGTCTCCATGAACATCTCATGGTTGTAGGGAGTTGCATCTGCTGCTCTGCTTTCCACCGAAGCGTGGGGTGGATGATGGTTCCTGAACGGCCAGTGGATCAGGTAGAGGTCAAGGTAATCGAGTCTCAGATCCTTCAGTGTCTTCTTGAAGGATTCTCGTGCCTTTTCAGGGGAATGGGAATCATTCCACAGCTTGCCTGTGATCCATACCTCTTCCCTCTTGATATCTCCCTTGGAGAATACTTCCTCGAAGACTTCTCCGATGACAGCTTCGTTGCCGTAGACGCTTGCGCAGTCGATATGGCGGTACCCCGATTCGAGGGCGAATCTCACCGACTGAGCCACCTCTTCAGGTGATATATGGTCGGACCCGAAGGTTCCCAATCCGATACCCGGAATTTCAGCACCGGTATACGGTACCGTGATTGTTGGATGTTTTTTCATGACAGACTCCTATCTAGATGAATGATAGCAGACTCATGTGAGATTGCAATTCGTAAAAAACGATAACAATATCTTGTTTTGCGAAATGATGTGGAGTAGTATTTTCTCATGTTCACAGTCGGCGTATCGCTTCAGTTTCAGGACACCTACGATCAGGAAGTGGCCAGAGGTCTCATTGAATGGGCACGGGAAAAACCCGAATGGCGCCTGATAGGCCCTTTCGGGGGAATGATGGAGCTGAAGCCGGGGAAAAAGCATGCGCTTGACGCCATAGTGGTGAGAATTGAACATGCGGCGGACATTAGAAAGTATGAAAACCTGGGCATCCCTGTGATCGATGTCGCCGGCGCCTACCGGCATGATGAGTTCTACCGGGTACAGAATGATGATCATCTCACCGGGCGCCTGGCCGGTGAGCTTATACGCGATTTGGGAGCGCTCTCCTTCGCCTTTGTCGGGGTGAGGGGGACACTCTGGTCAGCCGAGAGGCTCAGGGGATATGAGGAATCGCTCTCACTTCGTCTTCCTGCCGACAGGATGTTCACCCGAACCCTTCCGTTCTACAAAAATCCCGGACAGAGCGTAGCTCTTGACCGGTTCCTCGCCTCTCTCAAGGTTCCGACCGCCATCTTCTGCTGCAACGATATCGCGGCAGTGAAGGTGACCAGACAGCTCCTCTCTTCCGGTGTCGAAATTCCCCGTCAGGCGAGTGTCGTCAGTGTCGACAATGATGCACTCCTCTGTTCACTCACCCATCCCTCACTTACTTCAATCGCCCTTGAGTGCAGGGGTATCGGGTACAGGATAGGGCAGCTCCTTTCCTCCCTTGTCTCAGGAGAAAAGATTTCCCGCATCCCTGTCATGATCCCTCCCTCCTCTGTTGTCGAGCGGGAGAGCACGCAGCTGATGCTGTCCCATGACCATACAGTGATGAAAGCCCTCATCTTCATCAGAAACCACGCTCATCTGGGCATAGGTGTGGAGGACGTCGCCTCTTTCTGCGGTACTTCAAGAAGAAACCTGGAACTGAAGTGGAAGAGGGTGAGAGACCACAGCATGCATGAGGAGATCATCAATGTGAGACTGCTCAGAGCGAAGCGCCTTTTAAGGGAGACTAACCTTACCATCGAGACCGTTTCAAGTGAGTGCGGGTTCCGTACGACACAGCGGCTGTATGCCCTGTTTAAGGAGAAGGCGGGGTGTACTCCAAGTCAGTGGAGAGCTATGAGTTCGGGATGAGCACAGGTTCTCAACTTCACGTAATCGCTTATAATAAAAGCTATCATTTCATGGACATTTCCCCCTTTACCCGATATAGTGGGGAAAGATAATTCGAACGCATTCAAGGAGCTTTGAAAGAGATGGATCATACTCTCAGCTATGTGCTTGTCACACCCTATACCATTGCAAAAAGCAGAACAGGAGGGGTAATGGCAAGACTCCTCTCCAGATCAGATGTGGAGCTCGTCGGAGCTCAGATGATCGCACCTGATGAGAAGCTTGTCGCCGATTACGCAAAAATCATACGCAAACTCGATGACGGAGACCAGAAGAAGACGAACGAACTTCTCGCCTCCTATGTAGAGAAGAATCTCGTCCCCTCCCAGGGAAGACGTCACCGCTCCCTCCTCCTCATTTTCCGCGGAGAGGATGCCTGTAGAAAACTGAGCGAGATCTGCGGACCCATCGTACCTGAAAGAAAGAATCTCGACCTCCTTACAGGCGAGAATATCAGGGACACCTATGCAGACCTGATCACCTCGGCAGAGGATCCCGAAGTCGTCACCTACTTCGAACCAGCGGTCCTTACCCCCAGACTCCAGGCCACAGCGGACGCACATCTTGCCCTGTTCGCCTCCTGGCTCCCCAGTGAAAAGAATATTGTCGAGAACATGACCTATCCTCATCCCGACCTTGTCCAGCGTTCGCTGGTCATCATCAAACCAGATAACTGGCGTTACGCTTCCAGCAAACCCGGTACGATCATCGACATGTTCAGCAGAACAGGACTGCGAGTGGTCGGAACCAAGATTCATAGAATGAGCGTGGCAGAGGCTCTCGATTTTTACGGAGCAGTCAAGCAGGTCCTTAAGGAGAAGCTCTCTCCTGTCTTTGCACGCAAGGCGAAGGAACACCTCGAAAATGCTTTCAACATGACCCTTTCGGATGAAGTAGAGAAGGCTCTTGTTGATTCGGTCGGCATGGAATACGCTGTCGATCAGTTTGAACAGATCGTTGAATTCATGAGCGGTGTGAAACCTTCCCAGTGTCCTCTCGAGGAACTGAACCATCCCGGAAGCGTGAAGTGTATGATCCTGATCTATGAAGGGGAGAATGCAATCCAGAAGATCAGAGACGTACTCGGACCTACAGACCCTCTCAAGGCACCGGGCGGAACGATCAGAAGAGAGTTCGGAAGCAATGTGATGGTCAATACAGCACACGCCTCCGATTCACCTGAGTCTGCAGAGCGCGAGATGAGAGTTGTGAGAATTCACGACAACCGATGCTCGGACATCATGAAATCATATCTGCTGATGACAGAGTAACTATAAGAGAATAAAAGGAGAGAAGGGTATGATCACGAAGGAACTGTTCGGAAAGACGAAAGACGGAAAGTCAGTAGAACTCTATACCCTGCACAGCGGGCCCTACAGTGCTTCGGTCAGTACCTACGGCGGTGCACTTGTTGCCTTCAACGGTCCCGACAGGGACGGGAAGATCGCCAACATTCTCCTCTCCTATGGCAATCTTGAAGGGTATGAGACATCGAATACCTACTTCGGATTCACCGTCGGACGATTCGCCAATAGAATCGCCGGCGGAAAGTTCACTCTTGAAGGCAAAGAGTACCAGCTGGATAAAAACGACGGCGGACTGAATACCCTTCACAGCGGATTCAACGGATTCAATTCCAGAATATTTGCAGCGACGATCGATGAGAGCTCCCTCGTCCTTACGCTGAACAGCCCTGACGGAGAATCGGGTTTTCCCGGAAACGTCGCCCTCAGGGTCGTCTTCTCCCTCTCTTCCCAAGGAGAGTTGAGAATAGATTACCTGGCAACCTGTGATAGAAAGACTCCCCTCAACCTTACCAACCATGCCTACTTCAATCTTGCCGGTTCAGGCGATATCCTCTCCCATGAGCTCACCCTTGACTGTGACCGCTATCTTGAAGTCGATACTGACCTGATTCCTACCGGGAATGTCCTGAAGTGTAAGGGGACCCCCTTTGACTTCAGTTCACCGAAGGCTATCGGTAAGGAGATAGAGACAGCCGGCGGGTATGACCACTGCATGATAGTGGAAGGGGAGAGTGATCTCACATCTCCTATCGCTGTTGTGACCGACCCTGCCTCCGGCAGGAAAATGGAAACCTATACCACGCTCGAAGCCGTTCAGTTCTACAGCGGCAACTTCCTTGACGGGACAGCTCTTTCTCCTGCAGGGGAAGGGTACGAGAAGCATGCAGGCTTCTGTCTTGAGACCCAGCACTATCCTGACAGCGTGAACCATACAGAATTTCCCTCTCCCTTCTATGATGCAGATAATCCCTTCAGCCATACGACAATCTATAAACTGTCGGTAGAGTAAGAGTAATTTGCTTAACAGCATATAGATAGAAAGATTTATTAAAAAGGGTGTAACAAATAATCCCTCCGGTGGTTTCCTCTTATAGAAAACGACAGGAGATAACAATGGCAAGAATCTACACCCTATTTCATTCAATGCTTCTTACAGCAAAGCCAGGCACCATCAGATTTGGAAGCTATATCGTGTCGAATCTTCCGCTTCTTGCCTTGCTCCTGATCGTTCATGGACGAATTGCAGAGCGTGTGATCCGTTAGAGTGTTTCATGTTTCCTCCTTGACCCCATATCCTTTACCCGAGGGTATGGGATTTTTTTCGCAGCGATGATTCCACTGAGCTGATAGGATACAACGTCGTATTGCCGAATATGACAGATTCTCCTGTGCATGTTTCTACATTCTATGTAAAAATTATCCAGTCATATGAGAAAATCTCTCCATTCGCGTCTTTCCATTTCCATCTGATAATACAGAGGAAAAGAGGCTGCAATGGGGAAAACCCATAAGCCGAGAAAAGGAGAAAAACATGAAAAAGCTGATCTGTATGCTCGCTTTCGCCCTCGTTCTCATCACCTCAGTGTCCGCTGCAGGTGTATCGGAAGGAACTTCCACGGAGGAAACACCCGTCCTGAGAATTCTGATGAGTTCCGGCGACGCCGGTCCCGGTAATATCAAGAAGGCTCTCGATACCACAGCCGCGATCATGGGTGTCGAACTCGAATATGATGTCATTCCCGATCTTACCGATGACTACCTTGATGTGACCGGAAACTACTCAAGCCATTTCCCTCACGTGGAGCCGCCGCTTGCCCGCGAAGCTCCCTGCTTTTTCAAGAATGATCCCTACTATTACATCATCTCCAGCGGCACCACCGGGTACAATCCGAATCCCACAGAGGTCGCCTCTTCCTCCCTCATGCACGGCCCGTACAACGTACACGGCATGTTCTGCGAGAACGATTAGAAGAACACCAGCTTCGAGACCCAGTTCTCCTCTGTCTTCCGTCACCCAACCAGGTGGGGACTCTATATCGCAGTAGGGGACAGATGGATGGCGAAAACAACACTGATCAATGGAAAACCTGAAGCTGAAACAAAGGAGGCAGGATATATCTGGCTGCCGATCAGATTTGACGGGGAGAGAGCCTATGTTGTCTGGGAGCATGAATGGAAGATAGAGGACTGGCCTGTCAGTGACGGTCCTGAGCCGTGGTGGAAAAAGTCGATCTGATAAGACTGCCTTCTGGATTGATGTAGATACTATGGTACATACTGAGCTTCCCTTTCGAGGGAAGCTCATGGTGATAGTGGTTAAAAGAATCGGCCTGTCAGGACACCTGATCAGCCGATAGCGTCTTCTCCACGCTCGTTTGTTCTGATGCGGATACACTGTTCCATGGGAAGGACAAAGATCTTTCCATCCCCGATCTCTCCGCTCTGAGCGGACTTGACGATCACATCGATAGTAGTATCGACGAAATCTTCATTGACTGCGATACGCAGGCAGATCTTGGGAAGTAGGTTCACTTCATGCGTCTGTCCCTTGTAGCTTTCGGTATACCCCATCTGCATACCGCATCCCTTCACAGGGAACACGGTCATCTTGTTGATCGCCTTTTCTTTCAGTGCGGCTTTCACTTTCGGAAGAGCATCTGGCTGGATAATCGCTTCAATCATTTTCATATCATTCTCTCCTTAACTCTTTAAAGTGCATCTTCCGGGTGAGCTTCAACACGGTGAACGGTGAGGTCGCTTCCGAGTATTTCCTGCTGTTCGGTGATTCTTACCCCGAAAGTCATTTTGAGTGCCCCATAGACCATGGCGCTTGCACCGAAAGCGAAGAGGATCTGGAACAGGAGGGGAATCAGCTGGGAAACAAGGGAGACATTTCCGGCTCCGCCGAAGAATTCCTGACCGAATATTCCTACTGCGATACCTCCCCAGGTGCCTGCAAGACCGTGCAGCGGCCATACGCCAAGAACATCATCAACTCTCATCTTCTCTGTGACCAGATGGTACCCGAAGGTGAAGATGATACCGGCGATCGCACCCACTGCAAGGGCCGCCACCGGGTGATATATATCACTTCCGGCACAGACTGCGACAAGACCGGCAAGTGCTCCGTTGTGAGAGAATCCTGCATCATTTCTTGAGAATAGCATTCCCGTGATGATTCCCCCGACCATAGCCATGAGAGAGTTGATCGCTACAATGGAATTCATCCCTTCAATGCTTCCCGCACTCATTACATTGAAACCGAACCAGCCGACCATGAGAATCCAGCTTCCAAGAGCAAGGAAGGGAATATTACTTACCCTGATAGGGTAGCTCGATCCATCCTCCCCGTATCTCTTCCTTCTCGGCCCTATGATAAGAATAGCAGGGAGGGCAAGCCAGCCTCCCATCGAGTGAACGACAACAGAGCCTGCAAAATCATGGAACGCATACCCTGACCAGCTCTGCAGCCAGGAACCTTCACCGAAGATATTCATTGGACCACCCCAGCACATTGACTGGAAGGTTGGATAGACCAGACCGACGAAAATTGCACCTGCTACTGTGTTCGTCCAGAACTTAGCTCTCTCTGCCACCCCACCTGAAATGATAGCTGGGATACAGGCGGCAAAGCCGAGGAAGAGGAAGAATTTCATCATATCGATGGAGTTGTTCTCGATAAGCGTCGGTGCCGAATGCCAGAAGGTGAAGGTGCTGATACCGTTCGCTATGGGATAGCCGAGAAGGAAAAAAACGACTGTCGAGACAGCCCACTCAAAAATGATCTTGTTCAGAGCATTCACCTGGTTCTTTCTTCTTACCGAGCCTACCTCAAGAAAGGCGAATCCGGCATGCATCGAAAAGATCATAACTGCTCCGAGGAGCAGGAACATGGCATTGACGTTTTGTAACACATGGTCTAGGTACATACATTTTCCTCATTCGTAACGGGTGGGGTAGAACGTGCACAGACTGTAACTGTTGAGAGACAATAACAGAGGTCGTGCACGGTTTTTCCAACGCATTTTATATGCCAAAATATTATTGCTTGCATAGCAATAAACTGTGCGATCTTGGAATAGGGATATAGATACAAAAATGTAGGAATGTTCGATTTTTAAGATACATAGATGTAGGAAAAGTGAATATATATCTAAAATAATCAATTATACGCATGTGAGAGTGATTGAGATAAAACATACGAAAATGAAGGAACAGCCTACGTGGGTGTAGGTGGTCTTTTTACACCTCCGAGACAGCGTATAAAGGAGCAGGAAAAAAAGTAACCATTTTCACGATGGAAAATGGTTACGATCTCGGGTGAAAACGACAGCTAGCTAAGAATCTCTTCGAGTGTCACATAGTCTCCTACATGACCTGCCATCTTCTCCGCGTCGGTATTCACTGGAAGAGTCTTTTTGCCCGGTCTCCAGTTTGCGGGGCAGACTTCACCGGTCTTTGAAGCGTACTGCCATGCCTGTACCTGGCGGAGGAACTCATTGACGTTTCTACCGACTGAATCAGCCTGAACTTCCTGTGCCACGCAGATTCCATCGGGATTGAACAGGAATCTTCCCCTGAGGGCTACACCCTCTTCTTCGATGAGAACGCCGAAGGCTCTGCTCACTTCCTGGTTGCCATCGGCACCGATGGTGAGTTTGAGATCTTTCAGGAGGGGTTCTGTCTCGACAAATCTCTTGTGGGAGAACTTGGTATCGACGGAAACGGCTAGGATCTCAGTGTTCAGCTTCTGGAATTCATCGTACTTCGCATTCATGGCTGCGATCTCAGTGGGACATACGAAAGTGAAATCTGCAGGATAGAAACAGATAACTGTCCACTTCCCCTTGTAGTCTTCACTGCTTACTGTGGTGAAATGTCCACTCTTTGCATCAAAAGCATCCATTGTGAATGCAGGCATTTCCTGTCTAACCATTGTTGAACTCATGTTTTTCTCCTCTGTAGTTACTTCATGTGTTTCCAGATCGATCACTTTTTTCTTTCTGGGTCTTATTCCGGCGTCACAACTCATTGTGCGAACCTCCTTAATAAATATGAAATAATTATAAAAAGGAATTAAGAATAAGTCAATAATAATAATCATTATTGTTAAAGATAGGGTTTATTACCTGTATTGAAGTATGAGACGGGGAGTTTCCATGTTATCTAGTAACCATGTGCAGAAATGATGTTGATCCCACTGATGTTATATGAACAAACATAGTGTTCTGAATGGTTATAATGAGGTATTAGATGTAGAAACTTGCTCTACCCGATGATCAATATCCCGGAGTGTAAACCGAAGGCTGAAGGATGCTCCGCTTATTATCTGCTCACTATCAGACCTTCGGGATAAGAGCATGGTATGTGAAGCAGGAGGGTGATGTACCACATAGCCCTTTAAACTGGTAGAGATAGATGTGCGCGGAGAACCGATTCAAGTTCTCTTACATGCCAGCCATCTCTCTTCCGAGGTATATGATCAGGTTGGGGAACTAGTTAAATCTTATATCTTGATTATATTCGACCTCTCAAAGCCTGCAGAATCGATGATCTGAGTATCTTTTTACGGTTCCTATTTCGGTTATATATTGAGCGTTGATGCCGCAAAGGCTCCGCTCTCGTCTTTCTGAACCCAGATACAGTTTCTTCCTGCATCCTTCGCCGCATACAGAGCTGTATCGGCATACCCTATCACTCTATGGAAATCGGGAGCACCGGAACATAATCCTATACCGAAACTCATGGAAAGCGAAAGATCTGCATGCAGCGTATTCTGAATACCGATACGAATCGTTTCCGCGAATGTAACGGCCTGCTCTTCTGAATCGAAGGATCTTAGAATGAGGAATTCTTCTCCTCCGTAACGGAAAAGGAGTGAACTGCTGTCTGTATAAGCTTTCAGGATAGCAGCGATTGATGCAAGCACCTCATCGCCTTTCTGGTGTCCGTACGTATCGTTGATCTTCTTGAAATGGTCTATATCAGCAAGAATAAATGCCCTTGTATTTCTGAATGTCGCATGACTATGAGAACAGAAATGATCAATGTAATCCCTCATGTATGTCCTGTTGTACAGACCGGTGAGCTGGTCTGTTAAAGTGGAATTGATCAGTCCGGTGATGAATACCCGTTTCATGAACACCATGAGGACGATGGCGGTGAGTAGTGCGATAAGAAGAGCAGCTACTATCCTGGTCTGGAACACGCGGAATGATGTTGCCTTGGCGGTGATAAGCTGCGAGAGAGATTCACTCTGCTGCCACAGCCGATTCTCTATCAGCTGATGACCGATCTCGGTGAACGTGTCATTCTGGATCATCGATGCAAGTCCTTCCCACTGACTTTTGAGTGTTTTAATTGCTCGTACATCCTCATCAGAGAAGAAGTAGGGGTGTTTCTCAGCTTCTCTTATGAGATCATCAAACAGTGAGTTTACGTAGGAAATATGGTTTTCAGTATCCTGGGAAAGATGTTCCGTGATGAAGGTCCTCTGGATAGCTCCGCTTATGCGTCCCGAGGTGTCAACCATCTGAGTCACATGCCTCAGGGCATTGTTAGAGGAGAAGGAAAGGGCAAGGAGAATGAGAAGGATGATCAGAACTCCGAGCACGAAGTAATAGATTCTGTCCGACCGTTTATGTACAGGTCTGCCTTTCTCTATCGTCACCATGCGTTTCGTTCTGAGAGGTGTCTGCTCTGTCTGCGGTTGATTCACGTTTATATAAACCTCTTCTTGAGAAGTATCCTATAGCTGCAGGTTCTATCTGTCAAATACTGTACTATGTTCAATATTATCTTTGTTATAATGTTAGAAGTTGACATAAATCTTAACATAAAAGGTGAGAAGTGTGATTATTTACACTTTTTACGGAGCTGTTTCTAGTCAGAAATAGCTATCTCACCTTTCATTTGTAAGGAGATTCCTACAAAAAAAATACCGAAGGGAACAGGGTAGGAATGACGGTTAATTCTTAAGGGAATCTTAGCCCTGAAAGAATCACTGGTATCCTTGTGTAAGGATGGATGGTTATTCTCTTGAATTGGATTCTCTTCGATGCTCATGTTGCTATATTGTTTTTGGTGGAGAGGAAGTTTCTGTCAGCGGCTAAACTAACGGCTTCCTCTTCATTTCTCCCAAGATTTCTTGAAATCAAGGATTCTCGTTCCTTCTTTCTTTTCCTTCTATTAAACCACACCTCTCTCTCCTCATGGAAATATTCATTTGAGATAAGATTGGGAATTTTTATTTCCGACTCAGAAGCCCATGACGAAATCTGCAGTTCTCTCTTGTTCGCTATGATGTTATCAAGTAATCTGTATGTGGAGGTGGAAACGATGACAGATATGCCTGAAATGTTCGAAAGTGTCCCTGAAGATGCTAGCTCAGAGAAGATTGAAAAAACTGCCCGTGACCTCGAGAATAAAAGTTATGAACCGATGCTCCTTATCGATGCCCCTGGATTTCTGAGGTGGACAAAGAAGGATCTTGTTGCAGAGTATGAGAGACTCATCAGCATGGAAGAGGATGACGATGCGGTCATGGCGATTGACGACATGTACCTCGATGATATCATTGAGAAGCAGCTGGGACTTCTCATGTATCACTATGAGCTGCTATGTGAGCTGAGAGAGGGAGATGCCGATGCATGGGATCAGATTCATGAACTGCTGGAGGATGATTAATCCTCCTCGATCCTTCCTACGACCTTCGCATCACTGCTCTTGAGGGGGATCACCTTCTTTATGAACGGCTGTACTCCGTAGAAGGTCTTTTCAAACTCATCTTCGCTCTCCTTGAGTGCTGCCTGCCATGCGCCGCCGAAGCCGGGTGAGTTGATGGTAAGGCGGTCTGCCGCCTGCTGATATACCTGGAGCCTGCTTATCTCACGTCTTCCCGGTTTCTGAGAGTAGGTCCTGAGTGATATCCTCAGGTTCTCGTTCTGAGTCTTGAGTTCAGCGATCTCGCTTTTGAGTTTGGAGAGTCCGTCAGATTCCAGATCCATCCGGTCGGTGACCATCCCTTTGTACTTTTTGATCTCCTGCACATGCATGTTCTCTTTCTGCTTGTGTTTCACAAGCTGCACGATAAGAAGAATAAGCATGGGGGTAACACCGATCGCCACTCCGATAAGAATTTGTTCCATATCGACTCCTTGCTTTAAGTATACCCATGACTGCCTTCAAGAGCAACTGATGAAAAAGGAGAAAATCCGAAGGAAAGACAGAAGGTCAGGAGGGGGAGAAGCGTTTGATTACCGCTTCAGTTGAGTTCTCGATCGACTCGGGGAGAGATATTCTTCCGTCAAAGACCGCCATATCCTTGAATCCGATTCCCGTGAGGAGTACACAGATATCTGCATCTTCGCAGTAGCGTTCTTTGATTTTTCCAGTGTCTTTCACGAAACCGGCCCATGCACAGGCTGCCGCAGGTTCGACGAATATGCCTGCATCTTTTGCAAGTTCAAGCTGAGCTTCGAGAATCTCCTGATCACTCACCTGTGTCGCCCAGCTTCCGCTTTCTTTGATGTACCTGACTGCCATCCGTCCGTTGGCGGGGGAGGAGACGGAAATCGAATCAGCTCTGGTCGTTGCTTCCACCGTCTTATAGCTTCCACTCTCCCAGGCCTTTGCAATGGCGTTTGACTGCTCGGACTGGACGCAGATCACCTGCGGTACTTTGTCTGTCAGTCCTGCCTGATACAGGTCCATGAAGCCTTTGACAACACCCGCATAGATACAGCCGTCACCGGTGGAGACGTACATCACATCGGGTATCTTCCTTCCCTTCTGGATGAACAGTTCTATCGATACGCTTTTCTTCCCTTCAACGGTCATCGGGTTGTAGGCGGTATTCCTGTTGATTCCTCCGAATTCATCGGTATAGGCGATGGAGAGGGCAAATGCATCATCATAGCTTCCCTGGACGGGAACGACCTCGGCCCCGTAGAGGACCGACTGCATCAGCTTGTTCACCGGAGCGCTTTGAGGGACGAATAGGACGATTCTCACACCGTAGGCGGCACCGGCACAGCTCATTGCCGCTCCGGCATTTCCTGTGGAAGCGAGTGCGATGGAGTCTATCCCGTGATGCTGTGCCTGACCTATGATCAGCTGGGAGGCGCGGTCTTTGAAGGAGCCTGAGGGAAGGGCGCTGTCGAGCTTGCATGAGAGCTTTGAGAACCCGTATGTTTCAGCAAGGCGGAAAGGGGATGCAAGCGGGGTAGGTCCTACCGGGAAGGCCTCATGGTGAGGAACTTCATAGGGGAAGAAGTCAAAATAGGAGAGAGCTTCCTTCTGTGCCAAAGCCTGAAGGTCTTCGGTCTCGTAGCGGACGATGAGGTTTCCCTTCTTCATTTCAGTGCTGTCGGTATTTTTCTCTGCACAGGAGGGGCAGAGGTAGATCACCTCATCTGTGTGGTAGGTCTGTCCGCAGTCGCTGCATTCGTAATGGAATCTCATCGCTTTCTCCTCTCTTTTATGTATGAAATGACCGGACCAATATCGGTCCGGTCGTCGTTTCGCAGTATCAGCGGTCCTTAGATAAGACCCACTTCCTTATTGAAGGCGTCAATCATCTCATCAATGGTATCTGCCATGCCGTGGAGACTCTTCCAGTAGGCTTTGTCATACCACTGAGCGTTGATCTCTTCATAGGTCTTGCCCTGCTGCTCAACCCAGGTGTAGTACTTCAGGTTATGGACTCTCAGCCTTCCGTAATAGGTGAGCTCTTCCATGTTGTCAATTCCCTGATGAAGGAGGGATGAGCGGTGCACGAGAGCAGCTTCGGTTGCATCGAAAGCTCCCTGCTGTTCGTTGAGCTCCGCAAGGCGGGAGGTGTACATGACAGAAGAGTCAGTGAGGATGGTGAAGATGACATCGTCCTCGTCCATCTCATAGTACTTGGCCATCTTGATGGCGCTCAGTACGTTACCGATTCCACTGATGCCGAAAAGACTCAGGTTATCGATATCGGAATCACTGATGCCGAGACCTTTGAGGAACTCGATACCTGCCGGTTCATTGAAGAGACGGTAGATATCCATACAGTCCTGGTCATCGATCGCCGTGACAACGTCGGTGTTCTTTACGTTATGGATCCAGGGGACATGCTTGTCGCCGATACCTTCGATCCTGTGTCCGCCGAAACCGTTTCTCAGGAGTGTGGGGCACTGCAGTGCTTCACCTGCGCCGATCTTGATGGCAGGGTAGACTTCCTTGAGCTTATCTCCTGCGGCGAGTGTACCGCCGCTTCCTGTACTTGAAGCATAGCCTCTCACATTCTCAGGTTTCACACCAAGCTTCTCGAGTACCTCGACCATGGCCGCACCGGTCACGGTGTAGTGCCACAGGTAGTTTTCGAACTTGTCGAACTGGTTGAAGATGACAATGGATTTGCCCCTCTCTTCATCGAGTTCATGGCACTTGTCGAAGATCTCCTTGACATTCGATTCACAGCCCGGGGTCGCGATGACTTCACCGGCGATAGCCTTCAGCCAGTTGAATCTCTCCTGACTCATCTCTTCAGGGAGGATGGCGATGGATGAACATCCGAGGAGCGCACTGTTGTATGCACCGCCGCGGCAGTAGTTACCGGTCGATGGCCAGACAGCCTGCTGACGGACAGCATCGAAATTGCCCGAGACAAGAGCGGGAGCAAGACAGGCGTAGGTGGCACCTACCTTATGACCCCCGGTAGGGAACCACTTACCGACGAGGGCGAGGATTCTTGCCTTCGTACCTGTGATTTCCTTCGGAACTTCGATATAGTTCACTTCTCCGAAACTTCCCCCTTTTTCGACGCTTTCGTTCTTCCAGTTGATCCTGAAGAGGTTCTCGCTGTGGACATCCCAGAGTCCCATGCCGGAGAGTGCGGATTTTACTTTGTCGGGAGTCTTGGACGGATCGACCATCTGGGCAAATGTGGGCAGTACAATTCCCTTCTCTCTACAGAGCTTGATATTCTTTGCTCTTACTTCCTCGTTCATTTCGAGATTAATCAGATTATACACAGGTGGTACCTCCATGGCCTTCCTGCAGTCTGTTTTTAACAGAAATGCAGAATAGTGCATTTGAATAAGATAAATTTTGTATATGGTAGAAAAATAACTTTAAAATTGATCATACCATAATTTTTATCAGAAACAACTCCCGATATTCTGACTATATCACATAGTTCCGGTTTGTGCAATATTGTTGCAGAGTGTTGCAAAGACATTGACAAGCGGGTAAACTACTTTACAATACAAGAGAAGGCAAGAAAGACTATTTCATATCAGGAGAGGCGGCAATCATGAATGATACCATGCGACCGGTTCCGTTCGAGGAACTTATTCACCGGATATTCAGCGAATATAAAGCAAGCAGAACAATTTTTTCTATTCACGAGGATCAGTTCTATCGAAATACGAAGGGATCGGGAATCGATGTATTCGGCCAGCATGCCGAAACTCCCCTCGGCCCTGCCGCAGGTCCCCATACCCAGCTCGCCCAGAACATCATAGCGAGTTATCTGGTCGGAGGTCGTTTTCTCGAACTGAAGACTGTTCAGATCCTTGATACGCTAGAAGTGGAAAAACCATGTATCGATGCAAGAGATGAGGGGTACAATGTCGAATGGTCGACAGAGTTCACTCTCGAGAAGGCACACGATGAGTATGTGAAGGCCTATATCATTCTCCATCTGATTGACGCTCTCTTTCATAACGGTCATATGGACTCTCCCTCATTCATCTTCAATATGAGTATCGGGTACGACCTGGAAGGAATCAAACAGAACAAGATGCAGCAGTACATCGATTCGATGATCGATGCAGGAACATCTCCTGTGTTCTCCACCTATATCACATCACTGGGACATATCCTTCGGGAGGAGAACCTTCTCAAGGGAACGCCCTGGGAGCAGTATTGCGGAAAACTGAGTGACCTTCCTTCAAAGATTTCAAAGAAGATAGCACCGTCGATCACGATCAGCACGATGCACGGCTGCCCGCCGGCAGAGATAGAGGCGATCTGTTCCTACATCCTGAAGGAAAAGAAACTGAACACCTTCGTCAAGCTGAATCCCACACTGCTCGGGTACGATGCTGTGAGGGAGATCCTGGACGGACTCGGGTACGATTACCTCCACCTGTCACGAGAGAGCTTCGACCATGACCTGCAGTACTGCGACGCGATTGCCATGCTGACACGTCTGATCGCACTTGCAGAAGAGGAGGGGCTTGGTTTCGGTGTGAAACTGACCAATACCCTCGGTTCCGTGAATGACCAGGGTGTCCTTCCCGGTCAGGAGATGTACATGAGCGGAAGAGCACTCTTCCCGATCAGCACCCGTGTCGCAGCCCTTCTGTCAAAGGAATTTGAAGGGAAACTGCCGATCAGCTACAGCGGAGGTGCGAATGCCTTCACTGTTCTTGATCTGTTCGAGAGTGGTATCAGACCGATCACTCTTGCCACCGACCTGCTGAAGCCGGGTGGCTACACACGGCTCAAACAGATGGTTGAGATCCTCGAGAAGGATGCAACCACCTGGGAAAGCACAGGTGTCGATGTCGATTCGATAGAGCTGCTTGCTCAGAAGGCTGTTGGTATCGTCGAGACAGCGAAGGATTTCAGGGGAGAGGATACTGCAAGCGTTCCCACGAAACTTCCCCTCACTGACTGCTATGTCGCTCCCTGTGTCGTGGCCTGTCCCATCCACCAGATGATTCCCGATTACATTCAGCTCGTGGGCGAAGGGCGGTACGCCGATGCTCTCGAGGTGATCTATGATTCCAATGCACTTCCTAATCTTACAGGTTATATCTGTGACCATCAGTGTCAGTACCACTGTACCCGAATGGACTATGAGGGATCGGTACAGATCAGGGAAATGAAGAAGATTGCCGCTGAAAACGGATTTGAGGAGTATATTGCAGGGTGGGAAAAGCCTGAGAAGACCGATGTGAAGGCAGCCGTTGTGGGTGCCGGTCCTGCAGGGCTTTCAGCTGCCTACTTCCTTGCCAGAGCAGGTTTCGAAGTGACGGTTTTCGAACGGGAAGCTGATGCCGGCGGTGTAACCCGCTATGTGATCCCTTCCTATCGCTTCCCTGAAAGCGCTCTTCAGGCCGATATCGATTTCATCAAGGCCCACGGGGTTGAGTTCGTCTTCGGTGCTGAGCGGGAACAGATCACCGTCGATGCACTCAAAGAGAGCGGATATGAATACCTCTTCTATGCAATCGGAGCAGAGGTCGACAACGAGATTCCTCTACAGGGAGATAGGTCGAAAGTAACGGCTTCCCTTGAGTTCCTCTCCAGATTCAATAAGAAGGAAGAGCTCACACTTGGTCAGCATGTGGTTGTTGTCGGAGGCGGTAATACTGCCATGGACTCCGCCCGCTCCGCTGTCAGGGTTGAGGGGGTTGAGGATGTCACGGTCGTCTACAGACGGACGAAAAAACAGATGCCTGCAGACCTCGAAGAGTATGAGAATGCCCTTGAAGATGGAGTGAAGTTCATCTTCCTTGCCAATCCCGAGGAGCTTACCTCTGACGGAGTTCTTTCCTGTACGGTAATGAAGCTCGGTGAAAAGGATGCTTCGGGCAGGGCCCGTCCGGTTGCCACTGAAGAGACGTTCAATCTCCCCTGTGATACTCTTATCACGGCGATAGGGGAAAAGGTGGATGGAAAGCAGCTCAATTCCTTCGGTCTTCCCCTTAATGAGAGGGGCTGGGCTTCCTGTAACAGTGAAACTCTGGAAAGTGATATAGAGAATGTCTACGTGATCGGGGATGCCTCCACCGGCCCGTCAACCGTGGTACGCTGTATCGCGAGCGGCCGTCAGGCAGTCGAAGCTGCCATTGACAGAGTCCTCGCAGGTTACGAAGAAGTGGAGGATGATGAAGAGGATGAACATGAGTGCTCCTGCGGGAACGACGGCGGATGCGGCGGAGACTGCGGATGCGATCATGACCATGATCACCATCATCACCACCACGATCATGACCATGAAGAGGAAGAAGAGGGTCTCACTGAAGAAGAGCTCGCAGACCTCATTGCTGCAGAGAATGATTTCTTCTCGACCATCAGAAGCAAGAAAAGTACTCTTGAGCACTCTATCTCTCCCAAGCCTTCGATCGAAGCTTTCGCCACCCGCGAATCGGTAAGGTGCATGGAGTGTTCCTATATCTGTAACAAGTGTGTCGATGTCTGTCCGAACAGGGCCAATTTCGCTGTCGATGTGAGAGAGCGCAATGACCTGTTTGAACACCCCTTCCAGATCGTTCACCTTGACGCCTTCTGTAATGAATGCGGCAACTGTGCGACCTTCTGTCCCCACCAGGGTTCTCCCTATCTTGATAAGCTGACCCTGTTCTCCCTGAAAGAAGATTTCGAGAGTTCAAAGAACTCCGGCTTCTTCGTGGATGGAAAGAACGTCACTGTCAGAGTGGATGGGAAGATATCGAATCTCACCATAGCCGATGATGAAATAGAGGGTGAGATTGAAAGCGAAGAAGTAAGAGCGATCATCTATGAGATCGTGTCGAAGCATGATTACCTGCTTGGACCGGTCAATCTCTAGGAGCTGATAATGGCTGTAACGATACTGAAGAATGGGAACGTGCTGCAGACGATGCCTCCCTATTCCATCTCAAAAGGGGTGGATATCGTCATCGAAGATGACCTGATCAAGGCAGTGGGAAAGAATCTCGCTGCTCAATACCCCGAAGCGAAGGTATATGACGTGGAAGGAAAGAGCGTCATCCCCGGCATGGTCTGCTCGCACCATCACTACTACTCGGGACTTTCCCGGGGGATGCTGGTCTCCAGCGGCCCCCAGAATGATTTCATTCAGATCCTCAAGGAATGGTGGTGGCGACTCGACAGGGCACTGGATGAAGAGAGTATCTACTACTCTTCCCTGATCTCTTCTATCGATGCAATCTCTGCCGGTACCACTTCGGTCATCGACCACCATGCCTCCCCCTCGTTCATCAGCGGTTCTTTAGATACGATTGCACGTGGAATGAGAGAGACGGGACTGAGGGGAGCGACCTGCTACGAGATCACCAACCGCAACGGCGGAGTGGACGAAGCACGGGCGGGAGCCGAAGAGAACATTGCATTTGCACAAAGCATAGATGAAGGACGGAAGAGGGGAGAGTATCAGATGGTGGAAGCCCTGGTCGGCGGCCATGCCCCCTTCACCCTCTGTGAAACCTCTCTCGAGCTTATGAAGGATGCCGTCGATACCACTCGACGGGGCATTCACCTTCACATTGCAGAAGATAAGTACGACGTCACTCACTCCCATCATCTCTATCATGAAGATATCGTTGAACGTCTCGACAGGATCGGGCTGCTCAGTGACAAATCCCTTCTCGTTCACGGTCTTCACCTGAACGAGAGTGAGATTGAAAAACTCAATGCACGGGGGTCTTTCCTCGCACATAACCCTAGGAGCAACATGAACAACCATGTGGGCTACTTCGAAAAACTGCAGAGACTGAACAACCTCGTCCTCGGCACCGACGGGTGCGGAGGCAACATGTTCGAAGAGATCAAGATCGCCTTCTTCAAACACCGGGATATGGGCATGTCATGGTGGCCAGCAGACTTCGTTGAAGTCCTTTCCCGCGGAAATCTTCTCCTGGGTTCGATCTTCAATGAGAAGTTCGGAAAGATCAAGGAAGGGTATAAAGCCGATATCACGATCCTCGACTACCGATCCCCGACTCCCCTTGAAGATGCGAACCTCGCCACTCATATCGTGTGGGGGATGAGCAGCAACAGCGTCGAGTCTGTCATGATCAACGGGAAGATGGTGATGGAAAACAGATCCTTCGATTTCGATGTCGATGAGGTCTATGCGAAAGCATCTGAAATAGGAAAGCGCATCTGGTCGAAAGTTGATTCGATTCACGCACATTAAAAAAAATACATAACAATCATCTCGGAACGAGTGATATGAAAGGAGAAAGGTATGAGTATTCAGGAACAGATCAAAGCGAAAGCTGCCGAATATAGAATGTATACAGCAGAGAATCTTTCGAAGATGGTGCAGGCAAAGTCCTACAGCAGCAAGGAAGAGGAAGTCTGCCGTCTCATCGTGACCCTCTGTGAAGAGGCGGGTTTCGATGAAGTAAGAATCGATGGTCTCGGTTCCGTTATCGGAAGAGTGGGATATGGACCCAAGTCGATAGCCTTTGACGCCCATATCGATACAGTTGAAGTGGGTAACCTCGATAACTGGGACTTCGATCCCTTCAGCGGTGAAATCGTTGACGGCCTGGTGAAAGGTCGTGGT
Organism: Sphaerochaetaceae bacterium; assembly: GCA_963677695.2. Lineage (GTDB taxonomy): Bacteria > Spirochaetota > Spirochaetia > Sphaerochaetales > Sphaerochaetaceae > SABI01. The sequence goes on along the minus strand of CAXXUJ010000001.1, from coordinate 187,893 downwards.
TCGAGTGACCAGAAGGGGGGCGCAGCCTCCATGATCACTGCAGGCCGCATCCTGAAGGAACTCGGCTACGGCGGGCAGTACAGCATCTACTTTACCTTCACTGTCATGGAAGAGGACTGTGACGGCATGTGCTGGAAGTACCTCATAGAAGAGGAACAGTTTAAGCCCGACCTCGTCGTCTCCACCGAACCCACCAGCTGCCGTCTCTACCGCGGTCACAGGGGGAGAATGGAGATCAGAGTATTCCTGAAGGGAATCAGCTGTCACGGATCCGCTCCCGAGAGGGGTGTGTCGGCAGCCTATAAGGCCTCCAAGGCGGCCCTTGCCATTGAACAGCTCAATGAGGACCTCCAGCCTGATGAAGGAAATTTCCTCGGAAAGGGAACGATCACCGTTTCCCAGATGGATGTAAAGGGACCTTCCCAGTGCGCTGTCCCCGACTATGCGATGCTCTACTGCGACCGACGTCTCACCTGGGGTGAAGATGCCGACCTCGCCATCTCTCAGGTCAAGGAATATGTATCGAAGGCGACAGGGGACAAACCGGAAGATATCATTGTCGAGATGCCGATCTATGAGAAGCTCGGTTGGACTCAGAAGGATTACCACCAGGAACTCTACTTTCCCACATGGAAGCTCGAAGCTGACCATTACCTGGTCACCAGCGGCGTAGATGCCTACACTGCTCTCTATGGAAAGGCTCCTGTTGTCGACAAGTGGACCTTCAGCACCAACCTGGTCGCTACCACAGGAAGACACAAGATTCCCGCCATCGGTTTCGGTCCGGGAGATGAGAATCAGGCGCATGCACCGAACGAGATCAACCGTGTGGACGACCTCGAGATCTGTGCTGCATTCTACGCCATGCTGCCCTATTCTCTGGACGAACGCAACTAGCAATAGCAGGTGAACTGCGTTATACTAAGTGGTGCCGTCTCAGGGGAAAATTTCCCTACGGTACCACTTACTTTTACGGGAACAGGGAGCTCTGCTTTCCCGGTCTCCCGACCTGATGATCAAGGAGGTCGCTTGATGCCGAAAAAGTCGATCGGAAAGCCTGCCAGAAGAGTAGACGCCGTTGCAAAAGCCTCAGGACTGACACAATATATTGCTGACTATTCTTTCGAGGGGATGATCTATGCGAAGATGATACGTTCTTCGGTCCCCAGGGGTAAGATACTCGATATCTCCCTCCCTGACCTTCCTTCCGGTTATACCTTCATCTCCGCCAAGGATATTCCTTCGGACGGAAAGAACGTGCTGAACATGATCAAGAGCGATTACAAGTGTTTCGCCGAAGATGAAGTGCGCTATATCGGAGAAACCCTCGGTCTTCTGACGGGACCTGACAGGGGAGTGCTCTATGATCTCGCTTCTCAGGTGAATGTTACGTACGAGGAAACCGAGTACGCTGTCACCATCGAAGATGGGCTTGCCTGCAAGGGTGGAGCGTTCGTCGGTGAAGACAACTGCTTCTGCGACTTCACGATCGACAAGGGAAATGTCGATGATATCTTCTCAGGCGATGTGAAAGTTTTCGAGGAAGAGATCAACACCGGGTGGCAGGAGCATGTACACCTTGAGACCAACGGTGCCGTGGCAATGCCCGAGGGTGACAAGTTCGCCCTGTACATCAGTGCCCAGTGCCCGTTCTATGTCAGAAAGTCTATCGCCTCCCTGATTAACCGTCCTTACGAAGACATCATCGTGCGTCAGACGGCGACCGGAGGAGCTTTCGGAGGGAAGGAACACTTCCCCGACGTCCTTGCAGGACCTCTTCTCGTTGCTGCCTATGTGACGGGGAAACCAGTCCAGCTTATCTTCGACCGTCATGAGGACAGTGCCTATTCGGTCAAGAGACACCCCTCCAGAACCCTGTTCAGAACTGCAGTTGATAAGGATGGGAATATCACGGCAATGGATGTCGATGTCGTCTACAATGCCGGAGGCTATGAGAGCTGTTCCTACGTCGTTCTTCAGAGAGGAGTATTTCACGCCACAGGCGTCTATAATATCCCGAACAGCAGAATCAGAGGACGAGCGGTTGCCACCAACACCTTCCCCTCCGATGCCTTCAGAGGTTTCGGTGCTCCTCAGACCCTCTTCGCTGTCGAAACCCACCTCTCCCACGTTGCACAGCAGCTGGGTATCGATCCCATCGAACTTAAAAAGAAACACTTCCTGAAGAAGGGAGACGTTACTTCAACCAACGGTCATATCTATGAGAACGTCGTTCTTCCCGAGATGACCAAGCAGGTGCTTGATGAGAGCGGCTATCTTGAAAAGGCGAAGAGCTACAAGGCAGGAAGCCTCAAGGGAATCGGTATCTCGTTCTACAACCACGGCGGAGCCTTCACCGGTAACGGTGAACAGATGATCATCAAGGCAAAGGTAAGGCTGAGAAAGAATACCGACGATACCGTCGATATCCTTGTAGGATCGACGGAGATGGGGCAGGGGTTCCAGACAGCCCTCACCAAGATCGTAGCTGACGGACTCGGAATCGATATCGAGAGGGTGAACTACCCGAACCCCGACACTTCCCTAGTGAGCGACAGCGGTCCTACCGTTGCGAGCCGATCGACGATGATCGTCGGAGAGATCGCGACCCGTTCCGCAGCTGCGCTGAAAGCACAGTGGGTCGATGGAAAAGAAATTATCGTGGAAGAGGAGTATATCCATCCCGAGGGATTCCCGTGGGATCAGGCAAACTTCCAGGGAGATGCTTATCTCGGGTACGGCTGGGGAGCCTGTGTTGTCGAGGTGGAGGTCGATCCTCTCACCACTGAAGTGACGACGAAAGGAATCTGGTCGAGCCATGATGTGGGTGTCGCCATTGACGAATTGATCGTTCACGGTCAGATCAACGGTGGTATTGCCCAGTCCCTTGGCTATGCGTCGATGGAGAAACTCGATTTCAACAAGAAGACAGGGTTCAAGCAGACGGGACTGTCCGATTACATCATCCCCACAAGCATGGACTTCCCTTCCCAGGTATGTACCCTGGTGGACAACCCCTACGAATTCGGTCCTCATGGAGCGAAGGGTATGGGAGAGCTGGTGTTCAACGGTGCTTCGGCAGCCTATATCGATGCCGTGAGCCGCGCTGTAGGTAAGGAAATTCGATCCATACCTGTTCCGCCGGAAATTTTAACGGAGATAATGTCATGATAGATGAGATCAGATTTACACTGAATAATAACGAGGTGGCCATCACCTGTGACCCTCTCAAGCGCCTTCTTGATGTGCTGAGAGAGGACTTCGGTCTCTTCGGAACGAAGGAAGCGTGCGGTGAAGGGGAGTGCGGAGCATGTTCTGTGCTCATGAACGGTCGGCTCATCACCACCTGTATGGTCCCTGTCGGGGCTGTGAAGGGAAAGAACATCATGACAATCGAAGGTCTCAGGGAGACCGAGAGGGGAAAGACGATCATTGAAGCGTTCGCAGACGGCGGAGCCGTCCAGTGCGGTTTCTGTATTCCCGGTATGGTCATTGCAGCAGAGGCTCTTTTAGAAAAGAACGCGAAGCCGAACGAGGAGGAGATCCGCCTCGGTATCGCAGGAAACCTGTGTCGCTGTACCGGATATGACCTGATTGTCGAGAGCATCAAGCTCGCATCCGAAAGGGGGGAAGGACTATGGTAGAAACCTGTTATATCCCGCAGTCTCTTGAAGAGGCCCTGAGAATACGAAAGGAGACAGGGGCAAAGCCCCTTGCTGGAGGAACCGACCTGATGGTGATGCACCGCCGGGGTACCGGTATCGTCCCATCTTTTCCCTGGCCTGTCATGATCATCACGTCCCTTGAGGAACTTTCATACATCAGGACCGAAGGAAATGAACTTGTCATCGGCAGCGGGACAACCTGTCACGCCATCGAAGATGAGGAATCGGTTCCCTACGCTGTGCGTAAGGCCGCAAGCCTGATGGGAGCTGAATCACTCAGAAACCTGGCAACGATCGGAGGAAATATCTGTAATGCTTCCCCGAAGGCCGACCTTCCTGTCCCCCTCATCATGATGGATGCGAAGGTGACCCTTGTAAGTGCCACTTCCTCCCGTACCCTCTTACTTGATGAGTTCATCACCGGCCCGAAAGAGACCGACCTGAAAGAGGATGAACTCCTTCTTGAAGTGAGAATTCCCTTTCCTGAAAAACCCTACTCCCATGTGTGGTATAGAAAGATCGGTACCCGAAAGGCGAATGCGATTTCAAAACTGAGTGTGAGTGCCGCAGTCACTGTAGATGAAAAGGGAGTGATAGAGGATTTCAGGAGCGCAAACGGTGCTTCGGGGCCGAAGGTCGCACGCAGCAGCGAGGTGGAGAAACTCCTCATCGGGAAGAGCGTGAGCGATATCCCCTCCATCCTTGAGAGTTTTCTCGACACCTACGATGCGATTCTCTCGCCCCATGCCATGCCTGCCTACCGGCGCCTTTCGACGCGTCGTATGCTGAAGCACTTCTTGAGTGAAGTGGCTTCGGGCTCAAAGGAGAGTGTCATCAGCTGACATCTCTCCCATCGAATACAAACAGAGGGGGGAATGTGGTGAAAGTATTGAAGAACATCTTCTGTCTCGTGAGTGATCCCGCAGGGGTTCCCCTGTGGAATCAGGACCTTTTCATACAGGGGAACAGGATAGAAAAGATCGTTCCGACCGGTTCTGAGGAGATTCCCGCCTCCCACCGTGTCATCGACTGTTCACGCCATGTGGTCATCCCCGGACTTGTGAACACCCATCACCATTTCTATCAGACGCTTACGAGGAATCTTCCGGCGGTTCAGAACGTTGAACTGTTCGAGTGGCTCACCTATCTGTACGATGTATGGAAATACATCGATGAGGAAGCGCTCTACTACTCATCGCTCTCGGCGATGAGCGAGCTGCTGAAAACCGGCTGTACCCTCTCTACCGGCCATCACTATCTATACCCGAGAAACTTCCCCGGTGATATCATGGCACTGCAGTTCAAGGCGGCCTCTGAGACCGGTATCCGCTTCTCTCCCGCGAGAGGGAGCATGTCCCTCAGCAAGAAGGACGGAGGACTCCCTCCCGACTCGGTCGTTCAGACTGATGAAGAGATCCTCTCTGACAGCGAACGGGTGATTTCCAAGTTCCATGATCCATCAGAGGATGCCATGAGAAAGATCGTCCTTGCTCCCTGTTCTCCTTTCAGCGTGACAAAGGATCTGATGAGAGAAACAGCGCGCCTTGCCAGGCGCCACGGAGTGAGGCTTCATACCCATCTCGCTGAAACCTTCGACGAGAATGATTTCTGTATCGACATGTACGGGGTGCGTCCCCTTGCCCTGATGGAAGAGTGCGAGTTCCTGGGGGAAGATGTCTTTTATGCCCATGGCATTCACTTCAATGATGATGAACTTGATCTGTTAAGCGATACAGGTGCCCATATCGCCCACTGTCCCTCTTCGAACATGAGATTAGGCTCAGGCATCTGCCGTGTGCCTGAGATGCTTGAGAAGGGAATCAACGTCGCCTTCGCCGTTGACGGCTCAGCCTCGAACGACTCTTCAGATATGCTCGGAGAACTGAGAACGGGGATGCTTCTTCAGCGGGTGCTGAAGGGAGCCGATGCCCTTACCGCACAGCAGGCGCTTGGGATGGGCACGATCAACGGGGCGAAACTCCTCGGGTATGAGAGGATCGGAAAACTGGAGAAGGGTTGGATAGCCGATATGGCTGCCTTTGATGTGCACACCCTCGGGTATGCGGGTGCTCTCAGTGATCCCCTTGCCGCACTTCTGTTCTGCGGCTATACGCATCAGGCGGATTATACCATTGTGAACGGAAAGGTCGTTGTCGACAAAGGACGCCTCGTCGGTGTAGATGAGCGTGTCATTGTCGAAAATATGAATAGAATCAGTAGTACTCTGCTGTCAAAGGCGAAAAGGAAGGAGCGAGTATGATAGATGAATTTGTGAGGGGAGAGGATGTCATGCATGTGCTGAAGACTCTTCAGAGAAGAAAGGATACCACCGGTATCATAGCAGGCGGGACTGAGATTCTCCATCTGGGATCGAGACTCCATTACACCGATCTTATATCTCTTCAGAATCTCGGTCTTGATGAGATCACAGAGAAAGACGGGGTCGTGAGAATCGGTGCGATGTGTACCTTTTCACAGATCAGGAAGCATGAAGCGGTTCCCTCCTACCTGAAGGAAGCTGCCGGCTTCTGTGCTTCGTTTGCCAAAGCGAATATGGCGACCATAGGAGGCAATGTTGCCAACCTCAGGGATGATTCCTATCTGCTTCCCACCCTCCTTGCGGCCAAAGCACGCCTGGTCATCGCCGACCTCGCTGTCGACGGGACCTACAGCGAAGAAAATATTCCAATGAGGGAATACCATGAATTCATGGATCATTTCTCTGAATCTCTGATCCTTGCCATTGAACTGAACAGGAAGGACCGTCTTGTGCTCAGCAAGCGATATGCCCGCACAGCCCATGCCCATGCAGCCCTGACCGTCTCTTTCGGAGCGCAGATAACTGATCATACCCTGACCGAAGTACGCGTCATTGCAGCAGTGAAAGGGACCGGTATCGTACGCCTCAGGGGAGTTGAACAGGGGATCATGGATGCGGTGTTCATCGATCCAGGCGATGCGGCAACCATAGTGAGTAATGAGATAGCCTTCAGCAGCGACGTGACCGGCAGTGCCGCCTACAAGAAGTATCTGCTCAGTTCCACCGTTGCAGATCTCTACCGTAAGGGAATCGCCCTTGCAGAAAAGGGAGGCCTCGCATGATCATTCATTGCACAATTGATGGAAAAAAAACAAACTACAGTGTCAGGGGGCTTGAGACTCTCCGCATAATGCTGAAGAATCTCGGGTACATAAGCGTACGTGACAGTGATGACGGTGAAGGGTTCGCAGGAAGCGACCTGGTCATTGTGCGTGATGTCCCTGTCTACGCGAACCTGATGCTCGCAGCACTTGCTGACGGCACTGAAATTCGCACAGCCCACTCCCTCAGCACGAAGGGGGAACTGAATGCTGTGCAGCAGGCACTGATCGATGCGGGAGTGGTTCAGTCAGCCTATAACGCACCTGCCGCTGCTCTCCTTCTCACCTGGCTCCTTGAACACAATCCCGACCCGACCCGGGAAGATATTGCAGAAGCGCTCTCCTCCATCTTCATCAGAGATGCGGGGTACGAACACTTCTTCCTTGCCGTACAGCTTGCAAAGGAGAAGATGGAAACCGGTTCCTACCAGACACCAATCGCTCCCGAGTTCAGGGATGAACTCGAGTATGTGGGGAAGGTGAAATCGAAGGTGGACGGACGCCAGCTCGTGGCTGGCTGGAAGAGCTTTGTCGAGGACCGTGTCGAATCTGGCGCGAATTCTCTTGTGATGCTCCGCTCTCCCTATGCTCATGCCTATATCAATTCAATCGATACGAGTGAGGCGGAAGCCTCTGCCGGTGTGATCACGATTATTACCGCCTTCAACTGCCCCGATGTCTATTACATGTCGGCAGGACAGGGGAACCCGGAACCGTCGCCCTACGACAGACGCCTGTTCAACAGAAAGGTACGTCACGTAGGCGACAGGGTAGCAGCTGTCGTTGCAAAAACCGAAGCTCAGGCGAAAGCCGCCATGGAGCTCATCAAGGTAGAGTACGAGGTGTTGGAACCCGTGCTCACCGTAGACGAAGCGATGGCCCCGGATGCCCCCGTCGTGCAGAATGGAGCAGCCGAATACCTCAGCGGAGCACCCGATAACCTTGACGAGTATAACGCGGGAGTTGATGAGAGAGAGGGTAAGGTGGTCTATCCCTTCCCCCTCCATGCCGATAACCGTCACAACGTGGCAGCAGCCGCTCACGGTGCGATAGGCGATGTAGACAAAGGGTTTGGCGAAGCCGATGTCGTGATTGAAAGAACCTATGAGAGTTCACAGGTGCAGTGTACCCCCCTCGAACCCCACCTCGCTTTCACAAAGATCGACAACGACCGTCTTGTCATCCATGCTTCGACCCAGGTCCCTTTCCACCTGAGAAGGATTGTTGCACGTGTCTGCCAGATTCCTGAGAACAAGATTCATGTGATAAAGGAAAAGGTAGGCGGAGGCTACGGAAGCAAACAGGATATCCTGGTGGAGGATGTGGTGGCCTACGCCACCTGGATCACTAAGGAACCGATCTATTACCGCAACACCCGTAAGGAGGAGTTCATCGCCAACTCAACACGCCATGTGATGAAGATGACGGTGAAACTCGGAGCGAAAAAGGACGGAACGATCACCTCTGTCTACATGGACGTGAGAGCAAACACCGGTCCCTACGGAAACCACTGTCTTACCGTTCCCATGAACGCCTGTTCAAAGACCCTTCCTCTCCTCAAAGCCCCGAACATGAAGTTCGATGTCACAACCTATTACACGAATATACCTCCCACCGGAGCGTATCAGGGATATGGTGCCCCGAAGGGTTCCTTTGCCTTGATGACTGCCATAGGAGAGCTGGCCGATGAACTCAGTATGGATCCCCTCGAGATCGTGAAGAAGAACCACGTCGATAAAGGATTCATGCTCGAGATCCTCAAGAGCCTCGGTGAAGGAAGAGAGGGAACAGTCGTCCCTGTCGGCTCCTGCGGTCTGAGAAAAGCGCTCGATCAGGGAGCAAAGATGATCAACTGGGGAGTGATGGAACGGTGCGAAGACCCTGTATGGCATATCGGAAAAGGGTTTGCCATGATACAGCAGGGATCGGGACTTCCCGGGCTCGATCACTCCACCTGTGATGTCGTGCTCAACACCGATGGAACAGCGATGATCCACAGCGGAGGAAGCGACCTTGGTACCGGCCTTGATACGATCAGTGTCAAAGTCGTGTGTGAGGTTCTGAAACTTCCGATGGATCAGGTTTCGATCCTTTCCGGTGACACTGACAATACGATGTTCGATACCGGTGCTTATGCCTCAAGCGGCACCTACTTCTCTGCCAATGCTACATTGAAGGCAGCAGAGGACCTGAAGAAGAAGATCATAACAGAAGCGGCCTTGCAGATGGAGGAAGCGGAAGGCGACCTCGAGCTGCACGCTCCCGGCAAGGTGGTGAGCACAAAGAGCGGGAAGGAACTTACCTATCTCACCCTCAGCCACGATGCGACAACAGGAGTGGGAAGAGGACAGCTTGTCGGGTACGGATCCTTTGTCACAAACGATGCCGCTATCCCCTATGGAGCACACTTCGCTCAGGTAGCGGTTAATATCAGGACAGGAGAGATCAAGGTTCAAAAGTACTACGGACTACAGGATGCAGGAACCCCAATCAATCCCGAGCTCGCTCTCTGCCAGATGTACGGTGCAGCACAGAAGTCGATCGGCCACTCCCTGTACGAACAGATGATCCTTGATAAGGACGGGGTGTGTCTCACACCCTCCTTCACTCAGTACTGTGCCCCCATGGTCACCGAGCAGCCGGAGGACTTCAAGATGGTCCTGATCGACGAAGATGATGAGTTCGGTCCCTACGGAGCGAAGTCTATCAGTGAGATCGCAACGAACGGTGCGGCTCCCGCCCTTGCCAATGCGATTCATGATGCTGTGGGCGTGTGGATGCGGACCTGGCCGTTCACGCCTGAGAAGATACTGAGAGAACTGGGAAAGATCTCCTGATGACAGGAGAGGTTAGTTCCTCAATGAAACGAGGATAGTGAGGGAGGAAGAGCGTTCCTTCTTCACTACTGCTGCAACAAAACGCAACAAAAAATATAGACGAAACAGACGCTCCATGCTATACTCCCTCTATAATTAGTGATTATTTCCCGGAGGAATTATGAAAGATGTATCTGAAATCAAGGGCATGATCGAGGAGCTCAGCAAGCTCGATACCGATAATATGTACCTAAACGATTTTTTCCATACTTGGAAAGAGAGTGATGATGAGATTGCCGCAACCTTTCAGGTAGCGGAGATCCTCAGAGCAATGAGAGAGAACAATATCTCATCAAAGGTATTTGACAGCGGTCTCGGTATTTCCGTGTTCCGTGACAACTCGACCCGTACCCGCTTCAGTTTCGCCAGCGCATGTAACCTGCTCGGCCTTGAAGTTCAGGACCTTGATGAAAAGACCAGCCAGATCGCCCACGGTGAGACCGTGCGTGAGACTGCGAACATGGTTTCTTTCATGGCAGATATCATCGGTATCAGAGACGATATGTACATCGGCAAGGGGCACACCTACATGAAAGAGGTGGCTGAAGCCGTGCAGGAAGGCTTTGAGGACGGAGTCCTCGAGCAGCGCCCGACCCTCGTCAACCTCCAGTGTGATATAGACCACCCGACCCAGTCGATGTCCGACATGCTTCACGTGATCAATCACTTCGGTGGTGTAGAGAACCTCAAGGGCAAGAAAGTGGCAATGACCTGGGCTTATTCCCCCTCTTATGGCAAGCCCCTCTCCGTTCCCCAGGGAATCATCGGACTGTTCACCCGTTTCGGCATGGACGTCGTCCTTGCCCACCCCGAAGGGTATAATGTAATGGAAGAGGTTGAAGAAGTCGCGAAGGCAAATGCCGAAGCTTCAGGCGGTTCGTACGCGAGAGTGAACAGCATGGAAGAGGCTTTCAAAGATGCAGATATTGTCTACCCGAAGAGCTGGGCTCCCTTTGCCGTTATGGAAGAGAGAACAGAGCTGGTAGGAGCAGGAAAGTTCGATGACCTGAAGGACCTCGAGAAGAGATGCCTCCTCAACAACGCAGAGTTCAAGAACTGGGAATGTACTGAAGAGCTGATGAAGACCACCAAGGATGGAGAGGCTCTCTACATGCACTGTCTCCCTGCAGATATCACAGGAGTGAGCTGTAAGGAAGGTGAAGTGGAAGCATCTGTCTTCGACCGCTACAGAGTCCCCCTCTACAAGGAAGCTTCCTACAAACCCTATATCATCGCTGCGATGATCTTCCTTTCAAAGTTCAAAGATCCTTCAGCGAAGCTTGCAGAGCTTGTTGAGGCTGCAAAGAAAAGAATCTGCTAGTCAGAAACTACACACAGAAAAAGATGGAGGGCCGTGAGGCCCTCCAATTTGTATGATCGCTGCATTGCGTTAGAATCTGTGAAAGTAGGTCATCTGATTCGGTCCGTAAAACATCTGGGAAGGGGAGTGGAAATACCCGAAGTGCCCGAATGCCGATACGCCGAAGATGATGAGAAGGCCGAGAGCTATCACGGAAATGACGATACCGATGACCGACAGTATCTTCGCTGTCTGGGTCATTGAGTTCTGAAACAGCTTTTCCGACTGTTTCACCTGATAAAGGGCGACGATTCCGAGTACGAGACCGATGATGCCTCCGAGGCCGAAGGCCAGGAATGGAGTGATGAGGGCAAGTATGGAAAGGATCAGTGCCGTGATCGCATGGTTGTCATAATAGGCGAGGTGAAGGTTCTCATCTTCAAATTCTTCTTCAACCTCCACTTCTACTGCCTCAGGTTCAATAATAACGTCTTCAACCTTTGGTGCAGCTTTCTTTTTCGGTGTTGCTTTTACCTTTTCAGTTGTTTCCTCAACGATGGTTTCTGTATCTTTGGTGTCCATAGATTCCTCCTATGAAATAAGTATACATACAATCTAATAAGAGGTATGTGCGAAGACAATCAAGGTTTGGTAAAGATTAGGTGAATAAGAAATTAAAAAAGATGAGAATCAGTACCCTCTCTTGAAATCGACAACGTTCTTCATCTCCTTTCCCTCAAGAAATGCCTTCAGGTTGCTGAAGAACAGATTAAAGACGATCTGTGTCGTGTTGCGTGAAAGTCCTGAGGAGTGTCCTGTGATGAGTACATTGTCCATCGACCAGAGCGGACTCTCCTTTCCAAGCGGTTCTACTTCTGTGACATCCAGATAGGCACCGGCAAGGTGACCGCTCTCAAGAGCTGCGGTCAGGGCTGTCTCATTGACCAGAGAGCCTCGTGCTACATTGATAAGCACGCTCCCTTTCTTCATCTCTGCAAACTCTTTTTCATCGAACATATGTTTTGTCTCAGCGGTTCCCGCTGCAGCCACTACTACGTAATCTGATTCCCTGAGTGCCTCAGGGAGCTCTTCAAGAGTGAAGAACCTATCTACATCAGGGTGTGACTCTGTCACACTCCTTCTCACTACATTCACCTTCATATCGAGAGATTTTATCTTGCGGGCGATCTGCTGTCCCAGATCCCCGAACCCGATGACGGTAGCTGTGGAACTGAACAGATCATGCTCGGGGAAGAAGAGTTTCCATTCCTGCTGTTTCATTCTGTCATGGTGACCGAGAAAATCGTGATTGTGAGCGATGATACTCCCGATCACATGGTCCCCTATCTGTCTTCCGTAGGTGCCAGAGGCTTTTGTAAGGATCACTTCCTTATTCGCGTAGAGCTTGGGATCGGCAAAGATGTCGATTCCGGCAGTAGGACTCTGCAGCCACTTGAGCTTAGTCGCCTGCTTGAGATCCTTTTTCCGTGCAAACCCCATGATGATATCGAAAGAGTCGATATCGGAAGGGTCATACCCTTCACGTTTACGTACGACAAATTCAATGTCAGGGTAGGTTTCTCTCAGATTCTTCAGGTTCTCTTCTGTGGGATAAAAATTCAGTCCCTCAAGCAGCAGTGCTCTCATGTGTTTCTCCTCTCTTTATCACACAAAGATAGTAAAATAATCAACGAGTGTAAACGAACGGGAGTATATTCGCTGTATTCAATAGAAGTCAGAGCATGGAAGGATTACTTCTCAGCACATTCATATCGTTGTATAGTGAACGCATGAGAGCTTTCCGCCTGACTGCCCTGCTTATACCCCTGCTCGTTCTCTCCTCCTGTTCGCTGTACAACGACTACGGTCAGGAGATAACCTATATCATCCCGGAAGGGAGCCATTACTCAACACATGAGTTCTTCACCTACGTATCAGATGATACACTCTCCTTCTCCTTCCGCTTTGATGAATCAGCTATCTATGATATAGGCTCAGATCAAAGTGATATAAACAAACTGTTCGGGTTTGCAGAGGGATCAGCCCAGAATATTCATACCTGGTCTGCCCGCTTCGGCTGGAGATGGTATAACGATCAGCTGGAAATCCTTGCCTATGCCTATATCGATGGAGTACGTGAAAGCGAACTGCTCGGTACTCTCGAGATAGGGGAGAGCGGAACAGGAACGATCACAAGCGAAGATGACAGATACATCTTCACCTACGAAGATGCAACGGTAGTGATACCGAAAACCACTCCTTTCCACAGTTCTAAGAAATTTCTATCGTATCCGTACTTCGGTGGGAATATCGCAGCACAACACGAAGTGACGGTGTGGGCGACGTTGTTGCCCTGATTTTTACTCCACAGTGTTACAAATTAAGGAAGGGAATTGAAAAAAGAAGCTGCGAGACAATCCGCAGCTTCTATCAATAAGTGTATTGCTACTTATTCATCACGAACGGCTAATGTTTCTGCATCGAAATGAATAACTACATAATCATAAGGATTCGTTCTGCCATCCTTTAGTATATTAATCGTTCCTGCTGTATCAGTTTTAGTATCGAATCCGCCGGTAGAAGGTCTATAGGTAGGAAGTACGTCGTAACCCTGAATTTTGATCGACTCTTCATCATCCTGCAGTCTCATATTGCTGCCAAGCGCAATTGTTACAGTACCTGAGGACTTCTGATAGGTTACGTAGGCCCCATCGACCAGTTTCTGACCTGCATAGATGGCCTGTACTGTGTCTTCATTATAAGTAATAGTTGCATCTGTTTCTTCATCAATTGTTTCTCTTGCATCAATATAGAACCACCAAGCATTTTTTCCTTGCACATTAGGGTCTTTTTCCCCTTCGGTATTTCCTGCAAATGCTGTCTCCTCACCCCAAGTAGGCTCTGTGGAACCTCCTCCAGATCCTCCGGAGGTTAGGGTCTCAATGATAAATTCATAATAGGGAACTGCTGTATATCCTATGATATAGAACCACGCTCCTTTACCATTGTATGAGGGATCTTCATCTGAAGCATATGCAGTCTCACCTGCTACTTCGGAGACTACATCCTCGCTTTCTGAGTCAAGCGCGGTATGTACAGCAAAGTAGTAGGTATCTTCAATTGTTCCACCAAGTTCATCCCAGGTGAAGGTAACTGTCACTGTTGATGATTCTCCTTCATCTCCAGTTCCTGTAACGGGTGCTTTGCCTGGTACCGGGCGCTTGATCGGCATTGGATCGCCGTCTTTGTACGTGTAGATATGATATTCACTGACAACTGTATTCTCAATAGGAGTAATCGTGATCGTGATACCATCAGTATCATTCGAGACAGTCACATCACCGGCATATATATCCTGTCCTGCGGAAAGGACAAAGTTACTTGAATAATATCCAATGAGTGTTTCGCCGATTACTCGATGTGTAGCATCAGCTACACTACTCTCTTCACCAGCATCATACTCGCCGTCACCATCAGCATCTTTAAAATAGATATAGTCATTTTCATTCCAAGAATTATCAACCTGATCATTCAGCTCAAGCTCAACTACATCCCCTTCTTCGCCCCAGTGTACATCCTGATCATCATCTAAACTGTCAAAATAGGGCCCAGTGGTAGCCGGTTTTCCTCTTGTCACATCAATAGTGCTTTGATCGAGAGGATCAGTTCCGGCTACATCACAGCCGACTAGGGCAACTGCCAGAACGAGCAGTATGAGGGATAACAGAATCAATCTCGACTGTTTTGATTTCTTTGTTTTCATAGCGTTATTTCCTCCTTGTGGAAATATTTTATGTTGTAAGTATGATATGTCATAACAACTGCATGATATATACATAAAATCGACCAATGCCAGTAGTGCATAATTGGAATTCAAACAATTGGCATACACACACCCATGCATCGGCATTGTCTTCCCACAAGAATCTCTGCCATGCTTTACATCTATAATATCACTCATGTCATAAGGGCAGTCTAGAGAATAATATCTAGAATACCCATATATATTTTTAAAATAGGAATATATTACTATACAAATGTTGTTATATATAAAAAAAACGGCTTTAATTTTATGGTATTAAAGTGCAAGATAGGTCATAACATAAGTTTTTATGGAGGATGGTTTATTGTGTTTTTATGTGATTGATAATGATGTGACGTATGTCATTTAATATATCAAGATGTATGAAGGAATTTACTCTAAAATCTGTTTTGAAAATTCCAAAAACTGATTGGTTATGCTTTTACAATAAAAATCTATCATTGAAAATGTATTACATTGAGATGGCATTCCTGAGGAGAGCTATAAGGCAGTTTTAGAAACGAACTTATTGCTTTGAAGGTTCCAGAGGAGTCTGCAGTGAGACTGTTTTTCTTCCTCTGAGGTACATGAGGTATCCTGCGGCGAAGATGATGATGTAGCCGATGATGCTCAGGTAATCGGGTAGTTCTGAAAACACGAAGATACCGATAACACTGGAAACGATGATCTGTGAATACTGATAAATCGATACTTCTCCTGCAGGTGCGAACTTGTAGGAGACGGTCAGGAGTATCTGTCCTCCTGCAGCCATTGCTCCTGCCATGATAAGGTAGAAAAGCTGAATGAGAGTCGGCATGACAGGATCAAAGAAGAGGAAGGGGAGGCATATGATCGTTGATACGAAGGAGAAGAAGAATACGATAGTATAGCTGTTCTCCTTTCCTCCTAGGTAGCTGATGATCGTGTAGGTGATGCCTGCCACGAAGGCAGAGGTGAGTCCTGCGAGGGCTGGAGCCATTGAGGTGAAGTCAAAGCTTGGTTTGATGACCAGAGCTGCTCCTATCAATGCAAGGGTGACCGATATGATGTGGAAGGGTTTAATCGGGTTCTTGAGAAAGATGCCTGCGAATATCAGGACGAAGAAGGGACTGAGTTTGTTGAGCATCGCTGAGTCTGCAAGGATCAAATGGTCGATCGAGTAGAAGAACAGGATGATGGCCACTCCTCCGAATATCGATCTCATCAGGAGGAATTTCCTGTTCTCCCTGCTGCCCCAGAGACTCAAGCCTCGGCTTTTCAGGATTGTAAATGCGATGATGAGGCTCACTAGATTACGGAAAACGGCCTTTTCCATTGAGGGAATATCGCCTGAAAGTTTGACGAAGGTGGACATGAATGAGAAGAATGTAGCTGAAAGGATCATAAGCAGAATGGCTTTTGCTTTATGGGTCTGGTGGTCCTGCACGGAACGCTCCTGATATCTTGATTCCTAAAGCATATCCTATTTCAATTCAGAGAGACAACGGGGTTTGCACGTTTGGAGTAATTTCTGTATGCAAATTGTATACAAGACAGAGAGTCGCTCGTTAAAAATAAAGGTTCAGAAGAATATCGTGATTGTAGTTTCCGAATCCCTGTCCGAAGATGTTAATACCGCCCACGTTCTCTGCATCCTTCTTGACAGCAAAGCAGGCTTTGATCGAGTGATGGGTCGAGAGCTTCAGGTCGCTGATCTTCAGGTTCGAGATCTGGATGCCGTCAACGAATGATCCTTCCTCAGTGACTGTCCATGTTTTAAGAAGTCCGTACTGTGATCCTTCGAGTTTCCACCATTCCGGAGTGAAGGTTCCCCGTTTATCACCGAAGTCCCCGGGACTTGTCCACGTACCCACTTCATGATCGTTCACAGAGAGAGTGATGTCGCTGAGCCATTTCGGGTTTGTTCCGGGAATCTCCGAAGAGAGTTCGACAACTATCTCAAGCTTCTTTACCGGCTTTTTCTTGTTGTAGGAGTTGTTCGGGAACTGATATTTGACGAATCCCTTCTCAAACCAGAGAAGTCCTGCCTTGATTCGCTCAGGTTCTAGGAAGGACTCAGGAGTATCAAGATAACCGACAATCTTTTCAGAGGTGCACATTCCACAGGGGGCGGAAACACTGTATTCAATAAAAAGACCTACAGGCATCTCTACTGTAATAACCTCTTCGTCGCTTTCCTGCTTGCTTCCGAAATTGATGACGTATTCGTCATAGATGTTTCTACAGACTTTCTGGTTGCCCTTGGTGGCCTTTCTGATTTCGATTTGAATAAGGTTTGCTTTCTCGAGGGTCATAACATTGGTAGCCACTGTAGACTGAGGGAGATGGAGAATGTCCGCGAGTTCGTTGACATTCTTATCTCCCTTACGCAGTTCATTCAGTATGCTGATACGTACTGGTGAGGCTAATCCCTTCATGACGTCCATGTCAGTGACGGGATCTATGATCATGATTCTTCCCTGCATAGCTTTTACCTTTTACAAACAGAAATCTATTTTCCATTACTGTATTCCATTCTTTTAGATTTATCAATCAAAAATGTTGATATAGTTCGAAAAGATAGGAATGGCACCGGAAATCGGTGAAAATTACAAGAATATAGAGGCATGTGAGGGATCTCGAAGGGTTTGTGAACGAAGATATGTACCAGAATATATGATGATGATTCATGGATCAGGAGAGTATGATCATAGATATCACTTCCGTGGAGATGAACGATGCTTGGATTCGCGATGGTTGGTCTGATGTATGAACAATAGCGGAGAATGAATATAATTATCCGTATGTGGGGTAGTTCATAATTCCTTAAGTGATAATATATTTGGTTTTACGGAATGAACAATTTGTGATACTGAATAGGTATTGAGTTGCTGGAGATTTTTGAGTTACAGTTCTCAGGTTTGTTAATTTCATGCTGAAATCGGCAATAGGATGTTGTTCAGTGCCCTTCTTCCTGCCTATCTGTTTTGTTATAGTATATCAAAAATAATGATATAAAATGATTTTATTGTGGTTATTCTTCGCATTATTATGCTATCAGAAAAATTGATTTGGAATTTTTTCGTGCTGCATTCTCTGGTTGAATGACCATATTTTTCTTTCTTGCTTCGTTTTAATTTGGTGTAAAAAAAATGTTAAAATATTTATAAAAAAGGAAATAGAAGTATATTCCCTGGAATATATACTGTTATATAAAATTTATTGAAATAATATTTGACAGGATGATAATTGGAACATATAATTGGGTACGTATCATAAGTTTTGATATAAACAATTACAAAAAAAGGAGAATTTTGTATGAAAACTACAAAGACGCTGATGCTCGTACTGATGACTCTGCTTCTTTCTTTTTCGGTCTTCGCAGCCGGACAGGGAGAAAGCGCAGCTTCAGGTCCTGCCGAAATGACCCTCTGGACTTTCCAGCAGGCTCACGCAAACTATTATGATGATACTGTTGCTCTCTGGAATGCAGAGAACCCCGACAGACAGATCGAACTGACCTGTGAGACTCTTCCTTATGAAGACATGCACAGCAAACTTCTGATCGCTCTTCAGTCCGGAGTCGGTGCTCCTGACCTCGTTGATATCGAGATCAGCAAGTTCCCCAACTACCTTAAAGGTAAAGTTCAGCTTGAACCTATGAACGATAAGGTTGAACCCGTTCTTGATGAAATGGTCAAGGCAAGACTCGATATCTACGCCAAGGATGGAAATTACTATGGTATTCCTTTCCACGTAGGTGCTGCTGTGATCTATTACAATGTAGAGATCATGGACGCTGCAGGTGTTGATATCGATGCAATCGACACCTGGGATGACTATGTTGCTGCAGGTAAGCAGGTTGTAGCCAAGACCGGCAAGCCCATGACAACTATAGAAGTTGCTGACCAGTGGTCCTACTGGCCGATGGTTTCAGAACACGGATCAGACTTCATCGGTCCCGATGGTTCAATCACCATCAATGATTCCATTAACAAAGAAGTTCTCCAGCTTCAGTACGATATGCTATACAAGTATAAGATTGCTGTAGAAGCTCCCGGTGGAAAGCACCACGCTGAAGAGTACTACGGTGCTATGAACAATGGCGATTTCGGTTCAATCTGGATGCCGATGTGGTACATGGGTCGTTTCACTGACTACATGCCTGACCTCAAGGGTAAAATCGCTATCAGACCGATGCCTCGCTTCGCCCCCGGCGAATTCAGGTCAGCAGGTATGGGCGGTACCGGTACTGTTGTCACCAACCAGTCAAAGAATGTTGAGCTTGCCAAGGACTTCCTTGCATACGCAAAACTCTCAGAACAGGGCAATGAAAGACTCTGGACTGAACTCGGTTTCGATCCTCCCCGCTGGTCAGTATGGGACAACCCGATTATGAACGAACCTAATAAGTACACAGAGTATTTTGTGAATGATGATATCTTCGGCCTCCTTCTCGAAGTCAAGGACGAGATCCATCCTGTGAACATCACAGAATCATTCCCTCTCGCAGCTGAACTCGTTGACACACAGATCCTCTTCCAGGCTCTCAGCGAAAGAAGCAAGACTCCTGCTCAGGCACTCGATGCTGCGGCAGCTACGCTCAAAGCAAACCAGTAATTGCCTTACACATGTATTCCTTCCGGACCCGGGTTCGGAGGGAATTCTTGTTCTCAAGGTCCTTGCGATGTGCTCTGCAAGGAAATAATATAGAAGAAGGTGGCCGAAATAATTTCGACTGTCTCAGGTGACAACATGAAATCTCTAAAGACGACAAAAGTAAATATTGCCCCCTATATATTTGTTGCTCCCTTTATTCTCTCTCTTCTCATGATCTATCTGTATCCTCTTATATCGACAGTGATCATGAGTTTCCAGGAGATAGTACCGGGAGAAACAAAGTTCATAGGATTCGACAACTATAAAAGACTGAGCGACCCTTCATTCTTCAAAGCTATCCAGAACTCGATCATATATACGGTTCTGACGATCTCGCTTCTCATTCCGATCCCCATGATCTTTGCCACGATACTGAACAGCAAATCATTCATCGGATCGAAGTTCTTCCGTTCCGTATTCTTCGTCCCGTCTCTCGTATCTGTGGTCGTCGCCGGTACGATCGTACGTCTGATCTTCGCGGAAGCCGACACGGCTCTGATCAATACGATCATCTCTCACTTCGGCATAGAACCGCAGAACTGGCTCTTCGGGACCAGAGTTCATGCGATGTTCCTGCTCTTGATTCTTGCCCTATGGCGCTGGACAGGTATCAACATCATCTACTTCCTCTCAGGACTGCAGACGATTCCCCACGCACTGTACGAAGCAGCCGACATTGACGGAGCATCGACGGTGCAGAAGTTCATGGTCATCACCATGCCTCTTCTTAAACCGATCATAGTATTCGTCACCACGATCAGTATTCTCGGAGGACTTTCGATGTTCGAGGAGAGCTACATCCTCTGGCAGGGAATCTCTCCCGACAACAACGGTCTCACGATCGTCGGTTATATCTACCGAAAAGGTTTTCAGCATGGTGAACTCGGTCTCGGCTCTGCTGTCGGCCTCGTGCTCCTTCTCATTGTTGTGTTCTTCAATGTGGTGCAGCTGTTCTTCAGAGGATTTTTCAAGAAAGGGAGTGACGTATGATGACACCTATAGCAAAGCAGAGAACCATAAGCATCATCCTTCTCATCCTCTTTTCAGCACTGGCGATTGTCGTCCTCTTCCCGCTGGTAGCGCTTTTGATGTCTTCCTTCCGACCGGGATCCGACCTCTTAAGATTCGGAATCTCACTTGATACGATGATGGCGGAAGGCAAGAACCTCGATAACTACAAGGAACTGCTCTTCGGAAAGAAGGCGCTCTATCCCTTCTGGTTCAAGAACTCGATAGTGATCCTTCTTCTCCAGACCTCAATCACTGTCTTCCTTACCTCACTTGTCGGGTACGGACTTGCAGTCTATGAGTTCAAGGGGAGACGGCTTCTTACGACCCTTGTCATCGTTCTGATGATGGTGCCGCTACAGATCCTGATCCTTCCCCTTTACAAGATGCTGATAGGTATCCACCTGATGGATACGATAGGGGGAGTCATCCTCCCGTTCATCCTCTCTCCGGTCGCCATTTTCTTCTTCCGTCAGTTCTCACTCGGACTTCCCCTTGACCTGATGGATGCGGCGCGCATCGACGGAGTGGGAGAGATCGGTATCTATTTCAGGATCATGTCTCCTCTGCTTCTTCCTGCCTATGGAGCCATGGCGATTCTGGAAGGACTGAAGAGCTGGAATAACTATCTCTGGCCGTTGATCGTCCTGAGAAGTACTAAGAGCTTCACGATTCCTATCGGACTGAATACCCTGCTTACACCGTACGGGAATAACTATGACAATCTGATTTCCGGTGCTGTCATCGCGACGATACCGATTATCATCCTGTTCCTGATGTTCCAGAGGTATTTCATCTCGGGTCTCAGTTCAGGAAGCGTGAAAGGATAATATAAGGGAGTAATTGTATGAAAACACAGATATATATCAATAGAAAATTCAAGGTAGGGGAGATCGATCCCAGAATCTATGGATCCTTCATCGAACATCTCGGAAGAGCCGTGTACGGCGGTATCTATGAACCCGGCCATGAGAAGGCTGATGAAGAGGGTTTCCGTACCGATGTCCTTGAGATGGTGAAGGAGCTGCAGGTCCCTGTGGTTCGTTATCCCGGAGGGAACTATGTGTCTTCGTATAACTGGGAAGATACGGTAGGTCCGGTCGAGGATCGTCCTGTGAGGCTTGATCTTGCATGGAAATCGAAGGAGCCGAATACCTTCGGTCTGAATGAATTCGTTTCATGGGCGAAGAAGGCTAATACTGAAGTGATGATGGCGATCAACCTCGGTACCCGAGGGATAGCAGATGCGGTCAACCTTGTCGAGTACTGCAACCATGAAGGTGGTTCCTACTGGAGCGATCTGAGAAAACAGCACGGGGTAGAGCAACCCCATGGCATTAAAATGTGGTGCCTTGGCAACGAGATGGACGGTCCGTGGCAGGTGGGGCAGAAGACACCGTACGAGTACGGGCGTCTCGCAAACGAGACGGCAAAGGCTCTCAAACTTTTCGATCCTAACTGTGAACTGGTTGTGTGCGGTTCCTCGAACCGGGACATGCCCACCTTCCCCGAGTGGGAGAGAATCGTCCTTGACGAGACCTATGAGAATGTTGATTACCTTTCCCTTCATATATACCTGAAGAACCCGGAAGATGACCTTGCCACCTACATGGCATCCCCGATGGGAATGGATGACTTCATCGAAACTGTCGTGAAGACAGCCGATTTCATCAAGGCAAAGAAGCGGAGCGACAAGACGATCTATCTCTCCTTCGATGAATGGAATGTATGGTTCCACTCACGCAAGCAGGACGAAGATATGCTCTCACGCAAGCCGTGGGTCGTTGGACCTCCCTTGCTTGAAGATATCTATAATTTTGAGGATGCGATCGTTGTAGGGGGAATGATCAACTCGCTGCTGAGGCATTCGGACAGAGTGAAGATCGGATGCCTTGCACAGCTGGTCAATGTCATTGCACCGATCATGACCGAGAACGATGGAACAGTATGGAAACAGACCATCTTCTATCCCTTCTATTATGCATCCCTGTATGGTCAGGGAACTGTCCTTCAGTCGGTGGCTGATGCCCCGAGTTATGAGAATGAGATGTATGGGAAGGTGTTGTATCTCGATGTCTGTACCATCCACAATGAAGAGGCGGGTGAACTGGTGTTCTTCATGATCAACAGGAATCCCGGGGAATCACTTGAGATTGATATCGATCTGGCTGGGTTTACTGATGTGTCGGTGATAGAGCATGTCCACATGGCAAGTGAGGACAGAAAGGCAATCAACTCGAAGGTAACTCCCGACAACGTCGTTCCGACTTCCGTCGAGACTCTCACTGTAACAGAAGGAACGCTCACCGGAACGATTGCTCCTCTCACCTGGAACTGTGTCCGTCTCTCGGTGAAATAGAAAGAGGCATCACATGCTATATTCAACTCCTCTGGATCCGTTCGTCGCTCAGCGGGCGGATCCCTGTATCCTCAAGGGTGCTGATGGCACCTATTACTTCACCGCCTCCGTTCCCGAGTACGACAGGATCATACTCAGGAGTTCTTCAACTCTTGAAGGACTGAAGCAGGCTGAAGAAAAAGTTCTCTGGAGAAAGCGTGAAACGGGTATCCTGAGCGCTAACATCTGGGCACCCGAAATCCACTACTATGACGAAGCGTGGTACATCTACTTTGCCGCAGCAGAAACCACTGTGACCAGGGACGGACTGTTCAACCATAGAATCTATGTTCTTGAGAATACCTCGGAAGATCCGATGGAAGGAGAGTGGGTGGAGAAGGGGCAGCTGAGAACCATGTGGGAATCCTTTGCCCTCGATGCCACTCACTGGGAATATGATGGAAACCACTACCTTATCTGGGCACAGAAGGATCCCGATATTGAAGGCAATTCCAACCTCTACATCAGTCTGATGGCAAATCCCTGGACACTCACCGGACCGGCAGTGATGCTCAGCACCCCCGAGTTTGAGTGGGAGAAGATAGGTTTTCTCGTCAATGAGGGTCCCGCCGTGATCACTCATGAAGGGCGGGTGTACATCACCTACTCGGCAAGTGCTACCGACCATAACTACTGCGTCGGTGTCCTCTCAGCTTCCCTGTCGAGTTATCTTCTTGATCCCGATTCCTGGACGAAGTCCCCTAAGCCGATCCTTACTACCGATCCTGAACGACCCTTGTACGGTCCCGGGCACAACAGTGTTACACAGGATGAACACGGAGAAGATATATTCGTCTTCCATGCACGAACCTATATGGAGATAGAGGGAGATCCCCTCTATGATCCGAATCGTCACTGCTACCTTTCATACATTGTATGGAATGAGAATGGGAAGCTGCAGATAGACCTCGATAGAACAGAACAGGAAAAACAGCAGAGCTGAAAACCTGACACATAAGGAGAGTATTGAAATGAGTGAACTGCCGAAGACAATGAAGGCCGTCGTTGCACACGGTGCTCAGGATTACAGATATGAAGAAGTCCCCGTTCCCCGTGCGGGAGAGGGAGAGATCGTCATTAAGGTCGAAGCATGTGGAATCTGTGCAAGTGATGTGAAGTGCGAGCACGGTGCCTCACGTTACTGGGGAGGTGATGGAATCCCTGCCTTCGTGAAGGGACCGGTCATTCCAGGTCATGAGTTCATCGGTGAGATCGTCGAGCTCGGTGACAGGGTGAAGGGAGACTTCAAGATCGGGGATCGTGTGATCAGTGAGCAGATCATCCCCTGCGGCGAGTGCATGTTCTGTGACCGAGGATACTACTGGATGTGTGAGAAACACGATATCTACGGTTTCCAGGATAATGTTCACGGCGCCATGGCCGAGTACATGAAATTCCCCAAGGAAGCGAGAGTCTACAAGGTGCCCAAAGAGATCCCGATGGAGAAGGCTGTTCTTGTCGAGCCCTATTCCTGTTCGAAGCACTGCGTTGATCGCGGAAATATCGGGAACGAGGATGTTGTCGTCCTTTCCGGTGCCGGCACACTCGGTCTCGGCATGGTCGGAGCGATCAGGATGAAGAACCCGAAGAAGCTGATCGTTCTCGATATGAAGGATGACCGACTCAGGATGGCGAAAGCCTTCGGTGCCGATATTGTGATGAATCCTTCCAAGGAAGATGTTGTTACAAAGATTCGCGAACTCACCGGAGGGTATGGCTGTGATGTCTACATCGAAGCGACCGGCCACCCCTCAAGTGTTCAGCAGGGACTCGAGGCGATCAGGAGAATGGGAACGTTCGTAGAGTTCAGTGTCTTCGGTCAGCCCACCAGCGTTGACTGGAGTATCATAAGCGATACGAAGGAGCTTAACCTCTTCGGAGCTCACCTTGGTCCTCACTGCTATGAACCGGTCATCGAATGGATCGGGGACGGCAGGATGCCGACAGAAGGTGTTGTCACCCACACCTATCCTCTGGAAAAATTCCAGGAAGCGTTTGAAATGGCAGGGAAGGGCGATGAATCACTGAAAGTCGTTCTTGTTCCATGACCTTCAATGAATAGAAAAAACAAGGCTGCAGAGTTCGTTCTGCAGCCTTCTCTGAATCTTGGACTCAGTTGTGATGTACGTTCTCACCGTTCAGGTGTTCCGCTAGGACCTGTCTCGCATGCTCAGGGTCCGCCTCGGTGAGCTTGAGAAGAATGCAGGCAGTGCGGTCGGGACGTCGTCTCCCCTGTTCCCAGTTGCGCAAGGTATGCATGTTGATACCGAACATAGCAGAGAATTCTCTCTGGGACAGTCCCAGTCTGGCTCGCAGTGCCTTGATCCTGGTCGGATTGAAATAAAGATCAGGATAGTGAGGTTTCCATCCTTTCCCATCAGTAGCCTCCGGAATGTCACTATAATCGATGGGTTTCCTGCTGTATTTTTTTAATTTTTTCTTTTCTTCCTCTGTCAAAGGAACCTGATCACTTCGTGAAATAACCACGTCCATATTGTTGCTTCTCCCTTTTATTCGCATATCGAGCTGATATTATTCGGATTAGATCCTCTTCTTCGTCTATTTCGATATATACCATGAAAATTATTGTTTCTCCGTCGTTGATCATATTCCCCAGTAACTGCATCCTGTTTTCCGGGTGATCATCGTCCGGACGGCTGATAGAGAAAGGATCAAAGTAGGCATTCGACGCCTGTGCAAAAGAAATACCATGTTTCTTTTGGTTCGCTTTGTCCTTTTCTCCATCCCAGATAAACTCTACATTGTTATTATGAGTCAATGGCTTACTCCTTGTCAAGAACCGGAATCAGATGTTGAATTCCCGTTATCTTGTATACGGAGGAGAAAGTACGTCTGCTTCTGTGTGATAGCTGCAAGGGGAGGGAGATTTATCAGGGAAAGAGAAGAGGAGTGTCTGTATCGAAGCAGGTCAGCTTCTGATATCTGCCACCGATTCCCGTTCAATCATCATAGCTTCAAGAATCGTGGAGGTCTCGGTGTTTTCCAGAGGGTGTGCGATGGCCTCAAGGATACCCGAGGCGGCAAGGCGTCCCACTTTCTGGGAGGGGTGGGCGAAGGTTGTGAGGTTTATCCTGTTGTGGGCACTAAACAGCTGGTTATCGAATCCGATAATGGAAAGGTCTTCAGGGATCCTGATCCCTCGTGTATCGGCAGCTTCGATGATATGCATCGCATCCTCGTCACTCGAGCAGAACACTGCACTGAAGGTGCCGTCATACCTCTCTATCATCTCAAGCGCCCTTCGGTGTGCATTGCTTCTTTTTCCCTGCCCGGTAAAGGGAAAGAGAATAGGAGTGAGACCGATGCTTTCAAGGTACGCTTTCGCCCCTTCCATTCGGTGTACCTTGGTCAGGTAATCTTCCTGGTAGAAGAGGGCGATACTTTCATGACCGCGTTCAGTGAGGTAGCGCGCGGCATCTCCCCCCGATTTCATATCGGAGAGTGTGATGGCCGATGCACCTATGGAGGGGATGGTATTGTCTATGAACATCACAGGGATCCCGCTTTCAATGATATGTTGTATCCTCTTTGCATTCGAATGTTCCACTGACCCGTCGAATACAGGTTCCATGATGATTCCATCGACTCTCATGTCGATGAATCGTTCAAGGAGTTCCTCTTCTCTTTTCAAATCATACAGGGACTGCCCGAGAATGAGGTGGTACCCTTCGGGATAGAGTTTCGTATCGGCGGCGGAGATGATCTGTGGGAAGATATAATCCTGGGTGAAAAAGCTGATGAAACCTATGGTCTTTGAACTGTTCTCTGATTTTGTCCGGGCACGGCAGAAGGTGCCTATCCCTTTCATTGTCTCGGAGAGTCCTTCGAACTCGAGATTCTTCAGAGCCTGACGCACTACGTTTCTGGAAACAGAGAACTGGCGGCAGAGTTCTGCTTCACTGGGAAGCTTGTCCCCCGGCTTCAGGGCTCCTGTCGCCATTTTCTCTTTCATCATGTTCTGAATCTTCTCGTATTTCTTCATTCCCTCTGTCCTGTTGTGAATTCATCATACTCAGAAAGTGAAGGGATTGTCTCCCTTTTTTCTTGATGAACTGACGACCTCATGATAACATGTACCTACAAGTTGTAACAACAAGAAATATCGAGGTATTGAATGAATTATAAAGAACTGCAGGAAAAAGTATTTGAAGCGAATATCGCACTGGGGAATACCGACCTTGTCGTAATGACCTGGGGCAATGTGAGCGGTATCAGCGAAGACCGGAGTGTCATGGCGATTAAACCGAGCGGCATGAGCTACGCAGAGATGAGACCGCAGCATATGGTCCTTGTCGATATCGAGACTGCCGAGGTGATCGAAGGAGATATCAGACCCTCTTCCGATACCCTTACCCACATCCATCTGTACAAGGCATTCGAAAAGGTCAATGCCATTGCCCACACCCACTCGGTTGCCGCAGTCTCCTGGGCTCAGGCCTACCGTCCCATACCTGCCTTCGGCACGACCCATGCCGATACTTTCTATGGACCGGTTCCTGTCACCCGTCCCCTGTCAGCTGAAGAGGTCAACACAGCCTACGAACTGAACACCGGTATTGTGATCGCAGACCATTTCAGGAATGCCGGAATCGATCCGACAGCGGTTCCCGCAGTCCTTGTTGCCTCCCATGGTCCTTTCACCTGGGGAGGAACACCGATGAAGGCGGTGGAGAATTCTATCGTGCTCGAGGAAGTGGCAAAGATGGCACTGAATACCATCATGATCGAAAGGACGACCGAGGAGGTACCTGACTACCTGCTCGATAAGCACTATTTCAGAAAACACGGCCCCGGAGCCTACTACGGCCAGGGCTGAGAACATACGAAAAACAAACAAGGAGTAAGATATGAAGAACCCTTTTAACGGAAAGGCCATATGGTTTATCACAGGAAGCCAGCACCTCTACGGAGATGAGACACTCAGGCAGGCAGCGGATGATGCACAGAAGATCGTTGATGGTCTCAACGGATCTGATTCAGTGCCTGTTCAGGTATTGAACAAGGGTGTTGTCACCCGAAGCGAAGAGATATTGAAAGTTGTCAGGGAAGCGAACCTTGATGATTCCTGTGTAGGTATCTCCCTGTGGATGCATACCTTCTCCCCTGCAAAGATGTGGATCGCAGGGCTTCAGGAAATGGCGAAACCCTTCGTCCATTTCCATACTCAGTTCTACCGTGAGATTCCCTGGGACTCAATCGATATGGATTACATGAACCTTCACCAGTCCGCACACGGCGGACGTGAGTTCGGTCACATTGTGAGCCGCATGAGAATCAACCGTCATGTGATCGCAGGTCACTGGCAGGATCCTTCGGTGCAGAAACAGTTCGGTGAGTGGGTGAGAGTAGCAGTAGGTTTCACCGAAGCGAAGACCATGAAGGTCGCCCGTTTCGGTGACAACATGAGAACTGTCGCTGTCACCGATGGTGACAAGGTCACCGCTCAGCAGAAGTTCGGTATCACAGTAGATGGCTATGGCATCATGGACCTCGTCGATGTGATGAATGAAGTGACTGATGCAGAGATCGATGCAGTGATCACCGAGTATGAATCACTCTACGAAATTGAAGATATCTGTAAGAAAGGTGCTGAAAAGCACGACACGCTCCGCGAGGAAGCCAAGGTTGAAATCGCCTTGAGAAAGTTCCTCGAAGAGGGAGGCTATACAGCGTTCACCACAACCTTCGAAGACCTGCACGGTATGAAACAGCTTCCCGGCCTTGCCGTACAGCGCCTGATGGCAGACGGCTACGGCTTCGGCGGAGAAGGGGACTGGAAGACCTCTGCCATGACCCATATCCTTAAGGTGATCGGGTACGGTACCGGACTCGGTACCTCCTTCATGGAAGACTACACCTATCACTTCAGTGAAAGCGGGGACAAGGTGCTCGGTGCACACATGCTCGAAGTCTGTCCCACCATCGCAAAGGGAAAGATCAAGATATCGGTACAGCCCCTCGGCATCGGAGGAAAGAGCGACCCCGCCCGTTTCATCTTCACCTCAGCAGAAGGCGAAGCCCTCATGGCCTCTCTTATCGACATCGGTGACAGATTCAGACTTGTTGTCAACGAGGTTGTATCAGTGAAGCCGGAAGCTGAACTGCCTCACCTTCCTGTCGCCTCAGTTCTCTGGGAACCGAAACCCAACCTCTCTGTTGGTGCAGCAGCCTGGATCTATACCGGAGCAGCTCACCACAGTGTCTACTCACAATCAGTGACTTCAGCTCAGCTCGATATGCTCGCATCCATGTGGGATATCGAAATGGTCCTCATTGACGATGACACGACACTGAGAAGCCTGCAGCAGGAACTGCGCTGGAATGATGTGACCTTCAAATAAGGTACACTCTTTTTAATAACGAATCTCCTTTTGCTGCCGCTGAGACACACCGTTTCAGCGGCAGTTCTGTAAAAAAAGCACATGTTTAAGAAATTACCCAAAAATATCAAATAATTACCTTCTTTCATAACATCGGGTCTGTCACAATGAAATCATAACAGGAAGAGGTCAAAGCTGCTTCTATGTCAGATGGAACAAGTCGCAAACCCTCTTCGAACGAATATTTCTGAAGAATTGGTGTTAATTCTTTTATAGAAAAACATCTATTACCAATAGTCCTTCGGACATATATCCGTAGATACTGGAAAATCTTCCTGTGTCAGGTCTGTCCGCGTGACATCTGTGCATACTTGTTCCATCATTGGATAACTTCTTACATGGCTGAAGTCAAATGATTTCTCCCAAAAAATCCGAATGATTTCTCCCAAAAAATCCGAATGGTTTCTCCCAAAAAATCCGAATGATTTCTCCCAAAAAATCCGAATGATTTCTCCCAAAAAATCCGAATGATTTCTCCAAAAAAATCCGAATGATTTCTCCAAAAAACACCGAATGATTTCTCCAAAAAACACCGAATGATTTCTCCAAAAAACACCGAATGATTTCTCCCAAAAACACCGAATGATTTCTCCCAAAAACACCGAATGATTTCTCCCAAAAACACCGAATGGTATTGCAATGCTATATGTAGGATGATAGTATGTAAATACTAAGAGGAGTCTTTATGAATCATGCTGAATATCGTATAAGAATCGTTGATGATACCGTTGAACAGTATCTGCAGGCATTCGGTGCTATCTGTATAGAGGGGCCGAAATGGTGCGGAAAAACATGGACAGCAGAAAAATACTCCGAAAGCGTTTTTCTTGTTGGCGATCCTGCCGGTAATTTTCAGAACCGTACGTTGGCTCGGCTTGACCCATCCAGCGTGCTGAAAGGTGATTTCCCGAGACTTATCGATGAGTGGCAGGAGGTCCCCCCGCTATGGGATGCCGTGAGATTCAAGGTGGATAGGAATACTAAGAAAGGCCAGTACCTTCTCACAGGCTCTGCAACACCGCATCATGAGGGTGTTATGCATTCAGGAACCGGACGTATCGTTCGTCTTAGGATGATGACCATGTCACTTTTTGAATCAGATGATTCCTCGGGAAATATCTCTCTTCAGGATATATGTACAGGATCCTTTGACACTGTATTGACTGGTGAAGTAGAACTGAAAAAGCTTGCGTCTTTTATTCTCCGGGGCGGGTGGCCTGGCAGCATCGGGTTGTCTTTAAAGAATGCTGTCTTGCTTCCAACCATGTACCTGAAAAATGTTGTTGATGAGGACATTGACAGGATTGATGATAAAAAAAGGGATAAAGTAAAATTCAGACGTTTGCTGCGATCCCTCGCAAGAAACGAAAGTACGACGGCAGGAAAGAAGAAACTAAAGGATGATATGATGGGCGTAGAACGAGAGACCGTGAGCGAGGAAACGATCACTGACTATCTGGATGTCCTTTCGAAGCTTTTTCTTCTTGAGAATCAGAAACCTTTTGGAGCCTCACTGCGATCTGCCTTACCTGTCAGGCAGGCAGAAAAGCGTCATTTTACCGATCCTTCTCTTGCCTGTTCCCTTCTGGGTATTACTCAGGAAGAGAAGCTCATAGGAGATCTTCAGACCTTCAGATTTTTATTTGAAGCGCTATGTGTGCGAGATCTGAAGGTTTATGCTCAGTCCTTTGGTGGTGAACTCTACTATTATCAAGATTACGATAACAATGAGATTGATGCAGTCATTGAGCTGCCGGATGGCTCATGGAGTGCATTTGAGATCAAACTGGGTGCGAATCAGATAGATGCTGCAGCAGCATCCTTGAAACGGATCAACATGAAATTCGAGAAACCAGCATCAACTCTCTGTGTGATCTGCGGTCTTTCGAATGCCGCCTATTTGCGTGATGACGGAGTGTATGTAGTTCCTCTTACCGCATTGCGTCCGTAAATGATGTTCTGCAAATACCCGGTTGAGAAGTCTGCAAATACCCGGTTGGAGAATGTATATATTCTTATAGTAAGAAAATAAAATTTCATTAAAATTGGTTTTTGTAGGTCGATTTTTCTCAATTATCTTACATCATACGGGTTCTTCACATCTGAAAGAATAGAACCTATATGAACTCTCTCAGTCTGATTGACCTGTTCCCACTTTTCTATGATCGTCTGTCATTGAAAAAGGCACCGGATTGTTCCAGTGCCTTTCTTCGCTGTGTTTTTTTCTTCTTATTTCTTGTTCTTCGTCATGACATCAAAGAGAACGGCCCCGAGAAGGACAAGTCCCTTGATCGTCTGCTGCCAGTCAACGCTGACACCCATGATCGACATACCGTTGTTGAGAACACCCATGACGAGACCGCCGATGATCGCTCCCACCACTGTTCCGATACCGCCTGATGCTGATGCACCTCCGATGAAACAGGATGCGATGGCATCGAGTTCGAACATGGTTCCTGCCTTCGGTGTCGCTGCATTGAGTCGTCCGGCGACAACGAGCCCGGCGAGGGCTGAGAGGAGTCCCATGTTGGTGTAGACCAGGAACATCACTCTCTGTGTCTTGACTCCTGAGAGTTTCGCGGCCTTCTCATTTCCACCGAGTGCGTAGATGTGTCTTCCGAATATTGTCTTCTGTGTGATGAAGGTGTACAGGAGTACCAGACCGAGAAGAAGGAGAAGGATGATGGGGATGCCGTTGTAGCGGGCGAGGCTGATGGTAAGGAGGTTGACTCCGACGATGATCAGGCCTGCTTTGAGCATCTCAACCCAGAAGGGAACGGTTTCAAAGTTGTACTTCTGCTGGCTTTTCCGTATTCTCAGTATTGCCAGAATGACGATGATCGAGACGACGATTCCGAACAGGAGCGCTATGACGTTCATGTCTCCCACTCTGATGTCTCTTCCCGGCAGATACCCTGCTGCGATTGCCTGGAAGGATTCTTCGAAGGGAGCCTTTGTCTGTCCCTTGAGGATGACCATGGTGAGTCCTCTCCAGATAAGCATTCCGGCCAGGGTGACGATGAACGCCGGGATACGCATGTAGGCTATGAAATAGCCGTGGAAGGCTCCCACCGCGATGCCGATCAGTAGGGCGAGGATAATGGTGAGAAAGACTGGAAAGTGCCAGTCAACCATCATGACCGCCGATATGGCGCCGACGAAGGCGACGACCGATCCTACTGAAAGGTCGATGTTTCCTGTCAGGATCGCGAGCAGCATCCCTGTCGCCAGGATGAGGACATATGCGTTCTGAAGGACGATGTTGTTGATGTTCATCGGACGGAAAAGAATTCCTCCGGTGAGAATCTGGAAGAAGACCATGATAAAAATGAGGGCGGTAAACATCCCATTCTTCCTCAGATTCGCTTTGATATAGTGTTTAATGTTCATGCCCACTCCTTTACGATGTTTTTCTGGTGATTCATGATGATTCTCATGATCGATTCCTGAGATGCGTCCTTCCTGTCGAGGACTCCTGCTATCTCACCGTGGTTGACCACGTAGATGCGGTCACACATGCCGAGCAGCTCCGGCAGTTCGGAACTGATCATAAGTACGGCCTTCCCCTCGGCCGCCATCCTGTTGATGATGGTATAGATTTCGTATTTCGCACCGACGTCGATTCCACGTGTCGGTTCGTCGAGGAGGAGTACTTCAGGATCACTCATCAGCCACTTGCTGAGCACGACCTTCTGCTGGTTTCCTCCCGAGAGACTCTCGACCACCTGGTCGATACCGGTACAGCGGAGATTGAGCTGTTTTCTGTACTCTTCAGCTTCCACGATCTCTTCGTTCCTGTTGATCACTCCGTTGTTTGTCACCTTCTTCAGGTTCGCAAGGGAGATATTGGTCCTGATATCATTAATCAGGACGAGACCGTAGTTCTTTCTGTCTTCAGTAAGGTAGGCAATTCCATTATCGATCGCGTCACTCACGTTGGACAGGACAATTTCCTTTCCGTTCTTGAAGATCTTTCCCGAATGCTTCTGACCGTACGATTTCCCGAAGAGGCTCATGGCAATCTCGGTTCTGCCGGCTCCCATGAGTCCTGCGAAACCGACAACCTCGCCCTTACGGACATTGAAGCTTGCCTTGTTGATCACTTTCCTCTCTTCGTTCTGCGGGTGATAGACCGTCCAGTCCTCGACACGGAAAATCTCTTCACCGATCGCATTGTCACGGTCAGGCCAGCGGTCAGAGATCTCACGACCGACCATGCTGGTGATGATCCGGTCTTCGTGAAAGTCTCCGTCCTTTCTGTCCATCGTCTCGATCACCTGACCGTCGCGGATGACAGTGATCTTGTTCGCCACCTGCTCCACTTCATTGAGCTTGTGGGAAATGAGGATGGAGGTGACTCCTTCCTTCTTTAAATCGATAAGGAGGTCGAGCAGTTTCTGCGACTCCTCGTCGTTCAATGCGGCGGTGGGTTCATCTAGAATGAGCAGCTTCACATCCTTCGAGAGCGCCTTGGCGATCTCGACCAGCTGCTGCTTTCCCACCCCGATATCACCGATGAGAGTGTTGGGGTCTTCCTCGAGTCCTACCTTCTGCAGCAGTTTCTTCGATTCACTGACAGTCTTATGCCAGTTGATCACTCCGGAAGAGGCTCGTTCGTTCCCGAGAAAGATATTCTCTGCAATGGAGAGGTAAGGGACAAGGGCGAGTTCCTGGTGGATGATGACGATTCCGAGGGCTTCACTGTCCTTGATCGTCCTGAACTCACATTCGTTTCCCATGTAGCGGATCTCGCCTTCATAGGTTCCGTGAGGATATACACCGGAGAGAACGTTCATCAAGGTTGACTTGCCTGCTCCGTTCTCACCGACAATCGCATGAATCTCATCATCTTCGACAGTGAGGTTTACGTTCTGCAATGCAGTCACTCCACTGAAGCGTTTGATGATATCACGCATTTCCAAAATTGTTTTTGCCATAGTCTTCAATACTCCTGACAAGGTGGTATCAGTATAGCACACCTTATCTCTGGTCACACTTGTTTATAGAAACCGGTGCTCCGCGTGGGGCACCGGCTTCTCATGGTAGGGGAGGTCAGGAACCGGCCACCAGTGTGACGGGTTTCTTTTACCTGACTACAGTCCCAGCTGATCTTTGGTGTAGTATCCTGTATCGATCAGAGCTGATTCCCAGTTATTGATATCGACTGAGACAGGAACTTCAAGGAATGACGGGACAACCTTGACTCCATTGTCGTAGGTGGTTGTGTCGTTGATTTCAGGAGTTGTTCCCTGGAGCACTGCATCGACCATGTCGGAAGCACGCTTTGCGAGTGTTCTGGTATCTTTGAATACTGTGGCAGCCTGTTCGCCGCTGAGAATTGATTTCACGGAAGGAATCTCAGCATCCTGACCGGTCACGATAGGCATACCGTCAGCTTTGTTGTATCCGACGCTCTTCAGGGAAGAGAGGATACCGATGGAGATGCCGTCATAGGGTGAGAGTACTGCATCCACTTTCTTATCTGTGTAGAAGGCAGTGAGGATGTTATCCATTCTCTGCTGTGCGGTAGCACCGTCCCATCTGAGGGTTGCGACTTCATTGAAGTCTGTCTGTCCGCTTGCGATCACAACCTGTCCGTTGTCGATGTAGGGCTGCAGTTCGCTCATGGCGCCGTCAAAGAAATAGTAGGCGTTCGTGTCATCGGGTGAACCTGCGAAAAGTTCGACATTGAAGGGGCCTGCGCCTGAAGCGAGGTCAAGAGCCTTCACGATATAACCGCCCTGCTGGACACCGACGAGGAAGTTGTCGAAGGTTGCGTAGTAGCTGACATAGGGGCTGTTCTTGATGAGACGGTCGTATGCGATGACCTTTACATCGTTGTCGTTCGCCTGTTTCAGAACGTTGGTGAGTGATTCACCGTCGATTGATGCGATGACGAGAACATCTGATCCCTTCACGATCATATTCTCAAGCTGTGATACTTGAGCATCGATATTATCTTCAGCATACTGAAGGTCAACCTTGTAGCCTCTTTCCTCAAGGATGTCCTTCATGTAGTTTCCATCCTGAATCCATCTCTGTGAAGACTGTGTAGGCATTGCGATACCGACAACCTTCTGAGCTGATTCACTTCCTCCCTGTGCAAACAATGGAGCTCCGATACTCACTGCAACCAGCAGTACCACTAAACTGATCAAGACCTTTCTCATATATTCCTCCTTAGAACGGTCTGAAAGCAAATATTCATGAAAACGATCATAAATAAAACAAATTGCTTTCGTTTGTGAATAAATTATAGGAATGAGATTTTGAATCTGTCAAGAAAAAGTTTCATTTATGTATTAACCGAGTGAAATGCCTTGTTTAACATAGTG
This sequence comes from Sphaerochaetaceae bacterium, assembly GCA_963677695.2. Classification (GTDB taxonomy): domain Bacteria; phylum Spirochaetota; class Spirochaetia; order Sphaerochaetales; family Sphaerochaetaceae; genus SABI01. The sequence goes on along the minus strand of CAXXUJ010000001.1, from coordinate 152,329 downwards.
TGGTTGATTATTTCGTTGCGATAGGGGATGGTTACACGTATAATCAGGAGAGAGCAGCCTATGTATGCAGTTGAACGGAAACGGATTATAAAGGAATACCTCAGGGAACATAATCAGGCTCAGGTCCAGGAGCTCGGCAAACTGCTGAACGTTTCGGAAGTGACGGTCAGAAGAGACCTCGAGAGGCTTGAGAGTGAGGGATGGCTTACCCGCACTCACGGTGGAGCGGTGCTCACCCCCGATGATGATTCCGATCCGCTTCAGGAGCTTATCGGCCGTACCGGAGCGAAGGAGGAGTACGACAGGATTGCTTCGATCGCTCTCCGCCTTGTTTCCGACGGGGACGTGGTCATGCTGTCGAACGGTCCGGTCAATACCCGTATCGCTGCGGCGCTTGAAAAGCGGACCGGTCTCACTGTCCTTACAAATGATGTATCGGTTGCCCTCCGTATATCCCTGCAGGAGCATAACCAGGTGGTCCTCCTCGGAGGCGAACTCGACAAGGGTGAACTTGCTCTCTTCGGATCCATGACCCTTTCCAATCTCAACAAGTTCTATGTGAACCACCTGTTCATCGAGGTGGACGGGATCAATGAAGATCTTCATGTCACGGTCAATTCCCAGGGAAAGGCTGATCTGATTCACGGGGCATTAGAGGTTGCCAAGGAGACGACGCTGATCTGTGCAAAGGATAACTTCGATAAAAGCGCCTTTTTCCGTCTCGGTCATATGAAACTCTTCAAGAGGATTATCACGAACCACTCTATTCGTGACTATTATAAGGAACAGATATTCAACCACGACCTTGCCCTCTTCACTACTGTGGATGCCTATGAGGGGGATGAATGAGCAATACTCCCTTCCTACAGGTTCATGCTCTCTGCAAGACTTACGGGGATTTTCATCTTGAAGTAGATGCCCTCAACCTGGAGAAGGGAAAGGTCCATGTGATCGTAGGGGAGAACGGTTCGGGGAAAAGCACGCTGATGAAGCTTCTCGGCGGATGGTTTCCCCCCGAAAGGGGAAAGATTCTCCTGGAAGGAAAGGAGGTCTCCTTCTCTTCCATTCCTCAGGCAAGGAAGGCGGGAATTCATTACCTTAACCAGGATGTTCAGAGCTTTGACAACCTTACAGTAGCAGAGAACGTATACTTCGGTATGCTTGATGTCGTCGGAAGCCATCGTTTCCTTGTGAACCGTTTCGAGATTCAGGCAAGATGCGCTTCCCTCTTTGCCGAGCTCGGGATCACGATCGATCCGAGAACGAGGCTGGAACAGCTCGGCTTCGCCGAGAGGCAGCTGATAGCTGCAGTGCAGGGATATATCAGCTCAGCTGACCTGATCATCTTCGATGAACCCTCTTCTGCGATGAGCGAACCTGACCGGCAGCTCCTGTTCGATATCATCAGGATTCTCAAGGAGAAGAACAAGGCGATCTTCTATATCTCACATAGGATGGATGAGATCAGGGAGGTGGGGGATTACGTCTCTGTGATGAGCCAGGGAAGGATCACCCACACACAGAGGTGCGGGAACCTGAGCCATGAACACCTTGTCACGATGATGAGCGGTGACGGAGATATGCATACCGACCGTTACCCGAAGCTGGCGAGAAGGTACGGTGAGACGATTCTCGAGGTGGAGAACCTCGTGGTCTCCCCGATTCTCAAGGGGATCAGCTTCTCGCTGAAGAAGGGGGAAGTGCTCGGGATCACAGGGCTGATGGGCTCCGGCCGTACCCTGCTGGCCAACTGCCTGTTCGGGATCATGAAACCTCATGAGGGAGTGATCAGGATCGACGGGGAGGAAGTTGTCTTCTCCTCTCCCACCGATGCGATGAATCACGGTATATCCCTCGTTCCCGAAGACCGCGTCGATAACGGGATCTTTACCAAGCAGGACCTTGTCGACAATTCGACCACCGCTGCATTACGAAGGTTCCGGAACTCCAGTATGCTCGACTCCTATGATATGGAGACGGTGACTCAGGAGTATGTGAGACTGATGGGGATCAACCCGGGGAAGAACAGCGATCCTGTGGTCAATTACTCGGGTGGAAACCAGCAGAAGGTACTGATCACACGCTGGCTTATGAACCGTTCGAGAATCTATATCATGGATGAGCCGACTCGGAGCATCGACATCGCAAGCAAGATAGATATCTACAATACGATGAACGACCTTGTCTCCAAGGGAGTGTCGGTCATCCTGATCTCCAGCGAAATAGAAGAGATTCTCGGTATGTGCGACCGTATTCTCGTCCTTGCAAAGGGCGTGATCGCCTGCAATCTTTCTCGGAGTGAAGCGACGAAGTCGAAGATACTTTCCTATGCCACCGTCGGTCAGCAGGAAGCAGAAGCATCTTTCTCTTGACCCTCACGTAAGGTGAGGGTATATCCTGATCACATGAAACACAAAGACAGCGGTTACAGGATAGGTGAAGTCTCTCACCTGACCTCTCTCTCTCACAGGACTCTCAGGTACTACGAAGAGCTCGGACTGGTATGCCCTGTGCGCAGCGCAGGAGCTTCCTATCGTCTGTACAGCTCAGAAGATCTCAAAGCTCTCCAGCAGATACTTTTTCTCAAGGAGATGGGATTCTCACTGGAACATATCCGTGACATCCTGAAGCAGCCCGGTTTCAACCGTCTTGCGTTACTTGAAGAGCAGAGAGAGTATCTGACACATAAGAGAGCGGAACTTGAGAAGATGATGGACACTGTCGATAAAGCGATCATAGAAGAGAGGGGAGGCGAAGCGATGAAAGATGAGATGAGATTCAAGGGATACGATATCTCCAATGATCCATATGAAGGAGAAGCAAGGCAGAGGTGGGGCGATGAGGCTGTTGATGCTTCCCGCGAGAAGCTGAAGGGAAAGGATGGTCAGGCCATCTTCAAGGCGATGGAGGAGTTTTTCACCCGTGCATCAGAGGTCAGGCATCTGTCTCCTTCCTCTGCCGTGGCTCAGGAGATGATGAGCGAGTATGTTACCCTCCTGAATTCGATCCATTCCTATACTCCCGAAGCCTTTGCAGGACTCGGGAGGATGTATGTGGAGGATGTCCGTTTCACTGAGAACATCGACAGGTACGGGGATGGACTTGCCCGTTTCCTGTGCGATGCGATGGGAGTCTATGCTGAAAAGCACACGTGAGGAGAGGTGATCATATCAGTCCGTGCTTTTTCATCTTCCTCCACAGGGTGGAGGGATCGATTCCGAGTACCTGAGATGCTTCTCTCTTGTTTCTGCTGTTCTCCAGTGCCTGCACGATCGTCTCCTTTTCACTGAGGCGGGCCACAGAGGAGAGGCTCTCCTTGTTCACCGGCAGTATGTCGATCATCGATGAGTCTTCAAGGCATCCTTTGACGTCACTGAGTTCTGCCCTGTTTCCATCAAGGAGAACGCAGAGGCGTTCGGTGAAGTTTGAGAGTTCCCGCACATTACCCGGCCAGGGATAATTCTCGATCATCTGTTCGGCTTCCTCGGTGAAGGTGATCTCACTGTTCCCTATCTTCTTTCCGTTCATTTTTATGAAGTAGCGGCTGAGGTCGACAATGTCGTTCTTCCTTTCACGAAGGGGAGGGAGCTGCAGCTTGAGGACATTGAGACGGTAGAAGAGGTCCTCACGGAACTCTCCCTCATCGACAAGGTGCTTCAGGTTCTTGTTCGAGGCTGAGATGATCCTGATATCGATAGGGATGACCCGGTCATGACCGATTCTCATGATCTCCCGTTCCTGAAGGACCCTGAGGAGACGGCTCTGCAGCTTCGCTGAGATATCTCCTATTTCGTCAAGGAATACCGTTCCGTTATGGGCGAGCTCGAACAGTCCCGTCTTGCCCCCCTTCAGCGCACCGGTGAACGCACCGTCCACATACCCGAACAGCTCACTTTCAAGAAGATCTTCCGACAAGGCGGCACAGTTGATGGCGATGAAGGGGTGGTCCCTTCTCACACTCTCGTTGTGTATGCTCTGAGCGAACAGTTCCTTTCCCGTTCCCGTCTCACCGTATATAAAGATATTTGATTCCACCTTCGCGAATTTTCTCGCAGTGGCTATGGTATCCCGTATCCTCTGTTCCTTTCCGATCACGTCACCGAAGGTGTACTTGGCGACCAGTCCCTTCTTGTGCAGTTTCGTTCTGATCTGACCCTCGAGTTCCTGGATCTTCGAGATGTTGGTGAAGGTGATCACCGCCCCGGTATCACCGGCGCAGACGCAGTTGATCGTATAGAGACTCTGGCGGATGTGGATCAGCTCTCCGAGTACTTTTTTGTCACCTGAAAGGACCGACGGGATATCTATCTGGGGGAAGAGGTCTGCCGCAGAGATTTCGGGATCGTCCTCATCAAGGACATCAAACACCTGCTTCGCGTAGTGGTTCGCTGTGGTGATATATCCTTCGGTGTTGATCGAGATGATTCCCTCGAAGGAGTAGTCCATGATTCCCTTGAACCGGTCTGTCCTCTCCCTCTCCTTGCGCATCAGGCGTACCGTCCTGATCGCTTCATCGATCGACTGCAGGACGGTCTTCCTACCCGAGAGGATCATCACATTGTTGACCCCGAGTCTTTGTGCTATGGCAGTGCCGGTCTTTCCGGCGATCACGGCATCCACCCCTTCAGCTATCGCCTGGTGGAGTACAGGCTCAAGCCTGTCGGGATTGTCGACCCGGTAGCTCACGATCTCGCAGGGGAAGACGCTCCGTATCTCCTCGATACCGTAGACCGTGTTGAGAGGACCGATGACAGCAACCTTCTTCGGGTGAAACTGTTCGATGCAGGAGTTCAGTGCCACGGTGATATCGAAACCGGTAACGGAGATGGGGAGAACAGGGACATCGGTCATCTTCACCCTGTTTGCCGAGTAGCCTCGTGCGATCACGATATCTGCGTGTTTGAGTTCTTCTTCCTCGATCTCGTCAACTGTTTTTGTGAGGATCGACTGTCTGATCACATCCCTTTCGGGATGTTCCCTGAATATCTGTTCGACCGTTATTTTCATCGACTCGTAGGGGACTATGAATGAAATATGAATCATGGGGTATCCTTCGGAAATATGATTGCAGTAACGCAATACAGTTTGCATTGATACAATCAAATATGCAACTAAAAATTTCATACATCTGTCCACCTGTGACCTATGGTTTCGGTAAGAAAGGAAAGGTATGTGCATTTACTGTTTGTTTTGCAAAGAGTTAAAAATGTGAAGGAACGGAGATATTCGTTTGAAATTTCGTTGGCATCCTTTTTGCAATAGCTCTCATATCACTCAAATGATAAAGGAGCGGCGGCCATGAATTATGACCTGCTATTTACCGGTGCTTCATCGGAAAAACTGGAACTTGCCATCATCGGAGTGGGTGGCTTCAATCACTCACTGTTCACCTATGGAATGAGAAATGAGAAACTCTCGATCAGGGTTCTCTGCGGAAGGAACATCGGCAAGTGTGTCGACGCCTACCTTTCAGCCGGGGTGAAGAAGGACGATATCGTCCACTGTACCGATAAGGAAGCAGGCCTTGCAGCTTTCAAGGCAGGGAAGTCGCTCATCTTTGATGATGTTCCCCTTGCCATGCAGATGCCGTTCGATGTTGTGGTGGAAGGGACAGGAAATCCTGAGAATTCAGCGCGTTTCATGCTCTCTGCCATCGAGAACGGGAAACATGTGGTAGCAGTCACCAAGGAATCTGATTCCGTGGTGGGCTCACTCCTTGCAAAGAAGGCAAGGGACAAGGGAGTGATCTACTCTCTCGCCGAAGGCGATCAGCCCTCCCTTCTCATCGGATTGGTCACCTGGGTGAGAAATGCAGGTCTCACGATCCTCGGTATCGGCAAATCGAGCGAGTATGATTTCATCTATAACCCGAGTGATTCTACAGTCGAGGTTCTGGGAAGAAAAGAATCTGTTCCCGGCTTTGCTGAAGTCTGGGATCTCGGTGACGATTACGAAGCGACAGTGAAGAAGAGAAGCGAGATGCTCAGCATGTTCAGCCAGAGGGCGATTCCCGATCTGGCAGAGATGTCGATCGTCTGCAACCACCTTCCTGAGTTCGATCCCGACCTCGAGAACTTCCACTATCCTGTGGCACGCACCCTTGAAGTGGCAGACCTTATGTGTCCGAAGGAGATGGGAGGACTGTTCAGTGCCACAAATAAGATCGATGTCTTCAACTGCCTGAGACGGACAGATGAGCAAAGCATGGAAGGGGGAGAGTTCGTTGTCGTAGCCTGTGATGACGAAGAGACCTGGCAGGTGCTTAAAGAGAAGGGTGTTCCTGTGAGCAGGAACGGAAAGACAGCCATGATCTATTATCCGGCACACTACCTCGGCTTTGAAGCCCTCTTCAGTGTTCTCTCAGTCGGTATTCTCGGCCTGCCCACCGGCAGCGACAATCCTCGTCCCCGTTATGACTTGGTCTCCCGAGCCACTAAGGATATCCCGGCAGGGACAGACCTCAAGGCGGTGGGTCACCACCATGTGATCGATGGACTCGAAGGAATTCTCAGAACAGCAAAGAGGGTGGATGCCAATGTGCAGCTGCCGTACTACCTTGCAGATGGAATGAAGGTGAAGAGAGATATCAAGAAGGGAGAACTTATCACAGCTGATATGCTTGAAAAACCTGGTGAGGACGCAATACTCTGGTCACTGAGAAAGGAACAGGACGATACCTTCCTTTCCTGATTGGAGAAACACTATGAAAAAACTAGGAGTCATTGCAGATGATTTTACAGGAGCCACCGACATTGCGGGGTTCCTGGTCGCCGGGGGAATCATGACGATCCAGACCAACGGGGTCCCTGATGATTCTTTCACAGGCGATGCAGATGCATTCGTTATAAGCCTCAAATCACGTTCCTGCCCGAAAGAAGAGGCAGTGAACGATTCCCTGTCAGCCCTCAGGTGGCTGCAGTCGCACGGATGTGAGCAGTTCTATTTCAAGTACTGCTCCACCTTCGATTCGACAGAGAAAGGGAATATCGGACCGGTCACCGACGCTCTCATGGATGTACTCGGTACTGACCTTACCATTATCTGTCCCTCTCTCCCCGTGAACGGGAGAACGCTCTACAAAGGCTATCTCTTTGTAAACGATCAGCTCCTTCATGAATCGGGAATGAGACATCACCCGGTCACTCCCATGAAGGATTCAAAGATTGAACGTGTCATGGAAAGCCAGGCAGCCGGGAAGGCTGTCAGCATCTACAGTGATGTGATCGATCAGGGAGATGAGACTCTCAAGGCCTATCTTGAAGCGGCACGGAAAGGCGGGTACCGCTATGCAGTGCTCGACAGCGTCTATCAGGAACACCTGGAAGTCATTGCCCGTGCGGTAACTGATATGCCCCTGGTCACAGGGGGATCGGGACTGGCGGCAGCCATGGCCGCCATCCATCCTGAAAACGAAGCTCATAAGGATCTCGCCGCCGCAGCAGGAAAGCCTGTGAAGGCGAAGAGCGTGATCTTCGCCGGTTCCTGCTCAGAGGCGACCAACCGTCAGGTGAATCTCTATGCTGAAAGCGCACCTGCGGTCAAGATCGATGTCGAGAAGTGTATCAGGGAGAATGAATCCTACCGCAAGGAGATCCTGAACTGGCTCCTTTCCCATCTCGATGATGAATCGGCCCCCCTTCTCTATGCAACCAAACCTCCTGAGGAACTTGCACGGATGAAGGAACTGTATGAACCGGGTGTGGCGGAAGAGGCGATTGAAGGACTCTTTGCCTATCTCGCACTCGAACTCTACAAAGCAGGAGTGAAGAACTTCATCAGTGCAGGGGGAGAGACGTCGGGAAAGATAGTCCAGTCACTCGATATCAAGGCATTCTTCATCGGTCCCCAGATCGATCCCGGGGTTCCCTGGGTGAAAGCGGTTGGACAGGATGTCTATCTTGCCCTGAAATCGGGCAATTTCGGTACTGACGATTTCTTTATGAAAGCGCAGAAGGAATATGTATGAAAGAACAGGAACTGAGAGAACAGATGGTCTCCCTGAGCAGATCCCTCTACGAGAGGGGCTATGCGGCAGGGGGAGCTGGAAATATTTCTGTAAGAGTTGATGAGAACACGATTCTCGCCACCCCGACCGGTTCGTGCCTTGGGAGACTGAAAGCTGATGAGCTTTCTCTCGTGGACTTTAAAGGGAATCTCCTTTCGGGGCTGAAGCCCTCTAAGGAGGTGAAATTCCACCTCGCACTCTATGCCGATAGAGCATGTGAGAGTGTTGTCCACCTCCACTCCACCTGGACGACCCTCCTTTCATGCAGAGAGGATATCGATCCGGATGAGATCATCCGTCCCTTCACTCCCTATTTCGTGATGAAAATCGGGAAGGTGGAACTGATTCCCTATTATCCTCCCGGGGATGACGCTCTGGCAGTGGAGCTGGGGAAGTGGGCTGGAAAGCGCAATGCCTTCCTCCTTCAGAACCATGGTCCGGTCATTACCGGAAAGTCTCTCGAAGCGGCGATGGACCTCATGGAGGAGTTCGAGGAGACGGCGAAACTTGCCTATCTTCTCAGGGGTGAGAAGGTGAAGTACCTGAGTGATCAGGAGATCAGCCATCTGCTGAAGAAATAGTACATTGAACCTGAAATCCATTGCATTCCTGCAATGATTACAAGGTTGAAGATAAGAGTTTAGATAAGGAGAATGTACAATGGCAGTCACTACAAGAGCAGCCCTGCTGAAAGGGCCCTATGATATAGAACTGGTAGAGAACAAACTGGTTTGTGATGAAGACGGAGTTATCGTAAAGAACCACCTGATGGGTATCTGCGGCTCCGATAAACTCTTCTACCGGGGAAAGCTTCCCCCGAAGACAGCTGAGTTCCGTTACGACCCCAAGTTCCCGTTCCCTCTCGGTCATGAAAGCGGCGGTACGATCGTTGAGGTGGGCTCCAGGGTCTCAGATTATAAGGTGGGTGATGAGGTGATAGCCTTCGGCTGGAACAACAACTACGCCGATTACTTCAAGTCAAAGACATGGCAGCTGCAGCCTGTTCCCAAGGGACTGGGAATGGACCTTGCTAGCCTTGGCGAACCCATCTCCTGTGCCATGTACTCGGGGCTCAACTCCCAGGTTCAGCTCGGTGATACGGTGGTCATCATGGGTGGAGGCTTTGCAGGACAGATCATCTCCCAGTGCTCTAAGGCCAAAGGTGCCCACAAGGTCATCGTTGTCGATACCCTTGATGGAAAGCTGAAAATAGCAGAAAAACTGGGTGCAGACCTGACGATCAATATCACAAAGGAAGACCCTGTGGAAATCGTGAAGGAACTCACCGGAGGCGTGGGAGCAGATGCCGTGGTGGAAGCAGCGGGAAGCGCCGATTCCTTCAACGCCGCCTCTGAGCTCATCCGTCATAATGGTAAGTTCATCTTCTACAGCTGGGTGACCGAACCGATCACTCTCAACATCAGCCGCTGGCATGATGACGGACTTCAGTTCATCAATACCTGTCTTGTCCACCATACCTGGCAGGAACGATACGTCTGGACACCAGAAACTCTGCGTCCCGTAATCACCGGACAGATCGACATCGACTCCCTGGTTACCCATGAATTCAAACTCGACCAGATCAAGGAAGCCTTCGATCTTGCCGACAAGGATGACACAGCGATAAAGATCACCCTTCGTCCGTAAGGAAGAAAGGGTATTGAAAGAGAGGAGTGCACACTGCGGCACTCCTTTTTTTTCGGGGATTTCAGTATGATATCTGTTCCCTGCAGAGCAGGTATTGCAGGTTGTATGGTTCATGCGTTGCAAGTGTTGCAACGCATGACATGCATGACTGCAATAGTTTATATTGAGGATCAAGGTAGCGATATGTTCCATTGTATGGTATGGTTGTATGCAATTCCTTTTAATTGCTTGAATTATATATTAATCTTGTGAAATGTGATGCTTTTGGCATAGCTTATGCTCTTCTTTATTGTGACAACAGCCGGTACTTTGCATTTTTCATTTCTTTACGGAAGAAAAACAGGGGACTGACCTGCTGTCAGGAAAAACAAAAAAGGAGATCGGAATGAAGAAGACATTGATTGTTTTTTTAGTGGCTGTCATGGCCATGTCAATGGTGATCGCACAGGGAACAGAAGAGAGTGCAGGAGCATATCCTGACAGACCCGTAGAATTTGTCGCACCGGCAAGTGCAGGCGGCGGTACAGATACCTTCTGTAGACTTATTGTCGATATCATCAACAAAGGCGACCTGGTAGACGGAAATATCGTGGTTGTGAACAAACCCGGCGGCGGCGGTACTGTAGGAGCAGCATATGCAGCAGACCCAAACCGTGACGGCAACTACACACTCGTAGCCATCAACGGCGCACAGGCACTCGGACTGAGAGCAAGCACTGAAGTCGATGCTTCCGATCTCGTTCCCATCGCAGCTCTTGCAATGGACAACGTGCTGTTTGTAGGAAATACTGACTCAGCTTACAAGAGCTTTGACGATGTCATCGCAGCAGCCAAGAAGAATCCCGGCGGCGTCAACGTCGGTGTAGCTGACAACCTTGACCGTCTCTGTGTTGAAATGATCAACCAGGAAGTCGGCATTGAACTCAACGGTGTCTACTTTGACAGCGCAGGTGAAATCTCAAGTGCAATGCTCGGCGGACACGTTGATTTCGGTATCATGAATCCCAATGAATGTATCGGCCAGATTCAGGCTGACATGATGGTCCCCCTCGCTTCCTTCACTGAAGAGAGACTCGGAGGCGACTTCGCATCAGCTCCCACCTTCACTGAACTCGGCTATGCAGGCGTAAGCTTCCAGATGTTCCGTGGTATCATGGGCGGCGCTGGCATGAGCGCAGAAACTGTCGAATACTGGTCAAACGTTTTCGAACAGGTTGCAGCAAGCGACCAGTGGAAGGCTGACTACATCAATAAGAGAGCTCTTGACGGTAAATACATGGGCGCTGCGAAGTTCGGTCCCTATGCTGAGAACAACTCAGAACAGCTCTTCCAGATGGGTAAGAAAATCGGTCTGTTCGACTAATACACGAAAAAACACCAAAAAAACTATGAAATTACAAGTGGAGAGGAGTGATCTTCTCTCCACTTGATTCATGATAACAGGATGGCTTTGAGTATGGTTATTGATATTGTCATTGTAGTGATCGAGGTCCTGGTTGCCTTGGTCTGGATTCAGCAGGGCGTTGTACGCTACGGTTTCTGGGAAGACGGAAAACCGGGCGGAGGCTTCGTTCCCATCATCTTCGCAGTCCTGGTACTGGGAGCCGCTCTGGCCATTCTGTTCAGAGAGGTGTTTGGAAAAAAGAGTGCAAGAGAGAAGTATACCTTCCAGCCGAGTGCATTTCTGCCCGCAGCAGCGGCAGTGATCGGCGGTTTCATGATACAGGTTCTTGGAATCCTGATCTCTGTATTCCTTTTTACAACCATCTGGATGAGATATCTCAGCAAGTACTCCTGGGTGAAGACCCTGATCTCGAGTGCGCTGTTCACCATCTTCATCTATGGTATTTTTAGAATGTGGCTTCGCGTCCCATTCCCGCACGGATTCATTTTCCAGTTATTCTAGGAGGAGAGATACACTATGGGTAATTTTGACCTTTTAATGCAGGGCTTCGGTACCTCCTTTTCAGTGGGGAATATTCTCCTTGCCATTGCCGGAGGGTTCATGGGCCTGTTCGTCGGTGCGATGCCCGGGATCGGTGCTGTGACGGGTGTAGCTCTGCTGCTTCCCCTCACCTTCAAGATGGATCCCACCTCGGCGATTATCATGCTCGCTGGTATTTACTACGGTAACATGTACGGAGGCGCCTACAGTGCTATTCTTCTGAACATACCGGGTGACTCTCCCGCTGTCATGACGGCACTCGATGGATACCCGATGAGCAGGAAAGGAAAGGGAGGAAAAGCTCTCTTTGCTGCAAACATCTCCTCTTTCATCGGAGGTACGATCGGTATCATCACACTGACACTCTTCGGACCGCTCCTTGCAAAAGTCGGACTGAAGTTCGGTCCTGCAGAGATCGCAGCACTTATCCTTCTCGCACTCACCTCGATCGGATGGCTGTTAGGAGAAGATCCTCTCAAGGGTATTGTGGCTTCTGCACTGGGAATCCTCATCTCCACTGTCGGTATGGATACGATGGCAGGCGGAGTAGGGCGGTACACCTTCGGTTCGGTCAACCTACTGAGTGGTTTCTCGTTCATTCCCCTTGTTATCGGGATGTTCGGTCTTCCGCAGGTGATGGAACTGATGAGTAAAAAGGATGAGGGCGACTCCCTCACAAGCGGAAAGAGACTCACTCTCAAGGAGAGTCTTCTCGATAAGAGCGAGGTGAAGAGAATTCTCCCCGTTGCTCTGAAGAGTTCGATTCTTGGAAACTTCGTCGGCTTCCTTCCCGGAGCCGGTGGAACCACCGGTTCCTTCCTCGCTTACGTGCTTGAGAAGAAGACCGGAAAGAATCCGAAAGAGATGGGATCCGGTGCCATAGAAGGTGTCTCTGCATCAGAGTCAGCCAATAACGCGGCGGCGGTCGGTGCCTTCGCACCCCTGCTCACACTCGGTATCCCCGGTTCAGGAACCACAGCTGTTCTCCTCGGTGGACTGATGATGTGGGGACTGCAGCCCGGACCTCTCCTTTTCATCCAGCAGACCGATTTCGTCTGGGGTCTTATCAGCTCGATGTACATAGGGAACGTTGCGTGTATCATAGCAGGGCTCATCATGATTCCTTTCCTGATGTCGATCCTGAAGATACCGAGAGGTATCATCGCACCGATGATCGTGTTCGTCTGTATCGTCGGAGCCTATTCGGTGAACAACAATATGTTCGACGTATGGTTCATGATCGGTGCAGGAGTGGTCGCCTATGTGATGGGCAAGCACAAGTACCCGATCGCTCCGATCCTTCTCGCCTTCGTTCTCGCTCCGAGATTCGAACAGGCGATCAGAAGAGCCTTCAGTATCTCGAACGGTTCTGCAAAGATTTTCATTGAGAAGCCGATCTCACTCGCACTTCTCATTGCAACCGCTATTTTCATCTTCGCTCCGGTAGTGATGAAACTCATTCGGAAGCTGAAAGCAAGAGCATAAAGCTTTAACCGACCCATATCCTTCAGAGGACCCGGATTTTTCGGGTCCTCTGTTCTCATATTCTGGTTTACAATCTTTTTCTCTTTTTTTTCATCTTTACCTTTTCTTTAATTTTCCTCCACCATCGACATATCTGCACCCCGTATGCTCTGAATCATCAAATGATACGGAAGTTCTTGAAGGAACGGTCAGAGGCGATCGTCAGAACATGGGAACTTCGAAGGAGCAATATCATGAAAAGAAGATCAACCATTATCTTACTCGTACTTGTATTCCTGATGATCTCAGTCGGTCTATTCGCCCGAGGCGGATATCGTTTCGATACAGCTGAAAAGCCCTACGCATCACAGCGGGTGAGTGCAACAGTGGACAGCGATTTCGTGCCGGGACAGGGCGTGCGACAGCAGCTGCACACTCCCGGAGAGGACTGTCCTCTCGGTGAAGATTGTCTCTACCTGCAGACAGGCGAAGTACAGTATCAGTACCAGGATGAGAATCAGGCAGCAGCCGGTTCACGCCGCGGCGGTATGGGCGGAAGAATGAGATAAACCTCTCCTCCTCTGGATAAAGATGCTCTCCCTTCGGGGAGAGTCTTTTTTTCGTCTGAACGATTTTTTATACCGTGTTTCCTGGGTATTCTTGATTTCATTTCCATAAAGCACTAATATTAGTGCATAATGGAAACGAAAAGAGTCTCTTTTCTGGAATTCAGAGATTATTTTCTCCCCTTCGGTTATTTCTCAACTCATCAAGTAAGCATCTGGAATGAGGGATTTAACCGAAACAATCTGGGCAGGTGGGTAAGAGAGGGGAAGATCATAAGGCTCCGACAAGGATTCTACTCCTTTCCATCTCTTCTGACAGATGCAGACCTGCTGTATTATCTTGCGAATAAGATATACCTTCCTTCCTATATCAGTCTTGAAACCGCTCTTTCCTTTTACGGGATGATCCCCGAAGGGGTGAGTACAATTTTGTCTGTTACTCCGAGAAAGACTGCCGGTTTCGAGAATAGATTCGGGTCGTTCATATACCGAACCATCAGATCTGATCTGATGTTCGGCTATACCCTTGAGACTTCTGAGTTCTCACATCACTGGAAGGCCATGATCGCATCCCCAGAGAAGGCGATTCTCGATTTTCTCTATCTGAATACCCAATACTCCTCCGCTTCTGATATGAGGGAGCTTCGCCTTGATATCGATTACATGCAGGATGAATTTAACATCGATATATTTGATGAGTATATAGAGAGGTTTGCTTCTAAGAAGCTGGCGATGAGAGCTTCCCGATTGAAAGGAGTCTATATATGATTCGATGTTCCTTCCGGGATAGACTGAAGTGAACTGTCAATTCCTCAGTGCAGAACACGGCATACCCAATGGAGCAGAATTGAAAATTCCAGCGGAGCTCTATGTTAGGCCGGTTTGATGCGTGTATCGAGCAACCCGGCCTGTTTACAGACTCCTAAGGATTCTCTTATGAAATGAGAGAGAGAATCTCGTTTCGGTATCCTTCTGTGAATCCTTTCACAACCAGATCGGCTCTGGAGAGGTTCTGGTTTCCTGAGGTCTCGTTTCTCACACCGACCACCTTCATCCCTGCGCTTATCGCAGCCTGGACACCGAGGGCGGAGTCCTCGATCACAAGGCAGGTATCGGGTTCGACCTGGAAGCGGGAGGCGACTTCGAGGAAGATGTCGGGGGCGGGTTTCCCGTGCTTTACCTCAAAACCGCTGACGGTATAGGTGAAATAGTCGTGAAGTCCGATCTTCTTCAGGATGATCTCTATGAGTTTTGAAGAGGAAGAGGAGGCCACGGCAATGTTGAGTCCTCTCTCTTTCAGTGTCTTTACGAGTTCGTGTATCCCATTCACCGGGGCAAGGTCGGCGTTACTGAAGGCTTCGACGTGGTTTGCCATGCTCTCGGCAAACATCTCTTCAATCGGTTTGGGAAGTCCGTGGGTTTTCTTGAGGTGCTCAAGCATCTTGTCGAGGGGAAGGCCGACAAAAAGGTCACTGTAATCATCATCGCTTACCGGTGCCCCGATACTTCTGAAGTAGTCCTGGTTCACTTTCCAGTGAATCGGTTCGCTGTCTATAAGGACTCCGTCCATGTCGAAGATAACGGTATTGATCATAGCATCCCTCGTTCATCGTATTGTTTTCGGGAAAACGGTAGCATGAGGAGAGCGAAGTTTCAATTCCTTTCACTGATGTACTGTAGATGTTTTGTGATCGGCTGATTGTCCTGCCGTTGGCAGGAAGCAGGTGATTCATACGAACCGGGAGCAGCGAAGACGATTCGGAAGGAGGCTGAACCGCCTAGGCTGCTCCGGGCTGTAATGAAAAAATCGTGTTCCGGATCTGATACGACGTACCCTATCCGTTGCATCCTCTGGTGTCACTCAAAGGAATTCTGGTTGTATGTCGGCAGTTCGTATTGCCTATGATCCAACTATACGGGACAAATCTTAAAAAAATCTTAAAGTTCTCTAAAATTTTTCTTTCATTTTTTAATGTAGAGGATCGGTCGTTCAGTTTCTGAAGCCGCCTCTTGGCTGCTGCATACCGCCTCTGCCACCCATACCGGTGGAAGCTGTGGTAACGCCGCTTTCATTGACCCAGGTCGTTCCTGTGGCAGCAGAGAAGGAGACAGTCTCCTCACTTCCTGTCATGATCGTGTATGCTTCTCCGTCTGTTATCTCAGGAGTGCTGATCAGTACAGACTGAAACTGTGTCGCACCGGTTACTTCAGCTACGGTATTCCCTGCTGCATCAAGGAGAGTCACGACGGTTCCTGCCTTCTGTGTTCCTGAGTAGGTCATAAGGATTGAGAGCTGTGAAGAGGAGGTGGAAGGAGTCTGCACCATGCCGCTGCTTCCCGCTGTGACAAGGGATCCTCCGGTGAGGGTGAAGGCAGCATCGTAGTCAAGGGAGCCGTTTCCGTTATCGGTAGGTCCGTTCACGGTGACGTCTCCTCCGCTCATGAGAATGGATCCGTTTGAATCGAGTCCGTCTCCCCCTGCTGTCAGGTTGATGGTTCCGCCTGTGATCTGAAGGAGGGCTGTGCCGCTTCCCTGTGCTCCCGGCGCCATCGGTCCGAAGGAGCCCCCTTCTGACCCGGTGGAGGCGTTCAATCCGTCGTCGGAAGTGACCATAGTGATCGTTCCTCCGTTGAGTGAGATGGATGCGCTCTCGATTCCTTCATAGGCCTGCTGGATATCTATCAACCCGTCATTGATGACGAGGGTATTGTCAGAGTGGAAGGCATCATCAGCTGTCGCGATGGTGAAGGTGCCACCGTCTACCACGAGCTCATCGTTGCTGTGAACGGCATCATCGCTCGTATAGAGAGTGAAGGTACCTCCGCTCACTGTGATATTCTTTTCAGCCTTCAGCCCTTTCTGGCTGTCGCTTTCACTGTAGGTTCCGCTGCCGGTGACGAGGGTGAAATTGCCGTCTGTAATGAGCAGGGAAGTCGCTGCCTGCAGGGCATCTCCCTGTGATCTGATAGAGATATCACCGCCTTCAATTGCGATATATCCGGTATCTGAACTCTCTTCATTGGTCGATTTTATGCCGTCTCCGTCACTGAGGATGAGGAGGGATGCGTCATGAATAACAACAGAGTCCTTTCCGACGATTCCATCGTCGGCTGATGAGATGGCAATCTCACCGCTCATGATGGTCACATCATCCTTTCCCTGGATACCGTTGTTCCTGTTCGCATAGATCGTGAGCGTACCGCTTCCATTGATAGTGAGGTCATCCTTGCTGTAGATGACAGCTTCTGCTGAGCTTTCTTCTTCAGAGAGAGTTCCTGAACTCTTGTCACTCAGGAAGTTCTCTGACCCTTCAGTGAGGGAGATGATCACCTTGTCAGCCTGATTGATCAGGATGGGGGCGCTGTCGGTGCAGGTGATATCAACTCCGTCAAGGATGAGGATCACATCCTCTTCCTTGGAGGCCTCCACAATAATCTGTCCCTCTGTGAGGGTGCCTGTTACGTGGTAGATGCCTCCCTCTGTGATGGTGACTGATTCGTTGGTGAGGGTAATCTCATATTGAGCATCTTCCACTGTATACTCGGTGAGATCATTTTTACTGTAATCGAACACATCCTCGGTATTCAGTGAGGAAAGCTCGATCTCCTGAGCTTCCACCGCTGCGCTTTCCCCTGCGGAGGGAAATCCCGGTTGACCGGGAGCCGTCTGTGATGCAGAGGCGACTGTCTCCGCTGTTTCATTGTTTCCCATCGCCCAGATGCCCGTGGTGACACCAGTGATGATCGTTGAAATGAGAAGTATGTTTCGTAATGACTTTTTCATGTTTGTTTCTCCTGTTGTATATTTGTATGGTTAGCCTTCAAGCGCTGTAGCGAGATGAAGGTTGATTGCAAGATTTCCGTTTCGGGTTCTCAAGGTATCGATGAATTCCTTGATATCTGTCTTTTCAGCGAGCTGTACGGCATACTGAAGGGTATAGAGACTTCCCATGGCACTCATTTTCACCTTTTCGAGGCGGTATGAGTCGGTGTAGGAAGAGAGTACCTCATTCAGTGCACCTTCGTAGTCGAGGTCTTCGGGGATGGTGATCTGCAGGAGTCTCTCGGTTGATTCTTTCTCCTTTGCGATGCCCAGAAGGTTGAGAGCGAACATCACCGCACAGAGAATGAGGGTGAAGACGATCGCGTAGAGGGGGACGCCGGCACCTGCGGCGAGTCCACCGGCGAGAGTGAAGAGGATGTATGCGATATCCTTCGGTTCCCCCGGAGCGCTCCTGAATCGGATGATCGAGAATGCTCCTGCGAGGCTGAAGGCCTTCGCTACATCGCTTCCGATCAGCATGATGATCACCGAGATCACGGCAGGGAGGAGGATGAGGGTCATCATCAGATTCCCTGACGGTCTCCCTTCGTGAGTTTTCTGGTAGGTGAAGCTCACCATGATACCCACAATGAGGGCTGCGGCGATAGCGGTGACGATATCTGCAAGTGATATCGAAAGTGCGGAGGTTGCTGTAAGTGATGATAATAGTGTTTCAAACATTCTTATGCTCCTTTCTTCTGTGTCATGTAAGGTGTTGTGCGGTAGATGAACTCCCGTGCATCTCCCTCTTCGATCCCGATCGCCTTCAGCTGCTTCTCAAGGTTCAGGGAGTTCACATACTCCCTTCCGTACTTTGAAAAACTCTGGCTGAAGATCTGATCCCGTGAAAGCAGTTCACTCAGCCATAGCGGCATGCTCTGAGCCACCTTCACTTCCATCAGCCAGAACTCTTCACTCAGCAGCTGCCTGCCGTGGTCTCCCGCTGAGAGGGTAAGGTCATCCCTTCTTGTCCTGATATTCGTATCGAAGGTAATACGGAGTTCGTCCTGCCCGTAGGCGAGACGGTCATAGGCGATATAGGTACGGGGGAGGAGCTCATGCCTGCTCACAAGGTACGAAATCTCGTTGAGTACCTGAGTATTGCAGATATCGGAGTGTGCCGGTCTGATTTTCTCAGTGACCAACGCATCTGCTTCGGACAGGATGATCGGGGTTCTTCTCTTATAGACCTTTCCTTTGAATTTCTTCTTGATCTCCAGGTACCCTCTGTCAGTTTCTTCAGGGACTCCGTAGGAGCGGAGTCTCAGTTTCTCCTTGTACAGGGGTTTTGAAAGCGATTTCCTGATCAGCTGATCATCACAGGTGTCGTAATAGATATTACAGATCGTATAGAGACCATTCTTTTCATTGAACGAGTCAAGCTCTATATGCTTTGCGATCACTGATGAAATATATGCGTACTGTGCTGATGTAAGCAGGTACTTCTTTTCGTATCTGCTGAAAACTTCACGTCCCATTGTCATTCCTCCCATGCACTCTGTCGTGCCTTATGGCTCTAATTAAATGGTTGAAGCTTAAAGAAACCTTAAGAATTCACATTTTTTTCACTTTTTTTGGATCAGTCACTTTTTCTAAGGGATAAGGTTCTGAGGTTTCACAGGATTGGAGAAAAAGAAAAGAGCTCAGCTGTGAGTGCCTGAGAAGGGGCTAGCTCGGAAATGTCAGGCTATCACGCAAAGCAGAAAAAGGAGAGCGCCGCATGCAACATATCACGCTGCTGCCAGCATGTGCAGGCGTCTTCAATGACAAGACTGGAATTGTGTAGACTGCGGCGGACTGAGAGAGGTTTCTGCTGAACGGGCAGCTGGAAGGAAGTGGAGAGCAATGCTCTTGTTGCCATTGCGGCACATGCATATCCATGGAAGCTAATAGGTCATTCTCAGGCATCAATGCTTCAAACATAGAATGAGCTGCCTGAGGTGTATAAAACGCCGGTACCTGTGTCCATGATGCCGAAAGTTGAAGATGCAGAAAAAACTCCAACCTTCGGTACGTCACAGGAAAACGAGTATTCGACCGAATCAAACATGGATAACATCGAAAAAAGGATAAAGGATGGGATGGCACGAACACGCTCGAAATCCCCACCCTTTTGAACACAGGATTGCCTTACTTTCTCTGTTCCTTTCTCCAGAGCACTCCAAAGGTGAGGAGGAAGAGCCACTGGGCTGCGGCCTGAACGATCTCCGGTTTTGAATACCATCCGATCAGCACGTTTCCTGCAATACCGAGAACCCCGGTTTTATGATCGAGTACGGTGCCGCTCAAGTCATACAGTTTTGCGAATATCACGGCATCGGCGGAGATAAGCTCCAGTGTCTTCAGTGCAGAAAGGAATTCATGTATCGCATATCCGAAGAGGTAGGCTCCCTGAAGAATCAGATAGATGAGCGTGATCCTGAATACTGTCCTGATATTAACGCGAATGAGTGAGGAATAGATCAGGTACGAAAGTATTGCTGCTGCGAAAACTCCTGAAAGCGTTCCCGTCAGATAAGATCCCTTCGCCTCTGCTGTGAATGCGAACAGTGCGATTTCGGCTCCCTCTCGTGCTACCGCTATGACGGCAAGCAGGAAGAGTCCTCTGCCTGAAAGATTCAGGTGTACTGATTTCTTCACATCACCAGCGATATCACTACCGTGACGCAGCATCCAGTAGATAAAGTACGTGATGAACAGAACAGCGATGAGGGATGCTCCCGCTTCCCACAGCTTGCCGATCGCTTCACTTCCCTGAGCCAGCGTTCCGGAAAGTATCCACAGAACCGCGCCGAATAGAAGTGAGAGTACAATTCCTCCCGCCATTCCTTTTTTAACCGATCTGTTCAGATCGGCTCTTTCCAGGTTCTGAAGGTATTCCAGAATCAGTGCAATGATGAGAAAGGCTTCAAGTCCTTCACGAAGACCGATAATAAAACCAGGTATAATCTGACTCATACAGTTGACTCCTTATGTCTAGAAAAAGGTATATCAAGTTTATATGAATTAATCAAGATTGAAAAAGTAGTAATTAAATTGAAAACCTTAATAACATAAGCTGTAGGGAATATGAATATAAAGTTAATACGTATTATTGTAAGAAATCTACAGGATATACCGGTGCCCATGACGTATTGCATGTATTTGTCGAACTGGAAAATTTCTCTCCTTTAAGGTTTATTTCAGGTTCGCCGGTTATCTATTGGACACAGGCATTGTATGCTGGTAACGTAGAATCAATGGAACGGCGGCACATGCCGCCACGGTCAGGAGTGAGTATGAGAATACTGGTAGTAGAAGATGATATCCCCCTCGCAGATGCAGTGGTACAGGTACTAAAGAGAGAAAACTTTTCCGTCGATGCGGTGCATGACGGAGAATCGGGGCTTGCCTATGCCTCTGAGGGACTCTATGATCTTATGGTTCTCGATGTGATGCTCCCGAAGATGGACGGGTTTTCCGTCCTCGCAGAACTGAGGAAGGAGGGGTCTGAACTTCCCATACTCATGCTCACCGCGAAGGCGGAGGTATCAGACAGGGTGGAGGGACTTAACCTCGGTGCAGATGACTACCTTCCCAAGCCGTTCGCCATTGATGAACTGAAAGCGAGGGTGCATGCCCTGCTGAGGAGGCGTGACAGGTCGATGATCTCTGAACGTCCCTCTTTCGGTGATCTTCTCCTTGATACCAGCTCCCTCAAGCTGAAGTGCGCCGAAAAAGAGATTCAGCTTACGGCCAAAGAGTTCGAACTGTTCGAGTATTTCATGCTCCGCAAGGGAATGATCACTCCCAAGGAGATGATCATCGATAAGCTGTGGGGGTATGACGGAGAGGCGGTAGACAACAATGTAGAGGTCTATGTCTCGTTTCTCCGACGGAAACTGAAATTCCTGAATTCTCAGGTGACGATAAAGACGACCCGCGGTGTCGGGTATTCGATGGAGGAGTAGGTATGGTATTCAGACGCTTAAGAAACCATCTTCTCCTTCTCAATATGAGCGTGATCACTGTTGTGATGCTTGCCGCCTTTGGTACAATCTATTTCACCACATGGAAGCAGGTGCACCTCGGTATCGATGCAGAGCTTGCTCGTACCGCGTTCATCCATACCGATTCCTTCGACAGCCGAATCCCGCCGGAAGGCGAGGGGGATGTGAATCCTCCTCCTGAGAGGTTCCCGACAGAACAGGATTGGGGAGAGCGGGGAATATCCTTCTCTCTTGTTGTTGATACCTCTTCTTCCATCACTTCAGTCCGTTCCTTCTATGAAGAGGAGTCCTCCTTCTACGAAGAAGCTCTCCAGAGCGCGCTGGAAGATGGAGAGGAAAAGGGGGTGGTCTCCTTCGCCGATTCCCGCTGGGCATTCATGAGTGTCGATATGAACGGTCAGAGAGTGTACGGTTTTGTTGATATCGATGAAAGGCTCTCTATCCTTACTCGCCTGATGTATACCTTCCTCGCCGTTGCGGCAGGAACGCTCTTTCTGATCTTCCTTGTCAGTTACTATCTGACACAGAGATCACTGAAGCCTGCGGAGGAGGCCTTCATACGTCAGAAGGAGTTCATCTCCCATGCCTCTCACGAACTGAAGACTCCTCTGGCTGTCATCGGAGCGAATACCGAGCTCCTCCTCGGTGCGGAAGAGAGTGAGAAACCGACAGAAGAACAGCACAAGAGACTGAGGTTCATGAATGACGAGGTGGTGCGGATGAGCACCCTGATCAAGAACCTCCTCTTCCTTGCCAGTTTCGATGAGGGCAGGAAGAGTTCGGTGGGAAGTATATCCCGTGTGAATATAAGCGATACCGTGGAGAGCCATCTCCTCGGGATGGAGGGATTCATCTATGAGAAGGGATTCACCCTCGATTACACTGTCGATCCCGATCTCTTCGTGGATGGCAGTTCACAGCAGATCCAGCAGGTGCTCTCCGCCCTGATCGACAACGCATTGAAGTACGGAACGAGCGGAAGCGGAATCTCTATCTCCCTGAAGGCTCAGGGAGGGAAAGCACAGCTTTCCGTTGCAAACCGGGGTGAAGGTATCGCATTCGAGGAGCAGGAGAGGATCTTCGACAGGTTCTACAGAGGTGATAAGGCCCGTACCCGTACCCATGCGAGTTATGGTCTCGGCCTTTCAATCGTCCGTACCATCGTGCAGCAGCACCACGGAACGATATCTGTCTCCTCCGGAGAGGGAGAAAACGCCCTTACCACCTTCACTGTCCGTCTTCCCCTTTCCCGTTCTCCCCAGCAGGTTTGAGGAAACTTTCTTCTCTTCATTGCTCCCAGCATAGTTTCAGGATACACTTCGGGTATCATCAGGGAGTGAGCTATGGGAAAGAAAGACGAGAAGAAGCATGCTGAGGAGCCTCTAAAAGAGGCTGACGCCATAGAAGAGAAGAAAGGTAAGAAAGATAAGAAGAAGGGAAAGAAGAAGGAGAAAAAATCTTCGGACTCTCTCTCTTCAGCCGCGAAGAAGAACGCGGCGCTGAAGAAAGCGGCGAAGGGGAAATCGAAGCGGGTCGCTTCGGTCGATACCGATCTCTGTTACGGCTGCGGTCGCTGCGTGAAAGTCTGCAAAGTGAGTGCGATCTCTCTCATTGACAGGTGATTAGTCTCGATCCTTCAGGTGGAGGCGCCAGTAGGCTCCTCCCACAAACAGCCCGCCTCCGATGATATTTCCTATGGTTGAGAAGAGGAGGTTCTTTCCCATGCCTGCCCAGGTGATCGTGTCCGCGCTGAGAGCGTGGTGTGCCAGTGCGATCTTGCCTGCGCTCAGGATGAACATGTTCGCGATTGAGTGATCGAAGCCCATAGCGACGAAGGCCATGACGGGAAAGAAAATCCCGAGGATCTTTCCTTCCAGTGACTTCGATGCATAGGCGAACCACACAGCAAGGCAGACCAGCCAGTTCGCTCCGATTCCCCGGAAGAATATCTGATACCAGGTGTGTGAGGTTTTCGAGACGGCAGTCTCGATCATAGTTGTTCCCACATCCGCTGAAAGCATGTCAGCTCCGTAACCGATGAGAAGGGCGAGGGCAACAGCTCCTATGAAATTTCCACCGTAGACGATACCCCAGTTCCTCAGCATCTGAGCGAGTGTCACCTTTTTCTCGAAGAGAGGTATGGTGATAAGGGTATTGCCGGTGAACAGGTCGGCTCCCGGGATGAGAACGAACATCAGACCGACTGAGAAGACTCCTCCCATCAGGATCTTCTTCGCTCCTACCCATGCTATTTCGCCCGTTCCTGCCACCATGGCGAGCTGGGAGGCGAAGCCGATATAGATGCCTGCAAGAACAGCAAGGAGGAGGGTATCTCTATACTTTCTCGATACCTTCTGTACTCCCGATGCACTGAGTGCCGCCATCACCTGAGGCGGCGCGATATAACTATCCATTATGCTTTCCCTATGTCCTAGAACAGACCGGTGATCTGTCCGGTTTCGGTGTCGATGTCGATTCTCCGGTAGGCGGGGTCGCTTGCCGTTCCCGGCATCAGCTTTATATCACCGGCGACGGGGACGATGAACCCGGCACCCTGGTAGACGAGAATATCACGTACGGGGAGGGTCCATCCAGTGGGGGCACCCTTCCTGTCGGGGTCATGGGAGATCGACAGATGGGTCTTCACCATGCACACCCCCAGCTGGGAGAGCTGGGGTACTTCATCGATCTGGTTAATCTTCTTCAGTGCCTCTTCGCTGTAGCTCACTCCATCAGCACCGTAAATCTCCCGTGCGATCGTTTCGATCTTTGTCATCAGGGAAGCTGAGTGCTCATAGAGGAAGGAAAATTTCCTCTCCTCCTCACACGCCTCTATGACTTTTTGAGCGAGTTCAGCTGCCCCTTTTCCCCCCTCTTCCCAGTGGCGTGATACAGCAGCCCTCTCACCCATGCTCTCAACTGCTTCGGTGATCAGCTGAAGCTCCTCTTCGGTGTCGGTATAGAAGTGGTTGATGCACACGACCACGGGAACACCGCTCTTCTGTACTGTCCTGATATGGGAACGGAGGTTGTCCAGACCCTTTTCAACAAGGGATAGGGACTGCTCAGTGTAGACGGGATCGAGGGGTTTCCCAGCGGTGACCTTCGGTCCGCCGCCGTGCATCTTCAGTGCACGTACGGTTGTGACCAGCACCGCGGCATTGGGTTTCAGGCCGCTGAAGCGGCACTTGAGATTCCAGAACTTCTCGAAGCCGATATCTGCTCCGAAACCGCTCTCTGTGACGTGGTAGTCACTCAGCTTCAACCCGACTCTGTCGGCTATGATTGAAGACTGACCGATAGCGATGTTCGCAAAGGGACCGGCATGGACAAGGACCGGCTGTCCCTCGATCGTCTGGACGAGGGTAGGGTTGATAGCTTTTGCCATGATAGCTGTCATCGCTCCTGCGACATCAAGGTCCTCGGTCGTAACCGGTATCCCCTTTTTAGTATAGGCAACGACCATCTGACCTATCCTTTCTCTCATATCCTTGAGATCCTGAGCGACAGCGAGGATGGCCATGAGCTCGCTCGATACAGAGATCTGGAAGCTGCTTTTCATCATGAACCCATCCATCTTTCCACCCAGACCGATCATGATCTCCCTCAGCGCCTGGGCGGAGAAGTCTATCGCCCAGCCCACTGCAGGTTTTCTCGGGTCGATGTCGAGCCGTTTCAGTCCCTTCTTCTCAAGGAATGCATCGCTGTAGTTGAACTCATGCTGCATTCGGGAGGTCAGGGCGACCATGCCCAGGTTGTGGGCATTGGTTATCGCATCGATGTCCCCGGTGAGACCGAGGGAGAAATCGGATAGGGGGATGCACTGGGCGAGTCCGCCTCCCGCCGCCGATCCCTTAATATTGAATGTGGGACCGCCCGAGGGCTGACGGATTGCACCCGATACCTTTTTATTCAGGTAGGAGAGTCCTTCTACAAGACCTATCGTCGTTGTCGTCTTTCCTTCACCCAACGGGGTGGGGGTGATGGCTGTCACATCGATATACTTCCCGTCAGGACTCTCACCCAATCTCTCCAGGACCGCCTTGTAATCAATCCTTCCCAGGTAGTGCCCATAGGGAAGGAGTTCCTCTTCTGTGATACCGAAGGCCTCTGCTATATCAGTAATGGGTTTCATCAGCTTTTCCGCTTCCGCGGCGATTTCCCAGTCTTTCATCTTTTTCGGGTCTAGATCCATACGATGCTCCTCATGTGCGGTACCGGGGGAAGCAAGGGTTTCCCTCAGTCCTCTGAGTCTACGCAATAATATCTGATTTTTCAAAGGGAAAATTGAACAGTTTTCACATAATTTCGGGTTTCTGCAGTTTTGTTGTGTGATTCTTTCATGTCTCTTTCAGATATCTGTGACTTTATCACAGTGGTGGAAAGGAGGGGTTTTCAGGGAAGGGAAACAGAAAAACGTTAAATCAGAGCGAAATTCAACGATATTTCGATAGATTTGTACTGAACATAAAGGGTTGTCACTCCTTGCACGAAATGCTTGCTCGACGCAACCATTTTTCTTACCATTCACAACGTATTCAAAACAGGAGAACCTAGATGAAAGAATTATTGATCATCGGCGGCGTAGCTGCCGGAGCAACAGCCGCTGCAAGAGCACGGCGACTTGATAACAATGTGAATATCACCCTTCTTGAAGCCGGAGCAGATGTCTCATTCGCAAACTGCGGACTTCCCTATTATATCGGAGGTGATATCGAATACCGTTCCTCACTGATCCTCGCAAGCCCCGAGACCTTCAACGAACAGTACCGTGTAAAGGTTCATACCCATACCGAAGCACTCGAGATCGATCGTGAGAAGAAGACAGTCAAGTCAAGAAACTCCCAGAACGGTGAAGAACGCACCTTCTCCTATGACTCTCTCATCCTCGCCCAGGGCGGCAAGCCTGTGGTCCCACCCCTTCCCGGTGTTGACAAGGATCACGTCTTCCAGCTCTGGACCCTCGATGACATGGATAAGATCGACAATTTCATCAAGGATAACAGGCCCAAGAGCGCGGTCGTTGTCGGAGGCGGTTTCATCGGCCTCGAGATGGTAGAAGCTCTCGCCAAGAGAGACATCAAGGTTTCTCTTGTTGAAATGGCCCAGCAGGTGATGCCCAACCTTGAAGGCGAGTTCGCAGGATTCATCACCAAGGAACTTCAGGATTACGGAGTAAGCCTGAACCTCGGAAAATCACTCAAGGAAGTGGGTGACAGGAATATCATCCTCAATGACGGTTCAAAGATCGATGCTGACTTCGTTCTCCTCTCTGTCGGTGTCCGCCCGACCCTTCAGATCGCGAAGGATGCAGGACTCGAGATTGGTGAAGCCGGAGGCCTCAAGGTCGAT
This sequence comes from Sphaerochaetaceae bacterium, assembly GCA_963677695.2. GTDB lineage: Bacteria > Spirochaetota > Spirochaetia > Sphaerochaetales > Sphaerochaetaceae > SABI01. The sequence continues at coordinate 125,538 of CAXXUJ010000001.1, read as the reverse complement.
GAGAACATGAGGACCAGTGACCCCTCCATCTTCGCCGCAGGCGATATGGTAGAGATCTACCACAATGTTGTCGGCAAGCAGGTGAGAATGCCCCTGGCTGGTCCTGCAAACAGACAGGGCAGAATTGTCGGTGAGAACGCTCTCGGCGGATCAAAGAAGTACACCGGAGCCATGGGTACTTCAATCGTGAAACTTTTCGGCGGCATGGCCGGTTCAACAGGCATGTCACTCAAGGCAGCAAGGGATAACGGAATCGATGCCGATGCTGTTGTCGTTCACAAGGCAAGCCACACTTCCTACTACCCGGGATCAGAGAAAGTATCCCTGATGCTGATCTGGAACAAGGAGAACGGAAAGGTGATCGGAGCACAGGCAGCAGGCAGAGTCGGAATCGACAAGCGCCTTGATGTCCTTGCAACGGCTATCAAGGGGGGACTTACCATCGAAGACCTTCAGGAACTCGACCTCGCTTACGCTCCCCCCTTCAACTCTCCCAATGGTCCTGTGAATATGGCATCCTTCACTGCAGTGAACCACTCAACCGGTTTCAGCCCTTCTGTTCTTGTCCAGGACTTCGAAAAGTTCGCAATGGAAAGACAGCCGATCGTGATCGACCTTCGTGACCCGATCAGCTTCGCAAAGGCAAAACTTCAGGGAACAAACAACCTCAACCAGGACGCGATTCGTGCAAACCTCGACCGCATCCCCAAAGAAAATCCGATTCTCCTGATCAGTGATGACGGCCAGAAGGGACACGTACTCCTGAGAATGCTCAAGGGCTCAGGCTTCGATGAAGTCTATAACCTCAGCGGCGGATATATCTCACTTGAACGCTATGCACGTGCAATCGGCTACGAACACATTGCCGTAGGCCTCTTCCCGATCGAGAAGAAGAGAGTTGAAGACCTCGAAGCAGGTGCCGCTCACTCCTCCGATGCAGAGGCTGCAGCGGAAGAGACTCAGGAAAGCGAAGGCCCCCTCGTTCTTGACGTGAGAACTCCGATGGAGTTCGCCATGGGTGCATACCCCGGAGCAATCAACGTCGATCTCGACTCTCTCCCTTCCTGGGCTCAGGGTTACGAGAACAAGGATAAGGAAATCATCGTCTACTGTGCATCAGGTGCCAGATCAAGTTACGGTATGAGAATTCTCAACCAGTACGGATTCAGCAATGTTGAAAACGGAGGCGGTCTCCATCAGATGATGGCACGAGCCTAGACTGAAATAACACCCGCCATACAACGCTCCCGGTGAAATATCACAGGGAGCGTTGCTGTATCCGATAAGAAAGGTGCAGGGAAGCCTGTACCACTGACTGCTCTCTATGTTAGATTCTCATCATGATCACCCACGAAACCTGCCCGCTCTGCGGAACACCAGCTATCCCGCTTGAGAAGGGAGGATTGTTCCGTTACGGCCACTGCCCACTCTGCAGCGGAATTTTTATGGAACGCAGTTCCCTCCTTGACCCGGAGGCCGAGAAGAGACAGTACCTCACCCATAACAACGATGTACATGATACCGGGTACCGTAATTTTGTCTCACCACTTGTTGAGATCATAACGGAGAGGGAGAACCCCAGCCACCTGGGACTCGATTACGGAGCCGGGACAGGCCCTGTGGTTGCCACCATGCTTGAAGAGAAGGGATATGAAATTACCCTCTGGGACCCCTATTTCATTCCCGATGCGTCTGCTTTATACCGTACCTATGATTTTATCTTCGCCTGTGAAGTGATCGAGCACTTCCATAACCCGAAAGAGTCGTTCGAACACCTGAAATCGCTATTGAACGAAAACGGGGTTATCTACTGCAGAACAACGCTGGTACCTGATAATCAGGCCTTCAGTGCCTGGGGATATAAGAACGAGGAAACCCATGTATTCTTCTATCATGAGAAGACCATCGCGTGGATAGCCCGGCAAATTCTTCTTTGTGATTATGAAATTCACAGCAGGAACATTATATCCTTTTTTCGCAGATAATTAGCGCTGAATGAAGGCATTATTATTCAAATATTTCACATTTTTCACGCAGACGTTGACCGCCTGTGATATACTGCCTTTGAATAAGCTTTTCCTCCGCAGTTCAACAACTCTATTCACCATACCGAAAGCATGGGGGAATGAGTATGAGACGAAGGTATTTCAAGATTGTCAGCATGGTGCTGATAACAGTATTGATCGCAGGGTTTCTTTCCTGTGACCTGACAGAATCAGCGGATCCAGATGAGCATGACCTTGATGGAGACGGACTCAGCAACGAGTATGAAATCACGATTGGGACGAACCCGAACCGCGCCGATACCGACGGGGATGGTTGGGATGATAATGAGGAACTTGATTTCGGAGGTGCCTTCAGCCCCCTCCTTGCAAACCTCCCTGAGCTCTCTCTTCAGATATTGAATGTACCTGTGATCACTCTCCACGAAACAGTGGGGGAGAGCTATACCAATGAAACCAGCATTGTGGAGTCAATCTCAACGGAGACGGATGTCACCACCTCACAGACCCGCACTGAGGCAACGGCTCTTGAGAACGCCTGGAATATTGAAGCGACTCTTGGTTATAACCTAGGGGTGGAATCTAAGGTAACCTATGCGGCAACTGCCGGGTACAGTGGCTCCTACACTACAGAAAGCGGGTATTCCTGGGGGAAAGAGCAGACGATAAGCAACTCACAGAGTATCGAGAACGCGAAAACTTACGCCGCGACGAATGATGTTTCCTTCGATGGAGCGACTCTCTCAGTCGATGTAACGCTGAAGAATACCAGCACGATCGCCTACAACCTTGAAAATCTCATTGTCTCTGGGTATCAGATGAATACAGATTCCGCCCGCTATGGTTCATACAAACCGATAGGGCTGGGTGATATGAAAATTGAAGGTCTAGGAGACGGCGGAAAGATTACTCTGGCTGCCGGAGCTTCTTCCGGTTCCCTCACTCTTACTCAGGAAATTCCGAACCCGAGTGACGCGATGGCACTGGCACAGGAGTGCCCAAACCTGGTTTTCTCCATCTCAGGTTATTCCATCTCCACCAGTGGAGGAGGAATTACTTCAAATGACTTCACACATGAAATGACCGAAGTCGCCGCTCTCTGCGCGAAGGTCATGATAAACCCTGGAGTCCATGATGACTCTTTGGCCGCTGAACAGTATCTCGTCGCTGCACGTACGAAGTACAACCCCGATGCAGTCGGTATTGATGACAGGTACGAAACCCTCTCCCTCATCGATATATTCTCGAATATGGGGATGGAGAAGGATGTCGATTACGTGACAGGCACTGACGGTCATCTTACCGAACTCGATGGTGTAGCAGAAGGCGATGTAGCCACCGGACAGTGGCTGATCATTGTGGAAAACCTTGCGGGAGACCGTTCGTTTTACACAGCAGAGGATGCGTATGATCTTGAAGAGATCGATATCGAACCGGGATATATCGTGAATATCATCTACTCGGTAGATGAAGACGGGGACGGTCTCGTCCTTGCGATTGAGAAGATGTATGGAAGCGATGATACCCTCGTTGATTCCGATGGTGATACCATTGATGATGTGGATGAGGTTCTCGGCTGGGATCTCGGAGGGGATACAATCTACACCAACCCCGCCCTCGCCGATACCGACGGAGATGGGCTGAATGACAATGTTGACCCCGATCCTCTTTCACTCTCGAAGAATATCTCAGCCGATATCTCTTCCCTGTGTGTTCTCGACAGGCTTGAGAATGAGTTTGAGTTTACCGAAGAGGATCAAACCTTTACATCGGACACTGCGGTACTCGGCGCCTATGTGAATATCGAGCTGAACGTTCTTGAAGCGGTTTCCGCGGTTCGTATAAAGGAAGAGGGAGCATTTGACCTTCCCATGGACAAGGATTCATCAGACGATACCCTCTATACCTTTGAAATTGTTCCGATCGATGTTGGCGATACAACGTACACCATCACCGTCACCAGCGAGGATGGGTCGGTAGATAAGGAATATACTCTCGAACTGACCTCAGAACTGGAAGATATCTCAAAGCTTACGTTCACCGATGAAGGGTTGAATTCTAGCGGAGCAAGATACCAGATGGATCTCGGTTTCAATTGGGGAAGCTACTATGATTCACGCGCCGACGGTGCCCTTCTGCTTTACTCCTGGGGACAGGATCCCCCGACAGATTATCAGCTGCCGACAACCGACCTTCTCCCGAAGACCTTGAAGCAGGATTCTACTGCTACTGAGTATGCCTCCTCAGACGAAGAGGCCGTCTATCTTTGGACAAGAACGGCAGGGTCAGCGGAGCTTGAGGATTCTTGTGGTGAATTCTTCCTCGGTTCCTTCTATGACCGGCAGTATTCGTTCAGAGTTGTTCCCTATGCTCTCCAGGACGGGCAATACTTTTACGCGCCAGGGAGAGCAAGTTCTTCTGCAACGTTTACTACACCGAAACCGACCAGGATTATGATTGATACGATCGATATCACGTACAGATGGGATGAAACCGAGGGCTCGGAAAGCAGTCCAGAGTTCCGTATCGATGTCGATCTTGATGATGAGGTGGATGATGAGCCTGATGAATCCATCGAAGAGATGGGAACGAATAGAATCATGAATCTTACTACCTGGATTTCAACCAAATGGAAACCGACTGATGGTGTTGCATGGAGGGATGATAATACGGTGAATCATACATTCACTCTCGAGGGTTGGCATGATGTTCTGTTTGTCATCGACCATTACATAGAAGAGGATGAAACAGCCGGTGAACATCTCATCAGCAGATCTGACAGGAAGATACAGTGGGAAGAAGAAGCAGGAGATGAAATCTACGGGCTTAATACCGAAGGATCAGGTAGGTATGCGCACGACCTTGAAATATGTCGGTTTACCTATTCAGATGAGGATAAGGGAGACTTTACCATGATTTGGGAGACCTCCTACCATACTGTAAGTCATCTATAACCTCGTGTTCTGGCAGGATCCATATTCGATCCTATCGGCAATTCCTTCTTTCGAACATGCACCTCTTATTTTCTAAGTCTTTATGTTTCAGTACGGTATGCATAACGGAATTGACAAAACCCCGTTCGGCTGACACGATACCTCATGATTTCCTTACAAGATCTGCTGTCTGATTCCTTCTCTTTGCTGAACGCGAGCGGAGAGCCCCTCGTTTTCATAGACTGTGGAATCATGCCCTATAGGGATGCGCTTGAGCTGCAGTTCACGCTTCAGAACAAGGTCATCACTGGAGAGATCCCTTCCCTCATGCTTCTCATCGAGCATACCCCTTCCATCACACTCGGCCTCCGCAAGGACCATAACCTTCTCCTTCAAAGCGAGACAGAACTTACAGAGAAAGGGATAGATGTCATCCAGATCAGAAGGGGCGGGGGCTCTACTGCCCACAACCCGGGTCAGCTGGTGATCTATCCGATCATCAATCTTACCAATCTGAAATTCCGTGTGGCACCCTTTGTTCATTACCTTGAACAGATAGGGATAGACCTCCTTGGAAAAACTGGAGTATCAGCCGAAAGGGTAGCGCGCTACCCGGGACTCTGGGTGGATGGAAAGAAGATCGCTTCGGTGGGAGTACAGATTTCCCATTCAGTGAGCATGCACGGTATAGCGATCAATATCATGAACGACCTTTCCATCTTTGATCTCATGGTTCCCTGCGGTATCGATGGAGTTGAGATGACAAGTGTGAAGAAGGAGAGAGGAACCCTCCTCTCCATACAGGAACTGAAAACATACGCAGCTGAACGGGCACTCGCTCTTCTACCTGAGTTCACCAAACAACCGAAGGAGGAGATTCATGGGTGACCATATACCTTTTCCCCCCTGGATAAGAAAAGGTCTGAAGACAGGAATACAGTACCATCAGACTGAATCTCTTTTAAAACATCATAGTATCGACACGATATGTACCGAGGCGAAGTGTCCGAATCAGGGAGAGTGCTGGGCCAAAGGAACGGCAACCGTTCTCATTCTCGGCCATATATGTACGAGAAACTGTCCTTTCTGCTCGGTCTCCCATGGACATCCCCTGCCACCCGACCCGGAGGAACCGAAGCGGATTGCAGAGCTCACCAAGAAGCTCGGGATCCAGTACCTCGTACTGACCAGTGTAGACAGGGACGACCTTGAAGACGGGGGAGCCTCACAGTTTCGTGATGTCATACTCAGATGCAGGGAACTGAATCCCGATATGAGATTCGAACTCCTTGTTCCCGACTTCAAGAACGTGCAGGAGAAAGCCCTCGATATTCTCAACGAAGCCCATCCATTTGTATTCAGCCATAATGTCGAAACCGTACCCGCTCTTTATCCCGTGGCACGCCCCGGAGGAGATTACCAAAGATCGCTGAAACTCCTTGAGATGGCACATGAGAAATGGCCATCCACTCCCGTGAAATCATCCATGATGCTCGGTCTGGGCGAAAGCGCAGAACAGATCAGGGAAGTACTCAGTGACCTGAGAAAGGTCGGCTGCGACAGACTCTGTATAGGTCAGTACCTGAAACCTTCGAAACAATCACTAGATGTGAAGGAATTTGTCCATCCTGATACCTTCGCGGCATGGGGTGAAGAAGCAAAGGCTATGGGATTCGACTGGGTGATCTCCGAGCCGTTCGCACGGAGCAGCTATCATGCGGAGCAGCGATCACACTAGCCACTGAAGGTAAGCTCATCCTCTATTTTTCTTCCTCCCTCCGTTCAAAAATACATGACGTGTGCAGGAGAGGAATATATTCACTAAAAAGTCATAAAACCTTGCTATGCTCTCTACGGTTTGTTAGCATAAAGGCTAGTTATTCATGAAATACCGCTGCTGCATACAATCTGAGAGAACAATTTCCTGATACTGAAGAGATACAATCTGTCTCGACATTACGTGGTCTTCGAACGCGACACACAAAAGGTGGGAAATTGATGATAGGTAAAAAAAAGCGAAACATCAGTAGAGCAGGTACTGTTCTTCTGATACTTGCAGGGGCGGTTCTTGCCGTTTCGATCTACTTTGACTCTCAACTGACCGTCACTCCCCTCAGCAGAAATCAGAACCTTGTGCTTCAGGATCACTGGAGCATCTATGAAGGGGAAGAGCTGATTGCTTCCGATATAAGCCTGCCGTACCATATTCAAGGAGATGTGAACGGGAAGACCTATACCGTGACAACTACACTTCCCGAGGAATTTCCACTTTATCCTGCAAGCTTTTCAATAGAGACAAGTCTGAGTACACTCGACATCCTTCTTGATGGTAAGACTATCTACACCTATTCAGCGCAGGGGACAGCATGGAAAAAGCCCGTGCTCGGGGGAGGGTATACACATTTCGTCGATCTTCCAGATTGGGCACCCTCACATGAACTCTCTATGGTGATGACTATCTATTCGAACAGCCCGTTCGCAGGTGGGATCCACATTCCCGAGATAGGGTCAAGGGCAGACCAGATACTCTATCAACTGAGAGAGCTTCCCTCCCTTGCCGTCGGTTTCATTTTCCTGTTCACCGGGGTCGTCAGCATGCTCGTCTCTCTCTTTTTGAACAAAGGAAAAGAGCGGCAGAGCGTCTTCTATTTCGGCATGCTGATCTTAGCCCTGGGGTTGTGGGTGGCGACACAGAACTGTGCGAAAGTGATCATTCTACGGAACTCGGTCCTCCCTCTCAACCTCAGCTATATTGCACTGTTCATGCTTCCCTATATCCTGACCAAATACATACAGAGTTCATATGAAGTCGTGGAGAGGATCATAGATCCGTTCCTTTTTATCTCATATCTTTTCCTTGCAGCATTTATCGCAGGCGGGGCAGGGCAGTACTTCGGCTGGTTCAACTATGCCGATACACTCCTATACGCCGGAATGGGTCTTATTCTCTTCATCCTATCCATCTCTCTTGTTCTCCTTCGTGATTTCTTCAAAGGAAACAGGGACCTTAGCTCTTTCCTGATTGCAGTGGCTGTACTTCTGTTCACTGTCATATCGGAAGAGGTTCTTCTCATGATGAGTATATCACTGGAGAATGCTTCGATCCTTCATGCAGGGATGGGACTGTGCGGGATCATCCTTCTCTCTCACAGCGCGAGAGTCGTCTCCCAGGGGAGGAAAAATACGTTAAGGGAACAGATGCTCCAGAATCTTGCCTATACCGACTCCCTCACAGGAATCGGGAACAGGACTTTGTATGAGATCAAGGTGGATGACATTCAAAGCGGGGAAGAGTCCCAGCGTGTCATCGGTATCATAATCATCGATGTGAATAATCTCAAACCGATCAATGATGAACAGGGACATGCGGTAGGGGACGCAGTACTGAAACATGCGGCGCTCATGATATCAGAGAGTCTCCCTTCTGAGAGTGAAGTGTTCAGGGTAGGGGGGGGATGAATTCACCGCATTCATTCCCTCGATCACGGAGGAAAGGATCTCTCTCCTCTGTACCTCCATCAGCTCCCGGGTGTATAAGGCTGCAGCCTGCGAGTATACTCTTGCCTGCGGCTCAGCTCTCTACAGGAAGATCAGGAGCGGGAATCTTTCAGAGATGATAAATAAAGCGGATGCTGCCATGTACAGACGCAAGAGCGAGATGAAACAGAGCATTTCCCTTCAAATATGAGATGTCCCATGCTGTGGGTAGGTATGAGAAAAATAAGGCTGTAATTATAATAAACGTTTGATTTATTCCAATTTCCTGTGTATCATATATCGTGATAAGATACGGTTTACACGTAAAGACACAGTGTACACTGTAAAATTGTACATGATTAAAAATGTAATAAGCAGACCTTTTATGAATTGAAATGGGGTAATTCTTACCTGTAGATTGTGCTATAATCTGAAAAGGTGAGAATAATGAGAGGTTCTAAGGGGCTTTGAGGAAGTTCATGGAAGAATCGCTACTGTGAACTTCTGGAGAAATCAGATGAAAAGTGGACAGCATAGTGAAAACAGATCTCGAATCATCGGGCAGAGAATTCTTCTTGTGCTCTTTGCTGCTGTTCTACTCTTCTCCATAATCAAGACTGCCCAGATCAATGTTCCCCCCCTTTCAGATGGAATCATGGAGCCCTTTGCTTCCGGGTGGGATATCTACGAAGGCGATCAGCTGATCGCATCGGATGTCACGCTGCCTTACAAGGTCCAGGGGAATGTGAACGGGAAAACCTACACACTAAAGAATGTCCTTCCCGATACCTTCCCGACAACGAATGCTTCGCTCTCCCTCGATACGAGCCTGAGAACTCTGGAAGTCTTCCTCGACGGAGAATCCATCTACTACTATGGCTATGCAGATAGAGAAGTATCCTCCCGCCAGGTGCTGGGAGCTTCCTTCACTCACTTTATCAGGCTTCCGGACTCCTCCGGCGGTCATGAGATTTCACTTGAGATGAAGGTGACTTCTTACAACCAGTTTGCAGGTATCATGCATGTGCCGACGATAGGGCAGAAAGCTGATCAGGTACAGTATCAGATGAGAGAGCTTCCGAATCTCGTGTTCGGTCTTGTCTTCCTTTTTACCGGTATCGTCTGTGCTCTCATCTCCCTCTCTCTTAACAGGGGAAGGCAGAGAAAGAGCATGGTCTATTTCGGTTGGATCATGATTGCACTTGGAGCCTGGCTGTTCAGCCAGAACTGTACAAAATTCATCTTCATTCCCAATGCTGTACTTGCCCTGAACTTCAGCTATGCGGCTCTCTACCTGCTGCCGTTCTTCCTCATTCAATATGTGCGTTCTTCCTATGCAGTGCTGAAACGGATCACCGACCCGTTCCTCCTGATTGCGAAAATATTCATCGGTGCCTACATTGCAGTCGGTATCGGTCAGTTCTTCGGTCTTGTCCAGTTCTCCGTAACACTTCAGTTCGCAGGACTGGGACTCCTCCTCTTTATCCTCGGTCTGTTCATCATGCTCCTCATTGAGTTCCTGAACGGAAACAAGGACATGATCACCTTCTTAGCAGCAGTGGGAGCTCTTCTCCTTACCGTTCTTTTCGAGCTCGTTCTTCTTCTGATGTCCGTTGTTCTGGAGAACGCACTTGTAGTTCATGCGGGAATGGGTATAAGCGGAGCCATCCTTCTGTATCACAGCGTACGGTTCATCGGACGTGAGATCAGGAATGAAGTAAATGAGAAGATCAGGCTGAATCTCGTTAACACCGATGCACTCACCGGTGCGGGTAACCGGACTACCTATGAGGCGAGAGTCGCGCAGATCACCTCCAAGACCTCTCCGTTCAGTTCGATCGGTGTGCTGATGGTTGATGTGAACGACCTGAAAGCTATAAACGACACCTACGGTCGTAACGAAGGGGACCTGGTTCTCAAGGATATGGTATTGGAGATGATGAGTATTGTCCCCGGACGCAGCGAAGTTTACAGGGTGGGAGGAGATGAGTTCATGGTACTCATTGAATCGATCACCTACGAGCAGATGTCGATCATCTGTACGGAAACACAGAATCATAATTTCGGTACCGCCACCTGCTCCTACACAGTAGCCTGCGGCTATTCCTTCTATGTGAAGGAGAGTGAGAAATCCTTCGAGGATGTGACCATCGATGCTGATGCCGCTATGTATGACTGCAAGGCGGCTTTAAAACGGTCACGGAAGAACAGCTGACCCCCTTTCATCTGATATCTCCATCAATTTTCTCTTCTTACTGGATTGAGCAGGGAAATTTCACTATGCTGTATGCATTATGAGTTGGATACAAAGAAACTGGTTTGTGTTAGGTATTTTCGCTGCCGTCTTGCTCGGTCTGTTGTTTCCGTCCCTGTCTGTTCTCAACAGTTCGGGAATCATCACCACGGGTATTGTGATAGGCCTATTTCTCTCGATCGGTTTCACACTGCCGGTGAATGCGCTGAAATCGGGTCTTGCGAATATACGACTCCACCTGTTCATGCAGTTTTTTATCTTTATTCTCACTCCCCTCTACTATTTTCTGATCACTTCAGTCCTTGATCTCCCGGCTGATCTCAGGATAGGCATTCTCGCGCTGGCAGTCCTTCCGACAACGGTATCTACCTGTATCGTATTCACTCAGGCATCGGGGGGGAACACGGTGGGAACGATGTTCAATGCCGTCCTTTCGAATGTGGGAGGAGTGTTCCTCTCCCCTTTACTCCTCTCCCTCCTCCTTCAGGGAGCGGGAAGGGATATCCCGGCTTCCGTACTTGCCTCAATCATTCTCTCTCTATGCTGGAAGATGCTGCTTCCGCTTATCATCGGTCATCTGGCGAACCGGATCTATACGAGGAGATGGGTTGTCAACAAGAAAAAGGTGGGGAGCTTCAACAATCTTCTCATTCTCTTTCTCGTCCTTTTCTCTATCGCCCGTTCTGCATCCGATCAGGCTTTCATAGAGAATCTGACAAAGATGGGTGGAGGCGTTCTCCTGATCGCTCTCTCTTTCTACCTCCTGACCGCTCTTGCGTATGTGCTCGGGAAGGCCTTGAAGTTCTCTTCTGAAGATATGATTTCCATTCTCTATGCGGCTCCTCAGAAGACTCTTGCTATGGGAGTGCCTCTGTTGTCCGCCTACTTTGCGGATGACCCTCAGCTCCTCGGGACGGTCCTCATCCCGCTGCTGTTTTATCATCCGTGGCAGATCATGAATGCAGGCGTAGTACGCATGCTTTCGGTCATGAACAGGAGAGGAGAAGATTCGTTGGAAGGAAAGAGAAGCTGAAAGAGAGAAAAAGATTGACTTCAGGTGAAGGATTGGAGATATCATAACGAATGAAGATAACCGAATATGTCGCATCCCTTGATAGGAATGCACTGATGGGTGTGTCACTGATGCTGGTCACAGCTGCCGCCGGTGCTATTGATTCTGCTATCGCACGTCAGCTTTCTCCTCATATCCACCCCTTTGTGATGGGTTTCACCCGCTCCTTTTTCGGGATGCTGGCAATACTCTTTTTAGTCATCAGGCGCCCCGGGATTCTCCATTCCCATTACCGCTTCCGACATGTGCTCCGCGCGGCCTTGAAACTCTGCGCCGTAGTCTCGTACTTCTTCGCCTACGCCCGCGCTCCATTAGCCGATGCAACTGCTATCGCTTTCACGGCCCCGATCTTTCTCACCATCGGAGCGTGGATATTCCTCTCTGAAAAACCTCAGAAGCTCAGGATTATAGCTGTCCTCGTAGGTTTTTCAGGTGTCATGCTGGTCATTCGTCCAGGACAGGGGGAGGGGCTCTCCATAGGTTTGATGTTCGCACTCCTGGGAGCCTTCCTCACCGCTCTCATTCAGCTCATTTTAAAACCGATGGCTGCAAAAGACTCGACCGATACCCTGGTTTCCTGGAACCTGATCGTCACCGTCCCTATTGCCGCCATTCCTGCAGCACTGTTTTGGACAATGCCCTCCGGGGGAGAGATTCTCCTCCTTGTCATTCAGGGGCTGCTCGGGGCGCTGGCCATGGCCTGCGCAACCCGTGCCTTCTCCCTTGCTGATGCTTCCCTGATCTCTCCGATCGATTTCATGCGTCTCCCGTTTGCTGCCATTCTCGGTTACGTCTTCTTTGCTCAGACCGTACCGACAACTACCTGGATCGGCGGTGCTGTGATAGCCTCAGCAGCGGTGCTTCTGGCTCAGAGTGCGAAAAAGAGGAGAGAATCGGTCATTGATTGATGGTATCCAACACCTCTTTGAGGGAGGGGAGTTCCTCAGCACTTTTAAAGCCGGCGAGGCGGTCGTAGATGTCACGTGAAGCGTGATGGAAGCCTCCCGGCAGTCCTGCTGATTCCAGAGTATCTGCAATTTCATCCATCTCAGCAGAGAATCTCCAGGCCTTGGCAGTGACGTTCCGCATCCCCTGTACTATCTTGTCGGCCTGAGCTTCACCGAAGAAGCGCTGCCAGTGCTGTTCCAGATTCTCCCTCACACCGAATTTCTCTGCAGCTGCTGCAACCGTACACTGAAGGGCGATCGTCCCTTTCGTATTGGCTGCAAATACCATCTTCAGTGCAGAAGCCTGACCGATCTGTTCTGTGAGCACTTCGGTCTGAAGCGGTCCTGCAGAGAAACAGGATGCAACCGTCTCCGCTTCATTACCGGAGAGAACGAGCCAGGTCGTTCCCGCCTTCCAGGCAGGAAGGCCGATGATTCCTCCGTCCACATACCGCCCGCCCCCGGCTTCGATGACCTTCTGGATTTCGATGCTGCTCTGAGGTGAAATGGCATTCACATCGGCATAGATACCTGAAAAATGTAGGGCGGCGACAGTGGAAGCGACCTCAGAAGCGGCAGCGGGGGGACAGACACTGATGATGATATCAGAAGAAGCAACAAACTCCTGAAGAGTTCTCTTTTCTTCAAGACCATACTTCTCAGCTCTCTCCCTGGTCCCTTCACTCCTTCCTTCAGACACCCAAAGCGGTGTGTGACCTGTGTTTTTTGCAGCATATGCCAATGTGATCCCCATATTCCCAGGGTGCAGAAATCCTATATTCATCTCTTTTCCTCCTCAAACGAGACCGGGAGAGGACTTCAAACTGCCCGCTCCGTTCATCTATTCATCAGTAGATAATCACAGTTTCTACATTCTATGACCATTCTTTCTGTTTCGCAATCAGGGGTCATACATTTCACATCTTTCACGCAGACTTCTCTTGAGTTGGAATGACAAATTTATTAGGATTGATGGGAAAGCATCCAAAGAAGAGAGGGGATAAAGAGATGAAAGCAGCTGTATACAGAGAATTCGGCGGTCCTTTACAGATAGAGCATGTCCCCGATCCCGTACCTTCAGACAACGGCGTGGTTATCCGGGTGAAGGCTACCGGCCTCTGCCGAAGCGACTGGCACGGATGGATGGGCCATGATCCCGACATCATTCTTCCCCATGTTCCCGGTCATGAACTGGCGGGAATCATCGAAGAGACAGGAAAGGATGTAAAACTCTGGAAGAAGGGTGACAGAGTCACGCTTCCCTTTGTATGCGGGTGCGGGCACTGCCCCGAATGCGCATCAGGCAACCATCAGGTCTGTGACAACCAGTTTCAGCCGGGGTTCACCCACTGGGGATCGTTTGCAGAGCTTGTAGCTATCGACTATGCCGACACTAACCTCGTCAGAATTCCCGAAGAAATAGATTACGTAACTGCAGCCAGCCTCGGCTGCAGGTTCGTCACCTCCTTCAGAGCTATAGTGGAACAGGGAAAGGTCACTGCAGGGCAGTGGGTCGCTGTCCATGGCTGCGGCGGAGTAGGGCTTTCAGCCATCATGATCGCCAATGCCCTCGGAGCGAATGTCCTCGCTGTCGATATTTCAGAAGACAAACTCGCCTTCGCAAAGACAATCGGTGCTATAGCGACCGTGAACGCCTCAACATCAAAGGACGTGATCGCAGAGATCCGCTCCATCACCTCAGGAGGGGCCCATGTATCACTCGACGGACTCGGTTCTCCTGTCACCTCCTTCAACTCTGTCTCCTGCCTGAGGAAGAGGGGCAAGCATATTCAGGTGGGACTGATGCTCGGTGACCATAAGCACTCGGCGGTCCCGATGGATAAGATCATCGCACACGAACTTGAGATTCTAGGGAGTCACGGGATTCAGGCCCACAAGTACCCCGACCTCCTCACCATGATCGCACACGGTAAACTCGATCCGGCCAAACTCATTCACAAGAGAATCACATTGGAAGAATCGCTCACTGAACTGACCACCATGGATCAGTTCAAAGGCATAGGCATCACAGTAATCGACCGTTTTTAACTCAACTCTCAGTCACCCGTTTCACCTCTCGATAAGGATAGGAAGATGGAAGTAGCAGAAGCAATCAGAAGCAGAAGAAGTATCAGAAGGTTTACGGAACAACCGGTTCCGAGGGAAATCCTCAACGCCCTGGTAAGCTCCGCCGTCCTCGCACCCACTGCGAGCAACCTTCAGGCGTGGCGGTTCATCATCGTTGATGACCCCGCTATCGTGAGGAAGATCAATATGTTCAGCCCCGGCATGAGCGGCGGTCCGACCGCTATCATCGTGATCTGTTCAGATTACGGCTACGCCGAATCGAAGAAGGCGGGAAAGCATTACAAGGAGTACGGGTGCATCATGGATGCCTCCATGGCCGCAGAGAATCTGATGCTCTCTGCAGTTGACCATGGACTTGGGACCTGCGCGATCAAATCGTATACCGAGAAAGCGGTCAGGAAGATCCTCTTTCTTCCCGAAACCCTCCACCTTGAGCTCCTCATCACTGTCGGGTACCCCGACGGGGAACCGAGAAGTATTACAAGAAAACCGTTTGAAGATATCGTACGCTATAATTCCTGGGAGAGTGAAGCATGACCTATGATGACGAAGAGATGTATGCCCTTTTGACCTACCTTGTGAGCAGCGCAGCAAGACTGGGACAGGAACCTGCCTCCTACGGTCCTATGCGACTGATCGAAGCGGCAAAACGGCTCAGTATAATCATGGCCGCATCGAATGACGATAAAGCAGAGGAGCTGAATGACCTGATCAATATTATCGAGGAAGGAAGGCAGAGCGGCATGTCCGATGAGGCCGCTTTTCAGGAAATGCTCGATGCAGCGGTAGAGAAACTGGTCGATATCATCTGAAAAGAAAAGGGAGGGTACGAGAATGAGTTACAGTCCATATCAGGCAAGTAGTGTTACCCACACAAGACTGAGAGATCCGAAACACGTATGTGATATCTCGGGGATGTGTGCCATCTGCACGGGAGACTGCATAGGACCCTGTGAAATCGGACTCTCCGCGATCCGCGGTACCGAAGCTCTCTACCCTTATGCCTCTGACAGAAACCAGTTCGCATCAGAGAAGATCTACCCTGTTGACTTCTCCCATTTCAACATCAACGGAAGAGTCTTCGGTGTTGAGGGATCACCTTTTGATCGCTATGAAGCAACCTTCCCCAAGGTCGATATCTCTTCTTACTTCGGCCTTGTGAACCCGGTTGACATCTCCTCCCCTGTCATCCTTCCTGCCATGGCGAAGCTTGCCTGGAAAGAGTATTACACCGGGGCTGCCCTCTCAGGCATCCCTGTCGTCATAGGAGAGGCGGTCATCACTAAAGATCCGGGTCTTGTAGTGGAAAACGGGAGAGTGAAAAGCTCTCCACTTCTACAGGAGATGGTGGACACCTACAGACGTTTTTACCGAGGAAAGGGAGATATCGTACTCCAGGCGAATGCCGATGATGAGCGGCTTGGAGTTCTTGAATATGCGATCGAAGAGTTGGGATTCACCTCAGTCGAATTGAAGCTCGGTCAGGCAGCCAAGGGGATTCAGGGAATGGGGAATATTCCCGATAGAGAGAAAGCGGTACACCTGAAACACCTCGGTTATATCATCACCCCCGATCCTGAAGACCCTAAGGTCATTGAAAACTTCAGCAAGGGCATCGGACCTGTCTTCCTAAGAGTCGATTCTCTTCCCCTATGGACTCCCGAGTACCTGACACAACGGATCGAAGAGCTCAGAAATGCAGGAGCACAGCGCGTCTGCCTGAAAACCGGCCCCTTCGACCCGAGAGATATTGAAACAATACTGAAGATAGCTTCTCAGTCACACATCGATCTGGTCACCCTCGACGGTGCGGGGGGCGGAACCGGACACAGTCCGGTGAAGATGATGAATGAATGGGGTATGCCGACAGTCACCTTGGAGGTGATTGTTCATCGTATCCTTGAAAAGTTTGAGAGAGAGGGTATTCCCCTTCCTCCAGTTGCCATTGCCGGAGGCTTCGCGAGTGAGGATCAGGTATTCAAGGGACTCGCGCTCGGCGCCCCCTATGTCTCCCTCATTGCCATCGGCCGATCTGCGATGGCTGCCGCCACCGTAGGACGGCAGGTAGGGCTTGCCCTGAAGAACGGGAAACTTCCAGAGATGTATAGCAGCTACGGCTGTACAGTGGAGGAAGTGTTTGCCGACTACCGGCTCCTCAAGGGAGAGTACGGCAGCGAAACAGATAAGATTCCCACAGGAGCTATCGGTCTGTACTCCTATATGAACAGAATATCCACGGGACTGAAGCAGCTCATGGCACTGAACAGGAAATTCTCTCTCTCCCACATCACCCGTGAGGACATCATTCCCCTTACTTCGGCTGCTGCCGATATGACGGGACTGCCCACCTATATCGATATCCTTAAGGGTTGAGCCACCACGGAACGGGAGAAATAGAGCAATAGGAGGCCTCTCAGCTCTCTGAACCCTGTGAAGCTCAAGAAAAATTGTCAGTATTGAAATTAAAAATATGTATACATGCACATTACAGGAATGTAGGAATTCTTGATTTTACTTTCATTAATTCAGAGCATCATGGTAAAATCTTAAAATAATGTCCGACCGGGGCGCCGGGATTACATAAACAGAAGTATAAGAGGAGGAGTGTCAGCCTGACAGGATGGATGTTTGCACATTGCGGAAATACTTGAACACCAATACAGTAACCTTACATTACACAGACTATTGGAGGTAATAAGATGAAACACCTTATTAGAAGAACTATTGTGGTATCATTTCTGATTTCCATGATTGTATTCCCGATGTTTGCCGGCGGGCAGACTGACTCTCAGGCATCAGAGACACAGAGTTCTGATGACACCTTCCTGTACATCTCACAGCAGCTGGTCAACACTATCGACCCTGCCAAGGCCAAGGATGAAACTGAGATCATCACAGCAGTAAACCTGTACGATCCCCTTTTCTACCCTGACGTTGCCAACAACTCAATGGATCCTGCACCCCACATCGCATCAGGCTACACAGTCAGCGATGACGGTATGGTCTATACTATGACCATCCGTGATGACGTGACCTTCCAGAGCGGCAACAAGCTCTCTGCAGCCGACGTTGCATATTCAATGGAAAGAATGATCGCCATCAACCAGGGAAATGCATGGCTCTGGAGCACAAACCTTGAGAGCGTGGAAGCAACAGATGCAAAGACAGTTGTCTTCACCCTTAAATCTCCCTATGCACCATTCATCTCTTCTCTTACCCAGCTCTACATCGTCGACAGCGCACTGCTGAAGGCAAATCAGGCAGCTGGCGACTTCGGAGCGAACGGAGACTACGGTCAGGCTTATATAGCAGAGCACAGTGCCGGTTCAGGTCCCTATATTCTCTCTGACTGGAACAGACAGTCCTACCTCGATTTCACGGCCTTCGAAGGCTACTGGAAAGGCTGGAGAGCTGACCAGATCAAGAAGGCAAGAATGCAGACCATCATGGAAGAAGCAACTGTCAAGACACTCCTCGTTTCAGGACAGGCAGACATGGTTCACATGTGGCTCGCAGTCTCAGCCTTCAACGACATGGCCAAGAGCCCTGACGTAAAGGTTATCTCAGACCCGAGTGCAAAACTGCAGTACTTCCCGATGAATACAAAGAAAGCTCCTACAGACGATATCAACGTCCGTAAGGCAATTGCAGCTGCATTCGATTACACTTCCTGCCAGCAGGACATTCTCGGCGGAGCCAGACCTGCAGCAGGTTTTGTCCCCACCGTTGTTCCCGGTCACGCTGACAGCGTCAAGCCTCAGGTCCAGGATATAGAAATGGCAAAACAGTACCTTGCACAGTCAAAGTATGCCGGTCAGGATATCTCAGTGACATTCATGTATCTTGCAGACACAGTTGAACAGCGCCAGTTCTCACAGCTGATCACCGCTAACCTTCAGGCTATCGGTATCAAGGTTGTTCCCAAGCCGGTCACCTGGGCTCAGGTCACACAGGCCGCTTCTTCAGTTGAAACAACTGCCAACCTGACAGTTATTTCCGACTCACTGAAGTACCCGCACGTTGACAGCCACACCTACGGTATCTGGCACTCATCAACTGCAGGAAGCTACAGAACCATGCACTGGGCTGCAACTCCTGAAATCGACAAGGTGCTTGAGGATGCAAGAAAGGCAACTGATCCCGCACAGCAGATGGCTCTCTACGAGAAATCACAGGAAATGGCCACTGCACTTGTACCGGGCGTCTTCATTGCAAACCCGACTCATAGAATCGCTATGAGAACGAATGTCGAAGGCTACAAGTATGTCGGTCTCATGGGATACGATGTCAGCTTCTACAGCCTGAGCGTAAAATAACCGAATGTTTTAAAGGATTGCCGCAGGTCGCCTAAGGCTCTGCGGCAGTCAATTTTTTTTAAGAGGACGATCGATGAGGAAAGAATTATTACATAGAATTTTTGAAATGATACCCACGTTGATCGGGCTGTCTCTTCTTATCTTCGCATTGACACATATTATTCCTGGAGACTCGGTCAAGCTGGCTGCAGGTACTGATGCTACACAGGAGCAGATTGCCCAGTTGACTGAAAAGATGGGTCTGGACCAGCCGGTGTACATGCAGTATCTCAACTATGTGGGCGGTCTTTTCAAGGGTGACTGGGGTTACTCCCTGAGGACACAGCACAATGTGTATCAGGACATCCGTGAAAGTTTCGCTGCCACATTTGAACTCTGTCTGGTGGGAATGATCATTGCCGTACTGCTGGGAGTCCCGCTGGGAGTCCTGGCAGCGGTCAGGAACAATAAGTTCACTGACCACCTTATCCGTATGGTATCCCTCTCCGGGATAGCCATCCCGAGATTCTGGCTTGCCATACTCCTTCAGTTCATTTTCTCCTATATCCTCGGCATCATGCCAGTCATCGGACGGGGAAACATCGTACCGATGCATATCACGGGACTGTGGCTCCTCGATTCCCTTCTTACACTGAACTTCCCTGCCTTCTTTGACAGCCTCAAGCACATCACCATTCCCGCTTTCTCTCTGGCCATCGCTTCCGCTGCCCAGATCATGAGATTGACGAGAACGAATATGATGGAACAGCTCAACAAGGAATATATCGTCGCTGCACGGTCGTACGGATTACCGAATAACCTGATCATAAACAAGTACATGCTTAAGAATGCGTTTATCACCATTCTTTCCATCATCGGTATGCAGTTCGGATCGCTGATCGGTAACGCATTCCTGGTCGAGACCGTATTCGGCTGGCCGGGGATGGCTTCCTACAGTATCGCAGGTCTGATGTACAAGGACTACAACGCCATCATCGGAGTCACCATGGTGATCGGTATCATCTTCGCGATCATCAACCTGGTTGTAGATCTGATCTACAGTATTCTCGACCCCCGAATCAGGCTCGGTAAATAAGAGAAGGAAAAGCATATGAACGAACAAGTTGAAGAAAGATATTCAAGTCGCAGAAAAATGTTCAGACGACTTTTCCATAACAAACTGACCATAGTCGGTTTTGTTATCGTCATTGCCGTCATCCTTTCGGCGATCTTCGCCCCCCTCATCGCTCCCTATCCGGGTGATGCCAAGGGTGATATCCATTTTTCCCAGGTCAACCAGGCTCCTGACGGAGACTACTGGTTCGGAACGGATGAGATCGGGCGTGATATCCTCAGCCGTGTGATCTACGGTTCCCGCTATTCACTGATGATGGGCGTCGTGGTTCTCTCCATAGCCGTTATCATCGGTGTTCCCCTCGGACTGCTTGCAGGCTATAGGGGAGGGTGGACGAACAAGATCATCATGAGAATCACAGACATCTTCCTGGCAGTTCCCTCAATCATCCTCGCGATGGCCGTGGCAGCCATTCTTGAACCTAACCTGATGAACTCGATGATTGCTATCTCCTTCGGCTGGTGGCCCTGGTTCACCCGCCTCGTGCAGGCAGAGACGCTGAAGGTGAAGAACGAACAGTTCATCATCTCTTCGGAAGGTATCGGTGCAAGCCAGTGGAGAATCATGTTCTCAGAGATTCTCCCAAACTGTCTTCCCACCATCATTGTCAAGATTTCAACTGACGTAGGATTCGTCATTCTCGCCGGAGCAAGCCTCGGGTTCCTCGGACTCGGAGCTCTTCCTCCAACCCCCGAGTGGGGAACGATGATCGCATCAGGAAGAACCTTCATGCCCTCAGTGTGGTGGTCTTCAGTATTCCCCGGACTCGCCATCATGGTGACCGTCCTGGGATTCAGCTTCCTCGGAGACGGTCTCCGTGACGCCCTCGATGTTCAGGTTCAGTAGGGGAGAATGATGGAAAAGAAACACTTGTTAGAAATAAAGAACCTCGATATCGGGTTCAGAAATGATGAACGAGAAGTCGTGCCGACCATCAAGGATGTGAACATTCATATCAATGAAGGTGAGATCGTCACTATAGTGGGAGAATCGGGAAGCGGGAAGTCGGTCTCGGTCCGTTCCATCCTCCGCCTTATCCCCTCTCCTCCTGCCATCTATTCCAGAGGAGAGATCCTCTACAAGGGACAGGATATCCTGAAGATGAAAGAGGAAGAGATACGTCAGCTCAGGGGAAGCGAGATATCCATGGTCTTCCAGGACCCGATGATCGCCCTCAACCCTGTCTTCACGATAGGTCAGCAGATGGAGAACATCTACCTCTACCAGGGAAAAAACTCCACCTTCGGCGCTCTCGGCAGAAAGAAGAGTATCCTGAAGAAGGAAGCGAAAGAGCGGTCGATTCACCTTCTGGAGAAGATGAGCCTTCCCAACCCTGAACACCTTCTGAAGATGTATCCCTTCGAACTCTCGGGGGGAATGAAACAGAGAGTGATCATTGCCATGGCCCTCATCAAGACACCGAAACTCCTCCTTGCAGATGAACCGGGCACCTCACTCGATGTGACTGTCCAGGCAAGCATAAACATGGAACTGAAGCGACTTGTGGAGGAGGAGAATATTGCGATGTTCTTCATCACCCATAACCTCGGAGTCGCAAAGCAGCTCGGTACGCGTACCTATGTGATGAAACTGGGTCAGGTGGTGGAAGAGGGATTCAGTCAGGATGTGTTCCTCAATCCTCAGACAGATTATACGAAGCACCTGCTTGATGTCCTGCCCAAGATCATATAGCCCGGGAGATAGCCAATGTCCGATACGATAGTTGAATTCAAGAATGTAAAGAAATATTTCGGTGGTGATAAACCGCTGCTGGGGCAGCCGAAGAAGCTGGTCAAAGCGGTGGATGACGTCTCCTTCACAATCGAGAGGGGTAAGACCTTCGCCGTCATCGGTGAGTCCGGCTCAGGAAAGACAACGATGGCAAAGCTCTTGATGAAGTTCGAGATCCCCACCGGAGGAATGATCACTGTAGACGGGAAGGATATCTCCACGATCGATAATAAAACAGAACTGAAGAAATTCCGTCAGAAAGTCCAGATCGTCCACCAGGACCCCACCTCCTCGCTCAACCCGAGAAAGACCCTCAAGGAGATCATAGAGGAACCGCTCATCGTGCACGCAGCTGGAGACAAGAAGGAGAGACTGAAAGTTGTCAAACAGCTGATGGATGTCGTCCATCTTCCCCAGTCCTTTCTTGAACGCTACCCTCACATGCTCAGCGGCGGTCAGAAACAGAGAATCGGTATTGCCCGTGCCATTGCACTGAAGTCTCCTATCATCATCCTTGATGAACCCACCTCCGCTCTTGATGTATCGGTGCAGGCAAGGGTCATTGATCTGCTTCAGTCGATCAAGGAACAGTACAATATCACCTACTTCTTCATCACCCATGACCTCGCGCTGGTCAAGAATTTCGCTGACGATGTCATCATTCTCCAGAGCGGGAACCTGGTGGAACAGGGATCAGTGGATGAGATTTTCCAGAACCCGAAGCAGGACTACACGAAAAAGCTTCTGAAAGCGATTGCAGTGGTGAATCCGGAAGAACAGGCGTTCCTGGACAGGATCTGATTCTAGAAAAGCGGTTCGAATCCGAGTACTTTCAGCGTTGATTTGTTTCATGATATAATGCCTCATGCCGTGGTTATCTGATAACATTCCAGCCGTCTCCAAGAATACGATGATTCTCATCTTCACAAGTGCTGACCAGTGCCGGATCGAGTCTTCGAAGGTGCTGTGCATCTATCCCTATTTTCTGAAGGATGAGGAGATCAGCTCGATTCTCGAGCTGGCGGAAGTGAAGAATGTACAGGGTGTCTATTTCATCAATCCCACCCTCCCTCTTCAGGAGTCCTGGCAGAGGACCCTGAACAGGGCTCCCTTCTCCTCTGGCGCTGTAAGCCGCCTCGACCTCCTCATTGATGAGTTCGACCCCTATTCCCTGTTTGATGAACTGAAGAACACGCTGAACAGCCTTGTCGGAGGGATCCATTTCTCTCTCAAGAACATGTGCTCCCTGATCACCTACGTGACCGGCGCATCGATCGTCATCCTGGGAGCCGACAAGCGTCTTATCATCGATAACCGGCAGGCAGATGCTCCCTCCGTCCCCTTCCAGGACTGGGCAAGCCATCTGGAGAACGAGCGGTTCTATTCATCGATTTCTCAGGAGGAAGTGCTGTTCACC
This sequence comes from Sphaerochaetaceae bacterium, assembly GCA_963677695.2. GTDB lineage: Bacteria > Spirochaetota > Spirochaetia > Sphaerochaetales > Sphaerochaetaceae > SABI01. Next base: position 102,186 of record CAXXUJ010000001.1, on the reverse strand, counting down.
AGTAAGAACGAGAAATGGCATGGGAATATCCTGATGGCCTACGGCAGTATCAGCGCCTTCTTCTTCATGCAGGGACTCTCTGCCATCATGGCACCCGATGAGATACAGAGAAAGCTGCTGCGCCCCTATATCCTCATGGCACGTGTGGGTGAGATCAACTTTCCCGCGCAGTTCAAGAAGAGGAAGAACGAGTTCATCTTCAGCCTGATCTTCGGTCTGAACAACAGCAGGGAGACGGTAATCAAGGAGAGTCAGTTCTACAACTTAGACTTCACCGAGCTCAGGTATGTATGGATCATGCATCTGTACAACTACGATCAGAAGATACATAACATGGACAGGATACTCAGAATGTGTGAGTCAGCCTTTCCGAAGAATATATTTCTCAGTGACCATGACCAGATCATTTCAATACATGAGAAGGATGATGAAAGTGATGAGTCTTCGGCGAACCGGGTCAGGCAGCTGATGAGAAGGGTGGAGAATCTCTATCCCCAGATTCAGTGCCAGGTAGGCAATTCGCGTGCGTATCCGGATCTGTTCGAGATGAAACATGCCTATCAGGATGCGATGTTCACCCTGAGAATGGGACAGTTCCTCTCTCCCCGTATCAAGAAGTTTCTCACCTACAATGATTATCTCCTCTACCACTTCCTTTCAGGTCAGAGGGAGAACCCGATTCTCCAGAGGCTCTACCGGAACTCGGTGGATGCACTGAGGAAGAATGATGAGGAATTCAACGAGCACCTGCTAGAAACGCTGTCGGTGCTCTCACAGAAGGACTTTCACCTCTCCGAAGCCTCGAAGGCTCTCGGCCTGCACAGGAATACGATGTACTTGAGACTCGATAAGATCAGTCATATCACGGGAATCGATGTACGTTCCCCTGAGGGGCGTCTGCTCATGCTGATGGCGCTGAAACTCGATCTGATCAACTCCTTCAGCTGCAGCTGAGAACGTAACACCTAAAAGTTAGATAAACGGCTTCCGCACTGAGCAGAAGCCGTTTAATTGTTATACGCCTGCCAGATCCTTTCCGGGAGTCTGGAGCTGGGTCATGTACCCGTACAGGGCAGAAAGTTTCTTGAAGTTTTCCTTGTCATAGAAGGAGCAGATGTCCTTGCTGATATCCTTTGCAACCTCGACAACGAAGCGCGATGCCTGTTCGATACTGACAAAACTTGAGGCGCCTGTGGCGCAGCCTGCGACCGGAGCTTCAGTTGTGATGGCCACACCGACAACGGGAGCGTCTGTTGCCGTTGCCGGCTGCAGAATGCTGTTGATGTGGGACAGGTTGTTCTCGTACGGTGTGATATCCTGGGTCGAGAGGGCGAAGACTGCGGGTTTCGTTCCGCTCACTCTCTTCATCACCTGAAGGAGGTCATTGCTGACCGGGAGGATATATCCCTCTTTGACGGTTGGGGAGATGGCGAAGCCGTTCACGTTGATGATTTCATTTCCCTTGGTCGTGTCGATTGAGAGGATGCACTCCATCTCTGGTACGATTTCGGTTGTGTTCATCTGTTCCATGCTGATAGGGGAGTCCATGAAGGGGACCGGGAAGTGTTCCCTTGTCGGTGCATCGGGGCAGATATGGGTGGTGATGATCACATCGCCTTCCAGCACATCGCCGTTTGCGTGCATCTCACCGAGCTTGAGAGCGGCTGCGAGCGCTGCAAGTGCACCGTCTCCGTCAGAGACGAATCCAGTCATCTCCGGTCGTGCTCCCAGACCGCCGAGGCGTCCTATGATTCCGAGAGTCGGAACAGAGCCTTTGGCTGCCCTTCCGTTTCTTCCGGGAATCACGACCTTGATACAGTCGGTGGATCCTTTATCGCCCTTCAGGGTGGTGACAACCACATCCTGAATTCCTCTGCTCTTGAACAGCTCAGCTACTTCACTGCCGCTTGCCGAAGGTTTGTCTAGAAGATCAAACAGTTCCATTACTTGTCTTAATAGCATATCATCACCCTTTCTTTCTTATTGTATCTCTATTCACCTCTCCCTTTGTAAGGAGAGGGAAAACATTCTTATCTGGAAACGATCATCGTATAGACGAGGTTTGAGAGTCTTCCCAGTTCTTCTACCGGGAGACTTTCGTCAAACGAGTGGGGACCGCTTACACCGCAACCGAGGTTGAGGACTTTGATTCCGTTCTGATTATAGTTGTTCGCATCGCTGCCGCCCCCTGTCGAGGTGGTGAAAGGCTCTATTCCAGCCTTTTTGCAGCATTCAACGACGAAAGTCACTACAGGTTCATCGCTTTCGAAACCGTATGATTCGTACATGCAGTTGATATCGAGTTCGACCTTAGCACCGGCCTTTTCAGCTTCCTCGAGGAAGCAGCTCTTCATGTGCTCGATCTGCTTTTCAGCCTTCTCCATAGAGAGGGAACGGACCTCGGCTATGATCATTGCCTCGTCCCTGACGATATTGGTGGGACCGACAGCATGGAAGGTTCCGACGTTGGCGGTTGTCTCCTCGTCGATTCTCAGCAATTTCATATGTGCCAGAGCAGCTGCTCCCACCTGGATGGCGCTCACTCCCTTTTCGGGAGAGAGACCTGCGTGGGCTGCCTTTCCTTTGATGTGTGCCCTCACATTGAACTGAGTCGGCGCCTGAACGATGACCTTACCTACAGGGCCGCTGCTGTCCAGCACATATCCTTCGGTCGAGGAGAGTCTGTCATATTCAAGATTTCCCGAGCCCTTCAGTCCTGTCTCCTCACTGATGGTGAAGACGACTTCTACGGGTGCGTGGGAAATCCCTTCCTCGTGAATTCTGCTCAGAGCATCCATCAGGGAAGCGATCCCCGATTTATCATCACCGGCAAGGATCGTGTTCCCTTTACTGTGGATGACACCATCTTCAACCACGGGGACAATGCCGACACCGGGGACGACCGTATCCATATGGCAGGAGAAGAGGAGGGGAGTTTTGGATGGGTCGCCTTTGAAAAAGGCATAGAGGTTCGAGCCGTTCGAACCCACCTTCTCTCCTGCTGCATCCTGATAGACCTCGGCTCCGAGTTCTTTCAGTTCAGCAGAGAGCTTTTCCATCATCGCTTTTTCATTTCCTGACTCACTGTCAGTGGTTATGTACTCAGTAAAACGTGCTAATATCTCTTTCATGCTGTTCCCTGTCCTTCAAGCAGTTCATTGATGATCCTGACGATCATCGTTCTCGGGAGAATGACCGGCTTTCCGATGATAGCGGAAACCCTTTCCTTCATCTCTTTTGTATACCCCATGCAGTCAAGATAGATCAGATCGGGGTTTTCCTTTTTCAATTCCCTTGCAGCCGCCTCGACAACTTCAATCTTCCCGTAGGGAGAGCCCGACACTGCGGCGAACCTTTCAGGTTCAATAGGCCACCACTCACTCATCTGTGCGATCTGTGCCTTTTCCGGGATGATGATACCCAGCTTCTTTCCCTGCACCATGTTTGCCACCAGGTCAGGAAGGATTTCCTGCGGTTTGATCAGGATGGAAGAGTGTCTGAAGGGAGGGAATTTCCCTGTGCACAGCAGCAGGATGACCGAACACCCCTCTTCTTCAAGTTCATCAATGGCAATCTGCATCAGAGGCAGAATATGTTTTTCAGCAAAGGTCGCCTGGGAACCATCTCTCATTCTTGAAACAAGGATATGGTCGCCATCAACCGGTGCGATACTTCCAATCGTCTCGTGAGTGAATGAATCGAGGGCGCCCCTCTGTATCAGTTCAACTTCCGGTGAGAAGAAGGGAAGGACATCGTCAGTGAAATCGACCCGGGGAGACTGTCCTATCGTCACTACACCTAGTTTCATGCAAGTACTCCTTCAGGGAGATGGGAAACCATCGGAATCCCGAGGATCTTTTCCACCAGTTCAAACTGCTGTCGGTTCTTCATGCCGGCTCCAAGGATAAGGTTCTCCATGGGTACTCGTATGATATCGATATCGAGTCCTTCTGCCATTTCGGCACTTGTGATAACACCACCGGTTTCCGCGTTCAGGCAGGCAATAAGGTCAGGGAAGGTCGCAATGCGCTTTTCATCTTCATCAACGGACATGAATTCGTTCCAGAAGGTAGTCTTGTAGCTCTTGCCGTTCTCTGAAAGGATCAGGTAGCCGTGATCGAAACCGCCTTCGGTGGTAAGGGAAAACTCCTTCACAGTTCCCGAAGCAAGTACTTCCATTCCGAGGAACTCTGAGAGTCCCTCATACACTTCACCTTTGTCTTTGGCATCAAGGAAGATCTTTCCTATCTGAATGGCCTGCACAATTGCACCGGGGGCAGCGTGGGAAGCAAGGTATGCAGCCTTCACCGGGTTTCTGTATACGGTGACGAGGCCTCCTGCTGCGACAGCAGCCTGCCGTACCATGCCTGCACAGCTGTTCATCTCTCCGGTGACAGAGAGTTCAATTGCCTTCTTCCCTTTTCCGCCTGCGGCTGACTGGGTGGATATATAATCGTCAAGGAGGTCGAGTCCCATGGACCCCATCACTCCGGTGGGGTGAGCCCGTCCGTTGCAGGGGGCATCGATGAGAGGTATTCCCGTTGCGGCTGAAAGTATCCATCCATTGGCGATGGAGTGTCCGCCGTTCTCGTTGGTGATCACTCCCTTGATGGGATCCTCAAATTCCCGCTGAACCAGGTCGAATGCTTTCAGTACCTGCTCAGTAGACATATAGCCTTCTTTCGAAGCAGGAGAACCTACGGCGGATGCCGTGATCACCAGCTCTTCAGGATTGAATTCATCCAGGTCGTACAGGTGTATCGTTCCCTGGGAAAGTGCTGTATCAAGGGTCTCAAGGCCGCCGGACAGCGATCCGCCGCCGCCTCCTCCGAGAAAGAGTCCGCCGTACAGCGCAGCTGTTCCAAGTTCTTTTGTCAGTTCAATCATATTATACCTCAAACCATCCGCGTGATTTCAGCATCACATCCATTGCGATACCCTCTGCGACAACTGCATCAACAACAGGGAGTCCCACAGAATAGATCAGGGAAGCCGCCTTTGCCGTTGTCAGCCCGGTACATGCGAAAGCAATCACATCGCATCCATCCTCTTTCAGTGCTTCTGCGGCTTTGACTACCGCCGCCTTTCCAACCTCCGTCTGAAGGTCGTTGGTGGTCACGATTCCCTCAGGAAGGATATAGCCGCCGAAATGGGCGCCAAGAATTCTCTCATAGGCTGGGGGCGCATGTTCCTCGATACCGATAACTCCCACTTTCCTTCCCATGGTCAGGCTGAGAGCGGCTGCCGCTGCGCCGCCGCCGGTTACCGGGATAGAGACAGATTCCCTGAGTTTCTCAACCCCGGGGTCACCTGCACAGCTGATAATCAGACCGTCCAGTTCTGGTGCCCACTGAGTTCCCATCTCCTGTATCTTCGGCAGTGCCGCTGCAATGGTAGCTTCATCATGCAGACCTTCCCACTGATCGCCAATGCATCTGGTCGAGAACGTCCAGTGGGGAAACATCTCCTGGAGTGTGTTCTGATGAGCCATCAGGACCGTTTCATTTTCTGTTGTTAAAACACGTAAGATTCCGATATGCGGATGTTTCATTGCTTATTTCCTCTCATGTATTTTGAGGTCATGGTACGGAAGAAACACCGGTACAGCAATATGCACATACACATTGTCTTACTCTGAAAAGCTCACTTTCTATATTTTTCATATTACTTTTATGTATACTGAACCCCTTTATATCCCGTTAGGGGCGTTATTCTGTGATGACTATGAGATTTACTGAAAAAAGTATGCAGATTTTCCTACATGCCGGTGGTGTGCATGTATACATATGTAAGATCAAAGAAAATGAAGAAAAATTGAGGAGAGAAACGATGTGACCACTGTGATGTTCTGTACTCTTCATATGAACGTGAAATGCCGTCAGTCTCAGAAGGGAGAAGGGAGGTAAAAGAAACCCGTCATCCACCGGATTATCCGGTATTTGACGGGCTACCATTGCTCAGCTTGAAGCTGATTCAGTTCATGTAGATCAGTGTTGATGCGACTGCGTCAACCTTGCTTCCATTATCGATCAGTTCCTGAAGGGGATCCCAGTCACCGCCCATCAGCGCCTGGCGGTTCGCCTCACGCATACTGCAGGGAATTTCTCCGTCTGCGTAGCGGATCACCATCTTCTCAAGGTCGATCGCAACTTCCTGAGTGGGGTCTGCTGCAACGGAGTCTGAGAGCTTCAGTCTGTCGGCATGGCCGACAGTCACACAGGGGATACCGAGCTGAGTGCTGTTGCCGAAGAAGATTTCCGCATAGCCTTCAGCGATCACTGCAACGAAACCTGCCTTCGCAATTGCCTGAGGTGCATGCTCACGTGAGCTTCCGCAGCCGAAGTTATTACCTGAAATAATGATCGAAGCCTTCGCGTACTCTTCCTTGTTCAGGTTGTGGTTCGTTACCTTACCTGTGTCGGGATCGAATTTCACGTCGTAGAACATGAATTCACCGAGACCGTCAAAGGTCACGCACTTCATGAAACGTGCGGGAATGATTCTGTCTGTATCAATGTCATCACCGGGGACAGGAACAGCAAATCCTGAGCGCCCAAGAATTTTTTCCAAAGCCATATCTCTCTCCTCCTTAACCTTCGAGAGCGAAGACCTTGCGGGCATCGCTTACTTTTCCTGTCACTGCAGCTGCTGCCGCCATGACCGGGCTCATCAGAATAGTTCTGCCTGTGGGAGATCCCTGGCGTCCCTTGAAGTTACGGTTGCTTGTGCTAGCGCAGAGCTGACGGCCGACGAGTTTGTCGGGGTTCATGGCAAGACACATGGAACAGCCTGCAAGGCGCCACTGGAAACCGGCTTCGGTGAAGATCTTATCGAGTCCGAGTTTCTCGGCTTCGACTGCAACGACCTGTGAACCGGGAACGGCAAGAGCTGTCACGCCCTCTGCCACTTTATATCCCTTGACTGCTTCAGCTGCTGCCTGCAGGTCACTGAGTCTTCCGTTAGTACAGGAACCGATGAATACGACATCGACCGGAGTTCCTTCGATTGCCTGTCCTTCCTTGAAATCCATGTACTCAAGTGCTTCACGTGCACTGCTCTGAAGGTCTGCCGGGAGAGAGCTGATTTCAGGAATCTTCTCATCAATGCGGAGTCCCTGACCGGGGTTGATACCCCAGGTGACGGTGGGAGCTATATCAGCGGCATCGAAGTTGATGACATCATCATAGGCGGCATCAGGTCCGCTAGCGACATCCTTCCATTCTTCAACTGCCTTGTCCCATGCTTCACCTGTCGGTGCATAGGGTCTGCCCTTGAGGTACTCGAAAGTCTTCTCATCGGGGTTCATGTAACCGCAGCGTGCACCGCCTTCGATCGACATGTTACAGATGGTCATACGTCCTTCCATAGACATATCGTCAATGACTTCACCGCCGTACTCGTATGCATACCCGGTACCGCCGTTCACTCCGAGTTCCTTGAGGATGTGAAGGATCACGTCCTTTGCAGTCACTCCGGCTGAAAGCTTACCGTTGATATTGATTCTGCGTACCTTGAGCTTGCTCATCTTCATCGTCTGAGTGGCAAGTACGTCACGGACCTGGCTGGTTCCGATACCGAAAGCGATCGCACCGAACGCACCGTGGGTGCTGGTGTGGGAGTCTCCGCAGACGATGGTCATGCCGGGCTGAGTAATACCCTGTTCAGGGCCTACGATGTGGACAACACCCTGCTTACCTGTATCGGTATCGAAGAAGGTGATACCGTGTTTCTTGGTGTTCTTTCTGATTGCATCGATCATTTCCTGTGCCAGTTCATCGCTGTAGGGTTCTGCAGCTTCGTCGGTGGGAACGATATGGTCGACCGTTGCAAAGGTTCTCTGCGGGAATTTGACCTTCAGATCCTTCTCTTCAAGCATTCCGAATGCCTGCGGGCTGGTGACCTCATGGATCAGGTGGGTCCCGATAAACAGCTGAGTTGAGCCGTCGGAGAGCTCGGCAACCGCGTGAGCGTCCCAGACCTTCTCGTATAAATTCTTACTCATGGCAAATCCTTTCTTTTTCGTGATTTCCATAATATGGAGTAAAATCGTAAAACTTTCAAGAATCAGGAAGATGAAATGGAGGAAGAGGTGTCTTGACCGTTTTACAGTATTTCCCCATCAATGAGGACATATTTCAGTGTGCTGAGACTGTATAGAGGATTCCCGTCGAATACGAGAATATCTGCATCCTTTCCCTTTGCTAATGACCCGATACGTGAATCGAGGCCGAGAGCTTTCGCAGGATTGATTGTAATCGCTTCAAGTACCGTTTTTTCACTCACACCTTCACGTGCTAGAAGGCAGGCTGATAGATGGAAAAGCTCAATTGTGGTTTCAGGATGATGTGAGGTAAGTGAGAATGGTATGCCGTTTTTTTCCAACAGAGCTGCATGGCTGCTATTTCTCTCCCTGAGGTGCTCAGCCGATGCATCAGCGAGGAGGGACGTGATTGTGAGAGGTATGTTTTTATCTTTGAGAAGAGGAAGCAGGGGAAGATATTCCACCACATCATCGAGAATGAGGGAGAATCCCAGTTCTTCAGCAAGGTTGATTGCACTCAGGATATCCTGCTGCTGAGCAGCACTCAGTTTCAGGGGAACCTGTTTTGTTCTGAGAGCCTCAACTGCCTGTTTCTCCGAGTGTGTAAACGTACGTGATTCAGGTCCCTGAGAATGAGTCAGGGAAAGGTGATCCCTCAGTCCACGTGCGATTCCCATCCGGGAAAGTGGGCTGGTACGGGTTGCGTTATAATCGTTTTTGCCTCTGTTTCCCAGCGTTCCGTGCATATCAATAAAGGGATTGAGAACCCTATTCAGAGGTGATTTTCCGGCTGTTTTCAGAGCACAGCTCTGACCTCCGAGAGGACGATTGTAGGGGGAATTGACAACAACCGTCGTGACTCCGTTTTTCCATCCCTTTTCAAAGTATTCATCATCCCAGTTTATCCCGTCGATCATGTTCGTTCCCGTCTGAAATTTCTCAGAAGGAGAGATGGCAGAACCCTCTTCCGTTCGATGCCCCGCATCATGGAGACCGAGGTTTGTACTGATATCGATGAAACCCGGAACTACGAAAGCTCCCTCGAGATCGATTTTCTTTTCTCCAGGGTAGGGAAGATGTTCACCAATGTCGGCTATGTTCCCATCCCGTATGAGAATATCTCCATAAAACGGCTCTCTTTCAATTGGATATATATGTCCACCAGTCAGCAGCATCGTATCTTCTCCTTCGCTTCTGTATGCACCAGCTTTCCATCGAGGAAGGTATGGATACAGCGTGACCTCATCTCCAGTGGCGATCCGTCAAATACAGAAATGTCTGCTACTTTCCCCTTTTCAAGCGATCCTCGCGAATCATCGATCTCAAGAGCTCGTGCAGGGTTGCGTGCTATGGCAAACAGAGCATTTTTTCTCGACATACCCCTTTTATAGAGTTCCCCGGCTTGAGCCCCGAGAAAGAGTGCATTGTCAAACGGATGATCTGATATAAGCGATACCTCACATCCATGTTCAGAGAGGATCACAGGATTCATTTCACTCTTCTGTCTAAGTTCTTCTTTCGTCTTGAACATGAATTGAGGACCTGTGAGGAGCGGGATGTTCCGCTGAGCGAGTTCTTCAACGACAAGATAGCCCTCGGTGCAGTGATCAAGGGTTATACGTATAGAGAATGGATCAGTGATCCTGATTGCTGTCAAGATATCATCTGCTCGATGGCAGTGGATCTTGAGCGGGATGTCTCCGTTAAAAAGTGGGGTGAAGACTTCCCAGTACGGATGATATTCCTGTGGGGAGAGGTTCTTTCTGTTTTTCCAGTAGGTGTGCGCTTCTTCGAGTACTTCCCTCAGCACACGCGCATTTTCCATTCTGTTCGCAGGACTTTTTCCAACAGGACCGTACACGCTCACAGGGTTTTCCCCTAATGCAGCTTTCAGTGCCTTGTATGGGTACAGTGTCATATCGCTCACGGATGTCCCGCACGGTTGGATAATTGCCGCCTGGCCGGCGAGAATATTCCCGCTTCCAGGTGTGAGCATCATGGTGGTAAGTCCATGGCTGAGTGCCCTGCGGAGGTCGGGATCTGCAGGATTGATGCCGTCAACAGCCCTCACCGCAGGAGTGAGGGGATCGGAACATTCATTTGAATCATTGCCGAGTGAGCATGAAACCCACATGCCCATATGACTGTGAGCATCGATCAGTCCGGGAAAGACTTTGCATCCCCTTACATCGACTTCCTGATCGATTCGACCCTCCCAGGAATTCCAGAGCTCTCCGGGAGGAGTAATCTCTGTTATGTGGTGACCTTCTATGAGAAGGTCCAAGGGGATGAAATCTCCCTCTTCATCCTGAAAGATCTCTCCTCCTGTGAGCAGCGTTGTCATTGGTCAATCCTACTTGAGAAGATCGAGAATCATGCCGGCATATACCTTTGCGGAATTGACGACATCGACGATATCCACATCCTCGTTATAAGAATGGATTCCCGCAGTATTTGCCGGTCCATACTGGATGGTGGGAATTCCTGCGTTTCTGTAATAGCGTGCATCGCTTGAAGCCCACTGGTAAGCGGGAACGACCTTTGCACCCCAGACAGTTTCAGCATTTTCCACAACCTTCTTAACAAGAGGTTCATCAACATCGGTAAAGTTCGAACCGGAACTCCACTTCATGTCGTAGCTGATTCTCTCGATACCCTGGTCTGCCGCAATGGCATAGAACTTATCGAGTACTTCATCAACTGTGAGACCGATGGGAATACGGATATCAACTTCCATCTCACAGGAATCGGCAACCATATTGGTCTTGACTCCTCCCTTGATAGTCCCGACGTTTACCGTTACATGATCGATAATATTCTCAACACCATCGGTACCCTGGGCGATTCGTGCAATCATCTTTGAATCGGCAAGGACCGGAAGCTGCTTGTCTGTAAAACGACCTGTCATCGCTTCAAGGGTTTCCAGTCCTGTAATGAACTTCATCATTTCCCTGATGGCGTTCACCCCTTTGTACTTACCGAGACTCCCATGGGCTGATTCTCCCTTGATGGAAATTTTTCCCTGAAGGGAACCCTTCTGTCCTACTTCGCAGTTGTTCGAGGAGGTGGGTTCAGCGACCACAACACATGAGGCATCCTTCGCATAACCGTTGTCGACTAACCACTTCGTTCCAAGGTGACCTCCGGTCTCTTCATCGGGTACGACATGGAGAAGCATCTGACCTGTCAGTTCAATGTTCTGTTCTGCAAGGAGTCGCATGACAAACATTGCCCCTGCGAGTCCACACTTCATATCTGATGCACCGCGGCCGCGGATGGTGGTTTCGGTTATTTCTCCCCCGTACGGATCGAAATTCCACTGGGAGCGATCACCGGCAGGGACAACATCGCTGTGTCCGTTGAACACCATCTTCGTCCCTTCATCACCTCCGTAGGAGGCTATGATCACCGGATGCTCATCATCCGGACCGGTAATCTCATATCCTACGTTTCCCTCATCGAGATAGGTCGTAATAAAGTCTGTGATCTCTTTCATCTCACCCGGCGGGTTCTCACTCGGGATCTGAAGCATTTTAGAGCAGAGGTGTACAAGGTCGTCCCTTCTTTCTTCAATAAGGTTCCAAAGTGTCTGTTTGTTCATAATAATTTTCCTTCTTCTGGGTAATGGCAGGCTACTCTGTGGCCATCTTCGGCCAGTGATTGCAGCTGTGGTGTCTGCTGTCTGCATAGGTCACGACTGAGCGGACATCTCGTTGAAAGGGGACACCCGGATGGGAGATTGAGCGGACTCGGAAGCTCCCCCTTCAGGATATTCTCTTTTTTCTCTTCGAACGGAGATTCAGGTGGAATAGATGCGAAAAGAGCTTTCGTGTAGGGATGGCAGGCTTCGCGATAGATTCTTTCTGCCGGTCCTTCTTCCAGAATGAAACCGAGGTACATGATGATAAGCCGGTCACTGATATACTTCACCACACTCAGGTCATGGGAGATGAAGATATAGGTGAACCCATGCTTTTTCTGCAGTTCGGAGAGCAGGTTGATGACCTGTGCTTGTACCGATACATCAAGGGCGGAAACAGGTTCATCGCACACGATGAACTCGGGATTCAGTGCAAGTGCTCTCGCGATGTTGATTCTCTGTCGCTGTCCTCCCGAGAATTCATGGGGATGCCTGTGTGCATGTTCACTCAGAAGTCCGACTTCCTCAAGAAGCTGATACACCCGCTTCTCCCTGGTCTCCTTCGTTCCGATCTTATGAATAACCATAGGTTCCTCGATAAGCTGGAAGGTTGTTTTTCGCGGATCGAGTGAAGAGTAGGGGTCCTGGAAAATGATCTGCATCTCCTTCCTGAGAGATTTCATCTCAGAGTTCGAAATGCCGAGTATTTCCTGATCCTTGTAGGTAACGGAACCGCTTTTTGAGGGAATCAGATTGAGCAGTGCTTTACCGAGCGTTGATTTTCCGCATCCTGATTCTCCGATGACTCCAAGAGTCTCACCTCGTCTCACATCAAAGGAGACCTGATTCACGGCTTTCAGCTCTCTGCTTCGATCCATGATCGATTTGCTTTTTATCGTATAGCTCGTTGTCAGATCTTTCACTCTTACAAGGCTTTCACTCATGAGTTATTCTCCTTCGTCCGTGTCAATCCTAACGTTTCCTTCTGGAAGTGGCACGCAGCCCAGTGCTCCTTCTGTACTTCTATCAGGGAAGGGGTCTCTGTGAAACATATATCCTCTCTATATTTGCATCGGTCACTGAATACACAGCTCTCTTCTCCCGAAAGACGGTCAGTGGGAAGGGATTCAATCACGGCAAGAGGTTCGTTCGTGTCCTGACTCACTTTCGGAACTGAGTCAAGAAGTCCCCAGGTGTAGGGGTGGATAGGTGTTTTATACAGGTCGCCGACCTTGGCGTATTCCACTATCTTCCCCTTATACATTACAGCGACAGTCGTACAGATGTCCCAGACGACTCCAATGTTATGGGTTATGATCATGATCGGCGTTCCAAGTTTTCTCTGGAGAGATTTCAGCAGCTCGAGCACCTGAGACTGTACAGTCACATCCAAGGCCGTTGTCGGTTCGTCCGCAATGATCATTTTGGGTTCACATACAATAGCCATGGCAATGATCACGCGCTGCCTCATGCCTCCGGAGAATTCATGGGGATAGCTGTCAAGACGCTCTTCTGCATCGGGTATGCCGACCATTGTCAAAGCTTCGACAGCCTTCTGTCTCGCAGCTTCTCCCTTCAGGCCGAGATGAGCTTTGATAATCTCAAGCATCTGGTACCCAATAGTGAAAACAGGGTCAATGGAAGTCATGGGATCCTGAAAGACCATCGAAATCTGCTTTCCACGCAGTATCTGCATCTCCCGTTCACTGAGAGCAAGAAGATCTTTCCCCTCAAAATAGATGGAACCTGACTCAATTTTTCCTGTCGGTTTCGGTACGAGACGCATGACCGAAAGGGCACTCATTGTTTTTCCCGATCCTGATTCCCCTACGATTCCAAGTGTTTCATCCTTCGATAAGGTGAAGCTGATACCGTTCACCGCTTTGACAGTTCCCCGGCTGGTATGGAAGAAGGTTTTAAGATTTTCGACTGATAGCAGAGCTTCTTTTTTTCGGTTCTCCATCATTTACCTCTTCATCTTCGGATCCATGATATCACGGATGCCGTCTCCAAGCAGATTGAAACCAAGGACGCTTATGAGAATGAAAATACCCGATATCGTCGCGATATGAGGAGCAGTGTTCAGGGTATCCTTACCTGCTCTGAGAATGTTTCCCCAGGAAGCCTGAGGAGGCTGAATTCCCATACCGAGGAAACTGAGTGCTGCCTCTGAAATAATCGCACTCGCTACATTGAGTGTGATGAAGACGATAACAGGAGAAAGGATATTGGGAAGGATGTGATGAAACAGTATCCGTCCGCCAGATCCGCCAAGGGCTTCTATCGCCTTGCAGTATTCTTCGTTTTTAACCACATGGACCTGTCCTCTTACAATTCGGGCACATCCCGGTATGTTTGCAATACCGATTGCCAGGATAACGTTTTTCAGTCCGTCACCGAGAACTGTCATGAGGACAATCGCCAGCAGCACGAAGGGGAAAGCAAACATCCCGTCCATGAACCGCATAATGACAGAGTCCCACCAGCCTCCGCGGTACCCTGCGATCAGACCGAGGAAGATACCGACGACAGCACCTATCAGAGTTCCACCGAAGGCGACAATAATAGAGACCTGAGCTCCATAGAATATCCTGGAGAGGATATCTCTGCCGAATTCGTCCGTACCGAAGATATGGTTTTCGGAACCCGGTTTCGCGAACATATTCGCAAGATCCATTTCATCAGGTTCATAAGGACTGATAACGGGAGCGGTGATTGCGATGAATATGATGATCGCAACTATCGTTAAACCGAAAACAGCCGTCTTATTGCGCATCAGCATGCGCCAGGGACTGTTTGTATTATTTGATCGTAACATCTTACCTACCATGAATCACCCCTCGCTATTCAGAAGTCGAAGCGTAATTGACTTTCGGGTTCACTATCATATAGACCATATCAACCAGGAGATTGATCAGTACATAAATGAAGGCAATAAACAGGACAGATCCCTGAATCAGAAGATAATCACGATTCTCGATGGCATCGAAGATCATCCGTCCCATTCCCGGCCATGCGAATATAGTCTCGGTAAGGATTGCTCCTGCGAGAAGGTATGAAATCTGTAGGCCGATAACTGTAAGGATAGGCGGGAATGCATTTTTCAGAGCATGTTTCCATATGATAATGGATTCCCGTATACCCCGCGCTCTGAGCGCTTTGATATAATCCTGATGAACCACCTCCAGCATGCTTGCACGGGTGATTCTGGCAAAGGTCGCCATGGGGATTGTTGCGATACATACGCCGGGAAGAATGAGGTGTCTCAATACATCTCCGATTCCTCCCTGAAGGCTTCCCATCCCCAGCGCAGGAAGCCATCCCAGGTTGACGCTGAACACGAGGACCAGCATCAGTCCAAGCCAGAAAATCGGCATGGACACCCCCACCAGAGCCAGCATCATCGAAACGTAGTCAAACATCGAATACTGTTTCGTTGCTGATATGACTCCGACGGGAATTCCAATTAAAGAAGCCAGGAACAGTGAAAAAAGACTGAGGAGAAGGGTGTTCGGGAACTTTTCGAGGATCAGACTCGCCACAGGTTCGTGGTATGAGTATGAGGTGCCGAAATCTCCGCGTACAACATCCTTCAGATACATAAGGTACTGAACCGCAATATTCTTATCCAGTCCCAGTTCTGACTTCAGATCGGCTATAGCATCGGCAGATGCCTGGGGACCGAGCATGGTCAACGCAGGATCTCCCGGTATCATCCTCGTAATCACGAAGATGATAGTCGATACGATCAGCAGAATGGGAAGAAGCTGCCACAGCCTCTTAAGAAATGTCTTAATCACTATTCCTGTCATAATGCTCCTGCTACTCTTCGATTGATACGTTGATATCAGGTGAGACAATCACGATGGTATTGTCGCTGCTGGTGTTGAAGCCCTTCACAGCCTGGTTGAACCCGTAGATCACCTTCTCGTTAGAATAGTTAATTCTCGGATATTTCTCAACAATGAGTTTCAGAGCCTGCTTGTAGAGGTCTGCTCTTTCAGTGAGTTCAGTTGCCTGAAGTGCCTCGTCAAGAAGTGCATCCACCTTGGGATCGTTGAAACCCTGACCGTTACCGAGTGCTCCGATTTCGCTGCTGTGGAACATCTTGTTGAGGAAGAAGAACGGATCAGGATACCAGGTCCATGACATGCCGTACATGTCAGCAGTACCGCTTGAAGCGACTTCACTGAATGTTCCCCATTCTGTCACCTTGATATCGAGGTCGATGTTAAGGTTTTTCTTGAGGTAGGCCTGGAGGATGGTGGTCATCTTCACACGTGCCGGCTTGTTCGAAACATAAACGGAGAGGGTGAATCCACCATCGGGGTAGCCTGCTTCTGCGAGCAGTTTCTTCGCACCTTCAGGATCGTATGAAGGAATGAGAGATTCGAGTGATGCATCATAACCCCATGATCCCGGAGGAAGAGGAAGGTATGCTCTCTGAGCTTCATTGTTCGGATAGATACCCTTGAGCATGGTGTCGATATCGACTGCCTTGATGATAGCTTCACGTACTCTGATATCGCTTGTGGGTCCGTTCATCATATTCATGTAGAGATATGCGACGTGGAGTCCGGGGACTTCCTGGAGGTCGAGAGCGGGATTGTCCGAAACAAGCTTGACGTTTTCACCGCTCAGGTCGGTGGCAACATCGATCTCTCCGCTTCTCAGAGCGTTGATCATCTGGTTCTGGTCTGAGATGAATTTGAAGATCACTCCGTCAAGATTCGGTTTCGGTCCCCAGTACTTGTCGAAACGGGAGAGGATTGCTTCCTGGTCGTTCTTGAACTCATCAAGTGAGAACGGGCCTGTACCTACGAGGTGGGAACCGAAGCTGTCTCCCCATCCTTCTGCATCTTCAGGAGAAACAATGACGTTTCCTGCATCAGTAAGAACAGTGAGGAATGCGGCGCTCGGTGAATCAAGGATACACTTCACTGTGTATTCATCAATGACTTCGGCAGCTTTGAGCATGCTCAGACGGTTCATTGCAGATTTCTGTGCTGAACGGTTGAGTGAGTAGGCTACATCCTCAGCTGTCATGTGCTTTCCATCCTGGAATTTTCCCTTCTGGAAGTAGACATCCTCTCTCAGCTTGAAGGTGTATTCCAAACCGTCATCACTTACAGTCCAGCTCTCTGCGAGGGCGGGAGTGATAGCGGAAAGGTCCTTGTTATAGGCGACAACCGTATCAGCTACGTTTCTGATAATGTTGCTTTCGTACACTCCAGTATACTTGATCGGATCAAGAAGCTTTGGAGTCGAGGCGAGCGCCAGGGTAAGGACATTTCCTCTATCCCCACGTGAAATACCTGTCGACTGAGCGACACCCTTCTCTTCGGCTGCACCGGCTGCAAACAGGGGTGCAAAGCTGAGAAGCACAGACAACACAACAAACAATGCTTTTTTCTTCATTCGTTTCTCCTTGTAAGATGTTCTTTCTCATCAACCTGAACCGTACCCCGGAGGAACGTTAAAGATCTCCACTTCGATTCTAAATTGATAGTGTATGGTGCCTGAAAAAAAATGCCACTTCAATGTGCACCTGCACATTATTTTCAGCTCCTCCGTCCTCAGAGCCTTTATAATCAGCTGAAGTATTCCTTATCCTCCCCTCGCTGTTTTGCTACCATGTGTTCTGATTCCCTTTCATCTGTTCATAGCGAGTAATGGATAATTATTGCAGGTTAAAGAGTGTTTCTTACATTTATGTAAAATAGATTCGATCACCATTGAACCGGCAGAATACAGGGATCAAAGAAAAATCGTACAGTCAACGCTCTATAGTTCATAATTTTCATTTATGTAAGAAATTTCCGGTAGGGGGATCAGAATTGTTGAATTATAGGTTCTATGATATCTATAGTGATGTATGGATGAAATCATCAACAGGTGCACATTCTATTTTTCGTGAAAGTTTAAAATATTTCATGCATGAATTTAGGAATGCATACAATCGGTCTGTCCCAAGAGCTTCCTGTTTTAGGAGCCGTGTCACTGTAAGTTCAGACTTATGGAAATGTGACATTAAAACCCCAGTTCTTCACCTATGATAATGACATGGAAATCAGATTCCTCCGGTCGACGGTGGATGATGCTTGTCATGTTGCAGTCCCTTTGATCTGATCTGCAATCAACGCAAAAGCCGCTCTTGTTGCATGCCATTTCCTTGTCATACTTCAGGTTGTTCATCTGGGCAGAAACGTTGCGTATGCGGTCGAGAGCGGCAGGAAGATCTTTCACGATCTTGTTCGCTCCTGCGATGACGATGATTCTATCCGCTCCGTACATGCTTCCTGCTATCCTGTTGCCTGCCCCGTCGATATTCACGATCTGACCGTCTATGGTTACCGCATTGGCTCCGAGGATGAATACATCGCTGGCGAGATAGTTTCTCAGAATCTCCTTCGTCGTTTCTGCATCTCCGAGTATGTTCACCCAGGAGGGGTTGCTTTTAAAGGCGTTGCCGTTCACTGCACAGGTGTGGGGTATGACCGTACATCCTTTCTGTTTCAGTTCCTCCTCGATTTCAAGGGCGAAGAGGGTGTGGGAGTCTCCACACCCGATAATTGAATCTTCAGGTATGATGCTGCACAGTATCTCTCTCGCTTCCTCGATCGTATCGGCGTAGCGGGAGGAGAAATTATTTTTTTCGAGATTTTTAACTGCAATTCTTCCCTGCTGATGCAGGTATTTCTTCCTGATAGCGTCCCGGTCGAATTGTGCTTTGCTGAGAGGTGGAAAATCAAGGTCTCTGATATCTGTCATGGCAATCTCCTCCCAAATATTCTACCACAGGGGGAGAGGAGGTGAAAGCACAGCTGCTGGAGGGATTAATTATTCCAGCATTCCTCTATGCTGTGAACAGAATCGAAAAACATCAGTTCAGGAGTGAAATCCTTCCACCCTATCTCTGCCGTTCTCCTTCGCCTGATAGAGTGCCCTGTCTGCTTTCTTGAAGGTCTGTTCAACATTCTTTCCTGCATGTACAGCGTATCCGAAGCTGCAGGTCAGCTTTTCAAGAGGAGCGAAGTCCGCCAGATGCATCTGTTCCCTGAGATTCTCAGCAAGGAGGCGCAGCCCCTCTTCATTCTTTGTATCTGCGATGATGACAAATTCATCTCCTCCCCATCTGATCAGTTCGTCGTTGCCACGGATGTGATGGGAAAGGATATCTGCGAGCTGTTTCAGGATGACATCCCCCGTGTCATGTCCATAGGTGTCGTTGATACTCTTGAAGTTATCGATATCTATGATGATAAGCCCTGCGGCATGCCCCTCTGCTTCGTAATCTGCAATGATCCCTGAAATATGTTCACTGAAGAATTTTCTGTTGTGCACACCGGTGAGGGGATCAACAAGGGAATCCTGCCTGAACCTGATTTTATCAGAGAAGTTCTCGCTTATATCGGTGAAGGTGATCAGGAACATCGATGCATCGAAAGCGTTGATCGTGACAGCAAAGGTATGCTGTGTTCCACCTAGATCCTTCATTGCCACGATGCGTTCGCTCTCCTTCAGGTTCTGAAGGGATTCGATCCAGCTGCTCTCATCTTCTTTCTGACTGTTCTGGTGGAATACGTGTTCATCTTCTACGAAGAGCTCGCATATGCACTCATGCTTTTCCTTGAACGATCCGAGGTCATCAAAACCTGTGTAATGGAAGAATTTCCTGTTCCCGAACAACAGCTGTTCACCGTCTGATAGGATGACGATGTTATCCTGGTAGTCAAGGAACTTTCTCATTCTGCCCGTCAGATCCTTATGGAGGGAGACATCGGTGATTGATCCTTCGAGGATAAGCTCTCCCTCTTCGTTCACGTTCTGCTGTCCTATATCCTGAACATAGAGAGTCTCTCCCTCGGTGGTGATAATACGGTAATCGATGCGATATACCTGATTTGCGCTTACAGCTCTCTCGATCTCTTCGGTGATCCGTTCCTGATCATCGGGGTGGATGATGCTCAGCATCGTTCTCCCCTCTTCCATGAACTCGTTTGCCCTGTACCCGGTCATCTGCTCGACAGCATCATTCACGTAGGTGATAGCTCGATCGTGGCTCTTGCTGCAGCTGTAGATGATATCGGGAACCTTGTTGACAACAGACTCGAGTTTGTCCCTCATCCTCTTCAGCTGATTCTCCTTCTCGACGATGTCTGTGATATCGAGGAAGGTCCCCACTGACCGTGACGGTTTCCCGTTCTCCAAATCGATCTGTACCACTGCCTGGACATAGAGGACTGAACCGTCCTTCTTCAGGATTCTGTGACGGTGGGTGATCCTTGCACTGTCATTTGTGTTCTCAACCAGCTGTTTAACTTCCTCAAGGTCATCAGGATGAATCACACTGAGATAGGTAGCAAGGGAAGGTTCATCGGTTTCAGGATCAAGGCCGAACATGATAAAGAGATCAGTACTCCATTCAGCTTTATTCTGTACAAAATCGTAGTTCCAGTACCCTAGTTTCGCAACCTGCTGTGCCTGAGTGAGAATGCTGTTCTTGTCCTGGATTTCCTGCTCATATCGGGCTATGGGGGTAATATCATGGAGGGTTCCCACAACTGCAGTGACATTGCCCTCTGTATCGTACTCAAAATCGGTATTTCCGACGATATAGAGGAGAATTCCATCCTCTCTGATGATCCTGTATCGTGTTTCGAACGCTGCTTTGTTTTCCATTCCTTCGGCTAGATCCTTTTCCACTTTCTCCCTGTCATCGGGATGGAGGAGGGAGAAGGCGTCTTCATACTCAGGAGAGTAGGAGCGGGGATCCTTTCCGAAGAAGGAATACATCTCGGGACTCCATGAGAGACTTCCATCTGAAACATTGAAGGTATAGTAGCCGATACGTGCAATCTTCTGTGCTGTTTCCAGCTGGTTATTCTTCTCAGTGATCGCCTTTTCATAGGCGACGAGGTCAGTCACATCGCGGACAGTACCTAGGGAGCGTACAAGTTTCCCTTTCGTGTCATATTCGAAATCGCATATCTCATCCACATAGAGCAGCGATCCGTCATGGCGAATGATCCTGTGCCGGATCGTATAGCTTTCTCCATGCTCAAGTGCAGATTGAAAGGTCTCATCCACCATCTTTCGGTCATCAGGATGGACAAATTCAAGGAAGGCCTCGTAGGTTGCTTTAAAATCCTTCGGTTCAATACCGAATATATGGTAGATCTCCTTACTCCAGGAAAGCCTGTCCTTCTTGAGATCGAGCTCCCAGGAACCCATCTTCCCAATGTGTTGAAGTTCTTCCAGAGTCTTGTTCTTCCTGTTCAACCTCTTCGTCCACATCTCCACCGCCATATAGATAAGGATCAGGAGGAGGAAGGAGAGGGAAAGAGTGAGGTGATATACGATTTTCGTAGTTCTGATGGTATTCAGTTCCGTGCTTCCCGATACATTCAACAGGTAGCCTGAACTATCACCATGCATATTCTCGATTCCGTGGACAGAGAGGATTGAACCGTCCTCCAGAGCAAGGGAGAATAGCAGTTCTTCGGTCTCAGTTGCTGGTGTATCCGCAAGAAGCTGTTCAAGGTCCGAGACCACTTCATCACTCAGCAGTGACGCATCGAATTCTCCGTTTACCGACTCAGTTTCAACATAGAAATCATCGCTCACGTTCCATAGGTTGTAATTGTAAAGTTCTTCATCGAAGACTTTGTTCTCTACGGTATCCTTTCGTATGATGAAAAAGTTCTTGTCATCTTCTCCCGTGATCATCAGATCGAGGATTTTACTGATCGCAATGCTGACCTCAACACTTCCCAGGTGCTCTCCATCCTTGGTCAAGGGATAGACGAAGCGGTATCCGTTGTAGATCCGCCCTTCCTCGAAGGCTGCAACAGGCAGATGTTCACTGTTTACATAGGTGACCGTGTCTCGGATTCCCACAAGGGAGTCTCCGAAGGTTTCGGGACGGTGAAATCTCAGGTAGCTGTTGGAAGCAGCATCATGGAAATGGAGCTGACGGAAGTTGTTCAGATGAAGCTTCTGATACATCGGCAGGAGATAATTATAGAGTTCCTTCCGATATATATTCTGTTTTTCAGGGCTTTCTGCCTTCAATCCTGCAGAAAAGAGGTCAAGCACTTCAGGCTGATTGATGTAGAGGTCAAAGATCATATCGGTAAAGTTATGGTACGAATCTATGATTGAATGGTAATCGACGTCCATCTGATAGGTATGGTCATAGAGAATACTCTCTTTCATGGCATCGAGATTGCTGTTAACCTCATTGAACGCCACAAGAAATAAAGAGATGAATAGAAGAACTGCTATAACTCGAACCAACCGCTGTTTTGACATGGAAACCTGAACTGAAGTATAAATTTATAACTTAAGGTATCATGCTGGGTTTCGGTTTTCAATGATTATGTTAATAATTGTTCTTGATAACTGATGAAAAGTAAGATGGAATGAACTGTGTATATATGAGTATTAATTCCACTGATGAAAAACTTACATTCAGGTAATATTCTGCCCCTTCTTCAGGAATCCAGAACCCTATTTATCCGCCTTTCCTTCCTTCATCAGATTATTTTTATAGTGTGATATGGAAGGCATGAAGAATAGAGAGAAGGATGAAATAGAGAATGATTGTTGCCGCTATGGAGATTGAGAGTGACAGCCAGAAATGCATACCCCGGTTCACGAGGGCAGGGAAGAGGACAAAAAGGAGAAGAGAGGGGAGTACAAGCCAGAATACCGATTGAGAGAGTTCTGTGATCTTCTCCGTCTCCACCCTTTCTAATCTCATCCAGATGATTGCGAGCAGTGAAGTGAGGGGGAGTGCTGCAATGAGTGCTCCGAACAGTGAACTCCGCTTCGCGATTTCACTGACAGCAACGATGACGAGAGCTGATATCAGGACTTTGGCAATATAGTAGAGCATAGCTTCCCCCTTCCACGTTCTGCGCCATTGTACCACACGAAGGAACGAATGTATTCGTCTCCTTCGGTATTTCATGCATCCTCTTTTCTCTCTGTGATATAATGAGAAAAAAGTGAAGGCGTACGGGGAATGTGTCCATACATAGACATTGCCTTGCCTTGTCATTGAGGGAGGTGAAACATGAAAAGATTCTTAGGTATTCTATCCCTGCTGTTTATCGCTGTTGCCTCTCTCTTTTCAGAAATGAGTCCCGATGCATATCAGTGGATGCAGAATAATGCAACAGAGATGCTGATCATAGAGGTAAAGGATGTACATACTCCCCTGATCTCCCTCTCCCGGTCGAAATCGGTGAAGGTGCGTGCAGAAGTGATGAGGGTGAAGTACAGCGAGACTTCGCTCGCTGAGGGGGATGAGATTACCATCACCTATTCCTCCTACACTCCGGGCCCCGGCTGGGTAGGACCCAGACCGATGCCGATCCTTTCTGAAGGAAATCAGTGCCCTGCCTTCCTCACCTATGACGAACAGAGTGCATCATACATTCCCGCCGCAGGCGGATACAGCTTTGAATTCCTCTCTCTGGAGGGAATGTTCTGATATCCTTTGGTTATCTTCCGTGACAATGCTTATACTTTTTCCCGCTCAGACAGGGGCAGGGATCGTTTCGAGTAAGATCCTGTGTGTAGGAGGGGGGCAGCTGCAGGAAATTCCTGTACTGTGAGGCAATCCCTCCGGCCTGAAGGGAGAGGGCCATTGCCGTGTACACAGGGTAGGTCTTTTCGTAATAGTACCTGTACCCCTCGCACAGCCAGTTCTGCATTCCCCCGGTTTTCTGCACCAGACGGTTCTTCGGGCATCCCCCGTAGCAGAGCTGAAGGAAGGGACAGGAAAGACACTCAGAGGGAAGGGCTTCAAACTTATCTTTCCCGAAGCGCACCTGTTTTTCAGTGTTCACGATCTCAGCCAGAGGCTGCGCGATATTTCCCAGATAATACTCGGGTGAAACGAAATGGTCGCAGCTGTAGATATCTCCATTGTGCTCGATAGCCATTGCCTTTCCGCAGTACCTGCTGTGTACACACAGATAGGAACTCTGTCCCAGGTACTGACCGAGGGTGAGATCGAAATGCTGCACGAAGATCTCTCCTATATCGGATGCGATCCACTTCTTGAAGACTTCGGTAAGGAACTTACCCCACTGCAGGGGGTGCACTGTCCTGGACCCGACGATATTCGCGGAGGAGGAATCATCAGGTTCCACAATGGGAATGAACTGAAGATAGGTGGAGCCGATGCTTTTCAGAAAATCATACACCTCCACCGGATGCATCGAATTGTCATCCTGCACGACAGTGAGAGTATTGAACTCCACATTATGTTTCTTCAGTTTCTCTATCCCTGCCATGACGTTGCGGAAACTGCCATGTCCTGCAGAATCCTTCCGATAGCGGTCATGAAGCGCCTCAGGACCGTCGATGCTGACACCGATGAGAAAATCATGGTCTTTGAAGAATCGAGCCATATCGTCAGTGATCAGGGTTCCGTTGGTCTGAAGGCTGTTGCGTATCTCTAATCCCTTGGTATTGTACTTGTTCTGAAGCCTCAGGATATCTTCATAGAAATCGATCGGGAGGAGGGTAGGTTCACCTCCCTGCCATCCGAACACGACTTCCTTCGTCCCTTCGGGCTGAGATTGGATGTACTGCTTTACAAACTTCTCCCGAATTTCAGGGGACATGATGAAATCACTGCGGTTCTCACCGGGAAAGAGTTCTTCCTTGGAGAGATAGAAACAGTAGTCGCAGTGAAGATTGCACAAGGGACCTATAGGTTTGCTGATTATATTGAACGGATAGGCGCTCTTTGGTATCTCCACTCTGATCTCCTTTCTTTCACCTATTGTAGGGGAAGGAGGGGAGGGTGGTCAAATGGAGAAAAATGGAATAGGGGAAGTATTGATGTTATGATTGCCTTATCCCTTGATACCTGTAATTACCACGTGCAGGGATCACCTGAGCGTGGTATAGTGGAATCATCACAATACTATTCAATGAGAGAAAAGATATGGAACTGAAGAAAAACTGCAAGTATGCGTTATTGACTGCAACAAGCATGGGAGTGAGGATTACCCCCTCAGAGAGACAGCCCGTTCATACCAGTACGGCCTTCACTATGTACGTGACGAGCGCTGAGACGAACGTCATTACCGTTGCATCATCACTGGGTCAACCGGTGAAGGTGCTGACTGCCTTCGTGAAAGGGAGTCCCATCGCACAGATGATCAAGAACAACCTTGCCGCCCGGCACATAGATTATGAAGGACCGGAAGTGGATCAGGGGGATCCCTGGGGCTACCGCCACCAGTTCAATATCGCGGACTCGGGATTCGGCGGGCGCGGCCCGAGGGTTCACAATGACCGTGCCGGTGAAGTGGGACGGACGATGAAGGTCTCTGATTTCGACCTGGAGAGAATCTTCGGGGAAGAGGGAGTGAAAATCGTTCACCTTTCCGGTCTGATTGCTGCCCTTTCACCTGAGACCAGTCAGTTCTGCCTTGAGATTGCACGAAAGGCTAAGGAATACGGAACTAAAATATCGTTCGACCTCAACTACCGTGCAAGTTTCTGGAAAGGACGTCATGAAGAGCTGAGTGCTGTGTTCCGTGAGATCGCCGACCTTTCAGATATCCTCATCGGCAATGAAGAAGATTTCCAGCTCAGTCTGGGAATGGCTGGTCCCGAAGCGGGTGGAAGCGGTATTGAAGGGAAGATCGAAGCTTTCAAGGATATGATTGCAAAGCTGAGAAAGGAATTCCCCAACGCCGAAGTGATTGCCACAACACTTAGGGAAGTGGTCAACGCGAATACTCACCTGTGGGGAGCAGTCCTCTCTTCCGGTGACGATATCTTTGTCGAGATGCCCAGAGAGATTGAGGTGCTTGACCGTATCGGCGGTGGTGACGGTTTTGTAGGCGGCATGCTCTACGGAATCATACAGGACTGGGAAGCTGAGAAATGGCTCCATTTCGGCTGGGCAACAGGTGCCCTTGCAGCAACGATGCTCACAGACTACGGCGAACCTGCCGATGAAGATCAGGTATGGAGTATCTGGGAAGGGAATGCCAGGGTGAAGCGGTAAGCAGAAAGCACTGCGCTTCGGTCACCTTTCTTCGTTTTTTATCAGAGTGATCCCTTCTTCAATCGGGGTCACTCTGAAATCAGGAAACCTTTTTTTGAACTCATCTGAACTGAATAGGTTATCCCTTTTATACCTGGGCAGCAGTTCCATCAGTTCCCTGATTCTTGGATTTCTCAGGCTCGAGAGCCTGAATTCCCACAGTTTTACGACTTTGTATTCCAGTTTTCTGCCCCAGATGCGCATCGAGAGCTCTATCAGTTCCCGGTAGGTCAATCTGTTATCATCACAGGGAAGGTGCCATGTACGCATGTAGGCATCAGGGGTATTGCCTATCAGGGCGGTTGCCCTGCTTGCATCGACAGAGAAGATAAGAGAGCGCTTCACATCATCTGCTACCGGGACTCTCAGGAGTTTGTTCTTCCTTATCGCATTGAATATAAGTGAGTTTGTAATACCTTGAGTCTTCCCCGGACCGTAGAACTCAGGTGCCCTGCAGATCACCGCCTCGATCCGCTTCTGTTTCATCGCATCGAGCATCATCCGAGCCATCTGCGCCCTCACTGCTGTCTTTCTTCCCTTTGTTACAAAGGAACTCCCTTCACTCTGCAGATCACTGGTTTTAGGGTACATGTAGGTATTGTCAAAGAAGACCAGCTTCGCCTGATGAACAGCGCATGCGTTTATGACATTGGAAAGGATGAGAGGGAACTGCTCTTCCCAGATCTGTGAAACCATGGGAAGACCGACGGTGAAATAGACGATATCACTTCCAGCTACCGCTGCATCTGCAGCAGCTGGATCAGTGAGGTCTGCGGGAAAAAGAGCGTCACTCTCATTCACTTTCCTCGGGTTGCGGCTTACCAGCCTTATATCCTTCGTGTAGTTCCTGAACAGCTCTCGAGCAAGTTCTTCTCCTATCTGTCCTGTTGATCCGAGTATCGTCTGCATTTCTTTTATCCTGAACGTGTGTTTGAATAGAGATCGATGGTACGCATTATGTGTCATCTCCTTTTGAGACCAGATGATCCCAGTGAAGATCGGGAAGATCCTCTGAATCTCCGATCACGCAATTGCGGGATACGAGACTATCCAGTTTGCTGCCCGGTTTCTCAGGGACTATCTTCAGCTTTCTCCCGTTACGTTCTATGATAACAGGAATTCCCGTCTCAAGTACGCTATCGAGTATTGCGTAGTACGATTGTTCGAATTCCTGTGCTGTAACTGTCATGATCCTCCTCCCTTTTCTCATGATACATCAGGGGGATGCACACCTCAAGGTGAACGTATCTGACTAGTCGTTCAGGCTAGTCGTTCAGGCCCAGACCTTCCAATATCTTTGCTTCGTACCTGTCTATTCTCGATTCTCTCGTTGAAGACTGTTTTGCTCCTGCAAAATAAAGCAGGTATGCCCTCTGACGTCCGGGAGTGAGAGCTTCGAAGGCATCGGCTAATCCCGGGGTCGATTCGAAACGGGCAGTGAGCTCATCGGGTACGGGGAAGTCTGAGGTCTTCTTTTTGGGAACCTCTGCTCCCGATTTCTCAACCTCGACAGCGTCACGTATATAGGCCTGAATGATTTCCGCCTTTTCCTCTATTTCTTCCACATTGGTGAACCTGAGCTGCCTAGCTCCGGTCGTGGTCTCAGTCATAGCGATGAGAAGGTGCTCTGGGTCCTTCATAAGAGTCCCCTTCGGGAAAAGAACAGCGCAGTACTCCTTGAAATTCTGTATGATCGCAATGTTCTTTCCTTCACTGCAGTAACACGGCTTTCCCCATTTCAACTCCTCTTCGACACTGCAGCCAAGAGCGATCGAGCGAAGGAGTGCCATCTCATCCTGCCAGTTCTTTGCCGTGGCAAGGAACTGATCGACTTTCTGATTCGTTCTTTCCATATCTTCAATATCGGAAAGAGATCTCCAGTTGTCAACATAATTACAGTGGAGCGTTACACGTTTGTAACAGAGGGGGCGAAAATCATGTGTGCTATAATCGAAGCAAGGGACGTATCGATTTTGATCAGATGAGGAGGGACGGAGATATGCGTAGCATGAGAAATAAAACGGTAAGAGTATGTCTTCTGATTGCATTGCTACTTTTCAGCATGCATCTCTTCGCTGTTTCCTCCGAGGCAGTCAGGGACCTGTTGACTGAAACGACAGTGAGAATCGATACGGTGGATGAGGAGGGGGAGATCATCTCCTACGGCTCAGGTTTCTTCTTTGCCGAGAACGGTCTTATCTGCACGAACTTTCATGTCATCGAGGATTACTTCAGAGAGAGTCTCTCTCTTTCAGTACTCGACGGTTCCGGGAAATCCTATGATGCCTACCCGGTTGTGTGGAACGCGACGCGTGACTGGGCTGTCATCCAGATTCCAAATTACTACAGTGAGTGGTATCTGGGTATGGGGTCAGAGGTGGAGCTGCTCGATGATATCTGGGATGCAGGGTTCCCTGTGACGGGGAATTTGAAGATCACCAGCGGCTCAGTCAGTTCGTACCAGCCCGATTTCATGGACTCAGGTCTGAACTTCTATGATGTATCGATGAAATTCGACCCGGGGAACAGCGGTGGACCGGTTATCAACGATGACCTTGAGGTGATCGGTATAGCCGTAGCCTACTACACTGAAGCGCGGGACATGGATTTCATCATCCCCATGGCCGAGATCCTTGATGAACTCTACTGGGCACGGTATATCACAGGGAGTACTGCCTTTGTTCCCTCCTATATCTCGGGAGAAGAGGCTGAAGATGCCATCTACATCACCAACGATACCGGATATGAGATCGTCTATCTCTATATCCTTGATGATGAGATGATCGATAGTGATGATTGGGGAATCGATTATCTCGGGGACTTCTCCCTTCCGGTTGATGAATGGATTCCCATCTACCCATCCTCCTTTCAATACATTCAGGATCAGATAGACGCATACTTCGGTATGCTGACGATTCTCGCAATCGACGAGGATAATGATATGTACGTCAGGGAATGGTTCCCCGGTCTCGACTCATGGGATATCATCATGACGTTCGATGACTATGTATTTGTTGAATATGACGAATACGAGGTGATGGAGGGGTTTCTCCATGTCACCAACTATACCGGATATCCTTTCGAGGCGCTGTACATCACCTCAGAATCAGATCTTCAGAGTGGAAATTTCACCGATAATCTTTTAGGAAATCCGCCCCTCGAAGACTGGGACTCTCTCGAAATCGATATGGAAAGGTATTCCTTTACTGAATCACAGGCAGATCTGCTCTACCTCGTTGCACGCGATACCGATGGAGACTACTACATTCGAAACATCATCCCTTCAAGTACAGAGATAACCATCGATTTCGATGATTATGTGGCACTCCCCTGGTGGCAGGATGAGTCTCCTTCTCAGATCGGATTGTGAAGGGTTTTTCAGGGCGTGTAAAAAAACTGTATAAATTCCAAAAGTTTAACACATATATTATTGACGGCTGGAATACTCCTGATTTAGTCTGATACGAAATGAATATCAGAGAACGCATACAGTCCACCTACCTCCTGAAAAATTACTTCCCCGAGGACGGGTCCCTCAAGCTCCGCTACAGCGGTACCCTGTTTCTCACGGGAGGCATCCTCTCCACAGTCGGCTTCATCCTTGGTATAGCCTCATCCATGCCTTTTGTACTCAACCTCCCGAACCTAATCGTAATGCTCCTCTGTTTTACCCTCCCGATCGTCTCCGCGAAGAAGAAAACTCTCGCTCCCGCGATATTTACTGTGTACTTCACAGCTTATCTATACTTTCCGTTCATATATTTTTCAAACAACGGCTTCAACGGCTCCGCTCCCTACTATTTTTTCATGATGTTCCTCTATTTCTCCTTCTACTTTGAAGGACGGAGACTTTTCATCAACATCGCTCTTCTTCTCATCTTCTACGGTCTCGTGATAGGTTTCAGTTTTGTACATCCTGAGCTGGTGGTACCCTATCCTGATGATCTCACGCAGGTGATCGATGAACTGGTGGGCTTCATCTCTATGGCCATTGTCATATCTGCCGGGGCAAGCATGGCCTACAAAGGCTATGCGATGGAGAGAGAACTGGCTCAGCAGAGAGCAGATGACCTGGCTGAGAAGAACAGGCAGCTCAACCAGGCGCTCATCACAGATCATCTTACACATACCTTTTCACGACAGTATTTCTTCGAGCAGTATGAGAAGGAGTACGAACTTTCTCAAAGGAGAGGGGTTCCCTTCTCCGTAATGATGATAGATATCGATTTCTTCAAGAAGGTGAATGACAGCTACGGTCACCTTGCCGGTGATGAGATACTTATCATGGTAGCAAAGGCAATCAGGACCAGTATAGGCATGCATGATATCGTAGCACGATACGGGGGAGAGGAGTTCATCGTCCTTTTCTCCCACCGTTCTTCCGATTCTGCAAGTATCACAGCCGAACGGATACGTGCGAATATCGCAGGACTTAGCTATCGCGATATCGGTGGAGTGACGGTGAGTATCGGAGTATCGACAAACAGAAAAGACCTTACCAAGGACGACCTCATCGAAGAAGCCGATAACCTGATGTACGAAGCAAAAAGACAGGGACGTAACCGAGTCGTCAGCGCCTGAGTGCAGCTTCTCACTGAGGATAATTCTCCATCGGATGTATGAAAGCCTATATCCTGTTTTCGGGAACTTTCTCATATACGATCTTGGGAGCATACAGATGAGGAATGCAAGGAATGTATAGAACTGGAATATGACAGATAATCGAAAAGAGGGAGATACAGGTAGGTAATCATCCCTTCGGCCCCGATCATATTCAGGTTGGAATAGAAGATGTCACTGCTGTACTAGCTCAAAGAATCCATCGTAGCCTCTGGAATCAGCTCGATCATGCTGAACAGCATGGTGATGATTTACGTAAGATACTGTGCTGGTGAGAAGGAGAAGCATCACCAGTTTCCATGATGCCTTTCTTTGAATGAATGATAACGCTTTCATATCAATCTCTCCCTTCACGAATTTTGAATCGAACTCTTATTGTCCACGCAGAGCAAGAGAATGAGAGTCCCTTCTGCGGTGCACATGAATGGGTTGTAGCACTACACCTATTGTCTCACACAGGTATGCAGCTGGCAATATGCACGCTTCATTTCAGAACCAATGTGATGGGGGCGGGCCGGAATCTTCACTCATCGGTATCAGAATGATTGTGAGACAATCGAATGTATTGGTGGTATACTGACTTGAAGCATGTGAAGAAGGACGATGATCATGGAAAGTATGACCGTAGAATACAAAAGAAAACTCACTGACGATTTTGAGAAAGAAGTAGTGGCCTTTCTAAACTCTTCGGGTGGAGAACTTTTCATAGGGCTCAATGATGACGGGACTATCGCAGGGATTCAACATCCGGACAAAACATCTCTTGTCGTTATTGACAGGATCAAGAATAATATAGTTCCTGCAACTTTAGGTCTTTTCAATGTAACAGTGAGAAATGAAAAGGGTGGTTCATATCTCTGTATCACTGTAGCTGAAGGGCTGGAAAAGCCGTATTATATGAAGAAATACGGGATGAGTGTGAAAGGGTGCTACACCAGGATAGGATCACAATCCTCTCCTATGACTCAGAGCCTCATCTATGAGTTAAGTTCTCGGAGAATTTCGAACACGCTAAGTAATGTCCTTTCTCCTAACCAGCATCTCACCTTTACCCAGCTTAGAATTTATTACGCGGAGAAGGGCTTTGATGCCAGCAGTGATTACTTTCTCAGAAACCTTGGTTTGTATACCGAAGATGACAGATATAATTATGTAGCCTACCTCATGTCTGATGCGAATGGTAATTCGGTAAAAGTTGCCAGATTCAGAGGAACGCAGAAACTTGATATTCTTGAACGGAATGAATTCGGGCAGGGGTGTCTCATAACAGCTGCGTACAAAGTGCTGAACAAACTGGAAGTAGCGAATAGTACTGTTGTCAGGGTTGGGGGAGATGCCGCCAGAAGGGAGTTTCATCTTGTTGATAAGGATGCAATGAGGGAAGCTGTTCTCAATGCAATCATTCACAATGATTATATCAATGGATCGTACCCTGTGTTTGAGATGTACGATGATCGTATTGAAATAATCTCAACCGGGGGACTTCCTGTCGGGTTAACGGAAGAGGAATTTTTTAAAGGACGATCTTATCCTCGAAATAGGGAACTCATGAGAATTTTTTCGGACATGGACTTATGTGAACAGCTCGGGTCCGGGATGCAGAAAATATTGAAAGCTTACCCCAAAGAAATTTTTGAGATATCGGAACATTTCATCACAGTCTGCTTTCCCTACAGCAAAGAGGCCATGAAAATTCTTCATGAACAAAACTATGGCGATGTAAATGGCGGTGTAAATGGCGGTGTAAATGGCGGTGTATCAGATATTGGAAGGCCATTTTCTGCACATGCGCTGCTTGTCCTAAAGCATATTCGAGATGACGGAACATTAACGCAGAAGCAGATTGCTGCTTTGACGGATCTTTCTCTCCGGTCTGTACAGAGAGCAATAAAAGAATTGAGAGATGGTGACATCATAAAACGTGAAGGTTCCGATAAGAACGGTCTGTATATCATCATCCCGTGACACGGATGTAAAGAACTGGATCAGATCAAACGATTGTTTTCTTTTCTACTTGTATCCATAATCTTCCCATGCAGATTCGTGCCAGTTAACGCCTCTCCGCATCAATAAGATCCCGGTGTATTACTTTTCCTACTTTTACATCTTCCACTGCTTGTAATAAGCGGCTGGCATTCTCCGGTGTGCTGAGAAGATGAGTGGTAGTTGTCCATCCATTGAAGTCAGTAAGTGACATCACAACGACATTTCTTCCTTCCTATGAAGTAATAACCGTCTCTATAGAGGTGTCGACAACATCATCGATCAGCTGCCTGAGATTGTTTCGAGCTTTGGTATAGGTTGTTATTCTCATTACATCCTCCTGAATACACTATCGTTTATGATCAGGATCTTGTACAGCATGTAGCCGGATTTAAAAATAAAAGCCTCCAAATCTCTCAGATGATTCTGTGCGCAGGGACACAGACGCGAAATTGCGCCTTTCATAGCATGTTCTTGGGTATTTAGTGTCAGTATTCTCCGGCTAACATAGCATTCTTTGTGGATCCATATGTAATCAGAAAGTGTAGATTGAAGATTTCTCAATCCCCGTATCAGGTTAAAATCCCCTCCGTGATCAAGGAGGAATGACCATCATTTCGAATGTGGCCGGATTGCTACCTGAATCGATTACCTGTACGATAAGGCCATGAAAATCCCTGAAGAATTCGAGAAAGATATAGATCTCGCTGTTGAGTATCTGAAAACTCTCTCTGTAGCCGAGATATATCTCTTTGGATCGGTTGTAAAGGGAACACCTTCAGGTAGGTCTGATCTGGATATTGCAGTACGCGGCATTGATCCTTTAAAGTTCTTCCTGGCGATTAGCGAGCTTCAGGGGTTGCTTGAACATGATGTGGATCTGATCAATCTTGATTTCAGGGATGAGTTCACAGAGAGTCTTGAGAAATCAGGGGAGCTGTTACGTGTCTCCTGAAATTCAACAGGAGGTGTGAGATAAACGTGAGTGTTCCTAATGTTGAAACGCTCGAAGATTATACACTTCTTCTGACCTTCGATACTAATGAAACACGAATATTCAATGTGAAACCCTATCTGGAGAAAGGTATATTCAAAGAGCTTAAGTATCTGAAAGCATTTACATCTGTAAGGGTCGACTTCGACACAATTCCCTGGTCAAACGGAGCTGACCTTGATCCTGAAGTTCTTTACGAAGATAGTCTTCCTCTGAATCCCTAAGAGCTCAGAGCTGAAATTAACCCGATGCACAGAAATTGTAAAAAGGTCTCTTCATTTTGGCGGCTCCATGTGTCTTTCCCGACGTTTACCTGACGCTTTCCCGACGATATGATTCTCATGACGCAGAGGTTTGGGGAAAGATTTCAAATATGCGGGAGAATTGGAATTCGTTCTTTCTCTTACATATTCTTGTTTCCTCTTCAGTTGTTTCCGAACTGCAGCGTGGGGTTTAGGATGTCATGCTCTCAGGAGATGATGAACTGACCGGATACCCTGATGCTATGAAAACTGTCTATCCAAATGAGACGATTCAGCTGTACATAGTACATATGGTGAGGTGTTCCTTGGAGGATTTCTCCTGCATAGGTAGCAAATCCATTGCGGGGGATTTGAAGAATATTTATGCTTCTATTCAGTTGAACAGGCCGAAGCAGAACTGCAGGAATTCTCACAGAGGTGGGATAGCACATAGGGCACCATCAGCAAGATGAGGGAGCGGGGTAGGGATAATCTGATCTCGATGTTCGATTATCCAGATGATATGAGTACGGTGATCTACACGGCCGATGCGATTGAAGCCCTGAATAGTGTCATCAGGAAGTTAATCAAGAATCGAAGGATATTCCCGATTATCACCTTTGCTACCAAGATGGTTTATCCAGCAATTCAACAGGCTGCGAAGCGTAAGGTCCTACCGGTCCGTGATGCGAGATCGGTCATGAATCGAATCTTGTTGGAATATGGGGATAGAGTTTCCTCTGAGTAAAAATGCTAGGTACACAGGAAACTTTTACAGACTCAAGCTGTACGCAGTATGATGAATTTACATGCGCACGGGAGGTCAAACTAGCACATTCTCGTACGGAAAAATTTTTCTGTTTCCTTATCCACGAAGTACACGTAACATCCCTTTAAAGCTCTGCTGAGTAAGACTCGATATGTGTTCTTCACCAAATTCAGAAAAGAATCTCCGCTTCTTTTCACCACTGTATCAGCAGAGTTCTCGGGATGTCCTTCCCAATGGTACTCGTCAAAGGAATACACCATGTCTTTCCCGATGATGACTCCGACATACTCAAACTCAAATCCTTGAATAGTGTAGATGGATCCTATCTGGCTCACAGCGGCCGGTTCATATGGCCAAAGAGCTGCAGGTGGAATTCCAGGAGCCAATCTTCCTCCAGAATCCTTGCCTTCCCAAGTCATTGCAAAATCATCTATTACAACATCCTTAACAAGCGTGCCGTCTGCGTTTGGGTTACTCCATTTCCAGCAGTACCCGGCAACCATTCGTGCTGAATTGGGAACCTCATTATTTTTCTGTTTTATCTCAGCATAAAGTTCGTGTGGAGAATCCAGAATTTTGAATTCAAATTCATTAATTTCTGAGTCCCATATTTTCTCTGCGGTTTTTCTCAGTTCTAAAGTGTTATCGATCCACTGAACAAAACGATCTGAGCCAAGGCATCGAAATTGAATGTCAAGTTGATACTCTAATATCTCGCATCGAAGGCGCTGAGCAGTCTCTTTAATGTACTCACTTGATCCTATCTCTCCTGGACGCACAGCTTGGAGGTCATCAATGAAGAAAACAGGGAGTTTCGAAACTTGAATCAGTTCTTCTACCTGTGGTGTAGAAGCGCGATTTGCTTTTGGCGTATATCGGCTATTGCTAGTTGATCTAATACGGTGTGATTCATCGGCTATGAGCACATCAATAATATTTTCTTCAGCATTGATATAGCTATTAAAATATTTGAACTGAGCTTTACCTCTCCCTCCTATTGTTTTTCTTAACGTTTCTGTAAAAGCTTTAGAACCGGTTGCATACTGTACATTAAATCCCTGTGAGGATAATTCCGCCATGAGATTTATAGCGATCACTGATTTACCAGTACCTGGACCACCTTTTATCAGAATAACTCTTTTCTTTTTACGGTCCAGCCCTTCTTTTACGCTGGTCATAACTTTGTCAAATGCAATAAGTTGATCGTCGAGTAGATCATAACGTTCATTTTCTTTAATTACTTTTGAAACTTGAAAAAGAAGCTTTTTACTTGGGGCATATTTCCTCTGTTGTATCTTCTCGAGAATAGGTATCCCTGATCCGTTACTGAGGGTGTGTTGAAGATACTGACTTATCGAGTAGAAGTTTTCAGAACCGAATAGAGGATATTTCTGAATATACTCTGAAAATTGTTCAGCTATAATAGGGTCATTGTTACTTATAGGGTAATTATGCAGATAGGCGCAGGCTGAGAGCATAACAGGATCTTCTCCATGAAATGCGAGATGATTATCTTCTAAATATGCTGCATAATTTCCTACCTGGACGGAAGGATGAAGTACTTCACGATTGCTTCCACCCGTCCATGTTACAACTTTATCACTCAGACCAGCTTTGCATGATTCCCACTGTTTTAATTCAATGATGACAGCATTCTCATTCTTCGCTTGATCCGTTCCACAAATCATACAGTCAAGGCGTTGAGAGGCAAGGGGGAGTTCGTATTCCAGAAAAACTCCATGATCATGAAAGCCTGATGATTC
Source organism: Sphaerochaetaceae bacterium (assembly GCA_963677695.2). Classification (GTDB taxonomy): domain Bacteria; phylum Spirochaetota; class Spirochaetia; order Sphaerochaetales; family Sphaerochaetaceae; genus SABI01. The sequence goes on along the minus strand of CAXXUJ010000001.1, from coordinate 66,054 downwards.
AAATACGTCCTTGATAGTTCGAAGCGAATTTTTCCAAGATCTTACTTCTGCATCTCCTGGATGGCGTCCGTAATAATTAAAGAAGGATTCTTGCAACAAACTTGCTATCTGATTCTGAGTGGTTTGTGCGATAAACTGATCAATGTGTCCAGAGTAGAGTTCCATTAGGAATACTCCGTATATTTTTTATGCGAGCCTTTCGCTTTCTCAATCGGATATTTTTCAGCATTCTTCTGCATTTTTCGCTCTAGTGTTTTGGTGATATCAATATTGAGGTCATGGCTAAGCAGCAAGACCCAGTAAAGAACATCTGCAAGTTCTTCGCCAATGTCTTCTTTCTTTGTTCTCACATATTCTTCAATTTCTTCTGGAGATTTCCATTGAAAGTGTTCCATCACTTCTGAAGCTTCAAGGACGAGAGATAAAGCAACATCCTTTGGATTGTGGAATTGTGCCCAGTCACGTTCATTTCTAAACTTAAGAATCTGATTAGTTAGATTATTAATTTCATTCAAGGATGTTCTCCTCCATAAATTATAGTATTTATTATACGAGCGTAGTTTCAGAATTTCCAGAATGAATATTCATTTTTAGGTATAAAACGTGTGATGGGAATTGTGTAACAGTCTGTTACAACTTGCGGTACAAAAAAAGGGCTTATGATATTTTTTCAGTGGGTATCCCGGTGCTGAAGGAAGAGCAGCTGGAGATCCTCTATCCCTTTGTGAATTCCTATCTGAACCTCACCGAAGCGGTGGATGTTCTGGAGGAGGTAGAGTGACTGATCCGATTGTAAATGAAAAGAATGTTCTGCAGGTTGTCCAGGCGATGTATGAGAACGTGAAGTCAAACCAGCACCGCCTTGATACCACTGAACCAATCCTCAGGAAGATGAGTGAGCAGGTGAACCGGCTCAATACCCTCCTTGTTGATAACGGGTATGCAAAGGCTGTTGAGGATTCTGCCCAGGAGATTAAGCAGCTGAGAAGTGAGTTCACTTCTTACAGCCTCTCCCGGGAGGATTCTTGCCCGACGATGAAGAGGATTCAGGAGCAGCGGCTGCTGGACAGAGAGAAGAAGCATTGGAGTGTGGCTGTTATCAAAGTGATAGCTGCTGGGATCGGGGCGATTTCCACTCTGATCATCATCTTTGAAAAAGTTGCAGTGTAGGGGGAAGCATGAGCTGGTTAGGAAAAATATTCGGAGCGAAAGAAACTGCAGAAGCTGCAGGAACCGTAGTTGAATCGGTGAGCAACGGGATCACAAACCTTGCCACCGGGATTCGCTCGGCGATCACCGGAGAGATGAGTCCCGAGAAGAAAGCTGAGCTGGAGAAGATTGCTCTGGAAGCAGAGAACCTGCAGAAGCATACACAGCTTGAGATCAACCTTGCTGAAGCCAGGCACCAGTCTGCCTTCGTGGCTGGCTGGAGACCGTTCATCGGCTGGGTCTGCGGTCTATCTTTAGCGAACAACTATATCCTCAGACCTTGGGCGATCGCTGTGCTATCGGCTTCGGGGAAGGTCTTCGAGTTTCCGGTAATAGATCTTTCACTGATGATCCCGATCATGACCGGAATGCTGGGACTGGCAGGAATGAGGACCTATGAGAAGAAGCAGGGAGTAACGGGGAATCATTAATCCAGCCCATCAATTCTCTCACCGAATTCTTTCTGGTTATAAAGAATAATTCTCTTCCGAAGTTCTCATTAGCTTTATTCTGTAGTGAAATGGACTCTTTTTCTCCTCTATTTTCTATGCTATGCTGTAGTTCAAGTCATAGGGATGGGAGATTGTCCACATGTATATTGGAAGGCGAACACAAAAGGGCTCTCGTTACCAAAAGCTTTATCTGAAAGAGCGAGAAGAAAAAACTATTAAAAACATGAAACGGCTTCTCCTGGTATGTATTCCCCTACTTGCTTACTTTATCTATCAGGATCTCTGGATTATAAAACAGCCGATCGTAGCAATTCTTCGCCTCTATCTTATCGTTCCCTGGGCAGTGTTTTTATTCTATCTTTTCGTGGTAAAAACTAAGAATCAGGTTGTTACTGAGATATTGCAAGCTCTTTTCTGGTTTGGCTACCTGATTATGGCAATTGCAATGCTCAATCTGTTAATCACCCTTGACATGGTTGATTCCTTCCATTTTAGGCAGGTGTCGCAGGTTCTGATCATCGGTTTTTTTCTTTCCTTTGTATTTCTTGGAATAAGCAGTCGATGGATACATTTTGTTCTCGGTATCCCCATGATCATCCTAACGTTCATTATATTTCGTAGTGATGCCCTTACCCCTCCAGACAAGATAACTTTATTTACAAATTTTCTTTTTATTGTATTTATCATAATCTACAGGGTGAATATAGATGAAAAGACTCGTTTTAAAGAATTCATGTACAAGGAAGTTAATGAGGAGAAGCTTGAGGAAATCCAAGTTTTGAATTCACGGCTTGAACAAACTGCTAGATACGATGGATTAACCGGTACAATTACGAGAAATATTGGAATTACTATGGTAGAGCATGAGTTGAAGCAGAGCCTTCGTGATAGGAGAGACTTGTCGGTTATCTTTATAGACCTTGATGGACTGAAATCAGTAAATGACAACCAGGGGCATAGTGCGGGAGACCAGTTTATCAACGAAGAAATTGAAAAATTAAAACAACGTTTAAGGAACTCTGATTATATTATCAGGCTCGGTGGAGATGAGTTTCTTGTTGTATTGCCTTCATGTGGCGAATCTGATGCAATCGCCATAGTCGACTCATTACAACATGTTACAGTATCTGATCAAGTAAAGCCGGCCCGATTCTCTGCAGGGGTTGCAACTTATGATGGTACGATTCATTCTTCAGTTGATTTACTGATTAAACAGGCCGATCTGAAGATGTATGAGAATAAGCGAGAAAGAAAAAAGAACGGATCAAACACAACTATGCTAAATTGAAAGTCCCTCTCATAGCAATTTCCTTGGCGAACCATAGCAAGTATACCTACATTACCCCAGGTATTTTCATTTTAGGTCTTCTGTCTGTCATTAATTTACCCCAATAGCTTATCAATCAGGGAGGAGATAACCAGCAGATCTCTCTGCTGGTTACTCGGTCCGATCACTCAGGTTTTTCCTTCACGATCTTCGACTTCTCTATCAGGGCAAGGTGTTTGTCCCGAACCTTCAGGGTGATATGGATCTCTCCATGATCGAGAGTTCCAAGTTCCTTGTGAATCCAAAGGGCCAGTTTCTGCAGCTGTTCTTTTCCCATACCGGCTACCTCGAGGAATCCCTGATGAAATCTTCTATCTGGTCAGTAGTGAACCTGACCGATGCTCCGATTTTCACATATGGAATCCGCTTGGCTGAAACCCACTGCCTGAGCGTCTGGGGTTTCACAGCAAGTATGTCTGCAGCTTCCTGATACGTGAGCAGTGGCTGCAGGTGGGACGTAGAATCCACTCCTTTGGATTTTGGCTTTGTTAACATCTATCGAGTACTCCTTCTCTTGGAACCAACCTGGGGAGCACGGGGCTAAGACCTAACAATGTTAGAATCACTATATCACTATAGGGATAAACTAGTCAACAAATGTATAGTAAAATAATGAATCATGCACTAATCCCTTCTGGACTCATCATCTCATTGAATACATCGGTCACTGCTTTCGATACCTGATCCAGATGAGAACCCTGAGCATGATCAGCGTAGTGTGCTGCCATTGCCGGGGTCTTGTGCCCGGTAGCAAGCTGTACGGTCCTGAGTTCAATCTTGTCGGCAAGGTGGGTGGCATAGAAATGCCTCCAGGAGTGGAAGCAGATTCCACGATCGATCATGGCCTCTCTGATCTTCTCCTGCTCTTCAACATTCCCTCGTTTATCCTCCGGCAGCTTCATAGAGACATAGACGGCAGAGAGCCCTTTATTCAGGACATCAATATTCATTGGTTTATCCTGTGCTGTCCCATAGAATATGAACCCCTCATCCCCATAACTGCTGCTCTTGAGAAGATTCAAGAGCTCTGTCTTCACCTGGGGAAGGAGGGGAACGACGCGTTCCTCACCATTCTTCGGAGCCTTCAGACCGTCTGAGAAACTCCAGCTGTGCCGGACCATGAGTTTATCTCCCTGGATATCTTCTTTCCTCAGAGCGACGACTTCACCGGCTCTGAGGCCGGTGGTCATGGCCAGGAGGTTCCCGACTCTTGAGCGCTCATCATCCCAGGAAGCAGAGAATACCTGCTGGACCTCTTCGGGGTTCAGGATATCGCGCTTCTTGGAGGCTCCTGAGAATTTCCTGAGGCCAAGAGCCGGATTAGCTTCCAGATCACCCCGGTCAGTCGCCCAGCCAAAAGGGACGGTCCCGACGGTCACGATATTATTGATCGTTTTGGGAGCCAGATCCTTGTCCTTCAATTCCAGCTGGAAATACTTGAGATCTTCCTTGGTGACATCTTTCAGCCTGGTCTCTGGAGCAAAATAGGATTTCCAGTGAGAAATTCTCTTCGACTGCTCATAACAGTGACGTTTTCCGATACTCTGGCCATAGGCATGTTTCTCCCGGACATAGGGAGAATTGTCGTAATCCCAGAACTCCTCGAGGAAGGGGATAAGGAGAATGGAATCTTCTTCCTCTTCCTGGGGAATCGCAGCATTCTCAGAAACGATTCCCTGATCAGTAAGGATATCGATCAGGCGATCCTTCTGTTTGTCAGTGAGTTCCATAGTGGACAGATAATAGAGAATAGTCTGAAAGTGAAGACGATCATGGATCGTGGTTGTTTCCTGATCTCTTCCGGTGTAGCCGTAGCGGAGCCAGTCATTGACTTTCGCCAGGGCTTCGTTCCTGGAACGTTTGCCGGTGCTGATCCCGTGATCATAGCCCTGGATCTCTTCATTCCAGAACTTCGCGTAGAATACCTTTCCTCTCAAATACAAAGAAAACCGATGCATCCAAATCCTCCAGTCTGTGCTGTCTAGGTGACAGTACAGGTGACAGTTTATTTGGTTACACCGGCTCTTCCGGGAGCAACGTTCTGTAACTGCTTACAGAACAAGAAATAATTTTCTAGCAGGGACAGGACTCGAACCTGCGACCTCCGGGTTATGAGCCCGACGAGCTGCCAACTGCTCTACCCTGCGTCGACAAGAACACACTATAGTGAAGTGGGTAAAAAGAGTCAATGGGATGGTGGGAAATATTCTATTTTGTTTAAATTGTGTCAAAATGACACAGAGTATCAGGTAGTGTGATTATATTCTTTTTCGCCGGTGTGTCGATACGTATCAGAATGGTGTGTTGTATGTATAATTGTGTCATAATGACACATATTGTGTGGGGGTATTTTCCCAGTTATGTTATCATGAAAATGTGTTATGTTTATATAACTTGTTATATTGTAGTGAAAAGCAAAATATCTTTTATCTGTTTTGTTTAGTTGGCACACCCTCTGCATATATATCAATGTCCGGTAGAGGACAATGAAACAGAATATAAAAAGATATACGGAGGTGTATTATGAGATACGTAGTAAGAAGAACCCCATCAACAGCGAACGCAGTGAGGAATTTTGATTCCCTTTTCGACAGTTTCTGGAACAACTGGGGAGTTCCTCAGGCAAAGAGTCCTGCAGTAGATATCTGGGAAGATGAAAAAGCTTTCGTCCTGGATGCAGAGCTTCCTGGATTCAGTGAGAAGGATATTGATGTCCATGTAGACAAGCATGTTCTGAAGATCGCTTCAATGAGTGAAGTAGAGAAAGAGAAGAGTGAAGAGAGTGTATCACCGAACTACTTGATTCGTGAGAGGTACAGCAATTCCTTCGAGAGAGCTTTTACTCTTCCTGAAGGAGTCGATGAGGAACATATTGCAGGTGAGTTCAAGAATGGTGTACTGACCCTCACTATTCCGAAGGTTCCTGCAAAACAGCCTAAAAAGATTGATGTGAAATTATCATAAGGAGAATATCCTGCGACCAACCTGATACACATCAGTTGATATGAAAGGGGACGCCAGAGAGAACAGTTGTTCTGCTCAGCGTCCTTTTTGCATATCTGGTTCCGTTCTGTGTTATAATTTTCCCATATCGCTTTGCTTTTCACCCTTTGTTCAGTATATTTTTATTATTATACATAAGAATCATTCTTAATTAGGAGAAGTTATGGCATACACAGAACCGTATGATGCACTTGATGAGAAAACGAGAGAAATCTCAAGGGCTATTACAAGTCTTCGGGAAGAGCTTGAGGCAATCGACTGGTATAACCAGCGGGTCTCTACGAGTGCTGATCAGTCGTTGAGTGAGATTATGGCTCACAACAGGGATGAAGAGATTGAACACGCCTGTATGACTCTGGAATGGTTGAGACGAAATATGCCCGGATGGGATGAGGAATTGAGTACTTACCTTTTCACTGAAGGTTCTCTTCTTGATGTAGAAGAAGCAGGAGCTGAGGAGGGAGGGGTATCTTCATCTCTTTCCATCGGCAGTATGAAAGAGTGATTGGAGGAAACTATGGATATGTTGAAAAAAGAACTTGCCCCTCTTTCCGCAGAGGTATGGCAGGAAATAGAGAAAAGGACAGCTGAGGTCCTTACTTCACGCTTATCGGCTCGAAAGGCGGTGCATGTGGAGGGTCCGAAGGGATGGGATTTCACAAGTATTTCAGAAGGGAGACTCGATCTCTCAGGTGAGAACGGGGATGTGAGGACCGGTGTGTACCGCATCTCTCCCCTGACCGAGGCTCGTGTGTCGTTCACCCTGAACCGTTGGGAGCTCGACAATCTCTCCCGCGGAGCGAAAGATATCGACCTCGGTCCGCTTGAGGCGGCTGCTGCGAAGATTGCAGATTTTGAAGAGCAGGCTATCTACTCAGGCTATTCCGCCGGAGGTATTGTCGGTCTGCAGAAGTCAGCATCAAACGAAGGTATCCCGTTCGGGAAGGACTCATCATCCATCATGGAAGGTGTATCAAAGGCGATGATCGCACTGCAGAAGCAGAGTGTGGCAGGACCCTATTCCCTGATTGTGGGAGAAGAGGCGTACCTGAGGATTGCCAGAGAAGTCGGGGGATTCCCCCTCACTGAAAGAATTGAACGTCTCATAGAGGGGAAAGTCATTAAGTCTCTTACCCTGTCCGGAGCGCTTCTCGTTCCCTATGACAACGACAATCTGGAACTGACCATCGGTCAGGATTTCGCTGTCGGCTATGAGTCCCAGACAGCAAAGGATGTCACGCTGTTCATAACTGAATCATTCATTTTCAGGGTGATCGATCCGACTCTGATCGTTCCTTTTACTCTGTGATGACTGACCTTATCTGATGAGGGTGTTCCGGTCTTCGGAACACCCGTTTTATCGTCTTCGATTATCGACCACTCACCTTATTGATATATACAGGTCTTTTATATAGAGTGTCGGTTATGGGTAAAGTAGCAGAACATAAGATGGGGAAGGCACCTATTGTCCCTCTCCTCTTTTCCATGGGCGTTCCCATCATGATTTCCATGATGGTGCAGGCCCTCTATAACGTAGTGGATTCGGTTTTCATCTCAAGAACGGGAGAAGCCGGACTAACCGCAGTATCACTTATATTCCCGATTCAGATCATCATCATAGCTTTTGCAGTAGGAACGGCGATAGGCATGAACGCACTGCTGTCCAGGAGACTGGGGGAGGGGAGAAGCGACCTGGCAAGTGATGCCGCCATGCACGGCATCGTTCTCGCCTTCGCGCTTGGCGGGATCATAGCCCTGTTCGGCCTGACCTTACCCCTCTGGTTCATCCCGATGTTCACCGATGATCACACCATTCTATCGATGGGGAATACCTACGTGGTCATCATAACCCTTTTCTCATTCAGCGTGTTCGGTCAGTTGATGGTGGAGAGGATCATGCAGGGCAGCGGTGATACCATCACTCCCATGATCACACAGAGTCTCGGTGCCGTGATCAACATTCTTCTTGATCCTGTTCTTATCTTCGGGCTTTTCGGGTTCCCCGCTCTCGGAGTGAAGGGGGCTGCGATAGCAACTGTCACTGCTCAGGTGATATCCTTCTCTCTCGGCTTCATCATGCTGAAAAAGCGGTCAAAGACAATTACGATCTCTTTCAGACACTTCTCCTTCAAGTGGAGTACGGTTAGGGAGATCTATCATGTGGGATTCTCTTCGATCATCATGCAGTCGATCGGGTCAGTGATGGCAGTGGGTCTGAATGCGATCCTGATCGCATTCAGTTCAACGGCAGTTGCCTTCTTCGGTGTCTATTTCCGTCTCCAGAGTTTTATCTTCATGCCTGTCTTCGGTCTTGTTACTGCTATGATTAGCATTGTTGCCTTCAACTACGGAGCAAGGAAGAAGGAAAGGATCCTTCAGACGATGAGAGCGGGAGCGATCATCGCTGTCAGTATCATGTCGGTGGGGACGATTATCTTCTTTTTCTTCGGAAGACAGCTTCTCGGACTCTTTGATGCATCACCCGAGCTTCTTGCCATAGGAATTCCGGCAATGAAGATCATCAGTTTTCATTTCCCTGTAGCGGCACTGGCTATCACACTGAGTATATCGTTTCAGGGACTGGGGAAGGCTCACTACTCACTGCTGATGTCAATCATACGGCAGCTCATCGTGCTCCTTCCTGCAGCGTTTATCTTCTCCCGTCTCTGGGGAATCAACGCTACCTGGGTTGCATTCATCGTCTCAGAGTTCTCAGCGCTCGCTACGGGAGTATTCTTCTTCCGACGGGTCTATATCCAGAGGATACAGCCTCTCCCGTCACAAAGCGTTGCTTAGTCGAACAGGATGACAGCGACAAAGGTCAGGGGCTCGTCCGCTTCGTTCCGGATCGAGTGTCCTGCACCGCCTCCGGTGATCACGATATCTCCTGTGCTTACTTCCTTATCCCCGTCAGCTTCGGTGACGATACCGTTTCCTGAGGTGATCAGGTAGTACTCGGTCTCCTCGTTGTGGTCGTGGTAGCCGATGGAACACCCTTTCTCGATCGTGAAGGTGGAGAACAGTCTCCCGTGGGGGACTTCATCGCTGCTCAGGTGATGGACAGCCTTTACGACTCCTGCACCGCCTCTCATCTCGCTTACTTCAACCTTTTTCATTTCACTTGCTTTTCTTATCATATGCATCCTCTTTTACCTTGGTGTATGTGAAAATCAGTATACACAATCTTCATGAACAATACAAACAGATCAATATTGTAAAAAAAAATGAAAATTGGTAGTCTATGATGTATTATGGGTGGATAGTATTTCACAGCGAATGTATTGTTACAGATTCTGTGATCACTTCACACCAGAAACGGGGAGGTTGTGATGTTCACAATTCTTGGAAAACAGAGACTGTCAAAAGAAGTCTTTCGTATGGAGATCGAAGCTCCGAAAATTGCACGGAACAGAAAGGCCGGGCAGTTCGTCATTCTACAACAGGGCGGAGATCATGCTGAGCGTATACCTCTCACCATAGCAGATGCAGATCCTGAAAAGGGATCGATAACGATAGTATTTCAGGCAGTGGGGGAAGCCACTCACCACTTCGCTACACTCGAGGCGGGCGATGCCATCAAGAATGTGCTCGGTCCACTCGGACAGCCTACCCATATAGAGAACTTCGGCAGAGTGATCTGCGTAGGCGGAGGTGTCGGTGTCGCACCGATGCATCCCATCGCACAGGCGATGAAAGCCGCAGGAAACGATGTGACTATCATCATAGGTGCACGTACTCAGGAGCTGGTCATTCTCGAAGAAGAGATGCGCTGTATCACCGACGATGTAATCGTTGTCACTGATGACGGTTCCTACGGCCGCAAGGCATTAGTCACTGAACCCCTCAAGGAAATCATGCAGAAGGAGAAGGTCGATATGGTCGTTGCCATCGGACCTCCCATCATGATGAAGTTCTGTACCCTTACAACCAAAGAATTCGACGTTCCAACCGTAGCCTCCCTCAATACTATCATGATCGACGGAACGGGAATGTGCGGCGGCTGCCGCGTCAATGTAGGCGGGGAGACGAAGTTCGTCTGCGTTGACGGTCCGGAATTCGATGCACACCAGGTCGATTGGGATAATCTCCTGCTTCGCCTCGGCACCTACAAGCCTCAGGAAGCTGATGCACACCACAGATGCCATGTGGGACTCGATATCAAGGAGGGAGAAGCCTGATGAGCCATCTGACATTACAGGAACTCGATTCCGTTGCAAAAAGCCTGAGAGCAGAGCTTGACCCCCAGACCATTACAGTAAAACAGAGACTTCAGATTCCACCCATGGACATGCCTTCCCAGCTCCCTTCCGAGAGAGTGTGCAATATGGAAGAGGTAGCCATCGGGTATACCGAAAACCAGGTGATCGTAGAATCACTGAGATGTCTTCAGTGCAAGAACGCCCCCTGTGTGGCCGGCTGCCCTGTCAGCATCGACATTCCCAAATTCATCCGCGAAGCGGCTGAAGGTGATTTCGCCGCCTCGGTTGCAACGATCAAGGAAGCGAGTATGCTTCCGGCCATCTGCGGACGTGTCTGTCCCCAGGAGAACCAGTGTCAGCTTACCTGTACGGTGGGCAAGTCACTGAAGAGTATCGACAAGGCGGTTAATATCGGAAGAATTGAACGGTATGTTGCAGACTGGGAAGCAGCGAACAACAAACGCAAAAACCCTGCAGTCGCAGCTGAGACCGGGAAGAAAGTCGGTGTTGTCGGAAGCGGTCCTGCAAGCATGACAGCAGCTGCTGACTTAAGAAGGGAAGGGCATGAAGTTGTCATGTTCGAAGCTCTTCACAAGGCCGGCGGAGTTCTGGTTTACGGTATTCCCGAGTTCCGTCTTCCCAAGTCTATCGTCGAGAGGGAATTCGAATCCCTTGAAGAGATGGGCGTGACGGTTGAACACAATTTCCTTGTAGGAAGGACTGCCAGAGTGGATGACCTTCTTGAAGAGGAAGGGTTCGATGCACTGTTCATCGGAACAGGTGCGGGACTGCCCAAGTTCATGCACTTAGAGGGTGAGAACCTTGTGGGAGTGTTCAGTGCGAATGAGTATCTGACACGAAGCAACCTGATGAAGGCGTATGAAAGAAACGTGGCAGGGACTCCCCTGTACGGTTCAAAGAAAGTCGCGGTATTCGGGGGCGGAAACGTAGCTATGGACGCTGCGAGAACAGCACGCCGTCTCGGTGCCGATGAAGTGACGATCGTCTACAGACGTACCGAAGCAGAGATGCCTGCCCGCCGCGAAGAGGTTGGGCATGCACGTGAAGAAGGAATCAACTTCATGATGCTTCACAACCCGAAGAGAATCGTCGGAGACGAGAGCGGAAGGGTGAACGGAGTAGAACTGATCACCTGCGAACTCGGTGAGCCCGATGATTCGGGAAGACGACGTCCCGTGGAGATCGCCGGGAGCGAGAAGATCCATGATTTCGATACTGTGATCATCGCTATCGGGAATGACTCCAATCCTCTCATCGAAAGAACCACCAAGGGGCTTGAGGTGAACAGGAGAGGAAACATAATTGTGAATGAAGAGACCTGCGAGACCAGCATGAAGGGTGTCTACGCAGGCGGTGATATCGTCCTCGGTGCGGCGACGGTCATTCTTGCCATGGGGCAGGGACGGCTTGCCGCCAAATCGATGAATGAGTATCTTGCGAATATGGAGGGCTGATGCTGCTGAAGGGGAAAGAGCACACACTTATCTGCCACGTAGATTCTCTCGAGAAAGAGGATGCCATCCTCGAAGTCATAGATAAGTGTACCGTCTTTTCATCCCTTGATGATATTCCCGCTTTCAAGGATGCGGTTATCGAAAGGGAGCGGATAGAGACAACAGGGATAGGTCACGGGATCGGCATTGCCCACGGCAAGGTCGCAAATCTCGATACCGTCCGCGTCGGTCTCGGTCTGAGTGAATGCGGCATCGAGTATGCCGCAAAGGATGACAAACCTGTCCATTTCCTCTTCGTTATCGCCAGTTCTCCCACCAAACAGTTCGAATACCTGAAGGCGCTCAGCACCCTGCTGAGAACCGTCAGGACTCCCGAGGTGAGGGAGGAACTCCTCAGCCTCGATGAACTCTACCGTTGCGATCCCTTCCACAAGGGGAACTCCCAGGGTGGGATTGCAATGAAACATTTCGTGAAAAACCACTTCTCCTGGCTCTGGGAGAGTGAAGCTACCTGATTTCCCGTTTCTCCGTGATAATACAGTCAACTCTCTTGTCGTGATCATCTGTCGGTATGTGATGGACTATCTGAAGGTCGAAAGCGGCGGCTGCAAGAAAAGGTTTATGGGAGAGTGAAGAGAGAAACCTGTCATAGTACCCTTTTCCCCTACCCAGTCTATCCTTTGCTTCACTGAACGCTCTTCCCGGAGTGAGAATGAATAGTGCTTCTGCGTTCTCTGTGTTCAGTTCAGGGTAGTGATCGATCGGTTCCATCACATGCAGAGACCCCTCTCTCAGATGATTGAGCCAGGAGGGATCAATCACCCTGAAGATCATACGTTCCCCCTGCACGACAGGGAGAGCGACTCTCTTACCTGAAACCAAAGCATCTTCAATGACCCTTGTAATATTGACTTCATCACTGAGAGGGACGTAGAGAAGAACTATCTTGGCCGCTCTGTATTCTTTCAATGCGATTATTTTTTCACGTATGATATTTGAGTTCAGCTCTCTTGTTTCTCTGCTCATGGCAGCGATCTTCTTTGCAATATCCTGTCTTAACAGTTTCTTGTTCATGTGAACAAGTATAGGGCAATTGCAGCAGAAGAAACAGTGAGGATGAGGAAGACCTGAGAAAGAGTGATCAGCGGGAGCGTATTCCTTTTCTCCACAGTGTAGTGCCTGCTTATGAGAGCTGCCTCCAGTCTTTCAAGGTCCCTGAACACCTGAGTGAGCAATCCTTCTACAAAGGATGCTGTGGAGTGTACAGGTCGTTTCCAGAAACGCTCTCCCCGTGCCTTCCTTGCCTGCATCATCGTATGTGCAGTGTCGAGGAAGAGGGGGATCATCACAAGTGTGAGTTCTATGGTTGCTGCGACCTTGCTCTTTGTCACCTTCCCGAAGGGGGTGAACAGGAGTGCCACGGCCTTTCCGGTATCATCTACGGGGGTGCTGTCCATCAGTATGATACTGAACAATATCATAGAGAGGAACATGAACACCGTCCGTGCCGCCATTTCACTCGAGGAACTTGTAAGATAGCGGGAGAGGGCGACTATGGCGATGAGGATTGAGAAGTAACTGAGTTCCTTCGTGTACCTCAGGAGAGGAAGACGGCTTGTGAAGGCAAGTGTCACTGCCGCTATGAGCGTGAAGAAACAGAAGAGAATCGAACCGCTTACACTGAGGGTACTGAGGAGGATGAGAATCAGTATCTTGGTGAGGGGATGGAGAGAGTGAAGATAGGAGCCTTCGGGCCGGTAATGGAATATGTTCATTGCAGCCAGCTCAGTTCGCTTACCGGGATATCTTGTCCACCCGCCCGTGGAATGCGTATCCCATAGGGTTCTGATCGTGGAAGTACCTCCCCGGTCTTTCCGCTGAGAACGACTGACCCGTTATCGAGTATGAGAGTGGTTTCACAGTGGGCTGCCACCTTTTCCACTTCGTGAGTGGCAATGATCAGGGTGGCACCGTTTTTCTGCAGCGAGACGATAGAGGAGAGGACCTGTACGATCCCGGGATAATCGAGATTGGCAAAGGGTTCGTCCAGAAGGATGAACTCAGGCCTCATCACAATGACTCCGGCCAGGGAGACCCTCCGTTTCTCCCCTCCGCTGAGGAGCATGGGTCTCTTGTCCAGGAGGTGGGTGATATCGAGAAGGGAAGCGGCCTCGTTGATCCTCTCTTCACACTCTCCTTCGGGAATTGAAAGGTTCTGAAGGCCGAAAAGGAGGTCCTTTCTCACACTCTGTCCCACTATCTGCAGGTCAGTATCCTGGAACACCAGACCAGTGAGTTCAAGGCGCCGTTTTTTCTTCTTCGTGACATCTTCTCCATTCATGAGAATAGTACCGTCAGAGGGCTTGAGAAGCCCTTTAAGGGTTCGAAGCAGAAGAGATTTCCCCGAGCCGTTCTTTCCGCTGAGAAGGAGAGTACTCCCCTTCTCGACAGTGAAACTGACATCAGAGAAAATATGGTGCCTCTTATCGAGGGTGAGTGAGAGATCGGAGACCTGAATCATTCTTGTTCTTCAGTTGCGAGGAAGGTATGTGCTACGGGGAAGAATATATTGGCAAGAAGGACAGCTGCTACCAGCTTGAGAAGATCTCCTGTAATAAAGGGGATGAGTCCGATTGAGACGGCTTCTCCCATCGTTACCCCGAGAACCATCTTGAGGAAGGGAATGCCTGTCAGGTAGACGACGATCGTAGCTGAGATCGCTCCCCCCACCAATGCGATATTCGCTCCGTTCGTCAGTTTCTCTCCCGCAGGGATGATCTTCGCTATCCTGTCGCTTGCGCTTCCGCTGATGAATGCCATGAGCAGGAGTCCGAGGAGGAAGCCTCCGGTCGGTCCTGAGAAGTGTGCGAAACCGCCGCCTCCTCCGCTGAATACGGGAAGTCCCACTGCACCGAGGATAAGGTAGAGTCCTACCGAGGTGAGCGCGATCCTTTTACCGGCAAGCAGTCCGGCCAGCAGGACGAACAGTGTCTGAAGCGTGATGGGAACAGCTCCCACGGGAATTGAAATGTAAGATCCTACGATAATCAGCGCCGTGAATGCCGCTGCGAGAAGAATCGGTCTAAGTTTCATGTACATACCTCCACGAATATCTGTTTGTGTGATACCATGAAACACGCCCTATTGTAAACAATAAATTAAAAATAAGTTTACAATAGTCTGGAGGAAGCGTTGACAACGAAAGAGCGGGTACTGAAAATATTAAAGGAAAACCACCCCGAAGCTATCTCAGGTGAACAGATAGCAACCGGTCTCGGCATATCGCGTGCCGCGGTATGGAAGGCCATTGACGCATTGCGCTCAGGAGGTTTCACAATCAACTCCAAACGCTCACTAGGGTATACTCTGGAATCAGAGAGCACCATGCTCTCCTCAGAAGATATCTCCCTCATCCTCTCTGAGGACATACAGCAACGCATACACCTGAAGGTGTATCCCACCGTTGACAGCACAAACCAGGAAGCGAAACGTCTCCTCACAGAAGGGGCACAGGACCTTACCATCATCCTCAGCTCTCACCAGAGCGCAGGGAAGGGGAGACTGGGAAGAACCTTCCACTCTCCCTCTCACTCGGGACTCTATATGTCACTCATCGTGACCCGTGAACTTGAAATGAGCGATGCCATCCTTGTCACCTCGGCAACTGCAGTGGCCGCCCGCAGGGCGGTAGAGGAAATAAGCGGAAAGGATATAGGTATCAAATGGGTCAATGACCTCTATGTCGGGGATAAGAAGGTTGCAGGTATACTGACCGAAGGGGTAAGCAGCTTCGAGAGCGGAAAGATGGAATCGATGATCATCGGAATCGGTATCAATCTCTTTCCACCTGAAGGTGGATTTCCAGAGGAAATCGCGAACATAGCAACAACCCTGTTTGAAGAGGAGACACCTTTAGTAAACCCGCTGGCTGCAAAGCTTATCTCAAACCTGATCAATGTCCTTGATGACCTGCATGACCCTGCTATCATGGCAGACTATCGTGAACACTCGATCGTACTGGGAAGAAAAGTGAAGGTGATACAGGGAACGTCCACCTACACAGGAACTGTCAAACAGATCCACAACAACGGGTCACTCTCAGTGACTGATGAAGAGGGTACAGAACACATACTGAACAGCGGAGAGATCTCGCTTCGGTTTGAGTAAGAGAATCTCTTCAGGTAGATAGAATCGCGTTGATCCAGGATTCATCTCCCCTTCCTTCCCTGACATCGGTAGTGATGAAGATATCTGTAATTGAGAACTGTGTTCTGGTGGTAATGAAGTCAGTGAACTGTTCAGGAGTAAAGCAGGTGAAGGATCTTCCTTCCTTCTCAAAATCCTCTTCCCTGTTCTTGAATGAACAATAGAGAATCCCGTTACTTTTTAAACTGAGATAGAGCTGGGTGAATACCTGTTCAAGGTTGGGCCTTTGTACGTGGAGGAGGGAAGCGCATGCCCATACCGCATCATAGGCATCTGGTTCGTGGAATGTTTCAAAGGATATCTGGGATACTTCACATCCACTGTATTCCCGCGCCGCAACAACCATCTCCTTCGATCCGTCGAAACCCCTGCAGTTATACCCGAGGGAAGAAAAATACCTGAGATCACGTCCGCTGCCGCAGCCTGCATCCAGAATCATTCCGCCTTTCGGAACATGAGGAAGAAACCTGGCATACAGGGCAGAGAGATCAGCATCTACAGTGTTTTTGATGTACTCTTTCGAATGGGTGTCATAATACCGCGTACTGTTCATCAGAGACCTCCCAGTGATTCATAATACTCTTCTTTATGGTTCTCCATCATAACACGGATATCCTGAATGTCTTCAGGGGTAAATTTCTGCCAGAGACCAGGATGAAAAGAAAGGAGAGAGACATCCTTTCCGTAATATATAAATCGTTTTCGTTCGAATTTTTCAAACGGGTTCGAGAGAAGACTTTTTAGCATCACTTTCCTATCCTTGAGGTAGGTTTCAGTATAGACACAGGATTCGCGGTCAACAGGAAGTCCACGAGCCAATCGTTCCTGGAAAAAAGATATGTAGGAATCAAGAACGTGTTCAACCTCAGCTTCTCCGTTAGTATCACAATGGGCAAGAAGGGAGAGAAGGAAGATGATTTTAAAGCTGAACGTATAGGATTTCTCCCCCAGAAACTCAAAGAAATCATCCTTGATACTCTCTTCTGTATGTTTTTTTAATCCCTGCTCTTCTCTGATACGCTCAAGGGAGTCAGGAGCGAAATAGTTGAGCGAGCGTGATCCGAAAGGAATGGTAAGGTCCGGTGTGACTTTTTGTTTTTTAACCCATGAATTGAGAGTTCCTGTATTGATGAACAGTTCCCTTGCAGTCTCTTCAGTGCTCAGGTAATCACCGTAGGTCTTTTCAAATGTAAACGGATCAACTTCCTGTATGGCAAGAACCTTCTCGGTGATTCCTAGATATTCTATCGTGTCCCCGATGGTGTATGGTTGTGTGATAACACCGAAGGGAACGTAGGAAGAGGTATCGAACAGCGCATGTGCCGACCATGGACGGGCAAGCGCTCCGTACTGGTCAACGACATCTATCACATAGGTATCTCCCTTGTTTCCACTCTTTCTTAAGCCTCTGCCTAGTTGCTGTGTGTAGAGGACCTTGCTCATCGTAGGTCGAGCCATCACCATCACATTGATATCCTTTTCATCCCAACCTTCGTTCAGCATGTTGCAGGAACAGAGGTAATTGAAGGAGCCTTTGCTGAAATCATGAAGGATTGCCTCAGAATCTTTATCCTGGGACGAGACTGAACGTGCTGAGAGACCGTATGAATTGAGAGTCTCCGCCATGTTTTTCGCGTGACGGATCGATACACAGAAAATAACACCCTTCGTCGATCTTTTATTGAAATAGCGATGGAGTACCTCAGCCACTGTCTCATCTCGTGTAGGAACTTCTATCCGCTTTTCGAGGTCTGCGTTCACATAGTCCTTGCCGTTGAATCTGATATGTTCCAGCGATATGTTCGTCTCCACCCTGAGGACTCGGAGTGTGTTGATGATGCCCTTCGTCATCGCTTCCTTGATGGTCAGCCCTACGGTATAGTTTCCGAAGAGATCTTCAAGGCGTTTTCTGTCTAATCTGTCAGGTGTAGCAGTAAGCCCTACAAGACATGTGGGATTAAGGTATGAGATCGCCTTTTTCGTCATCGGAGAGACAGCATGGTGCGCTTCATCAATGCAGAGGTAATCGTAGGTATGACGGTTGCCTCTCTTGTAAGCGCTCCATAACAGGTGATACGTCCCTGTCTCCACCTCCAATTTTCTTTTTTTGAACTCCTTCTCCCATTTTGCTGCGACTGTGACTGTAGGGGCGACAACCGCTGCACGGGCTTCGAAGTTCTGTGATAGGTATGAAGATATATCGTCTATGATGATTTCGGATTTCCCGCTCGCTGTCGGAAGTACGATTAAGGACGCACACTGCTCGGTATGTTGCTCACGCTGTTTCTTGAGAAAAGAAACAGCATCCCGCTGATGTTCGTACAAGGCAAAGGGACGCGAGACTTGAAGACCGACGGGTTCGAATGAAGATGCATCCCCGAAAAAATCTCTGATCTCATCTATCACACGATCCGGGAATCTGCAGTCGATACTCGATAACCTGTAGAGAGTGATGCCGTATTTTGTGCAGATATTCTGCTTCTCAAGCTGATGGAGGTATCGTTTTTTACCGATGATCTGGGGGTGATGATAGGTGATGCCGTTCTCTTCTACAGCAATAATCGTTCCGTCCTTCTTCTTGATTGCATAATCAAGAAAGAGTGTCGTGTTGTCCTGACTTGTCAGAGGGTATTCCCTATGCAGGGCTGAGAGGCCTTCTTCACCAAAGGCTGCAAGAAACTGCTGTTCAAAAAAATGTTCAAGGGCAGAGGCTTCCGAATAGGCTCGGTCAGTTCCTTTGAGAAGGTCAAAGCGATTCGAAGCGAATCCCTTTTCAATATATTCAGTTATCGCTTCAAACGAAGTGTCATCTAGAAAGCGGTAGAGAGGTTTCCCCTTTCTCATCATCCTGTTCTGAAATTGTGTATAGAGATCATAGTCGAAGGGGTGTCCGCTCTTTTCACAGATGCCATGATCCTGGATGATGAGGTAATTCTCATGTTCATAGCAGGTTGAGTAGAGGTTTTGTCCATATTCAACCGAGGAAATAACAGGAAGAGGTATCGTCATGCACTGAGTATACCTTAATACCCAGCGCCTTGATAGCACGGATCCTCTACTTTTAGTGATATGAGTTCCGGATACAACTCTCAGGGCTATTCAGCTTTTCCTGATCATCAAGCCAAGTGGTACAGGACGTTCTTTTTCCTCGTTCGACTGTACATCTCTGTCTGCAATAAGGAGGTTTCTTCCATAGCTGTGATTGATCTGAGCGGAGCCGCCTCCATCCATATTCACCATATCGGTAATACCAAGCTTTCCGGCAATGATTGCGGTTTCGAGCAGGGACGATCCGCTGCTCTCTTTGTGCGGTACATGTCCGTTCTTGCTTGCACCCTCAAGCCATAGGATGACGGGTTTGTCATTTATGGTGGCAATCCCTGTGCGTGCCGCACGGGCAGTCTCATACGGGAGAGGATATACAGTAGATGGATAGGGTGTCCCTTCTCCCGTGTAGAATGGGCAGCACAGTGTTTCCTGAACAACTCCCACTTTCACTGCTGCAGGTCCCACCTGAACAGCAAACTGGATATCTTCATCTATCGTATAAGTGACTTTTTGATCTGTGATATCTAATATTGCATCACTGTGGATCACAAAACCTGCCATCGGTATCTTTATACCTCCGCCTTCACTGAGAGCAACAAGCTTTCTGTTGACAACGATGAGGTCAGTTCCATCCTTTTCAGGCGTTCTTCTCCACTCTGGTCTGCTGTAGAAGCTTATTCCATTTTTCCCATCCTTCATATCATACCCTGATACAGAGACGGTCAGGGAGGTCAGTGTAGGGTTGATGATCCGTGCTCTTCCCGTACTGTCTACTACAAGTGATTCCCTGTCATGGAGGGGGGGCTGGAGGATGTTTCCTTTCTCTACTGCAAAGCCGTAGGATGTGGCAAGGGAGTCATACGGTGAGTCGATGTCGGTTGGATCCATGAGGAAAAAGTGGGAATTGACTGCTGTCGTCGCCTGACAGGATTCGGAAAGGAAGCCGAAAGTTCCTGAGATAGGGACATACGTTATACTCTCTCTCTTTCCTTCGACAACAGACAGATACCCTGCCTTCTGCAGGGATTCGAAGAAGTGCTGAACAGTACTGTCAGTACACGATATTTTCCCGTCCCTTACTGTTAGATCTCCCTTCGCTAATAACCGCGTGAAGTGATACCGTGTGAGCGCCTGGTTGTCATAGAGATACCCAGCTTCGGTCTGTCTTTCGAAAGGTATATTCGATATCGATGCAGGTACATGAGAGAATACCATAGTTCCGTACATACTCGGGTTCTTCGGTATGATATTCGCCCTGTAGAGGCGGACTATCGCAGCTATGGAACGGGGTGTCGTTTCGAGGTATGTATAGGTCAGGTCTTTCCATGAAAGACCTTCGATGAGTTCATACCTCTGGATCTCTCCGTCAATGTGCACATATGTTCCCACTGTCGATTTCATGTTTAGCCCTTGATGCCTGCATTCATTGAGTTGTCTATAATGTACCGCTGCGTAAAAATGAACATTGCAATCAGAGGGAGGATGGAGAGAACGCTTCCGGTAAGGAGGAGGTTCCACTTCGCCTCATACTGCCCCTGAAACTGGGTCAGGGCCTGCGTGACAGTCATCATAGAATCCTTTGAGAGGTAGAGGATAGGGCGGAGCAGGTCGTTCCAGTTGTTCATGAATGCAATGATGAAAAGCGTTGCCATCGTCGCTATCCCCTGTGGAAGATAGATCGACTTGTACATCACCCAGCTGTTCACTCCGTCAATGACTCCTGCATCGAAGAGTTCGGAAGGTACCTGTTCGAAGAACTCCTTCATCAAAAAGGTTCCCATTGCTCCTATGAGGAAGGAGGGGACGATCAAAGGAAGGTAGGTGTCGAGCCATCCCAGGCGCATCATGAGGTAGTACTCGGGTATGATCGCGACTTCATTCGGTACCATGAGAGTGAAGATAACAAGAGAGAAGATGAGATTCTTTCCCCTGAATTTCATCCGTGCAAAGGTAAAGCCTGCCATGGAGCAGACGATCAGCTGACCAAGAGAGGCCATCGATGCTACGAAGATGCTGTTGAGGGTATAACGACCGAAATTGAAATCTTTGATGACCGAGATATAGTTTTCAAACATACGCTCTGTGAACGCCAGATCTGGCATCAACTGTACCGTTGTCGAGAAAATTCCCTTTTCCGTATTGAAGGAATTAGTTAGCATCCACAGGAAGGGGAAGATATTGACCAGAGCAACGAGAACGATGAGAAATATCCTGAAAGGTGATGTTCGTTTTTTCATCTCTTTACTCCCATGGTCTTGCCCATCGCTTTTTTACGATGAAATTGAAGATGGTGAGAAGTCCGACGAACAGCAGCAGGACATAAGCTACGGTTGCGGCATAGCCGACCCTGTAGTGGACGAACGCGTTCACATAGACCGAATAGACCAGAGTCGTAGAGTGGTTCTGCGGTCCCCCCTTTGTCATGGAGTATATGAGCTCGAAGTTCTTGAACGAATCGATGATAGCAACGGTGAGAACGAAGAAGGAGGTAGGGGAGAGGATAGGAAGGGTGATTTTGAAGAACCGCTGAATGGGGGATGCCCCGTCAACCACTGCCGCATCGATCGTATCCTTTGGAATCTGCTTGAGACCGGCAAGGAAGAGAATCATATAATACCCTGCCATCTTCCATACCTGCACCATGGATACGCTCTTGATCGCGAGATGTGCATCCTGGAACCAGTAGGGCGCTTCAAGCCCCAGTGCTTCTATCCCTCTGTTCACCAGACCGTACTTCGGTCCGAGCAGCCACATCCATACGATACCGACAGCGACAGCTGAGGTGACCACCGGAAGGTATATAATCGCCCTGAAGGCAGCTATCCCTTTCATCTGTACATTGATGAGGAGTGCGTAGATGATACCAAGCACCATCGCTCCCGCGATATAGATAAGGGAGAATTCAAAGGTATTGAGAATGACGGTGAGGAAATCCTTACTGCTGAAGGCCTCACGGTAATTTTCAAGACCTATGAAATTGGGATCACCGAGTAATGTCCAGTCTGTGAATGATAGATAGAGGGAAGCCCCGATGGGGATAAGGCGAAACACGATCAGTCCGATAATAGTGGGGAGAAGGAATAACCAGGGACTGACGGGGTTGTGCCATGATAGAGCGTTCTTCGTGTGTTTCATTGAGGGGAGTATACCACGGAAGTGCCTCCGGGGAGGCACTTCCAAGTTAATTATTACTTATAATATCTGCCGAGAACAGCATTGATGCCTTCAGCACCTTCGCTCATTCCCTTATCGAAACTTTCTTCACCGTTGATGATAGCATCGATGAGGCCGTTCAGGCCGAGCGTCTCTGCCGCGGCGTAGCCTCTCCATTCACTCCATCCGAGAGTGAAGGAGGTTCTCAGCTCACCATCTGCCTGCTTGATAAGGAGCCCCATATCACCAGGCTGCTGGCTCATATCTGAAAAGTCATCGCTTTCAGCAAGTGCCTTGTAGGAAGGAATCTTTCCTGCCATGTAATCTCCCATTGAGAGACCTTCACCTGCAATGAACTTGGCGAACTCCCATGCGGCACCTGCACTCTTTGTGTCAGGAGAGATTGCATAGTAGTCAGGCCATCCGTACCCGATCTTGCTCGAGGCAGCCGGTCCCTGAGGAATACGTGCAATACCCCAGTTGAAACTGTCTCCAGCCACAATCCGGTTGTTATCGATGTTCCAGGAACCGTCAACCCACATGGAAGCAAGCTGCTGAGGGAAGATATCCTGCTGTCTGAGAGCACTCATCTCTTTTTGAGTCGGTGCACTGCCGTCAACGAGTACAAGGTCTGTCAGCATCTTGAGAGCAGCCATGGCATTGGCATCGGGAGCGAACCTCTTGTTTGCATCAAGTAGTTTTCCGTTATTCGCATAGACCCATGATTCAATCTGGGCATAGCGTCCATAGAACCAGTGTCCCCACTGATCCGGTTTACCGTCTCCATCCTTGTCGATGGTAAGCTTCTTCGCTGCTGATGTGAAATCATCCCAGGTCCATGAATCATCGGGATAACTCAAGCCTGCGGCATCGAAGTGGTCTTTGTTATAGTAAAGGACAGTGGTTACTAAAGCGAAGGGAATGGCATAGTACGAGTCTGTCCCGCTGATGCTCTTGCCGACATCGAAAATTCCCTGGTAGAAGTCACCGAACAGATTATCTTTCTTGATCATATCACCCAGATCAAGGAGGAGTCCGGCATTGGCCCACTCTTCCAGATAACCTGAGCTCATTGTGAATACATCAGGCAGCTTTCTCTGGTTTGCCTGTATTCTCAGCTTCGTCCAGTATTCACTGGTCGCGTAGGTGGAGAGCTCTACGGTAACTCCGGGGTGAGAAGCCTCGAATTCAGCTATCAGAGCCTCATTGCGATCCTTCATACTCGGATTCCAGTCCCACCATTGAAGCACGATATCTTCTGATTCAGCTTCAGCAGTTCCCGTTGCCATGATTCCCTGCAGTGCAAGAATAGCGATTAATAGCAGTAACACGAATTTTTTCATCTGATCCTCCTGATCCTATTGAAGACAATAGCATATGAAATAATAGAAAACTGTCAGAGAGGAGTGTAAAAACAACCAATATAACAGATAAAACTGATTAAAATGGTAGTATACTTGCACTTCCTCATTATTTATCTATACATATAATGGCCTTAACAATGATGCAAAGTCAAGGAAAAGCGACATTGGGATTTTTCCTCAAAATTCATGGAAAGTACTTTACATAAACGTCTGTTTTCAGTAGTATCACTCGAGTACTGCAATTGTACGGGCCGCTTTAGCTCAGTTGGTAGAGCAAAGGACTGAAAATCCTTGTGTCCTCGGTTCGATTCCGAGAGGCGGCAACCAAGTCCTTATCTTGTAAAGAGATAAGGATTTTTTTTATGCCTGAACGATATATGCACGGTACTGAGGGAGAACCTCCTGATTACCTTTGTTGTTAAAGCATATAATTGCCCCAGCTGCTTGAGTTGAGCTGTAGTCTATCCTTCTTTCCTGAGATTATAATTCATCACCACAGAACTATCTTCGCCCTGAACGTCCATGATACTCCATCCTGAAGCCAGATAGAGCCCAGGAACATCAGTATAGACATAGAGGTAATCCTGAATTCTCATTTCTTTGATAACCCGTACAGCTTCCTGTACCAGGTGTGATGCAATGCCTCTACCACGATGTTCAGAACTGACAACGAGAGCGTTGATCCAGATGACGTTCGTCTCTTTCTCTGGTTCGGCAAACAGAGTGTACGAAAGTCCTGCGATAACCCTATCTTCCTGAACAACCATCAAAGGCTCAGGAATCGTTTCTTCCTGGGGATCCGGCAGATGAAAGTCCTCCCACTCACTTTGAATAAGCTTCTCAAGTTCATCTCTGCAAGAGGAAAGAGTCGGGCAGGGGAGAATCGTGATTGGTGTTTCATGTATCATGTACTCTACTATACACCTGATCTTTTCAGGGAAGTAGAGCACATCGCAGGTGAATACGAAAACACCCGCTTTATTAAAAGCGGGTGTGATGAATCCATGTTCGGTTGTTATTAGTTGTTAGTTGTGACGGCAGCTATGATGGTCCCCGTATAATCACCCTGTGCGAGAACTTCTGCTTTATTGTCAGAACCCTCGAATGAGGCTTTTAGCTCAACAGATGTCCAGCGGAGACCGCTATTGCTCGTTGTGAGAAGAGTACCGGTATCTGTTGGTGCAGTCACTGTATTAGCGACTTTCTGTACAACCGAAGCCGTTCCGAGTGAAAATGATTCCTCATAATCGATTCCATCATCCGAACCTGTAGGTACTCCGAGGCTGAGCGAGTACGGAATGTAATATTTTGTGCTTTCTACTGTTAATTCGAGGGGAGAAATTGTAAGGTCTACCTTCACCTGATCAGTTCCGTTTGTATATAAGCTGTAAAATCCGATAGACTGAGCATCATCCGTACCGTCCAGTTCTACTTCGACGTCTAAGGATTCTGATCCTATTCCATCAATCATACCTCCCTTTGTTTGTGCGGTTGAAGAAAAACCGTGGTACAGTTTTCCAGCTACGGTTGAGCTAAGGTTCAGTTGTGTATTGCCTACACCGCTTGTTTGGTTCTCTAAATCGATCGCAAATGCTGTAAAGGCTATGGTTGAGATGATCAGTATTGCTATAAGCTTTTTCATGGTAGATCTCCTCTGGATAATTCCTAAGTTATGACCTAAGTATAGGAATGAGGTGTACATGTGTCAAGAGATTTAATAATAAAAATAAAAAAAACTGAAAAGTATATGAATAATGTTCGTAAGTTCAATAAATATAATATATTGCAATAACTTTTGTTTTGTCATAACACAATGGCGTTCCCGTATTGTTATAACAATTATATAACATGCAGCCGGGTTTCTAGGGAAATATGCTAGAAAAACATGCTATAAAGTCATAAGTTTGTAATAGGTTTGTGTGAAACATAAAGGTTGTGGAAGTGATTTCCTCTTATTCAGAGGAGACAGGGATTTCCAGAGTGAAGCGGGTGAATACCTTCTCTTGTGATACGACTCTGAGTTCTCCCTCGTGATCTTTAACGATCCCGTGGCTGATAGAAAGACCCAGCCCGGTCCCCGTTGACCTGTCTTTTGTTGTGTAGAATGGTTCGAAGATATGGGAGAGGACTTCTTCCTCAATCCCCATTCCATGGTCTTCCACGATGAACTGGACAGAGGGTCTGTCCTTAAGCATCCCATTCGCTAAGGTGACGCGTACCAGTTTATTCTCATCATATCCTTCATACCGTGTATTGAGTGCATCACAGGCGTTGGTGAAGAGGTTCATGATCACCTGTTCGATCTCGTTCTTCCTGCAGATGACCGAAGGGATAGGCTCTGTCGGTTCATCGATGATGAGCTGTATCTGATCGTGGCGGATAATGGTCTTCACCAACGAAACCACATAGTCCACCATTTCCTGCGGGTCTGCCTTTTCCATGCCGACCCCCTGGTCGGCGCGTGCGAACTGCAGCAGGTTTCTCACTATTTTTGAAACTCTGTTCGTCTCTTCTATGATGGCTTTTGAGAACTCGGAAGTCGATTCACTGGCATCTTCGTCCATGATAAGCTGGGCATAGTTCATGATACCGTTGATCGGATTGTTGATCTCATGAGCGACACCACCGGCGAGGGTTCCGATGGACTCCAGCCTTTGCTGCTGCATAAGCATTGATTCAAGCTGCTGCCGCTTCTCTTCCGATTTCTTCCTCTCTTCCATCTCTTCCTGGAGTTTGCTCGTTCTCTCTTCAACAAGGTGCTCAAGGTGCTCGCGGTAGAGGGTCAGTTCCTTTTCCGCTTCCTTTCTCTCTGTGATATCACGTATGACACCTACCGTACCGAGAATTCTTCTTCTCACGGAATCGGGATGAGTCTGCAGAATCTGGGAGCTGGTAAGTTCAGCCTGAACGATTCTTCTTCCCTCTGAGGTTGCACCAGATTCTTCCGGGATATTCTCGTCACTGAAGTGGGGCTTTGAAAGGAGACGGAGTTCTGCATGCAGGATTCCAGTGTGAGCTGTCTCGTTCTTCTCTTTTTCAAGGAGATTATCTCTTAGCTCCTTCCAGTCCTCTTCATGCACGATGGTGGTGAGTGAGGTGTTCAGAAGTTCCTCCGGGGTATAACCGAGGAACTGTACCGCACTGTTGATGAAGACAACATTACCTTCAGGATCGACTCTGAATACGATGTCGGGAATGGTTCTCACCAGGGTCTGGAACCTGCTTTCAGAGAGGGCGAGTTCCTCCACTTTCTTCTGCAGTTCCAGATTCGCCCTGTTCAGGTCGAGAAATACTTTCACTTTGGAAAGGAGCTGTGCGGAATCGAAGGGTTTGACCATGAAGTCGACTGCCCCCGCCTCATAGCCTTTGAACACATGCTGTTCGTCGGAGTAGACGGCGGAGACGAAGATGATGGGGAGTGTGCGGAAATCATCATGTTCCCTTAACAGGGTTGCGAGTTCATAACCGTCCATTTCGGGCATCTGTACGTCGAGGATGGCGAGGGCGAGGTTGTTGTTCAGTGCGGCCACGAGCGCTTCCTGTCCGCTGGAAGCCCGTATGATATTCGCGGGGACTCTTCTCAGTACCCTCTCGAGAATGATCAGGTTCTCAGGGGTGTCGTCAACTATGAGAATGTTCTGGGTGTGGTTCATACCTGTCTCCTGTGATCGTGCAGAGTACTTCGGCGATGTTCTCGAGGGGAAGTACATGGTCCGGTGTATAGAGTTCAAGGGCGCTAGAGGGCATGAAAGGGCAGTAGGCTGTTTCAGGGGATTCCACTATTGTGATGCCTCCTGTCTCTCCTATCAGCTTCATCCCCGCAGCTCCGTCGTTGTTCGCTCCTGTAAGAAGTATCCCTATCGTTCCTGCAGGGAAGGAGAGGGCTGCGCTTTCAAACAGTACATCTATCGAGGGGCGAGAGTAATTGACTTTCTCATCGGTAGAGAGAGAGATGGTGTAATCCTTCTCTATCAGCATGTGGTAGTCTGACGGGCTTATGTAGACGTACCCTCGCTGTGCTTTCACCAGCGGTTCACCCTGCACGATGGTAAGGGCGGAATGCAGCTGCAGGCTCTCAGAGAGGCTAACAGATTCTGTTGCGCCTATGTGCTGAACGGCAAGGATAGGGAGAGAGAAATCCTCAGGAAGGAGACTGAAGAGGTGTGATAATGCTGTGAAGCCTCCGAGGGAGGCGCCGATAACAACGACCTTCACTCAGTAATCTCCTTTGTGGCCTTTCATCTGATATATTCTCTGTCTGTCATTGACGATGTCATAGCACTCCTTGCGGTCGCTGAACAGGATGTTCTCGTGGGAGCCGAGGCAGAGAAAGCCTCGGGAGGAGATACTATCGGTCAGGAGCGTCAGGACCCTGTTCTGCAGTTCTCTGTCGAAGTAGATCAGCACGTTGCGGCAGAGGATCAGGTTCATCTCGCCGAAGGCGCTGTCGTTGACGAGGTTGTGGTTGGAGAAGGTTACCATCTTCTTGACCTCATCGGTGATGATCGCACGGTTGTAGGCTGTCGTGTAATATTGTGAGAACTCTTCGGTCCCCCCCGATTCCTGATAGTTCTTCGTGAACGCCTTCACCCGCGAGATATCATAGATACCTTCCTTACCGGCAGCGATCGCCTTGTCGTTGAAGTCTGTGGCATAGATCCTTGTCCTGTTCTTCATTCCGCACTCAAGGGCGAGAATGGCAAGGGAGTAGGCTTCTTCCCCTGATGCGCAGCCTGCTGACCAGATCTTCACGAAGGGGTAGGTTTTGAGCATAGGGTAAATCTCGGTCCTCAGGGTCCTGTAGACGGCGGGGTCACGGAACATGTCGGAGACGGGAACAGAGATCTGCTGCACAAAGTCGGAGAAGGATTCATCACTTCTTAACAAGAGCGGAATACTCTCGGAGATATGCTTCAGGGAGTGCTCCTGCAGGAAGGTATGGACTCTCCTGCGGAACGAGGAGCGGGTATAGGAGCGGAAATCATACCCGTAGCGAGAGTAGACGGCGTCAATGAGAAGGTCGAGTTCCATTTCTTCAATCTGGTAGTCGTTCACACCAATACTTCCTCCTATCGGTACAGCCACACCCTGATGAGGGAGAGCAGTTTGTCAACGTCAATCGGTTTGGCAAGGTAGTCATTCGCACCTGATGCGATACACTTCTCCCTGTCCCCCTTCATTGCCTTAGCTGTCAGAGCTATGATCGGGACCTTGGATCCCTGATCGAGATTACGTATGTGTTTCATCGTTTCGTACCCATCCATCTCGGGCATCATGATGTCCATCAGGATGAGATCGAAATCGATATCGGATTCGATGAGGGAGAGGGCTTTCTTCCCTGACTCTGCCTTGACGACCTGCAGTCCATGCCTGCTGAGTGTCTTGGCGACGGCGAACAGCGCTCTCATGTCATCATCGACAACGAGAATACGGTGTCCTGCTATCGCGGAGTCGGGGTTGTGGAGGTCGGCGATCACCTGACGTTTCTTCGGGTCGAGAGAGCCCACTACCTGATGGAGGAAGAGGGTTACTTCATCGAGGAGGCGTTCTTCCGAATGTACGTCCTTGAGGATCACGGACTGGGGAGACTCTTCGAGTTTGAGGAGGTCCTGTTCGCTCACATCATGTCCGGTGTAGATGATGACGGGGGGAATATCCTTTTCTCCTTTCAGCTCCTGCAGTTTTTCTATCACCTTGTACCCGTCCATGTCGGGAAGTCCGAGGTCGAGTACGATGCAGTTGTACACGTCTTCCTGAATGAGAGTGAGGGCTTCGGCTCCTGTACCTATGGTATCGACGAGAATATGGGTGTCTCTGAGAAGTTTCTCAAGGTTCTTTCTGGTCACCTCATCATCTTCCACGATGAGAATCCTCTTCGTCTCGCTCTCACTGTAGCTGATCAGCTTGTTCAGTGCATCATCAAGGCTCTTTCTGCTCACCGGCTTTGTGAGGAATCCCATAGCTCCCTGCTTGTAGACCTTGAGGGAAGGGTCGTCCACCGACATGATATGTACCGGTATGTGACGTACCTCGGTATCATTCTTCAGCTGCTCAAGCACTTCATACCCATCCATCTCGGGAAGGTGAAGATCGAGTATGATACCGTCAGGCTTGAACGTTCTCACACTCTTCAGTCCCCGCTGTCCGGTCGCTTCACCGATGCAGTTGTACCCTCGTGCCTTGCACTGTTTCATGACAGTCGATAGGAACCTTACATCATCTTCGATCACGAGTATGGTCTTCACTCCCTCTTTCAGGGAATCCCTGTCATCGGCCACAGGAGGGGTGTAGGAATCAGAAAGAGACTCGGGTGCAGAGGACATCATGGGAGGTTCACTTTCACTCTTCACAGGGATGGCAGGCTCTGCCTTCTCCTTTTCAGGAACTTCGGAAACCGCTTCTGTCATCTGGACGGGAAGGCGGACGGTGAAGGAAGTGCCTTCACCTTCGGTGCTGGCAAGGGAAATGGTTCCTCCGAGGAGGCCGACTAATTCCTTGGTGATGGTGAGTCCCAGTCCTGTGCCGCCGAAGCGCCGCGAGGTGCCGCTGTCACCCTGATGGAAGGCCGAGAATATCTCGCTCTGCTGATCAGAGGGGATACCGATCCCCGTATCACTCACCAGAATGTTCAGCATTTCCCTTCCTTCTGATTCGTCTCCGGAGAACTGAACACTTACACCGCCGTCTGAAGTGAATTTGATTGCGTTGCTCACTAGGTTCCTCAGGATCTGCTCGACCCTCATCACATCAGTGACAATTTTTTCGGGAGTATTGGTATCCATATCGATCGTGAACTCTATCCCCTTCTTCTTCGCCTGAAGGGCGAAGGTGTTGGTGAGGACACTCCTGAAATTCTCCACCGTGAATGAATCGGGATGGAGTTCCATCTTTCCCGCTTCGATCTTCGACATATCGAGAATCTGGTTGATCAGGGAAAGGAGGTCCTTTCCTCCGTTGTAGATGATCTCGGCTGATTCGATCTGCTCGGCATTCAGATTCTTCGGTTCATTACTCATCAGGTCCTGGGAAAGGAGGAGGAGAGAGTTCAAAGGCGTTCTCAGTTCATGCGACATATTGGAGAGGAATTCAGACTTGTAGCGGCTCTCCCTGTTCAACTCCTCAGCCTTCGCTAGCAGTTCCTTCTGTGACTGCTCGACAATCATCTGTTTTTCTTTCAGAGTGACATTCTTCTCCTCGAGCTCTGAGTTCACCTCTTCTAGTTCCGCCTGCTGCTGTTTCAGATTGTCTTCTGAAAGCCTCAGCCGTTCAGTCTGTTCCTCTAATTCTTCGTTCGTCACTCTCAGCTCTTCCTGCTGGCTGAGCAGTTCCTGCTTCTGTTCCTCTGTCTTCTGCAGCAGCTGCCTCTCTATTTCCGCCTTCTGGAGGGCATCGAGAGTGACAGCAAGGTCTCTGGTAACTGCACTGAGCAGTTCTTCGAAGAAATCAGGAAGGGGAGTGGTGAAACCGAGTTCCATGACCCCCTTGAG
The DNA here is from genome assembly GCA_963677695.2 of Sphaerochaetaceae bacterium. Taxonomy (GTDB): domain Bacteria; phylum Spirochaetota; class Spirochaetia; order Sphaerochaetales; family Sphaerochaetaceae; genus SABI01. Next base: position 35,131 of record CAXXUJ010000001.1, on the reverse strand, counting down.
TTCGTCGTTGAGAAGAACGGGAACTTCGATAAGAGAAGAGGGGGAGCCGGTTCCGACAGCGGAACCGATGAAGATATAATTTTCAGGGAAGGTCTCTATCACCTTCATCTTCTTTTCGGTTGCCGCCTGTCCTGCGAAGCCTTCACCTATTCTGAAGCTCTCCGGGGTATCTTTCCCCGCAATGAAGGCATAGGTGCTCATCCGAGTGAGAACCCCTTCGTTGTGGAGATAGCACGCTCCGATGGCCGCTCCAAGATAGGAAGCTGCAGAGGTGAGGACATCGGTGCAGAGATCACTGATCTCACTCTGTTTTCTCATCGTCTTACCGATAGAGTTCTGTCCAGTCTCTATCCAGTTCTGCTGTTTGAGCGAGTTCGTCTGCACTTCGAGAAGTTCCATCATGGAATCGAACGACTCTGCGATCTTACCAACCTCATCGTTTCTTCGTATGCCTGTCCTGAGGGCAAGGCGTTCCGGTCCCACCTGCTCGACCACATTCTTCAGCAGCGCGAGCGGTTTCGTGATCGAACCGGAGATGATGATAGCCAGGATAATACCGATGAGGGTCACCATGGCCAGGGTGAAGAGGTTGCTCTCCAGGAGGACTCGTGCGGGAGCGAGTACTTCATCCTGCTGGGTGTCGATGATCAGGTACCAGTCAAGGGCACGCTGGGCGGAAGCGAGTTTCGAGACACCGAAGAGCAGGTTTAGATTGTTCTCCTTGAAGAAGAAGGAACCGTTCTCATTTTCTGTGATCTGTGTGAACAGACCGCTCTCTGATATATTGGTCATGGGGATGTAAGGACGGGAGGAGTAGAGGAGCTGTCCTTCGCTGTTGATCAGGCGTACTTTTGTCGAGGCATGGGGGAGGTTGGTCGCCACTGCCTGCTGGGTGAGCATGTTGAGATTGACATCCACTCTCAGGACTCCTGCAAATCTGTTCTCATCATCATAGAAAGGAACAGAGAGGGGGAAAAATACGTTCATACCGTCCGATGCAAGTATAGTACGGTCTTCATAGAACCCGTAGCGCTGGGTATTGGCCCACCACATCTGGTCACTCTTGTTCCCTGTCATCTCATCAGAGGTGTCAAGAAGGACGTTTCCCGATGCGTCGGTGATGAGAGCGCGGTTGAATATCCTGATCCCGTACTCCCGTTCAAGGGAGACGATCAGGTCCTGAACAATCTCCTCTTTGGTGAAATCCCCTTTGTAGAGGTTCGCTCCCTGTGCGTAGAGGTGGAGCATTCGCGCCTTCCTGTTCACCTCGTAATCGAAATCGGTGATAAGTTTCTGTGCCAGATAGTCTGTGTGCTCTGAAACCCCCTCTATGATCACATTGCGGGCACTGTTCGTCGTGAACAGCCCTATTCCCACTAAAAGGAGACAGAAGAGAAGAAAGGCAAGAATGAGACGGGTCGCGATACCCTTGTTGTGCGGTCTATTCATAATTCAGCCCTCCATTGTGGATGACTGCAGGATGGAGGGGAAATACGAAGTTGTGTGAACCCTTCGGGACCGTTACGGAACCCAATGTCCCCGTATAGACAAATCCTGCTTCGAGGTTTTCTCTGATGCTTTCCCTGGTCACCTCCTTCCCGGTGAGAAGTGATTCGAGTATGAACAGGCTTTCGTACCCGTTGGCAACAAAATGGGAGAGCTGATAATCATGGGCCTTAGAGAACCGTTCTCTCAGGTCATCAGCAAGAAGATATCGGGTGTTATAGATGACAGGGGCCACAACGTTCAGACCCTCTGCTTTCTCCATGGCGAAAACCGGACGGGCGACGGCGCCGCTTGAGTTCACCATACTGCCGTCAAACCCGATCCTGTCGGCTGCTTCAATGATAGATGGATGGTAGGCGCTGAGTCCTACAGAGAAAAGGGTGTCTACATCTGAAACCTCCTCCATGAATGGGATAAGAGCCTCGGGTGAGGTTGCGCTGCTTGGGAATTTGACCGATTTGACACTGAATCCTTCAATGGTAAGCTGTTCCTTGAGGAGATCGTGCACTGAGATTGAGTAGACATTGTCCTGATAAAGCAAACCTGTATTCCTGCTTCCAAGCTTCCTGATTATCCGTGCTGCCGCATCGGCTTCGTCCCGTGCTGCACTGAAGAAGGTGAATGAATAGTTATACCCGTCGGTGATGCCTTCCTGAGCTGTAACCAGACAGAGAAGGGGAACTTTCGCCTGTTCTGCCAGGGGCATGAGTCGCCCTGAAATGAAGCTCAGTCCGGTGATGTAAAGGTCGGGGTGGAATTCTTCCTCGATTTCTTTAAACAATTCTTCTGCTTTGTCAGGATTGCTTTCATTGTCACGTACGATCAGCTCGATCTCCCTGCCGTTTATCCCGCCGAGGGAGTTCAGTTCCTCTGCTTTCAGCTCAATGCCGTCAAGGACTTCACTGAGGTGCGAGCCCGTACCGGAAAGGGAGATGATCACTCCGATCTGAACAGGTTCACTGCCGCAGGAGGAGAAAAGGAAGGGAAGGAGAAGAATCAGCAGGAAAAATCCTGTCCTGAGAATTTTCTCATACTTTTTTTTGTTTTTGTTGCCGTCAGCTTTCCAGTGTTTCATCGCTTGCTCCTCCATGGTGTATCGGAATGCCAAGTATCGCCTCAGCGCCTCCCGAGGGAGAGGTGTTGAATGTGATACTGCCCTTATGTCGTTTCATGATGCCGAAGACGCTTGAAAGACCGAGTCCGGCATGCTGTGGACCTTTTGTGGTGAAAAAGGGATCAAAGCAGTGATCCAGCACTTCCTCACTCATCCCCTTTCCGCTGTCGGTGATGGTGAACAGTGCACGTTCCTCTTCCACATTACCGCCAATCGTGATGGTCTTTCCTCCGTTTTCCCTCGATGCATCGATCGCGTTGCTCAACAGTTCGCTGAATGCATCGAAGATGTCCCCTTCAATCGTTTCCACTGCAGGGAAATCAGGAGGGAGGGTGTGGGTGATGGTGATCTCTGCAAGCCCCGCATCACGTGCATGGGAGTTCTTCCAGGAGATCATATTGATCACCTTGTCGATGAGAAGGGGGATGGAGACGGGGGCGAAGTAGGTGTTCTGGTCGTAATTCTCTTCCTGAAAGCTTTCGAGCCGTTTCACGGCAACTCCGATCTTTTCAGAGGAGTTGAGAATCTCCCTCAGGTAACGGTGGTTGTCGCTTTGTTCTTCAGCTTCTTCAAGCAGCATTTCTGCATACATCGATACGGGGGTGAGGGTGTTGTTGATGTCGTGTGCAAGGCCCTTGGCCACCCGGGCGAGGGCTGAGAGCTTTTCCTGGTGGAGGAGCTGGGTGAACATCTGCTCTTTCTCTTCAAGTGCGTGCTCGAGTTCCTGTGTCCTCTCAGCCACCATATGCTCCAGGTTCTCCTGATAGGAGCGGTTCTGATCAATCAGCTGTTTCAGCTTCGCGGCGTTTGCAGCAGCCTTCAGCACATCCTCCTTGCCGACAGGCTTCTGAAGGTAATCGCACGCTCCAAGGCGGATCGCTTGCGAGGCGGTTTCGATTCTCGGTTCCCCGGTGATCATCACCACCTGGGTGTCGGGGTGTTTTTCATGGATCTTCTGCAGGAGTTCCACTCCCGTGATCCTCGGAAGGATGATATCGGAAATGACGATATCGGCAGGGTGCTCCTCAAGCTTTTTTAGAGCTTCATCGGCATCTGCTGCGGTCTCAACGCTGTAGCCCGCCCCCTTAAGGAAGGCAGAGAGGGTGAGGCGTATGCTTTTTTCATCATCAACAATCAGTATATGAACCATGTTTCTATCCTGTAAGCCTTTCCTGGTCTCTGTATTTCTGAATGATCTCCAAAATCTTCGGTTTCATCGCTATGAATGCATCAAGAAGCTCGGGATCGAAGTGAGTGCCCCTCTCCTCAAGGAGAATGCTGAACGACTGTTCAATGGAGAAGGCCTTGCGGTAGACTCTGTCGGAGGAGAGGGCATCGAACACATCGGCAATTGCCGCTATTCTTCCTTCTATCGGAATCTCCTCTCCTTCAAGTCCTTCGGGATACCCTTTTCCGTCCCACCTCTCATGGTGGGTGAGGGCGATCATCTTCCCCATCTTCAACAGGTCCGACTGCGTCCCGTCGAGTATGTGGGCCCCGAACTCGGGGTGTTTTTTCATCACCACCCACTCTTCGGCTGTCAGCTTCCCCGGTTTCATGAGAATGTTGTCGGGAACTCCCATCTTACCAATATCATGAACAAGGGAGGCGAATTGTATATTCTGAGCTTCTTCAGAGGAGAAACCCACTTCACGTGCAAGGATACCTGCGTAGCCGCCCATTCTCTGAAGATGGAAGGAGGTATCTTCATCACGGAACTCAGCCGCTCGGGCAAGGCGGAGGACGGTGTCATAGGAAGCCTGCTTCAGCTCATGGACGGTATCGTTCAGCTGCTGTGTTCTCACTTCCACCATCTTCTCAAGTACAGCCTTGTTGTCCAGCAGATAATCGTTGAATGCTTTGACCTTGATAAGGTTTTTCACTCTTGCTTTCAGTTCCGCTATATGGGGAGGTTTGACAAGGTAATCATCTGCTCCGAGCTGGAGGGCTTCCACCCTGCTTGACTGATCGTTCACTCCGGTGACGATGATGATGGGGATATGATCGAGCTTTGCATCCTGTTTCATCTCCCTGATGATCTGCAGTCCCGATTTCCCCGGCATGTGGATATCGAGGAGAAGAAGGTCGGGGAGGAGCTCCTTCGCCGTCTCGACGGCGCGGGAGGCGTCCTGGACAGTCTGTACCGTGTACCCTGTCCTGGTGAGAAGGGCTTTGAGGGAGTCGAGAACGGCTCTCTCGTCATCGACGATAAGTATTGTCGAGGATTCGGGGATGTGGCTGCTTATGTTCATCTGAAATTGGTTCATTCACGCTCCTTCCTGGCTCAGCTGTGCGAGTATGTTTCTCAGTTCCCTTATCTTCGGCGGTTTGCCGAGTATGTAATCTATATCCTTATGCGGTGATTCTGTTTTTGCCATTCGATACCCCCAGCCTGAAAGGAGAATGACAGGGGTATGGGGAAGCATGTGCTTCACGGCACTTGCCAGTTCATACCCGCTTGAGCCGGGCATCGAAAGGTCTGTGATAACCGCATCACAGGGACCTTCCCTCTCTAATATGGTGAGGGCTTCAGAAGCGTTTCGGGAAGTGATGACCTGGTGGCCGTCACGACTGATCAGGTCTGACAGGCTCCGCCTGACCAGCTCATCATCATCCACGCACAGAATTCTCAGCCTCCGCTGAGGTTTGTTCTCTTTGATCTCCGCTTCCATTTCCTCTGAAGGGGGAGGGGAAGGGAGGAGAATTGTGAAGGCGCTTCCCTCTCCCTCGGTGCTGTGTACTGTTATTGTTCCGTCGTGGCTGGCGATAATGCTTTTCGCTCCGGCAAGACCCATACCGGTACCTTTATATCCCTTGGTGGTGAACAGCGGATCAAAGCAGCGATCCTTTGTTTCTTCATCCATGCCTGTTCCGTTGTCTCTGATGACAATTTCAATCATCTTTTCTTTTCTGCAAGCCTCGAGCGCTATATGCCCACCGTCAGGCAGTGCATCGGCCGCATTGATCATACAGTTCACCAGAGCTTCTCGCAGCTCGGCCGGAACTCCGTACACGCTGAGCTGCTCATCTTCAACTCTTGATGAAATGGTGATGTGAGAGGTTGCTAAACCGGACCAGACCGGTTGTGACATCCTACACACCTCACGGAAGAGGTCTGAAACTGGAACCCTTTCATAGGTTCCCGGCTTCCTGAAACCCTCCTTCTGCGAGAGCCTGCCGGTGATGTATGCGATATCTTCGATCACCTTCTGGATTGTGTGAAGGTTCTCCACTCCCTGTGGACTCAGTTTCTCATTCTCCTCGATCGTCTTCAGATAAAGGCTGGCTGGAGAGAGGAGGTTCTGAATGTCATGGATAATTAGGGGAGCGCTCTCTCCTGTGGCGATCATCGTATCGATCGATCGTTCCGCAACTGAGGAGAGTACGTAGGTGACACAGGGGTCGCTTTGATTCTCATGTGTTTTCTGATCACTTCTCATGCCGGAACACATTCCTCCTGATGCAGTGTACAGACCCTGTTTCATCTGTCCCATATGACAGAAGTTTCTATCTGACTATAGTATAAACCCTGAAAAACCACTTTGCAATTCAAGGTGAGAAGTTTTTTTTAAAATGGTGTAATTGATGATTAGATAGGTAAATAATTAGGTATAAGAGTGAATGATGTTTTCGTTTTTTTGCGTTTCTATAGATAATAACATCGGTTTCATGTCATGACATAAACAAACGAAAAAAGGCAGAAGCGTGGCTGAACACGCAGTCTGCCGATGGTTTTTTCATTTCTTTGTTACGGTTTTTTTGCCAGCAGGAGCCAGAACTCCTCGATGGTGAGTATGACTTCGATGAAATCCTTCGGGTCGATCGGTTTTTCCACATAGGCGTTGGCACCGAGCTCGTAGGCGAGCTCGATATCCTGCTGGCGGTGGGAACTGGTGAGGACAACGACGGGAATCTTCCTGAGTTCTTCCTTGGTCTGACGGAGCTTGAGAAAATCGAATCCGTTCATCACTTCCATGTTCAGGTCGAGAAGGATCAGTTCCACCTTCTGACGGTCAGCGCTCTCGAGGTAGGCAAATGCATCCTCCCCGTTGACAAACCGCTCTATGGGGTTGGCGATCTTCGCTTTCCTGAATCCTCTCTGGATGACAAGGACATCATCATCATTATCTTCAACGATCATAATCACATTCTGCATGATTCAACTCCTTTTTCAAGGTGAAGGTGATGCTCGTCCCTTCACCGGGAACACTTTTTGCAACCCGGATGGTTCCTCCGTGTTCTTCTATAATTGACTGAACGATAGCGAGCCCTGCTCCGCTTCCTTCCTTATCTTTTTTGCTGTAAGCCCGTCTGAACAGGCCGAATATCTTCTCGTGCTGAGAAGAATCTATCCCGATACCGTTGTCGGTCACTGATATACAGTAGAAGGAGGGATCGCTCTTGTCGATTTCGCTTGTGATATCAATGGTATGTTCGTTTTTGTCGGTATCCCGGTATTTCAGCGCATTGCCGATGAGGTTCTGAAAGACGTTATGGATCCACACAGGCTGACAGTGTATGACCGGCAGATCATGACAGGTGATCCGTGCATCTGTTTCCCTGATCTTCCCGTCAAGGTCGATGAGCACATCATCAATGATCTCCTTGAGAGGAACATTCCTGAACTCTATATTCTCCCTCCCGATTCTCGAGAGGGTAAGGAGGTCATCTATCATCTGTGCCATCCTGCTCGAAGCGATGATGATTCTGTCGAAGTAATCCTTCCCGGTCTCATCAAGTGTCTCTTCATAGTCTTCCTTGATGAACTCGGAGAAGGTCCTGATACTCCTGATCGGTTCCTTCAGGTCGTGGCTTATGATGTAGGAGTAGTCATTAAGCTTCTTGTTAATGTTCTGGATCTCTCTGTTCTGCCTTTCCAGTTTCTTCCGGTTATCATTAAGGTTCATAATAACAAATACCATGAACATGATGAAGGCTGAAAAACGGAGAAGATACCAAACCCACCAGGGGATGCTCCAGTGCTCGATGTGCCGAAGCTCGAAGGTGCTTTCACCTAAGATCACAGAAGAAAAAAGGAACAGGAGCTCAACTATATTCCCATCCTTTCTCCAAATCCGATAGAAAAAGAAGAGGGCGGCAAGGAGGTACATGACTGCATTTAGAGTGTTGAAGATAGAGAGCAGCGCCTGCAGTCCCTCAGAATCCTGCATAAAATCTGCAGAACGGGTCCAGATATAGAAGAAGGCGGAAAGGATAATCCCTGTTATGAAGGTGACACTCATGTGCCACTGCTTCACTTCCATGGTGATCCCGAACCGCTGGTTCATACCTATGGAGAGGAGGGCGCCTGCGCCGCTGAAGCTTGCAAGGGTGAGAAGCACTCCGGCGAACTCCCCCGGGGGGATGATCGCCTGAGTGATCGAGTAGGCCCCCATCATCATCATGCCGATGATGAAGCCGGAGAGATTGTACGTCCACTTCGTCCTGAACACGAACAGGAGATAGGAGACTTCCATCATGATCGCTCCGGAGATGGCGCTCTGGGTTTTATGGAGGTACTGATGCTTCCACAGTACCCCGTCGGAGAGCGTTTCATGGAGGTGAAGGAGAAGGGCGAGGAGGGCGATGGAGAACACACAGATAAGGGATAGGATGCGGTATTTCCTGTTCATTCTTTTTCCCCCTCTTCCCTGCATAGTTTGATGTCGAGTTTGTCATGGGGAGGAAGTACCGATGTGATATCCTCTGAGATTAGGGTCGCGATGTTGTTCCTGCCGTTTCTTTTCACGTAGTAGAGGCAGGCATCGGAGACCTTGAAGAGGTCTGCGAAGGTAAGATTCTTTCTCATTTTCGTGGTGAAGAGTCCGGCGGAGAGAGAGGGGGAGGGGAGTCTCTCTCCTGCAAGCGGTGAAAGAAGATCAGAGACTTCACTTTTGAACCTGCGGCTCAGATCACACAGTTCCTTTTCGTGGATTGCACTCACCTTGTCGATATCGGGTTCCCCTACGTCGCAGAGGGCGACGGTGAATTCATCACCTCCGAGACGGCATCGCAGCGCCGCCGAGGGGAGTGTCTCATCCATCAGACGAGAGAGAAGGATCAGGACCTGATCCCCCACCGCGTGACCGTAGGTGTCGTTCACTTCCTTGAACTTATCGAGGTCGAGGGTTGCCAGCGAGATGATTCTCTCTTTAGTCTGCTCCGCGATCCTCTGTTCCATCGATTCGATGAAATAGCGGCGGTTTGCAAGGCCGGTCAATGCATCGGTACGGGAAAGGCGGAGAATCTCAAGCTGCTGCGCCTGAATCGTTTCTCTCAGGTACTTTTCCTTCACTCCCCGCTGAATGGCCGCATAGATCCCTTCCTTTGTTATTGAATCCTTGATCAGGTAGTTCTCAGCATTGTTCTTGACGCAGTCGACGATCACGGCGGGATCGACTTCGTTGGTCAGCATGATCACCGAAATGTGACTCAATTCTTCATGGGATTGAATTTTCTTAAGAAGATCGAGTCCCTTGTGGGGACCCAGGTTGTAATCAAGAAGGATGCAGGCAGGGGAATCGGCACGGAGGGTTTTAAGCACCTCTTCAGAGTTGCTTCCGTTGTTATAGCTGACCTGGAAGTCCTCTTTCAGAAACCGTCGAATAATGAGATAGTCATCCTCATTGTCATCGATGACCAGAATGTGTTCTTTCAAGTCGAGACCTCCTCACTCATCAAATTGCTTACTTACAACTCGGTCTCATGTAAGATATGATGCTATGTTACTATAATCGATTCAGATATGGAATGGTCTTCTCATCGCAATCTTCATTCCTTTGTACAGAAATTCCTTCAGAGTGTGTACATCCCCTTCCTCCGGTGATATGGTTGAGCTGTGAATACAGGTGTCCACTCTTTCAGGAATATCATAGCAGCTATGAATTACGAGACACTTGCCCTCTCGACTCATGCAGATGAGAGAATGGTGAGACAGCTGTTCTCTGTTGTCACAGAGAGTGTCTCGGTCTTCGAACCGCTTCTCATCCATCTTCAGCTCTATAGTGAGATTTCAGGGGTGAACAGGATCACATTAGCCGACACCTATCTGGAAGTGAAAAGGCGGTTCACGCAGATACTCTCCTCTGACAGCGCTCTGTGGGAAGAGGACAAACGGTTCCCATCCTCACTTCTCGCAGCTCCTCACCATCCGCCTTTTCTCTATATGCGGGGGGATCTCGCTCTTCTCAACACAGAGCGGGTGATTATCACGGGAACACGGAATCCGAGTGACAGAGGGAAGAAACTGACCGAGCAGCTGGTACAGGTGCTTTATAGTAAGGGTATCACCCCGGTTTCCGGACTGGAAAAGGGGATAGAAGGAATGGTACACCTCTTTTCTCTCTCCCATGATATCCCGTCAGTTGCCTTCATCGATACCTCCCTCCATCATGATAAGGACCCAAACCGTTCGAAACTGAGGGAATTTATAGGTGAGAAGGGTCTGCTTCTCACATCAGTCCCTCCCTCCCGTGAGAACGGGACAGCTGATCTGGCCAGTTATAAGAGCTATATCAACTCCTACGGCACTGCTGTGATCATCGTAGAGGAGAAGGACGGAGGTCACGCTGTGAAGCGCCTCGAAGATGCGCTGGAACAGCATATTCCTGTGTTTCTCTTCGGGACCTCTGTGGAGGACCGTTCGATTCTCTGGCCGAGAAGATATGCAAATCATCCTCTTGTGAGTATCGTGAGAACTCCGGAGGAGATACCTCCTCTGTTAAAAAAAGGTGAGAAGGAACCACCCCCTCCCGATATACAGCTTCCACTGTTCTGAATCATATTGACAAGTCCCTGTTCCTTGCTTAACATGATGCCCTATGAAAGCGAATGAACTGAGAAATGCCTTTGTCGAATTCTTTGTCTCAAAGAACCATACACAGATTTCGGGAGCATCACTGATTCCTGAAAATGACCCCACCGTCCTGTTCACCACAGCGGGTATGCACCCCCTTGTTCCCTACATCCTGGGAGAGGCGCATCCGGCAGGTGTACGCCTTGTGGACTACCAGAAATGTATCCGTACCGGAGACATCGAAGCAGTAGGAGATCCGCATCACCTTACCTTCTTTGAGATGCTCGGAAACTGGTCTCTGGGAGATTACTTCAAGGACGAGGCGATCAACTACAGCTATGAGTTCCTCACACAGGTTCTCGGCATCGATGCGGACAAGCTTTCAGTCACTGTCTTCGCAGGAGACGATGAAGTACCGAGAGACGATGTCTCTGCCGCTGCATGGAAAGCCCTCGGTATTCCCGAAGAGCGGATCTACTTCCTTCCCCGCAGTGACAACTGGTGGGGACCGGCAGGTGAAACAGGTCCCTGCGGACCCGACTCTGAGATGTTCATCGATACGGGACGTCCTTCCTGTTCCCCCGAGTGTCGTCCGGGCTGTTCCTGCGGCAAGTACTTCGAGGTATGGAACGACGTGTTCATGCAGTACAACAAGATGCCTGACGGCACCTATCCGAAGATGGCTCGTCAGTGTGTCGACACCGGCATGGGAATCGAGAGAACCATCGCTATCCTTCAGGGGAAGGACTCGGTCTACCAGACCGAAGTCTTCACTCCGATGCTCGATAAAATCGGAGAGCTTGGGGGTATCACCTACGGTGAGGACGAGAGCAAAGATGTCTCGATGAGAATCATAAGCGACCATGCACGTACCAGTGTCTTCATCCTCGGTGACCAGAGGGGTGTCTCCCCGAGTAATCTCGGTCAGGGGTATATCCTCCGCCGTCTCATTAGACGGGCGGTGCGTCACGCAAAGAAACTCGGTATCGAAGGGAAATTCCTCTCGATACTCGCTGAGATCGTGATTCCCATGTATGAAATATCCTATCCTGAGCTTGGTGAGAAGAAAGCCTTCATCATCGATGAGCTGAACAAGGAAGAGGAGAAGTTCTCACTCACGCTCCAGAAGGGAGAACACGAGTTCGAGAAACTTCTTGTGAATATCATGAAGGGAAACAGCCGTGTAATGAACGGAAGAGTCGCCTTCAAGCTGTATGATACCTTCGGATTCCCCATCGAACTGACAGAGGAACTTGCTGCTGAGCATGGTCTCACTGTCGACAAGGAAGGATTCCAGAAGGCGTTCGAGAAACACCAGGAAGTATCACGCTCAGGTGCTGCCCAGCAGTTCAAGGGCGGTCTTGCCGACAGAAGCGAGCTTACCACAGCACTGCACACGGCAACCCACCTCCTTCACCAGGCGCTCCGTCAGGTACTCGGCACCCATGTCGGCCAGAAGGGATCGAATATTACGGCAGAGAGACTCAGGTTCGACTTCACTCACCCTCAGCCGGTGACCAAGGAAGAACTTGCCGAAGTCGAAAGGCTTGTCAATGATGCGATCAGCAGAGACCTGACTGTCACCATGGAGACGATGTCCCTTGAGGATGCGAAGGATCAGGGCGCAATCGCCTTCTTCGATTCCAAGTACGGGGAGATGGTCAAGGTGTACTCGATCGGAGACTTCTCCAAGGAAGTCTGCGGCGGTCCCCACGTGGAGAAGACCGGAGAGATGGGGACCTTCAAAATCAAGAAGGAACAGTCCTCCTCAGCGGGTGTAAGACGTATCAAAGCGGTTCTGGAGAAGTAAGACAGCCTTTTTTCTCTTGACATATCATTTCATATATCTCTAAACTTTTACCTATATAAGAGAGGTATGTCATAATGAAAAAAGTTGGTATTCTATTCGTCCTTCTTCTGATACTGTCTGTTTCAGCTCTCAGCGCTGCTGATGATATGAGAACAGGTATCGGTGTCGGTGCATCGTTCTCCGCTCCCTTCGGTTTCACCTTCGTCGGTGATTACAATTTCGGCGGCTATAGTGCAGGGGTATCCCTCGGTTACCGTGATATCGGTATTTCAACGATAGATATCGGACTCGAAGGTGCTTATCATCTTCCCTTCACTCTTTCAGATGAGAGTGACACCCTCGTCATCTACCCGAGTGTCGGCGGACGTCTTGATTTCGAGATCGGTTCAGTGTTTGTGGTAGGTCTCGGCGGTGTGATCACCCTGAAAACCGAGGTCGGCTCGGTTCCCGGGTATCTGTATACCAAGGCAATCCCCTCTCTCCAGATGGGTACAGGGATATTCACCCTCGGTATGCATGGTGAAGTGGGCTATCTCTACTACTTCTAATCCTTGTTGAGTTTCACTGCCAGCTGGCCGCAGGCCCCGTTGATACTCTGTCCTTTGCTCAATCGCTGAGTGAAGGATACGCTCAGACGAGATAGCTCTCGAGTGAAAAGAGTGTACTCCCCATCAGTGACGCTGCGGAACGGAAGCTCCGCGGCTTCGTTATAGGGGATGAGGTTCACGATCGCTTCAAGGCCTCTGCAGAAGACTGCAAGGTCTTTCGCATCCTTTTCAGTCACATTTACTCCGCTCATCATCACATACTCGAGTGTGATGCGCTTTTTCATCACCTTCTGGTATTCGATCAGTGCCTTCTTCACTTCGCCTAGGGGATACCGTGTATTGATCGGCATGAGCGTATCCCTTTTCTCATTGGAAGGACCGGTGAGAGAGAGGGCGAGGCGTACAGGAAGCTTTCTTTCCCTGAGGGCGTTGATACCTGGAACAAGACCGCAGGTGCTTACCGTCATTCTTCTGTAGCTGATATTGCATCCGTCGGGGTTGTGCAGGTGTTCGATTGCCTTGATCAGCTGATCGGTATTGGCAAGCGGTTCTCCCATTCCCATGAACACGATATGTGAGGTGTCAGGGGCAATCCTTCTGATGTGGATGAACTGTTCGATGATCTGTGAGGCACTCAGGTTTCTCACCAGCCCCATCGTCCCTGTGCGGCAGAAGGCGCAGCCCATGGCGCACCCCACCTGGGATGAGAGACAGGCGGTGTTTCTCCCCTTCCCGTCACTGAGAATGACTGCCTCGACAACAGCCCCGTTACCGTAGGTGAGGGCGATCTTGATCGCATCGCTTCCGTCCTCCTGGACTTCAGTCACTCTCGATTCAAAGGGGCTTTGATAGGTTTGTATGAGGTGATCTCTCAGTGAGAGGGGGAGGTTCGTCATCTCAGAGAACTCCGCTCCCTTCTCATTGATCCAGCTGTACAGCTGTTTTCCCTGAAACTTCTTTGTCAGGGAAAGGGTTTGAACTATGTTATCGGGCGAGAGACCGCAGAGACTGCGGCTCTCGCCTGGGTTTGTTTCTTTGCTGCTCATGTTCCTATGATAGCATGGCTATGATAGCAATGACTACTCCGGTAATACCTTCTCCGCCGAGGAATCCGCTGGCAAGTAAGCCGGTCGATCCTTTGACGTCTCCCTTCTTCCCGAAGAGCTTACCTGCGATGAGGTAGAGGATAGCACCGACACCCATGATTGATGAGATGCTGAAGGGGAGATAGACACCGAGACCGAGTGTTGCCGAGGGAAGTCCGATCAGGTAGAGGACGAGGCCGATCACTGCTCCGATAACGAATGCAGGGACGTGGGTGAGTCCACCGACCATCGCACTGACTGCCTTGGCCTGAGGAGCAGGAAGTTCTGCTGTTCCGAATCCCCCGAATGATTCCTTGAGAACCAGGAGAGCTATGACAGCGACGACTGCACCGATCACACCTCCGATTCCCTCTGCGATGATCTGCGTCTTCGCATCGGTCTTGAGAAGGTAGCCCGACTTCGTGTCATTCATCAGGTCACCTGCAAGTCCGCAGGCGATAGCTGTCACTGCAGCAACGCTGAAGCCCTGTACGATTGTGATATTGCTTACCAGCTGTACAAGGAGAAGGACGAGGATACCGAGGATTTCCATCGGGTTGATACCGGTCTGACCGGTAAGAAGTGCGGCGATCTGTGTGGTGACGTAGATACCGATGATCAGCAGGAGTGCTGCGATAAAGGGTACCGTGCCGCTTGCGGCAAGGACGAGGACGACCACTGCCATGACAGAGATCGAAATCCATTTCATCTTTCCGCCGAAGAGGATGGCGGCGTCTCCGCTTCTCTCTTCATTCTTCTTTCCTCTGTTCTTGATCATCTGCGAGATGAACTTCACGATGATCGCAAGTCCCGTTCCCACCATGAGTCCGATACCGAGGTTCGAACGGAAGAGTTCGGCAGCACCGAGGTCTGCGAACAAGCCCATTTTTATACCGAGGGGTTCGAGGATCAGGAAGGCGAAGATAGCACCGCCGAGCCAGAAGAGGCTGAGTGCGGGTCCGATGATCGCTCCGATACCTGCAGCCATCGGGCTGAGCCAGATATAGAGGGGAGCGACAAGAGCGCCTCCGCCGTAGATTGCGAGTGCTGCGGGAATGACACCCACCTTGTCACGAAGGACGGTGAAGAGGATGGCGAAAGCCATGGCTGAGAAGAGGACGAGTGCCTCTTTCTTGTTCTGTGTCGCACTGATCAGGGTGCGGTAGGCAGCCTGTCCCATCGGATAGGGAAGCTGTTCCTTTTCCACATACTTCTTCCGTGCAACGACACTGAAGAGCGTTCCGAGGAGTGCTCCGCTGATCGTGATGATAAGAAGGTAGGAAACCGGAACCGATGCTTCGGGATTTCTCATCCAGATTCCCGGGATGGTGAATGCGAGACCGCCTGCTACCATCGCTCCTGAACTCATGATTGTATGGGTAAGGTTGATCTCGTTCAGGGTTGAGTTCTTGAAACGGCCGATGACCGCAAGTGATACGATCGTTACGAATACTGTAGGCCAGGGCAGAGCCCCCATTCTCAGGGCGACGTACATCGAAGAACTGGTGATGACCAGGAGTCCGAGTATACCGACAATGACCGAGCGAACAGTAAGTTGGGGTAGTGATATCTTCATGATATGAAAACCTCCTCAAATAAATTGGCTCACTATACCAAATTGACATATTTTAATAAAGTGTTAAAAAAACGAAGCCTTGAAGCATTCCCTTTTCTTTCAAGTCCCTTGTTTTATGGTATTCAAGGGCGGTTTTACCACAAAAAGGAAGGAAATATCGGAAACAAAGGGGCACGTGAGGTAAAAAAATGTTTCTTCAAAGAGGAATATTGCCATGTTTCTTCACTGGAACAGGCACCTTCTTACCTTTCAGCATGTTCAGAGCGAAGATGAGCATCCTCTGCGTATCCTCGGGAGCGATCACTTCGTCCACCACCCCGAGTTTAGCCGCCAGATCGGGATTAAGGAATTCCTTCGAATAATAGTCCTCGAGCTCCTTCTTCAGGTCGACAGGGTGCTGTGCCTCCCTCAATTCCCTGCTGAAAAGTATATCTACCGCTCCGTCAGCGCCCATCACTGCGATCTCAGCTGTTTCCCAGGCGAAGACGAAATCGGCACCGAGGTGTTTGGAACACATAGCTATGTAGGCACCTCCATACGCCTTTCGAAGAATGAAGGTGATTTTGGGAACCGTCGATTCCGAGTAGGCAAAGAGCAGTTTCGCTCCATGACGGATGATTCCCTGTTTCTCCTGGTCTGCTCCCGGCAGGAAGCCGGGAACATCGACGAAGGTGACCAGCGGGATATTGAAGGCATCACAGAAACGGATGAACCTGCTCGCCTTGATGCTCGCATCACAGTCTATCACTCCCGCAAGGTACTTGGTCTGGTTCGCTATGATTCCTACCGTTTTTCCTTCTGATCGGGCAAACCCGATCACCATATTCTTCGCGAAGTTCTTTGAAACCTCAAGAAAACTCCCTTCATCGACTACATGAGCGATGATATCGCGTACATCGTAGGAGGTTTTCGCGTTATCAGGAAGGATGGGGAAGTGAGGATGATAGCTTTCACCGGGCCCCTCCGGTGCCCTGAATTTCTGATCTGCATCCCAGGCCTGAGGAAGATAGGAGAGAAGATCACGAACATGGGAAAAACACTCCTCTTCCGTTTTCTCAGCGAAATGGCAGACACCGCTCTTCTGGGAATGGAGTACTGCGCCGCCGAGGGAGTCTTTATCTATATCCTGATAGAGTACCTTCTTGATCACATTCGGACCTGTCACGAACATATGGCTGATAGATTCAACCATGAAGACGAAGTCTGTGATCCCCGGAGAATAGACAGCCCCTCCCGCACACGGACCCACAATGATCGATATCTGGGGGATATAACCCGAAGCGAGGGTGTTTAGGCGGAAGATATCACCGTAACCGGCGAGAGAGGAGACCCCCTCCTGAATCCTTGCACCGCCGCTGTCGTTGATCCCGATAAGGGGACACCTGCTGTCGATCGCAAGCTGAATGATATGGGCGATCTTCTTCCCGTGCATCGTCCCCACCGTTCCCCCCATGACTGTGAAGTCCTGGGAGTAGAGGGCGACTTCCTTACCTCCGATCTTTCCGATACCTGTGATCACACCATCGTAGGGAAGGATTTTCTTGTCGAGTCCGAAGGAGGAGCTTGAGTGATGGACTCTCGAACCGATCTCGATAAAGGTATCTTCATCAAGAAGCTGCTGAATCCTCTCCATTGCATGGAGTTTCCCCTTATCATGCTGTTTTTCCAGATCGTATTCCATATCGTGTCCCCTGTTTGTTATAGGGAAGTATAGCACACTTGAAGAGTAGATAGTTGTAATTCTTTGGATGGAAAGAAGTCAATCCTTACCTCCATGAGGGATGTAAGGAAATGAAAGCCTACAATGACTGGCTTGGAATAGTTGACTGCTGCCAGTTGGCTATTCCAGATGAGTCAACCGCATCAGTATATTTTATGGCTAGCGCATTCACAATGTAGGTCTTTGAATTTGAAGTGACATTCGGAGAAGTCATACCGAGTGGAGATCCTGAAGTGGATTTCGTACCGATATAGTCGATTCTGATATTCACTATATCGTCAGCACCGAGGGCATACGCTTCTTTGAGCAGTTTGTCATATGTGATAGCTGCGATGGCTTCATCGTTAGGTAAGGGGTTCTTGGTATTCAAAAGAACTCGGATCGGTCCGACTACCTCAAAATCCTTCACTGCGAGCTCCACATTCTGTACACCGCCGATCGAGTTTGATGTGCTTGTGCTGATAAGTGTGCCACATCCTGTGGTGATCAGGACAAGAGCTACAATACTCAGAATTGCCAGTTTTTTCATCTTTGTCATCTATTTTCTCCTTGAAAATTGAGTTTCAAATCTATTGTCATCAAGTTGAATGAGGTGTTCTTTAAAGCAGATGAATACCAAATCAGCGATAATTGATATATCGTCCGATACCGGTAAAGGGTTTGACCCAGAGGTTGAGAGCTGCCTCCGAGCTGACCCCAGGGCCTCCGTAGTCGATGAAATACAGAAAGTTATGAACTGAAATGCCGACATCTATATACATAGTGTCTTTCAGTGCGTAGCTGATATCTGATTTCCAACATCCTTTTCATAGGTAAGAATAATGTGAATATTTAAATACTTCAAGTATAAAGTGTTTAAATTTTACTATTATAGCTTGTTGGTCTCCTTATGTTAATAACTCCTGTCTTAAGTTTCTTCCGTTTCGTAGTAGCAATGACTTTAATAATGGAGTATTATGAAGACAATAAGTTAAGACAGGGGATACCCCGAAGGAGCTGAAATGAAGAAAAAGATTGTATTGATTATTCTGGTCGTACTATGTGTTACTCCTATGTTTGCTGCAGCTAATAACGACGGATTCGGAGTTGGTTTGGTTGGTGGTTATCCCAGTGGAATTACCGCATCCTACAGCATGGGTGATTTCAGGATCGTGGGAGATCTCTCTTCCTACTTCAGTGGTGTGAATATCGACGGTGGTGTTCTGTTCCCGATCACAGATTTCATGATCGGTGAAGCTCCACTCTACCTCGAAGCAGGTGGACTTCTCGGCGTCAATATCAGCAGCAACTGGATGGTCTATGTTGATGGACTGGGCAGACTTTCCTACTATTTCAACGAGTACCCGATTGAGGTGTTCCTCAATGTCGGAGCAGGAGTAGGTTTCGGTTCAGGTTTCGGTGTTGATATCAAGTCAGGTATCGGCGGCCTCTGGTACTTCTAAGAAGAAGAGATCAGACAGCTACGCCTGAGCGTATCTGATATATGACTCAAGGAGAGAGTGGGGTATAGCAGCACGGACTGCGACTCCGCTCTCTTTGTATTCAGTGGAGAATATCTCTCCCCTGGAATGGAGGAGCGAGACCAGTCTTCCCTCTTCGTAGGGGATCAGGAGGTTGAGTTCCACGGTATCGGAAAATACGGTATCCTCTATTCTCTTCAGGAGTGTTTCGTACCCGATTCTCTCTTTCACACTTATCTCTACGATATCTTCCAGTTCATGTCTCATTCTCTGGTAGGCGAACTGGTTCTCTATCGCATCGATCTTGTTGATCACGTTGATGACCGGTTTATCACCTATACCCAGTTCATGAAGTACCTCGAGGGTCGTCTCATAACATGAGAGTGGATCAGGATGTGAGGCATCGACCACGTGGATCAGGATATCTGCAAAGAGTACTTCCTCGAGTGTGCTCTTGAACGATTCTACAAGGTGGTGGGGGAGGTTCTGTACAAACCCAACCGTGTCACTCATGAGTACTGTCCTTCCCGACGGAAGTTGTACTTTTCTTGTTACAGGTTCGAGGGTCGCGAATAGTTTATTCTCGACATAGATGTCGCTGTCAGTAAGGGATTTCAGGAGCGAGGACTTCCCTGCATTCGTGTACCCGACAACGGCGATGAGAGGATGGATTCCGTCTACGCGGTTCTTCCTCTGCACGCTTCTCTGTCTTCGGACAACGGCAAGTTCCTTCTCGATTCTCGTGATCCTGTCCCGGACAAGTCGTCTGTCGACTTCAAGCTGGGTTTCACCTTCTCCTCTTGTTCCCTTTGCTCCTCCCTGCTGTCTGGAAAGGTGTGTCCATGCTCGGGTGAGGCGGGGCAGGGAGTAGAGGGCATAGGCTAGGTCTATCTGAAGTCTTGCCTCCCTCGTCTGTGCGTGGTTGCTGAAAATCTGGAGGATCACCTCCTCCCGGTCGATCACGGCGCAGTCGAATATCTTTTCAAGGTTTCTCTGCTGGCGCGGAGATAGGAAGGTATCGAACACGACGGTATCGGGTTCCAGCTCTTCGACGAGCATAGCGAGGTCTTCGGTCTTGCCGCTTGAAATCAGTGTTGCAGGTGTGATCTCTCTTAGGGTTATCGTTTCAGTGTGGATGCGTTCGAGTCCCATAGTGTCTATGAGAGATTCGATTTCTCCTGTTCTGATGGTGATGAGTGCATCCCCGTCCTGCGGTGAACGGAGGACTACGATGAGCGCCCTAAGATCAGAGCTTGTAAGTTCTATCAGATCTGATACCTCCACGTAAGAGAAACTATAGTGAAGTGTTATCTTAATTGTCAATATGTGCTATACTCATCGCGCAATAGGAAATTAACCAGTAACAGGAGATAACATATGGGATTGAATTGCGGCATAGTAGGGCTGCCTAACGTAGGGAAATCAACAATATTTTCGGCACTTTCTTCAGCGCCGGCCGAGGCGGCTAACTACCCCTTCTGTACCATTGATCCCAACGTGGGAATGGTAAGCGTTCCCGATCCAAGGCTCGATACGATCACCGAGCTTATCCCCACCAAGAAAGTGATCCCCGCTACAGTAGAATTTGTCGATATCGCAGGACTTGTCGCAGGAGCGAGCAAGGGTGAAGGACTGGGGAACCGGTTCCTTGCATCCATAAGAGAGGTGGGAGTACTTATCCACGTCGTTCGCTGTTTCGAGAACCCCGATATCACTCACGTAAGCGGTCAGGTCGATCCCTCAGGTGATATAGAGACGATCGATATCGAACTTGCCCTTGCAGATCTTGAGACGGTTGATAAGAGACTGGCGAAGACCAGCAAATCCTCCAGAGTGGACAAGGAGGCTGCAAAGGCAGCAGCCGTCATGATGCCGATCCTTGAAAAGATGAAGGCGGGACTATCGGAAGGGCAGGGAGTGAGAACCCTCGGTCTTGATGAAGATGAGCTTGCCCTCATTGCCGATATGCACCTGATTACCACCAAACCCGTCATCTATGTCTGTAACGTTGATGAAGAGGGCATTCACGGCGATAACGAATATGTCAAAGAGGTGAAGAAGATCGCCGCAGAGGCAGGCAGCGAAGCTGTCGTGATCTGCGGGAAGATCGAAGCAGAGATCGCCTCCCTTGAAAGTGAAGAAGATAGACAGGAGTTTCTGGAAGCCGAAGGGCTGGAGGAATCGGGACTCAACGCCCTCATCCACAGTGGATACCGTACCCTCGGCCTGAGAACCTATTTCACCGCAGGAGCAGATGAGAACAGGGCCTGGACCTTCCATGCCGGTGATAAGGCGCCGCAGGCGGCCGGTGTCATCCACACCGACTTCGAGAAGGGATTCATCAAGGCGGAGGTCTACTCCTACGATGATCTTGTCACCTACGGAAGCGAACAGAAGGTGAAGGAGAACGGCCGTTTACGCCTTGAAGGTAAGCAGTATGAAGTCGCCGACGGCGATATCATGCACTTCCGCTTCAACGTCTGATACGGGAATAATCTCATACCCTATAGGAAAAAGGATTTCATACAGCGGAGTCCTTTTTCTGTATCCGTCTTCAGTGTGCATTGCAGATTTTCGGTTCCACATAGCGTGTTTTACCTTTCTTATTGCGAACTATTCTTATTTTTAAGCTGAAATTGCATTGATTCTATGTTATAACTTTTAATAAGACTGAATACGGAGACGATAATCAGCTATGAAACTCAGAGGGAAAATATATCTTTTTATACTGGCCGCAGTATTTCTTGTTATCTTTGTCATCTCTTTGAGCTACCATCGTACCATCACATCAAGCACCCGACAGCTCATAGAATCAAAACTCCGGCAGTCTTCCAATCTGAAAGCACATGGCATCGAACATTATTTCGCAACTCTTGAGGATGAACTGAACCTTGCCATTCCAAGAGGGTATTCCTTTGAAAACCTTGAAAGGTATAAGGAAACGGGAAACCCGAAATTCCTTGATGAGCTGCAGCATAACCTTACCCACATGAATGAGGCCTCCCACATCATTGCAGAGGTTACGATGACCGATACGCAGGGAAAGATTCTGGCAACCACCCTTGCCGGCGGAAAGTCAGGAGCTCCTTATTACAGTTTTTCCGGTAATGGAACATTGGAAGATCCTCAGGTTCTCCTTGAATTCATGAAAAAGGGTGAGATTCCCTATGTTCACTCACGTGTTCCTGTTATCGATGATGACGGCAACCTTGATGCTCTCATATTTGTTCTTGCCGAATTCGATGAACTCATAGCGGTGGTATCTGATTTTTCTCAGGCAGGATTCGTCTCCGGTGATACTGAATTCGTTCAGTATACGGAAGATGGTGGTGCTCTTTTCCTCTCTCCCCTGAAATATGATGCGAACAGTACATTCGTGAGGACTCTCAGCTCCTCTGATGCTCAGGTGTCAGTCATGCAGGCTAAAAACTACCCCGACGGAGGATTTCTGGAATCAGTTGATTACAGAAACGTTCCTGTCCTCTCCTATGTCAGGTACATTGAGACATACAATCTCGGACTCGCTGTTGAACTGGACACGGCAGAGATAGGAAAGATCGAGAGAGGATATCTGCCGGGCAACCTGATCATTCTCCTTATCCTTCTCCCCCTCGTATTCCTTTTCGCCTTTATCTTTGTGAAAAGACTTCTGACCCCTCTCGATAATCTGACTGACGCCATGGCCTCTGTTTCAGGCGGCCGATTCATAGAAGTTTCTGATGCAGGCGGAGACGAGATAGGAATACTCGCCAGAGCTTACAACGAGATGCAGAGTAATCTGAAATCGGGGATGAAAACGATTCAGAACGAACAGCAGCGGTATCAGGCACTGATGGAGCTTGCGACTGAAGCGATCTTCATTTTTGATCCCGAGAGCGGTGATCTGCTTGAGTATAATAAACGTACACGGGAGCTGCTCGGGTATGATGAAGTTGAGATGGACAATCTCAACGTTCTTGATTTTGACAAGAACCTTGGAGATATCTCAGAATTCCAGGCGATCACGAGGAGTATTACAGACTCTCCGATATCGATCGAGCGTGTTCACACAAGAAAGGACGGTTCGACCTATATCGCCTCTGTCGTTGCGAGCAGGATACAGATTCACGGTCTTCAGTACATCTACTCTTCAGCCCGGGACATTACCGAACAGAGAGAGAATGAACGTACCATCAGGCATCAGAATGAGGTGCTGGAAAGCGCGCAGAAAGCGGCGAAGCTCGGTTTCTGGGAGTATGATGTGAAGCAGGATCATCTCACCTGGAGCGATGAGGTCTACCTGATCTTCGGCGTTCAGCCGCAGAGCTTTGAAGCCACATATGAATGGTTTCTCAGGTATGTGCACCCTGATGACAGGGAGATGCTGAACAAAGCCTATGCTGATTCCATGGAGCAGAAAACCGGATATAAGTTGAGGCATAGGGTGCTCAGGGATGACGGGACTATCGTATACGTGAATGAAGTTGCCTACCATGAACTTGATGAACAGGGTGAAGTGATACGCTCGGTGGGAACTGTCCAGGATATTTCGGACATGGCTGCCTACGAGCAGGAGATATCAGCGAAAAACCGCATTCTTGAAAGAGCACAGCACACGGCGAACATAGGATACTGGAATGCTGATATACTGAATAGCGTAGTAGCATGCAGTGATGAGATCTATCGTCTTCTCGACACCGATGAAGACCACTTCGATGGTTCCCTCGAGGCTTTCTACAGTTATGTACATCCTGAGGATCTCCCTCGTATTCAGGAGCTGCATGAAATTGCGATGGAGCAGAAGAGCGGGTACCATTGCAGGCACAGGCTTCTCCGGAGAGACGGAACAACCATTCCTGTCAATGTTTCCATCGACCTGGAGTTCGATGAGCGAGGAAACCTCATCAAGGCTTTGGGCATCATGCAGGATATTTCAGAAATAGTGGGACAGGAGGAGAAACTGCGCTCGATCACCGACACAAGTCCCGACCCGATCATCATGATGGACACTGACGGGACCATCATCTTCTGGAATCCAGCTGCAGCTCACGTCCTCGGCTATTCTGCAGAGGAAGCGCTCGGGAAACATCTTCATTCCCTCCTTGCTCCGGTGCGTTACCATCAAGCCCATCAGGCCGCCTTTCCCCATTTTCTGAAGACCGGTGAAGGAGGAGCTGTAGGAAAGACAGTAAACCTGCAGGCCATCCACAAGGATGGACACGAAGTGGAAGTTGCTCTCTCCATCGGAGCGCTCAGGAAAGATCAGCAATGGCAGGCTGTTGCCGTACTGAGAGATATTACAGAACAGAAGATCAATGAAAATCTGATCACAAAGCAGAAGGATGAACTTGAAACCATTTTCCAGACTTCTCTGGAAGGTATTTCCCTGCTGAACAAGAATCGTGAGTTTATCTTTGTGAATGAGAGGTTCGCTCAGATGTTCGGCTACTCTGAGACCGAGATTCTCACGAAGAACTGTCACGACTTCACTGACCCTCGATACCATGAAGAGCTGGACAGTGTTCTCAATCAGGTTCTGGAAACAGGTTCCTATGAAGGTTTTGAAAGAGAATGCTTTACCAAAGACGGGAGCAGGAGAAGGATAAAATCCTCAATTGCCCTGATGCCTGATCAGGAGCGTATTCTCATGACGAGCGAGGATGTGACCGAGTTCCATGATGCGATGGAGAAGATCAGGCGTCAGGCCGTTGTCGATGAACTGACCCAGATAGGGAACAGAAAAGCCTACAATGAGAGGCTTGAGAAGGAATTCAAGAAGTTAGGAAAGACACATTCAGCTCTCTCCCTCTTCATTTTCGATATCGATCTGTTCAAGAATATCAATGACGGCTATGGACACCTGAAAGGGGATGAAGTGCTTGTTCATATCGCCAGGGAGACTTCCCTTCTCGGCAGCAATGATCTGTACAGGATCGGAGGGGATGAATTTGTTATGATTCTCCCCGGTGTTTCCTTGCATGATGCAGCTGCGAGGGCTGAGAGCCTGAGAGTGAATATTCAGTCACGGGTGAAGGTCGCTGATAAGGTATGTGTGACAATCAGTATAGGGGTCGCAGAAGCTGTTCCCTCGGACAATCCTGATGCCCTGCTGAAGAAAGCTGATGACAATCTCTACAGGGCTAAGGAGAGAGGGCGCAACTGCGTTGTCGCCGAATAAAACGGTATGCTTCTACCACTCGGCATAGAAGGTGATCGGGTGGGCGAGAAGGAGGATATCGATGAGAGGAATATCGAAGCGAATCGTGTTCGGACTCTCCTTCACTCCTCCCTGTGAGGATGTTATCTTCCCGGGAGTGTTGAGTACCAGAGAGATCACACTGTCTTCAATAGCTCCCGGTCCCTCTTCACCAAGTATGTACATGATCATTTCCAGGTAATCTGCCTCGCTCATCCCCTCGTTGTAGCGGGGACCGAAGGTCTCGAAATTTTCATCGGCAAGGAAGGGGACGATCCTTTCCAGCTCCGGGTAGTTAGTCATATCAAGATAGAAGGTCAGTCGTGTTTTCCCGTTCTTCTCTGAAATAGTGAGAAGAGTCTGGTCCTGACGGTCATTGAGATCCCTGAGAAGATTCTGGAGGGAGTTGAAGGTGAAATCGATGAAGTAGGAGGTGTCGTTGATCTTCATCGCATCGACCTGATCGGTACTCTCTGCAGCATCAAGTTCGGTGACAAAATCATCCACCGAGGTCTCGAGTATTGGTTTTTCCTGAATCGTCGGGTCGAACGGTTCGAAATCCTCGAGCACCTGAACGAAGAAATCGTACACACTCAGATCGGTCGTCGCCCAGCCGGCCTTGCTGTCGGTGAGGGTGAGTCCCTGCTGCATGACACAGCTGCTGAGGGTGAATGCCATGATGAGTGCTGCTGTAATCAGTAGAAATTTCTTCATTCTTATTCTTCCTTATGTTACTTAACCTAGGGTATAGCTGCGAGGATTGCAAGTGCAGATCTCACACTTCCTCTATCATCACCTCTCCCTCTACCATGTACAAGAGCAGGTCATGCTCTCTTTGTCCGGTACCAGGGTCCATCAGTATCTTTTGGGCCGCTTCATCATCAAGCCTGTTCAATATCTCAATGGGGTAGGAGAGGTGGACAACCGGTTCCTCACCGCAGTCTCTCAGGTAGCAGAGTCCCTGGTGGAGCTCCACATAGCTGAGGATCAACGGAAGGAATTCAGTTTTCCCCTTTTCGGTGTATATTCTCTTTATAAACTCTTCCTGCAGGACAAAGGTATCATCATCTTCACGCATTTGGTCAGAATCAAGGAAGAGGGCGAAGGAGAGGAAGAAATCGGCGGCGCTCATCTCAAGCGCCTCAATGACGCGGATGAACCACATCACCGCTTCCCCTTTCGTATAGAAGATGTCACACCCTTTTCGTATGGCAAGGGCAGTTTCAATCTCCTGTTCGTTCATCGTGGTTGTCTCGATGACGAGGTAGGGGGATTCACTCTGGTAGCTGGTTGCGAAGGTATCGCGCTGTTCGTACAGTTCTGTGCCTGGAAGGAGGGCAAGAAGGAAGATGTCGAGGTTGCTCGGCCTCAGCTTCACTGCGTACTCCACGCTATTCTTGAACGATTCCAAGGTGTCATGGGGAAGGCCGATGATGAGGTCGAGTCCGAAAACGATACCGTGTCGATGGAGGGAGGAGACCCTTGCATAGAACTTATCCGGTTCAAAAGCGCGGTCCACATGCTTCATCACCTCGGGATCGCTGCTCTGCAGCCCGATCTGGAGTGAACAGGTAAGGGCGCTGAACAGGGAGATGGTTTTCTTGTCGAGCAGTTCGCCCCGTACTTCAAAGGTGTAGTGTACGTAAGGTGGAGAGTGTTCTATGAGGAAGGTGAGAATCTTCTCCGTTCTCTTCTTTTCAAGGTTGAAGGTAGGGTCAAGGACGAATACCTTCTCTATCCCCTTTTCCCTGATCACTTCCATTTCCGCCTGTAAACGGTCGAATGAATAGGAGCGCACCTTTCTGTTTCCACGTGACTCTGCGCAGAAGGCGCAGTGGAACGGGCAGCCCCGTGTCATCTCCCAGAGGATTCCCTCGTACGAATCAAGGGTATTGCGGAGAGAGAGGATGGGGGAGGGAAGGGCATCCAGATCGGGTTCATAGGCAGGAAGGAGGGAGGGTTTCTCTTGAGAGTAGATACCTTTTCCCTCCGGTTTATTCCCTTGTACGAGTGCATACATCATCATCCGTACCGTTGTTTCCCCCTCTCCTATACTCAGGTAGCTCACCCCCCTTCTGATCAGTTCTTCAGGAGAGCTGATCACATCGGGTCCTCCTGCGAGAATGACGGTTTCGGGTGAGAGGCGGGAGAAGGAGGAGAGGAAGGCATACATCCACTCCCTGTTGAACAGGTAGAGGGAGATGCCCAGGTAATCGGGGGTGAATGATGCGAGCTTTTCTCCCGCGGCAGCGGGATCATCTGTATCACCATAGTAGTGGCTATGGCTGACAGAGAGGGTTTCCATGAGAAACGCATCATGAATGATGGAAGTATAGACGCTCAGAGCCCCTGCGGGGAAGGAGAGGGGAGAGCGTTCAATGCTTGCCGATACTATGATAAGGAGCTGATTATTCAATGTATGACCACCTCTGAGAAGAGTGCGAGGGCACGTACTGTGATAAGTGGATCCTCTGTATGCTCTTCATACTCTTCCCGTCTGTTTTTCACGCTCCCCAGGAGCGGGGTTTCCAGAACTTCCACCCTGCAGTTCCTCGGAAGATAGATATGAGTCGATGCGAAAATGGAAGCCGCATCGATGATCAGATCGTCACGAACATTCACATCACTCCCTTCATACGATATTTCACCGAAGAGGGCGAATAGGGAGGTCCCGTCTTCAATTTCTCCTTCCAGGGAGATGTTACGGGAAGAGAAGATGGCAGAAAAGGTAGGCACCTGATCTGCTGACATCCCCTCCTGTTTTTTCCAGAGGAGGAATGAGATACCTAAGGCAAGAACAGTCAATCCTGAGAGGAGCGATGAGCCGAAGGGGATGCCTCCGGTGAAGAAAAGAATGATGATCGCACCAAGAGCTATCGAAGTATTGGTTCTGTCGGTTCCGTTCTCAAGGGCATGAAGCACGGTATAGAGAAGGATAAGGTAGACCCAGGAGAGGTTCAGAAAACGGGGTATTTCCTGTCCGCCCAGTTTCAGGATAAGATAGCTTGCAGCAGTCACTGCGGCCGTGATAATAAGGATGGATCGGTACTTTCCTGTCATAGTCGATATAATGCATGGATTTACAAATAGTTGTCAATCGTTGACAAAACTTGTATGACTTTCTATAACTGTACACCACGTCCCTTCGATGCGTATGACAACATCGGTGCGACAGAAGGATGGCTCACATGGCGAAAAAAGCAGAAGCGTCAGGGAAGACTCTCATCATAGTAGAGTCCCCTACCAAGGCGAAGACAATACGAAAATTCCTCCCCTCCGATATGACGGTGATGGCGTGTAACGGACACATCAGGGATCTTCCTTCGAAGGATCTCGCGATCGATGTCGAAAACGACTTTGAACCGAAGTACGAGATCTCACGCGGGAAAGATAAAATCATCAAGGAGCTGAAAAGCGAACTGAAAGGTGCTGGAACACTGCTCCTTGCAACTGATGAAGACCGTGAGGGTGAGAGTATTTCGTGGCATCTGCTTCAGGTGCTCCGTCCCAAGGTCCCCTACCGGAGAATGGTGTTCCATGAGATCACCAAGAAGGCGATCACTCAGGCCTTGGAAGATGGAAGGGAAGTAGACATGGACCTCGTCAACGCCCAGGAGGCACGACGTATCCTTGACCGCCTCTACGGGTACACCCTCTCCCCCTTCCTCTGGAAGAAACTTTCCATGAGAACGCTCAGCGCGGGGAGAGTCCAGTCCCCCGGTCTCCGTCTTATCGTGGAAAGAGAGAGAGAAAGGATAGCCTTCCATTCGGGTGAGTTCTATGACGTGAGTGCCACCCTTTCCACCTCAGAGCAGAAGAGTCCCACCTTCGAGGCGAAACTCGAAGCGATAGGGGAGAAGAGAATCGCCAACGGCAAGGATTTCGATCCTGCAACCGGAAAACTGAAAGGCGACAACGCGGTTTTAGTGGATGAGAACAAGGCTCAGGAGATAGCCTCCTTCGTCAAGGATGCTGAGTGGTCCGTGGTCAGTGTCACTGAGAAAGAGAAGAAAACCCGTCCGGCCCCTCCCTTCATTACTTCCACGCTCCAGCAGGAGGGATCAAGAAAACTTCGTCTCAGTGCGACTGAGACGATGAGAATAGCCCAGAGACTCTACGAAAACGGTCTTATCACCTACATGAGAACCGACAGCCCCGCCCTCAGTGAAGAGGCGGTGAACGGAGCGAGAAGCGCAGTCACCTCCCTCTACGGGGAAGAGTACCTCTCCCCTCAGAGACGAGTTTACACCTCCAAAGATTCTTCAGCCCAGGAAGCTCACGAAGCCATCCGCCCGGCAGGGGAGACCTTTGTTCATCCCGATGAGTCTCATCTCTCAGGACGTGACCTCGCCCTCTACTCCATGATCTGGAAAAGAACGCTTGCCACTCAGATGGCTGATGCTATCAAGGCGACAACGAACGTGAAGTTTGAAGCTGGTGAATACCGCTTCGGGGCGAACGGGAACAGGATAGTCTTTCCCGGTTTCATCCGTGTCTATGTAGAAGGAAAGGATGACCCTGAAGCAGCTCTCGAAGATACCGAGAGACTTCTTCCCCTCCTCACTGAAGCAACTGCCGTGGATATCCACGAAGCGCTGCCTCAGCGCCATGAGACGAAACCTCCCACACGCTTTTCTGAAGCGACGCTCGTTCAGGAACTTGAAAAACGGGGTATCGGACGACCGAGTACCTATGCAGCTATTATCGAGAAACTGTACGAGAAGGAATATATCGACCGGGAGAACAACGCCCTTATTCCCACCTTTGTCGGCTTTGCCGTCGTTCAGCTCCTTGAGAGGAATTTCGAGGACGAGGTGAAATATGATTTCACCAGTACGATGGAGAATTACCTTGATGATATCGCACGAGGAGACAGGGAAAGAAGGAAGTTCCTCAAGGAGTTCTATGAGGGCACAAGCGGCCTGAAGGAACGCGTTGATGAACGCCTTTCAGCTGTCGAGCATCTCGATGCGAAGCAGATAGACTTATCTTCAGTTACAGAACCCTATACCCTGATGGTCGGCAAGTTCGGCCCCTATATCAAGGACGCAGAGAATGATGTGAACGTATCGATCCCGAAGGGAGTCTATCCCGGAACGATCACCACTGAAGAGATTCAGCAGCTCTTTGCCACCCGAAAAGCGAGCGGGGAAGAAGATACTCCCCTGTTCACCCATCCTGAAACCTCTGAACCTGTCTACCTTCTCAGCGGCCGGTATGGACCCTATTTCCAGCTCGGCAAGGTGACCGAGGAGAACAAGAAACCTCCCCGTGCATCGATCCCCAAAGGACGGGAAGCAACTTCAATGAGTGAAGATGAGATCCTTTTCCTTTTCTCCCTTCCCAAGAGTATCGGAAACGACAGTGAGAGCGGAGAGGAGATCAAGCTTGGAATCGGCCGCTTCGGACCCTATATCAGCTGTGCAGGAACCTTCTATTCTGTGAAGGAGTTCGATGCCCTGCTGAACATGAACACCGAGGAAGCTGAGAGAATCATCCGCACAAGCCCGAAAGGCAAGGGGAAGAAGGCAAAGGCTGAACCCCTGAAAAGCTACGGTGAAGTGGAGGGGAAGGAACTTTCCCTCTACGACGGCCGGTACGGTCTGTATGGAAAATACGGTAAGGATAACTTCGCTCTCCGTCAGGACCTGAAGGGAAATGCCGAAGCGGTTCAGAACCTCACAGTTGAAGAGCTGATGGAGATGTTCAAAGCCTACACTCCCAAGAAGAAGACGCGGAAGAAGAAGTAATCACTCCTTCTCAAACAGTCCAGTCTTCACTCCGATGAGAGGGAAGAGGTACGTGATCCAGATTCCTGTCAGCAGGTAGCGCATAAGCCCGAAGAGAGCCGTATCGGGCAGGATCGCCTTCACTCCCTGAATCGCCAGGAGAACAATGATTCCGATAGCGAATCTTCCCCATTTCTTTCCCCTGCTCCCGTCAGTCGAGTAGGGGACGTTTTTCTGCGAGAGGTAAAACCCGAGGTATCCGCTGCCTGTGAGAATCAGGAGCTTCATCACATCAGTGAAACCTACGGCGTCTGCCAGGTCCGATTCAAGAAGAATCATGAGAATGAATGCGAGTCCCACAAAGATCGTTCCTGAAAACAGGGTGAACCTTTTCAGTTGAACCTTGTTCTCCCACATTCTTTCGAAGCGGGGAAGAAGAAGGGTTGAACCTGTGATCCCCAGAGCGAGACCTGCAAACACGTCGATAGGCCAGTGGACTCCCAGGTACATCCTCGAAAGCCCTACCAGCAGAATGGCGGCTGCACAGAGTATCGAGAGAAGGCGTTTCCTGTAGGTCACACTCACTGCGCTGTAGAAGGCTGCGGCTCCCGTTGTATGCCCTGAAGGGAAGGAGTACCCCGTAGCAGTCTGAAGCCGTTTCCCCTCAATCTCCTGAAGTACCTGAAAGGGACGGGGAGCGCGTACGATGGCCTTGATGAAACCCATGGCAAGCAGCGAGACGGCAAGGGATGAAAATATGGCAAAGCCCCTTTTCTTCGACGAATTCCACACAAGAAACGTGATAATGATGATGAATATCGTCTCTTCACCGAGCATCGTCATCCCGTTCATCAGGATATCGAGGAAGGGGGATGAGAGGGACTGGAAAAATTTCATGACGGCTATCTGCATTGCGACCTCCTCAGGTGAGCAGAGGCATTATAGCAGAGAGAAGGGGGGAGCGAAAGGCAGGAAATGGCATTCAAAGGGAATTCCATTCGATAACTTTCCCCTCCCATCCATTCTGTGAATTTTCTCATTGAATAACACCTGAAAAATTGATTATACTCACAGCCATGATCGCCACATATATCAACGCACTGTCTATCGTTATCGGATCTCTTCTCGGTCTTCTCATCAGAGGTCGGCTGAGTGAGAAATTCAAGGAAGTTGTCTTCTCCGTCGCAGGTCTTGTGACCCTCACCATCGGTCTTTCCATGGCTATGGAGACGGGAAGCTACCTTGTTCTCCTCTTCTCCCTCGTAGCCGGAGGCTTTATCGGGTACATGATCGGTATCGAGGACGGTATTCTCAGCCTCGGTGCCTGGATAGAGAGGAGAAGCATGAAGAAACCTCAAGGAGAACATGTCTCCGGTACTTCCAACTTTGCGAAAGGTTTTCTCAACTCCTCCGTTCTCTTCTGTTCAGGTTCCATGGCCGTTGTCGGTTCTATCAGTGCCGGTACGGTCGGTGATTACAATCTTATACTGATCAAATCTGTGATGGACGGAGCGATGGCAATCATCTTCACAGCAGCCTACGGCCCCGGGGTCCTTGCTTCGGCTGTGACCGTTCTCATCTACCAGGGAATCTTCACTCTCGGAGGAAGGGCTCTTGCTCCTCTGATGCAGGATACCGGTCTGAACGAGCTTTCTGCAGCGGGTGGAATACTTCTGGTGATGATCGCTTTCAACCTCATCGGAGTCAAACAGTTCAAGACAGGGAACTTCCTTCCCGCCCTCATCCTCGCACCTATCTTCAGTTCCTTAGGGATCATGTTGAGCGGTGCCATACCCTTCCTGTAGAGGGCTCCGCTTTCAGTGATGGAGTGTGTATTTCCTGGGTGAATTAAAACTTTTCTCATACTGCAGTTAGCTCGTAGTGTGATAAAATATTACCTGTTTTGCCCAAATTGTATTGACAAAAAACGGATGAAAGTGTAATTTCTCCATGCTAGCACGAGGGTGTAGCGAAGCTGGTTATCGCGACGGCCTGTCACGCCGTAGATCGCGGGTTCGAGTCCCGTCACTCTCGCCTACTAACTGCTCCGGAATTTCCGGAGCAGTTTTTCATTTTCAAGCCTTTTCCATGACACGTGGAACCTCGTTCCCCACTTCTGTTATACTTTCAGCGAAGACCGTTGACCTGTCAGGGATAAAAGTCTGAAGTGAGAGAGAAGGATTGACGATATGAGAATACTCTTAGGTATGAGCGGAGGAATCGACTCCTCTGCCGCAGCCCTCCTGCTGAAGGAACAGGGACATGAAGTGATCGGTGTGACGATGACGATGTTCGATGAGAATAACCCGGTCATAGCGAATATGAAGGGAACTGCCTGCTTCGGTGCCAATATAACAGAAACGATTGCAGAAGCTCGCGCTGTGTGCGACAAGCTCGATATTCCCCTTCATGTCGTCGATGTCTCTCCCGAGTACAGCCGCTATATCCTGAGTAATTTCAACAGTGAATACCTTGAAGCACGCACTCCCAATCCCTGTGTCCTGTGCAACCATTATATCAAGTTCGGAGCTCTCTTGGATGCATGTGAGAGAGAGGGAATAGAGTTCGACAAGTTCGCCACCGGCCATTACGTCCGCGTTGTCCCCTACGGGGATCGCCTCACCCTCCAGGTCGCTGCCGATGAGAAGAAGGACCAGAGCTATTTCCTCTACCGTCTCACACAGAAACAGCTTTCCCGTGTGATCTTCCCCCTTGCAGGGCGAACGAAGGAGGAGAACAGGGTGTTAGGAGCGGAGCATGGTCTGTTCAAGGTCGACAAGGGTGAGAGCCAGGATTTTTACAGCGGAGATTACAAGGACCTGCTCGATCGCAAGCCGGAGACAGGTGAGATTGTGGACAGTACAGGAAGAAGACTGGGAACCCATGAGGGTTTCTGGAACTATACGATAGGGCAGAGACGCGGTCTCGGTATCGGAGCAGACCGTCCTCTCTATGTGATAGCACTCGATGCCGAGAAAAACAGGGTCACGGTGGGCTATGAGGAAGAGACGTTCTCACATACCCTTATCGGGTACGATCCCTCCTGGATGGCAATCGAGAAGCTGGAAAAAGAGATGTCGGTGAAGGCAAAAATCCGTTCGACCAGCAAAGCCGAGGTCGCTCTCATTGCTCCTGCCGAGGATGGAAAGGTCTCTGTCAAGTTTCTTAAAGCTCAAAAGGCGATCACTCCCGGTCAGTCGGTCGTTTTCTACCATGATGATATCATTATAGGCGGAGCCTTCATCTCCTGAAGTTGAGTTGTCTGTATCTGATTGAGCGAACGTCTACCGGTTGAACCTTCTTTCGACCACTTCCTTGAGGAGTGCAACGTTATCGCTCATGAGGGTATCGACTCCCATGTCAAACAGTCGCTCCATCTCCTGTTCCTCATTGATCGTCCACACCATGATGATCGCTCCCCTTTTGTGAAATTCCTCTATGAAGCGGGGTGTGATCACCTTGATCCCCCACTGCTGTACAGGCACCTGGAACACTAACGTCCTGTCCCCTTTCAGTTCCTTAGGCAGCAGGTGAAGGGCATTGGCTGCAAGGAGGGGTAGGACCTCTGCCGTGGTCACGCTGGTTAGGATGTGAGGATGGGTCCTTCGAACCTCTTTCAGGTTTCCAAGATGAAAGGAGGCGCAGAGCACTCTCTCCTCTGCCTTGTTCTGTGTGACGACATCAGTGAAGGCTTTTGCGATAGCGGGTTCCTTGCTTTTCAGATCGACATTGAACCGCTGGGACGGACACGCTTCAAGGGCCTCTTCGAGAGTGATCAGCTGCACTCCCTGTGCGCGGTAGGGGAAGGTGTTTCCCCCATCCTGTGTGAAGGTGAATCCTGCATCAAGTCTTTTCAGCTCTGAAAGGGTATGATCCTCCACTCTCCCCTTTCCGTCTGTATTCCTTTCGAGGGTCGGATCGTGCCAGATCACCAGGTGACCGTCCTTTGTGAGGTGTACATCGGTCTCTATGACATCGACGCCAAGCTCTACTGCCCTGAGAAAGGCCTCAAGGGTATTTTCAGGAGCGCGGTGGGAGTCTCCACGGTGGCCTACAAGGCGGGGGAGGGGGGTAAGAAAAGGTTCCATAACTATTTCCCTTTGTGAATCTTGATCTTCATGATCTTTCGGAAGATCTTCACCATTCTTTCAGCTTCCTTCTCATCGAGGGATGCCCTTCCTATGATATCATGAAAATAGGAGCGGACCAGAGGCCGTTCCGTTCCCTTGTAGTAGTCGATTTTCTCTAAGCTGTCGTCGATAAGATCGGTCACTTCACGGATACGCGTTTCATCGATGGGGATGAAGGAGGATGCGCTTCTCTCTGCATTGAACAGCACATAGGAAATCACCTGAACCGCCTGGGCGAGGTTCAGCGAACCCTGCTCGGAAGAACTCGGAATCTCCACACAGAGGTGGCAGAGGTTCAGTTCCTCATCGGTAAGTCCGGTCGCTTCTCGACCGAAAACGATGGAGACGGTTCCTTCACCAGAGGAATGGACCCGCTCTGCAAGCTGCTCAGGGGAAATGAAAAAGTATTTTCTCTTCTTCCCTCTCCTTCTTGAGGTCCCGGCTGCAAGTACCGAGGTGCTGAGCGCCTCTTCGAGAGTATCT